>NZ_AP018439.1:2400000-4800000 GCF_009937955.1 Undibacterium sp. KW1 | reverse complement strand
GGGATGTAGGGGCAGGTTGACGGCGATGCGTGCAAGAAGATCATGGCAGGGCGCATTGCAATGCGCCGCATATGGGCGTCATGCACGGCGTTGGAGATTTATGTGAACGGGACCATAGGTTCATACGACACATCGCGTGAATATGGCATGTATGTGCCACCCGATCTCAGGCCGTATCCTGTACAAATCTTTCAGCAATCTCTTTGGGTTTTCTCTGTGTCTCTGTGCCTCTGTGGTGAGTGGTCTTCAGAGAGCATCATATACGGCGATGATGATTTGCGGGAGCGGCGGCCTGATGTCAGAAGTAGGGTGCGCCGTGCGCACCGTTTGATGGTCCTGGCAATATTAATGTACGGCTATGCAGCGGTGCGCACGGCGCACCCTACTGGATTGCTATCGTTTTTTTTAAATGACGGCTATGGCAACAATTCTGTTACGCCTCCACCGCCTCCACCAGCATTTCATCCACCACCCAGGTCTGCAACCAGCCGCCTATCTCACCGGCGATCTCTGGATTATTTTCTGCCGCCTGTTCACAGACATCGGCAAAGCGCCTGCCTGCACCCAGTTGCGCCAGCGCCTGCGCTTCTGCTGCGCTCAAGGACCTGAAATGCGCCTGCAACTGCTTGCGCCAGACTATCCAGGTCGTTGCCTGCTGTGTTGATACCGGATCGGGCGGGGCGCTGTCTTCATTCAGGGCCAGCCAGATCGCCACGCTGTTCCACTGCATGGGGATGAATTGCAAAGAGCCGCTGGTGCGCAAAGCCACGGTTTCCCAGTCTTGCACGCTTGCCAGATCAGGCAGGCTCAGGATGGCGTGATCAGGCGCATCAAAGGCCAGGCCCAGCGCCCATTCAAACTGTGCCAGTTCGGCGACTTGCGGGTGTTCGACAAACTGCGTGCGCAACTGCTCTGCAAATGCATCACCAAACCAGCGCAGATTGCGGTACGACGAAGGGTGGGCGTCTATGTAGGTCGCGCACGCCTGGGAAAACAAATCATCACCAAGATAAGCATGGGTCTTGCCGTAAGCCTCGGATAAGGCATCGCGCAGGCGCAGGCGGTAAGCCTGGTAATAAATATCCAGCCTGGCATCACGCCCCAGGCCTGGTGTCTCGGCCAGGTGCTTGTGCATGCTGAGCGCATCACGCTGGCCTAAAATAAATTGCTGGAAATCCGTTTGCAGGGTTTGCGTGGTATTCATCATCGTCACGTTTTTTTGTCAGCTTCATGCCGCGATAGCTGGTGAAAGTATGTCAGCGCAAATACGGCGAGCTTGCTCCAACTCTGCCACCAGTTCGGCCAGCGGCGGGATATTGTCATCGCGCTCTATCATGCTCGGCACCGCACCAAAGCGGCGTATTGCCTGCGCATACAAGTCCCACACCGGGTCGGCAATCGGTTGGTCATGGGTATCAACGATATGCGTGCCGTGGTCGCTATGGCCTGCGAGGTGGATTTGCTGCACGCGGTTCAGCGGTATGCCGCGCAGATAGTCCATCGCATCAAAGCCATGGTTGATACTGCTGACATAGATATTATTCACGTCCAGCAAAATCATGCTGTCAGCCTGTTCTGCAATGGCCGCGACAAATTCCCACTCAGGCATGCTGTCGCTGCTGTATTGCAGATAGCTGGATACATTCTCCAGCACCAGCCTGCGCCCCAGCACATCCTGCACGCAACGCACATTGTTGACCACGAGCTTGATGGTTTCTTCGTTATACGGTAGCGGGAACAGGTCATGCATATTCTTGCCATGCACACCCGTCCAGCAGATATGGTCAGATACCCACATCGGTTCAACTCTGTCCATCAACTTCTTCAAGTCACGCAGGTAGTCATCCGACGGGCCTTCGGGTGTACCGATGGACATCGATACGCCATGCATGACGACAGGGTAATCAGCGCGTATGGCATCGAGCATCGCCAGCGGCTTACCACCGGGCACCATATAGTTTTCAGACAAAATCTCGAACCAATCGACTGCCGGTTTATCGGCCAGTATGGACAGATAATGGTCGGTACGCAAACCCAGGCCAAAGCTGGAAGAGGTGAGGGGATTTGTCATGATGAAGATATATGGAGTGAAAACAGAAAATGCGCCAGCCTGAGAGTCGGCCAGCGCATTTCATCGATTAAGCTGGATTATTTATCCAGATCAATGATCTTGCCGCCTTTGGCCAGGCATTGACCAGCAGCAGTTGCTACAAAACCATGGCCTTTGCAAGAATTTTGGCCTTTGCATGCGTTTTCTGCTGTTTTGCAGTCGCTAGTACCTTTGCAGCTATTGATGCCAGCACAATGTACCTTGTCACCGGCGCTGATGGTGCTTGTAGCAGCAACAGCAAAACCAGACAAAGCCAGAGTAGCGGCAGCAGCAGCGATCAGGGCGCCAGTTTGGATAGATTTTTTCATGATGTGTTCTCCGTAAAATATAAAATAAGTGAAGGTAATTAGAACTCATTTCATAAATAGGGTGAGATGCGTTTGCCTCATAGCGTGGGCTGGCAAGGCGGACGAGGCAGTCAATAGCTTTGCCTATTGATAACGAGTCCAACGCTGTCCAGCACGCGCTATGAGGTAAACCCTCCGGGAACTGACGATTTGGGCGCATTGCGGCGTTGTGGCCCTCGCTAAGGCAGGAGCCTTAGCAGCGGACCACGCCTTGCACTGCATCCCAAATCGTCTTGTTCGCACTCATCCTATTTATGAAATGAGTTCTAAATACTGCCAACGACTTTTGAAACATGATTGAAAGTCAAACCAAGTCCTTTGCTTGCCTTGCTGTAAGCATCAACAAGCAGAACTTAAGCATCAGTCGGACGGATTTCAGATTACTTACACTTCTTTTTAAATATTTTTAAAAAACTTTGAAAGACATCAATGAGGGGGGCGGGGTGCGCCGTGCGCAGCAATAGATGCTGTACGTCAATATTGATAAGGAGCTGAGCCGGTGCGCACGGCGCACCCTGCAAAATGCTCATGCTGTGTATCAAGGCCATCGCCGTGGGGCGGATTGCAATGCGCCGCATGTATGCGTTGTGCATGGCACAGATTTTTTCCAGGCTCTTGGCTCAGCGTAATCGCACGCATGTCAGCAAAATTCTGCTTTTCTCGAAGTTTGTTTTCTCGGGAAATTGTAGAGTAAAATCTTTTTCTTCCGGCAGTTCAGAACAGGGCAGCTTGATGTGTTTCTGTAATTTTCTGGCCGAACATACGTACGATTACGCTGCGCTAATCGTACCGACGGCACTTCGAACTTGATCCATCCCTATTTAATAAAACAGAGCCCAGAGTTCATGAACGATAGCGTAACTCAATGTGCCAATTGCGGCGCTCGTCTGGCTACGCCGAATATGGTTTGCCCACATTGCGAACCAGAATTTTTAGCACCAAACACGGCACAGCATACCGGCAAGTACCGCTGCCCGGATTGCGCCTGCCGTTTTGACCAGGTTGGCACTGGACTATGGCCGCCCAATGTGAAATGGTACCGGCCACAATCTTATAAGCCGCAATGCCCACATTGTCAGGCTTTTCTAAGGGACCGGACTATTCCGTACAGGAGCAGGGCAGAATTGACTGCGCTTCCGCTTCTCATCATCGCGTCTGCTTTCTCCCCCTGGCGACCCGGTACGCAGGTTGTCCTGCTGGCTCTGCTGATGGTAGTAGAGTTTATAAGCTGGCGGGCATTAAAAAAGTCAGTTTTTGCGGAAGAGGACAGATATCTCAGTGACAAACCTGGGGCGCCAATGTAATCGACGGGGCGCAATCGCACCTAGCCCGTAGCCAGTAGGGTGCGTCTTGACGTACCGTTTTTCTTCACGTTGTTGATTATTGGTGATTTGGTGCGTTGAAATGCACCCTACAGAAAAACCACACCAGATATTCGCCATATTTGCGGCGACATCTGTCTGGAAAAATTTCATTCCCCAAACCCTAATTGATAGCTTGCCCAGCATGTAAAAACGTAAGCGACTAGCGCCAGCATCATTACTAACCAAACTGGTGGTGGCCAATCGACGTACCTGTCGAGAAATTGGCGGCTGATGTCCATTTTCAAAAACAGTGTCAACGGTATTTCTCCGACGAAGCCAGCGCCAAGATAAAAGCCTGCAGACTGTTCCCAAAAAGATGCTCTTGCTTTTTTCATTATGATCCTGGCCGCTTATCTTCTGAAAGATATCTTACGCTCTCAAATTCCTGCCTGCAACCAAAACAGCCCGTAGGGTGCGTCTTGACGCACCGTCTTTCTTCACGTTGTTGATTATTGGCGATTTGGTGCGTTGAAACGCACCCTACAGAAAAATCGCACCATGCAGAGGTAGGGCATTGCAATGGGCCCTACGTCACGGTGATGGTGCAGTTCAGCGCAGATCAATGCCCTGGTCTCAGGCGTCCGCCGAGCTTTCAGCTGTTTGATCCGCTTGCTTTGCTGCTGCAATAATCCAGTCCCTGAACACCTGTACATCAGCGCGTGGTGTAGTGGATTCAACGATGAGCCAGTAGGCATAGTCGCTGTTGCCCAGGCGCGGGTCTTCGAGGGCTACCAGGCGGCCATCCTTGAGCATGGGTTGCAGCAGTGCGGCGCGGCCCAGGGCTATGCCATGGCCTTCAAGCGCGGCGTGGATGACCTGGTCGTACTGGTTCAGGTGCAGGTAGGCCTTGGGTTTGGCGTCGGGTTTGATGCTGAGCAGGCCGGTGGCGCTCAGCCAGTCTGACCAGCGCAGCCAGGGCAGGGCGCGTTCATCAAGTTCGAGCAAGACTTCCCTGAGCAAGCCCTCAGGCTCGCCAAAGGCGCGGGCGGCGATGGCGGGGCAGGCTACCGGCATGATTTTTTCACCAAACAGCCTGATCGCCTGCGCTGGCACATCCGCCGCGCGGGCATAGCGTATCGCCATGTCCAGACCTTCTTTCTTCAGGTCCAGCATGCGGTTGTCGGCAGATACCCGCACATCGATATTGGGATGCGCCGCCTGAAAAGCACCGAGCATGGGCAAAATCCACAAGCCAGTCACGCTGACTGCCGATGTCATGGTGACCGGGCGCGACTGCAACTGTTGCCGCTGCGAAGCTGAAAATTCAGCGAGTTGATCCAGCCACGGCGAGGCCAGTTTTAGCAATTGTTCACCCGCCGGGGTCAGGGCGATGGCGCGGTGCTTGCGTATCAGCAGTTTGCTGCCCAGATGTTCTTCCAGGCTTTGTATCTGGCGGCTGACGGCAGATTGCGTCAGACACAGGTCTTCTGCCGCAACGGTGATGCTCATGCGCCGGGCGACGGCAACAAAACCACGGATGGCATCCAGCGGCGGCAGGTGGAGTAGCGGGTTACTCATGAATTTAGTTCATACGACACATGTGTAAATTGCGTTTGTAGTTGGTAGGCTTGTCTATAAAATGGGGGGCAGGACTATACTCACAGCCATTTTATCGCAGGAAGCTAAAACTTGTTGCCTGGCTGCCAGCAACCTTACTTGAATTGCTTACCATGACCACTATCACCATGCCCAGGCTGTTCAGTCATTTCCCCGCACAACGCCCCGTCCTGACTGCCCTGGCACTGTCGCTGGGGGCGGCAATTGCACTGGGCCTGTCGCGCTTTTCTTACGGCCTGCTGCTGCCACCCATGCGCGCCGACCTAGGCTGGTCTTACCTGCTGGCCGGGGTGATGAATACCGGCAATGCCCTCGGCTATTTTTTAGGTGCACTGATTACGCCCCTGCTGATGCGGCGCTATCGTGCGCATAGCCTGTTGACTGGCGGCGCGGTGCTGACGGGCATATTCATGCTGGTGTCCGGCATGGTCACTGCCACCGGGTTTTTGCTGTTGCAACGCATACTCGCGGGCATATCGAGCGCACTGATTTTTATTGCGGGTGGCGTATTGATTTCGCGCCTTGGTGGCTTGCATGCGGCACGGGCAGGTTTATTGATAGGCCTTTATTACGGTGGCACTGGTTTTGGCATTACCCTGTCTGCCTTGCTGGTACCTGCCACCTTGGCTGCTGCACAGGCGCAGCATGTCGAACATGCCTGGCAATGGCCGTGGCTGGCGATGGGCGCTGCCTGCCTGCTGGCAACCATAGTCATGAGCCTGCCCATCAGGGCGATACAGGATTTGCCAGGGCAGGCTGGTGCCAAAAGTGCGTTCAGCATCAAGGCGTTTGGCTTTGGTCTGGCAGGTTATTTCATGTTTGGTGCCGGCTATATAGGTTATATGACCTTTGTCGTCGCGCTGTTGAAAGAACAGGGCATGCCAGCGCCAGCCATCACTGGCTTTTATTCCCTGCTGGGGCTGGCCGTGCTGGCTTCATCACGCATCTGGGCAGGCATGCTGGACCGCTACAAGGGCGGCCAGTCGCTCGCGATATTGACTGCGCTGGCGGGTGTCGCGGCCTTGCTGCCCGCACTGAGCAGCAATGTCTTTGCCGTGTTTGCGTCCGGCATTTTGTTTGGTGCGGTGTTCTTGTCCGCCGTTGCATCCACCACCGCACTGGTGCGGCACAACGCCAGGCCAGAAGCCTGGTCAGCAGGCATCAGCGCCTTCACCACCGTATTTGCGCTGGGCCAGATTGTCGGCCCCACCATCGTGGGCTGGATAGCCGACGGCCAGGGCGGGCTGGAACGTGGCCTGATATTCTCTGGCCTGACGCTGCTGGTGGGTGGCATTCTGGCGTGGCAGCAAAAGCCTGTGCAAAACGCCGATCACGAGTAGGGTGCGCTGTGCGCACCGCTGCATTAGCGTGTATTCGTATTGCCTAGACCATGAGCTGGTGCGCACGGCGCACCCTACAAAAACCGCCTGCTCGTTTTACGCAAGCAAATATTGTTAACTATGGATTTCACATCGCGTCCTGACCCAAGAATCGACAATCTTTTCTGTACCTGGCTCTCCGCATATTTCACACATGCTCAAGCTACGTTCTTCTATACTCTTAACGTAAGAGGCAAACGCACACCTGCGAGGAATAAGGTCAAAACGCAAGGAACCATATTTTTGATAGACTTGCTCTACCTGTACATCTGCAGGTAATTGATCAAATACGTCTTCTACCAATGGCAGCCAGCCTGCACCGCAGACTTCGTTGATCCAGCTCATGGCCCTTATTTTGTTCATCATGTCGCATGTCGCGTGATTTTTAAAAATTTAGTATATCTCAAGCGAAATTTTCATTTCCATGTTTTGATCCTGATTCAAAGGTGCGCACGGCGCACCCTAAAAAAAGGACAGCACACTCACGCGCGCCATCCCTGCAAGCACAACCAATATTTCGCTACCTTAACTATTCGCCGCCCTCGCCAACACTGGTTCATGCTCCTCATAAGCCTCATTCGCCGGCACACCACTGGCAACGGGCTCCTTGCCTTCTTCCCATTTCGCCACCACTGAGGTGGCAATGCTGTTGCCCAGTACATTGGTGGCAGTGCGCCCCATGTCGAGGAACTGATCTACGCCCATGATCAGCAAGAGGCCAGCTTCTGGCAGGTTGAACATGGGCAGCACTGCCGCCACTACCACGAGTGATGCGCGGGATACACCAGCCATGCCCTTGCTCGATACCATCAGCACCAGCAGGATGGTGATCTGCTGCGACAGGCTCATCTCTATGCCATACGCCTGGGCGATGAACATTACGGCAAAGGCCTGATACACCATGGAACCATCGAGATTGAAGGAATAACCCAATGGCAGCACAAAGCCGGTGATCTTGCTGCTGACGCCGAACTTTTCAAGTTGCTCTATGGTCTTGGGATAAGACGCTTCACTGCTGGCGGTAGAAAAGGCAATGATCATCGGTTCCTTGATCAGGCCCATCAGGCGGAATACCTCGCGCCCGAGGAACAGAAAACCTACTGCAATCAAAATCACCCACAACAAGGCCAGCGCCAGGAAGAAGCTGCCGAGGAACTTGCCATACGTGAGCACCACTTCCAGCCCTTGCACGGTGATTGCCGCAGCCACGGCAGCGAACACGCCTATCGGCGCAAAGCGCATGACATAGTCTGTGATCTTCAGCATGGTGTTGGCGGTTTCTTCTATCGCACTGACCAACACACGCGGGCCATTGCCTTTGAGTGAAGACAGGGCAAAACCAAAGAAGATGGAGAACACCAGGATCTGCAAAATCTCGTTATTGCCCATCGCCTCAAAGAAACTGCGCGGGAATACATGCGTCAAAAAATCCTTGAGGTTCAGCGAGCCAGTCGCCAGCTTGGTGCTCGCATTCACATCTGGCAAAGCCAGCGCCAGCGAACGGCCAGGTTCAAACAGGTTAGAGAACAGCAGGCCTATCGCCAGCGAAATCAAAGATGCGGTAATGAACCAGCTCATCGCCTTCAAGCCCACCCGGCCTATCGAGCCCGGCTCGCTATGCGCCATGCCCGCTACCAGAGTGGTGAACACCAGCGGTGCAATGATCATCTTGATCAGGCGTAAAAAGATGTCGGTGACGATGCTGAAGTAACCGGCAATGGTCTTGGCCTGCGCGGCATCTGCCGCATAGCGGTGGCAGATATAGCCAGTGATCAGCCCCAGCACCATGCCGGTGATGATCCATGTGGTTAGTCTGTTTTTTTTCATTTGTGTCTCCTCAGGTTTGTTTGCTCAAATTTTTTTGGTTGCGGTTGCGCCTTATTTCGTCATCAGCGCTTCGCTTATTTCCACCTGGCGTGGCATCGTCAGCCTTTGCGGTTGCAGGATTTCTTTCAGCTGCACTTCAGTCAGCAGTTTCTTTTCCAGCACCAGGCTATACACGCTCTTGCCACTCAGCAGGGCTTGTTGCGCGACTTCGGTGGCGGCGCTGTAACCTATGTAAGGGTTGAGGGCAGTGACGATGCCTATGGAGTTTTCGACGATTTCGCGCAGGCGTTCATGGTTGGCGGTGATGCCATCGACACAGCGTTCTGCCAGCACCATGCAGCCATTACTGAGGTGCGACACACTCTTGAACAGGCTGTGCGCGATGATGGGTTCAAAGGCATTCAACTGCAATTGCCCAGCCTCTGCCGCAAAGCTGATGGTGACATCATTGCCGATCACTTCAAAGGCAATCTGGTTCACCACTTCAGGTATCACAGGGTTGACCTTGCCCGGCATGATGCTGGACCCAGCCTGCACCGCAGGTAGATTGATTTCACCAAAACCCGCACGCGGGCCGCTGGACAACAGCCGCAAGTCATTGCACATCTTCGACAGCTTGACGGCAACACGTTTCAACACGCCCGACAACTGCACAAACGAACCTACATCCTGCGTTGCCTCAACGAGGTTGGGTGAAGTGCTGACCGGTATGCCAGTGATGTCCTGCAAAGCCTGGCAGGCCAGGCGCGCATAATCAGGGTGGGTATTGATGCCCGTGCCTATCGCCGTTGCACCGAGGTTGATCTCGCACATCAGCTTGGCCGCTTCGCGCAGGCGTTCCTGGTCTTCGTCTATCATGACTGCATAAGTGCTGAACTCCTGGCCCAGCGTCATCGGCACCGCATCCTGCAATTGCGTGCGGCCCATCTTCAGCACATCCTTGAATTCCAGCGCCTTGTTATGAAAAGATGTTTTCAATACCTCCATCGCACTCACAAGACGCAAGATGCCCTGGTAAGCTGCAATCCGCAAGGCCGTGGGATAAACGTCATTGGTACTCTGGCTCAGGTTGACCTGCTCATTCGGATGCAAGATATTGTAGCTGCCGCGCGCATAACCCAGCTCTTCGAGCGCGATATTGGTGATGACTTCATTTGCATTCATATTGGTAGAAGTACCCGCGCCACCCTGTATCACATCGACTACAAAATGCGCACGAAAGCCACCCTGGCGAATTTTTTCGCAAGCATTGATAATCGCTTTGGCATGTTCATCACTGACCAAGCCAAGGCCGCGATTAGCGACCACCGCCGCCTGCTTGACACTCGCCAGCGCCGCCACCAGCTCTGGGTAGCTGGAGATGGGCGTGCCCGTAATCGGGAAGTTTTCAATCGCGCGCAAGGTGTGCACGCCGTAATAAGCATCTGCCGGTACGGCACGGTCGCCGAGCAAATCGTGCTCTATCCTGGTCGCTGGTATGGACAAAATAAACTCCTGGTGGTTGGGTGGGTTTGGTTTGCATGTATGGCACCGGCCATGAAAGGCAGATGAATACACTTCGCAACGCAGTGTAGATAATTAAGACGGCCTACTTATTCTGATTACGCATACTTTGATGCGGTGGCGGCATGTGGGGGGAAATGGCAGGGTTTGCTACAGGAGTAGTGGTGGCGGTGGAAAATAATTTTCAGGTGTAAGGAAGTACGGTTTTCACGCCGGAAGAGCAGGGCGCGCCGTGCGTACCATTTATACCCTGTAATGCGGGCAGGCCCGAAGAGGCTGATTGTCTCTGGTAGCCAGGCACCCGGTGCATTGCAGCGTTCCGGATGCCCGCATCACTACCTGATGATAAATGGGAATCTACGGCAAATCTCAATGCACGTAGTTATACAACTGCGTCATTGAAACTTTCACGTTTTCCAGTGACCCTACAATGACATAAGACCTGAAGTGATAGGTGCCAGATGGATTGTAGATGCGAAATACATTATTCCATTTCACCGTATCTGGAAACCTGAAGCGACCATAGCCAAGGCCTGCGAACGTAGGTTGTGGCGCTTCTGGCGAATAAATCCCCATTGCCCATCCACCATCTGGCGTAGAAAAAATGACGGGCAGATTTTGCTCACCAGGCCCATCGCTTAGCGGGGCTTCCATGACGGCGTTGTTCCTGACATCGAATGTATAGAACTTGGAAAACTCTGGCGGCATATAACCTGTCAGGGCCTCAAATACGCCGAAAGAATGTGTTTCATTACTCGGGATGGTAAATTGCGTCAGATACTCAATCACATGCGGCATGTTGGGCAGACCAATGGTGATCCGCTTGTTGAGAATATGATTGGAAACCTGGTTCCCTCCTACCGGATACCAGAATGCCATCCTGGTCTGTGTCGCCAGCACATTGCTGGTTGCCCATTCTCCTTGCAGGATACTGCTGCTCGCGCTTGGATTGACGCCGTTATACGGTACCGCTGCGCCAGCTTCGGTTGGATTAAAACTTTCCCCTAAATTGTCAAACGATGAAGCGGATTGCAGTTGCCGGCCATGATCATAGTCGTTGATGAATTCCTTACCTCTCCATGTCAGTGAACAGACGGCACCGGCATCGTAAGAGCAAGTCCTGATGGTGATTGGCCAAGGGCCAGCCATCGCCGAGATGGTTTGATCTGCACTTGCCTGGGGCAGCAAAAACAGATTGGCACAAAGTGCCAGCAGAGCCGGGGCAAAGTAGCGCTTGCGGTCTGTTTTCTTGAACTTCGCTTCAGAACCCTTGGTGAGTTGATGTACTGTTGAAGTCATGGCATTTCCTTTTCGAGTGATAAATTGACCTGATTGACAAAATAAGACTTTCCAGATTGCAATAAAAATATAACATTAACATCAAATATATTAATAAAAATTTAACTTAGTTACACTTATTACATTGTTTGGAATAAGTTGCGCTAAAGTGGATGAAGATTGAACCTAATCGCCACGTACTGGCTTGCGCCTTGCGATTGCTCCCGGAACTGTGACGACGGGACGCAGGTGTGTAACTACCGCCCCCCTTTATTCGCAGGCAGCCTTCAGTAAAAAGTAGACGGGTTTATAATGTCTGCACGGCCATGCAAGATAAACGCGAGTGCAGAAAAAACAGAGAAAGCAGACTAACATGCCATATGGATTTACCTTGTTTATATTGGGGGTGATTTGCGGATGGGTGACTGAGTTGCGGGCACGACGTTACCATCCAGATATCATGCATGCTTCCGTGCAGTACGCAGACCGATTGTATCGCCATGGCACTTTCGAATATCTTTTCTGGAAAAGCTCAATCAGGAAATTAACTTTGGTTTTTGAGCGCGAACCAGAGGAGGTGAAAGAGTGTGTCTCATCAATGAGAAAAACCGAATTGATGAGCTGGGCATTGGTGATTGTGGGAGCTGCCCTTATGATGTGGGGAGAGCGCTAAGGTGATTCACATTGCATGCGGCATGCGTACGATTACGCTAGGTAATCGTATCTACGTGGGCTCAATATCCGGTATCTTACAAGGCGCCTTACGGTCAGGAGAGTTAACCTGACATTGCTCTTTGATCCTTACCGAAGCAAAGTACGTAGCGCCCAAGTATAGATATTCAGGTCATCCAAGCGCAGGCTGGGGTCCATCTGTGCAAATTCGGTTCAGGCAAAGTGAAGCTGAGGATGTGTGCAATTACGTTGCGCGGTAGAAAAACTAGTGGTGGTTGACAATTGCAAGCTAGTGTAAATTTATCGCGTGGTGACACAAAAAATGGAGAAATGCATGGGATCCGCAACGCGCCGCCGCAAGAGTTTTCTACAAGAAAATCCGTTATGCATATTTTGCGGCGGAGTGGAAAAAGCCACAACAGTAGAGCATTGTCCTCCACGCGCTATGTTTCAAGGACGTAAATGGCCAGAGGGGTTCGAGTTTCCTTCATGCGCTGAATGCAATCATGGTTCTACAAACGATGATTTGTTAATAGCTGTACTAGCGCGTATAGGTCAAAACGATGGCCAGGGAGATCAGGATGGTGCACTTAGTGGTTTAGTTAAAAGTGCAAACCGGCAATACCCAAACCTTATTCAGAATATGAAACCAACAGCTTTGGAAGAACGTAACTTAAACAAGAGGTTGGGTATTAATCCAGTTTCTGGTCAGGCACATCAAGATATTGCTGCAATGAAGTTGCCAGATGTTTTCCATAAGGCAGTCGCTGTGCTGGCATCAAAATTAGTAAAAGGAGTTTATTATCAATACGTTGGCAAGGCGTTTCCTTTGGATGGTTGTCTTCTGATGAACTGGTTTACCAATGCGCAAATTTTTTTGCATGGAAATTATATTGTTTCTGATATTTTTAAATCTATTGATGGAGAAGTTCCTCCAATTGTACGTTCAGGGAAATACTTAGACGATCAATTTGAAATTAAGCTTTCAATCTCATCTGACAAAAATAGTTTTATGCTGCAAGTCTTATTTGGAAAGTCATTTGGATTTGTCGTTATTGGTTGCGTAGAAGCCGGGCGGTTGGAAACAAGATTGAATGATCTACGAGATCAGGCCAAAAGAGATGGTCCCTTTGTTATCCTTCAATCCCAATGTGAGACGAAATCGTGATTTGGTAGTTGTACGATTACGCTTGCGCTAATCGCACCTACGCTTATCCGGTTGCGAGCATTACCGTGATACAGGAGACATCGACAAATTCGTTACTCCCCCTGACGCCCACCCAGCGCCCCCCACAACTTCAGCAACACCGGATTCTTGTTATCCACCGCCCGGTACAGCCGTATGTCCATCTCCATAGCCCACTGCTCACCGCCAGCGCGTACGAGTTTGCCTTCTGCCAGTTCATTGGCGATGCTGCTCTGGGGTAGCCAGGCCAGGCCGTGGCCTTCGAGGGCCATGCGTTTTAATAGTTCGGCCATGTCGCTCTCGTAGGCATTCACAAAATAGCAGGGCTGGTCTGAGCGGGCCAGTACGCGCTCTACCACCCGGCCAAAGAAGGATGCCTTGATGTTGTTGAGGCGGGGAATGGGTTTGGCTTTGCTGCCGGGCAGGCTGTACAGGGCCGTGCCCTTGCGGCTGGGCACGGATACTGGCAAGACGACCTCGGTACCCAGGCTCACATATTCATAACGCAGGGCATCAAGTTCCACCGGCAGGTCGGCATGGTAGTAGGACAGCAGCAGGTCACAATTGCCTTCGACGAGGGACAGCACAGAATCATGCACATTTGCAGGCAGGATGCTGGCGTGGATTTCGCCCACTTGCGAGCGCACGCTCTTTAACCACATGGGAAAAAAATTCAGCGACAGTGTGTGGCCTGCAGAGATGCGCAGCAGGTTTTCATCCGGCCCGCGCACACGCAGTTGTGCCCGCGTATCGTTCAACAGGCGCATCGCCTCTTCTGCCGAGGCACTGAAGATTTTACCGGCTGGTGTCAGCACCAGGGGGTAAGTGCTGCGGTCCACCAGGTCGGCACCTACCCAGGCTTCCAGGCTGCGGATGCGGCGGCTCAGGGCGGACTGGGTCACATGCCTGTCGTCTGCCGCACGAGAAAAATTGCGTGTCTGCGCCAGGCTCAAAAAATCTTCCAGCCATTTGATGTCCATATCGTTCCCAATGCGTCCCCCAGCGCTTCCCCAAGCACTTTGATGACTGCCATTGTAGCTCCGTGCGCGGTACAAAAAACCATCTATGTAGTATCGGCATAGAACTAGACCGATTTTGCATAAACATTTTCTGGCTATCCGGTATCTTTATTGGTACGTCCAAAAAAGAAAATCGACCTGCCATGAACATGACCATCAAACCAGAAACACACAAAACCCGGCTGGGCATCATCGGTGGCCTGGGCACGCTGGCAGGTGTGGATGTCTATTTCAAAGTCGCCCGCGCACTGGCGCGCGACAGCATTTCTGAGCGCTATGAGCTGTTCTTTGAACAACACCCGTTTGAAGGCAATGAGAACTCAGGCGGTGAAAACCCCAACCTGAATGCGCGCAAACTATACATTTTCGACATGATCAAGCAGTTCGAAAAAAGCAAGGTAGAGCGCGTGCTGCTGCCTTGCTTTATCAGCCACACCTTCATCAAGGAATTGCAAAGCGAGCTGGCCACCCCTATCGTCAATATCATGGATGCCTTGCTGGCCCATTTGCAGCAAGAGTTCCCTGCTGGTTGCAAGGTTGGCGTGCTGGCATCGACCTATGTCAAAAACAAGAAACTGTTTGACCAATACTTTGCAGGTTCAGGTATTACGGTCGTGTATCCTGACGATGCCGTGCAGGACGGCTGCGTCATGTCGGCGATCTATGGCGAGCAGGGTATCAAGGCCGGCAATCTGCAGGGTGATGCCGTCAATCGCCTGCATGAAGCATGCGTGCATTTGCTGGCACGCGGGGCTGACGTAATTGTCTCGGGTGCCACCGATGTTGCCATTGTGGCTGACCTGCTGCGCAGCCGTGGCATACCCATCGTTGATACCAACCAGGTATATGTCGAATATGCGCTGCGCAATGAGCAGGCACCGCAACCGCGCAGCTTCAAGATCGGTGTGGTCGGTGGCGTAGGGCCAGCAGCCACGGTTGATTTCATGGACAAGATCATCCACAACACCCACGCCGCGCGTGATCAGGACCATATCAAGATCATGGTCGAACATAACCCCAAAATACCTGACCGCACCGCCAACCTGATTGCCGATGGCGAAGACCCCACCATCGCCCTGTATTCTGCCTGCAAACGCCTGGAAGAAAACGAGGCGGCGCTGATTGCCATCCCCTGCAACACCGCGCATGCCTACGTCAAGCGCATACAGGCGCATCTGTCCATCCCCATCGTCAACATGCTGGAAGAAACGGTCAGCTACATCCGTGCGCATTTCACTTTGCCTGCCAAAGTGGGCCTGCTGGCGACGTCTGGCACGATCACCAGCCGCGTTTATCATGATGCCGCCGTTGGGCAGGGCTTTGAACTTATTACTCCAGACGCGGTGCATCAAGACAAGGTCATGAACGCCATCTACGGCCCGCTGGGCATCAAGGCGGGCCATACCGGTGGTGTCGCCCGGCAGGATTTGCTCGATGCGCTGGCACACCTGGTGGAGCAGGGGGCGGCAGTTGTCATCCTCGGTTGCACCGAGTTGCCGCTGGTCTTGCAGCAAGACTCGGCGTTTGTCATTGCTGGCAAGACGGTTGCCTTGCTTGATCCTACGACGATACTCGCTCAGGCCTGTGTCAAGCGGGCCGAGGCAGCGTAACTACCTTGATGGAGTATTTTGTGGCCAAGATTATTTTGCATTTCGTCATTCTGCTATTGCCATTATCAGCCATGGCCAGCGACACCCTGAGCACTATCCGCGAACGCAAAACCATCATCATTGCGCACCGTGAATCGTCGATTCCGTTTTCTTATCTCGATGCGCAACAGCGCCCGGTTGGTTATGCGCTGGATATCTGCCTCAAAATCGTCGATGCCGTCAAACGTGAACTCAAGCTGCCCGCGCTGCAAGTCAAATACCTGCCCGTGACCCCGGCCAACCGTCTGCAAACCATAGCTGATGGCCAGGCTGATCTTGAATGCGGCTCCACCACCAATACCTCAGAAAGACGCAAGCAAGTTGATTTCAGCATCGCCTATTTCATCGCCGGTGCAAAGATGCTGGTGCGCAGCGATTCTGGCATACGCAACTGGGGTGACCTGCGCGGCAAGACCGTGGTCACCACCAAGGGCACGACCAATGCGCAAACCCTGGCAGACCGTGGCCAGGTACGCTCATTGAATTTGAACCTGATCGAGAGCAAAGACCATGCAGAAGGTTTTGCCATGGTTGCACAAGGCAAGGCCGCCGCCTTTGCGATGGATGATGTGCTGCTCTACGGCCTGCGCGCTGCCGCTGCACATCCGGCAGATTTTCAGGTAGTCGGTGATTCGCTATCGACCGAACCCTATGCCATCATCTTCCGCAAAAACGATGCCGCCTTCAAACACCTGCTGAACCAGGAACTCAGCCGCATCATGCTCGATGGCGACATCTACCGCATGTACGACAAATGGTTCATGCAAGCCATCCCGCCACATAACATCAAACTGCAACTGCCGATGAGCCAGCTACTGCGCTCGTCATTACGCTTCCCGCTGGCGGATGTGGCAGGCGCGGCGCAGTAGCGCAAGCCGTAAAATCACGGCAATAGTGATAACAGGATAAGCGTAGGGCGCATTGCAATGCGCCGCATGGGGATGTTGCATGCCGTGCAGATATTGCCCCGGTTTGCGGCACCTCATGCGTACGATTACGCTCGCGCTAATCGTACCTACACACGCCAAACGTCGATTAATTCTGTAGGGTGCGCCGTGCGCACCGTCCTGAGTTAGTGGCAATCAGTGAGCAAGCCAAAACCCCGGTGCGCATGGCGCACCCTACTGGAAAAAATACCTGTACTGAATGTGAGCAACCCATGCGGCGCATCGCAATGCGCCCTACATGACGGCCATGCTTGACGCTACGGTAGCTGCAACGTACAAGTGTGTTCTCGGACTAGCGCCCATCAAGAATATTTCCATTCTTCACACCCACCACACACTCCCTTCAACTGGACATGACATGCTGTGTACTCAATGGCGGCGCGGGCTTGCATAAGGCTTGATCCCGTGGGCCACCATCATTGCTGAATTCAGGTATGACATTTCTCATGAGCTTTTTATTTTCTGTATTCTTGCCCTTTTACACTTTACCCTTCTGCATCATGGCATTCATGCCCAGCCGCCGTGCACTGGCCATTGCAGGCTTTGTTCTTGGCTTACCCATTATCGCATTCACCATCTTCGCATTCAGGGAGGTGAGTAACCCGGACAATAATGCTTCGTCATTTGGGGTCGCCATACTTATGTGTAGTGTCGCTTTGGTGAGCACGGCTTTGGCTGCGGGTGCCATTACCCGCCTTATCCTGCTGCGCAGGCAAGCTGTGGCGGCCAGCCCGCGGGTGCGGGCGGGGATCATGCTGGGAGGCTTTTTGTGCCTGCCTGTATTGCTTGTCATGATTGCGATCTAAGCTGCAGGCACAATACAACAATTCTGGAGTATCAGTCCACATGGGACCTTATCTGTTTTTTGGGGGATTTATTTATGTGATGCTGTTCATCATCACCTTGATGTGCAGCCGCCGTACCCTCATCATCAACACCAGCATCCTGACCTTGCTTGCCTGCGTAACCCTGAGTGCACTCAATGATACCCAGGGCAATTCATTCGTGCTGGTTTACGCAGTTTTGCCGCTGGTCTATACGATGCCAGGTTTTCTGGCAGGTGCTTTTGCCCGGTTGCTGTTTCTCCGCAAAAAGGGCTGGATGGGCTTGCCCAAACTACGCTGTGCGATTTTCTGGTTATGCCTGTTACCTTACCCTGCCATGGTGTACTGGTTTATCTGGCCTCGTACTTGAACTTTTTCCAGAGTACATCTTTGATGAAATTTTTCCTTTTCTTATGCGTCTCGTTGTATGCAGTTCCGTTTCTAATAACGGCATCAATGCATACCCGCCGCTCACTGACGATAGCGGTTTTGGCCCTGATTTTTCCTGCTATCGCCATCATTATTTATACATTCAGAGAGATGATTGATCCAGACCATCATGCTTCGTCATTCGGGGTAGTCATATTGTTTTGGAGTCTTGCTTTGGTCTGCGCAGGTCTGATTTCTGGCGCTATTACCCGCCTTATCCTGCTGCGCAGGCAAGCTGCGGCGGCCAGCCCGCGGGTGCGGGCGGGGATCATGCTGGGAGGCTTTTTGTGCTTGCCTGTATTGCTTGCCGTGCTGGTGATTTAATGTGCTGCTTTGATTGGCCTGATCGGTCCTGCAAAGCCATCAAGCTGCCCGTACAGCACCGCCACTCTGCCTGGTCCTGAACACCGACACCGCATTCATCAATTCACCCGACTGGTCATTGAGGCTGGCTGCTGCGGCGGCCATTTGTTCTACCAGGGCGGCGTTTTGCTGGGTGGTCTGGTCCATCAGGGTCACGGCCTGGCCGACCTGGCCTACGCCTGTCGATTGTTCGGCACTGGATGCGCTGATCTGGGCGACGATTTCGCTGACCTTGCGGATAGAGCTGACCACTTCAGCCATGGTGCTGCCTGCCAGATCGACTTGTTGCGTGCCTTTGCCTACGGCTTCTACGCTGCTGCCTATCAAGGCCTTGATCTCCTTGGCGGCCTCGGCGCTGCGGCCAGCCAGTGAGCGCACTTCGCTGGCGACCACGGCAAAGCCACGCCCTTGTTCACCGGCGCGTGCGGCTTCGACTGCGGCATTCAGTGCCAGGATATTGGTCTGGAAGGCGATGCCATCAATGACGCCGATAATGTCCTGGATTTTTTTGGATGATTCATTAATGCCGCGCATGGTGCCCACGACTTGCTCGACGACGTCGCCGCCACGGCTGGCGACTTCAGACGCCTGGGCGGCCAGCTGGTTGGCCATTTTGGCGCTGTCGGCATTATGGTTGACGGTGGAATTGAGTTCATCCATCGCCGCCGAAGTTTCTTCCAGCGAGCTGGCCTGGCTCTCGGTGCGGTTACTCAGGTCCATGCTGCCAGAGGCAATTTCATTGGTGGCCTGGGCTATGCCGCTGGCCGAACCGCGCACGCCATTGACGAGCGATTCCAGTGACATCTGCATCTCTTGCAGCACGCCCATGAGGCTGTCGTCACCAGCATTATTGTCTATGTTTTGCGCGAGGTTGCCCCTGGCGATATTCGACAGCGCATTCCTGGCTTGCGACGGGTCACCACCGAGTTCTTTGTGCAGGGTTTTCTGGCAAAAGAAATTCAAAAACACAGCGACCAGCCCCGCCAGAACAGCGAGACATAGCGAGAGCGTGATAGTGAAGCTGACCTTGCTGTTGACATTCGCATGTTCCTGCGCCGAGCGCTTGCCCGCCTCATCACGCTGCTTTAATAATTCAGCCCGCAGGTTGCGCCAGGCCGGGGTTTCTTCTGCATTCAAGACCGGGGCAGCATCGCCTTTTTCTTTGAGGATGGCGACTATTTTTTCCTGCGCCTGGGCATGGGCGGCACGCAGCTTGGGCAGCTCAGCCAGGCTTTGCGAGGTGTTATTGCTGGCCGATATTTTCTTGGCCTCTTCATAGGCTTTTTCATAGGCAGTTTGTGCCGCTAAAAAATTATCCACACCCTTTTTGTTCGACGGGTCCAGTACGACATTGCGCAAAGCCTGCCCCATCTGCAAACCCTGGGCATACATCTCAGAAATACTGCGTTCCAGCGCCTGCTCAGTTGAAATATAGTTATCAAACTGGCTGCGGGTCGCCATCAACGAGGTGATGGCAGTGGCCAGGCCTATGGTAAACAGGACGGCCGGGATGGCAGAGCAGAGGACGATCTTGGCTGAGAATTTCATGCTGAATCCATTGTCTTGCCCGTTTTTGGCAGGCAAGTTTTAAGTTTGTAGGGTATTACAGGGAATGTGCGTGCCCAAGGAACGGCACACGTTTGCCGAGTGTAACTGATGAATGTGACAAGAGGTGTTGTGGAGATGTGAAATATTTTTCCAAGGCAATAGTAAATAGCAGGTCATGATTGTCTCTGGATCCATGTTGTCCGTGTTGGGCATTTGGTACAATGAAACTTCTCCAGACAAGGATTTTTTTCGAAAGACCAGGCATGCGCTCAGACGACTATACCGCCCATCATATTTGCCAGGCCATGGGTATGCCAGGTTTTGCTGTGGACCCTGTCCTGCAATCCGCTGGAGAGGCATTGCGCTTATTACTGAAACCCTCTTTTGATCCAGAAATCTGCATCACCATCATCAGTGATGGGCAGTGTGTTGAGGCAAGGGTAGTCGCTGCCCGATGGATGATATGGCACCTGTTTGAAATGGCTCCCATGATGACGTATAGGGATCAGTGTGAGTTACCCATCGCGTGTTTTCAGGAATGGGTAAAAAGTGCAATTGTCTCTGGCAAGAGTGCCGACGCCTCAGGCATAGCTATAGACGGGATGTCAGTCGAATCCATTCTGATAAAAAATGGAGAGCTTGTCGTACAAACGGGGCGTGATTTAGGAGAACCCTATTTTTCGCGTAAGCTCACAGGCCAGATCATTCAGACAGTGTGGGCCGCCTTGCAAGATGTGAACTGTAAAAATGCATTGGCCCTGGCAGCAAGGTATGAGCAAGTCAGCTTGCCCAGTTTGCCTGCTCCAGCACCTAAAATGCCGATTCAAACTGCCATCATTGGAGCTGAAGAAGACAGAATAGAATTGCTGAAGGCGATGAAAAGGCAATTTGGTTGATGGGCAATACCTTTGTATGAAATATAAGCGCGCGCAAAATTTAGTGACTGCATTCAGCCTATATCGAATACCGCAACTCCAGCTTGCCCTTCTGTCACACGGGCAACGACACGACCATCCGGCGCAACAATGCAGGTGCAACCGTGGCTGATTTTGCCCTCATGCTTACCGACCACATCGGCAGATGCCACCCAGCAGCCAGTTTCGATGGCACGTTGGCGCAGGTTATCAACACTCTTGCTGCGCCATTTTTCCGCCGTAACGGGTGCCAGCATATTGTTCAGTGGGTAGCACAGCAGGCGCGCACCTTGCTGGCAGAGCTCTGCCGCGCAATCCGGGTAATTGGCGTCGTTGCAGATATTGATGCCGTAAGTGTATCCAGATTTTTCAAATACCGGCGAGGCCGTGCCAGCCATTATGCCGCGCTCATTGGGGTACTGCTTTGCATATACACCCATGAGCAGGCCTTGCCTTAGCACGGCGGCAGAATTGTAGATGCCTGCCACTCGCTGCTCAAAAAATCCCAGGATGACGTCGGTGTTGACGGCGGATAATTGCTGTAGTACTTGTTTGAAAAACGGGCTGTCGGTGGCGATGGCACGTCGTGCAACCACCTGTGCATCGGACGAATAACCCAGCAGATAGCATTCAGGGAAGAGGGCGAGTTCAACGCCTTGTTCCTGGCACCAGCACAGGTCAGTATGCAATTGCGTCAGCACCGTTTGCAGGTCGTCAAACACAGGGTAGCGCTGGAAGGCGGCGATGCGTAGTTTGGTGGTGGTCATTGTGTATGTGTTAGTAGGGTGCGCCGTGCGCACCGATTTGAGCACGCCAGGCGGTGCGCACGGCGCACCCTACTTCACGCGATGTTTGTTCGTAGCTGCATCTTCACTCACCCGGGCTCAACATCGTTACCGTCGCATCATCCGCCTTCTTCACTGTCATGCCACCTGCCTTGCCCTCTTTTCCCATTTCATGCATGCGCAATTCCTGCATCATCGCCTCCATCCCACGTGTTGCGCAAGCCTGCATCAGGCTTTGGTCGTCGTAGAGATGGTAGCTATCGACCAGCCGGTAAAAACCATCCGTCATCAGGAACAGGCGCTCATCGGCTGCCAGACTGAACCTGTATTCACGCGCCACAAAACGGCCCTGTGGGTGCAGGCAGAGTATCGATGGCTGCGGGCTGTTGTTCTGTGCCACGCGGCGCTCGCGCAGCATGGGCAAGAGTCTGGCCCAGCGTGTCTGTTCATCAAGGCCTTGCTGTTTTAATTCTTCTATCGCCGTCTTGAGTATGCCTTCCTGCGGGTTGTCATACGGGTCAAGATCAATGGCTGCACCCTGCGCATCAAGCAAAAAACTCTTGCAATCGCCCAGGGCATACAGGCTGCACTCTTCACCATCCGCTGGCATGCGCAGCCAGCTCAGGGCTGCAATCGGCCAGGCATAGGCGGGCATGGCAGCGGTTTGCAACAGGCTGCTGTGCTGTGTGCGCAAGGTTTGCAGGGCCAGTACGATGCAATCTGCCTGGGTGTGTGCCGGGGTGGCGGTTTGTTGCAGCGCCAGCGCAAATTGCTGCACAAACCAGGCCGGGTCACCTAGCTCGGTATCAAGATAATGCTGGTCCGATACCGAACTGGCACCGTCAAACATCAGCACATCGAGGGTGCCGTCAGCGTGTGTGAAGTGGCAGGCCAGGTCTTCGTTAGGTTTGATGTCAGCGGCGTTGGAGAGGGTGCTGATCTGCATGTTTGTGGAGCCTGGTTTCTGCATGTTTATTGATGGCAGAATATAGCATTGGTATGACGGCTTTGGGGCTAATGCTTGATGATGGAGATGGCTGACCGCGTAGGCGCCGCATAAGAACACTCAATCAATTTCCATATGATCCGGAAACCATAGAGGTTTTTTGGGGGATTGATCCAGATTCCCGCTTTCTCCAGCATGGCATTGGCTAGGGCGCGTAGATATATCCAGTCCTGATCTTGCTGCAATTGTGCGGCTGACCAGTTGTAGAAATGCAGATTGCGATGTATACGCGTCAGAGTTTTTTCCATCTCATCTGCTTCTGCATGTGCCCAGTCATCAAAATGATGGCCATGACCTGTCTGGCATAATAAAAGCAGCATGCCAGTGAAATAGTTGGCACCGGCATTGCTGCTGTCTTCTTTGACAAACCAAGACTCGCATGGTCCCGTCGCAGCATGCTGGTCTTCCGGGGCTAGTGCTAAGAATGACACCAGCTGCCAGGCGAGCAGGTAAGGGGAGTCAGTCTCCCTTAGTTCGCGCAGATAGGTTTCGTGGGGTTTGTTGATCATGGCAGTAGCAGTTTTTCATAAAGTGCCTATCTCCACAAGTTTACAGAGACTATCGACATTATAGGCAGCACGGCAGCCTGTAACGACACTGGATGCCAGATCAAGTCTGGAATGACAATGTTGGGGTTAATTGCTGGCGGTGGATGTGACCGTGCATCCGGCAACAGAACAAAAAGGCTTGCGAGTTCGTATTGCGTGATTTATATGCGCGCTCTCAAACCCGTCATGCCGGACTTGATCCGGCATCCAGCGCCATTGCTTGTGCAAGCCCGCGTAGGTACGATTAGCGCAGCGCAATCGTACGCATGATAAGTCTGAAATGACGGTAGATAGCCGGAATATCGGGGGCACTATTTTTTCAAGAAAAATGATGATGACGGCTGACATGCGTACGATTACGCTCACGCTAATCGTACCTACGCTTGCTCATAAGCCGCCAGCGTGTTGAAAATTTCCTGGGACAGCGTTTTAAATTGACTGTGAACGGACTCCGATAGCCTTGTCGGGCTATCAAAGTCCGGTTCCAGCAGCAGCGGGACTTCGAAGATCGAATACTCTGGCATGGCCTCTTTATTTACCCATTTCACATCTCTTAATTTTCTCCAATAAAGAATCTGCACATCTTTTGTTTGCCCAAGAAGCCATAGTTCGAAATTGACATTTTTGTGGTTGAAGACCAGCGCGAGCTTTAGCTTTTTCTGCTTGAGGTAGTCATTTTGCAGGTAGAAATAGGTGAAATCGACATATCCATGTAATACACCCGCAACCGAGTATTCACCTTTGTACTTCTTGGTGAATTCTGTTCTAAGATTTTGCACAATCCCCACTAAATCCTGGTATGTCTTTTGCAGTTCTCCATCGGAGAATGCGGCTTTATAAGCTGGTATACGTGAATTGAGACTTTTACTGGACATCATCCATCACTTTCAAAATCAACTTGCATTGGCAAATCATCGCTAAAGCCTTTCCTGCAACAAAATATCGATCTTTGCATGCACTGCAAACCTGCTCACTTCTGCGGAATACTCTGCTCAAACTTGAAATAATCGTGCGGATCGAATTTGTGTTTGACGAGCTTTAAACGATCCAGGTTAGGGCCATAATAAGCCCTTGCCCAATTTGGTTGCTCGCGGTTCGGGAAATTGACATAGGCTTGCGGCAGTACAAAAGGGCTCATGGCAGTAAAGTAATCGCGCAGCCATTGTTGCTGTCTCTGCACTACGTCCAGCTTGTCTATCGGCCCCCAGGCGGCTTCCATTTCAAAAATATAATTGGCATTGCGATGGGGGTAGGCGGTGGCATTGACTGGCACTTCACGCACCTTGCCACCAATCGCAAACAGGATGCCCATGTTTTCTGGCACAAGTGAACCGCCAGGCCATTTCAGCATCCAGCGCAGCATCATTTCCATGCCCTCTGGTGACATTTTTTCGCCCACATAGGATGAGCGCAGGTCATACATGCCATTGGGGTCATCGGTGATCAGGTAATCACGCGCCTGCCAGTAAGTCATTTCACGAATGTCAGCCTTGGCAGGCGTGAGCATTTTCAATACCGGTTCCAAAGCCTTGAGCGCGGCTTCTTTACCACCAAAGAACTGGCCCAGGGTCGTGACCTGCAAATCTGCCATGGTGTAGTTGGTACCAGCACGGCGCGGCACGATTTTGCTGCGGGTAGAAATCGTGGTGGGATTATTTTGCTGCAGGTCCTGCAAGGCAGAAAATAATTCCAGCTGCAGCTGGGCAGGCCAGAGGATATTGAAAATCGTGACGTTGTGCGAGACGTCGACCAGGTTAAAGGTGAACGAGGTATTCACCCCAAAATTGCCGCCACCACCGCCGCGCAGTCCCCAAAATAAATCCTGATAGCTGCCCTTGTCTTCGGCCACTACCAGTTGCTGGCTGGGTAAAACAATTTCTGAAGATTTCAGGCTGTCGCAAGTCAGGCCTGCATGGGTCGCAGAAAACCCCCAGCCACCACCCAGCACCAGACCCGCCGCACCCACGGTCGGGCAACGGCCAGACGGCACAGCCAGGCTGCTGCCGCTAAAAAAGTTGGCCATATCCTGGTTACTGACACCGGCGGCGATGGTGCAGGTATTCTCTTTTTCATCCAGCCTGATGCCATTCATGGCCTTCACATCAATCAGCAAACCCCTGGTAGTAGAAAAGCCTGCGTAATTGTGACCACCAGAGCGCACTGCAAAGGGCTTGCGGTTGTCGATGGCCCAGCGTAGGCACAACTGCACATCTCTGTCATTGGCGCACATGGCAACGGCGATGGGCAGGATGTCGGCATAGCGCTGGTTATTCGGCGCTGCGGCCATCATATAACCCAGCTCACCCGGCAAAATCAGGCGCCCGGCCATACTGCGTGCCAGCGCCGCCAGGTTGTGTTTGCTGTGCAGTGCCGGTGCAGCATTGGCCTCGCCCGACATACCCAGCATGCTGGCTGTGGCAAGGGCGGTGGATGTCTGCAAGAAACGGCGGCGGGCGGGGGTAGGGACTGAGGTAGCGGCTGAGGTGGTGACAGCGGTGGACAAGACATCCATGGACTTCTCCTTGAGTTTGGCAAAACCAGGCTTGGATTCAGGAACAGAACAGCAAAACGCCCAGACCGCTTCGCTGCATGCGACGAAGCAAGGCAACTGATCGGCTCTTGTTCCTATCTTCAAATCAGTCTTCGTATATTGTTATTTAATATAATGATATTTGCAATGTCGAATGCATTCCTCCATGCAAAAAACAACTCATGCATCGGGCGGTGGTGCAAGGTTTGCATGAGTGGCTTTGGCCGTGTATCGCCACCACTACGCATTTGTTCGCGGCTAAAGCCGCTCCTACGGGGTCGGATTTTGTATGGCAGGGAAAATGAAGCAGGCAGTAGGCAGAATTCATGCGGCGCATTGCAATGTATCTGCCGTTACAGCTGCATCACGGTGCTGTGCAAACAGGCAAAGGTTTTTTTAAGCAGCACCTCTGAACCCGTCATGCCGGACTTGATCCGGCATCCAGCGGCGTTGGTCATGCACGGTCAGGGTGTCTTGCTGCTGGCATTCAACTGCTTTTGCGGTTTCGGTTGGGGAAAACGCGGGCAGCTCAAACATAACTACGTAAAAGAAATGTGTGTATATAAAACCTGACTCTGTTTTCTGAATGCAAATGCAGTATATTCTGAGATGCTTTACAATTCAGTATTAAAAAGCAAATTGCATAGCCAGTTTAAACGGATTTTTTTCACCCTGTTTGAAGTTAGATGGTCTGAAAAAAAGCGAGCTAGTGTGCTCAGGAAATGGTAAGGAATGTTAATGATGGATCTTGTTTTTGAACCTTTCGTTGGAGTAGGGGCGCTGAAATTTGGCATGTCGGAATCGGAAGTAGAACTTATTCAAACGACGATGGATGGCATTGGATCATGCGACTATGAGGAAGGAAAACTTAGCGCGATTGAGCTTTATCCAGATGACTTAAAACATCTATTTTTTTCTGGAGAAGATGTCCTCCAAATGGGTAAGCTTCAAGCTGCGCTCTATGTTGCTGGCCACAGCGCTGACTATGGGCAGGCTCAGGGTGGATCGCTGTATTTTATGGATTTAGGCTGCGCTATTCTGCAGTTTGAGACTGTTGCCCGGAGTTTCGTATTTTTTGCGCGCGAACACGATATAGATGAACCTTTGGAGGGAATGGCACTAGAAGATATCGAGTCCTACTACAAAGTGCAAACTTCTGGACGATCAGACTAAGCGTTTTTGCATGATTGCAGAACCACTGGATGCCAGATCAAGTCTGGCTTGACCTAGAAAAGGGCAGAGTAATTGCAGGAGCGGCTCCAGCTGCGAATGGTCGATACGGTGTAAATGTTCGCGGCTGAAGCCGCTCCTACAGGAGTTTGCATGGCATCTTAGGTTTTCTCTGTGCCCCCTCTGTGACTCTGTGCCTCTGTGTTGAGAGGTCTTCCAAAAGAACCGTAACATCAAAAAAACAAAACCCGGCTGATCACTGATCACCGGGTTTCATCATTCCAAAGACCAGCCAGTTAATGACCTGGCCAGCCGAACCGTCAAATTAGTTCTGTGCCGATTTTTGTGCTTTGGAAGTCGCTACTTTTTCAGCATTGGCTTTTTCTGCTGCCAGACGTGTTTCATTGGCTTTGACCAGGGCAGCTTTTTGGGCTGGGTACCAGGAGTAGCCTTCCATGCCGATTTCTTCGCCGTTGGCGCGGGATTCTTGCAGTTCTGCCAAAACTTGGGCGCGGGTTTTTGGTGCAGTGCTTTCAGCGTTGTTGTCAGCAGCAAAAACAGAAGTTGCTGTCAAAAATGTCAGGCTGGTTGCCAAAAAGAGTTGTTTCGCATTCATGATCGTTCCTATCAATAAGTAAGTTTTCAGAGATAGCCGCCTCGGTGATCTTGCTCAATTGTCATGAGAAGTGAAATTTCACTTCCGATAACAACTGAAACAAGTCGTCGCCAGCGGCGCGGTGTAGAGCTTGATTTATGTTGCACTGCACCGATGGAGAGAAGTGTAGACTTTTCGGATTCAACAATAAAGTATGAAAATGGGAATATACTATTGCTGAATCAGGAACAATAAGGGGCTTGAAAATGGACAGATTGCAATCAATGCGTACTTTTGCCAAGGTTGTAGAGCTGGGCAATTTTGCCAAGGCAGCTACGGCCCTGGACATGTCTAACGCCGTTGTCACCCGTTATATCGCGGATCTGGAGAGCCATCTGGGCACGCGATTGTTGAACCGCTCTACCCGTAAATTGTCGCTGACAGAGACGGGTCTGGTGTATCTGGACAGGGTGCGTGCCATCCTGAGCGATATTGACGATGCCGATGCCATCGCCTCATATGCGGCCAAAAAACCCAGCGGCACCTTGCGCATCTATTCTGTGCCGCATTTCGGCAAAGCGCAACTGGCGCAGCTTTTACCCGAATTTGCCAGGGATTATCCCGACGTCATGCTCGATATCAAAATCACTGACCACCAGGTTGATCTGGTCGAGGAGGGTATTGATGTCGGCTTTTACCTGGACCTGCAAAAGATAGACGGCAGCATGATCTCGCGCAAGCTGGCCACGTCTGAAGTGCTGCTGTGTGCCTCGCCCAGCTACCTCAAGGAACATGGCACGCCCACCACGCCTGAGGATATCTCTGGCCACCGCTGCCTCAATTTCAATTATGATTTTTTGCGCGATAACTGGATGGCCTTTGACAAACGCGTAGGCCGCGACTCTTACCGCAACATCCCTATCCAGAGCAAGGTCATCAGCAATAATGCCGACGTGCTGCGCGCCTGCGCCCTGGCGGGCATGGGCCTGGTCTTGCGCACGTCTTTCCAGATTGATGATGACCTGGCGCAGGGCAGGCTGGTCAGGCTGTTTCCTGAACACTGCTTTGGTGCGGTGTCGATTTCCATGGTCTATCCCAGCCGCCGCCAGTTGTCGGCCAAGGTCAGGCGCTTTGTCGATTTCGTCGCCAGCAAATTCCCCCACCCGGAAGAAGACATGTGGCTGGGCACTTGCCCTTTCCGCATCCATGAAGAAAAACTCAGGGAGCTTGGCATACCGCATCCCGGCAAGATGCGGGTTGGCTGAGATGGCCTTGCGCGGCCTTGCAGCAGAGATGCATTGAGCAGCAGACACAAATAGGCGTTAATTACATGCTTGTAAGCAATTGTAAAATATCGTCGTCATACTTGTGTAACATTAATCCGATATTCTATGATTGTTGTGTCTCCTTAGGTATTTTGCCGCCACGGAATTCCCCCTCCGTGGCGGTTTTTTATTTGGGGATGTGATTTCGTGCGCGTTATCATGCAGGCATTATCATTTGCTGATTTGCTGATTTGCTGATTTGCTGATTTGCTGATTTGCAGGGTGCGCCATGCGCACCGAAGAATGCCTATCGCCAGACTCCAGACCGGTAACGACGCACAATGTCGCTCAGATTTTGTTAAATATTACCTGGTGACGATCACGTCGAAAATTCGCGATTGATCATCTATGCAAACGCCGCCGCCACCGTTATTACCATTCGAAATCAAGTCGCAACGCAAACCCCGGCTGTTTTGGGATGACAAGATAGCCTTCAAGTTCGACGAACCACCACTGGTGACGACCGTGGAAAAGCTGGAGCCATTTCTGCCAAACTGCTGTATTAAGCCGAAGCCATCATTTGACGATGTGCGTATCACCGTGCCCACATAAACCTCACCTTCGATGGTGATCGTTATATTGGCTGCACCCATACCGTTGCCAGTGACCTGACCAGTATATATTTTTCCAGAATCCCTGGGCATCATTTGCACTTGCGCTGAACATCCCGCCAGGAAGGTACAAAGCAACAATAATTTTTTCATTTTTTCGACTCTTTACCGAATTGTCGATGACGCGTTGAGGAGACTTGGTAAATGGTATGTGGCACTCCAAAAGAATATTAAGTCATGTGGGGTGCGTTACAACGCCCCCAGCATCAATCCACAAACTCCGTCTTGAAATCCCACGCATCAAAACCGCCCACATTGGCAGCGATGCCGCCGGTGTGTTCGAGGAAAAAAAGCACGGTGCGTAAAAATTCGCGGTAGTCTTCCAGCGAGGCGGCCTTGATTTCAAGCGAGGCTACGCACAGGTTTTTGGCTTCCTGCACATTCTTTTTTTCTTTGTACTGGCCATCATTGCGGTATTGAAAATAGCGGGCCAGCTCATGCGCGGCATCGCCACTTTTTTCGCGATGTACATACAATTGAAAGTCACTATTGCGGCCATTCGCATAGTGCTTGGTCAGCTTTAGCGTGGTCCATTCCTTCGATTCATCATCGCCATAAAAATCGCCATCTGAATCAAACTCTTCTGCCTGCCAGAACGCCGGACAAAAATCATCTTCGCCAGGCATGGCGACGTGGTCATACAGAACGATGATTTCCGAATAGATTTTCATGCTTCGCGCCTTTACAGGTGTGAGACTGGCTTATTTACTTCAGGGCTACTTATGCTGTGGTTTTAGTCTACTTCTCAATTACTTCTAAAATATAATGCCACAGTCCCCAGAACTTGTCTTAGAACATCAAGATGAATTTCTTTTGCCTGCCGGGCTGATGCTAAAAACGGACAGGCATGGGCAGCTTTATTGCCCGATAGGTACAATAGTCATTGGTCCTGGCAGCCAGTCTAGCTGTTCTCTTCACTTGAGCTTGCCCGCTTTGCAACAGCTTTATAAAATGTGTAATATGACTGCGGCAACTGTTCCAGCAGTAATCCCGCAGTAACAACGAGGACAAAGACATGATGCACGCACGGGCAGCCCAGGGCAGGCAAAGAGAAGATGAGGTCTTGCTGACTATGGACAGCACACCCATGATAGGTATCTTGCTGGCGCTGATCGCCATGCTGGTCATGGCTGTGCCGCCAGCAAGGCATCTGGTTGAATATGGCCAAGGTGGCTGTACGCTCAGTTTTGGCCGGACGACAGACGTAAGCTATGTTGACATTGATTTCGACGGCAGCCTGCAATGGAATGGCAAGGCAGTGACAACGGCACAACTGGAAGATTATTTTCAAGGCCTGACCAAGGACAAGGATAGTCGTCACGACGTGCATCTTCGCGCCAGCCGCACTACCACCTACCAGCAAGTGATGACAGTGCTGGCATTAACCCAGCGCTACGGGTTGACTTCGGTCAGTGTGGTCAACGGCGGCATGCTGTCTTGATCAAAACAGATAAGCCCTCTCAGAAACGGAAACCAAATCATGAGCATGGTCTTGTGGATACAGCTTGAAAGCGACAGCGACGATGTTGCACCAGACGATCTCGGTTATTTGCTCGACGAGCTCGAAGACATCGACGCCCAATGTGAAGAACTGGGCGTGCAGGCCTTGAGCGAATTTGTCGATTATTCTGACGTTGAATACAACATCAGCGAAGAAGACCTCGATGAAAACTGGCCAGCCGAAAACGCCAAATGGGTCAGCCCCACCGAGCTGCTGATCTGCGTACGCGCACTCGAAGCGGCGCTGAGCGAATCAGGCGACAACAACGAAGTACTCGAAGAATTGCAGATCATCGGCCACCGTTGCAAAGAGGCAGAAGAAAACGCAGTACAAGTGCGGCTGATTGCGGTGATGTAAACAATGGCTGTACTACTTCGCGGGGGGCGCCATGCGCACCGGCTTTCATCACGCAAGCACTTTCGTCATTCAAAGTTGGTGCGCACGGCGCATACATGGACGCCCCCCATTTGCAAGAGCATTTTCAAATTAAACCTGACATAGTCGATTGCAGCCATACATTCGGTCTTTATTGCAGCCGCTTGATGACTGCTGACGCATGATGAAATACGCTGATGGTCGCTCAATCACCCTATCGTGCTGATCGCACAGTGCGCCGAACGAGCTATTGACCATCCCGGTCTGACCTGTCCTGTCTTCATTTGAGTTTGCCCAAACAATCGGTGGTGTGCTCCGTTTCTTTGTCTTTGCTGCTATTTTTCCTGCTACTGCATGACGTTTTTACTTCACCTGGCTTCCTGCCTCGCCCCTGCTTTGTGGTTGCTACTGTTCTTTCAAACCGTGCTGATCATGTGCAGACGTCGTTGGTCTGCGCATGATCAGCACGGAATACTTCTCCGCTCTGCAGCATCGCCCAGATCCTCCTGGCATTCTTGGCTGCCAGAGCGCACACGGCGATGTTGTGTCCCCGCCTTTTGGCCAGTTTTACGACCCAGTCTTCGGCATAGGCCGGTTTGTTGATCCTGGCCTGCAAGACGGACCTGGCCCCATGGACGAGGAGTTTGCGTACATAACCATTGCCTCGCTTGCTGAGCCCCAGCAGAACTTGTTTGCCACCACTGCTGTGTTCCCTCGGTGTCAGCCCCAGGGCATTGGCAAACTTGCGTCCTTCTGTAAAGTTCTCTGCCCGTCCAAAGCTGCCGATGATGGCGGTGGCGGTGAGGACGCCTACGCCGGGGATGGTTTCTATCAGTTTGCAGGCGGGATTGCTTTGCAGTACTTGTTTGATCTGTTTCTCTACTTGACCAATTCTTTCTTCTAACTCACTGAGATACTGCAGTAACTCATCGACCAGGCCGTTGAGTATGCCGAGCATGCCGCGGCTTTGCTCTTGCCAGAGGGCGACTTCACGGCGCAGGTGGCGCAGGCCGGGAGTGAGTATCTGACCAAACTCAGCGAGCAGGCCCCGTATCTGGTTGGCGGTCGCAGTACGGTGTTTGACCCAGGCTTCTCTTACTCTGTGCAGGGCTTGTATCTGTTGTTCTTCACGGCTGCGTATCGTCACTCTCTGGATACTTTCTCTTACTGCTGCTTCTGCGATACCTGCGGCATCTCTGGCATCGGTCTTGTTTCCTTGTACAAAGCCTTTGACGTACTGGGGTGCCATCAGTTTGACATCATGCCCAAGTGACTGGATCTGCCGCGCCCATTCGTGAGCTCCTCCGCAGGCTTCCATCCCTACCAGGCACGGTGGCTGTGATGCAAAGAATCCCATGACTTCGCTACGCTTGAGTTTCTTCGACAGCAGCTTCTTGCCTCGGGCATTGGCACCATGAACTTGAAAAATACTCTTTGCCAAATCCAGCCCAATTACGGTAATCTTTTCCATGACGCTTCCCTTCTGTTAAGTAGTTTGTCGAAACTCTACTTTGGCACATCACGATGCCGTTTGGGAGGGGGGCGTCCATTTCATTACCCTACGCAATGGCAAACATCGCCGTGAACGACGCACATATGCGGCGCATTATAAAGCGCCCTACGGCCATGCATTGACTGACATCGCTGCAAGAATGAATGCCCGATGTGTTTGAAGGCTTGAATATATAACGCTTCAACATCATCAATGAACTGCGCCATGCGCATCCGCACAATCCACCTGGATATAACACTTATGCGCACACTCTATACCTTTACCCTCATCGCTTTATTCACCACCCTGGCCAGCACCACGCAAGGCGCCAGCTTTGATTGCAGCAAGGCCGCCAAACCGGTGGAACGCATGATATGTGAGACAAGCAATCTCTCTAATCTCGATGAACAGCTTGCCGGTGCCTACAAGGCCATGATGAAAGCGGCCAGCCCGGCCACAGGTACCGATACCAGCGAGCTACTCAAATCCAGCCAGCAACGCTGGTTGCGCACTACCCGCGATGCCTGCAAGACTGTGCGGTGCCTGGAGAATGCCTATGTCGGGCGCATTGCATTTCTTGTGCAATGGAATGAAGACGAAACAGCAAACAGCAAGATAGACGGCAAGCTTGATGGTAACTACGAGTTCAGCCATGACATGGAATTTGCCAATGGCACCCACTCGACAGTGCAAGACTGCCTGACTATCAAAAGCACAGGCAATGCCCAGGCACAGGTGAATACCATACTCGTGCAATCGAATGGGCACAATTGCAGCCTCAATGGCAAGTTCGCGCTGGCTGGCAATGTGTATAGCTACCTGCCAGGCAAAGGCGAAAACGATATCCACAACTGCCAGATCAAGCTGACCGTCAAACAACACCAGCTCGTCTTGTCAGCCACGGGTGATGGATGCAGTTCACACTGCGGTGCCCGCGCCAGTTTTGCGAATGGCGCCAGCTTTTTGCGTACCGACAAGGCGAAACGGGCATGTGTGGCGGATTGAGATTTGTGTGGTTGGGCAGCAGTAAAGTAGGGTGCGCCGTGCGCACCGCACGTATCAGTCTTCTCAGAATTCACAAGCCACTGTCAGCATCTTATTTTGAATTGCAGTACAAGACAATACCGCACAAAGTTGGCAACGCGCATAAACCACCACCCGTCATGCCGGACTTGATCCGGCATCCAGTGTCGTTAGTCTTCAAGCCGTACGGTGTTTATCTGCGAGGACAGCGGCAGGGCGGCGTATTGCGGCGCGGTGAGTGTGCGCTATCAGTGTACAAACAACGCCGCTGGATGCCGGATCAAGTCCGGCATGACGGGATGGGGCCGCTACGTAAAATGGGTATGCTAGAATTTTTAACTAACGGGTATGTTGCGTAGCAACGCAACCTGCACACCTCTATGTTTTACCATCGCCTGTTATGTGGCCGCCGCTACTTGCGCAAACCCTGACACCCCCAAACTCTTCCTCGCCATCCTGGCAACCGACGCATTGCCATCTTCTGCCGCCAGCATAGCCAACGGCACCCAGGCCAGGGCATGTGACTCTTCGCTGACATTAAAATCCACATGCTGTGCCTGGAATAAAAATCGCACGTCGTAATGATAGTGTGCGGGCTCGCTGCCTCGGGCGGGGATGGGGTGTACATCAACGTCAAACAGCGCATCGCTCAACAGGCGCAAGTCTGCCATGCCGCTTTCTTCCCGCGCTTCGCGGGAGGCAGCGGCCTGTATGCTGGTGTCGGCATCGTCGGCATGCCCGCCGAGTTGCAGCCAGCGGTTGAGTTTCTTGTGATGTGTCAGCAGGGCAGACTGGCCATCGGGGTGCAGTATCCAGGCGGATGCTGTGACATGTCCGGCCAGGGTGGCACGGCTGGCGCAGTCGGCGGTGGTACGCACAAAGTCCAGCGCGGTTGTCAAATGCATGGCTTCTGTGGCGTCGCTGGCCGTATGTGCCAGTAGCAGGGCGGTGAGCTGGTCTTGCATGATGTAAAGTGCGTTTCAAAACGCAGATTATAGCCGAGGGCTGCCTGCGCCTTTGCAACACTTTTGCGCAGTGGGGCTGTGTACATGTACCATGATTGCTTTTTAAAGAGTGGTCTGTGTTACCGACCATTCATCCGGCGCGTGACGATGTACCCTGCCCACTTGGCTTCAGACGAACCAAAAACTGATCGGTGGTTACTGCTTGACGTCACCGCAAGCAAGACGATAGTCCATTTCGGATATCGTCATTTTATAAGTGTAATTTCTCCACCAGGCTTTTTCCAGGACTGCTTCTGTCAGCATTTGCTTTGCTGGTATCGTTTTATCGCATAGTTTGAAGAATGATCCCGGAATCACTTTATCTACAAATCTTTGTGGCTGGTTATCAGTTTGGTAGGCGTCTACAAAAGTTTGTTTATTCGCTTCAAGCAGTTTGCAAGATTGCTCGTCAAAACAAAATTCAATGGCATGACTTGTCGAGTTGAGGACGGCAATCTTGAGATCAAATTTTTGTACCAATGCCTTAGCCTCTGGCAAACCGATAAAGAAATTACTTGTGACGACCAGAAATATGAATAAGCGTTTTAACGTCGTTTTCACTCGCAATGCTCCTTTTAAAAATGTCGTCATGTCCAACTCTGGTGTTGGAATTATCTCTGTGATAAGGCATGAGGTTAATCTCGCCTTGCGCGGGATATTCTGGCGCATCATCGTGTTTGCTACCCAGCATCGACGATGTACCTTCATGTCCCCAAGAGTATTTCATGCCATATGCATGTGTTAAAAATGGATGGCCAAATTCATGTGCCGCAGTCATTCCATAAGAGCGCTCAGGATCCAGTGTATCTGTATCATAATATAAAGTGCCGGTAAACACTGGATGCGGATTTCGGGAGCGTCTGCTCAAATCACCAAGTATGGTGCTGCCTGGGTTCGCCAGGGTCAGTGGCATACCTTCTGTTGATCTTTCTGGTGTTACGTTGACAGTCCAGTCATCCCCATTGAGTTTGACAGTTCTGCTCCAGTATTTTGCAATACCGTCATCGGCCAGCCTGGCATATTTTTCAAACTGCTCATCACTGGGTTTGCTGGTGAGGCCTATCATGCGCGTAAAAAATGAGGGCGTGTCATAGTTCATGCGTACTTTGACGTTGATGACCTTATTTTTATCGTCAATGCTGGCAGAAGAATAAGGCAAAGGGTTCTCTTTGCCGTTCAGTATTTGATTATCGTCAAATGCGTTGATAGGGTGCTTCCTGGCATCATAGGGCGAAGCCGGGGAGGCCGAAGTCTCGCCGGGTTTGCTGGTCTGCGAATTATTGGTCATATCTGCTATTACAATATCCTGAGCAGTATACTGAGATGGATACTCGCATTATCCTGCACATTGATTGCGTATGCACACTCCACATGTGGTGCATTACCAGGCCGGTCAGCCGCTACGCTCAGGCAAAGTGTCATGGAAGCTCTGACCGTGGTATGAAAGTCGAATAGCCTGAGGGCTGCAAAAAAGTAAGGCCTTCGTTTGTTTCAATGACCTTGCATTTCCTTAAATAAGAAATGATATCTTCATCGTGGTTGAACAATGAAATGTCAAGGCTGATCTCTCTTCGGGAAAATGAAACATTCAATACATAGCGCTCAGTTTCGCTGCTATATCTAAGATTGTGTGTCCCGTCTTTGGAGATAGTTACAAGCTGTCCACCCCGTGTTTTTTGATCTTCAAACGAATAAATTTCACGCACCTCTTCCCCTGACTCATGCCCCAGAAAGAAAATAAATACAAGCAGCGGGAGTACGGCGAGGAAGATTAAAACAAGAATGCCCGCTATTTTTTTGAGGGTGGGATTCATACTTTATTTTTGAGAGTCGTTAGCTTTTGGCATTTTACTGCGATCGATTTTTACAACGGGATTCATTTCATTGCCTGCCTTCCGTGGAATGAAAATTGGATCGTATTCCAACGAGATGGAACCGATGGATTATTAGCGAGCCAGTCAATGTCCCTGCCATACAATGATGAACATGATAAAAATCAAGCGATATCGGCTATTACTTTTCTTTGCGCTCATTCAATGATGCAGCTCGCCTGAATATGTCAATTTCTTCTGATCGTTGATTAGACCGTTCCCGCGTTGGTGAAAATATGATTTGTACCGAGTAAGAAGGTTCGGTTTTTAACTCTGCTGGCGTCAGGCTTCTGATTTCGCGGGCAATCCTGTCTTCGATGCGTGCATGACGATCATCATCTGCGTCGGTACGGCTCCCATATTTTCTCCTGAGGTTGACAATATCTATTTTGATCTCGATGCTATTCTTTTTTAATACAACTGCCCTGATTTCTTTGACGTAGGATTGAGAATTGAGGAAAAGTGATTCCAGTCCTTCCAATGACGTCAAATACTTCTGCGGTTGCTCACTACTGATGACATAAGAGTCTAGCCATGGTTTATCTGTTGATATAAAGCCTTGAGAAATAAAATCATCCCTGAATTTTTTTATCTGTTCAACGGCGGTGCGCGCATCGACGTAGTCATCAATGGGGAAAAACGAGAAATGTGAAATGAGTGATTCGGGGGCACCTTCAAAATGACGTATTTCATAACCCAGATATGTCGCCAGGCTGCGGATATCCCCCTTTTTTTCTACGCGAAATTCCAGGTCCGCATCTTTGTAGAAAAGTACATGCGGCGTGGTGATATATTCTTTACCGGGTACGCCCTTCAGGAATTTTTGATCAAATTGGTAACTTGATTTGGCTTGCACTTCACTGACGGGTGCGTCCATGCGTAACTGTATGACAGGCAGGACAGGCTTTGCCTGGTCAGCGCAGGCAACGGAAAAATGAAGCAAAATCAGGCATGCACACAATTTGATGATTTTCATGATTATCCTGTGACGTGTTTTATGTATTGAATTTCCACCAGTCGGGTTTAAAGAAAGGTTTTATCAGCCTGCTGCCACTGCCCAATTGCCGCTGGTGGAAGTTGAGTAAATTATTTCCCTCAGGCGTCTGCCGCATTTCATTAATTGTATTAAAACCATTACGTGCGATGTTAACACGGTTCTCAAGCGAGGTCAGGTCTTCACTGCCTTGTGGAACGGTAATATTCTTGCTGTTTGTTTTGTCGGTATCACGATTGGTTCCTATGTAGATATCTGGGTGAACCAGTGCCATGCCCGTTTCTTTCAATAACATAGCATTTAATTTTGAAAATGCTGCCATGGATGGTTTGTCCCACATTGTTTGCAAATTGCTTTGTTCGTGACGCCCCATCTCTATGGCTGCATCGGTCTGCAGCCGGTAAAAACCTTGCATGTCGCCACGATCACGCGCCTCTTCAGCTTGCCTTTGCAGTTTAAAAGAATCTCTGGCGGCATCAGACATGCTTTCAAAAGCAGCATCCTGCATGGCGGCAGATCCGTACATCTTGTGCATGACCGATAAGCCGCCGACATCTTTGAGTACATCGATCTGGCCTTTCAGGGTTTCGTCTGCCATGGCACGCGTTAATTTTGCGGCCTCAATGACGCTCATGCCGCCCAGTATTCCCGATGCGCCGGACATCAATGGGAGGATGGGTCCAAGTCCGTCAAGGGCATCTGCAGAATTATGGGATTGCACCAGGCCGTGGCGAACAGTATTGGCCGCAAAGATGCCTAATTTTGTCCACATGAAGTCTGGATTGTCTTTGTTTAATGCGCCGTAACGTGCCAGCGCATAAGTGTTCTTCAACATGGCTCTGTTCGCCGCGCTATAGCCTTCACGATCTGCTATTGCATCCAGTTCGTGTAGTTCGTCCACGGTATTTTTATTGAACGTGGCACGGTCGGCCTTCATATCCTTGCCGGTCATTCCCTTCTTCATGCGGACGACATCCTGTCCCATCGCAACGGCGATTGCTTCGGGGCTGTTTGTTACGCGCGCCCCTATGGGAGTCAGTGCTTTGTCGCTGTCTTCACGTGCCTGTAATAGTCTCGAGCGCAAGAGTTTGGCTGTGCGCCTTTCGCCTTCTTCATCGCTCACCTTATTGTCAGTGGCAGGATCATCGTAGAGTCTTAAGCCTTCATCCCATGCCTTTTCTTGTCCCTGATTGATTGCATCTCCCGATATAGCACGGCCACCAACATCATTTTCAAGGCGCATATCAGAGGGCATGTAAGGATCGTGCGGAAAGCGCGAGGGATTGATATCTACATCCTCATCGAACAATGGCAGGGCTGAGTGCGTGCGTGCATAAAGTTCAGATTGCCGGATGAACGAGGCTGGTACAGATTTGACCGCGCTTGACTGAGGAAAACTGAACTTGTTCAATAAGCCTAATTGATTGCCGATGGTACCCTGTGCGCCGGAGCCAGGTGACATGTCATCATCTGCACGGCGGCTTTGCCCAGTCAGATTTTCATCTGGACCAATATCATCATTAGCCGCCATGGCACGCAGGAGCAAGCCTCTCGTCGGTGGGGCCGCTTGCATACCATCTCCACTGCCCTCTAGCGCGGCCAGCTTTTGCTCATAATCCGGGTTTGGCCTTCTGGAAAATTGGAGCCCGGCAAATGGATCTACGTCGCCGCTCATCGTGCCTGGTAACAAGCGTATATATTTGCGTGCATCTTCGAGGCTTAGCTCTTTATACATAGAGGGACGCAAATCTAATGGTGTCAAACCCTGCATGTCAGGCAGACGTGAGAGAAAGTCCTGGTCTTGAATTTGTGCGTCGTCTGCTCCCGGTGCGGCCATGTTGATGGTATCGGGAAGGAACTGGGCCAAGCCCTTATTGTCTGTGCGGGGCCAGTCCCTGCGCAGATAAGGGAGCAGCTCAGATGGCGTCAGGCCTTCTTCTCCTGGTGCAGCCCTGTTGATGAAAGCTGGCAAGAACTGCTCAGCGTTCTTGCTGTCTGCACCCCGGGACCAACCCCTGTGCAGATAAGGGAGTAACTCAGACGGTGCCAGCTTTTGCATGTCAGAAGGGAACTTGTGCACCAGATGATCAATAAACTGTTCATTGTCTTCTCTGTTTGTGGCCCAGTCTGTGGCCCCGTCCATTGCAACCGGAAAGTATCTCATGAGATTGTCGAGCTTCTCGCTGTTACGGGGTATGCCAGAAAATGAGGGCAAACTGCTTGTATCCTCCATGGCTGGCTGAAAATCGGGGGTGGCCCAGTTATTCGATTGCTCGTCGTCTTCTTGTGTCTCGATGAGGTAGGGCAGGCCGTCCGGGCCTGTGATGCGTTTCATTGGCATGATGTTCCTGTGGTGTTTTTTTGGGGCGGTGTTTTTGCTACTTCTTCCAGGTATGTTTGGGCGCACCCTGCTGACGGGCATTTTTTCTCTGTAGGAGCGGCTTTAGCCGCGACCCAGCAGGTCGTGGCGACCATTCGCGGCTAAAGCCGCTCCTACGGTGCAGTTACTGCTTGCACCGCAAGACCATGCGTGCGATGAACGATGCTCAGGCCTCACCATACAAGGCAATCATCAGCGGATCAGTGCGGCGTATCTTGTCTGTTGGTGGTTTGATCTGGCGTGTGTAGATGGTCGGTGCGGGCTTGCCGCTGTGCCAGCCAAACTGCAGCTTGCTGCGGCCACGGGGCGTGGGCGTGGCGCGTTGTACGACGTGGCCTGAGAAGCACAGGTCACTGATGAGCTTGCGCGCATAATTTTCCGAAGTGCGCAGCTCGCGCATGATGTCTTCGATGAACAGGAATTTGTCACTCAGGATTTGCGCCACCTGGGCATAGCGTACGGCGATGTCGTTTCTCATGTTGTGTCCTTTCGGCGGTGTGGTTGTAAGCGCTCTCCTTGATACTTGAAGGAGACGAAATTGCTCTCTTGTTGATTGCTACCTTGTTGTCTTGTTTCGCGTGCGGTGTTGACTGTCACTCAAAACGGTAAATCATCATCCATGTTGTCCCAGGTCTCAGGTGCGCGGGCGGGCTGGCGGGGTTTTGCCGGTGTGCCATCCGCGCCGTCTGCCTGGGCTGCTGATCTGCTGCTGAGCATCTGCATGGTGTCGCCGCGTACTTCAGTGATGAATTTTTCCTGACCATCTTTGTCTGTGTATTTGCGGGTGCGCAGGCTGCCTTCTACATAGACGGTCGCGCCTTTCTTGAGGTGCATGGCGACCACTTCTGCCAGGCGGCCAAAGAAGCTGATGCGGTGCCATTCACTGCGCTCCTTGCGTTCACCAGTTGTTCTGTCTTTCCAGTTGTCGGTGGTGGCAATGGTGATGTTGCTGACGGCTTCGCCACTGGGGGCGTAGCGGGTTTCAGGGTCGCGGCCCAGGTTGCCAACGAGGATCACTTTATTGACGGATGCCATTCGTGTTATCGCCTTGTGTGAAAATTTTTAAAAATTTCAAAAATCAATGTTGCAACGCAGTCTTGCATGCCGCCAGGCGGCTGTAACCAAGGTCGCGTATCATGCGATATACGGCGCACTTGATGCGCACACGCATGTGCAGGTGGTTGATGAGAGCATGTGTATCGTTCATGTTGTGGCTTTCTCTAAAGACAGGCAAAGTTCGCGCAGGGCTTGTGCTTCATGGGCAGCAAACCAGTGATCATCTTGTGGCAGCCTGGCTGCCAGGGCCTGCGCCTTGTCCAGCAGCTCGGGTGCCTTGGCCCACAGGCGGGCGTTGGCAATGGCTTCATCAGACGGTTGCAGGGCATCGGGGTTGCAGATCTTGCCGCTGGCATCGTAATGCGCCTCGGCCTGCCAGCCGTAAGCGATCGCCATGCATTGGCTGCTGCGTGTATCGAACAGGGCATTGCCCACGGCATGTAACTGGCGGCTATGCTTCATTGCACCCTCGCGCCAAAGCCGGTCATGCGTTCTGCTTCTTGCGCCAGCTGGCTCAGCTCGCTACGCGCAGTGCCTTGCTCAGGCATTTTTTTTGCAAGCTGTGTATTGATTGATGTGCTCGCAGATGCAGTCACTGAGGCAGCCACTGAGGCATGCAGTCTCGCCGCCGCCCGGCTGGCGGGTGCCGCCTGTTTTTCAGGCTGCTCAAGCTGCTCGGCGCCTGGTATTTTGTCTTCTTCATTATTGATGATGCTGAGCACAGTGCAGATGACGATATACGCCAGGGCAGTGACCAGCCAGTCTGTCAGGGATGTTTTCATACTAGTCCTCACAAAATTTTGGGCGAGCGCATACGCACAGAAAAACGCACTCGTTCTCGTGTTAATCAATGTAGTTTTTGGGTGATGCTGTAAGGGTGATACTGTAAGGGTGATGCTCGAGGGTGATACCTGGTGATGCCGGGTGATACTTCATCGTTGATGCTGTACTGCTCATGCTGTGCTGCTTTAGCTCGCCATTGCGGCTGGCTGTTGATGCCGGAAAAAAACAGGTGACAATGTGATGCGCTGGCCTTGCCCGCCGCGGGTGAACGCGGCAGCAGAAGGTGCAAGGCCAGCGCAGACAAGGTGCCGGACGCTACTCCGGCAAGTGTGAAATGGGCCGCGAACCGATTTCACCAGCGTATTCTTTTTTGCGTGCTATGCGCTTACATGCTTAGGTTCTAAGGGGCTGACGCAAAATCGTTCCAGCAAGGCGTCAGCGACGAAGACAGTACTTTAGTACGGCTAGGAGCTGCAACGCAGCTGGGGCGGTTTTTCGTCGGCCCCTATTTATTGCTGCCAGTCTTGCATGACTTTCGCCATCATCCTGCCAAAGTTTTCATACCGCCCCTGGTCCAGCAGGCTGGCCATTTTGTTGCATTGTTCCATGCTGCATTCAGCAAAGGCGTCGATCAGGTTTTGCCCGTTGATCAGCACCGCAGTGGATGCAGTGGCCGGTTGGGCATAATAGGTTTTGGGTAATCCAAAATAAGTTTGCGTGCTCATGTGTCGCTTTCTTTGTTTGTCTGACCATGAGTAGAACTATACGCTTTTGTATTGATCGAGTCAATACGAAAATGCATTAAAAGGTATGATTTCGTATGGAATTGTTGGTTATATGTAAACGGAGAAAAGTGTGGGAATGGGTATAAGGCGGTTTGATTTGACGTAAATGATGGCTACAGCAATTTGCGGGAGTAGGGTGCGCCATGCGCACCAAATGGCAGGCTGCGCTTCTCAAGCGATATCACAATCCATATTACAAGCAATATTACAAGCAATATTACAAGCAATATTACAAGCAATATCGCAACCCATATTGCCAGGCTATGCTGCGCACGGCGCCCCCTGCTTGTCTGGCATTGCTTATTGCCGGTAAATTAAATTGCCGCGTGCGACCATGCCATACGGCGCATTACAATGCGCCCTGCAATCTGGAAATGACATCCCATATGAGCGGCGTTAGCCGCGAACAGCGTACCGTGGCGGCTATTCGCGGCGAAAGCCGCCCCCACGAGTTAGCATGCATCATTTCAGGTTTGTCATGTCCGCCAATTGCAAAATCAGCCTGGCCGGTTCGCCGCCTGCCATTCATCGCGCAAAAGGCCAAACATCCAGGTGTCCTTGATTTCGCCCTTCATCTTCCAGCGCTGGCGTAGCAAGCCTTCCTGGGTGAAGCCCAGTTTGCGCAAGAGCTGGGCAGAGGCGGGGTTGCGGGGATCGACTTCTGCCTCGATGCGGTTGATGCCCATCTCGCCAAAGGCGTGCGTCAGCAGGGCGCGCAGGGCTTCGGCCATGTAACCGCCACCCCAGTGCGATTGCGCCAGGGCATAGCCCAGCTCACAGCGTTCACTATCAGTATCAAAGCGAAACAGCAGGCAAGAACCAATGACCTGGCTGCTTTCTTTATCGACCATCACGCATTGCACGGCGGATGCCTGCGCTGCCATTTCCTTGACGCGGGCATACCAGCTATGAGCAGCGAGGGTATCTGTCCAGGTGATATACGGTAAAAAGCGGGTGACGGTGTCGTCAGAAAATACCTTGAACAAGTCAGGCAGGTCGTCTTCCTGTATGGTGCGCACGATCAGGCGCGGGGTGTGGAGGGCTTGCGAGAGTACAGTTTGCATGAAGCTTGATCATCCATCGTGGTGGAATTACAGAGAGCAGGGGCAGGGCGCCGGGCGTATCACCCTGCAGACAAGCAGCTATCATAGCAAATTGGCATGGGCGGGTGTACAGATATGCATGCCGCCATGCCAGGGTCTGCGCATCGTCACAAACCCATCACAAACCCATCACAAACCCATCACAAAAAATCAGCCGCCTTGTCTGTAAACAAAGCGCCCTATGATTTTCAGCAAGCCTACATTCTCAGGCGTGATGCGCTCATCGGGATAAGTGCGTTTATCGGGGTTGCGGCTTTCCAGCACCCAGGTACCGTCGATTTCGCGGCGTAATTGCTTGATGCGCAGGCCATCAGGATGCTGGATGGCAAAGATTTTGCCACTCTGCGGCTCAGTCTTGGTCTGGTCGATAATGACCATGTCGCCATCGACGATAAAGTCAGCCATCGAGCTGCCATCAGCATAGATGGCAGCCAGGTTCTCAGGCTTGACGCCATATTTCTTGAAAAAGCCCAGCTCTTTAATCAGTTGGCCCTTGGGTTCGGCATCTTCATTATGCGCGCCGCCGCCGCAAGAGCCCTTGGCCGCATAGTAATTAATAGCAGCAATGCTGATCTGTTCATCGTTGGCAGCGACAGGCTGGCTGCTCTCATGCCCGCGCAAATCCTTGCTGCGCAAGTCAGACAGGGTGACATTAAAGAACTTGGCAATCGGCGCCAGCGACGAGGTGCGCGGGTCCTTGGTGATGCCCTCGACGATACGGAATATCGTCGCCTGCGGCACCCTGACTTCATCAGGGAACATTTTTTCCAGGGCAGTTGCCAACGAAGTCGGGTTCATGCCCGACTTATCCATGAGATATTTGATATTAGTTTTAGCGTCCATGACTGCATTATGCGTTATCGCATTAAAAATGCCAAGAATTAGTGAAAAAAACTTGGATGGTAATACGAAAATGTATATAATTGAACTTGTGGGGAGGCGCTCGCTTACTTTAATCAGGTATGCATCTGGCAATGTAGCGAAGTTATCAACCCACCTATCCTTCAACCTTAAACATACTAGCCGTTCGCCTGCCTTGATCTGTTACCGCGCGAATACTGTTTAACCATCTACTTACTCCACCAGGATTCCCTGGTTACCATCAGCCGCCTGTGGTTTTGGCTATCCGGCTGATGATTTTGTCGTCTTTCTGGCGACCGAAGCCCCGTATGCATGGGGCATAAATTTGACGATGAAGACCTCTTGATACAGATGTACAGAGAAAAGCGAATCCTTGGAAAAACGAGAATGTTGGCGCCCTCGTAGGTTGGGCCGGGCCTCGCTAGGCTACGGTTCATTAGCCCAATACTGGGCTTTTGATAAGCGATGACGTTATTTCAATGCCGAGTGTTGGGCTGATACCCCGTAGCCCAACCTACGCACTTGCCAACATTTCGTTTCTCTACCGCTTTTTTTCTCTGCGCACCTCTGCATCTCTGTGTTGAGAGGTCTTCCGGTTTTATACAACCGCACCATTAATAAAGCTGCCCACGCAGCCACACGACAACAACATGACAATACAAAATGACATCCTGCGTCAGGTGTCTGCACGCGCATGCCCTATAGGGTACGCCTGCGGAAAAAATCAAGTATCAACACAAGCAAGGGCCTGCCCATGCTGAGCCAGTCACCCGCAACCACCGACTGGCAGCACCTGGACAACCGGGTGATTTCGCCCACCCACACCATCACACCGCGTCGTTTATGCAAAGGCCCGCGCTGTCGTCATGGGAGTGGGCAGATGCGATCAATACGGCAGTTTTGCAATGCGCAGAATCAGCCTGTGTATACGTATTGCAAATTATGTCGTGGTGGGTAGAAGTAGTAGATAAGTCTGGGACCAGACTTAAAACCACTCACCACCGAGACACAGAGGAAGGAAAGGCTGCTTGCAGGCAGCCTTCGTTACGCAGGCATGTGGCATGCACATGAACCTTCCTGCTACACCACATAGGTTTCACAGAGAAAACGAAGTGTCGGACATATACCTCGTAGCCTGGCGAGGCCCGGTTCAACCTGCAGGTCCTGTGTGGCCAGATTCAACCAGTATTAAAAGGAATTTTTACATGCCCCGCGCAAGAAATATTAAACACAGCTTTTTCAAAAATGACTTGCTGGCTGAAATCCCTCCTCTTGGCCGCTTGCTGTTCGCTGGCTTATGGACTATGGCTGACAGAGAGGGCCGGCTTGAAGATCGCCATAAAAGAATCCGAAGCGAGATCATGTCTTATGACGATTGCGATATTGATGGCCTGCTGAACTCATTGGCCAAACATGGTTTTATCGAGCGTTATGTGGTGGATGGTATAGGATATATTCAGATATGCAAGTTCAAATCCCATCAGCATCCGCACAGGAATGAACCTCCCAGTGCGCTGCCAGCACCAGGTCAGCACAGTGCAAGTACTGTGCAAGCTACCAACCCTGCACCAGAGTTAACGGATGCTGCTCCGGCTGATTCATATAATCTGATTACTGATTCCTGTAATTTTATAAAACCTGGCACGACTTCGCCCTGCCAGGAAATCGATGGTGAAGAATCAAAACCTGCCAAGCCAAAAAAACCAGGCAAATTCGACGAATGCCCTGCTGAATTTGAAACCGCCTGGCAAGCCTATCCACGCCGACCCGGTGCCAGCAAAAAAGAAGCTTGGCAAGCCTGGCTGGCGCGACGGCGTGATGGTGTCGATGCCGCCCTCATGGTCGATGGCGTGAAGCGCTATGCCGCCTACATCGCCGCCAGCGGGCAAGCCCCCAAATTCGTCAAGCATGCTGCCACCTTCTTTGGCCCCTACGAGCACTACAAGGCCGACTGGAGCATGCCTGCCCACCACGCACCACCCGCCAGCAGCAAGCACGCAGGGTTTGCCAACACCAACTACGCACAGGGAATAGCCCAGGATGGTTCATTCTGACACCAGCAGTTTTGTCCGCGTCGGCGGCATAGTGGACTGTAACCGTGAAAACAGAAGTGAAAGACGCTTGCCCGGCGATCAGGGCAAGGCGCAAAGCACAGCGATAGTGAACTATCGCGAGCATTTGCAACGCAGTCATGATCGTTGCGCAAGCGGAAGGCACTCTGTTTTCAACGGTTACAGTCCACTAATACTCAGTAGCGAGCAAAGGCATTGCCAGCAGCATGGCAGCTACACCGCCTACTCGCACAAGAGCGGCATCTGGTCTGCCTGCCAGCAATGCCAGCAAGCCAGCGATGCGCAACAACGCCAGTCCAGCATGCGGCAACAGCGGCAGGCACAACAAGCCGCGCTGTGGCAAAAACGCCTGGGCCGTGCCGCCATACCGGCACGCTTTGCAGAACGCAGCCTGCAAAATTATCGCCCGACCTGCGCCGCCGCAGAGCAGGCATTGCGCACTTGCCAGGCCTATGCGCAAGAGTTTGATGTTGTCCTCAAGTCTGGCCGCAGCCTGATTTTTTGCGGCAGTGTAGGCACCGGCAAAACCCATCTGGCGGTGGGCATTGCCAGGCACATCATGGATGCAGGCAAACAGGCCGTCATGAGTTCCGTTTTGAAAGCAGTACGCCGCATCAAAGAAAGCTACCGCCGCGACAGCCCTCATACCGAGACGGAACTGATACAGGAATTTGTAGAGCCAGACTTGCTGATACTCGACGAAGTCGGCGTCCAGTTTGGCAGCGACACAGAAAAAATGCTGCTGTTCGACATCATCAACGGCCGCTACGAAGTCATGAAACCCAGCATCCTCATCAGCAATCTGGGCCTGGCTGAGCTGGAACACTACATCGGCACCCGCTCCATGGACAGGCTACGCGAAGGCGGCGGCAAGGCCGTGGTGTTTGATTGGGAATCGTACCGGCGGGTGGTTTAGTTATTGAACAAAACCATTGGACACAGAGACACGGAGGCACAGAGGGGGCACAGAGAAAAGCGAAGAGGAAGATAAGTGGAAGTGTTGAAGTACTTGTAGGTTGGGCTACGTTTTACCAGCCCAACACTCGGCTTCAAAACAACGTTATAGGTTATCAAAGGCCGAGTGTTGGGCTGATACCCCGTAGCCTAGCGAGGCCCGGCCCAACCTACGCAATAAACATACGCCCACCCCTCCTCTGTGCCCCTCTGTGTCTCCGTGCCTCTGTGTTGAGAGGTCTTAAAGTTTTAAAGTCTAAAAAAATACGCAAGCAACACCTCTACAGCCCATGCACAACAAGGAGCAAGCATGAACGCACGTCAGAATTTTGCACACACAGTGACCAACAACAATGACCCACAAAAGCAGCAAAAAGACCTGCTGACCTATTGGCTCGACCAATGGGCCATGTGGATGAACAACAACCACGCAGAAATAGCCCGCGACACCGGCATCGGTGGCGGCGTCATCGGCAAGAATGCCCTCAGCAATTATTCCGTTGCTGCCGACGATTGCCACGCCGTCTGGGATATAGAAAGGGATAAAAAAGTCAAAGAGGTTGACGCCCTCATCAACGACCTGCGCCTTGAACAACCCTGGACCTACTGGGCCATCTGCAAGCATCTCGGCCTCATGAACTTCTGGAAATACCCCAAGCTCGATCCGCAAGAAGCCTTCCTGAACGCACTCGACGAATTGCTCTACATCGTCGAAGAACGCAAGCTGGTTTTGTAGATTCGGGCAAATACGCGCACCCTGCACATAGGCTATGGAGTAGGGTATGCGTTGTAACGCACCATCCCATATCTTCATCCGTCCCCATCCAATTTTTACTATCCAAATCAACACCTGGTGCGCACGGCGCACCCTACAACAAGCGATTGCAGAGCGCATCGTCATGCGCGATATCACATCTCTCCTGCGCTGCAAAAACCTGCATCACCCATTCAATAACAGATAAGGAACAATATGCCAAACAGCAGCATACTAGGCCGCGATGGCCTGTACTACCGCATCCCCGATTTTGACGAATTTGACGGGAGCAGTGATTTCAACATACAAGCGTACAACAGGAAAATGGTGGACGACTTGCAATTGTCTGATCTTGACACCAGCATCCGTCTTTTGCAGGATGACATTTACCAGAGCAAGGACAACTTTGATGCGGGCGGCTATAAGCCACAAATTTTTGACGTAGCGGATGGCACCAGAACACGCTTCATGCCAGCAGAGATGGATTTGAGATATGCGTCAGAAAATTCCCGATTTCCCGTGCCGATGAGTGATACTGTTGCAAACCCTCACTACACCTTTGGAAAAGCCACTTCTGCGACTAGACCAAACGAAAAAAGTAGAAGCGCTTTACCTCTTAACGCAAGCCAACCTGACTTTCCCCTAAAAAAAAGTAGCAATAGCAGGCTGGATGATTATGCGATGCAAACCTATGCGCGGGCAGCGGCTTGCAAGACTATAGACGAATGTGAACGCCTCAACGATCAGCTACGCACGCATGCAGAAAGCTTCAACAACGGATATGCCACCCTCAAGGACAGCGATCAAAGAGATGCCGCGGAAGAATACCGCCAGATGTCGGCGATTGCGTCCCGAGCATCCAATCTGACTGCTTCAAGAGCAAAATACCTTGCTACGCCGCCCGATTCGGTGGTACCTACTGTCTACGACCCTAATCTTCACTCTGGATATACCTATGCGGGTACAAGTATTCACCCGGTTTTAAGTGGGTATCAACGCAGAGATCCAATGACAGGCGCTGGCGTCAATTACATTTCCCCGGCCGTGATTACGCCATGGAGTAGTCCCTTAGTACAGAATGATCCGGGAACAAAAGAATATCTCGCGGATCTGGACTACCGCATGTGGCGTTTCCTGGCTACGGGCGCAGCACAATTCGCATCCGATGGTGTATTAAGCGCTGCGTTCAATGTACCGAGAGCTGCATCGTACACAATAAGAGGCCCCAGAACTGCCCCTGATTACCTGTCGCCAGGGCGCGCGTTTGCCACGGATGCCAAATACAGTGCCAGTCAGAAATCACTCACCGTGCCGGAGGTGGCGCACGATGTCATGTTGCCAGAAAGCGAGTTGCAGTCTGAAGGCTTATTTAAATTCAAACATCCCTATTCAATAGATACCCTGCCACCTGACTGGACAAACAAGCTGAATGAATTCAGAATGTTCCCCAGCCAGAACAATGCAGAGGGTATGGCACAACAGGCGGTGAAAGAAGCACAAAAAGAAGCACGAACCGGAATGGCAGCGGCCTTCATTGACAGAGAAGGTAAAGTGACGCTTGGTTATAGTAAGAATCCTCGTAAAGACTTGGGGTTACCTTATTTGGAAAATTCTTTTGTACAAGACCTGATCAACAAAAACAATTTACATCCCGATACCGCAGGATATCGTGGTGTTTGCGCTGAACCCCAGGTGTATTCCCAGTTGTTGAATAATAATGAACAACCCTGGGGCTTCATGGGGGCAGCTCAGTTCCATGATCCGACAGGTAATATCCGGGCTGCCTGCCGTAATTGCGGCTCGGTTAATCGCTATTTTGGTGTTGGTTATCGAGACGAAAATTTGGGAGTCATACCTCCCAAAAAATAGAGAATCTTTGCGTCACTTTATTTTTGTCGGCTGATATAAATTCCATTTGTTATTGTTAGAACTCATTTCATAAATAGGATGAGTGCGAACAAGACGATTTGGGATGCAGTGCAAGGCGTGGTCCGCTGCTAAGGCTCCTGCCTTAGCGAGGGCCACAACGCCGCAATGCGCCCAAATCGTCTGTTCCCGGAGGGTTTACCTCATAGCGTGTGCTGGACAGCGTTGGACTCGTTATCAATAGGCAAAGCTATTGACTGCCTCGTCCGCCTTGCCAGCCCACGCTATGAGGCAAACGCATCTCACCCTATTTATGAAATGAGTTCTAGCTACAATGAAGTTGTCAATTTTGAGATATAGTCGAAACATCGCTGAAAAATTTTGCAGATCGAAAAATGGCAACTGCATTTACGTCTTTTTATTGAATTGAACGAGCAAGTCACACACACGCATTTTAAATTGACGCAAAAGATAAATCAAAAGACTATCCACACGCTAATTTAACAGGGGAAACCAAATGTCCGATCTAGAAAATAAGCCGTCTTCACGCTGGAGTTCAGAGTCGCATGAACACCCTCTCGTTGGGAGGTATGAGCGCTGGAAACAAGGCGACTGGAGTGCTGATACTATTCTTGGCGATCTTGATTACCCAATCAATATAGCAGCAAAAGGCAATGAACCAGACATTGCTCAAATGGGCAGATTTGCCGAATTGATAGAGCGGCTCCCAGAAATCATTGTTGCTTCCAATTTGCCAGACGCACCAACTGAAGAGTGGAGGAGCAAGCACCCAGATTACCGACTCCTCAATGCGAAAATAGCTTCCTTGATTTTGTACGAGGATGGCAGTTTTTTTGTCAGGCTTGGTGCTTATCCTGAAGACGACTGGGCCCCTGGGTTTGATATTTCCCCCGACTTTAAAGTCACCTTGGCTGAATGGGGTGTTTGAATCAAAAAATAGGTGGCAATACACGTACAGGCTTTTAGCAGAAAAAGCAGCTTGGCGTCCATCACAAGGAAAAATCAAATGACTGAACAAAATAATCATCCATCTTCCTCCTTGTATTTCGAGTTGCATGAACACCCTCTCGTTGGCAATTATGCGCGCCGTAAACATGGTGGCTGGCGTGCTGATACTGTTCTTGGCGATCTTGATTACCCAATCAATATAGCGGCAGAGGGCAATGAACCAGACATTGCGCAAATGAGCAGGTTTAAAGAGTTGATTGCACTGCTGCCTGAAATCATTGCTTCATCCAATTTGCCAGACGCACCAACTGAAGAGTGGAGGAGCAAGCACCCAAATTACCGGCTCCTCAACGCGAAAATATCTTCCTTGATTTTGTACGAGGAGGGCAGTTTTTTTGTCAGGCTTGATGCTTATCCTGAAGACGACTGGGCTCCTGGGTTTGACATCTCCCCTGACTTTAAAGTCACCTTGGCTGAATGGGGTGTTTGAAGCACCAAGAACAGCCTCGACTTGCATCGCAGGCTTCCGCATGTTTGTGTTGCAATGCACCAGGTCACCGAATAAACATATTTTCATTGTGGAGAAATGGTGCGTCATGACGCACCATGCAAAACTGGTCACAAACCTTTCACTCTTGACGCCACTGTTACCGCTCCCGCTCCAGTAAAGTAGGGCCACGCGCGGCAATCTCCCTCTACCTGCGCGGCAGCGATGAATCCTTGTCGCCACAGTTCAGTCTTTCTTCTTCATCGTGGGCAGGTCATAACCCAGTTTATCGAGAACGGAGCAGGCCAGTTTCCCGCTTTGGTACAGGGCCTGCATTTCACTTTGTATGTCCAGCTCCTGTGCAAGTTCTTGGTCCACGCAAAAGCCATGAATGGCAAAGCTCCACCACACGGTTTGCAATTTCCCTTCCTTATCCTGGCGCGCGAGTACGTAAAAATCGTACTTGTCCCAATGGCCCTCCCAAGGCATGTGCCAGGCCCACAGCAAGGCCGGGCCACGCGTATCTTCGACATGCCCGATCAGGTTCTCCTGCAACATGAAATCGACCCAGAAATAGCTGGTAAAGTCTATCGTATTGGGCTTGGTCGATTTGGGATAAGGCGGCCCAGGGCGGATATCATAAATCGCTGCCTTGAACAGTACGACAGGGTTAGGTGGAACAGTGCTGCAAGCACTCAGGCAGGCCAGCATGAGGCCGGCGGGCAGGTAGCTTGCGCAGGATCGGATGAGGTTTTTCATCAGCCTATGGTACCTAAAATCGGCCAGGCAGGGTAGGGCGCATTGCAATGCGCCGCATGAGATATTTGTATTTCCGTGTTCGCATTCATTGCCGTGCACAAGGCTCACCTGCGGCGCACTATATTGCGCCCTGCATCACGGCATTTAAAAAAAATGGCATACAAAAATGATGTCATATCGCCAGTAGGGTGCGCCATGCGCACCGTTTCCCGTGCAATATTTTGCAACTATCCAATTAAAAATCCGGTGCAAATGCCCGCACACTGCAGTCTGCACAGTGTCATTTTCCTCCTGTTCCTGTGTTGGTTTCAGGCCGGTGCCTGGATGACGGCTGTGCTGTACAGTGAATGCAATTCCCAGCCCAGGCTGGCATACAGTGTGCGGCCCTGGGGTGTTGCCACCAGTGCGCCGCCGTGGATGCCGTGCCCGGCAGCGATGGACTCCAGTTGTTTCATCAGTAAACGCCCCAGTCCACGCCGCTGGTGTGCCGCTTGCGTTTCTATGCTGTCATAGATGGCGAGGCCATCGACCAGCACGATGCGCCCTGAGGCAGCTATTTCATCATCTATCGTCAGCACCCGCACCGTTGAGATGGACTGCGCCAGTGTGGCATCGAGTTTATATCCAGCTGGCAAATCCGGCACTTCTGGCATGCTGGACGCCAGTGTCATCATGTAACCGGGACGCTGCATGATCCAGTGTGCAGGCAGCATGGCCCTGAGTGCCGCGGCGGATGCGCAGGTCTTCAAAAAAATCCAGGGTTCGCTGATGGTATGGGCCAGGTCTGCAATGCCCGGCAGCACAGCTGGGAAGACATAACGCGCCTTTTGCTCAGGCCAGCCTACATCGACAAACCAGCCACCATGCTCAGCGACAGGCGTTGCGGTGCCCCGCGCCAGCGCCCAGCCCTTGAGCCAGCGCCCGACCAGCTCAGGGTCTGCCTGTAGCGAGGCTGCATGGTCTTCTTCTGGATAATTCAGATACTGATGGTCTTGGCCTTGTGTATTGAGGTGCGTGCTCATTGATTCATCCCTGAGTGTGGGTTGTTTTATTATACCCAGCTCGTATTGCCCATGCTTGTTCCCTGGCTTGTGGGCATTGCTGTCAAATCCATCCGGCCATCAAAAAATGCGCACACAAGTCTTGTAAAACCCGGCCATGAAAATAGAGCACTCCAAGCCCGACGTAACCGTAAAGTAGGGTGCGCCATGCGCACCGCTGTATGCGCAATATTTTGCAGGCATCCAATTCAAAACCCGGTGCGCACGGCGCACCCTACCGGACGTCGAACACACATATCAGGATTAACGCCGTAAGGTAGGGCGCAATGTATTGCGCCGCATGTCAAGTTCGTGCACGGCAAAGATATTTGGCTTGGGAATGCGGCGATCACATGCGGCGCATTGCAATGCGCCCTACAGTTGGTAGCAAATCAGTAGGGTGCGTCTTGACGCACCGTCTTTCGCTTTGCCCGCTCCTGATGATTGACGCGCCGCTTTTTGCCCTGATCGTTGGCGATATGGTGCGTCAAGACGCACCCTACAAAAAAACGACGCCATGCAGCAAGCAGGCGTCGTTTTTGCTATTCCTACCCGCGTAACGCATGAGCCTGGTGATCGGTTGACAGGCGACATGCCGTTTAGAACAACAACACTAAGCCCCGCATTCTGTGGTTTTTTGCGTCAACGCAAAGTATCCGACTGGCGTTTTTGGCTTACGTAGCGACACTACGAAATGAAATACGAAACGCAAAACCAAGCAAGCAACCCAAACATAAAGAGGGAAATATCATGAACAAACTGATCACCGCCATCATCGCTTCCACAGTTGTTATGGGTAGCGCATTTGCACAAACTCCAGCTTCTGCACCTGCCACTGCTGCCTCCAAGCCAGCAGCAGCCGCTGCCGCAGCGAGCGTCGCTAAATCTGCACCAGCCGCTAAAGTGGTCGCAGCTTCAGCATCTGCCAGCACAGCATCTGCCAGCGCAGCAACGCCAGCAGCAGAAAGCAAACCAGCAGCTTCTACACCAGAAGCCAAGCCAGCCAAACATGAAAAACATGTCAAGCATGGTAAAAAAGAAGTGAAAGCAGCAGGCGCATCTGCCGCAGCCAGCGCAGCATCGAAATAAGTCTTAAATAAGCATCAAATAAGTATAGCTTCAGATTGCATGCGGGCAGCCAGACGCTGCCGGTGAATCAAAAAACAAACCGCTCACAGACATATTAAGGATTATCACCATGAACAAGCTCATTACCGCCCTGATCGCTTCTACTGTTTTGATGGGCAGCGCATTTGCACAAACGCCTGCTGCACCAGCCAAGGCAGCCTCTGCTTCTGCTGTTGCCAGCACACCGGCACCCGCTGCAAAAGTCGCATCGGCATCGGCCATGGCTTCAACACCAGCAACAGCGGCGCCAGCAGCAGAATCCAAAGCAGAAGTCAAACCTGCGGTAGAGAAAAAAGCAAAGCATGTGAAGCATGACAAGAAAGAACACACGGACAAGAAAGCGGACGATGCCAAGGCAGCTGCACCAGCAGCATCCACGCCAGCAGCATCGAAGTAAGCCGCTAAGACTGCACCCGGGTGGGCTAACACAGCCGCAAGGGTTGCAATTAAAAAAATCGACGTGCCTCCGGTTTGGAGCGCACGTCGATTTTTTTTGTTGCCGCGAAGTGTCCTGGGTAAAATTTTTAGTTTATTATTCACTAGAAATCAACAGGCATTTCCCCTGACGCGATGGGCAAATTGTGGATGGGGCACCTGGCCGGGCGACAGATTTGCCGATTCAAACTCAACAGAAAAAGGACGCACGATGGAAGTACATGGCATGAATAATCCATTCCCTATACGGTCTACCTTTGGCGATGCTCCGGTGGGATCAGTGCTGATTTATGCAGGTGAGACCAGCTCACCTGAAGGTGAGCCACGAAATATTTCGCCCATCGAACTCTTGGGCTGGATGGTTTGTGATGGACGCACGCTTGAGCCTAGCCATTACCCCGAATTGTTTGCAGTGCTTGGTTACCGCTACGGTGGACAGAATGATCAATTCCGCATCCCCGACTACCGCCCTGATCCCTCATCCGGCACAGGTACCGGAACTTCCAAAGGCAATGACATAAGAGATGCGGCTTACATCATCAAGTTTAGCTATGGTCATACTTTTGTCAGGTAATATATAGTCAGCAGATACGATCAGCACAGCGCAATCGTATGCAGGACTAGTGGACTGCAACAGTGGAATCGAGAGTGAAAGACATGCGCCCGGCGCATCAGGGCAAGACGGCAGGGCCAACAGCACTACCAGGTAGGGTAGATGGTTTTTGTTGAGCTGGAGTTTTATCTGCGGACCTCAATAGAGTGGGCAAAATAGCGCAAGTCGTTATAGAGCAAAGGTGTAACAATGTTTTTTATGTTCGTATAGTCAAAATCAGTGTTCCCAAGTGTGGGTGAGCCACTCCGGCAAGCTTGCGCAAAGAGCCAGGCAGCGTGCCAATGCCTGCAACGGCAGGCTGGCAAAGGCGTGGGCATGCCCCATGCAAGCTGCCTGATGCAACTACTTTACAGAAGACGACATACGATGAACATCAGAACCTACACCAACAACGACTGGCCACGCCTGTGTGCCATCCACGACGCCGCACGCGTCTTTGAACTGCAAGCCGCGGGTTTGCCAGACGCCTACCTGAGCCTGGAACAAACCGGCAAGAATGAAGGCCTCTTCGATGGCGACATCGTCGTCGCTGAAATAGATGGAGAGGTGCAAGGCTTTGCCGCCTGGTGCCAAGGCGAGCTGACCTGGCTCTATGTTGATCCAGCCAGTTTCAGGCAAGGCACAGGCAGGCAGTTGCTGCGCCACGCCATCGCCGCCCATGAAGGCCAGCTCGATACCGAAGTCTTGCAAGGCAATGAAGCCGCACTCGCGCTTTATCTCAGCGAAGGTTTTACTATCGTTGAACACTCCCATGGCAAGCTCGCAGGCAATGAAGGTTTCAGCGCATCTGGCTATGTGCTGAGGCATGGGGAGGCCATATAATATACAGCCACCCGTAGGCAGCTTTATGCGCACGCAGGGGGGTAGTCGTAGGTACGGTTAGTACGTAGGTACGGTTAGCGCAGCGTAACCGTACGCATGTCAAGCGTCGCTATCTGAGGGGATTGAAAGTCACAGTGGCGACGATGCAGCGTTTTTGGCAAAGGGAGTGCAAAGTTGTTGAGATTGTTTTTTCTTCGCTAATTTGAGGGCTGCATATTTATTTTGAGGCATTCATGCGTACTCATGGGTACGATTACGCTGCGCTAATCGTACCTACCTGAGTATGCCTGTCGTGAGTGTTTTTAGGGGGCAATCACACTTACTCCCCGCCCTGGCAGGTCTGCGCCGCGCTGTCTTTTGGCCACGCATCCGGCTTGCGGGCAAGTGTGAATTCATGCAAAGGCAGAGGGGCGGGTAGTTGCGCAAAAGCGGCAGACTTTTCTTCCACACGGCGCTTGCCATTGTATGACCAGCGTACCTGGCTGTTGTCGAGATAGTTGATACTGCATCCGGCCAGCTCGTGCAGGATGCGCTCTATCTTGTCATCAGTCCTGATCTGCTTTGCCTTCATGCCGGCGAGTATCAGCTTTTCTCCCTTTTTCCTGAATTGGTAAGAATAGGTGATTTGCTCGCAGCAATCCTGAAAATCGATGGCATCGATAAACACACTGCCATTATCTATCCTCGCATACGTGCTGGAACTGTTGATGCCCTGTCTTGCGCCGAACAGGTCTGGCCAAAGCTTTGACCTGCCCACGATGCTGATATCGCTCCTCCGGTTAAGGTCAGTGTCTTTCGCACGCTTGTCTGTGTTTTGCAGTACCACCAGGGCAGAATGACGAACCAGTTCATCATCCCTGAAGCTGACAATCAGGGCATGGGTAAAATTGCCCGCCACCTTGCCTTCACCCCGGTACCGCTCAACAAATGGTCGGGCATCTCGCCATTGCTGCGTCTCAGGAAAAGCCGAGCGGATCAGCTGGATGATATTTTCAGGCAGGCTCTGCTCGTACAAAATCGTGTCTGCCCAGCTTGCAAGCGGCAGCAGGGTGCAGATCAATAACAACAGTACCCGTGTCATCCGGCTCCCCTTTTTATGTTTTGATCGCTTATTTTTAATCGATTATTTTTGATGGCTTTTTTGAGAGTGCAGATCAGGCGTAGCAAAAAATCGTCCAGATCGTGCCAAGCTAAAGCCCTGTTATCATGTGCTGATTTTATCCCTCATTTGAATAAAATGGAGTGCATCGCATGAAAATTCCTTATCACCTGTCGCGCCATCTGTTGTCCGCATGCCTGCTGGCGACGATCACCTTGTTTGCGACTGCTGCTGCGGCTAAAACCAAGGTCAAGACCCCTGAGCAGGCACTGGATCTGTCGCTGATCAATCTGATTGCAACGCCAGAGCGCTATCACGGCAAGCTGGTGAACGTCACAGGCTATATTTTCGTTGGCCCGGAAAAGATGGTCGTCTGTCCTTACCCGGTCGAAGTGTCCAGCAAGGACTGCGTCTGGATCAATATCGATTCTGGCCCCACTACCAGTGATGCTGATCAGGAGAGAATCTTCAAGAAACTGGCAGCGCTTGAAAAATTCAATAAAAAAACCGCGACCATCATCGCCAGATTTAATAAGAACCATCAAGGCCACTTTGGCGGCTGGTCTGGTGAGTTGACAAGGATAGTTGATGTGTATGATTACAGGGATCAGTCAGCGCGGGAAATCAGTGTATGGAAATAAGCGTGCGGAGATCTCTTGCAAAGAAACAAAATCACAGCCCACGTTCACCGACGATAGATGCAGCAAGTAATAAGTAGGTACGATTAGCGCAGCGTAATCGTACGCATGGTAGGTTGCACAATCAGTTATTCATTTCCCACCAGCTTGCGCCTGATCACATAGCCGCAGCAAGTCTGTATCTTTCCATATTTCTATAAACGGGCGTGCCGCTGAGAAAAGCGGGGTGGCTTCCTGGTGGCGCTGGCAGGCGCACAAGGCGAGGGCCAGATGGGCCTGGATTTCAACCGCAATAAACTTCATGGTCGGTGAACCAAAGTCTTTGCTCAACTCCAGTGAGAGTGTGAGTAAATTCAGCGCTTCTTTGGCTTTGTTATTCTTGAGACGGATCAAGCCCAGGCAATACAGCACGAAGACGCGCTGCAAATCCGACTGTTTGGCGCCTTCAATCTCTGCCATCAGCAAGGCGGCTCCTTCGGTATTGTCCAGCCTGCGCACCAGCGTCGTGGCGAGATCAACCGTATTGGCCAAGTTAGGTTTGAGCTTGTAGGCAGCATGCTGAGCTATTGCCACTTGCTGAAATTGACCTGTCACAAAATACACCGAAGCGAGCTTTCTCTCATATAAACCAGGTTCCAGAGTGTGGTCGCCTTTTAATGGCTCAAGACGGGCCAGGGCCGCATCAAGTCGGCCTTGACCGGCTTCTGCCGATGCCAGGCGAAAAATGATTTCATGATTGGAGATCGGTGTCTTGAACCAAGACTTCCATCGCGCCATAAAATGCATCGTACGCTCGACCTCTGCCCAGCGTAACATTGTGTGGGCATCCAGTGCACGATGATATAAAACCGTTGGAGTAATCGCCCAGATAAACCAGAGCAGGTGGATGACAAACAACAGCGCGGGTATTAGTGACCCTACACTATGGCCGCCAAGTATCGCAGCGGCGATCACCCACCACGCCAATAAAGGGCCCCAGATGCCCGCAGTATTCGCATATAGCATGGCGAGTGTGACAACCAGACTGGATTGTTTTTGCAACTGTAGCTCATGGTAGGCACTTGTTCTCAGTCGCAGTCTAGAGTTGATGTTGTCAAGATTGACCGCAGTTTTTTGGCTGTCTATAACCCGGATATCACGGTACGCCTGCTTCTCCAGCTTGTCGTAGGCAGCTTCAATGGAACTGGCTTCTACACGATCTGTGACGATGCGGCCTTGACTGTCTTTGGCGGTGAATTTGAATGCGTACATCGATCATTTCTTTCGGTCTTTTTTTGACTATACGTAGGTACGATTGGCGCAGCTTAATCGTTCATGGCACACACATATCAATCGCCACCACCAATCTCCACCGCCATGTCGCCGCACCAATCTACAGGATACACGCCGTCATGCACATAGTGGTGAAAAGTGGAATAGGGCCAGTCGCAAACGCGTTGGACCAGGCCGTGTTTTAATGGATTGGCATGTACGTAATCGACATGTCTTTGAAAGTCCAGCTCGTCGCGTATCAGATGTTCCCAATAGTGGCGCTGCCAGATACCGCGCTCACCTGCTGCCAGCCGTGCAGCGGAGAGGGATTCTGTTTTGGGCAGGGCGCGTGAGAAACCACTCTTGATGAGCCGCCAGCGCAGGCTGAAATTGCTGTCACCTTCAGGCAGGGTGAAGATGCAATGCATGTGTTCTGGCAAAACTACCCAGGCATCTATATGAAAGGGATATTTACTGCGCACATTTTTGATCACCTGCCGCAAGAGTCCAATCTTGCGTACCAGCAGATCATTGCCGTGTCTTTGCAGCAGATTGACGGTGAAAAACCATGTGGCTCCCGGGACGAATGCGCGGCGGTAGTTGGGCATGTGTATTTTTGGTGGGCTCAGGTGATTTTACGGGGGATCATGCGTACGATTACGCTGCGCTAATCGTACCTACGGGCTAATCGTACCTACGAGCCTACTTCCATTTTACTAAAACTGCCAAAGACATCAACAGGAACAGCAAAGATAGAAGAGCAGGGGTTTTCATTTCGTAGTATTTCTTGGCGGCTTCATCCTCGTCAATGGGGGCTATCCGGGTGAAGAAAAAAACTCGTAGAAATACAACTGCATACAATACCAGCGACCAAAAAAAACTGGCCGGGAATATACTACCTCCGTCGTCCATATTCAGCACTCTTACAGGGATTTTTATGATTTCACCCGACAAATTGACAAGTGCGTTGGTGAAATCGTTGCCGCTGCCAACCGTTAAAATGATGCAGAGTACTGAGAAAAAGAAGACAGGAAGAAAAATGGCGGCATATAGTCCTGCTGCAATCAGGGCTTTTAAAATGCGTAAGGTCTTGAGCTTGCCCGACGGTGTCTGGTTTGAACTGGTCATTACTTCTTAGTTTCTATACTGAGTTATTTTTTTCCGCGAATCGGTGTGGCTGATTTGGTGATGGTCCGCTCGTGTAGGTACGATTAGCGTAGCGTAATCGTACGCATGGTCAGCCGTAATTTTTTAGGCTGCTTCAAAAGCATGGCTGCTTTATGATGTTGAATCAAGTATACATCACACTTATGCAAAGAAGGATGGGCGGTGATCATGGGATTTGCTTGAGGCCTGTAGCTATTTCAGACATCTCATGCGTACGATTATGCTGCGCTAATCGTACCTACGGGTCTTTGCTTGGGAAATGTTCAAGAAATTACTTCATAATTTTCAGCGATAAGATTTTCCCACAATCTCAAACCGGATTCGAGATTGATGTTGTCCATTTTTGTTTTTTGCAATTCCTCTCCCATGTCTGCATCGCTATATTTGGTGAATATTGCATAGCCACTTGAAAATATCGAGGCTACATGCAGAGGGCCGTTCTCGCTACCACATTCCAGCCACGCGTCTGGATGTTCGTCATCGTGCGCAGCAAATAATTCATTGAGCGCATCCTTTAGATCAGTAAGCTCCGGATTCTGCTTTTCCACGCCCCAACGGCTTGTCAATTTAATCCATTCATGCATGATGAGTCCTTCGAATATTACAGCTTGTGTAGGTACGCGGTGACAGGTTTGCTTTACTTGCGCACGCCAGCCACACTCGCCCCAACTTGCTCGGCTAATTGCCGCGCCGCTTCTGACAATGCCGGAGCTACGGCTTCATAAGCTGGGCCGTTCAGGCGCACGGTAAACACTTGGTGTTCGCGCTTGAGCAGTTTGCGGCCTTGGTCGAGCACGACCCAGCTGGCTTCCAGTGTGAGCTGATCACCGCTTTGGATGAGTAGCTGATCGACTTGTACCTTGACCTGGTAGCGGGGCAGGCTGTTGCCTGGTGTCGTGGCTACGCCTGCGTTGATGCCGATGTCGGAGGAGAGCCAGGCGTCGGGCAGGTTTTTGCGCAGGTGGGCGGTGAGGGCGTTGGTCAGTTGTTCGTCCAGCGGGGCCAGCCAGCGTTGTTCGTCGCTGACGATGGATTCTGTGGCAGATTTTTGGATGACGAGTTGCTGGCGGTTCACTGCCTCTGGCAGTTTGACGGTGGCGACGACGAGTTCATACTGTGCCTCTGCCTGGCTGCTGCTGGCCACGGGGTAGTCGAGGCGGTACAGGTGTTCTACTGGTGGCGTGGCGCAGGCGGCCAGTAACAAGGTCGCCAGGCTGGCCAGGGAAATCGTCAGAACGTGTGTGCTTCGCATCATGGTTTTACCTTTTGTTTGCCAAACACCAGGGCGTCTGGATGGCGTTCCAGCATGTCGGCCAGGTTGGCGACGGCGCGGGCGGACTTGGCGACTTGCTTCAGTGATTCGCGCATGTCTTGTTGCAGCGGTGCGTCTTCTGCCAGCAGGGCGTTGGCGCTGTTCAGGGTGCTGCGCGCTTCTTTGAGAGTGGAGGTCAGCTCGGGCGTGACTTCTACATCAAGACGATGGACGAGTTTTTCTGTGCTGGCGAGGGTGGTGTTGAGTTTGGTGAGCGCCTGTACGAGCTCGCCAGAGATTTTATCGAAAGGCAGCTTGTCGATTTTCTTGGCGATGCGGCCTACGGTTTCCTGGATTTCGGCCAGGCCGCCACCGACGGTGGGCAGCACGGGGTAGTCGGTGCGCCAGTCCATTTTTGCCTGCGGTGCATCGGGGAAGAAATCAAGGGCGATATACAACTGGCCGGTCAGCAGGTTGCCACTGCGTAGCTGGCCGCGCAGGCCTCGGGTGATGAGGTGGTCGAGCAGCGATCTTTCTTTGGCTTCGGTATCGTCATCAGGCAGGCGCGTGCCTGTCCTGACCCTGGCCTTGAGGCGGTCTGGGTAGAGGCTGATTTCTACCGGGAAGCGCGGCAGGCGGCCATTCTCGGCAAATTCCACATTCAGGGATTTGACTTCGCCGATGACGATGCCGCGCAAATCGACAGGGGCACCTTTGGACAAACCGCGCAGGCTTTCTGGGAAATACATGAGGAAGCTGCGCACCTTGGTATCCGGCGCGCGCATAGCATGTTCGCGGTCTTCAAACAAGGGGAAGACGCTGCCTTCAAACGCGGGTTTGCCACCGGGCAGGGCATCATCATGTTCCTGGAAGGCGAGGCCGCCTTCTATCAGTGAGGTCAGTGATTCTGTGGTCACGCGCAGGCCATTGGCATCGAGCTGCATATCGACGCCACTGGCATGCCAGAAGCGGGTGTCTTCAGTCACGTATTGATCATACGGTGCATCGATGAAGACGCGGATGGTCACGCCCTTGCCGTCGCGGTCAAGCTGGAACTTGGTGACGTGCCCGGCATTGATGTGGCGGAAGAAGATAGGTGAGCCATAATTGACCGAGCCGGTCTGTGCACCATGCAAGACAAATTCACGGCCTGGTGAATCGCGGTTGACCAGTGGTGGTTCTTCAAGGCCGGTGAATTCATTGGTGGTCTCTGATGAGGTGCCGACATCGACGCTGATGTAATTGCCGGACAGCAGGGTAGAGAGGCCAGACACCGAGCCGCCAGAGATGCGCGGCTTGACGATGAAGAAGCGGGTATCGGTAGCGAGGATGTCTGCGGCACTCTTGATCAGTTGCGCCGTGATCAGCACACGCTTGCGGTCAGGCGAGAGGGCAATTGCCTTGACGTGGCCGACATCTACATCTTTATAGCGCAATTTGGTTTTGCCAGCTTCCAGCCCTTCAGCCGATTTAAAGGTGATGGTGATGACCGGCCCCTGGCTGGTCACGCTTTGCACCACCAGCCAGATACCGATGAGGGCGGCAATGACAGGCACGGCCCACACAAACGAGGGCAAACGCCGCCGTGGCCTGACCTTGACGACGGGGATGATGGCATCTACTGCATCGACGGTTTCTATAGTGCTTGCTGTTGCATTGCCTGTGCTGGCAGCGGCATCACTGCTGTCAGCGTTGGCGGGTTTGCCTGCCCCGGGGCCAGGATGTTCTGAAGTTGGATCACTCATGCGTCTTTGCTACCCAGATTAAACGTGAATCAAAGCTTTGTGCCGACAGCATCGTCAGCACCACCACCGCACCAAAGGCCAGCGCACCGCCGCCGGGGTGTACCGCTGCCAGGGATTTAAACTGCACCAGCGCCACCAGCACTGTGACGACATACACATCCAGCATGGACCAGCGGCCCACCGCTTCTACCATGCGGAACAGCTGGGTGCGCTGCAAGGGGTTCCAGGCAGATTTTTTCCAGCAGGTGTAGAGCAATAGACTGATGGAAAACAGCTTGAGCAAAGGCACGACGATGCTGGCAAAGAATACCAGCAAGGCCAGCGGCCATGAGCCGGTGTATAACAAGACCAGCACGCCGCTCATGATGGTGTCGTCCTGCGTACCAAAGATGGTATTGGTTTGCATAACGGGCAAGAGATTGGCGGGGATGTAGAGTATCGCCGCAGCAACCAGGTAAGCCAGGGATTTGGTCAGGCTGTCTTTATGGCGCAAATGCAGGGAGGCACCGCAGACGGGGCAGTGGGTAGCGGCCTCGTCATGAGTGCAGCACAGGGCTTCGCAAATGTCGCAGGTGATCAGCCCGGCAGAGGCACCGGTCTGGCCTGCCAGCCCGGTAGCGGGGATGTGGCGGTATTCTTGCTCAGACATGGCTCACCCCGGTGGCTGCCTTGCTGGCTTTGGCGGCGTGTGCCCACAGCCAGATATTGCGCGGCGTCAGCACCGAGGTCAGCGCTGCCGTAAAAAAGATCAGCGAGGCGCAAGACCACAGGGCCGGGCCAATGACGATGTCGGCCATGTGCTGCAGCTTGACCAGCGACACCAGCAAGCCCAGCATGAAAATCTCGACCATGCTCCAGGGCCGCAGGGTCTGCAGCGCACGCAGGGGCGCACCCAGCGCCAGCCTGGCATCACCAAAACGAATCACATACAAGAGATAGACCGCCACCGAAATTTGCAGGGCCGGTGCCAGCATGGTGGTGATGATCACCAGCAGCGAGAGAATGTGCATGCCATCATCCCACATCGCCAGCGCCGCATGAAAAAGCGTAGTATCCCGCGTGACCTGCTGTACCTTCAGCGACAGCAGCGGGAAGCTGTTGAGCAGTAATAACAGGATCACCGAAGTGATCGCCAGCGCCAGCGCCACGTCAATGCTGGCAGTGCCATTGCGGTACAAGATAGCCCGGCAACGCGGACAACTCGCCGCCTCACCCGTGGCGACCGGCACATCCGCACAGACCAGGTCGCATTCATGGCAGACAATAAATTGATGGGCAGGCTTGATGGCGGGCTTCACGTTATGGTGCAGGGTCAGGTGGAAATCAAGGAAATAGGGCAAAAACGACAGTATATGAGTGTAATCAATTTTGAAGATTAATCATAGAATAACGGCGGTGGCAGCGGTTTATTGTGATTTTGCCGGGGTTTCAGGGGCTAAAGCAGGGATTGCGGCGTGTAAGTATCTTGTTTCCCCGATGGGGAATTATAAGCACATCACGGCATGACCGTGACGCAGGGCGCATTGTAATGCGCCGCATGAGGTGCTTGCATGCCTGTCGCGATGTATGACCAGGACTCAAGCCAGTAGGGTGCGTCTTGACGCGCCATCGTTCTTCGCGCTACTGATGATCGACGAGATGGTGCGTTGTAATGCACCGTATGGTAACGTCGCATGCCGGGTAAAATTCATTACCGCGCACTACAATAATATGCTGTAGTGTTAAACATCGCACTTTCGGGAACTAGCCGGCAATGATTAAACATACCTTTGAAAACTTGATTGAGAAAAAATGTCATGGCCGCTTTAATCGTTGATTTACCCAAAAATCGAGAGCTGCTGGAAAATGGCACCGCAAGCATACTTGAGCAAGATTTGTGCGCTCAGTTTGCCGCTCATGTGGAAGCAAATTATCCTTGGCATATTTCTGGAGTCAGGCTTGATTGGAAAAATATACCAAATGCCAAAAAATTAGCTTGGAATGAAGTCAGTGATGAAGAAACAGAGTTGTTTGTCAGTAGCACCCGTTTGGGGGTGTTTACTTATGTAGCTGTGATATTCAGTGGATCACAGCCAGGCTTGATATGCACACTTCAATTCGCCAAACAGAATATTGATTTGTTGACTTTTCATTGTCCTGGTCTTGCTTACATTGTTGCTTTAAGCGATTTGGAGAATAAAGTTTTACAAAATGATGTTTTTATCGAAATCGACGGAGCCCGGTGGATTTCTGGTGTCGGAAAGTAGAGTGCATCTTGACTCACCGTTATTCATCGCATCCGTGATGGTTAACGAGATGGTGCGTTGAAACGCATACATGGACGCCCCCCATTTGCAAGAGCATTTTCAAATTAAACCTGACATAGTCGATTGCAGCCATACATTCGGTCTTTATTGCAGCCGCTTGATGACTGCTGACGCATGATGAAATACGCTGATGGTCGCTCAATCACCCTATCGTGCTGATCGCACAGTGCGCCGAACGAGCTATTGACCATCCCGGTCTGACCTGTCCTGTCTTCATTTGAGTTTGCCCAAACAATCGGTGGTGTGCTCCGTTTCTTTGTCTTTGCTGCTATTTTTCCTGCTACTGCATGACGTTTTTACTTCACCTGGCTTCCTGCCTCGCCCCTGCTTTGTGGTTGCTACTGTTCTTTCAAACCGTGCTGATCATGTGCAGACGTCGTTGGTCTGCGCATGATCAGCACGGAATACTTCTCCGCTCTGCAGCATCGCCCAGATCCTCCTGGCATTCTTGGCTGCCAGAGCGCACACGGCGATGTTGTGTCCCCGCCTTTTGGCCAGTTTTACGACCCAGTCTTCGGCATAGGCCGGTTTGTTGATCCTGGCCTGCAAGACGGACCTGGCCCCATGGACGAGGAGTTTGCGTACATAACCATTGCCTCGCTTGCTGAGCCCCAGCAGAACTTGTTTGCCACCACTGCTGTGTTCCCTCGGTGTCAGCCCCAGGGCATTGGCAAACTTGCGTCCTTCTGTAAAGTTCTCTGCCCGTCCAAAGCTGCCGATGATGGCGGTGGCGGTGAGGACGCCTACGCCGGGGATGGTTTCTATCAGTTTGCAGGCGGGATTGCTTTGCAGTACTTGTTTGATCTGTTTCTCTACTTGACCAATTCTTTCTTCTAACTCACTGAGATACTGCAGTAACTCATCGACCAGGCCGTTGAGTATGCCGAGCATGCCGCGGCTTTGCTCTTGCCAGAGGGCGACTTCACGGCGCAGGTGGCGCAGGCCGGGAGTGAGTATCTGACCAAACTCAGCGAGCAGGCCCCGTATCTGGTTGGCGGTCGCAGTACGGTGTTTGACCCAGGCTTCTCTTACTCTGTGCAGGGCTTGTATCTGTTGTTCTTCACGGCTGCGTATCGTCACTCTCTGGATACTTTCTCTTACTGCTGCTTCTGCGATACCTGCGGCATCTCTGGCATCGGTCTTGTTTCCTTGTACAAAGCCTTTGACGTACTGGGGTGCCATCAGTTTGACATCATGCCCAAGTGACTGGATCTGCCGCGCCCATTCGTGAGCTCCTCCGCAGGCTTCCATCCCTACCAGGCACGGTGGCTGTGATGCAAAGAATCCCATGACTTCGCTACGCTTGAGTTTCTTCGACAGGAGCTTCTTGCCTCGGGCATTGGCACCATGAACTTGAAAAATACTCTTTGCCAAATCCAACCCAATTACGGTAATCTTTTCCATGACGCTTCCCTTCTGTTAAGTAGTTTGTCGAAACTCTACTTTGGCACATCACGATGCCGTTTGGGAGGGGGGCGTCCATTTCATTACCCTACAAGCCAGGGATCATTTGATGGCAACGGATGTTCTCTGTGCTTTTTTGGCACAATAAATTTGGCCTGACCCAAAAAAATCTGGCAATTTCATTTCTGCTCTATGCCACAATCCGCAAACAAAGCCATGACTTCATCAAACTTCGCTTTTGCCTGCGCACTCTGCGTGGCATCACTGCTATCGTACTGATGATAAAAAACCGGGTCGCCGATTTTTTTGTTGGCCCAGTCCATGTCGAGGCGGCTGTTGCGTCTGATTCTGAGATAGATGCTGACGGAATCCAGATAGCTATCATCATCTGCCCGTTCTTTATCAGCCTGCTGCCAGGTCACCCAGGTGTGCATGTGCTCAAACGGCACTTTCACTGTGCGGTTTTTTGCGGGGAAAAACCGATAGGCTTCTTCTGCCACCAGCAGCTTCTGGCTGCAATCGAGATGCAGGGTCTTGGTGGCGGCATGCTGCTTCCTGGTCATGTAATCACGCACCGGGGTTTGCTTGCGCAGCGACAGCCAGACGCCAGTCGCATAGGCCAGTGAGACAGCGTACATATTAATGTCTGAATTTGGCATGTCGATGAAATTGCGCAGCACCAGAGCCAGGATCACAAAAGCTGGATACAGCATCAGACTCCACAGCAGCGGCCCCCAGAAGAACAAGCTGACCAGCACAGACCACAGCGAGACATCGTGGATGACGATCTTGAGCATCGTTAATTTGCTCTTTTTCCTGAGCGCGTACAGCAATTCACCTTCATTGATGCCATAGCCGCCACCGTGTTCATACTTCGTCTCGATTGCAAAATTCATGTTGCTCATTCACGACCTTGGTATTGTGTAGCTGTGCTGCATATTTGCAGGGAACGTTATAACGCACCCCACAAACCGCTTGTTACTTCATCTTTAGGGCTTTTGCTAAGATGGGTACGGGCCTGCACCGGGATGACCTTGGCACAGGAAGCGGGAATGGAAATCCATCAACAAACGAAGAAGTGGCTTTGACGCCGCGCCACTGTATGCAAGCGCACGATGCCTCTGTCTTACCTTTACCTGCCCATGTTATGAGGCGAACGCACCTCATCCTCTTTGATGAAATGCGTTAGGGTCATCTCTGAAGGCTTACCTAATAAATAGCCTTGAAGTTCGTCAACGCCCAAATCGCGCAATTTATCTAATTGCGTGTGCGTTTCTACTCCTTCGGCGATAACCCGCAAGCCAAATTTATGTGAAATCAAAAGTGCGCCTTCAATGACGGCCATCGATTTTTCGTCTGAAAACATCACAAAGCTTTTATCTATTTTGATAGCATCCAGAGGGAACTTACGTAAGCGCGACAATGACGAATAGCCAGTGCCAAAATCGTCCAGATGAATTTCTACGCCCAGATTATGTAAAGCCGAGAGTGTTGTTAATGTCTGATCCATATTGCTTTCGTCAAATACACTCTCGGTCACTTCAATGACGAGGTGATTTTCTGGCAGGCCAGAGTTTTTCAAGGCAGTTCGTACTTCATTGACATAATCTGCCTGTATCAGTTGCTTGATGGAGGTATTGACAGCTACCTTTGGCGCTATTGCGGACGGATGCTGTTGTCGCCATAGCTGCGCCTCTTTGCAGGCCTGTGTTAGTACCCAATTTCCTATTTTTAAGATGTGACCAGATTCTTCAGCCAAGGGTATGAACTCTACGGGAGAAACCGGGCCGAATTCTGAAGAATGCCATCTGAGCAAGGCTTCAAATGCGACGACTTCGCCTGAAGAAGCAGATACGATAGGTTGAAACACGAGCTTTAGTGAGCCGTCCATGTGCGCTTGCGACAGGGCGATGGTCAGTGCCAATTTTCGTCGCTGTATGTCGGACAGTATCTCTGAATAGAAAACAACCCGGCCTCGTCCCAAACGCTTGGCCTCTGATGCTGCAATATCCGCGTAACTCACTGCTTCAGAAAGTTTTGCAAGCGAATAGGCGCATCTTTCAAATACACCGATGCTAGCCCCTACCTGGAGTTGGCGACTATTTATCTGAAAGGGCTGGGACAACATGGTTTGCAGATATTTGCATGCAGCCGATGTGCGTCCATCCGAGACTTCTGGTCCAACCAGGGTAACTACAAATTCGTCACCTCCCCATCGGCAAACCGCATGTCTCTTTGATCCCCACTCCAAAGCCAATTCATCCACCAATTCTGCCAGGCGTTGGGATACCGCTTGCAGTAAGAGATCGCCCCAGTCATGCCCTAATCCATCGTTGATCTGTTTAAAGCGATCAAGATCAATGAATAAAACAAGCTGGTGTTGCAGGGCACTATCTGATTCGGACGAATCTTCTGCTATTCCGCGACGATTTAGCAGGTTGGTCAATAGGTCATAATTGGCAAGGTACTGGAGTTTCTTTGTCCGCTCTTCTACGATCTGCTCCAGTTCGGTATTTATTTTTGTAATTTCTGCATTTTTACCCGACAACTGCTGTATCAAATCCTCATTGCGCATGGATAAAAATAATGAACGCTCAAGCAGCCTGTAGTTATTTTCGTGGCTGCTTATCATTACCCAGGCAAATATAAAACCCAAAATAGCGATGGTGATAAAACTGGGGTCGTCCAGCATCAGCATTCGAATACATGCGGGGATAATTAATAGTCCGATGTAGATTTTCCCGGTTCTTCGCAGGGAGGCAAGTGAGCCCGTTGCACCGCCTGAGAGTGCCGAAAGGATGATGATAATGGCAAATTTATCCTTGGCTGCAAAAACAGGTAAGCCCATCCATGCGACGATGACCCATACTATTGCCGAGCCCACGACGAGAACATGATGAATTTTGATTTGGTGCTCGGGCACCGGCAAGTCGGGGTGCTGGTTGACATGCTTGCGGCAGTAGAAATACCAGCTGACGCGGAAGCCAGAGTAAAGAAGGGACCAAACCAGCCACCACCAAAACCAATTTGATGCCGATGGGTTGACGATCGCTGCAACGCCAAGAATTGCAGCCGTATTCACTACCAGGCCTCTGGGATGATTACGGAGAACTTCTTGCCAAATTTGCACTCTAAAAGCCAACATAGCCGCACACACATTCGCCTGATAACGTTTCCATAATATGTCAATTCACGCGATTTCTCTGTTACTTTCTGTAAACAAGATCGCCATCTTTTTAAGAAACTGTTGCGATATTAAATGCACGCCTCGACAAAGTTACTGCAAATGAGAAATGTAGATGCCGAAAAAATACTGACGCCCGGCATGTGAGGTTTTTGATAATGTATTTTTAAGTGAATGATAAGAAACGAGTCAGGCGACCGCATATTCAATGGACGAACGGCGCATTGCCATCCACCTACACCCGTCCATCTTCTGCGATGCAGGAGCTAATGCGCGACCTTGCTCTGTGCTTCTGTGCGCCTGTGGTGATGCAGTGAATGCGCGTGGCATGCCAAACGCCTAAGTAACGTAGTCTGTTCGCATACAGCTTTCTCTCCAATTTGGTGCGAGGTCTTGAAGCACCGCAAACACCCAGACACCCAAACACCCAAACACCCAAACACCAAAAAATAAGGCCCCAGGTGTTACCCCGGGGCCTTAATGCCGTTACTCTTCAATCAAATCAGGACGTGCCTTAACCCTGTTCACGATCTTACTGCGCGGGCGTGATCGAGGTTCATGTGCTGCTCAACATGCTCATGTACTCGAGACATTCCGCTGTTTGCGTTGCTCTTCTCCTCGCTGACGCCCACTCGCTACAGATTGTGTACAGGTTCTTAGTCCGTTGCGACCAGGCTCAGGCCACTGATCGCGCTATAGGCCTTGACCATGACATAGTAAGTGCCGCCTGCTGGTGAATTGATGGTGATGCTTTCATTGTTGCTGGCGCCATCAGATTTTTGCAGGTAAGACGAGGTCGTTGGTGCAGAGCCCAGTTTGACATACAGGTCAGCGTCGCCAGTGCCACCGCTGGTTTTGAATGTCACTGTTGGGCGGCCAGCAGGTACCACGAAGGTATAGACCGATGATGCGCCAGAGGCCAGGCTGATGCCTGTGACTGGTACGCCATTGTTCAATACATTACCTGGTGTGCCGGTCTGGTAAGTTGCCACCAGGTTGACGCCGTTGGATGTCGTATAACCATTCAGCAGGACATAGTAAGTGCCTGCTGTTGGTGATGCGATTGTCACGGTTTCAGTGCTGGTAGAACCATCAGATTTTTGCAGGTAGGTCGTGGTCGTTGGAGCAGAACCCACTTGTACATACAAATCAGCATCGCCTGTGCCACCTGTGGTTTTGAAGCTCAGGTTAGTCGCGCCGGCTGGCACTGCAAAGGTATATACCAGGTTGGCACCTGTTGCCACGTTGATGCCTGTGATCGGTACATCCTTGACCAGTACATTTGGTGGTGGCGGTGTAGAACCCATGGCGGCGGCAAAGTTAGCCATGTTCAGGCTACCAAAACCACTGGCATAATCCCAGCCTGCCTTGGCGCTATAACCACCATTGCTGCCGGTGGTGACGTCGTGGAACATGCCCGGTGTGCTGGCTGCTTTTTGATAGATCGCAGCAGCAGGGAAGGGCAGGCTGTTATTGTTCATCGACTGTACACGAGCCCAAAAGCCGGTGAAGATAGGTGCAGCCAGGCTGGTACCACCGATCTGCTGGTTGGAACCATTGACGATCACCAAAGCGCCACTGGCAGGGTCAGCATTGAACGAGATATCTGGCGTGCCGCGTTTGGTTGCAGAACCCAAAACGCCAGAACTGATTTGCCAGCTAGGTGCTGATTCTGTCAGGGATGGCCCGCCACCAGCGCCGCCGCTGGCAGATGCCTGGCAATTTGCCGCCGTGGTGCAAGACCATACCGATTCAGATACCCAGGTTGTGCCAGAAGTATTGAGCAAGGTACCACCCACCGAGATCACATAAGGTGAAGCCGATGGATAGCTTTGCGAAGTACCTGGGCCACCGCATTCATACGCACCAGAGTCACCGGACGAGACTGCAAAAGTCTGGCCCTGTGCCACCGCTGTCTGGAATATCTGGTCATTACTGGCCGTGATACCACCATTTTGCGCATCGTTTTCACACATACCCAAAGACACGTTGATGACCTTGGCCACGTTGTCACTGACCGCGCGGTTATAGGCTGCCGTGATGTCAGTCAGGTTCAGTGTGTTGGCTGTGTAGAGCACCATCTTCTTGATCGTGCCGCCTGCAGTTGCCAGCGCATCTTGCGTATCCATATTCCATTCACCGACACCGGAAGTGTCAGTGCTGGGTGAACCTATCGTCACGGTTTCCACATTCGCAGTCGGGTAACCGGCTTTGCTTGTGAACGTGTTCAAGTCCTTGATGGTCTGTGTCATGCTGCCTTGCGTGATAATGCCTATGGTGGCATTCACAGCGCTGGGCAGACCACTGGCGTTATAGATCGCCGAGAACTCGGTAGGATTGTGCCCGGTGCTGGCCAGTGTATTGGCATTGGGCCTGACCAGGTGAGTGCGGTAAGTGTGCACGTTTTGCAGACCATGCACAGCCAGCACGATGTCAGACAGCGATTGCGGTATCTGTGCATCTGTCGTGTTGGCATGCACAGTACGGCCATCAATGCTAAAGGTTTGCAGGTCAGTGTTGAACGCCGTTTTTACCGTTGCTGCTGCACCATTTGCAGTCACCAGCATGCGGTTGTCAGACACCGTGATGTTGACGAAACCGCTGGCCTTCAGGTAATTCACGACCGATTGCACCTGGGCTGTGGTCGGTGCAAAGCGGTTCATGAATTCGGCATTCGAAATCGTCTTCACGTTTTTGCCGTTCAGGATGCCGGTGGTGATGGCATCAAGCTCAGCCTTGTTACGCAGCTTCAGGGCAACCGAAATCTGCGTTGGTGTGCCCGCCTGCATCAGCGTTGCCACTGACTTCGACGATACCGTTGTAGGTATCCTGGTTGCCTTGGTCGCTGTTGGCGCCCATTGTTCGGCAGATGCCTGTGCCGTATTGAACAGCATGGCAACGGCCATGGAAATGCCGGTTAGTAGTTGTAGGTTACTGCTGGTACGCATTACTTCTCTCCTTGTTTTTTTGATACGAAGTATGTGACCGAAGCTTGTTGGCGGCGTCGGTCTGGCTAAGTACTCATCCCCATTCTTCCCAAAACAGGGATGGATGCACAGACAGAAGCGGTGTATCCGCACCGCTTTTACCCTACATCCAGAGACACCCAGGCAGGCTGCGCGAGGCCCGCCCTTCGTCCCACATTGCCATGCAGGCAATTGATCATTTTCCCCACACAACAATTCTTTCAGGCAATAGTAAGACCACTTGCGCATGGCAACAGCCGCGCAAGACGATATTCACTGCCGAATTTTTTATAGGCACTGGAACTGTTCAATACCAGTTTGCCATTTTGTAACAGAGCCAAATTATTGACATTCTTTAACAATATGTCAAAAGCAATAAGTGTTTATGTATAGACAAATTTTTTTAATCATTTACCTTGAAATTGATGAAAACTTATTTTCATAGAGGAAAAGATATACTTTCATTACTGAAAAGGAATGTGTGAGCAGTAGAAAATGGTTGTGAAATTGCAACAAAACCGTCCCAAAAAGCGCATATCCATCCCCATTTCCTGTGCCGGTTTGCGCATTTTTTGCGGTCGTTTATGTAAAAAAAACAGGCAAAAATGGATGTTGTGATACAGCTTTTTAGCGGATTTCTTTTTGTGTGAATCACATCAACTAAACAGACGCAGAATTAGAATTTGGCCTCTAAATTTTTGGGCGCCGGATGTACTTGGAACGGTGGTTTGAGCAGCGCTTGTCGGTAAAAACAAATGCAGCAAGCAAGTGTGTGGTCGTGCTTTTTAATGTGCAGTTTCTGGTGTTGATAAATCATCTGCGTGCCAAGTGAGCTGATATCTGCATTCAGGTCGCCTGAAAGGCAGCGCAAACATGTCATTAGGGTTGGCGAGCGTGGGGCATTCTATGATAATCAGGATTGTCGGTATTGCTCAAGGCGTGTTCTCAGCCAGTAAAGTGAACGCTAAGGGGCATTGTTCTCCTCAGTCACCAATGCAGAAAAAAGTCGAAAGTAACATGTCCGTGTTAGTTACCATGCCCGCGATAGACATCATCATTGTGATCGTTTGCGTAGATACGGTACGTGGCGTTATCGCATGCGTAGTCCGCTTGCATCCTATACGTGCAGATCAAAAAGTATTGCTTCGTTAAGTACAATCGTAAGCAGACTAGATAATTGCTGTGGTCTTGGGCGCTTTGCAGGAGCTGTTGTATTTGTTGGGTGCGCCCTGCGCAGCTTTGCCAGAGTTTATTTTTCCTGTGCTAGGACATATCCAGCAGGTTAGGTACTTGCCGAGATGTATGAACTTGTAATGTGTCGAATACTGTTTTTAAATCGCTGGAGAAATATTGGTGTCGCATTCAATGCACTACATGATCTAGCGTAGTTGGCTACATTCGGTTGACCGCATAAACCTTGTACTTATTTGTTTCGGTGTGCGAGATTGTAGTCATTTGCATGAGGTCTTCAGGTACGATACAAGGCCGGGATGACGATTAATAATTTGATTTCTATGAGGGAGGACTCTTGCGTCAAAAAATACAAGATTTAGTCGCGTCACAGAGAGAGGGTGATTATTGGGATTTCAAAGAGCGCCATCATGAGAATAAAGCAGTTTTGTTACATGATATTTTGTGTTTGGCAAATACAATTACCAAATGCAATAAATATCTTATCTATGGCGTATCTGACCCCTCGAGTGGCTGTGAAATAAAAGGCGTGCCTAGTGAAGGTAGGCGGTCTCAGGCTGACATAATAGATTTCTTACGTTCGAAAAATTTCGCTGGTGATATTAGGCCCGAAATTGAATTGCGAACCCTAATAATGGCAGGGGTAGAAATTGATGTCGTCATAGTTTTTGACCATCCGAACAAGCCATACTATTTGACTGAAGATTATCGTGATAATGGTAAAGTAGTTGAGGCACACCATATCTACTGTAGAAATTCAGACACGAATACACCAATAACATCCAGTGCCGATTTGCGCAGGATCGAAGCCATGTGGCGCGAGCGATTTGGCTTGGACTTACAACCTGCACAGCGCATGGAAGAACTATTAAAGCATCCAGACGATTGGGAAAAAGATTTTAGCAATGGAAGATTCTGTTATCACAAATTTTACCCTGAATATCAAATAGAATTTGGTGAGGTGAAGGCATTCAAAGACGTATATAGCTACTTTTACATAAGTGAAAAGTCGTTTATTGGCACAGCTAAATTTCGATATCTAAGTACAGTTCTTTTTACGTTGGCGTACGTGTGCTGTGATGATTCTCGTATAGAATTTGTTGATCCCACCAATGCTAGTATTAGGACTAAATCACGCGAAATTTGGTATCAGTACTTTGAGTTAAACGGACGGGACGGTGCATTTTTGTACTTCATGACCAAAGGGACTTATGATTTTCATTCACCTATGAGTCAAGCGGCTTTTATTTTATATAAAAGTGAGGAGCAACGACGATTATTTGAGACTTACGTCAAAGAAAACCTATCTGCGCTTGATGCTCAGCCAGAAGATGAAATAGGCAAAATTCGTAAGAATAGAATTGCCCAAGCAAACGAAAATTTTTATTTCGATCCAGTGGAAATGATTAAGCTAAAAAATTTGTTTGATATCTGGTCGATGCAAAAATCTTAGCAAAGCGCACACAGGTACGATTAACGCAGCGTAATCGTACGCATGTTGTGCAGACTGTATATACAGTCTGATCCAAAAAAGAAACATTGACGTCATTGGGATGGGGGAGAAAACTCTTCTGAAAATGGCCATATGATGTGAACACGATTTGTACGATTACGCTGCGCTAATCGTACCTACGATCGCAACTACCCATCGTACCCACTGACAACCAGAAAAACTCACCATGGCAGAATCCATCATAGTCCATCTTCGTACTCAAGACCGTCAGTTTGTTGATAAGGTAGTTGATCACATGGCGACTCCCATTGAGTATGTAAAACAGACATGGCGATACCCCGATAGAGAAGACTACACTCTGACTATTTATTTTTATGATGACATGCTCACTGAGTATGAGCCTGAAAACATAACCAGCGTCACAGAGGCACTACAGGGCATGCCAGGCGTATCGCTGGCAATAGAGATGCGCAGGGTTAGCGCCAACAAAGGTGTGAATGATGCCAGTGCATTCGCGCTGCGGCTCATCAGTTTCTTGCCCGGAGTTGTCGATGATACTTATTCTGCGATCTGGACGCTGCAAGAAATAGCATCGTTCGCCATCAAGAGCGATGGCGGATTTCTTGATTGCTACAGAACTATACAGTCAGGCGGGTAGTGTGTGTAGTTCGGACTTACTGCAACCAGCTATCATAAAATTGAGAAGTGAGATGAGCTCATGAGTAATAGCCGCCGTAAAAACCCTGTCTGGGGCCACTGTGTTTGCCAAAGCGAGAAGGAAGAAAAGAAGCGCTGGCACAGTCGCTGGCGTAGCACTGAACGTGTGGCACTTGTCAGTGCAACACCAGCAGGGTTGGACGCTCATTTGCCTGTGCAGGAGCGGCAAGTCAGCAATGTATGGAAGATGGGTAAGGACGGGCATTCCTATCATTCTGCGCGCGACATGGCCGCTGCGGCTGAAATTGGTGCCAATCAAAAGGGGCGTACTCCGCAGGAGCGGGCGGCATTGAAAAAGCGTTTTCTGAAGAAGTGGATGGGCAAATAAGGGCCGTGCAAAATTCTATGTTTTGATGAAAATTCTGTCGAATATATTTCAATGGCGCTGGTAAATTGAATTCCATTCTTAATATTGTGGATTTGGCATTGCATAAAAATACAGGAGCCAGCAAAATTAAGAGAGAATGACCGCATAAGAATTTGCATGCTTTAAGTATGTCCAAGTCCTAAGCCAAGTCAGCAGTTTGTTACCTTTCCCCATCGAATTACTATGCGCCTTGTTCTGAAGTTTTTTCTCTCTCTTTCCCTTGCTTGTTCATTCCTAACGACTGCCCACAGTGCAGAAAACGGCAAGCCTGGTTTGCCCATGCAGCGTGCCAGCTTTGAGTATCACAGCGCGTTTTTAATGAACCTGCACCATTTTCTGCTGGATGTGTCGGTCAGTAACAAATCACTGCAAGAGCTGCCATGGGATAACAAACCTGCCGAGGCAGAATTTGCCATCCTGAAAGACGCCGTTGATTTTTACCTGGCTGATTATGCCAAACGCGATCCGCTGTTTGACGCGACCATGCAAGGCATCAAGCGTGGCCTGAGTGTAGATGACCAGCGTCGTGACGCCACTGGCCTGGCTATTCCGGCGCCGCTCATTGCTGTGTTGAACCGGGTTGCGCCCGTGTATGCGCGCTGCATTTGGGCATCGCAGAACAAAAGCAACCAGGACTGGATCAAGCAGACTAAACAGCTGGACGCAAGCTATGGCAAGGAAATACAGGCGCGCATAGAGAAGTATATGGTGCATGCTTTTCCGGTCAAGCCCATACGCAGTGATATCGTCGTGCTGACGGGTACAAGGCAGGGCGCCTATACCGATGAACAGATCATCATGCCCAGTGGCCGCCCAGATTATCAGGGCCTGGCGGCGCTGGAAATGCTGTATCACGAGGCATCGCACACTACCGTTACTGACACCCTGGTCGCTGCCATCAACGACAGGATGAAGGCCGCGCATCGTCAAGGCGAGTCTGACTTATGGCATGTGCTGCAATTTTATACGGTGGGTAAAGTGACCCAGGATGTGCTCAAGCAGAGCGCCAATCTGGACTACCAGCCCTACGCATTGAAGAATGGCCTGTATCAAAAAGCCTGGCCAGAATATCTGGATTTGATAGACCAGGTATGGGAGCCTTATCTGGAAGGCCAGTTGAATTTCAAGGACGCGATAACGCAGGCGGTGGATCAGATGCCAGCGGAAAAGAAATAGTGATGTAGGGTGCGTCTTGACGCACCTTATGTGCGTTTGCCTTGAATTTTTCTGATCGAAAAGTGAAGTAGGGTGCGTCTCGGCGCACCTTTATGTACGTGGGTATTAAAATTTTTTGATCAATAAGCGGTGCGTCAAGACGCACCCTACGGGCTGCATAATTTGCTACGAATTGTACGATTACGCTTCGCTAATCGTACCTACCGCTTTACAGACCTACCGCTCTATCTTCACTCCACATACTCAACCCTGTTCCTGCCTTGTTGTTTGGATCGGTACAAGGCCTGGTCGGCGTGCGAGATGAGTTCGGCGGCTGTCATCGGGTGTTGTGGATCAAAGGCGATGACGCCAAAGCTGCTGGTGACGGCGATGGACTGGTGTTCGCTGATGATGATTTCTTTTTCGCGGACTGATTTGAGCAGTCTTTCGATGAGGCCTTTGCCATGTGCGACATCAAGCCCGGGGATGATGATCAGGAATTCTTCGCCACCATAGCGGCCAACCGCGTCTGACTGACGCACGGTGGCATTCAGGCGGCGCACCACCTCGACCAAGACGGCATCACCAGCAGGGTGGCCGTAGGTGTCGTTAATGCGCTTGAAGTGATCGAGGTCCAGCAGGGCCAGGAGCAAGGGCGTTTGCTGGCGTTGTGCCTTGCCCAGTTCCATGTCCAGCATTTCCAGCATGGCAGAACGGTTCCAGGCAGATGTCAGGCCATCACGCAAAGCGCGCACCTTGAGTTCTTCGCGGGATATTTCCAGTTCACGTGTGCGTTCTCGGACGATGGCTTCAGTACGAGCCTGTAGCTCGGTCAGCTTGCGCAGGCGATAGCGGTGGAGGGTAAAAACCAGCATCAGCATAGCGGTGGCAAGCAGCGTGTAAAACCAGATGGTTCTCCACCACGGCGGCTGTATGATTAGTTCCAGCGATTTGACCGCCGAGGTTTGCTGGGCATCGGCATTGCTGACAAAGTATTCAAAGCGGTAGCTGCCAGGTTCAAGCGCGGTGTAACGCACTTTGGGTGTCGTTGAGCTTGACCAGTTTTCTTCCAGCCCGCTGAGCCGGTAATGAAATTCCAGCGCGCTGCGGTTCCTGAAATTAAGGCTGGCCAGCACCAGTTCCAGCGGCTGTGGTGACCAGGTCAGCGCCAGCGGTTTATCGCTGGCATAGCTGTTGCCATCTCTATGTATGCTTTCTATCAGGGTATTGAGCTCATGCTCTTTAAACAGGTTCTCAGGTTTGAGTATGTGTGAGATACCGTTGCTGGTGGCCACCCACATGGCGGCATCGCTGTCTTCATAAAAGCTGTGGCCATTGGTTTCGTTCCAGACGAAGCCATTGCTTTGATTGAATAGCCGCCACTGTTTTTTATTCCAGACGGCGATACCGGCATCGGTACCTGCCCACAGCCAGCCACGGCTGTCTTCCAGCAAGGAAAAGATGATCTTGTTCTTTAAGACGGGAGACTCTTGCTGGCGTAACTGCAAGACGCCGTTGTTGACGCTGGCACTGGCAGTGGCACGTAAAAGGCCTGCGTGACGCGTACCCAGCCACAAGTCATTCTCTACCGTGCAACTGATGGCGGACATATAAGGTGACTGGCCGTTGTAGCGCACTTCGAAAGTAGCCCAGTTTTTGCCATCAAAGCGCAGCAGTTGATCGCGTGCCATAAACCAGATGTTGCCGTTCGGGCTCAGGCACAGATCCCGAAAATTGACGCCCTTGGGAATCTGCAAACCATCCAGGCCAGCGGGGCGCACGACATTGATCTTGCTGGCACTGGCATCAAAGACGAACAAGCCTTCTATGGTCGCCAGCCAGATGTTGCCCTGGCGGTCTGGCAGCATTCTAAAAATCTGGGGCAGGCTTGCCAGTTGTTGATAGACCCGCGCCTTTGCGTCGAAACGCATCAACTGTCCGAAATAAGTGCTGCCCCATACCACGCCAGAATTGTCGACCACCATGCCTGACCACTGATGGTCCAGCTTTTCCAGTCTGGCATTCATGCTACTGAATTGCCGTTGTCCGGGACGTAGTTGTGCCGGGCCAGAGCGTGTACCTATATGCAAAACCCCGTCCTTATCCCTGACCATGGAAAGAGCAACATCGTCAGGCATGCCTTGCGCCATGGTCCAGCTTTCCCAATTGCCAGAACCCAGCCATTTGATCAGGCCCAGCCCGCGTGAACCCAACCACATGCCACCATCTTTGTCATACAGTAGGGCAGTCAGGCCGCCTGCTATTCTTAAGCCATTTTTCCGGTCAAAATTGTCCCAATGGTCTTTGTTCCAGCGTATCAGTGACTGGTCGGCATTGCTGAGTATGCGTCCTTCTGCATCGGCCGATATCCAGGTGACCAGGCCTTTTTTATGCAGGATGTCGCCGTGCGGTGTTCTGTCGGTGAAGTGTTTTTCGCTGGCCTGCAGAACCACGATATGCTGCTCGCCCCTGGCCCAGAGTTGCCCGCTGTTGTCGCGGTGAAAACTCAGCCACTGGTCGCCCGGTACACCTTGCGCTGCATCCCATACATGAATTTGATTGCCTGAGTATTGACAGATCGATGAACCGCAACCCAGCCAGAAATCACCGTTTTTTTCACGATAAAGACCATACAGGGTATCTGGCGTTGCTTGCGCGAGATGTTGCTGGTTCGGAAGTATCACCTGCAACTGCGGCTGGCCGCTGGCCATGTTCAGCGCATACAGATGTTGCTGGCTGATGAAGTACAGGCTGCCGTCCGGTGAGGAATAGAATTTCTGGCCAGGTGCAATCGGCAGTTTTTTGCCATTGTGGAGCATAGGCACAAAGCGCTCGCCCTGCTTGAGAAAGAGGCCTTCATTATTTCCCACCCATAGCCGCCGCTGCTCATCCACGTACAAGGCGGCGATGAATGGATCGGGCAAGCCTTGTTCCTGGGCGTAGCGACGAAATTCTGCGCCGTTACAGCGAAATAGTCCGTTCTCTGTGCCCACCCACATATAGCCGTCAGCATCACTCGCCATCGCCGTGACTGAGAGATTGCTCAGACCGTCGAGCTGGGTGTAGTAGCGTAGCGGTATTTGTTGCGACCGGGCAGGTACTACCCATATCGCCAGCGTTAACACGAACATCAACTTCAATACGACCATCAACTTCAGTATCTTGCAGCGGGCAAAGCGAGGTAAGAATTGACCTGTGTAGCAATACAATTTCGCAACTCCTTAAACTTGACTAGGCGTCATTTTTTTGACTATCTGGTGCGATTTGACATGCAAGCGAAATTTTTGGTCACGCAAATGTCATAGAGTTGCCGGTATGAAAGCTACCGATTTTCCATGGTCAGGAAATTTTCTCAGCGGGGCGGAAGCATGTCACAAAAAGGGTAAACACGCTACATGGATCGGCAGTTTTTGATGAAGCAAGCATCGACTTGCGTATCACGCTGCTCAAAAGCGTGCTGCACAGTCAATGATTGTGGTTGTGAAGTGGATTATATCTACTTGGTAAATTACGTATGATGATGACGCAAGATAGACCTAAATAGATGATGACCTGGATTTGGCACGAGTTGTTTTCCACGAAGAGTCAGCTTGGTGCTTGCCACTTGCCTGTGTAGAATCCTGCTAATTGCGGTTCTGTCAAGCTATCCTTGAAAATTCAAATGAAAAATCCTGGTGCTGTACTCACACTTTTGTTCGCTGCGCTTGCCTCATTCAAATTCTTTATGGCATGGGAGAGCGTAGCGTTCAACCTGACATTGTTTGATTCAATATTTACCAGCGTAATGGTGATGGCTTTTCCGCAACTGATGTGGCTAGTGGTGACCCAATTTGCCAAGTCGATGGCGCAAATCATAATCGGTTTTATCGTCTTCTTTATTTATGCCGCAGTGTATTTGTATTGTGGTTATATTCCTGGCATCCCTTCCATCGCGGACGGAGAAGCGGGAATTCAATCAGGCTGGCTTTTCATTGTGGAATGGCTATGCGCAATATTCTTTGCAGTACCCTTTGTATTGTTACGGAAAACGGCAAAGTGAGCTTAGCTACGGTTATCAGCGATACTGAAATTGCCTTGGGGGTGTAAGCCATGCAAGTGCGATGGATGCAGCCTTATCTTACGCATGACGTGCCCGTTGCCAGCACGACGCTTGCATGCGGCTGCATACAAAGAACCGTAACTCCGCTTATTTTAATAATACAATCATATAAAATCCACAACGCTATCAATAGCGGTCAACAAATTTTGCCAGCCCCTCATCCATACATCCGATAAGGAAACCAATGCGCACCAGCCATGCACTGCCCGCCATATTGAGTTTGTTCCTGATTTCTCTTACAACTGCGCAAACCAGTACGGCTGCAATGCCTGATAAAAATGCAGTCCTGTCGCCCGCTGCTGAAGCTGCACTGAAAGATAAACTGCAAACCATGTTCAACACCGCCTGCGCCAAAGATGAATTCTCAGGTGCCTACCTCGTCGCAAAAAACGGCAAGATCATCAGTGAGGCGGCATGTGGCGAAGCCAGCAAGCGCTACCATGTCGCTAACACGATAGACACCAGGTTCAATGTGGCCTCGGTCGGCAAGATGTTTACTGCGGTGGCCATAGGCCAGTTGGCAGAGGCGGGGCGTTTGTCGTATGCAGATACTGTCAGCAACTATGTGGATGCTAGCTGGTTGTCGCCTGAAGTGTCGAAAAAAATCACCATAGGCCAGTTGCTGTCGCACACATCGGGCCTGGGCGATCTTTTCAATAGCACGTTTCTCAACGGCCCGTATATGCAGATGGTCGCGCTGCGTAACCTGGACGACTACAAGCCATTCACACGTGAAGCGAGGCTGGAGTTTGCTCCCGGCAGCAATTATTTGTACAGCAATATGGGCACGTTTTTACTTGGTGTCATCATAGAAAAAGTCTCGGGACAAAATTATTATGACTATGTGCGCCAGCATGTGTTTATGGCGGCAGGCATGAACAGTACAGATAATTATGTCAGGGATGAGGGAGTAGAAGACCTCGCTACCGGTTATCTGGGCAAGCAAGCCGCGATGGCAGGCAGAAAAGAAAACACTGTCCTCATACCATTGCGCGGCGGGCCGTATGGCCTGGCTTATTCGACCACGCATGACCTGCTGCGCTTTGCCAACGCACTGCAGGCAGGCAAACTGCTCAAGCCAGCGACGCGCCAGTTGTTCTGGCAAGACCAGAGCGCAGGCCGTGCAGACAAGGGCAGCTATGGATACTGTTTCGAATTAAGCACAGGCCCGCTGGGCAAGGTCGTGGGACACAGCGGGCAGTTCACGGGGGTATATAGCAAGCTCGACATGTATCTCGATGCGGGCTATACCGTGGTCGTGCTGTCCAACTATGAGCCGGGTCAGCAGCCATTGGCGGGGCGTATTGCTGCTGTGCTGGAGAGTGTGTCAGGACAGTAGGGTGTGTCAGTACAGTTCTCGCAGTAAATCAGCATTGGCTATTGACAGCCTGGATCATCTTGATATAGCCTAGTTTCTCGGTGTGCCGCTGGCACCCATCCATTTTTTGACAACAATCATGCAAACTACTTTGTATCCACGCATAGCAAGTACGCCGGAGCCACGCTCCCTGCGTAGCTTCGCCTGTGGCTGCGAGGTTTTGTCGCTTGTTGCCCGCATTAATAATAATGATTCCAACTCGAACCCGGGCTGGAGTCGTTTCGCTGTATTTGATTAGTATCAGATTAAATAGCGAACACCACGATTCAAAAAGCCCGGAGATTCCGGGCTTTTTCATTTCCGGAATCCGAAGGCGGCATTTTTATCAACCCGCAATCAAAGGAGCAGGACATGTTTACATTCGAGGAAATCGCAGTACAGGCAGGTAAAAAAGTAAGAGTAGAAGGCTTTGTGGCGACCACCCGCATACAGAGCAAAATGGCATTCGTCATTATGCAGTCGGGCGCGAGCAAGGTGCAGGTCGTGGCATCGGGCGCGGCGCGTGAACAGGCGAAGGCCTTGATGCAGCAGGCGTATGCGGCAGTTGAAGGCATAGTCGTTTCATCAGCGCAGGCACCAGGCGGCTTTGAGATACAGGCAGAGTCGATTGAGCTGCTGTCACCAACGATACAGTGGCCTATATCCAGCGATAGTGAAATTGGCACCAGGCTGGCATGGCCAGCAGCGCGCTTCCGTGATCGCAAAGAGGCGCTGGCGCTGATCGTTCAGAGCGAAATCGAAATGGAGATGACCAGTTATCTGAGGAGTCAGGGTTTCATTGGCATTCATTCACCCAAGCTCATGGGCGCGCCGTCTGAATCTGGTTCAGAGGTGTTTGAGGTCAAGTACTTTGGTGAACGGGCTTATCTGGCCCAGTCACCGCAGATCTACAAGCAAATTGCCATCATGGCGGGCCTGGGCAAGATTTATGAGGTTGGGCCAGTATTCAGGGCAGAACCGAGTTTTTCTTCGCGCCACGCGACTGAGTTTATCTCCTTCGACGTGGAACTCGAAGGTGTTAAAAGCGAAGTCGAGATCATAGAACTTGAGTGCGCAATGATCATTGCCGCCTTGCAGCAGGTGATCACCAGAATCGGCCCTGAGCTGGCTTTGCATTACCCCAAAGCGACAGTGCCAGCCGCTTGTCATATTCTCGAATTTGCCGAAGCGCAGGCTTTGCTTGGTGTATCCGGCGACGAATCACTGAGTGCCGAGGAAGAGCGAAGACTCGGTGCGATGATGCAAGAGCAGGGCCACGAGCTGGTGGCACTGACCCGTGTGCCATGGAAGCAAAGACCGTTCTACCATAAGCGTGAAGGTGAACGCCTGACACGGAGTTTTGAGTTGCTGTATCGCGGCGTAGAAATTACCACGGGTGCCATACGCGAACACAGATACGATGTCCTGATGGCGCAGCTTGCCGAGAAAGGGCTGACAGGCAAGGGCCTGGAGTTTTATCTGGAATCATTCAAACTGGCAGCACCACCACACGGCGGTTTTGGCCTGGGCCTGGCACGCTTGACTGCCTTGTTTCTGGGTTTGCCGGGGATTAAAGAGGCGACGTTTATTCACCGGGGGCCGGGAAGGCTGGCGCCTTGAGAGGTCTTGCATGGGAAGAGAGATGTCACTGGCTGGCCTTGATGCGGGTAGGGTACTGGATTTTTTTATCTATCCTGCGGCAGGATAAAATGTTGCGCGATATTATCTTGATGCTAAAGTGGCGTCAAGGATGTGCGCTTGTGCGAGCAGATTGGAAGTGGCAGATATTCAATCTGCAAAATCCTTGGCCATTTCAGGAGTACGGATTTTGCGCAGATGTATCCCGGCCTGCGCTGGGATGAGGTTGCGATGGGGGCGGATCATCAAACTTTACGCTGCTAATCAGACCCTGAACTTAAAGTCGTCATTCCAGCGCAGGCTGGAATCTACCGGGCTGGCGCGCCAGTGGCGTTTGTCGCTATGGTGTGTCGCTGCTATTGCCGTATCGTTCCGCAGTAGGGTGCGCCGTGCGCACCAATTTTTAAATCCGGCGATTTGAAAATACAAACGGTGCGCACGGCGCACCCTACTGGTTAATCAGCTGCAGTGGCAATGACATTTCGTGTTTATCCATAAACCCGATCAACGCCATCGCAACTTCACAAAGCCCCCACCCAGGCCAGTGCATCATCCGCAAAATGCCGTAGCAAGCGCGCCAGTTCGCGCACGTCTTCTTTCTTCCAGTCGCTCAGCATTTTTTCTATGATCTTTTGCCGCGCGCTATCGAGCGCATCTGTCATGACGCGGCCTTGTTCGGTGATGACGGCGGCCTTGACGCGGCCATCTTGCGGGCTGGGGCAGCGGCTGACCAGACCCAGGCTGTCGAGCTTGGCGATCTGGCGGCTGACAGTGCTGTGGTCGCGGCCCACCAGCTCGGCCAGCTCGACTATGCCTATCGGCCCCAGGCGTTCTATGCGTACCAGCAAGGGGAAGAGGGCGCGGTCAAGATCGATGCCCGCCGCCGCAATGAGGGCGGCATCCGGCTGCGGGCGGTTCAGCACGCCGGTGATATCCATCAGGGCACCGCGCAGTTCGCCAATTTCTTTCTTCATTTTTCCTTGTCCTTGCTCATTTCAATATATGTGTATAATGCACGGATATTCGGGGCATCCATTTTGGCCAAATCTGAATAATTTCAGCAAAGGATAGCAGATATGAAAGCAGCAATCGTAGTAGAAGCAGGCAAGCCACCCGTCTATGGTGATTTCAAGGAGCCAGTCGCAGGTGACGGCGAGGTGATTGTCAAGGTGACGGCAGCAGCGCTCAGCCCCGTGGTCAAAAGCCGCGCCTCGGGCAGGCATTATAGTTCTGCAGGCAGCCTGCCGTTTGTGGTGGGCATTGATGGCGTAGGGCGTCTGGAAGATGGCAGCCACGTCTATTTTGCCCTGCCGCAAGCGCCCTTTGGCAGCATGGCTGAAAAGACCGTAGTCAGGGCTGCGCAATGCATAGCCCTGCCAGATGCACTTGATGATATCAAGGCGGCAGCCCTTGCCAACCCTGGCATGTCGGCCTGGGCCGCCATGCAGGAGAGGGCAAAACTGGTGGCGGGCGAAACCGTATTGATCAACGGCGCAACTGGCTCAGCAGGCCGCCTGGCAGTGCAGATTGCAAAGTACCTGGGCGCAAAGAAGGTGATTGCCACGGGCCGCAACAAACTGGCGCTGGAGGCACTGCAAGCCATAGGTGCAGACGTGATAATCCCTCTGGGCGATGATAAACAAGCCATGGAAGAAGTCTTCAAACAGCAGTTTGCCGGGGGCGTAGATGTGGTCGTCGATTACCTGTGGGGGCAGAGTGCAGAATTGCTGCTCATCGCCGCCGCCAAGGCAGGCAAAGAAGCTGTACCCGTGCGCTTTGTGCAGGTGGGTTCGGTCAGTGGAGAAGACATCAATTTGCCAAGTGCGGTGTTGCGTTCATCCGCCATCGTGCTCATGGGCAGCGGCATAGGCAGCATCCCGTCCCAGCGCCTGTTCAAAGCGATAGGCGAAGTCTTGCATGCTGCCGTGCCAGGCGGGTTCGAGATCGCGGTGGAGACAGCACCCTTGTCTGCGGTGGAAGAGAACTGGGGCAAGGATGCCAACATGCCGAGGCTGGTGTTTACGATGGCGTGATGGCTTTGGCGAAAGTTGCGCCTGCACTAATCTGCTTGAACAAGCGCATTGTTTACCGTATCTTTGTTGCCTGTATTAATGACACAAGCGGTGGATACCGGTATGGAAATCAGTTTTGCAAAATACCAGGCACTCGGCAATGCCTATCTGGTTGTTGATGCATCTGCCATGGAAATTGGCACGGACGAGATCAGGCGTCTGTGCGATTTTCGTACTGGCATAGGCAGCGACGGCGTGTTGTTTGGCCCTACTTATCCTGATGATGCCGACTTTGGTTTGCGCATCATCAATCCAGATGGCAGCGAGGCCGAGAAGAGTGGCAATGGTTTGCGCATCTTTTGCCAGTATCTGTACGACCAGGGGTTGGTTGGCACGCAGGTGTTCACTGTCAAGACCAGGGGCGGCATCGTGCGGGCCAGGGTTTTTCCTGAGCAGCAGTTAGTGGAAGTGTCGATGGGGCAGGTCAGTTTCGATTCAGCACAGATACCCGTGGCAGGGCCGGTGCGTGAAGTCCTGCTGGAAGAAATCGCTGTTGGTCAACGCAGCGTGCAGGTATCTTGCGCGACGATAGGCAACCCGCATTGCGTGGTGCTGACAGATACGCTGGGAACAGAGCCTACCGAATCCCTGGCGAGAGAACTGGGCCCTTTGCTGGAACATCATCCACTCTTCCCTAACCGCAGTAATGTGCAGTTCCTGCGCGTGCTTGATCGCCAGAATATACAGCTCGAAATCTGGGAGCGTGGCGCAGGTTACACCCATGCATCCGGTAGCAGCAGTTGCGCCGCCGCCTCCGTGGCGCACAGGCTGGGGTTTGTTGATGCGAACCTGACGGTGCACATGCGGGGTGGCGACATTGCGATTACCATCTCGCCTGATTTTGAAGTCACGATGACGGGGCCGGTGCAGGTGGTATGCCGTGGCGTGCTTGTAACGCGGGAGTCAGCCTGACTTACTCGCCGCAGCAAATGACGCCCGCATCGTATCGTATTGCATCGACATTTTCTCTTGCGCTCCGTGGTAGCCTAAACTATCGTTTTGTTAGATCATGATTACTCAGCTTTTGATTCCTCACCCGGTTTTCACCGGGCCGCAGGCAATGGCGGGATCTTGAGAGATGGTCTTCACGTAAGGATGCAGCGCTGTGGCGCAGATATTGCATGGCTTGAGATGATAGAAAATCCCTGATTCAGCATACGCCTCACAACACCGCCTGAGATCATCACAGGTTCAGATCAATGTTTTCATTGGGGATGGCGCTTTCATGCGTCTCGAGCTTTTCAACTTCGATGATCGCAACTGCGACCAAAATCTCCCACTGTTTTCAAAATAGTAATACACTTCTGCCTTCGATACGCAAACTGTTGCCGGCATGGATGCTTATATTCATCCCTTTGTTTTCGCGGCCAGCTTCATGCACAACATGCACCATGACGTAACATGACATACAAAAAGCACTGTAAGGAAATTGATGATCAAAGTCACGCAACTACAATTTGAGTATGGCAAGAAGCGCGTCTATGACGACTTTTCGCTGGCGCTGGACAAGCCTGGAGTGTATGGCCTGTTTGGCCGCAATGGCAGTGGCAAATCGACGCTGCTGAAGATTTTGTCAGGTTTGCTGTTCCCGCATGGCGGGCAGGTGGAGGTGCTGGGCTACAGGCCAGCGGCACGCTTGCCGACTTTTCTGGAGCAGGTGTATGTCGTGCCAGAAGAGTTTCACCTGCCGGACATCAGCATGGCCGTGCTGCAAAAGACGCATGCGCCGTTTTATCCGCGTTTCTCAGGCAGTGATTTTGCGCAGTATGCCGATATCTTTGAAATCCCGCATGACAAGGGCTTTGCCGCGATGAGCCTGGGCCAGAAAAAGAAGGCCGTCATTGCCTTTGCCCTGGCAACGCACACGCCTCTGCTGCTGATGGATGAGCCCACCAACGGCCTCGACATTGTCGGGCGCTCGCAATTCAAGATTATCCTTGGTGGCAAGGAACATGCGAACCGTACCGTGATCATCAGCACCCATCAGGCACATGATCTTGAGAGCCTGATGCATCATGTGCTGTTCGTTGATGGTGGCAAACTCGCACTGTCAGCCAGCATGCAGACACTGCAACATGCGCTGCAACTCGGCGTCACAGACGACCAGGCGGATACCGCAGGCAGCATTTACCAGGAAGCTTATGGCCAGCAATGGGCATATATTGCGCGCAATACCACGGGTGAACCGGGCGCTGTCAATCTCGAATTATTGTACAAGGCGCTGAGCATCAATAAACAGGGTGTGCTGGATGCGGTGGCAGATTATTTGCGGCCGCAATCCCAGCCTCAGTTACAAGCTGCCAAGGAAGAGCAATGACAGATTTTTTTGACATACAACGTTTTGGCCGCCTGCTGCGCGCCCACTGGGCCGAGAGCTGGCGGGAATATGTATGGTTTGCGGGTGTGCTGGTGGGGCTGGACCTGGTAGTGATGGTGTTGACAGTTTCTCTCGATGGCTTTCGCAGTAATTATCAGTTCACTTACGGTGGGCAGGCATTCTGGTATATGACGGGTCTCTGGGGTTCAGCATTGATTTTTGCGTGGCGGCATTTCAAGTACCTGCAAAATCCCGGTGCCTGTCTGATTGCCTTGATGCGCCCTGGCTCGGTATTTGAAAAATGGCTCATGGCTTTTCTGATGATAGGTATCCTGTACCCACTGGCTTACAGCCTGTTGTATGTGGCGATACATTATCCCGTGGTGCAACTGGCCAAGGCGGTGACGGCGAGCATGACGGTCTGCGAGCATTGCGAAAAGGATTTCCGATTTTTCTTTCCCTTTGTGACAACCAGCAATGCCAAGGGCGTTGACGAAACGCACCTTACCCAGGCATTTTCCTTTTTGCTGCTGTCATTTGCACAGGCGCTGGTGGCTGGTGGCGCGGTTTACTTCAGGCGTTCGCCCGTGTTGCGCACGGTACTGGCGACTTTTTTCCTGGGCATACTGACGCTGCTGATGGGGATTGCTCCGCAAACCGGTATATTCATGAGGGATTACCGTTACACCGAAGATTACATTTATACGCCGATGGAATATGCACTCTCCATCGGCTTGTGGGCAGGTGTGCCTGTTCTCTTGTGGATTGCACTTTATTTTCATATCAGGGAAAGGGAGGTGGCATGATGTCGCGTCTTTTTTCCAAAGCAGGCGTCTGCTTATTTGCGTTCACCTTTGTCTGGTACCTCGCAGGCAATTACATGCTGGGCTATTTGAACAAAGAGCGGCTGGCAGCGGCCGAGAACATACACATCAAGGAACAATATGCTGACCTGGGCCAGCATACCAGAGTAGTGATCGATACTCAGCTTGCAATTCATCGAGGTGTAGGAAAGATCAAACTCATCTTTGAGCCTGGCATGACGCAGGCAAAAGTCAGCAACCCGAATTTGCAGATTGCTGTCAGCATGCAAGCGGCTGCTGATGCCTTTCACATCAGATTAAATTCGAGCAAATCGGACATGAGGCATTACAGGACTGGGGAGTTGGAAATCCGTCTCCCGGTGAGTGTAAGAAGGCTGGAGCTTACCGGTGCTTCAAATGCAGAAATCTCGGGCAGTTTCACAGCACCTGATACCTCGCTGGAATTGCTCGTCCGTGATTGCGACTCTCATATAGAGGTCGATAGTTTGAAAGTCAACCAGCTCAGGCTGGTATCTGCCTGTGTATCACCACCAAAAAAAGAATGCTGTGCTATCACTTATTCTGTGAAAGAAGGCGCGCAGATCAATCAACTCGACGTGCAAATGCCTTTTGGTGATCTGGATGTACATCCAGGGCGCGTGCCACAGCAAATTTTGCTGGACCTGGGTGAAAATGTAAAAATAACCGGGAAACCAGAATTTTTCAGATTGGCGCGTTTTGATAAAAAAAAATAAATGTCAGTCATTGACTTCATCATTTTTTTATTTGCATTTAAAAACTGTCATGAAAATACATAAAATTTGCATACTTGCATTGGTCATTTTTTTGTCTAGCAATATGGCCTTGGCGCAATGTGAAAATGAAGAAGCTGTACGCATCACGGCTGCGAAAATGAAAGCGGATATCTCTGCCAATAAAGCGCAACAGAAAACAAGGCTTGATGAGACTCTGCAATCATTTAATGTGAAGACAGATGCGCTTGGATGGACAAAAGTACAGAAATCTGAATTCTTGAAGAAAATGCAGGAGAACGGACAATACGTATATCTCAGCCTGAAGCTTCAAGAGCAACAACTTTCCGTGATGATGGTTCAAAATGAATTAGGCGCAAAAGATGTCAAGGATGATCCCGTGCAAGCATGTACTGTCGCACTGAAATACATTCCTTTGTTCCTCAAGATCACTGAGTTGAATGAAGAGTTATTTGACTTCATGAAGAAGAAAATTGAGGCTATAAAATAGCCAGTAGCGGGCGTCTTGACGCACCGTTTTTCTCTTTTATCCATCCTGATGATTGACGATATGGTGCGTCAAGACGCACCATAAAAAAACGACGCCATGCAGTTTGCAGGCGTCGTTTTTTATTGTTCCTACGCGCGTAACGCATGAACCTGGTGATCGGTTGACAAGCTACCTGCCATTTAGAGCAACAACACTAAGCCCCATGCCCTGTGGTTTCTTACGTCAACGCAATGTAGCTGGGCGGCGTTTTTGGCTTACGTAGCGACACTACGAAATGAAAAATCAAGCAAGCCAACCCAAACATAAAGAGGGAAATATCATGAACAAACTGATCACCGCCATCATCGCTTCCACAGTTGTTATGGGTAGCGCCTTTGCACAAACTCCAGCTTCTGCATCTGCTACTGCTGCTTCCAAACCAGCGACAGCCGCAGCAGCGAGTGTAGCGAAATCTGCTCCGGCAGCTAAAGTAGTAGCCGCTTCTGCATCAGCCAGTGCTTCTGCAGCAGCACCAGCAGCATCTGCTCCTGAAGCCAAGCCAGCAATGCACACAGGTGAAAAAGCTGCCAAGCACACCAAGAAAGAAGCAAAAGCAGCAGGCGCATCTGCCGCCGCCAGCGCAGCATCGAAATAAGTTTTAGTCAGAAATAATCAGTAATTTTGGAACACCTGCCGGCAGCACGAGCTGCCGGTGAATCAAGTTAAAACAAACAAACCGCTCACAGACATATTAAGGATTATCACCATGAACAAACTCATTACCGCCCTGATCGCTTCTACTGTTTTGATGGGTAGCGCATTTGCACAGACACCTGCAGCGACAACTGCTACGCCAGCAAAAGCAACACCAGCAGTGACGGCAGCAACCCCAGCAGCCACAGTCACAACAAGCACAGCAACTCCAGCGGGTAAGGCAGTAACGACTGCAATGGCAACAAACACCACGGCCGCAGCTACATCTGTAACTACACCTGCAACTACGCCGGCAGCTACACCAGCAACGCCAGAAGTCAAAACTGCAGCAGTGGAAAAAACAGCAGAGAAACATGAGAAGCATGCCAAGCATGTCGCCCATGAAAAGCATGCCAAGGCAAAAACTGAAGTGAAGGCAGATGCCAAAACTGAAGTCAAGCCAGAAGTAAAAGCCGAAGTCAAAACTGACACAGCTAAAGTTGCCACAGCAGGCACAGGCAAGACTGCAACGCCAGCAACAAAATAAGTTGCCAGGTTTTTAGCAGCAGGCAATATCAGGTCTGAAAAAAAGACGCTTCATCATTCGCGATGAAGCGTCTTTTGTTATGCGCAACAGATGAGCGAGGTATCAGCGTGCTGATGCCACCAGCTTGATCCCCAGTGCCATCATGACACCACCGGCAACGCGGTCCAGCCATTGTTTGTAGCGCAGGTAAGTCGTGCGCGGTTTTTCTGAGGACAGGGCAACGGCGACTATCGCATACCAGCTGGCTTCTATGATGAAGACACAAGACAGCAGCAAGACATCAAAGCCCAGGCTTTGCGTGGCAGGCATGAAGGCGGCGAACACGCTGGCATACACGATCGATGTTTTTGGATTGCTGACCTGGGTAGTAAAACCCAGCAACAGCGACTTACGCAAATTGCGTTCACACGATGCTTCAGTAGCGGCAATCTGCAAAGGTTCAGCCGCACCGCGCCAGATTTTGAAGCCCAGGTATGCCAGGTACAGACCACCCAATACCTTGAGTGCGATAAACAGCACAGGCAAAGCCAGCAAAATGCCCTGCAAGCCCAGCAAGGCCGCCAGCGCAAACAGCGTACCACCCATGCCCATGCCTATCGCAGCACTGACACCTTCAGCGCGGGTTGATGCCATGGCGGTGCGGGCTATCATCACAAAACTCGGGCCGGGGCTGACCACGCCGACAGTGAGTGCGGCGCAGATGCCGAGAAGGGGAGCGTAATTTTCCATGGGTGTCCTTGGCTGTTGGTCGGGAGAGCTTATTTTATCCTATTGAGGATAAGGCCCCGACAGACCACAATCTAGAGGGGCATATTTCGCGCAGGCTACAAGCCATATGCCTTTATGACAGGGGTACTGACTATCGCCAGGAGCCAAGAAATCCAGCATGCAATGCTGACGAATGCGACAAACTTGTGAATAGGACCAGGATAAGGCTTGACCAGGCCAAGTCGCTGCGCGACGAAAATAATGAGTTGGCTGCCATTGGTGCTCACTAATGGCAGTAAATTACCAGCAGCCAGTTTGGCAGCAGCGATACCCAGCAGGCTCAGAAAACTGCTGGTCTGTATCAGCTTGCTAGCTGTGTGCAGCAGGGTCTGTGCCGTGTCAAAAGGGGACAAAGCACCCGTCACAAATTGCGTGGGAAATGTGCAAAAATCTTGCCATGCGTCTGCGCCGTTCAGTGTCGCAGCCAGTAACAGCAGGACGGTGCAGCCAGGCAAGATGACCAGTATTTTCCGCATCAGACTTAACTGGTCAAATGCAAAGGGTAGATCGGCGTCGCTGACGAAGTGTTCCTGGCTGTCCAGAAATTTGACATAGCCATTGATGGGGATGAGCTTCAGGATAAATTTTTTATACCTGAACAGCACTGGTCCCACGCCTATGGATATTTCCAGCACCCGGACACCAGCCACCCGACCTGCCGCAGCTATGCTGAACAGGTGTACGAACAGGCAAATGTAAACAATGAAGAGAAGATTGAGCATGGCAGGTGAGATGGGAACAGGGCTGGCGCAATTGTAGCCTGTATGGCAGGGTTTGCGATTTGCTTTTTTTTATCTCAGCTCATGCGGCGTATTGCAATATGCCCTGCTTTATCAATTGCAGATGGGCGGCTTGCGTGCTTATAACAGCGCTAGACGAATGCGACGAACGCCACTGGGTTCCAGCCTGCGCTGGAATGACGACTTTGAGAGTAGGGTTGAAATGAAGCTGGAATGACGACTTTAAATGCCCGGCTGGATTAAGGCCGGGAAATTTGACAAATCTCTATGTTAGTAATGTCATCCCAGCGCAGGCTGGGATCCATGTGAGCAAGGTCCGTTGAGATGGAACGACTACCAACTTGTAGGGTGCGCCGTGCGCACCGTTTGTGTTTCCAAATCGCTGAATAATATCAACGATGGTGCGCACGGCGCACCCTATCAGGAACTTACCCAGCCAGCTTGCGATAAACAAACTCCGCCAGAGCCACATCTTCCACCCCTACACCTATTGCCTTGTAGAGAATGATGTCAGATTCATTGCTGCGTATGCCTGCGCCTTGCACCACATCGGTCATCTCCAGCACATCGTCCCATGCAAAGCTGTTCTTGTCGCACAGGAGCAAATCACCGGCCTCATAGGCGGCCTGTTTTTTCCATTCAACGACGATCTTGCTGGCGCGGCGTATCAGGGTGTCATCGACTTCGCGGGTGTCGGGTTTGCTCGAACCGATGGCGGCGACAAAGGCACCGGGTTTGATATCATTGCCATCAAACAGCGGCGAGGCTGATCGTGTAGCGGTGAGGATGACGTCGGCCTGGCTGGCGGCTTCAGCAGCAGTGGTGGCGCGGGCGGGGATGCCGTATTGCGTGGCGATGTGCTGTGCAAAAGCATCCTGTCCTTCTATGCCGACCACCAGCACTTCGCTGAAGTTGCGCACTGCCAGCAGGGCGGGGACGTGGGCGCGCGCCTGTATGCCGGTGCCAAAGATGGCCAGGGTGGTGGCATCTTGCCGCGCCAGTTTGTCAGCAGCGACAGCGGTGACGGCAGCGGTGCGGAATTCTGTCATGGTGTCGCCTTCCATCACGGCCAGCAGGCGGCCATCGTCAGCCGCGAACAGCACAATCACGAACGTGAACTTGCCATTGATGGTGGAGTAAATCTTGGCCCCGGCAGCATTCAGGCCGGGGATGACGGCACCCATGGCGCTGAGCTTGGTTTTGCCGCTATCTATGCGTACCCGCTCCTGCATGGCACCTGCTGTGGCGTAATGCGCAAAGGCCTCACGCATGACGGTGATGGCGTCCTTGACTGTTAACAGCGATGCGACTTGTTCATTAGTGATGACTTGCATGTGGTTTCCTTAATAGTGATAGGGGCTGGCGTCAATCGCACTCTGTTCGCCGTCGATTTGCTGGGCCAGCAGTTCAGCGCTGCCGCAAGCGAGGGTCCAGCCAAGTGCGCCATGGCCTGTATTGAGATAAAGATTGCTGACTGGTGATGCGCCTATGATGGGGATGCCAGTGGGCGTTGCCGGGCGCATGCCTACCCAGGGGTGTATGGCGTTTGTATCTGCCTTGAGCGTAGGGAAGAGTTCCTGTGTTTCTGTGAGCAGGCTGCGCGCGCGGGCTGCATTGATCTGCATGTCGTGGCCGACAATTTCTACCCGGCCTGCCACACGCAGGCGATCACCTATGCGGGCATAGACGATTTTTCTGGCGCTGTCGGTGATGCTGACGCTGGGCAGGCTGGCATCTGCCGCTGGCGCATCCAGCGTGATGCTGTAGCCCTTGAGCGGATACACGGGCAAGCGCAAGCCTGCCCTGGCAGCCAGGGTGGCGGCATGCGAACCATTTGCCAGCACAAAGGCATCTGCACTGATATCGCCCCGGCTGGTTTGCAGCGCCTGCAGTTTGCATGCCTGCACGAGCATGCCATTGACCTGGATGCCATACAAAAACTTCACCTTAGGATAATTGTGTATCAATGCCTGCGACAATTGTCTGCAAAAGCGAGCACAGTCACCAACATCTTCAGATGGCGTATAAACGCCGCCCACCCAACGGGCGGCTGCATGTGCCAGCGCAGGTTCTATATCGAGACAAGCCTGGGTTGATAAAACTTGCTGCTCACAACCCAGTTGCGCCTGGTAAGCGACTTGCGCAGCCGCAGCCTTGAGTGCAACATCAGATGAATACATGACCAGCTTGCCTGCCTGGCGCAAATCAAAATTCAAGGCCAGTTGCGCCTGCAGATTCGCCAGGCAGTTACGGCTATAGAATGCCAGGCGCAAAAGTTCAGCCGTGGTCTGCCGCGATTTGCGCTGGTTGCAGGCGAGTAAAAAACTGCACAACCATTTCCACTGCGCCAGTTCAAGGGCCGGGCGCCAGCTTAAAGGCGAATCGGGGTTCAACAGATAAGAAGGCATGCTGGCCCATACTGAAGGATCAGCCAACGGCGCAACATAAGAGTAACTGAGCTGCGCCCCATTGCCAAAGCTGGCACCTTCTCCGGCACCGTCATGCGCCTCGACAATGCTGACATCATGGCCACGCCTTGCCAGTGAATACGCAGTGGTGAGGCCGATGACACCTGCGCCGATGATACAAACTTTCATAATAGATTTATTGAATACTTGGTGAGTGAAAATTATTCAGGCGGTGATAGCAATCAGCTTACGTGCAGCACTTTCTCTCGCCGCTGCAAGCAGGGCAGTGAACAGGTTTTTTTCGCCGGCATTAACCCGGTATTCAGGGTGCCATTGCACGCCCATGCAAAACGACAGCGACGGCACTTCTATGGCTTCGACCACGCCATCGTCGGCAATTGCGGCAATCTTGACTTGATCCGTGGGGCCAAAGACTGACTGGTGATGCAGGCTGTTAACCTCACAGCGACTGACACCCATAATCTCGTGCAGTTTGCTGTCCTGATGGATGTAGATGGCATGGCTGGCCAGATCGCAATCTTCAGCCTGCTTGTGTTCTATGCCGGTGGTAATATCAGAAGGGATGTGCTGGTGCAGCTTTGCGCCCATCTCAACAGCAATCAATTGCATGCCGCCACAGATGCCCAACACTGGCATGTCACGTGCAATGGCAGCACGCAGCATGGCTTGTTCAAAGGCGGTGCGGTCTTCTTTGAGTGCCATTTTTTCAGGATAGCGGGCGGGCATGCCGTACAGGGCAGGGTTGACATCGAACATGCCGCCGGTGATGAGCAAGCCATCGATCTGGTCGAGGTAAGTCTCTACCGCATCCATGTCATAGGGCAGCACCAGCGGCACGCCACCATTGTCACTGATTGCCGCGCAATAATTGCGGCGCACAAAGAACAGGGCTTCAATATCGCTTGCGGCAGCGCTGCGGTCGGGGGTGATACCTATGCGGGGCGGTGGAGAGCTTGTCATTGGTTTTGTTTTGATTGTTTTTGATGGGTTTGATGTTGCCATCATCCCTGTTCAAAACTCTCAACGCAAACCATGAATTCTATGTTCAGGCATTAGTTTTTCTAATGCATGATTTGATATTTAATCTAAAGCTTAAGTGACAGACATCAGATTTCATCCATCGGCACATCCAGCCCCGTCTTCACCCTGCTCATCGCCACAAGAGTTTTGAACCGTTTGACATTATTGCTTTCAAAGAAAAGCTGGCGCGTCAGCTCGGTGTATTGCGCCATGTCGCGCACGATGAAGATCAGGACAAAATCACATTCGTCAGCAACGTAATAACATTGCTGCACCTGTGGGCAGGAGAGAAAGGCGGCTTTCATGGCGTCGAGCAAATCCATGCGTTCGTTTTCCACCTCCACTTCGACGACGATAGTCAGCGGGTAGCCCATTGCATCGGGGCGCAGTTGCGCGCTGTAGCGTTCTATGACCTTGTCATCACTGAGGCGCTTCAGGCGGCGGTTTACTGCGGCGGTGGAGAGATTAACCCTTTCTCAACCCTCCCCTTGAAGGGGAGGGGATAATTTGTTATTATTTTGTTACCAATGTTCAATCACAGATACCATATCAATCCGCCACCTTATCAGACGGAAACTGAAACGAATTTCGCAATAGTGCATTCATCGGCATATCCAGGTTCACACCAGATGGCGGGATGGGATTGTTGAACCATTTCTTGTACAGCTTTTCAACGTCGCCGTTATAAATGATCCTGGCCATTTCTGCATCCATGAGCTTCTTGAGTTCGATATCGTTTTTGGAAAACATGATGGCATACGGCTCCACCGTTAGCGGGCTGGCGACGACCTGATAGTCTGCCGGGTGAGCGGACATGGCCTTGAGGCCATACAGCAAGACATCATCCATCGCAAAGGCATCGGCCTTGCTGGTTTCTACCTGGTGAAAAGATTCCAGGTCATCCTTCGCTTCCAGCAGGGTGATGCGCAAGGCACCCACGTCATTGCGTTCAGCAATCGATTTGGCATTGGTGGTGGCCGCCGTGGTGACGATAGTCTTGTTGCGCAAGTCTGCCCAGTTGCGTATGCCAGAATCTTTTTTCACCAGCATCTTTGCGCTGGCAATAAAATTCGCAATCGTAAAACCCACCAGCGCACGCCGCTCTGTGGTGTTGGTGGTAGGCCCGCATTCCAGATCCGCCTGACCATCAGTGATGGCCTTGAAACGGCTGGACGGCGTGACCTGCATATATTCTATGCGCAAATCAGGCCGCTTCAGTTGCAGCCTGATGGCATCGACCAGCTTGAGGCAGATATCTACGGTATAACCCAGGGGTTTGCCATGATTGTCTTTGTATGAGAAAGGAATCGACGCCTCCCTGGTTGCCAGCACTATCCTGCCACTGCGGGTGATACGTTCCAGTGTTTCGCCCGCCATTGCTGAGTTGCTGATGCTGATAGCGGCCATCGACAACATGACTGTCAGTTTTCGGATAGAGTGGGCCTGCATGAAATTTCCCCATCGTGTTCAAGATGCCGGCGATTGTGGGGGCTTGCAGCCTTGCTCAACAAACGAAAATTTCTAATCAGGCCTATTAGCGGGGCTATTGGGTTTTGTTGTCGCTGACGCTTGGTTTGGTTACCGGGTCGTTTGGTATATCCACGATTGCCTGGGCTGTTGGTACATCTTTCTCGGTTTCCAGTTTGACGATGGCACCGCTGCAATCAGTGATCCTGACTTGCAGGCCTTCCTTGATGGGGTCATTGTCACTTCCGCTGACATGAAAGTCGGCGGTATTAAGCCACCTTCGATAGGGGTAGTGTTTGGGCCAGACATCAAATGAACTTGGCGGGTCCCCCTTCTTTTTATGCAAAACCAGGTTCTCAATCTTGCCTTCGATAATTTCGCATTTTCCTGCATCATATTCAGCGCGCAGCTCTGTATAGGCAAGATAGCCGTCCCGAAATGCCACCCAGCTTGTGAGCAGGCCAATACCGAGAAAGAGATAGGGTAGAAAAGGGGCTGGTTTATCCGGGCGTGAACTCCAGCTATACGCAGGCAGGCCACGCCGCTTGCGCGAGATATTCAGGGCGATGCCAACTACACCGATACTCAGGGGAATGAGCGGGACAGGCGTCAGGAAATCTGGCCATACTTTTTGGGTCAAGTCAAAATACAGGGTGTAGCTCATGGTGAATGTGCGGTGTCTGGCATGTCTTGTATATTTGCTACATTGTAACAGGACGGCTGTTTTGAGTCGGATATGCCTTCAGGATGAATAGATAAAATCAGCCAGTCTTCATAGTGAAGATGTGACAGGGTGAATAGATAAGTGAATAGATTCGTGAATAGATTCGTGAATAGATTCTATGGTAGCTTGATTCGTTTATTGCAATATAGCCTAAGCCTATATCCTCCACCCGGCTTTCAAACTTATAATCAGACAAGACATCACTTTCAGAATATGCCATGCGCACCCAAAAGCTTGTTACTCCCCTGGTTTTACATGCACTCAAATACTTTGATGCCGCAGCGCGCAATCTCAGTTTTACGCGGGCGGCGGCGGAGTTGCATGTGACCCAGGGGGCGGTCAGCCAGCAGATCAAGGGGCTGGAAGAGCAGATAGGGGCGCGCCTGTTCGTGCGCATGACGCGCAGCCTGCGGCTGACGCGCGAGGGCAGTGAGCTGCACAGGGTGGTGAATCGCCTGCTGCAAGAACTGGAACTGCAATTGCAGGCGATACAACCGAGCCTGAACAACAAAAGCGTGGCAATACGTTCATCTCCCTCATTCTCGATGATGTGGCTCATGCCCAGGCTCAGTGGTTTTGGGCGGCTGTATCCAGAGATAGAAATCCACTTGCGTGGTGAGCTGTTTGGCATGAGTGCGCTGAAGATGAGTGCAGAATCCATCGACATCCTGGTGCTGTACGGCCAGGGGCCAGACCAGAGTAACCACCATGCCAGCAGGCTGATGTCTGAATACCTGCTGCCGGTCGCCAACAGCGATTACCTTACGCGTTACCCTGCGCTGGCGCAGGCATCGGATTTTACTGAACACATTTTGCTGCATGATGATTCACCCTGGGAAAATGCGCCACCCTATGCCGAGTGGGGCGAGTGGATGCGTATCTCCACCCAGTGCAATGACAACGAGGTGCAGGACTTTGTGCGCCACGGCCATCAATACAATCTCTCGCACCTCGCCATCAATGCAGCTACCTATGGGCAGGGCATGGCAATGGCGCGTACTTCATTGATACTCGATGAACTTGCTCAGGGTCAGTTGATACCTACCGTGCCTATCTGCGTCAAGGCCAGTGCGGCTTATTTTTTAGTCATCAATGAACATGTGGGTAATAAAAAGTCGGTCAATATCTTCAAAGACTGGCTGACCGAAGAGTGTCGCGAATTTGAAACACGGCGCGATGCTTTTTTGTCAGGTATTGCGCAGTTGGTCTGATTTTCCGGTTCGCTGCATCACTTCTTCGTGTTGCGCAGTATTACCCCTGCTAATCCATCTTTTCCCTCTTGGCCACCGTTCCTGCACTGGGCGTGGCCTGTCTTTACGCATTAGCCTCGCTAATTCATACCCTTAGAATAATTGCCTTGTGCATTGAAGTGCGCCAGACAATCATTCATCACCGAAAGGCGAAACCGAAAACAAATACCTAAAACCCATACAGAGGAATACTTATGTCCACGACCATCAAACTCATCGCCGCCGCATCTTCTGCAGGCATCCTGCTGGCAGGTAATGCCAGTGCTCAGGACCTGCTGGTAAGGATAGGCCATGTCAGCCCCTTGTCCGGGCCATCTGCACACATGGGCAAAGATACCGAAGAGGGCGCACGCATGGCGGTGGATGAACTCAATGCCAAGGGTGTGACCATAGGCGGCAAGAAGGCCAAGTTTGAATTGCTGTCGGAAGATGATGCCGGGGAACCAAAGCAGGCTACTACCGTGGCGCAAAAACTAGTGGATGCCAAGGTCAATGGTGTTATCGGCCACATGAATTCTGGTACCACCATCCCCTCTTCAAAAATTTACAGCGATGCCGGTATCCCGGAAATCTCACCCTCGGCGACCAACCCCCAATACACGATGCAGGGTTATAAGACGGCTTTCCGTGTTGTTGCCAATGACGGGCAACTCGGTGGCACGTTGGGCCGCTATGCCGTGCAAATGCTGAAGGCAAAAAATATCGCCGTGATTGATGACCGCACTGCGTATGGGCAAGGCGTGGCAGATGAATTCGTCAAAGGCGCGACGGGCAAGCTCGCCTCTGCCAAGATCGTCTCGCGCCAATATACGACCGACAAGGCAACCAATTTCAGCGCCATCCTGACCACTATCAAATCCACCAATCCTGATTTGATTTTCTTTGGCGGCATGGACGCAGTAGGTGGCCCCATGCTCAAGCAAATCAAGCAACTGGGCCTGAAAGTCAAGTTCATGGGCGGTGACGGTATCTGCTCGACAGATCTGGCACAGCTGGCAGGCGATGCCATCGGTGAAGGCAATGTGATCTGTGCTGAGGCGGGTGGGGTAGAAGAAGGCAAGAAGGCCGACCTGGTCAAGTTCAAGGCCAATTTCAGCAAAAAATATGGTCACGAAGTTGTGTTGAATGCGCCTTATGCCTACGATGGCGTGATGACCATGGTGGCCGCCATGCAAAAAGCCAATTCAGCCGAACCCGCCAAATACCTGCCAGAACTGGCCAAAATCAACCACAAGGGCGTGACAGGTGAAATCGCATTTGATGCACGTGGTGATATCCGTGACGGCACCCTGACTTTGTACACCTATAAGGGTGGCAAACGCGAACTGATCGCGGTAACACATTAATCGTTTTGTGAGTACGCATGGCGCCTGCGCTGTCTGTATGCGCCATGCATGTAAAGTATCAAAGAGAGTATTAAAGAAAGACCCAGCCATGAGTTTGAGCACAGCACAATTTTTACCCGCATCCCAATACGGCATGTTCCGCAAACTGGCCAGGGTGCTCGAACATTTTGTCGCCGCAGCTCCGGCAGAGGTAAGGCTGGATCAACTGGCAAAACACTGTGGCATGAGCAAATATGCCATCCGTAAAATCTGCCTGCGCCTGCAGGATGAAGGCTTGATCTCTGCAGCAGAAAACAGCCTGCACTGGAACCTCGCCAAACCTGCGGGTGGCATCACGCTGGAAGACGCCTGGCGCATCAGCATGACAGATACATCGCGTGCCAGCACCACGGCGCCCGTAACAGGAAAATTCACCACGGAAATGGATTTACTCATCACCCAGGCCTTGTGGAACATAGACCAAAGCATCAGCTCACACCTGCGCTGCGTGCAGCTTGACCGCGTCAGCCAGTCACAAAGAACAGCACGCCGCTGGGGCCGTCGCGGCGTGCGCAAGGTCAAGAATTTTTTGTGAGCGCCTGATAAGATTTCAGGCTCGTAAGGTGCGCGGTGCGCACCTTTTCATGCTCAATATTTTGCGATGATCCAATTCAAAACCCGGTGCGCATGGCGCACCCTACCGGACGTCGAATACACATATCAGGTTAAGCCGCTCCGGCAGTTGATAGCAAACCAGTAGGGTGCGTCTTGACGCACCGTTTTTCACTTTGATCCATCCTGATGATTGACGATATGGTGCGTCAAGACGCACCCTACAAAAAACGACGCCATGCATCAAGCAGGCGTCGTTTTTTATTGTTCCTACGCGCGTAACGCATGAGCCTGGCATTCGGTTGACAGGTGACATGCCGTTTAGAACAACAACACTAAGCCCCATGTTCTGTGGTTTTTTGCGTCAACGCAATGTAGCCGGGCGGCGTTTTTGGCTTACGTAGCGACACTACGAGACGCAAAACGAAACGCAAAACGAAGTACAAAACTTAGCAAGCAACCCAAACATAAAGAGGGAAATATCATGAACAAACTGATCACCGCCATCATCGCTTCCACAGTTGTTATGGGTAGCGCCTTTGCACAGACACCAGCTTCTGCATCAGCCACTGCTGCTTCCAAACCAGCGACAGCCGCAGCAGCAGCGAGTGTAGCGAAATCTGCTCCGGCAGCTAAAGTAGTAGCCGCTTCTGCATCAGCCAGTGCTTCTGCAGCAGCACCAGCAGCATCTGCTCCTGAAGCCAAGCCAGCAATGCACACAGGTGAAAAAGCAGCGAAACATACCAAGCACACCAAGAAAGAAGCAAAAGCAGCAGGCGCATCTGCCGCCGCCAGCGCAGCATCGAAATAAGTTTTAGTCAGAAATAATCAGTAATTTTGGAACACCTGCCGGCAGCACGCGCTGCCGGTGAATCAAGTAAAAACAAACAAATCGCTCACAGACATATTAAGGATTATCACCATGAACAAACTCATTACCGCCCTGATCGCTTCCACAGTTTTGATGGGTAGCGCATTTGCACAGACACCTGCAACTACTGTAGCAACTACGCCAGCAAAAACAAGCGCAGCACCTGTAGCAGTAACAACAGAAGTGACTGCGACAGCCGCAACGACCGCTACACCAGCCGTAACGACACCTGCTCCAACTGGCAAGGCAGTAACGAGCACAGTGACCACTACCACTACAGCAGTAACGCCAGCGGTTGAGACTAAAACTGCAGCAGTAGAAAAAACTGCAGAGAAACATGAAAAGCACGTCAAGCATGAAAAACATGCGAAGGCAAAGACTGAAGTGAAAACAGAAGTCAAACCAGACGTAAAAGCTGAAGCAAAAACAGAAATCAAGGCTGAAGTGAAAACTGATGCAGGCAAAGTGGCAACCGCAGGTACAGGCAAGACAGCAACTCCAGCAGTGAAATAAGTTTGCGGCGCGAGCTGTAAATTTGGTAGTAGATCAGGTAGTAGCTTGAGCAGTAAAATAGGTAGTAAATTAAGAGTAGTTCAGTAGTAATAAAAAACGCGCCATGGTGAGATATGGCGCGTTTTTTTCGTCGTGATATCGGTGCGCATGGCGCACCCCGCAGGTCAGGATTTGCGCATATCCTGGCGGCAAACATCGCCGTGATGCAGCCGTAACGTGAGGCGCATTGCAATGCGCCGGATGTGGGAGCCGGTGCCTGGCTTGCATGGGCTAAGGGATCACCTGGTTTGCGTACTTGAGTTCATCATGCTTTGTCAAATGAACCATGGCTGGCAAGGACTTCGCCTATAATATCACTGTTGCCCGAATCGCCTGATCGCCTCATCGACGTCTGATTTGAAATCCGCAGGTGAGGGATCATCACCACGGGCGCGGGCGTATCGTTTGCTATCGAGTTGCGCAGGGAAACTGGCCTGTAGTTCTTTTAATGCAGGCAGGGCGTGTCTGTCGCCTATGTCGGCTAATGTCCTAATGATATAGGCCTGCATTCCTGGCTTGCTGCGGTGCAGTTTATCAATCAGTGTATCGATGGCGCGATAGGATTTGGCATGTTTCAATGCCTCGATAGCGCTGAGCTGTACCAGCTTGTCACTGTCTTCCAGCAAGCTCAGCAGGGTGTCTGTTTCAGCCTGGCTTTGTGGACCTCTCAGTTTTGATAAGGCGCTGGCTGCAAAATCTCGTGCTCGGGATGATTTGTGTTTGAGTAAGTCATTTAATGCGGGTCTTGTTGCTTCTGACTTAAAATTGCCAAATGCAAGGCAGATATAAACGATTTCTTCTGGGCCTGCATCATGCAACTTGTCTATGAGTAAAGGGATGGCGCGTTCGTCAGGGTCCATGGAGCCGACCATCGCTCTGAAATTCTCTCCTTTGGCCGTCATCAGAAATTTTTTCGTCTTCGCCCAGTTGTCTTCCATGGTTTGCAGTTCACTTGCAAAGGCATGCTGGCGAAATGCCCTGGCTTCTGCAAGGGTATCAACTTCCATATTTTCAAACTCACGTTTGTATGCGCCTGACTCATAAGAACTCAGCGTTACTTGCAGCAGATGAGCAGGACCACGGTACTTGGCTTGCGGCGTGCCGTCTTCAATGAAATAAGAAAACAGAGGCGTGGGGCCCTGATCCTTGCAATCCAGGGCTACATACATTTTGCCGTTAAACTGCAAGATCGGCAAAAAGTGAGCGGGCCAGCCTTCACCCTCTTTCACGCCGTACTCTTTGTTAATGCGTTTGAAGAATTTGTATTCTTCTACGACCTTGTTCAAAGCTTGAAATTCATACGGAGGTGTGAAATCCGGGATGCCATTGTGCCAGCGATACATCGCTCTCAAGATCGGTGGCAGCTTGCAGGGCAGTTGCAGCTCCAGGGCTGTGATCTCCTGATCAGAAATGGGCGCTGATGGCTGGATATTGTTTTTGGAGAACTGCTTGTCCAGCCTGGAAAATAACTCAGGCAGATTGGCATCAGCATCGGGCAGGCTCACATCGACGGTCGGTTTGATATCCGGCATCGTCTTGATACCTGCGATAGAACTGATATCAGGTGTTTCAACACTGATGTCGATTTTCTTGTCGCAGGCAAGTAGCAGGAGCAGGCTTGCGGTGGTGATGAGCAGGCGGTGAAGGAATTGCATGATATAAAAGTGAGGGAAGGTGCGACGATATTCGCCAGAAGTGCAGGCATCTTTGAGATCGGCTGGCCTGGGTCGTGTTGATGACTTTGAATTTGCTATGGTGAGCCTAAGCCCCCACCCGGTTACGTCCCGCCTGTTTGGCTTCATACAGTTTCTGGTCGGCCTTGGCGATGAGTTCATCGATGCTGTGCTGGTCGCCGGGCACGATGGCGGCTACGCCTATGCTGAGGGTGATGGTGTCGCTGTCTGCGACCTTGGTTGAACTGTGCGGGATGGCCTGGTCGGCGATGGCGCGCAGCATGGTTGAGGCCTTGCTGATGGCGCTCTGCAGTTCGCATTCAGGCATGAGGCAGATGAATTCTTCGCCACCGTAGCGGGCGACGATATCATGCGGGCGTCGGAATCCTGCCTGCAGGCAGGCTGCCACGGCTGCCAGGCAGGTATCACCCTGCTGGTGACCATAGGTGTCGATGTACTGCTTGAAGCTGTCTATGTCTATCATCAGCACGGCCAGGGATTTGCCGTTGCGCTGGCAATGCCGCCATTCCCTGGCGATGGCCTGGTCAAAGTTGCGACGGTTGGCAAGACCTGTCAGCGGGTCGGTGAACACCAGTTTTTTGAGCAGGTCGCGTTGCAGCTTGAGGGTGACATGGGTGTGCACGCGGGCGCGTACGACGTCGGGGTTGACAGGTTTGCTGATGAAATCCATGCCGCCGGCCATGAGGGCACGTGATTCTTCGCTGGCGTCGTTCTGGGCGGTGACAAACAATACCGGGATGTCGGCGGTTGGTTCTTCATGCTTGAGCTGGGCGCAGACTTCGAGACCATCCATGTCAGGCATCATGATGTCGAGCAGGATCAGGTCGGGCGGAGTTTTCCTGCAAAAATCGAGGGCGCTCTGGCCGCTGGTGGCCATGAAGACTTCATGGTCGCTGGCAAAAATCTGGTGCAATGCCTGGATATTGATGACCTCGTCATCGACGATGAGTATGCGTGGCCGGTAAGCGGTGAACTCAAGTTTTTCTGTCAGGTTGTCCAGAGTTTTTGTGAGGGGCATGTTTATACGTGTTGCTGGCGTTTGTGGCTACTTGAATATCTCGTCAGCATAGCATTTGTGCTGGCGAACGCAAACGGATTTTGCCGCATTGCAAAATTTACACCTTTATCTCGTCGAGCAGTCTGAGGGCGGTGACAAAGTCCAGGTCCAGCATGGCGGCCTGCATGGCCTGGCGGCGCTCGCCGGACAGGTGTTGTTGCAGGCCGGCTTGCAGTTCCTGGTAACGGGCGCTGGCACGCATGTTCTGGGTCTGGAGCAGGTCTTTTAATTCCTGCAGGTCGCCAGGCTTGATCGGGCTGGCACCGTCGTCAGCTTCGGTTTTGCCGGTCATTTGCTCATTGAGCCATGACTGCACGCAGGAAATCGTCAGGCTGAGTTGCTGGTCGGCATGGCTGATCAGGTCGGGGACGCGTTGCTGGTCTTGTTGGTTTTGCTGGTTAATGGCGTTTTCCAGTGTCAGTGCAGCGGCGGCAAAGTCCCTGGCACCGAGCGTACCTATGCTGCCGCGCATGGTATGCAGGGTACGGGCGGCCTGTTGCGCATCGCCTTGCCGCCAGTGGCTGACGGCCTGGTCAAAATCCTGCCTGGCGTGGTTGATCATGTTCTGTATCACGCCTGCCAGGGTTTTGACGAGGGCAGGGTTGCCCTTGGCTAGCGCCATGATCTTGGCGGGATCAAAGACGCCGCTGGCAGTTGGTGTTGCCTGGCCGGGCATGGGTGCCGTCCTTGGCTCTGGGCTTGATTCTGGGCTTGATTCTGCTCTTGTCGCGGGCACTGGGCTGGTCTCTGCCGTACTGGCAGGCTTGACCGGGGCCAGTGCAGCCCTTGCGCCGCCAGTCTGTGCTGGCTGTTCTGCCGACAGGTAGCGCGCCAGTACGCCCAGCATCTGGTCTATGTCTATGGGTTTGGAGATGACGTCATTCATGCCAGCGGCCAGGCAATGTTCGCGCTCTGCCGTCATGACACCGGCAGTCATGGCCAGGATGGGGATGGGCAGGGCCAGTTCCTTGCGCAGGATTTCGGTGGCTGTCCAGCCATCCATGATGGGCATTTGCACGTCCATGAGGACGAGGTCAAACTGCTCTTCTGCGATCTTGAAAATTTCGACTGCTTCACTGCCATTGTTGGCGACCTTGATGCTGGCCCCGGTTTGTTCGAGTATCTTGGTGGCGACGATCTGGTTGAAATAATTGTCTTCCACCAGCAGTATGTGTTTGCCGCTGAAGCTGCCTGTGCCTGTCCTGGCGGGTGAGCTGCTATCGTTCATGGTTTGTTCATTATGCGGGTTTGCTGCAGCCAGTGTAGCAGACAGCGCCGGGGCACCATGGTGCAGGTGCAGGCTGGTCTCTTGCAATACATCATACAGGCTGGAGCCGGTCACTGGTTTGAGCAGCACGGCATCGGGCGCACCTGGCTTGTCTTCCATCTGCAGGGCGCTGCGGTCATAGGCGCTGCTCATCAAAATCAGGGGGATGCGCTGGCTGGTCTGCATGTCCTTGATGGCGGCCAGGGTACTCAGGCCATCCTGGCCCGGCATGTGCCAGTCTATCAGGATGGCGCAGTATTCATCTTCTGCCGCAGGTTGGCCGGCCAGGTGTTCGCGCACTTTTTGCAGGGCCTGCTCGCCGGTGCTGGCAGTGTCGGCATGCCAGCCCCAGGCTTCTATGGTCTTGGCGATATAGCTGCGGCTGGTGGCATTGTCATCAACGACCAGGATTTTCCTGGCCTGGTTACTGCCCGAGGCAGTGCTGGCGTTTTCTGCCTGATGGTCTTCGAGGGGCGGCGCAGTCTGCATGGGCACGCTGACGATGAATTCTGTGCCCGTACCTTCCTGGCTGTTGACGCGGATATCGCCACCCATCAGATCGACAAAGCGCTTCGAGATTGCCAGGCCCAGACCAGTGCCGCCAAAGCGGCGTGAAGTCGAGGCATCGGCCTGCTCAAAGGCATTGAACAGGCGGCTGATCTGCTCTGCCGACATGCCTATGCCAGTGTCACGGATGATGAACTGTATCAGCAAATTGTCTGTATCCTGCTCACTGCCCGGAACCGGCTCAGCCTGTTGCACCAGCAATGAGACTTCACCATTGGCCGTAAACTTGATGGCATTGCCGATGATGTTGATGAGCACCTGTTGCAGGCGTAGGGCGTCGCCTATCAGTTCCTTGGGCACGTCAGTGTCTATGCCCATCGATAATTCCAGCTGCTTTTCACCAACATTGACCGACATCATATTGGCCAGTGCACTCAGCACGTCCTTGAGATAAAAGCGGGTAGGTGATAATTCTATGCGGCCTGCTTCTATCTTCGAGATATCGAGTATGTCATTCAGTATGCCTAGCAGTGACTGGCCGGACGAACGTATCATCTGCAGATAATGGCGCTGGGTAGAACTCAGGTCTGTCTTGCCCAGCAGGTAACTCATGCCCAGCACCGCATTCATCGGCGTGCGGATTTCATGGCTCATATTGGCCAGGAATTCTGATTTGGTGCGGCTGGCCATTTCAGCCTGGTCGCGCGCGCTGATCATCGAGGTCTCCAGTTGTTTCTGGCGGCTGATGTCGGTGGCAATACCCAAAAAGCCTATGGTTTGCTGATGCTCGTCATGGATGCTGTTGATCACCAGGTTTACCGGAATATGCTGGCCCTGCTTGCTGATATAGGTCCACTGCTGGCTTTGTGGCAAGCCACGTCTGGCCTTGGCGACAAAGACCTCAAAACCTTCTACGGGGTAGCCCAGTTCTGCGGTGAGTTGCTCACCGATGGCGCTGACTTCTTCCTGTAAATGAAGTATGGCAGGGGTGTGCAGATTCACCAGCTCATCTGCACCATAGCCCAACATACGCTCTGCACCCTTGCTAAAGAGAGTGATCGTACCCACCAAATCGGTGGTGATAATGGCAAATTCACTGGCTGCTTCGACAACGCTGGCAAATTTGGCCAAGGCGCGGTTTTCTTGAAGTTGTGCTTCTTTTAATGGTGTGATATCGGATGCAAAAACATAAAACCCCTGCACACTGCCTTTGACTATGTGTGGGGTGTAATGGGTCAGGGCATTGTGCAGTTTGCCCTCGGCATCAACGACAGAGCGCTCAAAAATACGCGCTTCCCCAGCCAGCGCAGCTTGCATGTGTGCAGAGTTTTGTTCATATATTTCCGGCCCTACCACATCGCGGATATGCATGCCGCGTATCTGATCAGGCTTGAGCCTGAACCATTTTTCATAGGCAGCATTGGCAAAACGGTTATGCAATTGCTGGTCCCAATAGCCTATCATCGCAGGCATGTGGTCGATGGTGGATTGCAGCGATTGCTGGCTCTTTTGCAGCTCTTCAGAAAACCGCTGTCTCTCGGCATCTTTGATCAGGTTCTCATTGCGCGCTGCTGCCATCAGCATCGGCGGCACCGAGGTAATCAGGATGGGCAGATAGACAAACAGTAACTGCCAGCGCGCCACCCCACCCAGCGGCAGCACATGGCCCAGGCTCAGCATCAGCCCCAGGCAGGTGATGGCCAGCACCGTCAGCAGATGTGCTTCATCAAAATTGAGCCTGTGGGTAGCGAAGGTCAGTGCCACCAGGATGTACAGGAAGGGCAGCGGCAGGTACAGCAGCGTGATCACCACCAGCACCAGGATAGGCAAGGCATAACGGGCGAAGCGTTCCCAGTTGATGCGCGTGGCCCAGGTGGGTGCTGCTTCCAGCCGCATCCTGCGTACCAGCGGGTAAATCAGGATCAGGCCCAGTGAGGCCGACACATACCAGCCAGTGAAGATCAGTTCAAAGTCACCCAGGCCAACCCAGGCTGCCAGCGCTGCCGCCAGCGTGGCACTGCAGGCGCAGGGTAATAAAAAGCCCAGCAAGATCAGCTTCAACATATCGCTGCTGGAATGCTCAAAACCCTGGGCCAGACCCGCATGCCGTATGGTGTAGCTGACCAGCACCACCTCTACCGCATTGGCAAGGGTGAACAGGGTAGCTACTGCCAGATTATTGCCCGTCAGCAGATTGGCTGCCAGGCTCGCCACCATGGTCAGCACCAGTATCTGCAATTGCCGGGTGCGCCCCTGGCCGTGCATATAAGCCACTGCCAGTGCATTGGCAAACCACAATATTGACACCTGGTTGTCGCCCCGCGTAAGCGACATGCCCGCCACCGCCAGCACAAAGAACCACAGGCAGGCCGGGAGCAATACCCTGGCGGCAGGCATGGGATGCTGCTGGGCTGTCATCAAGCATGTTCTCCGGTTGTGGGCAGCGTAAAGCGGGCTGGGATTGGTCTGGCTAAGTTTACCCGATTTTTTTGTGATAATTACAGCATGACAGTGCAAGAATGTGGTTTATTGGTGCAGCAGCGGTTTTTATACTGCGCCCACGCTCATCCCGGTGGGACGCAGCAGCTTGTCTGCCTTACTCAGGCTGGGCTGGATACTTCACGCTCTATGTCTTGCAAATTCCGGGCCGACACCCCGCAAAGCCGCGCATATTCAGCAATGGTCAGGCGCAGACTCATATGTATTTTCCTGATGACAGCCAGACCAGGCATGGCCGGTTCTGCCGCCAGCTCTGCCGCCAATGTTCGCCGCGCCTGTAATTCTTCTGCTGGAGACAGTGGTTTGAAACGCTTGTCCATAGAAGCTTTTTCTTTGCTTGCCGGTCCATGACCTCGCCAACGACTTTCAATGCTTCGCGGCTGCGGAATGATTTTGTCGGATTGCCAGGGAGCTTCTTGTCCGTCAGATTCGGGTCATCGAAGATCTCGCCCATTGCTTCCACAATATAAATCCGGCCGGGGCCGTCGCCGGCTGCCAGCTCTGCACCCCAGGTGGCTGCATCCAGGGTCGCGCTCAGATACACCTAAGTCGCCTTCTTGCGCTTGCCATAGTTCGAACGGTAACCCGGTGCGATGAGATCGCCCAACTGCAGGTCAGCCCTGGTACCGTGGTAAAGCGTCTGCGCACGCAGATCGACTGTGTCGCTGTCGCTGCTGATGGGGCCAGAATTCGCCATTGATGCATTGCTCATCAATATCTCCAATTTGTGCTGGTGGCGTGTTTCGGATGGTGGTGGAGGAGAGCACCTGATGCTGGGTAGTGTACCCCGCATCTGATTGCTGCAAACTATCGTCCCTTGAACCTGGCCGTGATGCAGGGCGCAATATATTGCGCCGCATGTGTACGCTGCGCACGGCAAAGGTGATTTGCTTTGAGAAGTGAAGATTTCATGCGGCGCATTACAATGCGCCCTACGTCACGGCGATTGCAACCGTAGGAGCGGCCTTAGCCGTGAACAGATAGCGGTAAAAGTCATTCGCGGCTGAAGCCGCTCCTGCGAGATATGGGCGTGCGCTTGAAAGAGCAAGACGTACTTGCCGCGTACAAGCCAGGTTCAGGCACTCACGAGGCTGCGCCTGATCCCCTCGCGCATGCTCGTGGTCAGGCCATCGCGTGCGCGGTATTCGCTGCGCTTGTTGGATGGGCGCTCAGACAGTGGCACATCTTCACTCGCCAGCGGCAGCAGGTAATTGCCATTGGCTTGCGCGCAGGCACCTGCTGCCTGCCACAGGCTGTCGTATTCTGCCTTGATGGTTTTGCTGAAGCGGTAACGCCAGGATTGGTAAATATGGTTTTTCTTGGCGATGCATTCTATGCCTGCACAGTGCAGTTCACGTGCCAGGCTGCGCAAGGCTTCGATCAGCAAGAGGCGGGGCTGTATGCCAAACAGGCTCTTGGTACAGGCGCGCATGGTCTCGCGCGCATTGTGCTTGCATGACTGCAGGCCGCCCACCCTGATCATCAGATGCTGATCCTTGCGGTCAAAAGAGAAGCTGATGCATTGCAGCAGTTGGCTACCCTGAAACAGGCCCAGGCTCAGGCCACCTTCACGTTTAAAGGCGCAACTGCGGAACAGGCTGATACGGTAATGCTGCTCATCCTTGCCCACCAGTGTGGCCAGGGTAAAGTCACTGCCCGCCAGCATGTCCTGGGCGCGGCGTTTGCCAAACAACTGGGCGGACAAATGGAAATGGTTGCGCAACAAGCGCAGGCGCGACACGCAGCAAATCTGGCGGTCAAAGAAAGGGCGGTGTATGGCGTCCAGCAAGGCGATATCGCCAGGCGTGGCCTTTTGCAAATAGGTCTGGTGCAGGAAATGGAACCAGCGCAAGCTCACCTGAGGGCGCAAGCTGCTGCGCAACAGGAACAGGAATTTGCTCTTGAAGCTGGTGTTGTCATCCGCCAGGCGCACATGCAAGGCCCAGCGCAGGCTGGCCATCAAACTGCCTGACTCATGCAACTTCTTTGTATCAATAGCCTCCAGTACCCTGCCTGCAGTCCATAGTTCACGCCAGTTCAATATATTCACAATCGCACCATTTGTTTCGCACTGCATATTAATGTAACTCAATGTATCAGACATGGGAATATATTAGCAAACTTAATTTTGTCGTCGATTTGTCATCACTTTGTCAGGAGTTAGGAGAAATTAACAAATACGAATAATTTCCACATGGAAATTTTGTTGATTTTGGAAAATAAAAAAGCCGAAGTTAGCCGATTTTCGGTGCAGATATTTTGCTTTGTAACGTTATGTTGCAATTGGTGCCAGTTTTTACATGACTGATCCATGCTGTTTTTACCTGCAAGTGCAGACACAATCTGTTGTCTGTGACTGAAAATGATAGTAAAAGCCGGACGCCATACCTCCATGTGCCTATAGCCTTTGCATTGCGCAGACTTATTGCTGATAGGAAATATAAATTGCGAAGTACAAAATACTTTTTGCCAATACAAAGTAAAATATGGAATGCAGGCACGCAGCATAATTCAGCTCTAATTCAGCTCTTAGATTCAGCTCTTAACAAGGCGCGATTGACATGGGCAAACCTCCCGCAGGCAATGCAGCAATCATCAGGACGATGATTGTGGGTGTTTGTATTACCATCATCCTGGCCTGCATCTTTTACAGCATCTTCCTGCTGCCTTATTCGGGCAAGATAGCGGATATCATTGTGGGCATCGTACTTGGCCTTGCCGTGCTGGCTTTGAAGCTGGTTGGGATAGAACCGGAGGATGCTGAGCGTAGTCAGTAGCTTTGGTCATGCACGCCATCAATTGAAATTAAAGAATCCTGCAATGCAGATACCCAAAGCCAAAGAAACGCTAATCGCCATCTGGTACCTGACTATGGTGATGTGGCTGCCGCCAGTCTGGCAATATTTTTTCCAGACAGATTTCTTTTTCAAAAATATGCGCGGCCTGCAAAATTTTGCAGTTTCTGCACCTATTTTATTGATCATACTGGCCTATGCGGTGTTGCTTACGCTGCCAAAGACCAGAACCTGGGGCATTGTTCTCAGTGCAGGCGGCTCACTTTTTACGATGGGCTTGTTAATGCAATACTATGAGATGTTCCAGCATACTGGCGGCCTGTTCGTGATGGTGATTGGAGGGGCCTTGTTGAATACCTACAGGCAGACCATAGATCAGAAAGCCTATGAACTTGCAGCCAGCAGGGCCATGGATATAGATGGTGCCACTGAGCCTGCCCCTGGCAAGGGGCAAAAACGTCGGGCCTGAACCATACGATGGTGACGCGGGTTTACATGCGGTGAGTACGGCGCGCACGACGCGCTCTGTGGCGTGACTTTGAGATGTGTCATGCCTCATCTTCTTAAAGTATCGGCCACAGCCTGACAATTTCCCCATCCATATCCATGCGGCGTATACTGAGCGCTCAATGACTGCAATAAAAGATAAATCATTTATTCAATATGCGCTCGTAATTACCAACCGCACTCACCCAAACACATACAAAAAAACGCATGAACAAAACCTGGGCCTGGTCTGACATTATCGCCGGTTTGTCGCTGGCTGGCCTGCTGCTGCCAGAAGCCGTTGCCTATTCCAGCATCGCCAACCTGCCGCCACAGGCAGGCATCGTTGCCGTGTTTGCCGGCTTGCTTTGTTATGGGTTGATAGGCAGCAGCCGTTTTGCCATCGTCGCGGCCACTTCATCATCGGCGGCGGTGCTGGCCTCGGCGTCGGCGGCCATGGCCAATGGCGACGCGGGTTTGCGCATGCTGGTGGCGACCGGGCTGGTCATCATGACAGGGGCATTTTTCATGCTGGCGAGTGCGGCCAGGCTGGGCAGCATTTCTGACTTCATTGCCCGGCCTGTGTTGCGCGGCTTTGCCTTTGGCCTGGCGCTTGTCATCGTCATCAAACAGTTTGCCCACATCGTTGGCGTGCAGGTGCACAGCACTGACATGCCGCGCTTTATTTATCACTTGCTCTCCCAATTTGCACAGTGGAACTGGCCTTCACTCGGCCTTGCCATGCTGGCCCTGCTGCTTTTATATGGTCTGGCACGTATTGTCTATATGCCAGCTGGCCTGGTGGTGCTGGCACTTGGCATTGCCGCAGGGCAGGCGCTGGACCTCGCGCAACTCGGCGTGCAGGTGGTGGGTGCCATTGATCTGCAGTTGCAGGTACCCAGCCTGCCCACCATGACCTATGTGCAGTGGCTGCGCATAGGCGAGCTCGGTATCGCCATGCTGCTGATACTGTATGCCGAATCCTACAGTTCCATCCGCAATTTTGCCCTGCGCCACGGTGACAGTGTCAGCCCCAACCGTGACTTGCTGGCCCTGGGCGTTGCCAACCTGTTCTCTGGCCTGTTCCATGGTTTGCCTGTAGGAGCAGGGTTTTCTGCCACGGCAGCCAATGAAAGTTATGGTGGCCGCAGCAAGCTTGCTGGCTGGGCGGCAGCCGCTGTATTGCTGCTCATCGTCCTCACCCTCTTGCCCGTCATTGCCCTGACCCCAGTGCCTGTGCTGGCGGCCATCGTCATTCACGCAGTTAGCCATTCCTTGCGGCCCTCTGTGTTCTATGCCTACTTCAAACTGCACCGCGACAGGTTTGTTGCCTTGGCTGCCGTCGTTGCCGTGCTCTTGCTCGGCGTGCTCGATGGCTTGCTGGTGGCCATCGGCTTTAGCCTGCTGATGCTGTTGCGCAGGCTGGCTGAGGCCAATGTCAGCGTGCTTGGCCGCCTGAACGGCGGCCATGACTTTGTCAGCCTCGTCAATTATCCTGGAGCCAAGATCATCCCCGGCGTACTCATCCTGCGCCCAGAGATGGCGCTATTCTTTGGCAATGCCGAGCGCGCCATGGCACTGGCCAGGCAATATGCCGTCGCCAGTGATGCAAAGGTCATCGTCATGAGCCTGGAAGAATCACCTGACCTCGACAGCACCAGCATAGAAGCCATCACCGACTTTTGCGCCGCCTTGTATCTGCAGAAAAAACACCTGATGTTCGCCCGCCTCAAATCCAGCGCCCGCGTCGTGCTGGAGAGAGCCGCTATCCCTCATCTGCACACAGGCAGCTTCAGTGAACTCAGCGTCGATGACGTCGTCACCATGGCGCGGGAAGCGTATGTGGAAAAGGAGTAAAGATGCCTGACGCAACAGACGCAGCCGTAAAGTGGGGCGCATTGCAATGCGCCCTACGTCACGGAAATTACGAGCAAAGAGAGTATGCGCACACCGCAGATGTGGCATGTCGCACCGGCCTTTGCCTGTACTTATGCAGCGTTAAATCCCACGGCATCACAGTGCATTGCGGGCTGTTTGATTCATTTTTAAAATGGTAAAATGACAAGCAGGCGCGATTGCCAGCATTAATGAATAAAGGTTCCCATGCTGCAAAACAAAACCAGATCAATTCTCCTCACAGTCTGGTGCCTGACCATCTTCGTCTGGTTGCCACCGATCTGGTTCTATTTTTTTCAGACTGATTACTTCCTGGGGAATTTTCGTGGGCTGCAAAATTTCAAGTTGTCAGCCCCTTTCCTGTTGATTATTTTTTGCTGGGCCACGCTTCTCTCAATACCCAAAACCAGGACGCGAAAAAACATCATCGGCGCAGGCAGTTCTCTCATGAGCCTGGGCTTTGTGCTCATTTATTATGAAGTTTTTCACCATACAGGCGGTTTCGTCATCCTGTTTTCAGGGATGATCCTGTTAGGCATGGTGAGGGACGAGTCTGTGACTGACGACGGAAAACTAGAAGCCTGAGATGATGACTTCAAAACAAAAGCAAGTCCTTTTTATAGTCTGGACAGTGACACTACTCGTCTGGCTACCGTCTGCCTGGTTCTATTTTTTTCAGACAGATTATTTTATGTATGGCTTTCGTGGATTGCAGAATTTTCAGTACTCTTCTGTCTATCTGCTGACCATACTTGGCTGGACCGTTTTACTTACCATACCAAAATACAGGACAGAAAAAGTCATCATCGGTGCCGGAGCTTCATTCTTGACCATAGGTTTTCTGCTCAATCTTTACGCCATGTTTAAACAGACACCCGGCTTTCTCATCATGTTTGCCGGCTTATTGCTCTTGCAGACTTTAAGAGGCGAGACGTTCAAACAGTCTGGCAGTGCCGGAGATGAGCCTGCGGTAAAAGTGAGCTCCGGTAGAAACTGGGGCCTGATTTATTCAGTGGCGGCTATCACTTTCCTTGGCACGCCCTGGCTATGGGTGCGCCTGGGCGCACCTGAGCTTTTTATCAGCAATGTGCGTGGGCTGCTGGACCTCGCCGCCTCAGGCCCTTTCCTCATCATCATGACAGGCTGGGCAATGTGGTTCTGCTTCCCCTCTAACCGCACCGTCAATGCCAATTGTGCTGCGGCATCGGCCATGCTGGTTATTGCCCTGTTCTTATCTTGGTATTTTTCGTATGCAGGTTCGGTTGGATTCTGGCTTCTGGCAATGGGCTGGATGGGGAGTGCCTATTTCCGCAAGAACGCGGTTACTTCCAAGGCCAAAACTGCCAGCTGAATGAATCTGGCAGTGGGCAGTTTTGCAGCACCCGGCATCAGGCAATATCAATCACCACCTTGCCCTGCGCCTGCCCATCTTCGAGCAATTGCTGTGCCTCCATCGCGGTGTACAAATCAAATACACGTTCATCCAGCCTCACTTTAAGTTTACCAGCATCAGCCAGTCTGGCGGCTTCACGCAGGATGTCGCCATGGTGAAGGCGCTGCTGGCCAGTGATCAGCGGTAGCAGCGTGAATACGCCAGAATAAGTCGCGGCCCTGAAAGACAGCGGTGCCAGCGCATGCGTGCCCCAGCCCAGACAACTGACGACATGGCCGCCGTAAGTGCGCACGGCTGCGAACGAGGCATCCAGGGTAGCGCCGCCAACGGTGTCATACACCACATCAAAACCTGCGCCGCCGGTATATTGCTGCACATAGTCGGCCACGCTGCAGGCCTGGTAATCAATCGCCGTTGCACCATAGCTTTCTATAATGTCTTTTTGCACGGCGCTGCCTGTTGCATAGACTTCAGCATCCAGTGCCCTGGCCAGTTGCACGGCCATGTGACCAACTCCACCGGCACCACCGTGTATCAAAACTTTTTGCCCTGGCTGCACCTTGGCGCGATCTACCAGACCTTCCCATGCAGTGATAAAAATCAGGGGCAGGGCAGCCGCTTCACGCATGCTAAAGTTTCCCGCCTGATGTGCCAGCAAGCGCGCATCCACCGCCGCATACTGTGCCAATGAACCTGGCACGCCCGCTATGCCACCCGTCATGCCGTACACTGCATCGCCAGGTGTAAAGCCGCTGACGCCTGCACCAACAGCTTCTACTACTCCTGCCATGTCTATGCCCAAAATGGCGGGCAAGACAGGTTTTGCGTGGGCGGCCTTGCCAGCGCGGATTTTGAGATCCAGCGGGTTAACGCCGCTGGCATGGATGCGCACCAGCACTTCGCCTGCGCCAGGCTGAGGTCGGGCTATTTCGCGCATGACTAAAGGTGAGCCAAATTTTTCCAGTACCAGTGCCTGCATATTGTTGTTTGCCATGATGTTTTCTCCTGAAATGTAGAATTAAAGTAGTCTGTTGACAATCTGGACGACGACGCCGTTTACCTTGCTTTGTCTTGCCTGGCCCCGCGTCTCCAGTGAAAACAGTCTATCCCCGCACTCAAGCCAGATAAACGGGCCTGGCCGCAATGCAGTTTTCTGAAAAACTGCATAATGCGCATGCTCCAGCGCGCAAGGCCGGCTGATGGCGGTGCTAGAATGCAGACATTACGCTGGGGAGAAAACACGGGAGTATGCAAATTGGACAAACTTGATGCATTAAAAGTGTTTTGCCGTGTGGTTGAGTTCGGTGGCTTCAGCCGTGCTGCCGACATGCTGGGCATGTCCACTTCTTCCGTCACCAACCAGATCGCCGCACTTGAAAAACACTTCAACATCAAACTGCTGAACCGCAGCACGCGCAGCATGTCGCTGACCGATGAAGGGCGGCATTGTTATGAACAGGCCTTGCAATTACTCGGTGATATGGACGAGCTTGAGGCCAGTCTCATGCATTCCAACCAGGCACCGGCTGGCAGTATCCGCGTAGAGCTGCCCGCCATTATCAGCCGCCTCTACATTGCACCGGCCCTGCAGCGCTTTATCGCTGCCTATCCTGACATCAGCCTCAAGATCACTGTTGGCGACCGCAATATCGACATGGTGGAAGAGGGCGTCGATGTGGCCGTGCGCATAGGTGATCTGCCCAGTTCCAACCTCATCGCCAAAAGCCTGTGCAAGACCAACTACCTCTGTTGCGCAGCCTCGACTTTCATTGACAGACATGGCCAGCCACAGCATCCGCAAGAGCTTGCACAATACCACTGCCTGGGTTTCTTGCGCCCCAACTCCCGCCAGCTAAGGGCGTGGCAGTTTCAAAAAGACGACGAGAAATTCTCACACCTGCCATCACCATTACTGGCGATGGACCATGTCGAATCCCTCATAGAAAGCGCCAAGGCAGGCGCAGGCATCATCCAGCACATGTCCATTTCACTAGCCAGCCCCCTGCGTGAAGGCTTGCTAGTGCCCGTGCTGTCAGACTGGGCAGTGCCCGGCCCGGATGTATCTGTGCTGTTCCAGCAAAAGCACCACCGCGCCGCCAAGATCAGGGTATTTGTAGAATTTCTGGAAGAGGTATTGAGGCCGTATTCTGTGTGATTCACCTTGGATGAATTCAGATGGATTGCACCTGATGACATTACCTCGCACCAGATCAATGCCGTGAGGTAGGGCGCATGGCAATGCGCCGCATGCGATTGTGGCATACCTGAGGCAATGTACATTGACGTAGACCGCCATGCACTATAATGGCAAAAACGTCATAGAAGGCATTCATGCAATTGCGCTACCTGTTACCACTCCTGCTATCCCTGTTCCTGCTCCCCCTGGTCAGCCAGGCACAAACAGATGCACCCAAAGAACTCGTACTCAATCAAGAGCAACTTGCCAAATACGGCCAGACCTATAAAACCGCAGAGGTCAAACACCTGCGCCAGTTCCTGAATACCTACGCAGACCACCGCCAGGATGTCTCCCCCTCAGAAGAGAGAGCCGCCAGCGTCCTCGATGAATTAAAGATAGACAAGAAAATCCTCAAGGGTAAATTCCTGGTCTATTTATTCTCCAATTTCCTCGGCGGTGGCAAGGGTGTCTCCATCGTCTCGCAAGATCATCCAGAAGTTAAACTCGATTTCTGGGTTTATAAAATCGAAGACAACGAATGCGAAGTGCGTGATTTTCTCGTGCAGGCAGACAAGCGCGATATCGAGACATTCAAGATCGTCTATCGCAATTATTTGCATCACAAAACTTTGTATATGTAGTACATGCCGTATCCTGTAGGGTGCGTCTTGACGCGCCAATTCTTGACGCATCATGCAAGTACCAACTTTTCCAAATCCATTTTAAAAAACGCCACCATGTTCTTCAAGAAAAAGAAAGAGTCACCAACAGACTTGCTCAGCGAACCACGCGAGCAACATTATGTGTTTGCCCATCAGGGCGTTCGTCAGGCATGCGTTGATAATCCGCTGCAGTTTTTCTCACTCATGGCATCTGAAGAGCAAAAGCCCTATCTGGCATGGATGTGGGATGTCTGCGCCAAATATGTCAAAAATCCGTCCAAAGAACTGAGCGTCGATGATGTCGTGGTCACGACGTGCCGCATGGGCCCATACCCCGCCGTGATACTCCGCATGCCTGAGCCCAGGGCCGTAGCAGAAGTGCATTATATTGCAGCAGTGCTCATGGTCAATGGTGAAAACGAGTTGCCACAAGAAGACGTAGGCATACGTTATTTCACGCTAGAATGCGGCATCAACCTGGATGGCACGCCCAGGACAGTGTTTTGTGAATGGACAGATGACGATGCACATCTCAACTTCGGTGACGGCCCGCAGGCCGATGTTGACGCTTTCGCGCATGCAGTGGCTGGCAAACTTTCTGCGTAAGTACGAACTGAGGTGAATATTTGCATAACAGCTATGCTTGAGTACGGACGAGCGCATGGGCGTTGATCTCATCGCGGTAGTTGATATTGGCCTGGAGCACGTATCACCCGATACGGTATTGGCTGCACTGCATTCCAGCTACGAAGAAACGCGTAAGTTTTTGTGTTCGAAATGCGCATGATCAGGTTAAATTGACCTGTCCAGGCGATTTTCCAGGCCAGATACAATAGGCGATAACGATGAATAGTGATTATTTTAAGCACCCACAACGTTTCCCCAAAAACGCTCCGGGCCCTTTCTATACTCTGGGAGATCAACGAGGTGACGGTACTTGGAATGGGCAGTGTTTGTCTTGCGGTGTTCCCGAGGGCGAAGCGCCAACCCTACTGGCGCCCTTGACTGACGAAAATTTGGATACCTATTTTTTGCAGCAGCCACAGTCTGCAGAAGAGATAGAACAGGCATGCAGTGCGATTGAAGTCTGTTGCGCTGATGCATTACGATACGGTGGAAAAGACCCAAAGATACTCTTGCGCTTGAAGATGACGAACTGCTGCGATCATGCAAACCTACTGCGGCCAAGCTATCAATCGCCTGGTTCGGTAGCGAAGAAATGGTGGCAATTCTGGAAGTGAATGCATTTGTATGCAGTAGATGAGACTTGATTTTAAGAGGCCGAATACATAGTTTTCTTGATGATTTTATGACGAGAGATGAAGCAATTGATTTATTAGTGCTACGTGACCTTGCCCGGTTGTCAACCAAGGAGCGAGAAGCCCTGTTGCTGGACTGGTGGTCCATTGACTCAGGTGATTCTGGTTATGCAGATCTTACGGACTTCTTGAAAGAGAAAATCGCTCGTTGTGACGAACCTGACGATCCAGATAATGCAATATATGATTTCCTGCTAAAGATTGCTCTTCGTCATGCGTATCTGGGCGTGGTCAACTCGTATCTGGAAACGCAGACTGCACTGCTTGGATCGAAAGTTGTGATAAGAGGTATTGTCGAAAAATTGATGGCCTGTCCCTGTTGTGGGTACCGGAGCCTGGACGTGAATGGGGAGTATGAAATTTGTCGTGTGTGCTTTTGGGAAGATGACGGTACATGTGAATTAGATCAGCTTAGTTCGCCGAATCGCATGACTTTACACGAGGCACGACAGAATTTCCAAGACATTGGTGCCGTTAATCAAGCGGTTCGACGATATGTCCTTTCGGATGGACGGGACCGCTATGTATTGGAAAAATATAGGCCTTGCTTTGTTGAGCAACAGCGTAATCTTACCAATGCTGCCTTGAAGGACAGCGATACATAGTCTAAGAAGTCATCTTCTGGGAATATATCGTTCCTATCATAATGGAGCCAGTAAATGCCTGTGCATCAATCACACATCTGGGTAGGACAATCTAGTGATGCCGCGCCTGCAAATTATTTTGTAGAAAACCGTGAGCGTGAGGTGGGTGTAGACCCCATGAACAGCTTCGCCATGGAGCAAGGAGAGCTCAGTTTTGACTATGACTTCACTGAAATAAGCTATCTTGATTGGAGAGACGCACAATCGCCACGGCAATTCATCGACGGTCATTCTTACAGCGCATCGTATCTGGATGCTGTCGTCAAATTATGCGGTGATGAGGGTATTGATAAAATCAATGTATTCATTATCGCCAACACTGACCAGTTTCATGCTCCAAAAACTGTCCGTACAAGCGACTATTTCCTGAAATATCTTGGCTGCTTTGACTGCGAAGAAGATTAGCGCCCCAGTATTGTATGTGCGTGATGAGCAAGCACCCGTCATGCCTGCACGTGCATGGCTAAGTGCCTTGCCCTGAAACGTAGCGCACATGCCCCTCACTTACTATGCCACTACGACAGTCCACTAACTGCGTGCTGCTTGTCGATGACGTAAACGAATAGCCCGCGTCTGCAGTGCAAAGCCCACGACTAAGCTGAGTACCCAGGTCAGCAGTACCGCGCGCACTAGCGGTGACTCCGGTCCGCTGGCTAATGGATGTGCCACCGGCAGGCGGAACATGGTTTTGGCACCGAGTTGTGGACACTTAAACGCGTGCGTCTACTTATTGAAAGAAAGTTAGAAGTGTCGTTCAGTGAAGTGCACGTTTGGCGCATTCTTGGCGCACTGGGATTCAGTAACCAAAAGCCGGAGCGTCGCGCCATCGAACGTAACGAAGATGCTGTACAGGAGTTCAAGAAAAAGACCTGGCCTGCGCTCAAAAAAAAGCCTCGAGAGAGAATCGACTGATTGTATTCATCGACGAGTCCGGAATCAGCGAACGGCCTACCCGTGTGCGTACTTGGGCACTCAAAGGGAAAACGCCGATTATTCAGTTTCATTTCAACTGGAAACATTTGTCCGTGATTGCAGGTGTGACCAGGAAGAACTACTTGTTCCGCTTCCACGAGGGTAGCATCAAGAAGGAGCAAATTGTCGATTTTCTCAAGGCGCTCAAAACGCATTTGAAGCAGCCGCTGTTGATCATCCGCGATGGGCTCAGGGCGCACAAATCGAAACTGGTGCGCGAATACCTCGACAGCACCAATGGGTACATTCAAATCGCATTCCTGCCCCCGTATGCGCCGGACCTCAATCCTGTCGAATATCTCTGGGCCTGGCTCAAGCGACATGCGTTGGCAAACTTCTGCCCGAACAACCTCGCCGAATTGCAAACAATTGCCCGCAACAAACTCAAAAGCGCACAACGCCGTCCATCCATCATCATGGCATGTTGGAAGCAGGTGGAGTTGTGGTGATGTCATCAATTATGTAAAGCTCAATAATCAGAGATTCCTTAATTTAAGAGAGACAGGATTTTTTGGATTTGGTGGCTAACAAATCTGTGCATAACTGAGCTGTGTATAACTGGTTAGCAGTGCGAGTCTGCAACTCTACAACAACAAAAATTTGTGAAAATCACCAAATCGAGTAATGATTCTTCCCATCAGCAAATCTGCTGATGGTGTATTTCGTTTTCAACTGTTAGTCTTTTTCACTAGTGTCCCAACGTTTTCACATCAGGGGTTTGTAAGTCAATGATTTGTTTGCATAAAATGATGTTTTTATCTGGTCTCGATTTGAACGTCGAGGCGCAGAATTGGAGCTTTTTGCGGATATCCGCCAAAGGCTCCTACGCATCAGGGCAAACTCGTTTTCTCGCAGGTCATGACGTATTTGCCACTGACCACTTTTCGATGATGCGTCGCAGCCCACAGGGGCGATCACAAGGTCAAGGATTTTTCCTGTCTGGATCAATTCTTCGCCATGGCCTTTGCGCAGTTGACCTATCGGGAATCGTTGCGCGATATCGAAGTCAATTTGCGCGCCCAGCCCCATCGGCTGTACCACATGGGATTTCGCTGCGCGACGATTTCCCGCAATACGCTGGCCAATGCAAATGCAACGCGCCCCTGGCAAATTTACGCCGATCTGGCGCAGCACCTGATTGCGATGGCGCGCCCGTTGTATGCCAGCGAACCATTTGGCGTGGACCTCGATGCAACGGTCTATGCGTTCGATGCCACTACCATCGACCTGTGTTTATCGGTGTATCCGTGGGCACCTTTCCGGTCCACCAAGGCGGCCATCAAATTGCATACACTGCTGGACCTGCGCGGCTCTATTCCCAGCTTCATTCATATCACCGACGGCAAGACCCACGAGGTCAATATTCTCGACGATCTGCTCATCGAGCCAGGAGCGTATTACCTGATGGATCGCGGCTACCTGGACTTCGCCCGATTGCACAGGCTGCATGCGGCGGACGCCTTCTTTGTCACGAGAGCAAAAAGCAATACCAGGTTCAAGCGTCGGTATTCGCAGCCAGTCGATCGGGCGACGAGCAGCGTTATCTGCGATCAAACGGGCGTACTCCCGCTCTTCTACGCAAGCAAGGACTACCCGGCAACTTTGCGTCGTGTCGTCGTCAAGGACGACACTGGGGAACGCATCATTTTTTTGACCAACAATTTCACTCTCAAACCGGAGATGATCGCAGCGCTTTACAAGCAGCGTTGGCAGGTCGAATTGTTCTTCAAGTGGATCAAGCAACATTTGCGTATCAAAACCTTCCTGGGAACCAGCGAGAATGCCGTGAAGACGCAAATATGGATCGCGGTCTGTACTTATGTACTCATCGCTATCGTCAAAAAACGTCTGCATTTGCCTCACAGTCTTTACGAGATTCTACAAATCCTGAGTCTCACCATGTTTGAAACAACACCAATAAATCAATTACTTACGCCGCCATCGGGAAATCTCAATGACGAAAATCAACCAAAACAGATGTCTCTACTATGAGAAACGTTGGGACACTAGTGAGTCTTTTTCATAGATGAATCAGGTGAACTCGAAAATTAGATAGGCTGTTCACAAAGCAATAAAACAGATACAACCGAGCGACCTCGGCCATCATTTTTCATGGCCCTCGTCTAAACGGCGTGGAGTACGCGAGGTGCTCCGGTTAGCGTCATGTCACAGATTCACAGACATACGCATTTATAATAACTGGAGACGATATATGTACTTATTCAATTTCGCCCAAGCACATGGGCATCCCTTGCGTTTGCAGGCGTTGGCCGGGGTTGCGGCCATTTCTGTATTGTCTACTACAGCACAGGCGCAAGACACGCGCACGGTTCGCGAGCCGGTCATGCCAGCTACCTGCGCCACTCTGCTGGCAGAAACATCGACAGCAAATCAAAATGATGCGCCGCGCATACAGGCTGCACTGGATAGCTGTGCGCCAGGCAAGGCCGTGCAACTGGCTGCCGGTGCTGGCAGCAAGGCATTTACTTCTGGCCCCCTGAAGTTGCGTAGCGGTGTCACGCTGGTGGTGGATGCAGGCGTGACTCTGTATGCCAGCACCAATCCCTTGTTGTATGACCGTGGTGCAAAAACCTGTGGCACTAACGATGCCACTGGCAAGGGCTGCCAACCCTTTATCACAGTCGAAGGAGTGTCGGGTACTGGCATCATGGGTGAGGGTATTATTGATGGCCAGGGTGGCCAGATCATAGAGGGCAAGAGCGAAACCTGGTGGCAGATCGCACGCCGGGCGCAGAAAGAAAAACAGCGCCAGAATGTGCCGCGCCTTATACAGCTGGATAAGGTGCAAGACTTTACGATGCACCGTATCACCTTGCGCAATTCGCCGAATTTCCACGTGGCGATGAACCGTGTTGATGGCTTTACTGCCTGGGGAATACGTATCGATACGCCACATGATGCGCGCAATACCGATGGTATAGATCCGGGAGCATCGCGCAATGTGACGATTGCGCATAGTTACATACGCACCGGTGACGACAACGTCGCCATCAAGGCTGGCAATAACGGGCGGAGTGAAAATATCTCTATCCTGCATAATCATTTCTATAGCGGCCATGGCATGTCGATAGGCAGTGAAACCAATGGCGGGGTGCGTAATGTGCTGGTTGAAGACCTGGTCATGGATGGCACTACCTCGGGCCTGCGCATCAAGAGTAATGACAGGCGCGGCGGCGTGGTTTCTGGTGTTGTCTATCGCGATGTCTGCCTGCGTGATAATCGCTGGCCGCTGTATATCGATACAAAATATGAGCCAGGTCCGTCGGGTCAGTTAATTCCTTCCTATACCGATATCCGTATGGAAAGCGTGCACAGCCTGACACCTGGGCAAGTGATCTTGCAGGGATATGACGAACAGCGCCCGCTGCAACTCGCACTGCAAGATGTTGTCGTTGACGGCAAACCAGTAGTCAAGCTGGAATTTGCCAGGCTGACGGGTCAGCTTAACGCGGCTGATGCAAAGACGCTTAATTGCCAGGAACGCTTCGTGCCGTTTCCAGAATAGCGAATGACAGGCATCTGCTGGCGCGCGCCAGCAGATGCTTGCCCAAATAAATTCCTCACACATATCTATGAAAACTAGTCATTTATTCCTGGCTGTGCTGGCGACCGTGTATGCATTGCATGCACAAGCAGGAACCTGCCCTGGTGGCGCAAGCTGGTGCGACGATTTCGAGAATGGCGCGACGCACTGGGCAAGCAAAGAAGCCGGCATATCTGATGCGAATGTGCGCCGCCAGGATGGATCGGGTAATCACGTGCTGCTACTAAGCGGGCAGGGTGGGCCGCTGTTGGCATCTGCACCAGAGGCAATACCAGGTGCAGATTACTTTGTCGAGGAACGCATGCGCCCCGTCGCCAGTACAAATGCTGCAGATGGCCAGGCTTATCTATTGGCGCACTACCAGGACGAAAACAATTGGCTGGCTGCCAGCCTCGTTATTCAGCGTGACAAGCAAAAGCTGTTCATAGAGTTGGTGAAAATGCAGAATGGCAAGCTGAGCAGATTGAAGCAGTCAGCAAAAGAGCCGGGGCCGGAGGGTAGTTTTTACACACTCAGGCTGGACGTGGCCGGTGACTTGCTGACGCTATACCTGAACGGCGAAATGTTGAGCACAGCTACAGATGCTTCGTCATTCGAAAGACGCATAGGCTTGCTGGCGAAAGGCCAGGGCTTTGAGTTTGACGATGTCCGTAGCGGTGCCGCTGGAAACAAACCACTACGCCTTGGCCTGGCGCGCATGAACGACAGGGTCAGCTTGCAGGCGGGTGATGCGCCGCTGCATTATGCGGCGCGCATATCTGCAGACAATGACAAGCTTGCCATACCAATCACTGCGTTATCAAGTGCGCCGGGCATTGCCAGTGTGGTAGTCAGGGATGGCGAAATCATACTCACGGCGCCGCACCCCGGCACAGCGCCCATTACGGTAAGCAGCCAGGCAGATGCCAATGTGGCTGGCTATCTCGCTGTCAGTGTCACCCCGGCTTTCGCAACATCTGCACAAAGCTATGCACTGCAAGGCAAAGTCAGCCCGGCTGCAAATGCTGAAGATGTGCCGCCAGACACGCCTTTGCACATCGTGTTTGATCAGGTACCCAGCCTGGGGCAGGGTGGCTCTGTGCGCATTTTCCGGGCCTCCGATAATGCCTTGGTTGATGTCATCCGTCTTGGTGATGACATTGATGAGATCGGCTACGCCGGGCAAGAATTCAAACGTGTGCTGCGTTACAAGCCCATCAGCATAGATGGCAAGACCGTGACGATCAAACCGCACAATGCGCGTCTGGCATATGGCACGGAATATTACGTTGCAGTGGATGCAGGTGTCTTCACCAATGCCAGTCTTGATGGGCAGGCATTTACCGGGCTGGGCCGAGCGGCAGGATGGACATTCAGCACGCGCAGGGCGGCGCCCTCTGGCAACAGTCTGACTGTCGATGATGATGGCCCGGCAGATTTCCGTACTGTGCAGGGTGCCTTGAATCACGTCATGCGCACCATGTCGCGTGCAGAAGCAGTGACCATACATATCGCCAATGGCCGCTACGATCAGTTACTTTATTTGAAGGGCAAGGACAATCTTACCCTGCGTGGCGAAAGCCGTGATGGTGTCATTCTTCAGGCTTACAACGACGACAGTAATAACCCAGGCACGGGTATCAGTCAGGGGCCGTACACGCCATCCGTTACTGGCGGGCGTTCAGTGTTGTTGATTGAAGATGCCGACATGCTGACGCTGGACACGCTCACGCTAGTCAATACAGCGGTGCGTGCCAGGAGCAAGGGGGCGCAGGCAGAAACCCTGGTATTCAATAGTGACCGTGGCCGTCTGCTGGCACACAATGCCAGTTTCTTCAGTGAGCAGGACACCATACAGGTGAAGGGCTATTCCTGGTTTTATCGCTCGCTGATTGCAGGCAATGTGGATTTTATCTGGGGTGGCAACAGGGCCGCCTTATTCGAAGAAAGTGAAATCCGTTCAGTCGGTGACAGTGCCAATCCGGGCAAGGGTGGCGGCTACATCGTGCAGGCCCGCACGGTCGCTGCCGATGAAGCTGGATTTGTTTTTCTCAACAGTCGCCTGACCCATGGGCCTGGTCCAGGCCAAAACGATGTCTTGCCCGGCACGGCTTATCTGGCCCGGCAGGGGCCGCCCAGCACTTGGGACAAGGTCAGTTTCATCCACTGCAGGATGGACACGCATATCGCCCCTGTGGGCTGGCTGTTGCCAAAGCCAGAGTCGGCGCAGGCCCAGCCAGGTGCTGGCTGGGGTGAGTACGGCAGCATGGATATCAACGGCAAGCCTCTCGATGTATCGCAGCGCTTGCCAGGTCACACATTAACCGAAAAGCAGGTGGCGGGGCGCTTTGCCAGTCGCCGCCAGATTTTCGCCAGTTTCGACAACGGCAAAGGCTGGAATCCTTCGCCACCGGATAGCAGGTAAGGCCATAAAACTATAAAGCTATAAAACTCAATAAAACTACAGATGGAGACAAAAGATGGAAAAAATCAGGCGCACCAGACTTCCCCAGCATGCCAGCATCAAGATCAGCGCAGTGACGCTGGCCGTGCTGACTTTGATCAACCAGAACCAGGCGATGGCAAGGCAAAATCAGGCCCCTCAAGCTCCTCAAACTCCGGTCACCAAGATAGAAATTACCGGTTCGTCGATTAAACGGCTGGCCACAGAAAATGCCTTGCCGCTGACTACCTACAAGGCAGAAGAACTGGAAGCACAGGGGCTGACGACCATGTCCGAGGTAGCCACTTCGCTGGTCATGGGTGCTACCAATGAACCGGTCGGTGGCGGTGGCGGTGGCACCATGATCAATATGCGTGGCCTGAACACCAACCGCACCCTGGTATTGCTGAATGGACGTCGCTTGCCAAATGAGGCTATCGGCGACAGCTCGATTAACGTCGATGTTGTCCCCATGAGCGCCATCGAAAGGGTGGAAGTCTTGCGTGACGGCGCATCGTCGATTTATGGTACTGACGCAATCGCCGGTGTAGTCAATTTCATCACCAGGCGCACTCTCAATGAGATCAGGCTGGCAGCCAGCGTCGTCGCCCCGCAGCGTTCTGGTGGTGGTGACCAGCGCCGTTTTTCCATTGCTGGTGGTAAGGGTGATCTGAATAAAGATGGCTGGAATGTGTATGCGGCATTTGACATACAGTCCCGCTCCTCCCTGATGCAGAAAGACAGGCCAGAGCTCTCGAACCCGGATGCCATTGCCCAGCTTGGCGGCAGCGTGTTTTCTACCAATACTTCAGGCTCATCGTCGTCACCGGCTAACTTTACGGTGTACACTAACAGCAAGGCCACTACGACTACGGGCAATCCGTATTGGGCAACTGGCTGCACCAGCAATTATGGCGCGCAGTACAGCCTGCCCTCGACCAAGGTATCAGGTTCCGGCATCAAGACCTGTATTCTCGACCCCGGTCTTTATCCGCAACTGCTGCCTGAGAACAAGCAAACCACGCTGTTTAGCAAAGGGGCTTTGCGTCATGGTGACAATAAACTGATGACGGTTGAAGTGCTTGCTAGTGAATCCTATATTGATGCGTTGAATCCACCGCAGGTTTTTGGTGCGCAGACTGATTACGACAAGCTCAATCCCGGTGTGCGCAAGCCGCTGTTCATCAGCAAGAACAGCAAATGGTACCCAGGTGGTAGCGGTGGCGTGCCAGCAGTTGCCGGGGTCACCGGGCAAGACCTGGCCCTGACCTGGAGCCTGGATGAACTTGGCCCGGCAGGCACGGATGACCGCCAGAATACCAACCGCCTTGTCGTCGCCGACGAGGGTGAGTTCATGGGCTGGGATTACCGTGTCGGCTTCAATGCCGCGATGAGCAAGCGGCGTGTCAGCTGGAAGAGTGGCTTTGTCAGCACACCTAAACTGTACGATGGCGTGGCAAATGGTATCCTCAATCCATTCGGTGCGCAGGACGCGACAGGACAGGCTTATCTCAACAGCATCAAGGTTGACGATACCAATTATCGTACTGCGAGCGTGAAATACTTTGGCCCTGATTTCAATCTGTCACGCGTATTGAAAGAATTGCCTGGCGGTTCACTCTCTATTGCAGTGGGTGGTGACCTGCATAGGGAAACGTATACCGATTCGACCAGTGCCCTTAGCAACGATATCGTCTACAAGACCTCCGGCACACCGGGTGCCAACCCCAGTGGTGCGCGCACCATTGCTGGTCTGTATGTGGAGATCGATGCACCACTGAGCAAAGGGCTGGATCTGACCTTTGCTGCCCGTGCTGATCATTTCAGTGATTTTGGATCTACCGTGAACCCCAAGGCCAGTGTGCGCTGGGAACCACATAAGGCCATCATGTTGCGCGGCACTGCCAGCACCGGTTTCCGCGCACCAACCCTGCCAGAACTGTATGGCACGCCACGCACGAAGACGCCATCTACCAATCGCTGGGATGATCCCTTGCTTTGCCCTAGTACGACGCCATCGCAGCCAAATACAGGCACACTGACCAGTGACCCCAAGTATGCAGGATTGAATCTTGATCCTGCCCGCGTCTGTAATACCCAATTGACGATATTGACAGGTGCCAATCCTGATCTGCAACCGGAAAAATCACGTACCCTGACTGCGGGTATCGTGCTGGAACCAGTCAGGAACATGATGCTCTCTTTCGATATCTGGGACATACGCATGAAGGGAACCATCGCCCAGATCACCGAAGAAACAATTTTTTCCGATGTGAACAAGTATTCCAATCTGTTTGTTAGGAACCCGGATGGCACGCTGAACTATATCGTCGTCACCCGCCTGAATATGGGCGGTGTGCATACGCGCGGTATTGACACCAACTTCCGCTACCTGTTGCCGACAACTAGCTGGGGTAAATTTGGTGTCAGCATGGACGGCACCTACGTCAACAAGTACGAGGGGCAAAACGACGTGGGCGGTGCGTGGGTGGATAGTGTAGGCAGGCCGGGGGCATTGGCTACAGGTTCGACTTCGGCGAATACTTATATATTCCGCTGGCGTCATAATTTGCGCTTGTCCTGGAATATGGGCAAGTTCGCCACCCAGTTGTCGCAATCTTATACTGCCAGTTATGAGGACACCAATGCCCTGCCTACGCAAAAATTTGGGCAGCCGTATTACAACGTGATCGATTCCTATATCATTTATAACCTGAGTGCCAACTATCGCTATTCGGATAAGTTCAGGTTGAGCCTGGGTATCAATAACCTGTTGAATGTTGATCCACCTTTGTCGAATCAGAGGCTGAGTTCACGCGTCGTGTTTGCGCAAAATATCGCCAAACCCATAGGTCGTGCATACACGGTCAAGGCCGAGTATTCATTCTGATGGTATTTGCATAAGCAGTAAGCGAAGGGCTGCTTTGGCCAGCTCTTCGCGCCAGCTGGCAGTTATCGTTCTGCTGGCTAGCGATTTTCATAATTGCACAGGCTGGCAGCTGGCCGCAGAATGCAAGCTCACATTCCAAAGGCTGCCTTCATGTTCAAACCACTGTCGTTCGTCCTGGCAATGCCGTTCTTTTTCAGCCTGCTCAGCCTGTTCAACGTCTCACATGCCGCCGCGCCACGTCGTATCAGCATTGATGTCAATGCTCCCGGCGTGCCGCGTGATCACTTTGCTGATTTATCCATAGGTTCAGATTATCCCGGTACCCTGATCAGGGAAGACAGTCTTGCCCAGTTGCAGATCATCAAGGATGAACTGGGTTTTCGTTATTTGCGCTTTCATGGCATTTTCCATGATATCTTGCAAACCTACACTGAGCACGACGGCAAACCGGTGTATGACTGGAGCAAGATAGATATACTGTACGATCGCTTGTTGCGCATGGGCATCAAACCCTTTGTGGAACTGGGCTTCACGCCGCATGCAATGAGAAGTTCTGAGAAAACCATCTTTTACTGGAAGGGAAATATCTCACACCCCGACCCGGTAAAGTGGACCGCCCTGGTGGATGCCTTTGCGCGCCACCTGGAGGCGCGTTATGGGAAAGAAGAAGTCCGGAGCTGGTATTTTGAAGTCTGGAATGAGCCTAATCTTGCCATCTTCTGGGAAGGCGCAGATCAGGCCGCCTATTTCGATTTATATGAAAGAACTGCCCGTGCCATCAAGGCGATAGACCCGCAACTCAGGGTGGGTGGGCCAGCTACTGCTGGTGCTGCCTGGGTGTCGGAGTTTTTGGCATTCACGCAAAAAACGGGTGCCCCGGTGGATTTCATTACTACCCATACCTATGGTGTGGATGGCGGTTTCATTGACGAACATGGTGTCAGTGATACCAAACTCTCCACTTCACCGCATGCCATCGTGGCTGATGTACACAAGGTAAGAGCCCAGATCAAGGCTTCCGCCCAACCTGAATTGCCACTGTTTTTTACTGAATGGAGTAGCAGCTATGCGCCGCGTGACCCTGTGCATGATTCTTATATCAGCGCCGCCTATATCCTCACCAAACTGAAATCCAGTGAAGGGCAATTGCAAGGCATGAGTTACTGGACTTACACTGATCTGTTTGAAGAGCCGGGGCCACCAACAGCACCATTTGAAGGTGGCTTTGGCTTGCTCAATCCTCAGGGTCTACGCAAGCCAGCATTTTTTGCCTATAAATACCTGCACCAGTTGGGCGATGAAATACTCTCCATACAAGGTAAACAAGACGCACAGAGCTATGTAAGCCGCAGCGGCAAGACACTGCAAGTGCTGGCCTGGGATTATCGCCAGCCTGTGCAGGACAAGAGCAATCGTGCGTTTTACACCAAGGTATTGCCGTCTGTTGAGACTGCCCCGCTGGAGTTGCAACTGACTGGCCTGAAGCCGGGTAAATACACGGCACAAATTTATCGGACTGGTTACCTGGCCAATGATGCGCACACCGCCTATCTGGAAATGAGTTCGCCGAAGTCACTCAGCGCAGAGCAATTGCAGACGCTGCAAAGCCTGACACAGGATAAAGCTGAGTTACGCAAATTCCAGGTCAGCCGCTCAGGCAAGGCTTATATCAAAGTCACCATGCGTGAAAACGATGTGATACTGCTTAAGCTGACAGCGGCACAGCGTTGATAAAAAATGCTCACAATAGATGCCAGGCAGCATGAGGATTGCTGTGATTGTGGCAAGCCAGATTTCTTAATCTTCTTGAAAAAATATGCATAAAAAGACATTCTGCGGTTTATTGCTTACCAGCCTGGCCGTCGTACTTATTGAGACTGCCGGTGCTGCTGAGAGCAATGATAAAGCCCCTGCTACCGTTGCATTGAAAAATCTGGCGGCCTTTCCCATCGGGGTGGCAGTCAGCGCTGGTGACGAGAAGCGCAGCCTTTTCAAGAAAACCGATCAGCAGGCACTGATCAACCAGCAATTTAATAGCCTGGTTGCCGCCAACATCATGAAGATGCGTTACCTGCATCCAGCAGAAAACCAGTTCAGCTATGATGATGCAGATGCCCTCGCCAATTACGCCAAGGAGCACGACATGATCTTGCATGGCCATGCCCTGGTATGGCATCCAGACTATCAGGTGCCAGCATGGATGAAAAACTATGCTGGCGACTGGGATGCCATGCTGGCCCATCATGTGACGCAGATATGCAAGCATTTTGCCGGGCGGGTTGCCAGCTGGGATGTCGCCAATGAGGTCATAGACGAAAACGTCCCCGCAGGCTACAGGAAGTCGCTGTTCTATCAAAAAATGGGTAAATCGTATATAGAAAAAGCCTTTGTCGCAGCGCATGCTGCCGACCCTGCAGCAGACCTGTATTACAACGATTTCAATACCGAGGCCGTGCAATCCAAGCTGGATTTCATGCTGGGCATGATCGATGACTTCCAGGTGCGGCATATACCTGTCCATGGCATAGGTTTTCAAATGCATGTGAACAGTGACTATCCTGCCATTGCACAGATCAGGAAATCTTTCAAGGCTGTGGTAAAGCGCGGCTTGAAAGTACGCATTTCCGAGCTGGATGTAGCGATGAATCAGCGCAATGATCTCAAGTCTTTGACCCCTGCCGCTGCGGCTATCCAAAAAGCGCGTTACAAGGCTATCGTCGCTGCTTATCTGGAAGAAGTGCCACCAGCACTGCGCGGCGGCATCACCTTCTGGGGCGTGGTTGATGGCGAGACCTGGCTCAGCAAGTTCCACAAACGCACAGAGTGGCCGCTGTTGTTCAATGATGATTACACCAGCAAACCTGCTTTTGATGGCGTACTTGAGGCTTTGACAGGGAAATAAGCCCGCACTCGCAGCTGTCAGCGCCTGTCTTGAACGTAATCATGATTCATCTTGGTGAGTTTCATAATTGTGGATAGGCCTGATACCAGCGAGTATACCTAGGCAAGATACCTGAATTAGTTCGGGACACCTGCTGCCTGTCGGGCATTAACGACAGGAAACTCTGAAGCGAAGAGTCAGGTGAACAAAAAAATCGCTATACGGGAGAAGATCATGAATAATACATCCGCCATATCCTATTTGCCGGATCAGTTTCAACAAGCGGTGCTGCTGGGGCGCGTATGGCGTGCTGGCAAGATCAACGGGCCATGTGTGGTCGTCGTGCGGCAGGGGCAAGTGTTTGACATTACGGCACAGGTGCAAACCGTGACTGATTTGCTGGAAAAAGAAAATCCACTGGCTTTCGCGCTGAACGCAGGTGGCGAGTCCATGGGGGACGTACAGGCTCTGATTGAGCACTCCCTCAACCGAAATGCTGGCAGTGAAGCTCCCTATTTGCTTGCTCCCTGTGATCTGCAGGCGATCAAGGCCTGTGGCGTCACCTTTGCGGTCAGCTTGCTGGAGCGCGTTATCGAAGAACAGGCTGGTGGTGACGCCTCGGCGGCGGACAGCCTGCGTGCCGCCATGCAAGCCAGTATAGGTTCGGATTTGTCGCGCATACGTCCGGGTTCTGACACAGCTGAAAAATTGAAGCAGGATCTGATCAGCCGTGGTGCCTGGTCGCAATATATGGAAGTTGGCATAGGCCCCGATGCCGAAGTATTTACCAAGTCTCAAGCCATGTCGGCAGTCGGTTTTGGTGCTGATGTAGGCATACATCCTGACTCCAGCTGGAATAACCCCGAGCCAGAAATCGTGCTGGCCGTCAACAGCCGCGCTCAAATAGTGGGGGCCACTCTGGGCAATGATGTCAACCTGCGTGACATAGAAGGGCGCAGTGCCTTGTTGCTGGGCAAGGCAAAAGACAATAACGGCTCATGTGCGATAGGCCCTTTCATCCGCCTGTTTGATGACACATTCACGCTCGATACCATACGCCAGGCCGAAGTCAGATTGCTGATAGAAGGTCTGGATGACGATTTCAGACTCGATGGTATCAGCATGATGCGTGAAATCAGCCGTGACCCGCTGGACTTGGTTAACCAGGTTTGTGGCAATACCCACCAGTACCCTGACGGTTTCATGCTGTTCTTGGGCACCATGTTTTCACCCATCGAGGACAGGGATGCGGCAGGCAGTGGCTTTACCCACCATATAGGTGACCGGGTCACAATCGGCTGTCCGGCACTGGGCGCTTTGATGAACCATGTCAAGTATAGTAATGCGATCGCTCGCTGGGATTTTGGAGTCAGTGCCCTGTACCGCAACCTGGCCGCGCGTGGCCTGGCTTATGGAATGAGTGAGCACGCTGCCTCAGGTGCTGCACAAGTATGAGTAATAGCGCAAGTAATAGCATAAGCAAGGCGTCGTCAGAGGCAGGGAACCCTGGTCTCTATGCGGACCAAGAAAGAAAACCAATGATTTATGCAAGTTACCCGAATCTGGCCGGGAAGAGAGTAGTAGTAACCGGTGGCGGTACCGGCATAGGCGCTGCCATCGTAGATGCCTTTTGCAAGCAGGGCGCGCAGGTTTTTTTCCTGGATATCGCCGACCAGGCTTCGCAGGCGCTGGAAAAAAGTCTCCATCAGTCTGCCAGACCGCCAAGATTCATGCATTGTGACCTGACCGACCTGGATGCGCTGGCCAAAGTATTGGCCCATATAGAAAGTGAATATGGTGCTGTCGAGATTTTGATCAATAATGCCGCCAATGACGACAGACATGATGTGAAGAATGTGACGCCCACTTATTGGGACGACAGTTTTGCCGTGAATTTGCGTCACCAGTTTTTTTGTGCCCAGGCCGTGGCACCAGGTATGAAAGCCATGGGCGGTGGTGTTATCCTTAACTTTGGTTCCATCTCCTGGCATCTTGCCCTGAGCAAGCTCAGCCTGTATATGACAGCCAAGGCAGCGATAGAAGGCCTGACCCGTGGCCTGGCCCGTGATCTGGGGCCAGACGGCATACGTGTCAACTGCATCATCCCCGGTTCAGTACGTACCCCACGCCAGATGGCACTGTGGCACACGCCGGAAGAAGAAGCGCAGATACTGGCCGCCCAATGCCTGCACGAAAGGGTGGAAACCGAAGACGTCGCTGCCCTGACTTTGTTTTTGGCCTCTGACAACGCCGCGCGTTGTTCGGGACGTGATTATTTTGTGGACGCAGGATGGTACGGCGCATGATATTGGATCAGTCTCACTGCATTTGGGAAGTGGCTACGCATCTGGGCGAAGGCCCGGTATGGCACGCGGGCGCGCTTTACTTCGTGGATATCAAAAGCCATAAAATCCATCGCTGTGCAGAAGATGGTTCGGCTCGCCAGAGCTGGCATGCGCCAGACCAGATCGGCTTTATCCTGCCCATCAAGGGGGAAAGCGGCAATTTCATCTGTGGCTTGCCGGGAAAGCTGGTGCGCTTTTCCAGCAGCACCGGTAGCTTCAGCAGCATGCTGGAAGTGGAAACTGATCAACCCGACAATCGCCTTAATGACGGCTATATTGATAGCCAGGGTTGCCTGTGGTTTGGTTCCATGGATGATGGTGAAAAAGCGCCTAGCGGTTCGCTGTATCGCCTTAATACTTTGGCCAATTTGCAGGCCAGGGATCATGATTACGTTATCACCAATGGCCCCTGCATGAGCCCTGACGGCAAAGTGTTTTATCACACCGATACCCTACGCAAAAAGATTTATGCCTTTGATGTGACACCTGATGGCAGCTTGTCCGGCAAGCGTGTGTTTGCCGACATCAGCACCGGTGGCCACCCGGATGGCACGGTGGTCGATGCAGAAGGTTTTCTGTGGGTGGCGATTTTTGCTGGCAATCGTGTGGAGCGATATTCCCCCGCTGGAGAAATCGTCCAGGTCATCAATTTCCCCTGTTCGAATATCACCAAGGTATGTTTTGGTGGCTATGATTTGCGTACCGTCTTTGTGACCACGGCCTGGAAAGGCATGTCGGCAGAAAAACGTGAACAGCAGCCATTGGCGGGCGGTCTGTTTTCTTTCCGTGTGGACGTGCCCGGTCTGCCGCAATATCAGTTCAGTGAGTCTGCATCATGATGTTTGACGATAACAAGGCTCGCCGCTTCCGCTCGCAAGACTGGTTTGATAATCCCGATCATATCGACATGACAGCGCTGTATCTGGAGCGCTTCATGAACTATGGCATCACCCCTGACGAACTGCGTTCTGGTCGCCCCATCATAGGTATTGCACAGAGCGGCAGTGATATCAGCCCATGCAACCGCATCCATCTGGAGCTGGCGAAGCGGGTACGCGATGGCATCCGGGATGCCGGTGGTATTGCGATGGAATTCCCGTTGCACCCGATTTTTGAAAACTGCCGCCGCCCAACCGCAGCAATAGACCGCAACCTGGCGTATATGGGCCTGGTTGAGATTTTGCATGGTTATCCTATCGACGCCGTGGTGTTAACTACGGGTTGTGACAAGACTACGCCAGCCCAGATCATGGCTGCATCAACGGTGGATATCCCGGCGATTGTCTTGTCTGGTGGCCCCATGCTGGATGGCTGGATGGATGGTGAACTGGTAGGTTCTGGTGCTGCCATCTGGAAGGGCCGCAGGCAACTGGCGGCAGGCGATATCGATGAAGAAAAATTCTTGCAGATAGCTGCGGCATCAGCACCGTCGGCAGGTCACTGCAATACCATGGGCACGGCATCCACCATGAACGCCCTGGCTGAAGCCCTGGGCATGTCGCTGACTGGCTGTTCGGCCATTCCCGCGCCTTACCGTGAACGCGGCCAGATCGCCTATGAAACAGGCCGTCGCATTGTCGAGATGGCGTATCAGGATATCCGTCCATCCAGTATTTTGACACGTGATGCCTTCCTCGATGCCATCGTGGTAAATGCCGCAATTGGTGGTTCCACCAATGCTCAGCCACATATCATGGCCATGGCCAGACATGCTCATGTCGAGTTGCATTCAGATGACTGGATGGCGCATGGGCATGACATCCCGCTGATCTTGAACATGCAGCCGGCGGGCAAGTTCCTGGGCGAGCGCTTTCACCGCGCCGGCGGTGTACCCGCCATCATGTGGGAACTGCTGCAAGCAGGAAAACTGCGCGCTGACCGTCTTACCGTGACCGGCAAGACCATGCACGACAACCTGGACGGCAGGCAGACGAATGACCGCGAAGTCATCTATCCATATGCCGCACCGCTGAAACAACAAGCCGGTTTCATGGTGTTGAAGGGTAATCTGTTTGACTTTGCCATCATGAAGACCAGCGTGATCTCACCCGCATTCCGCGCCCGTTACCTGAGCAAGTCCGGAGAGGAAAACATCTTTGAATGCAAGGCCGTGGTATTTGATGGTTCTGGTGATTACCATGCACGTATCAATGACCCATCGCTGAATATTGATGAAGACAGCATCCTGGTGATACGCGGTGCTGGCCCGGTGGGTTGGCCCGGTTCGGCTGAAGTGGTGAACATGCAACCGCCGGATGCGCTGTTGAAGCGCGGCATATTGAACCTTCCTACTCTGGGTGATGGCAGGCAGTCCGGCACGTCGGACAGTCCATCCATCCTGAATGCATCGCCTGAAAGCGCGGTCGGCGGTGGCCTGGCCTATATCCGTACCGGCGACACCATACGTATCAACCTGAACACCGGGCGTTGCGATATGTTGATCACTCCAGAAGAACTGGAAAGCCGCAAGGCTGAGGGCATGCCGGCATATCCTGCCAGCCAGACGCCATGGCAAGAGATTTATCGTTCTACAGTCGGGCAACTGGAAACCGGGGCCTGCATGGAATTGGCTGTACCGTATATAGGCATAGGAAATACTTTACCCCGCCATAATCACTAAGATGCTCAAATTAATATGCTTAAATAAGTGACAATACAAGAAACAAAGTATCCAGAATAACGAATACATAAAGCAATAATAAATGGGATTGGCAATGCCATTACCCATGCTTTAATCCAAACGGAGACAAAAAATGAATGCCAAAGTAAAAATCGCTATCCTCAGTGTCATGCTTGCCCTGGGTGGCAGTATGGCTGGCAGTGCCCACGCTGATGCCAAGAATCCAAAAATCGGTTTTTCCATCGATGACCTGCGGGTAGAGCGCTGGGTCAGAGACAGGGATTTCTTTAGTGCAGAAGCAGAAAAACTCGGTGCCAAGGTGTTTGTGCAATCAGCCGACGCCAGTGAACAGCGCCAGATTTCCCAGATAGAAAACCTGATCTCGCGTGGCGTTGATGTACTAGTGATCGTACCCTACAACGCCACGGTATTGAATAACGCCATCCGCGAAGCCAAGAAAGCCAATATCAAGGTGGTGTCCTATGACCGCCTGATCCTGAATGCAGATATTGATGCCTACATTTCTTTCGACAATGCCAAGGTCGGTGAAATGCAGGCCGAAGGCCTGGTGCAATTGAAACCGAAAGGCAACTATTATTTGCTGGGTGGTGCGCCTACCGACAATAACGCCAAGATCTTGCGTGAAGGGCAGATGAAGGTCTTGCAGCCCTTGATGGACAAAGGCGATATCAAGGTCATCGGCAAACAATGGGTGAAAGACTGGAGCGCTGCTGAAGCCATGTCCATCGTTGAAAATGCCCTGACTGCGAATAACAACAAGATTGATGCCATCGTTGCTTCCAACGATGGCACTGCTGGCGGTGCGATACAGGCACTGGCTTCGCAAAAACTCAGTGGCAAGGTGCCAGTCTCCGGGCAGGATGCCGACCTGGCTGCCGTCAAGCGCGTGATGGCAGGTACCCAGGCCATGACCGTCTACAAGCCTTTGAAACTGATCGCTTCTGAAGCTGCCAAACTGGCTGTGCAACTGGTGCGCAATGAAAAGCCTGCCTACAATTCCCAATACGACAATGGCTTTAAAAAAGTCAGTACTTTACTCTTGAAACCTGTTTCCCTCACCAAGGCAAATGTGAACCTGCTGGTTGACGAGGGTTTCTATACCAAGGCACAGCTTTCTGCCAACTGATACAGCATGCAGTTAAAACCAAGCCTGATGGGCCAGGTTTGGTTGTTTGTGTTGGCTTGTTCCAGGTTCTTCCGAGAAAAATAGCATGTCTGAATATTTGCTGGAAATGAAGGGTATCGTCAAACAGTTTGGCGGTGTCAGGGCTTTAAACGGTATCGACATCAAGGTCAGGGCTGGCGAATGCATAGGCCTGTGCGGTGAAAACGGCGCTGGCAAATCCACCCTGATGAAGGTGCTGTCTGGTGTCTACCCGCATGGCAGTTGGGATGGTGAAATCCTGTGGGAAGGCAAGCCCTTGAAGGCGCAGTCCATCCGCGATACTGAATCGGCGGGCATCATCATCATCCATCAGGAATTGATGCTGGTGCCAGAATTGTCAGTCACCGAAAACCTGTTTTTGGGGAATGAAATCACCCTGCCCGGTGGCCGCATGGACTATGCCGCCATGAACAAGCGGGCCGAAGAATTATTGCGTGAATTGAATATACCTGAAGTCAATGTAGTACTGCCGGTCAAGAACTATGGTGGCGGCCACCAGCAATTGATAGAGATAGCCAAGGCACTCAACAAGCAGGCCAAACTGTTGATACTGGATGAACCTTCATCTTCACTGACGACATCAGAAATCACGGTCTTGCTGGATATTATCCGCGCCTTGAAAGCCAAGGGCGTGACCTGCATTTACATCTCGCACAAGCTCGATGAAGTCGAAGCCATTTGCGACACCATCGTAGTGATACGCGATGGTCAGCACATTGCCACGACACCCATGGCCGATATGAGTGCAGAACGCATCATCGCCCAGATGGTGGGGCGTGAAATGAGCCAGCTTTATCCAAGACAAGATCATACCATCGGTGAAGTGGTGTTTGAAGCGCGCAATGTGACCTGCTATGACACAGAAAACCCGCAGCGCAAGCGTGTCGATGACATTTCATTCACTCTGCGCCAGGGGGAGATTCTGGGTATAGCCGGGCTGGTTGGCGCTGGCCGTACTGAACTGGTGTCGGCCCTGTTTGGTGCTTATCCTGGTGAATATGAAGCTGAAGTCTGGCTGAATGGCAGCAAGCTTGACAGCAGCAGCCCGTTGAAATCCATACGCGCTGGCCTGGCCATGGTGCCGGAAGACCGCAAGCAGCATGGCATCGTCCCCGACCTGGATGTGGGCCAGAACATGAGCCTGAGCGTCTTGCACGAATTTGCCCGCATGAGCCGCATAGACAAAGAAGCCGAACTGAAGACCATACGTACAGAAATCGCCAGCATGACCCTGAAAACCGCCAGCCCGTTTTTGCCTATTACCAGCCTGTCCGGCGGTAACCAGCAAAAAGCGGTGCTGTCGAAAATGTTGCTGACCAAACCCAAGATTTTGATACTCGATGAGCCGACACGCGGTGTCGATGTCGGTGCCAAATATGAAATCTACAAACTCATGTTTGAACTGGTAAAGCAGGGTATGTCCATCATCATGGTGTCGTCTGAACTGGCCGAAGTGCTGGGTATTTCTGACCGCGTGCTGGTGATAGGCGAGGGCAAGCTGCGCGGCAACTTCATCAATCAGGATTTGAAGCAGGAAACCCTGCTGGCGGCGGCGCTGGATCAAAGCCATGTACTAGCGCCCAACCAGTCAAACCAGGCAAGTCAATTAAGCCCTGTGCCATGATCACCCATCTGATGCCATTCATCGCTATCGGTAAAAATTAAAATGAAAAACCTGAATATCAAACAGCTGTTCACACAATACAAAATGCTGGCCCTGCTGATTGCCATTGCATTGATCTGGGCTTTCTTCAGCTGGAAAACCGAAGGTGGTTTCATTACACCGCGCAATCTGTCCAACCTGATGCGGCAAATGTCGATTACCGGCATCGTCGCCTGTGGCATGGCGCTGGTGATTATCGCTGGCGAGATTGATTTGTCTGTCGGTTCCTTGCTGGGTTTGCTGGGTGGTGTGGCAGCGGTACTGGATGTGACCCATCATTTACCTTTGCCATTAAATCTCATGGTGGTGTTGATTTTCGGTTTGCTGATAGGACTGTTCAATGGCTACCTGACTGCCTACATGAAGATACCATCCTTTATTGTTGGCCTGGGTGGCATGCTGGCTTATCGCGGTATCGTGCTGGGTGTGACAGGTGGCACCACGGTAGCGCCAGTGTCTGCTGACATGGTGTATCTGGGCCAGGGTTACCTGTCGGCGACCACCGGTATCTTGCTGGGAATAGCTCTTTTCGCGCTGGCTGTATTTTTGACCTGGCAGCAGCGTAACAAGCGTGCGCAGCATGGACTGGAAGTCGCACCGCTGTGGCGTGATGGTATCAAGCTTGCTGCGATTGCGGCGGTGCTGCTGGCCTTTGTCATCACCTTTAACAGCTACGAAGGCATCCCCTTGCCTGTGCTGTTGCTGCTGGTCTTGCTGGGCATCTTCAGCTACATGACTACGCAAACCGTATTTGGCCGCAGGATTTATGCAGTGGGCAGCAATATGGAAGCCACCCGCCTCTCGGGCATCAATGTGAATGCCATCAAGCTGTGGATATTCGGCATCATGGGTTTGATGTGCGCGCTGGCTGGCCTCATCAATACCGCACGGCTGGCGGCTGGCTCACCTTCTGCCGGTACTTCGGGCGAGCTGGATGCGATTGCTGCCTGCTTTATTGGCGGCACCTCCATGCGTGGCGGCTCTGGCACAGTATATGGTGCCCTGATTGGGGCGCTGGTCATGGCCAGTCTGGACAATGGCATGTCCATGCTGGATGTGGATACCTACTGGCAGATGATAGTCAAAGGCTGCATCCTGACATTGGCAGTATGGGTGGATGTCAGTACACGCTCTGCAAAAAGATGATTGAATAGTTCGCTCCAGAACTGGCAAGGATTTCCTTGCCTTGACAGGCGATTTCATAGGGATCGCCTTTTTTTATTTGCGCGCATCTCATTTGTAATCATGACGCGGCTTGGTGAGTTTCATAATTGTGTCTGCCTGGTTTTGCATGCAAGATGGGATGGCAGTCATCAGGCAATAGCTGGCCTGTGTCATGACCTGACGGTTTAAAAATAAAAAATAGATGGAGACAGATTCAATGAGTAATCAACGCAGGCAATTCCTGGCATCCATGTCTGGCTTGACCGGTCTGGCCGGGTGGGCAGTTTTATCACCAGCTCTGGGGTGGGCGGCTACCGCAAAAGCTGGATCTAAACCCATTTACAAAGATGCTGCTGCACCGCTGGCAGCACGTGTTGAAGATCTGCTGGGGCGTATGACCCTGGATGAGAAAATCATGCAGATGCAATGCGTATGGCAAGACAAAAAACTGATACAGGAAGCCAATGGCGATTTTTCCGTCACCAAGGCAGGCACAGTCTATCCTCATGGTTTGGGGATGATGGCACGTCCGTCCGACCATCAGGGCATAGCCAAGGCTACTGGCGCAGGTGATGATGGTTCGGTGCCAAACCGCAATGCCTTGCAAACGGCCACCTATGTCAATGCCGTGCAAAAATGGGCCGTAGAACAGACGCGCCTGGGCATTCCGTTGCTCATGCATGAAGAAGCCCTGCATGGCTATGTCGCGCGTGATGCCACCTGCTTCCCGCAGGCGATAGGGTTGGCGTCTTCGTTCGACCCGGATATGGCGACCAGAATCTTCAGCGTGGCTGCACGCGAGATGCGTGCACGCGGTGCCAATTTTGCGCTGGCACCTGTGGTCGACGTGGCACGTGAGCCGCGCTGGGGCCGCATAGAAGAAACTTATGGCGAAGACCCGCACCTGTGCGGCGAAATGGGCAAGGCTGCGGTGATCGGCTTCATGGGCCCCATGAGCAAAGATAAGAAACTGGCGAAAGACAAGGTATTTGCCACGCTCAAGCATATGACGGGCCACGGCCAGCCAGAAAACGGCACCAACATCGGCCCGGCAGAAGTCAGTGAGCGTACCTTGCGCGAAGAATTTTTCCCACCCTTTGAAAAGCTGGTGCGTGAAACCAATATCAGTGCCGTAATGCCTTCCTATAATGAAATCGGCGGCGTTCCCTCGCATGCGAATCGTTGGTTGCTGACCAAGGTCTTGCGTGAAGAATGGGGCTTTAAAGGTGCGCTGGTATCCGATTACTTTGGCATCAATGAACTGGTGATCAGGCATAAGCTGGTGCCCAATCCCAAAGAAGCAGCGCTGCGCGCCATCAAGGCTGGTGTCGATATAGAAACACCGGATGGCCTGGCTTATCGCACCTTGGCAGAACTGGTCAAGGAAAAACGTGTTTCTGAAGAAGAAATCAATCGCTGCGTGCGCCGGGTATTGGAACTTAAGTTCCTGGCTGGTCTGTTTGAAAACCCCTATGTCGATGCCAGCATTGCTGACAAACTGACTGCTACGCAAGACGCAGTGGCACTGGCGCGTGAAGCTGCCACCCGTTCCGTGGTCCTGCTTAAAAATGACAAGGGCTTGCTGCCGCTGAACGGCAAGAAGGTCGGCAAAGTCGTGTTGCTGGGTACACACGCCAAGGATTGTCCTATAGGCGGGTATTCTGACATCCCGCGTCATGTGGTATCCATCTACGAAGGCTTGCAGGCGGAAAGCCGGGCACAGGGCTTTGAACTCAGTTATGCCGAAGGTGTGCGCATCACCGAAGGCGGTCATGTCTGGGGACATGATGAAGTCAAATTCACGCCACCGGCAGTGAATGCCAAGCTGATTGCCGAAGCGGTAGAGGCGGCCAAATCTGCCGATACCATCATCATGGTATTGGGCGACAATGAACAAACCAGCCGTGAAGCCTGGGCCGATAACCATCTGGGTGACCGTGCCAGCCTGGATTTGATGGGCCAGCAAAATGACCTGGCCAAAGCGATTTTTGATCTGGGCAAACCGACCGTCGTCTTCTTGCTGAATGGTCGCCCGCTGTCCGTCAACCTGCTGGCCGAACGCGCAGACGCGCTGGTAGAAGGCTGGTACATGGGGCAGGAAACCGGCTTTGCAGCGGCGGACATTTTATTTGGCCGGGTCAACCCAGGTGGCAAATTGCCGGTGTCGATTGCGCGCAATGTCGGTCAGTTGCCGATTTATTACAACTACAAACCGTCGGCACGCCGTGGTTATCTGGATGCATCGACCAAACCCTTGTACCCATTCGGTTTTGGCCTTAGCTATACCTCGTTCAGTATTTCAGAACCACGCTTGTCCAGGGCCACGATGGGTGTTGGCGATAGCACCAAAGTCGAAGTCGATGTCAGCAATACCGGTGCCGTCAAGGGCGATGAAGTCGTGCAAATCTATATTCGCGATGATTTCAGTTCTGTCACCAGGCCAGTACTGGAATTGAAAGCCTTCAAACGCGTCAGCTTGAATCCGGGCGAAAAACGCACTTTGTCTTTTGATATCAAACCAGCAGATTTGTCTTTTTATAACATGGACATGAAACGCGTTGTGGAGCCTGGCAGCTTCACCATACATGCAGGTTCCAGCAGTGTTGATCTTAAATCAGTCAAATTGATGGTGGTCTGAATATTAAAAGGAGTAGTCAAAAGAATCTATGTCGATTGGATGTTGCCCTTGCCAGTGCTGGCATTCCTTTAAATTCTTTGAAATAAAAAGAGAAGAAAAGGGAAGGCAGTACAATACAAAAAGTATGGCAAGCAAGCCGTCGCCCATGGAGAAGACCGAATATGAAGATGCCCAACTCGCATAGGATAGCCTTATTGTTCAATGCAAACAAAATCTATGACAGGGAAATCATTGCCGGGGTTGCCTCTTACCTGAGTTCAACCAGGGTGTCCTGGGATTTGTTTCTGGAAGAAGATTTTCGTGCCCGCCTGCATGGGATAGAACGCTGGCAGGGCGATGGCATCATTGCCGACTTTGACGATCCTGTCGTTTGTGAAGCCTTGTCGCATAGCCGGGTGCCAGTGGTGGCTGTCGGTGGTTCCTACGAAAACCAGGATCATTATCCACAGGGTGTTCCTTATGTGGCGACGGACAATTTCAAACTTATCAAGCTTGCCTATGATCATTTGATTGAGGCAGGCTTGCCGCGCTTTGCCTTGTTCAGTTTGCCAGAAGCACCGGAAAATCGCTGGGCGCAGGAGCGTGAAAATGCCTTCTGCGATCTGATGAAACGTGATCGCCTGACGGGAGAAATTTATCGCGGCCAGATTACCAGCGCGCCATCCTGGGATGAAGCGGTCGAGCAATTGATCAAATGGCTGGAAGGTTTGCCCAAGCCAGTAGGTATCATCGCGGTAACAGATGCACGCGCCAGGCAATTATTGCAGGCCTGTTTGATTGCGGGTATCGCTGTACCAGAGCAAGTCGCCCTGATAGGCATAGACAATGATCCGCTGGCGCGCATGCTGACCCGGATACCACTGAGTTCTGTCATGCAGGGGGCAGAGGAAATGGGGCGCACTGCCGCCCATCTCTTGCATCAGATGTTGAACGGCGCCCGCATTGCCAGCACCAGGATACTGGTGCCGCCGGTTGGCATCAATGTCCTGACCTCTTCGCGCTTTGAAACACCCAAGCATCCGCACGTGATGCAGGCACGTCATTTCATCCGCCAATATGCCTGCCAGGGTATCAAGACCGAGCAGGTGGCTGACTATGTCGGCATATCCCGTTCTTCACTGGAATCCTATTTCCGGCAAGAGCTGGGGCGCAGCGTCCATGACGAGATTTTGCATTTCAAGCTGGAGGCAGCAAAAGCCATGCTGGCTAGCGGGCAATCGAGTATTGCCGACGTTGCAGTCAGTTGCGGCTTTACCACCATACAGTATATGCATGCCGTTTTTAAACGGGAACTGGGTTGTACACCGCGCAAATATCAAGAAAGCCTGACGCAGGTAGAAGCGAATGCCGCAGGCCTGCCACATCCACACACTCAACTTGCCGAGCAAAGTGATGACGAATAAAAAGCTAGTTTCCTGCACTGTCAAAACAGCAGATGAAAATATTTATACCCTGCGCAATGCGCATGATATGCAGTTGAGTATCAGCGACCGGGGTGCATCGCTGGTTTCATGGCTGACGCCTGACCGATATGGCCGCATAGGTGATGTCTTGCTGGCGTATGCAGATGCCCACAGCTATCAGCAAAACCCCTATTATTTTGGTGCCATCATAGGTCGCTGGGCAAACCGCATTGCAGGTGGACATTTTTCCATCGATGGCAGCAATTTTTCAGTTGACTGCAATGATGGCGATCATCATCTGCATGGCAGTAATAGCGGCTTTCATACCGCCCGCTGGGATGTCATGGAAGAGACAGATGGCATACGCATGTTGCTGACTTCGGCTGATGGCGATGCTGGTTTCCCCGGCAATCTTGAAGTGCAGGTCGTCTATCGCCTGGATGATGAGGGCAGCCTGAGCATAGAGTATGAAGCCAGGTCTGACGCGCCAACAGCGATCAATCTGACTTCGCATCCCTACTTCAACCTGAATGCGGGCACTTCTGATATCAAAGACCAGCTTTTGTTTATTGATGCATCGCATTACCTGAAGATAGATGCAGCGGGTATCTCCAGCGAATTGGCTTCCGTCGCTGGTAGTGCCTTTGACTTTCGCCAGCCCGCACCCATAGGCCCAAGGCTGACATGGCCAGACCAGCAGATTTTGATGGCAGGCGGTTTTGATCATTGTTATTGCGTGCAGGCAGAATTGAATGGAAAACCTGGCACTGTGCGTGAAGTGGCCACTGTGTACGACCCCGGCTCAGGACGTAAATTATCCGTTTCCACCGACCAGGCTGGCCTGCAATTCTATAGCGGTAATTTCCTCAACGGCGTAGCCGGGCGTGATGCGCGTGACTATGCGGTACATGATGGTTTTTGCCTTGAGGCGCATGCTTATCCCAATCAAATCAATGGGCCATATGCAGAAGCGGTGATCTTGCGCGCAGGCGAAGTGTATCGCCAAACCACGATCTACAGAATTTCACTGCAAAGCTGAAACGAAGCTGGCAGTATTTCATCAGCCTGTCTTGCTACGTCCGTCTACCGTATCATCCGGGGCCTGAAACTGGCTGCGTGTAATCATGATCGTGATTGGTGAGTTTCATAATTGCACAAAAGAGTGGCGGAGTTCATTGTTAAGCTTGCACAAATTCAGAACAGGAATTTGTAGCTTATAAAAATAAACTATAAATTGAAACGAGAATTGAGACAAAAAAATGCAAATTAATGAACAGGTGCACGCCACCGTGCTCGTATGAGCAGACAGTTTTCAAAACTGATATTTGCTACCGCTTATCTTTTCATGACTGCGGCCAATAATTGCTTTGCTCTTGGTGAAAAACCCTATGTCACTGAAGCTGCTGTCGCTGGTGATCTGGTCCTGGTCAACGCCAGCAGCGCAGCCACTCTGTATGTTGATGTGGCTGATTATGCCGGTGTCCAGCGTGCAGTAGTTAATCTGCAAAAAGACATAGAAGGCATTACAGGTAAAAAGCCTGCCATCACCAATGATGTGCAAAGCCTGAAGGGGCAAGCTGTCATCGTTGGCACCATAGGAAAAAGCAAGCTCATTGATCAACTGATTTCGTCGCATAAGATTGATGTCAGCGGCATTGTGAATCAATGGGATGCCTATCAACTGGTGACGGTACAAAACCCCTTGCTGGATGTGGCGCAGGCGCTGGTGATTATCGGTGCCAATAAACGCGGCGGTGTGTATGGTGTGTATGACCTGTCTGAACAGATAGGTGTATCACCCTGGTACTGGTGGGCGGATGTACCTTTGAAAAAGAAGAGCAGTATCGCCATCCAGAAGAATACCCTGGTGCAGGAAATTCCCAAGATCAAATATCGCGGCATTTTTTTGAATGATGAAGCACCGGCGTTGACGAATTGGGTCGTCAAGAATTACGGCAATTACAATCAGCAGTTTTATGGCAAAGTGTTTGAATTGCTGCTGCGCCTGAAGGCCAATTGCCTGTGGCCCGCCATGTGGAACAATGCCTTTAATGTCGACGATGAACAAAACCGCTTTTTGGCGGATGAAGTCGGCATCATCATGGGTACTTCACATCACGAACCCATGATGCGTGCCCACAAGGAGTGGACGGCAGAAAACGGTAAATGGGATTACCAAAACAATAAAGCCAGACTCTATCCCTTCTGGGAAGGCGGCGTTGCCCGCAACAAGAGCCAGGAAAGCCTGATCACCATAGGCATGCGTGGCGACGGAGATGAACCGATGTCGGAAAGCGAAAATATCTCGCTGCTGGAAAACATCGTCAAGGACCAGCGCCAGATCATCAGCAAGGTACATGACAAACCAGCCACTGAGGTACCGCAAGTCTGGGCGCTGTACAAAGAAGTGCAGACCTACTATGAAAAAGGCATGCGCGTGCCGGATGATGTGACCTTGCTATGGTGCGATGATAACTGGGGCAATATCCGCCGCCTGCCCAAGCCGGAAGAACGCAAGCGCGCCGGTGGTGCTGGTGTCTATTACCATTTTGATTATGTCGGTGGGCCGCGTTCTTACCGCTGGATCAATACCAATTCCATTGCCAAGGTATGGGAGCAAATGGACCTGGCCTATCATTTTGACGCCAGGCAGATATGGATAGTCAATGTCGGCGATTTGAAGCCCATGGAATATCCCATAGAGTTTTTCTTGCGCATGGCCTGGAACCCGGAGCAGTGGCCGAAAGAACGCATCCCCGAATTTGGCAAGCTGTGGGCAGAACGTGAATTTGGTGCGGAACATGCCGCAGAAATCGCCGCCTTGATGACCGGTTATTCACGCCATAATTACCGCCGCAAGCCAGAACTGCAAGATCCGACCACCTATAGCCAGTTGCATTACGATGAAGCTGACCGCGTGACGGCAGAGATCAGGGATTTGCGCAGCAGGGCTGAAGCACTGTATGCAAAGATGCCAGCAGACTACAGGGATGCGTTTTTCCAGCTGGTGCTGCACCCGGTCAAAGCCAGTGCCATCGTCACCGAGATGTATGACATGGTGGGTAAAAATCATTTGTATGCCAGGCAGGGCCGGGCTTATGCAAACAATTATGCGGACAAGGCGCGTGCATTGTTTAAAGCCGATGCAGATTTGCAGCGCCAGTACGATACCGAACTTGGCCATGGCAAGTGGCAGCACTTCATGGACCAGACCCATATTGGCTACATACACTGGGACCAGCCCGCCGCCAATACCATGCCTTTGCTGTATGACCTGCAGCCACATGCGGGGGCTGACATGGGGGTGGCAGTGGAAGACATTGAACCCGCCTGGCCACAGAATGCGGCATCTGTCTGGCCGCATCAGGGCAATTATCAACTGGCACGTTTTGACCCTTTTGGAAAGCAACAGCGCACTATCACGGTGTTTAACAAGGGAACAAAGACATACAAGTTCACCGCCAGGGCCAGTGCGCCCTGGATTATCCTCAGCGATACCAGTGGCCAGGTGACCAGCAGCCAGGACATTAAAGTGTCCATAGACTGGGGCAAACTGCCCAAAGGCAAGGCTGAAGGGACGATAGACATCAAAGGCACGGGCTGGGGTGGGGCCAGCATTAAAGTGTCGGCCTTGAATGCTGCACCGCTGCCGCAAGACTACAAAGGTTTTGTCGAGTCGGATGGCAATGTGACGATAGAGGCAGAACACTATAGTCAGGCAAAGAATGCGGGCGCGTATTCCTGGCAAAAAATTCCTGAACATGGACGGCATTTGTCTTCCATGGCGGTGTTCCCCAGAAACGACAGACATTTTACCGACCTGAGCCAGGCCCCTTACCTGGAATACACGACTTACCTGCATTCGACTGGTGAGGTCAGCATCGATACGGTTTTTGCGCCTACGCTGCCTTTTGCCGAAGGGCCGGGCCTGCGCTTTGCCATCGCCGTTGATGATGAAAAACCCCAGGTTTTCAATATAGTCAAAGACATGAGTTTAAAGGGCTGGGAAGACTCGGTGCGAAACGAGATGCGTAAAATCAGCAGCAAGCACCACATCGCCAAAGCGGGAGTGCATCGCATACGTATTTACGGCATCGATGCCGGTGTCACGCTGCAGCGCATAGTCGTGAATACGGGTGGCTTGTTCGCAAGTTATATCGGGCCAAAAGAAAGCATGAAGCGTTAGAACTCATTTCATCAATAGGGTGAGATGCGTTTGCCTCATAACGTGGGCTGGCCAATGGTAAAACTATGGACGAGGCAGTCAATAGCTTTGCCTATTGATAACGAGTCCAACGCAGTCCAGCACGCGTTATGAGGCAAACCCTTCGGGAACTGACGATTTGGGCGCCTTGCTGTGTTGTGCCGCTTGCTAAGGCAGACGCCTTAGCTGCGCAGGGTACACACCTTAGGCCTTGCACTGCATCCCAAATCGTCTTGTTCGCACTCACCCTATTGATGAAATGAGTTCTAATTATTTGCAACCATTTTTATGCATGGATGAACAATGAGTCAAACTATTCGCAATGCCAAGATGATGATACGCCAGGTACGTGTGACACCTATCGCATTTCGTGATCCACCTTTGCTGAACGCCAGCGGTATTCATGAGCCCTGGGCACTGCGCAGCATCATAGAAGTTGAAACTGCAGATGGGCGTATCGGTATCGCCGAAACCTATGGTGATCAACCCATGTTAAAGGTGCTGGAGCAGGCCAGGACCTTGCTGACGGACCTGACACCGTTTGACCTGACTCTGATGGAAGAGCGTGTGCGTAAGAATATCCTGTCCACTGGCGGTGGCGCAGGGGTACAGATAGAACTGGCACCGGGTTCTCATACCAACAAGAATGCAGACAAGGTCATCAGTGCGCTGGAAGTGGCCATGCTGGATTTGCAAGGCCAGATCCTGGGTTTGCCAGTCTCAGATTTACTGGGAGGTGCGGTGCGCAAGGCGGTGCCGTATAGCGCCTACCTGTTCTACAAATATGCCACACACGTAGACAATCCTTATCCGGCAGATGCCTGGGGCGAAGCGTTGACGCCAACACAAATCGTCAAACAGGCGCAGACCATGATCGCGCAATACGGTTTTAAAAGTATCAAGCTGAAAGGTGGTGTCATGCTGCCAGCGCAAGAAATCGCTGCCATCAAAGCTTTGCGCCAGGCTTTCCCGACACTACCATTGCGGCTGGACCCGAATGCAAACTGGTCGCTGGAAACCAGTATCGCAGCAGCCAAAGAGCTGGATGATCTGCTGGAATATTACGAAGACCCAACACCAGGGCAAATAGGCATGGCCGAATTATCCAGGCATTGCGAAGCACCACTGGCAACCAATATGGTGGTCACCACCATGGAAGAATTTAAACGCAATGCCTCTACCCATGCGGTGAGCATATTGCTGTCTGATCACCATTACTGGGGTGGCTTGCGTGCCACGGTATCACTGGCACGCATGTGTGAAGTATTTGGCATGGGCATGTCCATGCATTCCAATTCCCACCTTGGTATCAGCCTGATGGCCATGACCCATGTGGCTGCTGTCATTCCCGGCCTGACCTATGCGTGCGATACCCATTATCCCTGGCAGGAAGAAGACGTCATCAAGGGCGACAGGGTGCGTTTCGAAGATGGGGCGGTGCCCGTGCCAACAACACCAGGACTGGGTGTGGAAATTGATTACGTCAAACTGGCGGTACTGCATCAGCAATATCTGGAATGCGGCATACGCAACCGCGACGACCTGGGGCAGATGCGCAAATATGATCCCGATTTCAAGGGCAGCAGCCCACGCTTCTGAGCTGGATGAACAGCAACTGCAAAAAAAAATATAAGAGACAAAAAATGAGACATGTACAAAAACAGTTATACACACTGGCAGCAAGCCTGCTGCTGACGACAGCAATGTCACTGACTACTACCGCTCATGCCGCAGCTCAGCCAGACTGGCATTGGGTCTCTTCCTGGGGCTCGGCGCAACAGATACCCGAGCCAGAGAATATGCTGCCAGCTGCCAATTGGCGTGATGCCAGCTTGCGCCAGATTGTCCATGTCTCGCTGGGTGGCAGCCGTGTGCGTGTACGCTTCAGCAATGTATTTGGTAGTACGCCGCTGTTTATCGACAGTGCCAGTCTGGCCAGGGCAATCGCACCGGGCAAGACAGACATTGATACCGAAACCCTGCAAGCGCTAAAATTTTCTGGCCGCAGCAGCGTCATGATACCTGCAGGCAGCGAGTACTATAGCGACGCCGTGAATTTGCAGCATGCCCCTGCATCTGACCTTGCCATTTCCATGTATTTCAAGGGCGAACCGGTGCGCCAGACCAGCCACCCTGGTTCGCGCGCCAATAGTTTTTTTACCAAAGGAAACCGCATACTGGACCCGATCTGGCAAGATGCTGGCAAGGTCGCGCACTGGTATCAGATTGCCGATATTGAAGTGCAGGCACCACGCAATACTGGTGCCGTGGTTGCCATAGGTGATTCGATTACTGATGGCCACGGTGCCACGACCGATGGTAATAACCGCTGGCCTGATTTGCTGTCTGCACGCCTGATGAAAGAGGGCTTGCCTGCCATGGCGGTGCTGAATGCCGGGATAGGTGGCGGACGCATGTTACGCGATGGCACTGGCCCCAATCTGGCATCGCGTTTTGATCGCGATGTGATTTTACGCAGCGGCGTGACACATGCGATTATCATGATAGGCGTCAATGACCTGGGTGGGCAGCATCGCAATGGTGACGACATTCCTGAAGCCAGAAAAAAGATGATGGATGACTTGTTCACGGCTCACCGTCAGCTGGTTGAACGTGCCCATGCGCACGGCATCTGCGTCATTGGCGCAACCATCACGCCTTACACTGGCAGCGACTATTATCGTCCTGGCCTCAATAATGAAGAAGACCGTCAGGCAGTGAATGCCTGGATACGTAATTCAGGGGTATTTGATGCGGTGGCTGACTTTGATGCTGCCATCCGCGACCCTGCGCAGGCCGAATATATACGCAAGGATTATCACAACGGTGATTTCCTGCACCCCTCACCGGCAGGATTTCTGGCCATGGCGAATGCAGTTCCCCTGCCAGCATTGCAGAAATGCGAGATTGGCCGATGATTGCCAATGAGTGCCGATGAGTGCGGGGTCTAAGGTGCTACTTTGGCCAGAAACTGGGTGCGTGGTCGCAAGCGTGGTGCGGCGTCAGATTGTCGTCGCACCAGGGTATGGTCTATGCGTACATGTTCCGGCGCTTGCGGCGTGCCATTGCGCTGGCCGCGTATCTGTTGCAAAAGCAACTGCACTGCCGCTTCTGCCATGTCGGCAATAGGCTGGCGCACGGTAGTCAATTCTGGCCAGATGGTGGTGGCCAGTGAAGTATCATCGAAACCTGCAACGGTCAGGTCGCCTGGTACATCCAACCCCAGCCTGTGGGCAATGGACACTACTGCTGCAGCCATGTCGTCATTACTGGCAAAGATCGCGGTGGGGCGTTCTGGCAAGCCCAGCAAGGCTTCTGCAGCGTCCAGGCCAGAACGGTAGGTGAACATGCCCTGGGTAATCAGTTCTGGCGCGCTTTCTACATTTTTTTCAGCGATGGCAGCTTTGAAGCCTTCCAGGCGACGGGCACTGGCACTCTGGTTAGGGTGGCCGATAATAAAGCCTATGCGATGATGTCCAAGGGCGACTAGATGGCAGACCATGGCGTAAGCGGCCTCGTAGTCGTCAATGCTGATACCACCTACCCGTGGATCTGGCTGGCCGCAAGCCACAGTTACCGCCGGGGTGCCGGTAGCGGCAATCAATTCGATCAGGCGAGCGGAGTCACACAGTGGTGGTGGCAGGATAATGCCATCTACTCCATTGGTGATCAGACGCTGGGCCTGTTCCACATCATGTTCATCAGCTTCACACTTTTCGACGACGAGTTGAATATTATTCGGGCTGACCTGGTTCAGCAGACCGACCAAAAATTCGCTCAGATAACCTGCGCTGGGGTTGCTGTACAAGAAACCTATGCGGATAGGTCGCAAGCCAGCCAGACGGCGGGCAGCCTGGTTGGGAATGTAGTTCAACTGGGCAATGGCGGCGTCAACGCGCGTGCGGGTTTGCTCGCGTACATTGCTGTCACCGTTCATGACGCGTGATACAGTCATTGCTGAGACACCTGCCAGCTTGGCCACATCAGACATGGTAGGAGCATGTTGCCGATTGTCAATTATGGCAACCGCCTCTTGTTTCACCTTGCTTTTCGTCATCTGCTTTGGAAATCCGTTTGAAAAATGGCACTTTGTTAGCGCCAAACTTTACCACAAGCTGCCATCGCTGGGGCGAACAAGCGGCAGACTTAACGATAACGGTAAAGCTTGAGCTTCTGGATTGTCACCCCTTTATCCGGCAACATGATCTGCCTGCCCTGATGACTTTCATCGCCATTCAACCAGCGCCCTTCCACCCATTTGCCATTTTCATAAGTGCCTTCGGTGATTTTTTCAAAACCTATCATGTCTCCGGCATTGCTGGCATCCTTGAACGTCACCGTCAACCCTGTGCCTGCGATCAGGAATTCTGTATCTGACAGCTGGATGATCAAGCCGCCATGCGCTTCCAGGTCCTTGTTTTCGGTTTTGCTCCATTGCTTGTTCAGGTTAACCTGTAGCGCGTAGCTACCCATGGTGACTTTTTGCGGCGTGGAATCCACCACGCCGTCATAAGAAACATGTGCCTTGAAGCCACGCATTTTGCCACTGCCCTGGTACTCAGCTATCACGGGTGCCAGTTGTTTCAGTGCGCGAAAAGCCTGTGGCAAGGTGTCATCTCCTTTGCCGTTACTGTCTTCTATGCCAAAGGGCGAGAAACCGAAGGCATCATGTTCGCCGATAGCGTAAAAGGCCTTGGCTGCAGCATCATGTCGCCCCGCATTATTCGCCTCTGGTATGAAGAGTGGATTGTCCGGGCGCTTGAATTGCACTGCCCATTCAGTGAAGTTAGGGAAGTAAGTATCTATTGCCAGCACATCGATGGAGGGTGCTGCGGCTTTCCAGATGTCGAACAGATGTGGCAGTGGCCCGGCACTTGGATACTCGCCAGGTTTCTTGCCCGGGCGGTTCAGTGCAGCATTAACGTACATGGGCAAGGGATAGGCAGATTTAGCTGCGGCTGTCATGCCTTCGACAAAGCTGGCATAGGCCCAGGCCTGAAAGACTTCTTCCGCCGCGACACTATTGCCAAATACCTCGGCCCAGTTACCATTCATGCGCTTGCCATTTGCGGTCCACAGTGTCTGTATAGCCGGATGCAGACTGCTGTGATGGGCTTGCAAATAATCCATCAATGCCTTTGGTACAGCTTCCTTATATGCCGTGTCAGCCAGCGGACCATGGTCGCGTGCGTCTGGCAGCATGCCGATTTCATTCTCGACCTGCACCATGATCACCGTGCGTTGTGTATCTGCTTGTTTGAGATGGGCCAGCAAAGCCTTGTAAGCGGCAGTATCTGCCGCCAGCGTATTTGGGCTAAAGGGCGTCAGTATTTCCTGTGCTGCACCCGCACGATTTTGCGCAAGCGGAAAACGCTGCTGGTCTCGTTTCACCCAGGCTGGCACATAGGTAGACATGGAATTTTTCCAGGCGCCAAACCACAGCAAGATCAGGCGGGTATTGTTGGCGCGGGCTTGCTGCAACATACCATCCAATACACTGAAATCGAAACGGCCTTCGACAGCTTCTATCTGATCCCACTCCACTGGTGCCAGTACCGTATTGAGTTCGGCAGCTTTCAAGGCTGGCCAGAGCTTGTTCAGATAAGTCAGGCTGGATGCTGACGAGTTATGCAGTTCGCCACCCAGTATCAGGAAGGCCTGGTCGTTGACCATGAGTTGCGTCGCCGTACCCTGTTTGCGCAAATAGGGCAGGGATTCAGCCGCAACTGCCGCTTGCAAGTCCAGCAGGGACAGTAGTAGCACGCAGGCAGAAATATAAGTACGGAGTTTTGGTGCTTTCATTACTTACCTTGCATTCAATGTAAAAAAACACCGCCCGTGCAGACTGGCGGTGGGTAAAACCACCCTATCTTCTCTGGATCGGGCGGGGGTAGACGGCGACGCGATCGTCACAACATTCAAGGCTGTTTGTATTCTTCGCTTGCATATTGGCAATCAGCCCCATTTTTCCCGAACACTTCCGTACTTGCTTAATACACGATGTTAGCGTGACCATTATCCAGTTTAAAAGCTACATTGAGAGAGTGTCAATAAAAATATGAAAATTAATGTTGTACGCTAACATTTCTTCATTCAAGTAGTTTATCCATGCGCGCAAGCTATTGCAGTGCAACAGCAGATCTGATTGAGAGCAGAAGCCATTTCAGCAATTGCTATCGTGGGCATACCTCAATTATTTGACTCTGAATTTAGGCCCTGAATTCACATCTTCACCAGGAGGTTTTCATGCCATGGTGCTATGCGACATTGAATTTAATGGCAATTAACATGATTCATTAATATAATTGTTTGCGCTAACATTTATCCTGATTCATCGTGGCAATCGTTCACTTCTGCTTCGTTGGATTTTGGCTGAATCATCATTACAGGAAACAGGAGACTCAATGAGGCAAGTTTATTCTGGTCTGGCTGCGCTGCTGGTGCTGGCTTTGTCTGTATTTACAACGCATGCCGCCGATGCTCCTCGCGTCGTGAAGAGTGCATCACTGACGCTGGATGCCAGCAAGCCCGGCGTTGTCATAGACCGGCACATCTTCGGGCAATTTGCCGAACACCTGGGGCATGGAGTTTATGAGGGAGTCTGGGTAGGTGCTGAATCGGCTATCCCTAACACACGCGGTATCCGCAATGATGTGGTGGCAGCGCTGAAAGCGATCAAGGTGCCGGTAGTGCGCTGGCCAGGTGGTTGTTTTGCCGATGAATATCATTGGCGTAATGGCATAGGCCCAGCTGATAAGCGGCGTGCAGGTTTGAATCCCAACTGGGGTGGGGTAGTCGAGCCAAATACCTTTGGCACCCATGAGTTCATGGACTTTGTCGAGCAGATCGGCGCTGAAGCTTATCTATCGGCCAATGTCGGCACAGGCACGCCACAGGAAGCAGCTGAATGGCTGGAATATATGACATCCGAGCATACCGCGCTGGCGCAAGATAGAGCTGCGAATGGGCATCCCGCACCTTATAAAGTGGCGTTCTGGGGTATAGGGAATGAAAGCTGGGGTTGTGGTGGGGCCATGAGTGCTGATTATTATTTGAATCAGCTCAAGATCTATTCTCGCTTCAGCCGCAACTATCTTAGCGGTCAGAAAATGCAGCAGATCGCGGTTGGTCCAGACGGCGGCAAGACGGAATATACCGAGACCATCATGAAGGCATGGCGGGACAAAGTGTGGAGCTGGAATATTGATGGCTTGTCCCTGCATTCATACACCGTTAACGGTTGGCCTCCGGCTAAAAAGGCAACTGGTTTTGGTGAGGATGAATATGCCAGTTTCATCAAAGAGACAGTGGGCATGGATGATCTCATCAAGACCCATGCAGCCATCATGGATAAATATGATCCAGCCAAAAAAATTGCACTTGTGGTCGATGAGTGGGGCTCGTGGCTGGCACCTGCGCCAGGTAGTAAGCCCGGCTTTCTGATGCAGCAAAATTCACAACGTGACGCTATTCTCACTGCGCTCAATTTCAATATTTTTGCACGCCATGCAGATCGCGTCAGGATGACCAATATCGCGCAGATGGTGAATGTCTTGCAGGCCATGATACTGACTGACAAAGAACGCATGTTGCTGACGCCAACCTACCATGTTTTCAAGATGTATGTGCCATTTCAGGATGCGCAGTTGATACCGGTCAGTATTGATGCCGGCACTTATACTTTTGCAGATATTCATTTGCCGAGGGTGGACGCCATTGCCGCCAGGGATAAAGCTGGCAAGCTATGGCTGGCACTGACCAATGTTGATCCGAATGCTGCAGTTGATATCACCATCAAGCTATCTGGTGCAGTAGCCGGCATAGCCCTTGGCGAAACCCTGACGGCACCGCGTATTGATGCCGTCAATACATTTGCAGCCCCTGATACAGTTGCTACCAAGCCAGCGAAAGCCCGTATAGTCAACGATCAAATGACATTGAAACTGACACCGCAATCAGTCACAGTACTGGGTTTGCAGTGATGGGAGGCGGGTCGCTATTTCATCAAGCCATGCATGCTATGCGTTATCGTATTCAGCGATGCTGTGGCGTGAGTTTGATTGCTGTGCTCAGTGTTTTCCTGGGTGTCATGCAAGGTGCCCAGGCCAGGCCTGCTGATAATGGTGATGGTACATATACCAATCCGCCACTGTATGCTGATTACCCGGACCCGGACATCATCCGCGTAGGCGAAGATTTTTATTTTGCCAGCACCACATTCGCCAATAGTCCTGGCCTCACCTTGCTGCATTCGAAAGACCTGGTCAACTGGGAATTTGCTTCGCATATCGTGCCCAGACTCAATGGTATGGAGCAATATGACCTGAAGAATGGCAATGCTTATCGCGGCGGATTATTTGCTGCCAGCCTGCGTCACCATAAGGGTGTTTTCTATGCGGTAGTCACACCGGTCAGGCAAAATACTCGCATCTATTACAGCAAGGATATCAAAGGCCCCTGGGCTTACCACGAGCTTGATCGCGCAGCCTTTGACCCCGCCATGTTCATTGAGCCTGACGGCAAGGCGTACATCGCAACATCTGGCGGCTGGGATGGCACGGTTACCTTGTTGAGTTTGAACAACGACTATAGCAAGGTGATGGATGCACGCAAAATTCATTACTACAAAGGGGCGGAAGGTTCCAGGCTCGTCAAGCGTGGCGAGTATTACTACCTCTTCAATGCACTGCCAGCCAGCCTGACACTGATAGTATCGCGCGCCAAAAACCTGTATGGCCCCTGGGAGTCGCATGCGCAGATTGATGATAGTGGCGGCGGGCATCAGGGTGGTATCGTCGATCTGCCTGATGGTAACTGGTATGGCTTTGTAATGGTTGACGCCGGTGCTATCGGGCGCATGACTAATATCAGCCCGGTTTTCTGGGAAGATGACTGGCCGGTGTGGGGTACCAAAGAAGCTCCGGGCAGAGTGCCCGTCAGCGCCATCAAACCTGTCCAGGGCAAGCCAGTCACACAATTGGCAACTTCAGACGATTTCAGTGCACCTGTGCTGGGTCTGCAGTGGCAGTGGAACCATAATCCTGATGATACTCGCTGGTCCTTGCGTGAAAGGCGCGGTTACTTGAGGTTAGAGCCTGTGCAGGCAAATGAGTTCTGGACTGCGCGTAACACGCTTACCCAGAAAGGCCAGGGGCCATGGAGTCGCGGCGAAGTTGAAATTGATGCCAGCAATCTGCAGGCTGGCGATATGTGCGGGTTTGGTACGCTGGGAAAATTCAATGGACATATCGTCATTCAGCGTGACGCGGCGGATAAATTATTCCTGAGCATGCAAGTGATAGAAGATGCCGCGATAGGGCGGCAGACTGAAGTGCGGGTGCCATCGCTGCCTGTTGCTGTGAATAAAATTCATTTGCGTACTGACATGGATTTCAGGAAGAACCAGGCGGAAGTTGCTTATAGCCTGGATGGCAAGGCCTGGCATGTGATGGGCGGCAGCTTCGAGCTGGCTTATGACTGGCGCACTGGCACTTTCCAGGGGCAGCAGTTTGCCCTGTTTTGTTATAACCCACATCCAGGCCAGGGTTATATCGATGTTGATGCATTCCGTTTTACCAAACAACCCTCGTTCTAACTAAAAATCTTTGCTGCATGGCTTGGAAAAGCACGCTTTAAAATATTGATGTTAGCGCAAACAATTTGATTTGAATATAGCATAAGATATCTATGCCTTTCGCAAAAAACAAAATTGTTGAAGATGTAGTTATTTTTCCGTATCACTGCAACAACGCAGCTAAAGAAGGGAATTGACGTGCGATTGCAAAACATCCACCATGCAAATGGTAGCGCTATTATTTATTTGGGTAGTATTGTTTAGCGCAAACATATTTCTTAAATCCTGTTGCAAAAAAACAGAAAATTAATGGTGACGCAAGTTCATAAGGCGACCGGTCATCAAAAGAATGAGTATCCGCTGTTTGCGTTACTAGTAATTGTATTTCGTCATCAATAGAAAAAAATAGAAAAATCGATGCGCCAATAAAGGCGCAAACAACAATGGCACCAGAGGCCATATACAGGAGACAAGCATGAATAGAAAATTGAAGGGAGCTGGTACCGGTAAGCGTCGGTTCTGCACAGGTGGCGAAGTCTTTGTCACCACGGTCCTTGCTGGCCTGATTTCCAGTGCCTATGGACAGGCAGCTCAGACAGCACCAAGCCCGGCGCCGACATCGACTGCTAGCGCAGAAAATACCGAAAAGCTGGCAGCTGAAAAAGCGAAAGCCGAAAAAGAAAAAGCTGAAAAGGAAAAAAGCCATGTGCCTACAGTGACAGTCAGTGGTTACCGCAGTTCGCTCGCCTTATCCGCCAATGAAAAACTTGAAAACGTCGGTCTCAGTGATACCGTTTTCTCTGAAGACATGGGCAAGTTCCCAGATCCTAATATTGCCGATGCGCTGGGTCGCATTCCTGGCGTCAAGGTGACCAGGGCAGAAATCGATGGCGAGGGCCTGAATGTTTCCATCCGTGGCATGGGCCCGGCTTTCACGCGGGTCTTGCTGAACGGCGCGCCTATGGCATCTGCCTCGGCAGGTAGCTGGGGCGGCTCCATCAGCGCCAACCGCGAAGTCGATATGGACTTCCTGCCGTCTGAATTATTCCGTAGCGCCAGTGTTTACAAAAGCCAGCAAGCCAGCCTGATCGAAGGTGGTATTGCTGGTACGGTCGATATGCGCAGCGTGCGTCCTTTTGACAAGAACGGTTTCCGTTCTGCATTCACACTGAGTGGCAATTACCGCGATCAAAGCGGTAAAGCTGGCACCACAGGCTCGGCCCTGGTCAGTAATACCTGGAATAGCAATACCTTCGGCAAGTTCGGTGTCCTGGTTGGTGCAGCTTTTGGCGATACCAAATACAAGACCGATGGTTTCCAGTCAGTGGATATGCGCAACCTGCAATTGAAGTCTTTCCAGGCGACTGCAGCAGACAAGCCCAACAGTACCGGTGGTGGTTCGCAATCTACGCCTGACACAGTACCCTCAGGTCTGGCACTCAATAATTTGCCCGACTATGCGCGCTCCATCCTGGTACCGGGCAAGCAGATAGATCGCGCCATGTTACTGGCCTTGAACCCTGGCGCCACCATACAGCAAATTGACAATGCCCTCATGGCTCGCCTGGGTCGCCACCTGATATACGAAGGTGAGCGCAAGCGTGCCGGTGAAGTCATCAGCTTGCAATGGCAACCTAATGACAAGCTCGATATCTACATGGACATGGTGTTCGCCCAAAAGAACAACAAGATGATCTATGAGGCGATGAATGCCGGTACCCGTGCCAATACTGTCATCCCCATAGGCATGGAATTTGACCGCAGCGATTGTACGACTGGTTGCGTGCTGAACAAAGCTATCTTCGCCAACACTTTCTGGGCACTGGAATTCCGGCCCATGGAAGAAAAAACGAAATTCCGCAGCTTTAACCCTGGCTTCGAATTCCGTCCGAATGACAACTGGACGATAGACGGTCATCTCAATATCACAAACAGCACCTTCTTTCGCGATATGCCAACGGTGCTGCTGGCCACCAAGTCACCCAATTCGGTGATTACTTACAATAATACTGTCGCTGGTCAGTCACCGACATATACGGCTAACCTTGACATTAACGACCCTACAAATTTTGGTTGGAACCAGGCTGGCCAGGGCCTGTCGGGTTTGCGCATGGATCTGTATGAGCGCACCAATTCGACCAAGGGTACACGCCTGAATGTCAATTGGGGTGATAGCAGTTTCAGTATCAAGAGTGGTGTGGCGTACGACGATATCGAACGCCGTTACCGCAGCTATGGCGTGGCAGATGCATGGATGAATGTCGCTTGCGGTAATAACGTCAGCTACCGTTTCTTCGCACCCAACACCCAGATTCGTCAACCAGGTTGCGATGGACGCAGCACACCTGGCGCGATGACAGATGCCGCCACTGCTTATCCTGGTTATGGCACGGGCTCTACGGCAGGCCTGACAACGCCACTGACTTATCAAGGCTCGGTAGTCACCAATGCTGGTGTACCAAATTATGCTTATGCGAGCAACCATGGTTTCATCAGTGTGAATTGGCCCAAGTTTGCGCAAGACACCGACTATCAATATTTCCGCGATAATATTTACAAGGGTTTCGCCAATGGCAGTGGTGGCTATATCCGCGAAGTCGTCAGTGGTTTTTATACTGAGGCGAATGGTCGTACCAAGCTATTCGATGGCACTTTGCGCTACAACGCCGGGGTACGTTATTCTGAAACCCAGCAGACTATCGGTGCTTTGAGCGTGGTGGCTGATCCGCGCAATGTCGATTTGAAGAATGGCGGGCAGTACGACAATATCGGTGTCTGGGCTTATGAAACAACCAAATACAGCAACGTGCTGCCTTCGGCCACACTTGCGTATAACATCACGCCTGCTTTGATTTTCCGCGCTTCAGGATCCAAATCCCTGACACGTGCCAACCCGGCTGATCTGCGTCAAACCATGTTGACCATGGGTGACCAGGGCGCACGTCAGGGTAATGTGACCAACCCCAACCTCAAACCTTTCGGTGCGAATAATCTGGATTTGGGGCTGGAGTATTACATGACCCGCGAGTCCTATGTGTCGGCCAGTGTCTTTGCCAAAGACATCGTCAGCCGTCCGGGACAACGCATCAGCACTTATACCTTGTCACAACTGGATGCGATGTTCGGTACCGTGGGTTTGACAGCTGCACAACAACAGTCAGTTGATGCCAGTGGCGGACGTGACAAGCATCTGGTTGAAATCACCGAGCCTTACAACATCGACACCAAGCTCAAGGTAAGGGGCATAGAACTGACATGGCAGCAGCCGCTGGATATGTTGCCAGTCAAGGGTTTTGGTTTTACGGCGAATTACACCTACACCTCGCAAAAGGATGAGGCACCAAATGCACCGCCAGTTGCAGGTGTGCCACCCCGTACCAGTAACCTGACGCTTTACTACGAACGCAATGGCCTGAACTTCCGCATTTCACGTCAATACACTGCTGGTCATGTCGTCAATACCAGTACTGGCCTGAACGTAGCTGGCGGCGCCTATGCCTACACAACTTCGCGTTCGCAAGTTGACTTGTCAGCCGGTGCCAATCTGAAGACCTTGTTTGGTTTTCCCTACAACACAGAACTGACACTGAGTGTGTGGAATGCCAATAAAGCCATCAGTCAGTCATATACGCAATTCAGCAATGCCATATTTGATGAATACAAACCGGGTGCGGCTTACACCTTGTCTATGCGTACGACTTTTTAAATGTAGAGGTTTGCAGCTAATCCAAATAGTCTCCACAGGTTAATAGATGCGACAACTCACTCTATCCATCATCTGGATGGAGTGAGGGGTGGGGCTATTGGCATTGTCATCTAGCTGAACCGGGACAACGAGTTGTACAATTCCAGATGAACTTGCATCTGCCCGGGTAAAACGGTGTCACGGATTAGGCTTTTTTGCTACGTCGGCGACCTCATTCCATATAGAAAATGTCTGCGTACGGACGTGCCGGTACTGCTCCGCAGTCAAACGGTTCCGCTGACACCAGAAAGCATTGTTAATCGGGCCATGCGCCGACAAAAAGCGCTGAGCGTGGCCGGATGACTTGAAGCGCCGCATCTGTCGTTCTCGATGCCGCGTCGGTTGATACGAGAGTTCTGCCCGGTTATTGAGACCTTTGTGTTGGCGGATGCTCCACACGCGGCACGATTTACGTTTTTGCTGCGGCATAGCTCTTCTTCATATCGGGTTCGTATAGCACTGAATCTGAAATCGCTTCCATTCGAGTATCTCGCCGTGCATTTGAATAGACATGGAGGCGAGCAATTTTCGCATGACTTTCGAACGCTAAATCCACAACAACTGGTTCCACTACTATTTGAAAATGGAAACAGTATTAGCCAGTCACTCGCCATCATTGAATATCTTGAAGAAATGTATCCTGAGCATCCGTTATTGCCATCAGCGCCCGAGGACAGGGCCTACGTAAGGCAGATAGCGAATGCAATTGCATGCGAGATGCATCCCGTGAATAACCTGCGTGTGCTGAAATATTTGACAGAAGAGCTCAAACTGACTGATGACGCGAAAAAAGGCTGGATTCGTCACTGGAACGAACTGGGCTTGCAGGCTCTTGAAAAGACTATTTTGAATTCGCCCAAGAGAGGGCAATTTATTTGTGGAAACACACCAACAATAGCAGACTGTTGTCTTGTCCCTCAGTTATTCAATGCCAGGCGCTTTGATGTAGATCTCGCACCATACCCGACCTTGCTAGCAATTGCGCATGAATGTGAGATGCTAAAAGCATTTGAATTGGCGCATCCTGGAATCCAACCAGACACAGAGTAATTTCAGCCAGAGTTTATCGGATGTATAGGGACTAGCTTCACCTTTCTCTGGGTCATCATATCTTGAGCGGGTACTGTCAACTTACGGGCGGCGGGGAAATTTTGTAAAGTAGCGAGATGAAAAAATTCCCACTTTACCGCGGCTTCCGCTACCCGGCAGAAATCATCAGTCGTGTTGTGTGTCTCTACTTCCGGTTCGCGCTGAGTTTTCGCGACATGGAAGAGCTGATGGCCAGCCGTGGCATCATCGTCACGTACGAGACGATCCGCCAATGGACGTTAAAGTTCGGCAAAGCCTATGCCAATGGACTTCGCCTGCGTCACCCGTAGCACGGGGACAAATGGCATCTCGACGAGGTGATGCTAACAATCAAGGGCAAGCACCATTACCTCTGGCGTGCAGTCGATCAGAGCGGTCATGTGCTCGATATTCTGATGCAGAGTCGGCGCAACCAGCTGGCAGCAAAACGTTTTCTCCGCAAGCTGCTCAAGGGCTCGCGTTATGCACCACGGGTGCTAATTACTGACAAGCTGAAGAGCTATGTAGCGGCGAAGATGCATATCATGCCGGGTGTCGAGCATCGCCAACACAAAGGTCTCAATAACCGGGCAGAACTCTCGTATCAACCGACGCGGCAACGAGAACGACAGATGCGGCGCTTCAATTCATCCGGCCACGCTCAACGTTTTTTGTCGGCGCATGGCCCGATCAACAATGCTTTCCGGTGTCAGTGGAACCGCTTGACAGCGGAGCAGTACCGGCACGTCCGTAAGCAGGCATTTTCTATATGGGATGAGGTCACCGACGTAGCAAAAAATGCCTAATCCGTGACACCGTGGTACCCGGGCAGATGCAAGTTCGCCTGGATTGTACAACTCGCCCTCTCCGTTCAATAAGTTGACAATACCGCGGCTGAGCACTATCAATTCTGACCTACATTAAACGATGTGAGGTTGTTGCGGGCAATTCAAATCAATAATGCCGCGTTGCAGGGCCAGCACGGCGGCGTGGGTGCGATCGCTGGCGCTCAGTTTTGCCAGGATGTTTTTGACATGGGCTTTGACGGTATCTTCCGAGATGGCGAGGTTGAGGGCAATGCGCTTGTTGGATTTGCCGTCGGCCACCTGCTTGAGTACTTCTATCTCCCGTTTGCTCAGTGCATCGCCACTGGCGGGGGAGATCAGTTCCATGGCGATGTCGGCGGGGATGCAGCGGCGGCCACTGTAGACCTGGCGCACGGTGTCAAGCAAGTCCTTGCGCAACATGCTCTTGAGCAGGTAACCAGCGGCCCCCGCTTTGACGGCACGCAGGGCGCGTACATCTCCTTCATAGGTGGTCAGGATAATGATTCTGGCATGCGGGAATTCCTGGCGTATGGCGATGGTGGCATCGATGCCGTTCATGTCCGGCATCTGTATATCCATGAGCGTGACATCAGGGCGCAAGACGCGGTAATTGGCCAGTGCTTCATTGCCATTAGTGGCTTCGCCCACCAGGCGCATATCTGCCTGGCTGTCGATGACGCTGGCGATGCCCTGGCGGAACAGCGGGTGATCATCCACTGACAATATCGTAATTGGTATGGTCGATTCGCAATGTTCCATGATTCCTGTTTGCAAAATGGACCTGGGAGCCTGCTTCCACTGAAAGGGAAAGCCCGACATCCGCAGTATTTGTTAAAAAGTGCAATATAGCATCGTTTAGCAAAACTGGTATTGGCACCATCAAAAAATGACAGCGCAATAATCCACGGAGATTGCTGTCAATTACTCCTAAGGGTGATTGACACTTTTGCGTCACTGGGACGACATTGCTGCTTTCACACTTACAAAACCAGGACAGCATGTTGTTTGCTACATCTCCGGTTTTTTGCACGATCTGCGATTCACATGCTTACTACAGCGCGATGTTGCCCTGGCAATCGACCTTGGCGTTGGTGGTGCTTAGTGTATGCATTTACTTCTTGTTTCAGGTCGGTATGTTGCGTGCAGCGGTTTTGAACCAACGATGGTCACATGATAATCCAGGGTTGGCAGAGATGCACGACACCCTGATACAGGGTGTGCAGGGCCTGATGTTGAGTCTGCAGGCAACTGCAAGCCAGTTGCCGCCGGAAGGGAGGAGCCGCGAACAGATTGAAACTCTGCTGGACCAGGCAGAGAGCATGCTGGCGCAAGGGCGGCGAGCCATTCTGGATGAGCAAATTGACTCCCGGCCGGGCAGTGAACTCGAACAGTCGCTCCTTGAACTGGCATTCGGTCTGGTGGCAAATAGCCGGACCAGTTTTTGTGTGATCATCGGTGGACAAGCGCAGCCCGCCACTTCAGCCACGCACTATGCCATTTATCAACTGTCTCGTATAGCAATGATCAATGCCGCGCTTTACGCTCATGCGCGCAGGGTGGAAGTGGAGCTTTGTTACACATTCGGGTTTGTTGGATTACGTATCCGCGATGACGGTCAGGGCTATACAAGACTTGCGCCAGGCGTTTCGGACGCGTGCGGTTTTTTAGGCCTGCGACAAATACTGGCGCATGCCAGTGACCTCCAGGCAAGGCTGGAAATCTGGAGTGGCGACATTGCAGGGAGCGAATTGTCGCTGATTATGCGTAATCCTGAAATGTCGGGCGACCGGAGTGCTGTGTGCCGTTTTGCTACCTGGCGATTTCTGTTTAGACAGTTGTACCTGCAATAGCGCTTCGGCCGCCGCGTGTAAAAACTACCCAAAATGATTAGTCGCTCCCCCCGCTTTAGAGCGATGTGCATTTCTTGCAAGTTTCCTACAATTTGCTCTATCGCATGGCTGTGCCTTGACTTGCTTGCCGGCAGGGACAGCCCTTCTACTTTATTGATGCAAATGGAGAAACTCATGGAAACAAAAAACGACGGAATGGCAGTGGACCATCAGCGGCGCAAGGTCTTGCTGGGTGGTGTCGTTGCAGTTGGGGCCTTCAGTGTTCCTTTTGGCGTCATGGCAGTTCCCGCCGATCAGGCGATCCATCCCACCGCACCAGCTCACTTTCACGGAGAGAAAAAAATGGCTTACTTCAAAACCAAAGATGGTACCGATATCTATTACAAGGACTGGGGTTCAGGTCAGCCCGTCGTTTTTTGCCATGGCTGGCCATTGAATTCTGATAGCTGGGAATCGCAAATGATCTTCCTGGCCTCACAAGGTTTTCGCTGTATCGCTCACGACCGCCGTGGCCATGGTCGCTCCAGTCAGCCATGGGACGGCAACGACATGGACCACTACGCCGACGACCTGGCGCAGTTGATCGAGTTGCTGGATCTGAAAAACGTGGTCCTGTTCGGTTTCTCTACCGGCGGTGGCGAAGTGGCGCGTTATATTGGCCGCCATGGTACCAAGCGCCTCGCAAAAGCGGGCCTTATCTCGGCTGTGCCACCTTTGATGTTAAAGACTGATACCAACCCTGGTGGCTTGCCTATGTCTGTGTTTGATGGCTTGCGTGCTGGTTCACTGGCCAATCGTGCTCAATTGTATCTGGACCTGGCAGGCGGGCCTTTCTACGGCTTTAATCGTCCTGGTGCCAAAGTGTCGCAAGGACTGGTGTACTCCTGGTGGGCGCAGGGCATGCAGGCAGGGCACAAGAATACCTACGACTCCATCAAGGCATTCTCGGAAACAGACTTCAGAGAAGACCTGAAGAAGTTTGATATCCCGACATTGATCGTGCATGGTGACGATGATCAGATCGTACCTATCGACGCCTCAGGTCGCGCCGCTGCCAAGCTTGTCAAGAATTCCAAACTGCTGGTCTACGCAGGCGCACCGCATGGCTTGACGGACACCCACAAAGACCAGTTTAACAAAGACATGTTGAACTTTATCAAGGCTTAAGCACAGCGAAGCCAGACCAGCGATGCAAAGACTTTATTCCATGTTCCCGGCTGGCCGGGCCGGGGCAGGTTTGCTGATACTGCGCGTTGTTGTGGCCTTGCAGCTTCCTGCGGTCAGCGCTTGCTGTGCCAGGCCAGTGTTGGTCGACTGGATGGAATGGCTGGCACAGGCGACGGCAGTGCTGCTTTGCGTAGGCATACTAACGCCGCTGCTTGCCTTGCTGTGCGCGGCGATGGCGGCATTTTGCCTGTTAAATCATGGGTCGCAAATACAGCCTCTGCTGCCCATGTTTGGTCTGGTCATCGCCAATGCCATCGCATCGGGTTTGCTGGGGCCGGGGGCTTATTCCCTAGATGCCAAGTTTTTTGGACGCCGCCTGATACTGGTGAACGATAAGGCCAACCAGACAGAGCCGCAATAAGATGCACAACACAAGACGCACAACAAGACGCGAGAAATGTCATGAATAAACTCACCACCGCTGCCGGTGCGCCGGTAGTCGATAACCAGAATACCCAGAGTGCAGGCCTGCGCGGCCCGCTGCTACTGCAAGATATCTGGCATCTTGAAAAAATGGCGCACTTCAACCGTGAAGTGATACCAGAACGCCGCATGCACGCCAAAGGTTCAGGTGCATTTGGCACTTTTACCGTGACGCACGATATTTCTGCTTTCAGCAAGGCCAGGCTGTTTGCTGAAGTGGGCAAGAAGACAGACATTTTTATGCGGTTTTCTACCGTCGCCGGTGAGCGCGGTGCTGCCGATGCTGAGCGCGACATCCGCGGTTTTGCCGTCAAGTTCTATACCGAAGAAGGTAACTGGGACGTGGTGGGCAATAATACCCCGGTGTTCTTCATGCGCGACCCACTCAAATTTCCTGATTTGAATCATGCGGTAAAACGCGACCCCCGCACCAACTTGCGCAGCGCTGATAATAACTGGGACTACTGGACTCTGATGCCAGAAGCTCTGCACCAGATCACCATCGTCATGAGTGACCGTGGCATACCGGCCAGCTACCGCCACATGCATGGCTTTGGCAGCCACACATTCAGCATGTTGAACGCCGCCAATGAAAGGCACTGGGTCAAGTTCCATTTTGTCTGCCAGCAGGGCATTGTTAATCTCACCGATGCCGAGGCGGAGAAATTGATAGGGCAAGACCGTGAAAGTGCCCAGCGTGATCTGTTCCATAGCATAGAGCATGGCGATTTCCCGCGTTGGAACTTGAAGATACAGGTCATGCCAGAAAAAGATGCAGCCACCTATCACATCAACCCCTTTGATCTGAGCAAGGTGTGGCCACACAAGGATTACCCGCTCATCGATGTGGGTGTGCTGGAATTGAACCGCAACCCTGACAACTATTTTTCTGATGTTGAGCAAGCCGCATTTTCACCTGCCAATGTCGTGCCGGGCATTGGCTTTTCGCCAGACCGCATGCTGCAGTCGCGCCTGTTTGCCTATGGCGACGCACAGCGCTACCGCCTTGGTGTCAACCATCACCAGATACCGGTGAATGCGCCAAAATGCCCTTTCAACAGTTACCACCGCGATGGTGCTGGCCGGGTCGATGGCAATCATGGTGGTCTGATCGCTTACGAGCCCAATTCCAAAGGCGCGTGGCAGCAACAACCAGCTTTTGCCGAGCCATTGCTGGCGCTGGAGGGTGCGGCAGGTCACTGGGATCATCATGTTGATGAAGATTACTACAGCCAGCCAGGTGCCCTGTTCCGCTTGCTCAGCAGTGACAAGCAGCAACTCTTGTTTGAAAACACGGCACGTTCGCTCAATGGCGTGGCAGCAGAAATTCAACAGCGCCATATCAGCAATTGCAGCAAGGCCGATCCAGCCTATGGTGCGGGTGTTGGCGCGGCGCTGGCGGCACTGGCCAGTTAGGCATGCGCAGGCAGAGAAGACGAACCAGGGTAGTTCACGCAATACATGTACCAATACTTTTTGACACATTAATCCACTCTCAATTAAACGAAGGAAAACATCATGCCTACCGCTAAAGCAGAACCAGGTAAAGCCCTGTTGAACCCGACTAACCACACCCTGATCATGATTGATCATCAGCCGCAAATGGCTTTTGCCACCAAATCCATAGACGCGGTAACATTGCGCAATAATGCCGCCCTCGTGGCCAAGGCTGCCAAGGAATTCTCGGTCGCCACGATCCTGACGACTGTGGCCGAGAAATCTTTTTCCGGCCCCATTTTTGAAGAAATCAAAGCCGTCTTCCCGGGTGAAAAAATCGTTGACCGCACCAGCATGAACACCTGGGAAGATGGCCGCATTGCCGAACTCGTCAATGCCAAGGGCAAGGACAGGATCGTGCTGGCTGGCCTGTGGACATCTGTCTGCATCGTTGGCCCGGCTATCTCAGCGCTGGAACAAGGTTTTGAAGTGTATGTCATCGCCGACGCCTGCGGTGATGTCTCTGACGAAGCCCACCAGCGCGCCATGGAACGCATGATACAAATGGGCGCACGTCCTATGACATCGTTGCAATACCTGCTTGAATTGCAGCGTGACTGGGCGCGCGGCGAGACTTACAATCAAACCGTATCTACTGCCATTACCCACGGCGGCGGTTATGGTCTCGGATTGATCTATGCAAAGAGCATGTTCAATGCCAGTGAAGGGCATTAATTTTCTACTTGCTTTTGCTTTTAATGATCCGGTGGTTGAAAACTGCCGGGTCAATGATGATTTTCCAAGAGGTAAGCACCATGCACGCAGATCTGATACTCCATAACGGCCAGTTCCACACGGTAGACCGCAGCCAGCCGCTCGCTAGTGCAGTCGCCATCAAGGATGGCAAGTTCCTGGCGGTTGGTGATACAGAGAGCGTCATGCGCTTCAAGGCCGACAGCACCAAAGTCATCGACCTGAAAAAACGCTGCGTCATCCCCGGTCTGAACGATTCACATATCCACCTGATACGCGGTGGCCTTAACTACAATCTCGAATTGCGCTGGGAAGGCGTGCCCTCCCTGGCCGATGCCTTGCGCATGTTGAAAGAACAGGCGCTGCGCACGCCGCAGCCGCAATGGGTGAGGGTAGTGGGTGGCTGGACTGAGTTCCAGTTCGCTGAAAAACGCATGCCCACGCTGGATGAAATCAATGCCGCTGCGCCAGATACACCAGTGTTTATCCTGCACCTGTACGACAGGGCGCTGCTCAACCGCGCCGCCTTGCGCGCAGTAGGCTACACCAAAGATACACCCAACCCACCGGGTGGCGAAATTCAGCGCGATGCCGCAGGCAACCCTACCGGCATGCTCATCGCCAAACCAAATGCGATGATACTGTACGCCACCCTGGCCAAAGGCCCCAAACTGCCGCTGGACTTGCAAGTCAATTCCACCCGTCAGTTCATGCGCGAGCTGAACCGCCTGGGTTTGACCAGTGCCATTGACGCCGGTGGCGGCTTCCAGAATTATCCTGAAGACTATGCCATCATAGACCAGCTCGCCAAAGACCAGCAGCTCACCATACGCATCGCCTACAACCTGTTCACCCAGAACAAGGGACAAGAGCTACAAGACTTTGAGCGCTGGACCGACATGGTCAAACCCGGCGATGGCAGCGATTTTTACCGTCACAATGGCGCGGGCGAGATGCTGGTATTTTCCGCCGCCGACTTTGAAGACTTCCTGGAGCCACGCCCCGAACTGGCCGCAGGCATGGAAGATGAGCTGGAAAAAGTCGTGCGCCATCTCGTCAGCCAGCGCTGGCCTTTCCGTCTGCATGCGACTTATGACGAATCCATCAGCCGCATGCTGGATGTGTTTGAGAAGGTCAACCGTGAGATTCCTTTCGATGGCCTGCATTGGATGTTTGATCATGCCGAAACGATTTCGGAGCGCAATATAGAACGCGTGCGTAAGCTCGGTGGTGGCATCGCCATTCAGCACAGAATGGCTTTCCAGGGCGAGTATTTTGTAGAACGTTATGGTGCCGACGCAGCCCGCGCGACACCGCCTGTCGCCAAGATGCTGGAGATGGGTGTGCCCGTCGGTGCAGGCACCGATGCCACCCGTGTGGCCAGCTACAACCCATGGACTGCGCTGTACTGGCTGGTCTCTGGTCGTACCGTTGGCGGCATGCGCCTGGCCAGTGTCAATGCCCAATTGTCACGCGATGATGCGCTGGAATTATGGACGCTGGGCAGTAGCTGGTTCTCTAATGAGCAGGGTAAAAAAGGCCAGATCAAGGAAGGCCAGTTCGCCGATCTGGCTGTGCTCTCTGCTGACTATTTCAGTGTACCTGAAGACAGCATCAAACACATAGAAGCGGTACTCACCATTGTCGATGGCAAGATTGTGTATGGAGCGGCAGAATTTAGTCCGCTGTCGCCACCAGCCATACCTGTGTTGCCAGACTGGTCGCCAGTGACCAAGGTCAGTGGTCATTATCGCGCTGTGCCAGGCACACAAAAAACAGCCTTGCCGCACCATTGTCGTGGCGCTTGTGGTGTACATGTACACCGGCATGATGTGGCGCGCGGCGCAAATGTACCAGTATCAGATTTTTCAGGGTTCTGGGGCGCGCTGGGTTGCAGTTGTTTTGCTTTTTAAGGAATAGGCGATGCGTTATTCAAAAATTTTGTTGGGCCTGGTAATTTCCTTTGTCACGGGTGCGGGCTGTAACTTGCTGCACATACCTGTGCCATCTCCACCTGTTTTGAGCGGGGCTTTCCTGGTGTTGACCATGAGCCTGGGTTACTGGCTGGTTGACCGTTACACCCAGGCGCAGGAAGCGAAACACAAGGCCTTGTGTGGCGGTCATGCACTAGATAAAGAGAAAGGGGCTTGATATGGATATCGCAATAGGTGCATTACTGGGTCTGGCTATTGGTGGCTTGTGTCGCTGGCTGGATATTCCTTCGCCAGCACCGCCTACACCCATCGGTGCTTTGCTGGTTGTCGCCATGACGGTAGGTTATCTTGCGGCTGGGCAGTTCGCCTGAAAGGCATACCATGAAAGTGATGGGTTCCTTCCAGCGGCTGTCCATGCCAGCCAAACCTGACCTGGGTTTGCTCTTCCTCCGGTTGGCAGGTGCCTTCATGCTCTTGTACGTGCATGGCTTGCCCAAGCTCCTGCATTACAGCACCGAGCTGGCACATATCGATGACCCCATACATCTGGGCCGCAGCCTGACGTTGTGGCTGGCTCTGCTGGCAGAAATTGTCTGCCCAATGTTGATTGCAGCAGGCATCTTGACAAGGCTGGCCTGCCTTCCCATCATCATTTTGCTGCTGGTGTCCATGTTGGCAGTACACCCTGGCTGGAGCATCGCCGAAGGCCAGTTCGGCTGGCTGCTGCTCATCATCTTTGGCAGTATCGCCCTGGCCGGGCCGGGCGCCTATTCATTGAGCAAGGGTAAATCTGCATGACAAGCAAACACACGCTGGGCATTGCCCTGGGTTCTACCGCAGGCTATGTCGATACCGTCGGTTTTGTTGCCTTGTTTGGCCTGTTCACCGCCCATGTGACTGGCAACTTTGTGCTCATTGGTAGTGAGCTCGCCCACCCCAGCCATGGTGTGCTGATCAAGTTTCTGGCTTTCCCTTCCTTTATCCTGGCAGTGGCCTTGTCGCGTATCATCGCCGTCAAGCTCGAAGCCAGCGGCAAATCTGCAGCCCGCGCACTGACAGGTATGCAGTTACTGTTCTTGCTGGTCTTTATGTTGCTGGGTTACTTGTCCACCCCTGTGCAAAGCACCGATGCTGTTCTACCCTTGCTGGCAGGCATCGCTGGTGCCGCCGCCATGGGTGTGCAAAATGCGGCCAGCCGCCTGGTCTGGACCGAGCTGGCGCCCACCACCGTAATGACAGGCAATGTCACCCAGATCGTGATTGATCTGGTGGATATTCTCAGGGGCAGCGCTGCCGCAGGCACCAAGGCCCGCCTGTGGAAATTCTTGTGGCCAGTGCTGGCCTTTGGCGTGGGGCAGTGGGTGGCGCGTTTGTCTATCTATACGTGGGTTTTCTTTCGCTGGGTTTACCACTACTGATATTGTGTATGATTTGGCTGAGGTTCTCTGAACCGACATGAGGTGAAGTAAAAAGTAATACGACATCAATTGTCGTAGCTGTGCAAACTTGGTTAGACTGTGGCCTGTAGATTAATCATTTATCGCTCAGGATTAACCAAGTGCCTTTTACCCGTTCGCAGACCTTGCTAAAAACCAACTTGGCTGCGCTGTTGTTCAGCTTCTTATTTTCTTCACCCTCTTTTGCGCAGACGGCAAAGACATCGGCCCAACCCAGCCGCCTGCTGTCTGACTATACCCATACCGCCTGGAACGGCCTCAACGGCGCGCCTGTCGATGTACTCAAGTTTGCCCAGACCACCGATGGCTGGTTGTGGATGGCCACGCCCACAGGCCTGTTCCGCTTTGATGGGGTGCGCTTTGAACGCATGGATAAAGTTCAGGGCCATGTCCTGCGTTCCAGCAATGTGCTGGGTTTGCTTGCTCCCCCCGATGGCAGCCTGTGGGTAGGTTACCGTCTGGGTGGCATTAGCATGTTCAATAACGGCAGCGTACGCAACTTTACTGAGACAGACGGTCTTCCGGGCGGCACCGTCATGAGCATGACCCTGGGCCCAGACGGCACCATCTGGGCTGCCACCCGTGAAGGTCTGGCATCACTGACGCCAGGCGCACTGCGGTTCAAGGCCGTTAGCCCAGAGACCGGCTTGCCGCGTATCCTGGCCAGGCAAATCCTGTTTGACAAGGCCGGTGTGCAATGGGTATCAGTCCAGGGGGGCATCTATTATCGCCAGCCGGGTGAAGCCCGCTATACCCAGGCCTGGCCCAGGCTCGATTTAATGGCCATGGCAGAAAGCCCCGACGGTACGCTGTGGGCATCGGACGGTACCTATAAATTCTACCGCATGTATGCCAGCGCCCCGGCAGGATATCCTGCACCTGAGCCCGCACCCAAGCCCGAGATAGAAGGCAACGGCATGTTCTTTGACCGCGAAGGCGTCATGTGGATATTGCGCACGCACGCGCTCGAACGCCGCCGGGCTCCCTGGCCAGCCAGCAGCGGCACCGACCAGCTTCTGACCAAAGACAGCGGCATGAGCGGCCCGCTGCCGCAAACTTTTTTCCAGGACAGGGAAGGCAATATCTGGATAGGCACGTCCCACGGGCTAGACCGCCTGCGCCGCAACCGCCTGCAGATTTTGCCGGTAGCGCTGCCATTCGACCATCCTGCCATCGTCAGCGCGGGCAATGGTGACATCCTCACCTCTGACTTTGCGGGCGATGTACGCCGCTTTAATCCCAACGGTGGTTACCATAGCGAGCGGGAAGGGTATTTCAGCGTGGCCTATCGTGCAGACGATGGCAAACTCTGGCTAGGTAATGACACCGCCCTGTGGCGGCGTGATGACGCCAGCAAGTTCAGCGCCGTGACCATGCCCACCGAACTTGCTGGCAACCAGGTGCAAGCCATGCTCGTCGTCAACCCGCATCAGCAATGGGCATCGGTTTTCCGCAAGGGGCTGTTCCGCATAGACGATGGTCAATGGCAATTGCAAAGCGGTCTTCATGGCCTACCCACGGACAATGTCATGAGTCTGACCAAAGATGCCGCAGGCCGCATCTGGGCTGGGTATTTGTTTAATCACATCGCCCTAATTGACGGCAACAGTGTGCAAGTCTTTGGCGATGCCCAGGGACTGGCGCTCGGCAATGTACTGGCCCTGCAAACGGATGAAGAGCGGCTCTGGGCCGGTGGCGAATTTGGTCTGGCTATCTACGACCGCAAGCGTGATGGTAAGCGCGATGGTCAACTTTTTATACCCGTCACCGTCAGCGGCGGGCAGCCTCTGCGTGGCATCTCCGGCATCGTCCGCACCGCTACTGGCGACCTGTGGCTGCACAGCGCCGACGGCATTGTCCATATCCCTGCCAAAGAAGTCGAACAGCTATTGCGTGAGCCCACCCATGCTGTAAACCATGAACGCTTCACTGCACTTGATGGTTTGCTCGGCAGCGCACCGCAATTGCGCCCACTACCTTCGCTCATCGAAGGCAGTGATGGCAGACTTTGGTTCTCTACCGCCAGCGAAATCGCCAGCATCAACCCCCAGTATATCGCCCGCAACGCATTGCCGCCATCTGTACAGATTACCGCCATCCACGCGGCGGGCAAAGACTACGCTGCACAGACAGCACTGCAATTGCCAAAAGAAGAGCGTGATATACAGATCAGCTTTACCGCGCTCAGCCTCAGCATGCCGGAGCGCATCCGCTTTCTTTATCAGTTGCAAGGCTATGACAAAGGCTGGCAAGACCCGCAGGGACGGCGCGAAGCCTTCTACACCAATCTGCCACCGGGCAATTACCGTTTCATGGTCAAGGCCGCCAATGAAGATGGCGTCTGGAACGAGCAAGGCGCGACCATGCAGATAGGCATCACCCCCGTCTTCACAGAAACACCCTGGTTCATCGCTTTGTTAATCGCACTCGCCGCTGCATTTCTGTATGTTATCTACCTGTTGCGCATACGCTATCTGACCGCCCATATGCAAGACCTCATGCACGAAAGACTGGCAGAACGCGCCCGCATCGCACGCGGCCTGCACGACACGCTGCTGCAAAGCGTGCAAGGCCTGATCATGTATTTTGACAGCCAGGCCCGACGCCTGCCCAGCGATTCAGAAGAACGAGCCAAGCTAGAACAAACCCTGGACCTGGCCGACCAATTGATGGTCGAAGGTCGCGAACACATTATGGACCTGCGCAGCGAATCCGTGCCCGAAGAACTCGAAGATGCACTCCAGCAATACGGCAGCATCCTGCTCAATGAACGCTTCACTCTCATCCAGCGCGGCAAGCCACACTGGCTGTGCGAACCCATACGTAATGAAATCCACGCCATCGCCCGCGAAGCTCTGCTCAACGCAGCCCGCCATTCCAACGCCAGCAGTGTGACGCTAGAACTCGAATACCAGCGCGACCATTTCACCCTACGCATCGCCGACAACGGCCAGGGCTTGCCCACCGCCATTGCCGAAACTGGTCAGCGCGAAGGCCACTGGGGACTGGTCGGCATGAAAGAACGCGCAGAGGCCATGGGCGCAAACTACCTCATGAAATCAGTGGCAGGCGAAGGCACGGCGATACAGGTCAGGCTGCCAGCGAGTCTGGCATATACCATGCCGGTGGGGGCGGCGTTTGAGCGAGGGCGGAGATTTGCATGGGTGGCGAAGTACAGGGGATGGTAAGATATTAAGGTTTGGAAATTGTAGCCTCTTGCCCAAAATACTTCTCCTGTGAAATTTTTTTGCCTCCCACCAAAGTGTCTGGCTATCGAAATTGCACTCTTACCTTTCATGAATCCCACAACATTCGACACTGAATGCTTTGGAGGAACGCTCAAACACATATCTGCAACTGCCCCTCTTGCACTGGCAATACACCGGCCAGCAATTGCAGCAAACTGGTCTTGCCACGGCCATCACCACCGTATATTAGGGTAACGCCTGGAGTAATCTCACCAGACCAGTTACTGAACAAGGCTTACTCCGGGTAGGCAAAGCTCAGCTCGGTCGATAGCAAAAGAATATTATTTTTTGTCATTATCCTGGTGCGAATTGGTCGCCCACACAAATGCGTGAGTCATCGCAGCATGATATTGAAAATCGGCCATACTTACTGTTACGCTTTGTGACTACGTTTCAGTTACCAAGCGCACTTGAACTGTTTTTCGTACATGCAGGCGTGCCAGGCACATGACACATAATAGCGAAAACAGGGCCGCACTCAAAAGTGTCAGATGATAGTTATGGCCGGACATGTCCAGCGCCGGCCCTTGTATGCTGCTTCCCAGGATGACGGCAAGAGTGACCATGACATCTTTACTGGAGTTATACCGGACAAACTGTGCGCTGGGAAACAAGGCCATAGGCATGGAGGCTGCCGCCGTGTAATAAGCACCAGAAACAACCACATGGGCGACATAAAAAATAAGAAAGTTCTGCTCACCGTCCATCCACAGATAGCCCGTGGCTGCTACCACAAAATACAGACTCATCATGATGGCAGAGATCAATATGGCGCCGTAGCGATCAACCAGCCACCCTATGCCAAATGCCAGGAAGATAGACACTCCATACGAATACGCAGTCAGGGTGCCAAGGGTAGCCTTGGAGATGCCCAGCGTACCTGCATAGAACTGGCAAAAAGTGTGGAAGGGGCTGAAGGTCACGCTGGCCAGCATGAAGGCAGCAACTGCCCACAGGAAAAAGGGACGAGAAAAGCATTCCAGAATATGCGCTCGTGGCACGGCAAACGACACCGGCTTTGCGTTCAAGTCGGTACCCACTTCATCCGGGTAAGTACCTTCTTTTACCATCACGCACATCAGCAATACTGAACCGCCAAACACCAGGCCAACGGTAAGCAATATCTCGCGCAAATAGTTTTCAGTCAGGGCGAATACAAAGCTGTTGAAGGCTATGCCTATACTCAGGCCGACGATACGAAAACCTGCATAAAATCTGCCAAGAAAGCGGTGCGGCATGACATCGTTTACCAAACCGCTGAACAGGGCCAAAGTGCTAATGGCCGTGCATTCAAAGATGGTCCAGAACACGCAAAAATATGCCAGATTACAGATGCGCACACCGGGCGACAGGCTTGCAAGTTGCTCATGCGTCCATAGGCCCATATCGGAAGATAACGCTAGGCCAATCACAGCTGCCGCACCAACCGGCGCGATAGCCATCAGGAATGGGCGCCGTCGCCCCCAGCGTGTGCGAAGACGGTCAGAATGGTAGCCTATCAGCGGTAACAGCAACAGACTCAACACTGCAGGCACGGTTGATATCAGCAAGGATGTAGTCGTATCCGAAGCGGCATTCAGTCGCAAAAATTCCAGCCCACTGGGCAGGGCAGAACGGTCGCGCATGGCAATGCCCAGTTCGCCCACCAGCAGCCACAAGATAGCGGCGAACAAACCAAAGCTCGTATAGTGCAAAGTCCCCACGCTATAGCGTGGGCTGTCCTTGATGCCGGTATCGACTACCCCGGCCAGATGTGCACTGTCACGCATGCTGATTCGTGGCCACTTATGACACAGACTGAGCGGTCTTCTTCAGCGGCGCGGTAGAATTTCTGACGACAATATCCATTGCAAACGCGATTTTCGCCGCTTTGATTTCCCTGCCCTGAATAATTTCCACCACTTCACTGACCGCACGGTTGGCCATTTCGGCGAAGGGTTGGCGCATGGTGGTCAGGGTTGGAAAGACATAGCTCGCCGTTGGAATATCGTCAAAGCCAACTACCGACACATCATCGGGAACCTTTAATCCTCTGCTATTGATCGCATCAATGGCACCGAATGCCATTTCATCATTCGCACAAAATATGGCGGTAGGTGGAACTGCCAGCGACAACAAGGTTTCGGTCGCAGAATACCCACCTGACTGCATGAATTGCCCCTGCACGATCAAGGCCGGATCAACCGACAGCCCGGTTGCCTGTATCGCATCCACATAGCCTTTTTCGCGTTCGGCACTCTGACCTGTTCCTGCAGTTCCAGCCACGAAACCAATGCGCCTGTGCCCCAGTGCCAGCAGATGTTCTACAGCCGTACGTGCGCCATTGCGGTTCTCGGCCACAACAATAGGCATATTCATTTGTCTGGCATCAAAATTGACCAGCACACAGGGGAAACCCTGTTTATCTATGAGATCGAGGTAGCTGTCGCTGGAATTTGGCAACAGCAGCAAGAGTCCGTCGCACAACTGACTCAGCATATTGCTGGTTTCGATACGACCGGGGCGATCAAACCTTTCCGCATTAAAGACGATCAGGTCGAAACCCTTGCGCCTGGCTTCCTGCGTGATGGCCTTGATGATTTCATGCAACACCAAAGAACCATAGTTGTTCACAAATACGCCGATCAGATTGCTTTTGTCACCGCGCATGCGGCGCGCCAACATATCCGGCGTGTAATTAAGCTGGGCAGCGGCATCCATGATGCGTGCACGGGCTTCTTCTGATACATAGCCAACACCTCGAATTGCACGCGAAGCGGTGATCGGCGACACCCCGGCAATCTTGGCCACTTCACTTAACTTGCTGACTTTGCGCATTTATCTTCCAAAATTTAAAGAACTCAATATTCATGGTCCGGGCATTGCCAATTTCACATCTGCTTAAGTCGCAGCTGAAGTGGAGACAAGAAGCAGACAAGGTGCAGAATTGTCCCGCAAGCGGCAAAACACGGCCAGTATTTTCGCGCACTACACAAGGAAAAGAGCTTGTCTCCGAAAAAATATAGAAGCGAATAAAGCACATGCCCGGCAATAATCAAATAATTGATTATTGTTGGTTTAATTTTCTGATGTGGTAACGATACCACATCATTTCGCCTTATTTTCAATATTTTTTCATGTTTAAAATCAATGACTTAACTTACATCTTCATTCACCCGTATAGCGGACTTTGTACATTCTGATTTCATGTGGTAACGTAACCATGTCACTCAAACAGGATGAAATACCACCCGTTGAAGTGATGAACAAGCCAATACTGAAACACATTACTGAAAACTTTAAGCAGTGCGGAATACAAGTCGCCAGATTGAGCGTCCCCGTGCTGTATTTACATCATGCAGCCTTCAAGACTGTCTGTAATTCAACGGAGACCATAGTGAAAAAGAAAATTTTAGCCACCGTGCTGCCACTCGCCCTGGCGGCATTTTATGGCGCTGAAGCCACTGCGCAAGAAGCGCCTGCCGCAGGCGCACAGGCCAATCCGGTCAAAACTGATGTGCCAGCCCCGCCGGCAGAAGCCGAAACCGTGGTCGTGACCGGATTTCGCTCCAGCCTGCAAAAGGCTCTCAACCTGAAGGCCAAGGCGATAGGCACGCGTGACTCGATCGTGGCTGAAGACATAGGCAAGTTCCCGGAAGCGAACGTGGCAGAATCGCTGCAACGTGTCCCTGGCGTTATCCTGAATCGCGACGAAAGCTCGGGCGAAGGCCAGCGCATCTCGATTCGCGGCTTGCCGACCGAATACTCCGTTACCACCCTCAACGGTGCTCCCGTCAACACAACCTCGACCAGCACTATCGGCACTGCCGCACGCGGTTTCAATTACGACGTGTTTGCGTCTGAACTGTTCGGACGTGTCGATTTCTACAAATCGCCATTGGCAGAATTGACTGAAGGCGGTCTGGGTGGTGTGGTTGACTTGCAGACACCACGTCCATTCGATAATCCTAAACAAGCCATACGGTATAGCGTGTCAGGCGCGTATAACACCATGTCCAAGCATGTTGATCCAACTGGCTTCGCCCTGTACTCCAACACCTGGGGAAACTGGGGTCTGCTGCTTGGTGGATCGCATTCCGGTGGCGTTAATAACCGTTCCGGTTTCGAAGCGACCGGCGGTTACAACAGTTCATTCTATGGCAGCCAATCTCCTACCAAAGGCTTCTTTGCCATGGCGCTTGACTACGATGACCCGCGCGCCAACCTCAGCGGGTATTCGCGTTCCGATGTCGACAATGCCTATCTGCCACGTATCTATCGCTTCTATGGCTCCCGTAATGAACGTACGCGTGATGGTCTGGTTTCTTCACTCCAGTACAAAAGCGGTGGCCTGAACCTGAGCCTGGATACCATGTATTCCAAGCTAAAAAACCAGCGTGATGAAATCACATTCGGCCTGTTGATACGCAACAGCCTTACCAACAACCGCACTGCCGCCGCAGGCCAGACCGGCCACACTGGTCTGGTACCAATGAACATCAAAATTGACCCGGCAACCAACCTGATGACAGGTACCTTTGGCAACACGGTACTTAGTAATGGCGTTACCTACAGCGACGATGAGACCACCTTTGGCTACAGCGCATTGAACGGTTCATGGGAAGCCAGTAAAGACCTGGTGTTCAGCGGCCAGGTCAGTTTCAACCAAAGCAAAGCCCTCAGCTATCAGGATACCCTGAGCGGGAATATGTACGGTATTACCTCTACGATAGGCTACGGGTCTGACCATGTCTATCCATCGATGTCTTCAACCAGCAGTTATACCGACCCGAATAATTATTCCGGCTTTGGTATCGGCACCAGCCTGACCCGCGAGACCGACAAGGGCAAGCAGGCACGTATCGCTGCGGATTGGGACTATGGTCTGCCAGGCGACTGGAAAGGTCATCTGAAAGCCGGCCTGACCCTCATTGAGACAACCAAAGGCATCAACAAGCGCAACGGTACAGCGGCTGCCACCACCCAACTGAACTCAATGGGCATTGCCAGCCTGCGCAGCGGCATGGTGTCTAACCTGCCTATAGATAATCTCGATATTGGTGCTGGCTGGCCACAAGCCTGGTCCAGCTTCACCCGCGGCTATACCTACGGAAACTTCAATCCGCTGACCTATAACTCGGAAGCCAGCTTCACACCTGCGCAAAGTTTCACCGCCAAGGAAAAAGTCTCGACTGCCTATATCCAATCCGACTTCAAAGGTCAGATCATGGAACATGAACTGCGTATCAACGCGGGCGTGCGCTATTCAACCACCGATACCAACATCGATAATTTCAAGAAAACCGGTGCTGGCGGAGCCTATCTGCCAAATACCGAAAATGGTTCTTACAGCAATGTCTTGCCAGCCGTCAGCGCGGCCCTGGACCTGACCGACAATCTGATGTGGCGTGCGTCTTACGGCAAGACCCTCAGCCGTGCATCGCTGTCCATCATTGCCGCACAGACTGTCATTCCTAACCCATTCGATAACACGGCAACCGCTGGCAATCCTAATCTGTTACCACAAAAATCGAATAACCTCGACACCAGTCTGGAATGGTATTTCCGTCCAGGCAGTCTGTTGTCTCTTGCCCTGTTCAAGAAAGACTTGTCTGATGCGACTGTAGCCAGCACAACCAACACCACCTTCGGTGCACTGGGCCTGCCGGATACTTCACTTGGTGCAATTTTCCAGAACTCGCAGGGTAAAGTTGACCCTAACCTGCCTATGGTATTGCGCAGCTACAGCAATGCCGGCCAGCAGACACTCAAAGGTTTCGAAGTCGCTTACCAGCAGGCATTCGACTTCCTGCCTGAACAGTACAGGGGCTTTGGTGCATTGGCCAGCTACACGCACATCAATCCATTTAACAGCGCCAAGTGGATCACCAATGCTGGCAAAGAGATTGAGGTCAATTCCGTACCAAAATACGCCTACAGCGTCACTGGATATTACGAACGAGGTCCACTGGCATTACGTCTGTCATACAACTACAAGGGCAGATCGCTGCATGGTGACAATCCGACCAATACCGGAAATGACCTGATACGCTGGCGCGCCGCCCGTGGCTATATGGACGCCAACATCAGCTACAAGCTGAGCGAATCGTTCGAGCTGCGGATCGATGCACTCAACCTGTCCAATACCCTGGCCTATGACTACTTCGAAGACGCCACTGGCCGCTATGGCGATGGCCAGAAAACACGTATGGATTATGCCAAGTACGATGGCCGCACCATCAAAATAGGCATACGCGGAAAAATATAAACGTTCTGGCATTCTCGCTGGAGTCCTATTTGGCATCAGCGAGAGGTGGCACAAGGCAGACAGGTTCGACACTTGTCCGCCGCCACCTGCCAACTTCACCAAAGATCACGACGAAAGATCACCACCTATGACGAGACGTCACTATTTGCAGGCAGCAATGGTAGGTCTGGCGCTGATGGCATGCGCTTGTAGCACTACACCAGTCAAGCAGTCAGCCAGCATACCTGCTACCACCAGGGCCGAAGTGATGGCGGCCCTGAATCTGGCCAACAGCTACTGGCAACGCAACAATCCACCCGGACAGTCGCCATTCTGGGACATCGCCACCTATCACACCGGCAATATGGAAGCCTATGTCATAACCGGAAATCCTGCCTACCGTGATTATTCGACAGCCTGGGCCGAACATAACCGCTGGCGCTCGGCCAACTCAGACGTCAAGGCCAGCTGGAAATACAACTATGGCGAAACTGATGAACATGTGATGTTTGGCGACTGGCAAGTCAGTTATCAGACGTTTATAGACTTATATAATCTGGACGCCAACAAAGACCCACGCAAGATCGCCCGTGCACGCGAAGTCATGGAATACCAGATGAGCACGCCCAACAATGACTACTGGTGGTGGGTAGATGGTCTGTACATGGTCATGCCGGTCATGACCAAGCTGTATAAGGTCACCGGCGACCGTCGCTACCTCGACAAGCTTCAGGAATATTTTCTTTTTGCTGACCATTTAATGTTCGATAAGGAAAGTAATCTGTATTACCGCGATGCCAAATATCTCTACCCCAAACACAAGAGCGCGAATGGTGGCAAGGATTTCTGGGCACGTGGTGACGGCTGGGTATTTGCTGGCCTGGCTAAAGTATTGGCCGACCTGCCTGCAAGCCATCCCAGCCACGCCTTGTTCGTGCAACGCTTTCAGGGGATGGCCAAGGCCCTGAAATCAGTGCAGCAGGAAGAAGGCTACTGGACCCGCAGCCTGCTTGACCCGGCTCAGGCACCTGGCAGGGAAACCAGTGGCACTGCATTTTTCACCTACGGATATCTATGGGGCATGAACCATGGCTACCTTGATAAAGCCGAATACACACCGGTAGTCACGAAGAGCTGGCACTACCTGAGCACAGTCGCATTGCAGCCTGGCGGCAAGATAGGCTATGTGCAGCCTATCGGTGAACGTGCCATACCGGGGCAGACCATAGACCAGAATTCATTCACTTCCTTCGGCGTCGGGGCCTTCTTGCTGGCTGCGGCTGAAATGATCAGGTTTATTGATCATTAAAGGCGTCGCCCGCCAATCCGGCTCCGGATGGCTTGCCGTAGTGGTATCGTTTATTCCGTCCAGGTTTGCCTCTCCTGTCCTGGACGTTTCACCAAAGGTTACCCTATAGGCCGCCTTTGTTTTTATACAGAGATGATGGCGTAGCGACGCTGATCAACTTCACGTAACTTTATTTACATCATGACCACATATCATCCGCGCAGACGTCTCATCCAGGGTGCAGCAGCAGCCGTTGGCAGCATGCTTTTTCCACTTGCAGGCAAGGCACAGGCGGCAGAGTCGCCGCGCTTCCAGATAGGTCAGAACGATTTTTTACTCGATGGAAAGCGCCTGCAAATTCGTTGTGGCGAGCTGCATTTTGCACGTGTCCCGCGTGAATACTGGCGACACCGCCTGCAAGCCATCAAGGCCATGGGCTTGAACACCGTGTGTGCCTACCTGTTCTGGAATTATCATGAATGGCGCGAAGGCCAATACGACTGGAGCGGCCAGCGCGACGCCGCCGAGTTCTGCCGCATCGCTCAGCAAGAGGGTTTGTGGGTCATCCTGCGCCCCGGCCCCTATGCGTGCGCTGAATGGGAAATGGGAGGCTTGCCATGGTGGCTGCTGAAACATCCCAAAGATAATTTCCTGCGCACACGTGACGATGCTTACGTACAACCGGCACGCCGCTGGATGCATGAAGTAGGCCGTGTACTGGCACCTATGCAGATTACTCAGGGTGGCCCGATTTTGATGGTGCAGGTAGAAAACGAATATGGCTTCTTTGGCGAAGACCTGGAATACATGCGCGTGATGCGCCAGGCTTTGCTGGACGCCAAATTTGACGTACCACTGTTTCAATGCAATCCGACCAATGCGGTCGTCAAGTCACATATCCCTGAGCTATTTTCAGTCGCCAACTTTGGCAGTCAACCCCTGGCTGGTTTCAAGGCGCTCGCCTCGGTACAGCAAGGCCCACTAATGTGTGGGGAATTTTATTCCGGCTGGTTCGACACCTGGGGCTCGCCGCACCGCCGTGGTGATGCCAGCAAGGCAGTGGCCGATATCCAGACGATGCTGAAAGCCAATGGTTCGTTCAGTCTGTATATGGCGCATGGCGGCACCACCTTTGGTTTATGGGGTGGTTGCGACCGCCCTTTCCGGCCTGATACCAGCAGCTATGACTACGATGCACCTATTGGCGAAGCTGGGTGGACAGGCGACAAGTTCAAGGCATATCGTGACGGCATACAGCCCTTCCTGGCTGAAGGTGAAATCTTACCGCCGGCGCCGCCGCGCATGCCAGTGATTGAGATTGCTGCCTTTGCGCTGAAAGAATCAGCCAGCGTATTTGCCAATCTGCCACCGCGCGTCATCAAGACGACATTACCACAACCGATAGAACAGTATGACATCAGCCGTGGTCTGGTGACCTACCGTGTGACGCTACCCGCTGGCCCGGCAGGAATACTCGAAGCGGCCAAGGTGCGTGACCTGGCCTGGGTGTATGTGGATGGCAAGCAGGTCGGCACCATGGATACCCGGCATAATCGCTTTAGGGTTGAACTGGCCGCGCGCAGCAAGCCTGTCACGATGGACATTCTGTTGTACACCATCGCCCGTGTGAATTTTGGAGTGGAAATCCACGACAGAAAAGGCTTGCATGGCCCGGTAGTTTTCAAACCAAAAAATGGCCAACCGCAGGCGCTGGAAAACTGGGAAATCCGCGCCATTGACTTTGATGCCGACGGCAAGCTGCCAGCACTGAAATGGAAGCCTGGACATGCAAAGGGCCCGGCATTCTGGCACGGTAGTTTTGATGTCAGTTCTAGCGGTGATACCTTCCTCGACATGTCGACCTGGGGTCAGGGCGTGGTATGGATCAATGGCCGATGCCTGGGCCGCTACTGGAGTATAGGCCCAACCCAGACCATGTACCTGCCCGGCCCCTGGATCAAACCTGGCCGCAACGACATCGTGGTGCTGGACCTGACCGGACCACAAAGTGCGCGCATAGCTGGGCTAAGCACACCTATCCTCGATCAACTGCATCCCGAACGCGACCTGCCGCGCCCACCAAATACAGCCAAGCCTAAGCTGGATGGCCTGACGCCTGCGCATGAAGGGCAATTCCAAGCTGGCAGCGCGACGCAGGATGTACGTTTCGACAAACCGGTACGCGGGCGTCAGTTGTGTCTGGAGTCACTGGATGCCTTCGATGGCAAACAGTTTGCATCGGTGGCAGAACTGGCCTTGCTTGGCACCGATGGCAAGACACTCAATCAGTCCGGCTGGACCATCGCCTATGTCAGTAGCGAAGAAGCAAATAAGGAAGACGGCTCGGCCTTGAATGCCATCAACGGACAAATCACCGATCATTGGCATACCGCCTACAGTGGCAAGCCACCATTCGGCACTCACCCACACAGATTGATTCTCGACCTGGGTAAACAGGTTGAGGTGGCGGGGATACGTTATACGCCACGTCAGGGTGCCGATAGCGTTACCGGCCGCATCAAGCGTTATCGTGTCTATGTCGCTGATACGCTGGTCGTTCAGGAATAAGCTGAAGAATAAATACCAAAAACCATAACAAGAGGAAGACATGGAACGACGACATTTTATGCGTGCAGTGGTAGCAGGCTCCGCCGTCAGCGGCTTGCTGGCCAGCGGCACACAAGTGCAGGCAGCCCCAACGACCTTACCAGACATCGGCAGCGACCGTGCCTACATGACAGGGCTATTGCAAAAAATGGCAGAGCCGGTGTTGTCTGCGATGGCAAAAGGCGAATTGCAAAAGAAGTTTCAACTGGAGCTTAGCCCGACCTGGGATGGTCGCGACAAGCAGGTCGCCTATCTGGAGTGTTTTGGTCGCCTGATCGCAGGTGCAGCCCCGTGGCTAGCTCTGCCAGAAGACAATACACCCGAAGGCCGCACTCGCAAACGCCTGCAACAAATGGCCTTGCAAAGCTATGCGCATTCGGTAGACCCCAAGAGTCCGGATTATCTTTTATGGAAAGGCCACGGCCAGGCACTGGTCGATTCAGCCTATTTCACCAATGCCCTGATGCGTGCACCCAAGGCATTGTGGGAACCGCTGGACAGCGTCACAAAACAGCGCATCATCAGCGAGATCAAAGGCCTGCGCCGGATAGAACCGCCCTACATCAACTGGATGCTGTTTGCCGCAATGAACGAAGCCTGGCTGATGTCGATAGGTGAAGAATACGACCCCATGCGCATGAATGTCGCCATTCGTAAGATCAATGAATGGTATATCGGTGATGGCTGGATCAAGGATGGCGAAGCCTTTCACTTCGATTATTACAATTCATTTGTGATGTACCCCATGCTGTATGAAGTGCTGGAAGTGCTGGTCAAGTTCAAAGGCCCTTTCTGGAACGCCAAACCTGCAGACTTGCAGGCACAGGCCCTGAAACGCATGCAGCGCTATAGCGAGCATCTGGAACGTTTCATTTCGCCAGAAGGAACTTACCCTCCCATCGGTCGCTCGCTGACTTACAGGACGGCCGCATTCCAGCCGCTGGGGTTGTTGGCATGGCGCAAGCAATTGCCCGCCAGCCTGCCAGAAGGCCAGGTACGCGCCGCCATGCAGGCAGTCCACAAGGCGATCTGGACCGAGCCCAGCAATTTCACCAGCGATGGTTTCCTGACCATAGGTTTTGTCGGCCATCAACCGGAACTGGGCGACTGGTATTCCAATAATGGCAGCATGTATCTGGCATCGGAAGGTTTTCTTTCTCTCGGCCTGCCAGAAACCGATACTTACTGGACCAGCCCGCCGCTGGACTGGACGCAAAAGAAAGCCTTTGGCGGACGCAAGTTCCCCAAGGATTATCCTGTCAGCTACTAGTGCGTGTTGACATATCATTTTAGCCATTCAAAAGAAGCCACAATAGCGAAGAATGAGGCGAAGCGAGAAGCCAACTTGTCATAGCGTGTTGCAATTCGTCTGAATTGTTTGATTCTCGCAAAAAAACGTTCGATTACATTGCGGTTGCGATACTGAAAAGCATCAATTTCTCTTGGCTCTTTCCGGTTCGATTTTGACGGGATCACAACCTTCGCATTTCTCTCTTGAATGCGCGCAATCAAAGCATTGGCATCATAAGCTTTGTCTGCCAGTACTGCTCCTGGCTGTAGGTCTTTGAGTAATGCCTCTGCTTGCGTCACATCATGACAATGACCCCCAGTAAGCAGGAAACGGGCTGCTTCCCCCAAGCCTTCCACACATACATGAATTTTAGTAGTCAATCCCCCGCGAGAACGGCCAAGAGCTTGCTCTCCTTTTTTTTGGCAGCGCCCGTTGCGTGTTGGTGTGCTCTCACCACTGTGCTATCAAGGTACACCTCTTCAAAATCAGCTTCTTCTCGCAACACAGAAAAAATACTTTGCCAACTATCTCGCTCAGACCACCGCGCAAAGCGCGTATAGACCGTGTTCCAGTAGCCAAACTCAACCGGCAAATCTCGCCACGGACTAACTGTGCGGGCTATCCACAACACTGCTTCAATAAACAGCCTGTCATTTCCACCAGCCCTGCCTCCGCCTCCTGTTCGTCCAGGCAACAGCCTCTCTATTCTTGCCCATTGATCGTCACGCAACAACATTCTCGACATCCTTGATTCGCCCAAATTCAAGGACGTCAACATTTTCGGAAAAGTTAACAGCCCTCATGCAAAATAGATATGTCAACACGCCCTAGCTAAAACCGGCAACAGTTTGACGCCACATAACCGATGAAAAACGATGAGCTGAAACCTTAATGAAATCATTGACTTACAGAACTACCCTCACGCCAATGCTCGATCTCCTGCCGTCACTTATTGCACCTAAAACAAATCGACCCCCAGCCAGCAGCCAGTAGGGGCCGTCTTCGATGATGCATACATTGCAGCGATGGGGCGATTTTTCGTCAGTTCTATTATTGATTCCTGCGTGCAGCACAGAGGAAGAGTGCTGCAAGGTTATGCGCTGCAGACTCTAACAGTGCGTCGGTATGTTGAATCGCAAACGCAAGTGTCACGGGTGAGCGCTGAATCGAAAAGCAGCCATCAAATTCGTCAAACAGTTCTGTGCTGCTTGCTATTGCGCCGGACAATAGGGTTACGGGGATATTTTTTTTCTTTGCCAGTCTGGCGACGCAGACAGGGCCTTTTCCCAGGAGTGTCTGGCTGTCGGAGTGACCTTCGCCTGTGATCACCCAGTCGAAGTCCATGCCCGTATCATCCAAACCCAGGACATTCAATATAAATTCAGCACCAGGTTGCAGCCTGCCACCCAGGACCCGAATGGCAAAACCCAAGCCACCAGCCGCACCCGCACCTGCAATACGGGAATGGTCTTCGTTGAGCATGGTGCCGATCCTGGAGGCGAATTTCTGCACCAGACAATCGGCCTTATCGACGTCAATAAGGCCTTTTTGGGTACCGAAAATGTGACTTGCTCCGTTGGGCCCGGCGAGTGGGCTATTGACATCAGTGAGTGCGATCAGACTGACGTTGGATAGCCATGCAGCATCCTCACGCATGGACACCGAGCTTACTTTGTCCAATGTGCCAAGTGTTGGTGCGAACACGTTTCCATGCGTATCTTTTACGTTCACCATTAACTCAGCCAGCAAGCCGACGCCGCCATCGTTGGTTGAAGAGCCACCCAGGCCAACGACGATCGTTTTGTAACCTTGCCCGACCAGTGCTCGCACCGCTTCGCCTACTCCTTGTGTGGTGCGAGCTTCAACTGGCAGTATGGCATCCGGCAGGCCGACAATTTCAGCTACGTCGAAAATCGCAAATACTGGCACTGTGGCGCTGTTGCAAACGCCAAAGGGCAACTCTGTCTCATGACCGTTGGCATTGGTCACGGTAATCGTGCCCCAATGTCCTCCCAGCTTTTGGACTACCGTTCTTGCGGTACCTTCGCCTCCGTCGGCTATCGGTGCCAGCGTGATGACGCTGTTTGGGATTGCCTGTTTCACACCAGTGGCGATATGCTGTGCCACTTCGTGCGCTTGCAGACTGCCTTTGAACGAGTCCGGTGCGATCAGCACCCGCAAAGGCTGGTTGGTATCGTGTGCCATCATGTACCCCTGATGAAGTTTGTTACCCGTTCAAGACACTCTGCGCTGCTCTAGCACCAACTGAACCAGCGTGGCAGCCAACCGCGCCTGAGCACGCTGGCTGGCCCACGCCACATGGGGGGTGCACAGCAGATTTGGAATGTCGGCAGCAAGCAAGGGGTGGTCATGTGGCGGGGGTTCAACTTCCAGCACATCAATCGCCGCGCCGCCGATTGTCTGGTTACGCAGCGCTGATGCCAATGCGAGCGGATCGACCAGCGCACCCCGCCCGGTATTGATGAGGATCGCATCTGGCTTCATTTTTTCAAGTGCGCTTTGTCCGATCAGGCCACGGGTCAAATCGGTCAGCGGGACGTGCAGGGTAAGTGCGTCGGCAACGGCGAGTAAGTTGTCCAGCGGAAGTTCGTCATCGCGTTGCGTTGAGCCGGGTGCCTGGGCGTACAGCACTTGCATTCCTAGTCCCATGGCCAGGCGCGCGGTGGCCTGGCCGATGCGACCACGCCCCACTACTCCCAACACGCTACCGCCCAGGTCGCGGATGCGGGGACCGTTCCAGCAGAACTGGGGGGCCCCCGACCATCGGCCATCAATAGCTGCGGCAGCGTAGGTGATGATGTGGCGGCGCAGTGCAAAGAGCGTCGCGATAACATGTTCGGCCACAGAGTCGGAGCCATAATCTGGTACGTTTTGTACACGGATACCAAGTTTGACCGCTGTGACCAGATCAATGTTGTCTGTACCGGCGGCAGCGACCGCAACCAACTTTAGCTGCGGGCTTGATTCCAGATGCGCAGCGTTGAGTCGGACCTTGTTGGTGATCACTACCGTCGCGCCGCTGATGCGTTCGATAACCTGCTCTGGTGCCGTCGATGGAAACGCCTGATACTGAATTGAATCATCAGGAAAATACAAAGGGCTTGGCAAGGTGCCCGCGTCAAGAAAGACTACTTTCATGATATGACCTATTTAAAAAGTTCAAGGAAGAGTTGACTGTGTGGGTGTCGGACCTCTTTCGAGCTCCCGATGCAGGGTGGGCTCATCAAGCACTTTCTCCCACTTCGACACCACGATGGTGGCGATTCCGTTGCCGATCACGTTGACGAGCGCACCACCTTCCGAGATGAAGCGATAGACGCCCAGCACCAACACCAAACCAGCAACCGGGAATCCCGGTATGGTACCCAGGGTCGCAGCCAGTACAACAAAGGCACCGCCGCTGACGCTGGCCGCCCCTTTGGAGGTCAGCAACAGAATGACCAGCAGGGTGACTTGCTGCCCCAGCGACAAATAGGTGTCTGTGGCTTGGGCAATGAATACCGCCAGTACTGTCATGTTGATGCAACTGCCGTCGAGGTTGAAGGAATACCCTGCTGGCACTATGAGGCCGACAGCAGATTTGTCGCAGCCAAGACGTTCAAGCTTACCCATCAGCCGGGGAAGCGCCGACTCGGACGAGGATGTGCCAAGCACTATCATCAGTTCCTCACGAATATAGCGCAGGAATTTGTACAGGCTGAATCCAGACAGTCTGCAGGTCAGGCCCAGCACCACAACGACGAAAAATACGGCGGTGATATAGTAGGTACCGAGCAAGCGTGCGTAAGAGGTCAGCGAACCTACGCCATACTGACCGATTGTGAATGCGATCGCGCCAAAAGCGCCAATAGGCGATACATACATGACGATACGCACCATGTTGAAGAAGGTGTGAGCGCCGATATCGATCACTTTCAGCATGGGCTGGCCAGTCTCCCCCAGAGCCTGCAGGCCAAACGCAAAAACGATGGAGATAAAAAGGACTTGCAATATATCGCCGTCAGTGAAAGCGCCGAACACGGTTTTGGGTATGATATGGGACAGGAAGCCCACGACGGTTTGGTCATGCGCTGTTTGGGTGAAACCTGCAATCGCCTTGACATCCAGCGTGGCAGGGTCGATATGCATGTCGCTACCTGGATGGAATAAGTTCACCATGAGCAAGCCGATGATTAATGCCAACGTGGTCATCACTTCAAAGTAGACCAGGGCCTTGAGACCCAGTCGCCCGACGGCCTTGATGTCGCCCATGCTTGCGATACCGTGTACCACGGTGCAGAAGATCAATGGTGCCACCATCAGCTTAACCAGCTTGAGGAAATTGTCTCCCAGCGGTTTCATCGAAGTCGCGGTGGATGGCGCGTAGTGCCCGAGCAGTATGCCCAGCACCACGGCGATGAGCACCTGGATATATAGCTGTCGCCACCAAGGCTTGCGTCGGATGATGGCGGGTTTTGCGGGCGCTGGCCCGGCTTGCAGTATGTTGTTCATTCGGTCTGTCTCCTGATATTTTTTGTGGGACCGTCTTGGGATGGTAGTGCTGATTATGTAATCAACTCTGATATTTCAATCAGGTTGAAATCCGGATCGCGGATATAGACCGATCGGATCTTGCTGGTAGCACCAGTGCGTTCCACCGGACCTTCGATGATCGGCCAATGGCAATCGCGCAGATGCGCGATCACGTCGTTGAGCGGTACAGCGGCGATAAAGCACAGGTCAAGCGCACCAGGCACCGGCAGGTGCGCCTTAGGTTCGAATTCCTTTCCTTTCTGGTGCAAATTGATTTTCTGGTTGCCAAAGCGGAACGCGGTGCGGCCCGCGCCAAAGGTTTCGACCTGCATTCCCAATACCTTGGAATAGAAATGCAAGGTCGCTTCAACATCCACACAGGTCAGTACCAGATGGTCGAGATGATCGATGAGTCGCATTGTGTTCACCTTAAGCCCTGAATACTTGAGTCGGCATGCCATTGTTGGCTGGCATTGGGTGCAGTTTCAGACGCGGTCCGGCCTTTAGGAGCTGGCTGGGTACGTCATGTCCAATCAACCCTGGCAACAAGGCAGAAGCGTGCAGGATGCCATTGAGATCGACACCGGTATCATAGCCTTGCAGTTCGAACAGATGCACCAGCTCTTCTGTGCAAACGTTACCCGTCGCCCCAGGTGCATAAGGGCAGCCGCCTAAGCCCCCAACGAGGCGTCGAAGCGGTCTATTCCCGCAGCCACCGCAGCCAGCGCGTTGGCTGCCGCCAGGCCACGAGTGTTGTGGAAGTGCTGGGTCAGTTCCAGTTGCGGGAAACGTGCACGCGCAGCGAAGCTCAGTTCTGCCACCTGGGCCGGATAAGCCATGCCGGTGGTGTCACACAGGGTGACACCGTCGACTCCAAGGTCGGCAAAGCGTTGCATCCAATCCAGCACGGTCGCCACCGGCACATCTCCCTCCATCGGGCAGCCCATTGCCGTCGATAGCGAGACATTGATTGCCACCGGCGTTTGCTTGGCCAAGGTGATTACTTCTTGCAGTTGCGTGAACGATTCTTCACGCGTCATGCGCAGGTTGGTACGGTTATGGCTTTCGCTGACTGACATCACCAAGTTGATCTCATCCACATTACAGGAGAGTGCGCGTTCTGCACCGCGAAGGTTTGGCACCAGCACGGTGTAGATCACGCCCGGCTTGCGGGTTATTTGATGCATCACCGCTTCGGCATCGCGCAGTGCCGGTATCGCGCGCGGCGAGGTGAACGAGGTGACTTCGATCTTGGCATAACCGCACTTGCTAAGCTGGTTGACCAGTGCGATCTTGGCGTCGGTTTCGACGTAAGCTGCCTCGTTCTGGAAGCCGTCACGGGTGGCCACTTCCTGGATGTATAGACGCTGTTTGCTCATAAGGGCTCCCAATTATATGATGCCGCGCTGACGCCATTCGTCCCGCGTTGCGCTATCGATCCCGATACCAGCCAGCACCTGGTCGGTATGCTGGCCTAGCTTGGGTGCTTGGTGACGTACTTCGCCGGGAGTTGCACTCAACTTCGGAATGATGCCTGGCAATTTCACGGGTGTGCCATCGTCAAGTTTCGCGTCCAGCAGCATATTGCGTGCCTTGTAGTGGGGGTCTGCAGCGATATCGGCGATGTCGTAGATCCGGCCAGCAGGAATCCCTGCGCCATTCAATGCAAACAGCGCTTGCTCCAGGGTGTGTTGGCTGCTCCATTCACCGATGGCAGCATCCAGTCGCTGCACTTGTTTAACGCGACCGTCGTTCTGCGCCAACGCGAGGTCGTCGCGTAGGTCGGGACGTTCGATCACATCCATCAGACGGCGAAAAATACCGTCACCGTTGCCAGCGATCAGCACATATTTGCCATCGGAGCACTGATAGGCGTTTGTCGGGGCGATGCCCGGCAAACTGCTGCCGGCAGGTTCCCGCACCGTGCCAAAAACGGAATACTCGGGTAACAGACTTTCCATCATGTTGAAGACGGATTCATACAGGGCGACGTCGATCATCTGGCCGTCGCCGCCGTTCTGATCGCGATGACGCAACGCAAGCAAGATGCCAATCACACCGTGCAGCGCCGACAACGAATCGCCAATCGACACGCCTACCCTGACAGGGGTACGACCAGGCTCTCCGCTCAGGTGGCGCAAGCCCCCCATGGCTTCACCCACCACGCCAAAACCGGGGCGATCGCGATAGGGGCCATCCTGGCCATAACCTGAGACCCGCAGCATCACGAGACGTGGATTGATTTTATGCAGCGTGTCCCAACCCAAGCCCCAGCCTTCCATAGCGCCAGGGCGAAAATTCTCGATGAGCACATCACACTCATTCACCAGCGTGCGTATCACGTCCTGGCCTTCAGGCGTGCGCAGATCCAGCGTAACTGACTGCTTGTTACGCGACTGTGCCGCCCACCATACCGACGTGCCTTCGTGCAGCAGACGCCATTTGCGCAGCGGATCGCCGGTACCCGGCGGTTCGATCTTGATTACCTCAGCGCCGAATTCCGCCAGCATCTTGGCCGCGAATGGGCCAGCGATTAGTTGTCCCATCTCAAGAACACGGACGCCGTGGAGCGGCTTGTTCATAGTTATCTCCTCCATTTGGTCTGACCATCGGTACCATCGTAGGCGCACCATACGGTATTTAAAATCAGTGATTTCTCAAAGGCCCTTTCCTTACAAGAAAACCGTAGTATCGCTACGTTGACAAGCCCGCCCACGTCCTCTATTCTCCTGCCATCCCCCAAACACCTTCCTCACGTGATCAATCCTACTCATTTCGACCTGCAGTCGCTACGCATCTTTCTGATGGTGGCGCAAACTGGCAGCCTTACCAAGGCAACCGACAAGTCGCATATGACCTTGTCGGCCCTCAGTAAGCGCATTGCTGATCTGGAAAGGACTGTGGATACCGCCCTGTTCGTGCGCTTGCCACGGGGCCTGGAACTGACACCGGCCGGAGAACAGCTTGCACACCACGCACGCAGCGTGCTGGACACTGTGAACCGTATGGCGGGAGAGATGGAAGACTTTGCAATCGGCGTGCGCGGCCACGTCCGCATCTGGGCCAACACTTCAGCCATCATTCAGTTTCTGCCAGCCGATCTTGCGAGTTTTGTGGAAGTCCATCCGCTTATTCGCATCAGCCTGGAAGAAATGTTAAGCGATCAGATCGTGACTGCTGTACTCTCGGGGGAGGCCGATCTCGGTATATTTGCCGACAATGTATCCTCTCGTGGGCTGGAGAAATACCTTTACCGTCGCGATAAGCTGATGGTGGTAGTACGCGCCGACCATGCATTGGCGACGCTGCCTGCAATCAGTTTTAGCGATACGCTGAACTACGACTTCGTCGGCCTCAATCACGGCAGCTCACTACTGAAACGACTGACTGATGCTTCGCTCACTCATGACAAGCCACTGCGATTGCGCATTCAGGTCAGTAGCTTCGACGGCATGTGCCGCATGATTGCTGCCGGGTTGGGCATCGGCGTCCTGCCAGACGGCGCGGTCCCGCCTGAATTACTCGCTAGCAACCTGCGGGCCATTCCACTGACCGATACATGGGCGCAACGTACGCTGTGGCTGGGTGTGAAGTCGGAAGCTGCCTTGGTTCCTGAAGCTTCCAAGCTATTGGCGCATTTGCGTGCCGCTGACAAGGGCTAACTGCTGGGACAAGGCCGTGGACTAGCGGACTGTCACATTTAAAGTCCACTAGAAGCAGTCATTGCGAGCGAGCTTTGTGACGTTAGCGCGGCAATGCCAGGGGAGTGCGCTGCACTGGCGCACGGCCATCACCAAGGTTGCCCGCCCCCAGCTTGAATCTGGCAGCCACATCGGCTAACTTCGCTGCTTGTTGCTGCAAACTGGATGCGGTCGCGGCGGCCTCTTCGACCATTGCGGCATTTTGCTGTGTGAAGTTATCCATTTCGACTACCGCTATATTCACTTGGTCGATACCTACGCTCTGTTCCCGGCTGGCGGCGGTGATTTCACTAATCGTCTGCGCCAACCTTTGTACACTGCTAACCACTTCTTCTATGGTGGTGCCGGCACGCTGTACTAATGCGGTGCTGCTTACCACTTGTAACACCGAGCTGTCTATCAAATCCTTGATTTCCTTGGCGGCGCTGGCCGCACGGTGCGCCAGGTTCCGCACCTCGCTGGCCACCACGGCAAATCCCCGCCCCTGCTCGCCTGCCCGTGCTGCCTCAACTGCGGCATTGAGTGCAAGAATATTGGTCTGAAACGCGATCCCGTCTATCACACTGATAATATCGGCGATACGCTGGGACGAGGCGTTGATCGCTTCCATGGTGACCACCACCTCGCTCACGATGCGACCGCCGCGCGCAGCAACCTCGGATGCGGCTTTGGCCTGTTGATTCGCATGCTGGGCACTATCCGCATTTTGCCGCACCGTTGCAGTCAATTGTTCCATAGAGGAAGCAGTTTCCTCCAGCGAGCTAGCCTGGTGTTCTGTACGACTCGACAAATCGTGGTTGCCTTCGGCTATTTCTCTCGATGCCAATGCAATTACCTGTGTGCCATCCTGAACCTCGCCAACTACGTCGCGCAATGCCTCGTTCATATGCTTGAGAGCACTCATTAGTTCGCCAATTTCATCACGCGCCGCTGCCTCCGGCAAGTCCAGGCTCAAGTCGCCACTGGCCACCGTTGTCGCGACATGCAATGCCTGCTTGACGGGTTGCGTGATCGAGCGAGAAATGGCATGTGCAATGAAAGCCCCTGAAAGCAACATCAGCATTGTCAAACCAATCATTAACTGGTTGGAATTACGGGTGCTTGCTTCAATGCGGCGTGCCGCATCGTCGATACGTTGGCGCTGGAATACTAGTAGCTGGCGGACCTGCTCCTGGTAGGCGCGCGCGGCAGGCATGAAGGTTTCGCCATATTTGCGCTCGACTTCGTCTGAAGATACCGCGCCTTTCAGTTTAACGATGTCCGTTTTGGCCTTTTGAAAAAACGCACGCACCTGCAAGGTGCGGGCGAAGATGTTTTTTTCTTCTGGCGTGGTCATCAATTGCTCCAGCTTTCCAAGCAACTCGCCGCCACCACGCGTACCTTCCGCTACATCATTCGCTAACTTATCGGCGAGCTCGGCATCATTACTGCGGACTAAAATCGAGGTTCGCACAATCGCTGCCGACATCAGGGCGTTTAGGTCTGAAGCCAGTCGCTCATTGGCAAGCGGCTTGTCCATCATTTGCCTGGTCTGCTCCAAGCTGGTGGCAGCGTTGCTGTAGGCAATGGCGGTGCCAATCACAGATAGAGACAGCACGAAAGCGAAACCAACACCCAGACGGGTACCGATGCTTAAGTTAAACAGAAGTTTCATGATGGTCCCAGGCAAGTCAGCAAATAGGCGCTAGCCAAAAAATGCGGCAAAATCATTGTCTAATTAAAAACACAAAATGACAATCAATATTCCCTCAACAACACCTTCCATTCTGGAAAGTGTTGCAAAGCGCCGAATGCAACCTCACCCGGGGCAGGTACACAGGTGTGGTTTCATGTGCTGGCAGACGATGGCTACGTATATGCATCATGGCCAACGCCGCCGCCCGTATGCGTTATGAAGTAACAACTACGTTCGGTGGCGCTATGTGTGGTTCGCTGTCGCATGACTAGGCTGCATCTCTTGCCATGGAGCTGTCAGTGCCATGGCGCGGCCAGCCTTTCGTAGCCGTAAAGCATGATGGAGAATTTGGAAATTCTCTCCCTTTGATTCTTGAAACATGATGTCCAAGTGGACTGTCACAATGAAAACCGAAAAAGGGGAAAAAAATGTCAGAAAATAGCATTAACTCGGCCCGCCGCGCCGCGCTTGGCAAGTTTGGGCTCGGCCTTGCCACTATCGCCGCAACCGGAACAGGCAATCTCGCCAGCGCGGAGACCACGCCCACCTCCCCTCATCCAGTCGTACTCGACCGCTTTGACCACATCGTACTGACGGTGGCCGACGTTGAACGTACCTGCGAATTTTATGTTCGTGCAATTGGTGTCAAGGTTGAGACTTTTGGCTCGGGACGCAAGGCATTGGTATTCGGACGACAGAAATTCAACCTGCATCAGCTTGGACGGGAAATCGTGCCGCATGCACACCGTCCGACACCAGGGTCGGTCGACTTATGCATCATTGCCAGCACGACAGTCGACGATGTCATCAAACATCTCAAAGCGGTGAACGTGGTTATTACCGAAGGCCCTGTGCAACGCACCGGCGCCATGGGACCGATACGTTCGGTCTACTTTCGCGATCCAGACGAAAACCTGATCGAAATTTCCAACTATCTGTAAACAGCCGTTGAAGCACCACCTGTATGCGCCCAAGGTTCTTGACGATACCCGTGGTGTTGAACTGGAGCTGGAAGCCCGGCCGATATCGCGCCTGAACCTGAGTGCTTCGCAGGCCTATGTGGATGCACGTATAGACCAGTTCAACTACCCGGTGGCAGCGGCAGCATCCTGCTCTTTGAATGGGCAGACTCTGCCGTTTTCACCGAAGTGGAAATCCTTTGCCCGCGCCAGTTATGTGGTACCACTGAGCAATGGCTTGCACAGGTGGACCTGGCGACCGATTTCAGCTGGCAAAGCAAGGTGCAGTATGACCTGTTCCAGTCTGCAACCACGATACAGGGTAGCGTTGGATTGTGGAATGCCAGTGTGGCATTGGCTGCACCAGAAAACGGCTGGCGTCTGGCATTGATCGCAAAGAATCTGGGTGACAAATCGTATGCGATCAATTTGGTGAATGGTACCAATACGGTGACCCGTGCAGTACCGCGTGATGATCAGCGCTATTTCGGCGTCAACTTCAGGAAGGATTTCTGAAGCCAAGGCAACACCTCAATTGAAACTGGGCGCTTTCCTGCTGCATAACGGCCATCATGTGGCAGCCTGGCGGCATCCGCTGGCCGATGATGGTCGCGATCCATTCAAACTATACAAAAAACTGGTACAGACGGCGTAGCGTGCCTGTTTTGATACCATCTTCTTTGCCGACAGTGTTGCCCTGACCAGCGGCGTCGGCGGGCTGGAACCTTTGAAACTGCTGTCAGCGTTGGCGGCAGTGACCGAGCATATTGGCCTGATTGGCACTGCGACCACCACCTATAACGAGCCTTACCATGTTGCACGCAAGTTTGCTTCACTGGACCGCATCTCTGGCGGGCGTGCCGGCTGGAACCTGGTGACCTCCGACAATGCCAGTGAGGCAGCAAATTTTGGCCGCAGCGACCATGTTGCACATGGAGAGCGTTATGCCAGGGCCAGGGAATTCCATCAGGTGGTCAAAGGCCTGTGGAATAGCTGGGAAGACGATGCCATCCTGAACGATAAGGAAAAAGGTATACAGTTCGATGTAGATAAATTGCATGCTTTGAACCACAAGGGCGATCATTTTTCGGTTACCGGGCCCTTGAATGTCAGCCGCAGCCCGCTGGGCCATCCAGTGGTGGTGCAGGCCGGTGGGTCAGAAGCTGGCAAAAATCTGGCGGCAGAAACGGCGGATGTGGTGTTTACCGCCCACCCCAACCTGGCATCTGCCCAGGCTTTCTACCGTGACCTGAAAAGCCGGGTGGTGCAGGCCGGGCGTTCGGCAGACAGCCTGAAGATCATGCCCGGCCTGTTCCCGGTGGTGGGAAGAACGCAGGAAGAAGCACAAGAAAAATTCCAGCTATTGCAAGACCTGCTCGTACCCAAAGATGGTCTGGCGCTGCTCGGTCGCATGATAGGCAATTTTGATTTATCGGCTTATCCGCTGGATGAACCTTTGCCAGAGCTGCCTTTGACAGACAATGGCCAGCAAAGCCGGCAAAAATTGCTGACCCAGCTGGCTCAGGGTGAAAACCTGAGCATACGTGAACTGTATCTGCGTATTGCCGGTGGCCGTGGACACTTTACACTGATAGGTACACCAGAGATGATCGCTGACCAGATGCAGTTATAGTTAGAAAGCGAAGCCGCAGATGGCTTCAACATCATGTCGCCGTATCTGCCTGGCGGGCTGGAAGACTTTGCCGAACTGGTGGTGCCGGAATTGCAAAAACGTGGCCTGTTCCGGCGCAGCTATGAAGGCACGACTTTGCGTGACAATCTGGGATTGGCATTTCCGAATAAAGAGTGATTCCTGTCATTTTTCTGCGGTGTGCTGGCAAATTAGCTAGCATGTCCGCAGATATACCTATTTCTGACGAAAGCCTTCATGACGATAAGAAAACTATGCATTGTGTTTGCTGCTTGCGCTTTGTTCGCACCATACCTGGCGGGCGCGCAGGATAATCACATTGACCAGATACGACCCGATGCGCCCGAGCTGGCAGCCTATGGCCAGCACAGGGTGGGCGTCACCAGCCTGAATCTGGTGAATCCAAAGCAAGTTGATATCCTTAACAGCAAGCCTGGTGGCGAAACGGTGTATTACGACCGCCCGCTGACGGTAGAAATCTGGTACCCCGCCACGTTGAAACCACAGCAGGCATCGGGCGGCAAATACCAGACCTATCTGCGTGATGGCAAGACCGAAGTCAGCCTGAGCGGCCAGGCGGTGCGCGATGCTGCACCCGACAAACAGCATGGTCCTTACCCGCTGCTGATCGTGTCGCATGGTTATCCGGGTAATCGCTACCTGCTGAGCCATCTGACAGAAAACCTGGCCAGCAAAGGCTATGTGGTGGTCGCCATCGATCATGCCGAAAGCACTTATCATGATCTCAAGGCGTTTTCCAGCACCTTGCTGAACCGCTCACTGGACCAGTTGTTTGTCTTGAACCAGATGGCTGCCCTGAACAAAGCTGATGCCAGCGGCAGGTTCGACGGACTGGTCAATGCGGACAATACCGGCCTGATCGGTTATTCAATGGGTGGCTATGGCGTAGTGAATACCATTGGTGGTGGTTTGACAGCGGCCAGTGTGGATGGGGCTTTTGTTCCCAACCGGGCGCTGGCTGTACGGCAGGCCGGCAATGCTACCTATCTGGCATCACAGGATAGACGCATCAAGGCGGCGGTTGCATTTGCACCCTGGTGCTAGAATGCGGGCTTATGGGATGCCGCTGGTTTGTCCGCTATCCGTACACCCATCTTTTTTGTGGCGGGCAGCGTCGATGACATATCCGGCTATGCGCCCGGTGTGCGCAACATCTATGAAAATAGTGTCAACGCCAGACGCTATCTGCTGACCATTGAGAACGCCAACCACAATGCCGGCGCACCCATACCCGCACCAGAAGAAGCCTGGTTGCCTGTACCAGGCCTGAAGAAGGTGCCTGCAGAAACCTATATCGACGCCGTCTGGGATAACACCAGGATGAACAATATTGCACAGCACTTTGTCACCGCTTTCCTGGGCAAGTATCTGAAAAGTGATGCCAGCATGGATGCTTAGCTGAACCTGCCAGAGAATGCGCAGGATGGAAAACGGAGTGTGGATGCAACTGGCCAGCCAAAAGCCGACCATACCTACTGGAAGGGTTTTCCAGCCCGCACTGCAGCAGGCTTGAAGCTGGAAAGGAAATTGCCTGCAGCAGAAAACCCTTAAGCCAGCACTCCTTTCTCGTCCTTTCCATTCCTCAGCTCTCCTGATCGTCGGCGGCACGGCACTATTTGCCGTGCTGGCGTGCCGCCATTCTTACTGCCCTGTTGCCTGTATATATACAGTATTATTTCAATCAAAGTTTTGCGCATATGCGTCTGAAGTCTGTGATCATGGTGATTGCCTTGGTCCTTAAACCTATAATCTTAGGCCGCCTATAGTGCAGGTTTATCAAAGCCAACTGGAAAAACAGCCCTGCTGTTGGATAAAAAAATCAAGGAGATCACTTATGCTGAAGATCAGCTGTCCGTTGCTATTCATGCTAGCACTGGCTTCCGGCCAGTTGGCAATTGCCGCTAGCCCGGCAGCAACATCCGTACCTGCTTCAACGCCGGTGTCCACGCCGGTTTCCATAGAAGCGATAGACAAGGTCTGGTCAGGGCATTCGGTACCGTTTGCCATAACCACAAGCAAAGACCACCTGTATGTGGCTTACTACGACGCCAACCGTCAACTGACGGTAGCGCAACGGCCATTGAATGCACCCAGTCACTGGGTCTATCACAAGCTTGATACCTGGCTGGGCTGGGATAGTCATAACCTGATCGCGATGGCACTGGATGCTTCTGGTGCCATGCATATTGCCGCCAATATGCATGTAGATCCGTTGACGATGTTTCGTTCGGATTCGTCCGGCGATGTGCGCAGCCTGCGACGGGTGCCGCTGATGCTGGATGCCGCACGTGAAAAGGCGATGACCTATCCGGTGTTTTTGAAAAATCATCAGGGACAATTGATTTTCAAATACCGCGATGGCAGCAGCGGTCGTGGCAATGAAATTTATAATATCTACGACGAGAAATCTCAAAGCTGGAAAGCCTTGACCGATAGTCCGCTGACCGATGGTGAAGGGCAGCGCAATGCCTACTTCATGGGTCCAACCAGAGGAAGTGACAGTTACTTTCATGTCGCCTGGGTATGGCGCGAATCACCCAGGGCCGAAACCAATCATGACCTGTCTTACGCTAAAAGCCGTGACCTCGTGCATTGGGAACGTGCCGATGGCAGTCCCCTGACTTTGCCGATACGTCTTAAGCAGGCGGAGATTGTCGACCCGGTACCTGTAAGTGGCGGCATGATCAATAATAATACGGTGCTGGGCTTTGATGAAGAAGGGCGCGCCATCATCACCTACCATAAATACGATGCAGCAGGAAATACGCAAATCTGGCTGGCGCGACATGAAAAGAACGGCTGGAAATTGAAACAGATTAGCGCATGGACCAATTATCGCTGGGACTTTAAAGGCAATGGCTCGCTGAATTCTGAAATCTTTGTCGAAGGCGCACGCCCAGGCAAGCCCGGACAACTGCTGGTGACAGTGACACGTCTTGGGCAAAGACTGGAATTCAGTGTCGATTCCAGAACCTTGGAAACTGTCTCAGAAAACAAGGTCGCTGGCGTGGCAGAGATGTTCTCTACCTATTTCAAACCTGGGCCGGACATGCAGATCAATACCACTGAAACAAGCGACGCTAACGGCAGGGTATATCGTCTGGCATGGACAGCGCAGGCACCGCATCGCGATTTGCCGCTGACGGAAATCGTACCTGCAACGGACTTGAAACTGTTTGTTTTTAACCCAGGAAAACCCTAAGAAAATCGGGGTTGAGAGTCTGGGCATTTGCTTGTTGCAGGCAAATGTCCGGCTCGTTTTTTAATGTGATACTCGCTTATTTGTGCTTACTTTTTCGGCTCTGCAATAATATTTCTTTCCAGTCCGGCCTTCTTGCCCGGCTCCGCTTCCACCAGCACAGTCAGTTGTGCAGGCCCTTCGCCAGCGGGCAGGTCAACACTGAGATCACCCGTACCCAGCGAGGTTTTTGATCCCAGCAATTTCCCGTTCATCCAGATTTCTGCCTTACCGTTGATACGTGAAAACAGCAGGCGTGCCTTGCCACTACTCAGTTTTTTATCCTGGATAAAATTTGTGCGGAACAGATGGAAGTGGTTCGCCCTGGCATCACTATCCTCGACGGCGATTTCCAGGAAGGGAGGCTGACCCCAGTTCCAGGTATTCATGTCATTGTCTGCCAGTGCCTGGTTGGGGTCAGGCCGTGTTGCATAGGGTGGAGATATGCGCCAGTTCTGCAAGTACAGCACCGGGGCATCGCTGATGGCGACAAAAGGAATGCCAGTAGTCTTTTGCACGGGCATGCGCACGCTGGCTGCTTGCAAGCCGGGTGCTGTAGCGGTGATTATTGATGCTTACGTAAATCATGACAACCGTTTTTGATTTCATTCGTTATCCCAATATGATGTCCGTACTGGAGGTATGAGATGGCGAAAGAAATAGAAGATGGAGCAAAGCGACGAGTCAAGGCGGGTCGGCTTCTGCTGCAAGGCAGAGGGTGCGCCGAAGTAGCGCTGGTGGTCGGTGTAGCACGCAACACGGTATATACCTGGAAAGCCATACTCGATGAAGGAGGCCTTGACGCGCTGCGCGCAGTAGGCGGAAAGGGGCGGCCTGCACAACTTGATGCCATGGAATTAGGGGAGTTGCGGCGCTGCCTTCTCGATAGTCCGACGGAACATGGTTTTGGCACCGAGTTGTGGACACTTAAACGCGTGCGTCTACTTATTGAAAGAAAGTTCGAAGTGTCGTTCAGTGAAGTGCACGTTTGGCGCATTCTTGGCGCACTGGGATTCAGTAACCAAAAGCCGGAGCGTCGCGCCATCGAACGTAACGAAGATGCTGTACAGGAGTTCAAGAAAAAGACCTGGCCTGCGCTCAAAAAAAAGCCTCGAGAGAGAATCGACTGATTGTATTCATCGACGAGTCCGGAATCAGCGAACGGCCTACCCGTGTGCGCACTTGGGCACTCAAAGGGAAAACGCCGATTATTCAGTTTCATATCAACTGGAAACATTTGTCCGTGATTGCAGGTGTGACCAGGAAGAACTACTTGTTCCGCTTCCACGAGGGTAGCATCAAGAAGGAGCAAATTGTCGAGTTTCTCAAGGCGCTCAAAGCGCATTTGAAGCAGCCGCTGTTGATCATCCGCGATGGGCTCAGGGCGCACAAATCGAAACTGGTGCGCGAATACCTCGACAGCACCAATGGGTACATTCAAATCGCATTCCTGCCCCGTATGCGCCGGACCTCAATCCTGTCGAATATCTCTGGGGCTGGCTCAAGCGACATGCGTTGGCAAACTTCTGCCCGAACAACCTCGCCGAATTGCAAACAATTGCCCGCAACAAACTCAAAAGCGCACAACGCCGTCCATCCATCATCATGGCATGTTGGAAGCAGGCGGAGTTGTGGTGATGTCATCAATTATGTAAAGCTCAATAATTCACTCATTATTGTGAACCTCTTTAATTTTCTAACCGTGAAAACTAGATGGAAATAGATCAGGAAATCGTGTCAAAAATTATGATAGCCAATTGTCTTGCATCACATCGTATCGACATTTACTAACATGTGGGATGCTTTATGGGAAAAGCTTTGATCATGTTTTATGCAGGAGTTGCACGTACTTTAGTCGTTTCTGGAACCGCATCCGGCGCATTGCAATGCGCCCTACGGTACAAGGCAACATATCGCCTCACCCCGGCATCCCCAAATACAACTCCTCGACCTTAGCCCGTGCCCACGGTGTCTTGCGTAAAAACTTCAAACTGGATTTGATGCTGGGGTCGATCTTGAAGCAGTTGATGTCTATTATCTGTCCCATTTGCTCCCAGCCATAATAAGCGACCAGTTGTTCGAGGATTTTTTCGAGGGTGATGCCGTTGAGGCTGCGGGGGGCTGGTGTGTTCATGCTGGTGCTCTCGTTGGTGCTCATGTTGGTGCTCATGTCGGTGATCCTGTTCAGATTTACCTTGGTTCTTCGGTGATACGGATGATATCACCGGGGCTGCGCGGGTGGTATCAGGCGGGGCGGTACCAGCGCAGGCTGTATGGCAATTGCCATGCAGGTGCGCGGCCCGGGGCCTGGCGGTCTATCAGGAGCCAGGCTGAGGTGATCAGCATGAAGGGGAAGTGGGCGGGGCCGGCGGCGGTGGCGGCCAGCATCCAGGCCCAGCAGGTGCCGCCACACCAGAAGGCGGCTTGCAGGCCATAGCGCAGGCTATCGCGGTCAGCTTGCCAGCCAAAGGCGGCGAGGCGGGGGCGGCTATGGCAGCGGTTCAGGCAGTATTGTTTGGCGGGGCTGATTTGCCATAGCAGGGCAAGTGCCAGCAACATGGCAAAGCACCAGCGCATGTCGCCTATGGCCAGGCGCAGCACCAGTGAGGCCAGCATGATGAATGCGCCAGCCAGGCTCCATATCAGTAAATAGGCGATGGCAAACAGCAGCAAGGCGCGCAGGCGGCGGCGCGCGAGGCTGCGTTGCCACAGGTAGTTCACTTCTTGCGCGAGCAGTGGCGACATCATGGCCAGCAGCATGAGCAGCCAGTTGGCCATCATGGTGGGCCTTGAATTGGTGTGCCAGACAAAGACCAGGCGATCGCCGATATTGGCGAGATAAGCCAGGTCTATGTTGGCAAGGCTGCCGCAGTACTCTGGCACACGCACGCCAAATTGCAGCGTAGCCAAACCCAGCCAGCCCGCCAGGCTGATCAACAGCAGCGGGCGGGGGCAGCTCAGCAGGGCCGCGCGCAAGATGGCGAACAACATGGCTAGTAGGCTTTTGCAGTTCGCTACAAGCTTTCGCGGAACACGCTGACGCGTTCTACCGTGATGTCGTGCTCAGGCTTGACGGTATTGCGTGCTACGAATTGCACTTGCAGGGTATCGCTGAGCTGGCTTTCATCGAGCTGCAGGTTATCGACGATGCTGGTGATTTCAAACACCTGGGTGATGCCTGCACCGCCATGCGGGCTGTCTGTCTTGCTTGCGTCGGATACACCAAACAGTGACAACACACCGACCTTGTTTTCAGGGTGGTCTTTCGGGTCGTCACCATTGGGCACGTTCACATACACATAGAAGACGGCCGCATCATTTTTGCCGCGTATATTTTCCAGGTTCAAAAAGACGCGGTCTGGTTCTTTGGGCATGGTGCTGAGCAGTTTGACGCTGTCGAAGCTGTTATTGACCTTGTCAGCGCTGGCTGTATCCAGCGTCACCCTGGTTTGTGAAACACCACCTGCCAGTTTGATGGTGCTGGTATTGGCACCCAATAATTCTGTCGCCACCTGGCCTCCTGCGGATTTGATATCCATAAAATTTACCATAGGCGCATCGCTCAGGAGACGCAGGCCTGTCAGCCTGACTTTTTTGCGCGTGCTGCCAGCCAGCGGGTCGCTGGTGTCCTGATAAGTGTAGTTCAATGGCGCTGCCGTGGTATCAAGCATTTGTGATGCAGTGAAGGTGATGCCTTCGCCATCAGGGTCAGGCACGATGAACTTGCGGTCAACCGGGCCTTTGAGCCAGGTCTCCTGATCGGGGTCAAGATTGTGCGGGTCGCGCTTGCGCCAGACTTCCCACAGGCGGTCTATATTGGCATGGTGCAGCCAGAATATTGGGTCAAGCGCGGCGGTGGCGGGGATGGACATCAGGCCATAAGTGGTGCGGTCTTCATCATGCTCAGGATCGGCCAGGCCGCCTACCAAGCCATGCACGGTATTGTGCGGGTCAGATTCGAGATGGCCGTTAACGCCTTTGCCATGATTGAATTTGGTGTCTGGCCCGCCAAAACCAGAGTTGCCACCACTATCGCCACCGATAAAGGCATGGTCTTTCAGGGCATTTAGCGAGACATCCTCTGGCTGGATGATGAAGTTGCCGTTGCCATCACCATAGCGGGCTTCGACAAACAAATGATTGGGCGAACCATCAGGCATGGTTTTTTGCAGGAAAGCCGGTGGCACAGAGCGTGAATTGGGGTCAAAATAATTCCAGTAAGGCAGCGCCCAGTCAGCCGGGCCACCCAGCTCGACGACCACACTGCGCACGATGGCTTCAAATGATGCCAGGTAACCACGGTGCCAGGGCAAAAAATACCAGCTCTGATGCTGGCACTGATCCCAGAACCTGGCCCTGTCGCTATCTGAGGGCAGGGCCTCGCCACTGCTGTAATAGCCATGGGCCGACCAGAGTACTTCATTAAAGCCATGCATGGCTGCCAGAAACCGCCAGCTGGTGCGCGATGCCAGCGGCCTTTCCTGCAGCTTGCCCACTGCTTTTGCATACCAGACCAGCGTATCGTTCCAGTCAGACCCCAGTTTTGATACGTCCTTGCGTTCAAATGTCATACATCCTCCTTGAGATGGTCGGGCATGCAAAAATTGCTATAAAATATTGCAATACTACTCAATTGTTGTCAATTGTTTATTTGAATGCGCGCCAGGGAATTGCTGTGTTTTATGTGTGACTTTTTGCCAGAATTTCTTTCCATGCTTAGACAAAAAAGAATTTTTACTCGAGGGGATTGAATTCAATGGTGAATTATTCGGGAGCGTATTTGTTGTTGGTAACTGTGAATTTGCACCACGATCCAACTTGGAAGTAGAGTAATTTATATCAATGTTAAGTTATTGTTAATTCATGCTTTTTTGATAAATTATGACTTAATATTTGAAACTGGTTATTCATCAAAAATCGTTTTACTCTGGAAAATTCTATGTCACAAATCAATCAAGCTGAACGCGCACGTCTGGCCTGGGATGTTCTTGCAATGGTCGCCAGGTCAAAGAGTACGATTACATATGGTGAGTTAGGAGCAAGAATAGGTGTTCACCACCGGGCGATTCGTTATGTGCTGGGGCCAATTCAGGACTATTGCCTTGAATCGCTCTTACCACCCATTACCATACTTGTCGTAAACGGTTCTGGAAAACACGGAGACGGTTTTATTGCCCATGACAAGAACGACCTGGAGAGCGGATTTGAGGCTGTCTGGAACTACGCGTGGAACACAATTACAAACCCGTTTGACTTTGCGGCAGAGGGCTTGTCATACAATGGGATGATTGAAACGCTCACTGACAGCCCAGAGGATGCTGGCACGGTGTATACAAAAATAAAGTCGCGAGGCATACAACAAATACTGTTTCGAGAAGCAGTCAGGAAAGCGTATTCATTGCGCTGCGCATTTACCGGCATACAATTTCCCGAGGCGCTGGAAGCATGTCACATTATTCCTTGGGCTAATGCGACTCCTCAGGAGCGCATGGACGTCAGAAATGGAATACTTTTAAATTCCTTGCATCACCGTTTGTTTGATAAGGCTTATCTGACGATCACAGATGACTATAGGATTGTGTTTTGGGATGCGGACATGAATGATCGCGCATATTCTGCGTTGGAGGCAGGATTGACGATCGATTTACATAATAAAAAAATGAATATTCCTCGTCTTCAGAAGCACTGCCCTCTACCTGAATATATTCGTCGTCACCACGAATTGCTTGATTGGGAGCTGTAATAAGCACAGCTACGTTTCTGATAATCAAAAGGATTATTTAATCGTGCAGTTATGCAGCGTGTTTGCGTAATGTTGATGGTCAGAGATTTCATTAGCGCAGTATTGTGGCTTCAAGTTGTTCGCCGTGAAATTGACGAAAAACTTGTCAATGATGAGCAAGGGATAAATCGATATTTTCAAAATTTGCTCTTTGGGGAGTGTGATTCACGCCATTCTTGATCGCGACAATTTCTGCCATGATGGATAGGGCGATTTCTGCCGGGGTCTTGCTGCCTATGTACAAACCTGCTGGCCCATGCAGGGTTTGCAGGGTGGCTTCCGGGATATCGAAATGGATGTGCAGGCGTTCGCGTCTTTGCTGGCTGTTACGGCGTGAACCGATTGCGCCAACATAGAAGGCATTTGATTGCAGGGCATCGATGAGGGCCAGGTCATCGAGCTTGGGGTCATGCGTGAGGGCGATGACGGCAGTGCGGTTGTCGGGTTGCAGGCGCAGTATCAGGTCGTCCGGCATTTCTTCGCTAACGACTACACCGGGCAATTGCCAGCTGGCGCGATACTCTTCACGCGGGTCGCAGACGATGACGGCAAAACCCAGGCTGAGTGCGAACTGGCAAAGGTAGCGCGAGAGGTCACTGGCACCGATGACGATGATGCGGGCTTGCGGGCCAAGGTAAGTGATGAGCCTGTGATCATCCAGCCTGGGCATGCCGTCGTACTTGCCTGCCTGCAGTTGGGCATGGCCGGTCTGCAAATCCAGCGTGCGCTCTACGCTGCGGCGCTGTTCGCAAGCGAGCAGCAATTCATCAAGGCGGCTGTGCGCAGAGACAGGTTCCAGCACCAGCTCTACCGTGCCGCCACAGGGCAGGCCAAAGCGGTGCGCCTGGTCGGCAGAGATGCCATAGCGCAGCACCAGCGGCAAGTTGCCTGCGCATACTGCCTGCACGCCTTCTTCCCTGATGCGGTGGATAAGATCATCTTCTATGCAGCCACCCGATACCGAGCCCACGGTTTCACCACGCCCGTTGATCGCCATCAGCGACCCTGGTGGGCGTGGTGAAGAACCCCAGGTGCGAGCCACCGTGACCAGAATGACTTGCAAGCCCTGCGTGTGCCAGTTCAGCGCAGTACGCAGGACCAGGGTATCGAGATCTTCCATCGTTTTTGACCTTAACTGATTGGACCTTAACTGATTTGACCTTAGGCCGTCTTGAATGGCAGTTCACGCCAGCGCTTGCCACCCGCCCTGGCAACGGCATTGGCAAATGCCGGGGCCAAAGCTGGCAGGCCAGGTTCACCCATGCCGGTTGGCGCATCGGCACTAGGTACGATATGCACGGCAACCTGCGGCATGTCGGTAATGCGTGGCACCACAAAATCACCAAAATTGCTTTGCTCGACCACACCATCCTTGAGCGTGATGGCCGCACCCGGCAGGCACATCGACAAGCCCATCAGTGCCGCACCCTGGACCTGTGCTTCCACCGTTTTGGGATTGACAGCCAGGTTGCAATGCACGCCAGCCGTGACCTTGTGCAATTTGGGCTGGCCATTTTTGATGGATGCTTCTACCACATAGGCAACGATGGACGAGAAGGATTCATGCACAGCGACACCATAGGCACGACCTGCAGGCAATTTCTTTTTGCCGTAGCCAGATTTTTCTACCGCCAGTTCCAGGGCTGCCTTATGACGTGGATGCTTGTCACCCATCAGTTTCAGGCGATAGGCCACCGGGTCTTGCTTGGTGGTTTCTGCAATTTCATCGAGCAGGGTTTCCATCACAAAGGCGGTATGGGTAGAGCCCACACTGCGCCACCACAAGACTGGCACATTGATTTTCGGGTGATGGACAGACAGGCGCATCGGCATGTCGTACGGTTCTTTCATGCCTTCCACGGCGGTTGCATCGACGCCATTCTTGACCATCATGCCTTCGAACGGCGTGCCGCTGACGATGGACTGGCCGACGATGACATGGTCCCAGCCGAGGATATTGCCCTGCGCATCAAAACCGATGTCGGCCCTGTGCACATGCATGGGGCGGTAGTAACCACCCTTGACATCGTCTTCACGGCTCCACAGCGTGCGCACCGGCGCATCGAGGCCAGCGGCGACTGCTGCCTTGGTGACATTGCAGGCTTCCACCACATAATCGCTGGTAGGAATGGCACGACGACCAAAGCCGCCACCCGCCATCTGGGTGTGGACAGCGATGTTTTCTGGCTTCAGGCCCAGCGCGGCGGATGCGGCAAAGCCATCCAGACCAGGCATTTGTGCGCCTACCCACAATTCTGCCTTGTCGCCTTTGATGGCGACTGTGCAGTTCAAAGGCTCCATTGGCGTATGGGCGAGGTAAGGGAAGCTGAACTCTGCATTCAGTTTGTGCGGCGCGGTGGCGATTTTTGATACATCGTCGTTGTACTTCAATGCGCCTTGCTGTTTGGCCAATTCTTTATAACTGGCCAGTTGTTTTACGCTATCGACTTTTTCTACGCTGCCCAGATCCCATTCCAGCTTCAGCACATCGCGCCCCTGCTTGGCTGGCCAGTAGCCAGTAGCGATAATTGCTACACCTTCGCCACCGCGATCTACCGGCACACGTACCACGGCCTTGACACCCTTGATGGCCTTGGCAGCGCTATCATCGACAGACTTGAGTTTGGCACCAAATACCGGCGGACGAGCGACAACCGCCGTCAGCATGCCGGGCAGATGCATATCAATGCCAAAGTCCTGGGTGCCTGTGGATTTGGCCTTGGCATCCAGGCGACCTGTGGGTTTGCCGATCAGGCGGAAGCTTTTTGGGTCTTTCAAAACGACTTTTTCTGGCACCTGCAATTTCATGGCCGCTTCAGCCAGTTCGCCATAGGTCAGTTTTTTGCCACCTGGTCCAACGACGACGCCTTTTTCTGTACGCAGGCCAGAGGCATCAACACCCCATTGCGTTGCCGCAGCCTGGACCAGCATGGCACGGGTGCGTGCACCCAGCTCACGGTACTGGGTATAAGAATGGGCGATGGAATTCGAGCCACCTGTCAAATGCATGCCATATGCCGGATCGACATAGGCAGGGTGGTTATTACCATTGGCATACTTGACCTTGGACCAGTCAGCGTCGAGCTCTTCTGCCAGTATCAAGGGTAATGCGGTTTGCACGCCCTGGCCAAATTCCAGGCGGTTGATCGTCACTGTCACCGTGCCATCTTTGGCAATCTGGACGAAGGCACCGGGTTGCTCGGTTGGTTTCAAACCGGCGGGTGCCTTGGCTGCGGCGTCCTGGCCTATCGCCAGCATGGGGTAGCAACCCAGGGCAAAGCCGCTGGCAGTTGCCATTTTCAAAAAGCTGCGACGGCTAAGGCCAGCTACGCTGGTTTCGGGGCTGGTGGATTGCAACAGGGATTGCAAATGGCGTGGCAGTTCATTCAAACGGGCTTCAAAATGCATGGTGGCTCTCCTGATCAGGCCAAGGTGGATGCGGCGTCGTGGATAGCAGCGCGGATACGTACGTAAGTACCACAGCGGCAGATATTGCCCGCCATGGCGCTGTCGATGTCGGCATCGCTGGGCTTCTTGTTGGTTTTGAGCAGGGCAGTGGCACTCATGATCTGGCCGCTCTGGCAGTAACCGCACTGGGCCACGTCATGCTTGACCCAGGCGGCTTGCACGGCCTTGCCGACCTTGTCCTGGCTCATGGCTTCGATGGTGGTGATTTTTTGGCCCGCAACGGCAGAGATGGGTGTCACGCAAGAGCGTATGGCCTGGCCGTTCAAATGCACGGTGCAGGCACCGCACAAGGCGGCACCGCAGCCAAACTTGGTACCAGTCAGGCCCAGGGTATCGCGCAGGGCCCATAGCACAGGCGTGTCGGGTGCGACATCGACGCTGGTATTCTTGCCATTAATAGTTGAGTTGATCATGAAAACCTCCAGTATGGGGTGACGATATGTTGTTGATGCCGGGTTGATGTCGGGATGATGCCGGATTGGTGCCAGGTTAATGGCGGCGGCCATGCCCATGTACGGGTAGCCGCTGCAAAATCTTAATTGACGGCTATTGTCAGCTCTCCCGGCAATAAAGCGTTTGCCTGATTCGACGTATTTCTTGCCTATTTCGATGAATGCCCGGCAGAAATTGAAATCCCCGCCCTGAAAATGGTAGGCTAACGATAGTTCAAAAACCTACAGTTAAAAATCTAACCTCATCACATGCAGACCTCACACCAGACCGCCGCCTATCCATCATCCAGCCCCTCCCTGGCTGACATGGTCGGCAACATTATTCAGGCAGACGGCGACTGTACCACTCAGGTACCAGGCTTGATCATGGTCAGGCGCAGCAAGGTCACCGACCCCATGCCCTGTTTCTATGGCCTGGGCTTGGGTGTCACCGTGCAAGGCAGCAAGCGCGTGAACCTGGGGGAAGAGGTATTTGATTATGTGCCAGGACAATCCCTGGTCACCTCAGTCGATTTGCCGGTAGTGTCTTATGTCACCAGTGCCAGCAGCACGCAACCATTTCTGGGCATGTACCTGATGCTTGATGCCCTGGCCATTACCCAGTGCGCCGCTGGCATGACCTTCGCAGCGCCCCTGAAAGCCACGACATCGCTGGCGATGTCCGTTGTGACCATGGAGGAGGGCTTGCTGGACGCCATCACCCGCCTGGTGCGCCTGCTTGATGAACCGCAACTCGTGCCCATGCTGGCGCCGCTGATACAGCAAGAGATCATCGTCCGCCTGCTCAATGGCGAGCATGGCCCGGTCTTGCGCCACCTGGTCACCGCTGGCTCAACGGGCCAGCAAATTGCCCGCGTCATCGCCTGGCTCAAGCAGAATTACACCGAGGACGTTGCCATTGATGAACTGGCCAGCAAGGCCCACATGAGCGCCTCCACCTTCAGGCTGCACTTCCGCACCGTGGCAGGCATGAGCCCCTTGCAATACCTGAAACACCTGCGCCTGCAAAACGCCCGCCAGATCATGCTCATTGAAGACATCGACGCCAGCAGTGCAGCATTAAGAGTGGGCTATGAAAGCGCCTCACAGTTCAGCCGTGAATACACACGGCTGTTTGGTGAACCGCCATTGCGCGATGTCCGGCGTATGCGGATGGGGATGTGAGCATGTCTTACAGCAGAATAGCGCACACAAACCTGGACATGACGTACTGATAATTAAAAATTTTATATTGCTTGCAGCGCAGATGCCTGCGATTGTTACTGTCACAGACTCCCCTGATTGCGATAAACTATTAGTCACTACCATCCGTAATATGTTGGAGAGTGCAAAATGAACCCAGATCAAGCTTTGCCAGGTTTTCGTCTCGTCGGCGCAGGCACGACTTTTCAGTCGCGTGATATCTGCGATATGGTCTCTGAATCGCAACTGTTTGCCGACCTTGACTGGAAAGACATCGAGGCCCTGGCGGCCTATCTGCAATGCTATGAAGTCTCGGCAGGCACGACCATCTTCAGGGAGGGCGAAGCCGGTTCCTACATGTGCCTGCTGGTCAAGGGGGAAGTCGGGATACTCAAAACTGATCTCGACGGCACACCACACCGCATCGTCTCGGTAGGCCACGGCAAGACCATAGGCGAGATGTCCATCATCGATGGCGAAAAACGCTCCGCCACCTGCCTCGCCTCACAAACCAGTATCCTGCTCCTGCTGACCAAGGACAATTACCAGCGCATCATCCGCGAAAAGCCAGCACTGGCAGTACAAATCCTGGCACGGCTGGCCAAACTCATGAGCCAGCGCCTGCGCAGTGTGAGCGGGCAACTGGTGGAGTTTTTGTGAGTGACTTAGGGCTCTAGTTACAATGCAAATCTACGGCGATGGTGGCGGCAGGGTAGTCGTAGCCGTAACGGGAGGTGCATTGCACTCTACTTCACTGCCTGAACGGCGCCCATATTAGTGTGATTGGTTAGTGTGCTTGGTGCGTTGAAACGCACCCTACTGGCTGTTGGTAAAGACTTGCCAGCAGCTTGCTTGACTGGACGTCACCTTGCCACTATATTGCCCACTGCTTAACAATCACCTTACTACGCTCATGAGCATCGTTGCTTACTACGTACAGGTCTCCCTTGAACAACTACAACTGCTCAGGCAAAAACCTGTGCTCTTGTGGCAAATGAAAAATGATGCACGCTTTGCCAAAGCCGCCATGCTGGACGTCGATCAGGACTGGCAAGTGATTTCATGGCTGGCTTCGCCCAAAAAACGTCTTGAGCAGCAAGACTATGTGGCCCGCATGCATGTACTTGACCGTGAAGAACGCGGTACAAAAAAGACAGATAAAGAAGCTTTTAAAAAAGCCGTCGAGCAAGAAATGCGCAAGATGGGTAATCAGCCGCAAGATACTGACGCCATGCCTACCGACCCGCTATTGAAGGGCATAGAAGGGCGTTGTGATAAAGCGCAACGTGATACGGCGATCAATTTTGGCCTGGGTGGCCCCTGCGTTTATGCACCAACTGAAGTCAAGGCAATTGCAGATGCCTTTGCACTTACCAAAGAATCTGCGATCAAGTCGCAATTCAACCGCGTCACAATGGCAAAATATGATGTAGGTGGCATGTCCTGGAAAGAAGAAAAAGATAGCGTCTATGAAGACTTCCTCCTGCCATCTTACCGCGCCGTCAGCCAGTTTTATCAGTCTGCCGCCAAGGCGCAGCATTATGTGCTGGTGATTTATAATTGAGAGGCTGTTGCGAAATCAGGATAAGCAGGCACTGCCATCAAAAAACGTACTAAAGCAGAGTAACAAGGTGGCATATCCTGAGTAAATGAGCATATGCAGGGTGCGCCGCGCACACCGTCCTTATTATCAAAAACCTCAAGAGGCGTGTTGCTTCATTCACAGAAGTGTATGCCTGCGTCAAGAAATGGTGCGCATGGCGCACCCTACCCAACTGGTGGAGTTTTTGTGAGTATTGCCTGAACGGCGCGTGCATCATTTGCTGTCAATCGACCGAAATCCATCCCCACCCTAACCCTCGCCTTGAAAGGGAGGGAATTTACCCGTTATTGTTTGTCAAGAACATTATTCCGGGCAGCAGTGGGACTTGATCCGGCATCCAGCGAATTTGCTTGTGCAATGTCATACGTTTTACTTCAAATAACACATACTGCTTAAAGCATTACATGCCTGCGTTGATCAGGAAAAATTTTTAACGAACAGATCGGCGAACGGGAGGTTTTGCATCTCCGGTTCTTGCAAACGTTTTTTGAGTCCAGATATCAAGGGGTGCTGGAACAAACGTTCTTGCAAGTCTCCTTGATACTCATAGTTGGCAGCTTCGATTATTTCAGTCAGTTGTGGTGCGTTACAGACCATGAGTATTTCTAATGCCACGTCGAAACCCTTCATGGGGCTGTTAGATAGTAAAGTAGATAGTGCAGAGGCCTGTAGCCATTGATCTGCATGAGGACTATGTATCAGCAGCAAGCATAGTTCTTCAACAGCAGGATGTTTTCGGGAACGAAGTTCACCAAGTGCAAGCCCGGCGCAATTCGGTTCTTCATGTTTCCTGACTAGCTGGAGCAGCGCCTCTTCAGTGACGCCAGACCAGTCAAGTGTTGTATCCGGGTAGGCGAATTGTATCCAGCTTGCTTCATCCATATTCTTGTGTCCTGAGAAGGATTATGTACTTGCTGAAAAGGCTCTTGTTGTTTACTGCACATCAATTCTCTTCAACCTCTGCCCCAAAATCGCCCAGACACAATCCTCGCCATCAACATTGCCGACTATCGCCCAGCCTGTGCCTATCTTTTCTACGGTGGTGACGCAGTCGAGTTCTGCACCAAGTTTTTTTGCCCAGTTCTCGGCGGCGCTTTTGCCTTTGAAGAGTTCCTTGCCTTCAAAAATCACGGTGGTGTCAAAGACGGGGGCGGCGAATACGGTGTTCATGTGGTGGCTTCCTGTGAGGCTAATGCGGTATGCAGGCGGATATTGTAACTTAACATGGTATTCGCTCTGCCTCAACGACCATACAACAGCACCAGTTCCATGCTGTTTGAACCCGGCTTGCCCTGCTTGATGATTTCTGCAGCGTCGTCATTCATGGTGTGGGCTTGCAGGATCAGGAAATAGGCGGTGTTATTGATGCCATTGAGCTTGCCCTGGTTGCTGGCATAGTAGGGGAATCGTTCAGGGTAACGCGTCCATTCCGCAGCGCGCTGGTAAGCCAGGGACAGTTTCTTGCCTGCGTCCGTTTGGTATAAATTTTTTCCGAGTTGCATAAAAATTTCTGCCGTGATGGTGGCGGGATGCAGGGTGTAATGGGTATAGCTGATACCGTTGATGCCTTTGTCGGGGCCGCCGCAAAAATTATTGGTGTTGCTGCGGCAAATTTCCAGCGGCATGCTGCCATCTTCTGCAACCTGGTTAGATAACAGGGTTTGCCAGCGTTGTTGTGCGCGTTCCAGTTGCTTGCTGTTGCTGGTATAGGCGGCAATACTGGCATCCATCAGCACGCCCCAATTGCCGTGGTTATTGGCCTTGTCGGCATGTGACAGTGGCAGCGCTACTTTTTGCAGCATGGCGATGAAGTCACTGTCGTCCCAGGGGCTGGCATTGCGCACCCAGCTGGCGGCGATCACAAGTTGCGGAATATTGAAATTGAGCTCAGCCGCACCCTGGTCTTTTGATACATGCGCCAGCGTCTTGCCCCAGGCATCGGCGATTTGCTGGGTGTGGCGCGCATAGACGACGTCATGACTGAGCTGGTAGCAGAGAGCCGCGCGATAGGCTACCCCGGCATCAGTGTTCAGGTATTTGCCGCTGGGGTCGTGGCTGACGCCGTCAGCCGTGTAATGGCGCGCCGGGCTGTAATCAGCCACGGCATGGGTGGGTTGCGTCAATTCTTTATCGCAGCGCTTGCGCAATGCTGCCCAGCGTGCGGGTTCCTGCCGCAAGACGGCAAAGCGTTCTGCACTGATCATCATGGGCTGCGCTGATGTGACACTGGTCTGTGCATGGCAGGGGAAGGCGAGCAAGGCCAGAATGAGACTGGATATGATACGGCCTGGATTATTTTTCATGTTGATGATAAGCGAGCTGGATATGATCGGCATGATACCGTGTCCGGGCAAGGCGAGGTGATAAAGGGCTGTTCTGCCCATATGCCTTAGCGATTGTTGTAGCAAATTGCGGGTGGGCTAATGCTCACATTGATACAAAAAAGCATGCGTTTTTTTCTCCAGCCAAATGTGCAGATTTGCACAGCCTGTTCGCCTTGTAATCGTAAAATAATGATTTACCATGATTGCTACCTGTACAGGTCTGCATCTGGTTTGGCCCGCGCTTGCCCAGATGGAATTCCAAAAAAATCAGGAGACAAAAATTTCAATTGCTTTATTTTCTGGCTCATTTTTGAGCTTGCGCGCACTTGCTTGCTGAGCTGGTGCGCACGTGCATGCGTATTGCGTTCATCACCAAAACAAGGCCAGGAATACGGACGTATGTCCACCCTGGTTGCCGGGCCTATTAGGAAATACTTTGCTGAGCTAATCTTCGCCGTATCGTCGTCGTATCAATGCAAAGCGATTGGTGTGCAAAAAACAGGGCCCGCAAACTGCTTCAAATTATATAAATAAAATATCGGAGACATCAATGAATCATATCAAGACCATGTTGCGGGCAGTCATGCTGCTCGCCTGCACATTGCTGGCCAGCCTGACAGCCCATGCAGTCACAGCCGGGCCAGGCAGCTGGAGTAGTCAGCAAACCTGGGCGGCTGACAGCGTCAATGGCGGCAACCTCACAGGTTATTTTTACTGGCCAGCAGCACAGCCAGTGCTTGCTGGCAAACGCGCATTGGTGCTGGTGCTGCACGGCTGCACCCAGACTGCCTCTGGTGACGTGATAGACAAAACCAGCGACAAGGGTTTTAACTGGAAAGCGGTGGCTGAGCAATATGGTGCCGTCATCCTCGCGCCGAATGCGACTGGCAACGTCTATAGCAATCATTGCTGGGACTATGCCAATACTACCCACACCCGCAGCGCGGCAGGGCATGATGCAATCTTGCTGGACCTGGTCAACCGCTTTGTCACCAATCCACAATATGCGATTGACCCTAACCAGGTGTATGTGACGGGCTTGTCGTCCGGCGGTGGCGAGGCCATGGTGCTGGCTTGCCTCGCACCCGATGTATTTGCCGGTGTTGGCATCAACGCCGGCCCGCCACCCGGGACGAGCACCTTGCAAATCGGTGCCGTACCCTCAGGCTATACTGCTGCCACCGCAGCCAGCAAATGCCAGGCCATGGCGGGCAGCAATGCCGCAAGTTTTGCGACGCAGATTGCCGGTGCAGTCTGGGGTACCAGTGACTATACAGTCGCGCAAGCCTATGGCCCCATGGATGTGGCAGCCATGCGCCAGGTATATGGCGGTACCTTCACCCAGGGCAGCAGCGTCAGCATCGCAACTGGCGGCACCAATATCCCCTATACCGATGCCAATGGCAAAGTACGCACGCATGAGATTACCGTCAGCGGCATGGGCCATGCATGGCCTGCTGGTAGTGGCGGCCAGAACAGCCATTATGTCAATAGCACGAAGATCAACTATCCGGTGTTTTTGATGGATTTCTGGTTCAAGAATAATCTGCGCGCATCGACCGTGCCTGCCCCTGTGATGAGCAGTTGCTCCAGCTCAGGCATCACTGCCACCAGTGCGACTATCAATGGTGCTGCTACTGCCAGCGGTAGCATCAGCAGCTACGCAGTCACTCTTAGTGGCCCCAGTGCTGTCAACGATGCAGCAGCAGGCAGCGGCAGCAGCTTTAACAAAAGCTATAACCTCGCTAGCGGTTATTACACGGGCACTGTCAATGCCACCGACAATCTTGGCCAGGTAGCGGCCAGTTGCGCTATCCCGCAATTTTTGGTGGGTACGGCACCGGTGATACAGGCACCAAGCGGCTTGAGTGCAGGCACACCCACGGCAACCAGCGTGGTGCTGAGCTGGAATGCAGTCAGCGGTGCCACTGGTTATAACCTGTATAGCAATGGCAGCAAGATCACTGCATCCCCGCTCAGTGCTACCAGTTACACCGTTACCGGCCTCACAGCCAGCACCAGCTATAGCTTTGCTGTTTCTGCCGTGGGCAGCAGCGGTGAAAGCGCATTGTCTGCTGCCACCAGCGTCACTACTGCATCAAGCTGGACGTGCAACGCGGTGACTGCCAGCAATTATGCCCATGTGCAAGCCGGGCGGGCGCATGACAGTGGCGGCTATGCACTGGCCAATGGCTCCAACCAGAACATGGGGCTGGATAACCTGTTCTACACCAAGACCCTGGCACAGACGGCGGCTGGCTATTACATCATTGGTAATTGCCCTTGAGTTGATTTTGTGTCGATTGACGTAGCAAGGCGAGAGCAAGCAGGAGCAGGCATGCCGGACGTGCGTGTCTGCTCCTGAGCCTTTACTGTGTCATAGATGTGTTGCGCTCTTGTTTGATGCAAAAAATGCGGGCGATTAGCTGATGTATCTGCTGCTCAGATATCACATCTGGTATTTGCGTTCAGGATGACCAGAATTTCCACCATGGGCGTTTGATTTCAGCCAGTGGTGCAATGGTCCTGGATTCTATGATTTGTACCCCGCCACAAAGAGGGTAAAAGCTGGTAAAGCCTTCCATCTCTGCATCTGCTGGTATATTGGGGAAAATGACTTTAATCAAGTCTGACGGCGCATCAAACATGTGCGTAAAACCGCACTTGTCACAAGGCTGGATATTCCAGGCAGATTTTTCTTGCAGGTATTTTGCAGTCAGCATGACAGGATGCTCGACGCCAGCCAGCGCAAATTGTATCTGCTGATTTTGTCGCACCGACTGTAATTGTGTTGGCGCATTCAAGACCGTGCCACTCAGCACTTCATTTTCGAGTCCGTTTATCCTGACCCAGACCAGTTCCGGGCGGCGCTCTGTCAAGCGTGGCCCGCCATCGTGCACGATGACTTGCAGGTCGTCAGGATATTCAGGATGCAGTTTGCTTTTCAGAGCAGGGTGATTGCGCCAATGCATAATAGAGTCTTTGCTTGATTTAAAAAATACCGGGGCAAGGTACATTATTTGTTTAGCAGAGTGCCATGAATTGCCAATGCAAATCCTTGCAGCTCAAAAACAATTCGTCGTTACTGTGCTGCCAAAGCGCGTGGATTTGCAGGTTGTCGGGTAAGACGGTGCCTGCTGTATGATCACGGGTTGTGGTGGTGGAGGCGGCCTGAACATTTGCTGCATTTGCATGCCCTGCAAGAAATCGACATTCCTTTGCAACTGACGGTTCTGCTCCAGTTGTGCACGTGCCTGGGCTTCTTGCATGTCCAGCATGCGGCGTGCTTCCGCCTGTCTTTGTTTTTCTGCTTCACGCTGTTGCTGGCTCTGTGCCTCGGCATAGCGTTTTTGTGCTTCGGCTTCTTGCCTTTGCTTGGCGTCGGCAAATTCCTGCGCCTGGATTTTGGCACTCAGGGTATCTATTTTTTGTTTGAATTCTATGTCCAGCTTTGCGCGCATTCTGGCTGTATCGCCATACGATGATTTACCGCTATACAGATCAGCGAAACCAGAACGCAAGTCGAGGCGGTAGCTGCTGATGATATTGTTGGCCTCTGGTGGCAAATACTTCTTGCGCGGCTCTGCCTGTATGTCTATGCATTTTTCCCATTCGGCCACAACATAGGACAAGGCTGCTTTTTCTTTGGCATTGGGTTTGCCGGTATTGGCCAGCATTTCCATAGGCACGGTATTGCTGCCAAAGGGAGAGAATTTACCGGCCAGGGATTTTGTCCTGGCATCCTCAGTGAGTTTACTCAGACAGGTGCGTGATTCTTGTATGTTTTTTTCAGACTCGGCATCAAATGCTGCCTGTTGCTGTGCTGCGATTTCCTGGCGTTGCTTGTCCAGTATGGCGACTTTATAGTTTCTGACTGAGGCCATCAAATCTGGAGACGGCGGCCTTGCAGGCCTTGATTGCGTTCTTGCGTGTGGACAGCGCCAAGTAGTGTGATGGCGACATCAAATATCGCCTAATCCAAGCCGTGATGTAGACGTAACGGGAGGTGCATTGTAATGCGCCCTACGCTTACCAATGGATGCGATGCCAGGGGTGCGAGCGACGATGTTCTCTCTGTGCCAGCTCTGTGACTCTGTGTCTCTGTGTCTCTGTGGTGAGAGGTTTCAAGCAGCAGGACGACGACATCAAACATCTCGTATTACAGCCGCAATGTCGCGCGCACTGTAATGCGTCCCAGGCGATGAATGCAGCAAACACGCAACATCCATCGCAAATAAACTTTCATTGCTTAAACAAGTATTGCTACAATCCGCCCATTGTAGCAATACCGCACATACACTTTATTAGGACTTACGCAAAACCGCCCCAGCTGCGTTGCAGCTCCTAGTCGTACTAAAGTACTGTCTTCGTCGCTACGCCTTGCTGGGACAATTTTGCGTAAGTCCTATTTATGTGATCAACACCCGCTCCAGGGAAAATTTGCCAGGTCAAAACAAGAAGCACAATAAAACCAGGCACAACATGGAATGTTCAGCGCGATGCCATACCATACTCAGACCTTAAGCAGATATTAAGCAGATCTTGCAGACTGGCTCTGTGGCGCATCATAAAAATACGATATAAAAATCTGAAACTAATTTCAGCTGACTCATCATAGCGTGCAGCCGTATGGCGTGTGCCAGTGACACTGCGCGCCTTAAAATAAAAAAACATGAAAACAAATTATTACCTCGTCATCGACTTTGAAGCCACCTGCTGCAACCAGGGCAGTGTGCCGCGTGAACAAATGGAAATCATAGAATTCGGTGCAGTCATGGTCGAAGCAACAAATTTCCAGGTGCTCAGCCAGTTCCAGAGTTTTGTCCGGCCTGTCAGGCACCCGGTGCTGACTGGCTTTTGTACAGAGCTCACATCGATACAACAACACGATGTGGATGGTGCACCCTTGTTCAAGGATGTGGCAGTTCAATTCAAAAAATGGCTGCATCAATACCAGGGCTTTGTATTTTGCTCCTGGGGCGATTATGATCGCAAGCAATTGCAGCAGGACTGCGCCTTTCATGGCGTCCCCAATCCTGTCGGTGCGCCGCACATCAACCTCAAGCCCTTGATGTCTGAACGCCTGAGTCTCAGTAAAAAGCTGGGCCTGGGCCAGGCTCTGCGCCAGGCAGGCATGCAGTTTGAAGGTACTGCCCACCGTGGCATAGACGATGCGCGCAATATCGCACGGCTGTTGCCTTTGCTGTTCGATGCCAGAGATCGTTAAGCTAGGATGATGCTAAGAAGTACAATCACAGTTTTGTGGAAGTGATTCAAAAAAATTCTGCACATCGCGCCAAATGAAATCATAGTTGGTGGATACATAAAATAAATTGATGTCGCGTCTTTTGTTTTAGAATAGGTTGCAAACCAATTTCCTTTTCTTCCGGCAAAAAAAAACAAACTCATGCGCAACTTCATCAAGGCCATTCTGCTGATGGCATTATTAAGCATCTCTGCATTATCCTCAGCAGGTTTTCTTGAAGACAAGCTGATACCCAAAGAAGAATCTGCTTTCGCAAAAGATTATCTCCAGCATGTGCATGACAATGATTTTGCCTATGTGAAGAGTAAGCTGGATCCAGAATTGCTGCCAACAGTGACTGACGATAATTTACTGCGTATCAGTGCTTATTTTCCTGGTGGTGAGATATTATCGACTGAACTGATCGGTTCACAAGTCAATATCATCAATGGCGTCTGGACCGGCAATTTCACTTTCGAATACCATACGAAGTATGGCTGGGCCGTAGGTTTTGTGGCCTTGAAACGCATCGATACGCAGTTAATCGTGACCGCCTTTAGCGTTCACAAGGCCAATGGCTCGCAAGAAGAGCTGAACCGCTTCACCTTGTCTGGCAAATCGGTATTGCACTACCTGGTATTGATTGCTACCGTCTGTATCCCGCTGTTCATAATCGTCACACTGATCGTCTGCATCAAGACCCCGATCCCCAAACGCAAATGGTTGTGGATTGTATTCATTATCCTGAGCGTAGGTGCAATTCAAATGAACTGGACATCTGGCGAATATCGCTTGAATCTGTTGCAATTCCAGCTGTTTGGTGCAGCCTTGATGACGATGAGCAAATATGCACCGTCCGTGCTAACGGCAGGTTTCCCGCTAGGGGCGATACTGTTCTGGTTCTGGCGGCCCAAATATGTGGCGGCGGCAAAGGTTTTGAAGCAGGCTGAGGAAAGTGAGACTGCCATTACTTAGTGTTTTTTCCTGAGCATGTTGATCTGTGCCGTCACTTGATATGTTGAAAGATATCTCTTGAAAATATGAAGTACCCGTTAAAAACACACAAGACAGCCGGGTTCTTTCCCGCCAATGGCTGCTGCGGTCACTGCGGCAAGTCTAACAATTGAAAATTTGCCTGCCTGACTTTCAGTGCGATGGAAAGAATTGGCAACACCGATTCTTTTGGACCAGCTGACGTGATTAAATCAGTCCATTTGTGCGACCATGGCGTGAATGCCTCTGGAAAAGGGTTGACGTTGTTCGAGAATATCGGTGATGCCTTTTTTTGTTCAACCGCCTGCCTGCGTGCTTTCTTTGACCAGGTCATTACTGACTTTGAGAATGGGGTGGAGTAAAAAGCAATACCGCCATTCAGCCATCCACCTCTGCCGGGTGTTGATACATGGGGGTGATCTCGTGATGCCCTATCGATTGCATCACTTGCCTGAGTTCCATCACGCGCCCCAGTGTTAATGGCAGCAAACCTTTGCTGAACAGCGTCAGCACCTCCAGCTCAAGCTCTTCTTCTGCTTTATTGGTGCTGTTACCCAGCATGCTGCCATGGTAAGGATACATGATACGGGCAGCGGCCACGACCTGCTCACCTTCACAGACATCAATATGGATGACAGGCGCTGGTTCATAAGCAATGCCGCTGGAAACCAGTTTTACGGGCCTCGCGCTAAGGCAATGGAGTATCTCGGCCATGCAGTTTTTTGTCTGTGTTCAATAACAGCAATGTAAAGGTATCTGACTCTGTCATCCTGTTAACAGACGCGCTTACTGTCCATTTTCACCAGTATGATGGCCAGGATGGGCAAAAAAATTATTCACACGCTGCCATCCATAAGGCGTGCTAAAACGGATAATACATACAGCACCATAGGCCAACAGAAACCCAAAGACCAGCATGTGGGTCACCATAAGAAAAACGCCATAGACAAGGGCAGCAAGGGCAAGAGCGTGCATGAATCGGTATGTTTTCTCGTTTTTTTTCCACAGCAAGACCAGCAGGAGTAATGAAACAAAAATGGAAGCAAGCGCAAAGCCAGGGTGAATTTCTAGCCTCATCAGTTGGCGTTCACTTAAATATGGCCAATGTACGCCCATGAGCTGCCCGGTGATAAGTGCCAAAGTAGTCACAATGTGAAAAGACAGAAAGATCAATGCACTGTTGCGGGTGTTTTTCATGTAGATTTTTTCTGTATGGTCAATGATCAAGGCTGAGGCTTGCTCAAGTATTTTGCGCGTTTTACAGTTGAAAATAGAAAAGACAGCCTGCCACCCGGGGATATGGAAATGTTCATTGTGCTTCTGCGTGCATCCCATTCTGTATTTATTTCCATGTCGTAGATACGGCAATTGCTGGCATCATCGACATCATAATCCATATCTAAGCCTGCCACATTTGAGAAAATGAAGAGGGCCGGCTCTTTTCCCTGATATCCAGGCAGACCTAGCAAGTTGATATTGATGTCATCTACCTCTAGCGTCAATATTTTGCCAGATGGATTTGCGCTCGCACGAAACCTGGCATCATGCAGCCCGCCAAGCGCGAGGAAAAACGCTGCGGGATCTGGTATGTCAGTGTGCATGATGAATATTTTTTGTAATTGCCTGTGAATCTGCTCATCACGGCTGAGTACAAACATGGAACCTGCACCAGCCCCCAATACATGCAAAGGCTGGAAACTCTCGACTTGTGACCAGAAAACCCGCGCTTGCTCACTTTGCTCATCAAGTACCGAAAACTCAAAGTGATTCACCGATATAGCATGCTGCGCACGAGGTGTCTCACCCTCATACACATACCATTCATCAAAACCCGGCGTCGGCAAATCGGCTATGCTTTGCACGCGCGGGCTGACAGCCAGCTTATTGTTCAGCGTCCAGCCTCTTGCCATTTCTGCCTGATCAGGCAGGTAATGGCCGCCATCACAAGCAGCAATCGCCACATGCTGCCCCATAACCAGTTCAGGGCAACTCTGGATCAGTGTTGTCAGTGAGGGATCGAAGATATCTGTCCATACGATGATGTGATAGCCGTGGCGGTAATGTGTTTTTGTCTGCATCTGGGTATTCGGGTTATTGCATGGGGTATGTCAGGTTCATTTTCCATCTTCATCAGCGCGATGGATGGGTTTTGCAAACATACCGAAGCCGTCAGGAAACGCCAGGGGAGAGCTATAACGGATCATACCGGCGGCACCAAGCATCAATGCAAAATCTATACCGATAGAAACGGCAAAGGAAATAAAAGCACCGTAGATACAGGCGCACAATGCAATGCAGTACATGAGTTTGTAAGTTTTTTCATTCTTGAGCCAGAATAAAAACAACAGGCTGGAAGAAAAAAGCAGATGTATCGCCACCAGCCCCGGGTGTGTCAGCATACGCCCAAAAGCATTATCCTTGCCAAAAGTCCAATCTACGCCCAGGAGTTGCCCGCCTTCCAGAACGAGAATGGTCGCCATATGGAGTATCAAGAAAAACTCGGCATCGTTGTAAGTTTTTTTCATGGCGATTGATTTTGAAAATTTCGCACTGCAATTGCCGGTTGCTGTTTCGTAGTTTGCTTTCAACCGTTACAGTTATCTAAAAAGATGTACATAGCTTAGCATGGCATTAAAAAATTGCATATTCAATACCTGATCACAATCATCAGGATTTCATTGCATATTGATGCGCTTTACTTATGCAGGTGTGCTTGCTACGGGTTAGGTAAATACCTGCGCGGTAGGCAATCACAGCGTTTAAGGAGACCGGGAATTTGCAAGGAGTGGGTCATAGATATAAGTTCCTGTGATCACGCTGGTAGGGTGCGCCGTGCGCACCGCGTTTGATATGACGAGAAAATAAATTTCCCCGAAAAAACGGTGCGCACGGCGCACCCTACTTGTAATTTTTTAAGGCCGCAACCATAGCTTGCGAAAATCCATCCAGCCGCAACGCGCCAGGGGCACGCCGCCGAGTTGCGGGCCATAGTCTATGCCGTGGCGGGTGTGGCGCATGGGGAGTATCCAGGCTTGTTCTACCATGCGGGCGAAGCAGGCTTCGATGAGTGCAGCGCGCTTTGTCGCGTCTTCCTCTGCGGCGATTTTTGTACTGGCTTGCGCGAGCCAGGTGCGGGCCGCTTTGTCCATCATTTGCTTGACCAGCGATTCTCCGGCCAACCAGCTATACAGGCCAAATTCCATATCATTGTCGAGCACATCTCCGGCAATCACCACGTCCGCCCAATCCCGCCAGCCGTAGGGGCCAAATTCGGGGAAGGGCAGGATATGGATGCTGACATCTGCGCCTGCCTCGCGCAACCTGGCTGCCACGCAATGGGTAAGGGCGATATGGCTGTCGAGTTCATAAGCACGTAGGTACGATTAGTGCAACGTAATCGTACGAATGGTTGGCTGCAACTCCCTATACTGCTTGATAATCTAGGGCATTTTATGTGACTCCATCATGCATGCATTTCACTCACGTTGAAATGAATAAGTAGCGGACACGGAACTTGCTTGTGACCTATAGTCATTTGCGGCACAGCATGCGTACGATTACGTTGCACTAATCGTACCTACACTGGCTGCGAGGGTAAGTCGCTTGATTGCAAAGGGACCAGAGGGCCATTTATATTTTATAGCATCAAAGTTGATGTGCTATAGCGAACCTTATTTTGACGCAGTTACCATTCAAGGCCACGCCTGCGCGCTATGCAAAACTCTAAGTATGCTGATGGTGTCGCCCTCAATTGCATACACCATGATGTAGTTGGGATGAACGACTGCTTCACGCGTTTTTTTGACACGGCCAGGTTTGTACATGCGTGGGTTGAGCAAAAACTGATCTGCCGTGTGCTCAAAGGATTCATCAAGATCAATTGCGGCTTGTGGTTTGTCTTCTGCGATGTAGTCCATGATACGCTCGCGATCTGCCAGCGCGAGTGATTTCCAGATGAGCTTCAAGCTTTGTTACCCGCGATACGCTGCTTCAATGCTGCGCGCCTGGCGGCAAATTTTTGTTTGACATCTTCGTTTGCGATACCAGGTGCAGGGTCATCCAGCGAAGCTTGCACCTGCTCGCGAAACCATTTGTCGTGAGCGGCTGCCGCATGTGCCTGGCGCATGCGTTCGGAGGTATCGGTGCGGACAGTGGCCTTATCTGCTGCATCGCTATGATTGCTGGCATCGAGCAAATCAACGCGGGTGATATGTAGTTCGGTTTTCAGGTAATCCATGCAGCGGTCAAGTGAGCGCCACACGCGCGGCTGGTCGGTTCTTTGTGCGCCCAGAGGTTTTTCTGTGACACCGAATTTCAGCATGACGCCCCAGCCACCTGGCTGCCCTATGATGGACGCACCCTGTATGGCAGAGGCATCGACCATGCGCTTGGCCATGGCAGTGTCTATGGTATTGTTGCTCATAAAACACTTTCTGCTTAATGTATTTGATGGCTTAATTATGCATTTTATCTAATAAATATGCAAATAACATTAAATAAATATGCGTAAGCATGATTTCTGGCGAGCTTTATCTGGTGCATGAGCCTTTTGCTACCCCATTTGACAATCGATAAAAACAGGATTATTCTGTAGAGATGAAAACACTGAGCATACTCTTTTTTACCTCCGCCCTCCCGGCATGTCAGACGACATCCCGGGGCCGCTGATGTGTGCCCGTTGAAACTCTGATCAGATAGCATCAGAAAAAAAACAAAGGCCCACAAGGGCCTTTTTTGTTTTCCATGTTGGAACAATTGTATAAGCTACTGCGCGGCGCGATTTTGAGTCTGCGATGCTCACCGTACTTTAGTACGGTTGCGCTTCTTTACTCAAACTAGCACCGCTCGCTACGCTTATCCAAATGTTCCAAAAGTATTGAACTTGATATCCAAAAACTCAGCACCATTTTAGTCAGCACTTTGTAGTGTACTTTGAACCAGTCACTCTCTCATTGAGGAGCCATATAACATGAAGTCAGCAGATGTAGAACGCGCGCGGGTCCACTGAAATAAGGGTGGTCGCATGGCCCCGCGGCGCTGTCACCAAGACAACCCCACGACCGCTCGCTATGAAAGATCATCATGACGAACACCACACCCCGTGCCGCTTCCAACAAGGCATCTGCTTACTCTGCGCTCAGTAATGTGCGTAACAACTGGCGCAACTTTGGCATCATCGCGCACATAGACGCTGGCAAGACTACGCTGTCTGAACGCATCCTGTTTAAAACCGGCGAAATCCACCGCACTGGCGAAGTCCATGAAGGCAATGCCACCATGGACACCATGGCACTGGAAAAAGAACGCGGCATCACCATTGGTGCAGCGGCGACCCGCTGCATCTGGAACGGTCATGAATTCACGCTGATTGATACGCCAGGCCACATCGACTTTGCGATCGAAGTTGAGCGCTCTCTGCGCGTGCTTGACGGTGCTATCACCGTTTTGTCTGGCGTGGCTGGCGTGCAGCCGCAGACTGAGACTGTCTGGCATCAGGCCGAGAAACATGGCGTGCCCATGATCATCTTCGTCAACAAGATGGACCAGACTGGTGCTGACTTTGCCCGCGTGACGGAACAGGTGCGCAAGCAACTGGGTGCGCGCCCTGTGCCGCTGGCGATACCTGTTGGTGCGGCGGATGAGTTTGGTGGCGTTATCGATGTCTTGCAACAGCGTCTGCTGCAATGGGATGCCAAGGGCAATATGACGGTGCTGGCTCTGCCCGCAGAATTGCAGGCGCAAGCGCAGGCAGCGTATGCGTATGCAGCCTCGGTTGCGGCAGAAGCGAGTGATGCATTGACGGATGCCTATCTGGCGAACGACACGCTGACTCATGCAGAAATTTTGCAAGGTTTGCGTACCCTGACGCTGGCCAGAAAAGCCACGCCCATGCTGGCCGGTTCTGCGTATAAAAACGCAGGTATAGAACCGTTGCTCGATGCCGTGATAGCCTGGCTGCCTGCACCTGATGACCGCGCTGCTCCCGTTGCGACTTTGAACGGTAACAGTGTGACCGTGGCAACTGGTGATACTGATCCTCTGGCCGCGCTGGTGTTCAAGGTCACGCATGATGAGCATGGCTCGCTGGCGTTTGTGCGTATTTACGGCGGCAGTCTGCATGAAGGTGAAACCATCTGGAATGCCAGCCTGGATAGTTCTGTGCGCATAGGCCGTTTGTATGTCGTGCATGCGGATGAACGTACCAGTACCACGCAGTCTGGCGCGGGCAGTATCATCGCCATCGCCAACCTGAAAGACGCGCTGACGGGGCAAACTTTGTCCAGCAAGGCGCAACCGTGGACACTGGAATCCATCCATGCTGGTGAGCCCGTGGTGGCACTGGCGGTTGAACCAGGCAGTGGCACTGACCGTGCAAAGATGTTGGCAGCGCTGGACAAGTTCCGTCGTGAAGATCCGTCTTTGCGTCTGGAAAACAATGTCGAAACTGGCGAGACCATTTTGTGGGGCATGGGTGAATTGCATCTGGATGTGGTGCTGGAACGTGCACGCCGCGAAGCTGCGGTAGATATACGTGTCGGTGCGCCGCATGTGGCTTACAAGGAAACCATGGGCCTGCCTATGGTCGAAGCAGAAGGCAAGCTGGACAAGCAAAACGGCGGCAAAGGCATGTATGCCCGCGTGGTCGTGCGGCTTGAGCTGCTGGATGACGGTGAGTTTGCCTTTGCCAATGTCGTCAAGGGTGGCGTGATACCAACGGCGTTTTTCCCGGCTGTTGAAAAAGGCGTACAGCAGGCCATGCAGCAAGGCCCGCTGGGGCAAAAAGTGACAGGCGTCAAAGTTACTTTGCTCGATGGTGATTTCCATGCCGTCGATAGTAATGAAATGGCCTTTATCATCGCCGCCAAGGAAGCCGTGCTGGCAGGCTTGCGCAAGGCTAAACCAGTCTTGCTCGAACCTGTGATGAAAGTGACCGTTGATGCCCCCGCCATCAACACTGGCGATGTCATCGGTGACTTGCAAAGACGCAGCGGCCGCGTTTTGGGCATCGCAGAAAACACAGGCCGTGTTGAAGTGGTGGCCGATGTGCCCCTGACCAGGCTGTTCGGTCATACGAATGACTTGCGTTCTCTGTCACAGGGCAGGGCGTTTGCCAGTTCGGTCTATGCGCGTCATGCGGCTTGTGATGTGGAAGAGGCTTCGTTTGTATGAGCCTTGTAGTTTGTAGTAGTTGCAGATGATAGGCGGGCTGTAATCCGGTTTGTCTGTTGTCTGCAAGTTAGTATGAAAAAACCAGGGCAGATGCTCTGGTTTTTTTACAACTCGCATCTGAATATTTTGCAAGTTAATGTTAAATTATCTTTTTAATATAATAATTATGATTATTATATTTGAATTGAGATTTTCATAAAATTAAAAGAATATTCATGGCGTTAATGCGTTTTTGTAGTGAAAATATTGCCGTACATCAATATTCCCGTTTTGTAATCTGCCATGATAGTGATAAGAAATATTGATTGGTTGGTTGACTGATGTTTGCGTGCTGATATTCATGTGTGCTGCATGTCGCCGTCTCTTATTGTCACTTTTAGCATCACCAGGCTGGCCTTGTGAGGACAGCTTGTGGGCTTTCTTGATTTCTGGTTACCTGCATCAAGGGTGCAAAAATCTAGCTGGATGATCATCAAGGCGGGTGGCAATTGATGTTCCTTAAGCTGGCTTTGTTCCTGGCTGGAAAAACAGCGGTCCAGGATATAAACAGTTACTTAGCCGAATACAGAGTTGAGATTTTACATTTGACTTAAATTTCTGGAGGATTTTTTTTCCTCTGCATATCCCTAGCTTGAAATTTTTTGAAAAGGACCAGCCATGCGTCTCAATCAGCCAGTCAGCGGGAAAGAAGTTGAAATCAAGGATGGACAATCCATCGTTTCTAAAACTGACCTCCAGGGCAATATCGAATATTGCAATCCCACCTTTATCGAAATTAGCGGCTTTGAAGAGCATGAGCTGATAGGTTCGCCGCATAATCTGGTGCGCCATCCCGATATGCCGGTGCAGGCCTTTGCAGATTTGTGGGGTACCATCAAAGAGGGGCGGCAGTGGGACGGCATGGTCAAGAACCGTTGCAAGAATGGTGACCATTACTGGGTGCGGGCGAATGTCACTCCTGTCATGGAAAAAGGCCAGGTGATAGGGTATATGTCCGTGCGCACCAAGCCCAGCCGTGCCGAGATTGCTGATGCGGAAAAACTCTACCAGCGCATGCGTGAAGACCAGAGCGGCAGCATGAAGCTGCATCATGGTCAGTTGGTAAAAACAGGGCTGGCCGGGCGCCTGCAGCGGGCACTGGACATGTCAGGAACGACCAGGCTGGTGCTGGGCATGCTGGCTATCTTCGCCGCCGTTGCTGCCCTGGGTGTAGCGCAATTCATGCGTTCTGATGTGCGCACTGCTGATCTCGCATTCTTGCTTCTCGCCAGCATATTGATTGCCTGGAATACTTATGCCATACACCGCGCGTATCTCCGGCCTTTGCAGCAGGCCATCATGGCTGCCCGCGCCATGGCCGGTGGTGATTTGACGACTGAAGTCCCCAAGGGGGATGGCAGTGAGATGGGGCAATTAATGCAGGCCATGCGGCAGATGAATATCAACCTGGTTGCCATCATCAGCGATGTGCGCAGCAACGTCAATTCCATCACGCGAGGCAGTCGTGAGATCGCCGATGGCAATCTTGACCTGTCAAACCGTACAGAAGCCCAGGCTTCGAATCTCGAAGAAACCGCTGCCAGCATGGAAGAATTTGCTTCCACCATCAAGCAAAATTCCGATAGTGCCGCCCAGGCCAGCCAGCAGGCAGAAGCTGCGTCGGGCATCGCCAGGCAGAGCGGCGACATGGTCAACAAGGTGGGCAATACCATGCAAGACATCAGCGAGTCGGCCAGGAGTATAGAAAACATCATCAGTCTCATTGATGGCATTGCCTTTCAGACCAATATACTCGCCCTGAATGCGGCAGTCGAAGCGGCGCGGGCAGGCGAGCAGGGACGTGGGTTTGCCGTAGTGGCCAGTGAAGTACGCAACCTGGCCCAGCGTTCTGCCAGTGCTGCCAAAGAGATCAAGCAACTCATCACGGCTTCGATGAGCAAGGTTGATACCGGCAACAAACTCGTGGCCGACACGACCAGGACGATGTCACAACTGGTCAGCGCTGTGCAAAACGTGGCCAGCATCATTCATGAAATCAGCAATGCCAGCCACGAGCAAAGCGATGGTGTGGAACAGATGAACCAGGCCATTACACAGATGGATGAGCTGACCCAGCAAAATGCCGCCATGGTAGAAGAAGCCGCCGCTTCTTCTGGCAGTCTGGCAGAAGAGAGCAAACATCTGCAACATGCTATCAGCGTATTCAAGCTCCGTGATGCAGGCCAGGCTACTGCCAGGACCAGGCCCGCCCCTGTGTTGCGTCAGTACGAAGACAAAGCCGCTCAAAAAACCGGTGTCAAGCGCTTGCGGATCGGTGCTGCGTGAGAGCCAGTTTCAAACACCATATCTGGCAAACAGCGCCTTTGCTTGCGCAATCTTGCCCCTTCCCTCGCTCATGCCGTACAGGGTGAATTTAGATGTGAATTGACGCACTGCATGTTTGCATACGCATGCAGGATTAAACGCATTGGGTTTGATGCAAGGTCTATGCTCGCCTATGCGCGGTCTGGCGCGCCAACAGGAAAATTATCAGGCACATCTGATCCGCGCTGATCAGGCACGCCAGGGTGACCTGGATGGCTGAGGAAACCTGACAGAAAAAGGGCTGGTCGCACTGCTGACCAAGTTCTAGCAGGCTTATTCAAACTGGGCGTGATCAACTCACCAACTCCCAAGGGCCCGGTTGACTGGCTGCATCTTTGTATTTGTTCCGCCATCTTTTTCTACGACTTTGGCCCGAGGCGGAAGCAAATACACAAGCGTAAATATGCAGCTGCAAGTTTAATGCGGACGCTCATTGAGAATCCATATGCCGAAAATACTCAATCCAGTTTTTGTTTAACTTGATCTTTACGATTCTCTTGAATGGATAATAATGCCGCCTGCAAAACAGGATCGTTCATTGAATTACCATAATCAGCTTTTGAAAGGCTGGGAAAAGCTACCATCCTATCAGGAACAATTCCATCTTCTGGCAGGCTTACTTCGTTTGGTGCATACAGCGTCGCTGTTGCCATCTTGATGGCGCTGCCATTACCGATCTCGACAATTTCTGTAACTTTGTTTGATCCAGACGTTTTTTCACCCATGAGTGTCACTGGTCTGTATTCGCGCAGGGCAGCTATCAAGGACTCGCTGCCGCCACCTGAGAGCTTGTCTGTCAAGATGATCAAGTGAATTTGCTTGAGCTCACTTTTTATTTCAGGAGCAAGCCTGGACACGGATTCTGTGCTCGATTCTTCGGCAGTTGTGCGATATTCGTGCTTTTCGCCGTGCTTGTCTTTGGTGATCAACACTAATTTACTCGCTGGAATAAAAGGCTCAGCCATGCCGACGATAGCAGGAAGTGCGCCGCCGGGATTGCCACGCAAGTCCAGGATCAGATTGCGCAATGGACCTTGATTTTCTTTCTCCATTCTTCTGATCACCATCAATGCCTGGGAACGCGTTTCATCAATGAACTGACTTGCTCTAAGGTAGCCAGTGTCTGCAGCTAACAAGCGCCCCCGACAACTTGTGATTTTAACTTCTTCGCGAGGAATATCAAAGCTGAGTGCTTGATCTACACCTCGTCGGGCAATCTTTAAATTGGTGTATGAAGCCGATGTGTTTCGCATGCGACTGACCAGGCTGTCCAGAGATTGTGACTTTGTCGATACTCCATCAAGAGTCAGTATCACATCTCCTGCCATGACACCTCCACGGTGTGCTGCACCAGATTCAATCGTGGAGACGACTTTTAAATACTCATCTTGAATTCCCAGTTCCAGCCCTATACCCAAAAAAACGGGCTTTTTCTTGAGGGTGGCAAGTTTTTCCGACGGGATAAATTCTGCTAATGGCAGTAGATAGCTGATTGCTGTCTTGTAGCATGAATCGCTTGCTTCTTTATCTGTGCGGGGGGCAGCAGATTCTAGTGCCAGTCTGCAAAATGTTGAAAGTGCTGTTTCGTCTACTGCCCCAAGATATTTCTTGTCGAGGACTTCAAGTAATTTGAGCCAAGCTGTTGATTTTATAATGCGCTCATGAAGCTCCTGATTTGAATCTGAAGGGCGTTTCGTCGTTGCAGTTTCAATCTGTGTCAGTTGTGTCTGACTTTGTGCCTGAACATTGCCGGAGAAGGAGAGCAACAGGGAAAGAAATAGACTGAATGGCAGGGTTTTGGTCATAGAATTGATTCGCGAAAACGGCACTGCCAAAATGCAGACATGGTGCCTGTATCGGCATACTGGCATATGAGATTTTAAAATGATAACAGATAGGTAGCACGCATTTCAGGATTCCTTTGATACTGTTATGTTTTTACTATATCTGCCAGTTGGCACATCATGGTGCATATTCTCCTGCATGCACATTATTAAGCGTGATCTCACCATAGTCTTGCTTTTCATCGTCAATTGATCAAACTTGCCTGCACCAAAAACCCGCATTCTTGCTGAATCTACTGGTATAAAAATTGCTGGTTATAAATAATCACTTTGCATATCCGGAAGTATTTCACGCCATGCATGAATCCATTTCCCTGACCCATACTTCATTCTTGCCAGAATATGTGGAACACTGCACCACGCCGGGACTGCGGGCCCTGCTTGCACAAACAGCAAGCATAGATCCGGTTGAACAGACGGCAGCTTTTGGACGCTGGTGGTATCAGGCTGACAGTGATGGAATAGTGTTTTCCGTCGTTGCGGCGAACATGCTGGGTGTGGTCTCAGGCTGGCATGCCTCGCTGGGTGGCGGCTTTACAAAAGTGCTGATGGATGACTTGTTACAACTGCACGCCGTATTGCACAATGCGGCAGCCGGACGGGTGCAGGCGGAGTATGAATTCCGTATTTTCAATGAAGGCAGCGGACTGCGATGGTTACGTTTGCAATCCCTGCCGCAAGCAACTGCATCTGGTATTTGCGAAGGTATCCTGACTGATATCACGACGGCCAAACATGCAGCCATGCGTGAACGCCTGAGTTTTGAAACGACCAGGTTGTTTGTGGGGGCGGATTCTATAGGTGCTGCCGTCACCAAGGTTATACAACTGGTGTGTGAAAACCTGGGCTGGGATTGGGGCGCCTATTGGACAGTTGAAACAGATACGCTGGGCGAGCGCCAGTTGAAGCTACAAAATTATTGGCACGGTCAGCAAGAGACGCTCAGTTTGTTCACGCAAGAAAGCCAGACCATGCAAGTGCGCCCAGGTACGGGCCTGGTAGGGCAGGTGTGGCAGCAGGGCGAGCCTCGCTGGGTCGAGAACATGAATAGCGATGAGGATTTCTTGCGTAATAAAAGCGCGGCCCTGTGCCATTTACGCTCTGGCTATATCTTTCCGGTGGCGTATATCACCGACGAAGGTGAGCGCCACTGCCCTGGCGTGCTGGAATTCTATAGTCGCCTGACGCGCCAGAGTGAAGCGCAATTACCGAGCCTGTCTGCCACCATAGGTGCACTGATCGCACAAACCGCCCAAAGGCTGGAACAGCAAGAAACCATACGCCTGCTGGCGCAAATCGATGGCCTGACCGAGCTCGCCAACCGCAGCTATTTTTACCAGATACTCGACAGCGCCTGCAAAAAAAGCGCCGCCAGTGGCACTGAGTTTGGCCTGATCTTTATTGACCTTGACCGCTTCAAACCCGTCAATGACGCCTTTGGCCATGAGGCTGGCAATGTGGTCTTGCGCGGATTTTCACAAAGAGTGCAGGCCCTGCCCATACCCGGCAAGCTGGTGGGGCGGCTAGGCGGTGATGAATTTGCGATACTCTACCAGCCTGATGGCTCTGCCACGCCTTTCAATGAACAGCTTGATAGTCTGGTCAGGCAGGTGCTGCACGCAGCGCAATTACCCTTCATCTTCAATGGTCATGAGATGACGGTGTCGGCCAGCATAGGCATCAGCATCTACCCTGACAATGGCTTGAATGGCCCCGAGCTCTTGCGTGCGGCTGACACTGCCATGTACCGTATCAAGAAAAATGGCCGTAATGACGTCAGCTATTTTTCCAGCAGCACCTCCTACAGCCTGGCAGTGCAACAGTCAGACCTGGCGCAGCGCCTGACCATGCAAACCGAGTTGCACCAGGCCATTGCCGAGCAAGCTCTGTTCCTCGAATACCAGCCCATCTTTGATGCTAACGGCCAGATCCATGCCCTGGAAGCCCTGATACGCTGGCGCCGTGCCAATGGCGACATCGTGCGGCCCGACATCTTCATCCCCATTGCAGAAGAAAGCCGCCTCATCATCCAGCTAGGCAACTGGGTCGTGCACCGCGCCTGCCACGACCTGGCGCGCCTGCACCGCTGTGGTTTTGAGAATGTGAAGGTGCATGTCAACATGGCCGCTTCAGAATTCACCTCCAGCACGCTGCCAGACGAATTGCGCGCCGTCGTCGAGAGATCAGGCATCAAACCACACCACCTCTGCCTGGAGCTGACCGAGAGCATGCTCATGCATCAGCCCGACCATGTCATCCCCATCATGAGCACGCTGCGGCGGCTGGGCTTTGGCATCAGCCTCGACGATTTTGGGATGGGCTATTCCTCACTCGCCCACTTGAAGAACCTGCCCATTTCCTCGATGAAAATAGACCGCTCCTTCATCAAGGGTCTGCCCCAGCAAAGCGAAGACCGCGCCATCGTCCGCACCATCATAGAACTGGGGCGCAACCTGCGTCTGAATGTGATTGCAGAAGGCGTAGAAACCGACACCCAACTCGCCTTCTTGCGGCAGTTCGGGGATACGCTGATACAGGGTTTTGTGCTGTCCAGACCGCAGCCTGTCGAGGAGTTGATACGGGTGTATGGGAAGTGGCTGGAATTGCCATTGTTGGGGAATGCTTAAGAGATGATGTTAAGTCACCTATTGCAGACAGCCATCGAATTTTGCCTGCGCTTACGATTACATAAGGCCGGGCAAACCGTGGCACCGACTTGCCTGGAAATCCTCTCTGTCGTCATTCCTGCGCAGGCAGGAATCCATCGCGTTCATATCCATGCGTTTGAACATCGTGATGCGCGCTGCATTAAGGTCAGATAAAGCTCTGCTATTCGTATTCGTGCGAATTGCGACATCACCGTAAAGTTGGGGGCACTGCAATACGCCCAACTCTCCTATATCCATAATTGTCTGAATACCTTAATATCCCGATTCCATCCCATCTATGTCGGTACAAAATGAAAATCAAGACGCCACGTCTGCTCAAGTTCCTGTTGCTGCTGTCCCTGACTGCTGGCTTCTTTAACGTGCACGCGCAAGACTTGCAGGCAGCAAGAGCTGCCTATGCCAGCCAAATCACAAAGAACATCAAAGCACCACAAGATTTTGTACAAGAAAAATTGCCAGCTGGTGTCAAAGAAATTGATTACGTCTCTGGTAAGTTGCACTTGAAGGCATGGATATCGGCTCTGCCTGACAATGCGAAGAAAATGCCCGCAGTCGTTTTTTTGCATGGTGGCTTCTCATTTTCAACCGATGACTGGGTCGCTGCTCAGGGTTTTGTCAATGCAGGCTACCTCCTTTTAATGCCACGCCTCCGCGGTGAGAATGGCGGCGAAGGTTATTTCGAAATGTTTGGTGGTGAAGTCGATGATGCTATTGCCGCTGGCAAATATCTGGCAAGTCTGCCACAAGTCGATACCCAGAAAATCTATCTCGCAGGCCACAGTATAGGTGGCAGCATGGCCTTGCTCGTCTCTCAAATGCCATCGCCGTACAAAGCAGTTGCTGCCTATAGTGGCTTTGCCCGCTTGCCGCTGTGGCTGGCGCATTACAAGAACATTGCTCCCTTTAATGTTGATCTGCCCGACGAGCAAAAAATCCGTGACCCCTATCGCTATGTGGCATCGGTCAAAACACCCCTGTATGTGTTTACCGAATCTGCCAGCCCACCTGCAATCCCGGTCAATACAGAATTTTGCAACATGGTCGCCAAATACTCGATATGTAAACATGAAGTGATCACTGGCAGCCATGAATCCATGATCGCACCGGCAGTCGCACGAACGATTGCTTTATTCAATAAATCTTGATGATCAAATCGTGGCTGCATAGATTAATCAGTGGAATTGACTCATGCGCCAATCAAAAACATTGACCAATTTGTGAAATGAAACGATCCCTGGAAATACCATCTGAAGAAGATTGGGGTGATTATAAGAATGACCTGGACCAAAAATATGCATATAAAATGTTTTTTGGGAAAAACTTGGCAGAGGCAAGACTTCTTTTTCAAGGGGCGGTCATCGAACGAACAGAAGAACTCAGGTTCATGCCGGTAATTCCGTTTCAATATTATATCGGTGCCTACTATCAATATCTAACATCGCTTGCGGTGCTTAACAACCGTAATGCGTCAGATACCGCAAGTTGTTTTTTACGACTTGTCGAGAGCAAACTGAGCGACGACCCTGATTCGATTTCTCCACTAATGAAGGAGTTAATGTCCGCAATTGAATACCTCGCAAAAAATCAAACATTGTTTGGCGCTGATGTTGATATCTACGGTGATTTCAATGAGATTTTGTCAGAGATAAAGCGGCTGGCGCAGATGTAGCCACCAGGTGGCAAGACAGGGGGCATTGCAATTCCTCCTACGACCCGAATAAGTAGCGTTTGGTCAGTAAAGTAGGGCGCATTATAATGCGCACTACGACCGGGGCTTTGCTAACATCAGGAGCTGCTTCAGTCGTACATCTTGCTATCATCATGCCTATGCACGACGGTTTTACTTTTTAGTTTCCCCGCTCAAATACTGATGCGCCACCTCAGCCACATCAGCATGCACAGACTTTGCCAAATGCCTGATGCAGTTGTTGACATCAACATTGTCCGCATCATTGATGGCGATGCAGGCATCGATGACGGCGCGGGCTTTTTCTGCATCGTCGACATGATAGTCTTCGCTGAAAATAAACGCCTTGATTGCATCCATGGCAGGTTTGGCTGCTTTGCCTAGTTTGCCCAGGGCGATGACCGCCAGCCTGCCGCTGTTATAAGCTTGTTTGGCAACTATTTTGCGAAGAGCCTCAATAACGGAGGCTGAGTCGTCACCTATGGCACCAAAGCAATCTGCCAGCATTTGTTTGGTATAGTTGTCATCTTCATCGTCACGTGCCAGTCTCAGCAATTTATCTATCTGGCTGCGCGCCTTGTCACCAAGTTCTGTCAAAGCCCCCAGCGTGGCTGACTGCACGCTCCAGTCGTTGCCTTCAGTATCAAAGATCAAGTCACCGAGGCGATTGATCAGTACTTCATCTTCTATACCCAGCAAGCCCAGTGACATGGCTGCATTACCACGGATAAACCAGGCTTCACTCTCAAGGCAGGGGGCCAGTATCGCTACTGCTTCTGCTTGCCGGTCTTTGCACAGTGCCAGGGCGATGACGGTAGTACTGTATGCCTCGTCATCGCGATTGCCGCCATGTGATTGCGCCCTGCGCACAATCATGTCTTGTGCCTGCAAAGGCAATGCCATTTCCAGGGATTCAAAACTTCTGAGTATGCCGGATTGCAGATTGTCGTTGCCATGTTCGAACCTGCTCATCACAGTGTCAAAACCTTTGGGGTTTTTTGTCAATGCGGCAGCCAATGCAATACCGGGTTGGTAGGGCCATTCATGCACGCCATATTCTTCCATCGTGTCGAGTAGCTGTGCTATGTGCCGGTCGTCAAGCGTGGGAAACGCATCCATCATGGTTCCGGCAAAGGAGATCAAAAAGCTGTCACCAGTATCGAGCAGGGCAAGTACTTCTTCCTGCGCCAGATGGCCATAGCCTGGCAGCGCATACATGAGGCTGCCCAGGTCGGTTACCACCTGTGTGTATTCTTCTTGTGCTTTCTTTCTGGAAGCGCCCTTAAACAGGCTGAGGAAAGTTTCATCGCCCGACGCAGCTTTGAACGCGGCCAGGCTGCGCGTGTAATTCAGGCGATAGCCAGTCAGCATGCGGGCGACGCAATTTGCCTTGTCAAAGCCCGGCATGTTCATCACGGTCTTGAATAGTGTCGCATCCATGCGCAAGACCAGGGGAGATGCATGCAGTTTGTGCAGGTCTTGCAAAGCCTGTTGATTGATCTGGTAGTCGTCACCCTGGAAGAGATCAAGTAGGCAGGCACCAATTTCTGCGAGGCGGGGAGCCTGCCACCTGATCAGGTATTCGCCAGGACTGGTGCGCAGAGTAGTATTGAATATACTGGTGACCCTGAGTGTGCCTACCTGTTTTTTACCTTCAAGAATATTGAGTTCACGGCCATCCCAAAGACAGGCCGGGTACATGTCGGGTGTGGATAAACACACAGCCACCCGGCCACTTTCACCCGGCTGCACCTGGTCACTATCCAGATATTCATGGATGCCGGTGCTGCAGTGATTGTCATGCAACTGGTGGACAGCTCTGTACCCGGTTAGCACGGCAGACTGCCTGCCGTCGTTGTCGGTACGTGAGAGGCTGAGTATGCCTTCAAAATCAGCGGGGCGGGGTAGTGTCATTGCTTGGTTTTTTTATCTGATGCTATGGGTGAAATTCGGGGTAAGCTGTTTGATACTGCCGCAGGCATCATCGATTGGGATGAATAGCATATGGCGGGTAGTACAAAGACGCAAGTGCTAAAGAAGATTCCCTGCTACGGCGGGATCGATGGAAGGACGTCACAGTATCTCATGCCATACTTTGTCACGGACCGCAGATTTATTTGGTCTGTCCCAGCGTCTGAACTCCACTCCCGCTTTCTGCGACTGTTCAAGCAGATACTGGATTTTTACATAGGAGTTGAAGCTGAATACATTACCGTCAATCAGGGTAAATTCATAGGCATCGCCATCAGGTATAAAGTTCGACCATTTGATGAATGCAACTTCTGCCCAGGTGATTTCTCTTGAGCTAAATCCCTGGCGATAAGTAAATCCGTTTTGCGTGACTTGCGGGCGCTTTCGTATCAGGTGATAAAAGCCTTTACTCCCGAGGGTAGCGATGAACAAGAATGGCAAACCAGTTAGCGTCATCACATCTGTGAGGAAGATTTTAATATTCAGTGGCAGTTTTAGTATCAACAAAGGCAAAAAAACGATGCTCAGTATCCACACCATGAGTAGGCAACTTAGCCATATGGGGCAGCTCAGCAGCAAGACCACAAAAAGCATGAGGTCTGAAAACGTGACGCGGTCATTCATGGCGATGCCTGTTTTGCTGGATGCTGGTGATGTCTGTCTCTGACGCATGGCAGGATTCAATTGCTTTGATGATGAACTGATTGACCTCTTCGCTATGCGTACGCGTCATCACATGCCCGGCACCGGGGATGATGCGGTTGGCCTTGCTGCGCCTGGCGTCAAAGACATTGTCCTTGCTGCCGTGCAGTTGCATGACCGGACAGGCTGCGGGAGCAGGCTTCCAGTCCAGTAAGGCAGACAGGGCCCAGTCACGAAAATGCTGCTGCGTTGGCGACAGGCGTTGGCGTTTTTTTCTGGCCGATGGCAGGCTGGCGATGCTTGCATCTTGCCACCGCATTGTCCATTTCCAGATGGTGTCAGCACTGATCAGTTTGCCCAACTGCCTCGCCATGCGCAAGCTAGTCGGCAGGCCATGGGCGTCGCGGCTGGATGCAAATAGCAGGCAGGCTTGCGCTTGCAGGTGATGCGCCGCTTCAAGTGCGATGATGCCGCCAAAAGAGGTGCCACCGACCAGGCACGGGCCACCCGGATCAACTGCTCTTGCCATACGCTTTGCATACGCCGCCATGCTCTCTGAGCGGGCTGGCGGCAGCCACTGCGCGATTTTTAAGGTGGGGAAGGCTTTTAGCTGTTCTGCAAATATGCGTGCATCACCGTTGATACCAGGGAAGAAGATAATCGGGAGTTGATCCATGCTATCGCGGTATTGGCTCTCGTAAAAATATGGATTTGTCACAGTATAGCGGATGAGGTTTAGTCCGGGTCTGGCTTACCTGGTGCGGGAATAGCTGTTGCACGCTCATTGTCATGCCAGGTTTTGCTGATACTGTCCTGCTCAAATGGTATCCCCAGCTTCTTTGCTTCTTCCACGACTTGCTTACTGTCGTCAGTGGCGGTTATTTGCAGCCGTTGGCCTTCATGAAAATGGAATTGATATGTTGTATTCATCGGCGGCGTCCAGACCTCGCGGATGAACTTGATGTTAGTCCACAAGACCGTCACTTTTTTAAAGCGGCGATGGAACGTGAAACCGGTATCGCTGATGTGCGGACGTTCACGCAGCAGGTGATACAGTGAGACAGTACTTAGCTGCAATACCATAATAAATGGATACCCTATGATCAGGAATAAGATGATAAATATACCGTTTATCAATTTTATCTGGAGCAGGCTCAGCAGCCATAACAGGCCAAACAGCACGAGGCAGATCAGTGCACACGGCACAGTGACAGGGCTGGTCAACAGCAGCATCAGAAACAAATAGAGATCAGAGCGTGTGATGCGGTGCATGCAAGTCATAAACTGGGATAGATCAGCTATTGTGACATAAGAGAAGCAGGGCGGGCCGCCGGTATCCATATTGACCCCGGCCATCTTCATTTGCATGCCGCGATCTCACTCACATTTGCTTACATTAATATTTGTTTAATATATTTATTTTACTATACTGAACTCCAGCTGCCAGTATCAAGCGCAGCGACTGCCCCGATAGCATCTTCCATCAACGGTTCTCTCACATCGGGGGAGGTTCCTCCTTAGTCATCAGCTTTAACAGCATCAACATCGGCATCAACATCAGCATCAACATCAGCATTAGCACCATCAGCATCGGTAGTTCACACTTTCACCTTATTTTATTCGGAGACAGTATGAATTCACTCAAACTTATTTCGATGTCCGTTGCAATTTCAATGTTACAACTCAGTGTGGCCCATGCAGCGAATATTTCGCTGCGCGTTGCCTACAGCGATGGCAGGCAGGGTACCAGCTTTACTCCTGTGCGTGCCGAGCTTGGCGAGTTGGCGCCACCACCACCACAGCCAGCGGTATTCAAGCGAGCTGCCCTCGACAAGATAGTGCGCAGCGGTCAGGCCGCACGCATGCAGCCGCCACCATCTGCCGCCCCGGCAGCAACCGTCACGACCATCATCAATAATGGTCCGTCCAATGCACGCATGGACATGGTCTTTGTTGGCGATGGTTATACCGCTGCCGAGATGAGCAAATGGCGTACAGACGCACAAAAAGTCATCGATGGCTTCATGGCCGACTCCCTGTTTGCCGCGAATCGTGCCAGCATCAATGTGCACCGCGTTGATGTCGCCAGCAACCAGTCCGGCGCAGACGAGCCGGATAAGGGCGTCTATCGCGACACCGCCATGGATGGCAGCTTTTACTGCTATAACATCGACCGCCTGCTCTGTGTGAACTCGACTAAGGTATATGACATCGTCGGTTCGGTACTTGCGCCTGACCAGCGTGGCGTCATTGTCGTAGTGTCCAACTCCACCCGCTATGGTGGTTCTGGCGGTGAGATAGCGACGCTCTCCATGCATGTTCAGTCAGTGGAAATCGCCCTGCATGAGATAGGCCACACCGCCTTTGCCCTGGCTGATGAATATGATTACGGTACCTGCAGCCTGAGTGCCGAGCCCAGCTCAGGTGATGTGTCACTGAATGGCACACGCAATGTCAAATGGGGCGGCCTGATCTCATCATCCACTGCCGTGCCAACCGGCCTGGGGCAATATCCGAACGGCACGGTCGGCACCTTCCAGGGCGCGCAATATTGCAAGACCGGGAAATACAGGCCAACAGAAAACTCCCGCATGCGCACGCTGGGCTATCCATGGCATGCAGTCAATGAAGGCCTGGCCAGGACGGTGTTTGCCTCTTACACGCCAACACCAGGTGGTGCTGTCACCCAGACCGGCAGCCTGACCAACGGTGCGACCGCCAATGCACCCAGCGCATCACCCGGCTAAGGCTGGTAATGGTTCCTATAGCATACAGTTGAGCGGGCCACCGGGTACAGACTTTGACCTCTACCTGTACAAATACTCAGGCAGCGCCTGGGCCAAAGTCGCCAGCAGCGAAGGCAGTACATCGACTGAATCTGTCAGCTATGCAGGAGCGGCAGGTTATTACTATGTGCAGGTTGAATCGTATGCGGGCGTTTTGTGCTTTTGTCGGGCAAAGCGCCTTGCATTGGATTGGCAGACAAGTGCGGTGAAGTACTGCGTTGCAATGCTTCATTAATTGGTGAAAGCAAGACCAAAAATCTCACCACAGAGACACTGAGACACAGAGGCACACGGAGGAAGAAATACTGCTTTCCTTCCGTTCTCGTTTCGTTTGTGTGCGCTATGCCGCAGCTTACTGGTATTGTTGTACCCTTCAATTTCAGCGTGCGCAAACCGCGTTATTTTTTTATCTGGATACCCTTCAATCGTCATTCCTGCGCAGGCAGGAATCCATCGTATTTGGGCTGCACGCATTTGAAATGCGATAAAAAATTTCAGACAGGTATCCTGGTCCAAGCCTCTTGCAGTCTGCTATTTGCGGCTAAAGCCGCTTCTACGAGGGTGTTGCTTGTCAATACTGTCTTTCCCTCTCTTGCATTTCTCTGTGACTCCGTGTCTCTGTGGTGAGCTTTTTGGTCTTGAACTTTCAATTCCGTTTGCTATTTGCGTCCAAAGTCGCTGCTACGTGAGGCACCAACTATCCCGCCACCCGCGGCCAGCTAAACCTGAACACCGCACCGCGTGGCGCATTGGCTGCGAGGCTGATGCTGCCGCCCAGTGATTCTATGGTTTTCTTGATGACGGCCAGGCCCATGCCGCTGCCTTCTACTTCGTCGCGCGGGCGCAGGGTCTGGAACATGGCAAAGACGCGTTCGCGGTGTTCGGGGGCGATGCCGGGGCCGTCGTCGGCGACTTCGAAGAGGTAGTGCTGTTCATCAGGCGCAGGCAAGGCGCGCACGATGATGTGGCCGCTTGCCTTGTCGTGGTGCTTGATGGCATTGTTGATGAGGTTGCGCAAGACCAGTTCCAGGGCCACCTTGTGTGTGAAGTCTTTGGGGAAAGTGCCCTGCAATTCGAGAGAAAACGAGGGGTTGTTGCAGCATAGTTCAAAGACATCGCGCGCCATCTCTGCAAAGTCTATGCATTCTGTGCTGCCGCCAAGGTTGTCGGCGCGGAAGTAGAGCAGCAGGTCGTCGAGCAGTTTTTCCATGCGGGTGATGCGCACGCGCATGAGGTGCAGGTGTTCCTGGGTTTCTTCATTGATCTGGCCTGCCAGGTCTTCGGTGATCCAGGTGGCGAGCTGGTTGACGCCGCGCAGCGGGGCTTTGAGATCATGCGAGGCGACGTAGGCAAAGTCCTTGAGTTCCTGGTTGCGGCGCGAGAGTTCGTCGGTGAAGCGCTGGCGTTCTGACATATCGACAATGGCTGACAATACCTTCATGCCATCTGCTGTCTCGATGGGGCTGAGGCTGACTTCTACCGGGAACTCGTTACCATCCCTGTGCAAGGCATATAGTTCGCGGCCCTTGCCCATGACAGGTTCGTCAGGATGAGCAAAATAAGCTGCACGCCGTTCGGGATGTTGCCCGCGAAAGCGTTCAGGTACCAGTATGTCGAGCGTATTGCCTATGAGTTCTGCGCGTGTGTAGCCAAACATTTGTTCACAACGCTCATTGATCAGCTCTATCTGGCCCTGGCTGTTGACGAGTATCATGGCATTTGGCGCAGCCTGGACTACCTGGCGGAAATGCCTTTCACTCTGTGTCAGCCTGGCGGCCAATTGGTAGCCGCTGCTGAAGTCGCGTGCGCTCAGCGAGAGGCCAAACATATTTCCACTGGCATCGCGTATGGCCGAGATGGTCAGCGATACTGGTATTTCGTTGCCATCAGCACGCCTGCCCATGGTTTCAAACTGGCCGATGGCGTTATTTTTTTGCAGCAGTTGGCCTAGCGTTTGATGGTCGGGTAATTGCCCGTCCGGGAACAGGACGGCAAAGGGACGGCCCAGGATTGCCTCATGCGCATGCCCAAACAGCAGACTGGCGGCGTGGTTCCAGCTGATGATGTGGCCGTTCAGGTCGCTGCCTATGATGGCATCGTCCGATGAGTTGACGATGGCGGCCAGCAAGGCCACCGGATCATTGTTTGCTTCTGTTTTGCGTGAATGCGACATCATCTTATAAAGCCTCCGCCATGTTGCGTGGCCAGGTGAAGCTGAACACGGTGCCGCGTGGCTGGTTGGCACTAAGCCTGATACTGCCACCGAGCGACTCTATGGTTTTCTTGATGATGGCCAGACCCATGCCGCTGCCTTCAACTTCATCACGCGGACGCAGGGTCTGGAACATGGCGAATACGCGCTCAGTATGCTCAGCCGGGATACCAGGGCCGTCATCGCTGACTGAAAATTCCAGCCATTGCTCATTGGGCATGGACCTTACGACGATGCAGCCCTTTTTGGTATCGTGATGTTTGATCGCATTGCTCATGAGATTGCGGAACACCAGTTCCAGCGGCACCTTGTGGGTATGGCAGCGCGGGAATTCGCCCTGCAGCTCCAGCCTGAACGACTGGTCAGGGCAGCACAGTTCAAATACATCGCGCACCAGCTCGGCAAAGTCTATGTGTTCTACCGAGCCACCCAGTTGCCCGGCGCGGAAGTAGAGCAATAAATCGTCGAGCAGCCTCTCCATGCGTTTGATGCGTATGCGCATGAGACGCAGGTGTTCATTGGTTTCATCATCGATCTTGCCGGCCAGGTCTTCGGTCAGCCAGGTGGCCAGTTGATCGACCCCACGCAGGGGTGACTTGAGATCATGCGAGGCGACATAGGCAAAATTATTCAGTTCCTGGTTGCGCCGCGACAGCTCATCGGTAAAGCGCTTGCGTTCAGAGATATCGACAATCGCTGACAAGACCTTGAGGCCATCTGCTGTGTGTATGGGGTTGAGGCCTATCTCTATCTGGAATTCGCTACCGTCCTTGCGCAGGCCAAACAGGTCGCGCCCACTGCCCATGGCGCGGGTGCTGGGGCTGGTGAAATAATGGACGCGCAAATCCGGGTGCTGGCTGCGAAAGCGGGCCGGTATCAGCATCTCCATGGGCTGGCCCAGCAATTCGTCGCGCGGGTAAGCAAACAGGTGCTCGGTCTGGGCATTCACCATTTCTATGATTCCACGGCCATCTATCATGACCATGGCATTTGGCGCGGCTTCGACGACGAGACGGAAGCGTTCTTCCAGGCGCTTGCGCTCACTGATATCGACAATCGCCGACAAGACCTTGAGACCATCTGCCGTTTCTATCGGGTTCAGGCCTATCTCTACCGGGAACTCTGTGCCATCCTTGCGCAAGCCAAACAGGTCGCGGCCTGTGCCCATGCTGCGGCTGCTGGGCTGGGTAAAAAAATGACTGCGCAAGCCCGGGTGGTGATGGCGAAAGCGTTCAGGTATCAGCACTTCCATGGGTTGGCCCAGCAGTTCTTCACGCTCGTAGCCAAAGATGGTTTCGGTCTGGGCATTCACCATTTCTATTTTGCCCTGGCTGTCTATCATGACCATGGCATTCGGTGCAGCTTCCACCACAAGGCGGAAGCGCTCTTCCTGGCGCTTGCGCTCAGTGATATCGACGATGGCTGACAAGACCTTGATGCCGTCGGCAGTTTCTATCGGGTTCAGGCCTATCTCTACCGGGAACTCGGTTCCGTCCTTGCGCAGGCCATACAGCTCGCGCCCGCGTCCCATGACACGGCTGATGGGGTTGGCAAAGTAACCGGTGCGCTGGCTGGGGTGATGGCGCTGGAAGCGCGAGGGGATCAGAATTTCCAGGGGTTTGCCCAATAGCTCGGTGCGGGTGTAGCCAAAGATGGACTCGGTCTGCGAATTGACCATTTCTATGAGACCGTGGCGGTCTATCATGACCATGGCATTCGGCGCCGCATCCACCACCTGGCGAAAATAACGCTCGCTCTGCGTCAGGCGGGCAGCCATGCGGTAGCCCACGCTAAAGTCACGCGCGATCAGTGACAGGCCTATGATATTGCCGCCCTCGTCACGCATGGCCGAGATGGTCAGCGCCACTGGCAACTCAGTACCATCCTGGCAGCGCCGCATGGTTTCAAAATGGCCTATCGAAGCACCTTGCTGCATAAGCTTGATCAGCGACAGATGATCAGGCAATTGCCCAGCCGGGAAAAGGCTGGCAAAAGGGCGCTGGTAAATCGCCGTGGCGGTATAACCAAACAGGATTTCTGCTGCGTGATTCCAGCTCAGTATATTGCCGCTGAGGTCGCTGCTGATGATGGCGTCGTCAGATGAGTTGACAATGGCAGCCAGCAAGGCATGCTGTTCATTGACATAAGCTGGCTGCTTTCCGGTTTGTTGATTGCTGGCCGGCTCATTTGTCTGACTGTGGTCCAATTGGCGCATGGCGGAAACTTCCAGTCAGGTAGCGATCTTCAAATTCACTTGAAGGAATAGGGCGTGAATACATATAGCCCTGCAAAAGTTCACAACCACGTTCAGCACAGAACGTGGCCTGTTGCTCAGTTTCTATACCCTCTGCCACCAGGGACAATTCCATGGTCTGGGCAAAGGCTATCATGGCAGCCAGCAGGCGTTCTTGCGATTCACCCTTGCCAACACCGGCGACAAAACTCTGGTCTATCTTCAGCACATGGATGGGGAACAGTTTCAAATGCCCGAAAGATGAATAACCGGTACCAAAATCATCCAGCGAGAGTTTGACGCCACGTCCGACCAGCTTGTGCAAAATCGCCGCAACATGGACAGGGTCGCGGATCAATGCATTTTCGGTAATCTCAAGCTCCAGGTAGCGCGGGTCCAGGCCACTGGTCAGCAGGGCTTCATCGACGGTGTAGATGAGATTATCGCCCTGCAATTGTATGGCCGAGACATTCACTGCCATCGTCAGGTCCTGGGCATGCAGGAAGGGCAGCGAGCGCCATTCTTGCAACTGGGCGCAGGCCGTGCGCATGACCCACTGGTCGATATCGAACATCAGGCCCAGTTCTTCTGCCATCGGCAAGAACACACCCGGTGTCAGCACCCCCTCTACCGGATGGTGCCAGCGCAGCAGGGCTTCCATGCCGCCTATGCTGCCATCAAAGGGATTGATCTTGGCCTGGTAATACACCTGCAACTGCTCATTGCGCAAAGCATGGCGCAGATCGCGCTCAAGGTACATGCGGTGGCGTACGGCCTGGTGCAACTGGTCAGAATAAAAATGGCTCTGGTTACGGCCTTCCTGCTTGGCGCGGTACATCGCAATGTCGGCACATTTCATGAGTTCAGTCGCATCATTGGCGCAGGAGCCAAACACAGCAATGCCGATGCTCATCGTCACATGCCATTCCATGCCATCAAGGACGATGGGTTTCTTGAACGCTTCGACAATACGGGTCGCCAGCAGGATGGCCTGATCGACCCTGTCCATATCCTGCACCAGCACCACAAATTCATCACCACCGAGGCGCGCCAGCAAATCACTGCCGCGCGTGGTGGTACCCAGGCGGCGCGCTACCTTGATGAGCAACTGGTCACCTATCGCGTGACCATAGGTGTCATTCACATTCTTGAAGCGGTCAAGATCCAGCAGCAGTACCGCCATCTTGCCATGCAGGTTCTCGCGCTTGGCGCGGCTGACGGCAAAGGCCAGGGCGCGCTCAAAATCATAACGGTTGGCCAGCCCAGTGAGGGCATCATGCTCAGCCAGTTCGCGCAACTGGTTGTAGCTGCGGCTGAGTTCAGATTCCAGCTTGTGGCGGTGGCGTGCCTGGTGCACGGCGCGCATCAGGCGGCGCGCATTGACTTCTTCTTTCAGCAAAAAATCTTGCGCACCGGCTTCGATGGCTTGCTCTGCCAGGCTCACATCTTCCTGGTGCGTCAGCATGATGATGGCGGTGTGGTGGGTCTTGTCGAGACGCAGGCTCTTTAATACCTCGATGCCGTCACGGTCGGGCAGGCGGTAGTCAAGCAGGATGACATCGAACAGGGTTTCCTTGGCTTTGAGCAGGCCATCAAGGGCATTATTGGCTTCAACGATCTTGACACTGACCGATACCTGCTTCAACGCACGGATGACATTGCGCCTGTCGATTTCATCATCGTCGATGATGAGAATATCGAGGGTAGAGGTTTGCGGTGGCGCGGTCAGCATCATGATTACACCTCAGGCAACAGGCAGTTCAACGACTCGCCAGTAGTGGTCGAGCATTTCTGTCACACGCATGAATCCATCACCCACATGCTGTTTGACGATATAACCAGCCACATGTCTGGAATAAGCCATGAGCTTGTCCTGGTCATCCTGTGAAGTGGTCAGTACGAATACAACGGCAGATGACAGGTTTTTGTCCTGCCGTAATACCGCCAGGAATTCTTGCCCGTTCATGCGGGGCATATTAATGTCCAGCAAGATCAGGTAGGGACGTGGCAGGCCCTCAGACGAGCGCAGGATTTCCAGCGCTTCAACACCGTCATGCGCCCGCACGATGGGATTGGCGATCTTGAGTTTTTTCAGTGCGCGCTCTATACCCAGCACATCGACATCGTCATCATCAACGACAAGAATAGTGACCGGTCTGGTTTGCGGAATGCTGTCATTCATTAGACACCTTTCGCCTGCGCACAATGATTAATAATACTTCAGGGCAACTTTGCTGCAACGCGAAATTTGTAACAAGCCTTTTACAAGCCATGCTTGCTCACAAACTCGCCCCGGCACTTATTGCCACAGCACGGCCCCGCTTACGTATTCCCTCAATATACATGCATGTCAATGCAAATATATCATGCTTACTAAATTTACATTCATATTATGCAATTGTCTATATCGCTGCAATATTGATATGATTAATTTGCATTTTTTTACGCTTTTGTGGCTTGGCTAGTATTTGCTGTGGAGTAATGCTGCGCCTCAAGATTTCATTTGTCTGTAGGAGAATGCCGCGTCTTAATGCATGGCAGGCATGGCCAGCACGGTCGGATTGTGGGACTTCGTGATCACCTCTGCTTTGTGGGTTTAGCAGTTCGGCAGTAAAGGATAGGACGCTGTCAGTATCTGCGGCACGTCCTCGGTGATCAGCAGCATATGGCTGTAGCAGGCAGATGGATAGTAGTTGCGCTCAGTCACAGGCCAGTGATCTTTGAGCTGCCTGGCGCTGGGCTTGGCAGGGTGGGCCAGTACCACCAGATGCAGCATGCAACCCGCACCCAAGACATGCTCCGCTTCGAACATGCCACGGCGCGGTAAAACCTGCGGCAGCATATGCGCCTGTTCACCGATGATATGACCAGCAAACAGCTCCGAGATAAACAAGCCAGTCTTGCTGCACGCCTGCTGCAAATGGCTGCCAATTGCCGAGACCAGCGCGCCAGGCCGGCACAGCGATATGCTCTCCTGCAAAATAGCATGACTAGTGGACTGTAACAGTGAAATCGAGAGTGAAGGACATGTGCCCGGCGCATCAGGGCAAGATGCAAAACACAGCGATAGCGGGGCTATCGCGAGTATTTGCAACGCAGCCATGATCGTCGCGCACATGGCAGGCACTCCGATTTTCACTGTTACAGTTCACTAGGCCCCAGCAAGTCGCCGGCAATGGCCGTACCCGCTCCGATCTGCACAGTCCAGTTCTGCATGCTGAACGCCCTTTGCTGATCGTGCAGACCAAACGCCAGCTTCACCACATCCCCATCCTTGAGCAGCTTGTCGCTAAGCGGCACACCATTCATGATTTCCTGGTTCACACTAATGCTGATACCAGCCGGAAAACCATTCATCAATGGCAGCGAGCTATGCACACCATGCTCCCGCGCCAGCTCATCCGCCAGCACCGCCACGTCAGCCGTACTGACACCCGCCTGCAGGCTATCAATCAGCCTCGGAAAAATCCGGTTTTGCACAGACACCAGCGCAGCAATCTGTTGATTGGTCTCAACAGTATTTGCCGGGACAGGTTTGGGTTTTCTGAGTAGGGACATGACGTGCAGGACAAATTGTGGGGGATGGCTTACCTTAGCAGAAATGGATGTTTCTGAAAACCATGCAGGGCTGGAGCAGCTCAGATAAATTGATGCAGAGGCCGTCAATTGTGACAGCCGGGATTATTTCTAATGCCAATAATCTCGATGAAGGTTTTGTCTGGATTGGTAGCCTGTGTGAAGATGGCGTGGATGGTGTGCATATAGATGAAGAGACTATTTCTGAGACTACCTCAGCTTTTATTTTAAAACTACGTCAAAATGGCATGCCATTTCTGGATCGCGTTCAGATTTGATGTCGCTGTCAGTAACCATATCTATTGAAAACTAGGGTTTGCAATAATGAGAGTCTGCTACAAGAAATTCTGGAAACCAATCCTGGTCGAAAAAATGCATGGCGTCCTCCCGGAATTTACTTTGAAAGAGACACCATCAAGGAAAGCAGCAGACGAGGCAAAACCATCCGGAAAGCCAGTTGTATTTATCTGGAATCCCGTTGATAAGTTGACTTTCACAATATGGTTTTCTACGCATCCTCGTCTCGATTACTTTGAAGGATATTGTCAATGGTCAGAGACGGCGAGAAAGGCGGATGTTCCTTGGACCATGGAACCTTTTTCGGATACAGTTATTTCTGCACCGAGTGCGACGGTCTTCTTTCAATTACTGTCTGGCCCAATGGCTGGCTTCAAACCTGAGGAAATAGCATTAAACTGGCCATTCTGGAAACCCAATTCGACGATAGATGATATAGCTGCCTTTCAGGCAGAATTCATGGCTGATGAAATGCGCGAGATTGGCGACGATGAAGCGAAAATGAGGGTTCAACTGGCCGTTGATAAGGCTGTGGCCGACGTTAAACGTTGCGCGTTACCCTGGTTTGAGAAAAAACTTGGGTGGTATCTGCAGCGAGAGCACGTCTGACATTTCTATGTTTATTATCCTTGCGGGTGTTTGATGCCACTGAATATAAAATTCTTTTTTACCCTGGCCATTACTGTCATTGCCGTGCTGATTTACTTTTCAGGTTCGGAGAAAGGCAGCGCCGGGCCGGATTGGTGGTGAAAGCTGGGACGACATGACCGGATTCGTCAAATGCTTTTTCGACCCGATGGTTCAGTCAGACGGTATGTGAAGATAGGCGTTTTGAGCTTATTTGCTATTGTGTTGCTAATTCTTTGGGTATTTGTTTCAACAATTCATGTCGCGTAGAGCCGGGCTTGGATTTAGATTGAATTTGGACTCAGATCTTTCCTTCACATAGGATATAAAAATGAGCCCGACAAAGCAAGACAGCGCGAAGTTTAATCTATACGGAATATGAAACAACATAAACCCTTTCGGAATACCCGGAAAGTAAACGTAAATGAGTTTTGAAGATGAGAAACTGCTAGGCAATTGGGGAGCCATTTTTTATTCTTATCTTCTTTTGCTCAATTACGACCTGGCCCCCAATTTCTGGTGGAAGGAGTTTCTCGCAATCGAGACGGCACTGGGAATATTGGTCATCCTGGTATTCAGAAAAAATAAGTACCCAAACATCCAGTTTTACGCTTGGTGTCTGGTTCTCTGGATACCACTCTTCATTGCCTATTCGTCTTTTTCCTTGCTTATACTTGGTCACACTTTTGGCAATAAGTGTTTATGGCTACTAATACCGCTTTGGGTCATACTCACGGCAATACTTATTCGAAGTACCGTCCATTTGAAGGATGGAACGTCGCCACCGAATCCTGGACTAATTTCTTGGTTTGCGGCTGTTGGGGCAAGTTTTACTGGCGTGTTGACGTTTTACTTTTCAAAGGCCACGTTAAGTTTTGTTCTTGAGATAACGATGAATGTCTTGCTTTCTTTTGGCATGGCCTGCGCTGTTATCGTTTGGATACGCCGTTGTTTGACATTGAGGTCCGATAAAAGGAAGGCGTGACTTCCTGCATTTCCAAGCTCGGGTGTTGATGATGGTTTATAGCTGGTATGTGATTGCTACAGCCAGATTGCCGGAGCTAATAATCAGCCCCGGCATAAAAACCCTCCCTACTTTCCTGTCGCCACCGCAGGCAAGGTGCTGATGATAGTCTGCTGAAATTTTTCTGCCTCGTCTTTATGAATCTGATGGCCAGAATGTTCAAATAAAAACAGCGCTTTCTTTGGTGCCTTCAATTGCGCGAAATAGTCTTTGGTAATCTGGGCAGATGTTTGTATATCGTTTTTGCCCACGAAAAAATACACCGGGCAATCGACTTCTTTCAAGGTCTTTGGCAAATCCATATTCATGACGGCGTTCCATACAGGCGACCAGGTTTTTGACCATTGCAGAAAACCATTCCTGAATTCGGCACTGGTTGCGAACTCTTTGCCTTCTTTGTACAGCAGCCATTTTCTCAGGTAGAGCAGGTCTTCATCGATTTTAAACGGGATATTAACGCTGGCCAGTTCAGCGCTGGCGATTGCATTGTCCTTGAAATGGTTCTTCAGGGCCGCCAGCAATTCTTTTTCACTGGCGAGCTGGCTGATGACGGGATTGGACGCAAAATAGGCATGCAGTAATTCGGGGTGGTTTTTGACGATGTAAAAACCCAGGACATTGCCCCAGGAGCTGCCGAGCAAATATATTTTTTCCTGTTTTAATTCTTTCCTGATGAATTGTATGACTTCATAGGTATCCTTCTCCATGAGCTCAACCGAGGGCTGTACGGGTGAGAGATTGAGTTTCAGGGTCTTACCGGCATCTCGCTGGTCCCATTGGACTATCGTAAATCTGTCTTTCAAGATAGTTGTGAAAGCTGCCGCATTGCTTATCATTGAGCTTCCGGGGCCGCCCGATAAAAATAGCAGGACGGGCTTGTTGGCATCATCGGTTTTAATCTCGATAAACTGTTTTATTCCGCCTATTTCCGGGGTCAACGCCTTGTCGATTTTTATTGAAGTGGTTTGAGACTGTGTCTGGTTTATGTCTTGCGCAATGCATGCAGAGAATGGGACCAGGGCGGTAAATAGCAAGACCAGCAGGTTTTTATTTATCATCGGTAAGCAGTCAGGTTGATTAATTATGCTTTGGAGTCGTAGCGGGGAACAGTGCCCCCGCATCTGGGCTGTTGATTCATGTAGTCATGACTGCATATTTACCCAGTGTCCGGCTTCAAGGTATTTCTTCACCGCGCCGACGCAGGCACCGCGCGGAAGGCTGCAGTCTGGTTAGACATGATTTTTACCTGCGGCAGCACATAGGTGGAATCGGTGGCGGTGAAGCTGAAGGTTTGCGTGGCTGAGGCAGCATTGGCGTTGAAAGACGAATTGGGGATGGCTGCCAGCGAATCGTATTGATACACATTGTATTTCACTCCAACGCTGAGGCCATATACGGTGGCAGTCAGGGTCAGCGGCGCTGCCATGGGCGGAGTGTTTGCGCCTTTGCTCATTGCCGGGTTTTCGTAATTCAGGTCGGTTGCCAGCCGCACTGGCACCGTTTCTCTATTTATATCGATGACACCGGTAATGGCAACGGCTGAATTGATGTTGTTACTGCTGCTATGCAGTGCCAGCGAATACGGTGGTGCAGCCTGGGCGTTGGCCTGGGTGCGTGTCATCTGGAATTTGTCGAAGCCATATTGGAACAGATAAGCTGCGGCCACTGGCGGGGCAGTGAATTGATTGGGGTAATTGGCATTATTGGTGCCGCTGTTATCGCTGAATTGCAAAATATCGTCGGCGTAATAAGTCTGGTTCAATCCCGGTACCAGCGGGTGGCTGGAGGCGATGCCATTAACCGGCACGATATGGTCATAGCTGGAAAAACCAGTCGCAGGGTTGCCGCCAGGCTGATACTGGTTCACATAGATACCCATGATGACCGGATAACCAGCCAGCACATAGCCCTTGATCCAGGCCAGGTACTGGCTGGTCGTGGTGGCGTTTGACAGCCCGTTCCACTCAACGGCATTCAGATGCATGTTGGCTGCTGCTGTCAGGTCATTGACCGAGACTAGCAACTGGCTGTTGACATCGTTTTGGCTCAAACCCGGTGTTGCGGCAGCGCGTGCGGTGTACTGCGATACATACTGGCCGTAATACAAACCGGCACTGATGAAGGCGGTTTCGCCGCAATAGCCGTAGTTGGCATTCCACTGGTGACGTGGCGGAATCGCCAGTGACATCGCGTAACTGCCACCCGTGGGTGGTGGCGGTGAATCTGCCGGAACCGGCCCTGGCAAGATGATGGGTACCAGGCTGGTGCTGACCTGGGTTTGATTGCCAGTGTCGGGCGCGGTGCTGGCATTGCCGCTGCCACCTGAACCGCCACCACATCCTCCCAGTGTCGCTGCCAAAACTGTTGCCAACAGGCTCAGTGTGTATGCACTGGCTATTTTCTTGTTCATGGTGTCTCCATATTGTGCGTGAACTTGTGGTTCACTTTTTTCGCCGGGTTTGCTGGCACTCGCAAGCAATTGCGCGGTAGCAATTATGCAATGATTTGGCTGTCGGGTGAGAAATACTTCGATGTACTGGGGATGTGACTGGAGTAACTCAGGCTGTTTCACGCAGCGGGCCTCAGAATCTGGCTTTAGGTTCAGACTTTAGATTCAAGCTTTAGAATCAGGCTTGTCAATGTTATCCTGCGTTAATATTTGTGTTTGGCCACTGAGGCGGTCTCATCGCCTGGGATATAGTGGCAAACGGTACTGAGCAAAGGATATCTGGATGTTTTCCTGGTTTAAAAAGCGCATGGGTGCAGGCAATGAGGCTGAAGTTCAGCCTGTGGCAAAGCCAGTGACTCCGCCTGAACAGGCGGTTGGCGGGCCAATTGAGAGCCCGGCGAAGCCGACGCCTGTCGCAGGGCAACTGTCAGCAGTGGGTAGCTTGCTGGAGCAGGCTAATCATTTGTTTGCTGCTGGCAAACTCGACGAGGCAAAAGATTACTGCCAGCAGGCGCTTGTGCTTGACCCGCAAGATGCGCAGGTGCACAACAAGCTGGGCGATATTGCCTATGAGCGTGGGCAACTGGAGGTGGCTGAAGTGGCTTATCGCCGTGCCCTGGAAATTGCACCCGGCTTTGGTGATGCGGCGATTAATCTTGGCCTGACCCTTGATGGGCAAGGCCGCAGTGCAGAGGCTGAAGCCATTTACAGGCAATTGATTACCCGTGAAGCTGGCAACACCGTGGCGCATTTCAACCTGGCCGCCAACCTGACGATGCAAAACCGCTTGCCCGAGGCAGAGGCCAGTTATCGCCAGGCCATAGCAATCAACCCGGCTTTTTCTTTTGCGCATTTCAACCTGGGGACTTTGTTGCAGGGGCAAAACAGGCTGGCTGAGGCTGAGCCATGTTTCCGGCGCGTGCTGGAAATCAATCCCGGTTCTGTCAATGCCTATGTTAACTTGAGTGGAATACTGCTGACGCAGGCGCGCTATGCCGAGGCTGAGGCATTGCTGAAACAAGCCAGCAATGCCGCTCCGGTATCTCCCCAATTATTGTGGATGTTGAGTAACGCGCTGCTGGCCCAGGCCAAAGGGGCAGAAGCTGAAACCTGGTTGTGGCGCTTGCTGGAAGTACAGCCTGCCCATACAGAAGCACGCGCCATCCTGCTCGATACTTTGGGTTCGCAAGACCGCCTGGTACAGGCCGACAGCCATTACCAGCGCCTGATCGCCAGCGTGACTGAGGATGCCAACTGGCATTTCCAGCTAGCAGAAAAGCAGACGCAGCTAAGGCACATGGCCGAAGCGGTAAGCTGCTACCAGGCAGCGATCAGGATCAAGCCTGATTTTGTCGAGGCGCATTTTAATCTCGGCGGCATACAGATAGGGCAGGGGCTGACGGCCAGTGCCGAGCGCAGTTTCAGGGCCGTGCTTGAGATCAACCCGCAACATGCGTATGCACATATCAATCTCGCCCTGTTGCTGATGGGGCAGCACAAGCTTGAAGAGGCCGGGGCGAGCTGCCGCAGCGCTATTGAGCATGCACCGCAGGCAGGTGATTTTTATTGCATACTGGCGTCCATCCTCAAATCCCAGGGCAAGATTGCGGATGCAGAACAGGCACTTAAACAGGCTCTGGAGGTTGATCCCGGCCTGATCGACCAGCGCCTGGAGCTGGCCAGCTGGAAATTATTCAACATGGTTGAAAATCAGGCGACCGATCCGCAAGCCCTGTTTGCTGAACATTGCCGCATAGGCGATATCTATGAGGCTGGCTTGCGCGATGCCTGGCCCAGACATCAAAACCAGCGTGATCCGCAAAAGCAATTGAGGGTAGGCTTTGTCTCGGCAGATTTATGCAATCATGCAGTGGCATCTTTCATCGAGCCTGTGCTTGAACACCTGGCCGCTGCGAATGATGTCGCTGTCTATATTTACTATAACAATAGCGTAGAAGACGAGATCACTTACCGCATCCGTTCCCGCTTTAAACAATGGCGCAAGGTGGCTGGGCTGTCTGACGCTGACCTGGTCACCCAGATCACGAAGGATGGCGTCGATATACTCATCGATCTTTCCAGCCACACCAGCATGCACAGGTTGCAGGCGTTTGCGTACAAGCCAGCACCAGTGCAGGTGAGCTGGATGGGTTACCCCGGCACTACTGGCTTCCGTTCTGTTGACTACTTCCTGTCTGACCGGTTTATCCTGCCACCTGGGCAGTTTGAGTCGCAGTTTGTCGAGAAGATAGTCCGTCTGCCAGCCAATGCGCCGTTCAAATCGACGGTGAACCCTCCTGACCTGGTGACCCTGCCAGCGCTGGCGAAAGGCTATATCACCTTTGGCAGTTTTAACCGTGTCGGCAAGATCAATGCAGAAGTCGTCGCGATCTGGGCCAGGGTCTTGCAGTCTGTGCCCAACTCGCGCATGTTGCTGGGTTCCATGCCTGCCGACGGTGAGCACCCGCTCATCCGTGGCTGGTTTGCTGACGCAGGTATCAGTGCAGATCGCCTGATGTTTGAGCCGCATTGTGACTTGCGTAAATACCTGATGCTGCATCAGCAGGTGGATATCTGCCTGGATACCTTCCCTTACTCTGGTGGTACAACTACCATGTATGCACTGTGGATGGGTGTTCCTACCATGACCATGCATGGTCAGACCATACCCAGCCGCACAAGTACATCTGTCATGGGGCATCTGGGGCTGGAGAACTACATTGCTGGCAATGCTGACGAATTCGTACGCAAGGCAGCGGCTAATGCTGCTGATTTGAACAGTCTGGGCAGCCTGCGCATGGGGATGCGGGCACGCATACAGCAATCCGTACCGGGCCGCCCTGAACTGATTGCCCGTGGTTTGCAACGCGCCTTGCGCATCATGTGGCAAAACTGGTGTCAAGGTTTGCCTGCACAGTCGTTTGAGGTGCTTGAAAAGGATTTGACGGACGTGCAGTAATGCATTGCACGCCGGTCGTTTTTAGCATGCCTATGATAATGCGATGATCATGCGTGCTGGACTTTTTTCTGGATAAAAAGCGCACCACCCATAAAAAATGCTGTATCTATCTCTGCATGATGATGGGCGAGGTAAGCATCTGCAGCGCGGCGCGGGCCATCGCCAAAAGGCCAGGTGTAATCGTCGATGACTATCCAGCCACCGCTGACCACATACTTGCTCCATGCCAGGATGTCAGCACTGGCATTATCAAAACTGTGGTTGCCATCGATATGCAGTAAGGCAATCTGGCCCTGATAACGCGTCTCACCAAAGGCCTCCGTCTGCACGGATTTTTGTGTGCCATATTCTATTGCCCCAGCGGTGGAGGGCATACGCAGATAGTTGATATCTGCTCTGGCATAAGGCAGCAAATTGCCAAGAAACACGTCAAAGGCTTCGTCCGCACTGACCTGCTTTGATACTTTATCGACGATGGCGCTGGCGTCCTGCTGTACCAGGTGTTCGTCGGACCACGGATCAACACAAAGCACATGGCCTATGTTAAAACACTGCGCCAGTCTTAATAGCACAAAGGCAGATTTGCCCCACCAGCTACCGATCTCGACCAGGTCGCCAGACGGACTATGCCTGGCAACCTCATACAAGGCATGGACTTTCTGATGATCACACATACCTGGTATGGCATCAGTATGCAGTAACAGCGACGTTAACTGGGCGATGCTCAGGCCAGGCTTTGCTGCTGCATCCTGAAGCGGCAAGCGATGGCCCAGCAGCTCATGGGCGCGTTTCTTTGCGGCGCGAAAGCGTGTCAATTCTTCGTTCGCCGGTGCTTCATTGAGTAATTTTACGCCTGGTGCGATTTGTCCAAGATGCTGTTGCAGATGATCCCAGACTACAGGGTTGGCGGTGTAGATACTGCCTATGTCCTGTTCTTGTATCGCCCTGGCCAGGGCTTGGTCAAAACCAGCGTCAGAGATATATGGCAAATACTGCCATTCCGGATAAGACGGGCGGGATGGATCATGCGCCAGCGAAGATGCGCCTATGACCTTGCTTCCGTCACGCAGACATTGCTCCAGGAAGCTTAATGCACGTGGCATGCCCGCCGGGAAAATAAGTATGGCCTTGCTCATATCAGCTTGCTCCAACTGCCGGGTTTGGTGTTTTTGCTTGGCCTTTTTCACACATCAGGAAAATACTCGCGCACAAGTCCGGGTACTGTTGGCCTAATTGATAGCAGCCTTCGATATAGGCTGGAGAAATGATGTCGGTGTTGAGCAAACGGTCCCACTGGAAATTGGCGAGTGCCTTAAAAAAAATACCGGAACGGTGGACTACCTTCAAGCCGGCAGCGACGGCGTCGCGCTCCATGGTGTCCAACGAATAAGTGCACCTGTGCCCATGTTCTGCCTCGGCGGGCGTGACAGCAGCATTGTGCGAAATTAAACCCATCTTCACGGCAATCTGGCGTGAAGGGGCATTTGCATTGGGACAAACCAGGAAGAGACGGCCTTTGTCAGACAACCATTCATCATTGATACGTTTCAGTACCATTACCGGGTCATCCAGGTGTTCAAGTACATGGGTCAGTACGATATTGTCATAGCGGCGTGGCAATTGCACTTTTTCAAATTCGGCATTGAAAAAATGCAGGCTTTCACCAAAACTGGCACGTGCTTCAGCGATGGCCGTGTCCGACGCTTCGACGCAGGTAATATCGTCAGAAAAGGCCTGCAGTCGCTTGGTGAAGTTGCCTTTGTAGCTACCCAGTTCCAGTATGCTGCCATTATTGATGAAGGGCTCGAAAGATTTGATCATGTAGTGATGCAGTACATCAAAGTCAAACGAATAGGCGTATTTTTCGTTCTCACGATTGCCTGCATCATCGAGTTCGGCGTTGTAGTTGCGCTTGCTGTCCATAAATATTTCCTTGCTTGTTTAGACGCTGGTCTCAAGTACGGCCAGACCAAAACCGCCGCGGCCAAACTCATTGCCGTTGTAGAGCATATAAAATTTGCCGTCCATTTCAAATACATGAGGATAACACTGCATCTGTGAATCCCAGTCGTCTGCAGATACATCTATGCCGGCCAGGCTGTCGTCCCTTTCCCAGTTCAGCATATCCCTGGACCAGGCGTAACCCAGCCTGTAGGCGCTGCTGTGCTGGCTCCTGAAGTCATGTGCCTGCCGGTAGCAAAAATACATGTGATAGATATCACCTTGCCTGAAGACGGTCGGCAGAGCCTGGCATTCATTTTCATTGAGTCTGTCCGCAATAATGAGGCGGCCTTCGCGTTGCCAGTGTATGGCATCGCCGGATGTGGCGTGGGCAATTTTATAGACACGGTCAGGTGCCGACGTATCCGATTGCTTTACCCACCTCGTACCGTGGATATACCACATGTGGTACTGCCCCTGCTCGCGCATGACGAAGGCATCGCCGACCAGAAAAGGTTCGTGCAATGAAGCTGCCAGCACCGGGCCATCACCCGGTTTCTCAAAGGTCAGCCCTTCATCATGGCTGATGGCCAGGCCTATCGCTGCATCTGCAGATACGGATACTTTCCTGTTCCAGCCTGTGGTAAAAGCCAGTATGCGATTGCCATCACGCAGCACATTGACAGGGAAAATGCCATGTTCGTCAAAGCATCCCAGTTTGCCCAGCTTGATCACTTCATGTGTTGAAGTGCTGATGACGTCCCGCATATTTTTGTCGAAATCGACAAAAGCAATGTGGCTGAGGAACTTGCCGCTGCTGTCGCGTTCCCGGGTTGAAAAATAGATGCGTACCCGGTCAGCCATGACCAGGGCCTGCGGTGACTGGGCATAGCCAAAGCAGGGTGGCGGCAGGGGGTGGGCAGACGGATCAAAAATCTTGCCCAACTTGATCCACTTCATACCTGCCCCCAATGTTGTCCCGGTGCCATACGCGCCAGACCCATGCCAGTGCGGCCCATCTCGTTGCCCTGGTAGAGCATGTAAACATCACCATCAAGCATAAAGACATGCGGGTAATTGACCATCTCTGAATCCCAGCCAGACTCAGAGACCTGTATGCCAGCTCTGTCGTCATCCCTGTGCCAGTTCAACATGTCACTTGAGCTGGCATAGCCTATACGGTAGCCGCCTTGCTTGCTTTTATAGTTCTCGGTGCTGCGGTAAGAAAAAAACATATGGTATAAACCGTCACGGTAAAGCACGTCCGGGCAGGCCTGGCATTCTTGTTCACCGAGACGGCTTTCGATCAGATCGCGACCTGCTTTTTCCCAGTCGTAGCCATTGTCCGAGCTGGCCATGCGTATGCGATAGACGGGTTCTGGCCTGCCGCTGGTTTTAATCCATTCCTTGCCAGCGACATACCAGAGCGTCCATTTGTCGTTGAACTTTCTTATTCTCGGGCTGCCCATGAGAAAAGGCTCGTCAAGGCTATATGAAATGACAGGCCCATCTCCAAGACGTACAAAGCTATTGCCGCCGTCATGGCTGACAGCAACACCTATGGCTCCATTGAAGGGTACTGATTCGCAACGCGTCCAGCCCGCATAATAGACACGGTGTTGTTCTCCATCACGAATAACAGAGACAGGATTGGTGCCAAACTCATCGAAGCATCCCAGCCCGCCAAGGCTGAGTGCTGGCTGCTGGCAGACATTCTTTACCTGAGTCAGGTCATTACGGTCGAGATCTATGTGGGCCAGGTAGCTGAGGTATTGCCCATCTGCAGACGGGGCAGGACGGGAACAGAAATACACCCTGACGTAATCATCATGGATAACGACCGAAGGCGACTGGGCAAACTCATGCATCCAGCTCTTGCCTTCCATATCTCTGGGGTCAAATATTTTCCCTAGTTTTTCCCACTTGAACATGTATTTTCCTTGCGAGTACCAAATGCCAAATATCACATGACAGATGGCAGATGGCTGGGCTGGCTTGCGCTTATGCCAGCAGCGTTTCAACGGCATCGACATCAAACACGGGTATCCCCAGCTTTTGCGCTACCTCCAGCCTGTCATGCCAGTAATTGTCGATGAATATGGCCCCGTCTCCCTTGATGGACTGCCACTTTGGCTGTTCTTCTGTCAGATGAATGATGGCGCTAAACAAGTTTTCAGCGATGCCACAATCACGCAGGCTGGCGCTGACATCGGCGCGGTGCTTGGTGATGAGGGTGAGGCCTATGCCGCGGTTGCGGCACTGATAGACGAAAGCCATCACCATGGGATGAACATGGCTGCCTATGATGAGCGTCTCATCAAGATCAATATACACATGGAAATACTTGAAGTCTGCCCTGTAGCGGTTATGCAGGCAACGGTCGAGTTGCAGTGCATAATTGTTCTTCATGATGTGCACCGGGATTTTCAGTGCATTGAACAGGCTCAGCAGCGCAAAATTGATACCTGCGGCACGGTACAAACCCATGGTGCTGGACTGGCGTGGCGCAAATTCCAGCAGCTTGAATTTTCCTGCACGGTCCTTTTTTACCTGGAAAAACCAGGCACCGTTGAGAGCGACAGTACTATTGATCGTGTTGGCAATCTCTTCGATTTCACTGCTTAGCTCAATTGCGGTCGAGCGGAACGAGATGCCCATCTGCACGCGCTCCCGCGTCCTGGGGCCGATGAATTTTAAATCACCCTTGAAGTCGGTGAAGCAATCCACACTCAATTCTTCACCTGGCAAAAACTCGCTGATGAGCAAGCCAGGATCTTTGTGCAAATAGAATTCCAGCTCCGCCTGATCCGAGGCCAGGTAGCTGCCTTTTCCACCCTGGCCGTCGTCGGGCTTCAGAAATACCGGGAATGTCAGTGCCTTGTCTTGCCCAGAAAATATCTGCGGGCAAAAAGCAAATGCGCTGAACTTCGCATAGGTAAGGCTTTTTGAACGTGCGATCTGATTGGTTTGTGCACAGGAAGTAATGATCCTGGCCGCGAGTTGATCCTGGTGTGCCGCCAGAAAATTAGCGATCGTATCATGCGTAGGATAGACAAATGCTATCCCCAGCCTGAGCAGCAAGTTGTTGAAGCGCTCGATGAAATCTGGCCGGTCCACGTAAAACGTGTCCTCGATATAATGGGACTCGTCATACACATAAGAGGCATGATCATTCTTGCCTGAAGCACCAAACAGCTCGACATGGTGGCTATATTTAAGCGAGTTATAAATTTCCAGACCGATTTCAGAGCCCGCAGGAAAGACCAGTATCTTGTGTTTGCCGCTCATGGATCAGGCTGCTGGCAAAGTCAGTTCTGCCAGGATACCGCAGGAGAGCTCTGGATAATCGATCGCTGCGAGGCAAAATGCGCGGATGATATTGGCATCGAAATTTAGTGACAGCATTTGCCTTGTCGTCAAGGGTTTGAGGTAAATACCTTCCATGCGCTTGATCTCATAGCCCGCTTCAAGAATATCTTTTGTCAAGGTATGAACGGTGTAATAACGCTTATGCCCTAATAAATGATCGTAGTCAGACAATTCCTGCATGTCTGGCAGCAAGCCCGCGAGATGGCCCAGGCGACGGTTCAGCACTTCTGCATTTGGCACAGTCACAAACATGCGCCCCTCTGGTGCCAGAAATTGGCGGAAATGCTTGAGTATGCGTACAGGATCGTCTACATGTTCCAGGATGTAACCAAAGACGATGACATCAAAGCGCTCTTCAGTGGAAAAATTTTCAAAATAGGCTTCAACTATCTCTGCCCTGGAGTCGGGGAAGCGGCTACGAAACTGATCAATCACCGCGCGCGAGGCATCAATCACCACATGGCGGGAAAAATGCTTCTCAAACATGTTGGCAGTAATGCCGTGACCCAGACCCAGTTCCAGCAGCGAATGGGCACCGTCAGAAAATTGGGCGACGCGTTCCGGATACCATTGTAGCTGGATCTGATTGTCAAACTCGTAAATGCTGGAACCTTCATAGGCTTGCACATGGGTGTCGAGTATATTGGTCATGCCTGATCTATTTCCTGGTAAATGAAGTGAATTGTTGTGGTTTCACTCATGGTTTGTGCCTGCCATCAAGCATTATTGTTTATAGTGACATTTTTTTCTGGCAACTTTGTCGAAATTATCGTCCCCCTGCATGGTGTTGTCAAACCAGTGTCAGGCGATGATTTCGGTTATCCCGGCTTGCCTGAGAGCGGGTAGCGATAGATGACAGATCAGATTAAATCATAGCCTTGCCCGACTTGTTGCCTGATATTCTCCAGTGAATTGAACATCATGACATCAACAATAGATAGCGAAGGCACAAACGGCGCCCCATACTGAGCATATTCAAATGCAGCAGTACGTATGAAGTTGAGTGCAATACCATGTTCATTGAATACACTGCCTGAATATAAATCCATGCCTCCTATGGCGTTAATATACCTGCTTGCACCCATTGCCTTGCATAGCGCGATGACCTTGTCCTGGCTTTTGAGCTCATGATCGATATTCACAGCAGATGATACATGTATGGGAGTAGTGATACCCAGATGCTGGCAAGTCGCGATCAGGCCATGATGCAGGAAGTTGAACAGATTCTGGTCATCATGCAACACGATGCGTTCAACAAGTGGCATGGTCTGCGCAAAAAACGGCGCACGGCCATAGGCATTGCGAAACTGACGCAATAATTTCTCAGGTTTGAAATCAGTTGCCAGCTCACGTTCAACAATATCCAGCGAATCCGACCCCGCTTTCAAAGGTAGTGAAAATAATACATCCTTGCCGTCTTGTAGCAAGCGGTTACGGTTGATCCAACCCTTTTTGGTGTACTTGATATTGTCATAGATGATGAACTGATCTACCGCCGCGATCAGTTGAAAGTAACCTATGTAGGGAAAAAAATAGGGTTGCATCACGCCCAGGCTGCGGTGACGCTCCTGGCCTGGCGTCGTTGGTATCATGGGGGGCATGTCAGGATGCAATCAGGGCCACGATGGCTTCAACCTGTTCCAGTTCCAGTGCAGGGTAAATCGGCAGACACAACACCTGCTGGGCGGCTATTGTGGCGTGCGGTAAATTTGTGCCCTGGGCCGATTGCAGGCCGCGGTACATGGGAAAATCAGATAACAGGGGGTAAAAATAACGCCTGCCAAAGATCTGGTGGTCGCGTAATTTTTGATACAGTGCATCACGGCTCATGGGGTAGTCTGGCCCTACCATCACTGGAAAATAAGCGCAGTTCGCCAGCTCATGACTCACAGGTTCAGGGCAGCGTATGCCTTTTACGTCCTTGAGCAATGAGCGGTAATGCGCATCAATTGTCCTGCGCCTGGCAATGGCATTATCCACATCCTTGAGCTGCAACAGGCCGAAAGCCGCATTGATCTCGCTCATCTTGCCATTGATGCCAGGCGCTGTGACCGTGGTTTCATCAACAAAACCAAAGTTTTTAAGATGGTCAATATGACGCTTGATTTTGGCGTCGCGGCAAACGATGGCCCCACCTTCAAAGGTGTTAAATACCTTGGTTGCATGAAAGCTGAGTACAGACAGGTCACCATGGCGCAATATGCTGCCCCCTGATCCCTGACACCAAACGAATGCGCCGCATCGTAGATCACTTTGAGGTTATAGCGGTCTGCAATATCCTGAATCGCATCGACATCACATGGGTTGCCATAGCAGTGCACAGGCATGATGGCCGTAGTCTGCGGCGTAATGGCTGCTTCTATGCGCGATGGGTCAAGATTGAGGGTAAGCGGGTCTATATCTGCAAACACGGGCTTGATACCATTCCACAGCAGCGAATGCGCGGTTGCCACAAATGAGTAAGGTGTGGTGATCACTTCGCCGGTAATGCGCAGCGCCTGCAAGGCGGTCACCAGTGCCAGTGTGCCATTGCTGAACAGGGCCAGGTGCTCAACACCCAGATATTCACACAAGGCTGCTTCGAGCTGATGATGGAAAGGCCCGCAATTGGTCAGTATCTTGTTGCCCCATATTTTCTCCAGATAAGGAATAAATTCCTCAAGCGGAGGCAAATGGGGTTGCGTGACGTAGATGGGCTTTTTGTCAGGTGAGTTATCCATAAAGCCTTGGCAGTGGCAGGGGCATCATCGTGAGTGATGGCTTATTGTTGGTGTTTGTAGCTGTTGTATATTGTCTATTTGTAAGGATAGCACAAACGGTCTGGATTTTAAGGGGAAGCGCGCGTGCCTGCTACGTTGATGGGGCAAACTTCTCGTGAGAAAAATTATCTATTTATTATTAAAACACGCTAAGCCAAATAAGAGACTGTTCAGGTACCCGGTTTTTTTGCCGAAAATTCAAAAACGGCAGCGGTATTATCAAAGGTGATGCCCAATTTTTCAGTAAATACATCTGCTGCGCTTTGGAAAGGCAATCCCAGTTCCTGAAGGGCTGCTTTGAAAGCCCGGTGCATGTTTTCATCCTGCCAGTTCAATGAGTCATCATTCATCGTGATTTTGACCGAAAAATGACCAAGCATTCCGGTAACCAGCATTTCATAGAGCCTGTCCTCGTAAAAGTAGGCATATACGTTGGATATTGCAGAGTCAAGGCGTGGGACGGCTGCCCTGTACAGATAAGAATTGCCGACGCGGTCTATCATCCACTGGTGTTTTGTCATGCTCTCCACATGCATTCTGGCAAGTTCATATAAATGCGTGCTTGCCTTGATGTCAGACCTGATTCTTGCTGCATCCTGTTCTGTAATTGCTGCCTTTACATAATTCATGTTATTCCTCTTGTCGATAAATAGGCTGCCGCTGGCTGCAATCTAGGTTGAGCATCAATTCTTTTCATCATACCGATGACGCCGCAGATATTGTATGAACCCCGGTAGCAGAATGATGAGCAGCAGTATGGATTCACCTATAAACGCATAATGAAGTGATTTCCTGTCATTCCACGTATAGCTGGCAATCACGAGTACGACAGCGACAATTGTAAAAACGGCGGCATACTTTATGAAAAATCCAGGTTGTCTGAACTTGCCCTTGCTGACCAACACCAGGCTCGCAATCAGGCTGATGGCCGCAACCGGGAGTGAAAACAGGACGATAAGCAATCCCAGAAAGCCGCTCCAGTCATCCGCCATGGCAAGGCTGGGCAGGCAGCATGTCAGGCCAAATAAGAAAAATGCTGACATTGACTTGCCAGAGGTAACTCTGGTTTCAACATCTGATGAAGGCGTGGTAAATTTCATAAAAAGCGTGTCGCTCAGGTATCAATAAAAATGGATAAATACAGCAGTAGGGTGCGCCGTGCGCACCGTTCAAGTTTCAACTTAACTTGATCACGGAATCGACTTGGCAAAAAAAGCGTTGCGCATAGAGCACTCTACAAATGACGACATTTTAGTGTTAGTACGCCGTGTGCACCATTCAAACGCCAATCTTAGACTATGTCGATTGCTAGCGAATGTCATTTTACAAACGCTCCAGCAGAAGCAGTTTCATTGGGGCCGCATCCAGTATCGCCTGCGCATCTGCATGCATATCCTTGTCGGTACGCACAACCCACAAAAACATACCAGCCATGAAATGCTGTGATTCTTCTGGACTAAGTATGCCGTCCGGCGACATTCTGACACCACTGCCTTTTTTGATAAATGGCGGGAAGTTGCGATAGTTTTGACTTTCCCAGCTTGAACCATTGCCCCACCAATCCCGGTGTGCTTTGGGAGATATGATCTCGCCAGCAACAGATCTTGCGAAACTGGTCAACTGATCAATGTCTTCGTCAAGTTCCAGACGTATTGCATTGGCATATAAAATTTTCCCTATACCAAGCCAGCGCTCTTGTAACCCGGCTTTGTTGAGTGACAGGCAGTCAAATACCAGCTCTTCGAGCAAATCGAGATTTTCAATGTGCTCACGACCCAGCTTTAGTTCTTCCAGGATGACTGGAGCGTATTTCTTTTTGATTTTCACTGAACAAGTTTACTGTCGCGAATTGGTACATGATAAAAACGGTGCGCACGCGCACCCTATGAATTGTGGCAGGCTGCTGTTAACAAACTACTGTCAATTAACTGCTGCCATCAAACATCAATCCACAAACACCGTATCCGTCTTGCCCTGAGGCGGGATCTTGATGGCGATGGCTTTCACCGGGCCGTTGCTGACGATGCTGCCAGCGTGGGCTGTGCCTTTGGGGATGACGATGAGGCTGCCAGGTTTGAAGTCTTTGCGCTCTTTGCCCAGCCACATGCTGCCGCTGCCTTCGATGATGTACTGGATTTCGTCAGTCTGCGGGTGGATGTGCTTGGCAACATTGCCGGATTGTATGCCGACCGTGGCATTGTCCGTGACCACCAGAGGGCGGGCATTCAAATCTGGATTGCCAGTCTTGGGCAAGTCATCATGCTTGATCGCCAGCAAATCTGTGATGCTGGCAGTCAGGCCAGGCGCATCGGCATAGGCATCGCTGACCATATGCTGCATCAGGGGTGAGGCAATCAGGCCTGCAAAAAATGCAGCGGCAATGGCGAAGTTTTTGTTGATACGCATGATGTCTCCAGGTAGATGATTTTGTGGGGCCGGGCAGGGTGGAATATAAAGTGTGCAATATAAAGTGTGCAATACAAAGCGCATGCGGGCAAGCGCTTTTCTTGCGCAGGGTTGTTTCATTTGCTTACCGGTGCTACGGCCTTGCAATCTGGCTGCTACAAATCATTACAAAACCCGGTCAACATGGTTTTTAAGATAGTCGTTAACTCTACACAAGGCAGCCTGGAGCATGCCTGTGTGCTTGGTGCGTCACCATGCGCCTATCAAACTGGAGTTATAAAAATGAAAGCAATCCCTCTTACTCTGGCTGCCCTGGCCGCTGCCACCGCCATGACAGGCTGTGTCGTGGCACCACGTCCTTATTATCACGCGCAACCCGTGCCTGTGGTTCAGCCTGTACCCGTGGTTCAGCCGGTGTATGCCCAGCCTGCCTATGCACCTGGCGTGGTCGTGGTGCAAGCTGCGCCGCCTGCCCCATATGCCGAAGTCATAGGCGTCGCGCCCAGTCCCGGATATATCTGGATAGGCGGCGCCTGGTTCTGGGAAGGTGGCCGCCATGTATGGCACCGTGGTTATTGGTCGGCACCACGTGCTGGCCATTACTGGGTCGGGCATCACTGGGAGCAGGTAGGCCATTCCTGGCATTTCAGGGAAGGCTACTGGGCACCGCACCGCCGCTGATCTGTCCCTGTTTGTAGCCATGGCGCATGCGCTTGCGCCATTGCGGGCGGGCATGTTTTAATCCTGCTGATGTATTCATACTCAACATACAACAGACCAATTTCATGCCCATCGCCCACATCAACAGCCGCCGCCGGGCGCTACTGTTTTGTCCCGCTTTACTCTTGTTGAGTACTTCCCGTGCGCATGCTGCCCCCACCTATCAGAAAAGTCAGACCGATGGCTGGACACTGATGTTTGACCAGGGCTTGCAAACGGCAGATGCTGCATCCAGGTCTGCCTTCATCAGTGCATTGAATGACCAACTGAGCAAACTCAATAAGTTGCCCACCCAGGCTCAGGCCGGTTTGCGCAAGGTCAGCATCTATGTTTCCAGTGGCACTTACCGCGCCTTTGGTGCGCAACACCATCCTTCTGCACAATGGCTGCAAGAGCATGGCTACCCCGTTGAATTTGCCGGTAACATAGAAATCTGTAACTGGAAAGAATTCACCACCCTGGTTAACAGCCAGCCCTATGCGCTGCTGCATGAAATGGTACTCGCAAGTAAACGGTTTTTTAAGTGAAACACAAGTAATATTTGATGGACAATACTACTCTATGCAAGTACTAGGCTATTAAAATTAGATATTGAATCTGTCTTTTTTTGGTGCAACTATCTGATATAGCCCCTGCGATACCAAATGCGCATAACTTAGTGCAAGGAATAGGCCTAATTTGTGTTTTGACAGGCTGGAGAACGGAATATTGCGGCTGAACAGAAACGCATGACGGTCAGTTGCACCTGACGCGATGTGAGATTGAACGCACTAAAACTAAGCTGTATCATCCTCAGATGAATGGTATTTGTGAGTGTTTCAAAAAAACTATACAACAACAAAATTATCAGGTTGCTTTCAGACGAAAAAGATATCGATTCACGGATTAACTGAAGCATGACCTGGATGAAAGCTTAACGTGTTTCGACGTAGAACAAGCGCATCCGGGGAAAATGTGTTTTGTGCAAACACTGATTTATTGAAGGTGGTGTGGTGCGATAAAATCACAATATCAGCTATCTGATTTTGATCTGGCAACCACCAACTTCAAATAGGTTAGCTGTCAGATCAGATTGCTACTACTGCATTTTAGCTACTATTGCGGACGAATAGGAATAATGTTTTGGCCTGTCAGTTTGGCCAATTGTTTTTTCAATTCATAGATTTCGTAGAGCAACGATATTTCTCTTCCTAGCGCTGCCTCAAGTTCTATCCTGAAGTCGTTCGCGTTGTTTTTATATTTCATCATTTTTTCTTTCTGATAATTTGGCTCTTTTGCTTGTTGCTTTGCTGCCGAGTCTATAGCAGAAATTAATTCCAAAAATGACGATCTAGATTTTTTTATACTACCTTTTCCACGTCCAGCTTCTAGCGCGACTGCATCGTTGGTAATCTTTGTGCCGAGTTTAACGTGTATTGGGCAGCCTGCCTTTAACCGCTCCAGGGCTTCAAAATACTCTGATATTGGGTCGTTATTCATATCAGCTTTCTTAAGGAGTTTGAGTAATTGCGTACATTTTCTGAAGCGCTTCTAGATTTGACTTTTCGGTTCGATATTCAACAGTGTTAGGATCCAATGAGATCAGGAACTTTTTATGCGCTGAAATGACACGATCCAGTTTCCTTGGATCGCAAACCAGGTTCTTGCAATTGCTAGCTAAACATTCAAAGTTTAACCAATCAAGTGCTGGGTGCTTGCATGCATCAATATTTGTGCATCCACCGACAATAGTCTCTGTGTAAGCCATTTCACCTTTTTTAAAGCGGAGCATTGTAAGATCTCTGTCAACGGCAAGCACCGCATTTGATTTCATATTTTGATTTTTGACCCAAGATGCATGACCCCCGACTAGCATTTCTTCACTTAGAAGCACATTTTTTATATAGCTAAGTCCTGCGGACTCTGGTTGAGTTCTTTGCCAAACTAGTCCAAAGTGATCTTTATCGTCACCAATAAGATCTTTCGCAAACGCAGACCCTTTGGCGTAGTATTGTGACATTTCGTTGGTAATGTGCTGCAATTGTCTGCGAAGTGATGATAGAGATACGAGTCCAGAACGTTGTGCATATAGAGCAAGTGAGCGCCTGAGTTGATGGGAGCAAAAATGCCAGAGAATTCCGATTTGAAATTTTTCTTCAGATCTCCAAGACCTGTGCTGATCTATTTCCTCTAATTCGAGGATGTCAGATTCTTGTATTTTTGGAATAAGCTTTTCTCTAAGGGCTGACAACCGGGAAAAAGCAATTTTCGTTGGCTGCAACTGACCATTTTTTCGCTTTGGCGAAAGAGTTGCTAGTGGTAGATGGCCTGCGGAAATAAAGAGCGGGATTTCATTCTTTTTTTGTGACTGACCAGTGGGATCAATACCCAGTTTTTTATATATGGTTAGCGCGATTCTTTGCGCAATTTTTATTGCATCTGCTCCATCAAGATTAGTTACCCATCGTGTTTGCACTTGTCTCCCATTATTAAATTTTGTAGTGTTTCCACGTATGAAAAAATGTTTTATCCCATTGGCATAGGATTCTTCAAGACAGTCGTAGGGCAAAGTAAATGCCTCGTTGTCACGCATTCCAGAAAAAACTTGAATAGTTAATTTTGAGACTAACTGCATTTCTGTAATAATTTTCGATAGGCTTTTAACATTGCAATCAAGATCGTTTTCAAATAAATAGTCTAAGCAAACTTGATTAATAAGCTGCGAAATTGGCGTATATTTTTGATTGCCAAATTTATCTTTTTTTCTTTGAGACCGGTTTTCCGAGCATGTTTCTATAGCTAGTAGCATTTGCTCTTCAATTTTCTTCCAATTTATTATTTCCGTTTTTAGACGTGCTATAAATTCTGAATAAATCCGAGTCGGAATCGGTGCATGTTGATTGAGGGTCCTCCTGTACTGAATTCCTCGTTGGCGCAGGAGACGGAGAATTTTCCCACTAACAACCTTCATTCGTTTATCAATCTCAATAGTGTTAGCTAACATCTTGATCATTGAGGTAAATGTTTCGACTAACCAACCTGATTTTTGAGAATTTACAAAATCCCAGAGTGACTTTTCTTCCGCGAGAAGATTGCATATCGTAATATTTTTTATTTCAGAATAGCGAGCCAGTTCGTTGACAACGATTGTGTAATTTCTTAACGTGCCGTTGCTCAACGGATTGCCTGAGCGCAGCCATATTAATGAGAAAATTATATATCGCGTCTCTAAAGTTAACTGAATTCTTCTGTTGGTTATTTTCCCCGTTTTCCAAAATATAAAGTTAAGCACGCTTGGTCTGGTGCTTGGCTCGTACGCCGTGTAATCCCAAATTAAATCTCCGTATATCGAGGCGATGGAGCCATCAAGATTGCGACTAACTACGAAATCAGGGCAGGGTGATTGATAATCTAAACTTTCGAATGAGTCCGGTGGGACAGCGGTAACGGACATCGTCAATTTAGGTTCAAAAATTTTCTTCATAATACTATTCCGAGTGCCATTAACATTTCAAGTTTACTTGCCCAGTACTGATCAAGTTCTCCTTGTTCTTCAACTTCCCATACTATTTTCGATACCAAAATCGTGTTTTTTTTTGCGATTTCACTCAGAATTTCATCGACGCGATTCAGTGTCGCGAATAAAATACTATTTGGGAGCACATTTCCACCTGAAGATTTTGCAAATTCTTGCAGGCAATAGCGACAACTAACTAGCTTTCTAATATCTCTTTCATCTTGATGAATTCTAAAATTTCTGCAGAAAAAGCATCCTTCAACATTCCTGCAGTTCGTTGTAGTAGTAGTCTCAAAATTAATACTTTGTGGTTTTCCATATTCAACGCAGCTTCCAACAGACCGACTTGTTGATAGTGGCAATGCATTTTCTTCCCTTTCCACAATTTGCGAAACGCCGTCAAGAAATTTCGTAATCTCTTCCATTTGCGTGACAGGGGAGCCTGCAAGATAGGAAGCGAGTACAGTTTTTTCAGTATTCTGCAGCACTGCTGCTGACGTTGCTGGGTCGGTATTTCGAATTAGCCAGTCGCTCTTCGCAGCTCTCCACTGTCGCGTCGTGATCGGCTCTATATTTGGATCAATGTTTTTTAGGATTTGGTAGGAGTTGCTTAATCTAAATTTGATTTGTTGCGGATCTTCATCTCTGTGACTTCCTCTGTGGAAAAACAACCATTTGCATGTTTGTCCGTTTAATAGGAATTCGCGCAATTTTAGAAATTTTTTAAACCTTGGCATGAAGGAAATTGGTAACTCAAAAAACACAATTCGATTATCTGCACGCCATTTAATTGTTCTAAAAAACTGATTCTCACTTTTCACTTCATAGTCTTCTGACCATGTAAGATTCTGTACTTGTGCCCAGTTCATGCCAGTCTCTGCTACGAATAGCACGAGGAAGTAATTTAAAGCATTGAAGCCTTGAATTACCCTGTGTATATTGTGTCCGTTTGAGTTGCTTTTCCTGATTTGAAGAATTGCTGTTTCCAACATTAATTTAATGGCTGGTGTTGACTTCTTTAGATGGTCCGGGGAATTTCTAAGCTCTTCAAATGTAGCTATCCTGCCTTCGGCATATTTGTAGGCATAATTCTCCCTTTTGCCTTTGTTTTTTTTTAGGAAGGCTGGGTTTGTTGGAAATATCCATAATTTATTATTCAAATAGTTTAAATAAGAAGGCATCGGAATTTCGAAGGGGTACTGTTTGAAATCTATTAAAAAGGAAGACAGCTCTTCAAATAGTACTGTGCATAAGCTAAGAATTTTTCCTTGCGCTTCTTCGCTTGGAGGGCGTGTTATAACTTGCGATTGGTGATTTCTTTTTAAAGAATTTATTCCCCGAGTCAGGTCTTCTATCTGACAAATTTCTTCCAGTGTTCGTGATATTGAAATTTGCTGAGAAAATGCACCATTTATAGAAATTGAACTTAGCTTTACTCGCTCGCGTAAGTGCTGAACATATGCACGAAAAGTTGACTTGATATTCTCCGCGTTTTTGAATGAATCTTGATAGTTATTTTGATCTACCCAATCTACAAAAGTCACAAATCTGTTTACGGAATTCCGAACAGTTTCAGGTCTCTTCCCACCAATCAGAAGCGCATCTGACGCATAGAGTATTAATTTTCTAATTACCAAAATGCGATCGCTATTGATGGATTGAAGTTCTACTTCTCTTCCTTTGATAGTTCTGCGTTTCGCCATTTTCTTGACTGTTATTTCACGTCTTTTTTGAAAGCAAAGTGAGCCAACATCGGACGTCCTTCCCCCAGGGAATTTAATAATGACCGCTTCGGGACGAAGGACTAAAGTTTGTTGAGGAAGCGGCAATTCAAGCACAGCAATCGTTCTATTCTGAAATTTCATAAGCCGGAAGAAATGAATTCTTTTATTAAAGTTTGTAGATGGTTGTCGTATTCAACATTGATACTTTTCATTAAATTTAAATTGCTCTTATATTGAAGATACTTATCTGTTCACTAGTGTCCCAACGTTTTCACATCAGGGGTTTGTAAGTCAATGATTTGTTTGCATAAAATGATGTTTTTATCTGGTCTCGATTTGAACGTCGAGGCGCAGAATTGGAGCTTTTTGCGGATATCCGCCAAAGGCTCCTATGCATCAGGGCAAACTCGTTTTCTCGCAGGTCATGACGTATTTGCCACTGACCACTTTTCGACGATGTGTGGCAGCCCACAGGGGCGAACACAAGGTCAAGGATTTTTCCTGTCTGGATCAATTCTTCGCCATGGCCTTTGCGCAGTTGACCTATCGGGAATCGTTGCGCGATATCGAGGTCAATTTGCGCGCCCAGCCCCATCGGCTGTACCACATGGGATTTCGCTGCGCGACGATTTCCCGCAATACGCTGGCCAATGCAAATGCAACGCGCCCCTGGCAAATTTACGCCGATCTGGCGCAGCACCTGATTGCGGTAGCACGCCCGTTGTACGCCAGCGAACCATTTGGCGTGGACCTCGATGCAACGGTCTATGCGTTCGATGCCACCACCATCGATCTTTGTTTGTCTGTGTATCCCTGGGCACCTTTCCGATCCGCCAAGGCGGCCATCAAATTGCATACACTGCTGGACCTGCGCGGTTCTATTCCCAGCTTCATTCATATCACCGACGGCAAGACCCACGAGGTCAATATTCTCGACGATCTGGTCATCGAGCCAGGAGCTTATTACCTGATGGATCGCGGCTACCTGGACTTCGCCCGATTGCACAGGCTGCATGCGGCGGACGCCTTCTTTGTCACGAGAGCAAAAAGCAATACCAAGTTCAAGCGTCGGTATTCGCAGCCAGTCGATCGGGCGACGAGCAGCGTTATCTGCGATCAAACGGGCGTACTCCCGCTCTTCTACGCAAGCAAGGACTACCCGGCAACTTTGCGTCGTGTCGTCGTCAAGGACGACACTGGGGAACGCATCATTTTTTTGACCAACAATTTCACTCTCAAACCGGAGATGATCGCAGCGCTTTACAAGCAGCGTTGGCAGGTCGAATTGTTCTTCAAGTGGATCAAGCAACATTTCCGTATCAAAACCTTCCTGGGAACCAGCGAGAATGCCGTGAAGACGCAAATATGGATCGCGGTCTGTACTTATGTACTCATCGCTATCGTCAAAAAACGTCTGCATTTGCCTCACAGTCTTTACGAGATTCTACAAATCCTGAGCCTCACCATGTTTGAAACAACACCAATAAATCAATTACTTACGCCGCCATCGGGAAATCTCAATGACGAAAATCAACCAAAACAGATGTCTCTACTATGAGAAACGTTGGGACACTAGTGTTATCTGTTGTAGCTGTAGAGCTATGCCCCAATCTTGCTTTCACAAATTCCCTAGCCTGATGTAAAGTTATTTTCTTATTCGCGACAAGTGCTAATTGACTGTCTGTCATATTCATTCCAAAGGTCGCTCTGGTGTCATGAAATTGAAAGTGAAAATCTGGAGCGTCATATTTCTTCCGAATGAATGGAATAATTTTTTCTTTGATGAACTGCCTGATCGCTTGCCCAGTTTTTAAATATCTGATCTTGCTTTTTTCATTGAATTCCTTGTAGTCTAGTTTGCTTGAATAAAAAGATTCACCCCGTTGACTTAAAAATATATATTGATTTTCGTGGTCTCCTGCCTTTGATAATTTTCTTCGGCGCGTTGCCCTTGGACTTTTTGAATAAACCTTGAGCATTTTGTAAAACCACGTTGGGATATGTAGTACTAGTGCTTTGTCGTTTTTTGTGTCTACACCGGTGCCTGGTCCTATTTTTAGTCGTACATCTGTATTTGTTTTTTCATTTATTTCGATATTTAAATGTTTGATTCTCATAGTCAGAATTGACTGAATTCTTGCGCCTGTTGTTATGCCAAGTAGATGAATTAAAAGCATTTCTGTGTTTCCAGAGGCAAGCAGAGCGTCAATTAGCCATTCTTGTTCACTTACCGGAAGCGGCCTTAACTTGCCACCATCAGTAATTTTTTGATCGTATGGATCAATTTGCGTTTGCGTTTTAAACGAAACGTCTCTGGATATTATTTTTTTTGAGAATCTGAATCCATTGCCATCTGTCAATTGCACATATTTGTCGGTTTCTTTCCAAGGTGCAAAGGCGGGAGTCAGGACTTTCTCAGCAATAAGCCATTCATAAAATGAGATCACTACGCCAATTCTACGTTTGGCTGTTGACAGCTGAATCTCGCCTGCCGCAACACTTAGTTTCAGTGTCCCATGGTAGATATATGTTGGTCGTCGCATTTTGTTGGATGGAAAGATAGTCCAATCAATTTCACTTTCATCGATGAACCGGCGATATGCAGTGAGCGAATCGGCTATGCTTGCAAATGTTGACATCGCAGGCGCATTTCGTTCTTCAATCTGCGAAATTAAGAAAATCATTGCCTCGGCCCACGGAGCACCGCTTTTATCTAGCACAACTGGGAATAAGTTGAAATTTGAGTTCGTCCAGTTCAGATTTAAATTAGTACTCCCGATTGCCGGTAAATTTTTTTTATGACGTACGTGATATGAATCGAAAGAAGCAATTTTTTTTAGCTGAACCAATGATGTATTCTGGTTTTGTACTTCGCTGAGTTCAGTAAAAGTGAATGTTGGTAAAAGAATTTTTCTGGCTAATATTTTCTTTTTCATGATCCTGATGACACCTGCTTTTTAAATGTAGGATTTCTGATGCATATGCTATTTATCGGAGCGAGGAGCGTGATTGCACCTCGGAAATGAAATCCGATTTTGATATTTTCTGAGGGACGAAGAAAGACAAGCTTACACGTTGCTTGACAAGGCAACGTGTAAGTTGTACAGTGAACTTAAAACTACCAAAGTTTTTAAGTTGTAATCACCCAAAAAACCTCTGTTCCCCAACGGAGGTTTTTTTTTAGCCTTTTAGTCTCACTAATTTACTTTGATTTCATTTTTTACCTTTCATTTTTGACGAGCATTATTCAATATCTGTTCTATCTTCTGCAAATCTTCTTGCTCTAGCATTTCCAGATTGCGTGCAGTTTGATTGATGATTCTTAATGCTTCTGCACCGACAGCTTTGGATATGCGAATGGTTCGCTGAGATTCACTCGCATACTCAATAAATTGGCATTGCTCTTTATGATTAAGCATAAGGGCTTGAGCCAGTTTTATTAAGAAAGCCTGATCAGTAGGCGCGCAACAACCAGCTTCAATACGATGCAGGTAAGGAGCAGTACATCCGACGATGTTGGCTACCTGTCTCAAGGTGACTTTGGTGCTTGTTCTTTGCTTTCGAAGCTCATTGCCTAGAATTGTTTCCATGATGCTGCCTAAAATCAGTAGGCGACATCATGCATCAAAGTGACGTTTACTGCAACTGGTAATTTTTAAAATATATTCATTAGAATCAATGACTTATGTAAAAAAAAAGATTTTTTTTCTTATTCAAAAGCATTAAATTCCAATTTTTTTGGATAATTTGAAGAAATATTTGAATTCCTGCCTGACGCCATTGTTTCCCCATTTTTTGGGGAGATTCAATCGAAATATTTGCTTTTCTCAGCTATCTAAAATGATTTCTACGGAATCTCTGATTAAGTAAAAGCAACCTGATTCAGAAGCGTTAATAGAAGCATGTCCCCTGTCATTGCTTGAACCCATGAAACAGACTACCTTTGCCCATGGAAGCTTTGAACCCTACGCCATGACGACGAAGCGAGCAGTATTTCTATATGAGTTGAATCAGGTTGTGCCGTGGTCAATGCTGCATGAGCTGGTTGAGCCTTATTATCCGAAGGCTGAAAACGAACTTCCACCAGTGGGTGTAGAACGTAAGTTTCGGATCTACTTCCTGCAGCAATGGTTCAACTTGTCTGATCCAGCCGTCGAAGATGCTTTATACGAATAAGTTTCCATGCATAGTTTTATCGGCGTAGATCTTAGTGAACCTGTTCTCGATTAAACAACGGTTTGCAAATTTCGTCATTTACTGGATAGTCATGCTCTCGACATGTAGATCTTTGTGGAAGTGGGGCATCATTTGCAAGAACGTTGGATGAAAGTGTCGGCCGGCACTATCGTTGATGCCGCCATCATCGCCGCCCCGTCTTCGACCAAGAATAAAGATGGAGGGCGTGATTCATAAATGCATCAGACCAAAAAGGGAGTCAATGGCACTTCGACATGAAGGGGCACATTGGTGTGGGCAGCAAGACCGAATTGATACAGCGTAGTCGCAACGGGTGCCAATGTTTATAACAGCCAGGTATTACTTCAATTCATGTTGGCTGAAGAGTGAGAAGATTGCTCACTTAAAGTCCATTGTGCTTTTGAGTTTCAATAGCTAAGCTACTCAATGCAAAGGCCCTTGCTGTTGGTAATTCGAAAGCAAGAAATGCACATTTGCATCTTCTTCGTTTTGGCCACCGTCTTCAACTGCAGCGGGAGTGGGTGTAGCATTAGCTTGGTTCGCTGTGGTTAATAGAGGCTTATCTTCCAGACCTTTGATATCTGCAATCACGCGTTGAATATCAGTATTTAAAGGTGGAATATCTGTATTAAGCATGATGCCGCGTTCAAAGTAATTGATGGCTACTTCAAAATCATCTTGCGCCATATGCGCAAAGCCCATCACAAATAACTTCAACGCATTATCATCCTGCAAATCCAGTAAAGGCTGCCAGGTCAGCAATGCAACGGCTACCCTTGCCGAAGTGAACTGCAATAACCCCAACTGAAACCGAGCTACATGGAATTGCGGCGCCAGTACCAACGCATTTGCATAGGCCGCCTCACTCTCAGCGACCTGACCAAGCGTAATGTACTCAGCCCCAAGCAGACAATAAGTTGTCGCTGACCCTGGATTGAGCGTCAATGCCTGCTGAAACAAACTGATCGCGGCAGGCCCATCATTCGCCTGACTGACCCGCAACGCCTCTTGCAAGATGTCATCAAAGCCTAGAGTAGGTGCAGTATTCATCGATTTTATTCCCAAAAATTATTGCGGCAAATGTGCAAACACGGGCGTCATTCTAGCCAACAAATGGAGATGTCAGCACATTTAAATGGGCCTCCACAGAGTTATTTCACGAGCTTTTGGCATTTAAATAAATAAAAAGCAAGTTTTTTAAAAATAAAGTGACCATCATTTATTCAGGATATTTTTGAAATTAGACTTATTTTTATAATAAAAATCAAGATATATAAAAATAATCAACGGATATGCCAATTATTTTCGATTTTACCTAAACAATTCTTCAAATGTTTGGACTATTGCACTGAACGACGGCGGTTGAGTCAGTTACTCCTGTCAAACAAACAATTGAATAAAACATATTAGGAAATCACATGGTTGCTATCGTAGGCGGAAATGGCGTTGGATTGAATCAGGCTTCATTGGCTCCTTTGGGCGAGCGCGGGAATTTGGGGCAATCAGGATCAAACAAGGCAGGTGAAAAAACCTATGTGAACGTAGCAACCGGCAACGTTGTGATACAAGACAATGATGCTGTACTGGTAGGTCGTGGTGACGATGTTTCTATCTTACGTACCTATAATAGCCAGGGCAAAATGTCCGACGACAACGGCGACGCTTGGTGGCTCAATGGCTATCGCCGTATCACCAACCTGACCGGCACATTGAACACCGCAGGCAGTGAAGTTGAACGCGCAGGACAAGACGGCAGCGCCGTACAATATGTCTATGACAGTAGTCGGCAACTTTATGTGGCAGCCCAAGGTAGTGGCCAGTTCGACACCTTAAGCAGCGATGGCACGACCTGGACCTGGACCAACACGACCACTCACCAGACAGAAACCTATCAAAGTGGCAATGGCTACATGTGGAAGTTGGCCACAGCCAGCGACACCAGCGGCAATGTCACCACCTACAGCTACAATGGCGAACGGCTCTCTAAAATCACCAACGCCAATGGCGAAGCAGTAGAATTTATCTACACAGGCAACAACCTGAGCCAGGAACGCATTGTCGCCGCCGATGGCAAAGTCACCAGCAACACCCGCTACACCTACGATGCTCAAAACCGCCTGAGCCAGGTCCTGCTCGACTTAAGTCCAGAAGACGCCAGCATCGCTGATGGCAAAGTCTATGCCACCACCTACACCTATGTGGGAACTAGTAAACTCATCGACAGCATCACCCAGACCGATGGCAGTTACCAGAAATTTACCTACGTTACTGTTGATGGAGAAGCCCGCGTCGCCAGCATCACCGATGCCTACAACAACGTCACCAAATTCGACTACGACACCGTCAACCGTCAGACCAAAGTCACCGACACCTTTGGCAATGTCACCGTCTACACCCTCACCGCAGACAAACGCTTCGACAGCATCACCGCACCCGCAGCCAACGGCCAGACAAGCACCCAGCGCTACGGCTACGATGGCGCAGGCAACATCACCAGCCTCACCGATGCCCAAGGCAATGTCACCAGCTACACCTACGACACAGCCGGCCACCTGCTCAGCAAAACCGATGTAGCCGGTAATCGCACCGACAACACCTACGACGTCAATGGCGACCTGATCCTCAGCACCCTGACCCCCGCAGCAGGTGCCAACCAGTCCACAGGCCCACAAAGCACCCGCTTCGTCTACGGCCTGCCCGGCCAGTTACGCTTCCAGATCAGTGCTACAGGTACTGTCACTGAACAACGCTATGACAGCGCAGGCCAAAAGATCGCCGACATCCACTACACCAACGCCAACTACCCCGTAGCCGGACTAGGAACGAACGACCCACTGACACTGGGCCAACTGCAAAGCTGGAGCACCTCCCAGGTCCAAAGCAACACCACCCGCAGCGACTACAGTTACAACACCCGTGGCCAGCTCAGCACCACCACCACCTACGCCAAGATCAATGCTGATGGCACAGGCGTAGCTGACGGCAGCCAAAGCATCACCCGGTACACCTACGATGTTGCAGGCAAACTGCTGATGACAGTCGATGCCCTCAACAACCAGACCAGCTACACCTACGACGGTCTGGGCCGCCAGACCAGCACCACCGATGCCCTGCAAAAGACCAGCTACACTGAATACGACGACGCCAACCACAAAATCGTCCAGCACAACGCCAGTGGCCGCATTGACACCCAGGTCTACGACAACCAGGGCCACCTGCTCAGCAGCACTCTCGGTGGTGAACTCACCACCAGCTACGGCTATGATGCCCTGGGCCGTCTGGTCTACGCCAAAGACCCGACAGGTGTAGAACAACTGCACATCTACGATGCCGCAGGCAACCTCCAGGCCGATGTCAATGGCAAGGGAGAAGTCACCCAATACATCTACAACGTAGCAGGTCAGCGTGTACAAACTATCGCCCGTGCCAATGCGCTGACAGATGCCCAGTTCCAGCAACTCAAAGGCCAGGTAGTACAAACTGGCAATGCATCAGCACCCACCAACGTCAGCGTCATTCCTGTGACCGCCAGTGCCAGCGACATGATCGTCCGTACCCTGTACGACAAACTGGGAAGAGTAGCCAAGACCATCAGCCCGCTGGGTGAAGTCACCGAGTTGCAATACAACGCTGCAGGCAAACTGGTTGCCACGATACAGCGCGCCAACACCCTCAATCCGTCCAGCGTCGGCATTAATGCCACGGCAGAGGAGATACAGGTAACAGCAGACGCAATCAAAGACCGCAGCAGCTACCGTTACTATGATCAAGACCAGAAATTAATTGGTACGGTGGATGCAGAAGGTGGGATTGTTGAATACCGCTATGACAGTGCGGGTCGTCAGACTACGACGATTGCGTATGCGACGCAGAACAAGAATGCGCAGGTCAACAGCCAGTTGAGCGGACTCATCACCCAAAATCCGTCAACTGATGCGGTCAGCTATAACTTCTATGATGCTGAGAACCAGTTGATTGGGACTGTTAATGCGGAAGGGTATGCGATCGACTATCGGTATGATGCAGGTGGTCATGTCATCCAAAAGACGAGTTACTCAGTAAAGTTGACGTCTGTCAGTTCATCACAAACCTGGGAAAGTCTCCGTCCTCAAAATGATGCCAACAGGCAAACTCTACAACAGTTCTTTGACAATTTGGGGCGCCTGAGTACAAGTAAATTTAATGTGGGTAATGCTTTTGGCACTAATTTAACTAAGTTTATAGAAAACGTATACGACACAAAGACTGGCCTATTGTCGAACACAGTTCAGGACGCGAGCAGACCGTATTTAAGGCGTGCTTCAAATACTGCTTACGACCAGTACGGTCGAGTTATTGGCACGCTGGCGGGCAATGGTAGCGAAATACTGTTTACCAACTCTGACCCTGCAATAATTGACCAGGCCTGGAAAGACTACGGCATAGCCTATACCTACGATGGAGCCAATCGCCGCACGAGCCGCATTGATCAGAACGGCCATCGGACTCTGTATTACTATGACCAGGCAGGGCATCTGACCTTTACCGTCAATGCAATGGGCGAAGTGACAGAACAGCGCTATAACCATCTTGGGCAACTGACAGATACGATTCAATATGCAAACCGTGTAACAGGTTTGAACACACTGAATGGTGGCTTGCAGACAGCAGATTTCAATCAAAAAATCCAGGCGATAGCGAATTCTGCTGACGACATCAGGACCAGCAATACCTATGATCTAGATGGCCGTTTGCTTGCAGTGACCGATCCAAATAATCAGCTTACCCGTTACACCTATGACCAGTTTGGTCAGCAGATCAAGATCACTGATGCCAAACAAATTGATACCGAACTGCATTACGACAAACGTGGTTTAGTAACAGACACCATACGCGATGCAGCAAACCTGCATCAAACTGTGCATACAGACTACGATGCATTTGGTCGTGCATGGCGCACCGTCGATGCGATGGGTAATGTCACGCAGCAGAACTTGGATAAGCTGGGTCAGGTTGTGGAAGTGAAGGATGTCGCGAGTGGAAGTTCTACAAGAACAACCTATGATGCGTTCAGTCGGATTTTGACGAAAATTGATGCAAAGGGCGCAGTAACTCAATTTTCGTATTCGTGGGGTCCGCAAGGAGCACCCGTTGTCACCACATCTGCTGAGGGACTTGTATCATCAGAGCGTTTTCTTCGTACTGGTGAAAAGGTGAGTCAAAATAATGCAGACGGCACAAATTTTGGGTTCGCATATGATAAAGACGGCAATGAAATCACCAAATACAATGGATCGTATGTCATAAATAAGACTTTTGATAAGTCCGGTCGCCTGGTTCTAAATATCGATGAAAACGGTAATACAACAACGTACACCTACGACGATGTTAACCGCTTGCTGAGTAAAACCTTGGAAATAGCGAATGGTCAGCCGTTGGTTACCAGCTATAAATATGATGCACTTGGTCGCCAGATTGAAACTACTGATCCAGAAAATAAAACCACCAGGTTGGTGTACGACCACAACGGCCAATTATTGCAAACTATCGTTGATCCAAATGGGTTGAATTTAGTTACAGAATACAGTTACGACGAAACTGGTAAAACTCTCAAGATCACCCAAAAGGATCGTGACAATGTCGTCAAGTCAATGCAAACCTATGCTTATGATTCTCTAGGCCGCCGCATAACCGAATCCCAGGATGGTGGACTGACTGTCAGTCGCAAATATCAATATGATGCCAACAACAATGTTATCAGCGTTACTGATGCACAAGCTCATGTTACCCACTTTGCGTATGACAGTCAGAATCGGCAAATACTCAGTATTGATGCGACAGGAAGTGTCACCAGCACAGTATATGATTTGAATGGTCGTATCACCCAGGTACGTCGCTATGCTACGGCAATTGACGTAACAATTATTGGTAGTGCGGCTGACAGTGCGACTTTACTTGCCTTGATTCCGCTATCAAGCACTAATGACCAAGTGTCTTATCGTTATTATGATAAAGATGGTCGCATGACCGTCGAGGTAAGTGCACTTGGAGAGGTCATTTCTCATGCATACGATGGAGCAGGTCGTATTGTGCGAAACACGCAGTTTGCCACCAAAATTACACTTCCGCCGCCTGTAGATTTTAGTTCAAGCCTTGTTCCTGTCAATGTACTCGATCTTGTCGAATCCTATTCATACGATGCAGTCGGTCGTCTTGGTTTCAAGATTAGTACAGATGGTAGTGTTACTGGATATACGTACGATAAAGCAGGAAATCTGACTGCGACGACTATCTTTACTAATAAGATAAGTGTCAATGATGTGGCTGTTGGTACCAAGGCTGATGTGCTTGCCCAGTTGATGGAAAGGAAAAAAAGTGCGGACGATCGTGTTGAGCGTCGCGCCTATGATGAAGCCAATCGCCTTATCTACGGTATTGATGCGCAAGGGTACGTTACGCAGAACCTATATGAAGGCCTGCATTTGAAGCAAGTGATGCTATATGCTAGCCCAATCAATATTGTTGGCAGCGATGCGATGGCTATCAAAAATGCCATCAACTCAAATGCGTCAATGGTGGCAAGCCTTACTTACACTTATGATAAATTAGGCAATTTATTGAGTAAGACCGATGCTATTGGTGACACTGAAAGTTACACCTATAATAGTCGCAACCAAAAGCTGAGTTATACCAATAAAAAGGGAGAAACTTGGACTTATTCCTACGATGCAAATGGAAATTTTTTAAGTGAGACCGCGCCCGTAATTGATGGCAATACTGGTGGCGGTAATAGTAATAATCTTGCAGCCTATGCATCTAGCAAACAAAACTTGGCATTGGTTAATGTGGGCAGTAGCAAGACGGGCGAGCGAACTGCAGTCGACTTAGCTAATGGCAATGTCGTGTTACAAGACAATGATGCGGTTTTGGCTGGTCGTGGTGGCAATGTTTCTTTATTGCGGACTTATAATAGCCAAGGCAAGTTGAGTGACGACAACGGTGACTCTTGGTGGATTAACGGTTACCGACGTATCTCAGGCTTGATAGGAGATATCAATAGTACCGGCAGTCAGGTCTACCGCGCAGGCCAGGACGGCAGTGTCATCAAATACAGTTTCGACAGCACACGCCAACTGTATGTGGCAACACAGAGCAGTGGCCAATTTGATACCCTTAGCAGCGATGGTACTAACTGGTCCTGGACGAATAGTGCTACGCACCAAACAGAAACCTATCAAGGTGGCAACGGTACTTGGAAACTGGTTACTGTTAGCGATGTTAGCGGTAATATTACTACCTACAGTTACAACGGCGACCTGCTGTCTAAAATCGCCAATGCAAATGGTGACGCGGTAGAGTTCTCATACACTGGTCGTAATCTCTCACAAGAAAAAGTGACCGGGTCTGATGGTAAGGTTTTTAGTAATACTTCATATATTTACGACGCAATAGGTCGCATTAGAAGAGTCCTGCTCGACCTGAGTCCCGAAGATGCCAGCATCGCCGATGGCAAAGTCTATGTCACCACCTACACCTATGTGGGAACTGGTAACCTCATCGACAGCATCACCCAGACAGACGGCAGCTACCAGAAATTTACCTACGTTACCGTTGATGGCGAAGCCCGCGTTGCCAGCATCACCGATGCCTACAACCAGATTACCAAGTTCGACTACGACACCGTCAACCGCCAAACCAAAGTCACCGACGCCTTTGGCAATGTCACCGTCTACACCCTCACCGCAGACAAACGCTTCGACAGCATCACCGCACCCGCAGCCAATGGCCAGACACAAACCCTGCGCTACGGCTACGATACGGCAGGCAACATCACCAGCCTCACCGATGCACAAGGCAATGTCACCAGCTACAGTTACGACACAGGCGGCCACCTGCTGACCAAGACAGATGCCGCCGGTAACCGCACCGACAACACCTACGACGCCAATGGCGACCTGATCCTCAGCACCCTGACCCCTGCTGCAAGCGCCAACCAGTCCACAGGCCCACAAAGCACCCGCTTCGTCTATGGAATTCCAGGCCAGTTACGCTTCCAGATCAGTGCTACTGGTACAGTCAGCGAACAACGCTATGACAGCGAAGGACAAAAGATCGCCGACATCCACTACACCAACGCCAACTACCCCGTAGCCGGACTAGGAACGAACGACCCACTGACACTGGGCCAACTGCAAAGCTGGAGCACCTCCCAGGTCCAAAGCAACACCACCCGCAGCGACTACAGTTACAACACCCGTGGCCAGCTCAGCACCACCACCACCTACGCCAAGATCAATGCTGATGGCACAGGCGTAGCTGACGGCAGCCAAAGCATCACCCGGTACACCTACGATGTTGCAGGCAAACTGCTGATGACAGTCGATGCCCTCAACAACCAGACCAGCTACACCTACGACGGTCTGGGCCGCCAGACCAGCACCACCGATGCCCTGCAAAAGACCAGCTACACTGAATACGACGACGCCAACCACAAAATCGTCCAGCACAACGCCAGTGGCCGCATTGACACCCAGGTCTACGACAACCAGGGCCACCTGCTCAGCAGCACTCTCGGTGGTGAACTCACCACCAGCTACGGCTATGATGCCCTGGGCCGTCTGGTCTACGCCAAAGACCCGACAGGTGTAGAACAACTGCACATCTACGATGCCGCAGGCAACCTCCAGGCCGATGTCAATGGCAAGGGAGAAGTCACCCAATACATCTACAACGTAGCAGGTCAGCGTGTACAAACTATCGCCCGTGCCAATGCGCTGACAGATGCCCAGTTCCAGCAACTCAAAGGCCAGGTAGTACAAACTGGCAATGCATCAGCACCCACCAACGTCAGCGTCATTCCTGTGACCGCCAGTGCCAGCGACATGATCGTCCGTACCCTGTACGACAAACTGGGAAGAGTAGCCAAGACCATCAGCCCGCTGGGTGAAGTCACCGAGTTGCAATACAACGCTGCAGGCAAACTGGTTGCCACGATACAGCGCGCCAACACCCTCAATCCGTCCAGCGTCGGCATTAATGCCACGGCAGAGGAGATACAGGTAACAGCAGACGCAATCAAAGACCGCAGCAGCTACCGTTACTATGATCAAGACCAGAAATTAATTGGTACGGTGGATGCAGAAGGTGGGATTGTTGAATACCGCTATGACAGTGCAGGCCGTCAGACTACGACAATCGCTTATGCGACACAGAACAAGAATGCACAGGTCAACAGTCAGTTGAGCGGACTCATCACCCAAAATCCGTCCCAGGATGCAATCAGCTATAACTTCTACAATGCCGAAAACCAATTAATTGGAAGCGTTAATGCGGAGGGCTATGCCACTGAATACCAATACAACTTGGATGGTAAGATCACAAAGACCATTCGTTACGCAAAAAAAATAGATACCATCAATGGTTCTTTGAATTGGGAGGCAGTTAAGCCGCCCCGGGACGCTGGCAATGATCAAATCACAGCCAATACCTATGATGCTAAAAACCGTGTAGCTACCAGTACATTGACAATAGGAGCGAGTGTGAGAAATGGAGTGCGAACTTCATACTCATATGATGAATACTCCGGGCTTGCGAGACATACTTCGATTACAGCTAATCTCTCGCTCTCGTACGGGCTAAGGGAGGGCTATACAGCCTACGACAAGTACGGACGCGTCGTAGCAACTCTGGGCGGCAACGGAAGTGCTGAACTGAGCTACTATGAACCACTGGCAAATTCAGCGGACCAAATAACCCAAGTCTGGAAAGACTATGGCATAGCCTATACCTACGATGGAGCCAATCGCCGCACGAGCCGCATTGATCAGAACGGCCATCGGACTCTGTATTACTATGACCAGGCAGGGCATCTGACCTTTACCGTCAATGCAATGGGCGAAGTGACAGAACAGCGCTATAACCATCTTGGGCAACTGACAGATACGATTCAATATGCAAACCGTGTAACAGGTTTGAACACACTGAATGGTGGCTTGCAGACAGCAGATTTCAATCAAAAAATCCAGGCGATAGCGAATTCTGCTGACGACATCAGGACCAGCAATACCTATGATCTGGATGGCCGTTTGCTTGCAGTGACCGATCCAAATAATCAGCTTACCCGTTACACCTATGACCAGTTTGGTCAGCAGATCAAGATCACTGATGCCAAACAAATTGATACCGAACTGCATTACGACAAACGTGGTTTAGTAACAGACACCATACGCGATGCAGCAAACCTGCATCAAACTGTGCATACAGACTACGATGCATTTGGTCGTGCATGGCGCACCGTCGATGCGATGGGTAATGTCACGCAGCAGAACTTGGATAAGCTGGGTCAGGTTGTGGAAGTGAAGGATGTCGCGAGTGGAAGTTCTACAAGAACAACCTATGATGCGTTCAGTCGGGTTTTGACGAAAATTGATGCCTTAGGGTTTTACACAGGATTTTCCTATTCTTTTGACATGGGGGATATGAGAATCGACGCAGTTAATACATCAACTGCAGGTAGTAACTCAAAAATAGTCTCTATTTTTGGTGAGGTCAAATATGACAGGCGTGGTGGCGCTATTTCAACTCGTTATGATAAGGACGGTAATCTAATTGCTGTATCTGGTGCAGGTGAAGGCTATCTAAATCCAAATAATTCTTATTTTAGCCCTTACCTGAGTTTTAACGAATACGCTAAATCTGGTCAATTAATAAGCAACACCGACGCGAATGGAAATGTAACCAAATTTACTTACGATGATGCTAATCGTCTGCTGAGTAAAGCACTCAACATGTCAAATGGCAAGTCACTCGTGACTAGTTATAAATATGACGCTTTGGGGCGTCAGATTGAAATTACTGACCCAGATAATAAAGTTACGAAATTAATTTACGACCATAAAGGTCAGTTACTACAGTACATCGTAGATCCTAGTGGTTTGAATTTTGTCACTGAGTACAGTTATGACGCAACAGGTAATACGCTGAAAGTCAGTCAAAAAGGGCATGATAGCGGCGTAGAGTTAGCCCAAATTTACACTTATGACGCATTGGGTCGTCGTGCAACCGAGTCCGTAGATGGTGGACTGAGCATTAGTCGTAAGTATCAATATGATGCGAACAACAACGTTATCAGCACCACCGATGCACAGGCACATGTTACTCACTTTGCTTACGACAGCCAAAATCGGCAAATCCTGAGTATAGATTCCGCAGGAAACATAACAAAAACTGTTTATGATCCTAATGGTCTTTTCAGCAAAGTGTATCGTTATGCCACGACTATTAATGTCGCAAGTATTAGCGATAATGCTAGCGGAACGACATTATTGGCATTGATTCCACCACCAAATGTCAGTGACCTACAGTCTTATCGTGCTTTTCAAGGGGGCGACACTCCAGTTGGCGAAGTCAACGCTCAAGGAGAGGTCACTCGCTATATTCTTGACACTTATGGACGCGTAGTACGTGCCGTTCATTATGCAACTAAAGTGTCTCTATCGCAGATTGAGGCCAACAACTTTAATATTTTCTACGCTGCTACGGACGCAAAGGACACCTTCGAAACGTTTGCTTATGATGCTTTAGGTCGCGTGGGTTTTAAAATTGCGTCAGATGGGACTGCTACTGATTTTGTTTATGATGCTAACGGCAATTTGGTTGGTACGACAATTTACGCAACACGCTTGAACCCGAATAGTGTGCCATTGGTTTCAAGGTCAGATGACATTGCTGCCATGCTGATTGGCAAACATACTCCGCAAGACCTTACCGAACGTCGTGCTTATGATGAAGCTAATCGTCTGATTTATGTCGTTGATGCGCAAGGTTTCGTGACTCAAAACATCTATGAAGGCACGCTGCTTAAGAAAACTATTAAGTTTGCAAATACTATCAATACACATGCCGCGAATCTAGTTTATGGTGATGCGGCAGCGATAAAAAATGCCATTAACGTTGATGCTGCAAAAGACATAACAACTAGTTATGTCTACGATAAATTAGGTGGTGTACAAAGTACGACCGTGAATGTTGGAAGTGCGGACAGTACAACATTTGACAGGGATGGTCGCGTATTAAGTAAAACCAATGTTCAAGGGCAGACGGAAAATTACACCTATAATAATTTTGGTGGTAAAGCTACAGTTACAGTCAAACTCGATGGATTTACTTCGACCTCGACCTTTGCCGACTCAGGAGTCTTGTTAGCTCGTGTGGAAACTAACACCGATGCCCAAGGCAAAACAGATAGTAAAACGTATGACAAAGACAATCACCTGGTCAGCGCGACCGACATTAACGGTGTTACCAGCACATATACCTACGACACAAACGGCCTGCTTTCAACGGAGACCGATAGTTTAGGCAATATAAAGATTTATAGCGAAGGGCGTTTGCAAAGCAAGACTGATGCGCAAGGTACAGTCGAAAAGTACAGTTACAACAGCGTCGGTCAACAATCTAAGGCTGTCTATAATAAAGCTGGTTACTTGTTGAGTGCTACCGACATTCAGGGAAAAACAGAAAGTTATACCTACAATGGCCTTGGTCAAAAACAGACCTATACCAACAAACAAGGTGACACCACCACTTACAATTACGATGCCAATGGCGTACTAAAAACGGTCACCACGTCTGCAGCCAATGGTACAAGCATTAGTTTTGACAGTAGTGCTTACGCCAATAGCAAACAAAACCTTGCTCTGGTTAATGTGGGTAACAGCAAGACAGGTGAACTCACTGCTGTCGACCTTGCCACTGGCAACGTCGTTCTCAGAGACAGCGATGCAACGATGGAAGGGCTTGGCAAAGATGTCTCGCTATTGCGCAGCTACAACAGCCAAGGCAAACTGTCCGACGACAATGGTGATGCTTGGTGGATCAACGGTTACCGCCATGTTTCTGGATTAAGTGGCAGCATCAATGCCGCAGGGAGCATTGTCTACCGTGCTGGTCAGGATGGCAGCGCCGTACAATATGTCTATGACAGTAGTCGGCAACTTTATGTGGCAGCCCAAGGTAGTGGCCAGTTCGACACCTTAAGCAGCGATGGCACGACCTGGACCTGGACCAACACGACCACTCACCAGACAGAAACCTATCAAAGTGGCAATGGCTACATGTGGAAGTTGGCCACAGCCAGCGACACCAGCGGCAATGTCACCACCTACAGCTACAATGGCGAACGGCTCTCTAAAATCACCAACGCCAATGGCGAATCGGTAGAATTCATCTACACAGGCAACAACCTCTCCCAAGAGCGCATTGTTGCAGCAGACGGCAAAGTCACCAGCAACACCCGCTACAGCTACGATACCCAGAACCGCCTGAGCCAGGTCCTGCTCGACCTGAGTCCAGAAGACGCCAGCATCACTGATGGCAAAGTCTACATCACCACCTACACCTATGTGGGAACTGGTAACCTCATCGACAGCATCACCCAGACAGACGGCAGCTACCAGAAATTTACCTACGTTACCGTAGATGGCGAAGCCCGCGTTGCCAGCATCACCGATGCCTACAACAAGGTGACCAAATTCGACTACGACACCGTCAACCGCCAAACCAAAGTCACCGACACCTTTGGCAACGTCACCGTCTACACCCTCACAACTGACAAACGCTTCGACAGCATCACCGCACCCGCAGCCAATGGCCAGACACAAACACTGCGCTACGGCTACGACAACTACGGCAACATCACCAGCCTCACCGATGCCCAAGGCAATGTCACCAGCTACACCTACGACACAGCCGGCCACCTGCTCAGCAAAACCGATGTAGCCGGTAATCGCACCGACAACACCTACGACGTCAATGGCGACCTGATCCTCAGCACCCTGACCCCCGCAGCAGGTGCCAACCAGTCCACAGGCCCACAAAGCACCCGCTTCGTCTACGGCCTGCCCGGCCAGTTACGCTTCCAGATCAGTGCTACAGGTACTGTCACTGAACAACGCTATGACAGCGCAGGCCAAAAGATCGCCGACATCCACTACACCAACGCCAACTACCCCGTAGCCGGACTAGGAACGAACGACCCACTGACACTGGGCCAACTGCAAAGCTGGAGCACCTCCCAGGTCCAAAGCAACACCACCCGCAGCGACTACAGTTACAACACCCGTGGCCAGCTCAGCACCACCACCACCTACGCCAAGATCAATGCTGATGGCACAGGCGTAGCTGACGGCAGCCAAAGCATCACCCGGTACACCTACGATGTTGCAGGCAAACTGCTGATGACAGTCGATGCCCTCAACAACCAGACCAGCTACACCTACGACGGTCTGGGTCGCCAGACTAGTACCATCGATGCACTGCAAAAGACCAGCTACACCGAATACGACGACGCCAACCACAAAATCGTCCAGCACAACGCCAGTGGCCGCATTGATACCCAGGTCTATGACAACCAGGGCCATTTGCTCAGCAGTACCCTCGGTGGTGAACTCACCACCAGTTATGGTTACGATGCCCTGGGCAGACTCGTCTATGCCAAAGACCCAAGCGGCGTAGAACAACTGCACATCTACGATGCCGCAGGCAACCTCCAGGCTGATGTCAATGGCAAAGGCGAAGTCACCCAATACATCTACAACGTAGCAGGTCAGCGTGTACAAACTATCGCCCGTGCCAATGCGCTGACAGATGCCCAGTTCCAGCAACTCAAAGGCCAGGTAGTACAAACTGGCAATGCATCAGCACCCACCAACGTCAGCGTCATTCCTGTGACCGCCAGTGCCAGCGACATGATCGTCCGTACCCTGTACGACAAACTGGGAAGAGTAGCCAAGACCATCAGCCCGCTGGGTGAAGTCACCGAGTTGCAATACAACGCTGCAGGCAAACTGGTTGCCACGATACAGCGCGCCAACACCCTCAATCCGTCCAGTGTAGGCGTCAATGCGACAGCGGAAGACATCTCCGTCACAGCAGACAGTAAAGACCGCAGCAGCTACCGTTACTATGACCAGGACCAGAAATTAATTGGTACGGTGGATGCAGAAGGAGGGATTGTTGAATACCGCTACGACAGCGCAGGTCGTCAGACAGTGACGATAGCGTATGCGACGCAGAACAAGAATGCGCTGGTCAACAGCGTGTTCAGTAGCCTCATCACCCAAAATCCGTCTACTGATGCGGTCAGCTATAACTTCTACAATGCTGAGAATCAACTGATTGGGACTGTTAACGCCGAAGGCTATGCCACTGAGTACCAATACAATCTGGATGGGCAACTGACGCAGACGACCCGTTACAACAATAAAGCGAACAGTGTCAGCCCGGGTGTTGCGTGGGACAGCGTCAAACCTGTAGCGGATGCAACCTCAGATTTGGTGTCAAAACAAACCTATGATGTACTCGGTCGTGCAAAAACTAATACAGAGGCAAACGGTTCCACAACGACTTCATTTTATGACGACAAAACTGGCCTACTCATTCAACAAAAGGCCAATCTTGGCACTGCACAAAGCCGGTTCCTCAATCAAAAGTATGACCAATATGGACGCGTCATTGGTGACATGTCCAGTATTGGTGGCTGGCAACTCAACACGGGTGCAATTTCTGAAGCGACCGCCTGGCAAAATTATGGCGTTAGCTACACCTACGATACCGCCAACCGTCGCACCAGTAGTACAGATCAGAGCGGGCACCGTACTCTGTTCTACTATGATCAGGCCGGACACCTGACACACACTATCAATGTACTGGGAGAAGTCACAGAGAACCGCTACAACCATTTAGGCCAATTGACCGACACTATCCGTTATGGCACTCGTCTGGCAAGTATATCAAGCTTGAATGGTGGCCTGGTTACATCCTCTTTAACGCAAAATTTGGCTGGTATTGCCAACAGTCAATTAGACAGCACTCAACACTTGAGCTATGACTTGGATGGGCATCTGGCAACATCTACTGACGCCAATGGTAACGTCACGACTTACAGCTACGACCAATTTGGTGAGCGTACCAGTATTACCAGTCTTATCACTGATACAGAAAATGTAGTCAGCAAAACCAGCTATAACAAACTCGGTCAAGTCATCGAAACAATTCAAGATGCAAATGGTATCAAGCAAACGGTTCACACTGACTATGACGCCTTTGGTCGTGCCATTCGTTCAGTTGATGCTAACGGCAATGTAACGACTCAGGTATTTGATCGTCTGGGTCGGGCAGTGGAAGTCATCGACCAGGCCAGCGGTCACAGCAATAAGACGAGCTATAATGCATTCAATCAAACATTGACCTTGACTGATGCCAAAGGCAATGTTTCGACGTATTCATATAAAAATAATGTACTTCGTTCTGAAACAAAACAGACCAGTGCAGAAGGAAGTATCGTCATAACGACGACCAATTCGTATGGCCAAGTAATCGCATCGACTGACGGCAAAGGTAATACAACTTCCATTACCTATGACAGAGATGGCAATCTCAAATTAAAAAGTACGTCGGATGGTACAAATAGCATCTCCACGTCAAACGTCTACGACAACGCTGATTTACTCAAAGAAAGCACAGACGCCAACGGGAACAAAACCACCTATGCCTATGATGACGCCAACCGCCTGATCAGTAAAACTCTGATCATCGCAGGCAGTGCTCCATTGGTTACGACCTATGCCTACGATGCCAGAGGCCAGCAAGTCGAAATAACAGACTCGAACAACGTCAAGACCAAACTCGAATACGACCTCAAAGGTCAGTTGATCAGACAAACGGTTGATCCTGATGGCTTGAAACTGGTGACCGAGTACGATTACGACAAACGCGGCAAGACCCTCAAAGTCACCCAAAAGGGTGAAACACAAGACCTGGTACAACGCTATGTCTTCGACAAACTTGGTCGCCGCATAGAAGAATATACCAGCACCACACTGACCCGCAGCTATCAGTACGACGCCAATAATAATGTCATCAGCAGCAAAGACGCCTTGAACAACGTCACCCGCTTTGCTTATGATAGCGAAGACCGTCAGATACTCGTACTCGATGCAGCTGGTGGCATGCAACGCACCGTCTATGACGAAAACGGCAGTGTCAAATCCGTCCGCCGCTATGCAACTGCTGTCAACCTCACTGGTCTGAGCACGCAACCTACGCGTGCCGCACTGGAAGCACTGATCCCGGCAGAAACTGCACAAGACAGATTCAGCACCAATTACTACGACAAAGATGGCCGCGTCACCAGCACCGTCGATGCCCTCGGTGGTGTCGTCAGCTACGTGTATGACGCCAACAACAACGTCGTCAAGAAAACCAGTGGCGATGGTGTCAATCCTGCCAATGACCGCACACAATGGTTTGCCTATGATGGCATGAACCGCCTGACAGTCAGCATTGCAGCAGATGGTAGCGTCACGTCCAACACCTATGATGGCAATGGCAACGTCATCAGCACGACCGCCTATGCAAACCGTATCAGTACGGCAAACGTGGCTGTTGGTGCAACACCGCAAACCTATCTGAACCAAGTACAAGTCAATGCCCAGCAAGACCGTACGGTGCGCTACGCCTATGATGCAGCCAATCGCCTGGCCTATAGCGTCGATGCGCAAGGCTACGTCACAAAAAATACCTATGAAGGTACACACCTTAAATCAACAACCCAATACGACCAGCCAATTGTCGTAACGAACAGCAATTTAGCCAGTATCCAGGCCGCAGTCAGTTCCTCCGCAAAAGACCGCACCAGCTCATATGAGTATGACCATGCCGGTCATTTGCTCAAGACCACCGATGCAATGGGCTTTACTGAAAAGTACACCTATAACAGCCTTGGTCAGAAGGACAGTTTCACCAATAAAAAAGGCGCAACCTGGACTTACACCTACGATGCAGTCGGTCGCCTGGAAACAGAAAAAGCCCCAGCGGTAGAAGTAACCAGTATTGATATCAAAAATGGTGCCAAGTCATCCACTAGCGTCATGCTGGCGCTGGAAACACGCTTTGTCTATGACGCTGTAGGTAATCTCAAAGCCCGTATAGAAGCCAGTAACAGTGATCAGCAAAGAAGAACCGAGTATACCTACGATGCTTTAGGTCGCCAGATTGGTGTTACCTATCCACCAGTCGACGTGACTAACAGTAGCACTGGCGTCACCATCGTCGGTAAACAGTTGACTACCCACGTTACCTATGACACATTGGGTAACGCCGTCAGCAATATTGACGTGGCTGGCAAACGCAGCTACAAAGTCTATGATCAGTTGGGACGTGTCAGGTTCGATATCGATGCCAATGGTTATTTGACAGAATACAAGCGCAATACCTTTGGTGAAGTGGAAACGTTGATTCGCTACGCCACAGACAAACGCGATACCACGAGCGAGACAGCGCCGACCCTGGCACAAATAGTGCCCGTCATCAGCACTAAAGACCGTCAGATCAAAACCCAGTACAACCAGCTTGGCCAGGCCGCAACGGTCACCGAATCCATATTTTATGGTTCAGACGGTACCCATTATGAATACCAGGCCAAGGTCACCAGTAACACCTACAATGCCTTTGGTGAGCTCGCTAGCGCCTCAGTAGGGCGCAATGTGTACGATGCTAATGGCAATATTTTGCAGGCAGGCGTTGACCTTGCCACCACACGCTACGCCTATAATCAACGCGGTCAGCAAGTTGCCGTCCTGGATGCAGAAAATTATTTGACCCGTCAGCAGTTTGATGCTTACGGCAATGTTATTTTACATGTCGAGTTTGCTGCCGCTTACCCAAGCCTCGCAGCCAACTGGAGTGGCAGCGATAGTGGTTTACCAGTGGCAGATGTTTCCCTGATTGGGGGAGCGAGTGACCGTGGTGTACGCTATGAGTATGACCTCATCAACCGCAAAATCAGCGAAACCAAGCTCAATGTCGAGTATGCACAACTCAGTAGCTTCAACCGCACAGATGTTAATGCGCATGGTTCAGTCAAAACGCAATATGGCTATGATCAACTTGGCAATCTCGTCTCAACGACAGAACAAGAAATTGACAGTGGCCGTGCGATATCAGGAATCAGCAATATTGGCCTGATCACAAGGACTAGCTATATCACCTACGACATGCTTGGCAGGGTCGCAACGACAACCTCCAGCGGCAGTGGTGCCAGCAATACAGGCATCTATACCGTTTACAAACGCGATGCCTATGGCAATGCGGTAGTGACAAGCCAAACACCAATGACACAGGGCAATCAATCGGGTAATCCATTGATGACCTATATGGGTAGCATGAACGCTGGCCAAAACCTGCTTGAAGGCCAGGCACTGTATTCAGCCAACGGCCGCTTCCAGTTGGTTATGCAGTCTGACGGTAATTTGGTGATGTATGACAGGCAACAAGGCAATGCCAGTGCGCCAGGTATCATCTGGTATAGCAACACACGCGCCCCCTCGGGAAGTACGGGGCTTGCCTTGCAGACCGATGGAAACCTGGTTGTATATCATGCTGGTGCTCCTTTGTGGCAATCTGCCACCAGTGGTAGTGGCATGGTGTTGCGCTTGCGCGATGACGGCAATCTGGTCCTTACCAATGCCAGCCAGCAAATTGTGTGGCAGACAGCGACCATTGTTGCGCCGACAACGCCCAGTGCGGATATACGTGAAAGCTATGCCCAATACAATGCATTTGGCAAAGTGACCGATAGTGTTGATGCGGCAGACAAACGCAGCCACCAGTCTTATGACGCCAATGGTAATCTCGTCGCACAACAACGCAAAGTGACCGACATCAAAGGTCAGGTCGTCGGCAATTCTGACACCTCAGCCATGGTCAGCATGGAATATGATGCCGCTGGAAAACTGGTGCGCACGGTAGAGCTAGGTGTTTCTGGCAGTAGCGATACGACTGAGACACGGTATGAATACAATGCCTTTGGTGAGTTGCAAAAGCAAACCGTCAATGGTGTCACCACATTGCTCAATGAATACGACAATGAAGGGCATTTGTGGCGTACCACCAGTGGCGGTATCACCAAAGTCATGCTGGTTGATCAGGAAGGACGTGGTACCGTACAGATTACCAGCGGTACAGTCGATCTCAGAAGTTTGGCCGATACGATCAGCGTAGTTGGAAAAGCTCAGCTTGATGGAGCAGCACAAGCTGATGGAAAAGCCAAACCTGATCCGCTGTTTACCTCATCTGTCACACGATACGACCATTTAGGTCATGTCATTGAAAAGCAGCTTCCTAATGTCGGTAACAGCAACAAGCTGGAAGTGAGCGCACAAAGCTCCACGCTCAAATTCACTGTCAATGGGAATCTGGATAATAATAGCGGTGCTGGCAGTACCGGAAACAACGGTAGACCCGATCCAAGCGAGCTCAAAAATGGAACTGGCGACGCAAGTGGCAGTTCACCGGTTGGCGGTACATTTACTGGCCACAATAGTGTGCTAATCACCATGCCGGATATGTCAAGTTGGGGCTATGGCGATGTCAAAATCAGCGTTCAGTTCTATACCAAATTAGGATTGAATGGTGTGCCGCCAACAATGGGTTCTGTTGAGAAAGTCTACGAGGCTTTACAAGCCAAGGGAGTGGTAGATTTCTTCTGGAATAATGACAAAAGCTGGGGTATTCCGACACAGAATTATGTCACTGAAATTGTCATCAGTAAAAAAGATGCGACAGGCCATTGGGTCCAGGTCAACAAGCTCGGTGCCAATCAAAGTAATTCCATCAGTGCTGTTATCAATATAGCTGCGCCGATCGACCTAAATATAAAGCCGGTTTTCCGTTACCGTGTGATTGGCAATACTACTTGGTACACAGGTAAGCTGACCAATTTTGGTAATAGTTATGTCTTTAATCCACTGGATGGAAAATCTGATACTGATGCTGGCAACATTGATGGTGTCAATCGTTCACTGGCTGAAGGCATCTACGAATATCAGGTTGACTATAAACAGGATGATGTCGTCGTTTCGCATAGCGACGGGAAAATGACTGTCGGTTACGGTTCTGAACGCATCAAAGCAGCCCAGTTGTATGTTGCATTGCTGGGCCGCGCGCCAACGGACAGCGAACTGGTTAACTTTACCGAAAAACTCGCCAACAAAACGCTGGACCAGATGGCGCAATATCTGCTCGATCTTCCAGAGATGAAGTTAAACGCGCTGTCTGGCGAAGCGGTCCTTAAGCTCATCTACAATGACGCGCTTAAACGTGAAATTGATGACGCTGGCAAGGCTTACTGGTTAGCACAATGGAATAGCGGCGCTACCAATGCTCATGGCAGTGTAGTGGCCGATATTATTCGTGGCACTGTTGCTTACACAGGAAATGTGGAAGCAATAGCGACATCAAGCAAGTTGTTCAACAACAAGGTTTCAGTAGCGTTAACCTATGGCGGTGAGTTAAAAGGCCGAGACATTGCTGTAGCGACTTCTATTCTCACGCAAGTTACGGCAACTGATACAACTGCTGCCCTGGCTGTGGCCAGTGTAGGAAACCTTGTTACCGATGCCCAGTCTCGTCTGCAATTGACACGCCTGTACGTCCTGCTGCAAAACCGTAGTCCAGAAAAGGGTGGGCTCGATTATTTTGCAGATGAATTAAAGAATAAGTCGCGCACCATCAATGACGAGGCTACTGTTATCCTGAGCCAAAGTCTCTTGGCCGGAAAATCCAATAAGGATATCGCCGATACCATCTTTGACGCAGTACTGAACTGGAAAGGGTCGCCAGCAAAGTCTGGCTTCCTGGATAAATTAAACGCAACCACTACTTCAGCACAAAAAGCAGCAGTCATCCTTGAACTTATCGATGACATAGTTGGCAATACAAGAACTGATTTCGACTGGCGTCAGGCACAACAGCTATTCAACAACCGTGTTAACGTCGGCATGTTGTATGCCAATTCCTTTGGCCTCACAGATGACAAGGTTGCTGCCACGATCAATGCCCAGGTCACGGCGACAGACACACTTACCGCCATCAACAGCATATTTGCGCAACTCAATGTTACACAAAACAAACAACTGAACCTGGCACGCTTATACGTGATGCTGTTCAACCGCTCACCTGACCCCAAAGGTTATCAATACTGGCTGCAGCAAAGTAATCTCAGTAGCAACATCAGTTTCAGCACCATTGCCAATGCGATCTGGACTGACAAGTTTTCCACCGTCAGCAACATCGACCTTGTCAAGCAAATATATGCCAATACCCTTGGTGGTGATGCTGCGTCGGTCACGGAAAGCAATCAATGGGTGCTGGAATTGAATGCGGCAGGGCAGCCTGGTGCAGCCAGTAAAGGCGAAGTGCTGGAACGTATGATCAACGACCTGGTTAACCCATCCGGTTCAGCGAATTTCAGTAGCTATGCCCGACAAGTGTTTACACTCAAAACTGCCACTGGCATGAATTTTGTTAAGCTTGCTGCCGGTGATGTAACAGAAGCCGCAGCGTCATTGGCGGCTGTTGAACTTGACTTGAAATCCATGACTGCCAGCCTGGCATTGCAACAGGCCAAAGCAAATGTAGCGGCTACAAGTGACAAACTCGCACAGGCACAACAGGGGGCAGATGCTACCAAGTTAGCAGCATCTATGGTTGCCTATGAAGCCAGTGCAGCTGCGTTTGCTTACGCGAAAGCACAACTGCAGGCGACCTTGGCCGACTTTACAAAAGTCGATAGTGATCTGACTACAGCTCAAAATAATCTGAACACATGGGTTGAACAGAAAAAAATCGTAGACAGAGATCTGAGCCTGGCGACAGCTTTAGTGCAATCTGCTGACAGTGCGCTCGCATTTGCCAACGCAGCAGTACAGGCCGACAATGCAATTGCAAATCAGGCAGCATTGGCAAGGGCGCAGCAAGCGAAGTTAGAAGCCGAGATTCAAGAAGGCTTGGCCATCGCGAATAAGCAAGGTGCGGAAAAAGCATTGCAAGATGCAAAAGACAATGTGAAGCGCCTGAAAGATAGGCTCGATATTCTAGAAACGGCTAAGAAAACAGCTGCTGATAATTATAAGGAAGCGGCCTCTGATTTGACCCAGAAAACGAATGATCGCGATGCTGCACAGAGAACGGTCAACGATAATACAGTGACAACTGCAAATGCGTCAGCAGCCTTGTCAAAAATTGCTGCACCGCTGACATCTTCGAATAGATTAACTATCTATCAGTTGTATAACATTATTTTTGGTGAAGCTAATCCTGATTTGGCAGGCGTCCAATATTGGCAGGCGGCTCTTGACAGTGGCAGAATGACCGTCAAGCAAGTCATACATGCTATGTACTTTGACCCTTCACGGAGGGTAAATTACCTTTCTCCGACAAGTTTCTTCGGCCGTATTTATAGTTCTTCGCTGAATCTGTCCAGCAGCGATCCAGGTGCTTTATGGTGGGCTGACACTCTGCAAAATGCACCGGATGACAACACTCTTAACCCAGACCCAATGGGGAGGCCGGATAAGGCTGAACAGATCTATACTTTCTATAATGGGCTCCTGAACGAGACTTATCAGGGACCTTACGTTGGATATGCAAATCTGCTCAGAGTAAGCACTCAGAGCAAAGATGCGGGCGCAGTCATCATTGCACGTACGCAATTGGACTTTGATAATGCGACTGCTGCATTAGCACTGGCGAATAAAACCCTGGGTGAGAGAAAAGGGGACATGGCTGACGCCGAAAATCGCCTAAGAAATACACCAACCGATGCTCAGGCGATAAGTGACTTCAATGATGCAAAATCCAGCTACGATATAGCGGCTGGCAATATCACGCCACTCCAGAGCGCTCTTGACAATGCCGTTAATGCTGTTAATTCTGCTCACGGCTGGGTTACCTATTTCCAAAATCAAGTCAATGGCCTGCAACCGGCTGGCGGTAGTACAACGCCATCAGGTGATGTGATGAACACTTTGGTCGGTGCACTTTCTGATTACAACGTCAAGAAAGGTCTGGCAGAGGATGCCCCTAATTTTGCGAAAAAAACCAGCGCAGCACTGGACGCAATCTCTCAGGCCAATCCTGAGCACCTGAGGCAAGTATTGCAACTGTACGTGTTGCTCTTCAATCGTACCGATCCGGACTCTGCAGGTGTCGCCTATTGGGTAACCCGGATGAAGGAAGGTATGCAAATCGTCGATATTGCCACCAGCATGTATCACGATACCAATACGTATGTAAATGAGGGTCTGGATAAGAAAGATCCAAACGTGTTAATGGCAAGTATCTATACGAATAGCCTCAGTCGCTTCGATAACGATACTGCTGGAATCACCTATTGGGCCAACAAATTACGGTCAGAGCCTGCTAATAGCCAGGGCGCTATTTTTAACGCTTTGATATTCAGTGTTCTGAATAACGATAATCCTGACGCGCAGTTTCTTGCAACACGTGACAAATTTATTGCTAAAGTAAATTTGGCAGTGTCACATGCAGTAAACAATGCGAGCAACGCACTGGCGGTTGCTAATGCCGCAGTAACAAAAACAGCTTCTGATGCTTCACTTGCATTGCAACGCTATCTGGCATTAAAAGATGCTGCTGGAGCCGCTGGCACAAGTATCTCTATCCCAACCACAACAGCAACAGCGACAAATCTTGCGTCCATACTGCAAGTCATTATGCTGTTGACGAATAATCAAAATATTTCCCCCAACTTCACTGTCAAGATGGGCGGCTGGATAGATGCCATTGCTAGTGGTAAAGAGACTGTAGATACGATTGCGGGCAAAATTTATACCGAACTCAATTTGAATTCAGTTGGTAGCTATAGCCTCATACAAAGTATTTATTACGGTGCATTAGGCCGTACAGCGCCAGATCCGTTGAACGGCGAGTCGTATTGGGCCTCACGTCTGGATACAGCACGGCAAAGTGGCGAGGCAGCAATAGGCAATGTATTTAATAGCCTTATCAGCGGCCTGGCAAACGAAACCAGTGTTATTTCAGTTGCGTTTGCAAGTCGCAGGCTTTTTGATCAAAAAGTCGCGACTTTCATATCCAATTTCCAAAGCGTTCAGCAGGCGTTTATTAACTCAGTGCTCATCCCTGCCAAATACGGTGATAGCCAGGTTCTGATTGACGCTCAAAGTAAATTTGACCAGGCTAAAGCAGCGTCAGACACTGCGCACCAAAATGCAAGTGCTGTCTATGGGGTATCTACTGCACCAACAGTTTCTGCGACGGAAGCGCAAAAGAGTGTTGCACGCTTATACGCATTAATGTTTAACCGTGCACCAGAGGCATCAGGGCTTAGTTATTGGAGCTCCCGCGTGGGAAGCACAGATCTCAGCAGCATTGCCCAGCTCATGCTGGACGGTGCAAAGCCTGGTGATATTGCTGCAGGGCTGGACAATAGTAGTTTCGTCAGTTTAATTTACAGCAATCTTGGCAGCACTGACAGTAAAAACATCGCCACGCATATTAATGATTTGCGCACCAAGACCCGTGGACAAGTTGCTTATGAAATCCTCAGTGAAACCATGAGTAACGGCACCACTGATCAGGCAAGTGCGGACAGATTAAGATTGTTGGCGAACAAGACAGCCGTTGGCCTGACCTATGCACTGACAATGAATGGTGACAACGTCGGCGTTGCCCGTACACTGTTTACCAGTGTTACGGCAGACAATGCAACAGCAGGCATCAATGCGGCCCTCAATACGAAACCTGCAGTGTACGCACGCACGCAAGTTGCCAGCCTGTTCATTATGATGTTTGGCCGCGAAGCTGATCTGGATGGCTTTGATCATTGGTCAGAACGCATTCCCGCCATTGATGCGCCACTGGCCGATCGCGTGATGTTTGTGCAAAACATGATCAGCGGCGATGCTGAGCATACATTGGAAGCCTACAAGCTTAACGATACAGATTTCATCAACAAGATTTATACCAATGCCTTTGGTCAGCAACCTGATGCAGCAGGACGGAATTTCTGGTTGCAACAACTAAGTTCCAAATCCCGTGCAGAAGTCATACTAGGTATCTTGTATGACATACAAAACAGTCCTGCTAGCAGCAGTGCTGATGCGACGACACAATTACAATTCAGGCTCAATCAAAAGGCCTTTAATGAAAAAGTCTCATTAGCGCTTAACCATCTGGCCGTATTGGAGCAAACTAAACTGACCAATGCTGGGCAGGTTGACCAGGGCAATCTTGATCAACTCAAAACCGCTGCTTCAGTCGCTGCCGGACTCGCCATCGAAGCTGATCTGGCCGCGCTCAAGGCCATGGGGGACATTGGAAGAATAAGCCAGATACCCAAAGCGGCTGATATCAGCTGGATACCAACACTCAACATCAATAATGGCAGCAACAGCACACCAATTGCCCCTGCTGGTTACAACAGCATCATCCAGACCAGTGACCGCTGGGGCAATGTACTCAGTGCGACAGACGTACGCGACCCCAAACTGCTGACCCGCTACCACTATGACAGCGACAACCGCCTCATAGAAACCATTCGTAACGATGGCATCAAAGACATCAAAGTCACCGACGCCTACAACAGCCTCGGTCAAAAAATCGGTGGCATGGATGCCAATGGCAACATCAGCTTCAATGTCCTCGATGCCAGCGGTCACGTATTGGAAGAACACCGTGCAGATGGTCACGTCGCCCGTCAGGACTTCAACGCCTTTGGTGACAGGACGTCCTATACCGATGCAACAGGTTACCAGACCGCGTTTAAATACGATGTATTGGGTCGTGTCAGCTCACAAACACAAGTTGGCGTAGTCAATGTTTACCATTCCACCGATCTGACAGCAGACGGTGGAGTAGATTTTAAACCAGGGCAGGTCATTACCACACAACTCACCACCAGCTATCAATATGATGAACTGAGCCGCCGCATCCAGACCACAGACGCCGCAGGCGGCATCCTGCGTACCTGGTACGACCTGCGTGGCAACGTCATCAAAGCCGACAATGAGTCACATACAACCGGCAGCAATGGCTCCCAGACCACCAGCCGTTTTGATGCACTGAACCATAAAGTCAACGAAACAGACGCCATGGGCGGACAAAAGAACTGGGTCTACGACATCGCTACAGGCCGTCTGGCCAGTAAGTCTGACTTGGGCGGGCACACCACCAAGTACGCCTACAACTACTACAATCAGGTTGTTCATGAGTATGGTGTCAACTATGGCAAAGACATCACCACCACCTATAATCAGCTAGGCCAGGTATTGACCATCCAGGATGCCGGTACCACTACTAACACCTACTACCAGTACGATGTTGCCGGTAACCGCCTCTCAGAGAACGTTATCCAGGTTAAGGACACCCACGTCAGTGTCCTGCAGGACAACCACCTGTCCTATGACAAACTGGGGCGTTTGGCCGTCGTCCAGACAGACCGCTACTCCCTGACATATACCTATGACGACAACGGCAACCGAACTAAGGTATCGAGCTACTACGTCACCGATACCAATGCCACCACCAATGCCAAGGGCGAACTCGTCAACACCGTAGGAGGTAACCAGATCAATAGTAAAGAACAGGTCAAAGTTACCTGGAACACCTACGATGCCATGAACAGGCAAGTCATCGCCGACGGCGTCAACAACAATGGCGTCATCAGCATCAGTGCAGAGCAAGGTCACCAGTTCACCTATGATGAAGAAGGCCGCCGTCTCAGTGACACCAGCTATGGCAAAAAGATTACCACCACCACAGCCAATGTCCTGGGTATCCCCGTCACCATGGCAGGTACCACCTCAGGCAATGTCACCGAAACCTATTCCTACGACGCCATAGGCAGGTTAGACACCATCAACCGCGACGGTGTTGAAATAGACAAGCGCTACTACAACGCCAACAGCCAACTTGTGCGTAGCGGTATTAGTGACAAACTTATGAACGATATCTTTATCAATAGTGACCTTAAAAAGTCATTCCAGGATGCGGGCGTCAGTGCCGAGTTCACCATTTATCAATACAAGACAGACAAGATAGACCAGCTTGATATCCAGCAGGTGCATACGCCCATTGCGGGAGCTAGGTATAGTGGCACCAGGTTCACCTATGACGAAGCAGGCAGGATGACCCTCTATACCCAGGACACCAAAACGGTCGTCGGCTATCACTATGATGCCGCAGACCAGTTTGACCAGTACCAGGCCAGCAGGGTGGTCGGTAACCGTGGCGGTGGCGAAGCCACCACCGTCAACACCTACGATGTCAATGGTCATCTGATTACTGTGACCGACAGCACCGATACCAACAACAAACGCAACCTGTTTGTGGATACCGCAGGCCACATCCTGCGTAAAGAACAAAAAGGGGATAACACCTATAGTCTGCTGGTCAATGATGAACTCATCGGTACCAGCAGCAAGGACTACGTCAGCGACACCATCAACCAAAGCTATGTCAAACAAAGCGCTCTGGCAAACAGCGGCCCGAGCATCTACGTCGCCCAGCAAGGCGACACCCTGCAAAGCATCGCCAAAGCTGTGTGGGGCGATGCCACGCTGTGGTATCTGATTGCTGACGCCAATGGTCTGGCGGCCACTGAGCCGCTAAGCGGTGCCAAGCTGTTAATACCAGCCAGGGAAGTGTCGGGTGGCAACAGGGTAGATACCTTCAAGCCATACAATCCTCGTGAGATTGTGGGGGATACCACGCCGAATATGCCTATGCCTGCGGGGCAGGATGGTTGCGGTGGCATGGGCATGATTATTGTCGCTGCCATTGCTGTCGTTGCCACATTCATGACTGCGGGGGCTGCCGCTGCCCTTATGGGGCCAACGGGATCATTAGCTGGAAGTACCTTGGGTTCGCTCATTAGCAACGGTGCGATCGCTTTGGCGGGCGGCGGCGGTGGCGGAGTTGCGGCAGCCGGATGGGGGTGGCAGCCGCTTCTGCAGCGGTTGGGTCCGTGGTAAGCCAAGGTGCAGCAATCGCAATGAATATGCAAGACGGCTTCAACTGGAAATCAGTAGCACTGTCGGCACTCAGTGCTGGTGTTAGTAATGGATTGCCAGCGACATTGCCAGGTTTTACTCCTGGAACGATGAACGTTATGGCAAAAGCTGCACTTGGTAGTGTAATTACCCAAGGAATAGGTGTAGTCACTCATTTGCAAGACAGCTTTAACTGGCGTAATGTAGCAGCTTCCGCTGCGGGTGCCGGGGTTGGTAAGGAAGTCGGTGACTGGCTGGACACAAATAAAGTATTTACTGACTTGGGTGCTGTCGGGAATGGTATCGCACGTGGCACGGTCAGTGGTTTTGCTGCGGGTGTGACAGTTGCTGCGATGCGTGGTGGTCGAGTTGAGATGGCGCAGATTGCCAGGGATGCGTTTGGCAATGCCCTGGGCGAGAGTCTCGGAGCGCAGAACACCAGTGGCTTTGCGATACGTGAACGGCCTCTTGCAACATTCTTTAAGCCTGGAGAACTTGAAAAGGTTAACGTTCCATATATAGATGATATTTTGAATCCAGCTGCACAAAATGTGACGGAAGAGCCGATTTCTTTTTATGATGACGAGATTGCACGCGCCAAGCGTATGATGGATAAAGAGCAGTATAAAATCATTCCGTCTACTTCACCCCTTTTGAGAGATGCCTCATCACAGATGTATACAGGTGGAATGAGAACTGGCGGTAAAGCTACATACATCACTCCTCGCATCATCCCGAACGATAGTGTTATTCAGAGTCTGGGGTCATTGGAAGAAATTATAGCGAAACATGGTCAACCAGCTTATATAGACCAAAAAACGGGTGCGATGACATGGGCAATACCTGATCCCTATGCTAGTGTGGAAAGAAGATTTTTGCCTGACGGGAGTACGCTTGAGAAAGATCCTGGTTATTTTGCGACCATACGAAACATATGGGGAGCATATTCCGCTGACAAAATTGATTTTGGAGGTGCTGCCTCAATGACGTGGCAGAATACCAAATACTATGTCCAAGGTTCTGAGCGAATTAAAGGTGCTGGACAAGCCATTGGAGGTGGCCTGGAGATAGCCGGTGCCATACCATTGAGTGCAACGACTGTTGGCGCAATTGTTGGTGTTCCTTTGGCTTGGCATGGTGGGGATAATGTTGGTACGGGTATCAACAGGATGATCAATGGTGAACGACAAAATACACTGACATATGATGGTGTAAAAGATTTAACAGGTTCCTCTCGCTTTGCTCAAGCCGTAGATGACGGCATGCCATTCTTAGGCGGTGTGGCTGGGGCCGGACAGTTGATAAATGCGGCTAGTAGAAACGCGGCTAGTAGAATAGGACCGCGATTTCGTGAGGTGGAAGTAAGTAGGCCCGATTTTGCGCACCCTGATGATTATTTTGCATACACAGAGAGGTATGCTGATCCACGTGGCTTTGTAGATGATTTTGTTTCTCAAATGAAGGGGATAAAACCTTCTGTCGATCCGTTATATGATCCTAAATTGACGTCATACGGTAGTGCTTTAGTGGCACCTCAAGTGCCTGTTGGAAGTGAAGTTTTGAGGATCGGAAAAAGTGCACTTATAAGGGACAGCGAACTTTTCAAGTCGATATGGCACGAAGAAATGCATATTCGATTAGGACGTCAGGCGCAGCTTGGTAACTGGAAAGCAATGGAATTGACAACTGGGCCGCTGATTCATGAGGAGATATATGTTGAGCGAGTTGCGACGCGCTATGCAAAGTTATACCAAATGAAGCATGGGCAATTTAACCACTAAAGAGGTAGTAATGAGTAACGAAGTCATTTTTAAAAGTTGTATGGATAGTTTGATCAGAATTTTAAATGAATTGGAGAGTAGCTCAGCTCCAGAAAATACGAAACGGATTGACTTGGCAATTCGTTTTGCTAAAGAAATCGAATTACTTTGGCCTTCAATTCCTCAATTTGTCCCAGAAAGTGGAAAAAATATTGGAACCGATGCTGACCCTACAAATTATGAGACATACAAATTACTGAAGAGTTTCGGTTTAACTCTTGATGAGCTTGTGCAGGTGGCAAAAAGTGAAAACCTACCAGAGTTAAGAATCGTAAGGATGGTAAGACTTGTATATGGAGTTGGATTGGATGAGGCGTGTTCTTTATTGAAAGATTTCTTGCAATTAAAAATTTTAAAAAACTAGAGTCAAATTCCTGCCTGCCCCGTTCAGTGTTCAGTTAAGCCAAATCCCTTCGCCAGATCAGCAATTTTTGCAAAAAACGGCGGAGGGATTTGGATCAGTCAACGTGCAATTAACGTAAGGCAGCCACACACAGCAAAAGCCAGGGTATTCCCTGATTAAAGTGGCTCACTGACGGGGCTTGCACAAAATCTTTTGCAATTGATAGCAAAATCCATATCCTATGTGGGAGATGCAAAGCAATTTGCACTCTTCTGCGAACCTGCTCAGTACTAACCCTACTGCTCGCGTTCTGAACATTGCTAGACCAGGCCAGTGTTCAGGACACGAGACAACGGGAACCTAGAAGGACGAAACCAAACAGATTTCAAGGCCTGGTCGCTTCCTGTTTGGTTTTTTTGTGTTTCGTTTCTCCGGTTGGACGGAAGTAAATCCCTGAATTGCCAGGTAGGTGCCCCGTGCGTGAACAACATGCACCCAGCGGGGAAGGAGACATCGTGGGCGACCACGGGGGTGTGCATGGCTGGCTGTTCCGACGAACGACACGGAAAAAAAGCCCAGTAAAGTATCGGCGTGGGCGGCAACGGTCTCGGACGATGGGGAGCAATCCTGAGGCATGCAACAAGCACCCACACCTTCCTGCCTCACTTGCCATCATTCTGCAATAAAAAGAAAAATGGTCAAGGGGGACAGGGGGTATGACACCGAGCATTGTCCTCTGAACTCACCGGAAAACACCCCCGCAACCGGTCAAAACTCCTCCATAGCAAAGCGTTCACCCCACCCGCCACACTTTTATATCCCCAGCAACAAAGCTCCCCAAAACCCCAATAAACCCCGATTCCCAACAAGGCTAAAAAATCACAATTCACCTCTTACAAAAATTCCCCGATCCATGATTTTTTAACCAGGCAGACAGCGTAAAGACACCGCGTAGATGATGAACATCCCTGCTGCATTTCTGCATAGCCCACCAACTGCACCGGCCCCTCGCCAGAATTTGCAAAGCCAGGCCGACACCATATACTGCCAGACAAGCACCGGTTGCTATGCCAATTGTGGCAAGTTGTGACCGGTTGCTGCCTATCTCCATCCTCCCATGTTGCCTCCTACTCCTTCCCGCCTGACCCTGGCCGATGTCGCCCGTGGTGCCGCCATGAGCGTGCAAAACCTGCGCAAGGTCTACATCAACAAAGGCCGCCTCACTGTCTGCCATGACAGCCTTGATAAGCCCTATGTCGAACTGATTGAATGTATTCGGGTCTTCCCTGGCTTCCAAGTGCCAAACAAAGACAAACCTGTTGCCGACAACCCAGTTGCGCCAGGTTTCCAACTGTTGCAGCAACAACTCAGCGCCCAGGACACAGAAATAGCTACCCTGCGCCAAAAGTTGAGTGACGAAGCCCACCAGCGCCAGCAAGCGGAAGAACGCGAAACCTGGTTGCGGCAACACCTCGACAGACTCGCCCAAGAAAACCTCCTCCTGCTATCCGCACCGGCCAAGACAGCAAAGCCCTCCTGGTTCGCCCGCCTGCTCGGCCATTAGTGAGCAGGCTACCAGCAACCGACAGCAAGCAGACGCAACCGCCTGGCAACCAGACAGCAACCAGGCAATCCCTGGGTATTGGTCGGGGACTCGTGTGCATGTTGCGCATGGGTCGCCCACCGACACACAGGAGCAGCAAGCATGCAGCAGCAAAACAAACTCATCGAAGCCGTGGCCGCCCGCCTCAAAGATTACCCCCTCTACAGCCAGGAAGACAGCGCAGGCAACCCCATGATCGCCGCCAGACTCTTCAATGCCGCTGGTAGCGGCACCTGGTACTTGATGTTGCGCACGCCGCTTCCATCGTACTTCCTCCCAAATTGTCATCGCACGATTTTGGCAAGATTGAGCCGGGATTACCCCATTCCGGTCATACGATTTTGCATGTCCAGCTTCACTTAAATCATAACGACAACCAAATTGCCGTCATATCGAATGTCGTGTAAAAGGGGGCATGTCGCCCCCCGAAAGATATGATGATATCGGCTACCCGCTAAAACGACTCATCATCATCCGACTCCCTCTGTATTGGATTGTGCTGTGACGCTTCTTGCAGCATGATTTTTATATCATCGCCGTAAGCCTGCATCAACATGTCACGCACCTGATCAAGAAACTCAACGATGGTGTACGCGTCCTCTGGCCGAAGGTAAGTGTTGAGCTTGTGGATACGCATGCTCATGATGGCACCCGCTGCGGTTTGACCTGTTGCTTAAGCAAAGCATCGTGTGAACGCCAGTGCGGCTGCAGAAGCGCGGCATTGACATGCGACACCGTGCAAATGCGTTGATGATCGAGGCAAGCAGCAATCAGACTAGCGTAACAAAGGTTACGACATAGCCGCAAATTACCCTGCACCGCCCGCAATACGACCTGCAAGGCTGCCTCATCGAAAGTGTTGGCACCCAAACCAACAGCAGCCAGCTCGGTGACGACAAATTTGGTCAAGTCATCGTCATGCAACGGCAACACCTGCCTGGAATAACTGATCCGGCTCTTGATGTCTTCATTACACGTCATTGACAAACGAAACATCAACTCAGGATGCCCCAGCAACACCAGATTGTGCTTTTTAGGGAAACGCTCAAACAACAAGCGCAATTTACGTAAAATGCCCACATCCAGCAAGTGCGCCTCATCGATCACGATATACAGCGTTTTTTGCGATTGTACATGACGGTAAGCCGCTTGTATCAGCTCTTTTTCAATGTCTTTCATTGGCGCATTCACCTGCAACGACTCCGCCAATTGCTTCAAGATAGGCTGATAAGTATGCATCGTCTGGCTAAAAGACACCACCACCGTATCGCGCTCCTTACCCAAGTGTTCCAGATGTTCGCGAATGACAGATTTGCCGACGCCAGGATGACCCACAATCACCGAGAAGCCCCCGTGCTGCGCATGAACCCTGATCATCTCCACGGCTTCGGCCTGCTGCGGCAACAACGCCACCTCACTGCGGTAAAACGGCTCTTTAGTTAAACCGAAGGTGGCCTTAATCATCATGCCCCCCAACCGTTGCCGGCAGACGCAAGCGCGCATTGGCGTATAAATCCAGCACCGTTGCTTCCCCCATGCGGTGGCCGTTGAAATACACCACAAAACGGTCACGGCGCATGCGGTCATAGCGCACCTGAATGGATTTGTCGCGTAAATCGACCGGGCATTCATAGCGCTGCGAATGGATCGAGAATACGTTGGTCTTACTCACCTTACGCGTCTCCTCCATAAAAAACACTTCTGCAGAAAACGCATCGTCAGTCAAAAACTTCACCCGGTTACGGTCCAGATTGAAACGATCAACCGGCGTCATCCCTATGGCACTATGAGACTTCGAATTGTATTCCCCCTCCACCCATTCATGCGTCAGGCGATTCAATTCTTCCAGAGACGTGAAGCTGGGATGCAAGGTCAGAAAGCGATCCCGGAACCCCCTGAAGAAACGCTCGATCTTGCCCTTGGCCGCACCGTCACGAATCGGCGCATGAGAGAGATGAATATCCAGCCGCACACAAGCCTGCAGAATTTCCTTGGCGGAATAATTCGCGCCATTGTCGAAATAGAGCCGCTCCGGCTTACCGCGCTTGTATAAAGCCGATCGGAAGGCCAACACCATGTTCTCGGTATTGTCGCGGTAGAAAAACTCGGCATGTGTCACCACCCTGGACGCATCATCGATGAAGGCGATCAGGAAAGTCTTTCTCCAATGACCATCCGCCTGTTTGATGGTCGGGCCATACAAGGTGTCAGCTTGCCACAATTGATTGGCGAACTGCATGGCAAACGACAAGCGTTGCTTTTGCACAGCCTTGTCATCCAGTAACTGGTGGGTGCGTATCATCCTATAAAACGTGGTCGGTGCTAATTGCGAGCGGGTGAACAAACCGCGCTGCAAAAGTACCCGGTATAGAACGCTTTTGGGGATCACGCCGACCTTATTGTGTGTCAGCGTCGGCAGCACTTCATGGATTGCCTCGGCCAACTGATTCACCTGCACCTTGCGATAAGCATCTTTATCGGAACGGGTCTTGTTTTGCAGGGTGGTCATGCCATGGCTTTTATGACGATACAGCCATGTACTGATGGTGCGCCAGGTGAACTGGTGCAGGTGACCTGACAAGCCATCGATAAAGGTTTTATCGGCGACGAACTTGATGCGCTCGCGCATGCTATTGCCGGGGGCATCATGCACGGCATTCAACACCCGTAGTCGTAATTCAAATGAAGGTTTAGCAGCCATGCGTTCTCCTGTTGAGTCAAAAAAGAAGGCAAAGCCTATCTGCGTCATCCAAAATGATCGAGAGTCAAAACCTGTTGCACGGGCAAGGAAAGAGAAATCAATGGAGCTGAATCTACAGAAACGATGGGAATGTGGAAAAAAGTCTGACGACCGGCGAACACGCATCACAGAAATGATCGTTGCAATTGCGACTGATAGGCCGTGCAAAGGTGCTGTCCAAAGCGCTGCAATAAGGTTTGGAATGTTGACATCAATGACCCCAGACGCGCAGAACGATGTGTTGTCATGAACGGATTGGCATCCTGTAGTGGTGGTCGGTGCGGTAAGCTACGGTAGACACTCGCCTGCATGTGTAAGCGATGCAACCATCGATACGCATTGCGCGGCATGCTGACACCGGTCGCCTGGTGATAAGCGTGCTGGACGGTCATGCCCGCCATCAGCAAGAGCACCAACGCCACCACACAGCAGCCAGCATGATGTAAATAGCGGATGGTCGAGTCCAGATAAAGCTGCATGGTACGCCCGCAACCGGTGCGATGATGGCGGTTGGAGCAGTAGACGCGTTTGCCAACTGCTTGCGGTTCGGCACCCAAGCGTTTCTTGCGGATGAAGCCGTGCGAAACCAAGTGCTGTGTTTGCTGACAATGCTTGCATTGCGCGTACTCCAGCTGCATGGTCTGTTGGTGAATGGCTTGAAGGTTGGGATAGTAGCGTTGCATGACGGCACCTGAATCGGAAAAGATGCCTATTTTGCAGTATTCAATTTGGTACAGGAAAATTCGCTTGGGCGAATTGGCGTTATAGCTGACAGGTTCTTTGATGATGGGAAATCGGTACAGATAGGCTGATTTGTACGGTGGGAGCTGGGGAAATTACACTTGAGCGAGTTCGATGGCGAACGCATTGCCTTTGGCTATGTCACCGGCCTGGATTACGATGAATGGGGCTATGTCGATCTACAGGAAATGGCCGCCATCCAGTTTAGCGGCTGGCACTGCATCGAGGTTGATTTGCACTTCACCCCTTGCCGCTTCTTGGACTTGCCACCGTCTACCTAGACTGGTTGCCAGCCACAGGTGTAAAATAAAAACGCCCCCAGGTTCATACCAGGGAGGCGTTTTTTACTTCTTCACGCTCGTTTTATGGATGCTTGTCGATCTTGCCTGACCCGCAAAGCACGCCTACATAGAGAAACACGCCGAGCCGTTGCATTATTAATGCGCGACACCGTGATCTTGCTAGCCTTGCTTTACTGGATAGGTACACACTACGTCTAGACGCTGGACAGAAGTAAAGCCCTGCTGTTCGGGTAGATGAGGGGTGGGATGTTCGCGCATTCCACCCCCTTATCTTATTTGCTGACTCATTGACCTGTTTGGCCTGTTTGATCTGTTGATCCGTCTGCCTGCTATCTTAGGCAGCAGTGCCACCGAGTCAAGCCAGATTCCCCAGTCTGGGCCCGAACTGCTCCATGCCCAGACGCTTGCTGCTGACTCAAGGCGAAGCAAACAAAGGCGAGGGCGAGCCATCGAGCCTGAAAAAACCTGCTGCCACGCCCCTTGTGGCGATATCCGGCAAAGTCGATACCTGGAAAATACCCAAAAAATCCTTCACAAAACTTGCCCCCGCCTTGCCTGCATGAATATCCTCTAGCAACTGCGCCATGCGCTGCGGCGACTCCGTGACCAGCAGCACGAAAGGCGCACGGGGATGCTGGAAACGCTGCGAGATGGCCTGGGTATCGATGGCCTGCGCGTAATAGCGCACCCGATCCAGGAGACGGGTGCGGCCCGTGGTGCGGTCAATCTCCACTGCCACCAGGCGCGATTTACTGCCATGCTCAAAGCGCAATACCCAGTCAGGAATGATAGGATAATCCAGCCCTGGCACGACCACACGGTTAACAGCGAACTGCGAGGCATCCTTCTTCCAGTAGCCGATACAGCGCGACACCGCCACATCCTCCGTACTATCGGCCCATTCCCAGAACTTGGCGGCAAACCAGGCACAAGCCTCCCTATGAAAATGGTCGGCAAAGGCAAAACTGATGCCCCCTTGCGGGTAATACACCGTGCCAGGCGGCCAGGCTTCCAGCTCGGCCACATAGGCCGCACCGGCCTTGGTCAGTGCATAAGTGGTACCGAGCGCCTGCTTGTTCCTGGTGTAAAACACCTTATGACAGATCATCCCCAAGCCATGCTCAATCTCATGCAGCAAATGATAGGTAGTGCGCGGCTTGCGCTGGCTGCCGGTCAGCTTGTGTAATAAATCCATGCTGGCAAACTGGGTACGTGCCAGCAGGCGCAGGATTTTTAATTGCTCAGGTTGGAGAGAAGGCATAGGCAAAAAGAGAGTTAGGCGTGATCCCAGTCAGGGTCACGCAGACGCTGCAAACGGGCGCGTTCCGTGTCGGAAGCAGCAGAGGGCGTGCCACTGCCACCATGGCCGCCATAGGCAGGCATGCCCGCCTGCGGCTTGCCAGTCAGGCTGTGGTCACGGTAATAGCGCGCCAACTGGTCAGCCTTGACCTGCTGCCATTCCTGCTCACTGATGCTATGCGCAAAATTGCGCAAATCCTTGCGCACCGTGGCACGGTGCAGATGGGGAGGCACCCTAAAGATGAACTCACCGCGCCGCAAATCCTGGATGGCTTCTTCTGGCGCACCCGTGATTGCGGCCAGGCGTTTGACACTGGCAGGGTCACCCGAATAACCGGCGATACGCATGCCGGAATTGCCGAAGACCTGGCTTTCCATGGTGGGCGTCATGCCTGCCCCAGGCACTTGCTGGGCGAGCGTCAGGAACAAGCCATATTTACGCGTCTTGGCATAAATATCCTCAATACTCTCATTCAAGAAAGCATCGGCCTCATCGATATAGGCAAAGCAGGGGCGGCGCAAGTGTGGCAAGACATCCTGCCGGCTCATCGCCGCAGAAAACAGGGACGACAACAGAAACTTACCCCAGTCAGCGGCCACCCCATCGCCCATATTGCCGGACAAATCCACCAGGATAATGGCACCGCGATCGATCTCCTGGCGCAAGTTGAAGGTGGAAGCCCCTGTGACACAACGGGTAAATACCGTGGAGCTAAACAGGTATTGCAGGCGGCTGCGGAGAGCCACGCGAGAATTATTGTAGTCACCGTCCTTGAAATCCTCGCGGATAAATTCGGCATTGACCGCGTTATCCTGGGAATGGGCGGCCAATAGCTCACGCAATGCCTCGGCTGCCGGTTTCTTGGGGTTGCCCATGGCCGCCCACAGATCAAGCAGGCTGGCATTGGCTTGCTTTGCCATCGGTGGCAAGACCGTGCGCAAGAGCGCCACCATGCGTGGCGTGATCTCGGCTTGCTGGGTGCCGACTACCCGTTGCAGGCAGCGCACCAGGTAAGACACGGCGGCATCCTGATAGGGGTTGCGATTGATCTCCTCGAAGGGGTTCATGACAGGCGTTATCATACCTTCTGCTCCGGCCAGATAAGGGTCGATATACAGCAGCCTGCCGCTTCTGGCGACTTCTGGCCAGCGGGCAATCTGCTGCACCATATCGCCATGTGGATCGAATACGACCACCCCTTCCTGGCGTCGTACCCGCTCGAACACCAGCGCCTTGATGAGTTCTGACTTGCCATAGCCAGAGCTGGCGGCAATGAATCCATGGGCCACACTGCCTCCTTCTGGAAACGGCATGGCCCAGCGACGAAAAAACGCCTGACGGGTATCACGACCAGCCCATGCCAGATACGCTGCATACAGCTTGGGCGACGCAGGTGTGGTGGCAAAATGCGTCAGGATGTCGCGGGCTTTGGACTCATAGGCGATAGACAAGTGGGTCAATAAATCGGCACGGCGTTCGCTGACATAGGGCAGCAACTTGGGGGCGGCAGGGCGGTGGCGGTGCAACGGCAAGCGTTCCCAGGCGCGTTGTATGGAATCCGAAGGCAACAGATCACCTGCCAGCACCCCACAAAATTCGCTGTAGGTCAGCGGTAGTGCCTTGTTGCTGGTGGCTCGCCATTGGGTAATCAAAGCAGATACCCGTTGCGCATCCAGGGCCAGCAACCCACCAGAGAATGCCGTGCTGTGTTGCGCCGCTTCCTGGGGCGTCATGTGCTGTGCAACAAAGGTCGATAAATCCATGCAGAACCCCCTGTTTCGATGTTCCCGACCGCCTGGCAGGAGGCAAGGATCATCCCATTATGAAGCCAAGAATGAGACAACACCCCTGGCGCACAAACCTTTATATCCTAAAGGGATAGCGAGTCAAATTTGGCCGAACACAGTACTGATAAACAGCCCTGTAGGCGACACCGGCACGCCACCAAACCGCCAGCCCTCGCACAGACAACCTACAGCAACCGGCAACAACTCAGCGACAACAAGCAGACCAGCAACCACAGCGCCACTACCGCCAATCCATTCCCATCACTGTCACACCTCAACTGACAAGCCAGTCATGCAGCGCAACTGCATTCAATCACCAGGCCGCTTTGCTGGGGCGTACTAAAAAGCACCCGCCAGGGCTTCTGCATACAATTTGTCGATGGTGTGCCGTGCATCGGCCTCCTTGCCCGCCTCGATAAACTTGGTGACAGTTTCCATCAGCATGGCATAGACCTGCTCGCCCATATTCAATTCTTGCTGGGTGCGCATGATTTCGAGCTGGCGGATATGGTCTGCCCTGGATTTGGATTCAGAAAAGCGGGCAGCGGCGTACATCTTGGTTACTTCGCCCATGACCGCATCCTGTTGCAGCAGCATGGTGGATATCGTGTTGACGACGGACACATGGGCATCATCAATGGTCTTGAGCATAGATGCCTGGTATTCCAGAGAGGCCAGCGTGAGGGACTTGTTTAAGTCGGCTTGCAGCTCCTGGAGTTTGAGGTAATGGCCTGCACGCTGCATGTCGATATCATGGGTGAAACGACGGGCATCGGCATCTGCCTGATTGCCAGCACGCACAGCTTCCAGGTCACGACTGTTGTCATATCGCTGCTGCTCCAGGTCACGGTTGTTAGCATGCTGTTGTTGCACCAGATGGCTGTTGTGGTCGTGCCGTTGTTGTTCTATTCCACTGCTATTGGAATAACGTAATTGCTCTAGTTCACTATTGTTGTAATGCCGTTGTTGTTCCAGATTGGTCGTTTGCCGTGCCTGGAATTGGGCGATGTGTGCTTCGCCTGTTAGCTTCTCTTGCAGGAAATGCAGCTTACTCTGGTAGCCTGGGTCAAGTTGTGCCTGAAGGGTGGCAAGGTTCGTCCATCCCATTATGTCGTTTCCTTCAATATGGCCAGTCTTGCTTCCAGTGCCTTAATCTCTTCCAGTTTGGCAACATTGGCCTGGAGTGCGGCAATACGGGCATCACGCTCATCTTGGACGGGCGGCGCAATGGGGAGAGGGCGGTGGGCTTGTTGCTCCAGGCGATCAGCCAAGTGGTCAATGGTCTGTGTTTGCGTTGCCACATTCTCGGCCTGGAGCTTCTGGCCTGCCTTGATGAGGTCTTTGGTTATCTTGGCAGTTTCTGCGGCGACGTTCTTGGTGACTGCACCGACTGCCTGGGCGGTTTGTACGGCGCTTCTCTCATGCTCTCCCCCTAGATCACGGGTGCGGATAAGATGGATATTGTGCTCGTCTTCGAGTTCAGATTGGAGATGAAAAAGCCTGGCTTTATGTTCGTCGATGGTTTTAGTAATGCGCTCGGCGATATCTGTGGCCAGCTTCTTCCTGTCTTGTGGCTGTTTGGTGGTAACTAAAAATAAGAGTATCACGAACCCTGTACCTGTCAAGCGCCATAACCAAGTCGGAAGATCCACACTAAATATAAAACTAATACCCTGTAGAAGGAGCCAATTGAACAGGAGACCGCCGAGAGGCGCACCCACGAAAGCCTCCCAACATTCCTCACTAGACGGCCTGACAATTTGCTTTGAGTTGGCAATACAGTGCATGTCCTGAGGCAAAGTGCTGATGGTTGCAATTCGAGTGTTGATATCCTCAAGAATCTCTTTGCGCCTGCGTTCGGTTTGAATCTTGTCCACATGCTCTGGCCACTTGAATTGACCAGAGTCGACGCACATGATCTCCCTGATACGGTCATGAATGTCTGCTTTATTAAAAGCATGTCTGACGGGTGTCAGCATCTTGTCGTCCAGGTCCCATTTGTTCATGTAAGACTTAATCTCATCATTGGTAAGTTCAGACATCGACCACTCCTTATGCACGTATCAAAAAAATAGTGCCAGGCCGCAAGAAAACAGATATGCAGCCTGGAAGAGTCATGACTATTACACAATTATTGGTGATTGCAAATTGCGGTGTAGGGTGGCGCGTGGTATGTCTAACTTGATGGCAGTTTGCCGTATGGAATTGCCTGCGGCGATTAAGCTGCGGGCGGCTTCGAGCTGACCAGGTGTAATGGTCATGCGGCGACCACCCAAATGACCACGGTTGCGTGCTGCTGCCAGGCCTGCACGGGTGCGTTCGCGGAGCAAGTCGCGCTCCATCTCGGCCAGGCTAGCCATGACGTTAAAAAAGAAACGGCCTGCGGGTGTGCCTGTGTCAATCCCATCGGTGATGCTGTGCAAATGAATACCACGCTGGCGCAAGTCTTCGGCCAGTTTGACCAATCAGCCCAATGTGCGGCCAAGACGGTCTAGCTTCCAGACCACCAGGCTATCGCCTTCGCGCAAATACGATAAGGCTTCAGATAAGACGGGGCGCTGCATCGATGCTCCACTGGCGGCTTCTTCAAAGACCTTATCGCAGCCAGCCAGTGTCAGGGCATCCAGTTGCAGGTGTAAATTCTGGTCGCGTGTAGAGACGCGAGCATAGCCGATCTTCATAGACGAAATAATTAGGAAATGAATGTGAGGTGTCCCATCACCCGTCTCATTGTAAGAATAATTTAAAAAAAGCAAGAGACGAGATAGTGAGACACAAAAACCGCTATTTACCGTCGTGAAGAGTGATCCTGGTTGCTGTGTCCCGTAAAGGAAGGTTTGTGGGGCAGATTGTTGTAGAACAACCACTTGTCAACTGAATTTTAAAGGCGCATAGTTGCGGGATGTTGTGACGATGGTCATCGTCGCGTCATTATTGCGTCCTACGATAAGGATACAAGAATGACATAGCTCAATTATTACTACATCTACTACTCGGAGTTTGATTTGCAAAACGATTCAAGATAATGCGTTCAAAGCGCACCACAGTTATTGTGTCTGCGTAGTCGCATAAATCGTCATGCCATCCCTGCTTGTCGCTGAATTTCGGTGACATGTCTCTATTACACGCAAATTTGTAGCAAAATTCAAACGATCACAATAAATGGTGTGCTATATTACATATGACACCGCAATTCTAGTAATAAAAGATTTGCCCGCCAACTCGGCATATTGTTCCTGCGTAAGTGGTGTCAAGTAAGAAGCAGGCCGCCGAGGACATAACTGTATGTGAGTATGTCTGGCGGCTTTTTTTTTGCCAGAATTTGGCTTAAAAAAAACTCAGCCCACTTCCTAGGGTGGGCTGAGACGCTGCAAAGTTTGAAGCTCTAATGTCGGAACGGTCTTGAATGATGTGAAAGATTTGCGAACCTATCATCAGGCAAGTCGTTTCCGGCATCCCTCGCACATGAAACATGTTTGAGGCGTTTTGCCGTTTATGGGACGACAACCCCAGATTATCACTAATATGGGGGTGAGATGCAATAGCGAATTCAATGGAATTTGAATCGTTAAAGCTATACACACATCTTTTATAAACCTTCTGACAGAAAAGTAAATTTTTTGTTTGAAGAAAAGGCTCAATTGCCAAAAATAGCGTTGCATGTGTAAAAAAATATTGTTTTTTTACCACATGGAGGCGTTATGAGTAGCTATCCCAGAGAATCATTCAATATTGGTCTTGAAGTTTTATCAACTTCATTGCTGATTTCTTCCAAAATGAAGAAATTCTGCATCGATCAACTCAGGCAGGTCTTGTCTTCTCCAACACAGTACGAAGTCAGGCATGTCCCTCAAGTTATGTATCAAATCATTGTATTGGATACACCAACGACAGAAGTTCGTTTCCACATTTACGAAGATTGCAAGGAGACGTATATCCATAATCATAAACACCCGTTTCTCAGCTATGGCTTACAGGGAGGGTATACCGAGAAAATATGGCGATGGGACAAGGATGAGAAAAGCAAATTTTTTTGCTTTGTTCGTCATAAGGGCGGCCAACTGAATGCACCACATGAGTTTCTTGGTCGTTTAAGTCAGTGGTATACCCGCAAGCACTTTGTAGGCAACATATTGACTGTCGGAAACAATAGTTATCATTCGATAGCATCTGCTTCAGGACGTGAGCTTCCTGTTACGTTGATTATCAAAGACAAGTCCCTTGATAGCGGGCAAACACTGGTGTTAAGCAAAACAAGGGAAATTCATGAGCCGATTATTCCAATCCGTTCCCCAGGGCGAGAGGAAGTGGCAAATTGCCTGAAGATACTTGAGCGGATATTGAAAAAGTTTGAGCGTGACAATCCCTCCTTATTACCTATGCTTGCATAGCAATGTAGTCCGGTCTAACAAGGCCGGACTACATCCTCTTTGCGCTACCTATTTTTAGAAAAAGTCTGATATGAACCGAAAAAATTTACCTTACAGAGAAAAGACGGAATTATTTCTCTTGACCAGAAGTTATGAAATCCTGGCGCAAGATCATGGAAAATATATTATGTTTCCAGGTGGAGGTGTTGATCCCAATGAAGATATTGTTGCTAGTTCCAAGCGTGAATTATTAGAGGAGGTCGGCTATGAAATTGTGGGGGATATTTATCCTGTCGTGACAGTGGAGTGGGACTGGTTTCCTGAATGGGCAAATACGGCAACACGAAAGGCAAGATACGAAGAATTTAGAGGTGAGCGAGTCTTTTTATTTTGCGGTTTATGTCAGCCATCAAAGGCGGAAGGTGAAAAGCATGGCGACCAGTGGCAAGGAAATATTGCCATGGGAATTGATGCTTGCTTGTCTTTGTTTGATGCATATTGTATGGAGGATCATGTCAATACCTATGCTTATCGTATTGCTCAACGATGCGCGATTAACTCTACTAAATTACTGAAGCTTGTGAGATAGATTGTTGTATCACACGATGTTTATTTCGTTGGCGCGTCAACTCTGTCAGGTGGTGCGATTTATGCCGCCTGACAATTCTCTTCTATACCGATTTGCTGGAGCTTGCCGCTAAAGTGAATACAATGGCTGCATTCGTCCACCAACTGGTGGCGTTACTCCTTGCCAGTATTAAGTTAAACGATGAAAACGACCCCAGAACAACACCCCGCAGCCATCCTATCGCCGGAAGACAAGACCCATGTTCAAGCCTTGCGCCAGGTCTTTGTGGAGCGTGTTTTATCCGTTACCCAGACCACTATGGACATGAAGAAATTGCTGGCCCGTGCCTTCCCTGATGTCAGCAATGAAGTCAACGGCGATTTACGCGCTGCCCTCGACCAGCTCGATGATTTGAAGCGCTGCCTTGATAGTTTCCGTCCTCTCAATCCAACCCAATTAGAAAATTTGCAGCGTACCTGGGACACCGAATATACCTACGAGTCCAATAGAATCGAAGGAAATACGCTCTCTTTACAAGAAACGCACATGGTCATTGCCAAAGGCATGACCATCAAGGGCAAGTCCCTGGATGAACACCTGGAGGCACGCAATCATCAGGCAGCTATCGGTTATATCCGCGAACTGGCAGGGCAAGAAGTGGTCTTGAATGAGCGCCTGGTGAACCACATCCATGCCATTGTGCTAGGGGGTATCCGTCCACTTGATGCCGGAGTCTATCGCAAGGTGCAAGTAGAAATTACTGGTGCGCGGCATGTGCCGCCGCCACCTTACCTGGTGCCAAAACGCATGGAAGACGTGTTCCATTTCTATGATGAATACGCTACGGCATTCCATCCAGCTTTATTGGCTGCTGACATGCACGAAAAAATCGTCACAGTGCATCCCTGGATTGATGGCAATGGTCGCACCTCACGACTGGTGATGAACCTCATCCTGTTACAGCATGGTTATCCAATAGCGCGTATCTCTGGGGATGATGATGCCAGGCTGGCGTATTACGCAGCCCTGGAACAGGCGCAAGTCGATGGCAATATCGAACCCTTCCGCCAATTGGTGGTGGACTACATCAAGCAAAGCTTCTTTGAATACCTGGCTGCGGTGGTGGTTAATGCCGGTGAAGACATGGAAACCAAAGGTGCTTACTTCTACGAGCGCATGGCCCATTATGTGTAGCATTAAAAAATGCCATTGACACTAAGACGCTAACACCTCAACTGGTGTGCCGCGTTGCGCTTCGGTCACCAGTAAAGCATCGATCTCTGCATAAACTTCCAGCGTGGCGGTATCGGTGCAGGCAAACAAGTGCAAATCCTCTTCGACTGGATTGATGGGGAATGGTGCCGTGACACCTGGCGTGGTGTAGTAGTCCACCAGTATCTTGCGTGATTCTCTGAGTTTCTCAATCGCTAAAAAGCGGCGCTCACGTTCAGCAAGTCACTCTGCTGGGGCGTTGGCAATCTTACTTTGAACGGTCTGGAGCTGTTCGGCCATGCTACTGCGCGACGCAGGTGCTGCCATCTGTGGGGTGTTCATATGGAGGGGGATGAAAGAGTAGCCCATTTACAATATCGAATAGAGAGATTATTTGCAAATGGTGTGTTCTTCTTTTAAAAAGAAAAAAAAGCTCCCCCTATCCCCGACCTCGGCGGTAGGGGATTTTTTTTAGCGGCTAGTTTTTATGGTTTGATCCAGCGCTTGGCATCATGCTTGAGAATCATTCCCTCCAGCAATTCCCTGATGACTTCCTTCTCTTCCTGCGAAAATTGGCTGATGGCCTCGAATTGCAAGCGTAGATCGTCCGAGGGGCCACGTTGATCCTCCTGGTCGAAAACCAACATATCCGCACTCACACTAAGAGCAATTGCCAAGCGCCGGATAACATCAAGCGTAGGTTGCGAAGTGCCTCCCTCGTACCGGCGGATTTGCAGCACATGCACACCAACCTTGTCGGCAAGCGCTTGTTGTGTCAAACCACGCTCTTTGCGTAGAGCGGTCACACGTTCGGGAAATTCCATAGCGAGGAAAGCTGGTAATTGAGCGAACGTCACTATAAGTCCCCCTTTTTAACTGACTTGTTCAAAGATAACATATATGTTAGTTTACGTATATCCGAATAGAGTATTGACAGGTTTCCAGGGGAAAGTGATTTATGGCAAGAATACCAACAGCAGAAGTCGAGCGGCTAAAGAATGAAGTGTCGGTCGAGCGCTTGGTGGAATCCGCTGGTATCGTTTTAAAAAAGAGTGGCAAAGACCAGCTCGGCCTATGTCCCTTCCATGCCGATAGCGAACCCTCCCTGATCGTCACCCCCGCTAAAAACCTGTGGCACTGTTTTAGCTGCCAGATTGGTGGCGGCCCGATTGACTGGGTGATGAAGCTGCGCGGTGTCTCGTTTCGCCATGCGGTCGAATTGCTCAAAACGGATTCTTCTTTAGCTGCCAGCCCTGTTGGTGACTCTCCCGTCAAACGCAGCGTCGTGCGCAGCCTGCCGCCGCCGGTCGTGTTTGATGCAGACGACCAAGACTTGCTGAATCAAACCGTGGATTACTACCACCAGACCTTGCTGGCTTCGCCGGAAGCTCTGGCCTACCTGAAACAACGTGGCCTCGATCATCCCGACCTGATTAGCCGCTTCAAGCTTGGCTATGCCAATCGCAGCCTGGGTCTGCGCTTGCCCGTCAAGCGTCAGCAGACCGGCGAACAAATTCGCAGCCGTTTGCAGCATGTCGGCCTCTACCGTGACAGCGGTCACGAACACTTCAATGGCAGCCTGATCGTTCCCATTCTTGACCAGGCAGGCAATGTCACCGAAATCTATGGTCGCAAGATACGTGATGACCTGCGCAAAGGCACCCCCAAACACCTCTACCTGCCCAACCAGGGCAGAAGCGCTGGTCGCGGCATCTGGAACGAACAGGCACTGGCAGATAATAAAGAAATCATCCTATGCGAAGCACTGATCGACGCCATGACATTCTGGTGCGCCGGTTATACCAATGTCACCACCAGCTACGGCATAGAAGGTTTTACCGATGACCATCTGGCCGCCTTCCAGCGTCACGGCACCCAGCGCATCCTGATTGCTTACGATAGAGACGAACCAGGTGACAAGGCCGCCGACAAGCTGGCCCCCCAACTGATTGCTGCTAGCATCGAATGCCTGCGCGTACACTTCCCCAAAGGTATGGATGCCAACAGCACCGCCTTGAAACTGACACCCGCCCACCACAGCCTGGGCCTCATGCTCAGACAAGCTGAATGGATAGGGCGACCCGCCACCCCCATTGCACCCGCGCCAGTCGTTGCATCTCCTGCGCCTCCAGACTTGCCGCCGATGGTTGAGCCTCTTCCTTTAGCCGCTGAGGCAATCGCCGCCGACATCACGGCCCCGACCATTGCCGTGACCACCGCCACTCCAGGCAGCGAAGCCGACCAGGTACATGCTGCCGAACTCGACAGCGATGAAATAACGATGGTGCAGGACGAACGTCACTGGCGCATCCGTGGCTGGAAAAAAAATACCTCGCCCGAATCTATGCGCGTGAATTTGCAAGTGCGTCTGCAAGCGAGCGGATCAGGCGAACACAGCGCCTACCATGTTGATACCCTTGACCTGTACGCTGCCCGCAGTCGCGCCACCTATATCAAACAGGCTGCCGTCGAACTGGCATTGCCCGACAATCTCATCAAGCACGACATCGGCACGCTACTGCTGCGCCTGGAAACCCTACAAGACGAACTCATCCGCAGCAACTCCCAAGCTAAAAGTCAGCCCCTGACACTGACTGCCGAACAAGAAGCCGCCGCCCTCCAACTGTTGCAAGCCCCTGACCTGATTGCCCGTCTCGTGGCCGACATGGAACGCTGTGGTGTTGTTGGCGAAGCCAATAATTTACTGGCAGGCTACCTGGCCGCAGTCAGTCGCAAACTCGACACCCCGCTGGCTATCCTGATACAAAGCACCAGCGCTGCTGGTAAAAGCAGTTTGATGGAGGCCGTATTAGCCATGGTGCCGCCAGAAGACAAACAGCAATACAGCGCCATGACAGGGCAAAGCCTGTTCTATCTCGGTGAAACCGACATGCAACACAAGATACTCGCCATCGCCGAAGAGGAGGGCGTACGGCAAGCGGCCTACGCCTTAAAACTCTTGCAAAGCGATGGTGAACTCAGCATGGCAAGTACCGGCAAGGATGATGTCACCGGCAACCTCGTCACCAAGCAATACAAAGTCAAAGGCCCCGTCATGCTCATGCTGACCACTACCGCCATTGATGTCGATGAAGAACTCATGAACCGCTGTTTAGTCCTCACCGTCAATGAAAGCCGCGAACAAACCCAGGCCATCCATGCACGGCAACGCTCAAAACAGACCCTGGCAGGCTTGCTGGCCGCCAACGACAAACAAACCATCACCGAGTTACACCAGAATGCCCAGCGCCTGTTAAAGCCGGTGCTGGTCGTCAATCCCTATGCCGATCAACTGACCTTCCTCGATGAACAGACCAGAACCCGGCGCGATCATATGAAATACCTGACCCTGATACGCGCCATTACCTTATTGCACCAGCACCAGCGTGAAGTCAAAACAGTGAATCACAATGGGCAGCAGCTTGCCTATATCGAAGTCACCAAAAGCGATATTGCCCTAGCTAACACCATTGCCCATGAAGTGCTGGGCCGGACACTGGACGAATTACCACCGCAGACCAGACGCTTATTAATGCTCGTACACGACATGGTGAACCGGATGGCGCAACAACAAGACATTTCCCTGCGCGAAGTACGTTTTAGTCGCCGTGACATCCGCGATATCACCAAATGGAGTGACAACCAGCTCAAGGTCCACTGTGCACGGCTCACCGAAATGGAATACCTGATCGTGCATGGTGGCAGTCGTGGCCATGCCCTGCAATATGCCTTGTTGTTTGATGGCAAAGACACCGGAAAACAATTATGCGGCTTGCGGGATGTACAGGATTTGGCCTCAGATAATGACTACGACCGCAGCAAGTTGGGGCAGGCCATTGGCAAGTTGCCCCCAAGTTTGCCGCAGGTTGCCCCCAGGTTGGAGCGTGTACCAACCACTCAGACCCAGGCAGCACAAGGCTTGCCAGCAGATATAAAGGATGCACCACAAAATAAGCGTATACAGCCCCTGCATAACGGCAGTCCTGTCATAGCCGCTGCCATGGCAGCCAGCATAGTCTGAGGTCGCCATGCCTTCAGGTCCATCCACCCCACGCCAACGCTTTACCAAACCCGTCGGCGATCCTAGGGACGCCCGTGGTCTGTACGCTGCCATGCGTCGCTTCCTTGAACATCGCGGCATCACCGGCAGCACAGAAAGCAGCCTGTATAACCTCGAACGTTACATCCGCGACTTCATCGCCTGGGCCGATGCAAGAAGCGTCACCCATCCCGAACACGTCAGCCAGGCCGTGCTGGAACGCTACCAGCGCCACCTCTACTACTACCGTAAAAAAGATGGTGCAGCCCTCTCCATTGCCAGCCGCCGTGCCAAGATTGTGCCGCTCAGAAGCTTCTTCAAATGGCTGACCCGGACAGGCCACATTCCTGCCAACCCTGCTTCAGAACTCGACCTACCCAAAAGCATACGCCGCCTGCCGCGCCATGTGCTCAGTGTCAAGGAAGTCGAGCGTGTCATGGCCTGCACCGATATCCGCCAGCCTATCGGCCTGCGCGACCGCGCCATCATGGAAGTGCTGTATGCCACTGGTATGCGCAGGATGGAAATCACCCATTTGCAGATCAGCGATATCGACATTGATCAATGCGTCGTCCTGATCCGCGAAGGCAAGGGCAGAAAAGACCGCCTCATTCCCCTCGGTGAACGCGCCCTGTACTGGGTGCAACTCTACCTCGATCAAAGCCGTCCGCAACTGGCCTGGAACCTGCAGGAGCACACCCTGTTTCTAAGCCGTGAAGGTACTGCCCTCAATGAAAGCTGGCTCTCTACCACCGTGGCCCAGTATGTCAAACGGGCAGAACTGGGCAAGCACGGCGGCTGCCACCTGTTCCGCCACACCATGGCCACCCTGATGCTTGAAGGCGGGGCCGACATCCGTTTTATACAAGTCATGCTCGGCCATGCAGAAATGAGTACCACCCAGATTTATACCCAGGTCGCCATCCGGCAATTGCAGCAAGTCCATGCCAGCACGCACCCAGGAGCGCAGAGGCGTGTCAAAGCCGTGCAAGCGACCACAGAAGCAATGCAGCACCAGGAAGGGCGGGAACAGGCCGCAGATGCGTTATTCGCTGTCTTAGACAGGGAAGCCGAAGCCGAAGCAGAAGAGGACGAGGCCAGCCCATGAGCATCCAGATTCTGCTGAACTTGGACGAAGAGCAAGCCTGGGCGCTGGCGCAATTCTTGAAGCGTGCGGGCTATAGCGACTATCGTCCGCTGGCCGCCAATGAACAAGAAGCGCAAGACATGCAAGCAGCCGCTGACAGGCTGCGCATGTCACTTGCTGAACAAGGCATCGCACCGCGCTAAGACTTCATGTGTGTCTGAAAAAATTAATCAAAGCAATCAAAAATCTGCCAATGCCTGCAAGGTAAGCCAGGCTGCGCAAGGGGTTCTTCAACTTGCGAATCATCGGTGAAAAATCACGCTGCCATGTTGCGAATGTGGTGTGTTTCATTTGCCTCTCCAAAAAAATAATGTGTATGAATCATCGCATACCGACTTCAAAAAACTGCTCACGATAAACAGCCAAAAATGGGGTATTTAGTGATTTTTTTAAGTTTTTACGGTATCTGATTGATCGATACTAATGAAAAGTGGTGGGCGTGGTTGCAAAAAGTAAAACCAATTCCCTCCATAGCAAGCACTCTGACAAGAAAAAATTAGCTTCCCTCTTTAGCTGCCAAGACAGTACATCTCCCCGTCGCACATTTAAAAACTGCACGTCGGCGCAAAAAAGTTAAATTACGGCCCTGTGAAGCCTGTCCGACTAGCCAAGAGCCGCGTCATTACTGCGTGTGCGGGGAGGTCGGTTACGACTTTGCATCCGGCCAATTGCGTTTGGCAATGCCCTGGGCGAGAGTCTCGGAGCGCAGAACACCAGTGGCTTTGCGATACGTGAACGGCCTCTTGCAACATTCTTTAAGCCTGGAGAACTTGAAAAGGTTAACGTTCCATATATAGATGATATTTTGAATCCAGCTGCACAAAATGTGACGGAAGAGCCGATTTCTTTTTATGATGACGAGATTGCACGCGCCAAGCGTATGATGGATAAAGAGCAGTATAAAATCATTCCGTCTACTTCACCCCTTTTGAGAGATGCCTCATCACAGATGTATACAGGTGGAATGAGAACTGGCGGTAAAGCTACATACATCACTCCTCGCATCATCCCGAACGATAGTGTTATTCAGAGTCTGGGGTCATTGGAAGAAATTATAGCGAAACATGGTCAACCAGCTTATATAGACCAAAAAACGGGTGCGATGACATGGGCAATACCTGATCCCTATGCTAGTGTGGAAAGAAGATTTTTGCCTGACGGGAGTACGCTTGAGAAAGATCCTGGTTATTTTGCGACCATACGAAACATATGGGGAGCATATTCCGCTGACAAAATTGATTTTGGAGGTGCTGCCTCAATGACGTGGCAGAATACCAAATACTATGTCCAAGGTTCTGAGCGAATTAAAGGTGCTGGACAAGCCATTGGAGGTGGCCTGGAGATAGCCGGTGCCATACCATTGAGTGCAACGACTGTTGGCGCAATTGTTGGTGTTCCTTTGGCTTGGCATGGTGGGGATAATGTTGGTACGGGTATCAACAGGATGATCAATGGTGAACGACAAAATACACTGACATATGATGGTGTAAAAGATTTAACAGGTTCCTCTCGCTTTGCTCAAGCCGTAGATGACGGCATGCCATTCTTAGGCGGTGTGGCTGGGGCCGGACAGTTGATAAATGCGGCTAGTAGAAACGCGGCTAGTAGAATAGGACCGCGATTTCGTGAGGTGGAAGTAAGTAGGCCCGATTTTGCGCACCCTGATGATTATTTTGCATACACAGAGAGGTATGCTGATCCACGTGGCTTTGTAGATGATTTTGTTTCTCAAATGAAGGGGATAAAACCTTCTGTCGATCCGTTATATGATCCTAAATTGACGTCATACGGTAGTGCTTTAGTGGCACCTCAAGTGCCTGTTGGAAGTGAAGTTTTGAGGATCGGAAAAAGTGCACTTATAAGGGACAGCGAACTTTTCAAGTCGATATGGCACGAAGAAATGCATATTCGATTAGGACGTCAGGCGCAGCTTGGTAACTGGAAAGCAATGGAATTGACAACTGGGCCGCTGATTCATGAGGAGATATATGTTGAGCGAGTTGCGACGCGCTATGCAAAGTTATACCAAATGAAGCATGGGCAATTTAACCACTAAAGAGGTAGTAATGAGTAACGAAGTCATTTTTAAAAGTTGTATGGATAGTTTGATCAGAATTTTAAATGAATTGGAGAGTAGCTCAGCTCCAGAAAATACGAAACGGATTGACTTGGCAATTCGTTTTGCTAAAGAAATCGAATTACTTTGGCCTTCAATTCCTCAATTTGTCCCAGAAAGTGGAAAAAATATTGGAACCGATGCTGACCCTACAAATTATGAGACATACAAATTACTGAAGAGTTTCGGTTTAACTCTTGATGAGCTTGTGCAGGTGGCAAAAAGTGAAAACCTACCAGAGTTAAGAATCGTAAGGATGGTAAGACTTGTATATGGAGTTGGATTGGATGAGGCGTGTTCTTTATTGAAAGATTTCTTGCAATTAAAAATTTTAAAAAACTAGAGTCAAATTCCTGCCTGCCCCGTTCAGTGTTCAGTTAAGCCAAATCCCTTCGCCAGATCAGCAATTTTTGCAAAAAACGGCGGAGGGATTTGGATCAGTCAACGTGCAATTAACGTAAGGCAGCCACACACAGCAAAAGCCAGGGTATTCCCTGATTAAAGTGGCTCACTGACGGGGCTTGCACAAAATCTTTTGCAATTGATAGCAAAATCCATATCCTATGTGGGAGATGCAAAGCAATTTGCACTCTTCTGCGAACCTGCTCAGTACTAACCCTACTGCTCGCGTTCTGAACATTGCTAGACCAGGCCAGTGTTCAGGACACGAGACAACGGGAACCTAGAAGGACGAAACCAAACAGATTTCAAGGCCTGGTCGCTTCCTGTTTGGTTTTTTTGTGTTTCGTTTCTCCGGTTGGACGGAAGTAAATCCCTGAATTGCCAGGTAGGTGCCCCGTGCGTGAACAACATGCACCCAGCGGGGAAGGAGACATCGTGGGCGACCACGGGGGTGTGCATGGCTGGCTGTTCCGACGAACGACACGGAAAAAAAGCCCAGTAAAGTATCGGCGTGGGCGGCAACGGTCTCGGACGATGGGGAGCAATCCTGAGGCATGCAACAAGCACCCACACCTTCCTGCCTCACTTGCCATCATTCTGCAATAAAAAGAAAAATGGTCAAGGGGGACAGGGGGTATGACACCGAGCATTGTCCTCTGAACTCACCGGAAAACACCCCCGCAACCGGTCAAAACTCCTCCATAGCAAAGCGTTCACCCCACCCGCCACACTTTTATATCCCCAGCAACAAAGCTCCCCAAAACCCCAATAAACCCCGATTCCCAACAAGGCTAAAAAATCACAATTCACCTCTTACAAAAATTCCCCGATCCATGATTTTTTAACCAGGCAGACAGCGTAAAGACACCGCGTAGATGATGAACATCCCTGCTGCATTTCTGCATAGCCCACCAACTGCACCGGCCCCTCGCCAGAATTTGCAAAGCCAGGCCGACACCATATACTGCCAGACAAGCACCGGTTGCTATGCCAATTGTGGCAAGTTGTGACCGGTTGCTGCCTATCTCCATCCTCCCATGTTGCCTCCTACTCCTTCCCGCCTGACCCTGGCCGATGTCGCCCGTGGTGCCGCCATGAGCGTGCAAAACCTGCGCAAGGTCTACATCAACAAAGGCCGCCTCACTGTCTGCCATGACAGCCTTGATAAGCCCTATGTCGAACTGATTGAATGTATTCGGGTCTTCCCTGGCTTCCAAGTGCCAAACAAAGACAAACCTGTTGCCGACAACCCAGTTGCGCCAGGTTTCCAACTGTTGCAGCAACAACTCAGCGCCCAGGACACAGAAATAGCTACCCTGCGCCAAAAGTTGAGTGACGAAGCCCACCAGCGCCAGCAAGCGGAAGAACGCGAAACCTGGTTGCGGCAACACCTCGACAGACTCGCCCAAGAAAACCTCCTCCTGCTATCCGCACCGGCCAAGACAGCAAAGCCCTCCTGGTTCGCCCGCCTGCTCGGCCATTAGTGAGCAGGCTACCAGCAACCGACAGCAAGCAGACGCAACCGCCTGGCAACCAGACAGCAACCAGGCAATCCCTGGGTATTGGTCGGGGACTCGTGTGCATGTTGCGCATGGGTCGCCCACCGACACACAGGAGCAGCAAGCATGCAGCAGCAAAACAAACTCATCGAAGCCGTGGCCGCCCGCCTCAAAGATTACCCCCTCTACAGCCAGGAAGACAGCGCAGGCAACCCCATGATCGCCGCCAGACTCTTCAATGCCGCTGGTAGCGGCACCTGGTACTTGAGCGAGTTCGATGGCGAACGCATTGCCTTTGGCTATGTCACCGGCCTGGATTACGATGAATGGGGCTATGTCGATCTACAGGAAATGGCCGCCATCCAGTTTAGCGGCTGGCACTGCATCGAGGTTGATTTGCACTTCACCCCTTGCCGCTTCTTGGACTTGCCACCGTCTACCTAGACTGGTTGCCAGCCACAGGTGTAAAATAAAAACGCCCCCAGGTTCATACCAGGGAGGCGTTTTTTACTTCTTCACGCTCGTTTTATGGATGCTTGTCGATCTTGCCTGACCCGCAAAGCACGCCTACATAGAGAAACACGCCGAGCCGTTGCATTATTAATGCGCGACACCGTGATCTTGCTAGCCTTGCTTTACTGGATAGGTACACACTACGTCTAGACGCTGGACAGAAGTAAAGCCCTGCTGTTCGGGTAGATGAGGGGTGGGATGTTCGCGCATTCCACCCCCTTATCTTATTTGCTGACTCATTGACCTGTTTGGCCTGTTTGATCTGTTGATCCGTCTGCCTGCTATCTTAGGCAGCAGTGCCACCGAGTCAAGCCAGATTCCCCAGTCTGGGCCCGAACTGCTCCATGCCCAGACGCTTGCTGCTGACTCAAGGCGAAGCAAACAAAGGCGAGGGCGAGCCATCGAGCCTGAAAAAACCTGCTGCCACGCCCCTTGTGGCGATATCCGGCAAAGTCGATACCTGGAAAATACCCAAAAAATCCTTCACAAAACTTGCCCCCGCCTTGCCTGCATGAATATCCTCTAGCAACTGCGCCATGCGCTGCGGCGACTCCGTGACCAGCAGCACGAAAGGCGCACGGGGATGCTGGAAACGCTGCGAGATGGCCTGGGTATCGATGGCCTGCGCGTAATAGCGCACCCGATCCAGGAGACGGGTGCGGCCCGTGGTGCGGTCAATCTCCACTGCCACCAGGCGCGATTTACTGCCATGCTCAAAGCGCAATACCCAGTCAGGAATGATAGGATAATCCAGCCCTGGCACGACCACACGGTTAACAGCGAACTGCGAGGCATCCTTCTTCCAGTAGCCGATACAGCGCGACACCGCCACATCCTCCGTACTATCGGCCCATTCCCAGAACTTGGCGGCAAACCAGGCACAAGCCTCCCTATGAAAATGGTCGGCAAAGGCAAAACTGATGCCCCCTTGCGGGTAATACACCGTGCCAGGCGGCCAGGCTTCCAGCTCGGCCACATAGGCCGCACCGGCCTTGGTCAGTGCATAAGTGGTACCGAGCGCCTGCTTGTTCCTGGTGTAAAACACCTTATGACAGATCATCCCCAAGCCATGCTCAATCTCATGCAGCAAATGATAGGTAGTGCGCGGCTTGCGCTGGCTGCCGGTCAGCTTGTGTAATAAATCCATGCTGGCAAACTGGGTACGTGCCAGCAGGCGCAGGATTTTTAATTGCTCAGGTTGGAGAGAAGGCATAGGCAAAAAGAGAGTTAGGCGTGATCCCAGTCAGGGTCACGCAGACGCTGCAAACGGGCGCGTTCCGTGTCGGAAGCAGCAGAGGGCGTGCCACTGCCACCATGGCCGCCATAGGCAGGCATGCCCGCCTGCGGCTTGCCAGTCAGGCTGTGGTCACGGTAATAGCGCGCCAACTGGTCAGCCTTGACCTGCTGCCATTCCTGCTCACTGATGCTATGCGCAAAATTGCGCAAATCCTTGCGCACCGTGGCACGGTGCAGATGGGGAGGCACCCTAAAGATGAACTCACCGCGCCGCAAATCCTGGATGGCTTCTTCTGGCGCACCCGTGATTGCGGCCAGGCGTTTGACACTGGCAGGGTCACCCGAATAACCGGCGATACGCATGCCGGAATTGCCGAAGACCTGGCTTTCCATGGTGGGCGTCATGCCTGCCCCAGGCACTTGCTGGGCGAGCGTCAGGAACAAGCCATATTTACGCGTCTTGGCATAAATATCCTCAATACTCTCATTCAAGAAAGCATCGGCCTCATCGATATAGGCAAAGCAGGGGCGGCGCAAGTGTGGCAAGACATCCTGCCGGCTCATCGCCGCAGAAAACAGGGACGACAACAGAAACTTACCCCAGTCAGCGGCCACCCCATCGCCCATATTGCCGGACAAATCCACCAGGATAATGGCACCGCGATCGATCTCCTGGCGCAAGTTGAAGGTGGAAGCCCCTGTGACACAACGGGTAAATACCGTGGAGCTAAACAGGTATTGCAGGCGGCTGCGGAGAGCCACGCGAGAATTATTGTAGTCACCGTCCTTGAAATCCTCGCGGATAAATTCGGCATTGACCGCGTTATCCTGGGAATGGGCGGCCAATAGCTCACGCAATGCCTCGGCTGCCGGTTTCTTGGGGTTGCCCATGGCCGCCCACAGATCAAGCAGGCTGGCATTGGCTTGCTTTGCCATCGGTGGCAAGACCGTGCGCAAGAGCGCCACCATGCGTGGCGTGATCTCGGCTTGCTGGGTGCCGACTACCCGTTGCAGGCAGCGCACCAGGTAAGACACGGCGGCATCCTGATAGGGGTTGCGATTGATCTCCTCGAAGGGGTTCATGACAGGCGTTATCATACCTTCTGCTCCGGCCAGATAAGGGTCGATATACAGCAGCCTGCCGCTTCTGGCGACTTCTGGCCAGCGGGCAATCTGCTGCACCATATCGCCATGTGGATCGAATACGACCACCCCTTCCTGGCGTCGTACCCGCTCGAACACCAGCGCCTTGATGAGTTCTGACTTGCCATAGCCAGAGCTGGCGGCAATGAATCCATGGGCCACACTGCCTCCTTCTGGAAACGGCATGGCCCAGCGACGAAAAAACGCCTGACGGGTATCACGACCAGCCCATGCCAGATACGCTGCATACAGCTTGGGCGACGCAGGTGTGGTGGCAAAATGCGTCAGGATGTCGCGGGCTTTGGACTCATAGGCGATAGACAAGTGGGTCAATAAATCGGCACGGCGTTCGCTGACATAGGGCAGCAACTTGGGGGCGGCAGGGCGGTGGCGGTGCAACGGCAAGCGTTCCCAGGCGCGTTGTATGGAATCCGAAGGCAACAGATCACCTGCCAGCACCCCACAAAATTCGCTGTAGGTCAGCGGTAGTGCCTTGTTGCTGGTGGCTCGCCATTGGGTAATCAAAGCAGATACCCGTTGCGCATCCAGGGCCAGCAACCCACCAGAGAATGCCGTGCTGTGTTGCGCCGCTTCCTGGGGCGTCATGTGCTGTGCAACAAAGGTCGATAAATCCATGCAGAACCCCCTGTTTCGATGTTCCCGACCGCCTGGCAGGAGGCAAGGATCATCCCATTATGAAGCCAAGAATGAGACAACACCCCTGGCGCACAAACCTTTATATCCTAAAGGGATAGCGAGTCAAATTTGGCCGAACACAGTACTGATAAACAGCCCTGTAGGCGACACCGGCACGCCACCAAACCGCCAGCCCTCGCACAGACAACCTACAGCAACCGGCAACAACTCAGCGACAACAAGCAGACCAGCAACCACAGCGCCACTACCGCCAATCCATTCCCATCACTGTCACACCTCAACTGACAAGCCAGTCATGCAGCGCAACTGCATTCAATCACCAGGCCGCTTTGCTGGGGCGTACTAAAAAGCACCCGCCAGGGCTTCTGCATACAATTTGTCGATGGTGTGCCGTGCATCGGCCTCCTTGCCCGCCTCGATAAACTTGGTGACAGTTTCCATCAGCATGGCATAGACCTGCTCGCCCATATTCAATTCTTGCTGGGTGCGCATGATTTCGAGCTGGCGGATATGGTCTGCCCTGGATTTGGATTCAGAAAAGCGGGCAGCGGCGTACATCTTGGTTACTTCGCCCATGACCGCATCCTGTTGCAGCAGCATGGTGGATATCGTGTTGACGACGGACACATGGGCATCATCAATGGTCTTGAGCATAGATGCCTGGTATTCCAGAGAGGCCAGCGTGAGGGACTTGTTTAAGTCGGCTTGCAGCTCCTGGAGTTTGAGGTAATGGCCTGCACGCTGCATGTCGATATCATGGGTGAAACGACGGGCATCGGCATCTGCCTGATTGCCAGCACGCACAGCTTCCAGGTCACGACTGTTGTCATATCGCTGCTGCTCCAGGTCACGGTTGTTAGCATGCTGTTGTTGCACCAGATGGCTGTTGTGGTCGTGCCGTTGTTGTTCTATTCCACTGCTATTGGAATAACGTAATTGCTCTAGTTCACTATTGTTGTAATGCCGTTGTTGTTCCAGATTGGTCGTTTGCCGTGCCTGGAATTGGGCGATGTGTGCTTCGCCTGTTAGCTTCTCTTGCAGGAAATGCAGCTTACTCTGGTAGCCTGGGTCAAGTTGTGCCTGAAGGGTGGCAAGGTTCGTCCATCCCATTATGTCGTTTCCTTCAATATGGCCAGTCTTGCTTCCAGTGCCTTAATCTCTTCCAGTTTGGCAACATTGGCCTGGAGTGCGGCAATACGGGCATCACGCTCATCTTGGACGGGCGGCGCAATGGGGAGAGGGCGGTGGGCTTGTTGCTCCAGGCGATCAGCCAAGTGGTCAATGGTCTGTGTTTGCGTTGCCACATTCTCGGCCTGGAGCTTCTGGCCTGCCTTGATGAGGTCTTTGGTTATCTTGGCAGTTTCTGCGGCGACGTTCTTGGTGACTGCACCGACTGCCTGGGCGGTTTGTACGGCGCTTCTCTCATGCTCTCCCCCTAGATCACGGGTGCGGATAAGATGGATATTGTGCTCGTCTTCGAGTTCAGATTGGAGATGAAAAAGCCTGGCTTTATGTTCGTCGATGGTTTTAGTAATGCGCTCGGCGATATCTGTGGCCAGCTTCTTCCTGTCTTGTGGCTGTTTGGTGGTAACTAAAAATAAGAGTATCACGAACCCTGTACCTGTCAAGCGCCATAACCAAGTCGGAAGATCCACACTAAATATAAAACTAATACCCTGTAGAAGGAGCCAATTGAACAGGAGACCGCCGAGAGGCGCACCCACGAAAGCCTCCCAACATTCCTCACTAGACGGCCTGACAATTTGCTTTGAGTTGGCAATACAGTGCATGTCCTGAGGCAAAGTGCTGATGGTTGCAATTCGAGTGTTGATATCCTCAAGAATCTCTTTGCGCCTGCGTTCGGTTTGAATCTTGTCCACATGCTCTGGCCACTTGAATTGACCAGAGTCGACGCACATGATCTCCCTGATACGGTCATGAATGTCTGCTTTATTAAAAGCATGTCTGACGGGTGTCAGCATCTTGTCGTCCAGGTCCCATTTGTTCATGTAAGACTTAATCTCATCATTGGTAAGTTCAGACATCGACCACTCCTTATGCACGTATCAAAAAAATAGTGCCAGGCCGCAAGAAAACAGATATGCAGCCTGGAAGAGTCATGACTATTACACAATTATTGGTGATTGCAAATTGCGGTGTAGGGTGGCGCGTGGTATGTCTAACTTGATGGCAGTTTGCCGTATGGAATTGCCTGCGGCGATTAAGCTGCGGGCGGCTTCGAGCTGACCAGGTGTAATGGTCATGCGGCGACCACCCAAATGACCACGGTTGCGTGCTGCTGCCAGGCCTGCACGGGTGCGTTCGCGGAGCAAGTCGCGCTCCATCTCGGCCAGGCTAGCCATGACGTTAAAAAAGAAACGGCCTGCGGGTGTGCCTGTGTCAATCCCATCGGTGATGCTGTGCAAATGAATACCACGCTGGCGCAAGTCTTCGGCCAGTTTGACCAATCAGCCCAATGTGCGGCCAAGACGGTCTAGCTTCCAGACCACCAGGCTATCGCCTTCGCGCAAATACGATAAGGCTTCAGATAAGACGGGGCGCTGCATCGATGCTCCACTGGCGGCTTCTTCAAAGACCTTATCGCAGCCAGCCAGTGTCAGGGCATCCAGTTGCAGGTGTAAATTCTGGTCGCGTGTAGAGACGCGAGCATAGCCGATCTTCATAGACGAAATAATTAGGAAATGAATGTGAGGTGTCCCATCACCCGTCTCATTGTAAGAATAATTTAAAAAAAGCAAGAGACGAGATAGTGAGACACAAAAACCGCTATTTACCGTCGTGAAGAGTGATCCTGGTTGCTGTGTCCCGTAAAGGAAGGTTTGTGGGGCAGATTGTTGTAGAACAACCACTTGTCAACTGAATTTTAAAGGCGCATAGTTGCGGGATGTTGTGACGATGGTCATCGTCGCGTCATTATTGCGTCCTACGATAAGGATACAAGAATGACATAGCTCAATTATTACTACATCTACTACTCGGAGTTTGATTTGCAAAACGATTCAAGATAATGCGTTCAAAGCGCACCACAGTTATTGTGTCTGCGTAGTCGCATAAATCGTCATGCCATCCCTGCTTGTCGCTGAATTTCGGTGACATGTCTCTATTACACGCAAATTTGTAGCAAAATTCAAACGATCACAATAAATGGTGTGCTATATTACATATGACACCGCAATTCTAGTAATAAAAGATTTGCCCGCCAACTCGGCATATTGTTCCTGCGTAAGTGGTGTCAAGTAAGAAGCAGGCCGCCGAGGACATAACTGTATGTGAGTATGTCTGGCGGCTTTTTTTTTGCCAGAATTTGGCTTAAAAAAAACTCAGCCCACTTCCTAGGGTGGGCTGAGACGCTGCAAAGTTTGAAGCTCTAATGTCGGAACGGTCTTGAATGATGTGAAAGATTTGCGAACCTATCATCAGGCAAGTCGTTTCCGGCATCCCTCGCACATGAAACATGTTTGAGGCGTTTTGCCGTTTATGGGACGACAACCCCAGATTATCACTAATATGGGGGTGAGATGCAATAGCGAATTCAATGGAATTTGAATCGTTAAAGCTATACACACATCTTTTATAAACCTTCTGACAGAAAAGTAAATTTTTTGTTTGAAGAAAAGGCTCAATTGCCAAAAATAGCGTTGCATGTGTAAAAAAATATTGTTTTTTTACCACATGGAGGCGTTATGAGTAGCTATCCCAGAGAATCATTCAATATTGGTCTTGAAGTTTTATCAACTTCATTGCTGATTTCTTCCAAAATGAAGAAATTCTGCATCGATCAACTCAGGCAGGTCTTGTCTTCTCCAACACAGTACGAAGTCAGGCATGTCCCTCAAGTTATGTATCAAATCATTGTATTGGATACACCAACGACAGAAGTTCGTTTCCACATTTACGAAGATTGCAAGGAGACGTATATCCATAATCATAAACACCCGTTTCTCAGCTATGGCTTACAGGGAGGGTATACCGAGAAAATATGGCGATGGGACAAGGATGAGAAAAGCAAATTTTTTTGCTTTGTTCGTCATAAGGGCGGCCAACTGAATGCACCACATGAGTTTCTTGGTCGTTTAAGTCAGTGGTATACCCGCAAGCACTTTGTAGGCAACATATTGACTGTCGGAAACAATAGTTATCATTCGATAGCATCTGCTTCAGGACGTGAGCTTCCTGTTACGTTGATTATCAAAGACAAGTCCCTTGATAGCGGGCAAACACTGGTGTTAAGCAAAACAAGGGAAATTCATGAGCCGATTATTCCAATCCGTTCCCCAGGGCGAGAGGAAGTGGCAAATTGCCTGAAGATACTTGAGCGGATATTGAAAAAGTTTGAGCGTGACAATCCCTCCTTATTACCTATGCTTGCATAGCAATGTAGTCCGGTCTAACAAGGCCGGACTACATCCTCTTTGCGCTACCTATTTTTAGAAAAAGTCTGATATGAACCGAAAAAATTTACCTTACAGAGAAAAGACGGAATTATTTCTCTTGACCAGAAGTTATGAAATCCTGGCGCAAGATCATGGAAAATATATTATGTTTCCAGGTGGAGGTGTTGATCCCAATGAAGATATTGTTGCTAGTTCCAAGCGTGAATTATTAGAGGAGGTCGGCTATGAAATTGTGGGGGATATTTATCCTGTCGTGACAGTGGAGTGGGACTGGTTTCCTGAATGGGCAAATACGGCAACACGAAAGGCAAGATACGAAGAATTTAGAGGTGAGCGAGTCTTTTTATTTTGCGGTTTATGTCAGCCATCAAAGGCGGAAGGTGAAAAGCATGGCGACCAGTGGCAAGGAAATATTGCCATGGGAATTGATGCTTGCTTGTCTTTGTTTGATGCATATTGTATGGAGGATCATGTCAATACCTATGCTTATCGTATTGCTCAACGATGCGCGATTAACTCTACTAAATTACTGAAGCTTGTGAGATAGATTGTTGTATCACACGATGTTTATTTCGTTGGCGCGTCAACTCTGTCAGGTGGTGCGATTTATGCCGCCTGACAATTCTCTTCTATACCGATTTGCTGGAGCTTGCCGCTAAAGTGAATACAATGGCTGCATTCGTCCACCAACTGGTGGCGTTACTCCTTGCCAGTATTAAGTTAAACGATGAAAACGACCCCAGAACAACACCCCGCAGCCATCCTATCGCCGGAAGACAAGACCCATGTTCAAGCCTTGCGCCAGGTCTTTGTGGAGCGTGTTTTATCCGTTACCCAGACCACTATGGACATGAAGAAATTGCTGGCCCGTGCCTTCCCTGATGTCAGCAATGAAGTCAACGGCGATTTACGCGCTGCCCTCGACCAGCTCGATGATTTGAAGCGCTGCCTTGATAGTTTCCGTCCTCTCAATCCAACCCAATTAGAAAATTTGCAGCGTACCTGGGACACCGAATATACCTACGAGTCCAATAGAATCGAAGGAAATACGCTCTCTTTACAAGAAACGCACATGGTCATTGCCAAAGGCATGACCATCAAGGGCAAGTCCCTGGATGAACACCTGGAGGCACGCAATCATCAGGCAGCTATCGGTTATATCCGCGAACTGGCAGGGCAAGAAGTGGTCTTGAATGAGCGCCTGGTGAACCACATCCATGCCATTGTGCTAGGGGGTATCCGTCCACTTGATGCCGGAGTCTATCGCAAGGTGCAAGTAGAAATTACTGGTGCGCGGCATGTGCCGCCGCCACCTTACCTGGTGCCAAAACGCATGGAAGACGTGTTCCATTTCTATGATGAATACGCTACGGCATTCCATCCAGCTTTATTGGCTGCTGACATGCACGAAAAAATCGTCACAGTGCATCCCTGGATTGATGGCAATGGTCGCACCTCACGACTGGTGATGAACCTCATCCTGTTACAGCATGGTTATCCAATAGCGCGTATCTCTGGGGATGATGATGCCAGGCTGGCGTATTACGCAGCCCTGGAACAGGCGCAAGTCGATGGCAATATCGAACCCTTCCGCCAATTGGTGGTGGACTACATCAAGCAAAGCTTCTTTGAATACCTGGCTGCGGTGGTGGTTAATGCCGGTGAAGACATGGAAACCAAAGGTGCTTACTTCTACGAGCGCATGGCCCATTATGTGTAGCATTAAAAAATGCCATTGACACTAAGACGCTAACACCTCAACTGGTGTGCCGCGTTGCGCTTCGGTCACCAGTAAAGCATCGATCTCTGCATAAACTTCCAGCGTGGCGGTATCGGTGCAGGCAAACAAGTGCAAATCCTCTTCGACTGGATTGATGGGGAATGGTGCCGTGACACCTGGCGTGGTGTAGTAGTCCACCAGTATCTTGCGTGATTCTCTGAGTTTCTCAATCGCTAAAAAGCGGCGCTCACGTTCAGCAAGTCACTCTGCTGGGGCGTTGGCAATCTTACTTTGAACGGTCTGGAGCTGTTCGGCCATGCTACTGCGCGACGCAGGTGCTGCCATCTGTGGGGTGTTCATATGGAGGGGGATGAAAGAGTAGCCCATTTACAATATCGAATAGAGAGATTATTTGCAAATGGTGTGTTCTTCTTTTAAAAAGAAAAAAAAGCTCCCCCTATCCCCGACCTCGGCGGTAGGGGATTTTTTTTAGCGGCTAGTTTTTATGGTTTGATCCAGCGCTTGGCATCATGCTTGAGAATCATTCCCTCCAGCAATTCCCTGATGACTTCCTTCTCTTCCTGCGAAAATTGGCTGATGGCCTCGAATTGCAAGCGTAGATCGTCCGAGGGGCCACGTTGATCCTCCTGGTCGAAAACCAACATATCCGCACTCACACTAAGAGCAATTGCCAAGCGCCGGATAACATCAAGCGTAGGTTGCGAAGTGCCTCCCTCGTACCGGCGGATTTGCAGCACATGCACACCAACCTTGTCGGCAAGCGCTTGTTGTGTCAAACCACGCTCTTTGCGTAGAGCGGTCACACGTTCGGGAAATTCCATAGCGAGGAAAGCTGGTAATTGAGCGAACGTCACTATAAGTCCCCCTTTTTAACTGACTTGTTCAAAGATAACATATATGTTAGTTTACGTATATCCGAATAGAGTATTGACAGGTTTCCAGGGGAAAGTGATTTATGGCAAGAATACCAACAGCAGAAGTCGAGCGGCTAAAGAATGAAGTGTCGGTCGAGCGCTTGGTGGAATCCGCTGGTATCGTTTTAAAAAAGAGTGGCAAAGACCAGCTCGGCCTATGTCCCTTCCATGCCGATAGCGAACCCTCCCTGATCGTCACCCCCGCTAAAAACCTGTGGCACTGTTTTAGCTGCCAGATTGGTGGCGGCCCGATTGACTGGGTGATGAAGCTGCGCGGTGTCTCGTTTCGCCATGCGGTCGAATTGCTCAAAACGGATTCTTCTTTAGCTGCCAGCCCTGTTGGTGACTCTCCCGTCAAACGCAGCGTCGTGCGCAGCCTGCCGCCGCCGGTCGTGTTTGATGCAGACGACCAAGACTTGCTGAATCAAACCGTGGATTACTACCACCAGACCTTGCTGGCTTCGCCGGAAGCTCTGGCCTACCTGAAACAACGTGGCCTCGATCATCCCGACCTGATTAGCCGCTTCAAGCTTGGCTATGCCAATCGCAGCCTGGGTCTGCGCTTGCCCGTCAAGCGTCAGCAGACCGGCGAACAAATTCGCAGCCGTTTGCAGCATGTCGGCCTCTACCGTGACAGCGGTCACGAACACTTCAATGGCAGCCTGATCGTTCCCATTCTTGACCAGGCAGGCAATGTCACCGAAATCTATGGTCGCAAGATACGTGATGACCTGCGCAAAGGCACCCCCAAACACCTCTACCTGCCCAACCAGGGCAGAAGCGCTGGTCGCGGCATCTGGAACGAACAGGCACTGGCAGATAATAAAGAAATCATCCTATGCGAAGCACTGATCGACGCCATGACATTCTGGTGCGCCGGTTATACCAATGTCACCACCAGCTACGGCATAGAAGGTTTTACCGATGACCATCTGGCCGCCTTCCAGCGTCACGGCACCCAGCGCATCCTGATTGCTTACGATAGAGACGAACCAGGTGACAAGGCCGCCGACAAGCTGGCCCCCCAACTGATTGCTGCTAGCATCGAATGCCTGCGCGTACACTTCCCCAAAGGTATGGATGCCAACAGCACCGCCTTGAAACTGACACCCGCCCACCACAGCCTGGGCCTCATGCTCAGACAAGCTGAATGGATAGGGCGACCCGCCACCCCCATTGCACCCGCGCCAGTCGTTGCATCTCCTGCGCCTCCAGACTTGCCGCCGATGGTTGAGCCTCTTCCTTTAGCCGCTGAGGCAATCGCCGCCGACATCACGGCCCCGACCATTGCCGTGACCACCGCCACTCCAGGCAGCGAAGCCGACCAGGTACATGCTGCCGAACTCGACAGCGATGAAATAACGATGGTGCAGGACGAACGTCACTGGCGCATCCGTGGCTGGAAAAAAAATACCTCGCCCGAATCTATGCGCGTGAATTTGCAAGTGCGTCTGCAAGCGAGCGGATCAGGCGAACACAGCGCCTACCATGTTGATACCCTTGACCTGTACGCTGCCCGCAGTCGCGCCACCTATATCAAACAGGCTGCCGTCGAACTGGCATTGCCCGACAATCTCATCAAGCACGACATCGGCACGCTACTGCTGCGCCTGGAAACCCTACAAGACGAACTCATCCGCAGCAACTCCCAAGCTAAAAGTCAGCCCCTGACACTGACTGCCGAACAAGAAGCCGCCGCCCTCCAACTGTTGCAAGCCCCTGACCTGATTGCCCGTCTCGTGGCCGACATGGAACGCTGTGGTGTTGTTGGCGAAGCCAATAATTTACTGGCAGGCTACCTGGCCGCAGTCAGTCGCAAACTCGACACCCCGCTGGCTATCCTGATACAAAGCACCAGCGCTGCTGGTAAAAGCAGTTTGATGGAGGCCGTATTAGCCATGGTGCCGCCAGAAGACAAACAGCAATACAGCGCCATGACAGGGCAAAGCCTGTTCTATCTCGGTGAAACCGACATGCAACACAAGATACTCGCCATCGCCGAAGAGGAGGGCGTACGGCAAGCGGCCTACGCCTTAAAACTCTTGCAAAGCGATGGTGAACTCAGCATGGCAAGTACCGGCAAGGATGATGTCACCGGCAACCTCGTCACCAAGCAATACAAAGTCAAAGGCCCCGTCATGCTCATGCTGACCACTACCGCCATTGATGTCGATGAAGAACTCATGAACCGCTGTTTAGTCCTCACCGTCAATGAAAGCCGCGAACAAACCCAGGCCATCCATGCACGGCAACGCTCAAAACAGACCCTGGCAGGCTTGCTGGCCGCCAACGACAAACAAACCATCACCGAGTTACACCAGAATGCCCAGCGCCTGTTAAAGCCGGTGCTGGTCGTCAATCCCTATGCCGATCAACTGACCTTCCTCGATGAACAGACCAGAACCCGGCGCGATCATATGAAATACCTGACCCTGATACGCGCCATTACCTTATTGCACCAGCACCAGCGTGAAGTCAAAACAGTGAATCACAATGGGCAGCAGCTTGCCTATATCGAAGTCACCAAAAGCGATATTGCCCTAGCTAACACCATTGCCCATGAAGTGCTGGGCCGGACACTGGACGAATTACCACCGCAGACCAGACGCTTATTAATGCTCGTACACGACATGGTGAACCGGATGGCGCAACAACAAGACATTTCCCTGCGCGAAGTACGTTTTAGTCGCCGTGACATCCGCGATATCACCAAATGGAGTGACAACCAGCTCAAGGTCCACTGTGCACGGCTCACCGAAATGGAATACCTGATCGTGCATGGTGGCAGTCGTGGCCATGCCCTGCAATATGCCTTGTTGTTTGATGGCAAAGACACCGGAAAACAATTATGCGGCTTGCGGGATGTACAGGATTTGGCCTCAGATAATGACTACGACCGCAGCAAGTTGGGGCAGGCCATTGGCAAGTTGCCCCCAAGTTTGCCGCAGGTTGCCCCCAGGTTGGAGCGTGTACCAACCACTCAGACCCAGGCAGCACAAGGCTTGCCAGCAGATATAAAGGATGCACCACAAAATAAGCGTATACAGCCCCTGCATAACGGCAGTCCTGTCATAGCCGCTGCCATGGCAGCCAGCATAGTCTGAGGTCGCCATGCCTTCAGGTCCATCCACCCCACGCCAACGCTTTACCAAACCCGTCGGCGATCCTAGGGACGCCCGTGGTCTGTACGCTGCCATGCGTCGCTTCCTTGAACATCGCGGCATCACCGGCAGCACAGAAAGCAGCCTGTATAACCTCGAACGTTACATCCGCGACTTCATCGCCTGGGCCGATGCAAGAAGCGTCACCCATCCCGAACACGTCAGCCAGGCCGTGCTGGAACGCTACCAGCGCCACCTCTACTACTACCGTAAAAAAGATGGTGCAGCCCTCTCCATTGCCAGCCGCCGTGCCAAGATTGTGCCGCTCAGAAGCTTCTTCAAATGGCTGACCCGGACAGGCCACATTCCTGCCAACCCTGCTTCAGAACTCGACCTACCCAAAAGCATACGCCGCCTGCCGCGCCATGTGCTCAGTGTCAAGGAAGTCGAGCGTGTCATGGCCTGCACCGATATCCGCCAGCCTATCGGCCTGCGCGACCGCGCCATCATGGAAGTGCTGTATGCCACTGGTATGCGCAGGATGGAAATCACCCATTTGCAGATCAGCGATATCGACATTGATCAATGCGTCGTCCTGATCCGCGAAGGCAAGGGCAGAAAAGACCGCCTCATTCCCCTCGGTGAACGCGCCCTGTACTGGGTGCAACTCTACCTCGATCAAAGCCGTCCGCAACTGGCCTGGAACCTGCAGGAGCACACCCTGTTTCTAAGCCGTGAAGGTACTGCCCTCAATGAAAGCTGGCTCTCTACCACCGTGGCCCAGTATGTCAAACGGGCAGAACTGGGCAAGCACGGCGGCTGCCACCTGTTCCGCCACACCATGGCCACCCTGATGCTTGAAGGCGGGGCCGACATCCGTTTTATACAAGTCATGCTCGGCCATGCAGAAATGAGTACCACCCAGATTTATACCCAGGTCGCCATCCGGCAATTGCAGCAAGTCCATGCCAGCACGCACCCAGGAGCGCAGAGGCGTGTCAAAGCCGTGCAAGCGACCACAGAAGCAATGCAGCACCAGGAAGGGCGGGAACAGGCCGCAGATGCGTTATTCGCTGTCTTAGACAGGGAAGCCGAAGCCGAAGCAGAAGAGGACGAGGCCAGCCCATGAGCATCCAGATTCTGCTGAACTTGGACGAAGAGCAAGCCTGGGCGCTGGCGCAATTCTTGAAGCGTGCGGGCTATAGCGACTATCGTCCGCTGGCCGCCAATGAACAAGAAGCGCAAGACATGCAAGCAGCCGCTGACAGGCTGCGCATGTCACTTGCTGAACAAGGCATCGCACCGCGCTAAGACTTCATGTGTGTCTGAAAAAATTAATCAAAGCAATCAAAAATCTGCCAATGCCTGCAAGGTAAGCCAGGCTGCGCAAGGGGTTCTTCAACTTGCGAATCATCGGTGAAAAATCACGCTGCCATGTTGCGAATGTGGTGTGTTTCATTTGCCTCTCCAAAAAAATAATGTGTATGAATCATCGCATACCGACTTCAAAAAACTGCTCACGATAAACAGCCAAAAATGGGGTATTTAGTGATTTTTTTAAGTTTTTACGGTATCTGATTGATCGATACTAATGAAAAGTGGTGGGCGTGGTTGCAAAAAGTAAAACCAATTCCCTCCATAGCAAGCACTCTGACAAGAAAAAATTAGCTTCCCTCTTTAGCTGCCAAGACAGTACATCTCCCCGTCGCACATTTAAAAACTGCACGTCGGCGCAAAAAAGTTAAATTACGGCCCTGTGAAGCCTGTCCGACTAGCCAAGAGCCGCGTCATTACTGCGTGTGCGGGGAGGTCGGTTACGACTTTGCATCCGGCCAATTGCGTTTGGCAATGCTCTGGGAAGTAGTTTGGCTGGCTCCAATATAAGCTATAGCGCCAAAGAGCAATTTGCGGACACGTTGCGAGAAATGAACCGGGGAAGCTGGGCGGCTACCATGCCGCAAACTGTCGTCAGCTCAGATCAATCAGTACCAGATGATAGCTCGTGGATGCCGCTTAGCAGTCAAGATACGGATAATGGTGATAGTGATAGTGATGGTGATGGTTTAAGTGGTGGTTCCTCGAATTCCGTGGTTGTTGATGAGAAGAAATACAGCGTTGAGATTATTGGTCATCACATGACTCCAGAAGAACGCTTGAAGTCCTATGGACTAGATTTCTTTGACTATGTTTCCCCGAAAAACTACGGCGATACACCTGACGACGTATTGGCACGCAGGCCATATAGTGATACTGCTGCGAACGCTGAAAGAGTAAAACGGGCTGCTGAACGAGGGCAAATACAAGTTACGATGCGTGGTGCGGTTGGTGGATTTGTTTACAAAACTTTCTCCAATACAGTTAGCCTCATGGCTGCGGCACCAGCTGCCAGATATGTTGCAACACAATTAGGTGCGCGGGCCACTACCTATATGGGGAGAGCCATTGCAGGTGGCGCTGGCGGCAGCGTATTTGATATCGTACAGCAGGCTCAGGATAATATTGCGCACAAACTTAGTGGCGGGTCAGTAGGCCATAACGGTTTCTCAGGAAAGCAATTTGCAGTATCAACTACAGTGGGCGGCGCGCTTCCTGTTGCTGGTAAATTCATCATGAATTCACCGCAATATGTAAACAAAGCCTACAATTACGTTAAGGAAGGTTTGCAAGATTATGCAGAACGAGGAGGCTTTGAAAAGCTAGGTCAATATGTGAACCAACGTGCTGGTTTTACTGTTGTTCCTCAGCCGATGTATGTTGTGCCGCCTGGACCTAGCGGGGCAAATAGCGTAGAGGCTGCGCGGATGTCTGGTGGCCTACGTCGCCCGGCAAATGTTCTACTTGATGATGCCGACATTAGTCGCCTCACACGTGAATTTGTCGAAGTCGGTGGTGACCCTTCGAAACTTCGCTTTAACTCTGGTAGGCAAACGTCATACGTAGATGAGCTTGATGTCTTTCGTGTTCGCGGCGATGTTCTTCCGCTTGAGGATGCTTTACACCCACGCTCAAGTATGTCGAGTCGGGCAACCCTTGCACATGAATTGGGCCATCAGGCACATCAAGGAACAAGAGTCCCCATCGGCGCCTGGAATGACGAATTTAGAGCTAGTTATTGGGGAGCAAAAAATGCACCGGGTCTGTCTTCAGCAGAACGTGCTGACTTGTTAAGCGACGCGATTATGCGTGCGCGGGAGGCTGGAGCACCGATCAAAATGAATAAATTTATGAGGGAAACACTGTATGGATACTAATGCAAAACGGCAGGTGACGGAGGAGGAAGTCTTGTTCGTTGAGGAAGCATTTTCTGAGTATGAAGCACAGGGGGAAACCCATAAGAAATGTCCCTGGTGCACCGGAGAATTGAAATTCAACGCTGTAGTTTCTGGCTACAGCATCCGGTGCGCTGAGTGCGAATTTAAGGTGACGGTGCGGGGCATATAAGGAAGACGCTGTGACGGGAGCGAAAGACGGGGTCAGGTCTCACATTGCGACATTCCGAAAAGCCGGGGTCAGGTCTTTCATTACGACATTCCTGACCCGACCGCCGTGCTTGTAGATGTTTGAGACACGACGCCCAGCAAGACAAACTCAGTCAGCCTGCACAGCCTCACCCTGAGGCCGTGCAAACAAAGCCGGGGTCAAGTCTTACATTACGACATTCTGACTTGATCGCCGTGCCTGTAGATGTTTGAGACACGACGCCCAGCCAGACAAACTCAGTCAGCCTGCACGGCCTCACCCCGAGGCCGTGCAAACGCTGCCAGCATCTCCGCCAGAACTTCCTCACGCGACTTCACGCCAGCTAACACCTGGCCGTGTCGCCAAGCCTGCTCATCCGTCACTGCGATGTCCGACAAAGCAAAGGAAGCCGCCACCTGCCTAAAATCCTCGTAAGCGTCCAGCCGCCCCACCTATAAAAAGAAGTTATAGCTGTGTAGAGTTCGGAAATGGCAGCAGCGAATCGATCTGGTTGTTAGGGCACGTCGGGAGACGTTCCAGGACGCTGGTCAGCCATTGCATCGGATCAAGGCCATTGAGCCTGGCGGTGCCCAGCAAGGTCTGGATGGCGGCAGCACGGCGGCCGGCGCGTTCTGAGCCGGCGAACAGCCAGTTCTTCTTGCCTATGGCAATCGGACGTATCGCGTTTTCGACCGCATTGTTATCAATCGGCAGCGTGCCCGAATCGATATAGCGCACCAGCGCCGGCCAGCGTTTGAGTGCGTGCTCAATGGCCTTGCCCGTGCCGCTGCCTGGTGCGACAGCTTGTTGCATCGTCTGCAGCCAGGCATGCAGTTCAACCAGTACCGGCCTGGCTTGCACTTGCCGTAGTTGCAGGCGCGCTTCGGCCGTCGCGCTCGCGGCCTGTTGCTCGATGGCGTACAGTGTTGCGATGCGGCGTAGTGCCTCGGCCGCCACCGGGCTGCCGTTGGCCGCATGTAGCTCGAAGAACCTGCGCCGCACGTGGGCCAGGCAAGCCAGTTCGGTCACGCCATCGGCGAACAGTGCCTTGTAGCCGGCATAGTCATCCACCATAAGATGGCCGCGCCATGTACCGAGGAAGGTGCGTGCGTGAGCACCGGCACGGCCGCTCTGGTAGTCAAACACGATAATGGGTGGCCCCTGGTCCAGATGGTTGGAGCGATAGGCCCACAAATAGGCGTGTTTGGTCTTGCCCTGGCCGGGATCAAGTTGGCGTACCGGGGTTTCGTCGGCATGCAGGCAAGGCCGCTGCAGCAGCAGCCCGGCTAGTCGCTCGCTTAAGGGTTGCAATACCACGCCGAGCTTACCTATCCAGCCTGCCAACGTAGAACGCGCCAGCGGCACACCCTGGCGGGCGGCGATCTGTTCCAGCCGGTACAGCGGCAAATGATCGGCAAACTTGCTGACCGCAACCCAGGCCAACAAGCCGGGAGCGGCGAGGCCACCATCGATCACCGCTGGCGGGATCGCCGCAGCGGTGACCGTGTCGCAGCCACGGCAGGCATATTGAGGACGAATATGGCGATGCACAAAGAAGCGTGCTGGTTCGACATCAAGTTGTTCGCTGACGTCTTCGCCGATCTTGACCAGGTCGCGCCCGCAGGCTGCACATTGGCAAGAGCTTGGTTCATGGCGGTACTCAATGCGCGGCAGTTCGCTGGGCAGCGGCTGGCGACCGGCACGGCTGCGCGGCTTGGCCGGACGCGGCGCTTGCAGCGCCTCCAGTTCGGCCTCCATCGCCGCCAGGTCGGCATCGCCGGCTTCGTTGAACATATCCAGTTGCTCGCCGCTGTAGGCTTCGCTGGCCTTGCCGAAACGGATGCGCCTGTGATGCGCCAGTTCCAGCGTCAGTGCCTTGATCTTGATGTCCTTGGCGTGCCCAGCGGCACTCAACGCATCCTGCTGTCTCTGCAGGACGTGTAGTTGGGCATCCTTCGCAGCGATCAACTCGTCCTTCTGGGCCAGCATGGCCTGCAACTGCGCAAGGAGCGCAGGGTCGGCGTTGGTATGGGCGAGTTGTTCGAGCAGATCCATGGCGCCATGTTAACAGATTCGCGTCGAAGTTAACAGGGACTTGCTACAGTGCCCAGGCTGCCGGAGCCGGTGCCGACAAGCGCTGCCAATCGACGCCGGCCACCAGCCACTGCCATTGCTCGGCGGTCAATTGCCAACTGAGCTCGCCAGGCTTGGGCCAGACGAATTGACCACGGTGCAGGCGGCGCACGCACATCCACACGCCGTTGCCATCCCAGCACACCACTTTGAGGCGTGTGTGGCGCCGGTTGCTGAAAACGTAGGCAGTACCGTCGCAAGGCATACGCCCCAGTGCTTGCTGGACGTAGGTTGACAGGCGGTCGATCCCGGCGCGGATGTCGACCGGCTGCACCGCCAGCCAGATGGCATCTGCCTGCCATTGCATCACAGGCCACGCAGCAGGTCGGACAGCCAGTCCGCCTTGACCTCGGGTGGCAGACGCAGTTCCCAGCCTTGCGGGCTGCGCAACATCAGCCCTGTGGGAGCAGAAGGAGCAGATGTTACTTGCACGGGTAATAGCGCAATGCCGGGATGCTGCGCTTGGGATGCTGACTTATTCTCAACAGACTGTTCGGCGATGAGTGCGCGCCGCCAATAGTCGAAGGTGGAGAACTTGAGGCCTGCATGCTCGCAAAAGGCGCGCTGACTCAGTGCACTCTGCTGCCACTGGGTGATGTGCTGTTGCCACTGCTGCCGCTTGGCTTGATCTCGTTTCATACTGCTCCTCTTTACTTGTGATGGGAGCGTGAGTCTGGATGAGGTCATCGTTCAATGCTAGATGGGGCGGCTGGACGCTTACAAATCCTCATCGGCCCACGCCAAAGCAATCCATGCCCGGCGCTGCCGCCGTTCCTCCATCACCGAAGCAGGCACCACCGTAAGCGTCCAGCCGCCCCACCTATAAAAAGAAGTTATAGCTGTGTAGAGTTCGGAAATGGCAGCAGCGAATCGATCTGGTTGTTAGGGCACGTCGGGAGACGTTCCAGGACGCTGGTCAGCCATTGCATCGGATCAAGGCCATTGAGCCTGGCGGTGCCCAGCAAGGTCTGGATGGCGGCAGCACGGCGGCCGGCGCGTTCTGAGCCGGCGAACAGCCAGTTCTTCTTGCCTATGACAATCGGACGTATCGCGTTTTCGACCGCATTGTTATCAATCGGCAGCGTGCCCGAATCGATATAGCGCACCAGCGCCGGCCAGCGTTTGAGTGCGTGCTCAATGGCCTTGCCCGCAGCAAAATTGGGGTCAGTTCTAACATTCCAACATTTTCAGCACACAGAAAAAGGGGTCACACACAGAAAAAGGGGTCAGTTCTAACATTCCAACATTTTCTGCAAAATGTGCTATGCTTAAACCATGGCCAGACCACTACGTTTAGAATTTGCCGGAGCTTTGTATCACGTCACTTCTCGCGGAGACAGGCGTGAGGATATTTATATTGATGATGAAGACCGGCAAGAGTGGTTGACGGTGCTGGCAGAGGTCTGTGACCGCTTTAACTGGGTGGTGCATGCTTACTGCGAAATGAGTAATCACTATCATCTTTTGGTAGAAACAGTGGATGGTAATTTGTCGCGTGGCATGCGCCAGCTCAATGGCTTGTACACCCAGCGCTTCAATCGCAAACACAAGCAAGTCGGGCATTTGTTCCAGGGCAGGTACAAGGCTATTCTGGTGCAAAAAGAAGCGCATCTATTGGAGTTGGCCCGCTATATTGTTCTTAATCCTGTGCGTGCCGGAATGGTGGACTTGCCAGAGCAATGGCACTGGAGCAGCTATGACTGCTGCATGCAGGACAGGCATGCGCCAGAATGGCTAGACACAGACTGGCTGCTGGGGCAGTTTGGTGCCAGCCGCAAACGGGCGCGTGTAGCCTATGCAAAATTTGTGCTGGAAGGAATGGGCTTGCTGTCACCTCTGCTGGCGACCAGGCATCAGTTGCTATTGGGCGATGATGAGTTTGTCGAAAAATACCAGCATCAATTACGGCCTGAAGATCTGCGTGAAGTGTCGCTGGCACATCGCCGTTCCATTGCACTCCCTCTAGCTACTTACCAGCAGCAATACACAAATCGAGATGAGGCCATGTATCGTGCCTATCATTCCGGTGCTTATACCATGGCTGAAATAGCAGAATTTTTTACTGTGCATTACATGACCGTTAGCCGGGCAGTGCGAAAATTTGAGGCGTAATAAAGCGATAGAGTGATAAAAACCTGCACGGGCAATCGGCTTTATGAGTTCACATCCAGGGTGATAATTGCGGGCTGGCTTTATAAGTGGGCAATAAGTGGGCAATGACGGTTGCAACAAAATGCGATCTTGATTCTTGCGGGGCAGACAAGTGTTGTATTCTGACAATTGTTTTAAAGATATTAATCAAATGAAATTGTTTTTGGTAAATATTTCTTGCAATTTATAAAAATTTCAAAAAATATTTTGTAAATGCAAAGAAATTTGTGAGTAATTGTAAAATATCAATGTACAATGACGCTCATTATTTATTGGGACGTTGTTGACTGGCGGAGTTATTGGTGTGGGATAGGGTGTAACTCCCTTGTGAGAGCCGCTGGTGTTAAGTCATTTATATGCATTCAGACTTTGCTTTATCGCTCATGGCTGAGCTGTTTTGGACAGGCTTGCTAATATGCCTGCCAGTGCTGGGGCTGACCATGCTTGTTGGCTTACTCATAAGTATATTCCAAGTGGTGACACAAATACAAGAGATGTCACTCACTTTTATTCCAAAATTGCTGACGGCAACGATCACTTTGGTCGTGGCTGGGCCATGGATGTTGCGCAAACTGACGCAGTTTGCCACCAAGCTGTGGACGAATATCCCACAGATGTTTTGACTCATGGCAGATTTGGGAAATTTTCTTGCTGACTTTATCGGCAGCGGTGTGATGCTGAAGGCTTTTTTGCTTTCTGTGCGCATTGCTGCCTTGCTGTTGCTGACGCCTATTTTGTATGCGTCAACTCTGCCGGCCACTTATCGCACAATCCTGATTTTTAGTTTGAGTCTGGCGATAGCTTTGGGGATTGCTCCTGCTGGCTTGCTTGATGCTGCGCCTGTGGAAACAGGCGCCGGTTTTATTATCCTGGCGGCAGCGCGTGAGCTGGCATTGGGGGCGACGCTGGCGGTGGGTATTTTTATCAGTTTTGCTGCCATTTCGATTGCCGGGCGGGTGCTGGATATACAAATCGGTTTTGGCATGGCGCAGGTGTTTGACCCATTGACCAGAACACAATTGCCTATCTTGACGATGGCCTTTAACCAGGTCGCGGTGGTGTACTTTTTTTTGATTAATGGGCATCACACTTTGTTGAGGGCTGTGGCCTACAGCATAGAGCGCTTCCCGCTGGGCAAGGCATGGTCGATACAGGCGGTGTCGGTGCCGGTATTAAAGCAGGTGGGTGGCTTGTTCAGCCTGGGTTTTGCACTGGCTGCTCCCATAGTATTTTGTGTGTTGCTGGTGGAGTTGGCGCTGGGCGTAGTGGCGCGTAATTTACCGCAGATGAATATGTTTGTGATGGGCGTGCCGATCAAGGTTGTGGTTGGCCTCGCCGCATTGTCTTTTGGTTTTGTGTTGATGGGTAGCACCATCACCCGCATACAGGGCAGTATTTTTCAGAGTTGGGGTGCGGTGTTTGCGGTGGCAGATGCTCGGGCGCTTATGCCATCGGCAGGAAAGTTTGCCTGATGTCTGAACAGGATTTTGACCGCTCTGAAAAAGCTACTCCCTATAAGCTACAAAAAGCGAAAGAAAAAGGGCAGGTGGCGAAAAGCCCGGATGTAGTGTCTGTCGTGGTATTTTTTGTGGTGGTGGTTTTTTTCTATTGGCGTGGCCTGGATGGCATACGGGATTTATTCAAGCTGGACTTGAACCTGTTGTTGCAACTGGGGCAGGGGGATGTTGGTTCGATTAATTACTGGCGCATGTTGCGTACGTTGCTGCTGGATGGACTGTATTTGTTGCTACCATTTTTTATTGCACTGATGTTGACAGCTATTATTAGTAATGTTGCGCAGACTGGCGTGATTTTGTCTAGCGAGCCTGTCAAACCTGATTTTAACCGCTTGAATCCGATGAACGGGATCAAGAAGTTTTTTTCAATAAGGTCATTGTTTGATTTATTCAGGACCTGTTTTAAGCTGATCTTGCTGAGCTTGGTGGCATATCTGGCCTTGAAGCAGATTGGGCCGCAGTTGTTTCATACTGCTATGTTGCCGCCACTGGAAATGATCAAGAACATGCAAGTTGATCTGGTGTCACTTGGTTTCAAGATGACCCTGGTGCTGGCTTTGCTGGCCTTTTTGGATTTGATGTTTGTGCATCGCGAGTTTGCCAAAAAAATGCGCATGAGCAAACGCGATGTGAAAGACGAAGCAAAAAATCGTGATGGTGACCCACGCATACGTTCGCGCTTGCGCGAGTTGCGTCGTGAGATGTTAAAACGCAGCCTGGCTGCAGCAAAGACAAAAAATGCAGATGTGCTGATCACCAACCCTACGCATCTGGCGATTGCCTTGCGTTATGAGCATGGCAAGATGGAGTCGCCACAATTGCTGGCAAAAGGTGCAGGTTCTTTAGCACAGGCTATGAGGAAGATGGCCGTGCGACATCATATACCGGTGGTGCAAAACAAGGCGCTTGCACGTCAATTATTCCGTGAGGTGGATTTTGATCAGCATGTGCCCACGCACCTATATGCGGATGTGGCCAAGATCATGATTTGGGTATTTGCAATGAGAAAAAATAAAGAAGCCCTTGTTAAAGAAACCCTTGTAGCTGGGGAAGCAGTTTGAAGCAATTGACGCAACTTTTAGGTAAGCATAGCGATCTGGCGCTGGTGATGCTGGTGCTGGGTGTTTTGGTCGTGCTGTTTGCGCCCATCCCTAGCCCTGTCCTGGATTTCTTGATCTTGGCTAACTTCAGTTTTGCGTTTTTGATTTTGTTGTTGACGTTTTACATGGCGCGTCCGGTGGAGTTTTCTACTTTTCCATCCTTGTTGTTGATTGCGACCTTGTTCCGCTTGTCATTGAATGTGGCTGCTACGCGTTTAATTTTGTCGCATGGTGATGCGGGTAAGGTGATTGCAGCGATTGGTTCTTATGTAGTTGGCGGTAATTATGTGATTGGCCTAATTGTATTTTTGATTTTGATTGTTGTGCAGTATGTGGTGATTACTAGCGGTGCGCAGCGTGTGTCTGAGGTGGCTGCCCGTTTTACGCTGGACAGTATGCCAGGTCAGCAAATGAGTATTGATGCTGATCTCAACATGGGTTTCATCACTCAGGAAGAAGCTCAAAAGAAACGCAAGAACCTGGAAAAAGAAGCGGGTTTTTATGGTGCCATGGATGGTGCCAGCAAGTTTGTCAAAGGCGATGCCATCGCCGGTATTATCATTTTGCTCATCAATATCATTGGTGGCTTGCTGATCGGTATCATGCAGCACGGCATACCATGGGCGCAGGCTTTGCAGACTTATACCTTGCTGACGATAGGTGACGGTATCGTAACCCAGGTGCCAGCACTGGTGATTGCACTGGGTACGGGTATTATCGTCACCCGATCGGCATCTGACGGTAATCTGAGTCAGGAAGTGTTCCAGCAGATATTGTCTTTTCCTAAAACCCTGTTGCTGGTGGGCGTGGCATTGGGTGGCTTGCTGGTATTGCCTGGCATACCGGCAGTGCCAACACTTGGCCTGTTGAGCTTTGTGCTGTGTGTGACTTATTTCTCATACAGAAGCAAAAAAACGCAAGAGGCTGAAAGCAGCAAAGACAGTAATGAGGATGACATTTTAGAAGGTGACAATGCGGCAGGCAAAGATGACCCGTATAGCATGTTGCCGGTTGAGCCGATAGAGGTGCATGTGGGTAGCAACTGGATACCTCTGATTAATCAATCCGGCAGTTTGTTCATGGACAGGATTGCAGTTTTCCGCAAACAGCATGCGATGGACCTGGGTCTGGTATTGCCCAAGGTGCGGTTTAAAGATGCCAAGAAGTTGCTGGCTGACCGCTATGAAATTTGTATTGATGGCGTGATCGTCGCCAAGGGTGAGGCGAGGTTGAATCAGTATCTCGCGATACATCCGACTGGCGACGTCAAGTCCATACAAGGTGAAGTCACCAAAGACCCTACCTATGGTTTGCCAGCATTGTGGATCGACGCAAGCCAGCGCGACAATGCCAGCGCCAACAAATACACGCTGGTGGATGGTGAAACAGTATTCCTGACCCATCTGACTGAGGTTTTGCGCAGAGAATCAGCCAATTTGTTGACGAGGGGCGAGACAGACCGTTTGCTGACACGTGTACGTGAGAATCAATCCAGTCTGGTTGATGAATTGATCCCGACGGTCATTTCTATCAGCGATGTGCAGCGCGTACTGCAAAATCTGTTGAAAGAAAAGGTCTCCATCCGGCACATTGAGGCGATCCTGGAAACCCTGGCCGATGCAGGCCGTAGCAGCAAGGACACCAATTTCCTGACTGAAATGGTGCGCCAACGTCTGGGTAATGCGATTTGCCAGGGCTTGATGGGTGAAGCGAGTGCCTTGCAGGTGATGACGCTGGACCCTGTCATTGAAAGCCAGTTCATGCAAAACCTACAGTCAGCACGCCAGGATGGCGGGCCGGCAAACAGGTCGTTTGTGCTGGAGCCAAAACTGGCAGAACAGTTTATGAGCAAGCTGGTACAGCAGGCTGACCGTATGATGAAAAGCAATATGCTGCCAGTTTTGTTATGCTCACCTGAATTGCGGCGCCATATACGCGCGCTGAGCGAGCGTGTTGTACCGCATTTGCGCGTGTTGTCGATGTCAGAGATTCCTCAGAACATAGAGTTGAAGTCTTTTGGGGTAGTGCAACTGTAATGGATGTCGTTTTGAGATAGCTGAATAGAAAAAGAAAGATAGTAGCGATGAATGGAATTATGGGCGTTGCCCTGCAAAGCATGCAAAACGATGCGGCCCGCATGGAACGCATCAGCATGAACATGGCTAATACGCTGACACCTGCTTACAAACGGGAAGTCATCGTCGAGCACACCTTTGGCGATCTGGTGCAAACCGGTATGAATTTGGATCAACAGGCGAGCGCGCTGGAAGTGGTGACGGATCAGCGCCAGGGAACTTTCAAAGTTACTGGTCAGAGCCTGGATTTTGCGATTAGCGGCAATGGGTATTTTGAAGTATCTACGCCGCAAGGTCCTGCCTATACACGGCAAGGTAATTTCCGTATTGATGCGCAGGGCCGTATTGTCAATCAGCAGGGTTATCCTGTGATGGGTAAAAGTGGGGAGATCATTGTCCGTACGTCCAAGCCTGTAGTGGATGCGAGCGGCCTGTTTGTTGATGATGTCAATGCCGAGGCGGGTAATTTGCCTGCAACTTCTGCCGGACAGTTCAAGTTGATGGAATTTGAACATACTAGTGATCTGATCAAGGTGGGTGATGGCATGCTGACGGCAAGAGAAGGCGTCTGGGGTTCGCAAAGCAAAGTGGCTCAAATACACCAGGGCCAATTGGAAAACGCGAATATCAATTCCATGCAAGAGATGGTGCAAGTGATGCAAACCATGCGCCATTTTGAATCCATGCAAAGAATTGCCCAGGGCTATGATGAAATGATAGGTTCCGCCGTCAGAAAACTTGGCGATGTCAGCTGATCGTCATGGTTTTGCAAACAAAATGAATAATTTTCACGCAAGGAAAAAGAATGTTTGACGCACTATACATAGGCGCTACTGGCATGCAGGCGCAACAGACGAATGTTGATACGATTGCTAATAACCTCGCCAATGCGAATACCAACGGCTTTAAAAAAGGACGCGTCAGCTTCTCTGACATGATGGTGCCTGATACCAGGTTAACGTCACAACTCGGCGGCGCAGACAGCCTGGGTGCTCTGGCACAAAGCGGCAAGTTTGGTGCTGGTGTTGCGATTGCCAGCATGAGCAAATTGTTTGATGCAGGTGAACTAAAGAAGTCTGATTCTGCATTTGATATTGCCATACAGGGTGATGGTTTTATCTCTGTCATGATGCCGGACAATTCTATTGCCTATAGCCGTGGCGGCAGCCTGAAAGTGAATAAGGATGGCCAGCTTGCCTTGCAAAGCGGCCAGCCACTGAAGCCAGGCATTACCATTCCTGACGGCGCAAAGAGTTTGCAGATCAGTGCCGATGGCAGGGTGCAAGTCAGCCAGGCAGGGCAAACTGGTATGAGTGATGTCGGCCAGCTTGAACTCGTGCGCTTTGCCAGCCCCGGTCAACTGACAACGTTGGGTGAAAATCTGTATAAAACCAGTGAGTCTTCTGGTGAAGCCGTTGCCGGTGTTGCAGGTGAAAACGGCGTTGGTAGCATCATGCAGGGATATGTGGAAGCATCCAACGTCAAGATGCTGGATGAAATGGTGAACCTGATGATCGCCCAGCGTGCTTATGAAGCCAATGTGAAAATCGTGCAGGCGTCGGATGAAATGCTGGGATTGGTTAACAATCTGCGTAAGTAGATATCTGTGAATTCTGCCAGGATCGCATTGCAGGTATTGTTTGCATGGTGTCTGCTAGCTGACATCGCTGCTGCAAAAACAGTGCAATTGGAATTGCGCAGTGTTGTACAGGTAAAGTCGGCCAGGCTGGTATTGGCAGACGTGGTGAATGTGGATGCCGCCACGCAAAGAGAAGAAGCACAGTTGCTTGCTTTGCCGATAGGCACCATGTCGCTGACCGCGGGCAATATGGTAGTGCAGCGCAAGGCACTGGAGAAGTGGGTAAGACAGCATGCAGGTGCACGCAGCAGGGATATTCATTGGGTAGGTGCTGACGCGGTCAATATCATGTTGCAGACCCAGATCGTGGATGCGGCAAAGGTGCGCAGTCATGCCAGGGCCGTGCTTGAAGAGTGGATCAGTTTAAACGTTCGTGATGCCGGCAGCAGCGATATTGCGATCAGGGATCAGGGCGAATTGCAAGCGCTTGTGGTACCGGCAGGTGAAGTAAAGGTGAGGATATCGCATTTGTCCGAGCCATTAAGTTTGCGCAGTAAGTTAACAGTATTGCTAGATGTATTAATATCAGATCAAGTCGTCAAAAGTGTGCCAGTCTTGTTTGAGCTAAGTGGCAGCAGACAAGCCTTTATAGCCAGGCATGATATTGCAAGGGGGGGTGCGGTTTCAGAAGCAGATGTGGAATTAAGGGAAGTAGACATCTTCGCCGACGTGAATGAGCCGGTATCTCCAATCACTTTTGCCAAAACAGCAGTCAGGGCAAAAACTGGCTTGCACAAAGGTGCAATCTTGAACCGCGCGAATATAGAAACCGTGCCTGATGTGGCCCGTGGTGAATTTGTAGTATTGCTGGCGCGCGATGGTCTGGTCAGCATAGAAAGCCGGGTAGAGGCAATGCAGGATGGTTATGTGGGACAAATCATCAAGGTGCGCCCCGGTAATTCAAATAATCAAATTCCGGCGAAAATAATTGAGCCAGGAAAAGTGGAGTTGCGTTAATGAAATTGGAAACGAGAATGCAAAAGTGGATGGGCATGGTCAACATGATCTTTATTGTTGCCTGTGGACTCGGTACGTCTGCTTCGCCTGCATTTGCCGATAGCTTGTACAAGGAATCAACTTACCGTGCGCTGACCTCAGACAACAAGGCTTATCGCCTGGGTGACGTACTCACAGTGCAGGTATTTGAGAATTCGACAGCATCGACCAGTGCTGATACTGGTACCCGCAGAAAAGACGGCGTTTCTGCCGAACTGAGCAAGAATGGCGGCAGCCTGAAGCAATTTGGCATCAATGTCGGTGGTGAATTTGATGGCGGTGGCAAGACACAGCGTAGCAGCAAACTGCTGGCGACACTATCTGTGGCGGTGCGTGAAGTGTATTCCAACGGTGATCTTGGTGTGTCAGGCGAGCAAGCACTGATGGTGAATGATGAAGTGCAAAGAGTGAGTCTGGAAGGCCGGGTACGCCCTCAGGATATCTCTGACCAGAACGTTGTGATCTCTACTCGTCTGTCCGATGCCAAAATCGTCTATGTGGGCGAAGGCGAAGTCACGGATAGGCAGCGCCGAAGCTGGTGGCGTCGATTACTCGACGGAATGGGGTTGTAATGGGATTGCGGAATATGATGTATTTGTTGCAGGCCATGTTGCTGGCTGCTTTTGTTTTTGCACAGGATGCACAGGCAATCAACCAGACTAAACAGAATGAAGTAAATGACCTGAAAGAAGTCAGGGTCAAGGATATTGGTAAGCTGCAAGGCTGGCGTGAAAACGCCCTGGTCGGCTATGGTATTGTGACCGGTCTGGCCGGTACGGGGGATTCTTCTTCCAACCGTACAACCAGACAAGTGCTGGCAAATGTGTATTCGCAATTCAACCTGACGATACCGGTAGACCAGGTACAAAGCCGCAACGTTGCCGTGGTGATGGTCAGTGCCATGCTGCCGGCCTTTGCTCGTGAAGGCGAAACGCTGGATGTGACCATTACTTCCGCTGGCGATGCCCGTAGTCTGGTAGGCGGCAGCCTCTTAAGTACGCCGCTTAAAGCGCCAAATGGCCGCGTGTATGCATTGGCGCAAGGCGCATTGTCGGTTGGCGGTTATCGCTATGACGCGAACGGTAACATCATCCAAAAAAATCATCCTACGGTCGGCTCAGTGCCGAATGGTGCGATTGTTGAAGTGGGTGTCAGTTCGCAAATGCTTAGCAAAGATCAAAAACTGACTTTTTTGCTGACAGACCCTGATTACACAACGGCAAGCCGTGTGGCCAAGGCAATCAATGCAAAATATGGTCCTATTGCAGTGGCGAGTGACGCATCTGGCATACAGATACAGGTTGCAGACAATCAAAAAGACCAGCTCGTCGATTTTATTGCTGACATCGAGAATGTTCTGGTTGAACCAGACCGTCGCGCCAAAGTGGTCATCAACGAACGTACTGGTGTTGTAGTGGCAGGTGGTGATGTGCAGATTTCACGAGTGTCAATTTCTCACGGTGATATCAAAATTTCCGTAGCCAGCCAGAATACTGCTTCACAGCCATTTGTGATTGGTCAGGCAAGTAGCGCAATACGTACTGCGATTGTGACAAATACCAAGCTGGACGTGGACGAAAAGAAAGAATCTGCATTTTTATCAGAGGGTAATACCGTCGCTGATCTGGTGCGCTCGCTGGTGCGCATCAAGACAAATACGCGCGACATCATTTCCATACTGAGGGCAGTCAAGGCAGCTGGTGCTTTGCATGCAGAACTGATTATTCAATAATTTTTATACGTTCATTATTTATGACTCACAATCTTCAATCTGTGACAACAGCGACTGTAGGCCTGGCGCTGGATGCTGCAACACTCAGGCATCAGGCAATCGCCAATAATATTGCGAACGTCAATACAGAAGGCTATGTTCCTGTGCAAATTAATTTTGCCAGTTACATGGAGCAACTGGAACAGCTTTCTGCGCCAACTCAGGGAAAAGGCAGCCAGAAGCACAGCATAGGCCAACTGGAACTGGAACCAGTATTTGATGTGAATGGCAACCCTGCAAAAGTGTCGCTGGATACTGAAGTCGCCGCCATGGCGCATAACACAGTGCAATACCAGGCCTTGATCAAGGCCTTGAACCGCCACTATGCAATCATGTCCAGCGCCGTTACTGACGGCAAAAAATAATTAAGGATCTACAAATGGATTATCGACAATCATTCGGTATCAGTGCAGTTGGCATGTCTTTTGAGCGTGCCAGGGTGGATGTGGCTGCCATGAATCTTGCTAACGCCAATACAGTGCGGGAAACAGATGGCACAGGTTACCAGCCACTGCGTGTGATCGCCAGAAGTGCAGCGCCAAGCACCAGTTTCTCAGACATGATTGGTGAAACCGGTTTGTTCACGATAGGCAATGCTGGTAGAAGCTTTTCGATTGAAGGCGTTGATAAACCGGCACGCATGGTGCACGAACCTGGTCATCCTTATGCCGACGCCAAGGGTTTCGTTGCATATCCCGCCGTAGATTCAGCCACAGAGATGGTCACCATGATGAGTGCGATGCGGGCTTATGAAGCTAACGTTGCAGCAATGAATACCGCAAGAAACCTGGCGCTCAAAGCGCTGGAAATCGGTGGAGGAAGTAACTGATGGAAGTCGCCAGCATTTCACAATTTATAGCGCCAAGCGCTATTGCCTCAATCGAGCCGCTTGCCAATGCAGCTGCACCAGCACAAAGTTTTGGCAATTTGGTGAGCCAGGGTTTGGCACAGGTCAATGATCAGTTGCAAACCTCTCAGGCTGATTTGCAAGCACTCGCAACCGGCGATGTGCAAAACCTGCATCAGGTCATGATACGTATGGAAGAAAGCCGTTTGTCATTTCAATTGATGTTGCAGGTCAGGAACCGCTTGCTCGAGTCCTACCAGGACATCATGAAGATGCAGATATAGATTGCTGCAATAACTTTGAGTTGAAAGACAGGATGCTTTATCGCATCTCTTGTAATCGTGGTTGGAGTAGGTTGTGATTAAAAATTTTTGGAATACGCTAAGCAGTTCTGCCAGGATTGGTTTTGTAGGCGGGCTGTTGGCTATTTTTGTTATTACCGCGTGGTGCGCGGTATGGTTGCTGCGAACGGATTATCAGGTGCTTTTTTCTGATCTGAAACCGCAAGACAGTGCCGCCATGGTGGCTGAACTTGATCGCCTGAAAATCCCTTACAAGATAGGCGAGGGTGGTAATGCTATTCTGGTAGATAAAGAAATCGTACACACAACACGGCTCAAACTGATGGGAAAAGAAATTCCCCTAAACGGTGCTGTTGGTTTAGAGTTGTTCAATAGCAGCGATTTTGGCATGACTGAGTTTGCGCAAAAGATTAATTTCCAACGCGCCTTGCAAGGTGAAATTACCCGTACCATTTCTTCTCTGGATGAAGTCAAGGATGTGCGCGTCCATCTTGCCTTGCCCGAAGAAGCATTGTTCAAGAGAAGCAATAATAAGCCCAAGGCAGCGATCACCATCGCTTTAAAGCCGGGCAAGAAACTGAGGCAGGAACAAATTACCGGTATACAAAGGTTGGTGGCTGCGGCTGTACCCGGCATACAAATTCAGGATGTCACGATCGTTGACCGCCAGGGTGTTGCTTTGACGCGCAATAATGCTGTCCCAGGTGAAGTCGAGTTGAGCACAGGGAATCTTGACCTGAAAAAAGATACCGAGACGTTGCTGGCACATAAAGTCAATGAAGTACTTGAACACAGCTTTGGTGCAGGTCAGGCAATGGCAAGTGTTGATGTAGTGCTCAACATGGATCAGGTTCGTGTGACAACCGAAAACGTGATCGCAGCGCCAGCAACTACAGGGCAGACGCCGACTGGCATCATTATCCGCGAAAAAGAAACAGTGAAAGAATCCGGCGCGCCTGCGGACGTATCGCAGCCACAGAATGCCCGTGGTGGCAGTTCACAAAGAGAAACTGAGTATCAGGTTGGCCGTAAAGTTGAGCAGGTGGTAGGACAGCCAGGCTCCATACAAAAAATCAATGTGGTGGCTGTTGTGCGTAAGTCCCTGGATGAAGCAGAAACAGAAAAAGTGAAAGCCCTGGTTGCTGCGGCAGTCGGCGTGGTTGCAGAACGTGGCGACACCGTCGTAGTGCAAAGCTTGCACGCTCTACCCGGTCAGGAAGTCAAATTGACAGATGCATTTGCCAGTACAACTGATCAAGCTGCTTTGATCAAAGCAGATGAGGCACCACAAAATGCGAGACAGCTGGCTGCAGAACTTGATACCTTCAAGATCATTACCAGCTTATTGGCTATACTCGCTGTGATTATATTGCTTATGTATCTGATGCAGTTGTCTGCCAGAAATAAAGGCAGTAGCGCCACCATGAACAGCCAGCAACGCGAACAGGCATTGAAACAGATTCAAGATTGGATGCGTCAGTCAGAAGCCAATTCTTCAGCAGAATCTGTTGCTGATAATAAACAGCGCAGTTAAAGTTTTTATTGAGAATATGATGCAAATTTCTGAAAATACCCGTCGTTCTGCCTTGTTGCTGCACTCAATGAGTGAAGCGGACAAGCAATGGGTACTGGGCAATCTGCATAGCCAGGACACCCAAATACTCAAGCAATTGCTGAGCGAGTTAAATGAATTGGGCATGCCGGCAGATAAGGAATTGTTGTCTGGCCTCAGTAGCACGGACAAAGCTTTACCTGTGTCCGCTAAGATTTCGACATGGCCAGCAAATGTAGCTGATCTCAGCATGGAACAACAAATAGCTTGTCTGGATAGAGCCGATTACCGCAATATTTTCGGGGTGTTGGCAGATGAGTCGACTGAGTTAGTAGCTTATTTCTTGCAAATACACCCCTGGACCTGGAAAAAAGAATTTCTTGCATGCTTTGATGCAAGTAAGGCGCGCCGTATTCAAGAGACAAAGGTCGACATTAAAGAGCCCTATTTGTCAGAACCAGATGTACGGCCCAAAAAACTACAACATGCCCTGATTGCAGAGATTATTCAGCAAGTGCCAGCTCCGCGCACTCCTGTTTATCAAACAGATGTGCTGGAAAGCGCGGGCATGTTTGGACGTTTATTGCGTCGTCTTGGTCTTGGCAGTGCAAATGCCGTCATGCGTAAGGAATACTAAGTATGAAAGGACAGCCGACAGTTAAAAAGAATATGCAGGTTTTGCGTGACGTGCTGGTGCACAATCACGTACATACCTTGCACAGACCTGGCAGAACTGTAGAAAAGAATTTTGCCGTAAAAAATAAAGTTGACAGTGATATTCGACCACTCGACAGCAAGCCTGCGCCCGTGAGCTTTGGTTTACCTGCAACGCAAAACAAATTGCCACTCGTTGACCGCTACGAGGAAGGATATCTGGCAGGCAAAATCGAAGGCCGTGCACAGGCAGTGCGTGAAGTAGGAGAAAAATTGCAGGCTGAACTGGATGCCAAGCGCGAGCAGTTGTTTCATGAAGCCTACAAGCTAGGCCAACAACAAGGATTTGCCATTGGGCAAAAAGAAGGCTTGGCAGAAGCGCAAAACGTAGCTGCAAAATTGAAAGAAAATTTGCATCAGCAACTGGTGCGGTTCGAGCAAGTTCTTGTCAATCTGCCGGTACAACTTGATAATTACCTGAGGGATGCAGAAGATGAACTGGTGGCATTATCTTTTGCCGCCATCACAAAGATTTTGGGTGAGTCCCTGAGTTCTGAGACTGCTATCCGTGAGCTGATCAATTCCCTGGTCAAGCAACATTTGACGGATACAGAATTTTCCGTCCACCTGCATCCAGACGATTATGCTTTATTTTCATCTGGCGAAAACATAACCAGCTCTCACCAGTTCCGGTGGGTTTCAGATGCCAATATTAAACTGGGTGGTTTGATTATACGGTCCAGTGAACAAAGCCTGGATGCAAGACTTGATTTCCAGATAGAGGTCTTGAAACAAGGTTTGCTGCAGGCCAGAAACCTGCGCAAGAACAAGTCGCTGCATGAGCATGCACAAGCGATGATGGCTGCAACGACAGGAATAGCGTGATCAGGCTCAACGAATATCACGCGCAATTGAATAAATCTGTTTTCATAAAACGGATAGGGCAAGTGCGTCAATTCAGTGGTTTGTCGATCGAGGTAACTGGCTTGAATGCGACAGTAGGAGAGCTGTGTTCTATTTATCCCAAGCGTGGTGAATATCAGGGCAATGAAGCCGCCGAACCGATTATTGCCGAGGTGATCGGTATAGGTGCTGGCTGCCTGACCTTGATGCCGTATGGATCGGTACAAGGGTTGGCTGCAGGTTGCGAAGTCGTGGCCGATGGTGCATATGCTGAGATTGGTGTCGGTCAAGAATTGCTGGGTCGTGTTATTGATGGCTTTGGTCAGGCATTGGATGGCTTGCCACCAGTGCGCACGCAATTGAAAAAACCTTTAAAAGCTGCACCTATCAATCCCATGCAAAGGCCAAGGATAGAAAAAGTTCTGGAAACCGGCATACGCTGCATTGACTCTTTGCTGACGATAGGCAAGGGGCAAAGGGTTGGTATTTTTGCTGGGAGTGGTGTCGGTAAAAGTACGCTGCTGGGTATGGTCGCCCGTCATGTCAAGGCTGATATCAATATTATTGCCTTAATCGGTGAGCGTGGCAGGGAAGTGCGGGAATTCATCGACAAGCAACTCGGCGATGAAGGAATGAAACGCTCGGTGGTCGTAGTGGCGACTTCCGACCAGCCAGCTTTGGCGCGTATCCGGGCTGCTTATGCCGCTTTGGCAATTGCAGAATATTTCCGCGACCAAGGTTTGCAGGTGCTGTTGACCATGGATTCTGTTACCCGCTTTGCCATGGCCAGGCGTGAAGTTGGCTTGTCAGCAGGTGAACCACCAACTGCACGTGGTTATACGCCATCTGTTTTTGCAGAGTTACCCGAGCTTTGTGAACGCTGTGGTACTGCAGATAGTGGCGGTGCAATTACCGCATTGATGACTGTGCTGGTGGAAGGCGACGACCTGAACGAACCTATTTCAGACAGCCTGCGTTCGATACTTGACGGCCATATCGTATTGGCGCGGCAGCTGGCACACAAAGGGCAGTATCCGGCGATTGATATTCTGAAAAGCGTCAGCCGGGTGATGCCGGACATAGTCAGCCAGGAACAAAAAATGCTGGCAATTGAAACCGTTAAACAAATGGCTGTACTGGAACGTAACCGCCAAATGGTGGACATAGGTGCCTATCAGACAGGCAGTAACCCTGCATTGGATCAAGCCTTGCAGATTGAAAGCCAGTTGCTGAATTGGTTGAAGCAGGATGAAGGTGGATTTTTGCGCGATCAGGCAATACAAAATTTGAGTAGTATTGTTGGCAGGCAAATGGTAAGAGGACGTGCATGAGTTCCAGTGTGGATTTGCGTGGCTTTACTTATCAGTTGGATCCTGTCCAGAAGCAAACGCAATGGAAGCTGGATATACTGGAAATTGACCTGGCCAGGGCGCAACGTGAAGAGCAGCAATGCGCGCAACTGATAGAGCAACTTAAACTGCGTGAACAAGAGCAAGCACAATTGGCACGTACATCATGGCAAAGCCATATGAATGTTTCGGTACACAAATCTGCCTTGGAATTCTTACTTGTACTAAAAGCTGAGATGTTAATCAAGCAGGAAGAACTGATTGGCTTGCAAGATAAATGCACCTTGATCCGGCAGGAATGCATTAACCTGCAGCAGAAAATGGAGCTATTTGATTCACATCGCCAAGAATGTTTAGACGAGTATATCCTTGAGCAATTGCATCAGCAAAATGCAGAAATTGACCGGGATTGGAATGCCAGAAGTATGTGGAGAGCAAAGAAAAGAGAGGCAAACGTATGAGCGTGACGTCATCTTTGAGCTTGAATCAGGATTTGTCCGCAAAAAGCCAGCGCCTGCGTGCAGACAATAATGGCGCGCCGGATATGGCGAAGCGGCAAGCCTGGTTAAAGGCGATGGAACAGTCGCAAATGCAAGAGTGGCTAAGGCAAGGCTTGACTGCCAGAGGCGGTCACGACACGCCTGCAACTGAGGGCACATCGAACGCGCGTGAGCAAAGGCAAGCGCATAATCAGGACGGTGTTGAGAAAACTGGTGACCGCGAAACAGTGAATGATACGCAAACAGATTCCCGCTCAAATCGAACTGATGAGCAAGCCGTATCTGCAGATTTAGCGCAAGAAAGAGAGTTGAGTATTCAGGATGCAAAAGCAAAAGAGTTTTTGCCGGCTGCAAGCTCAGCTCAACCAAGTTCTGCTGACTCAACAGCGGTTGAAGTGGGAAATGAAAACTCTCCGGTAAAGCAGCAGACAGCTACGTCGGGCATGACAGCATTTGCTGCAAATAATTTAGCCTCTTCGTCTGGGGCGGAGCAGTCGTCCATTGCCACTGGAAGCGCAATGCCATTAGCGGCGGAGTCTACTCAGGCTTGGCAAGCTGTGCAAACCATTAAAATAGCGCTGCAAGAAATGACAGGCATTGAGGCAAAGATCGTCTCCGTTGAATCATTGAATCAAATGACTGATGTAGATAGACAAACAAATCAGCCTGTGGGCAAGTTGGCAGCCAGCTTGTCAATAATGGAAACTGATACTTCTGAGCTCGAAAAAAGCGAGATCAAAGACGAGCCTGCGAGCGCTGAAGTGGCGGATAAGACTGAAGCTGTTACTGAAGAACACCAGGCTATTCGTTTTCATGCAGAATGGAGTGAAGAAGGTTTGCGGCTCTGGTTGGGTATAAACAGCAACGCCAATATTGATAAAGCGCAACTGACAAAGCAATTGCATTACTGGGTTGCCAAACAGAATGTGCAATTATTGGCACTGACTTGGAATGGTGAGCAATTGCCTAAGAATGTGATTGCGCAGATGCTAAAAGAAGGTGTTAAACCATCAGCATCGTCGCTCACCAATATCAAGTCTAGTGATGTTGCAAATACAGTAAGCGTTGAAGATACGCATTATTTTTTAAATTCTTATTTACAAGCAAAGGAGATGCAATGGCCATCAGTTCCGTAGGTAGCGCATCATCTGCTACCAATAACCTGCAAGCAAATAATCTGGGAATCCAGGATTTCTTGAAAATTTTGCTGACTCAGCTTAACTATCAAGACCCTATGAAACCCATGGACAATCAACAGTTCATGGCACAAATGGCGCAGTTCACCACTTTGCAGCAGACTCAGCAATTAAATACAAATATCGAACACCTGATTAATAACCAGGCGTCTCTGCAATCGGTCGGTTTGATTGGTCGTACCGTGGATATTGCGACACAAACCGGGACTTTGACAGGCGTTGTCGCTGGATTGTCACTCAGTGGTGATTCTCCAATGTTGACTTTGACTACCACGGGTGGATTGAAGATAGACAATATCGGGCTTGATCAAATCATTAACGTACGCTGATTGCTGATGCGCGGGTACGTTTTGCAAAGTTAAAATAATTCGAAATTAAAGAAGGAAAAATTATGCTTGATTCTATCTACATTGGTATGAGTGGTTTGCAAGGTTACTCCCGTGGCTTGAAGGTGATTGCAAATAATACGGCCAACATCAACACCCCTGGCTTTAAAAGCTCCAGCATACAGTTTGGTGATATGTTCTATGCCAATGGTGACCAGAGCGGTACTTCAAAAGGTACTTTTGGCTCTAGCGGTCATGGCCTTGTGACAGGTGGAACTACGCTGAACTTCAAGCAAGGCGAGCTCAGGCAAACTGGTAATACGCTGGATCTGGCAGTGGATGGCGAAGGTCTGTTTACTTTGAAAGATGCTAATGGCAAGTTGCACTATACACGTGCGGGCCAGTTTGAATTCAACTCCAGCGGCGTATTGGTCAATCGCCTTGACGGTAGCAAAGTAATGGGCCGAGATGCAAATGGCGCACTGGCTGAAATTACAGTCAACGGCACACGCTCTTCCAATTCCAAGGCAACCACAACTGTTACTTTTAAGGGCAATGTGGATATCAACAGTACTACAGTCAGCGTAGGTTCTGTCAAGGTCATTGATAGTGTGGGTGGTGAGCACAACTTGACGACCAAGTTGACAAAAACAAGCACAGATAATTGGTCGGTTGATATTTCAGAAAATGGTGTTTCTGTTGGCACAGGTGCTATTGTATTTTTGAATGGTAAAACTGTTTTTGCTAGTTCAAAAGTGGTTATCAATTTCGCGCCTGCAGGCCTCACCAGCACTCCACTTACGTTAGATTTCAGTACTGACGTGACTTCATTTGCAGCTAACACTACGACGCCTACCAACGGCAATTTGACACCTTTGGCATTCAATACGCAAGACGGTTTTTCTGCAGGCAGTTTGACCGGTGCAAGTTTTGATGCAAACGGGGTATTGGTCATGGCTTATTCAAATGGGCAAACCAGCAAGGGCAATCGCCTTGCATTGAGCCGGTTTGATACTGTGGATGCTGTCCAGGCAGTGGGCGGCAATCAGTTCGATTCAACGGATCCTACGGCCTGGCACTCTGGCAATGCTGGCGAAAACGGTTTTGGTAGTGTCAAATCAGGCTTTGTAGAAATATCAAACGTCGATCTTTCACAAGAATTTAGTGACCTTGTGATCATGCAACGTGGTTATCAAGCCTCATCACAAATTATTACAACTGCAAACGAAATGCTGCAAGAATTGTTTGCAATGAAGGGTAAATAGTAGTGTCTGAAGTCAATGCTAAATCTCAAATCGTAGCGCCTGGCGAACTGTACAAGACGCGCTGGTGGGCTGTAGGGCAATTGGATTTGATTTGCAAAAAGATTGATGCAGTCAATGCTGAATGGAGTAAGGATTGGCTGGCGAATGGCGAAAACCATTTGACCCAGGCCGCGCTCGCTTCAGCATCGCCACGAAAGCAAGAAATACTTGCTGACTGGCGACAGGTGTCCGGAGCGGGGGCACAAACATTTTGGATGCAAATCCCTTCGCGGCATCTTGAACATCTTCAACACGCCATGTTTACTGCAAGCGGGTCTGCATCAATCTCCTCCAATTCTAAGGGAGTTATTGGCAAAAGTGTGGCAAGCCAAGCCTGGGAAGAATACCTGGGCAAATTGACTGATTTGCTGTCGCCCGCGCAAATCGATATTTCAGCCGGTGTGCCGCCACAAAATCTGTTCAAGGCATGGTCAGGTGCTGTGCAACTGGAAATCCAATGGTGCGGCGTGAAACTGGTGTTGGTACTGAATCAAGCCTGCGTTGAGCATTTGCTGGGGCCAGATGTATTAGCAGAGGATGAAAACAAGCGTAGATTGTTGCGTACTGCACCGACAAGCAAGTTACTATCGATTGCACAAGCTGTTCAGCATAAAAAAGTACGTGTCCGCGTCGAGCTCAGTTCATGTGACATTGAACTCGGTAATTTACAGCAGATACAAGTGGGCGATGTAATTCCATTACCACATGGACTGGAACAACCTTTACAAGTCAAATTCGCCAGCGGCGAAGCGCTTTGCCTGGCATTCTTAGGGACAAGGGCGACTAAAAAAGCGATAGAAGTATTGGCACCATCTTCTGCAATAAAGGCCTGACATTGGTTGCTTTCTATGGTGATGTCATTAGCTATTTAGATACCACCCAAGCTTGCGTTTGCTCTTTTGCAGTATTTAAGAAATGAATGAAATATGAACCAACATCCTGAAGCCTCTGTATCCAGTTCTGGAACACCAACGACCGCACAAGACGCAGTTGAAATTCAAATGATCAAATTGCCAGAGCTTGATACACAAGACCAGGCTGCCGCAAATAAGTCTGCACCAATAATGACGACAATCAATCCATTGCACACAGTAAAGGCAAGATTGCAGGTCTATGTCGGCGAGGTTGAAATGACCGTGGGCGAATTATTAGCCTTGAAGCAGCATCAGATCGTCACGCTAGGTACTGATGTAGAGCAGGCAATTGATCTGGTTCTGGAAGGACATACTGTTGCCAGGGGCAATCTGGTCGCAGTGGACGGGCAATTCGCAATTCAGATTTCTGAATTACCTGTTCCCTTGAAAGCCTGACCTTAGTACCAGGCAATTATCGTGAATTCATTTTTGAAATTTTCTCGTCAAGCTGGCAGCTTATGCGTCCTTAGCCTCTTGATGTGGTGTGTAAACGCAAAGTCGCAGACAGCAGCGGGAGTGAGTATGCCTGCTGTGCAAATTGCAACTGCCGCATCGATTCCATCAGCTTCGCTGGCTAAATTGGCAGCCTCTGATTCGCCAATGCAGTTGTCGGCGAATATCCCTGTGATCCGCGACAATGGGAAAGGTAAAACAGATGATATTTCATCTGCCTGGCTGATCACAGTGCTTGCCTTGATTCTCGCTTTCGCCTATATCGTCATTAAATTTAAATCAGGTACATTCAATTTAGGTGTGGGACTTCCAGGGCTGGATAAGAAAAGCACCAATTCAGAATTGAAAATAAAGAAGCAACTCATGTTAACGGCAAAAGCCAGTATCCATCTGATTAGCTGGAATGGTGATGAATTGCTCATCGCCTGTTCAGATAATCAGGTAACTGTACTCGACAAAAAGAAAATGGATTTGCCAACCCTATCTGACGTTAATGCAGAGGCTGAATTTCCACCTCAACAAAACGGACAGACATAATATGAGCATTAAAATGTCGATCCACCGCTTTTTATTTTGCTGCTGCCTGCAATTTTTTTTCTGGTTCAGCTTTATATCTCCAGCGCACGCGCGAGATGCCGCTTTAGAAGCTTTTGTGACTCAAAGTACATCCGAAACGACGACTCCAGCAACAGAGCAAAACAAAGAAGAGATCAAGGAAAAAGTCGAGGCTTTGCCAGCGGTTAAACCTGCTGCTACCAGCGCGGTAAAAACTGTCACTACCATCGCTTCACCGGATGAATCGCTGTCGAACAAATTAAAACCATCCATCCTCGCTGCTGGCGATACAAATCAGGCCCTGCGCGTTATTTTAGGTCTGACGGTATTGGCGGTCTTGCCTGCTATCTTGGTTTCCATGACGGCTTTTTTACGTATCATTATCGTCCTGTCGATGTTGCGTCACGCGATCGGGATGCAAGAAACACCTCCTAATTCTGCCATGATAGGTCTGGCTTTATTCATGACATTGTTTACCATGGCACCGACTATGCAAACCATCAATGACCAGGCTTTTCAGCCTTTCATGTCCGGCAAGATGAATGCAGAAGTGGCTTTTGAAAAAACTAGTGTGCCCATGCGCGAATTCATGGTCCGACAAACTCGGGAACAGGATTTGGCATTGATGGTGGAATTATCAAAGTCCAAGGCACCTGAAACCATGGACGATATAAGCAATTTACAGCTGATACCGGCTTTTATGCTTTCAGAGCTTAGAGCAGCATTTCAAATCGGTTTTGTTATTTTTCTGCCTTTTTTATTGATCGATTTGGTAGTGTCGAGCATCTTGATGGCGTTGGGGATGATGATGATGCCACCGATCTCGATTGCTTTGCCTTTAAAGATACTCATGTTTGTATTGATTGATGGCTGGAGCCTGGTATTAAAAGCACTGGTTGGTTCTTTCCATTAACGTTCCATTCACTGCTCACGTAATGGCAGGCACTGCTAATCTCGATGTGTTGATACAAGGAGCGGACTCTGAGGATTCCGAAGCAGTGTTATGGGCGAAGTGGAAAACAAACTCAGACTTTGCTGCCAGAGAGCAGCTTATTGACATTTACATGCCGTATGCCAAGACAGTCGCTGCATCTATGTATGTCAAACGCTATGGGAATGATGTGGAGTTTGCCGAATACTATCAAATCGCTTTGGTCGGCATGCTGGATGCGATGGATAGATTTAATGTCGGAGCCGGAACAAAATTTTCCAGTTTTGCCGGACCAAGAATGCGCGGTGCCATCCTTAACAGCATGGAAGTTCATTCCGAAAAACATCAACAAATCAGCGTGCGCCAACGCCTTAATGCTCAACGGATGGCAGCTAGTAAGGAAATAGCCTTACTGGCAGATGGTGCAAATCCGCATGATAGTGAACAGATTTTTCGTCGCTTGGCCGAGGTTGGCCTTGGTTTGGCACTCTCCTGGCTGCTCGACGACAGTGGTATGGTAAGCAATGAGGGGCTCACATCTCAGCTTCCACCAGTCTATGAAAGTTTGGAATTGAAACAATTGCAAGGGCAAATTCGTTCTCTTGTAGAGCAGTTGTCGAGACAAGAACAAAAAGTTGTGCGATATCATTACCTGCAAAGTACACCCTTTGAAGAAATCGCAGAAATAATGAATGTAAGCAAGGGACGCGTTTCGCAAATTCACCATTCCGCCTTGAAAAACCTTAAGCGGTTGTTAACCATGCAGCGGGATTTTGACTTGGCCTGTTAAACGGATCGCCATGTCAGTGCAAGCAATAGAATGTGAAAATACAAACTTCCCGGCAAGGGAAACGAAAGAAATAGATGATGACCAAAAAAACGACCTCGCTGGAGAATACCTTGATTTCTCAAAATGTATTAACCGAAGTGCAAACAATACGACAACAAGAACTCGGTGCCAGAGTCGCTCGGCTAGAATCGTACTTGAGCAGTGATCCAGACAATAATGTTTTGCTGGTAGACGCGTTTGAAACAGCATTGCAGGCTGCATTGTTCACAAAAGCAGAACAATTCCTCACTTACGCGCAGTCCAAGCAAATCGACACTGTTGGCTGGCAATTTCGTGCCAGCAATTTATATCTTGCTCAAGGGCGTTTCAAAGAAGCTAAGGCCGTACTGATCAGCCTTCAAGAAATGCATGGGCCAAATCCTGCAATCATCCATAACCTTGCTTATATATATTTTCAGCAAAATGACTTTGCTGGAGCATTAGAACAGCTCGGCAATGTAGTTAATGATACTGGACATACTATCCAAGATATCAGCCAACATCAGGTGTTGTGGCTCAGGTGCATGCACAGATCCCTCAGACTGGAAGAAGCGCTTGAGTATGTATTGCGACAGCAAAAGCTAAATCGTCTCTCGGATCAAGCTGCTGGCGTTGCTAGTTTGATTGCGGTTGATTTGGGGAATATGGAGTTGGCTGCCATCTGGGCAAAGCAAGCGTTATTAACAGACTCTGAACAGGTCGAAGCCCTGGTTGCAAATGCGACAGTAGCGTTGGCGCAAAAAAATACGGACCTGTCCCGCAAGTGCTTATTGAGAGCATTGACGAAGAATTCGACTGATGGACGAATTTTTTCACTTTTGGGTTTTACTGAAATGTATGACATGAAAATAGAGCAGGCATTGTCCTATTTACAGAATGCTGTTGCTTATATGCCTGAGCACATAGGCACGCATTTAGGCTTGGGCTGGCTCTATTTTATTCAACGGGATTTGCATGCGGCGAATGCCGAGTTTGAGACTGCGTTAGCCCTTGACCGCAACTTCAGTGAGAGCCATGGAGCTATCGCTGTAATCGCGGCGATGCAAAACCAAGTAGAAAAGGCCGAACTGCATATAGAATTGGCTTTGCGCTTAGATAAAGCCAATTTTTCAGCACCTTATGCAAAAGCTATTTTATCTGGGGAAGCAAACGATGCAGAAGCAATCAAACGACTAGCACAACGCCTGATGAAAAATCGTTTCAGAATTGAAAACCACATGTTAAGGGTAGTTTGAGGTGGGTATGTGCAAAGCATACAAACAGCCGATTGCAGTATGCTTTCGTTTTTTACGATGACGACGAAGGAGTCAGCAGCAAGTCTATTGCTTGTTCAATGACTGGTGCCAGTTCCTGGTCTGCCTGCATCTGATTTTGAATATCTTCTACCATACGAAAAAAACGGGGATCGGCAATCAGCCTGTCCCCGAGTTCATCCAGTAGAACGGACTCTAAAAAAACACGGAAAGCCTTCCTGCGCCTCTGTGGATCCTCCACCGGTATCCCCGCAACTCTTTGAACAATCAAATTTCCCAAGTCTTTTTTTTCTTTTGTGGACGATATTTTTTTTGTTTTTGTTGTTTCTTTTTTTGAGCTGAGACTGCTCGCATGCGGTGTCTTGATGGCTTTGCGCATCGAGTCAATTTGAGTGCGGATAATATTTGCTAACTGGCTAGTGCTTTCTATTTTCATCTTGTTTGATCACTTACACTTAACTTGAAGAGAGACCATATTATGGAATTCTGGATGAGAATAATTCATGATAGCAGCAATAAGCTAACTTCCGATAATTATCACATATCGGAAGTGGTGGTTGATTTCCTGCTAAATTTAAAGGATCTCATACAGTCCCATTCATCACCAGACACGCGCAGCAACTGACTTAGCAGGGCTTTTACCTATTGTTGTGCATGTGCCGCGTTGGTCTGACCATTCAATCCATTGAAGCTTGAGCAGTCATTCTGTTTAGCATTGACCAGGTCTTTAATTTCCAAAGATTAGAAAGATATTGACCACCGTGGTTGTTAGAATTTGTCACCTAATAGAATTAGGCAGTGCACCAGAATTCATTCATTAGAGCTTACTTTTTTCCTTCCAGTGCAGCTGCGTATCCTCATAAAAGTAGCCACCTCCAAGTATTGAAATGATTTATCCTTTCTGACGCAAAGCTGGTTGACTTGGATTGACCTGCGGACGAATTCGAACATCGACGGGAAGTCATATTAAGCTTAGAACTATGTTCATGGTCTGGGAATCGCTCTATTGTCACTGTCCGACTCTCGATACGCCATAGTCATTTTTGATCAAGCCGTGCCACAATTTAAATGCAGTCCTACAGCCCCTATCGTTCAGTGTCACGCTGCTACGCACCAAGCAATTTGTGACAGTCTTTAGGAAAAGCCACGGGGACTGGTTATTCGTTTACCTACCTAATTTCCCAAACTCAGCACTTCTGTTCCGCGTTGTGAAGCTCACGCTATTTCAAAATAATATCAAATTACTTAAGAATCTTGATATTTAAGCAATAGTCTCACAATGATTGTTTGGGTGCCTGACAGTAGGGCTGGGATTTTTCTGTGGCATCGATGTTGGCCTGGCGCACACGGTTATCATGCCGCCATATGCCAATCTCGTCGTATCTGACAATTACTCCAGCTTGTCGTCTACATATGCAAATAAATCGGGATCAAGAAGATCTCGAATAGGAATACCCAAAGCCTGGGCTAGCAGATCCATGTTGTCGATTGACACATTACGGATTCCACGCTCGACCCCACTCACATAACTGCGGCTCAGGTCTGATCTCAGCGCCAAATCTTCCTGCGAAATTTCTTTATGCCGACGCGCACGGCGCAGATTCCGGCCAAATATTTCTTTGCTCGACAGTAGGTTTTTGGATTTCTTCATGCCTGTAAGCATCCAATTTGGATGTCTTACAGTCCACAGCTTATAATAAACGTAATGATTACTATAGTGCACATTTAGCTGGATTTCAGATATATTCTGATTCTGACGGGAATCTTCCACAATACGCATGGATATTGTTAAAAATTTAATATGAAACGACCTACCCAAAGCGATCTGAACTCAGCTGCTTCTACGAACACCCTGACGACCTTGTTTGGTAGTCTGCTCTTTTTGGCTGCCGTCGTGGCGGCATTTGGTCTAATGGTAGGAGAAGAAGCACGCTGGGATGATAAGGTGACAGCCTACTTGCTGATAGGCGGCTTCATTGCTTGGTTCATGTATCTCGTGCGAAGTGGAAATAGCAGGATGAACTCCGCTGTTGATGCAGCCAATAAGGCCTATGGAAGCAATTTCCGACTGGATAAGGCATTTGGTTTCTCCAGTGGTACAGACCTGGTCATGTTCGACACAGAAGCCAAGAAAATCATGTTCAATAAGTTTCGAGGAAAATGCGTATGGGTCTTTGATTTCTCACAAGTCAGCAAGTGGACGATCTTGTGGAAAGAGGAGCTCAAGGTGCAAGGTAATGCAGTCACCACCAAAACCAACAACTTCCAGATCCAATTTTTTCTGAATGACCTGGAGACACCTTCTATCACCATGGGTGTCGGCAAATACTCAGCGGAAGACTGGAGTCACAAGATTGGCTTGATCCTGTCCGGCCAGAAGCTGCCTGACCAGAAGTAAAAAACTAAGCACTTGCATATGAACGAATACACTTTGGACACCCGTACATCGCCTAATCAGCACTTTCCTGATGAAGTACCACACCACCCGAGGGTGTCTGGTCAGGATACACTTCATCGGGATTTAGCTGATCAAGCCGCTATAGACGACTCGTTTGTAGATGCAGATTTGTCGATGGTCATGAGAGAGCATTTTGAACGGTATATCGACCTCTTATTGCTTGATGAGAGAAATCGTCTCCGAACTGCCATCGCCAAAGTCAAGAAGGACGGTCTCGATGATCTGCGTTCGCACCTGACAGAGCGCCAGGAGTTTTTCAGGGGCACAGTCAAGTTGGGCCAATTACTTGGCCTCGTTAGTTCTACCGAGGCCAAAGCTAACAATGCTCGATTTGCCGATGAGCTGAAAATTCTGACAGAGCGCTTAGCATGGTACAGTCAAATACTGACATCGCCAGATTCAATAGACTTTCGTACTAAACGCCAGATGCGATTGAAATACGCATTTTCCGACATGATGAGTTGATGGAAGAATAGAGGCTATTAGGATTGCGTTAAAGACGATCATTATCGCTTTCCTTAAAAGCCGCCAGATTCGCCCTGGCATCATAGAGAGCATGGTGTTGAGGTAGATCATACTTCTTATAAAACTCGTACTTCAGAACTTCATCGATGTTGCTGGCGATTAGATGCGGGTGACACCAGGCTGGAACCTGATAGTCGATGGCATCAATAAATAGATCCCAATCCGTCTGGTAGTCGTAGCAAATCTCGATGTCCGTGTTCTCAGGGCGAACTGCAGATAGCCAGGCAAGGAGCTGCTCGCATAAGCTATCTTTTGACATAGCTGCATCAGTTATCCTACCTAGCAGCGGAATGACTGCCTCGCGTACAAAAGCAGAGCAACTTGCATCTGGAAACGGAACCTCGGCATAGAATTCCTCACTTGCATCACTCACCAAGCCCAAGCTGATTAGGTGCAGGTCGAGGAAATCAGTGAATTCCGTGTCGACGAATATTTTTTTCATGAGTAGTTAATGATCTGAAGCGAGATTTATTTTCAAACATCCGAGTTCAACACTTAAAGGAAGATTTATTCCCATCCGTTATACAAAGAGGATTTTATTTATTGAAAGTTATCATGCGCATTTTGCCATTATCAGATCTTCATCATGAGCTGTGGCGTGAAGCTGCTCCTATTATTGATCCTACCATCAGTCGCCCGGATGTGGTGATCCTGGCGGGAGATATTGATACAGGTGCGAAAGCGGTTGAATGGGCTGCACAGACATTTGAGGGTATTCCTGTGCTCTATGTACATGGCAATCATGAATCCTACGGCAAACATCTGGAGCATATGCAGGAAGATATTGAGGCTGCATGTGCGGTTGCTGGCAACGTGCACTTCTTGAACTGCAGTGAATTCGTTCTTGGGAATGTCAGATTCCTTGGTGCAACGATGTGGACAGATTTCCGACTTTTTGGAGATGGCGATCGGCAATTCGCCATGCGCGAGGCAGAGGCTGTGATGGTTGACTACAAGCGCATCCGCTTGGCCGGTGCCGGGTACCGCAAATTACGATCGGCTGACACGGCCAAATTTCATTCACAGCATAAATCATGGTTGAAGCAAAGGTTGACGGAGCCCTTCGCCGGAAAGACGGTGGTTGTGACGCATATGGCACCGTCGATGAAATCCGTCTCGGAGCGCTACGCCAGTGACATGGTGTCTGCGGCCTATGCCTCCAATTTGGATGACATCGCCTCGCAGGCCGATCTCTGGATTCATGGGCATATGCATGAGTCATTTAATTATCAAATCGGTGATTGCCGTGTGGTGTGCAATCCCTGCGGGTATAAGACCAGGGCGGGCACACCTGAGAATGGTCCGTTCGACCCAAACCTGATTATTGAACTTTCAGAATAGTTTCACAAGTAAAGACAATTTTGACATTCAATACCGAGCATAGGGAGCTTTTGCCATGACTAATAAAACGCGGAAACAACTGATTGACGATTACCTCAAAGAGCTTCCTGGTCCTGCACTGGGAAAAGAAGATTCTTTCTGGGCTAATGTCACACCTGTCGGACGTGAATTTGGCAGTAAGGATTATGAGCGTTTACTAGACCATGACCATCTGGTTCGTACTGCCATGACTTCAGTTGATCCAGCTTGTCTTGCGCTACGCGTGTTTCTGGACGACGAACGCGCCACGCCAGAAGGCTGGGTACGCGTCTACTGGCCGAACGAAGCCATTGACCTGCTGGAAACTAATGCAGTAGCCGAAATCAGCTTGGAACATGACTTGGGCAATGATCAACGAGGCACTGGCTATGATGTAGTTCTGTGGATAGAGGAAGCCGTTGCATTGCATGGCTTCAAGCCACCCAAGATGACCGTGCATTCTGCTAATTCCTCTGCCAGGCAGAAAATGGAGGCTGGTATTAGGGCTATAGAGCAGAGCGTATTGGTGAGAAAAGAGATGACATAGCCGAGATTAGTTGAATTGAATGTTGGCGACACCTATATCCATTTCAATTTCAAATATATGCGATCAGCTGCATATTCCGGTGAAGCCGACCACCTGTGCCGGAAACCATTGACCAGATAAATAAAACCTGCTGGTCTTGCCCTTGGTTTTCATGGTGTAAGAATCCAAGCCTACAATGACTGCATCAAGACTCCTCACTCGCACCAGCTCCTTTAATCACAGCGGTCACCTCTTCCGCCATACGCCTTGCCTCAATCCATTTCACGTTTAATTGCCTAAATAACATTAAAAATTAAATTATCAACGCTTTCTATGCATTGCCGCCTCACTTCTCTTGAAACTTGACGCCGAACGTTATTTTGGCGTTTTAATGTTTTTAATTAACGATAAATATGTGAATAGCTTAATTTAAGAATTAAAAACGAATTTTCAATTTATTTCGATTTCACCTAAACAAATTCCTAAATGTTTGGACTATTGCTTTAAGAAACGACGCTTGTATGGATATTGGCGTCGTTAAATAAATGCCAATAGTTCAAACATAAAAGGAAGTTACATGGTAGCGATCGTCAGCGGCAACAGCACAGGCCTGAACTTAGCATCGTCGTCTAATCTGGGTCAACGCGGTAATTTAGGTTCCGCCAGCCAGGGCAAGACAGGCGAGCAGAGTATCGTCAACATCGCCACTGGCAACCTCATCCTGCAAGACAAAGACGGCTTTCTTGCCAGCCGCGGCAACGACCTTGCTCTGATCCGCACCTACAACAGCCAGGGCACATTCACAGACGACAACGCCGACGGCTGGTGGATCAACGGCTACCGCCGCCTCGTCAACGTCAGCGGTACACTGAATCAGGCGGGGAGCTCCATCCAGCGCGTTGGTACCGACAACTCCATCCAGACCTACGACTTTGATGCTGCCAGCAACAGCTATATGGCCCGTGCCGGTTCCGGTAAATTCGACACCCTGAAGTACGATGCAGGTACCACCAGCTGGACCTGGACTGATCCATCCAGCCAAAGCACAGAAAGCTACGCCGCCCATGGCGACACATGGCGCCTCACATCGTCTAGCGATGCCAACGGCAACAGCGCCACCTATGCGTATGCAGGCGACTACCTCAGTTCCATCACCAGCCCCAATGGCGACAAAGTCGAATTCAGTTATGTCGGCACTAACCTCGCCCAAGAAAAAATCCTCCTTGCCAACGGCACAGTCCAAAGCAACACCACCTACGGCTACGACGCGCAAAATCGCCTGACCCAGGTCAAACTCGACCTGACACCTGAAGACAACAGCATCACCGATGGTAAAGTCTATGTCACCAGCTATACCTATGTCGGCAACAGCAACCTCATTAATAGCATCAGCCAGACTGATGGCACCCAACTGAGCTTTACCTATATCAAACAGGAAGGCACAGACCGCATCGCCAGCATGACCGATGCACTTGGGCGCGTCACCACATTCAATTACGATCTTGCGACTCGCACCACCACCGTCACTGATCCATTAGGTAATAAAAACACCTATACATACGACGACAAACAGCGCTTCACCCAAATTACCGGTCCCGCTGTCGATGGCGTCATCCAAAAGGTTCAGTACCAGTATGATGCTGCTGGCAAACTCATCCAGTCAACGGATGCCCTCGGTAATAGCACCGTCAACACCTATGATACCCACGGCAACCTGCTCAGCCAGACCGACAGCCTGGGTGAGCGTGTCGAGCGCACCTATGGTGACCAACACCAGGTATTGACATCCACGGTCTACCGTACACCTGCTACCAGTGGCCAGGCCGCCAGCCTGCCAGAGACCACCCGCACCATCTACGATGCCCACCTGAACCCACGTTTCGTCGTCAGTGCCCAAGGCAGCGTCACCGAATTCCGCTACAACAATCTGGGACAGCGCATTGCCAGCATCGTCTACCCGGCAGCCAGCTACAACCTGACAGGCTTAAGCACCAGCCAAAGTCTGAGCCAGGCCCAGCTGGACACCTGGGTTAGCACCCAGAACCCGGCACAATCCAGCCGTACCGACTACCAATACAACAGCCGTGGTCAACTCACCAGCATGACCAGTTATAACGCCGTTGATGCGAATGGCAATGGTATCGCCGATGGCAAGCAATCCACCAGCAGCTATGGTTATGACGCCAGTGGCAATCTCCTGTTCAAAGTCGATGCCGACAATAACCAGACCAGCTATGCCTATGATGGTTTAGGCCGTGTCCTGTCGACCACCGATGCTCTGGGGCACAGCAGCATCAATCTCTATGATGATGCCAACCACACCATCACCCAGACCCAGGCCAATGGCCGCATCGATACTGCTGTATATGATGCAGCAGGCCAGTTGATCTCCGTCATCGCTGGCGGCCAGGCGCAAAGCAGCTACCGTTATGATGCCCTTGGCCGTCTCAGTGTCAGCACCGACGCAACTGGTGTCAAACAACTGTACATCTACGACGCCGCAGGCAACCTGCAAGGCATGGTCGATGGTGATGGTAAGGTCACCCAGTATGTCTACAATGCCTTGGGGCAGCGTATCCAGACCATACAGCACAGTGTGCCTTTGACTGCCACACAGATCGCGCAACTGATCAGCAATACCGATACCGTCGCTGTGCCTGCGACAACAACCCCGTCAACCACTCCGGTTACGCCGCCGGTGCTACCAGCACCAACGGCAAATTCTGGGGGGCGACATCGTCTGCTTCTGGCCCGATAACGGTCAGCACGCCGGAATGGAATACGGGTACAACCTACTTGATGGGTGAGCAGGTGACCCACAATGGCAAGGTGTACCAGGCACGGGTTGATACCCAGGGCAGTGAGCCGAATGCCACTCCCGTCAAATGGCTGGAAGTCGTCTCCCCCGACAGTGTCGCTGCCTGGTCCGCCAGCCAGTATTACATGGAAGGCCAGACTGTCAGATTCAACGGCCAAGTCTATATGGCCCGCTGGGATACCGGGCTGGGTGATGAACCCGGTGTCAATAAGGTATGGACGCAAGTACCGGCACCAGGCACGATACGTCCGTGGATGGCAGGTGTTGAATATGTCGTCAACCAGATGGTGACTCGCGACGGCCAGATATGGAAAGCCAACTGGACCACTACGCCTGGCTATGCACCTGGTGTAGAACATGTCTGGAGCCAAGTGGTGCCTGCTGGCAGTAATCCACCCTGGTCCGCTGGCCCTGAATATGTCGAAGGCCAGATCGTCATCCATGATGGACAACGCTGGACACCACGCTGGCCTACTCATGGTGATATCCCAGGTGAAACCCAGGTCTGGGCCCAGGCACCCGAAGCTGGCACCTATGCCCCGTGGGGAGTAGGCGTCACCTATCTCGGTGGAGAGACCATCAGCTACAACGGCCACCTGTGGCTGGCCCAATGGTTCAACAAAGGCGAAACACCCGGTGCAGAAGGCACCTCCGTCTGGGCAGAACAAGGTGTCGCTCCTGCTACGCCGCCAGTCACACCACCAGTACCAGCCCGGGTCTTCTACGACCTGCTGCCCATGCTGACCAGCTCAGCGAACGACCTCATCAGCCGCAGCTTCTATGATGCAGCAGGCCACCTGAGTAAAACCGTCAGCGCTGCCGGTGCTGTCACCGAATACCAGTACGACGGTGCGGGCAACCTGCTCGCCACAGTCCAAAGAGCCACGCTCATCAACACTGCAACACTCACTGTCAGCACCCGTGCCCAGGATGTTGTCTTGACCGCGCATGCCGATGACAGAAACGTGACCTACTTCTATGACCTCAACAACCAGGTCACAGGAACTGTTGATGCAGAAGGCTACCTCAGCCAATACCGTTACGACAGCGCTGGCCGTCGTGTCGAAGTCATCCGCTACGCCACTAAAGTCAGTTCGTCTGTGACCAGCGCCAGCAACTTCGCCAGCCTGATTCCGTCTGCTAATACTGCCGACCAGCACAGCTACGCCATCTACGACAACAAAGGCCAACTGGTAGGCAATGTCGATGCCGAAGGCTACCTGACCGAAATACGTTACGATGCCAATGGCAATGCCCTCAGCAGTACACGCTACATCAACAAAGCTAAAACCCCGGTCACCGCGACTTCTACGCTTGCCAGTTTGCGTCCTGCCGTCCATGCAGAAGACCAGACCAATAGCCAGACCTATGATGCCCTCAACCGCGTCCTCACCAGCACCAATGCCGAAGGCACCCAAAAGCAATATCAGTACGATGTTGCTGGTAACCTGATTAAAGTCATCGATGCGGCTGGTACTGGCGACATCCGCATCAGCAACCAGCGCTATGATCAACTGGGCCGCGTCATCGCTACTCTGTCTGGTCTGGGTAGTGCGCAACTGACAGGTAATCAAAGCCAGCAGCAAATCGACGCTATCTGGGCTCAATATGGCACCAGCTACACCTATGATGCGGCGGGTCGCCGCAGCAGTGCGACCGACCCGAACGGCAATAAAACCCTGTTCTACTATGACCAGAGCGGCAACCTGACGCACACCGTCAATGCTCTGGGTGAAGTACAAGAGCGCAAATACAACCAACTCAATCAACTGGTCAGCACGGTCCAGTATGGAAGCCGCCTGTCCAGCCTGACAGGTATGAATGGTGGTTTGGTCGACAGCAATCTGCGCACAGCGCTGGCAGGCATTGCCAATAGCGCTCTCGATAGCCAGGCAACCGTCAGTTATAACGCTGCCGGCCAGATTGCCAGCGTGACCGATCAGCTTGGTGCCGTCACCAGCTTTACTTATGATGCCTTTGGTGAGCGCCTCACAACTACCGTCAACATCGACAGCAACCATGCCCTGACCCAACTGACTCGTTATGATCACCGTGGCCTGCAAATTGGTTCTACCACAGACCCATTGGGTGCATCAGTCGTTTCCAGCGTTGAGTACGATGCCTTTGGCCGTATCACCCGCACAGTTGACGGCAATGGCAATGAACGCCTGGTCAGCTATGACCGCCTGGGCCGTGCCGTAGGCGGTACTGATGCCAGCCATGTACAACGCACTATCAGTTATGATGCCATAGGCCACATCCTGAGCCAGACCGATGGTAATGGCAATGCCGTGACCTACGCCTACGACACTGCCAACCGTGGCGTCACCATCACCACGGCAGAAGGCGTCAAGGTCAGCAGCATCCATAACCGCCAGGGCCAGACCAGCAGCGTTACCGATGGCAATGGTCATGTCACCAGCTACCAGTACGACACTAACGGTGCCTTGCTGAGTTCTGCCAGCGAATTGAATAGCGTCAGCAATGTCTATGACCATGGCAACCGCCTCATCGAAACCACTGATGCCAATGGCAACAAGGTCAGCTACCACTATGATGCCGCCAACCGTTTGCTGTCACGTACAGTTGACGCCAACGGCCTGGCGCTGACCACCAGCTACCAGTACGATGCCAAAGGCCAGCAAATCAGCATGACGGATGCCAATGGTATCGTCACCCTGACTAATTACGATCTCAAAGGCCAGGTCATCAGCCAGGTCGTCGATCCGACCGGCCTTAATGCCATCACCCGCTACAGCTATGATCAGCGAGGCCAGGTGCTGACCGTCACCAGTCCCGCAGGCAATGTCGTCCAATATGACTATGATGCTCTGGGCCGCCGCATCGCCGAGCACACTGACCCGGCAGGTCAAAACGTTACCCGTAGCTATCAGTACGACGACAATAATAATGTCGTCGCAGCCCGCGACGCCAACGGCAACCTGACCCGCTACGTATATGACAGCAATAACCGTCTGGTCTACACCATCAATGCCAGTGGCGCTGTTCAAAAGAACACTTACGACAATGAAGGCCATGTCGTCAGCGTCATCAACTATGTCACGCCGATATCTCTGACAGGTTTAAGCGAGACAGCAACAATCGCCGACGTCGCTGCCAGAGCGCAGGCAGACAGCCTGCACGATGTCCAGCAAAGCCGTGTGTATGACAAAGATGGCCATGTCCGTTTCAGCATCGATGGCACTGGCAGCGTCACCCGCTATACCTATGATGCCAATGGCAACGTCACAGAACGCATCAGCTATGCCAAAGAAATCAACCTGGCAAACTGGGTTCCCGGCACCACGCCAACTGTCGTGGCAGATGCCGCCCATGACCAGCGTGTGCAAACTGTCTACGATGCACTGAATCGTCCCATTTACGTTGTCAGCGGCACCGGTACCGTTACTAAAACCAGCTATGACGCCAATGGCAACGTCGTCGATGTCGTCAGTTACGCCGCCTCATTGCCTGCCACTACCCCGATGACGGCCAGCGCGCTGGCAACCGCCACAGCAGCTTTGGCTGATGCAGCACATGATGCCCATGTCCACCGTACTTATGATGCCGCCAACCGCCTCACCTGGAGTGTTGATGCCAGTGGTGCCGTTACCCATCTGGTCTACGACAAAAACGGCAACCTGACCAAGCAGGTCCAGTACGCCAATGCCATCGCCGCCAACGCCGCAGCAGAAACAGTGCAGGCCAGTGATGCCGACCGCGTCACCCTGATGAGCTATGACGATGCCAACCGCCTGTCTTACCAGGTCAACGCCGATGGCAGCGTCAGTCACTACATCTATGATGCCAATGGTCAACTGGCGCAGCGTATTGCCTATGCCAATACCATAGCCGCACCTAATGCCAATACCCAACTGAGCAGCAGCGAGATCGCCAGCCAGTTGCAAGTTGACAGTACACAAGACCGCAATGTGCGCTATACCCGTGACACTGCAGGCAGGCTCTTGTTCACGATCGACAGCCAGGGTGCCGTTGCAGAAAACCGCTACGACGCCAACGGCAACCTGGTCGGCACCATCAGCTACGCACACACCATCAATGCGGCCAATCTGCCAGCAGTGGTGTCGTCAGCAACCGTGCGCAGCCTGCTGCAGTCCGATCCGCTCAATGACCATGTCCAGCGCCAGGTTTATGATGCTAGTGGCCGCGTGCTGTTCAGCATTGATGCCCTCGGTTATGTCAAGGGCTATAGTTATGATGCCCTCGGTCGCCTGGTCAAATCGACCGAGTATGCCAAAACCTTACCGGCAGCTACATTTGCCAGCCCAAATCCTTTGACTGAAAATGGCGCCATGCCAGCAACGGACGCGGCAGATCAGATACAGAGCTACCAGTACAATGCCGATGGCCGTTTGATCGCCCATACCGATGCCTTGAACAATACAGAGCGTTTCAGTTATGATGGCCTGGGTAACCGCATCAGCTATAGCAATAAAATAGGTGCCACCTGGACCTATGACTACGATGCTGCTGGTCGCTTATTGAGCGAAACCTCGCCTGTCGTCAGCATGGCCAGCGTCACAGTTGATGCCAATGGCAATTTGCAGATAGGCACAACGGTCAGCGCAGCCCTCGTCAGCCGCATGAGCTACGATGCACTCGGCAACCTTACCAGCCGCACCGAAGCTGCTGGCCGTCCAGAGCAACGCGTCACCCGCTTTGAATATGATGCACTGGGACGTCAGACCAAGACCATCTATCCGGCGACGACAGTCTACGATGCGACAACTGACAATCTCGGTGCCAATGGCGCCAACAGCCTCGCCACCCGATCAGAAAAGTCCGTCACCCTGGAAGCCTCAGTCACCTATGACAGCTTTGGTAATGTCACCGCCAGCCGCGATGTAGCTGGCAATTACAGTTACCGAACTTACGACAAACTCGGCCGTGTCAGCTATGACATTGATGCGCTTGGCAATGTCACTGGCTTTAGCCGCAACAGCTTTGGTAACACAACCTCAGTCACCCGCTATGCCACATCGATCAATGCCACTACGCTCAGTGGCCAGGCAGGCAAGGCACCAGTCAACAGTCAGGTTACTACGGCACTGGCTGGTCTGGACCATAGCCAGGACAGGATTGCCACCAGCCGTTATGACCAACTCGGCCGTGCGGTAGAAACTACTGAACCTGCCACCTGGGTCAACAGCGGCGGCGCAGGTGAAGCCAGCGTACTGGCCTCCAAAATCACACGCTACAGCTACGACGTGTTCGGCAACCTGTCGCAGACAGCCGTACTCAGCAACCCTGCAAACGACAGTTGGACAGTCAGCCGTTACTTCTATGACAAACAAGGTCAAAGAACCGCCAGTATCAATGCACTCGGCTATGTCAGCTTCAGGACTTACGATGCACAGGGTAATGTCATCAGCAGTACAGAGTATGCCAATGCAGGTAGTGTTGATGCGAATGGCAAGCTGGTCTTCCCAGTCAATAGCAGTGATGACCGTACGACACTGTTTACCTATGACAAGGCCAACCGCCAGATCAGCCAGACCCGCATCAATGTGGGTTTCAGTGATGGTACCAACGATATCAGCACTGGCCAGCGCAGCCGTGGCAATGTCACGACCAGTGTTGAATACGATGCCCTGGGTAATGTCATCAGCAGCACTGATGCCCAAGGTAACCGCAGCTACCGTTATTACGATGTCCTCAACCGCCTCAAAGCAGTGGCAGAGCCAGGGACTACGACAGAAGCTGGTGCCACTCTGATCACGCTGACAGAATACAGCCGAGATGCCTATGGCAATGTCGTCACCAAGCGTGACTATGCCAATGCTGCAAGTTCCGTGGGTCAGTATAGTTATTCCTCGATCAGCATCAGCAACGATGACCACATCAGCCTGGCCCGTTATGACGTGCGCGGCAATGTCGTGCAGAATGCCGACGCCAATGGCATCAATCACTTTGCGTCTTACGATGCACAAAACCACCTGCGCAAGCAATGGCAAGGCGTCACCAATGCCGATGGCAGCTTGCATACTCTGTTCACTGCCTATGAATACGATGCCCTGGGCCGCCGCACCGCCAGCATCACACCGGGCAGTAATGTACAGGTCACGACGAACGGTAGTCCGTTCACGGCCATCAACCAGAACCAGACAGCAGTAGTCCGTAATGAAGTTGTCTACAACGCCTTTGATGAAGCCATCCGCGAACGCAGCAATGGCCAGGACGTAGCTACTTTCGATTATGACAATGCCGGCCACCTCTGGCGCACCAATAGCGGTGGCGTCACCCGCGTCATGCAATACGACGTACAAGGCCGCCAGACTGTCACCCTGACCAGTGCAGGCATCAGCACCGCCAGCCTCAACCTCGGCAATGGTGACCCGCTGTCCAACATCAGTACTGCCCATGAAGCCGATAGCGTCGCCGGTCTGCGCCGCAGCACCAGCCAGTACGATGCTCTTGGCCGTGCCGTCACCCTGACGTTGCCGACCCGCGATGGTCAAACGCCTGTGATCCGCCAAAGCTACGACCGCTGGGGCAACCTCACCAGCCGCAGTGACCTCAATGGCTACAATGGTGTCACAACCTTCCAGTACGATGCCAACAACCAGCTAATCCGCCAGATCAGCCCGGATGCCGCGGGCCAGCAAAGCGCCAACAGTGCCATTACTGAAATCTATTACGACCGCCTGGGCCGCCAGATCGCCAACCGAGATGCCAACGGCAACGTCAACCGCATGGCCTACGATGCCAGCGGCCAGCTGATCAAAGAAACCCATGCTGATGGCGGCATCGTCAGCCACGCCTATGACAACTTTGGTAAGCAGGTCCAGTTGACGGATGCCAATGGCAATCACACCCGCTACGAATATGACAAACTGGGCCGTCTGCTCCAGACCACCAGCGACCCTGTTGGCGTTTATGGTACTGATACTGGCAATGTGACCGGTAAAATCCAAAGCCTGGTCAGCCGCACCAGCTACGACGAAGCAGGACGTGTCATTGCCAAGAGCAATGCCAATGGTGAAACCACCAAATATGGCTACGACTTGCGTGGCAACCTCATCCTCACGACAAAGCCCCTGGGGCAGTATGACCAGTTTGCCTATGATGCCCAGGGCAACCAGATCGCTCATCGCGATGCCAATGGTAACGTCAGTACCTGGCAATACAATGTCCAAGGCCAGTTGCAAAGTCACAAAGACATTGGAGGAGCCACCTACACCTACCGCTATGACAGCGCGGGTCAACTGCTGCAACAGACCAATACCCGTGGCCAAAACCTTAACTACCACTACAACGAAGCTGGGCAAGTCACCCAGATCCGCGACTTGGCGACCGACAAGACTACCCTGTATAGCTATAACCTGGCAGGCAAGCATACCCGTGAGCAAACCATCCAGGCTGACATCAGCCTGCAAAACACGCGCCTGAGCTATAACGCCCAGGGTCAGGTTTCTCTCATCGAGGCATTGGATGATGGCTATACCAGCGCCCTGGAATATGACAAAGCTGGCAACCTCAAGCACGAACTCAATATCCAGGTTGCCCAGACTGCAGGGACAACGACACGCCAGGTCAGCATCAGTGGCAGTACACACACAGTCAGCCATGAAACAGTGCAAATCAATGCGGCTGTGCATAACAACAGCTATGCCTATGACAGCATGCAAAGGCAAACGCTGGTGGAAGGCACCAGCAGTACAGCAGACCAGGGCAGTCTGAACAGCACCCAGGGGCATCTGCTCACCTACGACAAGAATGGCAATGTCGCCAGCGACACGGCCTGGGGCAAGGAGCTGGTTGCACAGATTCCGCTGGGGGCAAACGGTCAGCCCGATACCAGCCGCACCACCTATATCGTGCGCGAAGGCATGATTACCCGTTACTTTAGCTATGATGCGGCGAATCGTGTCAGCAAAGTGGCGGTGGCTAGTTATGACCAGCAGGGCAATGCACTGCCGCAATACTTTGCGACTGTGGTGGATGAACGCATGTATGACGGTGCGGGCAGGTTGTTGCAGGAAGGGATTAACGACAATCTGGCAGCAGGGTATCTGCAGGCCTTGCAGGATGTACAGAAGGCGGCGTTTGCGGAAACGGCGACCAGGAAGGCGCATTACTACGATGCTAATGGCTTGCTCAGGAAAGAGGTGACGTACAACGTCCAAGGGCAGAGCACGAATGTAAGTAACTATAGTACCTATGATGCGGTAGGACACTTGCGTGGTTACAGCAGCGGTGACATGGCAGGTAATAATGTCAACGTATCGCTCGACCTGATACTCGGTGAAGGCTATTTGCAAAGCCAGATTCAGTCTAACTACAGCAATGGTGATTGGTCAACACTCACGAGCTGGAACACGCAGCAAATCAGCTACGACGTCAATGGCCAGAAAACCCAGGTCAAGCATGAAGAGCGGTTCACGAACAACACGACCGTGACGTCTTACAAACATCAGGTCACGGATGTGCATGGACAGGTTCTGATCAGTGAGCAGGCCAATACGGCGACGAGTAACCTGATCGTGAATGGCCAGGTGTTTAATAGCTGGACGGGGGCGAACCATAATAACTTTGCGGCGAACAGTGGCAATGGGACGGGTAAGACGGATGTATGGGTGGAGCCGACTCCGGCTCCAACGGCACAATCGTCAGCGCAGGCAGCACCGACACAGTCGGCCTTGTTTGCGGCACGCGGCATGTTTAGCATGATGGCGGTGGAAGATGTGACCGATGTTGCTGATGACAGTGACATGAGCGTAGCGGTGGAAGATAGTAGCGAAGAAGGTGGTGAAGACTTCAGTCCTGCGCCGATGATGATGCGGGCCAGCCTGAGTAGCGTTAGTAGTACTAGTAGCACGTCAGATATTGAAGCGCAGATCATTGCTCTTCAAGTAAAGATGGATGCTGCTACGGGAAATCTGTCTTATAGCCTTAATAATTTGTCGAGGATTCACGATACGCATCCTGCCGATGAAGCATTGCTGGCCTCTATCGAAGAAGGACGCATTGCTGATTATCGTGCGCAAATTGCAGACTATTATTCTCAAATTCAGGCGTTGCAAGCGCAACTGGATACAGGGGGTACTGCGCCAACCACTCCACCTCCAACTGACCTGGCGTCATTGCGGGCTGAACTGGCGCAACGTACTGGTGAGTTGAGTGTAGCGCTGGTCCAATTGCAAAGACTATATGACGTCGATCCGCATACGACAGACACAATGGTAGATTACCTGAAGGCGCGTATAGCAACCCTGCAGGGACAAATTGCTACGCTGAACACGCAAATCAGTACATATACAGGTACCACGCCAGGAGGTGGTGGTACAACTACGCCAACCAATCCGACGAATCCAACAAATCCAACTGACCCAGGCACGCCGACGAATCCGAATTTGCCGCAGCCACCAGTTTTACCTGCACCTGTCACATCGAATGATTTGAACACGTTGCAGACAGAGTTGAATATGCGTGCTTATATGTTGGCCTTGGCAACCACTCAACTTCAGCGACTGACGGCATCCAACCCATCAGCTTCATCAACCCTGGTTGCATGGACGTCGTATATCGATGGCTTGAAGTCGCAAATTAGTAGTATTAATACACAAATCGCTGCGTTACAGCCAGTGACGCCGACGACGCCGACGGGGCCAGCAGGGACGCTTGCTGCGGCAACAGTGGCTAGCGTGTCGCTTAAAGCCAATGTGGATGCGACTAATAATGCCAATGCGAATGTGACGGGCAATGCGGTGTATGCGGTGAATGGGTATCAGAATGCGGTGAATCTGGGGACAGCGGATGCGGCGCAAGACAGGACTAATGCGATGTCAGCTGAGAAGAACCATAATTATGTTAATCCGACATTGGCTGGGACTGGGACAAACAATAATGCTCAGGACTTGGGAAATGAAACTGCAACAACTTCTGTGTATAAGAGTTTGGCCCTGAGCAATCCGGAGGTGAATCCTGAAATGCTGGATGGCGGATACTATGGGCCTATTTCCATATTTAATGGCGACCGTCCATTCATGAAAATGGCTGACGGACATTACCAATTTGTTGGCTACGATAATCCCTATCATCTTAGCCATATGGCATACACGGATATGCTCAATGATGCGCGTGCGCAAGGATGGTCGGACACCAGGAATTCGTTTGAATACAGGCTGGCTGACGGGACGTATATGACGTTAGGGGCGACTGATGGCGATGATTCCAGTAATGCTGACTGGATGACTGCCGATTTTGCTATTGTCAACCAACTGATGGCTCAGGATGGATGGAATTTCGGGGGGCACCAATCAATTGAGCCAGCAGTAGGTTTTAAATCATTGACTGGCGTTATAGATTCTGCAACGACGCTAATAAGTAATTCCGAAATCGATAAAGTTGATGTCCCGAATATTGTTGATTTGCTCCTTGGGATTAACATACCGGTTGCGTCCAGTACTAATTCAATAAATTGGAGTGTTACCCCCGGCGAGCAGGGATATCCTAATCTGCCAAATAGCGCAAAACTTTGGGCAAGTGGCGATAATGCTTTTGTGGCTGGATTTGACGATGCTGGAATTAACCTTAAAAAGGATCCCTTTTCCCCTACTGGGTATGTTATTCCACAATCGGTGTTAACACAGATGCCAATACTAACACCATTTGGCACACTGACATTTATGCCAATAGTTGTTCCCGGAGGTACGCAAGGGAGTAGCGGACTTAACTTCGGTAATTCCAACTATGGCAAGTTCCAGATTGAATTAGGGTCTGCATTGAATGGCGCTTACACACTTTTTACAGATCCAGGGCAGGCATGGAATAACTTTAAGGCTAACAATCCAGGTTTTACGTCTGCATTGAATGGTGCCTACACGCTCTTTACAGATCCAGGGCAGGCGTTGACTAACTTTAAGATTAACGTATTCGGTATAAATCCAGATGGTCAAAATGATGTGATTGTTGGTGGTGGATCTAAAGGACTAAGCGAAGGAGATAAGGCGCTTACTGGTGCCAATGGTGGTGCAGTTGGTGGTGGATCTACTGGATTAAGCGAAGGAGATAAGGCGCTTACTGGTGCCAAAGGTGGTGCAGTCGGTGGTGGATTTGGACAAACAAGTACCAACAATAAATCGGATGGCATTACCTCAACTCCAAAGCTGGACCCGGATAAGACGTCTGTCACCGCTGGCGGAGGATTCCAGACATTGGGGATAGGAGATGCGGCTGGGCTTGGTGCCATATATACTGAGATGAATGGTGGAGATAGCAATACGTCGGATTCGAAATCAGGTGCAACAAATACATCGGAATCTGGGTCATCATTGCCGTTGGGCAGCAGATACAACCAAATGAATCAGCCCAAAAATCCAGGTTACCAGCCTGTTCGAAACGAAGCTGGAACTGTAGACAACACGGATTATTCTGGACATGCTCTTGATCGAATGCAAGACCGCGGAATTATGCCTTCGGTGATCGCTGATACTATTGCGAATGGAGTAGCAACTCCTGGAAGAGGTGGAACTACAATCTATTTTAGCAAAACTAATAATGTCACTGTGGTTACGAATAGTGACGGTAAAGTTGTAACAACAATGTACGGAGGAAAGTAGAATGGAACACATATCGTTTGGAGATGTTGATGTAGCTGCTTTTTTGAGAGATGCAGAATTGGCTACTGCAAATCACACTGCCTTTGCAAAGTTTGTTTGGGAATCAGAAAAACATTGCGCGAATAATGTTAGCGGGGAGGTTGAAGATCTCCAGACTCAATATAGGCGAATTTGGATGGAACTGGAAATAGTCAATGCTTTGGCTTTGGATGATTGGGAGTCCAAAGGTAAACCTCAGAATTGGTTGCCAGAATGGGATAGAAAATATAAAAACCAGGCACTAGAGATAGTTGCTGAGTTGAGGGCTATTCTTTCCACCTAAAGTTTGTTGCGACTAATACCCAAGACGGGCTCAAGTCTACCACTCCTACGAGACTCAAAAATGAAATGAGCACTAGATTTGACCTCGACAATCAGATAGTTAAAAAGCGATGTCATATGAAGTAATTGCAAAACTAGAATACAGTAAGCTCGTCGGTAAAATAGAATGCCGCGAAAGCGAAACCAGTCTTCTGGCTTGTTTCTCTGTCCTCTTGAATTTGTCAGGCATCAAGGTCAGGCTCACGCATTTGCTGGGTCTGGCTCCGATGCCGCATGGTCAGACTACAGGGCGTTTTTTTCAGGTACTTAGCCGTCGCCTGGGTATGCAAACTATGGGCATTGCTCAAGAAGAGATTGCGGCAACAGTCGCATCCTGGCCGGTGCTGGTCATGAATGCATCTGGCTATTGTTTTTTGTTACTGAAGTTGGAGCAGGATTATTTTGTAGCTGCCCTACCTGGCTACTCGGAGCAGGTTTGTAATCTTTCTTTTGAGGATGAACTTATGCAGAGTGCATGCACTGCTTATGCAATACGTATGCATCATCTGGGTCCTGCTATTCCCAAAGGAGAGCGTCATCCTAAACTGTACTTGTTACCCTGTCTGACTTGCTATCAAGGCCGCTATGACAGAAATGCGTTCTTGGCCTACGATGCTCAAACTGCATTATTGCCGAAAGCAATTTTTCATGCCCCATTGCCATTGACTGCGCTCAGTGCATCCGCCTTATTTGCGTCTCACGTCTCAATCTGTCCTAATCGACCTCAGTACTATGGCCAGTACCGCAGCTTTAATTTGAAGCGCGGTGACACTGTGTTCGTACAACATACCGAACTATCTCCCGCAGTTGATACTCTGTTGGCTATAGCAAGTGAGCATCAGCCCGCTGGGATTCAGGAAGCGGTCAAATTTTCTGCAAGACTGTTTTCGGATTTTCTGGCGATCCATCCTTTCGTCAATGCCAATCAAAGAATGGCGATGCTGATAGTCTCCAAATATTTGTCTCTCTGGAAATTCAAAATTCATTGGCAACAAATCACCAGCACGCAATTTTATTACTGGATGCGCCTTGCTACCCGAGGACATATCCGTTTGCTGGAAAATGGATTTAGGGAAAACATAGAGCCAATTTAGTTTACATCGATAATAGACATCTAACTTCGACAGAACCGACTTTATAACTCTGTAAAGAATGCTCCTATTTAAACTGGATTGACCTGAATGCAAAATTTCATAAATGGTGTAGCCAGTTATATTTTGGATGGGCAACCTCACTTACATCATAATGACGGCCCCAGCCACTGTTTGCGGTGACAGCCACATTGCACAATCTGGGAAGCTCCATGGGGGAAGAATTGGCGCTTACTCTGAACTCCCGTGATTGGGTGAATAGGCGTGGGTGGAAAGAATAAAGCCCTGATACTCAAAGGTATCAGGGCTTTTGTTTTTCATCACTTAAAAAACATCAAATGCTTCTGAACTATACGAATTAGCGTTCATACCATATTGTTTAACAAATGCGAGAGCGCGTTGTTTAGAATCTAGATTTTTAAAGAATCTATATTTTGTGAATAAATTCATTCTTTTTTCATAGTTCTTTAGGCTGTATAAAAAGAAAATTTGTATTTCTACAGAGCTAAGTTGTGCTATCACAATTGATACATACTGTTTTTTTTCATCTTCAGTTAAGACTGCATGACCATCTATCCACTCAACTAAACTGCTGATAATTTGAAAAAGAGTTTCGGTTTGAAAATGGTTGTCTGTAACAAAACAATGCCATTGAAGTTCAATCGAGCTATGTAAGTAATTAATGGCAGCATCACTGTTGCGCACGCCGCTTCCATCGTACTTCCTCCCAAATTGTCATCGCACGATTTTGGCAAGATTGAGCCGGGATTACCCCATTCCGGTCATACGATTTTGCATGTCCAGCTTCACTTAAATCATAACGACAACCAAATTGCCGTCATATCGAATGTCGTGTAAAAGGGGGCATGTCGCCCCCCGAAAGATATGATGATATCGGCTACCCGCTAAAACGACTCATCATCATCCGACTCCCTCTGTATTGGATTGTGCTGTGACGCTTCTTGCAGCATGATTTTTATATCATCGCCGTAAGCCTGCATCAACATGTCACGCACCTGATCAAGAAACTCAACGATGGTGTACGCGTCCTCTGGCCGAAGGTAAGTGTTGAGCTTGTGGATACGCATGCTCATGATGGCACCCGCTGCGGTTTGACCTGTTGCTTAAGCAAAGCATCGTGTGAACGCCAGTGCGGCTGCAGAAGCGCGGCATTGACATGCGACACCGTGCAAATGCGTTGATGATCGAGGCAAGCAGCAATCAGACTAGCGTAACAAAGGTTACGACATAGCCGCAAATTACCCTGCACCGCCCGCAATACGACCTGCAAGGCTGCCTCATCGAAAGTGTTGGCACCCAAACCAACAGCAGCCAGCTCGGTGACGACAAATTTGGTCAAGTCATCGTCATGCAACGGCAACACCTGCCTGGAATAACTGATCCGGCTCTTGATGTCTTCATTACACGTCATTGACAAACGAAACATCAACTCAGGATGCCCCAGCAACACCAGATTGTGCTTTTTAGGGAAACGCTCAAACAACAAGCGCAATTTACGTAAAATGCCCACATCCAGCAAGTGCGCCTCATCGATCACGATATACAGCGTTTTTTGCGATTGTACATGACGGTAAGCCGCTTGTATCAGCTCTTTTTCAATGTCTTTCATTGGCGCATTCACCTGCAACGACTCCGCCAATTGCTTCAAGATAGGCTGATAAGTATGCATCGTCTGGCTAAAAGACACCACCACCGTATCGCGCTCCTTACCCAAGTGTTCCAGATGTTCGCGAATGACAGATTTGCCGACGCCAGGATGACCCACAATCACCGAGAAGCCCCCGTGCTGCGCATGAACCCTGATCATCTCCACGGCTTCGGCCTGCTGCGGCAACAACGCCACCTCACTGCGGTAAAACGGCTCTTTAGTTAAACCGAAGGTGGCCTTAATCATCATGCCCCCCAACCGTTGCCGGCAGACGCAAGCGCGCATTGGCGTATAAATCCAGCACCGTTGCTTCCCCCATGCGGTGGCCGTTGAAATACACCACAAAACGGTCACGGCGCATGCGGTCATAGCGCACCTGAATGGATTTGTCGCGTAAATCGACCGGGCATTCATAGCGCTGCGAATGGATCGAGAATACGTTGGTCTTACTCACCTTACGCGTCTCCTCCATAAAAAACACTTCTGCAGAAAACGCATCGTCAGTCAAAAACTTCACCCGGTTACGGTCCAGATTGAAACGATCAACCGGCGTCATCCCTATGGCACTATGAGACTTCGAATTGTATTCCCCCTCCACCCATTCATGCGTCAGGCGATTCAATTCTTCCAGAGACGTGAAGCTGGGATGCAAGGTCAGAAAGCGATCCCGGAACCCCCTGAAGAAACGCTCGATCTTGCCCTTGGCCGCACCGTCACGAATCGGCGCATGAGAGAGATGAATATCCAGCCGCACACAAGCCTGCAGAATTTCCTTGGCGGAATAATTCGCGCCATTGTCGAAATAGAGCCGCTCCGGCTTACCGCGCTTGTATAAAGCCGATCGGAAGGCCAACACCATGTTCTCGGTATTGTCGCGGTAGAAAAACTCGGCATGTGTCACCACCCTGGACGCATCATCGATGAAGGCGATCAGGAAAGTCTTTCTCCAATGACCATCCGCCTGTTTGATGGTCGGGCCATACAAGGTGTCAGCTTGCCACAATTGATTGGCGAACTGCATGGCAAACGACAAGCGTTGCTTTTGCACAGCCTTGTCATCCAGTAACTGGTGGGTGCGTATCATCCTATAAAACGTGGTCGGTGCTAATTGCGAGCGGGTGAACAAACCGCGCTGCAAAAGTACCCGGTATAGAACGCTTTTGGGGATCACGCCGACCTTATTGTGTGTCAGCGTCGGCAGCACTTCATGGATTGCCTCGGCCAACTGATTCACCTGCACCTTGCGATAAGCATCTTTATCGGAACGGGTCTTGTTTTGCAGGGTGGTCATGCCATGGCTTTTATGACGATACAGCCATGTACTGATGGTGCGCCAGGTGAACTGGTGCAGGTGACCTGACAAGCCATCGATAAAGGTTTTATCGGCGACGAACTTGATGCGCTCGCGCATGCTATTGCCGGGGGCATCATGCACGGCATTCAACACCCGTAGTCGTAATTCAAATGAAGGTTTAGCAGCCATGCGTTCTCCTGTTGAGTCAAAAAAGAAGGCAAAGCCTATCTGCGTCATCCAAAATGATCGAGAGTCAAAACCTGTTGCACGGGCAAGGAAAGAGAAATCAATGGAGCTGAATCTACAGAAACGATGGGAATGTGGAAAAAAGTCTGACGACCGGCGAACACGCATCACAGAAATGATCGTTGCAATTGCGACTGATAGGCCGTGCAAAGGTGCTGTCCAAAGCGCTGCAATAAGGTTTGGAATGTTGACATCAATGACCCCAGACGCGCAGAACGATGTGTTGTCATGAACGGATTGGCATCCTGTAGTGGTGGTCGGTGCGGTAAGCTACGGTAGACACTCGCCTGCATGTGTAAGCGATGCAACCATCGATACGCATTGCGCGGCATGCTGACACCGGTCGCCTGGTGATAAGCGTGCTGGACGGTCATGCCCGCCATCAGCAAGAGCACCAACGCCACCACACAGCAGCCAGCATGATGTAAATAGCGGATGGTCGAGTCCAGATAAAGCTGCATGGTACGCCCGCAACCGGTGCGATGATGGCGGTTGGAGCAGTAGACGCGTTTGCCAACTGCTTGCGGTTCGGCACCCAAGCGTTTCTTGCGGATGAAGCCGTGCGAAACCAAGTGCTGTGTTTGCTGACAATGCTTGCATTGCGCGTACTCCAGCTGCATGGTCTGTTGGTGAATGGCTTGAAGGTTGGGATAGTAGCGTTGCATGACGGCACCTGAATCGGAAAAGATGCCTATTTTGCAGTATTCAATTTGGTACAGGAAAATTCGCTTGGGCGAATTGGCGTTATAGCTGACAGGTTCTTTGATGATGGGAAATCGGTACAGATAGGCTGATTTGTACGGTGGGAGCTGGGGAAATTACAATCACCAAATCCAACGGGTTGATCTACTGCGTTAAGTATGTCGTGGAGGGGTAACTTGGGGTCTTCTTCGCTTTGATATTTATTTTTAATAGTATCGATGATCATAGACCAAGCCATTCTTGACTTCCATAATGCATTTAATGCTCTACGTCCTGTGACTGTTATTCTTTGTTGGTTGTGGTTAAAAGCACTTCCAATTATTTCCTCTGTAAATACTAGATCAAGTTGACTGCGGTAATTGGAAAGCATGGAAAAAAAAGATTGTTCAATATTTTGCACTTTCATTTCTTTAGCTTGAATATCCATCGCCAATTTGGTGTCGTGTAATTCGATCTTCGAATTTTGCAATTCTTTTTGTTGCAATCTTATGTTGATGAGTAGCATAAATAAGGTTGCTAAACCTATGACGGGATTAAGAACTCCGCCTATATAGTCACCAAGTTGCCCCCATACTGCAGGATCCGTTGAATACGGACCATCATGAAAGACATTAACATAGACTTTCACTGTCGCTAATGCAGCCATGAATACGCCAATAGATATAGTGATCGCAGAATACAGCAGGTGATTATAGTTATCGATTTTTTCGGGCTTGTCCATTTTTTTTCCTTTCGTTGGCAAATGGCCTTGTGTTTTTTGCATCTACTTTGGGTAAGTGTATATTGAATTTGTGATTGAAAGCCGTTCTTATAATTTTTTTGGTTGTGCAGACGTCTGCACTTTGCTGGTGTTGTTTGTAGTTTTTAGACTCCTCGGTTGAAAAACCTTTCGCCCTGTCTGCTTAATTACAGCAGGGCTTTTTTATTGGTGAATCAAAATGCCTAAAGCAGCCCCTAAGAAATGTACCTTTGTTGGTTGCTCCAAGTTGGTGAGTGATGCTAGTGGCAGATGTGTAGATCACCAGCGCCCTGCATGGGCTAAACGAGTTGATGCCACGAAAAGAATTGCAGGTACGCCCGTGGAATGTGCGATCTTTACCAGTGCGCACTGAAAAAAGTTTGACAGTATTTGGGATTACTGGCACAACCCAGGTTGCCAGCGCAACAAATACGAGTAGATGCGCAGGACTAGATATTCCGCAACAAGCCATTTTCTTACGATTTTTGGCCTATCGGCGTTAAGCTTATGCACAACGCGTTTGGACAAACTGGAGCGCTCACGGATCAGTCCGTACCGGCGTCAGAGCAGGTTGCATTTGCAAATCTTCGCTGGCGCGATTGGTTCATGTAAAAATCCCAATTTTCACCGAACCGTCACAATTAGGGATGCAAGAAATAGGGTCAGTTCTAACATTCCAACATTTTCTAAAACTTCTATACGTTTTTATTGTGGGCGTCCTGCCATCGCACGTATAAAAAGAAGTTACAAAAGTGTAGAGTTCGGGAATGGCAGCAGCGATCGATCTGATTGTTAAGGCGCGTCGGGAGACGTTCCAGGACACTGGTGAGCCATTGCATCGGATCAAGGCCATTGATTTTGCCGTGCCCATTAAGGTCTGGATGGCGGCAGCACGGCGGCCCGCACATTCCGAACCCGCAAACAGACAGTTCTTCTTGCCAATGGCAATCGGATGTATCGCGTTTTCAATAGCATTATTATCGATCGGCAGCATGCTGAATCGATATAGTGCATAAGCGCCGGCCAGCGTTTAAGAGATTGCTGCACCCATCGCTAAATTGATTGCACAATTTGGAAAGCCCCATGGGGGTAAATTGGCGCTTATAAATAAAGTAAGCTATCTGTGAATAAAAGCGTAGGTGGTTTTTTAATGCGACTAGGTGGTACAGGTGAAATGCAATTGAGTGCTCTTTTTGTGTGTGATTGAATGGTTTTTTTTGCGAATATGCACTTGTTTCGGAATTTGTTCATTTTGGTAAAATAAAAATGGACAAACAGAAAATAATCTAAGTTTATGATTTTTAGAAGATTTTTACTGTCCATTTACGACTTACTTTTGAGTAAACTCTCGCATGCCTACCATTTTCAGCACCCCGAGCTTGATGCCGCTATCCTGCGCGCCTACGACAATGCCAAAGCCGCCGGGCTGTACCGCAAGGTCACCCGCGACCACAGATCTGAGCTGCAAGAAGCCTATGCCATCAGCAATCACCGTGAGTATTTTGCAGAGCTCAGTGAAGCGTATTTTGGAGAGAATGATTTTTTCCCGTATCACCGTGCCGAGCTCAGGCAATACGATGCGCAGGGCTTGGCGATGCTGGAAAGTGTGTGGAAGATTTGATGCGCTGACAGCATAATGGCGGGCTCTCTATGATCTCTATGAGCGCTTGAAATAAATTACCGCTGCCACAACCACACTCACCCAGAACAAGAGGCCAACCAGCATGGTCATATCTGTACTCAGGACGATGCCCTTACGGTCGCGCCAGTAATATGATCTTCCTGGCGCTGCCTTGCTATTAAAATCTTCGCTATGCACTAAACCCAAAGTCAGGGCAGGGATCAGCACCCAGCCTGTGCCATACAGTATGAATTGAAACACGGCTTCGAAAAGAAAGCGGAATATGGCTTCGAGTATGGATTCCATTGTTGAGATTTATGTAAACATGGATGCAAAAACTGCTGCGATATCAGGGCAGTGCGATAAATTTTTACTCCCTTTCTGCCCCGAAGCTGACATACCTCAATTTGCGTTATTATTTAGACTTTATTTTAATGCAAATTAGCTCCTGCCATTGTCGTTTCTTTTTCAGGCTCAGGCAATCCTTCCCATCATGCGCGATCAAGTCAGGTTTACCACTTCATTATTCCAGCCACCGCTGGAGCAAAGCGAGAACGGCGCCGCACTCGCCAACTGGCTATGCGCCAAACTGCCCGCCAGTTTTGAGGCTGCCTGCATGGAAGAAGACTGGGGCTATCTCATCGAATTTGCCAGCCCGCGTTTACATACCAGCAAGATCATCGTCGGCTGCTCCCATGTTGAAGAACAACAGTGGAGCATCGCCATCATGCATGAACGCTCGTTCTTCGACAAAATCCTCAAGCGCCCTGTGCCGTTTGCTGAATTAAGAGAAATCATCGCCGCCATTGATGCGGTCGTCGCGGAGGAAGCGGCAATCTCGGAAATAGAATGGTTTGAAAACGATGAAAAGCTGCAAGAGCGTAATCATGGAGTACGTGCTTTTGAAGGATGAAACCAAGGCTGTGGTTCAAAGTCAACCTCAAGATGCTGTTGCCAGGCAGAGCAAGAGTGCTTAAGAAAATGCCTGCTACGCAACCTGCCACCAAGCCAACCACGGCAAGCTTCGCAAAAGGATGACCGTAGGGCGCATTGCAATGCGCCCTACATCACGGTGGTGATTTGCGTAGTCGATGTTGTGCAGGATCGTAACTCTTTAAATACGGCAAATGGAGACATTAGGGGACACTAATTCCCCCACGCCTGCTTACTCCGCAAGTTTCACATTCATGGTGATACGCGCCGTAAACACCTTGACGCCACCACCATCGACGACATCCACGGTCACGATCTTGTCGCCCGCCGTGCTCCAGTCCAGGCCGCTGCCATCTGCCACTGCGGTGACATCGGTCTTGGCCTTGGCGAGGTATTCGACCGTCATGCCTTTGGGTATCCAGCGCGCACCTTTGGGGATGGTGACATCCGTCATCGTGCCAGCCACCAGCTCAGCTGCGTTGCACAGGGCAATCGCATGGATGGTGCCCAGATGATTGGTAATCTCGCGGCGGAAAGGTACGCTGGCAGATGCATAACCGGGGCGCAGTTCAGTCAGTGTGGGGTTGATGGTGCTGAAGTAAGGGGCCATCTGACAAACCATTTTACTGAATTGCTCGGGGCCGCCGAGTTTGAACATCTCTAATGCCTGGCTCATTGATTGTCTCCTGAAGTGTATAAGAAAAACCTTAAATTAGAATAATATTCTAAAATAGAATTAAATTCTGTTTAAGAATATTATTCTAGAACATTTTTCGGTGTCAAGCGGTTTACTCCCGGGCGAGCTGCGGTATCATCGACATCAAACGGTCACGCTTATTTACCTTCTTACTCATTTTCAGGCAGCATAGACTTGGCAACAGCAGACGTACTTGAACGCAATTACCCCGGCAGGCGTGCGCAGTTAAAGCGCGATATCCTGTTGGGCGCACTCGCCTGTTTTAATGAACATGGCCTGGACCTGGCCACCATAGAAATCATCAAGCAGCATTGCGACACCAGTGTCGGCAATATTTATCACCACTTTGGCAGCAAAGAAGGCCTGGTGGCAGCACTGTTCTTCAGCGCGCTCGAAGACCAGGCGCGCCTGCTGGCAGACTACCTGGGCAAAGCCCAGACCGCGCAAGAAGGCGTAGCCGCGATCGTTTGCGCCTACGTCGATTGGGTGACTGAGCAGCCAGAGCTGGCACGCTTCCAGTACCAGGCACGCGCAGCAATTGCCAAAGGACCTCAGGCCGGTGAACTGACAAGCCGTAACCGCACTCGCAATAAAAACATGCACGCATGGTGGGCAGCACCCGGCAGGCGTGATCACATCAAACACATACCAGATGATTTACTGCCATCGCTGCTGATAGGCCAGGCAGAAAACTATTGCCGCGCCTGGTTGTCAGGCCGGGTAAATACTTCACCCAAAAAATACCGTGAGCACCTGACGCAGGCGGCCTGGAATTCTTTGGTAGCGAGGCCGCTGGAATAGAGCTTGGGTGGAGTGATACTGAAGGCAGTTCTGATTCAGATGGTGTAGATCGTATTTTGATAGATGAGGTGTCAGCTATTATTTGTTTGGTACCCAGGCACCAAGTGCCGACTTATCCCGCTGCCTGTTTAACAGTTTCGGCGCGATTAAAAGTCAAGACTTGCCTGTCAGACCTGAAAAGTAACTGTAATTATTTCACATTCACCTGTGCGAATGTCAGAGCTTATTCTTAATCATACGAACTAAACTATATTTAGAAAATCGACCTCCGAGGGACTTCTGCATGGATGCAATTCTTACTGTTATGGTTCCCTGTTTTTTGAATTGGGAATTCGATAAAACGGAAACCCTTTGGAAAGGAGAATTAGAAGTGCAAGGTATCGTCAACCCGGTGTCATTCCGCTTTGGCGAGCATATTAAGATAGAACCAAGGCCGATATACCAGTGGCTGGCCAAATTTATCCCGGAAGGAGAAGTTAATTGGCATTCCTTTGTTTTGCGCGGGGATTACATCAATATGCTGGAGACAGAAGCTAATGGCTGGATTGAACCAGACGAGGCGAAACCTACAGGCCTTGATATAGTCATTAAGCACATTTGCGACTCTACGCCAAATTGCGTATGGGTATTCGAACCATGTGATGAGCCAATCGATTTAATTTATGCAAACAAAGGCGCAACTTGGATTTTTGAGAGAATCAAATCTGCGATGGACCGGAAAAAAGCGTTGCAGGCTTTTGCCGTGTTTGAAGAAACACAGCTATGTCAGCAAAATTTGCAGAAAACCAAGGAGATGGCAGAAATCAAGAGGAAATTGATAGGAATATTAACGATGCACTCTAAAGGCTTCTATACTGAAGGTGAGGTAATTCATGCCGCAGTGCAGTTACTGGGCAAATCAGAGATTGATATTGAGTTATGGCATTCTTTACCCGAATGGGTTCGGAGAGATATCATTGATCAATTGGCTGATTTCCATGCAGAGACCGAGCTTTACCTTTTTCACCATAGCCAAAGCGGAATGGTCAATATTGTTAAAGGGCAGTATCTTGCCTTGAAGTCCTGGCTTTTGAGAATGAACTTGATTTAAGGACTTGGCTTTTGTGAAATTAACCCGGTTTTCACCGTAACGGCAAATGTAATCAAGACACGATGGATTACGGATGGCAAGCACAGAAATGATTTTCCATGCTGTCTTGGCCTTGATCGGGATGATGGGTGCCTGCTCTTGCTATTGACGTGCAAATTTTTGAGTTCACAAATTTTTGGGGTAGGGTATTCATGCATACAAGTTCAGCTTTGACTTCAGCCTTGGTCTATGATCGCCGTACCATACTGTTCCATTGGCTCAGCGCCATTCTGGTGGTGGGGCTTTGGGTAATCGGGCAGACGATAGACTTTTTCCCAAAAGGCACGCCACGCGTTACGGTACGCAGCCTGCATATCAGTTTTGGTGTCTTGCTGGGCGCGGTATTGATATTGCGACTCATCTGGCGCAGAACCTCAGGCGCCCGGTTACCAGCGGCTGATCCCGGCATGCTGGGCAAACTGGCGGTAGGCATACATCATCTGCTGTACCTGCTCATGGTGGCTATAGTGATCATTGGGGTAGCCGCAGTATGGATACGCGGGGACAATATATTCAATCTCATTACCGTACCAGCATTTGACCCTGCCAACAAAGAGCTCAGACATAATGTCGTTGAGCTGCACGGCTTGCTGGCCAATATCCTGCTCGCACTGGCCGCTTTTCATGCAGCGGCTGCCTTGTGGCATGGCCTGGTCAAAAAAGACGGCGTGTTGCGGCGTATGTTGCCAGTCAAATCTTGATGTGGATGGGCGCGCTGAGTGAAGCGTGAGGCTTGCAAGCGTTTAAGATGCCTGCAGCAGAGGAGGATGACAGACAGTTTTTTGCCGCATCAATTGGATAGTGCAACGCTGCGTCTGGGAGTCTGTAATTTTTGCAAATCCACTCTTTGCAACTCCACCTGATCCAGCCGTACAAAAACAAAGCCCTGTTTCAATGTCTCTTCCAGTGCCACGGCCAAACCTTCAGCAGAGTCAGAGGCTGGCTTGTTCATGTGGGCGATGATGACGTCGCCCGCCTGCAGGCGTTTGAATTGTTTGATGATGGCTTGTTTGCGCAGCGTTGCGCCTTGGTCGGCATTAAGTGAGAAGCCAGCGATCTTGTAGCCCATGCGTTTGATTTCATCCATGGCTTGCGGGTCATATTTGGCGCTTGCACCGCGGTACCATTGCGGGGTGGTGCCCATGGCGCTGGTGATGGCTTTGGCACCTTCGGTGACTTCACGCTGCAGGCTGGCGATGTCGGGTTCACCGGCCATGCCATAGACTTTTTTACCCGTACCTATGATGGCGGGGATATGCTTTTCGCCGTGGTCTTCAACATCAAACAAATCAAGATTAGCCTTGATGATGGCAACGCCTTGCGGGTTTTTGTCCAGCCATTTCTTGGTTACAAAGATAGTCGCGGGGATGCGCTTGCGAATCAGAAAATCGAGCAACTCAGCATCAAACTTGCCCGAGCAGGCGTCCAGCGTCAGCGCTATTTTTTTGCCTGTGATGATGGGCGCAGCGATGCGGGTATGCACTTCAACAGGCATGGCTTGCAATGCTGGCGTCACCAGGGCGATACTGAGCAGCGTTGTCAGCAACGAGGCTTTGTGTAAATAGCAGGTTAAACAGCAAGATAAGTTAGCGCGGCAAAACTTCATGTCAAATAAGCTTAATTATTCTATAAGCCGCGAGTATAAGGAGTTACAGTTTGGATGCAGCTTTAATTACATTTGGTAAAACCCGGTGGAAATGAAAGTGTGTATGCCAGCGCACAGACTTGAACGCCTGCGCTGTCTAGAATAGCTTTACGTTGCAAAGAACTGCATCACCTGGCAGATAAGCCAGGGAGCAGGGATAAACACGGCATACATAACATGTCATCCTGGGATATAGATTCACTTTACAGATAGTAAGGGCGTTTAATCCGGCTTGGGTGACTTTAAAAGAACCTGCCACTGGCAGGTTTTTTTTCGTCTTGCGTTGTTGCTTGCATTGCCTGTTTGACAAAACAATTGATATGTCTTAGGGTAGTGTTTCTAGAACTCATTTCATAAATAGGGTGAGATGCGTTTGCCTCATAGCGTGGGCTGGCAAGGCGGACGAGGCAGTCAATAGCGGTGCTATTGATAACGAGTCCAACGCTGTCCAGCACGCGCTATGAGGTAAACCCTCCGGGAACTGACGATTTGGGCGCATTGCGGCGTTGTGGCCCTCGCTAAGGCAGGAGCCTTAGCAGCGGACCACGCCTTGCACTGCATCCCAAATCGTCTTGTTCGCACTCATCCTATTTATGAAATGAGTTCTATATTTTTTTGTGATGACACGATCAAAAATGAAATCCACATTTGTCTTGCTCAGTATGCTGGCAGCCTTGTCGGCAAATATCCCCGCCTTTGCAGCACCCGATACCAATAGCAGCAGCGTCAAGATAGACGGCGATACCAAAGTTTCGGCTATCGATGGCGTGGCAGGCATTGCCAATGAAAGCGGTAATATCCTTGAACTCAAGGATGGCGAACTCAGCCTCAATGGTACCGTTGTCTATAAAAAGAAGGGCGTGCTGAAAGTGCGACTGGTGCACAAGGACGCGACATTCAGCCTGACTGTCGATGGCAAGAACGTGCCGCTGCCAAATATTAAACCGGCACCTGCATTGACCTGATAGCAGGTCAGCACAGACTTGCAGCATGCAAGTGCGGGGTCTGTGTTACTGCTCTTGCCTGGGCATGCCCGGGCAAGTCTCAGGCATTTTGCGTCGTTTTAAGAAATTGACCAGCGCCTGATTCTCGGCGCTGACGGCACGTGCATACAGTGCATGACCATTGCTATTGTCACTGTCGTCGCCCTTGCTGCTGGCATCCGGGCAGATAAAATCGCGCAACTGTTGATCGTTAAGACGATCAAGCACGTCCAATACCGCCGGCGATGTCTGGGCATATACGTCGATGAGATCGCGGCCAGCGCGGTTAAGCTCGCGCATATTGTTGCTGCTTTTGATCAGGTAGGCCAGTAATCCGGCACCGCCATCCCTGGCTGCGGCCAGGCCGCCTTTAAGCGGTAACTTCTGTGCCAGTGATGCCGCCTCCTTGCTATTCATTTCACGCAGGCGTGATTGTATGCGTTTCTGGTCTGCTTCGCTGTACGCCACTGGCCCCGCATCGGCATAGCCAAATCTTTGCAGCGTCCAGATTTGCTGTGGCGACAGCATGCTATCATTCTCAGGCAGCGCGTACGGATCGACACCTGCATCGAGGGCAAACAGGATGAGATCAACCTTGCCGCTTTCCATGGCGATAGTCAGCAGCGAGCGGTCATCCGCGACGACTTTCATATCCACGCCATGCGCCTGCAAATAGCGCAAGACAGTCAACAGGCGATCTTTGTCTTTGGTGTCTGATGTGATTTGCTCATCGTTCAGAATATCCCACCATGCTGGCGAGACTTTGCTTGTGTCGGGAACATAAGCATATTTAGGCGAAGGGCAGGCGAGCGACAGCTTTTGCTCGCCAAATACATCCAGCAAAACGGTATTCATGCTCTGCAAGACTGGCGGCAGGTAAGTGCAGTAGGTACGCTCCTCCTTGTCATTACTCACCGCATCCTGCAACAGGATGCGCAATGCCTGCGCATCGGCTTGCGGCAGCACACATTCATTCAAGGCGCGTAACTTGTTTTCTATCTGGTGCCTGCCCGAGGCCAGTTCTGATTGCAGCAATGCATGATTGCCCTCACAGGCATTGATGCGCAAGAAATTATGCTGCCAGGCGTCTTCTTCTACGCGGGCGATGTGTGCCGCATCCTGCTCTTGCTGGTACTGCTTGATTTCATGCGCAATGTAACCCATGCCCATGCTGCCCGCCATGCACAGCGGAAATACCAGCACAGGCGTCGCCAGCATGGCGAGCAAACGCGGCAATAAACTGATCTTTAATTTGACCAGCACCACGACCATGGCAATCAGGCTGACTATCGCACTGCCAATGGCTGCATAGATCAGCTCTTCGAGGTTGGATATGGGTGAAAAAGCTAAGGCCGGGCTGGTGAACGAGAAACAGAATAGTGTGAAAAGCCGGCGGCTCAGCTGGCCTGTGCACTGCTTGCTGCATGAAGAAATTAAACTGGTCGTATTGCAGGTTTTTGTATTGCTCAAGATATTGTCCGCAGTTTATGTACGTATTCGCGTGTGACAGAAGTAAGGAAGCTTGATGGCGTTGCGACTATAGCATGCGACTTGCTCATGACGATGTTTTACGTCTTGACATATACCTCTGTATGCATACCGCCTGCCATGAGGGATGATGGCACTTTATTCAAGGCTCTTTAGCCTCATGTTCTCAAGCAAATGCAGCATGAGTCAGTGTAAGATGCGCTTAATTCCAATATACAAATAAATCAATGAATATTGTCGCCCTAGGCGTTTCTATGCCTTTGTCAAGGTTCATGACGGGCCTGTTCCCCATTTTTGCTTTCCTGTCTTTACCGTCTTTGCTTGTGGTTGTTTTGCTGCAAATCATTATCTTTGCGCAAGCCGGTGCGTTTTCTGACTCCAGGCGCAATTGGATTGCGCCTTCAATTATCCTGACGGTGGTAACTGCCTTATTTCTGCGCCTCGTTTTTTACATGTTTTTTCCAGACAAGCCCTTGTTATCTCCATATTTACGCTATGGCGGTTTCCTGACTCTCCATGTCTTGTTATCTTCAGCGCTTGCTGGATTCTTGTTTACCCGGCTGGTTTTGGGCCGGGCGCGTGAATATCAGCCATCGAGAGATGTGCCTGAGCTTATGCGAAACCTGGCACTAAGTTGCCTGCTGATGTTATTGCCAGGGGCACTGTATTTGATCGTAATGTGTTTGCACTGGCTCCCGATAAAACCATGGCTCATCAGTTTTTACACCATCTTCGATAAAGCCCATGCGCCTTTATATTTTATTGCTTTCCCAGCTTTTATCTGGCATTTGCACATCCTCAAGCATCTGGTAGAAGTCGCCAAAAAGAGTAAATTGCTGTGGGTGGGTTCTGGCATCATTTACTGGTCTTTGCCAACATTTTATTATGCAGTGACGGCGTATCTGTTCTCCATCGGTCGCTACCACATGGGGCTTGATTACAGGTTGATATTGCTTGTGATGACTATCTGCGTGATAGGCAGTATGAGCGTCGTGCGTAGCGTACGCCGGATGGTGCGTGAACAATTGCGGTATGAGGAATTTCTCAGGGAAAGCGAATAAGCTAAAAAATAAAATGCAGGGCATGCCATGTTCGCCCTGCATTTTATCAAGCTTGAGACTTGCCTCAGGCAGTAAAGCTATGGATAAGCTCAATCTCGCCAACGATATTGGCATTCATGAGCTCGACATCTTCTGCCGGTATCCACCACTCGGTATGTATGGCACCACCCACGGTCTGGACTGGGTAGTTGTCCATAAAGCTCTTGCTAACCTCAAAGCGGGTGACATAGCCAGAGCCGCTTGCTGGCACATTCCAGTCCCTGGCAATCTGTATCGCGTATTCCACATTGGTCACAGGGTAAAAGATAGGTTGTTCAGGCAGGCGGGGCGGCCATTTCTTGTTGCCACTGTCGCGCACCAGTGCCAGCTCCTCAGGGCCGGTAGGGCGGTAGAGTGTGACGGTGGTGATGTTGTGTGTAGTCATGATGCGCTTGGTTTGAGCTTGTAATGCTCACACTATAAATTACTTATATATAAATTGCAACTAACTTGGTTGCAAATTTTATTTAAGATACTATGCCGGGATGGCAAAGCCATTCAAGCGTTGCAAACCGCATCTCACAATTTACCGGATTTGCGGGCTGCGATAACGCTGCTGGAGTACCAGTCAGTGGTCTCCAGCTTGCGTCACAACACTTTGCGTCACTCTTGCATCATGGACCGAACTTATCCAAAACGTATCCAAAACACATCCAAACCGTATCCAAACCGCATCTCAGGCCTATTGCAAACCTAGCTCCGCTTCATCCTGTCTTTCTCCTTCACTGAGCGCATCAAGACCTTCCACTTCGACCTTGCTGCTATTCGTTCCAGCGGGGTTTGCTGGTGGCGGCGGGTTTCGCGTTGCAGTTTCTGGAAGTTGCTGAGCCTGTCTGCATCAATGGCATCGCGCACGGCGCAGCCGGGTTCGCTCTGGTGGCTGCAGTCGCGGAACTGACACTCGGCTGCCAGCGCATCAATGTCGGCAAAGCTGGCGCTGAGTTCCTGCTCATCGAGATTGAGTTGCAGGGTACGCAGGCCGGGGGTGTCGATGATGCAGGCTCCGCCGGGGCATTGGTGTAACGAGCGCGCGGTGGTGGTGTGCTGACCACGGCCATCGCTGGTGCGCACTGCGCCGGTATCTTGCGCGCTGCTTGCCAGGGTATTGGTCAGCGTCGATTTGCCTGCGCCGGATGAACCCAGCAAGATCAAAGTCTGGCCAGCCGCCATCCAGGGTGCCAGCAAGTCTGCTGTCTTACTGCTCTGGCCGTTGACCGCAAGCACTGGCACGCTGGCAGACAGGCGTTGTTCTACCTCAGCCAGGCGTGCCGGCGCATCTTCGTGCACATCAGCCTTGGTCAGCACGATGACAGGGGCAACTCCGGCAGCCTGTACCAGTGCCAGGTAACGTTCCAGCCTGCGCAGCTTGAAGTCGCTGTCCAGGCCCATGACGAGCAGGGCGGTATCGACATTGCTGGCCAGGGCTTGCAAACGTCCTTCATTATTGCGGCGAGCCAGATGCGTGAATGGCGGCATGCGGGCGATGAATCTATAGTCAGCGCCGATATCGCCGCTATTGCTCAACAGGCCCCAGTCACCCACGGCCAGGTTGCTGTCATCTGCTGCCAGTTCATGCAAGAGACGCGGCAGGGCGCGCACCTGCATGGTCTGGCTGCCATTGTGAACGACCAGGCTGTCGCGGTGTACTTCGGTAATACGTGCCATTTGCAGGCTGGCATCGTCGTCATTATCTGCCGTCAGTGCGTGTAACTGGTTGGCGATAGCCGGTGTCAGGCCGATCAGGCGCAGGGATGCGAAATCAAAATTGATCATGATAAGTGTGTCTGTCCATATTCATGGGCGTGCATCGTTTTTGGATGCACTGAACCATCCTGCAGCCACGGCAAATAAGAAAAATGCCAGGGCGAGCAGGAACGAAAAAAGAAAATGGAAGTCGGCGCGCGATCAGACCCGAAAGCGGACGCGCATCAGCACACTAGCGATAAGCTTTATAAGACGCCAGGAGAAGATGTAGGCAGCGATGTGGGCAGATCAGGCAGCCGACAAGAGGGCAATATCCGTGGTTCTCATGATGTTGTCTCCTGTGGTGGTTGATGGAAGCTGTAGTGTGCCAGTAGTGGGCGGGTGCGTCAAGTGTATGTGCACGCACCTGGCAGTAGAGATACAGGGACACGCATATCCCTGCATCTCTACTGTCTGTCAATACGCGTAATCGACAATATCTGCCGTACCAAACTGGCTGGCACCAACCAGTTTGACGATGACATCTGTGCCCGCAACAGTATTGGCGATTGTAGAAGTGTGTTCATACAGATAAGTACCTGCGGCCTCACCACTGCCGATGGTGATCAGGTATGCCTGCCCCGCAGTTGCCGATAGTGCCTGTCCGGCTGCGGCCGCGCTGCTGGCAATATTGCTGGCGAGGCTGGCAAAGTCAGAACTGTTGATACTGATTTTACTCAGTGATGTCGCTGCTGTACCTGTAGCGAATTTATCGTTGCCAGTGACATTGAAATTGCTGATGGTGCACAGCGCAGTCTTGATGGTTTCTACTGTCGAATATTTAATCTCCATCTTGTCATTTCCGCCGCCCGTCCTGGCAAGTTTGATATTGGTTGGCGTGGAACTGCTGGTCGTCAAGTTAAAGTTACCAGTCTTGCCTTCTGTCTCCAGCACATTCACCAGTGCGCCGTTGCCCGTTATAAATATGCTGGAACCCGGTTGATAGACATTCACTGTTGTTGAGCTGTGCGTTGAGTAAGCACCCAGGAACAGCATGCCAGTGCCACCAAGATTGACGGTGACTGCCCCGGTTCCCAGGAACTCGTAAAAGCCCACAGAATTGGTACCGGCCGTGGTCAGGTTGATGTCACCAGTTGCGCCAAATTCATAAAAATACGCCTTGGGCTTGCTGCCCGCGCCCGTGATGTCAAAACTACCGGCACCAGAGAATTTGATCGTGCCACCGCCGCCATTGCTCATGTCAAGTTTGGTAGGCACGGAGCTGTAGATAGTGTGGTCTTCGGTGTTGATATCCTTGACCGTCAGCGTGCCACCTTTGTCGGAAAGGTCGATGCTGGAAAACTGACTGTTTTCTATCGTAAATTTGCTGTTGCCGTACAGCGTCAGCCCGTATGCCTTGACGCCGCTGATACTCACATTTTGTCCGCCCTTGGCAGCGATAGTGACATTTTTGCTGCTGGACAGACTGATGGCCAGATCGCGCGAGGGTGTAATGTCCAGGTAAGTGTCATCGGTTCCGCGCGCAATGATCTTGTTGAGGCCTATCATATTGACACGGTCCAGTGTGAAACCATTGCCACCTGCTGCTACATCCAGTGTATGGTCGCCCGTGCCGGTATTGCTGAAATTGAAGCTCGCCCCTTTGAGGTTGGCGCTTGTGCTCTTGACGACAGAGTTGGCCTGCGCCGCAGCCTGGGTTACACTCTGGTTGATGCCGCCCAGCGTGACTGTCGATGTACCGCTCTGGTTATTCAGGTTCACAGTCTGACCAGACAGATTACCAAGCACGATATTGTCACCACCACTGATGCGGTTGGCATTGATCGTCGTGAAACTGTTGAGGAAATCGTTGCCCGCATTGCTGGTGTCAGCGCCCGCTTGCAGGTTCAGTGTCTGCACGGCGCTAACCATTGCGCTGCTGTGCGAGACTGGCGTAAAAAAACTGTTGACATTGAGCGCCACTGCCGCACCGTTGCCTGTCAGCCTGGTATTCGATGCCAGCAACTGGCTATCGTCCGCAGTGAAATAAAAGTCCCCGGTCCTGCTACCTGTATTGTTCTGGCCCGCCAGCACAGGCACGAGTACTGCATTTGCCAGTTTGTCGTTACCATAGGCTGCACTCGACGTTAATTTGCCAGTGATGCTGGCGAGGCTGTTGATGGCATCAATACCGCTGGGGATATCAACCACAGGAGCCAGCCAGCTCTTGGCTGTGTTGAATGCCGTGCCACCGAGGTTATAGGCATAGTCTGCCAGGGGATCAGCGACCAGTTTTTTGGTGAACGCAATCGCCGCTGCATTCTTGGATTGCACCGCCATCTGGTCTGCACCTGTGGCACCGTTCAAAATCGCAATCGCTGCTGCACCGATGCTGACCTTGCCGGATTTGATCTGACTACTCCAGTAGGCCAGACCATCCGCGTCAGCCTTATGGTTGAACAGGTTGTTGTACAGGGCATTGATGGTTTGTTCTGCCGTGAACCCGGCAAAGGCACTCGCATATTCCTTCTGTTCAGAAAAGCTTTGCGCGATCTGCAAGAGGCTCAGGCTGACATCCTTCCAGTAAGCGAGACCAGCCTTGTCGGCAGGGCGGTTGAAATAAGCGATGTACAAATTCTGGATCTCGACTTCGGTAGCCATGTAAAAACCTTGTTGCTGAGCGGGAGTTGGGCAATGCCTTGCCAAAAGAGTCAGCATCATCGCAAAAAAACAGGAACTTGTATATATGCAAATGCAAGCAAGGTGAGTGGGGTGCGTAGGGTGCGCGCGACGCACCCTGTCTGTGGAATGTCAGCAGATGAGTTTTAGTACACGAATTTCAGCGTGCTTAAAACACCCAGACTCAAGTCCTGTTCACCGACACCCCGCCATCGACGAGCATCGCTGTACCCGTCATGAATGAAGACGCATCCGATGCCAGGAACAGTGCTGCCTGCGCAATTTCTTCCGGTTGCGCCAGACGCTTTAAGGCATGCAGACTGGCGACCTGGGCCATGGCCTCTGGCGTGTGGTTCATTTGATGTGCCATCGGTGTCTCTGTGCCGCCAGGCAAGATCGCATTCACGCGTATGCCTTGTGCGCCAAATTCTGTTGCCAATGCCTGCGTCAAGCCATTCAACCCCGCCTTGCTGGCGGCATAGGCGGCCACACCAGGAAAACCCACCGTATGGCCGACAAAGCTAGATGTAAAAATCAGGCTGCCTCCACCGCGTTTGAGCATCGCAGGTATCTGATATTTCGCGCCAAAAAATGCACTGTTCAAATTGGTATCCAGCGTATCTTGCCAGCCTGCGGCAGACACTTGCAGCGTTGCCCCCATTTCACCCATGGTGCCCGCATTATTGAAGGCAATGTCCAGCCCGCCAAATTCCTGCACGGCAAAATCAACCAGGGTTTGCGCATAGGCTTCTTGCCTGACATCGCCCGCAATGCCTGCGGCACGGCCACCCGCCTGCCGTATCTGTGCCACCAGACTGTCCAGTTCAGGCTGCCGCCGCGCAGTAACAATCACGCTTGCGCCTGCGCTGGCAAACAGCAGTGCGGCTGCCCGCCCTATGCCTGAGCTGGCTCCGGTGATGATGGCGATTTTATTGTGCAGTTCTATCATGCTCTTCCTCTTTATGGTGTCTATACGTGTTGGACAAGAGCAGGCAGTATTGATGTTCAGGCCCGCACAGTCTCGCCAGAAACGGACTGGGGATTTTGCATAACCAGAATGCGGATGTGAGGCACAAGGCACAGCAAGTAAAAAAACTGGAAATAAATTGTTTTTTTGATATAATAAAAATGTTAACTTTTCTGCAAGCCCAGATGTTGATCCGGGCACCGGAATTGTTAACATCAATCCGCTTTTTAGCGCGATTGCAAAGCCCACCCAGTCCGATTTCTTTATGAAGATATGCAGATGGCATGAGGTGTCACGCCGAGTTTATGGCCTTTATGGCCATCGTGCTGATGGCTGCATATTGAGGATAGGCAAACTATCACATCAATCCAAAGGAGTATCAACATGGCAGACCTGGCAAATGGAGTCAATGCGTGGATTTATCTGAACGAAGATGAACCACCCGGCACCAACTACAACAGCGCAAACAGTTGCTTTCAAACACTCATCAACAATAAAACCTATAACAGCGCCAACTTTCTCGGCATCGCTTTTTTTGCCGTCACCCCAGCCGTCAATGGTGACACCATAGAAATTGGCAGTTCAACGCATGAAGGCGGACTCAGCAATCAGGATTACCTGAATTCTGTGCTGCATGATGCGCGCCAGGTCAACCCTGGCATCAAGTTTCTGGCGACCATGGTGTATTCAGGCGCCAATACCCTGGCCGCGATTTTTTCCAACCCAGGCGACCCGCAGACTCAGGCAACACAATTTGCCAATAATCTTGTCAGCTATCTGCAAGGTAATGGCATGAATGGCCTTGATATAGACTGGGAAGGCGATGTCTCCGACGACATGACCCAGGACCAGTTCAAGATACTGTTCTCCACGATACGCCAGGTGTTTGATGAGCAGCCCGTTAAATATTTCCTGTCATTCACACCTGCCTGGCTGACTGATTCCATCGACTATCCCACCGTCAACAGCGCCTTCGATTTTGTCTCGCCGCAATTCTACGATGGCACACGCTTGTTTAAGTTTCTCGATGCTGGAATATCCCCCTCCGTCATCGGTTATGGCGCGCAGTTTGAACCAGGTAATTCAGCACCTAACGCCAGCGCACAACAGGTGTGGAATGTCGTTTCCGCAGGCTTTAACAGCGGTGACAAGCAGTACAATTATCAGGATATTTTCATGTGGCGCCTGAACTCAGGCAACTTCCAGTTCGAGCAGGCACAGTTCATGATCCTTGATCAACTGGCGAACCCGCCCGCTGGCAACGCCTTTGATGACACCGCGATCATCGCAGCAGCGGGTAACCCGAATATCACACAAGTGACGGTGCGTTCCGGTGATGTACTCAATGCCATACAGTCCGTCAATACCGGCACCGGCCCATACAACATCGGTACGCAGAACAAGGAAACCGGCATCTTCACCACTCTGCAGCATGGTGGCAATAGCGGAACCAGCCAGGTTGCCAACATCCCCTATAACGATCCGATAGTGTCTGTCTCTGGCTACACCGGCACATGGTTTGGCTGGCAATGCGTGTTGCAACTGACCCTGACCGGAAAAAGCGGCACCACTTATGGCCCCTACGGTAGCATGGCCCACGCCAGCTCCAGCAAAGCTTTCTCACAAGCTGCGCCATCCGGGCAAAGCGTGGTCGCCTTCAAAGGTTCCACCGTTACGGTTCCGCTGGCGGATGGTAGTCAGACAGCGATTATTGCTAGTTTGAATGCGGTTTTTGCTTGAGTAAATTTTTTTGCCGGGCCTGTGCGGATAGTTGCGCGGGCCTGGTGAAATTTAAATGGAATGTATGTCATCCTGTCGATGAAATGAGTTCTGGTAAACGTTCCTGAAAATATCCCGGATTGAGCGCGCGTAGATACGACTGGGAAATCGTCACTGATAGTCGTGTCAGCGCAGTGTGGCAGTAGCGCATGTCAACAATCGATTTCTCTACCTGAAAGTATCCGGCATGTAGGACTCCACCGCTCAAGCATAGCCGTTGTGTAGGGTGCATTGCGATGCACCGCATGCAAGCGTGGTTCACGGTCATGTCAATTGCTTGTGGATGCGGAAATGAGATGCGGCGCATTACAATGCGCCCTACGTCACGGCAATTGCAATGGATGTTGAAAAAGGAGTAGGGTGCGCCGTGCGCACCGCTTTATTTTTTACGCAAGCACTTCATAAGCATGAAGCGGCGCGCATGGAGCACCCTACTTTTCCAGCAAGAAATTCGACACGCTTTGGCTGCCAAGCTGAACAGGTGCTTCGGTCTCGTCCTTCAAGCCTACTCCCGTTAATCCACGTTTGCGCGCTTCACTCAGCAGGTAATGCAGCTTGTAAGCGGCGGTATCGTAACTAAGGCCATCTGGCCGTATGTTGGAGATACAATTGCGTGCAGCATCAGTCAGGCCGGGTTGGGGTGCCCAGCTCAGGTAGGCTCCCATGCTGTCGGGGGAACTCAGGCCCGGTCTTTCTCCAATCAAGACCAGTACGGCACGCGCATTCAGCAGCGCGCCTGTTTCATCTCCTATGGCAACCCTGGCCTGGGTGGCGATGACGATGGGTGTCAGGCTCCAGTTGTCAGGCGTGAGTCTGGCCTGCAAACTTGCCAGCAAGGGCAGGGCATTTTGCGCCACGGCAGGGGCTGATAAACCATCGGCAATGACGATGGCGAGATCGCTAACCGGGGATGACAATTGCCCCAGATGCTCGCGTCCTGCTTCATTCAATCGGCGGCCCAGGTCTGGGCGCTGCAAATAAGTATGGCGATCATGCGCTGCACTATTGACATGCAGGCTGGCATATCCAGCAGCTTGCAAAGCCTGTGCTAGTACATCGACATCCAGCGCCTGATGCACGGCATCACGAGCGCGCGCATGGGCGAGCTGGAAGGCCAGTTGCGCACCGGTAGGTACGCTGACGCCAGCACGGCCCAGGGCGATGCGCGCCTGGGTGAACTGGCGCAGGGCTTCCCATGGGTTGGCATGGACAGGGGGCTTGGTGCTCATGTCAGTCTTCTCAGCGCAGGTGCAAAACCCTGCGGCAGGGCATCATGTAATTGTAATTGCAATTGCTCATCTTGCCTATTATCGTGTTTGTATATCTCCATTTGCTTCAACCAGGCTTCAAATTCAGGCGCAGCCCGCAAGCCCAACACACGCCGCAAATACAGCGCATCGTGAAAAGACGTGCTCTGGTAATTGAGCATGATATCGTCTGACCCTGGCACGCCCATGATGAAATTGCAGCCTGCGGTGGCGAGGGAAGTCAGCAGGATATCCATGTCGTCCTGGTCAGCCTCGGCATGGTTGGTGTAGCAGACATCGCAACCCATGGGTAAGCCCAGCAGCTTGGCGCAGAAATGGTCTTCGAGACCTGCGCGTATGATTTGCTTGCCATCATAAAGATATTCAGGCCCGATGAAGCCGACGACAGAATTCACCAGCAGGGGCTGGAATTTACGCGCCACAGCATAGGCACGCGCTTCGCATGTTTGCTGGTCCATGCCATGATGGGCATTGGCTGACAAGGCACTGCCCTGGCCAGTTTCAAAGTACATGACATTCTGGCCCACCGTGCCGCGCCCCAGTGACAGGGCGGCGCTGCGTGCTTCTGCCAGTAGCGCGAGGTTGATACCAAAGCTGCTGTTGGCCGCCTCGGTGCCCGCGATGGACTGGAACACCAGATCGACTGGTGCACCACGCTCGATTGCCGCCATGGTATTGGTCACATGCGTGAGCACGCAAGACTGGGTGGGTATTGCATATTGCTCGATGATGGCGTCGAGCATGTGCAGCAGCTTGATGACTTGCGGCACATTGTCGCTGGCGGGGTTGATGCCTATCACGGCGTCGCCACTGCCATACAATAAGCCGTCGAGTATGCTGGCAGCGATACCGGTGGTATCGTCAGTTGGGTGGTTAGGTTGCAGGCGCGTGGCGATGCGGTTTTCCAGACCCAGGGTATTGCGGAATGCCGTGACCACGCGGCATTTCTTTGCCACCAAAATCAAATCCTGCACGCGCATGAGCTTGCTGACGGCGGCTGCCATTTCTGGTGTGATGCCGGGTGCCAGCGCCGTCAGCGTTGCAGTATCTGCCGCATCTGACAACAACCAGTTACGAAAATCTCCTACGCTTAGATGACTGATCGTGGCAAAGGCAGTGGCATCATGTTCATCAATGATGAGGCGGGTCACTTCATCGCTCTCGTAAGGCACCAGCGCTTCATTGAGAAAGGTTTTCAGCGGTAGTTCTGCCAGGCACATTTGCGCCACCACACGCTCTTCTGCCGTGCTTGCGGCCACTCCCGCCAGCGAGTCACCAGAACGCAGCGGCGTGGCCTTGGCCAGCAAGTCCTTAAGGTCGCGGAACTGGTAAGTGCGCGTGCCGACGATGTGGCTGAATTGTGCGGGCCTTATGCTCATCTTGCTGCGGTTTCCGTGTTCATGGGATTGCTGTTGCCTTCACTCTGCACAGGCGAACGCTTGCCAGCCGTCATCGCATGATAGACATACGCCAGCACCAGGAACAGACAAAAAATACCGAATATCAGCAGATTATAATAAATCATGGTGACCATGCAGATGCAGGCACTGATCAGCGCAAAGGCTGGTGAGTAAGGGTAAAACGGTGCGCGGAATGGCCGCACGGTATCTGGCTCTGTGCGGCGCAGTTTGAACAGGGCGAGCATGCTGACGATATACATCAGGAGCGCACCAAACACACTCATCGTGAGTATATTCGCTGTCAGGCTCTGGCCACCTATCTTGATCAGTTCATCGCTATAAATTGCAGCGATACCGATGGCGCCACCCGCCAAAATGGCACGGTGCGGTGTCTTGAAACGCGGATGGATTTTGGCAAAGAAATGTGGCAGATAATTCTCACGCGCCAGTGCAAAAATCTGCCGTGAATAGCCGAGTATGATGCCGTGGAAAGACGCGATCAAACCAAACAGGCCCAGCCACACCAGCATGTGCAGCCAGTTGCTGTTATTACCGACCACCAGCTTCATCGCCTGCGGTAGCGGGTCATTGATATTTGACAGCTTGGTCCAGTCACCCACACCACCGGCAAACACCATGACGCCTATCGCCAATGCCACCAGTGTGATGATGCCACCTATGTAAGCGATGGGTATAGAGCGTAGCGGGTTGCGCGATTCTTCTGCCGCCATCGCCACACCTTCTATCGCCAGAAAGAACCATATCGCAAACGGGATAGCCGCAAACATGCCCGGCAACGAGGCCATGCTGAAATGATCCTGCCCGGCCCAGCCACCCTTGGTGAAATTGCTCATGCTAAACCCTGGCGACACCACACCCATGAACACCAGCAATTCAAATATCGCCAGCAGGGTGACGGCCAGCTCAAAATTGGCGGCGATCTGTATGCCCAGAATATTCAGTGTCATGAACACCAGATAGGCAGCCACCGCGGCCGTCTTGGGATTGATTTCAGGAAATTGCACATTCAGGTAAGCACCTATCGCCAGCGCGATGGCCGGTGGTGCAAACACAAATTCTATGAGGGTAGCCGCACCGGCAAAGAAACCACCGAGAGGCCCAAACGCCCGCCTGCTATACGCAAACGGCCCACCCGCATGCGGTATCGCCGTGGTCAGCTCAGTGAAGCTGAAGATAAAGCTGGTGTACATCGCCGCAATGAATAGCGCCGTCACCGTGAACCCCAAAGTCCCGGCAGAAGCCCAGCCATAACTCCAGCCAAAATACTCACCCGAGATGACCAGCCCCACCGCAATGCCCCACAATTGCAAACTACCCAGCGTAGATTTTAACTGCGCAGTCGTGCCTGAGCTTGCCTGATCGGGTGTCATGGATAGCCTCACTGTGGGGTAGGGTGAGTCAAGTATCCATGATTCGGGGCGTTATCACAAGAGCCAGAATTGGGTTGGAGCCGGCATCGTAGGTTGGGCTACGGTTTATCAGCCCAACACTCGACCTCAACAGACGCATACGCTATTGAAATGCTGACCGTTGGACTGAGGCAATTGCACATGGTTAGCTCATCGGTTAACATGCCATGCGCTTCACGGGCAATTTCAATTCGATGATTTTGAGTTCATATAGGATCACAATGCAAGTCGTTCAAAGTCAACAAGAACTATTTGACGCAATCAGGAAGGAAAATATTCCTTTAGATATTGTTGCTATTTGGGAGAAGACTTTGCCCGATGAAATTAAACATATATGTCAATCACCTGATACTCTGTTCAGTGCTTTCGTTAAGTATCCCGATGCATTCCCTTGTGCAGATGAATTCCTGATACTTTGGCAGACAAATGGCGATTCCATTACTTCTTACCTGAGAGCTCAGAAAATTTATGTGCGCTGGCATATGGAAGACGGGCCGTTGGAATCTGAATTTGAAATTTTAGGACGATCTTATCAGCAGTTGATTGCCAGACTTCTTGCGCACAAAATATCGCGTGGAATAGATAGGAGAGTCCTTGAAGATATTTCTGCGTTCTTCAGATTCGAATATCTTCAGGAGCTCACCAATTATGTGCAAACCAGTTCAGACTGGGAGGACGATGGTTCTGCGACCTTTATCGCATCTATAGAAGCACAGAAATAGAGTAGGGGGTTTAAATAATGTACATGTCTGTTGAGGCCCAGTGTTGGGCTGATACCCCGTAGCCCAACCTACGAGAAGCCCAACCTACGAGAATTTTCCAACCTACGGTTAGCTCTTCTTCCGCCCCTCATAAATCGTCTCAATCAAACCCATAGTCCAGCACATGGGACACCCGCGCATCAACAAAAATGCAGCTATGAGTGCCAAGCCTGACCAGAGCATGCCAAAAGGTTCAAGCAAGAAAGCGGCGATCACCAGGGCCAGTGCACCAAGACCGCGCAGCAAATGCACCGTCACAGATGTGCTACAAAACATGATTGTCTCCATCAGGTTCAGCAACTCCGGTAACTCCGGCAGCGTTGGCAACCTCTGGTGCACCATCCTTGAGCCAGTATCCACTGCTGAGCAATTGCTCGCGCACCTGTGCACGGGCACGGTGCAAACGGCTTTTGACGGCTTCCAGGCTCAGGCCCAGATGGGCGGCGACTTCGGGGGCGGTCAGTTCATGCACGTCACGCAGTATCAACACTTCGCGGTAAGGAGGCGACAGCCTTTCCATCGCGCGCACCAGGTCCATGCGCAAGTCAGTCGGTACCATATTGGCCATGGGCATGTCGTGCTCGTTGAGCTCATCGATGGCTTCGTGGTATTTCTTGATGCGGAACAGGTGGTAACATTCACGTTCAACGATGCGGAACATCCAGGTCGCAAAAGTCGCCGCACAGCGCAGTGCGCCTACCTTGCGGTACAGCGACCACAAGGCCATTTGCACCGCGTCTTCGGCATCCTCGGCATTTGAGCAGGTGCGGCGGGCAAAGCGCTTGAGGTCGGGCTGGCAGACGGTGAGCAGCTCGGCAATGGCATTGCCATCACCTAGCCGGGCTGCTTCCAGTAATTGATGGCGGGGATGGCTCATTTCAGTTATCCAGATATTTGCGCCCCACCATGGCACAGGCAGGGCAAAAGCCGACGAAGGCTGTCATGACCATGGTGACTGCACTGGCAATGATAATCCAGTTCAGCATCCCCTGGAACTGCCCGCTGAAGGCCAGCCAGCTCAGCGCGATACCGCTGATGATGCGCAGGGCGCGTTCCCAATGGGGCAGATTACGTTTGAAATGAAACATGGTGAACTCCTCTTTGTAATGAATGACATGGACCAAGAGTGTTCAGGCGCTTAAAAGGATTCAGGTTTTTTTAAATAATTTAAAAATCAGTTCAAACCCAGGATGTCGCCGACAGCTTGTTGTAATTGTTCCACCAGTTCTGCATCCATGTACTTGTATTCATCGGGAATATCGAGCACATGCACCGGCTTGTGGCCTATGAGGTTGCGGTAGCTTGCCATGAGGCGGGACTTGTGTTTTTCTTCCATGACAAAAATGACTTCTGCCCACTCTATGTCAGCGGCAGAGACCGGGTGGCGGGCATTGGGGCTGGTGCCACCAGAGTGGGCGCGCACCATGGGGTGCTTGCGCCAGACCTGCTCGGCAGTCGGGCTGCGCCACTGGTTGCGGCTGCACACGAAGAGGGCGTTGATGGGGGTGTCAGGCATCTTGTAGGGTTGGGCTGGCAAAACCGTCATCATGCCAGAAACTGCCTGCTTGTCACCATTCGCTGCTTATTTAACCCCTATTTACTGCCTACTTGCTGAACATCTCCAGCTTGTCACCATTAACTTCTACGACGGTATTGGACCAGCAGCCTGCCAGTGAGCTCCTATGCTGGCTTGCTGCGCTGGCTGGAGTACTTGCGGCATTGCTGGCAGCAGCATCCTCATCATCATTATCATCTGCGCCATCGTTCTCACAGATGAGCCCATCCAGCCATAGTTGCAGGCGGCCATTTTTGTTGAGGCTGGTGACGGCGCTGAGCTTGCTGCTTTCATACATGAACTTGAACTGTGCGATGTCTTTCAATTCCACAACGCCGGTCTTATCGACGGCCAGCATGATACCGTAGTCGGTGTCGTACCAGCCTGGGTTGCCATCTTTGCCGGGCGATACCAGGTAATAGCAATCGCTGACCAGCAGCTTTTCGGCAACATTCTTCTTGAAATACACGCTTATTTTCTGGCTCTCGCAATGCCGGTTTTTCAACAGTGCCAGGGCTTGCTGGCGTTGGGCCGGGTTCAGGTATTGCGAGAGCAGGGCACGGTCTTCGAGCACGGCAATATCAAACTTTTCGGCTTCGGGGGCGGGTAGCAGGCCGGGTTCATCCCTGACGCCTGGCAGTTTTGTCACAGCCGGTGCACTGGCGTTGGTACTGGCACTGGCGATTACATCTGCACTGGCGCTGGCACTAGCATTAGCACCGGCAACAGGCCCATCCTGGTGCCAGAACAGCCAGGCAAATACCGCCACCATGAGCGCGACAGCGATGAAGATAAAACGCAATTGGGATTGATTCAGCCCGGCAAACACATGCAATGACAAGACCCGCCAAATTATACGAGCAGCCCCGGCATTGCCAGTGTTTTTACCCAAGGTAACAAATGCACCGGCTTGCAGCGCCGGCTCATTATCCCTGTTCCTGCGCCTGCCCCGCCAGATTACTTCGCCCCGTCATCGTAGAGTGCCGCGACGTCACCCGCGAGCGCATGCGGTTGCGCGCCCTGCAGATTGGTCAGCACGACCACAGTCAAATGCTTTTCTGGCAGGTGCACACGCCAGGTGGCAGCACCGCCACCATAAGAAATCGCAGGCTGTTTGCCAAAGGGCATGAAGATAAAGCCCAGACCATAATCACCATCCTGGCCATTGCGCAGCTTGTAGGGCGTATTCATCTCTTTGAGTTGGGCAGGCTTGATGAGCTTGCCGCTGGCCAGTGCCTGCTCAAAACTGACGAGGTCGTGGATATTGCCATTCAAGAGGCCAGCCGGGGCCAGGTAGTCAGGCATGAACTTTGCGCCATAGTGGTAAATCTTGTCTTTCATGACGACGGGGCGGCCATTTTTCATCTCCAGCTTGCTATGGTCCTTGCTGATGTCAAGTGAAGTATGTAGGTCACTGCGGCCAGGGATGATGGACCAGGCGTCACCAAACTTTGCACCAGTGATACCCATGGGCTGGAACAAACGGGTTTGCACAAACTGCTCATACGGCATGCCACTGATTTTTTCTATGACCATGCCCAGCAGCATATAGCCAGTCTGGTTATACACAGATTTTTCACCTGCGGGCTGCAGCGGCAATTTTGCCAGCTCCTGAATCAGGATGTCGCGATCACCGCTGATGGTGGTGATGTTGACGTCATCGGTAATCGCATCTGGCAAGCCCGAGGTATGCGAGAGGCAATGGCGCAGCGTAATGCCAGCCCAGGCCGCAGGCAGTTGCGGCAGGATTTTTGTGATGGAGTCATCAAGCGCAAGGCCGCCATCCTGCACCAGCAACATGATGGCGCTGGCGGTAAAGGTCTTGGTCATTGAGGCCAGTGTATAGACCGTGTCTGTTTTTGTTGCCACATTGTGTTCCAGGCTGGCCAGGCCATAAGCGCTTTCTTTGATGAGCTTGTTATTACGCAGCACGGCCACTGTCATGCCGGGGATATGGCGCTTCTGCATTTCAGCGCGTACATAATCATCGACAGTGTCGGCATGCGCCTGCATGGGGCTGGCAGCCAAACCACCCAGCAAAACCAGGCTGGCTGCAAGAACACGATATGTGGGGAACAGGGATGGTGTAGAACGCAGTATTGATAGTATTGATAGTGCTGATTGCATTGATTTCTCCTGGTTTGTTTGTCACGCTGGCGGGGCAAGGTTTGCCATATCGCCCTTGCGCTGTTTTTTTCTTGTCTGCCGACAAGTGCAGGCTTACTTTATTGCCAGGTAAAACGGGCGGCTACGGAGAAAAGATGGATTGCAAAAACAGGGGAATGAGATGCAAAAATCGCAGACCGATGGTCAGAGCCTGCATGGCAAGTCAAAGCAAATTTGAATAAGAAACTTGAAATAAGTGGGGCCGCCCAAAGATCATGGATAAGCACAAACCAGACAGCAAACCAGAGCAACCGCCCATGCACCGTATGCACCAGCTACCACTCGCCATCACCCGTTTCATCGCCGACGCCACCCTGATTGCTGACGACATTGGCGAATCCCCCAGCAATGTGTATCGCTTCAGCAAAGGTGGTGAACACTTCTTCCTCAAGACTTCGTCACCTGTGCTGGCATCGACCACCTATAGCGTCAAACGCGAAGCACAGGCGCTGCAATGGCTGAGCGGGCGCATAGGTGTGCCTGAACTGGTGGCGGTGGCAGACAATGAATATGGCGAAGCCATGATCACCCGCGCCGTGCCTGGCGTGCCCCTGTCAGCGCGGATAGCAGCCGGGCAGCCAGTCAGCCATTTATTCCTTGAAGCCCTGCGCCAGTTGCAAGCCCTGCCCACGCATGATTGCCCGCTGCATGCAGGCGCAGCCATGCGCTTGCGCGAACTGGAATACCTGGTCAGCCAGAACCTGCATGCGCAAGAGTATGAGCTCGATCAATGGCCCGGCCTGCACAGCATGCAAGACCTGATCAACTTGCTGCACGCGACCCTGCCAGCAGAAAACCCGCAAGACCTGGTTTTTGCCCATGGTGATCTCGGTGACAGCAATGTGTTTGTCGATGAGCGCGACCAGCTCTATTTCATCGACCTGGGCCGCGCAGGCCTTGCCGACCGCTGGATGGATATCGCCTTTGCCCACCGCAATCTACGGGAAGAAGTGTCTGACAAAGTGGCGAATGAATTTCTGGCTTCACTGGCCTCGTTAGGTTATGCAGATGCGCCGGCGAAGCGGGAGTTTTTTATGCAACTTGATGAGTTGTTTTAGTGGTGTGCAGAGCGTGAGCAGATGTCAATAATTTTGCGAAAATTCCCTGCATAGCATCTGACCAAAAAAAACGGTGCGCCATGCGCACCGCACCAGAACCAATTTTATATCAACGCTCTATCCCATATTCTATCGTCACCACCACCCGCGCGACCTTGTCTATCGTGGTCTTGTCATAGGTGCCGCCGTATTCGTCTGAACTGGTTTCTGTGCCGACTGGCAGGATATAGAACGCCCCCTGCGAGGCAGAACGCATGCTGCCTACCTTGACTGAGCCGTACTTGGCAAATTCAGAGGCGCGCTTGTTGGCGTTTTCGGTGGCGGCACCTATCAATGACATCTTGATGTCTTCGAGTTTTGATACCAGGTATTGCGGTGCGCTGTGAAATACTGGCTGGCCATCCGCTTCGAGTTGCAAGGCGGCGCGGCTGACGTTCGTTACCTTGGTCAAATCCTTCGATGTGACCAGTATGCTTTGCGTGGCCTTGTAGCCGCGCTGCACCTGGCGGTTGCGGCCATCGGGCAAATCTTCAACGACCATATTGGCATCGACGGCTTCTTCTGATTCTTTCAGCGCAGTTTTTTCAAAGCCTTGCTTGCCCAGGAATTCATCAAGCACTGGGCGTGATTTGCGCAACTTGGCCAGTGCCTCGGCAAAGCTGGGCGCCACTACCGTCACGCCTATGCGCCATTCTGCATAATCAGCTTGCACAGGCTTTTCGGCCAGTCCCTTGACCGATATACTCTGCTTGCCCGCACCGATATGCCTGGCCTGCATACCAAAGATAAAGGCTGCAGCCGACATGCCCAAGGCCAGCAAGACGCCGAGTATGACCAGGGCACGGGATAAGTCTTTGTTCATTCAAATCTCCTGAGGATGGTGATGCATTATGGCTGGGCAATGTTGCCACGCAAATACAAAGTTTGTGTCGACTGTCAAAATTCGTTATGGCCTGAACCTATACTGCAATAAAGCTTTTATTTTCCCTATACACTTTGCACTTTGTTGCAAAAAATAAGAAATATCCAAAGTATGCGGGCGAGACGGAGGAAACCAAAACTGATGCGCAAGCGCAGACCAGACTATGAGAACATATACGAACACCATGTTTGCCGTGCGTCAGTGGCTGTACAGGGCCATACCACTGGCCGTATTCCTGCTGATAGCCAGCAGCCAGCTTTTGGCATCTGGCGGCACCGGCGAATACACCCTCAATTGGCCAGTACGCGGCGAGCTGCTCGCCTATCATTCCAGCGGCTGCGCAGATGCCTGCTGGGTTGCCGAGGTGCGCAAAAAATCCACCCGCCAGGTCAGGGCGCGTTTGCGTTGTGATGGCGACCGGCTGTATTTTTCAAGGCAAGGCAAAGGCAAGGAGCAGCTATTGCCTGAGGCTTGTGCAAGCTACAATGACAGTAATGACAAACCCGGACTTATTTCTGAGAAGCTGATGATGTTGCTGCGGGATCAGCAGGGCCAGACCAGGAAATGATGGAAGTCATCATCAACGTAGCCACACATGCAGCCATTTTGTAGGGGGCGCCGTGCGCACCGTGTGCACCATATAAACCATATGCACCACGTACATCAATTGCGGCAATCCTGACACCGCACATGAAAAGGGAGCAGGTCTCATGAGTACAGAGAGAATCAACAAGCTGTTGCAAGACATACGCATGCTTAATGAAGACAATTATGCCCTGGTACAAAGCCTGCGTGAAATGATCCTGAAGCTTGATGAGGGTGTGAGCGAAGAAGTCAAATACGGTGGCCTGCTGTTTTCAGCAGCGCGGCCATTCTGCGGTGTTTTCTCTTACAAAAACCATGTGACCCTGGAGTTTGGCCTGGGTGCATCCTTGCCTGACAAATACAAGAAACTCGAAGGCGAGGGCAAGTACCGTCGCCATATCAAACTGACTTCTGAGCAGGACATCAGCGACAAGCATGTGCATGACTATCTGTTGCTGGCCTTGAAGGCGGCGAGTGAATAGCCTGGAGTTGCACCGCGATGGCTGTAAAAGGATAAGCGTCTGGCGCATTGTAATGCGCCGCTTGTTTTAGGATGCCTCGCCCCGCTTCACCCAATCACTACGCAGCAAGCCATAAATCGCCGAGTCCGACACGACGTCGTCAATGATCCAGCGTTCGCGCAGATAGCCTTCGCGGATGAAGCCCAGCCTTTCGAGTGAGCGGGCGGAGTTGATGTTGTCCGGGTGGATGTCGGCGTCGATGCGGTTGAGGTTTAATTCACTGAAGCCGTAATTGAGCAGGGTCACCAGGGCTTCGTTCATGTAGCCCTGGCCCCAGTAAGTTTCGTCCATGTCGTAGCCAATCTCGGCGCGGCGGCAGCCTTCGTCAAAGTGGAACAGGATACAACTGCCCAGAAAGACCTTGTCGGTCTTGCGTATCAAGGCCAGGCGCAGCAGGTCGCCCCTGACCATGGCGGCCTGATCGCGCTCGACCATGCCAGTGGCCTGGGCAATGTCTGTCCACGGTGCAGTGGTCATGTAGCGCATGACCTTGGCTTTGGAACGCATGCGCAGGATGGCGGCGGCATCGTCCATGCACAAAGGGCGCAGGTGCAGGCGGGGGCTGTCTAACGTGACCTGGTTAAAGGCGGGCATGAGAAATCTCCTAAGTGGATAGCAGTCAGATTATAACCGTGCACCAATGAACTGCACTTCAATAAAGTCTGTGTACAATAACAGGCCAACTACACAAATAAAACATCATGAAAACCTATCACGGCAGTTGCCATTGCAAGGCCATACGTTTTGAAGCGGACATCGATCTGGCCGATGGCAGCATGCGTTGCAATTGCAGTTTTTGCCTGAAGATACGTTGCTGGGCAACAGTCGTAAAACCAGAATCTTTTCGCCTGCTGGCAGGTGAATCTGAGCTCAGTGAATATCAATTTGGCGCAAAGAATGAGCAACATTTCTTTTGCAAGCATTGCGGCGTGCGCCCGTTTGGCATTGCCCATTCACCCCGGCGCGGCAAATTCTATGGCGTCAGCGTGAGCTGTCTTGATGACGCCAGCATCGCAGAACTGGCGGCAGCACCGGTGACCTATGTCGATGGTATCAACGATAACTGGGATACGCCGCCAGCAGTGGTCAGCTACCTTTAAGGCTTTGCATTGCGCACTGGCATGTCATGTGCAGGCAAAGCCTCAAGTCTGATTTCACGTCCAATCTCACTCGACCAGCACAGCCGCCGTCATTTCAGAAGCCAGCGTCCAGCCCATGGCGGTGTAGAGCGCACGGCCTTCATCGGTCGCTACCAGAATACCGGTGGATGCTGCTTTGCTGCACGCATGGTTGGCCAGGCTTTGCATGATGGCAAAGGCCAGGCCACGGCGGCGGTGTGCGGGTTCGGTGACGATCTGGTCAAACACGGCGTATTGTTTGTAGATCGCCATGCGGCCCGTCGCGGCATGGTGGCCTTCGCTGCTGCAGGCGCGGGCGGTGACGGCATCGCCATCTTCGATGAGGTTGATGTGGTAAGCCTCAGGCATGGTGACTGCCGTGGGGGCGATGGATTTGCTCATCAAATATTCCAGCGGTTTGACCTTCCAGCGTGGCGGCAGGATGCCCGCGACGCTGCTGTGCGGGGCGCACACCTTGAGCCAGGTATCTGGCGTATCGAGCTCTTGCGCGAGTTTTTGTATTGCACTCAGAACATGGCCCTGCAAGACATAGCGCTCCAGATGGCCGGGCAGACCTACCTGTATGCGGTAGCCAAAATCGGCCAGCGGGATGGGGGCATCGGTGCCACGCGAAATCGTCCAGCCATGTGCCCAGGCGCCGAGCAACTGGTCAGTATTGGTGATGTCTCCTGCAGTGCCAACGGTAGGGATAAGGTTTTGCATAGTAGTCTCCGCTGGTATCAAGATAATGATATATCCAAAAAAGCAACTTTACTGCATTATGTTGCCTTTAAGTAAATATATCAACAATTTGTCAAAGAGTTAATTGAAATCGCTGGTGATCGTACTATTTTGTTCGCCCGTTCTATTAATTTGCATGGCCTTGTCTGGCTGCGACAGGGGGTTTTGTCATAGGTAAAAACCAGTACTATCCTAGTCAGGGCATGTTCCTGTAGAGAATAGCAGATGAGGGCGTGATGGCAGGTCAGTGTTGCAGATTTACAGTCAATGTCATCAACTATTTGCTGGTTTTTATGCGTTTTTAGTCTGATCTGATACAGACTTGCGGATGTTTTACGGTCGGTTGTATCGCACAGCTATCTTGCAATGAACTCGCTGCAAATTACTCCAGCCCCGTATCCTCTGCCTCAACCAGCTTGCTCAGCAGTTTTAGCAACTGCTTTTGCTCTGTCGCATTGAGTACGGCAAATTTGTCTGTCAGCACCTGCATGGCAATCTCATCGGCGGTGACGAGCATGCGTTCGCCCTGCTTGTTGAGGAAGTGTTCTATGCGTCGCCCTTCGCCGGGGCGGCAATCACAAAGGCGCGGTAACCATAGTTGTTACCCCATTGCCAGAGCAGGGACGCGCGGTCTGCTGTGGCTGTATGGCCCAGGCCCCATGCTACCTGGTTGACCTGGTCAACCATAGCGGGCTGGTCAGAAGGCGAGATTTTCTTCCAAACATATAAAGAACAGGCGCCAGGCACCAGGCACCGTCCCCATCTACAGCCATTTTTCCGCCGACTCCGACCGTTTTTACTACGATACCAATAAAGAAGACAATGCAGGCTGGGCTGAAGGCGACATCATCTTTTAATAGAACTCATTTCATCAATATGAATAAGATACGATTGCCTCAAAACACGGATCGGTAATGCGTATATGGTTCTCAACAGTGACACTATTTTCAATAATTCCAATGCTGTCTGGTATGTGTTATGAGGCAAACTCTTGGTGAACTGACGATTTGGGCGCATTGTTGCGCGTAGTATGCACCCGCCTTTGCTAAGGCACGAGCCTTAGCTGCAGAGTCTTGGCTAATGAGGCCTTGCAATGCATGCCAAATCGCCTTGTTCGCACCCATCCCTATTGATGAAATGAGTTCTAATGTCATAATGAAAATACTTTCATTGCGTTCTCGCTGAACCAATGCGTATTTTTATGCTCTTCACACAAACTGATCTGAACAGGTTTTGATATGCTGCGTCTGTTGTTATTGTTGGCGATTTTCCTTATCCATCCTTTGCCATTGTCAGCACAAGACACTGACAGTGTGCCCATCGCCAAAAGACAAGCCTACAAAAAAACCTACCACGGTCAGGCCTATATCGATCAATACCACTGGCTTAGCAACAAGCAAGACTCGCGGGTCATGGCTTACCTGCAGCAAGAAAATGCCTATGCAAAAAAACAGATGCAGCCTTTGCAGCCGCTGGCAACGCGCCTGTTTGAAGCCAGCAAGGCCAGGGTCAAAGAAGTCGATATGAATTTGCCAAAGCGCCATGGGCAGTTTTATTATTATTCACGCATTGAGGCCGGACAGCAGCATCCCTTGCTCTGCCGCCGCGCAGCGCAAGTGGTAGATGGCGTCACGAAATGGGATGAAGCGGCAACAGAAGAAATCCTGCTTGACCTTAACCAGCTCGCGCGCCAGCACCGCTATGTGGCGCTCGGCGAATTCCAGATCAGCCCTGATGGCCGCAAGCTGGCCTATACACTGGATTTTTCTGGTGATCTCAGGTTTGAGCTGTTTGTCAAAGACCTGAGTAGCGGCCAGCTCCTGCCTGACAGGGCGCAACGGGTGTCTTCACTCGCCTGGGCGGCAGATAATCAAACCCTGTTCTATGTCAGTGGCGATGCCGTGACCCTGCGCCCGGATCGCCTCTACCGCCAGCGCCTTGGCGGCAAGCCTGTTTTGCAATATCGCGAAGCTGCGCAGGAGTTCAATCTTGCCGTTTATCCCGCCAGTGATGAAAAACTGATTTTCCTCGACGCTTCATCTTATGATAGCAATGAAACACGGATGCTGCCCGCTGCCACGCCGCAAGCACCATGGCAGATGATACAGGCGAGGCAAAAAGGCCTGCGCTACAGCGTTGCCCATCGTGAAGGCAGGCTGTATATCACCACCAATCTGGATGCAATCAATTTTCGCATCGTCACCGCCAGCGTGACCCAGCCATCAGCGCGGTACTGGAAAAATTTTGCTGATTATGACCCTGAAGTTTTGACCGAGAGACTGGATGTCTATCGTGACTTTATGGTCGTTACCGAAAAAAAGCAGGCGGCCACACGCATGCGGATTTATCACTTTGCCCAACAGCGCTGGCAAACGCTGGACTTTGATGAGGCAGTCTATTTTGTCGCTGGCATGGATGGAGATGGTTACGAGTCGTCTTCTTATCGCATTTCATATCAATCACCACTGACACCACCCGTGATCTATGAAGTTGATGTTACCAGCGGCCAGCGCAAGGTGTTAAAGCGCTATGAAATACTTGGCAAGTATGATCCACAACACTATGAAAGCAAGCGCCTGTGGGCAACTGCCCAGGACGGGGCACAAATCCCTTTATGGGCCGTGTATAAAAAAGGGATAGCCTTTGTTGGCAGTGCGCCATTGCTGCTGTATGGCTATGGTGCCTATGGTGAAGCTTCAGACGCCCAGTTTGATGTAGACCGTATCAATCTGCTGGATCGCGGCGTGATCTATGTAGAAGCCGGCATCAGGGGTGGCAATGACCTTGGCGAGCAATGGCGGGCCGACGGCATGCTCATGAAAAAGAAAAACAGCTTCAGCGACTTTATCGCGGCCTCTGAATATCTGATCGCACAAGGCTGGACCTGCCCTGGCAAGCTCATCATCCATGGCGCCAGCGCCGGTGGTTTGCTGATAGGCGCAGTCCTCAATGAACGCCCGGATTTATTTCATGCCGCCGTGCTTGAGGTACCTTTCGTCGACAGCCTCAACACCATGATGAACCCCAAACTGCCACTGACCACGGGTGAATACCTGGAATGGGGTAATCCCAATAATAAGGCCGTGTACGACTACCTGCGCAGCTACGCGCCATATGACAATCTACGGCAACAAGCCTATCCCGCCATGCTGGTGCTCGCTGGTCTCAACGACAGCCAGGTACACTATTGGGAACCTGCCAAATACGTCGCCAGACTGCGTACCCTCAAAACTGACCAGCGCCAGTTGCTATTCAAAACCAATATGCACGCAGGCCACTCAGGCGCATCAGGCCGCTACGACAGCCTGCGCGAACACGCCTTTCAACAGGCGTGGATGCTGGGACAGTGGGGGCTGGTGGATTAATTTGGGTGAAATTTGTGATTGTAGTATTCACCAAAATTTCAATCAGTAGGGTGCGTTGTAACGCACCGCTCTTATTGCCATTTCTTCGATCTCTTGCGCCATGGGAGATGGCCCTGGGCATGTGGTGCGTCAAGACGCACCCTACTGGCTGAATTCAATTATGAAAAATAAGAAACCAAAAAATCAAAATCCAAAAAATCAAATGCTTGAAACAATTGCGGTTTTGTTAGAACCTGTTCGAGACCTTTTTTGATCACCCCCGCCGCAAGAGCAAAGTGAGAAATGCCAAATTAACGAATTGCAAGCTGGTATTCAATTGTCGCTCACAGTTTTTCCAAAGGCGATAGCATTTCTCAAGCCAGGCAAAAGAGCGTTCCACCACCCACCGCTGAGGCATGACACTAAAGGTGTGGAGTTCATTGCGCTTGGCAACTTGTACGGACGCCCCCAGAATTTGATGGACACCCTCAGCAAAAGGGCGTCCCGTATAACCACCATCGACGAGCACGCTGGCAACCTTGCCCAAGGAATGCTTGTGCTGCTCAAACGCTTCCAGTGCTCCCTTTCTATCCGTGATGTCGGCTGTTGTCACGGCAATGGCATGAGGTAGCCCCTCTGTGTCAACGGCAATATGGCGCTTGATTCCTGATATTTTCTTCCCTGCATCGTAGCCTTTGTGTTTTGCCGTATCCGTGTTTTTGACACTCTGGGCGTCAACGATCAAAAAGGTGCTGTGTACGTTCCGACCATGTTTGGTACGGGCCGCGCCAACCTGATTTTTTTAAAGCCTGCTCCAGCAGGCTTAACTCACTTCCCAACGGCTTCTCTTTCCATTGCTTAAAGTACGTGTACACCGTACTTTTAGGAGGAAAGTCGCTCGGTATCATGTCCCACTGGCAGCCACTTTTTAACACGTACAATACCGCGCAAAAAACATCATATAAATCCACTTGGCGCGGCTTGGTTTTCTTGCGTGCGCTCAGCAGAATATCTTCTATCTTTGCAAACTGTTCTCGACTTATGTCGCTTGGGTAGATTTTTCTCATCTAACCGAGTTTACGCAATATTCCTTTTGTTTACAATAAGATCTCGAACAGGTTCTTAGAAGTTCTTGGTCCCGAGGCAAGTTTAGGACAAGAAGCTTGGGAAGATGTAGCCAGTTTAGATATCACTAAAACAGATGGAATTCGTACCTTGGTTACGAATTATGTACTTCCATATTATTTGGCTTGTTCAGAATCATTCAAAGAAGGATATTTAAATTACCTTGAGACGCTTTTAGCAGACGATAATGTTGCGTGGGAAGAAATACAGATGAATGAATATCCATATATTGAAGATGTGCCGCCAAGGTTATTTTTTTCTATTCTTCATGAAGAAATAAAAAGGGCTGGTAAAACGGAGTAGTTTCGCATAAAGCCGGGGTCATAAAGCTGGCGGCTCCCATTAGAAATGCGTAATCGTACGCATGAGAACCACGCAATGCTTGCGGCCAGCCAGAAAGAAATATATCAATATCGGTCATGGCCGGAGGCGTATTATTATAAAACCGAGAATACGAAGTCTGTCCAATTTTTACGATTATGCTCTGCTAATCGTATCTGCAAATGCTGAGCCATGATAAACAAGCTTGATACTTACTTTTTCATACCTGTGAACATACCTGTCAATGTCGGTTTATTGTGGGATGTTGCTGATCGATACGGTCTCGAATTTGTCGAAAGCGGTGGATGTTATAGCCTTCCATTGACTGTGGACAGCCAGAAATTTGAATATGAAACGAAAAATGACAATGCGCTTATCCGTACCCAGGCGGATTTTTTGATTCTGGATGAAGGCAGGCGAATTCGCATGCGGCAAAACTGGCGCCATCGCAATAGTGGAATACAGTTCAGCAGCACCATAGCCCCCCTTGATGTCGGTGGCCATGTCGTTCACCTGACGACCGGCAGGGCGAGTGTAGATAATGACATAGAGAATTTTATAGGCAGCAAACACAAACAACAGGCATTTTGGCAGGATCTTGCGGCAGGCTATGATGCAAGTTTGGTCGCTAGCGCGGCACTGTTTGCTGGCGGCTTTCGTGAATTATTTGAGCAATACCTTTATCCTGTACCGTCAGTTGATGATGGCTGGATGGCACGGGGGAGAAGAGGCGTATTGTAAGTTGCCATTTTGCTTTACTTCCCCATCCACCCCAAACCCTTCCCACTGACATTATGAATATACAGCCGGTTCGCGGTTTCTGTCACACCTGTGACGGTCGGTGAATTGCCACTAGGGTCTTGCAGGTCGTTGATGACTTTGCCGTCTTCGGTAAAAGCGATGACATGGCCATAAGCTGGTGGCATTTTCCAGAACAGGCGCGGGATGCGCAAGGCCATGCTGCGCAGGTAGGGGCGTTGTGCGGTCTGGTCGAGGAAGTTGCGTTGCCCGGCTAAGCCCAGCCATAACTTGTCGTCTTTGCCGCGCGTGAGATTGTCCGGGTAGCCGGGCAGGTTATCGAACAGGATAGTTGCTTGTGGCGAGGGTTTGGCCAAGTCCAGTTGTTGGGCTGCTGTCGCGATCTTCCATACCCTGAACCTGCCGCTCTCGGCAACGAGCAGGCTGCTTTCATCACCGCCGAGGGCTATGCCATTGGCAAAGCTCAGGCCCTGGGCGATGACGCGCGCAGACTTTTTGACCGGATCATATTCCAGCACCCGGCCGGTCGATGACTGTTCAAAAATATCCAGCATGGCGGCTTCGTTGGTGCTGCCCCATTGCCTGGGTGTGAAGCGGGTCGATGAATCTGTCAGATAAATCTTGCCTGTCCTGGCAACGACCACAGCATCCGGGAAATGTAATGGCCCGCCTTCGGCAATCCCCAGCAAGACGCTGATATTGCCGTTGGCAGTGATGGACAATAGGCCCTTGAAGGCATCCGCCACGATGAGCTGGCCGTCTGCATCAAAGGCCATGCCCAGCGGCCTGCCGCCGGTAGTGCACAATACTTCCTGCGCACTGCCATCTGGCTGCATGCGCAAAATCTTGCCGCTTTCAACACCGGTATAGAGTTTGCCATCGGGGCCGATGACGACATGTTCCGGCCCCACTTCGCCTTGCAGGCCTATTGTGTGCAAATCTTGTAGTCTGGTATTGGCTGCATGCAAGCCAGTGTAACCCTGGCTGACAGGAGCCTGCCAGGCGACAGGTGTGATGGGCACGGGCTTCAAGCCCATATAAGCGGCAAAGATGAGGATGAGCGGGAGTGACATTGTGACGATGCGTTTCATGGAGGATGATGTTGATAGCGTACTGTAGGGGTGCCGTGCGCACCGCTTTTATCTTTACTTAGATTGCCAAAACGGTGCGTCAAGACGCACCCTACCGAACATCTAAGCAATCACCAGCGCCATCGAGAAGCCATCATAGCCTTTGCTGCCTACCGTCTGCAAGGCCGTCGCAGACAGGCGCGGGTTGTTTGCCATCAAGTCAAAAAAACTGCGCACGCCCTGTACATTGGCGTCTGTGCTGGCTGGATCAGCCACCGCGCCATTGCGCACCACATTATCACCGATGATGAGGGTGCCGGGGCGCGAGAGCTTGATCGACCAGTCGAGATAATGCGGGTTGTTCGGTTTGTCGGCATCGATAAAGATCAGGTCAAACGGATGTATGCCTTCTGTCTCCAGTTGGGGCAGCGTGTCGAGCGCCTTGCCCACGCGTATATCCACCTTGTGCGAGAGGCCGGCACGTTCAATATTCTTTTGCGCAATCGCCGCATTGTGCGGGTTGAATTCCAGCGACACGACCCGCCCATCTTCTGGCAGGGCACGTGCCAGCCATATCGTGCTGTAGCCACCGAGGGTACCAAATTCCAGCACCGTTTTTGCACCCTGCAGTTTGGCCAGCAAGTGCAAGAACTTGCCCTGGTTAGGCGCCACATGATGCTGCGGCAAATCGCCCGCATCACTATCTTGCAGCGCTGCATTCAGCACAGGGTCGCCAGGGATCAGGCGTTCACAAAAATAATCATCAACAGCAGTCCAGGTGGTTTGTTGCATGGGAGGTCTTTGGAGATAGTGGAGAGAATTCGGGGTAAATGCCTTGAAGGCCATAAGCCAGATTTAATCAGAAACGCTTTTCCATGTCTGATTGCTGAAATCGTACTTCATTCTATTCAAATGTGAGAAGGTGGAAGAGTAGTAAAGCAATGCGCCATATTTGTCTCGATAGTATTTTAAATAATGAGGGCGAGGCCCATCGCTCGCCAGTGTGGGTATGTCGTCAAGGCTGGCTGGCAATTGCCCGTGAGTTTTTTCATATTCCTTGAGAGCTGATACCACCATATCGCGATATTCTTTCGCAGATGCATCATGATGATGTTGAATCAGCATTGCGATGGTGAATGACACCAAGGAAAGTCTCATCAGTAGTACGGCCCTTTTTCTTGCAACATCATTCTTCAAATGGCTGGCATAGCGGATGCAGGCATATACCGAGACGACGGGCAAGATCACCCATGACAACATGCCCATGTGTTCAATACTGCAAAGCCAGGTAATGCCAACCCAAAACAAGATCAGGTAAGGATGACGCTTGATCAGTGACCACAAAGGCGCAAGCCGGGTGAGCTGCATTGCATCAAGCCGCACAAATATCATGCAGCATCGGTTTGGCTATGCGCAGGTAATCTTCCGTATTCAGGATGATGGACGTATCCAGCCGCCCCGCATTGAAAGCGATCTCGGCATAACGTGCGACCAGAGTAGGGTCCAGCACCAGTGCGATGTCATCAGAAAACACAAAAGGCGGTATCGCACCAATGACGCAGCCGGTTTTCTCCATCGCTGCCTCAGGTGCAGCAAAGCTGGTTTTCCTGACCTGCATGACGGCGGCCAGTTTTTTGAAATCGATCTTCTGGTCACCCGGCAGGATGGCAAGTATCAGTTTCGCCGACTCATCCTTGCTCTGACACAGCATGGCCTTGGCACCCTGGCCAACTTCTGTACCGCGTATGGCAGCGACTTTTTCAGACTGGCCCTCGGCAGGGTGCTCAACAACACGGAAGCGGGCATTGTGGTTTTGCAGCAGGGTTTTTAATTGGTCGAACATGGTGGCACCTTTGTTGCACTTGACTCAGGACATATGGGGAAGGCTAATATAGCACGCGCTACTATTGTCATATGATTTCTGCATGCAAGAAAAATAAGCTCAATGGAACTGTTTTGTCAAAGCTAATGTCCAATACCCTGTTTCCATGTTGAGGCGAGTTGATGCAAGAACGCAAGCTTATCCTGCCGAATCAGGCTGTCTGGCAATCCGTGCTCTCTTTCGTCATTGCCTGCCTGATCACCGCCTTGTTATTGTTCCAGCTTGTGCGGCCCTGGCACAAAAAACCAACGCCAGAAACTCGCTACATCACTCTCGATTTGTCATTCATGCCCAAGGCGATGACCAAGACCCCAAGTGCAGATGCCGGAGCTGTCAGTAAAAAAACCGATATCGCCAAAATGCCGGAACGCGAAACCCGCCAGCGGGCCAGCCCGAGTGCGCAACAAGCAGCGCAAGCCATCACGCTACCAACAGCAGAGCCGTCATGGCAAGACCCGGGCAAAGATGTATTCACAGAAGAAAAATCGACGGTCTCATCGGGCTTGCGTACAGATAAAGACGCCATTGCCCGCGCTTATGCCGATAGCCGTAGCGACCTGCAAAAACTGGCAAGCCGCTCCGGCCAGCCGCTGGAAGCCACAGAGCGCAGCCCCATACGTAAATTCGGGCGCGAAGTCAGCAAGGCCCAAATCACTGATTGCATCAAGCCCAATCCCGAAGGCATTACCATAGGTCAGGTTACTTACAAAGGCTATTTCGCCGCCGCTGCGCTGGCCTATAATGCAGTGACAGGGCAGTGCAAGTGATGTCAGGCATGTCACGCAGGAGCAGCTTTGGCCGTGAGGCATGTCGGGGATTTGACTTGAGAGCTTAAACCCTGACAGAAGCATGCCGCACTACTTCCAGCACGCTGGCAGGATCACAACCATAAATACCCGCACCCCATGCCGCATTTTGTTCCACGCAGGCCCATGCGCCGCCAGCCAGCATGCCGGCATCGATGACACAGGCATCGGGTAAATCGACGCGCTGGTCTGCCAGCAGGATGTGCATGAATGTCTTTAGCGCGTTGTCTTCATCCATCGTGCTGGCGAACTCTGTCTCGCGCTGAACATCACCAAAGCGGGAATAGAGAGAGTAGGTGACCAATTGGCGCTGCAATATAAAACAGCGAAATTCTTTTTCCCACTGGACGACCTCTGACACCAGCACCGGCATGTCGTCATCATACTCAGTCGGCAGGCTGGCACCGGTATATACCTCCGCCGGAAAACTCTTGTCATTGGGCGGTTTGATAAAAGCAGGCTTTGTCAGTTGGCGAGCCTGCCCCAGGGTTTGCATGCTGATCTGACGGTGTTTGTATTCCATGGGCAGGCGCACCAGCCAGTCTTCTGGCGGGCTCAGCAGACGTATGCCCAGTTGCTCTGCCAGCGTTGGGCCAAACAGGGCTTCTCCATATAATACTGGTTCATCCAGATTTTGCATGTGATCTGGCACACGCCAGTTCGTCAGGCGCTGAACCTGCCAGCCCAATGCACCTGCTGCCTTCCACAAGGCTTGTGAGTCGTCGGTATAGCGCGGGGTGAAAATCAGCGTGGGCATGGTGTGGAATTTTTTTGTGAGTGAAAAACTATACACTTGAATGGCAAAGACAGACAAGCGGCTCAAGGAGTTCTTGCATTGGCAGGCTGGGTTACACCTGGCTGGGCGCAAGTTTCTGCCACCTCATCCTCATACCAGACTGACAGCACGACAGACAGGCAAAAGCTGAGCACCAAAAACACAGATGCCTGCCCCAGCCTGCGCCATTTGCTCACGCCCGGCCAGGTACCGAGTATGACCGCACCCGACAACATGAACAGCCATTGAAAACCGGCAGAGATCATACCCAGGTCAGCAGACGCTATCGTCGCGCCCACACCGGGGTTTTGCGCGCAGCCTGCCTGATGCAGATAATCAATGGCGCGTGCCAGTGAATACAGCATGAGACAGCAGAGCAGGGATATTCTGATCCACGGGAGCAGGTGTTTGCGGCTGGTGCCTGTTGGTGATGTGGGTATGCTGGTCATGGGTCAGATTAAGTTGATCGCCTTTGCCTGCACATGCATGGCCTGATACACGGCAGGCAACAGGCAAAAACGCAATATAGCATCGTTTGTTCAATTTATTGTTGCCAGGCGCAGGTGTGCCTGGCACGGCGTCATCGTGCTAATGAACTGAGTTGCGTACTCCAGAGTTTTTTTGTTCGCTTAAAAGACCTTGAGCTTATTGCTGACTAAGACGTCCCAACCGCCATGCCAGACTTGATCTGGCATCCAGCGGCTTTCGTTGTAAAGTGGCGCAGGTATCCGGGAGCGAGAAGCTGCGCACGGTTTTGCGACGATCAGCAGTAATTTTGAAGTCTGGGTAAAACGACGCTGGATGCCGGATCAAGTCCGGCATGACGATTTGAAGGGAGCGGTAAAAATGGATTGCAGCTTGCTCAGTTCCGTAATGTAGGGTGCATTGTAATGCGCGCCCTACGCTTATCTTCTTGCTGACATTGCTGTGATACAGGCGCACGGATTTGACATCATTATCATTGCCCGCAAGATTAGCCGGTGCGCACGGCGCACCCTACTGAATGCAGCTATGTGCAGGGTTTGCCGTTGGCAAAATGGCGGCCGGGTTCTGCAGCATTAATTTTTTGGTGGTTCCCACAACTCCACGCGGTTACCTTCAGGGTCCATGACCCAGCCGAACTTGCCGTATTCTGATTCATCTACTTTGGCATCGACATCGCAACCTTCGGCGCGCAAGGCGGCTAGCAGGGCGTGCAGGTCATCGACGCGGTAATTGATCATGAAGGGCTGGGTGCTGGGGGCGAAGGAGGTGGAATCTGCCGGGAACAATGACCAGGCGGTTTTTTCTGTGCTGTCGCCATTGGCCTCGAATACGGCACCGCCCCAGGGGCTGAGTTCAAAACCGAGATGATCCCGGTACCAGGCACTTAATGCTTGCGGGTCTTTTGCCTTGAAAAACACACCGCCTATGCCAACAACACGTTTCATATTGCCTCCTGAGGATGGATTTTGAAATGAATCTGGTTTGCCTGCCCATTTATCCAAAAGAGATAGTACATGTCCCGCTGGCGCAGCGCAAACCGGGAGTGGTATGCGCCGCGAAAGCCTTACAAGGGCCACATGGGTTCACTGGCCTTGAGTTACGTACAAGGGCAGGTAAACACATCACTGAAACTTGATCGTAAAACTGGCCGGGCGGAAGTAGTCTGCGCCCATGCCTGATCTGGGCACGGTGCCTATGATCATGGCGAGGTCTTTGCCATTGTATTGGGCCAGCGGGACTGCGTTATCGTCCTCAAGAAATTCAGTGACGTTGTAGCTGTATTCCATGCCTTTCGGCCCCTTTATGCGCTGAGTGCCAGTCTTTTCATCGGCATTTTCGGTATAGCTCAGTTCTTTAGTCGCGCCGTCAAATGTCCACTTGCCCTTTTCCATGACGATCTTGCCACAGCTGAGATATTTGCTATCGTCACCTGACGCGCCAACCTTGAATGGGCTAAGGGTGTCAGTCCTGAAGTGGATGTCTTTGGCATGTTCAAACAGACTTTTGTCCTCGGCGCAAATCAACCTGAATGAGTTTTCTGGGTTGATCTGCATGGCAATCTTGAATGGTGCTTTTTTGAGCTTGATGACGGCATTGTCTGTGAGCGGTGTCTTCTGGCCGTTTTGCTCTATCCAGGCTGCCCATTTGTATTTGCCAGACTTATCCAGCGCCTGCTCTATTTTTGTTTGCAACCAGTTGGCAAATTCAGGATTGCCGGGAGGGGCGTATTGCAACAAATTTTTTTCAATGGTGCTGCCAAATGCGATTTCTGGTTGTGGCAACAACAGATTGGCACCCTTGTCCAGCAAGAGCCCGATGACATTTTTGTTAGCGAGCAGTGTTGCCACGGACAGAGGGCGGTAGTCACTTGTGCCACCATTGGGGTTGGCACCGGCATCAAGCAGTTTCTTGATCAGATTGAGGTCTGCTGTGTGAATCGCGCTGTTCAAGGGGCATCTGGGTGTGCATACGTCTGCACGGGCACCGTTCTTGAGCAGAGTGTCTGTCATTTCGCTGTCTCTCATCATGATGGCCCTGCGCAATAGGGTAGAACCATCGGCCAGCCGGGTATTGATATTGCTGCTGTTGACTTTATCTGCAGTCAAGGCTGCTGTCAGCGATGCCTGATTGAGAATGCGGCCCAGCTCGCGTCGCGTAGCCAGTCGCGGGTCATTTTTGACATCGGTCAAAGCTGGCAGGGTTATCAGGGCATACTGGTCAAGCCAGTTTTGCGGGTCAACATTTTTGGGGAACTCGCTTGATTTTGTGTTGTTCATGACGACCAGGACCCAGGTATTACTGGCAGGGTCAAGCAGTGGCTTGCTGACAGGGGTGAGCAGCATATTACTCACCGTCTCTTTGAGATATAAAGGAACGCTGGGTAAAGGTAGCCGGAAATTTTCCCTGCCCCTGGTTTTGACATTGACGCAGGTAGCAGAATATTTTTCGCAAGTATTGGCCGCGTCCTGGTTGTCAAAACGCAGCAGGTCGTAATTATATTGTATGCCATCGGCATAAGAAACTGCTTCTTCCCACAAGAGTCTTTTGTCCTCGAGGGTATAGCTCGCTGGCAATTGTGCCTGGCTGGCTGCAGCCAGCAAAAGGCCGGAGGCAAGTATCAAATTAGAGACTGGGCGCAGTTTGAGAGCAGGCATGGGCAGATGAGGAAAGATGTAAAACGTACATCATATCTGAATTTGAAAACGGAATTTATCAAATTCTTGATTTCTGGCTTTACCTGAATCGACAAACTGTACGTCCATAATCAAGAGATATTGAAAACTCACTCTTCATAAAAATGTGGATTTCGCAAAAGTTTGGCTACTAAATCTTCTACATTGTTCGCAACCGGATTTATGTCACCATTATCTTTATAGATGAATTCTGGATTGGCAGAATTTGGTCGAAACACTAAAAACCTGAATGAGCCACAGTCAAAAAATGGAACATCTCCAGGCAAAAATTGTTCGGGTGGCCCAAAATCGGAAATACCCTTATACAGATCAACCATATCCAAAGGATGGATAAACAAATTCCTGATGTCAGGCCGATTATCTTCTGCAAGCCAGCCATAACCGACTGCTTGGTAAAATTTTCTTAAGCTAGATGGCAATAGAAACCCTAGTTCCATTTCTGCCTGATCTAATTTATTACTATCGACGGGAGTAAACCGCCGAGTGCCAACTTTCAATCCAATGTAGCTCTGCAAGCTATTTAATATGCTCATTCAACGCCCTTTCAATACTTAATCTTGATTTTGCCAGTCATCACGCCGCTCTCAACTGCTGCCCCATTTCTTCTTCCATTAGCGTCTCCACCATAATCTCGCGCAAACGCTGCACGGCCATGTCCGGTTCAGCCTCAAGTCGGTGCAGGCTCAGGCCCAGCATGGGCAAGGTGGGCAGGGCCGGGTTGTCGATGATGCGCAAGTGCTTCGGCAAACCAGCGGCAGTGCGCACGGTCAGGCCCAAGCCTGCGGCGACGGCGGCCCAGATGCCGGACAGGCTGGGACTGGTGAAGGACAGGCGCCAGGGAATGTTGGCATGGTCAAGTGCGCTGGTGGCGCAACTGCGCATGAGGCAGGGGGCTTCAAAGGCGACCAGCGACAGAGGTTCATCACCGGCATAGCTGGCTTGAAGTTGCGGGTCTGCCGCGCCTATCCAGTGCATGGCAAAGTTACGCAGGTGTTCGCTGTTTGGGGTGCTGATGCCGCCATCCCAGGTCAGCGCCAGGTCTAACTGGCCGCCGGTGATGAGGTCAAGCAGGGTGGCGTTGCGGGCGATTTTGGCTTCTATCCTGACCCTGGGGTGGGCGCGGGCGAAGCGGCCCAGCACGTCGGTGAGTATGCGCTCGCCAAAGTCTTCAGGAATGCCCAGCCTGATCCAGCCTTCGAGATCAACCCCACGCACGGCGGCAGCGGCTTCGTCATTGAGTTCAAGCAGGCGGCGGCCATAGGCCAGCAGGGTTTCGCCCGCTGGGGTGGGCAGCATGCCACGACCAGATTTGCGCAGGATGGGGCTGCCGACCTGGTCTTCGAGTTTCTTGAGCTGGGCGCTGACGGCAGAGGTGGAGCGGCCCAGCCTGTCTGCCGCCTTGGCAAAGCTGCCCAGCTCTATGCCAGTCACAAAGGTGCGCATGACATCAAGGTCAAAGGTGATCTTGCTCACTGATTTGCTCCTTTTTATTTATTTTTTGTCCATCCCGATTTTTGGAATGATGGGTTTGAAATTATCTGATTTTATGGATGAAGATAGTCGGGTATCTTGTACTTGTCAATAACGCTTTTGGAGTCGCACCATGCAAATCCCCAGCACCATCGCGCGCGAACTCATGGGCGACATCGCCCCCAAGTTTGCCGAGCTGACAGACACTGTTTTATTCGATGACATCTGGCAAAGGCCGGGCCTGGCCGCGCGTGAACGCAGCCTGATTACCGTTGCCACCCTGATCGCGCTGAACAGCAGTGAGCAATTGCCCTTTCACATGCAGCGGGCGCTGGACAACGGCATCACCAATGCAGAACTGGTCGAGGTCATCACCCACCTGGCGTTTTATGCTGGTTGGCCTACGGCGGCATCGGCTGTCACCGTGCTGCGCCAATTGTCTGCTAATTGTCTGCCAATTAAACCACAGCAAAATCAAAGGAGTAAATCATGCCCATGAGCCGCTTATCCCTGTTAAAGGGTAAATCACCTGAATACCTGCAAGCCTTGTCGGATGCCTTGCATCAGGCACTGGTGGAAGCATATGAAGTGCCACTCAAGGACCGCTTCCAGATCATCCATCAGCATGAAGTGAATGAACTGGTGTTTGACCGTCATTATCTCAGTCACGAGAACAAGCCAAGGTCGGATGATTTTGTGTTGATACAGATCACCGCAGGACGCCAGCGCAGTGCTGCTACCAAGGCGGCGTTTTACTGCAGGCTGGCGGAGTTGCTGGCAATATCACCGGGCATCAGGGCTGAGGATGTGCTGGTCATTATCAATACCACGGCGGCAGAGGACTGGTCGTTTAGTGGCGGTGTGATGTATGACGGAGTGGCGCGGTATGAGGTGGGGTGAGTATATGTCTGGCCCGCTTAGAACGGGATTACTTCAAGACCTCTCAACACAGAGACACAGAGACACAGTTTCGTAGGTTGGGCTACGCTTTACCAGCCCAACACTGGGCCTAAGCAAACGTATACGTCATTGAAACGCCGAGTGTTGGGCTGATGAGGCGTAGCCCAACCTACGACAATTGCAAGCTGCAAGAAAAAATTTCTCATCAAACCAATTTCAAAAGGACACCCAACATGATCGCCATGCAATACAACTTCACCCTCCCTGCCGACTACGACATGGACATTGTGCGTCAGCGCATTGCCAGCAAAGGGCATATGCTGGATAACTTTCCTGGTCTGGCTTTCAAGGCCTATCTGTATGCCAGCAAAGGCCAGGAGCCTACGAAGTCCAGCCATAATGTCTATGCGCCTTTTTACCTCTGGCATGACAATGAAGGCTTGAATAATTTCATCTGCGGCGATGGCTTCAAGGCTGTCTCGCAAGCCTTTGGCTGGCCTACGGTCAGGCAGTGGTCGGTGTGGCATGGTCATGTGGATGCGCAGGTGCGCAGCGCGACGTTTGCTACGCGCGAGATCAGCCAGATTGAGGCTTACACAGATCTCGGTGCTTTGCGCGAGCTTGAAACTGTCGCCGCAAAAAACATGAGCAAGCAAGCCGGTGCGCTGGCAACGCTGGTGGCTTTTGACCCAAATGCATGGACACTGGTGCGCTTTACTTTATGGGGGGATGCCTCTGCCGCGCAAGCTGCAGGTTTGCCTGATCATGTGCAGGCCTATGAAGTAGGGCATGTGTCGGCCCCAGGGTACTGATCATGTGGGCTCTCATGCGCCAAAATGAGTTTCAGCAGCAGGGCCCGGCATGCTTGCGTGGTTGGTCAGGCCAGCACGCCCAGGCAGGCGTGCTGTGAATCTGATCCTGGCGCGAAGTAAAATGCTTATAAGCCCTTGGTATTTTTAATAAAGAGCCTGATTGCATCGACGCGGGCCTGGGTTTTCGGTGGCAGCGACCCTGTGCGCTCAGCAAGCTGTGCGATTTCTGCATAGACTTGCCTGACCCTGGGCAAATCCTTGTTGAGCATATGAATGCTGGAGAGCAGGGCAAGATCGTCTATCAGGTCTTGCTGCTCAGCTTCAGTGTCATTCTTTGCCAATTGTCTGCGGATAGCCAGCGCTGCGTTGACATGTTCCTGTGCATCTTTGAGACGCTTTTCGGTCAACTCTACGGTCGCCAGGCTGTGGAGTATTTTGCCCAGTTCAGCTTGCTGGGCAAGGCTTAATTGCTTTTGTTCCTGCAGCAGGGTGCTTGCTTCACTAAAAGCTTTGATTGCTGCTGAGGCTCGGTTATCTGCCTCGTTGAGCAAACCCAGGCCATACAGGGCCATCGCAAATTCATTGGCAGTGTCGCTGCGTTGTGCGTAATCCAGGCGATAGATACTGATTGCTTCATTCAGGAAAATGCGGGCCTGTATCAGGTCTTTACCGATGATGTTGAACGTGCCCAGTCTGGCAAGTACCCATGCCAGCTTGCGCTTTTCAGTGGCCGGATTTTTGTCAATTTGCTGGCGGCATAGGGCGAGTATTTCGGCATACATCTTGCGGGCATCATCGATGCGGAATTCTTTCAGATTGAGCTCACCCAGTTGTGACAGCGTAAAGATCAGTTCATCCGTCAATTCGGGTTTTTGCAGTATCAGTTTGCGATAATTGGCGATAGCTTCTTCCATCAGAGGGCGCGCCAGGACCGTCTTTCTCTGATTGTTGAAGGCCATGGCCAGCCTGACTTGTACCGACGCAAGATCGTGCAGGTAAAGTGGTTCTCTGACAGCAAGCGGGCGATAGATAGCCAGGGCTTCAGTGAACAGTGATTCGGCCAGTTGTGGCTTGTTAGTCAGATTCAGGTAGCCAAGCTGGCTCAAGACGCTGGCAAGTTTTTTCGCATACAGCTGCGCTGAGGTGGCATCCTTTGCCGAGAGCTTGCGGTAATTGTCTGCCGCTTCTTCCAGCGCAGGGTAAGCTTCTTTATTGCGTTTTTGCGTCAGGTCTATCTCTGCCATGGTGGCCAGCAAATTGGTCAGTGGCGGCAAATAGTTGTCACTATCTTTCTTGAGCAGTTTGCGGTAAAGAACCAGGGCTTCGCCATAGGCGGTATAGGCTTTTTGGGTTTGCTTGTTGACGAGCGCAGCATCGCCGAGGTTTAAATAGCTGACTGCAAGATTGTGCGTCAGCTCAGGATATTTTTCTGCCTGCGCGCCATACATGCTGATGGCCTCTTCAAGCGCCTGCTGTGCCTCTTGATTTTTACGTTCATTGAAATAAATCAGACCGAGTGACAATTGGGTACCCGCCAGTCTTCTTTGATAATACTCTGGTGTTTTGACGGCCAGTTTGCGCCAGTGAACGACGGCTTCTTCATAAATCACGCGCGCCTTGTCGCTTTGCCCTGTCTGCTTATAGATATCTGCGAGCTCGTTGAGTGTTGCTGCAAAGTTGGGCCTTGCCTGGTCGGCATAGCTGGCTGGTACCTGGCGATAGATAGTGGCGGCCTCTTCGTAGGATGTTTGCGCTTGTGCCTGCTTTTTTTCTAAAACATTCAGATCACCCAGGTTTTTGAGTGTGTCGCCATAGGCATACAGGGTATGGGCGCTCTTCTGGCTTTCTGCACGGTAGATGGCGATGGCCTCATCAAGCGCCAGCCGCGCTTCGGTAAATTTTTTGTCATTCTTGTAGCTGACGCCAAGATTGGAAATACTCAGGGCAAGCTCAGGCTTGAACCGGGGTTCTTTGCCTATCGCGGTACGGTAAAAATTGACAGATTCCTGGTATGCCTGTCTTGCATCTGAATATCTGTCTTCGTTGAAATGCAGCACTCCCAGATAAAAATAGGCGCTCGCCAGCCTGGGTGTATAGGTGTCAGCATCTTTCTGGATTAACTGCCGGTAGTTGGCGACGACCTCACCGTAAGCACCAATTGCCTTGTCAGACAGCCGCATTTGCCGGTACAAGTCAGCCAGACTGATGAGCGCAGTTGTTAATGCCGGCAAGGCTGGCAAGGCCTGTGCTGGCTCTGTCGCCAGCTCTTGCTTATAGACGCGGACGGCGTCTTCATAAGCTGCCTGTGCCAGCGGCAGCTTGTTCTCTTTCTTGTTGAGCTCAGCGTAGCCCTCCAGTGTCACGGCATAGCCATGCAGGGACGCCGGATTGTTTTTTATATCTTCCTTATAAAGGGCAATGGATTCATCAAAAGCCTGGCGCGCTTCAGGGTTTTTATTATCAAGTTTATCGATGAGTGCAATATTACTCAGGGCTAAGGCAAGCCCGGCATTGAACCTGGCTTCTTTTAATGCCGCAAGGCGGTAAAAACTGACTGATTCTTCATAAGTTTTTTTTGCTTCTGCATATTTTCTATCATTATGCAGAACAAAGCCCAGATTAAGCAGCGCATTGGCCAGCTTGGGTGTGTAGGTCAGCGCATCTTTCTGGTTTAGCTGGCGATAACTGACGATAGCCTCATTGAAGGCGCTGATTGCTTGCGGTTGAAGATTACTCTGCTTGTAAATGTGTGCCAGTTCTATGAGGGCCGCTGCAAACGATGGACGGGCCTCGTCAGCGTAACTGGCAGGAATTTGCCTATAGATATTAACCGCTTCTTCGTAAGATGCTTGCGCCTGAGCCCGTTTGTTTTCGATGGCATTCAAATCCCCCAGGCTTCTGACGGAGTTGGCATGCACATACTGGGTATGGGCGCTTTTTTGCTTTTCAGTCTGGTAGATGACAATGGCCTCATCAAAATTTGCCCGTGCTGCAGCGTATTTGTTGTCGGCTTTATTCGTGATACCAAGATTGGACAGGCTAAGCGCCAATTCCGGTTTGAATTTTTCTTCTTTTACTACCGCAAGACGGTAAGACGCAATTGACTCTTCAAACATCTGCCTAGCTTCAGGAAGTTTTTTCTCCTGATACTGAACCACGCCCGCATGAAAAAATGCGCTGGCCAGTCTTGGCGTGTAGGTATAAGCATCTTTCTGTACCAACTCGCGATAATTGGCGATGACTTCGTTATAGGCTGCCAGCGCTTGCGGGCGCAGAGTCTGTTCTTTGTCATGATCTGCCAGGCTATGCAGGGTCGAAGTCAATTGCGGCAAGTAAGCATCACGGTTTTTTTCTACCTGCAGACGGCTGACGGCAACTGCTTTTTCAAAATAAACCCTGGTCTGTGGCCAGTTTTTTTCTGCCTGATATAGCAAGGCCAGATTATTGAGCAGCATATACAGGTGTGCCTGGTAGGTTTCTGCTTTGCCTGCCTCTACCTTGTTACAGAGTTCCAGCGCTTCTTCATAGGCTGTATGCGCTTCCTGATAGCGGTTTTCCTTATGATAAATAGTGCCCTGCCGGGTGATGGCCGTGATCAATTGGGGCAAGTATTTGTCGGGGTTCTCTGCTGCCTGTTTGCGCAAGTTATTGGCCTCTGTTTCAGTGGCAGATAACTGCTTTTTAATCTGAGTACTGGTAACGGTCGCCTGTTTTTCTGTAGAAGCCAGGGTGCTTTGGCTATACATGGCAGGCAGCGCCAGGGCGAGGCAGAACAGGGGTTGAAATTTAACCGGCATTATGTTGTCGATGGTGGGAAATGAGTCAGCTAGTATTGTACTGGGGCGGAGGTAAAAAAGCTTGGTTCCGGAGCTTGAATCATGTTTTTTCAGGGTTTTCTTTCAGTCTTTTCTTGGTTTTAATCTGACGTAATAAAAATTTTGAGGATGCTGGCAGTTTGTGTAACATGCATCCTTGCGGGGAAAGTGTATCTTAAGCTTATCTTCCTGCAGGCTGGCATCACTACCAGGTTTTCTGAGCAGCATTTTTTACACAGCGTTTTTACACAACATTACTGCGTGCAATCAAGGCACGAATTCAAATTACGCAGCAACGCGACGTTTTAATACATCTCACAACGCGCCAGACAACACATCAATTCGCGTTGTTTTTAAGTTTGCACACATATCATTTTCTGCACGGGTTTTCCTGACCTGTGCATCACTAATTTTGTTCATGAGGTTTTCATTGAATATCCTGATTCAAGCGTACAGTCACGCCCGGTCATTTGCAGGGCTGGTCATTTATCTTATATCTCGCGGCTACAACACCAGTGCCAGAGGAGGGAGCATATGAATTTTTATCCCTTCCACCTGGGCGATTATGCGTCCCACACCCGTCACCTGAGCTTGCTGGAAGACCTGGCCTACCGCCGCATGCTGGATTTGTACTACACCACCGAAGCTGCCCTGCCTGTTGAGCCTGAAAAAGTCGCACGCCTGATAGGCATGCGCGACTATATGCATGAAGTGGCAGACGTCTTGTCTGATTTCTTTGTGATTTCAGATGCAGGTCATACGAATAGTCGCTGTGAAGAAGAGCTGGCCTTATACCGGGCCAAAGCCGACCGCGCCAAATCTGCCAACAAGGCGCGCTGGGGCGGTGCCAGGTCTGGCAGGGCAACAGGGCTGGGAGAGGAAGATGAAGAATTTGAGCAATACCCTGCAAGGAAAACATCTCATGCAAACCTGAAACATCTGAAATCACAATCAAGATCAGAACCGAAATTAGAGACTGCACAGATCGCAACCATTAACCATGAACCAGTAGCCATGAACGATGAACCAATAAACAATCAACCAATAAAAAAAATAAAACCAAGATCACGCTCAAAAGCTGCGGCAACGCCGCAGCAGTGCGAAGAATTTTTTGAATATGCCTGGGATGATTACCCCAAAACATCTGCTTGCAATAGAAATGCTGCATACCAGGCATGGAGTGCCCGTCTTGCAGAAGGAGCTTGCCCCGTACAGATGTTGCAAGGTGCCGGTAGCTATGCCGATTTTGTCCTGGATAAACAAGTGGAGCTTGATGAGGTGATGCATGTCAGTGTGTTCTTTGGCCCGGATCGACATTATCTGACCGACTGGGACGAGCGTCCCTTATGGAAGCATGAAGAGACTTATTTTGATGAAGAAGAATATTGACGCTTAAGCGCATCATGCACGCAGAAAGACAGGCGTAGGAAACGATGGACCACTAACGTCATAGAGGATGACATGACAAGAAACACCTATACAGGCAGGGATGGCTTGCCCTATTTTTTTCCAGTTCTGGATGACGATCTGGCGGACTTGCCAGACAGCGACAGCAGCTCGCAAAATGGTATCGCTGCATTCGAGGCAGATCGGCGACCCGGTCAGGAACAGGCAGTTTCCTGGTCGCAGCAAGTTATACCAGTAAGGGCAGACGGTATGAACGACAGGGGTGATCCCTTGCTGTTGCGTGGCAGTCTGCAGCCAGATTTACCCTTCAATAGCTGGCAACGCTACGAGATGCGCGATGTCAATCAGGAGCCAGCCAAATGGGGTGAGTACGATGGGGAGGTTATGGATGCTGCCATGCATCCCAATGAGCAAGACCAGGCAGGGGCGGCGGCAGGATATACGGGGGCCGACGTGTTGCAAAGACATAGAAAACCTTTAGAGCTGCCGCCGCCAGGGCTCACACGCGAGCAGGAAGTGATATGGTTGCAGCGTCAGGTATTCAAGAATGACTTGGGTTTGGATGTTAGTCGTTTACCTGAGGTGGACTATGCTGACTTTGCCAGAAAGGGCAGTCAATATTATTCGCAAGTCTCGCCTGAAGATATAGGAAAAATCCGCGCGAGTATTGCTGCACATATAGCAAATAGTCCAGAACCCAGACCCGGCTCCATACGCGAATGGAATGGCCCACAGTTGGGTAATTTGCAAAACCTGAACATTACTGATAACGTACTCTCTGCCAAGGCCGCACTGGAATGTATAGGTACCGTTCCTGATTGTGATCTGGCAGTTAAACAACTGAATCTGATCAATGGCAAAGACGGTAAATACGGCATGAATGTAGATTTTCATCTCGCGCAAAAAGATGAGCCCGTTGCATTCAAAATGAATGTGATGGACGACGAGGCCTTCAGAAAGAAGGTCGCAGAGAACCGCAGACTGCCTAAAAATACCGGTGGATACTGGGACAGCAATGATTTGACGATGTACCTGCCTCGTGGCCGTAATTTCAATGTCACCGGGCATGAAGTCCTGCATGCCTTGGGACGAGGTCACGATGAATTCAAATATATCGATCCTGCAATGCGGCCCGGCATTATGTCCTACGCCTCAGACATTATCCGTTCACCCAGACCTGTAGAGCGAGACTATAAAATACTGGTTGATAATTACCGTGATTATCCGGCCAAGGTGCCCCGCAGCATCTGGGATTTTTGGAGAAAGTAATGCTACCGATCATTATTTATGAAGTCCCCAATTTATCCTGTGACATCGCAGCGGTTGAGCAAGTGTTGAGCGCCAGCGTCATGGCGCAATCGAGCTACAAGCTGGACAATGGCATGACGCTGGTGCGCTGTCTTTCCAAGCCAGATGCGTTTGTGGTCAGCAAACCTGCCATCAAACAGGGTAAGGCTTGCGTGTTTGATGAGGTGAGCCTCAAATGGGAGAACCGGGCCTGGCATTTTCGCGAAAGTGAAAGCAGGAAATATGCAGCCCGCATCAATAGCAAAGGCCTATGTCCGTCCCTGGATTATCGTGAGCAGTTTTACCCCGGCCAGCAATGGACAGAAATCTCTCCTGACATGACGCTGGAAGCTTCGATGGAGATCAAGAACCTGGCCGAACTCAGTGGCATCGCCCTCTTGCGCAAGGCAGGTTTGCCTTGGGAACGTTATAGCCGCAACGCCGATGATCCATCTTTGCTGCATGTAGCTGCCGTGCATGAGGTAAAGGCAGAGCGATGCCTCAATGAATGGGACCGTATCTGGCCATTCAACAAGCCTGTGCAGTGCTACCAGGCAATCATGGGCCGGGATTTTTCTTATGTTGAATGGATGGCGTTTGCCAGATACAAGGATGGAAGCATACGTTTCAAGGGGACCAGCATTATCATTGCCTGAGATGTTGCTGCCAGGGGGGCAACTCATCAGTTCTCTAAGGGAGGGATTTGGCGGCGAGCAGCATGGATGTGTCGCAGCTTTGTTTTCGACCATGAGATCAGGCAGATTTTTTGTGTTTTGATCATGTAGAATAGGCAAGGATATTGCGTCAGCCGTGGTGGGCTTGCCGCCTGCCTTTTCTACAATGTCATCACCTTCAAGGAGCGCCCTCCATGTCTTCCTTTTCTATCCAGTCGTCTGTCCCCGTCAGCATCACCAATAATTCGCCCGCCAATAATGACAATGTCTGGGTGACGGTGTATGGCAGCCTTATCGTCAATCCCGGCAACAACCAGACCCCGGCGCAGGGTGCCAATTATTATCTGGTGCCGCCAACGGCAGGGCAGACGCAGGTAGTGCCGACTGCCGTGGCTGATTTGCCGCCGCCAGGGCCCAATTCGCCAGATGGCGTTATCTTGCCGAGCTACACACTCACGCAATGGGGCAATAGTTTGTGTCTGCCAGCGCCGACTTATTCAGGGGATGCAAACGGCAACAACAACCAGCAATATTCGGGGCGCATTTTGATTTCTGTCGGTGCACCCACGCAGGCCCAGGTGTCGGTCACATCCACACCTGCCTCAGTCTCATCACCCAGCCCGGCCAGTGCGCAAGACCCGAGTACCGGCACGTTTTATGATTTTCTCGAATTTACCGTCGCCTCGAATGCGGACGGTAGCATCAATGTCGATATTGATACCTCACAGGTCGATGCCTTTGGCTTGCCCATGCAATTGCAGTTCTTCAAGGATGCTGCGGCAACGCAGGCTTATAACGTCAGCTTCACGGGAGACACCACCGCAGGCAGCACCGAGGTCACGGCGCTGACAGCGACAACTGGCCTGGGCCAGGGCGTACCTGTGACTGGGAGCGGCATGGCTCCTGGAAGCGCGGTGGTCAGCGTGCCTGTGGGTGCCAACCCCACGAGCATGACACTGAACCTGCCAGCTACGGCCACCGCCACTGGCGCAGCTTTAACGGCAGTGATGGCCGGGCCGGTTGGTGTGGTTGGCGTGCGCGACGATATTTTCAATGGCAGCGACATGAGCAATTTTGCGACCTTCATCAAGGAGCAGAGCAACAAGGACAACGCCAGCCCTTTCATGGAATGCCTGAGTGCCGCGCCCATGCGTATCGTTTCGCCAAAGGACATTTGCGAAAACCCCAATGTGTCCGCCAGCGATGCGCTGAACAATTATTTCAATGCCCAGGTCGATAACTTTTTCTTGCAATACTTCACCAGCCCCGCCACATCAAGCCCTGGTGTGCCTGCAAATGGCGGCGGCAAGATTTTTAGTCTGCAATCCTCAGCCTTTGGTCAGTCACTGACTTATAGCGGCAGCGTGACTTTGCAGACTGACGGCGGCTATGCACTTTCACTCGCTGACGCCAGCGGCACCGACAGCAATACCTACACGATTTACTACCCGTTCTCGACGCAAAATGCACTTGCTGACTACACCCCGGTTTTCCCAGTCGCTGCACCACCTGCATGGATCAGCGCCGCCATGGCCAAGGAATCTGCCTCGCAAATGATCTTCGCCTGCGATGCCGTGTTTGCTGACAATACCCTGCGTGGCCTGAGCGGTGCGGCACTGGCGGTGCAGGGTGATCTGGAGAATTCAATTTCTGCCGCCTTCAACCGTGGCATCATCCTTAATGAGCCATCGACCTGGGGCGACAGCAGCACCTGGTATCCAGATAGCCAGCCCTTCAACTACTGGGTCAAATACTGGCATCAGGCTGGCCTGACCGAGAGCGGCCTGGCTTATGCTTTTCCATACGACGACAAGTTTGGCAGCAGCACCAATATCCAGCAAAGCAGTGTCGGCAATGTCAGCATCACCCTCAGCACCTGGGGCAGCACACCCATGCCGACAGTGACGCTGACTGCCCCCGCCAGCGGTAATCAGGGCGGCAGCCTGCAACTTGCGGCCAGCGTTTCTGGAGTCAGCAGCGGTGCTGTGCCAACGGGCAGCATCAGTTATTTTGTCGATGGCTGCGTCATGAGCAACACCAGCAATCAGACCAGTGTAGCACTGGCAAATGGCCAGGCTGCAGCCGCCAGCTTTAGTGTTCCCGCCTTGCCTGATGGGGCCTATACCCATAGCTATACCGTCACCGCGGTCTATTCCGGCGACAGCAATTACCAGCCTGCCGTTGCCACCCAGACCGTGCAACTCACAGGCCCCAGCGGTGATTTTGCAGTCAGTCTGAACCCGCCGCAATTCCCGGTTGGTACCACTGTCAGCGTCACCACTGTGCTGCCAGTCGCAGCAGTCGCTGGCACACTGGCGCTGAACCTCATAGACTCATCGCAAAACGTGGTCGCCAGCGTCGCAGCCTCCAGCGTCAGCAGCGCCACCAATGTCACGCCCTTTGACATTCCCGCCAATGTGCTGAGTTTTGCCGGCATCGTCACCAGTGGCAACAACCAGATCACCAACGTCAGCAGTACCAATGACCTGACCCCTGGCCAGGTACTGACAGGCACAGGCATACCCGCAAATACAACCATCATCTCCTTTAGCCCCTGCACCATCACCATGAGCGGCAATGCCAATGCAGATGCCACGGGCGCAAGCACCACCATCACATCCAATGCGGCGCTGGTGGGGTTTGCGATACAGGCAGTGTATGTGCCGACTGAAGGAAGCGGGACCTTGACGGGGCAGATTAATTTTGCGTTTCAGGCATAGCCTTAGATAAGATGTATGGCAAGGTCGTTCAGCCATTGAGACTCCGATTGAACATCGGGCCTTGGCTGCGCGGCTACGCTTGATCCGTGAGGCATGTAATATATGCAGAAAACCAAATCGTGTAGTCGAGTGATTGATAACTAATGGCTGAAAGGCATCTGGCTGAGTGAGGTATCGTAAATGTTATCTACGACAGACTCAATGAGCATGATATATTGTGTGAATAGCAATTTGTAATGCTAATCCTCTTTCTCGTTGGGTAAGTCAAAATTGACTAGTTCCGCGTATTTTTCTGCACTTGCCAGAAAGCGTTGATGGGATATAGTACCTGTCCAGTTATCGATATAATCCCCCATTTTCACATGCTCGTCGGACAGTTTTTTATATTGATTGCCCATGATGTATATTGTGCCGGACACTGCTACTCCAGAACTGCAGGTGTCTACAAATCTGAAAACAGAGGCTTCCCGAAACCTTTCAATTTGTCCGATCTGGAAATGCCGACAGTCACTGTAGATAGTCCATGCATCTTCTATTTCAGCCGCAACATAGTAAGTTGTCATGTGTCTAGAATCTGGTTCCAGAATCAGGTTGACTTGTGACACTGGGTCATCTGTGATGAAGCTGCTTTTAACATGAAACCTTGAGTCCTCGGCAAAAAAACAGCTCGTCAAGGAGTCCAGACAACATCTGATGCTTGTTCCATCGCTGGTAATCATTTCGGACGCGATCATCAACGTGATTACTTCTTCGGCCATCAATTTTGTTGTATCGCTCACTAAATGAACTTTCTCACACAAGGTATATAAATGTTTGCGCTAAAAGCCGGGCGGCACATGCAGACCAACGATAAGCTGCGCTGAATTTTCTAATCCACTTCAGGCCAGGAAGCAACCTCTTCTTCGCTCAGCATATACGAAGGAATATTGGCGCTTATACCAGACCTGACACCAGTGTATCTTTTCCATGGAACGGAGTTAATCCATGATGGTAGTTGCCTTTGTGAATTATCGTCGCTGGCAACGAGTTCTTCGTAATTTTTGCCAAAAAAATATATAGCCCCCGTTATTGCTTTACTTGAAAGCATCGTATGAACAAATCTGAAGACAGCAACTTCACGGTATAGCATTAATTGACCTAGTTGGAAATGATGTATGCCATTGAGCGAATGCCACCGCTCTTGAATTTCCAATTCGAAATGCAATAATTTCTCAAAACATGTGTTTTTTGGTTCAATAATCAGGTTCACTAATGATTCCAGATCATCCGCAACAAAGCTCTTCTTAAATTGAAGCAGCGAATAATCAGATGCAAAATTAGCGCTTAGAAAATCGGTGCAAAATCGAATTTCTTTGAAATTATCGGAAATTTTCCCAGCGTTTATTAAAAGCGAAACGACGTCTTCTATCATTGGTTTCTCCTGCTATTTTATGTTTCATGCCATTGATTTATGGTCCCCATTATCCATGAATCAATGAGAGCGCTCGCATAAATCGCATAGAAAAAATGTGCAGCCCCTTATCGAATGCAATTGCTGCGCGATCATGCAGCCAAAAATTGGCGTGCACGCGTTTCTTATTTTAGTGCTTTTACTTTGCGCAAATTGTATCTGCATGAACCGAATGCTTGGATCAGTCATATTCATCCACTGAAATTACTGTGCCATCGGCCGCGATATGTCTCACATGAAAACGAGATTCAGGGGTGTTGCGGCGAAAAGTTCAACGCTTAAGATGTGCGGCGATAGGCAGCGAGATTAGGGAGTATTGTAGCGTGTGATTCAGCAAGAAGTTTTTGTGCTTTCTTCCAGAACATGCCATTGTGATTTGGATGTAATTGACTGGCATCGCTCATTGTTTGCTTGTACCAGCAGCCACGCAATGCAAAAACTGCGGTATCGCCAGTTTTTTTTCAAGTACTGGCCTGGCCATGTGCAGGCCAGTGTCAACAGTAATTTCGTGATCGGAAAAAGATTCGCCACCATCAGAGCATGGGGCAGTTCTGTCGCCGGGTCTGGCTTTTTTGCAATAGACAAAATCTTGTGCCAGCTCTTGCATGATGGGAGACAGGCCGCCCCGTATGCTGTCAAGCTTGTCTGGATATTGCCCGGTTCCTGATTTCACATTTTCCAGGGCGGCGATGACAGCATCGTAGGTTTTTTGCGTCTTTGTATAAAGTCTCTGGCTAGTCTCGCAGGGATCTTTTTTGATATCCTGTGAATTGCTGTTGTCTGAATTGTTAATCATTGAACCACGCACGGTACACACCGCTTCATAGTAATCATGCGCCTGCACCAGTTTCAATTGTTTTTCAAATTCCAGCGCCTGCTGGTAGATTTTTTCTACTTGTTCGTCACGGCAGGCCAGCACAGCTTTAGGCACTGGCTTTACACTGAGGCAGATACCGAATAAGGGCGTGTGTTGTATCACCACCAGGGTCTGGGCAGGCAGTGGCAGTGCATCTGTATTTCGTGGCTTGCAACTGGCCTCGTCACCGCCACTGAGAGGCAAGTCATAACGCATGTTGCCTGCATCGCTGCTGATGATCGTTGTCATTATTTCTGTGGCTGGAAGCTGGCGGTCCAACAGCAAAATACCAGCCATCAGGATAAGCAGAGCAAGTAAAACTTTCAGACTGGAATGCATGGGAAAAATTGGTGATGTGAAGATGAGGGCGGCTTGCAAAAGCCCTCATCATAAACAAATTGGCGGCAGCCTCAACAACTTCTTTTAGCCTGCCGCAGGATCACCGTCATTTTTTGCTCTGCAAAGCCTTCTTCAAAAACCCCATGGTCGCAGGCCAGGCGACAGTCTGTGCATGGCCATCTTCTTTGGCATTGCCACCCATGGCGAATGGGGTGTAGTAATCATTCGGGCTGTAGCCATCACCGCCGACCAGGTGCCCGGCCTTGGGGAAGGTGAGCAATTCTGTTTCCAGCCCGGCTGCCTTGCGGCTGTTGACGATGTTGTTGGCCATGTCCAGCGATGGCCACATCTGGTCATCACCGCCTGCGATCAGCAAGAGTTTGCCTTTGAAATTTTCTACCGCGATGCGGGCAGCTTTGGCGCGCTCGGGGTAGGCTTTGCGGCCTTCGATGTAGATGTGGGCCAGCACCGGCTGGGTAGTGGCAAAGGCTTTGTCGAGACCGGCATTGGGCGTATAGGGCAGGGTCTTGCCCTGGTAGCTGAAGCTGCCGTAACGGCCAGCTCCCAGCATCCTGTCCATGGCAAAGCCTTCCCATACCAGGTCGCTCGGGGCGATGGCGACTACGGCTTTTACCCAGGGCAGCAGGCTGGCAGACAGCAAGGCCATTTCTGCGCCTTTAGAGCCGCCCATCAAGGCGACATGCGTGCTGTCGATGTCATTGCGTGCTGCCAGGGTTTTATACAGGGCATCCAGGCCGACAAGGCCGGGTTGCTGGCTGTCATGCTAAATGTTGCCTGTTCTTGCGCGCTGGCGATTGGCGCATACAGCAAGAATGCGGACAGGGCAGGTAGCACGGCCATGCTGAGCAGGCTTGCCGCTAAGCCTGGTCTTGCGTTGCATATTGGGGTGCTTGTTGTGGACATGCTCTTGTCTCCTGATTTTGCTTTTTCAATAACATGAAAGCAGGACTATAACCAGACAAGGGCTGGCTGCGCAAGTTTTAAGCAGCGGTAATCGGGCGGCATTTTTACCATGGCAGATGTGAGAAAATGAGAGCAACGACGAAATCCAACGAGTTTAACTAGCTATTATCCATGTGCATCAACTACACCCCCACGCGCCCTGAGCTGATGGAGTATTTCAAAGTCCACGGCAGGAGCATGTACGACTGGAATGTTGAAGTCTGGCAAGACTACGATGCCCCCATCATCAGGCATGATGAGCAGGGCAGACGGCAAGCCCTGTTAGGTGCTTACAGCATGATACCCAAGTCAAAGATGCAGCCCGGCGTCAAGCGATTCTCTACCATGAATGCCAGGGCAGAGACGCTGGGATCGCTGCGCAGCTATGCGCCATCCTGGCACAGCGGCAAACTCTGCCTGGTGCCCATGCAACACTTCTTTGAACCCAATTATGAAAGCGGCGCAGCAGAGCGCTGGCGCATAGGCCTCATCGAAGAACCTGACTTTGCCGTGGCAGGTCTGTACAAGGAATGGCCGCAGGAAGATGGCAGCGTCAGCTATTCCTTCACGCAAATCACCATTAATGCCGACGAGCACCCGCTGATGAGCCGCTTTCACAAACCCGGCGAAGAAAAACGCTCGCTCGTCATCGTGCCGCCAGAAGATTTTGATGACTGGCTATCCTGCCGCGACCCGGAATTCGCCCGCGCCTTTTTGCGGCCTTATCCGGCTGATCGCATGTTCGCTGATTTCTTTCCCAAGCCGCCGGTGGAGAAAGTCGCGAAGATTATCAAGCCCAAGAAGCCGCAGATAGTGGTGCCGACTAATCTGGATTTGTTTGATTGAAAGCAGTAAATGAATATCGATGAAGTTAATCAGCGCGAGCCGCGCTGCAAGCAATGTGGTTGTTTGTCAGAACTTATCTGGGTTGAAGATGAGGTTTGCAGGGCAGCTTTGCATGCCAAAGCTGCAAAAGCTGATTTTCTGGGATTTGTTCCGGCGATACGGGCGATGACTTCCTGTTCCATTGGTGAAGCCAAGGCAACTTTCATGCATGTCGCTCTGCCAGGCCGTCGCTGCCACCAGTGCAAATCAGTATTGGGTGATGGCGCAATTGTCGATTGCCTGCGCTGCAAGTCGCTAAACCTGGTGTGGGAAGTGGAGAATTCTGATTCCGGCGCTGCATCAGATTTGAAATAGAAAGCCAATTAAGTGATGCCTATTTTATCGATTCCCTTTGATGCAAAGAGGCACGAGTCTGGTAGTTTGCGTAATTTGTATGCTGCTGTTTGCGAGTATCAGGGAGAGCAAATCTGGCAAGAGGTTTTTCTCGCGCATTGGGATGCGTTGAAGTCTGCTGGACAATATTTCAAAGAAATCCGTGATCGGGATTGCAGCGCACATCCGTGGCCAGAATTACTGGAAGGTGAAAGCATGAATCTATATTGTGCTTCGCGCCTGAGCGATCTGATGTTGTTGTCGTTTCAGCCTGGAGACCTTGATGTTGCAGGCTTAGGTACGACGATGGATAACTACACAGAATTATTCACACACCTTGGTTTTGAGGTGTTTAAACCTGTGCAATTTCACACATTTTCATGTGAAATCGTGGAGGTGATTCAAAGTGAAGGTAACAGTATCGAATTATTGGAAGTGTTATGGCCTGCCTTCATGCTGGGGAATATGATGTTTGCACGTGCGGGCGTCAGGGTGAAAGCCCCTGCGCATCTGCTAAGAAGGGGAATTGCAGACCGCTCTTGTTTATACTGGGCGTATCGCAGGAAATACCGGCCAGCGAATGATCTCTCCCATGGATGGGGACGCAATTCACAATGGCGGACAGATTTCCGGCGTGATTTTGATCTGGGTGATCGCTATGCCTATAACGTTGATCGTGGCGTCAAGGCGATTGATTTGAGAGAACCTATCCCTGCGCACGCGATGATGGATTATTTGAGTACTGCAGATCGCATCAATCTGTTGAAACATCGTTGTATCACAAATATGGCATCTGCAAATGATGCGGATTACTGGCCCTATGACGATTATTACGAAGAAGTGAAATAGTCATTTGAACTCCAAGGACGTCCAGAATGATTTTGACAACCTGTACTAACTCTCTTGTTTTCCTGACCTGTTCCTGACCTGTATATCATCTCCGTCGGATAAGAAACAAAGCCCAGGTCCCGGTACAGTGGCTGGCCTTCTTCTGAGGCACTCAGATTGAAGGTGTTCAGGCCTTGCTCCTTGCCCAGTTGCAGCACGCCTGCGACCAGTGCCCTGGCAATGCCCAGCCTGCGCCAGTCTGGTGCGGTATAGACATTGACGATTCTGCCGCGACGCGCTTGTGTATCGCCGCGTATTGGTCCCCAATCCAGTATGGAGAGACCCGCACCCGCGACAACGGTGTCCCCGGCCTGGGCCAGCAAGCCCAGGTAATTGCCCGTAGCCAGTGTGCCTGCCAGCCAGTTTGCATACGCATCCAGGTCTTCTTGCTGTTCGTCTTCCCGGTGGAAGCGGTGGCGGTTGATGATGGCGATATCTGATGGTGTCGCCGGGCGTATGATACAGTCAGTCTTCATGTACTCACCCCAGCCGCAGCTCCCAATAACCCACATCCACCCATTGTTCAAACTTGCGTCCCACGTCCTTGAAGTGGGCGACTTTCTCGAAACCCAGGCTTTCATGCAGGGCGACGCTGGCTGTGTTGGGTTGGGCGATGCCGCCTATGGTGACGTGGATGCCGCGCTGGCGCAGGTCGGCTATCAGGGTTTGATACAGCCGCTTGCCTATTCCCTTGCCTGCATGGCTGGCGGCGACATACACCGTGCTTTCTACTGAAAACCGGTAGGCGCTGCGTGCCCGCCATGGGGTGGCATAGGCATAGCCGATGACTACGCCATCCTGTTCTTCTACATACCATGGCAGGCTGGCGCTGACATCCTTGATGCGCTGGGCCATCTCCTGTTCTGTGACCGGGTTTTCTTCAAAGCTGATGGTGGTCGTGGCGATGTAGTGGTTGTAGATGTTGATGATGGCGGCGGCGTCGGCGGCGGTGGCTGTTCGTATCATCGTGCTGGGCTTGAGAGGGTTTAGCTGGCTTCCAGGCTCACTGCTTGCTGCCTGATGGTGGCGAGGTAAAATGCCAGTGAGGCGAGGGTAAACAGCAAGAGTATCAGCAGAAACGGGTAAGGTGTTGTGGAATCTTGCGCCACGACAGCCATCGCAAGTGGGCCTGCAGCTTTGGATAGTAGCGAGGGGCCGGCCAGAGCGCCGGAAATCGCACCATAATTATCCCGCCCGAACAGGGCTTGCGGTATCGTCCCGCGCACTATCGTCAGGATGCCATTACTGAGGCCGTACAGCAGGCAGAACAGGGCGACTGCCCATGCTTGCGTACCAAATGACATCAGCACCAGCAAGGCCACCGGCAGGGCGGTGAACACCCATTTGCCGACGGTCTGTGGCAAGGCGTGTCTGGCAAACGTCATTTCACCGAGGCGGCCAGCGACTTGCATGGGGCCGATGAAGGCAGCCATCATGACCACCCAGGCGCTGGCGTGACCAAACTGGCCCAGCAAGGGGATGAGGTGGACCGAGAGCGTAGAAAACACAAAGCTGTTCGCACAAAAGGCCAGTGCCAGTTTCCAGAATGCCGGATGGCGCAAGGCTTCGGCCAGGGTATGGCCAGGTCTGGACGGTGAGGCATGGCCGTGTGCGCTGGCTGGTGCGTTGCTGGCTCGTGTATCGCTGGCTTTGGCGGTACCCAGCATCAGGTGCAGCGGCAGGCACAGGCACAATTGCAGCATGCCATACAGCAGGTAGGTGTCACGCCAGCCCAGCAGGCTGTTGAGTTTCAAGGTCAGCGGCCAGAATACGGTGCTGGCAAAGCCACCGAACAGTGTCAGGGTAGAGATGGCCTGGCGGCTGTTCGCCAGTATCATGCGGTTGATGGTCGCAAAGGCGGCTTCATACAGGCTCAGCGCCATTCCCAGTCCCAGCAGCGTCCAGGCCATGAAATACACAGCCTTGGCCTGTGCCATGCTCAGCAAGACCATGCCTGCAGCGCACAGCAAAGAGCCACTGGCCATCACCAGCCGCCCGCCATGACGGTCGAGCAGCATGCCCACCGGTGCGGAGGCCAGCCCGGCCACCAGCAGGCTCCAGGAGAAAGCACCAAACACGGTGCCAGATGACCAGCCCATTTCTTGCTGGATGGACGGTGCCAGGATGGCGATGGCATAGTACAGCGAACCCCAGGAGGCGATTTGGGTAAAACCCAGGATGGCGATGGTTTTTCTGGTCAGTAGCTGCTGGTTCATCGATAGGTACCCGGAAATCTCAAGAGCAGCATTTTGGCTTGCTTGCCTCTGGTTTGCTTAGCGTTGGCATTGCTGGCGTCTCGCTTTGTGTACTGCATCCACAACCCGCATTCCCTTTGGCTTTTTCAGTGGCATCGAGTGCGCAACAGGCGTTTGCACCTGCCGGTGCAGCGCCGCCACAGCATGCCGCTGGCTCTTCTTTCTCTGGCAATTCATAGACTGGCTGTGTGCTGCAGATGCCGGTTTGCGGCAGGCTCAACTGCACCTCGTCGGCGGCAGCCAGGTCGCCCGTCAATGCGGCAACTACGGAGCGCACCTGTTCATACCCTGTCGCCATCAGGAAGTTGGGGGCGCGGCCATAGCTCTTGGCTCCCACTGAATAGTAGCCAGGCTCAGGGTGGGCCAGCTCGCGGTGACCATGCGGGCGCACCGTGCCGCAGCTATGTTCGTTGGGGTCGATCAGTGGCGCGAGGGCTTCCGTGCTTTCCAGCCAGGGGTCATGGCGCAGGCGCAATTCACGGCTGAGGCTAAGGTCGGGCCTGGCCCCGGTGGAGGCGATGATTTCATCTATGTCGGAAAGGACAGGTGTTTCACCCTGATGCATGTCGCCTATGACGGTGATGCCATGCTCGCCAGACTGCAATTGCCGTATCCTGAAATTGCGGTACAGGCTGAGCTGGCCAGTATCTTTCAAGGCCTTCAGGCGGGCACCAAGCTGCCCCCGTGCTGGCAGGCCATCGGCACTGCCGCCGCCAAATACCTTGGCAACATGATTGCCCCGGATTGCCCACAGCAGGGTGGTGCCCGGCACTTGTTCTGCCAGTTGCGCCAGCGCCAGCAGGTTGCCTGCGGCTGAATGCCCGGTGCCCACGACCAGCACCCGTTTGCCAGCAAAACGCTGGCGCTGTGTGCCAAGTATGTCGGGCATGCCGTAGCTGATGTGGGCTGCATATTGCTCTTCGCCGATGGCGGGTATGCCATTCGCTCCCAGCGGGTTGGGTTGCGACCAGGTGCCGCTGGCATCGATAATGGCGCTGGCGAGGTAATCCCGTTCGCCCTCTGGTGTTGCTACCCGCAAGACAAAGGCGGCGTCTTCCCGTCCTTTGGTCTTGACCTTGTCGCAAGACTGCCTGCTGACGGCGATGACACGGTGTTGCAGGTGCAGACTTGCTGCGATGGCGGGTAGCCGGGCAAGTGGCTGCAGGTAGTGGTCTATCATCTCCCCGGCAGTTGGCAAGCTTTCAGGATCAGGCTGCTGCCAGCCTGAGGCTGTCAGCAAGCTGACTGCAGCCTGGTCCAGATTGTAGCGCCATGGCGAAAACAGGCGCACCTGGCGATAACTGGCGAGGTTGGCGGCAATGCTTGCTGCGCTTTCCAGTATCAGTGGCTGCTGTCCGCGCAAGAGCAGGTGCGCGGCTGCCGCCAGCCCGACGGGCCCGGCACCAATGATGGCAATGGGTAATGCGCTGGTCTGTGGTTTCATCATGATCTCCAATCATTTCCAATGAGGACTATATCAGTGTGTTTCTACATCAATTCGTTATTCGTCAAAATACGAATATAAAGGCAAAAAAAACCAGCTCAAAGACCCGCTACCAGCTTCTTGAACTGCGCCAGACGTACTTCATTGACACAATAGCAAACACGTTGCTCGTCAGCCGAGCCCAATATCAGGCCCGCTTCTTTGAGTATGCTCACATGCTGCGATATCGTCGATGCTGCCAGTGGCAGGATGTCGGTCAGGCTGCCAAAAAAACATTCGCCATAATTGGACAAGTGCTTGAGCAGCTTGACCCGCGCAGGATGCCCCAGCGCCTTGCATAGCGCAGCAATCTCTTCTGGCTGGAAATCCATCTCCAGAACGGTAGGTTCAGTCGTGCAGCAAGTGGTGGACATACGGCTTATTCGTTAATTGACGAATAAAGGATAACACAAAAATCCCCTCATGCAAGTTCTTTTAAAATCGGCTTTACAGTAATTCTATATTTCCATTATTATGGAAATATAGAATTTATTCCTAATCGCAAGGACGTGGATATGATGGAAACCAAAGCAGCATTACTGGCACTGGCCGCGCTGGCGCAAGAGTCACGCCTGGCGGTGTTCCGCCTGCTGGTGCGGGCTGGTCCGCAAGGCAGGGCCGCCACCAAAATAGGTGAAGAGCTGGGCATACCTGCCTCTTCCTTGTCGTTTCACCTCAAAGAGCTGTCGCATGCCGGGCTGGTGCAGTCACGCCAGGCGGGGCGCTTTGTCATTTACTCGGCGAATATCACGACGATGAACCAGATGCTGGGCTTTTTGACTGAAAACTGCTGTGGCGGCAATCCATGCACGCCGGTACAGGTGCAGCAATGTGCCGCTGAATAAGCGATAGCAGTGCAGGCAGTTTCTGCTTTTTCTTTATTTCTGTTTTCAATTTTTGGTGACTTATGAACGTCTTGTTTCTGTGTACCGGCAATTCCTGCCGTTCCATCCTCGGTGAGGCCACTTTCAATCATCTGGCCCCTGCAGGCTGGCATGCCATGAGTGCGGGTAGCAAGCCAACGGGGGAAGTACACCCGCGTTCGCTGGCATTGCTGGCGCGGGAAGGTATTTCGACCACGGGCTATGCCAGCAAATCATGGGACAATCTGCCAGCCACACCGGACATCGTCATCACCGTCTGCGCCAGTGCTGCGGGTGAAACCTGCCCGGCTTATCTGGGGCCAGTGTTGCGCACCCACTGGGGTGTGGCAGACCCTGCCCATGTCAGCGGGACAGATGAAGAAATCGACGCTGCCTTCATGACTGCCTACCGCATCCTGCGTGCCCGCATCGAGGCCATGCTTGCGCTGCCGCTGGAAACCCTGGCGCAGGACAGGCAAAAGTTCAAGGCCGCGCTGGACCAGATAGGCGAGATCACCCCATGAGCATGGCAAGACGTCTGGTGGCAGAAGGTTTGGGCACCGCCTTGTTGCTGGCTGTCGTGGTGGGATCGGGCATCATGGCAGAGCGGCTGGCGGGTGGCAATGTTGCGATTGCGCTGCTGGCCAATGCCATTGCCACGGGCGCGGGTCTGATCGCATTGATATTGATGTTTGGCCCCGTCTCGGGTGCGCACTTCAACCCTGTCGTGACATTGTCTGAGGCTTATCAACAAAACCTGCCATCCAGGGATGTGCTGCCGTATATCCTGCTACAAGTGCTGGGTGCCTTTGCCGGAGTAGCGGCGGCGCATGCCATGTTTGACCTGCCGCTGTTCTTTGCCTCGGCACATGCACGCACCGGCATGGCACAGTGGTGGAGTGAGTTTGTCGCCAGCTTTGGCCTGATCGCGGTCATCATCAGCACCAGCCGCAGCCGCCCGGCGGTGACACCATTTGCGGTGGCGGCCTATATCACGGCGGCATACTGGTTCACTTCTTCAACCTCATTTGCCAACCCCGCAGTGACGCTGGCACGGGCGGCCAGTAATAGCTTTGCGGGCATACGCCCTGTCGATGCGCCGGGTTTTATCATTGCGCAATTGCTGGGGGCGGCGGTGGCGACGCTGGTGTTTTGCTGGTTGTATCCGGCTCGCCCGGTTGCTGAGCAATAGGCTGGTGTTACGATTTTTACCGCGACTGTTCGCTACTCACACCAGCCCGCCAGCCAGCTTCACAAAAGCTTCCACCAATGGCGACACCTCGCCCTTGCGCTGCGCCAGCAGTAGCGAGGTGGTTGCCCCCGCATCAGCAATAGGCCGGTAGCAGATGCCATCAAAATGGATGGTGTAAAACGAACCCGGCAAGATGGAGATGCCGCAGCCAGCAGCCACCAGGCCGATGATGGTGGAGGCGTCATTCGCTTCTTGCGCGATTCTCGGGGCAAAGCCTGCGGTATGGCATAGCCGCAAAATGTGCGGGTAAATGCCGGTGCCTGCGCTGGGTGGGTACATGATGAAGGCTTCTTGTGCCAGGTCTTTCATGGGCACTTTTTTCTTTTTTGCCAGCACATGCGTGCTCGGCAGCACGGCTACCAGCGGGTCTTCACGCAGCTTGCGAAAGCGTAGCGGTGACGATACTCCGCGTGCCAGTTCACCGCCTTCTGGCGGACGTATGAAACCCACATCAAGATGATGCTGGCTGAGTGCTTCGAGTTGCTTGTTGGTCGCCATCTCGCGCAATGTCAGTGTCACATCCGGGTATTGCTCGCGGTAGCCGTTGATGACGGTGGCAAACAGGGGTGTGAACGGCGTCGAGAAGGTAAAACCTATGCGCAGCTCGCCCGTCTCGCCACGCTGGGCGCGGCGGGCGTTTTCGCTGGCCTGCTCAGCCAGCGCCAGGATATGCCGCGCATCCTGCAAGAACAGCTTGCCCGCTTCCGTCAGGCGCACCCAGCGTTTGCTACGCTCAAATAACTGCGCACCGACATCGGCTTCCAGCATTTGTATCGCATGGCTTAAAGGTGGCTGGCCTATGTGCAGCCGCTCCGCCGCACGGGTGAAGTGCAGTTCTTCGGCGACGGCGATGAAGTATTTGAGGTGGCGGAGTTCCATGGGGGTGTGGTTGTAGGTTGAATAGGGCGTAGGTTGGGCTACGGGGTATCAGCCCAACACTGGGCCTCAACAAACGTACACGTTATTCAAGCGCCGAGTGTTGGGCTGGTGAAGCGTAGCCCAACCTACGAGAAGCTATCACTATTCGTTATTCAATCATCTAAAAAATGTATTACTAACGCCTTAAATATATATTGGACGCTATAAAAGCGCAAATATAAGATGGCTACTCCCTGATCGTCCAGCCACACCATCATGACCGTCGCCAGCATTACCCCGCCGCAGCAAATAAACCAGCCAGCCCGTATCGTCGCAGGCACGCCAGCATTCCGGCATATCACCCGCGCCATGATCTTTGGTGGCTTCTCTACCTTTTCACTGTTGTATAGCATGCAACCGCTGATGCCTTCGCTGGCTTTGCAATTTGCGCTGAGTCCGGCGCAAAGCAGCTGGGTCTTGTCGATATCGACTTTGTCGCTGGCGTTTTCATTACTGATTTCCAGCGCCATCAGCGAGCGCATAGGCCGCAAGCCCATGATGGTGGCGGCGCTGGCATTGGCAGCGATTGCCACGGTGTTGTGCGCGCTGACGCAAGATTTTAGCCAGTTGTTGCTCTTGCGCGGCCTGCTGGGTTTTGCCCTTGGTGGTATGCCTGCAGTGGCGGTGGCGTACATGGGGGAAGAGATAGAGGCCGCAGCCATGGGCACGGCAGTGGGTCTGTATATTGCAGGCAGTGCCATGGGTGGCATGATAGGGCGCTTGCTGTCTGCCCTGTTGAGTGATCATTTTGGCTGGCGCACGGCGATGGCAGTGATAGGCGTGGCCGGTATCTATGCCGCGTGGGAATTCTGGCGCAGCCTGCCGCTGGCACGCAACTTCAAACCGGCGGCAAGGGTCTGGGGCAGCCTGCACCAGGGCTTGCGTCTGCATTTGTCAGATGGTGGCCTGTGCATGCTGTTTTGCCTGGCCTTCATGCTGACAGGCTGCTTTGTCAGTGTGTATAACTACATAGGTTACCGTCTGCAAGGCACACCGTTTGGCTTTAGCCAGAGTACCGCAGGCACGATTGCCTTGCTATATGTGCTGGGCATGGGCAGCTCGGTCTGGGTAGGGCGTCTGGTAGATCGCATAGGCCGCCGTGGTGTGCTGTGGATAGTCTTGCTGGTCATGATGGCGGGTTTGCTGCTGAGCCTGTCCAATTCACTGTACATCATGATCCCTGGCGTGGCCCTGTTCACCTTTGGATTCTTTGCCTCACATTCAGTCGCCAGCAGCTGGGTCGCGCGCCGTGCGCAGGCTTACAAGGCAGTCGCCTCTGCAATTTACCTGTGTTTTTATTACCTCGGTTCCAGCCTCATTGGTTCATTCACTGGCGTGGTCTGGGCCAGCCACGGCTGGGCGGGCGTGGTCATGCTGCTGGCTGGCATACTCAGTGTGGGTCTGGCGATTACCCTGCGCTTGCGTACTTTGGTGCCTGTGGTGGCTGTCTGAGGTAGGGTGCGTCTTGACGCACCACGTCTCTTTCTAAAATTGCTGGGTTGGTGCGTCAAGACGCACCCTACTGGGCAGTCAATGACGGCTTGAATCAGCTTCAGCCAACTGTCAGCTTTGAGAAGCGAAAATCACAGTGACTCGCACCGCCCGCCAGGGTTTGCGTTCTTTCGAGGTGTATGCCCCGTGCTGCATAGGCCACAAAATCCAGCCCGCAAATGTTAGGCAGGATTTCTTTATCGCCGTGGCAGGCTGCGAATTTGCAAAAGCCGCAGGCCTTGTAGTTGATGCCAAATTCAAACTTGTCGCCTGGGCCAGGCTCGACAAAGTCATATACAAAATCTTGCGGAAACGCTTGCTGATGGCTTGCTGTCGCACTTTGCGCAGCCTGCTCGCGCAGCAAAGCCTGGTTTTCTGCTGACATGAATTGATCGCCCGACGCGAGGCGATCTGCTTCTGGCAAGCTCAGCAATTGTGCTTTGTAGGTTTCGCGCTCGATGTCGCCAATGACAGACAGCGCCACGCCATGTCGCCGCAGCACCCGGCTGATGGCCATAAAACCCAGCAGGCGCATGAAGAAATCGCTCATCCTGCTTGCCGCGCCACCAACATACGGCATGTGGGTGAGCACGATGTCGAACTCGTCCATCACTTCTTGTCTGATCGCATCGATGTCGGACAGTTGCGCTTGTTCACGCAACATTGTTCCGGCAAGATCAAGGCGCTGGCGCATTGCCGCCTCCATTGCGGCGCGGTGCGATTCGTAATAGGGATGGGCGGTGGGATGGATATTTGCAGCCATTGGACACCTTTCTCTGATGATGGGGCATTGCCGGACGTTGTACGGTTATTGTTGCCGATACCAGGCAGTTTTCAAGGGAAGCAGTATGCGAGGTAGCATGCTTATGCAAATCCGGCAGTTTTAAGTTCTGATATGCCTCGCGCAAGCTAAGTTCGGCTATGATCAGGATAGCAGCATCCACGAAGCGCTGACAAAAGCTGGAGATGAAATTAATTCACTGAGCATTTCAACAAGGAGTTTCAGACATGGCAAAGCGAACCGTCATCATCGCCGGGGCCACCGGCATGGTGGGTAAAGAAATTCTTGCTGGCCTTCTGGCTGATGATACCGTGGCTGAAGTACACAGCCTTGGCCGCAGGCCACCAACGGTGCAGCATCCCAAGCTGCGGACACATATCGTCAATTTCTCCAGTCTGCCAGTTTTACCGCAGGCAGATGACGTGTATCTGGCGCTCGGCACCACCATCAAGGTCGCCGGCAGCCAGCAGGCTTTTCGTGCCTTAGACTACGATGCCAACCTGGCTGTCGCCAGGGCGGCGCAGGCTGCGGGCGTCAAAAAGCTGGGGCTGGTCAGTGCGATGGGGGCTGACGCGAATTCCAGCGTCTTCTATAACCGCGTCAAAGGTGAGCTCGAAAACGCCCTGGAGAAAATGGCGTTTGAAGGCATGGTCTTTGCACGACCTTCGCTACTGGTTGGCGAAAGGGCAGTGCTGGGGCAGCCAGAGCGGCGCGGAGAAAAGCTGGGCCTGGCGATCAGCAAGCTAATCGGTTTTCTGATCCCTGCCAATTACCGGCCCATTGCGGCAACTGCCGTTGCCAAAGCTTTGCTGAGCCAGGTACCGCAAGCGCAAGGTAAAACGATCTTGCTTTCTGGTGCTATGCATTAAGCTCCAATTGCTGTATCAAACCCAGCCTGTCTATCTGCACCCAGGCCTGGGCGATCTTGCCATCCTTGATCCTGTAAATCACATTGCCCTGCTGCTTTACTGCCTTGCCTGTAGCAGGAAAGCCAGCAAAAGGGCCACTGTGAGTGGCGCTGAAGGTCCACCTGACTGCCACTTTGTCAGCTGCGCCAAAGATATCTTCAATGGCAAAATTCACATCAGGAAAAGCCTTGCGCAAGCCCGCGATATTGGCGGCGAATTCCACTTGACCATGCTCGCCACGGTTGCTAACAAAATCAGTGGAGATCATCTGTGGTACAAGATCAAGATTGCCGGTATTGAAGCAGTCTTCATACAGGCGGCGCACGAGTTGAAGATTGTGTTCGGTGTGATGTTGTCCGGTGTGGTTCTGTTCAACTTGATTTTCTGTCGTCATCTTTATTTCTCCAAATGTTAGCTTGAAACCAGGCGAAGAGTAGTGTAAAACCTCAACTTAACTTGAGGTCAAGGAGATTTTTCATGGCACAAATCAATCCGCAAGATATAGGCAAACCGCTGGCTGTCGGTGAGGTGGCGGCACGCAGTGGTGTCGCTGTGTCAGCCATTCACTTCTATGAAGCCAGGGGGCTCATACACAGCCAGCGCAATGCAGGCAACCAGCGCCGTTATGCGCGCGATGTCTTGCGCCGCATCGCCGTCATCAAGGTCGCGCAGCGCCTGGGCATTTCGCTTGCATCCATACAAACCGCCCTGGCAGAATTACCTGAAGGCCGCACACCCACCGTGGCCGACTGGGCCAGGTTGTCAAAACGCTGGAAGGCAGAACTCGATGAACGCATCAATAATCTCATGGAATTGCGTGAACAACTGGGCGACTGCATAGGCTGCGGCTGCCTGTCCATCAAGGCCTGCAAGTTGCGTAACCCGCTGGATGCCTTGTCAGAAGAGGGGGCGGGGGCCAGGTTGCTGGGAACAGCTCAACTCATCTCTAAAATGAATGCTGATCCGCTTGATTGAACTGAATGAGCGAGTGCCAAACTTATTCTCATTAGTATGTGACAGCAAGCTAGTCTTTTCTGCTTTTCCCGTGATACATTGAAGTATTAGCATAGCATCGATATAGACATGCATACTTTTGGAGTTACAGCATTATTGTCCGGGCTTCTCATTGCCTTCATTGCGCAGATGTATTTGGCAGCGATGATTTTTAAAGTTGAACCCGGCAAGGCTTTCATCTCGCTCTTCATTCCTGGTTATATTTTTTTACTGGCGAAGCGCAATGGTTTGTATGGGAAATTTCTGGTTTCCTATGTTCTGGGGCTGATCATTTTTGTCATTGGCGGCGTAATCTTGAGTTAGTTTTTTTGCGGGGGAATGCAGATAATGGGGCAGGACCGCTATTCATGCACTACTGCATGCTGCCTGACTGGATTCAGCATATTAGCTTTTGTCATATTTGCATTGGCTCTGCTAACGACAAACGCCCAGGCCCGCCAACAAGGCTGGGAGCAAGTTCTGAGCGCTAGTGCAGACTATTCAGCAGCCACCCAAAAAGCGCTTGATGATGATTACCAGGTTTCCAGCTATGAACACTGGGACCTTGACCAGGTTACAGGTGAGCTCACATTTTCAGATGGGGGTGTGGTCAAGCTCAGTGCCAGAATTGAGTTTGTCGGTTCTTATTCTGATCGCAGCAAGACCTGGCTATGGAGCTGGGGTAATTCCACCATCACCCCAGCCTTATACAAACGCATGGATGTGCTAAGGAGCCTCGGTGCAAAACACCGGTTCAACAAACTGACGCAACGCAGCTGGCCTGCGCAATTGTCAGATGGATGGGAAATGGCAACCGTGGCCAATTATCTGCTCAAGACCAAGGGTATTTACCGCGTGCCGTTTGAGACCGGCTTTGTGTTTTTACTGATTACTGATATCAGGAAAGTGTAGCCAGAATAAATATAAGGTGATTGATATTTGCCGGTTGAGTATCGGAACAAACAGTTTGCCTTACTCCCGTTTATTTGACCACCCGGCTATCCCTGATCATGTCATATAACAACTGCGCCGCCGGTGACAGGCGGGCGGCCTTGCGGGCCACCAGCACCAGGGTTCGCGAAATCACAGGGTCTTGCAGCCTGATCACGCGCAGGCGCGGGTAGTTGGCTTTTTGCATGGCGAGATTGGGCACGATGGCGGCTGCAATACCGGCATCGACCAGGCCCAGTGCGGTGGAGTTGCGCTGTACCTCATAATGTATCTGCAGGCTTAAACCCGCCTGCCCATCTTGCGCACTCCGGCCACCATGCATATTCTCTGCGCCCAGGTAACCATCGAGCAGCGCTCGGTTGCCGCTGGCCTGCCCGGCAAAGATCAAAGGGTAGGGCTGCAATTGTGACCACGACAGGCTTTTGCGTCTGGCCAGTGCATGATCATCACGGCAAACCAGCACGAAGCGGTCTTCCAGCAAAGGCGTGGTGCTCAGTTCAGGATGGTTAGGGCCAGCGAGGTTGATACCAAATTCAGCCTCGCGCCGTAGCACGGCCTCTGCCACGCCGACTGATGCATGGTCGAGTATCTTGATACGGTTATCCGGGAATAGTGCAGAATATTCGCGGATGACTTGCGGCAGGTAGCGCACCCCCGCTGTTGGTATGCAGGCAATCGACACATCACCGCGCAGGGCCTTGCCGGTTTCGCGTATCTCGGTCAGGGCGGCGGACAGTTCTTGCAATAACCTTCTTGCTTGCGGCAAAAAGTCTTGCCCGGTCCTGGTCAGGGCGATGGAGCGGGTGGTTCTTTCGAGCAAGGTCACGCCCAAAAAAATCTCCAGATTGCGCAGTCGCTGCGTTACCGCCGTTTGCGTGACAAACAGCACATCAGCCGCCTTGTTAAAACTGCCATGGTCGGCGATGGCCACAAAAGCCTGCACACCGAGAATATCGATTTTCATAAGAAAAATGAATCAATCGTCTAAATAAATTCATTGTACTTTTAATTGCCCAGGTAAGAAGATGTTCATGCAGAAAATATTTCTTACCGATTAGATGGTGCCCCATGCTGAATCCGCCTTTATCCACTCTGGTTGCCAATGATGCTGCCAGCATCTCCGCGTGGCGCCTGTTCCTGGTGTTTTCAAAAATAGCGATGACAGGTTTTGGCGGCGTCATGCCCTTTGCCTACCGGGCATTGGTCGAGCAATACCGCTGGCTCACCGCAGAAGAATTCGCCCGCTACCTGGCCCTGAGCCAAGTCTTGCCCGGCCCTACAATCTGCAATGTCGCCCTGATGATAGGCAAGCGCTATGCCGGTATCCCAGGTGCGCTGGCAGCGATGGCAGGCCTGATCATTGCCCCTTTTTTGCTGGTGATCGCGCTCGGCGTTGCCTACCAGCGTTTTGGCAAACTGGCCGTGGTGCAAGATGCATTGACAGGTATGACAGCCGTGGCAGCGGGCCTGGTGTTGTCAACAGCGCTCAAGATGGCAATGTCCTTGTTTGGAAAAAATGCCCAGAGTGCGGAGCCAGACAAAAGCAGGCTGTTCAACAGCAGGATCAGTTTGCAGGTGGTATTGATGGCGCTGGCCTTTGCCGGGCTGGCTCTGCTCAAGTTTCGCCTGATTATTGTTTTCGTATTGCTGGCCTTACCAGGCAGCGTGGCTGCTTATTTTCTGAAAGACAAAAATGAATGACGAATCCCCCATGCTGGACCTGTGCCTGCATCTGTCCATCCTGTCGATGATGGCAGTTGGCGGCGGGCTGGTGATGATGGCACCCGACATCAGCCATTTTGTCGTCACTGAAAAACACTGGGTCACCAGCGCCCAGTTCGCCTCAGCCTATGCCATCGCCCAGGCAGCGCCCGGCCCCAATCTCTTGTTCATCTCTCTGGTAGGCTGGCTCATCGCTGGCTGGACAGGCGCGATACTGACGACACTTGCAGTCATCATCCCGTCAACGATATTGACCTTATCCGTTATCAGCCTGGATACCTCCAACTACAACATACGCCTGACAGCGGCCGTGCGCGACACCTTTGCCCCTATCTCGATAGGTTTCTTGCTGGCCACTGCCTGCCTGTTCACCCAACTCGACACTGCCAGCTGGCGCACTGACGTGATTACCTTGCTTACAGCCATCATTGTCGTGCGCAGCAAACTGAACCCGGTCATACTGATCGCTGCCGGGGCAGGTGCAGGGATGTTGCATTTGATCTGATCTGAACTCAGGGGGGAAATATCATGCCCGACGCGCACACCTGCCTTACTCTCCAAATGCTGGAATGGATACAGCAGCGGCCTCGCAGTTATACTGAAGTCATTGAGGCTTGGCACAGTACTTGTCCAAGATTATGTATATGGGAAGATGCCTGTGCAGAAGGATTGATCAGTTGCGAAGGTGGTGCGAGCGGGCTGGTGACATTGTCGCAAAAGGGCTGCGCGATGCTAATGTCTGCAAGCAGAGAAGGGTGTGTAGGTACGATTAGCAAAGCGTAATCGTACGCATGTCAGCTACGGATTAAAATTTTTTGGTTTGTTTTTTCTCGCAAAAACATATTTTAAACGCATCGTTTCCCAGTAGATGAAGGCTTTGCAATCAGGTGCATTTCTGTTGTTGTCAGGATTGGCATGCGTACGATTACGCTGCGCTAATCGTACCTACGCGACTATCCATTCAATCTCAGAATTCACTTCACCCAATTCGATTTCGCCAACCCTGAATCCAAGTATTTTTGTTGCTTGCAACTTTAAATGGGAAAGCCAAAAATTCCATTTTTCTTCATCCATATCCGTGACAAAAAACTGCAAGCCGCCGGGCTCTACTGAAGCTGAAATGTGCGCTTCTTCTTCATTAAATCCAAACCAGTACGGTATGCCGTCCATTCCCTTGATGCCATCTCCAAAGCCCAGCCATCCTTCCATGAGTGCATAAACATCTGGAACCCTGTCCCAAATTTCTGCAGGCAAATCGCATCGGATGTTGAGATTTCTGGTTTCACTCAGGAGCTTGGTCATGTGTAAATTTTTTTTTGAAAATATTGATCGTGACTTGTCAAGGTTTGCAACTCAATTTCGCCAGCTTCACCCTGCGGTTACGTGCACGGCCTGCGTCTGTGCCGTTATCAGCAACAGGACGTGACTTGCCATAGCCTTTGGAAGTCAGACGCGCAGCATCGATACCATGCTGCACCAGCCAGTTGCGCACACTCGCGGCGCGGGTGTCAGAGAGTTTGAGGTTGTAGTCGTCGCCACCGACATTGTCGGTATGGCCTTCTACCTCGGCCTTGATGCTGGCGTCGGTCTTGAGCATGGCTGCGACTTTGTCCAGCACACTGTCGGACTCAGGCTTGAGCGTGGCCTTGTTGAAATCGAAGAACACGCCATACAGGAGTACATGGCAATCCTTGGCGAAGGTACTGCCGAGATCGGTCTTTGAAAACCATCGCATATTGATTTCCGTTTGGTGAGCGTTGATAGTCAGTGTCAAGCCTCAGCATATTAACCCTGCCATGTCGTGGTGATCAAGTGGCGTACCGGCGACCTCATGCGGGTTTCAGGTGCGGGGCAACTGATCGTCATGCGTGCGGTGAGTTTAGTCCTTAATTTACCCGCTAATTTACCCAGCTATGCAAATCATTGATAAAATGAAAATACCCAAGATGCTGACATTCCGGCTTCTGAGGCGGCAATAGTCTCTGCATGCCTGCAGTTCACGGCACATCATGATGAACTGATTTGTTGTTGAAGGCAGTCTTCTCTTACCTTACACCTTAGATGGGTACATCCTCATGTCAAATATTGCTATACCGGCTGCTTATCGTGGCGCCACAACTTATCTCATCATCAAGGGCGCTGCTGCTGCGCTTGAATTTTATGCGGCTGCATTTGCTGCCAATGAACTGGTACGCCTGGACGATGGCAACGGCAAGATCATGCATGCAGAAATCAGCATAGGCGATGCGCTGTTGATGCTGGCAGATGAGTTCCCGGACATGGGTTACCGTGGCCCGCAGTCGCTGGGTGGATCGTCAGTATCCATACACTTGTATGTTGATGATGTAGATGCTGTATTTGGCCGTGCCGTAGAGCTGGGGGCGAAGGCTGCGATGCCTGTTGCTGATCAGTTTGACGGCGACAGGCGCGGTACCCTGATCGATCCATTTGGTCATGTGTGGTTGCTGGCAAGTCGCAAAGAAGATGTGTCTTATGACGAGTTGCGTGCCAGGTTTGCAAAGATGATGGGGCAGGGTTAATTGTCTGTTGATATCGTATCTACACGGATTACCCTTGATGACACTGCTTGCTGAAAAAAGACCTTTACCAAAGTCCCCGTTCATTTTTGCCGCTGCCGTATTGGGTTTCTCGGCACTGTACGTACAAATGCATCTGGCTTTTTTTCTTTTGGTATTGATGCTGATGTTTGGTCTGGGGCTGTATGCCAGTTACAGCTCCTTGAAGTTTTTCCGGCATTCTTTCGATGGCCCGCTGGCCGGGTGGTCATGGATATTGATTACGCTCCTCACAGTATGCTGGGCTGCCTGGTTTTATGTGCCCACAACTTCTTTGGCAGAGCATGTTGATGCCTGGATTTTTCAAGGGCATTATGAAAAGGAAGTTGCTGTACTCAGTAGTAATTTGCCAGGGAATTGCAAGAAAACAGATGACTGTTACGCCGACGACGGCAAACCGGTGTATGTGTATTTTCCCTATGCCTTGCATGTGCCGTTTTCAGAGCATCACGGCATCCTGTATATAGCAGACCCTGCACAGATGCCAGAACAGGCGCGGCTGGATAAAATTGGCGGCATGATGAAGTGCCAGGATCAGCCTTTGCTCAAGCATTTTTATGCTTGTTTTATCACTGGGTATGCAGGTTAGGGGCAATCATTATCAGAACTTAAGCGGGCAAACCACTCACCAGAAAAGCATGTGCCTCTGTCTGGAAATCCGTTCTTTTGCCAAAATAAGCGACACTGAGTAACTGCAACTGGTCTTTGAGCGTGTTGGTATCGGTATAGTTGCTGGCTAAAAAGCGCTGGTATTCCGCTTTGTTTTTCAGACACAGGCTGATGGCTTGTACGTAAAAATCATGGGCGACGTGGGCATTGGCGGCAATCAGCATGTCTTCAATCTGCGCCAGTAAGTGCCCGTTCATATTGTAGAGAAACTGGGCAAAGCCGCCCTGGCGCACATCATGGTCGAAGCGCGCTGCCAGCAAATAGGGCAGGTGCGGGACATCGGTGCTGGCTATGGTTTGCCAGTCGCCAGTGTTGCTCATTGCCAGCCATTGACTGAGCTGGCTGGCGATAGCGTTTTGTAGATTGCTTGCGGACATGAATGGTTTAAAAAAATGAATGCAGACTGTAGTATGCTAGCAGAATATTAACCAAGGAATTGTTTATGATACTTCGCCGTCACCTGCTCAAGACCGCTCTGGCATTTAGTTGCGCAGTCCTTAGCCCTGTCGCTGCCTGGGCCGCAGCTTTTAGCTCTGAGCGTATCAGTATCAGGGTAGAAGGCGAGGGCAGTGATGTGATTCTGGTGCCTGGCCTGAGTTCGTCCCCAAAGGTGTGGGCTGAGATGGTCAAGGCAGTACCTGGCTACCGGTATCATCTGGTGCAGGTATCGGGCTTTGCCGGGCAGGCAGTTGGTGGCAATACCGAAGGGGCAGTGGCAACACCTGTGGCAGAAGAAATCGCCCGCTACATTGCCCAGCTAGTGCCGCATGGTTTGCAAAAGCCTGTGCTGATCGGGCATTCCATGGGTGGCACGATAGGCATGATGGTGGCGGCGCGGCATCCGCAATCCATCAGCAAGCTGATGATCGTCGATATGTTCCCTTTCCTCGGTGTGATGTTTGGCCCGCCGGGCACGACACCGCAAAGTATTAAACCGATGGCAGACGATATGCTGGCCAAGATGCGTGCAGCCGCACCAGAAGCGCGGGCGCAAAGAACCACGGCAACCATCAACAGCATGATCAATAACACCGCCATGCGCCCTGCTGGGCTGGATGACGCACTCAAGAGTGACCAGGACGTTGCTTCCCGCGCCTATCATGAATTAATCACGACGGACCTGACACCTGAGCTGAAAAACATTGCCGTGCCGACCTCGGTCTTGTATGTGGTGCCAAATGGTGCGCCGGTGACGCCAGAGCAGATGGATGGTTTTTACAAGATGGCTTATGCCAGCATCAAAGATGTGCAGCTCAAGCGCATCACTGCCAGTGCGCACTTCATCATGTGGGACCAGCCTGAGCAGTTTCAGGCTGAAGTCAAAAACTTCTTGAAATAAGCTGTCTCACTAAATTACTAAAGCGCAGTCATCAAACAGCTCGCAGGCGGGCCAGGATAAATAAATCCGTGCTCGCCATGCTGCTTTGTGCAGGCCCGGGTTTGCGTTTGATATCGATGATGTCAAAGCTATGCAGGCCCAATGCCGTGCGCAAATGTTGCTCATCATGATAGTGGATATAGACCTGGTCACCAGTACTTGATGTTTGCCAGCCTGAGCGTGTTTCTTCTGCTTCCATTGCACTCAGGTAAAGCAGGCCACCAGGATTGAGCACTGCAACGGCATCAGCAATGAGTGTTGCTGCTTCAGCACGCGATAAATAGGGCAGGCCAAAGGCGCAGACCACCGCATCAAAATTTTTCCCTTGTCCACCCACATCACGGCAATCCATGACGGCGAATTGCGCCGTAGGATTATTGCTGCGCGCCAGCTCCACCATTTGCGGTGCGAGGTCAGTTGCCACGATCTGTAAATCAGGCAGGCGTGCCAGCAGGGCACGTGTCACATTGCCTGGTCCGCAAGCCAGTTCCAATACACGCGCATTGCTGGAAACCAAATTCTTGCAAAACAGCGCATAGGTATCGTCATAATCTTCCAGGTCCATATATTTGTCCTGGTAGCGCTGTGCCAGTTTATTGAAAGTGGCGACGGTGATTTCTGTCGGGTTCTTCATGCGCAAGTTTCCATGCTTGATTTGTTCATGCTTAAACTTTTTTGACATTCCTGTCATCCGATGATGCCGTTATTGCGTTAAAGCTGCAAGAGTCAAGCGCGTTTTTGCGTATGTTGCGTATGTCCAGAAAGAGTAAGGAGTGAAAGATGGCCTATGTTTATGGTGATGATGGTGTCTATGATGAGAGAACCAAGGGTTATGATTCCAGTTCTCTGAGCGCCAATTTCCAGGTTAACCTGGGCAAGGTGTCGTTCGGCAAATTGTCCGCCACAGACCTCACAGACTGGTACCAGCTCAACCTCGATGGCCCTGGTACTTATACCCTGGTGGTCTCTACCGACATCGTCAATAACTATAGTGCGACCAATGAATGGCGCGAAACCTATAGCGGTATAGAAGTCAAGATCACCGACAGCGCAGGTAACCCGCTGGCCGGTCTTGACACCAGCTATGCCAGCCTGACGACCGATGGCAGCATCGTCTTCAATTACACAGGTGGATATTCACACGGTGATTTTTTTGTGCGCGTCAGCAATCTGTCGTATGCGGCTACCGACTATATACTCGGCCTGAACCTCTCTGTGCCCGGCAAGAATATCTATGGCACCAGCGGCAATGATTATCTGCAGGGTACAAATGGCGACGACAATATCACCGCAGGGGCAGGTAACGACACCATCATCAGCAGTGCAGGCAATGATGTGATAGACGGCGGCGCAGGCCTCGACTTTTTGGTGTTGGCGGGCAAGCTCGGTGATTATGCCATCAATGGTACGACCACCAGTTTTACCGTCAAAGATACGGTAGGCAAAGATGGCACGGATGCAGTCGCACAAGTCGAACGCCTGATCTTTACTGATTCAGCACTGGCCTTTGATATCAACGGCGCAGCCGGGCAAGCTTATCGCCTTTACCAGGCCGCATTTGGCCGCAAGCCTGATCTGGCAGGTCTTGGCTACTGGATAGACAGGATGGATCACGGCGTCAGCCTCACGCAAGTTGCTGCAGGATTTTTTCAGTCGGCAGAGTTCCAGAAGCTGTATGGCAGCTTCCCCAGCACAACGACACTGATCAATAATTTTTACCAGAATGTGTTGCACCGCGCGCCCGACCAGGCTGGTTTTGATTACTGGTCGAACCAGCTCAACAAGGGCATGATTTCACCCGCAGGTGCGCTCGCCAGTTTTTGCGAGAGCGCAGAAAACCAGGCACAGGTCATAGGGCAGATACAAAACGGTGTGGTCTATACCGAATGGCTGGGTTAGTTGGTTGATTAGCCTGGAGTCTCCGCCTGATGGATCAAGCGGAGGCCATGTGTAGTGATCAATGAAATGGGGCGGCTGCTATGCCGCCCTTTTTTTTGCCCTGACGCAAAGCTTTGGCGAGGTCAACCTGTCCAGGACGCAAGCCTTGTTAGTGTGATATTTGTCCCTCTTGCTTGTGAGGATAGACGAGGCGCTAGAAAAATTACTGGGGCAATTGAAAAATTGTTACAATTCTCGTCCTTTTTTGCCTATGTTCGCAGGTATCAGGAAAACTTCAATCCACTATCAGGATGGAGACTGGTGCCGATATGGAATTTAGCATCTGATTCAGGCCATCAGCAAAATTTTTACTCTATTTGAAAGCGTGTTTCATGGCATACATTATTGGGAACGAATCTCATACTGATGAAAAAACTTACGGCTATGATTCTAGCGAACCCAATACAACTTTTAAAGTAAAACTAAGCAAGAAGTCATTTGGTAAATTGTCTTCATCGGACTTGGTTGATTGGTATGCCCTGGAGCTCGATGGCCCAGCTGACTATATACTGAACTTGTCTACCGATAGCGTTAACAGTTTGGGACGCCCCTGGGCTAAGTCCAATAGCGGAGTAAAAATAGAAATTACGGACCGTAACGGTAATCCTGTCTCCGGTGCTTCGTCTGCCGTTAATACCGAGATTTTTGAAACCAGCATCAATTTTCACTATACCGGTCAGGCCAACTATACAGATTACTTTGTCAAGGTAACAAATCAAGGTAATCCAGAAGCTGACTACATGTTGTTTCTCAACAAGTTTGGTAAGACAACCGACATCATGGGACCGACTCTGCAATCGATAGAGATTCCAGATACGCTGGATTTGTCAAAAAATGATGGGCAGCTAAAAATTACTACCTATGCCAAAGATGACATATCAGGAATCCGTAGCTTTGCCATTGTCCTTGATGCCCCCATCACCTACGATTTAAAAAACAATGGTGGCACCAGTAATACCCTGACTTTAACCGGTGCAAACGATTCGTGGAAGGATGGCGCTTCGACGCAAACTTTTTCGATAGACCGCACCAGTAAAAATGGTACCTACAATGTAGTACGTGTCGATATTACGGACTATGACGGGAACGTAACGAGTTATAACTCTTTGCTTCTTCAAGCACTATTTCGGGTGAACACGAAAATCAAAGTGTATGGCGCAATTGATGATGTCCCACCCACTGTTGTCTCGTTCTCTCCAACGCAGCTGGGTAAGCCCATGCCCATCAGGGATGAACTTGTCGTTACCTTTAATGAAGCTGTCGTTTTAGGCTTCGGCATCATCACGATAAAAGATGAAACAGGAAAAGTTGTCGCCAGTTTCGACGCAATCAACAATCGTAATATGAGCATAATGGATCAGAATAAGCTCGTCATTCCTTACATGGTCACGCTTGCATATGATACTAAATATACACTTAGCATCCCCAAGGGGGCGATTTGGGATCTGAATGCTAATTTCTATGCCGGATCAAGCGACTTTACTTTTTGGACAATACCGAATCCGTCTGCCGTAGGCAAGAACGTCAATGGCACTGAAGGAAATGACTATCTGACAGGTAGTAGTTTAAATGATGTTTTTCTTGCTGGTTCGGGTAATGACATCATCATTGCCGGTGGTGGAGACGACATTATTACAGGGGGTAATGGTCTTGATACACTGGTCTACACTGGAAAAAAGGCAAACTATACGATTTCTGGAAACGCCACTTCTCTTGTCGTGAAAGATAATTTCGGAAAAGATGGTACCGACACAGCAGGGCAAGTAGAACGACTACAGTTTGCAGATGTGACAGTTGCCTTCGATGTGAACGGGGTCGCAGGCCAGGCTTACCGCATTTATCAAGCTGCATTTGGCCGCAAACCTGATCTGGCTGGCTTGGGATACTGGATCAAGGATATGGACAAGGGGTCCAGCCTGACTACGGTAGCTGCAGGTTTTTTCCAGTCAGCAGAATTTAAGCAACTGTATGGCAGTAGTCCCAGCATAAGCACTTTAATCAACAATTTTTACCAGAATGTGCTGCACCGCGCGCCAGACCAGGCCGGTTTTGATTACTGGTCCAACCAGCTCAACAAGGGCATGATTTCACCCGCAGGTGCGCTCGCCAGTTTTTGTGAAAGCGCAGAGAACCAGGCACAGGTCATAGGGCAGATACAAAACGGTGTGGTCTATACCGAATGGCTGGGATGATTATTGAATAAGACTTACGCAAAGCCGTCTCAACTGCGTTGCAGCTCCTGGTCGTACTAAAGGCCTGCCTTCGTCGCTCCGCCTTGCTGGGACAACTTTGTGTAAGTTCTTTCGAGGTGATCTGCTTTCGTCGATTTACCTTGTTTTGACAATTTTGCGTAAATTCTGGTAGGGTCGCCGGGCAATCTATCAAATCCAATATCGCGTACTTTTAATGTTGCAGTATTGGTCAAGATGGCAAAATACCATATAAGTCTCAGCAATGATTTCAAGAACTTACGCGCCGGGACTGCCCACGCAAGTTCTCATCAAGCAGGCTGAAATCAAGCACCCTCGCTCGACTCAGAATTTGTAGTTGTAAGCCACACTGATCATATGCAGGCGGGTTTGCCAGGTACCCTTGGTAAGTTCCCCATTGCCAGTGCATCCACTGATTAAAGGCGAACAAGAATTCTTGTAGCTGCCGTCCGCATCCTGAAAGTGCAGATAGGAATACGCCAAATCAACAGACGAGTTGCCGTTCAGCTTCCAGTTCGTACCAAACGACAACTGCACGCGGTCCGCATCAGGCAGAGCTGGGTGGCGCAGGGTGGTGCCCGCAACTGGCGATTGGTCGTACGCTACACCGCCACGCAGGGTGAACTTTTCATCAAGCTGGTAGCTCGCTCCTGCCGAGAAGCGCCAGGTATTTTTCCAGTTCTGGAGGATCACCTCGTCGCCCTGCACGGTTCCGGGAAACTGGATGTTCAGGTTTTTCAAGCGCGAAGTGCGCGTCCAGGTGGCATCTCCCATCACGGCCCACTTAGGATCGATCTGCCGGAACCCGCTGATGGAGAAGCTCTCTGGAGTGTGGATATCCAGCAGCACGGCGGAGTTGTTTTTGGCCGAATTGGCTGCAATGATCTTGTTGACTAGCGGATCAGTGGTGACGTTAAAGTCCCACACAGCACTGCCCTTGAGCTTGTGCGAAATCGAAGAACGGTAGGACAGGCCCAGGCACGTGTTCTGGTCCAACTGGAACAGATAGCCCAGATTCCAGCCATAACCCCAGTCCTCGCCATCCATAGAACCGTGACCATCCTTGACGCCTGCAAGGACAGCCGGGTTACCGCCAGCGGCAACAATGGTACGTAGCAGTGTCGCTGCTGCTGGCGTACCAGTCAGGGCGGCGATCGAACCTGGCACGTCCACCCCCTGCCCAAGATTGGCTTTCATGAACTGGGCGTTCACGCCGAAGCCGAAAGAATGCTGTTCATTCAGCTTGAAGCCGATGGACGGATTGAGGTTGATTGATTCCAGCTTCACATTGGTCAGCGCGTAACGGCCAGACCAGTTGTTGTCGTAGTCCAGCTTGGTACCATAGGGTACAAACAGGCCAAAGCCAGCGGCCCACTGGTCGTTGATCTTCTTGCTGACATACAAGGATGGTGCCGCCACCATGCCCGGCGTATAGCTATCCTGGGCAGTCAGTCCGCCAGAACTGGTGCCGGTGAAACGCCTGGAGCCAGTATCTGAGAAGCTCGAATTCGGTAAGACGGCGGTCACGCCTACTGCGATCCGGGTGCCATCCAGGTAGGTCAGGCCAGCCGGATTGGTGAAGATGGTGGAGGCGTCAGCCGCTTCGGCACTGTTGGCTTCAGCAGTACTTTGCGCCGACACGCTCTGGGAGCCGAAGCGATAGCCAGATGCATGGGAAGACAGGGATACAGCGCCCAAGGTGGCAGCAATGGTCAGGGTAAGGATTTTTGGGTTCAAGATATAGTCTCAGTCGTTGTTAATAGTTTAGTTAATTCAGGCAATACAGTTTTTGAAGTCGGCGGCAAGAATGCCGCTCCCCTGTCGATCACCGTTGAAACGCTACCGGCACATTTTTTAGCATGGACAGCAAATCAGCTTTGCAATGGGCTTGGCCTGATCTTGAACCAGATGGAATACATCGCCGGCAAGAACACCAGGGTCAGAATTGTTCCAGCTAAGGTACCGCCAATCAGCGTGTAGGCAAGCGTCCCCCAAAACACGGAATGAGTCAGTGGAATGAAGGCCAGAATGGCTGCCAATGCCGTCAGAACCACAGGCCGGGCACGCTGCACGGTGGCTTCGACAACTGCGCGGAAAGGGGCCAGCCCGGCCTCTTCGTTTTCACGAATCTGCCCGATCAATATCAGCGTATTGCGCATCAGGATGCCTGATAGCGCAATCAGGCCAACCAGCGCATTGATGCCAAATGGCTGCTGGAACAGAAGCAGCGTCGGCACCACGCCGATCAACCCCAGTGGACTGGTCAGGAATACCATGACCATCCCCGAGATCGAGCGGACCTGCAAGATGATGATGAGCAGCGTGAGCGCAATCATGATAGGGAACAGTGGTAGCATCGCCGTAGAAGCTTTGCCGGCTTCTTCGATCGAGCCTGCCTGTTCAATCCGGTATCCCGAAGGCAGTTGGCTAATGACAGGCTGTAACTGCTTGATGATGGCACTGGAAACATCTGGCGGTTGCAAACCTTCAGCGATGTCGCCGCGAACCGTGATGGTCGGTGTACGGTCACGGCGCCGCAGAATAGGGTCTTCCATACGCACGTTGACGGCACCTACCTGAGACAGTGGGATACGTTGCCCTGCCGAGCCGACCAGCGTAAAGCCTGCGATCTTCGCAGGGTCGAGACGGATATTGCCGGCAGCACGGCCAAGCACCTGCACTGAACGGATATCTTCGCGCACCTCCGTAAGCGGTGCCCCATTCAGCAGGAACTGCAACTGCAAGGCAACTGAAGCAGAGGTAAGACCAACACTCTGGAGCCGGTCCTGGTCGAGCGTGAAGTGCAAGGCAGGTACACGCGGGCCCCAATCCGTGTTGACGGTGCGAAGCATTGGACTGGCGCGCATGACGCTCTCGACTTGCGCGGAGATCGTGCGTAGCTTGTCTGGGTCCGGCCCCATGACGCGGTAGGCCACGGGGAATGGCGAAGGAGGGCCGAACACAATTTGGGTAACGCGCACCCGCGCCTCGGGCGCCAACCCGTCAGCCGCCGCCTGACGCAATCTGAACTTGAGGGCTTCGCGTTCCTTGTCGTCACCCGTGAGCACCACGATCTTGGCAAACGACGGATCGGGCAATTCAGGTGCCATCGCCAGGAAGAAGCGTGGAGCGCCCTGGCCGATATAGGAAGTCACGATCCTGGCCTCTTTCTGCTTCGCAAGCCAGGCTTCAACCTTAGCTGCCGCATCACTGGTTTGCACTATGGAGGTGCCATACGGCATCTGCACTTCAACCAGCACTTCTGGCCGGTCAGAAGTCGGGAAGAACTGCTTATTAACCAGCCCCATGCCAGCGATGGCCAGCACAAACGTCCCGACGACCGCTCCTGCTACCAGCCATTTACGGGCGATGACACGCTCCAGCACTTGCCGGAATCGGTTGTATTGGCGGGTGTTGTAGATGGCTTCGTGCCCACCTTCAACCTTCTTGATGTCTGGCAGCATCTTTACCCCCAGATAGGGGGTAAATACGACGGCCACCACCCAGGACGCGATCAGGGCGATGCCGACGATCCAGAACATATTGCTGGTGTATTCGCCTGCTGTGGAACGCGCGAAGCCATTGGGCATGAAGCCGATGGCGGTGACCAGCGTGCCAGACAGCATGGGGGCAGCTGTGTGGCTCCATGCATAGGCAGACGCCGCCACACGGCTATACCCTTCCTCCATCTTCACTACCATCATTTCGATGGCGATGATGGCATCGTCCACTAGCAGACCAAGCGCCAAGATCAGCGAACCAAGCGTGATGCGGTCAAAGTTCTTGCCGGTGGCCGCCATGATGACGAACACGGCAGCCAGGGTCAGCGGCACAGCCGCTGCAACCACGATACCGACGCGCCACCCCATGCTGACGAAGCAGACCACCAGCACGACGAGCAAGGCAACGAAAAACTTGACCATGAACTCGTCCACTGCCGAGCTGATGTTGACGGACTGATCGGTCACCTTGGTAAGCGACATCCCCAGCGGCAGGCTGGTGTTGATTTTGGTGATTTCCGCTTCAAGCGCCTTGCCGAGATCGAGCCCGTTCCAGTCGTCGCGCATCACGATGCCCAGCAGCAATGCCGGTTCACCATTGTTGCGGACCTGGAAGGTCGCCGGGTCTTCATAGCCGCGCTCGACTGTCGCCACATCCGACAACTTCAGCGTGCGCCCGTGCGCAGCTATCGGGGTCTGCCGAATCTTGTCCAGATTGTCGAACGCGCCATCAACACGAAGGAAAACCTGTGGCCCCTTGGTCTCGATCGAACCGGAGGGCGTCAATACGTTTTGGCTGTTGAGCGCGGCGAAGATATCCTGCGGCGAGACGCCTAGTGTGGCCAGACGGTCGTGGGAGAAAGAGACAAAAATGCGTTCGGGTTGCTCGCCTATGATGTTGACCTTTTTTACGCCCGCGACGTGCAGCAGTTGCTGGCGCAGCGCTTCCGCATCGCGCACAAGCAAGCGTTGTTGTTCGCCCTTGGCTTTCAGGGCAAGCAACGAAAATGTGACGTCGGCATACTCGTCATTGATAATCGGCCCAATGACGCCGGCCGGCAGCTTTTTGGCCTCGTCCCCAAGCTTCTTCCGTGCCTGATAGAACTCTTCCCGAACTTCCGATGGCGGCGTCTTGTCAAGCAATGAAACCATGGTAAATGCCAGACCAGGACGCGTATAGGTTTCCGTGCGTTCATACCACCGCAACTCTTGCATGCGTTTTTCCAGTGGCTCAGCGACCTGATCCTGCATCTCCCTGGCTGTGGCTCCCGGCCACGCGGTGACGACAGTCATCTGCTTGATCGTGAACGGCGGGTCTTCGGCACGCCCGAGCTTGAAGAAAGCGAGAATGCCAGCAACCGAGATCAGGAAGATCAGGAACAGCGTGATGGATCGCTCGCGCACGGCGAGCGCCGACAGGTTGAAACGAGCTTCGCTCATGGCGTCACTCCCGGCGCTGTGGCAGTGGCCTGACTGGCCACCCGCACTTGCTGACCTTCGCGCAGCAAATGCGTGCCGAGTGCGACTATCCGGTCACCTTGTTTGAGTTGTCCGCTGATATAGCCGCCATCGTCATCCAGACGCTGAACCTTGACGGCACGCCAGGCAACCTTTGCCGGTTCACCCTCTACCACCCAGACTCCTGGCCCCTTACCTGCATCAAACAGGGAAGTAATAGGTACCCGTAAGCTGTCCTGTGCAACGGTAAGTCCGCCCGGAATCTGAATGGTGATAGTAGCACCCAATGGGGCATTTGACAGCTCACCATCGAGCACATACCGCGCTTCAAAGGTGCGCGTTAGCCGGTCTGCCGTATCTGAGAGTTGTCTGAGTTTGGCCGGAACAGTAAGGCTCTCTTTGCCAAAGAGCGTGGCCTGGCCAACTGAACCGATGGCAGGGCGCAAGGTTTCCGGCAACTGGATAACAGCTTCGCGATGTCCGGCACGCGCAACACGCACAACGATTTGGCCAGCGCTGACGACCTGGCCAGGTTCAACCAGCGTTTCCATGACGACGCCATCCGCATCTGCCAACAATTCTGCATAGTGGCTGGCATTACGCGCAACTTCTGCCTGGGCTTCGGTCGCGTTAAGCTGGGCTTTCGCGGCATCTGCCGCAGCCTTGATCTGATCGTAGGCTGATGTTGATATCGCACCGGTTCCGCGCAGGTCACGGTAACGGGCTTCATCCTCCGCCGTTTGCTGCGCCCGCGCCCTTGCGGCGGCCACCGTCTCTTGCTGTGCATGGGCTGCCAACTTCAGATCTACAGGATCGATGCGCATGAGCACCTGCCCGCGCTTGACAGTTTGCCCAGTATCTACAAGGCGCTCCAGCACTTTGCCAGGAACCCGGAAACCAAGATCGCTTTGTACCCGGGCGGCTACCGTACCGGTGAAAGTACGTGATGCCGCGGCCGCGCTCTGAACAGTAGCTGCACGTACCAACGGCGCTTCGGTACGAGGGTCGGATTGCGGTTTTTCACTGCAAGCAACCAGCGTAAACGGCAATGCAGAGATGGCAACAGAAAAAAAGAGACGACGGAACATAGAAATCCCATATAGAACAGAATAGGATTCCCATTTTGGGACTAGTGACTAATATTGTCAACAGTCACATCATATTTTTCGTATTTATGGTGAAAGACTGCGCAAGACCAGACTGGACAAATGAGCTGGCGCGTCATCAGTAGAATCCAGGCTGTGCTGCAAGATCAATGGGTTGAGATAAGGGCGAATCACCAGGTAAATCGCCGCCGCCGCCTCATCAAGCGGGGTCTTGCGCTCAAACTCATCCATCTCGCGCCCCTGACGCAGAATGTCTTCCAGCATGAGCTTTATCCGCTCCTCATAGGTACGTACGGATTCCCAACGTTCGGTAGCAGCAGAGGCCGCAATGTCATATAGCCTGCGGTCTTCAAAAAATAGGCGAAGGCTGGATTCGACGATAGTCTTGAACATGCGGCGTAATTTTTCTGGCGGGTGCTTGACCCCGTCAACGGCAGTTCTGACATCCGCTTCAATCTCACGCAGGCAATTTGCGCAAATCAGTTCGCCAATGGCCTGCTTGGATTCGAAGAACTTATATATATAGGCTTTGGAAAAACCGATGGCCTTGGCAAGGTCAGAGACGGTGGTCTTTTCGTAGCCATACAGGCGAAAGTGCCCGGTAGCCGCAATGATGATCTGATCCCGCACTTCGTGATCGACCGGACCCCGGGCTGTGCTCGGATGCGCGGTCACTGTGGTAGTTGTGGTGGTTGTTTTGCTCATATTCGATAGCTTACCTCTTAAATTTGGTTTGCACAACTTGTGACCAATGTGTGATATAGTCACTAAATGCTTCGCCCCTTTTCACTTCCCGGAAGATGCTCATGTCGATCAAACGCTCTCTCTTGATGTTCATCGCCACCAGTCTTGCAGCGGGTTGCGCTGTCGGACCGGATTACCGTCAACCTGCCCCCGCTATGCCAGACCGCTACCTGGGGCAAACTGCGATTGAGCAGCGGCATGCCAAAGCCTCCGCCGACTTCATCGCCTGGTGGGAGGGATTTGGCGATCCGCAACTGACCCGCTTTGTAACACTGGCGTTGGCGCAAAATCTGGATCTTGCCCAGGCGTCCGCTCGTGTCGCTCAGGCACAAGCAGGGCTTGGCGCCGCGAATGCTGCGTTGCTGCCTTCCGGCACCATCAATGCCCAGGGCGCACGCGCCTACCAGTCGGTTGAAACACCGCTGGGACAAGTCTTGAATTCAAAACCCAATTTCGATCGCCACGGCAACACTTACGAGGCTAACCTCGGCGTAGGCTGGGAACTGGATGTATTCGGCGGTGTGCGTCGCGGTCGGGAAGCGGCACTTGCTGAATATCAGGCTTCTGAAGCGGGAGCCACGGCGACACGACTGGCGGTGGCAGCACAAACCGCCGACATCTATATCAGTATTCGCGGACTGCAAGCCCGCCTGGACATCGCTCGCAAACAAGTGCAAACGCAACAAGACCTGCTCGCCACCGTCAATCTGCTATATGGCAAGGGACTGACGGCTGAACTTCAAGTACGACAAGCCGAAGCTGCGCTGGCCCAAGTGCGGGCATCGGTGCCTATCCTCGAAACAGGCTTGGATACGGCCATGAATGCACTGGATGTCATGTTAGGCAAACCGGCTGGCACCTACCGGCTTGAGCTGGCAAATGCGAGTGTTATTCCAGTTGCACCGCAGATCGCATCCACTGGTGCGCCAGGTGATTTGCTCAGGCGTCGGCCCGATCTGATCGTGGCAGAACGTCGCCTGGCTGCGTCGAACGCCCGTATCGGCATGGCGATTGCCGAGTACTATCCCAAGCTTTCCTTTGGTGGAATGATAGGCAGCGCGACATCGGTGTCTGGCGGCAACCTGTTCACCAGCGGTGCAAGTCAGGCAGCAGGCGTGCTGGGTCTTCGCTGGCGTCTGTTCGACTTTGGCCGCATCAACGCACAGATTGATCTGGCCAAGGGGCAAGAAGCCGAAGCGCTGGCGGCTTATCGGCTCGCCGTGCTAAGCGCTACCGAAGACGTAGAAAATGCATTTTCGGCCCTGGTCAAGCGTGAGGATCAGGCTGACATACTTACTCAAGGTGTCGGCTCGCTTAGTCGGGCGAGAGGTGCCTCGTATGCGGCATACCAGAAAGGCGTCGTCAGCCTGATCGAAGTCCTGCAAGCCGACGAAAACTTGCTACGCGCCACCGATATGCAAGCGCAAGCGCGAACCGAATCAGCCCGTGCTGCGGTCGCCGCATTCAAGGCACTGGGTGGCGGTTGGCAACCCGGTCAATCCGATGCGGTAGCAACGAGATAGCTCGAGTGCACATCAGCGGCTGTGAAGAAGTGTTGGCATGCTATCTTAGACTTGCTACTCGTCTGGTAAAACAATTTTAAGGACTGTTGCGAAATTAACCTGGCCTTGGCGGCACCGGACCATCTTAATCCCGCAACAGCTACTCAATGGCCAAGCCCCCATTCATGCCGGGCATATGGCCCTGAATAACAAGAATATTGCTGATGTCATCCTTGATCGCCCGATTCACAGTTATCATGCGTTGCAACTTGAAGGTGGATCGTTCAGAGAAAATCGAAGAAACTCCTCAATTAACGCTCCAAATTATCAATTCTGACTTTAATGAATCTTAAAGCGGCGGCGGCCAAAGGAAATAAATGGTTTTCATAGCAAAACGCAGACTTTCATTACAAGACAATGTGCTGCCGCGGACTATAAGCCCATAGCCTATTTCGACAGGGGCATGAAACACGAGCACAGGACATCATTTTTTCGTTCTCACAATTTTGCATGAGTCAGTTTTTTTGGGGGCGCAATCTGGTGCAGCTGAATTACAACTCAGCTACAACTCAGTTACAACTTAACTACAATTTAAACGTAACTTAAATGCAATAGTGATGCTTGCAGCAGACATGAAACACGGCGAGCGCAGGCAGGTCACTGATTTCAAGATGCGTTTGCACTTCGAACTTGAATCCGCCCTTTAATTGAAGCCTTTAATGAAGGTCAGCAAAATGGCTAATGTAGATAATCTTGATACCCTCGGTGTACGTCACGCATCCGGTCTCAAATCCGGTTTGAATATCATCCAGGCAGCCGTTGATACCACGCCGCCTGTTCTCAATTCCCTAATCATCCCGGCCAGCATCAACCTGGCGAATGGCAATGCGCCCTTATTTATAAGGGCTGGTGCGACCGACGTCGGTTCGGGTGTTGCCAGCGTCATGATAGAGCTTGATAATTTCATCGCCTATGATGTCAAGATACATGGCGGCACCCTGAGTGCCTTTGTGATTGATGGACAGGATGACAGCTGGTCAGACGGCTTATCCAGCCAGACCTATACCATCGCCAGCAACAACAAACCCGGCGACTATCATGTACTGCGCGTGCAGGTGATAGACAATGCGGGCAATAGCACCACCTATGAAGCAGCACAACTCAAGGCCATGGGGGTGAACACCACCATCAGCGTGCTGGCGACAGCAGACACTGCGCCACCGACCGTGCTCTCATTTACCCCGGCAGCCACAGGCAATGTAGTGCAGGTCAATGGTGACCTGGTGTTCACATTCAGCGAAGCCATACAGGCGGGCACGGGCAAGATTGTTCTCAAGGATGGTGCAGGCAATATTGCTGCCAGCATTGATGCGGCTGGCCCCGGTATCAGCATTGCAGGCAATACCCTGAGCATACATCCCGGTACGGCGCTGGCATTTGATACCAACTACACCATCAGCCTGCCCGCTGGCAGTATCAAGGATCTGGCTGGCAATAGCTATGCGGGTTCCAGTGCCTCCAGTGCGTATTCCTTCTGGACTGCATCCAATCCGGCCCAGGTCGGGCTGACCATCAACGGCACTGATGGTAATGATGTACTGACGGGCAGCAATCTCAACGACAATATCTCGGCAGGTGCGGGGAATGACCGCATCATCGCCAGCCCCGGCAATGACAGCATCTTTGGCGACAGCGGGCTAGATACCCTGGTCTTGTCCGGCAAAATGACCAACTACACGGTATCTGGCACGCCTGCCTATTTCATCCTCAAAGATAATGTGGGTAATGATGGCAGCGATTCAGTCGGCCTGGTAGAGCGCCTGCAATTCACCGACGTGACGCTGGCCTTTGATCTTAACGGTGTAGCTGGCCAGGCTTATCGCCTGTACCAGGCCGCATTTGGTCACAAGCCTGATCAGGCAGGCCTGGGATACTGGATACAGGCCATGGATAAAGGCGCCAGCCTCAATGCTGTCGCGGCTGCCTTTGTGCAGTCAGCAGAATTCCAGCAACTGTATGGCGCCAACCCCAGCACCACGACCCTGATCAACAACTTCTATCAAAACGTCCTGCACCGCGCACCAGACCAGGCAGGTTTTGAATACTGGTCCAGCCAGATTAACCAGGGTCTGGTTACACCTGCCGCTGCACTCGCGAGCTTTTGTGAAAGCGCAGAAAACCAGGCTCAGGTTTTGGGCCAGATACAGCAGGGCATTGTATATACGATGTGGGTGGGTTGATATGATGACAGTAGATGAAATTAGATGAAATCAGTTGAAATGTGGGGCGGCCTGAATTGCGTCGCCCTCATTTCAACTTTTGCTGACGGAATACTTGTGGAATACTTGTTCCTCGTTTTATCTGACTTCACCAATACAAAGCTGTAAGAAAAATTGCCGGACTTTTGTTCAGCCACTGCGCTGGCAGTCCGTGCTTTGCATCCTGCATACAAACATTTCTTTTCCTTATCCCCCTCTTCATCAGTGTTATTGCCGCCTCCGTTGCAGGCATCACAAAAATTTCCGCTCGCTTTCAACTTACTTTCAAATTGATGAGTGAAAACTATTTCAGTTCACCTTGAATGTAAAATTTGAAATAGAATATTACATTCACTTACATCTGTTCCTGCGCAAAGCAAAAGCAATAAAACCTGGGCTAAATATGCCTTTTCCAATTATTAGCTCTGAAAGACAGTGGCATGGCCTATCTCGTTGGTGTTGATTCCTTTACAGATGAAAAAACCTATGGTTATGATTCAAGTGGTGTGAACCAGATATTCAGGGTGCAGTTGGGGAGAAATTCTTTCGGCAAGCTGTCTTCTTTTGATACAACGGATTGGTATGAACTTGATCTGGATGGACCTGGCAGTTTTAATCTGATTGTATCGACCGATAGTAGCAATAACTACTTTTTCAATACCTGGACCAGCTCCAGTATCGGTGTGAAGATAGAAATCACTGACCGCAATGGCAATGTGTTGTCTGGCACCCAGTCTGCCATCGCCAGATCCAGTTTGGATGGCAACATCAACTTCAGCTACACCGGCTCATACAGCCATGGCGATTTTTATGTCAAGGTGAGCAACCTGGGTTTTAGCAATGCGGATTATGTGCTGAATTTAAGTACACGTACCACCTTGCTGGATGTCACGCCACCAACGGTATTGTCGTTCATGCCCACACAATCCGGCACGGCTGTACCAATCAACAGTGACATCATCCTCGGCTTTAGCGAAGCCATACAACGTGGCATCGGCAGTATTGTACTCAAGGATGCGGCGGGCAATATCGTCGCGAATTATGATGCTTCGTCCAGCTCCAATCTGAGTATCTCAGGCAGCACTCTGATAATACATCCGAGTGCCGCACTGTCCTATGGCACGACTTACAGCATCAGCATTAGTGGTGGCAGTATCAAGGACCTTTCTGGCAACAGCTATGCAGGCACCACCGGCTATTCTTTTTCAACGATAGTCAATCCTGTCTCAGTTGGCGCCAATATCAATGGTACTGCTGGCAATGATTATTTAACCGGGACCAGCGGCAACGACAATATTTCAGCTGGTGCAGGTAACGATACCATCTTGGGTGGCGCTGGCAATGACAATATTGCTGGCGGTAGTGGTCTCGATACCCTGGTACTTTCAGGAAAAGGCGCGAACTATACGCTGACTGGCACGGTGGGCAATTTTATTGTTAAAGATAATGTCGGCAATGATGGCACTGATAATGTGACGCAAGTTGAACGCTTGCAATTTGCCGATGTCGCGCTTGCCTTTGACATTGATGGCGTCGCCGGGCAGGCATATCGCATCTATCAGGCTGCATTTGGCCGTCAGCCTGATCTGGCAGGGCTAGGTTACTGGATCAAGGACATGGACAAGGGTTCCAGCCTGACCACGGTGGCTGCAGGTTTTTTCCAGTCGGCAGAATTCAAGCAACTGTATGGCAGCAACCCCAGCACTAATACCCTGATTACCAATTTTTATCAAAACGTGTTGCACCGCGCCCCGGATCAGGCAGGATTCGATTACTGGAATAACCAGTTGAGCAAGGGCTTGATTACGCCCGCCGGTGCACTCGCCAGTTTTTGTGAGAGTACAGAAAACCAGGCGCAAGTCATAGGGCAAATTCAAAAAGGCATCGCTTATATAGTGTGGCCGGCTTGAATAGCATCCTTTGTTTTTTTGATGGCTTGAATGAAGTCGCCACCATTTTTTATCTTTAAAGGCCAGTTTTATGTCCTATGTTTACGGTTTGAATTCGAATGCGGATGAAAGAACCATCACCATCGATTCATTTAACCGCAGCACTGTTTACAAGCTGGGCAATGGCAAGCGCTCATTTGGTAAATTGTCTGCTACGGACACAACAGACTGGTATGAGCTGGACCTGGATGGGCCGGGTATTTATTCTATCGTCGTGTCGAATGATGCCCTGAACAATTACCGTGGCAATACCTGGGACTCTACCTATGCCGGTGTCAAGATAGAGATCACCGACAGCGCAGGCAATATACTGTATAACCTGACGCCCGCCATTGCGCAGACCTATAACGATGACGGCATCAAGTTCATCTATTCAGGTGGCTATAATCACGGCGGCTTTTTTGTCAAGGTCAGCAATCTTGGCACTACCAATGCTGACTATGTGATTGGTCTTAGCAATGCCGTGGTCAAGGACGACGTGAAGCCGCCTGTACTCAATTCCATCAATATTCCATCCGTCGTCAACCTGGTCAAGGGTGATGTGATCATAGATATGAAAGCGATTGCCACGGATTATGAATCGGGCGTGCGCTATGTTTCCATCATTACTGATCCGCCACTGACCCATGATGTAAAAACCGATGGCAGCCTGTATGCTGGTCTAGTACTCGGTGGTTTCAAGGACCCCTGGGTCGATGGCACGACCAATCAGACATTTACCATCGCGGGCAATAATCCGAATGGCTATTACAATGTCACACGCATAGAAGTGGCTGACATGGCAGGCAATGTCAACGTCTATAATGCCGCGCAGTTACAGAAAATGGGCATCAATACTTCTATCCGCATAGTGGGGCAGGGTGATACCACAGCGCCGACAGCAGTATCATTTTCACCTACGCAGTCTGGTAAGTCCGTACCCATCAATAGCGATATCGTGGTCACTTTCAGTGAAGAGATTGCGCGTGGTTCTGGCCACATCCTGCTCAAGGATGGTACAGGAAAAACTGTTGCCGATTTTGATGCGGCCTTCAGCACCAACCTGACCCTGACTGGCAATAAGCTGACGATACACACGAACAACCCGTTGTCCTATGACACCACCTACAGTCTCAGTATCCCCGATGGCAGCATCAAGGATCTGGCTGGTTATAATTATGCGGGCACCAGCAGCTACCAGTTTTCTACTATCGGTAATTTTGTTGCCCCCGGCCTCAACATCAATGGCACGGCAGGCCCTGATTACCTGACTGGTACCAGCGCCAGCGACACTATCTCTGGCGGTGCCGGTAATGACACCATCATCGGTGGCGGCGGCAATGACAGCATCTCTGGCGGCAGCGGGCTTGATACCCTGGTCTTGTCAGGCAAACTCGCCAACTACTACGGATCAGGTACGCTCGATAACCTGGTGTTGAAAGACAATGTCGGCAATGACGGTACCATCACCATGAGCCAGGTAGAACGCCTGCAATTCAGCGATGTTGCCTTGGCCTTTGATACCGACGGTGTCGCTGGCCAGGCTTACCGCATCTACCAGGCCGCATTTGGCCGCAAGCCTGATCTGGCCGGTTTGGGTTACTGGATCAAAGACATGGACAAGGGCTCCAGCCTGACCACGGTGGCCGCTGGTTTTTTTCAGTCAGCAGAATTCCAGCAACTGTATGGCAGCAACCCCAGCACCAATACCCTGATCACCAACTTCTATCAAAACGTCCTGCACCGCGCACCGGACCAGGCAGGTTTTGATTACTGGTCCAACCAGTTCAGCAAGGGCCTGATCACCCCCGCCGCTGCACTCGCCAGCTTTTGTGAAAGCACAGAAAACCAGGCGCAAGTCATAGGGCAGATACAGAATGGGATAGTGTATACGGTGTGGGCGGGGTAGGGGGATGTATCTGCGCCGTTGAAACCGCCGCTGAGATTACAATGCCAAAGCGGAATTCACTGTTGATGTGCACCCTTTATATCCGGAAAATTCAAACTGCGAACTGATAGAAAAATACCATGGCGACTTACATACCCTATTTCCCTCAGACCCCGATTACCCGGGCCATGTTCAATTTTGACGGGGTTGCGCCTGGCCTGATTAATTACATCTTGTCTGGATATATCCGTGTCTCGGTGTCGGATAGTTTTACCAATGATGTGATGCAGGGGGGCAGTGATTATCCTTGGACGCAAAAGCAGATCAATAACATCAGTGCGATACTGGATATCTATTCGCAGTTTGCCAATCTGTCGTTTTCCAGCGTGGTGGATTATGACACTTATGGCGGTTATTCATTGGTGACGCCTGCAGTGGTCGGGCAGGCGAATTTGTCGGACATCAATATCAACTGGCAGAATCTGAAGAATGTCAGCTACAGCGCCAAATCAGGTGCCAATGACGACAGATTGTTTGGCTATGTGGGTGGGGCCGGTGATATCGTGCTCAATCAGGCTTCGCCCGATTTTGGTGGCGATTATTCACTGGACCTGACCACGGTGGCAACCCAGACCCTGATGCATGAACTGGGGCATTCTTTGGGCCTGTCGCACCCGCATAGCTCTTACAGTAACGGCGTGCCTGTGATCACCAGTGATTATGCCGCGACCCAGTACCTGGGTTTTGATACCCTGGGTTTTAATATCAAAAGTGCGAAGGACATGTACAAGGAATATTTTTCCATCATGTCTTATGATGACCAGAACCATTCATCATTTCTGCACGCGTTTACACCCATGATCCTGGATGTGATTGCTTTGCAGCAGGCCTATGGCGAAGGCAAGGGTACCAGTGGCAGCGGTGACGATACGATAGTCGCTGGCACCGACGGTTACCGCACCTATTTTGACAAAGGTGGTGTTGATACGGTTGATTTATCGATGTACACCCAGGGCGCTTATTTTGAGATGGGCGTGAAGATCGTCAGTGCCTCGCACCTGGTAGGTGTAGCGATGAGTTATTACGATGCGTCAAATACCATCGTCAATGGTGGTGACCCCGTCAGTTTGCGCTGGCTTTATGGCGAGTATGAAAATGCCATAGGATCAGCCGCTGCTGACATTATCGCGGGCAATGATCTGGCCAATAATATCCGGGGTGGTGGCGGCAGCGATTTGCTCGGTGGCATGGGTGGCAATGATGTTATCTATGGCGATGCAGGCAACGACAGTCTTGAAGGTGGTGGCGGTAACGACACGCTGATCGGTGGCGATGGTGATGACCGTTTTGACTGGCTGGCAGACAACCGAGACGGCAATGACCTGATGATGGGCGGCAGGGGCGACGATGACTATGTGCTCGACAATAGCCTCGACAAGATCATCGAAGTTGCCAACGAGGGTTTTGATACTGTCTGGGTCAATTTCAATGCCTCGATAGTCAATTATGCGAATGTCGAATACCTGCATGCTTATGGCAACACGGGCGTTAGCCTGTTGGGCGGGGCCGGTAATGACCTGATCTCGGGTGCGGGTGGTAACGATACGATAGATGGCGGTGCGGGTAATGACCTGGCGCTGTATAGCGGTACTGCATCAAGATACACCATTACCAAGTCCGGCAACACGGTCAGCGTCAAGGATACTACCGGGCAGTTGGGTACCGATACACTGTTGAATGTCGAGCAGCTCAAGTTTGATGATCGTCACTATGTGACTTTTGATGTCAAGGGCATCGCGGGCCAGGCTTACCGTTTATACCAGGCGGCATTTGACCGCAAGCCTGATTTTGCTGGCCTCGGCTACTGGATCAATGATATGGAACATGGGTCCAGTTTGACAACGGTGGCAGCAGGTTTCTTCTCTTCTGCCGAGTTCCAGAAACTGTATGGCAGTAATCCCAGCACCACGACCCTGATCACCAATTTCTATAACAATGTCTTGCACCGTACACCTGACAAGGCAGGTTTTGATTATTGGGCCAATGCGCTTAACAGCGGTGCAATTACACCAGCCGGGGCGCTTGCCAGTTTTTGCGAAAGTACAGAAAATCAGGCTCTGGTCATCGGGGTGATACAGAACGGCATAGAGTATGCAGGCTGGCTGGGTTAATTACTCCAGGCTTTGTTTGTCATAAAAAACCAGCTTTACTGCTGGTTTTTAATTTGAGCGTGTGATTTTTACTTCTTGAATATGACGGCAATATGACATTATTGCCGCAAAACAGCCTGTTGCAAGTAACCATCAGTGTTGCATCGCAGATATTGCAGTGCGCAAAACGGTTTGCTACATTGCAGCCATGATAAAAACAAAAAAAATAGTCAGTCAATTAGGTGGCAGTTTATTTGCCTTGATCTTTGTAGTTGGTTTTGGTCTGGGCGGATGGTACGGTGGGGTTTTACCCATGGCCCAGCAGTTGCAGGGCTGGTGGCGCGCCGGTAACATGGTGGCGGTGCAGGCCAGAATCGACAAGCTGGAGCTGCGTGAGCATCGCTCTGAAGATGGCCCCAGCTACTCAGTTGATGCCGAGTTTGTATACCAGTTTGACGGCAAGACTTATCGCAGCAAACGTATCAGTGTCGGCGGCGATAGCAGCGATGGTTACAACGGCTACAATCGCAGTACCCATGCCAGCCTGCTGCAAGCCCGCAGCAATGATCAAAGCGTCACCCTCTGGATAGACCCGCAAGACCCTGCCTTTGCCGCGTATGACAGGCAATTGCACATCAAACGTCTGATTTTCCTCATCCCTTTCGCCACCTTGTTCCCGGCTGTCAGCCTGGGTGCCTTGTGGGCGATCTGGGCGATATGGTTCAGGCGTGATGACGATGAAGAGACCACGCCAGGGCTGCCAGGCTTCGCCAGTGCCACAGGAAAGTCTGACTGGCAAGAATTACATCCCGCACCATCCGGCGCTGGTGGTCTGGGCTTGTTTGCCCTGTTCTGGAATTTGATCAGTTTTCCAATTGCTGGCCTTTTCATGATGGACAGGGCGAGCCATGGTTACTGGCAATATCTGGTCTTGCTGTTCCCCGCACTGGGTGTGCTGATGATTGCGGGTGCGGTCTGGCTGGCTTATTCCCGCTGGCGTGTGGGCAAGCCGCGACTGACTCTGGCTAAACAGCCTCATACCGGCATAGAGAATTTATCCTTGCGCCTGCATTTTGATCCACCTCTCGGGCAACGCATGGCTACTGGAGCCAGTCACTACATGGTAAAGGCAGAAATCCATTGCGAGCATGAGGACCGGCGGGGAGAAGACACTACTACCAAGAGACTATGGGAGCAAACGCTTGCCGAGCAAGTTGTCATGCATGGTGCGCAAAGCATGGATTTTACGATCAGCCTGCCTGCAGACATGCCCGCCAGTGGCAAGCAAGAGCATAAAGACATTGAAGTGATCTGGAACTTGCAGCTTAATATCCTTGGGGCCGACCTGGTCTTCAAGCTGCCCGTACAGCAAGGGCTGGGGGAGAAGGCCAATGCCCGCGACCTCATCGCCAAGCAATACCGCAGTCATGAGCAGCGCATTTATGGGCTGCCTCAAGCACCAACTGACAACAGTAATCAGACCAGGCGCTGGGTTTGGTTTTCTGCGATCTTTTTTATTCCTGTCGTGGCATCGGTATTTTTTATCTTCGACCTGAATGACCTGCGGAACTTGGCAGGATCTAGTAGCGCCGGGGCCGACAATGTAGCCATAGAAACCCTGGCGCAGTTAAAAGCCAGGCTCGATGCCGGCGGCGATGTCAACGCCAGGGATGCAAGCGGGCGTAGCCTGCTCATGCAGGCGGCTGATGACAATGACATTGCCAAAGTGCGTTATCTGCTGCAAAAAGGCGCGCAAGTCGATTTAATGACTCCAGTGGACGCCGATGGTAATGGAGGACGCAGCGCCCTGTTTGCCGCCATTCACAATGACGGTATCGAGATCGTGCAAATGCTGGCCGACGCCGGTGCTGACCTGAGTCGTCCAGGTAACAAGGTATGGACGCCCGCCCATTACGCCGCCTACAAAGGCGCCCTGAAAAGCCTGCGCTTCCTGCATGAACGCGGAGTCGCCATGGACCAGACTTTCGATGGTGGCCGTGGTTCTACACCCCTGATGATTGCTGCCCAATACAATCGACTGGACGTGATCAGCTTCCTGCAACTGGCAGGCGCAGACCGCAGCAAGAAAGACTTGTACGGCGAAGACGCCTGCGGCTATGCACGCTATTTCAAACAGGCGCAGGCAGCGGCGGCGCTGGGGTGCTCATGAGCACATTTTTAGCGGTCGCCAACCATAGTAGGCAGGGCCAAACCGATGAGTATATACACGCTGAAAGCGCAGATCATAAGATTGTCGTTGCCTCCATTGTCTTGCTGATTGTCAGTACTGCTTTTGCCTTGCTAACAGGCAGAGCATGTGCCAGTAGCTGCGGCACAGGAGAGTATCTGGTGATACTTTCCCCGGCACTGGGTATCATGCTGCTGGTTTATGGATGCGGGCAGGTTTACTTGCGTAAGCGCCTGGGTGACTTGTTATTGCAATTGACGCAGCCCTTGTATCCGGGTTGCAGCGATGTGCCAGTCACCTTGTATTTCATTGCAGGCCTGGGGCATGGCATGCGCCGCTCTGCTGAGACTTACCCTTTGGCACTGGAGGTCGTCTGTACCCATGAAGATCGTAGCGGTGAGAACGCAAGCACAAAAATCTTGTGGTCGAAAAAGTTCAAGGACAGCCACATCGCCCACGGCACAGGTGTACTGGATTTCACGCTCCGTCTGCCTGCAGACCTGCCAGCCAGTGGCAACCTGGGCCGCACAGAGATCAAGATCATCTGGAAATTGCAGGTCAAAATGCTCGGGACCAAAGTGAGTTTTGTCTTGCCCGTGAAGCTGGCGACAGCTAGCTAAGTCTTTTGCAGATGCCTCAAAATACTCTGTATGCCCGCTTCCATTTTTTGCCGGGCAGAAGAATTAGCCGAATGCACGCACATCTCCTGCGGCGGTATAAAGCCCGTCGTCATGACCGCTTCTTCTATCCATAACACCACGTCGTAGCCTGTGCCGTGTTCGTCGTCGCCCAGATCATGATCGAGGCTCAGGTGAGTGACTTCACCTGTTTTTAGCAAGGCGATTGTATCTTCCGGCCAGTAGGTGCGCGCCCATCCATCCGGGGTTGTTCTTTCGTCGTCGAGATAAACTTTCATGTATTCTCAGGTTCATATTTTTGGAAAGTATTGTTCAGTGTATCAAAGGCAGCATTGCTTTTCTTCAGGTCGTGTTCCTGTAATTTTTTCTGTTCTTTAGAAATGCCCTGTAACTTCTGTTGATGCTGATTGAATTGTGTCATGGTGGCCTGGTCTTGTAAGATCAATTGCTCACTCTGTGTTACCCAGACCGTGGCAGCAATAGACTGCTACAACATTGGTCAGTAGCATTGATAGCAAGCAGTGCGTATTGAAGTTAAGCCACCGCAGGAACTTGCTTAGACCGGAGGTGGGTACGGATTCTATTTCATTCATGTTGAAAATCTGGATGGCGAAGGCGCGCAAGAGGGTAGAAAGTCCAGTTCAGATTGCGTATGAAAAGCTGCAATGATGTTGTTTTAATGAAAATATTTATGGTGGGCCGAACATTGTTCCTGGCTTTTACCTGTCTTGCAGCCCCCGCCAGCCTTGATCAAGCAAGAGAAGCTCATTAGAATAAGCGTGCTTTTTGTGATTGTGGCAAATGCCCGGAGGATCTGATCCAACAAGCCCGGATCTGGTCGCCGGAGTTTAATTTCGATTCTCGTCAACTATTATGATAAATACATCTATTTCCCGTTATCGTGCTGGTGCGACACATTTCTTTTTAAGTTGTCTGGTGGGCCTGTGCCTGCTGCTGCTGTGCTGGTACATGTGGTATCCGACGCCGATGTTAAGAGCTATAGGCGGTTATGAAATATTTTTCCTTATTGTTGGTATAGACGTCGTGCTGGGGCCGGCGTTGACTTTGGTCGTATTCAACCCCAAGAAAAAGTGGCTGGTGCTGGATTTGCTTGTTATTGTTGTTCTACAGATGTCAGCCTTCGTGTATGGCGTGAGCACCCTGCTTGAAGCACGGCCTGCTTATATCGCAGCGCTGGGCAAATCTTTCCAGGTAATACAATGTTCAGAAATTACGGATGGAAACCTCGCAAAGGCAAAAACCACTCTTCCATTATGGGGGCCCAAACTGGTCGGCGTGAAAGATCCAACCGAGTATGTTGATATCAGCGCGGCGCAGGCCATGGAATCTGTCGGCGGTGGCAAGGGGCACATGCCACACCTGCATATCCCTTATGCTGACATGAAGGATGAAATCCTCAAAAATGCCGAGGATTTTGATGCGCTGGAAAAAGACAATGAAGACAAAAAAGCAGACATACAGGCCTGGCTCAAAGCCAATGATTGCGACGAAAAAACCTGTAAATATCAAGCAATCAAAATAAGGGTAAGCACCTTCCCAGTCGTGGTTGATGCAAAAACAGCGGCTTACAAGGGTATCATGCCGCTCACTCTCAAAATGTAGTACTTACCCGGCCTGGCCCGACTCTGCGTAGTTCTGCATGATTCAGCAAAACTCAGAGAGTCATGCCAGGCCAATTCTTGAAATGTATCCCGAATGGCATCCGTAAAGGAAGGCAAGCTGGCATTGATCATTTTTGCGGTAGCGATTTTTTTCAGCTACGCACATCCTTATCATATCCATCCATACAGAACTTTTTATCACGACCTGATCATCTGCCTTGGACTGCTTGGCGCGATGGCGTATTTCGTCGTCCGCCCGGTATCTGCATCTTTATCTGCACCTAAAGCAGCAGTGCGTCTACGCTTTCCGGCATTGCTTGCTCTGCCTGGCGGGATCATCCTGCTGATTCTCCTGCAAGTGGCGCTGGGCATGATAACGCCAGCCAGCTTTGTTGCTCTCCCCATCCTCTACCTGCTGCTGTTTGCGCTGGCCATGGTGTTTGGCAGCAGCCTCGCGCTTGAGCAATCCAGGCTCGACAGGGCGGTGACCGCGATTGCCCTCGCCAGCCTGCTGGCAGCATCCCTGTCGCTGGTGTTCCAGCATATCCAGATACTGGGGCTGGATGCAACGCCGTTCGTCATGTATATCGCCAAAGACCCGCATATCGCCATGCGCCCCTATGCCAACGTGGCGCAACCCAATCAGCTGGCTTTGTTGTATTTCTTCGCGCTGGCAGGGCTCTGGCATTTTTACCGCACACGTACATTTTCTGGTTTTAGTTCGATTGCCATCGCTGCGCTCCTGCTATGGGGGGCGGTACTGACGCAATCGCGCATAGGCTGGATACTGGTGCCACTGTTTTTTGCCTACACAGCGGGCAAGCTGGGCGCTAGCAAACGCAAGGGCACACCCGTCATCATCGCCATGCTGGCCCTGCTCATCCTGTATGCCGTGCTGACCTTTTGCCTACCGCAAATCAGCCAGGCCATAGGGTTTTCTGGCGGCTCCGTGGCTGACCACGTGGGTGGCCGCTCTGAACGTACCGGCCTGTGGCAAACCGCCTGGCAACTTGCAGCACAACACCCATGGCTGGGCGTGGGCTGGTTTGGATTTGGCCCAGGCCAGGTCAGCGTCGGAGCAGACTTTACCTCCAGCACCTATGCCGAGCATGCCCATAACCTGCCGCTGAACCTGGCTGCCGAGCTCGGCTGGCCAGCCACTATCCTCATCATGGGTGGTCTGTGCTGGTGGTTTTACCAGACCTGCATCAGAACAGAAAAATCCCCAGGCAAAAGCGCCGCATTGCAGTTTTGCACCCTCAGCCTGTTTGCCGTCGGCGTGCACAGCATGGTCGAGTTCCCACTCTGGTATGCCTTTGTGCTGCTACCTGTAGGTGTGCTCATGGGCATGGTGCATCAATTGCGCTGGCCAACTGCGGGCACGGTAGTCAGGCCCGGCATTGTGCTAAGTGGGTTTGTCATCGGCTGCGTATTGATGGCGGCCATCACCCTCGATTATCAACGTGTGGTCACCGGCTTCAAGTCCATACGCGACGTGAGCTCAGGTTTTGAATCGAAAGAAAAATTCCTGCAAAAACCGGCATTCACCCTGTTCCCGCAGTTCTTTGAATACTTCAAACTGACCCGCATCAAACCACGTGAAGGCATGTCGGCAGAAGAGATCAACTATATCGAAACCTGGGCACCGCGCTTTGGCTTTGTCCACATCCTCAATATCGAGGCCGAAGTCTATGCACTTAATGGCCAGCCCAAAAAAGCCGCCCGCAGCATGCAGACCCTGCAACGCCTGCACCCCATCCCTTATCCGGAATATTATGATTACTGGAAAGCCAAGGGCAAGGAAGATCCGCGTTATCAGGCGGTGTTTGAGACCATGCCTGCGCGGGATGCGCCTTGATACCTGAGCAGTCAGTTGCCAGTACACAGTGTCAGGATAAAATTGATCAGCCCACTTTATCCTGATACAAGCCCCACATTGTCAAATCTTTCCCTGACCTTTATTGGATAGCACATGAAATTTGTATCTACCTTGCCTGCCATTGGCATTCTGCTGTGCTGTGCGGGCATTAGCTATGCCGATACACCGGCAAACAGTGGCTTTCAGCCTGCATTTCTCGATGAAGAGGTTGGAGGTGAAGCACTTACGATGAATAAGTGCAAGCCAGAATACCCCAGAGCCTCTTTGCGTAACGAAGAAACAGGGATTGTCAGGCTTGACCTGATCATAGGTAAAGACGGCAGCGTCATCGACGGGAAAATAAGCAAGAGCAGTGGATTCCGTAATTTAGATCATGCAACCTATCAGGCAATCATGAAATGCATCTATCGCCCGTACTCCAAGAATGGCAAGCCTTTTCAGCAAAAACACTTACTCCAGTATGTCTGGAGAATAGAATGAAAAAGATAGCTTATTTTTTGCTAGCCTGTACGATGACAGCTAGCGCCGCTCAGGCACAAGACCAAGGTAAGCTGACCGGCAAAGATTGCAAAGTTCAGATACGCAGGGCAGCAGGCGTGAGCAAAGATATATCAGACAGAAATTTGTCTGAGCTGGCATCTATCAGCGATGACTCCATCGACGCATTAAGACGCCTGCATGCATTCTCTCTTGGAACGCTGATATCAGATGTTACTACCGCAGAAAAGGCTATACGCAGACATCAAACCGCGCTGATGAACTGGAGCAAAGCAGACGTAGCAATTGCAGAAATCGATACTGCTTCAAAAGGGCTGATAAAAAAAGGTTGGTGTGAATATGCCGAGTCTTATTTACTGCTGGGATCAGCCATTGCAAAAAGAAATGAAGCCTTTCATCTGCAAGACATGCAATTTCAACTCGACCTCGCTAAATTGTATTTAGAGAACAAAAGATTTGATTTGACGCAGGCAAACTTGAAACTGATGCTGGATCAAAAGAACCCAGGCTCACAATTATCACCTGCGCAAAAGGCCGAAGCCAATTCCTTGATGGGCGAATCATTCTTTTCGATCAATGACTATGGCAATGCCGCTTTGTTTTTTGAACAAAGTATCAACCTTATGGAGCAAAATAATTCCTACAACAAAGGCTTCTTGTTGGAAAACTTGTATCTGCTGGCAGCCAGTCAATATCTGGCGAATTCTTTCCTCAAAGGCGAAAAGACGTTTGAAAAAATCGCACGATTAGACAACACTACCCCGATGATTTCCAGGATCGCTTCTTTGTATGATCAGGACGTCGTCGCCGACTACAAGAAGGGCAATATCAAGGACGCGATTGGTAATGCGGAAAAGAGATTGGGATTTTTTAACGCCAGACGCGACGAGCTGCAAACAAAAATAAAGTCGCAGTATGGACCCTCAATAGAATTGAACAAGCTCTTGCGTGAGCACCAAGAAACAGAGCACAACCAGCTCAAAACCATGTTGACCTTGGCAGAAGTCCTCCATTCACAATCTCAATTGGACAAAGCGCTTGACCTTTACACGCAAATTCTGGCATCGCATAAAAACAGTCAAATTTACGGTAGGCTCGATTTTCAGGTACATAGCAATCTGACTCGTCTGTATTTAACAAAAAAGGAATTCAAGCTTGCCGAGGACCATTCTCTGACTGCCTATGAGATCGCAGAAAAATCTTTCACTCCGTTACACCCATCGTTGACTTCCGCCATGGCAAATCTCGCCTACGTCTATAAAATCAATGACAAAACAGATTTTGCTGAAGAACTATATCTCAAGTTGATCAACCTGCTCAAGGATGAATCAATCTATGGATATGAAGAACTGCCCGCTTACTACGAGCAACTAGGAGAAATTTACCTGGCAAAAGCCAACTTCCCGGATGCCAGAAAATTCTATGAACTGGCCTACGAAAAAAATACCGCCTTGCAGGGAAACAAAAAAGACCCTCTCATCCGGTGCACCAAGGCCCTCATCACTGTTTATAGAAAACTCGATGAAACAAACAAGGCCAGAGAAATGGAAAAGGAACTGGCCAAATTTGACAGCCCGGCTCAAAAATTGAAGACATCTTCAAGCAAAAAAAGCAAGGCATAGACGTTAGCAGCCGGTAGGGGCGTTACAACGCACCGCTCGACAGATGCAGGCCGGGAAGGTATCTATGCGGGGGATCCTGCTTCAAGTATTTTTCTGTCCTTCATGTGGTGCGTTGTAGCGTACCCCACGCGCTGAACAAGATGAAAGAACTAAGGCGAGTCATGACGATATTAAAAACCTTATCTCTATTTCAAAGAGTCCCTAAAATAGCGTTCTTTTTTTGTATTGGACTGGTTGCCTGTCTTCGCGAGCACAAAATAGAATACTTGGTCACTATTGAAAATGCGCTGAATGAATCCATTCATTTATGCAGATCAGAATTGAAAACAAGATGCTACGAAATTAAGGCTGGAAAAACTGAAGATATCCAGTTTTTTGAAAAAGACACATCCAATCGCTGGATATCTCATCTTAAGCAGAATAGTGTAAGTTTTTGTGGAAGAGATGTGTTGATTCCAGAAATTGTTGCGACAACCGGAATTATATCTAGACCTAATGGATGTTTAATTAGAATTGATCGTGGCGTTGAACAGAAGTTATGTTCAAAAAATGTATCTTAAGCTTGATTGATTCACTATTTACCACGCCATCACACCCTTGTGTCAAAATGCCGTCGTGCCTTTTGCTATAACGTGTGGTTGCGCTAGTCGGAGCTTCACCCATGTGTATCTGGCGAACATAAACTTGAATTTTCTCATTAGCACAGCTACTCCAGAATCGAGAAATATCTCAGCAAGTGAGGTGCGTTACAACGCACCCCGCGTTTATAAAATTTACAGAGCCATATGACGAAAGCAAGTGGCGATGGTAAGCGCTAAACCTGTTTCCTGATAACAAAGTTAGGTCTTTTCATGACTTTTATTCTGCGCACTTTGTCCCTGATCTCAGCTTTTCTTATGGTCGTGTGCTTTACCATGCCCATCATGATGCTCGGCTATGGAACATCCCCCATTCGCGATGCTATTGCCTCCGTCATCATTATTGCGATAGCCGTTCTTGCGATGCGTTGTACCAAATGGCTCTGGCGGAAAAGGCGCTTCTGGACCGAAATTAAATCTCTCAGCGAAGTTGCGGCATTTGGCTGCCTGTTATTGCTTTTGCCCGTTGTAACTTTTCTTGAACAAAGAACTAGCGGTGTAGTGAAAGGCGCTATTCAGATTGCCTTCGTGCTGATAGCCGTTTCCGTGTATTTTTTTGTTCAGCGTTATGGCCGAACCAAGAGAGCTTCCGTTGTTGAGTCCTCACATGGCACCTCACTTCCAACGATTGGGGCCAGCCAAAAGACAGTGTTACCCATTGGCGCAGGTAGCCAAGTCGCCGAACATCATAATGAGATGTCCATCTCTCTGGATCTTTACTGTAAAGCTTACGTAAATGGGAATATCAATTACATCTCTTTAGTAAAACTTATTTCTGTAATACTTGGTGGAGAAATTGAGATGAGGTCGGTGCATAGCTCGTATTTTACTGCAGATGTTTTTGTCAATGAGCATGCAAATATGATGGCAGACCCAGATGACTTTGTTGAATGGCCACTGTATCTTGAAATAGAACCTGATGATGAAAATATTGACCCTCGGTTATATATAAATTCATTGGCTTCATTCATTTCGGCATTAAGGGCGATTGGGCTTAGAGTTGTGGCTGCATGCCATTTTGAAGAAGAACTTAATGCATTGATTCTCAATCATAAAGTTTAGGCCAGATGTGCATCTGGCGTAACATCAAATCTGCATAAGATCCTGCTGACGTTATCACTATTCAAAATTGTGGGTATCTTTCATTACAATTGTGGAGTTGATCGGACTGGATCTTGCGGTCGGCCAGCAGGGCGCGTTATAAAGCACCCTACTGACTATGTCACTGTGAGTAGGGTAGTGCGGGCATTTGAGAAAAAGTCCTGATTTTTCACGAGAACCATGTTGGAGTTGTACTTGTAAGTCAGAGATTACAAACAACCCATAAATGTCGCAATGTAAAACCTGACCCCACTTTCACAATTACAATCCTAATAAAATTGAGAAAAATGAAAAAATACCTTGGATCAGATAGATTTGGCAATATTGTTGAGAATGATGATTTAGTTCGTTTATTACGTATTCGTCCTTCTATCCTGAAGCGATTGGCTGGAGATGAGCATACCGATGTTTCGTCAATGCTTGACCAAGTCTTGCCTGTATTTGATGTCTATGAAGATGGTCTGGTTTGGGTAAGTCTGACTTGGAAAAGGCAAGACGGGGCGACGGAACTTCACGCAATTGCTGTTGACACTGACGCCATCGAATTGGTCGAAAAAGCCAGTCCACGTTACTCGGATTAGCCAGTATCTTTATGAAAGAATGAATAGTGAGGAGCCAGCTATATATTGGATTAATTGCGTCCGAAGAAATAATAAAAAATTTTTCGATGAAGGTTAGCCTTTCTGAAGCGATTGTATATGAGATGGGTAGTAAATTAAAATCTTCCTGCAGCCCAAAGTCTTGGGATTGGCGCACTCCCCGTAGAGCATCGTATACGTCGTTTCCAACAGATTCGATAGTGCCCCTTTTGCGAGAGTATGAAATGATACTTCTTGCGCTCAATCAAGTCCGTGCATTTTCACATTTTCACGTGACGATCATTTGCGAATTTCATGACAATGAATTTCCGTGCGGATTTTCATTGTCAAGGGAAACGATAGACTTACTTTCTAAATTTCAAGCTTCAGTAGATATTGATTCGGTATCCCGGATGTCACCGCCAGAAGTTTGAAGACTTCTGCCCGAAAGATAGCCAGTAGGCTGCGTTACAACGCACCATTCGACGGATTTAGGGCAGAGTAAGTATCTATCTGGATGAGCCTGCTTCAGGTATTTTCATGCCCTTCATGTGGTGCTTTGTAACGCACCGTACGCGCTGTCAGATTAATTCGAAACTACTATAGCTCACCCGATATATATTCTTCCCAACCTTTCGCAACAATCTCTTCGTGGTTAGACCAACCTGCCGCGCTGCCTGCAATAGCGACTGTAATTTCTGCTACTTCGAAATTTTGGGGAGCAGCATCTAGCGCATTCGATATCGAGATTAGTTCAGGAGATGCCCACACGGACTCACATTCTTCACACATTACAACAAGGTTTTTTCCATCTGCACAACGCCGAACCCCTAAGATCCCTGTTCGACATACGGGACAGCTATCTTTTACAAAGTACATATTCACCTTAACGAATTGGATAACCAGCAATCACTTGATTGCCATTGCGAATCACTAGCTGGATTTTGTTGACTGCAGGACTGCCAAGGTACCCCCTGTCCTCCAACCAACCAAACAAATGGCTGTCCCATATCTACTGTACAGACGCTTTTGGGGCATATAGGCAGCCTGTAGGGTGCGATACAACGCACCTTACGTAACCTTGCTTTCCGGAATAGAGCAGCACCAAACAGCGGCTAGCACGTCTATTCAATTAGATATCCGTAAAAATATTTTTTACCGCGAATCCAACGCATAGAGGCAATATGTTTTGAGAATTTTATGACACTTTCAAAATCACTATCAGCAACTTGCTCGCCGTAGAACAGCGGACACTTTTCACCACTCCAAATAGACAATAATGTCGGCACGTCTGTAAGCGGGAAAGACATTTTTCCTTGTCTGGCTAAAGCCGCGGTCTCGATCAAAATTTTTGTTAGATTACCTGCAAAAGCTTCAGCTCCATCGTAGTAGTAATTTTCCAAATTCATTTTTTTCGCAAACCCTGCAAACCGCTCTCCAAGCTCGGCAATATTCACTCGTCCACCATAGTATTCGAACGGACATATTTTATTTATTGAAGAAAGAATATTCTCTTCAATTGATGTGCTTTCATACTCTTCAAGTAAAGCAAAAAGATACGGAACGATTTGAAGCGACAACGTATGTGGCGCATAAATCACAATTGAAAATACTTCTTCGTGCGTGCAGCTCGCTAATAAATTTCCAAGAAAACTTATATCCTGATGTCTGGCAATATAACAATAGAGCCTTATAGAGAGCCGTTTTACAACTTCATTAGTGCATGAAAGAATAAATCTCTCAAGTTCGGATCTAGCCGTAAAGTCTCCACATTTTAAGCGACGGCATATTTCAAAAAATCTGGCCTCCTCGTTATCTGAGGATAGACTTTTGATCGCATCCAACGATTCAGGTTTTTCCCCAAACCAAGGGCCGGGGTGCAAAATGTCAAATGTATTCATTCAGTACGTAATTTAACGAAGTCCTTGGTCACGCTGCCATTTCAAGACTTTATTTTTGGAAAACAGCCAGTTGGTTGCGTTACGACTCACCCAGCACGTTGATCGAAACGTGTCGTAGCACAAAAACTCTGTCAGCTATACAGTATACTAATTCAGTCTCACCAAGCGCCGTTGGCTGGTGGTGATATTTTTGCTTTGAGAAACTCAAAGTACTTGGAATCATCGCGTTCAAATATTTCTTTTCCTGCCCCCATATATGCACGGCAAAGCTCATCTGCCGCGCGCGCCGTATCTCCAAGTTCAAACGCTATTTGTCCGTTGCGAAGATGCAAAAATGGATTGCCAATTGCACCGACACAATGCATTGCATCAGCAAACACTTGTTGTGCTTGTGCGTAATCCTGCACCAGGAAGTACGTATCACCAAGGGCTGCAAGAATCCATGTTGTCGCCGCGTAGTCTTGCTTGGGTTCGGGAACTAAGTTCAGTGCCTCAATGTAATTCTTATGGGCATCTTGGAATTCTCCCATCTCGACAAATACATTACCTTCTGCGCATATCTCCTTTATGAGCTCATGTGTTTTTTCCGGTATGTCCATCCGCAGGCTCCAATAGGTAGATAAGCAACAATAAAATTATGGCCAGTATCACCTAAACAGTCCATTCAAATCAATTCGTTTTTGCCTGATTGACTGAATTGTTCTATGACCAAAATTGGGGTCACCCATTAGCCCCCGGTAGTCAAGTAGCCGAACAACATACTCGCAACACACCGCGATAAAATTTATCACGCCATCACACGCTTGTTTCAAAAAATGCCGTCGTGCCTTTTGCTTTAACGTGTGCTTGCGTGAATCGCAGCTTCACCCATGTGGAGCTAGCGAAACATAAAGCTGGATTTCGCCCAAGTAGCACAGCTACTCCAGAAGCATCGCAGTACCGCGTTGCGTCCAGGTGATGGGCAGATCTGTGGCTACTGGATTCGGTTACAACCCCGTTTCCGTTTTCGTTTTGCCGGTATCGCTCACCGTTATTAGCCCTTTCTCAGCCACACAATAAGCGCCTTGCACCCGCCTGGATAGTAATGTTGCTTTCTGATCAATGTAACCCCCAAGTGCAAAATTTTCATTGACAAGAAATAAAAATAATATCACTATTTAAATTCTCGAATGGAAACGTTTCCAAAAAATGTGGATTAAATGGAAGCAGGTTCGGGAATTGATATCAATGGTCTTTACACATAGCTCAGACAGACGTTGTTGACAGCGATTTTCCATGTCAATCCGTCTAAACCCTGTTTTTAAAATTGAAAATAACGGAGGCATGATGAATCGGCAGGACTATCGTCTCAACAAACAAAAGCGCAGCAGCACACTCACCGCCATTGCGGCCAGTATCTTGCTGGCTTATGGCTCGCACGCCTATGCCAGTGTCACTAATCCTGTGATAGGCAAACTGATCTGGTCAGAAGAATTTAATGGCACCAGCCTCAACACTGGCTTGTGGACTGCCTATGATGGCAATGGCTGCCAAATCAATTTGTGCGGCTACGGTAATCAGGAACTGGAGTACTACAGCCCCAACAATGTCTCGATACAAAACGTGCCGTTTGAACCTGGTACGCGTGCATTGGCAATCCAGGCAAAAAACCAGGTCATAGGCAGCAACGTCTTCACGTCTGGAAAAATCTCTTCTGCTGGCAAAGTACAAGTCCAGTACGGCATGGTGGAGATGCGTATCAGCACGCCACAAGTTGGCACAGGGCTGTGGCCTGCTGCCTGGATGCTGGGTACCAGCCCGCAAACCTGGCCGCGTAACGGCGAAATCGACATCATGGAAATGGGGCATAGCAATGCGGGCAGGGCGCTGGCTGGCTACCCGGCGATCAATAATTATGTGGGCTCAAACGTCATCACCTATCAGGACGCCGCCTGCGTGCCGGGCAACCCCAGTTGTGCCGCCTCGACTGCCTGGCAAACCAAAAACTGGTATATCGCCTCGACGCCTTTGATCAACCGCTTCGTCACCTACCGCCTGTACTGGACTGATACGCAAATGCGCTTTACCGTCACCGATAACGGTGTAGAGCGCGACATGTATCAAAACCCTTTGCCGGTCAATTCAACTTCGCTGCAGGCACCGTATTACCTGCTGTTTAACCTCGCGGTAGGCGGCAATTTCACCGACGCGGCAACTCCAGCGCAAGTGACCACACCCTTGCCTGGCACCATGTATGTCGATTATGTACGGGTGTATGAGCTCGATGGCAAAGGCGCGGTGAAAGTTGGCAACCCCAACGTGCCTGAAGTGGGTAAATTTGGCGTGTTCACCGATCTGACCGCAGTCAATAACAAACAGACGGCTGGTGTCAGCTCTGACGTGTGGAACTGGAACCAGGCGTCGATGTCGGCAGGCTCTACTGCACCGTATGAAGGCAGCAATGTCATTGCCTGGAACTACACCGCTGCCAACCAGTGGTTTGGCAGCAGCATACAATCGCGCCAGGTGCGTGACATGAGTAATTACAGAAATGGCACGCTGAAATTCAGGATCAAAATACCCGCCAACGTCGCCTTCAAAGTCGGCATCGGTGATACCTATACCAACCAGGGCTCAGTTACTTTTCCTGCAAGCGTGGCGAGCTATGGCCTGGTACGTGACGGCAACTGGGGCACGGCCACCATCCCCATTTCTGCACTCGCGGGCAACCTGATCGCCTTGCAATCGATGTCTGATCTGTTCCAGATCTACAGCGTCGATGGCAGCCTGCCGGGCAGCACTTTCCAGTGGGCGGTTGACGATATTATTTGGGACACTGGTGTGCCGACTCCGACACCCACCCCAACGCCGACACCCACCCCAACGCCGACACCAACACCAACTCCGACACCAACTCCGACACCAACTCCGACACCAACTCCGACACCAACGCCGACACCGACTCCGACACCAACGCCGACACCGACTCCAACTCCAGTTTCAGCCAGCGCCACGCAAATCAACGCAAGCACATTGCAGTTTGGTATCAGCACATCGTCGTGGGCAGACGTGCATTACACAGTCAACTCCGGCGGCCAGCAAAACTTCCGCATGACGCAGTCTAACGGCAACAACAGCTACTCAGCCAGCGGGCTCAAGGCAGGGGATCTGGTCAAATACAGCTTCACTTATTGGGACGTCGCTAAAAACTATGCAGTCGATACCGGGCAGCAGAGTTTTACGATGAAGTGATATTGCTGAGTTTGTAGGGGTAACGGTCGTAAGGGGTTTACGACCGTTTTTTGAAACTACTTGACGCACGAATCTCTCCCAAAAAACATCTCAATGAATACAAAGAGGTTCCTATATTTACGCATTTCTGTAGTATAGAATTGTTGTAATGTCAGATCTGCCTCTACTTATGAGCTCATTTTATGTGTGGTTCTGGCCGCAATTGAGTTTTGTGGAGCAACTGGGAGGTCGGTAATTTTAAGTGGTGACTCATATGACTAGAGATGAAGCAATTGATTTGTTAGGGCAACATGACCTTGCTCGACTTTCCAGGGAGGAGCGTGAGGCCTTGCTGCTGGATTGGTGGCCCATTAATGCGGGCGATCCTGAATATGAAAGTCTTCCTGATCTTTTAAAAGTAAAGATCGCACGTACTGACGAGCCGGACGACCCGAACAGTGCGATATATGACCCTCTGCTGCAGATTGCCCTTAAACACGCATATATAGGGGTGGTCAACTCGTATTTGAAAAACCAGATCACCCTTCTAGGGTTGGATGATGTGGTTGAAGGCGACGTTGAGGAGCTAGCGACGTGCCCATGCTGCGGATACCGAAGCCTGGAAGAGAGTGCGGCATATGATATTTGTCGTGTGTGCTTTTGGGAGGATGACGGGACAACTGAATTTGATCGACACAGTGGGCCGAATCATATGACGCTGCGTGATGCGCAGCAGAATTTCCAACGTATTGGCGCAGTTACTGAAGAGGTTCGGCGATATGTCCTTTCGGATGGTCGGGATCGATATTTATCAAAAAAAACGGGGGCTGGTCTCTTAAACGAAAATTCTAAGTCATTGATTTTCAATGAGTAAAAATCTCGTGTTTGCTTCGGCACGAATTTCGGCAACGAACCGATTACTACGCTTACATTCATACATTTCCGTAGCATAGCTTATACTCCTGACCGGGTTGTAGAGTTGATGACATCCTTGTAAGGAGGAATGAGGTAGTGATAATTTACAACAGATTGACTCGTTTTTTTGATACCTTTCTACGGGCATTTAAAAAAAGAAATATGTCGGGCGTTCATTTGGACATTAAAAAGGTCTTGTGTATTGCAGTGTATGTAAAGCTATCAAAAGAAATGGAGAATTTTCTTGAAAAATTCAGACATTTTGATCCGTTTACTGAACTCGATTTAGTAGATGGTGTATTAATGGTTTTCTACGGATCAGATGAATTGAATTTGCTAATCAGATCTTCGATAGATGATTGCAAAAAGGAATTTGATTGCGCTTCCTCGATGGGCCTGCTGACCTTGGTTTTTAACGAAGAGGGGAAAGTACAATCTCCTCCTATGGGCATGGCCATCAATGCGGCAATTTTAGAAGCCTGCAGACTTGAGGGGATTCGGGATTCTGTGTAATTTTTTTGTTAAAGAGACCTGACTCCATTTTGGTGCAACTTTGTCAGCAAATCCGTTTCTCACACTTCCAGCACTGCCCACTTCCTTCGGGATAAAACAACGAGCCGCATTTGGGGCAGGGCATGGCTTTTACTCCAGGGTTATAGGGTTCCCACCCCTGGCGCAGGTGGTAGATGGCCATTGCTTCTTCCCAGGTGGCTGCCTCTATGCGCCAGAACAATTGTTCGCAATCTGGTTCTGGTGTGCCATCCTTGAAGCAGGGCGGGTCTTCGCCAGATGCAAGGGTGCATGGAGAATGCGCATCTTTGGGCCCCCAACTGGTAAATATTGGCATGTTTGTCTCTTTCTAAAATTCAGGTATTTGATCCCGGTCAAGGCATGTCATTTCCATTCACTGCGAAAAAAACGCCGCTTTTTTCTTTCATAAAACCTGGCGCGCAATACTAGCGGTAGGGCGATAGCCACGGGAAGGGTTAACAAAGTCAAGGCGAAGGTTTTATAAGAAAGTATCCAGAAAATAGCAGCACCAAACCAGCTGTTACCTGTCAGCGTTCCTAGAACTAAGGCAATGTGCCAGTGGCAGGTTAGGCTGCGATGGCAGTTTTTGCATCGCACGGGCAGGTCGCACAAAGTGGTCAGGGTTTTGTGGCTGGCAGAGCAGGCGGCCTCTCCGCAGGCGGGGCAAGACAAGATGAGCAGGCTGTTTTTCATTGTGCTTGTTTCCTCTGTAAATCTGCTGTTGTCATCAGTGCTGCTGCTTGCCTGCCATGTCTGGGCTCAAGACCAGCGTTTCAGATATTGTCGGCAGGTTTAGCCCCCGCTTCACGGCACAGTTGATCGACCTGCTTCAACAAAGTTGGCAGCCGGTATTCGCCATGCATGGCGGTGATGCTGGCCTGAGCTGTAGCGAGGTCCATGCCCAGGCTGGTGATGTACAGCGGCTTGATACTCTCGCCCCGGCAGATGCCGAACGAGGCGGCTATGGCCGAGAATGACGATTTGGCTACGCCGATGATGCTGACCTTGCCAGCCAGCGCCTCGTGCAGGTAGCAGCCCAGGCCGGGTTTGCTTATGCCATCCAGATAAACATAGCCGTCGATGATGATGCAGTCTGGCTGTAGATCATGTTCCGCCAGCAATTGCAGGATGCAGGGCAGCTCGCGTTTATAGAATTCGCCGGGCACATAGTTGGCCACGTTGCTGATGCGACTGATACAGGTTTTCGCCGGTTTGTCGTCATCCCAGTTGTGGAAGACGACACCGGCAACGCAGGCGCTTTCACCAGCTTCGTCGCTACTGTAATGCACATCCACCGCCAGCAAAGTGGCTGGTATTGCTGTCATTTGTCGATATCCGCCACCCAGTCGCCAGATTTGCCGCCGTGCTTCTCCAGCACCCGTATGTCGGTCATGACCATGCCACGGTCGGCAGCCTTGCACATATCGTAAATTGTCAGCAGGCCAACTTGCACTGCAGTAAGGGCCTCCATTTCGACACCGGTTTTACCCACGGTTTCAACCTGGGCCTCGCATGTAACAGTGTTGTTACTTGCATCAATGCTAAAATCAACAGTGACGCGGGTCAGTGCCAGCGGGTGGCACAGCGGGATGAGGTCGCTGGTGCGTTTGGCAGCCATGATGGCGGCGATGCGGGCTATGCCGATAACATCGCCTTTCTTGGCATTGCCCTGCTGGATGATGGCCAGGGTGGCTGCCTGCATGCGAATATGGCCACGGGCAACGGCGATGCGGTGGCTATTGTTTTTATTGCCAACATCCACCATATGAGCCTGACCACTTGCGTCAAAATGGGTCAGTTCTGGGGACAATTCATGGGGCTGCTGTGTTTTGCTTGTATCTGTGCTCATTGTTGTGTAAAAAACCTGTACGGCGGTATGATGAGTTTACTCAATCACGCCCGGGTTAAGTCCTGAAAAATAAGGAAGCTATTAGTGTCCAAGTATCATAGCATTGAGAACCCCTTGCGACGTGTTTTTCGCCTGCCTGCTTTGTCAGCCTTGCGGCTGGCGGTTTTGCTGGCAGTGGGCCTGGGGAGTGCCAATCTGTCGCCTGCACTGGTTCAGGCGCAAAACCTGCCGACTTTGGGTGACACTTCGCGTGAAGACCTGTCACCGCTGGCAGAGCGCAAGCTTGGCGAGCAAATCATGAGCGTGGTCAGGCGCGACCCTGACTATATGGACGACGCCCCGGTCAGCGAATACTTGAACCGTCTCGGTAACAAGATGCTGGAAGCGCGGCCAGATGCCCGTGGCGAAACCAATTTCAATTTTGAATTTTTTGCCGTGCGTGATCCGGTGCTGAACGCCTTTGCCTTTCCTGGTGGCTTTATTGGTTTTCATTCTGGCCTGATCCTGGCGGCACAATCTGAATCTGAGCTGGCCTCGGTCATGGGCCATGAGATCGGTCACGTGGCCCAGCGCCATATCGCCCGCATGCTGACCAGCCAGCGTGGCGATGCCCTGATCCCTCTGGCGGCACTGGCCCTGGCCGTGCTGGCCGCACGATCCAGCCCTGATGCCGCAATGGCAATTGCCACTGGCGGGCAGGGCCTGGCGATACAGAAACAACTGAATTTTGGCCGCGATGCCGAGCGTGAGGCTGACCGCGTAGGCTTCCAGATATTGCGGGACTCAGGCTTTGACCCTTCGGGCATGGTCAATTTTTTTGGCCGACTGCAAAGTTCCATGCGCAACTATAACGATAACCTGCCACCGTTTTTGCGCAGCCACCCGCTGACCAGCGAAAGGATAGCCGACATACAATCGCGCCTTTCAGAGCAGCGTTACCGCCAGCATGCCGATAGCCTGGAATTTTTGCTCACCAAGGCCAGGATCAGGGTATTGCAAGACAGCAGCACCCAGGGCCTGATGGATGCCAGCACCTTTTTTGACACCCAGGCCAAAACCGGCAAACTCGAAGACCAGATTACTGCCAAATACGGACAGGCCTTTATCGCCTACAAGCGTCTGGACTTCGCTACCGCCCGCAAATTGCTGGATCAATCGCGCAAAATGCTGGAACAGATACCCGCATACAAAAGCATGCTCACTTATAGCAATATGTATGTCGATATGTCCATCGACATCCTGATCGGCGACAAGCAAACTGCCGCCGCCGTCAAAGAGGCAGAAAAAGCCATGCGTGACCTGCCGCTCTCACGCGGCGTGGCCGTGCAATATGCTGAGGCTCTGCTGGCCGACGGCAAAGAAGAGCAGGCGGCTGTTTTCTTGCGTGACCAGATCGTGCTGTACAGGCAAGAAGCGCAACTCTATAACCTGCTGGCCAAGGTCTATGCCGCCCAGGGCAAACAAGCCGCCCAACATGTTGCCCTGGCCGAGGCCTATGGCATAGAAAATAACCTCGCCGCCGCCCTGCAACAACTGGACATTGCCCGGCGCGAAAAAGATGCGCAGTATTATGAACTGTCCGTCATCGATGCCCGCGAGCGTGAATGGAAAGAGAAGCACAAGGAACAACTGGCGGAAGAGAAAAAGCGGCGTTAATACATGATGCGGCAATTTCTTCAGCATGGGCGATCAGTTCGGCAATATGTGGTCCTAGCGCTTTGTGGCCTGTTGTTCGCCTGCTCTTCTGAAAAGAATGATGCAGGCGAGGGCGCAGCCTATAAGGCAGATTTGATCAATGCGATACGACAATCCAGCAAGATCGTCGTGACCGAACATTCGTCCGAGATGGATTTCATACAGGCAGGGCAATCACCCGCGCAAAAAGAAAAAGTCTATCGCAGCGTGGCATTGACTACACGCGACCGTGAAAACTTCATCGCCGCGATTGAGCAGGTATCTGATGAAACCCAGCAGGCTTTCGCCGCCTGTGTTTTTGATCCCCATCATACGGTTTATTTTTATGCCCAGGGCAAGCTGAGCAGCAAGCTCGACATTTGCTTTGAATGCTCGCAGCAGGAATGGAAGGTGACCAAACATAAGCCGCCAGCAGGTATCTATGGAGGTTTTGCACAATTCATCAAGTCAGTCAAATTAAGTCCTGAAAGAGAATGGGTGGATCTGGTTAGCACAAAGCGCTAAGCCCTTGATATGGCTATAACAGAATAAAGAGTAATGAATAGTGCAAACAAACGAAACATCAGCTGAGCTGCTAAAAAAACAGCAGGCAGAAAAAATCCGTCTGCTGGAAGAGCAGGTAGTCGTCGCTGGCAAAATTGCAGAAGAGAGACTGGCCCGCCCGCGTGAAGAATGGTCAATCAAGTTCATGGACAGAAAGCCCATGACCAGCAGGCAAAAGTACCTATTCGCGCTGTCGTGCCTGGGTCTTGCCTGTTTGCTCTACGGATTTAATTTGAGTGATAATTTTGTTTTTGCAGGCGAGCATTTTTATGCCACCCCTTTACCCTGGATTGTTGCGGTGGTGTTGTTTCCTTTTGTGCTTTACGGGTGCTATGACCGCACGCATCAGGCTAATTTGGCGTATCGCTATCCGTCGCCAGTCTTACGTCAATTCGTCATACTGCCTCTCATGGCTTGCTTATTGACTTTCGTCATATTACGCAGCCCTATCGCCTTGTCTGCCCTGGCAGGCTGGGTATTCAATAGCGAGGCGGTCGTTGTAGAGGCTACCGTAAGTTCTTTAGGACGCCTGAAACCCAAGCTGGGCCTGTGTGATCAAACCCTGCGGGTGGGGGCTCCAGAGTTTGCCGCCACCATCTGCATGGAACATACCATCATTGGCCGCCAGCCCATTCCTGGTGACCGGGTTGTGGTCAAAGGGCGTCGCTCTGTGCTCGGTATTTATATCGATGAGATCGCGGTGAAGTGAATGATGCATGCATCTTGACAGCATGACGATCTCTCGTGAAAAAAACGTAATAAAGACCTGGATTTGGGCGAGTATTAATTTTGAAAAAAGATGGTGCCAAGCTGTAATAGCTTCATTTATAATACGCGCCAAATGTGATAGCCACCTTGGCTGTCGGTTGTATTTTTAGTTAAACCATTCATTCCCACATGTGAAATAAAAAATAAAAATCTGAAACCATCCTGTGCAGGACTGGTTTCATCCCGGAAGTGCCTGAGCAGGCTGCTTGCATGTGCGTTTGCACTGCGATGTCTGTTCGTGAGTGCATCCCATCCCTGGATTTTTATTTTGTGTTCACATGTCATCAAGCAAACCTGTCAAAGACAGGGCAGCGGTTCAGCCGCCTGTCCTGCAAACTGTCAAATCCATATTAATCAGCCTACTGCGTCAGCCTCAGGGCATCGTTGCCTTGCTCAGTGATGAAGTCAATGGCGTAGTGCAGCCTGCTTTGCGGCAGGTGGAGCTCGCCGCACTGGATGTGCGGCTGTTTCCACAGGCGCACAGCTTGCTGGCGGACTGGTTTCGTCTGCAAGCTACTACCGATTTGCGCAGCGTCTGGCCTGCTTTCTGGCGGGTGTTCTGGATGACCGTGCCTGATGCTGGCAATGCCAGCGTGGTGGCGCTTCCGCAAGCCAGGGTGCCCAGGAAGCCGGTGGCGACTGCTGCCCACCCACGTGCTTTTCGCGGTACCAAATACCAGCCGCCAAAGCCTGCGCAGCCTGTACTGGACTTGTGTCACTGGCTGGCAGATGCACGTTTGCTCGATGCTTTCTTTGCGCGCCATGATTTTACTGCCTTGCCCGTGCTGGATGCGGAGGGGCAGGTGATGTCGCTGGCTGCCGGGCTTATACCCAGCAGTGCCACTCTGTATTTGCATCACTGGAACAGGCCAGCACAAGAATTGCCCGTCTTGCCAGAAGCGTTTCGCCGTTGCTTGCTGTGGCAATTGCGTGCATGCAGTGCAGACTTGCAACTGGCCTGGCTGCAAATATGGCATCAGTACGGCGGTATGCATGCAGATGACATTGCACGTTCGCAAAAATTGGCCGTATTGGCTCGCCTGTGTGCCATGAACACGGATCATACTCACGCGGCAGAGCTCGCTTTGCTCTTGCCAGAAAACCGGCAAACGATTTTCCTGACTGTAGTGATGCGGGAAGTGCAGGGGAGTTTGTCGCCTCAGCAGATGACTGCTGACCAGCTCATGCGCCTGCATGATTTAACAGAAGATAATGCGCGCTTTGAGTTATATCTGCGCAAAATTCTGTGCAACCTGAGCAGGCAAGTGAATGTTGAATATAGCATGACGGGTTGCCTGCTATTTGAAATGAGTGGGGCGACTGATTTACGTTATTCTGGCCTGACAGTCTTCCATGACTGTACTGAAGAAGTCGCCGACATCATCAACCTGGCCTGTGAACGTGCAGGGGTGCGCATGCATCTGTCGCTGTGGCGCTCATGTTGTGAGTTGCCAGGGCTGGCTTCGCTGATGCGCGAAACTAGCTGGCATGAATTGACTGCACAGACTGCTGACACGCTGATTAATGTGATTGGCCTGTTCAACTGGATGGATGATGATGCAGATAAGTCGCGCAAATGGCGCGAATACATGATGGTGTACTCTAGCTTTCATGCGCTATTGTTACAGCATCAGGCGGGGCCGCAGGAAAAACTCGCCTCACTCTGGTATCTGTTGACTGAGAGCTTTGGCACGCAGGAAACAGGCAGCCTGAAAGCAGTGATTGAAGATGCATTGCCGCTGATGGCGATGCTGAGCCAGGAAGCTTATTCCTGCCATATCACTTACGGCTGTGCGCTGACGAACCTGATCAATTATTTGCCCGCAGAAATGCGCAGCGGATTGCGCGATTTGAACGGACAATTCTGGTCTTTGTTTGAACGTGCATGCCGTCGTGAAGACAACACCCGACTGCTTGCTTTTGGTATTTTCGCCATGGCTGAATTGGCTCCGGCCTTGCTGTGGCAGGGTATGCAGTTGGCAGCGCCACGATTGTTTCATACCCTGTCTCTGCTTGGCAGTCTCCACTATGAGCGCAGGCTGCAATTCATGCGTGGGCAAATATTGGAAGAATACCTGGCCTGTGACTGGGCTGCACTGGCCCCGCTGGCAGCCTGTCAGAAAATCCTGAGTTTGAGTGAACAGTATGGGCTGGATAGCCCTTTGCCACGTCGCTTGCGCCTTTACATCGAAAGCAAGATAGCACTGACTGATGCGCAGGTGCAAAGACATTGTGCTCTCACACTCAGGCGCTTGCCAGCATTTCGCCTGCGGGTACTGGAGCTGGCTATCTGGCAAGATATGGATAGGGCACTACAAATACGCGGGCAAGTTCCATCTGCTGCCCATGCGCTGCGCCTGCTGGCAGGGCTGGATAGAGATCCCAGATATAACCGCAAGGGTTTGCAGAGTTTCCTGCGTGAGGTAAAGGCTGGCAAGCCAGATTCATACCGCCATCACCCTCTCAATCTGGCCTGGCATGCAGCTCATCCACTTGTTGACAAGGATCGCTGGGAAGCTGGTTTGCACAAAGACATAAAGGTGGATGGCAAAAGCTTGCGACTGACTTTTGAGCAGGATCCGTTTGAAATTCTCAAACTGGGTACCTATGCCGGATCTTGTTTGTCCATAGGTGGCTTTTGCAGTTACTCGGCGGTTGCCTGCCTGCTCGATGCCAACAAGCGGGTTATTTATGCCCGTAATGAAGAGGGCCGGGTGATTGCCAGACAATTGGTGGCGATTGACGAAAAAGACAGGTTGTTTTGTTGTGAGATATATCCTTCTCAATGTTCGCCTGCCATGAAGGCTGCATTCAAATCCTATGATCACGAATTGGCCGAGATGTTAGACATAGAAATGTATCGTGAAGAGGAGGGGAGCAGCTATGAGGTCGCCACCATCCTGGCAGAGTGCTGGTGGGACGATGGCCCATGGCAAGAAGAATGATTGTCAAAAGGCAAGTACTTTCCTTTATTTTATGTATGATGCCTGTTTAGTACTTTTAACATTTTTTAATATTTTAAGTTGGCCCATTTTGAGGGGAAAGTTGATGAGCATTACACGTGCAGGGATTTGTTCTGGCTTTGCTGCTGTCATCCTGATGGGCGCCAATGTGGTGTGGGCGCAGTCTGTACCTGCTCCGGTGGCTAATGCGAGAGCTCCGGCCAGCGTCAGCGTGGCCGCCGCTACCTGCGCCACGCCAGGAAGAAATGGCTGTGACAAGCAATGCAAGCGCTATGCGGATGCCGATACCTGGCCAACGACCTGTGAACAGGCGGCGACCAACATCTTGGCCAGGCTCGATGAAGCCAGCAAGCAGCGCACGCGGGATTCAACGTATGAAAACCTGATTCAGTTCCACAGCGGATGGGGCATGGGGATACGCAATACGACTGGCCTGTGGCGTGGCAATGTGGCCCTGACGGATTCTTGTATGGCACTTGATAACGACGGTGATCGCCACCCTGACCATATTTCCATGATCATCATCCAGCAAATCTGGAAGAAGCTTCACTGAGTTGTTGGTGATCAGTGAGCTGGATGCCAAACTGCTTATAGTGGGCGGTGTGCCTGCCCATGCGACAATCAGCTCACCTGCCTGCGCCGCCAGTTTTTTACAGAGGCACAAACATGAAAACTGCAACAGGCAAGATGCATCTGGCTGTGATTGCGCCCCTGTTTTTATCCGGCGCCGCACAGGCGCAACTTGACGCAACGGCAGAGCCGGGCAGGCCCAGCTATAACCCGGCAACGGCAATGTGCATGCGGCCTGGCTCGAGTGCTGATCCTGAAGATATTTCCTGGGTGATTGTCGAAGAGGGCTGGAAAAGACTGCAATAAGCCACCATGTAAGAACGCTAAAGACAAACAAAAGGAGCAAGGCATGACAGCAGAGAATGAAAAATTGCCAGAGATTTTTATTGCCGTTGATGTAGAGGCTGACGGTCCCATCCCCGGCCCGTACAGCATGATCTCTCTGGGCATGGCGGTAGCCGGGCATCCTGAGCTGAGCTTTTATACTGAACTGAAACCCATCTCTGATGAATTTGATCCCGCTGCACTGGCTGTCTCTGGCCTTGACAGGCAGCACCTGATAGACCACGCGCCTGAAGCCTCAGTAGCAATACGTTCAGCTTATGACTGGGTGAATTCTTTGCGCAAGATAGGCAGGCCTGTTTTCCTGGCGGCGCCAGCGGTGTGGGATGGCATGTTTGTGCACTGGTACTTCATGAGATACGTTGGTGCCAGCCCCTTTGGCTCTACCGGCTCAGGTGTGGATTTGCGCAGTTACTGGATGGGCCTGACAGGTTGCGAATGGGTGGAAAGCCGCAAGGGCAAGATCAAATACGCGCTTAATCTTGAGGGTTTGCCGCATACCCACCATGCAGGGGAAGACGCAGCAGAGCTGGCGCAGGTGTTTGCGGCGGTACTGAAAAGCAGGAGTACGGGCTTGCCTGAAGTTGAATAATCAGTGACTGGTTTGGTGACTGAACTTCAGATCGCAATTGCCAAGGCTTGACACTCCTCAGCGATGATCAATTCACATCGCCCTGCGCAGGAGCTCAGGAGCTGTGTGAATACACACAACACCCATCTAGAATAAAGTGACTTTTTTGTAAGCAAATGCTATCTTCGCTTTGTTTGTAAAAATGTCATCTCTCTGAAAAATCAGCCAGCTAAAATGGAACATGTCCGTGCTCAACAGCAGGGCATGTCTCATTGTGCTGCCATCCCCATGCCGGAGTTTTTGGAGAGAGGGCCGCGAGTCATTTTTAACGTGCAGTCACTTATCATCGAGGAGTGTATTTTGTCTGAAGCAACTTATCCAGTTACGCCACAGGTGGCCGTTGACAAGATATTCCCGCTGACGCAGCCTGGGCCTGCTCCACATACATTTGAGCTGGCCCTGGTGCTTGGTGGCACGGTGTCGGCAGGTTGCTATACAGCCGGGGTGCTGGATTTTCTGATCGAGGCACTGGATGCCTGGGCGGCGGCGATTGCGCAGGATGACAAAGACAACCCCGGTGCGCCAACCGTGCCACGCCACAAAGTCTTGATCAGGGTGGTCACTGGTACTTCTGGCGGTGGCGTCAATGCCGTGCTGTTGTCACGCGCCCTTAGTTATGTCTATCCGCCAGCGAGTGTACAGACCGCGCCAGAGTTGAGGGCAAAGAATCCGTTCTATCAGATATGGGTCAATGCCATCGATATAGACGGTTTGCTGGCGACCGATGATCTTGACGGCGCAACGACGATCACCTCATTATTGTCTGGCAAACCGCTTGCTGCTGCGGCTGCCAGTGGTATTTCATTTGACAGCGGGCAGGCTGCAGCGCGGCAATATGTGGCCAATCCTTTGCCGGTGATACTGACTTATACCAATGTTGCGGGCATTCCTTACAAGCAGATGTTTTCTGGCCAGACTGGCCGCGCCGAGTACTTTGTCAATCACGCTGATTTTGTGCGCTTCGCCATTGATATCCAGGGCGCGCTGCCAACACCACAATATGCGCTGGCGCCAGATAGTTTTGAAGTCGGTAATCAGACTCAGGACATGCTGGCCTGGTCTGGCATGTCCAGTTATGCGCTGGGTACGGCGGCTTTTCCTGTGGGGTTGCCTGCTGTGCAGATCGCCAGGCCAGCCGGGCATTATGCTTACCGCTACATCCTGCCGAATAGCGGGCAGGGTGTTTACAGCCCGCAATGGCTGGTGCCGGAATGGTCGTTGTTTGTACAGCCCGATAGCGATGCAGGTAGCAAGTATGCCTTTGTTTCTCTCGATGGTGGTTGCACCGACAATGCACCGATAGGCCTCGCGCATGATGTGCTGGCAGGTATCGCACCAGCCCGCGAAACCAGTGGCAGCAAGGTCAACCGTGCCATCGTGCTGATAGACCCATTTACCGATGTACCCAATTTTGCTGCCTTGCCCAAGGCTGATTTGGTGAGCATCCTGTTCCCCACCATTAATTGCCTGATCCAGAATAACCGTTTCAACTCGGCGGACCTGGCGGCTTTTACTGACGGCAGTGACTTTAGCCGCTTTTTGATCACGCCCAGTCGCAAGAATGCGAAGGGGGATGCACTGACGGGTGGTGATGCGATTGCCTCATCCGGCCTGGCGGCTTTCCTTGGTTTTTTCTCGTGGCAATACCGTGAACATGACTACATGCTGGGACGCAGGAATTGCCAGGCTTTTTTAAAATCCTGGTTTACGCTGGAGCCGGACAATGTCGTGTTCAATATGCTTAAACCTCCGGCGGTAGAGACTCCGCCCAACAGCGGCAAGTTTGAGGTTCCCATTATTCCCTTGTACGGTTCTGCCCTGGCTGAACAGCCATCGCCTGAGATACCGGGCAAGTTTGACCCAGACAGTCTCGAAGACCAGATAGAGGCAAGGGCAGACAAGTTGCTGCGGGTGGCTGCTGATGTCGATAGTGCAGGCTGGTTGGCACGGCAGGCTTACAAAGTAGTGATAGGCATAGCGAGCAGCAAGGCCGCAGACAAGGTAGTCAAAGTGGTACAGGCTGCAACGCGGGACTCAAAACTGCTCAATCCCAAATGAATTTAATTTGAATAACAAAGCGCAGGAGCAATGCAAGGTCTGCCTTAAGTAAACTTGTTAGGCAAACTCATTAAGCAAACTTATTAAGCAAACTTATTAAGCAAACTTATTAAGCAAACTTATTAAGCAAACTTGTTGTGCAGCTCCGTTTGCAACATCGAAAAAAGGAACTTATCATGTTTGGTAGCCAGGTATTGGAAACGGCCATCGGTATCGCGCTGTTTTTTCTTGCGGTATCGCTTTTCGTCACCGCAATACAGGAATTCATTGCCACGGCCTTGAAGCTCAGGGCCAATACGCTCTCTTCAGGCATCAATGAATTGCTGGAGCAAAAAAAGAATCTTGATCCTGTCATACAGGCCATCGTCAATCATCCGCGTGTATCGCCGCTCGATGGCAAACTCTCTTATATTTCATCGACCAGTTTTGCTGCGGCAACCATTCATGTGCTGGGTGGGGTAGGGGATGCTTCCAAAGACGCTTTCAACCGCCTTGATATTGCCGTGGATAATTTACCAGCCGGCAATCTGAAAAGCGTGCTGCAACTCGCCGTCAGTCGTGCCCAGGGTGATGTCACCAAGGTAGAGCAGGAAGTGGCCACCTGGTTTGATGAATCCATGGACCGCCTCTCAGGCCGCTACAAGCGCTATGCAGGTTACCTGAGCCTGGGCCTGGGGGCAATACTGGCCGTGGGCATGAAGCTCGATGCCTTTGCCGTTGGCAGCGCCTTGTGGGTCAGCCCTGTGCTCAGGGATCAGGCTGCAGCGGCTGCCGCAGCAGCCATAGAAAAAGGTGCAACGACAACCCCGGCCATCACTGCTGATGTACTCACCATGTTTGGCTTTCAAAGTTTCTTTGCCAGCTTCCCTTGCGGCATGGCGCTGCTGGGTTGCCTGGTCACTGCATTTGCCGTCAGCCTGGGGGCACCGTTCTGGTTTGATTTTTTACAAAGCATCGTCAAGATCAATGTACGCGGTACTGGTGACAAGCCTGCAAAGGCAGATGGTAGCTGATTGCCTGCGTCAGGCAGGGGTAAAAATAAAGCCGGCATCGCCGGCTTTATTAGCTTACTTCAGTGAGTTAACCTATCCTTGCGCTTTGTGCGATGCGCTTCACCCGCTCTATATGTCGTGGGTAAAACACCAGCTTTGGTGCCTGGTACATGATCGCATACAGCTGCCCATTGACGACAGATACATCTGCGCTGCCAAGGATTTCGAGATTGTCAAGTTTGCGCAAGAGGCTGAATTCAAAATGAAAACCTTTGGTGCCGCCAAACTGGCTGGGCTCCATTTTCAGTAATTTGAAGGTAGAACTGTCACGTGTCAGCGCACCTTCAAACAAGGCAATGATCTGCTCATTTTGCATGCCCGGTTTAAATGCGAACACTTTTTTATCCTTGTTCGATTCTTCTGGCGGGTGTACAGGTTCACCACTTTGCAGGCCAGAATAGACCAGCAGTTTATCTACCGGCAAACCTTCCATGGTCCAGGTATCGCGGTGTGGACCATTCATGCCACTGGCACTGACCTGGTTCCAGGCACCTTCCAGCGTCAGGGTGAGTTTGTCGCCAATCAGGCGTGTGCCTGACTCTACTTTGGTTGTGGTGACACAGGCACTTAATGCCAGCACCAGGCCCAGTGCCGAGAGTTTCTTAAAAAAATTCATGTATTCAAATCCTCTATGTAACTTTTGATCATGAGTGCATCGCCCGCTTCGGGTGCACTTTGCAGGTATTGTTCAAAGCATAATTTTGCCTGGTCTTTATTGCCTTTCTGACGCCAGATCAAGCCCATGCCACGGTGTGTTTCGGCAGGTTCATTACCTGCTGCGATGGCAGCCTGATACTGGGTCAGTGCCAGGTCAGCATCCTTGTCCTGATTGCGCAAACGCAGTATTTCAGCTTTGGCCCACAGGTATTCGGCCTGTTTCACTTGACGCCCTGACAGTCGTTCAAACAGGACCAGGGATTCGGCATAGCTGCCACGTTTGATCTCATCGACCAGCCAGTCATGCAGGAATGGTGCGGTACGCTCCAGCCATTCTTGCTGGTTATTGCTGCCCTGGGTATTGAGCAGCGCCGCATATTGCTCCAGCTTTTCCTTGCGCTCATGGATGGGCGGGTGAGTGGCAAACATGGGGCTGTTTTTGGCCGGATCACCCAGCGGACCTGCCTTGCTCTCTTCGCGCAGGTTTTCCCAGATTTTTGCTGCTTCAGTCGTGTCATAGTGGGCGTTATGCAGCAGTACGATACCTATCCTGTCGGCATCGCTTTCATGCTCCCGCGAAAACGAAAATTGCCCGGCAAGCAAACCGACCTGGCCCAGTGCACCAATCAAGCCAAACAAACCGAGGAATTGCCCAAAGGCGGCGCGGCTCTTGATGTCGCGCAAATTGGACAAGGTATGCCGCTCAAGGTAATGGCCTATCTCATGTCCCAATACAGAAGCCAGTTGCGCCTCATTGTCTGCACGCAGCATCAGGCCAGACCAGACTTGCATCATGCCATTTGGCGCCATGTTGGCGTTGAAATAATGATTTCTGACGATATGCACCCGGATGTCCGGGCAATGTTCTGGTGCCAGCTTGCAGGTCAGGCCTTGCACATATTGCGTAAACTCTTTGTCTTTCAAGACAAAGGGGCTGCGGCGCAATTTGGTTTCTTCCCTGTCCATCATCGACCACAGACCACCTTCGTCCGTGCTGATCTCTGGACGCAAGAAACGGCCTGGCACCTGATACAAAGCCTGGGCGCTGGCGGTGATACTGCTCAGACCCAGGCTCAAGCCCAGGGCAATACAGAGCAGGTGTTGACCCTTGCGGTATTTCATGGTTTCACCGGGAACTTGTCGAGCAAGTTGTCCACGGTGTTTCTGGCCTTGTCCAGTTCGCGCATGTCGCCTGAACCGCTGATCAATTTATTGAACCAGAGTATCCGGCCAGTGCGCAGATCAACCAGGGAGGCATAGCCGACTTGCATGCCGCCTGTCAGGCCCACGCCAAAGATGGCCATGGCGATCATGGCAGCCTTGCGCTCGGCGCTGGCATAGCTATCCCTGACCCAGGTAAATATTGCATAGTCTGCCTGGGTTTTTTCGCGCAGGACTTGTACAGAATCTCCCAATGACCAGTCAAGCGCGCCTGCCTTGGTCGGCAAGTATAGCGAGGAGGAGCTGAAGTGGTGCAGGTTGATCGCCTGCGCAACTGCACCATGCAAGGCGTTGACTTCAGCCGTGGCGTCCGCATCCTGTGCATTGAGGGTGACGGTATTCAAGCCAAATTTGTTCTTTTTCTCTATCAGAGCCTTGGCAAAATACCTGGTAGCCGCTTCAGTCCAGTCTGCTTTGGGTTCAGGAACGCCACCTGCACTCAGTGAATACAGTTCTATGTCACTGGGCATGATGAGTACAGTGCTGCCTTTGGGAATCTTGCTAAAGCCCGGAGCAAGTTGCTCCACCGCCTGAGCTGGTTGCATGGCTGCCAGCAGCATGAGGCCAAAAAAGGCAAAAGGCGCGAAGGTTTTGCGTATAGACATGGATGGAATCCAGAAGAAAAAAAGTCCCACATCTTATCAGCGGATAACAATTAAATATAGTTAAGTTTGTGTGACAGGCGCTGGGGATGGACGCAATTCTTTGTGAAGATTGCGTTTGATTTAGTAGGACTTACGCAAAACCGCCCCAGCTGCGTTGCAGCGACTAGCCGTACTAAAGTACTGTCTTCGTCGCTACGCCTTGCTGGGACAATTTTGCGTAAGTCCTGTTAAGAATGTTTTATCCTGGAGCTGAGGTCTGCAGTTCAATGACTTGCGTGGTATGAAAATGCTGAATTACCCGCATGCTCCTGCTTCAATATCAGGCATCAGTATTGATGACGGTGGCGCTTGTTTTTTGTGCTTCTATTTGACTACAGGTGGCCCATAAACTGCGTTCGCCCATCCTTCTTTGATCATGGGCAGCATTTTTTGAATTTCAGGATCGTTTGATCTGAGTAAATTACCGGTAAATGTTCCGCTGAAGAACACGGTGTCGTCAGGACGGTAGATGAAGACGAAATCAGTACCTGCGCCTTTGCGGTCATTGACAGAATTCTTGGGAAAAACATTGTAATGTACCGCTCGATACAGAATCTTTTTGTACTCGTAAGAGTAACTTGCGCGAATGGTTTGGCCCTGGAACATTTCCTCTACCTGCGCGCGGCTGGCTCCCGCCTTCAAATCTGTGACTGGTATAAAACCCATCCAGCTGACGGTTTTGCCGGACAGTTTTTCTACCACCTCAGGCCGCCAGAGCTTGTCCTGATAACGCGGAACAATGTCATATTCCTTGCCAGCTTCAAGCATGACATACATGGCGATGGCATCTCTGGAAGTCTTGCTCTGAATGCTGATGACGTGTTTGCCAGGTAATGCAAGTACTTCACTGCTTGGCAGGCCTTGTGATCCCAGTTCATCTACAAAATTGATAATCGCATCAGGATTATTGATTTTGGCGAGTTGTTCTGGTGGCAGTTTGGGGCCCAGGTATAAATCAAGTACTGCTGCACCAGAGGCGTTCGCAATGACAAAAAGCGAGCTCAGGAATAACGACAGGCATCTGTTCATTTTTTTTTGTGCTGGCGAAGCAGGATAAAGTAGTTGAGTCAGCCTAGTGATGGTTTGCCCTGGGGCGTGCCACAAAGCCAAATTCCCGCATCAATTGTCCCTCTTCACAGCGCTGCACTTCCACATGTAAACCAGCCATGCCGGGTGGGCGCAATTGCAAGTCGCCAGGTGTGCTGGCATCTTCCAGCCATTGCAATAGTGCTTCATCACTGACTGGCTGTTCGCCCAGCGTCAGCCAGGGCAGGCATAAGGCCAGGTCGCGGTCATCAAGCTGCGCCAGGATATTGCCGCTGCTGAGTTGCAGCCTGCCTTGCGGGTCGAGGAAGGCGAGTTCTGGTGTGAAAGCCTGTTCACCATGTTGTAGTACGAAGCTGCCATCTACCGTAGTGTTGGCGATATAAGGTGTGGCTTCGAGATCGACGTAGACGCGCTGTGGGCCATTTTGGAAATACCAGCAACCCTCTTCATTGCACAGATAATTGCGGGTGATGAAGGCCAGCAGGGCGGCGTTGCGTATGGGGTCACCCTGCAGGTTCAAGGCCTGGCTGCGCTCGTCGCGCATGCGCCAGTTACCGCGCGCATCGAGTGCCAGCCAGCCATAGCAATGCGGTACATTCGGCCATTTGGCCATGGCTGCCTTGACGATTTCATCCATCAACTGTTCGCCTCAAAAAAATGCAGTATCTTTTGCGGCAGCCAGTTCAAATGGCCGGGCACATTGCCTGCCGCAAAGCCGACATGGCCGCCATGATCGGGGTAATCCAGCGTCACGCATCTGGCCGCCTGGGTGGGCAAATGCTGCGCGGGCAGGAAGGGATCATTCCTGGCATTGAGCACCAGCGTAGGCACCGTGATGTCGTTCAGTATATGCTTGGCGCTGGCCCTGTGCCAGTAATCATCGGTATCGAGATAACCATGCAGCGGCGCGGTGACGACATTGTCAAACTCGTACAGGTCACGCGCATTGAGCATGGCGTCACGGTTGAACAGGCCAGGGAACTGGTTGAGTTTTTGCAGGCACTTGGGTTTCAGTGTCTTCAAAAACATGCGCGTGTAAATCATATTGAAACCGCTGGACAGCGAAGCACCGCCCTGTGCCAGGTCGAGCGGGGCAGAAACTGCGCAGGCTGCATTGACGATATCGGCATGATGTTGCGATTCACCCAGCCAGCGCAGCAGGGCATTGCCACCGAGTGAGACGCCCGCCGCATAAAACTTGCCACCATCATGACGATGATGGAACTGCTGGTACAGGCGTTCTATGATCCAGTCTATCTCTTGCGCATCACCAGAGTGATAAAAGCGCGGTGCCTGATTGAGCTCGCCCGAGCATCCTCGAAAATGCGGTATCGCGCCCGACCAGCCTTTGTCGGCAAGGGCGGCCATCATCGCGCGCGCATAATGGCTGTTGCTGGAACCTTCAAGACCATGGAAAAGTACAACCATGGGTTTGCCGGGTTCGCCATCAAGAAAATCGATATCGACAAAATCATTGTCCGGCGTGGTCCAGCGTTCGCGCCGTAGCGGTGTCACCGGCTTGTTGATAAACAAGGCCGGATAGATGGTTTGTAAATGGCCACCGGGTAACCAGCGAGGGGAGAGGTATTTCATGCAAACGTCATCAATGCAGGGTGCTGGCCTTGAACATGTCCAGCGGCGGCTTGCCAGACGCGACCGAGGCGTGGTGCATGGTAATGCGCCAGCCACGCGGGGTCTTGACATACACATTGGTAGCCAGGATATGTACATCCTGGCTGCTGTCGCTGGGGCGCTGGAATTCTTCGACGATGCTATGGACGGCTGTCAGCATATTGTGGGTCGCATGCAACTGCAAAGGACGTATCTGCACGCTGCCGCGCTCGAAGATCGCTTCCCAGGAACTGCGTATGGCTGCATGGCCTATCAGCCTGGTTGCACCGGGGTGGATGCAAACTATCTCTTCATCCTCGGCCCACAGGGCCATCATGCCATCGAGATCGGCACGGCTCAGTGCATCATAAAAAGCCGCCTCGACTTCGTCGGCACTGCCATTCAACTGTTTTTTAGCGGCCATGACGGGGGCGGTGGATTAGTGGGCTTTGAGCACGACGCCTGCCGCCAGCTTGTATTGCGTGCCGCAATAAGAGCAAGTGGCTGTGCCGCCATGCGACAAATCAAGATAGACGCGCGGGTGCGAAGACCACAGCGGCATGGCCGGGTTAGGGCAATGCGCAGGCAAATCGCTGGCTTGCAGTTCGACGACGTTATTGGTTGTGCTGGCTGTGGTGGACATGGGGACTCCGTAAATAAAAATGGTGCTGGAAGCAGGCGCGTTCAGGCTGGCGACGCTGGTTTGCTCCCGAATTAAACATTGCCAACGGGATTTTAACGGATTATGGGTTGGCTGGGGGTATTCGTGCGGGTGGCTGTTGGTGCTGTGTACTCTGTGATTAGGCATGATCTGAAAAAAATCGTAGGTTGGGCTACGCATCATCAGCCCAACACTGGGCCGCTGCAAACGAATACGGTATTTATTCGCCGAGTGTTGGGCTGATAAAACGTAGCCTAGCGAGGCCCGGCCCAACCTACCAAGCTAAGCGGCTTGCAAGCTGCTTAGATGTCGTCGGCTGCGAAACCCCGACAACCTCCCCTTGAAGGGGAGGGGACTTGTACGGCATATATGTTTGCATCTTATTTGCCAATCTGCTCACAAAATCAGCGCCACAGGCAAGCTTTTTGTTTCCAAGTTACAATGATGGACTTTCCCGCTCTATCTACACTCTCATGTCATTTGAATCAGACAAGGCCGCGATCAAGGAAGGTTTGAGAGTAGGAGCACCCACCTGGTTTGGTATAGGTGCTTGGGGAATGGTGGTTGGCGTTGCCATGATCAAGGCTGGGCTGACTCTGCCGCAGGCACTGGGCATGACCCTGCTGGTCTTTGCCGGATCTGCCCAACTCGCATCATTACCCCTGATTGCCGCACATGCCCCTGTTTGGGTGATTTTTGCCACGGCACTGGTCGTGAATCTGCGGTTTTTGATTTTTTCTGCCATTCTTGCTCCCCATTTTGCGCACCTGCCCTGGCGTACCCGCGCCTGGTTGGGTTTTATGACCGGCGACATTTCTGTCAGCCTGTTCATACAGCGCTATCCTGAATTTATTGAGGAAAAAGGCAAGCTGGCCTACCTGAAATCCCTGGTCTTCCCAAATTGGGGCGCCTGGCAAACCGGCTCTATCATTGGCATTTTGCTGGGCAGCCAGGTGCCTTCAAGTTGGGGGCTGGGTTTTGCCGGTACCCTGGCCATCCTGTGCATCATGCTGCCCCTGATCATCAACCGCGCTGCCTTTGCCGGTGTCGTTGTGGCTGGCATCGTCGCCCTGCTTGCAGTGAATCTGCCCTACAAACTCGGCCTCTTGCTGGCCGTCTTGCTCGGCATGGGCACTGCCATGATGCTGGAAGAATATCTGGACGGTAAAAAACTAGCCGCAGCTGGCAAGAACAATGGGGAGCAAGCATGAGCGACTGGGAAATCTGGCTGGTCATAGGCCTGCTGACTCTGGCTACCTTTATTGCCCGCAGCGGCTTCTGGCTGGTGGGACATCACATCAACCTGCCCAAGCGCGTGCAGGAAGCCCTGCGCTACGCTCCCGCCTGCGCGCTGGCTGCAATCATCGTGCCGGACTTGTTGCTGACCAATGGTCAGGTCGAAGTCGGTTTGCAAAACCCGCGCCTGCTGGCGGGCTTGCTGGCGACGGCATTCTTTTTGGTGCGCAAGAATATGTTGCAGACGATATTTTTTGGGATGGCGGTGTTTACTTATATTCGGTTGGGGTTGTGATCTGGGGGCAGAGTCTTGCCTTGCGCAAGACCTTGCGCTCCAGCGTGTTTTTGGCTGCAATCCAGAGGTGTTAGTGGCAAACTATTGCGTGAGTTAATTTCTGATTCGTCGTGCTTGAACATCCGGATTTTCAAATGCCTGCACACGTCATTTAAGATTGCAGGCCGGTGGTAGACCGGCGGCTACTCACTTTTCTTGTCTCGCCAAGAAAAGTAAGCCAAAGAAGGCGACCCAGGCGTAGCCGCCCCTGCGGGGGCCCCATTTGTGCAGTACAAAAAATGGGAAGGCCCGAAACTCGCTACGCTCAGACAGCGGTCCTTCTTAATCCATTTTCTGTACAGCACAAATGGCGGCTACACATGGGAACGGCCAAGGTCAACAGCAACAGCAACAGCAACAGCAACAGCAACAGCAACAGCAACAGCAACAGCAACAGCAACAGCAACAGCAACAGCAACAGCAACAGCAACAGCAACAGCAAGAAGACATATTGCTAACTTGGTTTGCTTAGTTGAGCACTGCGGGTAAATCGCATTCTTTATGCCTTACTGTTCACCAAACATCTCTCCATACCAATACCATCTCTTATCCTTCAACCACGCAAATTTACTTCGCTCCGCGAGTATGCCAATTGGCTTCAAGTTGATTTGGTAACGAGTCAATATACCGATCAATTCAAGCAGAGAATCACGACCCAGTCCTCTCAGATCAAAATCGATGATGAGTGAGCGACCAACGCCTTGTATCGATTTCAAGGCCGGTATTTCTCTTAGTGCCATGAAAAAACGTAACTCGTCTTTCTCTGTATAAAATTTCGTTAGTTCGATTTGAAGCTTCATGTCACAGCTCTTTTTTGATGAAAGTGGGATTTTAATTATTGCAGGAATTTTTGTGAAAATACTTTGCTTTGCGTGAAGACACTGCATAAATCCATAGATTGATAAGCAATAGCTTCCAAAGTTGGAGGTGAAGGTCGTATGACGTTGTTTTTGACTTTGGGGTTGCTGTTGCTTTTAGCAGTTCCGATGTGTCGATGCCTTTGCTGCGAGGCGGAAAATGGATTAAGAAATGAACGTTGTCTGAGCGAAGCGAGTTTCGGGCATTTCCCATTTTTTGACTTGCAGCAAAGGGAACCCCCTTCAGGGGGCAGCGACGCCTCGGTCGCCTTCTTTGGCTTACTTTTCTTGGCGAGACAAGAAAAGTGAGTAGCTGTCGGGCTACCCCGACCTGCAATCGCAGTTTACGTGTGAAGGCATTTGAAAATCTGAATGCTCAAGCACCAAGAATCTGAAATTAACTCAGGCAATAGTTTGCGTCGAACGCCGCTGGAGCGCCAACCCGGTGGATTCCTGCCAAAAGCACGCAGGAATGACGTAATTATATGAATGGTTTTGCTTGCATGTAGCAGCTCCGGCGGTGGATATTTGTTTGATGTATACAAATCAACAACCGCATTCAGCATGGCAAATTAATAAAAATTCATACAAAAGCACGAACGTACTGATTGCCCGCCAAACCCCATTCATCCCCATTCAAACCCACCCGCCATCCCCATGTCCAAGCAATTCCATCAAATAAATGTCAATTTACTACCAATTCCCGCATTAAACTCGCAAAACCCGCGCAAAACCGTATGGTCTGCAAGCGGGCTTTGGTAAAATAGCGGGCTGGGGACTTTTGCAATACTGGACTTATTTGGACATATCCACAGGGCTTACACAAGATTGTTCCGGCCATGCAGCAACATGGCGCGACAGCAGCTTTGTGTAAGTCTTGAAATATCCCGGCGCCGTGTTTTGTCAGGCTTTGTCGTGCGCTACTATGCGCGTTATCAAAGCTAGCTGAGACAGGGGCGCCACCCTTCAACCTTGCCAACTCCATATCACGATGCAATTCAACCGACTCAGTGACCTGATCGCAGCAAACCAGCTCCAGGGCAAACGTGTTTTCATCCGCGCCGATTTGAACGTTCCTCAGGACGACAACGGCAATATTACCGAAGATACCCGTATCCGCGCCTCGGTGCCGGCGATACAGCAGGCTTTGCAGGCAGGTGCTGCGGTGATGGTGACTTCGCATCTGGGACGTCCGACTGAGGGTGAATTCAAGGCAGAAGATACCCTGGCACCGGTTGCCAAGCGTTTGTCTGAATTATTGGGCGTGAATGTAGAACTCAAGCAAAACTGGGTGGATGGAGTCGATGTAGCGCCTGGCCAGGTAGTCTTGCTGGAAAACTGCCGTGTCAACAAGGGCGAAAAGAAAAACGACGATGCGCTTGCGCAAAAAATGGCTGCCCTGTGCGACGTGTATGTGAATGATGCCTTTGGCACTGCCCACCGTGCAGAAGCAACTACCCACGGCATCGCCAAGTTTGCTCCCATCGCCTGCGCTGGCCCCTTGTTGTCTGCCGAGCTTGATGCACTGGGCAAAGCGCTGGGCCATCCCGCCCGCCCGCTGGTGGCGATTGTTGCCGGTTCCAAGGTATCGAGCAAACTGACTATTTTGAAATCACTGGCTGACAAGGTGGATAACCTCATCGTCGGTGGCGGCATTGCGAATACCTTCATGCTGGCATCCGGCCTCAAAATCGGTAAGTCCCTGGCAGAAGCTGATCTGGTGGAAGAAGCCAAAGCCATCATCGACATGATGGCCAAGCGCGGCGCATCTGTGCCTATCCCTACCGATGTAGTGTGCGCCAAAGAATTTTCACCAACCGCAGTGGCAACTGTCAAGGCAGTGGCAGATGTGCAGGACGACGACATGATCCTCGACATCGGCCCAACGACTGCTGCATTGCTGGCAGAGCAAATCAAAAAAGCTGGCACGATAGTCTGGAACGGCCCGGTAGGCGTGTTTGAATTTGACCAGTTCGGCAACGGTACAAAAGTGCTGGCGCAGGCGATTGCCGATTCAGCAGGCTTCTCGATTGCTGGCGGTGGCGACACCCTGGCCGCGATTGCCAAGTACAACATCGCTGACAAGGTGGGTTATATCTCGACAGGCGGCGGCGCTTTCCTGGAGTTTTTGGAAGGCAAAACCCTGCCAGCAGTAGAAATTTTGTTGCAACGCGCGGTTAAATAAATTGATTCAAAATCAAGACCAAAACCCCTAACCACAGAGACACGGAGACACAGAGACAGCACAGAGAAAACCTTGAGAAATGATGACGATCTGCATTGACCTCATTATTTGCTTTTCTCTGTGACCCTCAGTGCCCCCTCTGTGTCTCTGTGGTGAGCTTTTCGGTCTTAATCAGCTTTCAGGTTTTGTGTAATCAACATATAAAAGAAAATTTTCAGGAGACCAGATGTCACGTGCCACCAAGATTGTTGCCACCATAGGCCCCGCTTCGAATGACTTGGCTACGCTCAAGCGTATGATCCATGCCGGGGTGAATGTGGTGAGGTTGAATTTCTCGCATGGCAAGGCGCAGGATCATATAGACCGGGCCACGATGGTGCGCCAGGCAGCAGCAGAATGTGGCCGTGAAATCGCCATCATGGCTGATTTGCAGGGTCCTAAAATTCGTATTGGCAAGTTTGAAAATTCCCGCATTAATCTCGAAAACGGCGACAAGTTTATCCTCGATGCAGACTGCACCATGGGCAATCAGGAACGTGTCGGCCTTGACTACAAGGCCCTGCCGCGAGATGTCAAAAACGGCGACCTGCTGTTGCTCAATGATGGCCTGATCGTGCTGGTCGTTGAAAAAGTCGTTGGCAATGAAATCCATACTGTCACCAAGATAGGTGGCGAGTTGTCCAACAACAAGGGCATCAACCGCCAGGGCGGTGGCCTGACAGCACCGGCATTGACCGGCAAAGACATGGAAGACATCAAGACAGCCATGTCTTTCCAGGCTGATTATGTCGCCGTGTCTTTCCCAAAAAATGCGACTGACATGGAAATGGCAAGGCAACTCTCGAACATCGCGGGTGAGCCTTACAACCACAAACCCATGATGATCGCCAAGATAGAACGTGCAGAAGCGATACCGCTGCTGCAAGAAATTCTGGATGCATCCGACGGCATCATGGTTGCCCGTGGCGATCTGGCTGTAGAGGTAGGTAATGCCGCTGTGCCAGCCTTGCAAAAACGCATGATCAAGATGGCGCGTGCTTCCAACAAGGTGGCTATTACTGCCACCCAGATGATGGAATCCATGATCGTCAATGCCGTGCCTACCCGCGCTGAAGTGTCAGACGTGGCCAATGCGGTGCTTGATGGCACTGATGCCGTCATGACCTCGGCAGAAACCGCATCCGGCAAATACCCAATAGAAACCGTGGAGGCGATGTCGCTGATTTGCCTGGAAGCTGAAAAATTCCAGGAAAACAAGCTCGACGCCGACTTCCTCAACATGACCTTTACCCGTATCGACCAGTCCATCGCCTATGGCGCGCTGTTCACAGCCCATCACTTGGGTGTGAAAGCCATCGTGGCCCTGACCGAGTCGGGTTCTACTGCCTTGTGGATGAGCCGCCACAGCGTCGATGTGCCTTTGTTTGCACTGACACCAAGCGTGGCTACCCAGCGCAAGGCAGCGCTGTACCGCAATGTCCAGACCTTCAACCTGCCTTACTCTGCTGACAGGGAAGTGGTGTTGAAGTCTGCCGAAACCGTCTTGCTGGAAAACGACATCGTCACCAAGGGCGACATGATCGTGGTCACCTGGGGTGAGCCCATGGGGCAGGTCGGCGGCACCAATGCAATGAAAATTGTCAGGGTAGGCGAGAACCAAGCGTAGCAGGGACAAAGATTTTTTTATAAAGCAATCTGGAGTTAATTATGCCACTCGTATCCATGCGTCAATTGCTGGACCACGCCGCCGAAAACGGTTACGGTCTGCCAGCTTTCAACGTCAACAACCTGGAGCAAGTCACCGCCATCATGCAGGCCGCCGATGAAGTTGGCGCACCTGTCATCATGCAAGCCTCTGCCGGTGCCCGCAAATATGCAGGCGAAGCATTCTTGCGTCATCTGATCGAGGCTGCGGTAGAAGCTTACCCGCACATCCCCGTCGTCATGCACCAGGACCACGGCCAGTCGCCAGCAGTCTGCATGGCTGCGATCAAATCCGGCTTCACCTCGGTGATGATGGACGGCTCTTTGATGGAAGACGGCAAGAGCGTCGCCAGCTATGAATACAATGTCGAAGTATCGCGTGAAGTGGTCAAGTTTGCCCACTCCATCGGCGTTACGGTAGAAGCAGAACTGGGCGTGCTCGGTTCTCTGGAAACCATGATGGGCGACAAGGAAGACGGCCACGGTGCCGACGGCAAAATGACGCGCGAACAATTGCTGACCGATGTGCAGCAAGCTGCTGACTTCGTCAAACAGACACAGTGCGATGCCCTGGCAATTGCCATCGGTACGTCTCACGGTGCTTACAAATTCTCCCGCAAGCCTACTGGCGACATCCTGGCAATCGACCGCATCAAGGAAATCCACCAGCGCATTCCTAACACCCATCTGGTGATGCACGGTTCTTCTTCCGTACCACAAGAACTGCTGGATGAAATCCGCCAGTTCGGTGGCGACATGAAAGAAACCTATGGCGTGCCTGTTGAAGAAATCGTCATTGGTATCCAGAACGGCGTGCGCAAGATCAACATCGACACCGACATCCGTCTGGCAATGACAGGCGCGATCCGTCGCTACATGTTTGAAAACCCGTCCAAGTTTGATCCACGTGATTACCTGAAGCCAGCGCGTGAAGCAGCGAAACTGGTCTGCAAGGCACGTTATCTGTCCTTCGGTTGCGAAGGCCAGGCAGGCAAGATCAAGCCTATGGCACTGGAAAAAGTGGCAGAACAGTACAAGAAAGGCGCTTTGGCGCAGATCGTAAATTAAGTAATAAGCTCATTTCCTCATTCCGGTGTGAGCCGGAGTGGGGGAGTTCAGGGTTTAGACAAAATTGTTTTTGGCGGTAGTAATCTCGTAGGTTGGGCCGGGCCTCGCTAGGCTACGGTTTACCAGCCCAACACTCGGCGTTTAAATAACGCATACGTTTGTTGAGGTCCAGTGTTGGGCTGATGAAGCGTAGCCCAACCTACAATGCTGCCAACCCACCAACAATTCTGTGTAAACCCTATCCAGATCGAAATAAAGAAATCCCTCATGACTACGCAAATCAATTCCACTCTTCATTCCCTGCCTTTGCTGGGCCGTGGCAAGGTACGTGACAATTACGCTGTCGGCGACGACAAGCTGCTCATCGTCACCAGTGACCGCCTGTCCGCATTCGATGTCATCATGAATGAACCGATACCTGACAAAGGCCGCGTGCTGAACCAGATGGCGAATTTCTGGTTTGAAAAGCTGGGCCATATCGTGCCTAACCACCTGACTGGTGTTGCACCAGAATCCGTGGTGTCAGCAGATGAAGTCGCGCAAGTCAAAGGCCGTGCGGTCGTTGCCAAACGCCTCAAGCCCATCATGGTAGAAGCCGTGGTACGTGGCTACATCATCGGCTCAGGCTGGAAAGATTATCAAGAGACAGGCGCAATCTGCGGCATACAATTGCCAGCAGGTTTGCCACAGGCAGCCAAGCTGCCAGCACCGATATTCACCCCGGCTGCCAAGGCAGAAATGGGTGAGCATGATGAAAACATCAGCTATGCAGAAACCGAGCAACGCATAGGTGCAGAACTGGCCGCCAAAATTCGCGACATCAGCATACAGCTCTACACTGAAGCCGCAGAATACGCCGCCACCCGTGGCATCATCATCGCCGACACCAAGTTTGAATTTGGCCTCGATGACAATGGCGTGCTGCACTTGATGGATGAAGTGCTGACTGCCGATTCCTCCCGCTTCTGGCCTGCTGACTCTTATGCTACCGGTATTTCACCACCGTCTTTTGACAAACAGTTCGTGCGCGATTATCTCGAAACCATCACCAGCTGGAAAAAGACAGCACCAGCCCCAGCCTTGCCGGATGAAGTCGTGCAAAAAACTGCCGCCAAATACCGTGAAGCACTGGAACGCCTGACTGGCGAAAGCCTGAAGGACTGATGATGACTACAAATAAAATCGTCGTCGGCGTCGTCATGGGGTCATCCTCGGACTGGGACGTCATGCAAAACGCCGTCGCCATCCTCAAGGAGTTTGGCATAGGCTTTGAAGCCAGGGTCGTCTCTGCCCACCGCATGCCCGATGAAATGTTCACCTATGCAGAAACCGCCCGCGAGCGCGGCCTGCGCGCCATCATTGCCGGTGCTGGCGGTGCAGCCCACCTGCCAGGCATGATCGCCGCCAAGACCATCGTGCCAGTATTGGGTGTGCCCGTGCCATCCAAATACCTGCGTGGTGAAGACTCGCTGCTGTCCATCGTGCAAATGCCAAAAGGCATACCGGTATCAACCTTCGCGATAGGCGAGGCAGGCGCAGCAAATGCCGCCCTGGCCGCGATTGCGATCTTGGCGACGACCGATGATGCACTTGCTGCGAGATTGATCGAGTTCCGCGAAAAGCAAACGCAAGTTGCACGCGATATGGTGTTGCCGGTTTAGATTTTCGTTGATAGTGGAAGATTTCGTAGGTTGGGCTACGCTTCACCAGCCCAACACTGGGCCTCAACAAACGTATACGTTATTTAAACGCCGAGTGTTGGGCTGATAAGGCGTAGCCCAACCTACATCACGGCCCAACCTACGACTCACCGAGCACGAACAAATTCACCTAAATATCCGTACCTCATTTGATTTGTACTATTGTGCACAAACAATCCCTAGTTTGAAATCACTACCATGACCACTCATTCACAGCCCGCACAGCCCCGTCAGCCATTGCTACCCAACACTCCCACCAGTTGCCTCGGCATCATGGGCGGTGGCCAACTGGGCCGCATGTTTGCCCAGGCGGCACAAGCCATGGGTTACCAGGTCGCCGTGCTGGAGCCTGAAGCGGGCTGCCCGGCAGCGCAAGTAACAGGTCAGCATATCCAGGCTGGCTATGAAAACCACCCCGGCCTGATGGCGCTGGCCAAGCTCAGCAAAGCCGTCACCACAGAATTTGAAAACGTCCCAGCAGAAAGTTTAAAGCTGCTGTCACAAACCAGCTTTGTCGCCCCGGCTGCTGCCTGTGTCTCCATCGCGCAAGACCGTCTCTCAGAAAAACACTTCTTCACCCGCTGTGGCGCGACCACGCATGTCTACCCGGCGCCACACTGGGGCATCGCCAATCAGGATGACGTCGCCAGCGCCAGGGAAGACCTGCTGCCCGGCATCCTGAAAACCGTGCGCATGGGCTATGACGGCAAAGGCCAGGTACGCGTGCGTGACCGTGCTGAACTCGCCGCTGCCTTTGCTGGCATGAACGGCCAGGTCTGCGTACTCGAAAAAATGCTGCCACTTGCTTACGAAGTGTCCGTTCTCGTTGCCCGTGGCGTCGATGGTGAAGCAGTGGTGTACCCGATTGCAGAAAACGTCCACCGCGATGGCATCCTCTTCACCACCATCGCCCCCAGTACCCATGTGTCGGCAGATGTCGCCAGCAAGGCACAAGCTGCTGCCCTGCATATCATTGCAGAGATGGGCTATGTCGGTGTGCTGTGCATAGAATTTTTTGTGCTCAAGGATGGCAGCCTGGTTGTCAATGAAATGGCACCACGCCCGCACAATAGCGGCCACTACACGATTGATGCTTGCGTCACCAGCCAGTTCCAGCAACAGGTCAGGGCGCTCGCGCAATTGCCGCTGGGCGACGTGCGCCAGCATTCGCCAGCCGCCATGCTCAATATCCTCGGTGATGTCTGGTATGAAGGCGACACCGACAACATGCGCGAACCTGCTTGGGATCAGGTGCTGGCCATCCCAGGTGCGCACCTGCACCTGTACGGCAAGGCAGAAGCCCGCCGTGCCCGCAAGATGGGCCACGTCACCTTCGTTTCACCGACGATGGCAGAAGCCCAGGCCAATCTCAGCAAAGCCTGCACCATCCTTGGCATAGCAGCACCGGAGTGGGCATGAAGCCAGTCGCCAGCACGCCTTGCGCTATTGCCGAAGCGGCAGAAGCACTCGAACGCGGCCAATTGGTCGCCTTCCCGACCGAGACCGTGTATGGCCTGGGTGCGGATGCAGAAAACCCCACCGCCGTCGCCAACATCTACGCCGCCAAGGGTAGACCATCGAATCATCCTGTGATTGTCCATGTTGCCCCTGGTGCAGACATCAGCTACTGGGCCAAGGACATCCCGGCAGAAGCACACCAGCTCATCGCGGCCTTCTGGCCCGGCCCGCTGACCCTGATTTTAAAACGCGCCGACCATATTCCCGATGCCGTCTCCGGCGGGCAAGACACGGTAGGCATACGCTGCCCATCGCACCCCGTGGCACAAGAACTCTTGCGCGCCTTCAAGGCAGGCAAGGGCGGTGTCGCTGCACCATCGGCCAATAAATTCGGCCACGTCAGCCCCACCATGGCAGCGCATGTGGAAGAAGAATTCGAACAAGAGATACAACCCGGCGGCCTCATCGCCCACATACTTGACGGCGGCCAGAGCGATGTCGGCATAGAATCAACCATCGTCGATCTCAGCCGCCTCGCTACCCACGGCCCCGTGCTGCTGCGTCCAGGGCACATCACCGTCGCCCAAATGGCCGCCGTCCTGGGTACCACACCAGCAGCACCAGATGCCGCCGCACCTCGCGCATCCGGCACGCTGGATGCCCATTACGCGCCGCATACACCTGTGATTTTGGTCGAAGCTGCAGAGCTCGACGACACAGTCAATCGCCTGCACGCCAAAAATAAAAAACTCGCCCTCATGAGCTACCAGACCCACCCCGCCATCCAGGCAGAAGCATGGCGCCACCTGCCCGCCGACCCGGTAGGCTACGCCCATGACTTATACGCAGGCCTGCGCGAGCTTGATCATGCCAACGCTGATTTGATTTTGGTGGAAGCCCTGCCGCAGGACAAAGACTGGCAAGGTGTGAACGACCGTTTGCGCCGCGCAGCATTTGATTCGCGGGATGTGTTGCAAGAGATGTTGAGATAAGGCTCACCTGATTTCAATTGCTGCTGACCGGTAGGAGCGGTGTCAGGCTCGATTTTTTGCTGTATGTGCCAAGTTCAATTTCGGGTATTCTGCGCGAACTGTTCGCGACTAAAGTCGCTCCTGCCGATTAATTTGCTGCGATTCGTCAAACGTAATGATGTCTATTTTTTGCTACATGGTGAGGTGTGGGGAACAGTGTTTCTCAGTCTGTAAAAAAATAGGAATCCCATGTTTATCGATCTGGAACATAAATGGAGGTGCCCAACCGGCGAGGCTATGCATGCGCTTGCCAGGCAACTTGATTTGCCACCTCCACCCCTGTCTTATGACTGGCATTATGCGGTAGCTGATCCTGCCAGAATTGAAGAATTTGTTGTTGCCTATGAAAATTTGGCATTAAGCGACGACGAAAAATTCACATTGATGGAAGTGATACTCAATTCTGTCATTGATGCAGCAGACACGATTATTCTGGAAAGTCATCTATGGAAAAATATAGTGATGCTGATAGAAAATAATATAGCACTGCATATCTACTCGGTTTGGTACTACGCAAGTACGGAGCAAGAGAATATTGAAGATGCGTGGTTTATTGCCCCTGATATGCGAAAAATCCTGCTACAGCATCAAGCGAAGTTTGCACAGCCCAGGTAGGCGAGATGGATTTAGCATGATCGTATCTGTACCAAAAAATCTTATTGAATCTTTTCGCCAGCCCACAATAATTTATCTATGTTCGACTCCTTCAAACAATATATCTACATCCAGATTTCTCCTGATCGCTTAAGCGTGAAGAATCTTAAATCTGGAGAGTGCATTTCAGAAGTGCCGGAACTGGCGATCAGTGCGCCACCTGATCAAAAGATACTGGGTGTTGGCGCTGCGGCGCGGTCTTCGATAGTGGGAAAAACCGGTGCCGTTGTGCTTAATCCTTTTGCTCATCCTCGCTCACTGGTATCTGATTTTACCGTGGCACAGCAACTCATCAAGGCCTTTGTTAAGCGCGTCAAGTCCAGTTCTGCCATGGCGATGAGTCCCATCATCATCTTCCACCCACTCGGTAACCCTGACGGCGGTTTTACCAGGTAGAAGGCCGCGCATTTCGTGAGTTGGCGTTCGGGGCTGGTGCATACAAAGTCATACTCTGGTACGGCGACGAACTGACTGATCACGAAATACTGTCCGGCCAGTACCCCGCCCATGGGCGTGTTATCGAGTAACGCAATTGGCATGAATGCCCAGTGTTTACCGATGAAGTGAGTAGAGTACGGTTAATGCAAGGTCTTTGTACGCATGGCAATTAAGTTCAGGCGACTTGATAGAAGATAAGGCTCGTGAAATTAATGTCAATCCGAATAAAAATCGTCAATCTTCGCAGCTAAATAAACTAAATGACTTTGAAATTGATTTCGTAGGGATTATAGTTGTTGCAGTGAATTATTGCGTTCTGCATCGCCTGATTTGCACAGAGATTCTTTGTATTTAAATTTTATGATATGTAGAACTATGAAAATTTTTCCAGCGGGCTTAATTGCTGCCACCCTTGCCTTATCGCATTTGACCAACGCAACTGCTGCATCAGGTACGCCACCTTCACCAAAATCGAAGCAAGTGCAAGGCATTAAATTTTCGATTGACATGCTGGAGAAAAACAAGCTTCCCTTGAATATGAAGGGTGCCAATCTCATGGAGACAATCAATGCGTTGGAAAAAATTTCGCTCATGAAAAAGGGCGAATTTGAAACAACAGTTGATTTTGAAAATCGCAAGTCAGCAGCATATTCGACTAAGCTTCCAGATGGCCTAAATCTTCAAGATTATTTTGCTTTCGATTTTCCAGTAAAAGCCGTTCGCGATATTTCGTCCGGGTTGGTGTACAACTATGACGCAGACTCTAGTGAAGTGCAATTTTTTGCACTTCCTCTTATTCCTCAACTAAATGGCATAGGTTCACCAGATCATGTTACTCAGAGTGATTCGGTACTTAAAAATCTGGATGTTTTTGATTTTTATTCAAAAATCGAATCTAGTGAGAAACTCCGTGGACGCAATGCTTATGGGGTGACTATTAATATTCAAAGAATCAGTTCGAGTGCATTTGGTATTGTGTCAAAAAATATTTCATATCTCTATTTTAAGCGCAATCCTTTCTACTACGATCTTCCGACCTCAGTTGCCCGGATGAACATGGCAGGCACCACCGCTGCAAAAGAGCTACCTTCTTTAAGAGCCTTAATGGTAACTAAAGTGGTTTCGCCCTACCTTATCTATCATTTCAGTTCTTTGAAACCAGCGATAGACAGACCAAGGGAAAGTTTTATAGTCAAAAAATACTTGAATACAGCTGTATCTGGAGTGATTTTTTATTCAGGCAGGACTGGTGAAATTTATGCCCGCGTACCAGAAAATTTCGGTTTGCAACCTAACGAGTAATTATTGTAAAGACGGATATTAGTCCGCTTGTACTTAACTTGGGGCGTAAAAATAGTAGAGCAGCAGTGTTTGTTATGCTTGTTGACGCTCCCCTTTTGCCATATCTACGACTATGTTTCAGTAGCAGTAATTGGGCTTGCTATTTGAATGTCGGTGTCAATTCAAAGCAAAGAAAGAGTGTGCATCCGGCGGAAATTTTAGAGCACGTTGTCCCGACAACTCTAGACTTAAGCATTCATGTCTTACAAGGCACCTGACAATCTCATCAATGAGACTGTGTTATCGTCCAATAGCCGCTTACCGATAATGCATTTCTATCGTCGAATGCACGATCTCTTCATGAATGGCTAGCTGTTCTCGTATTTGCGTCGCGGTGAGGCTGGCGTTGCTGGTCAGTATACTCAGTGCGCACGAATAGGATTGCCTGCCTACGCGCCAGACATGCAGGTCAACCAGTTTGGTGTTTTGATCTTCCACATCGTTTTCGATGACTTCGCGGATCTCATTGACCACTGGTGCATCCATCTCGCGGTCAAGCAGCACTTTGCCTGTTTCTACCATCAGGTTCTTTGCCCACACCGCAACCAGCACTGCACCGACGATCCCCATGACAGGGTCGAGCCAGGTCCAGCCATATATCCAGCCACCGATCAGGGCGGCAATCGCCAGAACGGACGTTGCCGCGTCTGCGATGACGTGGATGTAAGCAGATTGAAGATTTAGGTCGTGGTGTTTGTGTTGATGCTTCTGTTCCTGATGGTGATCAAGATGATGGGCATGATCATCATCGTGAGCATCATCGTTCTTGCCATGGGCATGGTGGGGCGCATGGTTATGACCGTGATGATGACCATGGTCACCGTGGTGATGGGCGTCGCCGAGGATGAAGGCGCAGACGATGTTCACCACCAGACCAATGACGGCAATGATAACCGCATCGTGATAATGGATGGGTTGCGGCGAGAATAGCCGTTCGACTGAACCAAATGCCATCAACACCGCAATGCCAAGCAGGAAGATGGCACTGGTATAGCCAGCCAGTATTTCTATCTTCCAGGTACCAAAGGCAAATCGTGGATCTTTTGCATATTTGCGTGCAGCGGAATAGGCAAAGGCACTTAAGCCAATCGCAAACGCGTGCGAACTCATGTGCCAGCCGTCGGCGAGCAAGGCCATGGAATTAAACCACCAGCCTGCCGCGATTTCCACCACCATAATCGCGGCGGTGATCCACATCACCCAGCGCGACCCCCTTTCTGCCGTGGTGTTACCTTCATCAAAGAGGTGATCGTGGTGCAAGCCCGCGCGCTTTATATCTTGTTGTTCAGTGCCAGGCATGCGTGTTCCTTTTTTAATGACTGCGTCATAGTCTGGTCAGTTTTTTCTCGCGATGCGAGCGATCATTGACAATCTGATGGCGGCGGTGGTCTGTCATTTTCTTCCACTCCCGCGCTTCCTTGAGTGTGCGCAGGCATCCGGTGCACAGCCCTGACTTGCCATCGAATTTGCATAATTCTATGCAGGGTGATTTGACGCTCATTGACTTGTACCCTAACCGCTCACTTTAAATAAGTACGGACAATTTCGACCAGTTCGTCTGCACCCTTTAATCGTTCTGCCGCGCTTTCTATGTCGGGGCTGGCGACATGCTCGCGGATGTGATCTTCCATGACCTCTGCCATCAATCCATTCAAGCCACCGCGGGTGGCAGCAAGCAAATGCAAGACTTCTGCGCATTCAGTATCTGCTTCCAGGGCACGCTCCACAGCTTCAATCTGCCCTCGTATGCGCCGGACACGATTCAACAGCTTTGTTTTTTCCTTGATGGTATGCGACATGGCTTAATTCTAAAATAGTATAGGGGGTAGGGTATCATGAATTAAAGCAATCCGCTTGTCTTACTTTTGATTCTTACTTTTTATGATGATGGTGGCAAGAGCTACGACACGCTAGACCGTTCTACTCAACCATTGGTCAATCGCGTTCAATGCATGGAAATTGGATGGGATAAAAGCATGGCTTGCCGGAACAGGTATTGCCTGCGCCTGTGACGATGGAATGGCTTCATCAGCAGCAACCATGCCATCGTGTGGCAAGCTAAAGCCAAAGAAAAAACAGAAAGCACCAAGCCAGGGCCATGTGCCATAGACGTGGCCGCAGGGAATGCTGAGCATCGGGACTTTGCTCATCCTGTCTTCATCAGCGGCAAACTGGCCGCATTCGCCAGTCAGTATCTGATAGATTTTCCAGTGACGTAATCTGCGGGCGAGCCGCATGGCGCGCAGTGGTGATGCCAGCAATACTGCGCGCCTGGGCCGCAAGTGCGGTTCCAGTTGCTCGTTCAGGCTCCTGAGAAGCACGCCGCCAAAAGAATAGCCAACAGCATGATATTCACCTTGACTACCAACCGCAGATAAAAATTCGCTCAGGTTCTTTTTGATTTCATCCAGGGATTGGGAGGATACCTTGTAGTCAAAGCATAGTACCTTGTAGCCGCGTTGTTCAAAGTAGCGGACAAATGTGCCGCGCATATAGCGCTTGCCGCCGACTCCATCGATAAAAACAATTTGGCGGGTACTATTGTTCATGCAAACACTCCGTTAGGGCCAGTACAAGTTCTCAGTACCCGTCATACAGTTCTCTGTCATTATCCCTGGCATTGATGCAGAATAATAAATTCTGTGATTATTGATGATGGCTGTCTCGGAAGTGGTTTTTCCTCTGAGAATTCTTGTAGTATTGTAGCCTGAACCAGACTTTGACAGTGCAACAGGCGGGCGCACATTTTTGTGAGCTTCGTTTGCTCAGGCCTATACTTTTTCCCGGTTGGATAGTTACATTCCCTGCACACTTTGTGCAGGTCATTTTTTTGCTAAATTTCACCCGCTGTGCTTATCGACTTTTCTTATCAACTGCTTTCATCAATTCTTTAAGATCATGAAAATTTCTTCAACGCTGTTAATCGCAGCTAGCGTAGTCTTGTCAAATGTTGCAGTGGCAAGTACCACACCGAGCGCAAAGCCTGCCGCGCCAAACGCCAAACAAGCGCAAGCTGGTAAGTTCTCCATCGAGATGCTGGCGAAGGACAAACTCCCTGCCAATTTCAAAGGTGTGAATTTAATTGAGACTATCAATGCGCTTGAGAAAATGTCCCTCATCAAGAAAGGGGAGTTTGAAACCACAGCAGATTTCGACAACCGTAAAGCCAAGGCATATGCAGCTAAATTGCCCGGCGGGCAGGGAATTGATGATTATTTCGCTTTTGCTTTCCCGGTATCTGTTGCAGATTCTCTCCCTGTCGGTTTCAGGTACAAATACGATGCAGACGCTGGTGATGCGCTGTTTTACATGCTCCCCACCAATGCGTCTCTTAATGGTATAGGCTCACCTAACCATGACATCAAAGGTGTAAGAGTCGACAGGCTGGATGCGCTTGATTTTGATCTTAATATTGACAAGACCAGGACATATCGTGGAAGCAATGCCTATGGCGCAACGGTCAATGTTGAAGAGACCTCGACGACAGTATTTGGCCTGGCGTCACCCACTATCCCATTTCTCGACTTTAAGCGTGAGGTCGGTTACTACCGGGATTTGATACCCGCTGCCCGCGTCAGCATGCCAAGTACCATTGCAGCAAAAGAGCTGCCTGCGATAAAGGCCTTGGTCGTCGCCAAGATCACCCAGCCTTATCTGATCTATGATTTTTATCACTCAGAGCCTACCAGGGATAATCCGAAAGAGAGCTATCGCCAGAAGAAATATTTAAGCACAACTATCGAAGGCGTGATTTTCTATTCTCCAGCGACAGGTCAGATCATTGCCCGCCTGCCGGACGGTTTTGGTCTGCCAGCGAAACAGTGAATACAGTGATTATTGTCAGGCAATGAAGAAGAAGCCCTGGTGTGCCCTGGGATAGTAGCGTTTCATGCGATTAGCCTGGCGTTCATTGATATGCTTAAGATGTCGATTGCGTCCGGTTAATTTGTAGAGTATCCGCAATTGATGTACAAATTCTTTCAAATTACAGACAGGCCATGACTACTCTTACGCAACTGGATAAATTAACCAATCAGTCGTTCAACAATAAAATGCGCAGGCGAGGGTTTGCCATCGAAAAGACCTTCTATTTCTGGCGAAAGCGTGGGCCATTTTTTGATGTGCTTTGGGGAGAGATAATTGGTAGCGGAAGCTCTCTCAGAATCTTTGTCACAGTCATGTGCCCCTGGATAGATGACCCTGTCACTGGCGAGTTTGTTGAGTTCCCATTTAGAACGTGCTCAATTGGAGGAACATTGTCCGGGAGATTTCCAGAAAATATGCGCAGTGGTGTAAATTTTGATGTTGCCACTGAAGATGAAGTTACGCAAAGCCTTGAAAATATCCTCAAATTGGTCGATGAGAATGCCGTGCCCTGGTTTAACGAGATAGTCTCATTAGAGACATATCAGTTTTACCTGGAGAAAAGCGCTAATCGACCTGACGCAAAGGACAGGGCGAAAGTCAAAAAAGGTATAGCTATTGGACTTCAACGTGAGTCATATCAATAATTTTTGCACCACGCTACTGCCCATCCCGTGCTCGTTAATGCAATAGAAAATGAATAAAATAAAAAAACTGGCTGATTTAATTGAACGCATAAATCAAGGAGACTCCATTGAATACCTCTTTTTTATGGGACACCGTCAAAAAAAGGGAAGTGCAGTCAGCGAGGAATGTTTAAGTCAATGGTATGCATCTTCTTTTGAAGTGGAAGGTATCTTATATAAAACTGCCGAGCACTACATGATGGCAGCAAAAGCGCGCTTATTTGGTGATGCAGATGCGCTGCAAGAAATTCTTGAATCTGCCACGCCTGCCGAGGCAAAGTCAATTGGCCGTCGTGTCAAAGCCTACGATGATGAGCTCTGGGTGCAGCATCGTTATGCGCTGGTTGTAGCGGGAAACTATGCAAAATTCGCACAAAATGCAAAACTAAAAGAGTACATCTTATCGACCAACGCGCTCGTGCTGGTTGAGGCAAGCGCCAAGGACAGGATTTGGGGAATAGGCTTGGGGATAAATGATCCTGGCTTGAGCAATCCTCGTCATTGGAAGGGGCTCAATCTCTTGGGGTTTGCCTTGATGGAGGTGAGGGACCTGATGCGGGCCGAGGCAGAAAATAGCAACAAGCGCCTCACTCGTCAAAGTATATATATAGGCTACGTCAATCCAGTAACAGAAGATATCGATCCTGTCCTTGATTTTGCCATTGCTTGTTCCTATGACGTCGACTGGGGCACGATCACTATTTCTGAAGCAAAAAAATTTGGCTGGCATGAAGTGAACTTGCCCAATGGTGAGCTGATTGAAATCATGGTGTTGATTAATCCGATCAACAATGATTTGACAGTGAATGCGAGGCAAAAATCACAATCTCTTTTACAGCTAATTTGCAAAGAAATATCGAGTTTATTCTTGCGTACTTTGGGCGAAGCTTTGATTGAAATTGAGATTCGTGAATGAAGCACTTTTAAAATCTCGCAGTGGATCATGACACATTTTTTAACAAATGTTATGATAGCCAGCTTTATCGCTTAAAGAAGTGTGCAGAAATAAATGAAGAAACTTTCCTCTTCCCTGTGGATGGCTGGTCTGCTGACGCTGTTGTCTGCTTGTGCAACCAAGCCGGCTATTACTTATCTAAACCCTGGCCAGGACAAGGCGCGTGAGATGAGTGATCAATTGATGGCGCAGCAAAGGCTCAGTAATCAGGAGAAGGCGAAAACCATAGACCATCACCGTGTCTGGTACGCCGGATTTGGTTTGCATTCAGGCTCCAAGGCATTTTTGGGTGATGTGCAACTGGCCAAACAAAGGCTGGAAGAAATCAATCCTGAACTGATCAGCTATAGCTTCAATAATGACCCGCATCAGGACAAGCTTGATGCCCCTTTTGCCCACCTCGGCAGCCTGGACCAGACGGCCAGGGATATTGCCAGTCAGGCCAGGGAAGGGGATGTGGTGACTATTCTGCTCAGCAGCCATGGCTATACCGATCTGGTCGCGGTTGAAATAGGCAATAAACCCACGGCACCCATTTGGACGCGCTATCTCAAAACGGCACTGGCACCTCTGGAAAAATTCCCGACGGTGCTGATTATTTCTTCCTGCTATTCGGGTTCCCTGATCTCGCAATTGAAAGCACCGAACCGCATTATCGTGACTGCGTCGGCACAAGACAAGGTGTCTTATGGCTGCCAGCCGCTGGCAAACAATACCTTTTTTGTCGATGCCTTGTTTGGCAGCAAACTCGATTCAGGTCAAAACCTGATGCAAGTGTTTGAACATACCAAAGAGCTGGTGACAGAGCGCGAGAAGAAAGCGAAATTTGATCCCTCGTCACCACAGATTTTTGTTGGCGAGAAAATGCAGGCTTATGCGCAGCAGCCTTTGAAGTCCTGGTTGCAATAGGGGCGATGTATTCATTGCGCAGCCACCATCACTGAGCAGCCATCATCACTGCGCAGCTATCGTAAAATAAACAGGGCCGTCATCAGATGGCCCTGGTTTTTTTTGCGTTGCTGAGGTCCTAGCGCAACACGGTCAATAGCGGTACTGCCTTCACCACGGGCAATTTTGCTGCTTGCCATGCAGCGATTCCGCCGCGATACCAGTACAGATTGGAGTAGCCCATGCCCTTGAGGCGCACCAGGGTATTGACACTCATCCAGCATTCTTCAGAAATACAAAATACCGCGATGGGAGCCTCTTTTTGCGGAAAGTTTTTTTTCATGACCGCACGCAAATCTGCATCCAGGTTTTTATTGAAGGCGGCTTCAGGGTCGTCTGCAAGATTGGCCGCACCGTCAAGCGAGATGGCAAACGGCAAGGTCATGCCGCTATTGTCTATACCCAGCGCATCAATCACGCTGATCTGTTTTTTAGCCAGTTTTTCTGCCAGCTCGGGAGTGCTGATATTCTTTATGCCTTCTATTCTGGTAGGTGTGGCATAGTGGAAGCCTTCACTACCAGGGCGCAAATGCTTCATCGGGGGTAAAAACCAGTCGGTATTTTCAAAATCCTGATAACCATTCTGGACCTTGAGATTTTTTATCGCACGCTCAGACTCTGTCAGAAAAAGTGCATACTTGTCCTGGAAGGCCTCGTCATCAAGGTCATAGAGTTTGCAGTTGAGCTTAGTATGGCGCTGACACTTTGACAGCGCCGATCGTATGGCCAGGACGTCGTTATTAAAACCAAAACCTGTTCCCCAGGAGCCGTCAGCAGACACGGCAAAGGCTTTCTTGGCTTTGTCCCCCTTGTATTTTTCAAATCCGGTTTGGGCGCTCTTGTTCAGTTCAATCTGGCCCGGCCAGATATCCTGGGCCTGGGCGGCACCAAGGGCACCAAGTGCACAAAAAGAAAACGACAGGGCAGTGAAAATTTTCATGTTCAGAATAGTTAAGTTTGGTCACACAGTGCTTGATGCCCCTGCATTTCTCTATCCATGCAGGGGAATTCAAATCTGGTCGCCATTTTACATTATTTAACTTTCGCGTGAGTCAGGCTATTGGGCAGAGCACTGCTCTTGTTCGTCACTGCGGCATGCACTGCATGTGCTGCGTTGCTGCGTAATACTTGTTGCTTGATACAGATGCAGGGGCATGTTTCATGCAGACGCTTAAACAAGGCTTGAGCCCTGCCTGCCTCATGTGGGAAAATATTTTAAATATATTAACGGCAGTTTGCCTTGATTCTGCCCTGAATCGCCATTCAATATGCCCATCGTTTCAAAGTTCGACATTTTTAAATATTTCAAGCACCCATCTGATTTTCTTTAAAAAGAAGTGGCCCCCCATCAGAATCAATAAAGATATCATCAAAAATTTTCTTTACATCCATCTGGTGATGGTTGAATTTGTTGGGTTGTAGGGTGTAACGCACCCTACAAAATCTGTCTCAGGCAGCTTCATTTTCTTTTTTTAGCGCAATCGCCAAGTCCAGGATTTCAGACTGATAAACGTATTCGCGCATCCCTCGGCTCAGATAGACAACTACAAAAGCCAGCAGGGCCAGCAGGAAGGCAGCGCCGAATAAAATTTCATAGAGAGGGGCGGAGAGTAAGGAAATTTCTGGAAGTTTCACCGGAGGGGTTTTAGACGAAAATTCTTTGATCAAGGTCCATCCAGTTACTGCCAGTGAGATGAATGCTATCTTTTCTGGTGAACCGATCACGAGGCTCATTTTGTTTTTGATGCGGGTGATTTTTAACTGGATGATTCTTTGTGCATACTCCAGATCTTTTTTGGAGTATGCATCCAACTCTTCCACATGCTTTTGATCGGCTTCGACGTCAAGTATGAAGTTATCCAACGACTTCTTTTTCAGATTTTTGAAAGTCACAATGGTTGAATAAATCATGATAAGAAAGGCGCAGGTTGGAAGGCCTATCGCGGCAACACCCAGAGCAAGGGCGAGCATCGCAGCATACTCATTCAAAGGGCTGATGAAGTGCCACAATGCGAAGATGATGATCAGTGCCAGTAATACGAACCCTGCTTTCACTAGCATGTCAGGTACTTTCTCATGCCAATATTCTTGTCTGGATGTGGGCTCTGATCCTTGGCTATTACGCATGCCATGTAATTTTCTGATGATGTCCAGAGTTTGCGGTTTATGTATCTTGACTGCTTGATGTTTGAATGAGCGCGGCATAAGCATTGGCACATATAGTTAAATAATAAATAACTATAATTGTATTTTTTTCTACTTGCCAGTGAAATTTATTTTTTAAGTGCGTGCTTATTTGTTTGAGAGCTATCGTTGCTGTCTTCTCATCGGTGACTATGGCTTATCCAATTCTGTATTGATCGGTAAATTATTTGACCCGGTATCAATATTCAAAATATCTTGAACAGTTTTCCTTGGCAATTGTTCATCTGTTGGTGACAGACTTGTAGCGTAATCGATATTCCAGTTCACACGACCATCCTTTAAATCCGGGAAGGGAGTTGTAGGAAATCGCTCCAAGTTTCTCCAGGCATATATATCGCCTGGAACAGGTGGAGTTTGTTGGAAAATGTAAAAATTGTCTTGAGCATGACTTTTATTCAGGACTTTGATTGTGTATTTAGATGTGGTCATACATCCTCCAGGAACGAATTGAAATTTGCGGTAGATTAACCGTCTCAATATACATTCATATCGCTTCAACAGTGATTAGGGGAATGCCAATTGATACTGCAATATAGCAAATAAAGCAATAAATTGCTATGCTGCCGCAAGCATAGACATAATGACCGTGGCGATATCGCCCACATAAAACTGCCCCCGTTTACCAGAGGAAAACGGGTGTAGTTTTATGTATTACTGTCTTTAAACCTTAGCCAATCCCTTATTGCCCTGGCTTGACTGGCACAACCAGTTCACGCGAGATACCGCCGCTTTGGGCGCTGCCGGACTGTGTGCCTTCACCGCGCATGCGTTGCAGGCAATATTCACGGTCTGCTGGTGGGAGGGCGTTGCAGCGGAGTTCGCGGTTGCGCTGGAGCTGGTCTTCGCTTGCTGTGGTCAGGGTGCCTAACTGGGCTTGCTGTTTCGCGGCGCCGGCTTCGCGCAGGCAGGTTTCTCTTGCTTGATTGGATTGGCCATTGTTGCAGATGCTTTTCTCATATTCGTAGCGTGCACGGGCGTTGGCACTGGTATCCTGGCGATCGGCTGCCGTGCTCACATTGACCAATAGCAGTGATGAAATGACGGCGGCAATCAGGCCTGCTGTTTTTTTTGCGGTGCGCTGGTTACTGGTATGGTTGATTGCTGTTTGATCGTGTTTCATGGCATGGCCTCATTAAGATAGTAGAACTCATTTCATAAATAGGATGAGTGCGAACAAGACGATTTGGGATGCCGTGCAAGGCGTGGTCCGCTGCTAAGGCTCCTGCCTTAGCGAAGGCCACAACGCCGCAATGCGCCCAAATCGTCAGTTCCCGGAGGGTTTACCTCATAGCGCGTGCTGGACAGCGTTGGACTCGTTATCAATAGGCAAAGCTATTGACTGCCTCGTCTCCTTGCAGGACGCATGTGCGCTGGTAAGCGCACATCGTACGCAGGCGCGCAGCATGCTGCACGAAACCCCTGCTTTACCCTTGCCAGCCCACGCTATGAGGCAAACGCATCTCACCCTATTTATGAAATGAGTTCTAAATAAGATAGCAAAGATGCTGAATATGCGGATGCATGACAGGTGCAAGTGCGCTGTCAAAAGCCTGCAATTTATCTTGTCACTGACATCAGTGTAGGCGAAAGCATTCTTTAATTCTGCGTGCTACCGCACATTGCAAAGAAATCTTTGTTTGCCTGGAGGACGTGCGCGGGCTGGGTAAATGACAAATCAAGTATTATGTCCGTACCAATATTCACCCCATGTATCAAACCTCACCGGGCCGCGTCAATATCAGACGTATCCCTCGTATTTGAAAGATCAATATCCATGAAGCTTGCCACCTCTATCCAATTCACTGCCCTGTTACTGGCTGCGCTGCTACACAGCAACAGCCAGGCGCAGCAAAGCCTGCCTTTTGGCAAGAAAATGCCTGCCACGGCACCGGCACTGCGTGATTTTGTGCCGTCTGGCTGGATGGTGGAAAGCCAGGTCAGCGGTGACCTCAATGGCGATGGCCTGGCCGATATTGCCGCCGTACTGGTGGAGGGTAAGGGCGCCACTGACGATAGGCAGCGTGGTTTGATCGTGCTGCAGGCGAATGCTGGCAAGGGCTACAGTGTATTGGGCAGCAATAGCAAGCTGCTGCAATGTCAGGGTTGCGGTGGCGTCAAGGATGGTGTCAATGTCGCGGTTAAAAACGGCGTGCTGGTCGTTAGCCAGTACAGCGGTTCGCGTGAATACTCAGTCTATACCTGGCGCTTCCGCTTTGACGCTGCCAGCCAGCGTCTGCAAATGATAGGGATAGATGAAGAAGAGGCGGATGGCATGGTGGGCAAAGGTTCTACCGTCAGCACCAACTTGCTGACTGGCCAGCAAATCAGTGAAAGCTATCAGTATGATGAGACACGCGATCGTAAAGTCATACTCAGCTCCAAGAAAGGCAAGGTCGCCAAAAGCGAGACTTTGCTGGAGGATGCGGTTGGGAGTCAATAGGGATTTTGAGGTGAGCTTAATGCGGCGTATTCGAAAATATACTCAAGCACTCCAGTCGCCTCAATTGACAATGACCGAAGTTATCGGGGTATAGTGAAAGCGCATGATTAAAGTACTTACTTGGAATTGCAACGGCGCGTTTCGGAAAAAATGGTCAACAATTGCCGATTTAGGTGCTGATTTGTTGATTATTCAGGAGTGCGAGGACCCATCAATGTCTTCAGATGGGGTCTATCAAGATTGGGCTGGGGTTTACCATTGGACAGGATTAAACAAAAACAGGGGCCTTGGTGTTTTTGCTCGCAACGGCCTTGTGCTTAATCGAGTGCCCCTTTTCCTTGACCCGTTGGAATTGTTTTTGCCTCTACTGATTGACGATAAGTGGCCGTTGCTAGCAACATGGACTAAGCAAGCCAATTCCCCTACATTTGGCTATATTGGACAGGTCTGGAAATTTTTGCAGTCAAATAGAGAATTTTTACGCCATCCAGGAGCGATGCTAGTCGGTGATCTCAACAGCAATGCGAAATGGGATGTGTGGGACCGCTGGTGGAATCACACGGATGTAGTTAACGATTTAGCGGATACTGGCTTAAGAAGTGTTTACCACGAACATTTTTGGGAAGCGCAAGGGCAAGAACAAAAACCTACGTTTTATATGCAACGCAAACTAGACAAATCGCATCATATCGATTATGTGTTTTGTGGATCTCTTTGGACCGTACTGGATGTGGAGATCGGATATCCAGAGGACTGGTTGCAACTCAGTGACCATATGCCACTAATTGCGACTTTGGAGCTTAATAGTAAAAGTGTGATTGCCGCTACGTAATTGCACTAATATTAATAATCTTTAGACGCATTCGTGAAAGAAGTTTCTTCACTTTATCAAAGTGTATCTAGATAGTAAGTTGCATTTCTCTTAGGCGAAAATACAAGCCGCCAACTATAGCATATTGGTCGGCCGCTGTATTTCTGAGGAATGGCAAATTTGCGAATCATAAAAATTCATCCCGCTTGCCCAGGGCAAACGGGAAGAGCAAGCGCTTTAGTTAAAACTTGCAGAGCTAGTATTGGTATTCGTCAACGTCTGGGTTTTGAAGTTGACGGTGAAGCGGTCGCTGGGTTTGCCTGAGCCCAGTCCTTTGAGGATGCTGAATACTTGCTTGAACTGGTTTTGGAAAAGCACGTTGACCGCATTCTGGTCTGAGGGTTTGCCGTCGAGCATGCTGATGGCAGCCGGGTTGGCTGGGAAGGCGTTCATCAGAACCTTGTATTGCTTGACCCTGTCTGTGCCCATGTCACGCAAGGCGAGTTCGCCGGCATAGACGGTGCGGTGGAAGTCGCCATAGAATTCATAGGCGCTGATCTTGGCGAAATCATCCAGCTTATAACCTGCAGCAGTGGCGAGTTGTGTGGCCTTGGTGGTGGCCAGCGTCCAGTCGGCAGTCAATTGGCTGGCTGAGACAGGCGTGCCGCTGTTGGTGCCGCTATTGCCTTTAGACATGCAGGTGGCCGTCAAAGGCAAGACGCCGGGGATGTCTTTCAATTGTGCGAACGTGACCTGGGTTTGCAATTGCGACAGGATCAGCATTTGTTTGGCGTCGAGGCTGGTGGCGGCTTCTTTCATTTCGCAGGGCCAGTATTCATCCATGAAGCGCAGGCGTGACAGTTCACCAAAATAAAAGCGGGTGAATTCGCCATAGGATTTGGTGGCGAGTATGTCTTTGCTCCAGCGTTTGCTCACATCAGCGGCGAGGCTGCTGTTTTGCAGGTAGTCGTACTCGGTCTGGTAATACTTGAAGAGTTCGTTGTAGCGCCCCACGTTGTTGAGGGATACGGTTTCGATATCGACAGTATCCTGGTCCTTGTATTTGACAATCTTGTAGGCGGCACCAAATACGGCCAGTGAGGGTGACTGCACGTTGACGAAGTAATTGCCAGATGCGTCCTTGTAATCATTTGTGCCATTGAAGTGCATGTGACCGCCCATGTGCAATTGCATGCCTGTGGCTGCGAGGGCGGTGGTGGTTGCCTGGTCAGGCACGCGTGCCACCTGGAAGGCGCCTGACTTGAAGACGGCCTTCATGGTATCAGTCTGGTTGGCGTAAAAATCCATGGTCGGATAATGCGAGAAAGCAATCAGGCGCTTGCCCTGAGATTTGGCGCGGGCAGTGACGGTCTTGATCCATGCCAGCAAATGTTTTTTATGCGTCAGTACTTTGTTCCAGCCCGCATTGCCTGCACCATCAAAGCCTTTGAAGGCTTTGGCATTGACGGGGTCAAATGCGCTGTTGGGGATATGGACATTGGCATCAATCGAGAGCAGCCAGACACCCTTGACAGGTTCTACCAGATAGCTGGAATCGATAATGTTGGTGCATTTGGTAAATGCCTTGCCCAGATTCTTTTCGCCTTCGGCCTTGTAGCTGCCGCCTTCGCCTTCTGCGCAAATTTCAAACTGGCGGTTTTTTACATCGGCGCTGCTGAGTGCTGCGTCATAGGTGTAGGTGGAATTGGCATAACTGGAAAACGGGGTTTCCCAATACACGTCGGCCTTGTTGGGCATGTAGCCAAATTCACCCAGTTGGGCGATCAGTTTTTCGTAGCCCAGTTCCATTAACTGGTTGGTACAGGCGACAGTGGCGTCCTGTGATTTGCAGCCGGAATAATTGACGGCATAAACTTTTTGTTCCTTGCCTTCGGCCGTCAAGAAATCATTTTTGCCAGCTTCGTCATCGTCATATGGCTCATTAGGATCATGATTGCCGGGCGCGATAAAGAAGCGCATGCCTTTGGCCTGGTATTCTTTCAAGATGGCGGCAATGCCATCGATGTTGACGGGTTGTGCATCATCTGAATAATCGCCTGACAATGCCACCAGCCTGATGCCGCGTGCATAGGCATCGTCCAGCGCACCACGAAAGGCAAAGTAGTTTTCATTGAACAGGCGGGTGGAAGTCAGTTGCGCATACATGGTGCGTATGGTGGCAAATTTGCCGTCACCAGTCGGTATGCCAGAAAACTTGGCGTTCTTGAGGTCGCCATAGACGTTTTCAAAATGCACGTCAGACATGACGGCCACTGCAGGCGTTTCAGCCACGGGTTCTGGTGTGGGTGCTGCGGCATCCTTGCTGTTGCCGCAGGCGACCAACGCCAGTGGCAAACATAATGAAAGCAATTGCTTTGCGGCCTTGCTCTCATTTAAAAAACGAACATTCATGGTCATTCCTGTCACAGGTTCAGAGACTCACCTGGCACAGGAGTACCAGGCGGAGATGGATAGTGGGACTATTGCAGGGACGTAAGATGAGAGACACTAGCCGCCTGCATGGGCTGGCATTGTAAAGTTGCTTGATGACAAGACGGTGACGATGCTTATCAGGTGTTGCGGCAAATGCTGTGTTGCCTGAAATGAGTTCTGAGATTGACTGCCTTGTTCAAACTGTGTGATTTGACTTTGCGAGCAATCTCCCTGTCCCGGCAATGCCCAGTGCCATCACCAGCATCACCCCCGCCACGATAAACGTGATCTGCATGCCAGTTGCAATCGCTGCTGGCGTAGCCGCTCTGATGCCGCTGCTCGCTGTTACATAGGCAAATACCGCGCCCATCAAAGTTGCTCCCGTGATGAGGCCGAGGTTGCGGGACAGGTTGAGCATGCCGGAGATAAGGCCGCGCTGATTCGGGGCGATGTCTTGCATGACGGCGGTGTTATTGGCGGCCTGGAAAAGCTGGTAGCCGGGTGTGAGTATCGCGATGGCGATGATGTAGCCGGTGATTCCTAGGTTAGCGGGCAGCAGGGCGAGGGCGAATGCACCTGTGACCATGGCGACGAGCCCGGTGGCGACTGTGGCCTGTGCGCCCATGCGATCTACAATGCGGCCTGCGATGACGCCGCTGCAGGCGGAGATGACGGGGCCTATGGACATGACCAGGCCGACCATGGCGTCGCTCAGAGCCAGTGAGCGTGACAGGTAGAAGGGGCCGACCACCATCGTGGCCATCATGACGGTGGCGACCAGGGTATTCATGGCCAGGCTGGTGCTGAGTGTGATGTCGCGGAACAGGGCGGGGCGTATCAGTGGTGATGCGACTTTGGTTTCTACCAGTATGAACAACGCCGCGCCAAGGATGGCGGCAAGCAGCAATGCCAGATTCAGTGCGCCAAAATGTCCGCGACCCAGCGTCATGGCGAGGGCATAAGCGGTCAGGGTCAGCGCCAGCAAGAGTGTGCCGATGTGATCAAAACGTGCGCTGGCTTTGTTATCGGCTTTGTTACGGGCTTGCTGGTCTTGCGGCAGGTAACGTCGTGCCAGAAAAAAACTCAGGATGCCCAACGGTAGATTGATCAGGAAGATGGCGCGCCAGTCGATACCTGCAATCAGTATGCCGCCCAGCGAAGGGCCAAGAGCAGTACCAACGGCAGACATGGTGCCCAGCAAACCCATGGCGCTGCCGGTTTTCTCTTTGCTGACGGTTTCACCGACAAAGGCCATGGTCAGTGCCATCATGATGGCGGCCCCCAGGCCTTGCAGGGCGCGGGCAGCGATCAGCATATTCAATGTGGGTGCTGCGCCGCACAGGGCAGAAGCTACCGTGAACAGGGCAATGCCGGCCAGTAACAGGCGTTTGCGCCCCATCATGTCGCCCAGGCGACCCACGCTGACGATGAGGGTGGTGATGGCGAGCAGGTAGGCAACGACTACCCATTGTACTTGCTGGAATGAGGCATTGAATACGTGGGTAAGGGTTGGTAATCCTACATTGGCGATGCTGGTGCCCAGTGAAGACAGCAGCATCGACAGGGACAGGCTGGCGAGTATCCAGCGCACCTGTTGCGATGCCTTGGTGCTTGTCGATGTTGCAAGGGCTTCTGGGATGGATGTGGCTTTCATTTTTTGACTGACTAGAGTAGCGATGCTTGATCATAGGCTTTTACGATATAAGGCGGAAGACGCACGGTTTGCACTGTATTCATGCATTTGACGCTATGTTGTTGTTCATGCCATGTCAAAGTGCGTTAGAATAAACGCATGTCTATCCCCGACCTGAACCTGTTGATTACTCTCGATGCCGTACTTGCCGAAGGCAGCGTGGCGCGTGCTGCTGCCAGGCTGCGGCTGAGTCCATCTGCCATGAGTCGCGCGCTGGCACGCTTGCGCGAGACCACGGGTGACCCTTTGCTGGTCAGGGCAGGGCGTGGCCTGGTGCCCACACCGAGGGCGCTGGAGTTGCGTGAACAGGTTAGCCAACTGGTGCAGGATGCACAGGCGGCATTGCGCCCGGTTACACAGCTTGATCTTGCGAAATTGACGCAGACTTTTACCCTGCGCACCAGCGATGGTTTTGTCGAAAACTTTGGGCCCGCCCTGATTGCACGCATCAGTGCAGAAGCGCCAGGTGTGCGTCTGACTTTCATGCCCAAGCTCAACAAGGACAGCGCGCTCTTGCGTGATGGCACAGTCGATCTGGAAACCGGCGTGGTTGGCGATTCCATCAGCCCTGAAGTGCGTACCCGCGCCTTGTTCCGTGACCGTTTTATTGGCGTCATGCGCATGAGGCATCCCTTGAGTCAGCTTGTGATGACGCCAGCCGTGTATGCATCTGGCCAGCACGTACTGGTGGCTCGCCGCACCCAGAGCAAGGGGATGATGGCAGATGCCTTGAAGCCGTATGGGCTGGAGCGCGATGTGCTGACTACCGTGGGCGGTTTTTCTGCAGCGCTGGCCCTGGCGCGGGCGTCTGATTTGATTGCTACTGTGCCTGCGCGACATACGGGCAATTTGCGGGCGGGCATGCATAGTTTTGAGCTGCCGTTTCCTGCGCTGGAGATTACTGTCTCGATGTTGTGGCACCCGCGTATGGATGCTGATCCTGGGCACCGGTGGTTGCGGCAGTGTTTGTGGGAGGTTTGTGCGGGGTAGGGCGGAGATGAGTGGGACTTCTGTCAGCGGACGCGCTTAAACGTACTTCACGGCTTAACGAGACTGGATGCCAGATCGAGTCTGGCATGACGGTTGGGGGGCTGGTGCTTGGTGGTGGAGATTGCCGTGTGTTGGAGAGCACGGCAAAGGCTATATTTATCTGGCACGGATAATCTATTTTGGCTGCCGCTTCTAATTTTATATAAAAACAAAAGTAAAATATATTTTATTGTAGAATAGGTACTGCTGATGCTTTTTCCCCTTGCCACATACTTCAAGAAGTGGATGCCTATGAATAACTACTTTCCTGGCAGTTTTCGTTTGTTGAGCAGTCTTGTCCTTGGGGTGGCCTTGCTGCCTGCTATTGCCAATGCGCAAGTGACGGCCAAATCAACTACCTATATCACTGAAGCCAGCCTGCATTGTGATGAGCTCAATGTCACTGTTGAAACCTATTGCGAAGCTAATGAACGTCTGGATGGCGCATGCTTCCTGCAAAAGGTGAAGCTGCGCCAGTCTGGCACAGACAAGTTTTCTGAAAAACTGTATCTCTACGAAGATTACCTGAAAGACCGTTCACTGATTACGCAACTGGCTTGCGTCAAGGGTAAAGGGGGCAAAGGTAAAGAAGATAAGTCGCGGAACAAGATCGTATTGAGTTCCACCAACCTCGGTAACTGCAAGTCTTGCGAGTGGGATGATTATTTTTCTGAGACTGGTGTTTTCCTTGGTTCCAGCCGCGAAAAATTTGGCGCGACGAATTTCAAGCCCAGGGCCTTGCCTGGCAATCTTCTGCAAAGACACGGTTTTGTGCTGGATGATAATGGACGTTTCACTGAAATTGAAAAAGTATCAGTAAAACGCATACAGCGCGAGGGGAAGTAAGATGGCAGGCGCAAAGCATCATAAAACCAAGAACTTTAGCCATAACGGCGATCCACTGACGGCAGACTCCCAGGGCGACAGCCGCACCTGGGGTGATGCCAATGATCACGTCAAGTTTCAAGTGCAAAAAGAAATTGTGCAGCAGGCGGGCAAGGCCAATCTGTCACAAAAGGACACTGCCAATTTGCTGGCGCTGGCCGAGGTGGAGTCCGGCTTCAACCCTGACGCTGCAACGACTTCACGCAAGTCTTCTGCATCCGGTGTGTTTGCCATTACCGACAGCACGGCCAAAGATGCCGCAGAGAGACTGAGCGGCACCAAGCGCATAGGTGGCTATGAAGTGGCCGACAAATACGACAGGTTCAACACGGCATCGAATGTGTCCTACGGTATTGCGGTTTATCTGGATAAAAAGAAGGTTGCCGGATCTGATGATGTCGGCGATATCTACAAAGCCTGGAATACCAACCCGGCAGAATACAATAAATTGCTGACGCGCCTGGACAAACATGCGACGCAGTATGACAAAGACCTGACCAACAAGGTTTGGGATGGCCCAGGCCCGGCAGCACCCGTCAAACCCGCAACGCCCGCCAAGCCTGGTGAAACAGCAGAGTCAGCAAAATCCACCAAACCAGAAGTAGAAACACCAAAAAAATCTGGCGATGTGTTGTCAACCATCCCGCTGGTGAACAAGGCGGGGCAGGATGCAGACAAAAACTGGAATATGCTGATGGGTACGGATTCGCCGTCCAGCCGCATGATGATGCGGGTGCCAGAGCCGGTGAAGAAAGAAACTGTCAAGCCGCAATAGCTTGAAAATAGATGCGAGTATATGGCGGACGCTGGGAGGGCTTCCGTCATAAATATCATTGTCTGCGTAGCGCTAAGTTTTCCGTAATTGGTCCCACGTAGTTCCAAACGCCCACTTGAAGCTCCGTATGCCGCGTTGCATGGCATTGCCCAACATCAGCACTTGTTCGCCTTCCACATTTGTGCCACGCAAAGTTGGGTCGAAGATTTCAAATGCCCGGCCAGCCTGGGCGGGGCGATATGGAAAAGCTATTTTCAACTGTAAAGGCGATTTGCCGTAAGTATAAAGAATGACTATCACCGCATCGAAACGGCCTTCTTCAATATCAGCGTAACCATCATAAGAAAACACTTGCCATGTTGCACCGTCCTGGTTTTTCTGGCAATCAACACCATACTGCAAAGCCTGTTCAGGGCTTTCACCTGGCAGGCCAGACATCAGCGCGCACCAGGACATGGGCGCTGTTGAGCGCAGCATCAAGGGCAGCACTGCACCGCCGTCAGCCACCATCATCATTTGCCATGAGGCAGCCCGCCCCAGGGCCTGCATGCCTGTCCACCAAATGACAGGCGCATTACGTTCGAGTTGCTGTATCAGGCTTGTGACATAGTCTGCAGCTTTTGATTGCTGGCTGTCTGCAAATATCTCTGCTTCTATCCAATCCAAAGGCATAAATGCGACGCCCTGGTCAGGCGCAAGGGCAATCAGCCGGGCAAGCGGCTCGTTGGGTAATTGCATGCCAGCCGGTAATTCCTGGAGTGCCGATGCCTTGTCATGCCAATCGATATGCGCGCCAGTACGGCGACGCAGGACTTCAATCACATGATAGGCAATCAGGGCGCAAAAGTTGCGACCTTGCAGCGACCCTTGCATGTCGTCCCGGGATGGCTTTACACGTTCCCGCATGGCTGCAAATAATTGGTCCAGCCGGTGTAAACCTTTGTCCGAATAATCAAGCTGGGCTTGCTGCAAAGCTTTGGCAAATTTCCAGCCACCTTCTATTTCGCCACCGCTGGCATAGGCATCCAAAAAACTTTTGGCTGTTTCATTCATGTCGCAATCTTTCGGTGTGTTACTGAGGTGCCCAAGGTAAAAGTATCTGCTGTCTTTCGTCTTGGGAACGCCATTTTTTAGATGGATTGTAACGTATCAGTCAAACAGCAAAGATGTTGCCACCCATATTGAGAGGATAAGATTAAGTGATCAGGGCTTAAAAGAATTGCTCTGACCGATGCCTCAAATTTATAGTGTGGCTTATGACAATACCTGCTAAAGAATTTAAAAAAAACACAGGGTGCAAGCATCTGGCGTGTACTTGAGCGCCTGACGGTGACGCATGAAGAGCTCAGCCCTGAAGTGCATCGCGGCATCAGCTTTGGCTGGCCGCTGGTATTGTCCAGTCTTAAATCGCTACTGGAAACCGGGCGCGGTATCGATTACTGAGCTGGTTTTCACAGGGCTGCGCAAAATTGGCAGTGATCGCCTGATTTTGCCTGATCGCGCCTGATATTGTCTGGTTGACCATCCTCCCTGGTCATCGTATGCTGCTGCTTGATTATCTTTGCGCAGGAGCGTACATCTTTCATGCCGGTTACTCCATTTCATTTTGGTCTCGGTGCTGCCCTCAAGGCGGCAGCGCCGCGCCACGTCAGTTTTTTGTCTTTCTCTGCCGTGAATGTGTTCATTGATGTGGAGTCTGTATATAACCTCATGCATGCGCGCTTCCCTGTGCATGTTTTTTTCCATACCTATCTTGGTGCAGCTTTGCTGGCGGGTTTTACGGTTTTGCTTTTCCTGCTGGCACGCTGGTGTGCGCGACGATTTTATCTGCCCAATTTTTATCACTGGCAGCAACTGACCTTGTTGCAGGTCAGTATTGGCGCCTTGCTTGGTGCTTTGTCCCATGTGGTATTCGACAGCATCATGCATGCAGACATACGGCCCTTGCATCCTTACAGTGATGAAAATGTCTTGTATGAAATCTTCCCTTTGATGTACCTGCATTTGCTCTGCGTGTTTTTTGGTGTGCTGGGCGTGATAGGGGTGTATGTGCGCAAGGCGGATGAAGGTTGATGTCTTGATCCACCTTGGCGCAACCGGATTTTTTTAACAGAAGGGTAGTTTTGCCTTCCAGCGAATATTTCAAATTTAGGAAAACTGATATGGGTGCCTGGGCTGCCGATTCTTTTGGAAACGATACTGCATGTGACTGGGCTTATGCCATTGAAGACTGCAATGATCTGTCACTGGTAGAAGAAACGCTGGACAAGATATTGCAGGAAGGCGATGGCTATATTGATGCTTCTGATGCAGAAGAGGCGATTGCCGCTATTGAAGTGATTGCCAGATTACAGGGCAACTGGGGCATGCGCAATGCGTACAGTGAAAGCGTCGATAAATGGGTCAGAAAAACAAAGCTGGTGCCGGGTAAGGAGCTGGTCGAGAAAGCCCATCAGGTGATTGCCAGAATCCTGGGGGATGAATCTGAACTCAAGGAACTTTGGGAAGATTCCAAGCTGTCGAATGAATGGACGGCGTCTGTGCAGGAGTTGGCGGGGCGGGTGAAGCTTTGATGTTATGGATGAAGATAAAAATAAAAATTTTTTGTTGCTGATTTTTTCTCTTGTCGAGTCAAAGTATCTCTCCGTTGCAGAGATCAACAATCTCGCAAGCGTGGCAGGCGTGGCAAGTGAGCTTGAAGTAATGCCAGAGTTTTCGCTCATTGAACTGGCTGCGTGCCAAACAGCAGATGAGGCGCAGGATATTTTACTGGAACAAATGAGAGAGCAGCATGTCGTTTTTGACGAGCGCTATGTGTCGCTTTTTCTGGGTTTTTTGTATCTGGGTGTTCAGGAGGGGAAAATATCTTTATCAGAGTTCGAAGCTGAGCTAGTCGATGTTATTGATGGTTATAGTAACTACATGATTTTGACGATAGAAGACTTCTGTCATGATTTCTCGCCGTTGAATTGCCTGCCAGACCAAAACACAGCGTTAGGTTGCTACCTGATTGATGCAGCAGAAAAATCCAAATCTGCATTTTATGCGACCATTGCTGAAAACTTGATTTTATTATTGCCAAGAAAAATGTGGTGCGGGGATATGCACATGTCAATGCCGAAGACATCACCCAGAAAGTGAAGCGGCTAGCAAAGATCGTCCGTGCGATATAGTGCGCGGTAGGCATCATGCGGCCACCGAGGGTGCCTCTGGTAAAGCCGCGTAGCTGTTTGCAGCGAATTTTATAAAAAATTACTGGAAGATCATGCCGGGGCAAGCTCATAGTGTACTGATACTTGCCCCTTTTTTTCCTTGATCCTGGTAATGTTGACCTGGCCGATTTGGCCAGTGGACAGCACATGCGTACCTCCGCAGGGATGGGCAGGCAAGTGGCCAAAACCAATCTGTCGTTGCCCTGCTTGCAGGCTGGTGTGGCGTGGCAGGTCTGCAGTGATCCAGGTCTGGATTTGTTGCGCCAGTTCGTCTGCGGGCAAGGCGGTGGTGGTACCATCATTTTCAAAGACTACCCTGGCTTCGCCTGGCCAGTGATGTGCCTTGACGGGTCGCCATCCAGCCAGTTCACCATAGCAGCCTATCAGGTGGCCTGCTGAATGGAGCTGGGTATGCAGCCTGCGAGTTTCTGGACAAACTTCAATCAGGGTAGCGCCGACGGCGACAGGGTAACCGGTGACATGAACAATCTGTTCACCATTTTGAAACACCCGTTTGACCTTGACCCCGGCAATGCTGCCTACATCGGAAGGTTGCCCTCCACCTTGCGGATGAAACAGGGTGGCTGCAAGAATGATCTCATATTCGCCTTCCTGTGTTGGCGTGCACAGTTTTACTTCCGTGTGCATGCTGAGCTCATCGCTCTTGAAATAGTGGCGCTCTGTCGTCATGCAAATTCTCCTTGGTGGTGGGCATGAAAATCCTGTTTTTGCCTGGAGCATGCTCCAATTGGGGTATGATAAGAGCAGGACTGGCGCGGTGGATTGTAAAAAATTGACTATTAGAACTCATTTCATAAATAGGGTGAGATGCGTTTGCCTCATAGCGTGGGCTGGCAAGGGTAAAGCAGGGGTTTCGTGCAGCATGCTGCGCGCCTGCGTACGATGTGCGCTTACCAGCGCACATGCGTCCTGCAAGGAGACGAGGCAGTCAATAGCTTTGCCTATTGATAACGAGTCCAACGCTGTCCAGCACGCGCTATGAGGTAAACCCTCCGGGAACTGACGATTTGGGCGCATTGCGGCGTTGTGGCCCTCGCTAAGGCAGGAGCCTTAGCAGCGGACCACGCCTTACACTGCATCCCAAATCGTCTTGTTCGCACTCATCCTATTTATGAAATGAGTTCTAGTACGAGGACGGTGCGACCCCGTAGGCCTGTCTGAAAGCGCGGTTAAAATGGCTTTGATCATAAAAGCCCACCAGTTGTGCCACATCGGCGATGGTCTGCGGATTTTTTCCCAGTAATGAACAGGCGTACTCCAGCCGCAGTCTGACCAGCCAGGCGTGGGGTGTCATGCCTATGCTGTTCTTGAATTGACGCAAAAAATGGAATGGGCCGAGGCCACAAATGCCCGCCAACTCATCCAGGCTTATTTTTTTTGACAGATGCGCCACGCAGTACTCCTTGATGCGCTGGTATTGCCAGGGGGCGAGGCCACCTTTGATGTTCTGGGGCTGTATGGTTTTGGATTGCGTGAAGATAAAATCCAGCAAGGACAGCCAGTCCGACTGTATCGCCAGAGGAGACGCGTCTTTATCCGCATACATGCTGTCATGCAGACGCAGTAGATGGGCGGCCTGTACGGGGTCTTCCAGCATCGTTCCCATCAGAGCCGGTTCACGGTTTGTTCCAGAGAGTTCTTCTGTGACCTGGTTCACGAGGTCAAATGGCAGGCGAAAGGTCTTGAGCGTATAGGTATCACCATCCTCTGCCATGCCATCATGGATTTCACCCGGTGGCATCAGGACGATGCAACCATCGCCCACCAGCACCGAGTTCCCCCGGAATTCCTGGCGTTGCACACCTTCCGTCACCAGGCCGATGTGGTAGTCGAGATGATAATGGCGGTCGAAGTGAAATTCTGAAATCCGGCTAGCACTCAGGACCAGTCCAGGCACCTGTGGAACGCGTTGGTAATGTATCTGATCTTTCATTGTATTAATAAGGCATGCTGATACAGCAACGGCTGGATTTATTAATTGCGTGCTTCAATTTGCTTGCACCACCTGCAAAGAGAAAATGGCGTTACGTGCCAGGTGAGCATACCTCAATTTCACCTTGGTGGTGTGGCGGTAGTTGAGTCCTGCTTGAAGAAACAAAAACAAGAAGCAAGGATTTCATGTCTGTAAGGCTGGGTGCGCCAGCGTACAGATGATTCTAAGGAATGCGTCTATCTTGGTAATAAGCACCCTCATAGGCTCACAGACCAATGCGGGTTTTGCAACCAGGATGGAGAGCATCGTGACACATATTATTGCCGGACGGCTGCAGCAACAGGACCAGGTACAGCAGGCTGCAGAAATGGGAGTGACGGGCCGTGAGCTCTAGACATGTGAATCTGGACAGCAAGAATCGCAAGCAGGCCAATGCTGGTGAAGCCACGGGTCGGGGCGTTGATGGATCTGCTCAGGCCGCACGGGTCAAAAACAATGAAGCCTTGCTACCACACGAGCGTGATCAAACGACGGATGGCAAGACAGTGCCGCGTAAAGTTATGAAGCAGGCATTAATTGACTTGCAGGAGGGTAAGGTCGATACTGACATGCATGGTGCACGCGGTGTAGAGTCGGTTGTCAGGCCGGTGGCGACAGCTGCTCCCAAGCCTTAGCCTGGAATACAAAAGGCCCAGTCTGCGAGCTGGGCCTTTGTTTGAGCGGATTTACGGTTTTACAGGGTTTACTCCGGGCAAGCCCGGGTCTCTCTGAATCTGCTGACTAGCGTTTTACTTGTTGTATTCAAGCTTATGAGGGGCATTGGTGTAAGTCGTCAATTGCCTGGACTTGACACCTGCGGGCATGGGCGCTGTCAGGAAATTGTGAATGGCACGTTCATTGTCAGCTCTTCTCTCGCGCTCGGCATGGCGTTGATTAAAAGCTTCATTCTGTGCGGCCCAGTTGGTTTCCTGCACTTTTTCTGAGCCCACATATTTTTGGTTGGCCTTGACGGATTTTCCATTGACGCTGGATTTGGGGCAGACATTGTCGGTAAAAGTCACACGCCCGTCGCTAGCTACGCATCTTTGTACTTGGGCAAATGCGCTATTTGCCAGTGCCATCACGATGGCGGCAGATAAAAGCTGTGAGAGTTTCATGCAGAATGCCTCAGGTTCCGGGTCGTCATCAAGGCCCCAAGCTTCTCACATCCTGGCTTTGGATTCAAGCAATCGCCAATACATCAATTAATTTGCTGCTTTTGCCTGTTTTTACCTGTTATTGCTGTTGCTGATAACGCTGCTTGGCACAGTTTTTTATGAGGCTCAGTATGGATTGGTGAAAGTCGTTGAGCACCATCTTGCACCACAGATCACCATACGTCTTCAATTGTGACTTGTTGATGAAGCGGGTACTCAAACGCAGTTCTGTACCGCCATCTTTTGCCTTCAGGTCGTAGCCGCCATCAATGACATCGACATATTCACAGCTCATTTCCACATGCCTGTCGAGGGCATACTTGGTTATGCCTGCCGGGCAGGATATGAAAGCGTTATGCATGGCGGCGGGTCTTTGTCAGGTGGTGATGATTTCTTCAAAGCGCACATCTTTTTCCCAGCGCGAAGTTCTGGCTGGAGCCAGGACTGGAAAATTTACCTGATTTACTTATAGACCAGTTTCATCACGAGGATAAACATGGCCAGCATGAGTGTGATCATATTGGCGATGATGATGGGCAGGGCGCTGAGCATGAGACCATACACCAGCCACAGCGTGATGCCGAGGACGAGGATGATGTACATGCAGAGGGAAACTCCTTCTGCCCGTTTGCGCCGCCAGGTCAGCCAGGCCTGGGGCACGAAGGCGGTCGTCGTCAGGCAGGCGGCAATGTAGCCGACCAGGTCGACAGGCAAAATGGTCGTCATGGATGTGTCTATTCTTTGGTGGGGCGCAGGAACTGGCCGGAATGGAACACCAGCGGTGCCTGTTTGGTGAATTCGCAATGCTCGACTTCGCCAACGAAAATGACATGATCACCCTCAGGGTAGCGGCTGCGGTTATGGCATTCAAACCAGGCAGAAGCACCAGTCAGGATAGGGTGACCGGTACGTGACAGTGTGTAATCAACACCTGCAAAGCGGTCAGTCTTGCGGCTGGCAAACTGCTCGGCCAGCCAGGCTTGTTCGGCAGACAGGATATTGACTACATAATGAGAATTGCCGCTGAACACGGGCAGGCTGTTGGCGGCCGTGCCCAGGCTCCAGAGTATCAGGGGCGGGTCCAGCGAGACAGAATTGAAGGAGGAGGCGGTCAAACCCAGGAACTGGCCATCTGCCAGCCGGGTGGTGATGACAGTGACGCCAGTGGCAAATTGCGACAGGGCATCCCGGAAATGGCGGGTATCAAATTCTCGCTTTTCAGAGCGGGGTGAGCGGGTGTGCATGAGTTTCCATCGTTCTTTTTTTGCCATTATCACAGATTTTGGGCCATTTTGGCTTTTTGCGGCTGCAAGTGCTGCTATGCTGCAATAGGAAGTGTGGCGCTGACTGTGTTAAACTTGCAGGCTTGCCGGTTTCCCGAGGTTTTGACCTAAGTAGTTGATTCCTTTGAATTTAATCCCCACCAAGAGGTGCCGAGGTATGCCTATGCTGCTGGCTTTACGCCGTGTAATGATGATGTTCATGCTGGTCTTGCTGGCAATGACGAGTTTGCAAGGTTTTGCACAAATACCGGATGAACGTAATTTTCCGGAGAATACCAAGCGCGGCGTATTGAATATGTCGCAATATCCCGATGTACTGATTGATGGTAAAGCCAAAAACACGGCACCGGGTTTGCGTATTTATGATGACCAGAACCTGTTTATCTCACCTACGCAAATTACCGGTAATTACGTCATCATCAATTATCTGGAAGATAATTTTGGTGATGTGTCCAGGATCTGGATTCTGAACGAAATTGAGCGCAAGAGGGTATTACCAGCCGCGAAGGAATGGGTACCGCAAATTTTTAAAAATACCAACATGTGATGTGGCGCTGGCTCAGGGGAGCAGTGCAAGGCAACATGGATTATGTCAGTCCCTTGAGTATGTAGAGCGTGTAGAAAATTATGCAAAAAAAAGTATTTATCAAAACCTTCGGCTGCCAGATGAACGAGTACGACTCGGACAAGATGGCAGATATTCTCAATGCCAATGACGGTATGGTGAAAACCGATACACCCGAAGACGCCGACGTGATCTTGCTGAACACCTGCAGCGTGCGTGAAAAAGCATCCGAGAAAGTATTTTCTGACCTGGGCCGCCTGCGTGAACTCAAGCGCAACAAACCGGATTTGCTGATAGGTGTCGGTGGTTGCGTGGCTTCGCAAGAAGGTGATGCGATTATCAAGCGCGCCCCTTATGTCGATGTAGTGTTTGGCCCGCAAACCTTGCACCGTTTGCCACAGATGATAGATGCGCGCCGCAATTCTGGCCGCTCGCAGGTCGATATCAGCTTCCCTGAAATTGAAAAGTTTGACCACATGCCACCGGCCCGCGTCGAAGGCGCAAGTGCCTATGTGTCCATCATGGAAGGTTGCAGCAAGTATTGCAGCTATTGCGTCGTCCCCTATACCCGTGGTGAAGAAGTTTCGCGCCGCTTTGATGATGTGCTGGCTGAAGTGGCTGGCCTGGCCGAGCAGGGCGTCAAGGAAATTACCCTGCTGGGGCAAAACGTGAATGCCTACCGTGGCACGATGGAAGATGGCGAAATCGCTGACTTTGCGCTGCTGATTGAATACATCGCTGAATTCCCGCAGATAGAACGCATACGCTTTGTCACCAGCCATCCCAAGGAATTTACCCAGCGCCTGATCGATTGTTATGCCAAGGTGCCCAAGCTGGTCAATCATCTGTACCTGCCCGCCCAGCATGGCTCTGACCGTATCCTGTCGGCGATGAAGCGTGGTTACACCGCCATCGAATACAAATCCGTCTTGCGCCGCCTGAAGCAGGTGCGCCCGGATATTGCTGTGTCGTCTGACTTTATCGTCGGCTTCCCTGGTGAGACAGATGAAGACTTTGATGCACTGATGAAGCTCATCAATGACATTGGTTTTGATAACAGCTTCAGCTTTATCTTCAGCCCGCGCCCTGGCACGCCAGCGGCGAATCTGGCTGACGATAGCCCGGCAGAACTCAAATTGCGCCGCCTGCAGCATTTGCAGTCAGTGATTGATGCCAATACCAAGAAATACAGCAATGCCATGATAGGTACGGTGCAGCGTATTCTGGTAGAAGGCCCATCGGTCAAAGACCCGAATGAATTGCAGGGCCGCACCGAGAATAACCGCGTCGTCAATTTCGCGGGTTCCAAAGACCTGGTCGGTACGCTGGTGAATACCCGCATCACCGAATCCTATAATTATTCCTTACGCGGCGAACTCGTCGAAGAGGCAGTGACAGCATAATGGCAAAAACACCCGTGCCGGTAGCGCACTTCATCCCTCAACCTCTGGACAATACCCGCCTGGCACATCTGTGCGGGCCTTTGGATGAGAACTTGCGGCAGATATCATCGGCACTGGATGTGACGATATTTCGCCGTGGTGAAAAATTTATCGTCAGCGGCCACAATGCCGAGAAAGCGATAGAGATACTTGAACATTTCTATGGTCTGGCGAAAAAAATCATCACCATCGATGAAGTGCAGCTGGCCCTGGTAGAGCAACGCGCCAGCAAGAGCCTCAAAAAAGGCAAGGGCGGCAAAGATCAGGAAGATGTTATCCCTGCCGATGCCGTCGCGGTGGATGCACCACTGCCGGAAGATGCCGACATCGAAAGCCCTATGCTCAAAACCCGCCGCAGCGATTTGCGCGGGCGCACGCCGCATCAGAACCATTACATCAAGACCATACTCGAACACGACATCAGCTTTGGCATAGGCCCGGCTGGTACTGGCAAGACTTATCTGGCCGTTGCCTGCGCCGTGGATGCGCTGGAGCGTGATGCCGTCAAGCGTATCGTGCTGACCCGCCCTGCGGTGGAAGCAGGCGAGCGCCTGGGGTTCTTGCCGGGTGATCTGGCGCAAAAGGTCGATCCATATCTGCGCCCCTTGTACGACGCGCTGTATGACTTGCTTGGCTTTGACCGCACGCAAAAAATGTTTGAAAAACAGGTCATCGAAATTGCCCCGCTGGCCTATATGCGTGGCCGTACCCTGAACCATGCTTTTGTCATCCTCGATGAAGCGCAAAACACCACGCCGGAACAAATGAAAATGTTCCTGACGCGCATAGGTTTTGGCAGCAAGGCGGTAATTACTGGTGACCCTACCCAGGTTGATTTGCAGCGTAATGTGAAGAGTGGCCTCATCGATGCCTGCCAGGTACTCGATGGTGTACGCGGCATAGGCTTTACCCATTTTGGCAGTGTCGATGTGGTACGCCATCCGCTGGTCGCCCGCATAGTCGATGCCTATGAAAGTGCCAACGCCAATGCCACCGCCAACAGCGCCGCCATCGGCTTGCTGAAACCTGCAACTCCTTTAAGCTCTGCCCATCATGGTCGCAAAAAGTAAAACCGAAATTAAACCCAAGCTGACGCTGTCAGTGCAATATGCCGACAAGCGCCTGCAAGATATCCTGACCCGCCCGCTGATACGCAAGACCGTGCAGGCGGCGCTGTTCTTCCCGGCAGAAATCACCTTGCGCTTTGTCGATGCTGAAGAAGGCAGGGTGCTCAACCATGATTACCGTGGCAAGGACTACGCCACCAATGTGTTGACCTTTGCCTATACCGAGGATGAAGATGCTGAGGTGACGCAGGCTGACATCATCCTCTGTACCGATGTACTGGAGAAGGAAGCGGCCGAGCAAAAGAAAACCGTGCTTGAACATGCCCAGCATCTGATCGTGCACGGCGTCCTGCATGCCCAGGGTTATGATCATGAAGAGGATGATGAGGCTGAGGAGATGGAGGCGCTGGAGATAGAGATACTGGCGGGGATGGGGTTGAGTAATCCGTATCAGTGACGTTTTTTAAACTCCTTCCCCTTCAAGGGGAGATTTGTGGGAATTCGCAAAGCATGCTTTGCGCAACAAATTTCTAAGCAGCCTGCAAGCTGCGCGGTGGAATGGTTGGGATGGGGATGGGTTTCCGACGCAAATTAATCTATCGCTAATTAACCGAAACCCATCCCCACCCTAACCCTCCCCTTGAAAGGGAGGGGACTTCATCAGAAAGCCCCCAACATGACCCAACACAAACCGCATGGCCGTAGCATCAGCATGGGTGGCCGTTCTGTCGTTGCCTATGGTTTGCGTACGCAGTTCTGGCAAGATATTTACTACTATGCAATGACCTCTAGCTGGCCGGTGTTTTTTGCGGGCGTGGGTGTGGTGTTCCTGGTGTTGAACCTGTGCTTTGCCTCGCTATTCATGATGGGCGATAACCCAATCGGCAATTTGCATCCGAATAATTTTCTGGGGGCGTTTTTCTTTAGTGTAGAAACCTTGGCGACTGTCGGTTATGGCGACATGCACCCGCAAACTGTGTATGGGCATAGCATCGCCACGCTTGAGATTTTTGTCGGTATGGCGAGTGTCGCACTGATTACCGGCGTCATGTTTGCGCGTTTTTCACGCCCGCGCTCCAGCATTATTTTTGCGAATCACCCTGTCAGCCACATGATGGATGGCAAGCGGGTCTTGCTGATACGCCTGGCCAATGCGCGCATGAATATCATCAGCGAGGCGACCGCCAAACTACGCCTGATGCGGGATGAAAGCACGGCCAATATGGGCAGTTTTCGCAAGATCATCGACATGAAGCTGGAGCGTGAGCAGCACCCTATCTTTATCCTCGGCTGGACGGTCATCCATGTCATTGATGAAAGCAGCCCGCTGTTTGGCATGGATGAAGAAGCCCTGCACGCTTGCAGGGCTTCGCTGATACTGAGCATAGAAGGGGTCGATGACACCACCAACCAGCCGCAAAGGGCGCGCCACTACTACCCTTGCAGCCAGATACACTGGAACCATCGCTATGTCGATGTTTTTGAAAGCAACCGTGATTCAGACCAGGTCCAGCACATCCACTATACTCGCTTCCATGACTCGGAAGAGATCGTCGATGTGCCGGAAAACTGAATTAAAAGTGCAGCAGCACTAAAGCCAGCAAGGCTGGTGCTGCCTGTATGTAGAGGATACGGCGGCTGACGGAATATGCACCATAGGCACCAGCCACGATGACGCAGGTCAGGAAGAAAATCTTCACATGAAAACCTTCATGGCCACCCATCAACAAGCCCCACACCAGGCCAGCGGCCAAAAAGCCATTGTATAAACCCTGGTTGGCTGCCAGCACCTTGGTGATTTCTGCTTTCTCGGGTGAGTTCTTGAAAGTACGCAAACCCATGGGCTTATCCCACAGGAACATTTCCAGTACCAGGAAGTAGATATGCAGGGCGGCGACGATGCCGGTCAGTATGTTGGCGATGAGATACACGGTGACTCCTTTTTGGCTATGTTATCGATGTTGTCGAGATTGTTTTCCATGCCCTGATACTAGTTGATCCCCGGCGATTTAAACAGTGTTGAAACTGACAGTCTTGGCGGTTTATGTGCGTGCCCGCATAATAAATTGCGCATAGTCTTGCCACGCAGTCTCCATGCCATACAGGCAGCTCCTGATCTGGTTCAGCAATGCCGTGGCGTGCAATTGCCGTTGTTGTGTTTGCCTTTGCTGAAAATTTGCCCTGGCCTGTGGCGTGCCCATTTCAGCTACACACAGTGCTTCTGACAAGCCACAGGACAAACCCTGGGACGACAGAATGTCACGCGCCAGTGCCGCATCACCGATTAGCACGCTGCGCTCAGATGTGGCCCATTGCAGCGACACCGGATGGGCCATGCCGCTATGAAATTCTGTCAACTGAGGCAAGCCTTGCAGTACCCAGTCAGCCTGAGTGCTCTGCAAGAGTTGCTGCAATTCTTCTGCACTGCCTTTGACTGCCTTGCCGCGCCCGACAAAAACCACATTCTGTACCTCGGGCGTAGCCAGGCTATACACATAACCCTCGGGTAGCGCTGCCAGCTTGAAGTGAGAATGGAAATGAGATTGAAAACTTCCGGACGGCCTTGTGTTGCCAGCCAGTGTGAACAGGCGGGCTACCCAGGGTTGCGGCGATTTGTCTATGCTGCTGGCGGTCCTGGCGGCGCGGCCACTGGCATCAATTAACAGGTCGGCGTGCCAGTTGTCACCATGGTCACTATCAGCGCCATGGGCACCGGCATCATGCAATTGCAGGCTTTGTTCGCCCAGGTGCAGGTGGATGCGCGGTTGCTGCAATAACTTTTGCCACAGGGCCTGCTCCAGTGCCGGGCGGTGTATGTGTACGGTCCTGGGGGTGGGCAGGGACATGCTGGCTTTGCTATCCCACTGTATCTGCCTGACTGCATGCGTCTGCCCGGCCCCGATCAGGTGAGGGTGAATACCATATTCGAGCAGCAATGCCAGCAGGCTGACAGGGACAGCCTCAATGCGGTAGCCGCCACCTTCAGCATCAACACTGGCAGGCGGGTCTGCGGCGAGTAATAACACAGGGCCGTGTCCTTGCCTGGCTGCACACAAGGCAGCCAGTATGCCAACCGGGCCATTGCCAAGCACTGCAACACGGTAATGCGTCATAATCTTGGTGGCGGCTCGACAGAGGTAAAACGAGTGTCGCTGATGGTATCGAAAGACAGAAGGAAACCCGCGTTGATCACGGCTCTGGCAGCGCTGCCAAAACCGTTGGCTGCCACCATGTCGCTACGCGCCGAGTTAATATCCACCGCCCCCTGGGGCATGCCTGCCTGGTAACCGGCATACAGTTTTTCCAGCAGGTTGCGGTAAGCTGTTTGCAGTGCCTTGTAGGCGCTGTTGCCGGCAGGTGCCTGTACCAAATTCTGGTGCAGATACTGGCTGGGCTGGAAACCTTGCAGCCATACCTGCATGTTCTCAAAGGTTTCAAAGTGGTCCTGCCCCTCGGCCATGATGTAACGTATGCTCTGGCAGTCTGCATCACTGCCAAAGCCAGGCTGGCGCAGAGTGGCGTAGATGCGTGCATATAAAGCATCTGCACTCTGGTTGCTCTGTTCCAGCGCCAGGAAATCCAGTATGGCTTGCCGGTCGAGTATCCTGGCACGTACCGGGCTTTGATTGCCTGCGGCATCAGGAATTGTTTTGGCTACTTGCAAAGCCGGTGTATAGGCAGGACCGTTCAGTGATTGCAGTACATTATTGACAGCCCGCAGGTGGCGCATTTCTCCATAGGCGATGCGCATGAGTTCAGCAAAGCTGGCTGCGACCCGGTTGCGCAAGCTGCCTGCTGCCAGGCTGGCCGGGCTGCGCAGCGAATAGGCCGCCGACAGGTATTCCTGTATCGCTGCCAGTTCCAGCCCGGCGGCATAACGCAGGTATAACTGTAATTCTTCTCTTGATGCCAGTGGAACTGCAGTGAACTTGCCTGGTTTGTAGGGGCGTATGGTTTCGCGGCCTTCCAGCACAAAGTTCAGGCTTTGCCATTGATGGTTGATTGCATAGTGGCCCAGTTCTTCCGGGGGAGTTGTATTGGCGGGTGAGGGTGGCGTGCTGCCTATGCTGCGGTCCAGCCTCTCCCATGGCACTGCTGCCAGCCAGGGTACGCCGGGCTCGCTGGCATCTGGCGTTGGTGGCTGGGCAATGTCGGGATGATTGCTGGCCCAGTAAAAGCAGCCACAGTCACGAAAATCATGGGTCCAGGGGCTGCACAGGGATTGCGTGAGCTCACCAGGTTCAAACATGGCAGCCAGGCTGCCTGTGCCACTCAGGTAGGTCGAGCGCCTGCCCTCCAGGCTGATGCTGCGGGTACCCAGCCGTATCGTCAGGCTGATGGCCGTATTTTCTGGCAGCAGGCGTACTGCGGTCCAGGCGTCCGGGGGCGCAGTGCTGGTGCTGGCGCTGGTACTAGTGCTAGTTGCGCTCGGTCGGCGCAGTTGAGCGATGTTCAGATCATGATTACCAAAGGGCCCGAAATTACCGTTGATCCTGCTAATGATGCAGGGCTGATTCTGGCTGATGCCCAGCGCCAGGTCGCGGTATTTTTGCGCGACTGCATCGGGTAGGGCAGCTGCCGTGACCGCAGTACTATCGACGGCCACAATGCGTATTTCTGTATTGGCGATATCGACTTCAAGGAAGGGGAAAAAACGTCGTTCCAGATTACGCAAGTCAGCTTCCAGTCCGGGATAACAATTACCGACGCCAGACTCCAGACGGGTAGAGACGGGATTGCCAGCAACCGGCGTAATGGCGCTGTCAGCAGTTTGTGTGCGGCGCAGGGCGGCAGCATTGCGAGGAATCAGTTTGATGATGTCGGGAAGGCTCATTTTATGTTCCTTATGTTCCAGTTTATGCTGGGTTGCTGGCACGTGGGGATGGCCGGCAATGGGTAAAATAATCTGGCCTGGCCTGGCTGAGTTCACAATAAGACTGCAGGCAAAAAGTCAGCCAGTGACGGATATAGTCGCAAGAGGCCTCGCTGCGGCTGGCTTTTTCCTGGTGACAGCCGCCTGAACACAGGTAGCGTGCCCAGCAAGTGTGGCAGTCGGTCTGGGCATGGACGTGGCGTTCCTGCAAAAAATGCAGGCGTTTGGGCGCATCCAGCGTATGCCGGTCACCCAGCCTGTAATCATGATTGCCGATCGCACGATGGCAGGCATACCAGTCGCCATCGCTGGCAACAGAAAAATAACCGCCACCTGCACCGCAGGGGTAAGGGCTGCTGGCACCGACATGCAATTGCTTCAAGGCTGTGGCGAAATTACTCTGGCGTATCTGTTGCCCCTGCAATGCGCGTTGCAGTTCTCGGCTGGCCAGGCTGATCATGGCTTGCTCATATACTGGCCAGTCTTGCTCCTGCAATGCCAGTGCCGAGCCGCTGCGCAAAGGCGAAAAGCCTATGTCCTGAAAGCCCAGTGCAGCAATGGCATCAAACTGCTGGCCCAGGTCAAGCGAGAGGCTGTTGGCCGTGGCGCGGGCCGCAAGTTTGCACATGCCGGGTTGGTCGAGCAAAGGCTGGCAGTGTTCGATGACTGCAGCAAAGGAATCGCGCTTGCCATTGAGCATGGGGCGCTGGCGGTTATGGACGACACTGCCGCCATCAATGCTGACGGTGACTGCAAAGCGATGGCGCCTCAGCAGTTCGTGATCTTCTGGCCGCAGCAAGGTGCCATTGGTGGTGACGGAATAGCGCAAGTCCAGTTGCCGCTGTTGTGCCAGCTGAGCACTGTAGTGCACGCACTGATGTATCAGTGCGCGGTTGACAAAGGGCTCGCCGCCTATGAAGCCCAGGGTCAGTGGCGCTTGTGGATTGGCGCCTGCCAGCAGGCGGTCTATGCTGCTGCGCGCCTGTTCCCAGTCCATGCCCTTGCTTTGCTTGCCCTCAAAATTACCCTGACTGGCATAGCAATAGCTGCAACCGAGGTTGCAACTGGAACTGACGTTCAGTGACAGGCTTTGTACAGTAGGCAGGCTTAGTGTGTCGAGGCTGACTTCATTATCCAGGGTGCGTGCCAGCATCTGGCTGAGCGCATGATCGAGGCTGATATCAGCATCAGTTTCCTGTTCGGGCAGGTCATAAATCTGGCTGTGCTGTACCACCAGCAAATGCTGACCCAGGCTGGACCTGAAGCGATAACTGCCAGGAGCCTGCGCCGCAGACGGGAGCGGTAACAGACTCATGGCTGGCCGCCAGGAGCAGCGGTGCCCATGCCTGCGAGGATTTCATCCAGCCTTTCATCGGCCCGCCTGGCGACAATGGCAGAACGCCCCAGTGGTGAGGTAACGGGGGTCTGGACGATCGCATCTACCCAGCTCATCAGCAGATCATATTGCCAGGTACTCAGCGTCAGCGGCAGCGCATTCGAGTTGCGCATCAGTGGCGGCATCTGCATGCTGGTGGCATTGGCTGTTTCTGGTGATCTCAGGTGAAAACTCTTGCGTATCAGTTCTTTCAGCCGGGTGGGGTGCAACTGTACAAAATCATGCAGGGCCTGCAAGTCAGACAGGTAGCGGTGGCGCGAACGAGCATGGCTGGTCAGTGGCAGGGGATCATCGGCATTGCCATTGGATAGCGCGAAATCGGGATTACGCAAAGGGTCACTGGCACCAAATGCCCGGAGTGGCAGGCGCATGCTGTCACCGGGGATGGGCTGGGGACGCCGTGCACCGGCGGGCAAGCGCATGGCCCTTAGTTCGCGGTAGTAATCGATGTTGAGCAGGCTCAGGGTTTCATAAGCGCGCTCGAACAGATCTTCTACCCAGCGCTCGCGCTCGGCTGTGCTCATGGCGGCATTGCGCTGGGCGATGTCGGCACTGCGGTCATTGATTTCATCCGCCATGGACAGGAAAGGCCTACGGTCCGGGGCAAAGTCGGGTGGGGCAACAAAGACATTGGCGGTGCTGCTGATGGTTCGCCCGGTCGCCCCAGGGAAGCGCAACGTGGCTTTGACCCTGGCTTCGCAGGTATCATCGACGACACCTAGCGACAGCTCGTCATTGGCATCATTGTCGTTGCCATCATGTGCGCCATCATAGGTATCCCAGGGTCTGACGATAGATGCCTGCGTGCCCGTGGTACCGCGCCAGCCTGCATCAGGGTTGAGGAAGTTGAAAGGCTCCAGTACCGGTGGTGCCGGAGCACCTGTGGGTGGCTGGTGATCCTGGCTGGTATCTGGCGGGCCATATACGCGACCCCGCGCTGGGGTAAAGCGAAAGCGAAATACTTCTACATTGACTGCTGCCAGCCAGGGCTGACCATTGCTGGGCTGGGGTTTGCTGAGCAAGAACTGTATGCTGCCTAGCGGGATATTGCGCCCCGCCGGTATCATGGGGTTGGCTGCTGTGGGCGGGCTGACAGCTAGCAAAGGGGTGTTGGCATGATTGTCTGCCCTTACTACCACAGGTGGATAGGTGCCAAAACGTAGCAGCGGGTTGGAGGCACGCCGGGCCGCCTTGTGGTTTTGCGCATTCACTTCCAGTGACAAGTTGGCAAGCGGTATCTTGAAGCGCTTCAACAGGGCTGGGGTCAGCGGAGCATCTGCCCAGCTGCTTTCTGCCGAGCCGGGCTCGCCCATTCTTGCCCATATTTCAAAGAAGGGCGCAACGGGCCTGATCAGTTCTCCATCACGCAGGCTGAGCTCAGTCGGCATATACGGCTCGACCGAACTGTCAGGCAAGATGCGCAGTGACCAGTCGGGGGCAATGACGGTTTCTGCATTGGCGCGCGGTGCCGGATTTTGTATCCACTGGAATGCCTCTTGCGGCGTACTGCTGCCACCCAGGCGGGCAATTGCCATGGGCGGATTGATAAAGATGGCCTGGATGATTGCTGACATGGATACTCTCCATTGGTAATTTGCTGTTACTGCATCTGGCACTTCTGTCGCTTTTATTACTGCTGTTATTTCAATGTCAGTGCAATTACCAGCGCCAGTGCGGTGTTTGCGATATGGCCTGGCTTTTTGCAGGTGAGGATGGTGGTTGCGCTTGTGCTTACTTAAGCTTGTACTTTGTCAGCCACCAGCATAAGTTGTCGAAAAACCAAAGGCAATTGTTTTTTTAATCTTTTATTGTCGTTGGGTTAATTGATGTTTTTGCACCACGGCAGCTAGTTTGTCAGCCGCCTGATGTGCCTAAAACGTGATCCACAGTCAGGTCGCTAATATGACAGTGGGATGACAAACGGTGTTTTTCGCGGGTTTTGGTCTGCGCTTGCGCATGTTTTGCTGTAGTTTTTGTAACTGCCGATATCAAAATTTGGGAAACCACTCCCATTTGTTGTATTCTGTAGGATTGAAACAACGGCGTTACGCCTATTATGCAAGAGCACTCTAGTAAGGTCAGACCATCTGACCTTAAACCCCACAGGTCATTGTTTGAACGATTGACCGCCCTGATTTCTCCTGAACCTGAAAACCGCGCAGAGCTGCTCGAAGTATTGCACGACGCGCAAGAACGCAACCTCATCGATGCTGATGCACTGGCAATGATAGAAGGCGTGTTCCAGGTATCCGACTTGTGCGCACGCGATATCATGGTGCCGCGCGCGCAAATGGACGTCATCGACATTTCCAACCCCATAGAAGAATGGATGCCAGAAGTGCTGGAGACAGCGCATTCCCGCTTTCCTGCCGTTGATGGTGACCGTGACAAGGTGGTTGGTATCCTGCTCGCCAAGGATTTGCTGCGCTACTACGCCTCAGACGCTTTTGATGTGCGTGACATGCTGCGCCCGGTCATCTATATCCCGGAATCAAAGCGCCTGAATATCCTGCTGCGCGATTTTCGCGCCAACCGTAATCATATTGCCATGGTGGTCGATGAATATGGCGGTGTCTCCGGCTTGATTACTATTGAAGACGTCCTCGAGCAAATCGTCGGTGACATCGAAGATGAATACGATTTCGAGGAAGAAGAAGACAATATCCTGGCGCTGGAAAGCAAGGGGAATGGCAAGCGCTGGCGCATCAAGGGCCTGACCGATCTTGAGCAGTTCAATAACACGCTGGGTACGACGCTGGGCTCAGACCATGCTGAAACCATAGGCGCTTACGTGGCCGACTATATGGGCGAGTTGCCACACATGGGCGACGAATTTTCTATCGGCAACCTCTACTTTGAAGTCTTGCGCGCCGATGCGCGTGAAGTGCAGATGCTGATGGTAGAACAGCGACCTACCGTGCGGTCCGATGATTAAGGCTGTGCGGTCTTTATTGTCTTCCCTTTCTGTACGTTCATCCTTCCTGCTGGCACTGGTAGCAGGGGGGCTGAATGTATTGTCGTTTGCCCCCTTTCATTTCTGGCCTGTACAGATACTCAGTCTGGTACTCTTGTTCAGCCAGGTTTTGCGTGAAGGCGATGCCGCCATCAGCCGCAAGCGCGCAGGCTGGCTGGCCTGGGCCTATGGCCTTGGCTGGCTGACTGCCAGCACCAGCTGGCTGATATATGCGATGACGGTGTTTGGCGGCTTGCCAGGCGTCTTGTCTCTGCTGGCGTTGATGTTCCTGACTGGTGCGTTGTCCATATACCTGGCGGCCGCCGCCTGGGGCACACGCTGGCTGCAACAACGCTGGAAGATTTCGGCGACCGTCGCTGGCCTGCTGGTCTTGCCTGCTTTGTTTACCATCGCCGAGTGGCTGCGCATCTGCTTCCTGACGGGTTTCCCCTGGACTATCTCAGGCTATGCCCACACTCATAGCCCGCTCGCCGGTTTTGCACCTGTCATCGGCGTGCTCGGCCTGTGCTGGCTCAATGCGCTGCTGGCCGGGGCGTTTGCCCTGTTATTGGTCAGTGCTGGCAGCCGCCAGCAAAAAATGGCGCTGCCTGCCCTGATCGTGCTGGTATTTGCCGCTGGCTTTGGCCTGCAACAAATCAGCTGGACCAGGCCACAAGGCCAGCCCATACAGGTGCGCCTGTTGCAGGGCAATGTTGCGCAAGACATGAAGTTCAGCCAGGAACATCTGAATGACTCGCTGGCGCTGTACCACGACATGATCACGCAAACCCCGGCTGATCTCATCGTCACGCCCGAGACAGCATTGCCCATGCTGACTTCGCAACTGCCGCCAGACTATCTGCCCATCCTCAATACCTTTGCCCAGGACAGTGCCAGCACCGTCATCCTCGGCGTAGGCGTGCACGATGGTGCTGACAAATATTCAAACAGCGTACTCGGCATGTCACGCCAGTATGCCCAGCCTTACCGTTACGACAAACACCACCTCGTACCTTTTGGCGAATTCATCCCGCCGGGATTCCGCTGGTTTGTGAACATGATGTCCATCCCCATGGGCGAGTTCTCCACCTCTGGCCCGATACAGCCTGCGATGAAAGTCTCAGGCCAGTGGGTCATGCCAAATATCTGCTATGAAGATTTGTTTGGTGAAGAAATTGCTGCGCAACTGTCGGCCCAGCACGCCGCAGGCCAGCCGGTTGCCAGCATCTTGCTGAATGCATCCAACCTGGCCTGGTATGGCAATTCCTTCGCCATCCCCCAGCATTTGCAAATATCCCAAATGCGCGTGCTCGAAACTGGCCGCCCCATGCTGCGCGCCACCAATACCGGTGCCACCGCTGTCATCGTGCCAGGTGGTGTGGTCGAGCAGTTATTGCCCGAGAATACCCGCGCCGTGCTGGCCGCAAACGTGCAGGGCTATACCGGCATGACGCCTTACATTCTCATCGGCAACCTCGGTGCTCTGGGCTTGTCTGCAATGGGAATATTGCTGGCGTTTGTGCTGGGGCGCAGGGCAGGAAAATAGACGGCTTGTAGCATTCTCTGTAGGAGTGGCTAAAGCCGCTCCTGCAAAGAGTGACAGCCAGTGGCAGGTACAATGAGCGCATTGTACTTCTCCCGTTCTACATAAATCATTGCAGGAACCACTATGACAGAAGACCTCTCCATTCTGACCCGCAAGGGCACTCCACCTGACCACAACCTGATCTATGGCAGTCATGCCGACCAGGTAGCCGATATACGTTATGGCAGTGACGGTGCACGGCGTCCACTGCTCATGCTGATACACGGCGGTTTCTGGAAACCAGAATACGACAGGCAGCACACCGAGGCGATGTCCAGCGCACTGGCCGCTGAAGGCTGGACCGTAGTCACACCAGAATATCGCCGCATCCCCGGTAATCCTGACGCCAGCCTCGAAGATATCGCCAGCGCGATAGAAATGCTGCCACACCAGGTGGCGCGACACAACGGCAAGATCATATTGGCCGGGCATTCTGCCGGTGGCCATCTCGTGCTGTGGGCCGCCGTCAAATGTGCAACGCCCGCACTCGCCGGTGTACTTGCGCTGGCACCCGCCGCCGACCTGCGCATGGCCCATGATTTGAAACTGGGTGATGGTGCGGTGTTGAAGTTTTTAGGCAAAAATCCGGCTGAACGCCCGGACGCCGACCCCATGCAGTTACCCGCACCCGCTGTGCCAGTGACGGTGCTACAAGGCAGCCTCGATAAAGTTGTGCCACCGGTCGTGCCTGAAACTTACTGCAAGGCTTTCCCCAAAACGCAATTGGTATTGCTGCCTGACGCCGGGCATTTTGCTGTGATTGATCCACAAAGCAATGCCTGGCCTGCAGTCTTGTCGGCCTTGCGTGGTTTGTGCATGTACCGGACTAGTGTGACCATTAGATCCATTAGCGGTTGACCAGGCATTCTGTTTAGCATTGACCAGGTATTTAATTTTGAAAAAATTAGACGGATGTTGACTATTTTGGTACCACGAGGAAATCAAAAGTTGTCATTCAATTAGGCATCGAATCCCATCAAGACTTTCCTATTAATGCGCATTTAATTTAAGCAAGCAGCATTTATCATCAAATAGCTTTGACGTTTTTCTTAAATAGCATGAACTTCACCACTGGTGGCATGCGCAACGCAGCCATTTTAATGGGTATAAAATTCCTTGCGCAAACTCCTAATTGCCCCAGAATTTAGGCAACGATAGCCACCGCGTAGCCGATCGATGCGGATTTTTGCAGGTCAACGAAACGCAATTCGCCATTCAGAAAGCAAGAGCCAGTTGTCCGGAATACGTTCTGATGATCCGTCCAAGGAAAGGCGTTCTTCGATTTTGGCGAGAGCCCTTGGCAATACGATCTGAGACCTGAGCGATGGCGGTAGCTCTCCTATCGAATCCATTGAAATCGAGCGATCGAACTTCTTGCGACGCGCATCGTTCAATTCATTGACACTTTCATAGAGTGCGGGCGGATACCAGACTCTGATGCGGTCATCCGAAAGCTGATTCATATCGCCCGGCGGCCAGAGGTCTAGTTCATTGTGTTTACCGGAGAAGCCTTCGTTCAGTTGTTGCTCCACAAAACAACGAATGATCGTCGCTTGCTCGTCCTGCCAAACTTCGAACCAGTCTTGAACACTTGGGGTCGTGAAGAAAAAGCGGAGCGCAGTCGCAATACGTACCTCTTTCTTGCGCAGCTTTAAAAGCTTGGTCCTGAGATATATTCTCTTTTTTCGCTTGGAATTAGTCAGCGAGCCGACTTCGACCCGTTTAATCTCTTCGGCCAACTCATCGCTCTCGAGTTGCCTGACTACGACGTGGCCTTTAGGCCAATCTTGGTAGTCGAGTAGGAGTTCACTAACGACGATGTCAAGGGCTTCCTCCGTTAGTTGTAGCTTCCCGTCCTTTACGAAAAAGGAAGCGAGAAGCGGAGATTGCGTAGATCCATCAGTTGCCCCGAAGTGTTTGTCGGCTACGACCTTGTTGAGTGTGACCCGACGCGATAGTTCACACCAGCCGAACACTACTATTTCGAATAGTCCTTCCTTCCGGTGTTTTTCGTTTAATTCACGCACATGTTTCTGAATTGCCGCGTCGTCTGGAGCCGTCGTCAGAATGTAGAACTTCTGGAGTTTCGGCTTGAAGTTCTTCGCTTCTGTGACCTCGTCGTCGATCTCCTTTGTTGTTATTTTCTTTACAGGCCACCCTGTGCGTCGCTTGCATTGGAGTCCAACCTGATACAAAGATCCTTGGCGCGCGACGATATCCACACCGTTCTGCGCTTGGCCGGCCCTGCCATGTCGAACGAGGTTGGGATCGCCCCACATAATCTGAAACAGATCAGCGAATAGCTCTTCAAAGTGCTCCCAAGTCTTCGGCGGTGCATACTCTAAATAGACGTATCCAGTCATTCAGTGGTCTCGCGTTGCAAATTGATCGCGATTCTCCGCGATCCATCATGTGGTTAAGGGTCGGCAAAGCCTGTTCCTAGAACAAGTCCTCGTTCTCAATGACACCGAAGTTCACTGGGTTAAGTAGTTGGGCAGACTTGCTCTTTATGTGCACATCCCCATCAACTCTTACAAGCTTTGAATTGTCATGGGCAAGCACTGCCATATGGTAATCGTCACCTGCCAATTCGACACGAACCTTTCGTTCAATTTCACCCAATGTTGAATCAATGACGATAGTTCCAGATGTTTCATCTTTCGGCCGGCTCAGTTTCGTGATGTACCCAATTAGCCTACATTGTGTAAGTACATAGTCGTCTTTGTAATAATCAGATACCTTTTCCAGCAACTCCACGTGGCGGCTAGCAAACGTAAATTTCCTTGGTTCACTTTCGAACATCGGAACTGAAGCGCTGGTAACAGTGATTTCAAATTCGCGATGGTGCTTTTCGCCGCTAAAACCTAAGAGGGCATCACACATGTTTGAGCTTGCGCCTGATCGTACAGCAGCATCAAATGTTCTGAGATCTCCACCCTCTTCGTATGCGGCGCTTGCTAACTCAAGCGCTTCAAGGCTCGTTACAAGGTTTCGCGTAACCACCTGTCCTAGCGGTACAGCCTCCGCAGTGCTGGCGTTCACATCTGTGACTTGTTGGGCCGGTGCGATGATATTGACGATGTAGCTTCCGACTTCAGTTTGCCCAAGCAAAAGCGTATCAAGATATTCCTTTGCTTCCTTAGGTACGGCCCCCGTGAATTGCTTCCTTTTTGCATACACCGACTGAGCAGCAGCTGACAGCAATTCCTTTGCCTTCGCAATCAACAGCACTCCATCGTTGATTGGGATCGTGCCATCAGACGTGTCATCGTGGACGATCCGAACCGTGATTACGTTCGAGAGAATTTGCCGGATATCTTTGATAACATCAGCTAAGTTGCGTTTCTCGTATACGGCAAGCGAGAGCAAGGCTTGCCGTATACGAGGCAAGTAGTCCTTAGCCGATATACAAGGAACGAGAACTTCGGAGTCATCATCGTCCCAGCGATGCCAGATTGTTGCGACACTTCGAATCTTGCCGTCCTCATGCCACTGCTTTGACCCCAGGTACGCGTGCAGTTGTTCTACTGTAATCTCGGGGTCTCGCCGATTCAGATGGTTACGGTCGATCATAACCACTCTCCTTGGCTTGCACGATTCATCATTTCACGCAAGGCTGTGCTTGTAAGTCGCTGGGCCAAAGGGATGGCAACAGTGATTTGTGCCTCATTCTCAGTTGGTGCTGCATCCCGCAATGAGAGCCAATAGCAGTTATTGAAGAGTGCAATATGATCTACAGTATGGTCGATCCATGCTTTGATTTCTGTTGGCACCAACAGGACCGCAAGATAGCGCGGGGATGCAAAATCTGAGCCACGGAGATCGTCATAATTTTTCCGCGAAAGAGGGAACTTGATCACATCTCCATCAACCAGATCTTGTGAAGTGCATTTCAATTGAAATTCGATCTGCGGACTACGCACAGGCTGCCCATGGTATCCCTTTCCTTTAAATGAAACGTCAATGCTGTCATCATCTACAACCGAATCAACTCGATTTAGACCCGCATGTGCAGCAAGCGCGCACATGTATGCGTAGTTGAACTGCTCCTTCTGCTTTTGTGGATCCATTCGTCTCTAAGAACCTGTTCGAGATCTTTTTTGATCACCCGCGCCGCAAGAGCAAAGTGAGAAATGCCAAATTAACGAATTGCAAGCTGGTATTTAATTGTCGCTCACAGTTTTTCCAAAGGCGATGGCATTTCTCAAGCCAGGCAAAAGAGCGTTCCACCACCCACCGCTGAGGCATGACACTAAAGGTGTGGAGTTCATTGCGCTTGGCAACTTGTACGGACGCCCCCAGAATTTGATGGACACCCTCAGCAAAAGGGCGTCCCGTATAACCACCATCGACGAGCACGCTGGCAACCTTGCCCAAGGAATGCTTGTGCTGCTCAAACGCTTCCAGTGCTCCCTTTCTATCCGTGATGTCGGCTGTTGTCACGGCAATGGCATGAGGTAGCCCCTCTGTGTCAACGGCAATATGGCGCTTGATTCCTGATATTTTCTTCCCTGCATCGTAGCCTTTGTGTTTTGCCGTATCCGTGTTTTTGACACTCTGGGCGTCAACAATCAAAAAGGTGCTGTGTACGTTCCGACCATGTTTGGTACGGGCCGCGCCAACCTGATTTTTTTAAAGCCTGCTCCAGCAGGCTTAACTCACTTCCCAACGGCTTCTCTTTCCATTGCTTAAAGTACGTGTACACCGTACTTTTAGGAGGAAAGTCGCTCGGTATCATGTCCCACTGGCAGCCACTTTTTAACACGTACAATACCGCGCAAAAAACATCATATAAATCCACTTGGCGCGGCTTGGTTTTCTTGCGTGCGCTCAGCAGAATATCTTCTATCTTTGCAAACTGTTCTCGACTTATGTCGCTTGGGTAGATTTTTCTCATCTAACCGAGTTTACGCAATATTCCTTTTGTTTACAATAAGATCTCGAACAGGTTCTAACATTTCTCGTTATTTGTTAAATTTTTGTCAAATTATATATTTGTAGTTTGCTTGCAGCAATCATTCTTAACGGTTATTGAAGCCAAAGATCTGTCACGCGATACGTGGTAGGCCAGTTCATCAATTGTCTCCTCATGCATGATTATGCACTTGGCCCACTCCGGGTGCATATTCTCATAAAAGTAGCCATGGATTCTTATGCAAAGTGGCCAGCGATTGGCACAATGAGGCAGCCACTCATTCTCATTTCAAGATAGCCACTGTTTCTCATGCAAAGTAGCCGCCTGCATGTATTGAATTGATCCAGCCTATAGACGGACTGTGCAGACTCGCATTCTCCGTAATCCAGTAGACCGTGGGCAAGCTGATTCCTAATGTTCAGTCCGAACGCGTTACAGAAAAGTGTCTTAACGGCGCAGACATGGCATTTAATTCCCCGTCTGCGTCAGATATTGCTTCCCGCCATCCGCTGGCTCGGAAATCTTCGATAATAGCAACTGTGTCCGTAGGAAATTTTTCTGTCATAGCACGAATATGAAAATTTTAAAAATCCTTGAGCCTAATGGCTCGCGCATTTATGTCATCTAAATGAAATAATCTCTCGTCTGCAATGAAGTCACAGGCGCTTGAATTCGATGAGAATTGATCATATTTCTCAACTGGATATTGTCTGGCAGAATCGAGAAAAATATGTGTATAGAGATACCGTAAAATTTGTCTATTACATGTCCGAAAAAATTTGGTCAGCAGTGACTATCCTTGCCAACATATGGTCTTTTTCACCAGTTTCGTAATTCTTTAATTTATGAATGTATTCTCGCAATCTTGCGGCATTTGACTCCTTCTTTACAATCAGATATTTGATATCCGCAGCTTTGAATCCAAGCTTATGCGAAGATATTTGTTCGTTCCAGGCAGCTTTTTTTTCAGGAGTATCAATCATGGAGATCGGTACGACCGGGAACAATAGTTTTGTAAAAAGTGGAAGGACATATCTCCATTCTCGTTCGTCTGCAAAAGTATATATGCCTCTATCTTGACCACCTCGAATAAGGTTTCCTTTGTAATTTTTAATATATCGCTGCACATTAAAAATTTTCATGTAGGTAGTGTCTAACATAGATAAATCGTTGGGCCAATTTGCTTTATCCAAAATATCAAAAAGTTCTTTTATGCCATCGATCAAGTGATTGGTAAATTCACTTTTTGGATTTACGTACGAGACAGGATTCAATCCTTCCCGCATTGCCCACTCCTTGGACATTCCTATACCGAAGTGACCATATTTATCCATATGATGTCGTAGCTCAGAAAGACGGAGATCACAAAAAGAAATCATAGGAACCGCAAATTCTTTGACCTCTATGTCAGTTTCGATCCTCTCTCTAGCCATAGAAGGCTTAAAAGTTTCCTGCAAAATGCCTTGCAATGAACTCTGTTGCCGCGTGAAATGAAACAGAATACTCGGATATTTCCCATTCATGTGATACCAATTTTTTTAAGAGGAGTATATAAATTATGCTTTCATTTCTAATGCATGTACCGGACTAACATGGCCAATTCACCATGCTCATAAAATTTGCCAACCTTATTTATTTGCCCTAGCCGCCTTGATCTCTAAACGAACAACTTCTAGGTCATTAAGAAACTCTGGATTCGCATGCAGTCTTCCATAAAGTGCAGCAGCTGCAATTCGACCCGCCGCTACGTCAGTGGGATAATGAAAACCACAGATAACACGACTGTTACCAAATTCAATGCCTCTCTCCGTTACAGAGTCCGATTGATCAGGATTCGTTTCATTCAATATCATACCGATCAACATTCCAAATAGTGCATGTGTAGATGGGTAAGAGCCACTTTCCTTTAAATGAAATGAATAGTCTGACTCTTTGTGGCCAGCCATGTCTTTAGGCTCTAAGCAGGAGGTTCTATCTTGAATCCGCTCTTCTACAAAAGGACGACACCTTCCATTTGCGGTGCCACAGTCCCATTTTTTAACAGGTGCAACTAATTTAGAAGCGTCACTCTGAATTCGAGTAATCATCATCATCAGTGTAGGCGCATTTTGATTGTCCAAGGTAACACCTATTGCTTCCTTAAATTGCCCCATCACTAGTGGTGGATCATAGACATCATCTTCCGCAGCGACTTGTCCACGTGGCGTCATTAACACGGCACGTGTCTTCTTAATTTGTTCAAAATCCGCCTGTTCCTCTAAACTGTTCTTTGCGGGCGGAGCAGGTAGCCATAGCGTAACATTTTGCATGTCGCTTGGAGACAGATATCCATTCTTACATGAGGACCACGCATTTGGAGTAATGTCTGTGCCAGAGGCACCAGGCCATATTGCTTTCAATATCCAGGCTAGTCTAGCGCCACCCTTGGCGAGTTGCTGCTGCTTTAAATCATTTGCCTTAGTAGTGTAGTTCGGGTCAACGACGGTGACGTCCCATTTATGCTCTTTATCATTTGCGACACCAGCGTATTTACTTTGCAGTACAAATCGCAGGCCACTAAAGACTTGCCGACTCATGCTGACACTCTCAGATGCCCATTCAATGGACCAATTTTCAGGGCTGCCCACTGTCCGCCCTACACATCTTGCAAGAGACAACAGTGCTGCTGCACGACTACCGCCGACACTGAGGTCAGGGCCAATAGAGTCCCACTCAGAATGAAGAGTTTTACTCGCGTCAAACAACTGATTTCCTCCGACAGTGTCATTACCCAATTTATATCCAACTAAATCAGGGTTAACTTCTTTGCCATTTTCGTCTAAGTATTCTGCGACAACATGCAGGGGTTGGTGAATATCACCGACATAATGGGCTAGAAGCATCAGGGCCTCTTTTTCATCTGCAAATACAAATGGAGGTGTCATTGTCTTCCCGCCGCTCCGCAAGTAAATAAATGCGGCCTGAATGGAATGAACAATATCAAATGAACTAGTCCCCACAAGTCCGTTTGTATATTTCGTATTGAATGTAGATACATCGGTATAGTGATATTGATTGTGGCAATGTTCCCGGCCATGGGCCTTGCCACATTGATCCCAGTTCATGGCAGCGAAGTTCTTAAATCTTGCTTTATCCTCTGGTGAGTCAAAAACAATACATTCAGGAAATTTAATCGGATCTGAGGCGTAATCAAAAACGCCGTTACTTGAACTCGTCCCTTTCGCACAATCTGCCCATACTGCAACGGTTTGCAAATTCAAATTTCCCAAGATACGTTTCACTTCGAGCTCGGCCTGGGAATTGACAATCAAGTTGTCTGCAATTGCCCCCACCTGTTTGTGACCATCGGGGCCGTAGGGAAAAGCAGAAAGAGGCACGCACATCAGTGCGATCATCAAAAAGTACTTAAACGCACCCATAGAATATCCCTTCATATTTATGTCATTGAGTTAGGCTACCAACAGGTTACGTACCCGTGTGACTTGCTATGTGCTTTTCGACGTAACTTAGCCTCTTGGCATATACCTGGCCGTACGTAACAATTTGAAAATACTAATTTAGCATGCATATATTGCCAAATAAGCATAAATAATTGATAATTTATGTTAATTTTTATTTTTACAACATTTTAGGGCGTGTTAACATATCTATTTTGCATGAGGGCTGTTAACTTTTCCGAAAATGTGTTTACATCCTTGAATTTGGGCGAATCAAGGATGTCGAGAATGTTGTTGCGTGACGATCAATGGGCAAGAATAGAGAGGCTGTTGCCTGGACGAACAGGAGGCGGAGGCAGGTCTGGTGGAAATGACAGGCTGTTTATTGAAGCAGTGTTGTGGATAGCCCGCACAGGTAGTCCGTGGCGAGATTTGCCGGTTGAGTTTGGCTACTGGAACACGGTCTATACGCGCTTTGCGCGGTGGTCTGAGCGAGATAGTTGGCAAAGTATTTTTTCTGTGTTGCGAGAAGAAGCTGATTTTGAAGAGGTGTGCCTTGATAGCACAGTGGTGAGAGCACACCAACACGCAGCGGGCGCTGCCCAAAAAAAGGAGAGCAAGCTCTTGGCCGTTCTCGCGGGGGATTGACTACTAAAATTGATGTATGTGTGGAAGGCTTGGCGGAAGAAGCCCGTTTCCTGCTTACTGGGGGCATTGTCATGATGTGACGCAAGCAGAGGCATTACTCAAAGACCTACAGCCAGGAGCAGTACTGGCAGACAAAGCTTATGATGCCAATGCTTTGATTGCGCGCATTCAAGAGAGAAATGCGAAGGTTGTGATCCCGTCAAAATCGAACCGGAAAGAGCCAAGAGAAATTGATGCTTTTCAGTATCGCAACCGCAATGTAATCGAACGTTTTTTTGCGAGAATCAAACAATTCAGACGAATTGCAACACGCTATGACAAGTTGGCTTCTCGCTTCGCCTCATTCTTCGCTATTGTGGCTTCTTTTGAATGGCTAAAATGATATGTCAACACGCCCTAGGTGACAATGTATTTACTGGCGCGAAGCATAAATACGATTACACTCAATTAATCGTACTTACCCGTTTGTCCGGCTTATCTCAAAACGCAATTGGTGTTTATTCGAGAGGAAGAGCATATTTTTACAGTTTCGTACGTGCCTTGTAATACACCGAATCTATGCGAAAGCGATAGGTAAGCAATAAATCGTCGATTGCATCCCGTCTCGACGATATTGCTTATTTATGTATTTACTTATTCCCCTGCACCATCTGCGCATCAATATCCGCCAGGCATTCAATACCACGCTGGGTGATGGTCATTTTGCCGGTTTCGGCATTGACTTCCACATGCGCTTTCTTGCCGAGGAAGGTGGCTACCGGGCCGGGGAGGGTGGTGTCCGGGTCATTGGCAATGGCGCGCAGGCCGTCTATGCATTGTTTGATGAACAGGGTTTGCCTGCCTGCATCGGTCAGTTCCAGCGTGCCGTCTTTGCGGTAAGTCATGAACTTGATGCCGCACAGGCGCTTGGCGTTGCGGCTGATGCAGGCATTTGGTTTGGTGTTGCGCGGCAGCTTGCTTAATTGCTCCAGTGCGTCGTATTCATCTATGCTGAGTTTTTGATTCATTGCTGCTTTCTACATTGGTATTGATGAAAACTAAACCTGGCTACGGATAGCCATGTTTGGTTTTTTTAGATTTTCTTCAGTCTTTTTCTGTGACTCTGTGACTCTGTGGTGAGAGGTTTTTCTTCGTAATAACTAATTCTATTTATAAACCTTGCCACCCTTCATGACGAAATTCACTTTCGTCAGGCTCGTTACATCTGCCAGCGGGTCTGTATCAACGGCGATGATGTCGGCAAACTTGCCAACCTTGATGCTGCCGACTTTTTCTTTCAGACCCAGCAAATCTGCGGCACTGATGGTGGCTGCCTGTATGGCCTGCATGGGTGTCATGCCGTACTTGACCATGTAATAAAATTGCTTGCCATTGTCACCATGCGGATAGACGCCAGCGTCTGAACCGAAGGCCATGCGGGCACCACCTTGCAGGGCAGCGCGGAAGTTATCACGCTGTTTTTGGCCTATCTCTTTTTCCTTGGCGAGGGATTCTGGCAAAAAGCCTGCTTTTTCGCCTTCACCAAGAATATAGTCGTCATTATAAATGTCCATGACCAGCCATGTACCATGTTCTTTGGCGAGTTTGATGCCTTCTTCATCAATCAGGCTGCTGTGTTCGACAGAATCGACCCCTGCGCGGATGGCATCAGCAATGCCGCTGGCGCCATGGGCATGGGCAGCGACCTTGCGGCCCAGTTTGTGGGCTTCCTGCACGATGGCCTGCATTTCTTCGAGCGTGTATTGTTGTGCTCCGGGGGAGTCACCTTTGGATAATACGCCGCCAGTGGCGCAGATTTTGATGACATCGGCACCATACTTGGCCATTTCACGCACCTTGGTGCGCGCTGCCCAGGGGCCGTCGGCCACGCCCTTGCCGGTGTCATTGTAGTCGGGTGGCAGCAGGTTATTGTCGCAATGGCCACCTTTGATGCCTATCGCATAACCAGCCGCCATGATGCGCGGGCCGGGAAAGTCGCCATCATTGATGGCATCACGCAGGGCCACGTCAGAAAAGCCTTCAGAGCCTACGTCGCGCACGGTGGTGAAGCCAGCGCGCAGGGTATCGCGTGCGGCCCGTACACCATACAGGGCGGAGCGTATTGTTGATGTCCCCAAAGAGCTGTAGCCATGCAGGTGCGGGTTGCTGGTCAGGTGGGTATGGGCATCGATGAGGCCGGGCAAGACGGTCGATTTGGACAGGTCGATGAGTTTCGCAGAAGCGGGGACGGGTGTGCCAGCTATGGGGGTGATGGCGATGATGCGTTCGCCCTGAACGACGATGAGCTGGTCGCGCAAGACTTTGCCGGTTTCTACATCCAGCAGACGGCCAGCCTTGATGGCGATGGTGTCCAGCGTTGTTCCTTTGTCGTCAGCATGCACGAAGTTGCTGCCCAGGCAAAGGCTGGTAAAGAGTATGGTGTGAACGAGACTGCGCGTTTTGTTTTTATACATGCCATGTTCCCGGATGGTGGATAGAGTGCGAAAAGATCAGCGAAATAGTGCAAAATGGTAGCCAAGTTGTACCTGAATGGCACCTGAATAGTCGCTGTGAATATAGCATAGCCTCACTCTGGTTGGTACAAATCCGGCCTGCTGCGCTTGGCATGGCGGTGCTGCCAATTGCCTGTCGCTGGCGTTTGTGCAACAAAAAAGCCAGGCGGTGCCTGGCTGGTTTTATGCAAAATAGAGTGCTTATTAGTGTGCTTAAATTAGAACTCTACCCATTCTCCGGTACTTGCGCTGGCACTGGCGAATTGTCTTTTGGGCTGTACCTTCACCGCACTTGCCAGTCTTTTGATGTTCATGGCGTTTGGAGCGTTGTGTCTAACGGTTTTTATTTGTGGCTGCACCGTTGCTGGTTTGATAGCCTGCCGTGCTGTTTCCATTACAGTGCTCAGATTGGCCTGCACTGATTCTGCGCCTAGTTTGAAACCAGCGACCAGTTGCGACAGATTGCTGGCCTGGTGTTGCATGGATTCAGCCGCTGCGGCAGATTCTTCCACCAGCGAGGCATTTTGCTGGGTGACTTCGTCCATCTGGGTAATTGCCTGATTAATCTGTTCTATGCCTGTGCTTTGTTCATTGCTGGCTGCGCTGATTTCAGCAATCACATCAGTCACACGGCGTACGCTTTGTACGACTTCGTCCATGGTGGCACCTGCCTGGTCAACCAGTCTCGTGCCTGCACCGACTTTTTCTACCGAGTCACTGATCAGGGTCTTGATTTCCTTTGCCGCTGCGGCAGAGCGTTGTGCCAGGTTACGCACTTCACTCGCGACTACTGCAAATCCGCGACCCTGTTCACCGGCACGGGCTGCTTCGACGGCGGCGTTGAGCGCCAGGATATTGGTCTGGAAAGCGATGCCATCAATGACGCCGATGATATCAACAATCTTTTTGGATGAGTCATTGATGGACACCATGGTTTGTACGACCTGCGCCACAACATCACCACCTTTTTGTGCAACGTCAGAGGCTGACACTGCCAACTGGTTGGCTTGTCTTGCATTGTCGGCATTTTGTTTGACGGTGGAAGTCAGCTCTTCCATGGACGAGGCAGTTTCTTCCAGCGAGCCTGCCTGTTCTTCCGTGCGGGAAGACAAGTCCATATTGCCAGCGGCGATCTGGCTGGATGCGGTAGCAATCGTGTCGGTGCCTGCACGTACTTCACCTACTATGCGTGCCAGGCTGTCATTCATGCCTTTAAGTGCCAATAGCAACTGACCAGTTTCGTCGGTGCTGGTCACTTGTATGTCTGATGACAAGTCACCGCCCGCCACCTTGTTGGCTAATTCAACGGCTTGTTTCATGGGGCGCGTGATCAGGCGTGTCGTTATGAATGCCAGCAAGCCGCTGATGATGATTGCTGCGATTGTTAAACCGACGATGAGCATTTCGGTTTGTGCCGCACTTACTTCTGCTTCTTTCGAAGATTGATCCATTAGGCTGGCTTGATAGCCGATCAGCTTGTCCAGGGCGTCAAAGTACTTTATTTGGACAGGACGTACTTCCTTGAGAAGCAGGCTAAGCGCCTCTTCTTTATTGCCCTCACGTGAAACTTGGACGAATTTTGTTCGCACTGCCAGGAATTCCTTGCGTGCGGCTTGCAATGCATCCAGGTCTTCGCGGGCGCGCTTTGAGGTGATAGTCTTATCCAGCGCTTCAACAGCTTTGGTAATATCAATTGCTGACTGATCCATGTTGGCATATTCGGCTTTGAGTGTCTCTGCATCTGTCATCAGCAGGATATTGCTCATGTTGCGCGCAGTCTCATTCAATTCATCCTTGATGATATGTGCCTGGACAGTCTTGGGATAGCGGTCCTTGTTCGTCAGATCCAGATCATTATTAAGCTCATCGACACACAGGTAGGCAATGATGGACATCAGCAACAGCAGCGAGACGATGATGCCAAAGCTAAGGCCAAGTTTTTGGCCGATTTTCAAATTCTTGATATTCATTTGTTACTCCGGTAAGGCAGTAATTTGTCAGTGTGCTTGGTAAGTGCGCGGGCTCAGGCTGCGGCTTCTTCAAGCAGATAAATGTCGTTAGTAGCGACCAGGCGGCTGATGTCTGTCAGCAAGATCATCCTGTCATCGAGCGTAGCGACACCAGCGAACCGGCAGGAATCATTGATGCTGACCAGTTGCGGTGCTGTCTGAATTTGATTTGCTTGCGGCGCAATGACATCAGAAACGCCATCGACGACGATACCTATCTGTCTGCCACCTATATTGACGACAACGACCACGGTGAACTGGTCGTAAAAGCGCACAGGCAAACCCAGCCTGAGGCGAAGATCGATGATGGGAATGATGTTGCCGCGCAGGTTGATGACACCCTTGATATAGTCTGGCGCATTGGCAATACTGGTCACTGCTTCGTAGCTGCGCAATTCCTGCACTATCTGTATGTCTATGCCGTATTCTTCCTGGCCCAGGGTGAATACCAGATATTCCTGCGCGCCATGCTCTGCACTTTGCAGCATGGTGGTGGATTGTTCGTTGTGTGTTGTTGTGGACATGATGCTTCCTTTCGTTTGAACCACGTGCTGTATGCCTGCAGAGACCTGGTCTCGGACTATGGGCAAACAGAATAAAAAATACGGGATTTACAACGCGGCGGATTTGGGCCGTTAGTGGGTGCTTCTTTCGTTGCGGGGGATGGGCAACGGAGGTGATGAAAATTCAGGAAAAAACAACAGCATTCTTGCTCGTTATTTTTTACTTGATTTCAAGTGTTGAAGCTCAGACAGAAGGATAAGCTAAAATTTTCCCTGTGGAAATGTTTTTGCGTCAGATTTAACAATCTCATACAGATATGCAGCAAATGCAAGAATCCTGTGCGTTTGCAAGCAATGTGCCTGAAATGGCTGGGGCGAAACCGCAAGCAGACCAGCGTTGCGGTTTCAGATCGCAAGCCTAATCGACGATAAACAACTTTGCCCCTGTTGCTGTCGATGAACGGTGCGCCTCTGCGCCGTCAGCTACCTGATAACTCATGCCTGCCTTCAGGGTCAGCACGCGGCCATCGTCGAGTTCGGTTAGCATTTCACCTTCGAGGCAGAGCAGGATATGCCCCTTGCTGCACCAGTGGTCAGCCAGGTAGCCGGCTGTGTATTCGACCATGCGTACGCGGATATCGCCAAACTTGCAGGTACGCCAATAGGCCTTGCCGGTGATGCCGGGATGCTCGGTTTTTTCTATGGCAGACCAGTCTGTCGTGCCAAAAGGGATGTCAGTAATTTTCATGTTTTTGGATCTAAAAGTAAATTGAGATAAGCGCCGTTATTCAGCCAGTGCGCTGGCTTTGAGTGCGCCGATGTCGCCCGCAATAATCACGCTGATGTAGCGGCTGATTTTTTCTACCGACCAGTCCCACCAGGCGATCTGCTCCAGGGTATCGATGACATCCGGCGTAAAGCGCTGGCGTATGGGTTTAGCCGGGTTGCCGCCGACGATGGTATAGGCGGGTACATCGGCAACCACGACGGAGCGTGAAGAAATGATGGCACCATTACCTATCTTTACACCCGGCATGATGAGTGCTTCATACCCTATCCAGACATCGTTGCCGATGATGGTGTCGCCTTTGTAGGGGAGGGACTCAAGATCCATCGGTGTTTTTTCCCAGCCATTGCCAAAAATCTGGAAAGGGTAGGTGGAGATGCCTGCCATATTGTGGTTGGCCCCGTTCATGATGAACTTGACACCCCGCGCCAGCGCACAGAATTTGCCGATGATGAGCTTGTCCCCGATGAAGGGGAAATGGTAGAGCACATTGCGCTCGAAGTTTTCAGCATCTTCCGGGTCATCATAATAGGTGTAGTCACCGATGCTGATATTGGGGTTGCTGACGGTATTCTGGATATAGCAAACCTGGGGGAAGCCCTGCATGGGGTGAGGGTTTTTGGGGTCGGGTCCGTGCATAAAATTCAGTGTAGATTCTGTGTCGGCTTGGTGCTGGTTCAGTGTGGCTCAATGCTATTTCAGTGCTGTATGTCATCCAGCAGGTGATGCAGGGCCGCAGTCATGGCTTTGATCGAGCCCTGCATGTCCCATTCATCATTATCAACATTGACGAAGTTGGATATCGCCCGCAACTCCAGGAAGGGCTGTTCTTCCTGCAAACAGGTATAGAAGAAGGCTGCACCTTCCATGTTTTCAAGATCGACAAATTCTGTATCGACATAGTGGGCCATCGCGGCATTCAGGGACATGCTGCGTGCCCGGGCGAACTCTGTGCCTGCCGGGATGAAGGGGCAGCTCAGAGTATGGCGGCGTTCAAATTCCATGTCTATGGGCAGGTGGGCGAGATGGGTAAAACCATCGGGTGTGAAAAAGCCGAGGTCGCCTTCGACTTCGCTTTCCACCAGCGCCACGTCACCGACCTTGAAGCTGGAATGGGGATAAGCCCCGGCGATGCCTGCCATGATGAGCATGTCGGGTTCATATTCATAGATTGCCCGCAGGGTTGCGTGGGCAGTCGCAGTGAGCCCTACGCCAGAGACGATGGTGATGATGCCTTCGCGCTGAAACAGGCTGGCTTCTGTCTGGGTGGGGAAGAGGACGGCGATTTTCATGATGTCTGGCTTTCTGCTCTTTTGCTACCGGGCCTGGGCTGACTAGTGAATGACTTGCAGGATGTTTTGTATTTTATCAATTAAAGACACCGAAAATGGGAACTGGCGGGTTTTTTAATGCCTGTTGCATGAATTGCTGCGAAATTTTTTGGCATATACTGCATAAATAGGGGTTTTTCCGCTTGGCAAGAACCCTGAGTTTGTCTTATCCGCTAGCCCGGACATGGGATAGACACTGAAACTTTGAGAAAGTTTGCCGTAAAGTAGTGAACTGCTACCCCCGACAGGGCATGCTTGCTGTTTCTTTCGTGATTATTTGCTGCAATAAATGCAGGTGCAACGATGGCCAAAACCAATAAAGAATTCGTCACAGGTTTGTTCCAGATACTCTGGGACAAGCAACCCGATCAACAGACCGTGGATTTGTATGCGTCCCGTCTTGACTCTGGTTTGCTCACCCGCGCCGGGGTGGAATACAGCTTTTTGATTGCGCCTGAGTATAGCCCGGTTGCTGAGCAGATTGTGCGGCTCTACCTCGCTGCCTTCAACCGCATACCGGATACCGATGGTTTTACCTTCTGGATGGGCGTACACAGGAATGGCGGCAGCAATAGCCAGATAGCCCAGGTGTTTGCACAATCAGAAGAGTTTGTCAGCAAATACGGCGCAAACTTGTCAAACAGCCAGTTCCTCGACCTGATTTACCAGAACGTGCTTGGCCGCAGCGCTGATGCGGCAGGCCGCGATTACTGGGTTGGGCAAATGAACAATGGCATGGCACGTGGTGAAATCGTCAACCAGTTTGCCCAGTCGCAAGAGTTCAAGATAGCTGCCTCGACCAAGGTGTATGCCAGCGTGGTGTATACCACGCTGATAGGGCGCATGCCAACGGCGGCTGAGGCTGCAGCTGCCCCTACCAATGTCGAGCAACTGGTCTTGAAAGTGGCGCAGGCGTCTGAAGTGACGCCCACCATAGGCAGTATCAGTTATTCGGCCCCTGCTTTTGTTGAGCAACAGCTCAATGATGGCAGCATCACCAGCAGTATTATCCTCACCCTGACTGGCGACACCTTCAAGGGTAATGTCGGCACATCCCTGGGCAAGATCACCAATGTACCCACAGGCCTGACCGGCACCCTGGTCAAGACCACCGACACCACTGCCACCTTGACCCTGAGCGGCAAGGCCACGGCCAATGCCAGTATCAACAATATCGCGAATCTGACGGTGACGCTGGACAATACCTCTTTCACCGGTGGCAAGGTTGCCAATATCATCAATGCAGTCAAGTCTGACTTGCAGATCAATTACATCGATATCCCGCTTAATGAAACCAATCACTTGCTCAGTGGCAAGGGCGCGCTGACCACGCCACTGGTGGTGGATCTGGGACAGGATCTGCTGACGCTGGACGGCAAACCGCTGGCCTTGCTCAGTGGTGATATCAAGAAGGTTGATTATGTCGATCTGAGCCTGATTGCAGCGCCTGCCAGCAGTACCGGCACCACCACCGGTTCATCCGCAGGCAAGGTGACGGTGACCACCACCATCAAGGGTGATGAAGCGAATAATCTGCTGGTTGGCTCGAATTACCCTAATTTTTTCAATGGCGGCGGCGGCATCGACACCATGCAGGGTGGTATCGGGGTTGATACCTATGCTTTTGGCATTACCCCGGTTGCCAATGGTGTGGATACCATCACCAATTTCACCATAGGCAAGGGCGGTGATGTATTGAATTTCTCCGCCTTCCTGAACAAGACCGGCACGACCAAGATTGCCGCCGTCAATGCAGCAGCAACGACCCCAAAAGCCTGGGCCAATGGCGACGTGCTGACGGTGCAGGGCAATGCACTCGATACGACAAAGATTGCCGCCCTGTTTGGTACCGGCAAGGCCTTCACCGGCCCTACTGTTGCCAGCAAGATGGTCATCATTACCGCCGACATCATAGGCGACGCCAGCATCTGGTATGTGATCAACCAGCTTGATGTCAACAACATCACGCCGGATGAGATCGTGCTGGTGGGGGTATTGAAGAATGTCAATAACCTGAGCCTGGTCGGCTTTGATGCGACAAACTTTTTGTGATGCGCGGATGGATGTAAAGGGAGATGTGACGGCGGGATGTGATAGAGGAGGCGGCTGGTCAGGCAGTCGCTTATTCCCTGACTACCCTGGTGCCAGCCAGCATATCGCCCAGACGAGAGCGCTTGCTGCCCAGGGCGAACAACCAATCGACCACCGTCAGCGCAAGAATATTGCGCACAAAGGATTGCGTGAGGTTGCAGGGCTCCTCAGTGTCACGCTGTAGCACACGTATGCCCATGATGCGCTTGCCCAGGCTTTGCCCATCAAAGCCATCCTTGAACAAGAGGTAAAGCGTCCACAATATCAGGATGGCGCGGTTGGTCTGCTTGAACAGATTGGGCATGGCGAAGGTGATCAGCAAACCCAGTAGCGCCAGCAGCAGGGCGATGCCTATCACATCAATAAGCTGGGCGGCCAGGCGATGTGACATATAGGCCAGCTTGTCATCAGCAGGTTTTTGCTGCCCGGCACTTTTCAGGTATTGCTGGCGGTGTTCCCTGAAGGCATTGATATCCACACCGCGTACCGAGAGTATCGATTCCACCGCAGCATATTCATGCTCAGCCAGATCAGGCTTGATACCCAGGGCGAGCAAGTCTCCCGTCTCTCTTGACGCATAGCTGTCATGTAATGGTGTGAGTAGCGCTTTCATTCTTGCAATTCAAAACCCAGAATAGAGGAAGCCACGCTGAAGCATAGCGTATTAATCAGGCAAGATTTGCCAAAAATTGTTGCAACATATTACGACGCGAGATGAAACTGCATTTGCCCGCAAATAAGTACACAGACAAGGCATGTGCAAATGCAGCGAATCCGCAAGAAGCTGAAGATACCAGTCACCCGGCCAGAAATCAAAACCTTGCAGAAGGCCTGTCATCTGCAAAGCGATAGCAATATGATGACCTGTTGCTACACGGCAGGGATGTGCCCTACAAGAAAGGCAATGCGCCCATAGGTAAAACAACATGCGTGTAAATATTTAACAATTTCAGGTGACGTGTTTATATTAATGATATTAATTGTCGGCAACGTCGTCAATTTGCAACTAAATAAATAAGGTAATCCCCGGCTCTGCCGGGGGACTCCTCAAGGTTTGACCTATACGGCGGTCGGTTTGAAACTTCTATCTCTACCAAAAGAAGGAGTTTCAAGATGAAAGAGTATCAAAGTTTGAGTCATACGAGGTGGGATTGTAAGTACCATATAGTGTTCATTCCGAAATGCCGAAAGAAGTTGATCTATGGGGCATTGAGAAAGCATCTTGGGGAAATATTTCGGGAGTTGGCCAAGCAAAGGGAATGCAGCGTAGTTGAAGGTCACTTAATGATTGACCATGTTCATATGTGTTTGAGCGTTCCGCCAAAGTATTCAGTGGCAAACGTTGTGGGATTCATGAAAGGCAAGAGTGCAATTTCGATAGCCAGACACTTTGGTGGGAGGCAAAGGAATTTCACAGGAGAAGTATTTTGGGCAAGAGGTTACTTTGTCTCAACGGTGGGACTAGATGAAGAAGTGGTTCGAGCTTACATCCGAAATCAAGAGCAGGAAGATGAGCGTTACGACCAAATGAAATTGGGACTGTAGCCGCCTTTAGGCGGTTCAAGGGTTACCAGCGCCTTTGAGGCGCCCCAGCAATAAACCTCCGGCTTTGCCGGAGGTAATTTAATTGGTGAGACTTGTGGGCTGATATGGTCGTTGCAATAAAAAAACGATTCCTGAAAAAATGATTTCCAGCCTGGCTACAACAGAAGGCCGGGTTTGTCAGATGACTGCATGACAAAATCAATGCTATGCTGCAAAAGCTGTTGCTACAGAATATTCCGCCTTTTGTCATCAATGGAGAACCGGTATGTTTTTTTCGTCGCTGCGCAGAAAACTCATCAGCATTTGTGTATCCATCGTAGTCATTGCCATGCTGGCCATGGTGGTGGCAAATTTCTTTACCACGCGCTCGCGCACCATGGATGCACTCAACAGCCAGTTGCTGCAACTGTCTGAAAGCCATGCAACAGCCATTACGGAATGGGTCAAATCCAAGCAGGCAGCAGTCGCCTCGCTGAAGCTGGCGGCAGAATTGCCCGAACCCCTGGGGGCACTCAAGGCGGGTGAGCAGGCCGGTGTGTTTGACATGGCCTATATCGGTTTTGCCGACAAGCATGCGGTATTCTCGCAAGACCGCAAGCGTGCGGCCGATTATGACCCTACCGCACGCCCCTGGTATATCAAGGCCAGCGAAGCAGGCGGCCCCATCATTACCGCGCCCTATATCGGCGCCAGCACCGGCAAACTGGTGGTGACCTTTGCCGACCCCATAGGCGCTAAGGGCAGTATCAGCGCTGTGGCCGCCGCCGATGTCATGCTAGACGTAGTGACCAGCAATGTAGGCTCGATCAAACCTACACCTGCCAGCTTTGCGTTTTTGCTGGATGGCAGCGGCAAGATCATTGCTCACCCGAATGAGAAACTGACGCTGAAACCGCTCAGCGATCTCGATGCCAGCCTGACCACTCAGGTACTGAGTGCGACTGAAGCGTCCAAAACCAGTAGCACCGTGCACCTGAACGGCCGCGAGGGCATGCTGTTCGTCACTAAAATCGCTGGTACTGACTGGCTGCTGGCAACCGTGCTGGACAGGGCAGAGGCTACCCAGGCACTGACCGCCATGCTGACTACCTCGGCAGTCACCGCCATCATCGTGGTGGCCTTCGCCGCTCTGGTATTGACAGCACTGGTAGCCCAGGCCCTGAAGAAACTTGAACTGGTGCGCGATGCCATGGCAGACATTGCAACTGGCGAAGGTGACCTGACCCGTCGTCTGGCCGCTGATGGCAAGGATGAACTGGCGCAGATCAGCGAGGCCTTCAACCGCTTTGTCGACAAGATCGCGGCGGTGCTGATAGACATACGCGCCACCAGCGGCTCGGTCAGGCTGGCCTCTGGCGAGATTGCCGCAGGCAATGCTGACCTGTCTGCCCGCACTGAAAGCCAGGCCAGCTCACTCGAAGAAACTGCTTCTTCGATGGAAGAATTGACCTCTACCGTCAGGCAAAATGCCGACAATGCGCGCCAGGCCAATCAACTTGCTGCGTCTGCTGCCAATGTGGCAGGCAAGGGCGGTGAAGTGGTCTCGCAAGTCGTCTCTACCATGGTGTCGATCAAGGACAGCTCCAGCAAGATAGTTGATATCATCAGCGTCATTGATGGCATCGCCTTCCAGACCAATATCCTGGCTTTGAATGCAGCGGTAGAAGCAGCTCGTGCTGGCGAGCAGGGGCGTGGTTTTGCGGTGGTTGCATCCGAGGTGCGCAACCTGGCGCAACGCTCAGCCACTGCCGCGAAGGAAATCAAATCCCTCATTGATGACTCGGTAGGCAAGGTTGATTCCGGTGCACGCCTGGTCGATGAAGCAGGCCAGACCATGGGCGAGATTGTCACCTCGGTCAAGCAGGTGGCCGACATCATGAGTGAGATCACCGCCGCCAGCCAGGAACAAAGCTCAGGCATAGAAGAGGTCAACCGCGCCGTGACCCAGATGGATGAAATGACGCAGCAAAACGCTGCCCTCGTCGAAGAAGCCGCCGCTGCGGCTGAGAGCCTGCAGGAACAGGCCGAACACCTGTCGAAAATCATCAGCATGTTCAAGCTCGACGATGCCCAGGCAGCCACCAGCAAGCCACAGGCCAGTTCAGCAAGGGTCGCAACTGGACCAAAACCCGCCAACAGGTCTGTCACTGCTGTTAATAAGCCAGCACCAAGGGTGGGTGCACCCAAGACAGCGAGTAAGCCAGATGATGAGTGGGATGAATTTTAGGCGACGGTGTTGAGTGGCGGCTACGCTGTTTAACTTACTTTAAGCTGGCAAGGAACTGGCAGACTCTTTTTATCACCCAGTCTTCCTGTTCCCTGTGCGGCACATGGTGCGCGCCAGCGATGATCTCCAGTTGTGCAGGGCCAGTTGTCAGCCCGGCGATCTGCTCAGGGTGCGCGCTTGATCCATATTCGTCATGCTCACCATGCAATACCAGGGCAGGGCATCTTACCTGTGGCAGCACATCGCGCAGTGACCAATTGGCGAAGGCGGGCGACAGCCAGGTATTGATCCAGGCATTGAGCACCCATGCGGCCTTGTCGCCGTGGTAGCGGCGCAGGCGGTCTAATGCGCCTGGCTGCTGGAACTGCTGTTGCGCTTCGATAAGGCCAGCCCGTGTTTTGTCTTCGACCAGGGCCTGTGCAGATTCGGTGATCAGGGCATCGCAGATGTCGGCGTACAGAGCTGCAAAATGCACCGCCATGCCACCGCCTACGCTATGCCCCATGACCGCAAAGCGCTCAAAGCCAAAGTGGCTTTGCAGAAGGGGCAAGGAAGTTGCCGCTTCCTGCGCGATAAAATCCAGGCTCAACACATCATCACGCGCATCCGATTGTCCAAAGCCCAGCCTGTCGTAAGCGATAACTTGCCTGCCGCCGTGCTCAGACAGCAGGGCGGGAAAGCTACGCCATAATGCTACGCAGCCCAGGGAATCATGCAGTAGCAAAATCGGCGGCTTGTTGTCATGGCCTTCATTGTTTGTCGGCTGCCAGCTACAGGCATACAGTTGGCCTGCTTCGGTGTTTATCCAGTGCTCAGTTGATCTTATTTTTTCATCTCTCATTATTGCTGATCTTTCATGTCTCAGACCTTGCCACACAATCGACCGGGCTAGTGATCGAATTGCTTAGCCTGCTGTCTGAATGATAAAGCAAGGGCAGGCGGGCAAATTGGGAATGTATAATTGTAGCCATGCAGGGAAACTGATCTTGCCAAACCGCGAATACATGGTATGCGCCATTTAGAACTCATTTCATCAATAGGGTGAGGTGCGTTTGCCTCATAACGTGGGCTGGCAAGATGGACGAGGCAGTCAATAGCTTTGCCGATTGACAACGAGTCCAACGCAGTCCAGCACGCGTTATGAGGCAAACCCTTCGGGAACTGACGATTTGGGCGCATTGCTGCGTTGCGTCCTTTGCTAAGGCATGAGCCTTAGCTGCACAGGGTACACACCTAAGGCCTTGCACTGCATCCCAAATCGCCTTGTTCGCACTCATCCTATTGATGAAATGAGTTCTAGCCAATTCAAATATGCTCAAACGACATCTTTGCCCGCAATGTCGCGCTGACTTGCAATTGACCCCTCCCGTGTTAACCAGACATCGCTGGTATAAACTGGTCCGGCGGGTGAGCTATGACTGCCCATCCTGCCAAGCTGTGCTTGAGCGCCGTTTCAGTGAGATTGATATGGGCTTTGCTTCGGCATTGTCCCTGGGCATGGCTGGTGCTCTGTGGGGGCCTGGCAAACCTTTATTGCTGGTGGTCGTCTTGGCTTTTGGCCTTAGGTTGATTGCAGGGCGTCTTTGCTCTGTTTACGTACTCGCTAATAAGCAGAGATAGCACATTTTGTTGTGCTGTTATTGGCCGGTGGCGACCCGGCTGGCGCGCATAGCTCCCTGCGTATCTCCAGGGCCATTGCACCAGCACCCCTGCCTGTGCCGCGATTGTGTTCGCAAATATTGGTTTGCGCAGTCACGTCAAGCCAGGCTTCTATGGAACTGATTAGCTGGTGTTGCTGGCTGGTTTCAATTTCAAACTCGATGAATTTTTCTTGCTGGTTCAATATTGTGCCCATCACTGTGTCTCGCATCCACGGCAAATCAGCGACAAGATCCATGATGATGCTATTGCCCCAGTCTATGCCGTGGGCAAGCCCGGCATCATGCAAGGCCTTGGGAAGTGCATGTGCGCGCCAATAGGTGGCTGTTGTTTTCAAACCACATTCGCTCAATCTGTTTTGTTCCTGGACATTGAGCTGTCTCTTTTTGCTTAAGCGAACAATGTCGGTGGGCGTGTCAATCTTGTTCATCAATGAATCATCACAGATTCGTCACTGAGCTGCAGGGCGACACTGACGCGTAGAGTTTCAATTCTTTTCATACTCTTCCAGATCCTTGATACGCCGCTCAGTATGGGTTTGCATGCAGCCTATGTGCATGACATTGCGTATGGTGCCTGCAATGTGGTACTGATAGACGGCACTGCAGTCTGCTTCACGGAACTTGAGCCAGGCGCGCTGGGCTTCTATGAGCGTAGTCTTTGATGCCTTGTCCAGATCGCCGTCGGCAATCTGTTTGTCGAGGAACTTCATCACGCGCTGATAAACGGCGTTGAGTTTTGCTTCCACTTTCTTTTGTTCTATGGATGCGCACTCATTGATCTCAAGCGTATTGGATGCCTTGCTGCAATCCAGTGCCAGGGCCAACTGGCTGGCACAGGCCAGGGTAATGAAGCAGATGAGGTAGCGCATAGGTTCAGCCTTGTTGGTTGTGGTCAGTATATTTTCATGGTGCCGTGTTTGCTGTTTCAGCCGATTCAGCCGATTCGGCCGATTCGGCCAATACGGCCTCGTAAATCTTGAGGTCACTGTCTGAGAAGCAACAGAAAATCACTTCCTGTAGCACGGAGTAGTCTGTCAGCGTTGAGCGCACATAGCTTACTGCAACACGGGCAGCCTGTTCTATGGGGTAGCCATAAATACCGGTGCTGATGCTGGGAAAAGCGATACTGGTGAGCTGTTTTTCTGCTGCAATGCGCATGGCGTTGTAGTAGCAAGAGGCAAGCAGGCCAGCTTCATTGTTGGTGCCGTTGCGCCAGACCGGGCCCACGGTGTGGATGATGAAACTGGCGGGCAAACGATAGCCCTTGGTGAGCTTTGCTTCTCCGGTCTTGCAACCACCGAGCAGGCGGCATTCATGTACCAGTTCAGGCCCGGCAGCTCTATGTATTGCCCCATCAACGCCACCACCGCCCAGCAGGGAAGAATTGGCGGCATTGACGATGGCATCGACTTGCAGCTTGGTGATGTCTGCACGAATGGCGCGGATGTGTGGCATGGAAGTAATGATGAAATCAAAAATAAGTATCAAGATAGCATGAAAGTGCTTTGTCGGTCTCAAGCTGTTTCCCTATGAGAGAGAGGGAGCTATATCGTTTTCATGGTATTTTGCAATCTTTGACTTGCAAAATAGCAATAGCCTTATATGCTTGAAAGCAGTAAAACACTAAATTCTTGCTTCGCCAGAAATAGTTTTAAAAGGTGAAAAGCAAGACGGGGTTTGTGCCGGGCCATATCCGGTGCCAACTCCAGCTCTGCAGTGCCCTATAAAAAAATACCCAGGAGACAGGCAATGAAAATTCAAAATTTTAACATAGGGATACGTCTCGCCATCGGCTTTGGCCTGGTCATGCTGCTGGCGACGATCTCTTCCGGAATAGGCTTGTGGCGCTTGAATGAGGTTGCAGACAGCACCCGTGCCATGATGCAGGAGCCGCTGAAAAAAGAGCGCATGACCGAAGAATGGTACCGGATTACCGTGGCCGGGCTCAAGCGCACACTGGCGATAGTAAAGAGCAGTGATGAGTCGCTGGCAGAGTATTTCGCCAGTGACGCCAAGGCATCTACTGCACGGAATAACGAAATTCAAAAATACATGGAAGAGCATATCGCCTCCCCTGAAGAGAAAAAGCTGCTCGACAATATCATCGCCGTGCGCAAGCAATACATTGCAATGCGTGACCAGCTTAGTAAGTTAAAAAAAGATGGTCAGGCGGAAGCCGCCGCAAAGTTGTTTGATCAATTTATGCCAGTGTCGGATGCATACCAAAAGAGCGAACTTGATTTCCTTGAGTTTCAAAAAAAAGATGTGGACGATCTGAGCAAGGAAGTCGATGCCATCGCCAAAAACAGCTTCATGCTGATCAGCGCAATGATCATCGTTTTTATTATTTTTGGTAGTGCCTGCGCCTGGTTTTTGACCGTAGGCATTACCAGGCCCATGCATCATGCATTGAAAATGGCACGCAGCGTGGCAGATGGAGACCTGACGACCAATATCGAAGTGAAATCCAGCGATGAAACCGGCCAGCTCATGCAGGCTTTGAAAGACATGAACAATGGACTGGTGAATATCGTCAGCGAAGTACGCACCAGCACCGATACCATCGTCGGTGCATCAACTGATATCGCCAATGGCAATATGGATTTGTCAGCCCGTACCGAAAGCCAGGCAGGTTCGCTGGAAGAGACTGCTTCTTCCATGGAAGAACTGACCAGTACCATGAAGCAGAACTCACAAAATGCGCGTGACGCGAACCAACTGGCGCATGCGGCATCTGACGCTGCCGTCAAGGGGGCACCGTGGTGTCGCAGGTTGTGGCCACGATGGGGGCGATCAGTGATTCTTCGAATAAAATCGTCGATATCATTGCCGTCATTGATGGCATTGCATTTCAAACCAATATTCTGGCCCTGAATGCCGCTGTGGAAGCAGCACGTGCCGGCGAGCAGGGCAGGGGTTTCGCGGTAGTTGCATCAGAAGTGCGCAACCTCGCGCAAAGATCAGCCAGTGCGGCGAAAGAAATCAAGGCCCTGATTTCTGATTCAGTCGATAAGGTGGGCGAAGGTGCGCGCCTCGTCGATCAGGCTGGTGCGACCATGTCCGAGATAGTCGAGCGCGTGGCAAAAGTGACGAGCATCATGAATGAAATCAATGATGCCAGCAAAGAACAGTCTGCTGGCATAGACCAGATCAACAATGCCATCATACAAATGGATGGCGTGACTCAGCAAAACGCAGCCCTGGTCGAAGAAGCTGCCGCTGCCGCAAAAAGCTTGCAGGACCAGGCGGACAATTTGTCGAATGTGGTCAGTATCTTCAAGTTGCAGCAACAGTCCACGCATGCAAGTTCTGGCATTTATGCAGCTACATCTGGCGGTGCTGTTAAATCAGACAAGAGGCTGGCATATAGGCAATGAGCAAGTCCGAGCAAGTTCGTCCTTTATGGGCATTGCAAGGCGTACTGACACTGCTGTTCCTGATGCTCATGCTGCCCGCTTGTGCTGTTACAGAGATTCGTACTGCTGCCCAGGAAGCATCCGAGCCCAAGTATATTGCTATCCTTAATCCGCAAAGCAAGATTGCGATAGGCGGCATGTGTGTGGATATTTTGCGTGCCATCGAGAAGGTTGACCCTGAGTTGCGCTTTATTGGTGACCAGGTCTGGCAACCGCGTGCCCGCATTGATGCTGCTTTGAAGACGGGCAATATTGATGTCATTTGCGGCGTGCAGCGCATAGCGCGTAATACCTCGCAATACCAGTTTGCCGCGACGCCACTGTTTTCTGTCAATTATCTGCTGGCCGTGAGGGCGGATGATACCGTCGCTGTTGGGGATTGGGACGACATACGCAAGCTCGGTAATGATGGCATCATCCTGACACTGCGCGGCTTTGGCATAGTCGATATCCTCACGCAAATGGGCGGCTTGAAGATAGATGACACCGCGACTTCTTCCATCTCCAACCTGAAAAAACTGCTGGCTGGACGCGGGCGGTTTTATTGTCACCGTTCACCCGGCATAGGCCTGGCGATCAGGCAGGCGGGTCTGGAAGACAAGATACGGCTTTTGAGCAAACCTCAACTGACAGAAAAATTCTACATGGGCATGGCAAAAACCATGTCTCCTGAACTGGTCAATAAGATAGGCGCAAGCCTGGTTTTGCTGGAGCGAAATGGGGAGTTGAAACGTATATTTGAGCGCTATCAAGAGTAGTGTTCACTGGTTCCTTAAGCACGAACTTAAGCCAATGAGTATGCCAATGAGTATGTTAATTATTCGCAAGTTGCCATTCTCAATTTGAATGTCCCGGCGATGTCCAGCAGGGCCCTGTCTTTCGGGTCACCAAGATAAGGTGCAATCAGAATATGGTTTCTCGGCTGCCTGGCGATTTTTTCTGGCGAATCATCCACGATTGCAATCTGGTCCAGCGTATATCCCTGACCCTGGATTTTTCTCAAATCCTTGATGTAAACATAGCTATTGCTTTTGATGTCCACCCGCTGCACACAGCGCTCGACCGACCAGGCAAACTTGACCGGGTGGCGAGCACCAAAGACCTGCGCGACCACAGCATCCACATATTCCCTTGATGACGATGACCATACTGCCAGGTCGTAATGTGGCGCCAGTTCTTCCAGCATTTCTGTCAAAAAGGGACGCTGATAAACAAAGTAGGGTGGAAATGCAAAAGCCATAGGCTGACCCAAATCAGTCATGCTTGCATGGACTAAGGTTTCATCAAGATCGAAGACAATAAGCTGGCGTTGTTTATTCGAATTCATATTTATCTTATGCTGTTTTTTGCAGATACTGTTCCTGTCGTTGGCCTTGACCATTGCTGCAGCATGATAGATGCAGCGCTAGCTCCCGGCAAGCAGGTAAGTTATGGCTGTGGGTAATACATTAAAAACCTGATGTTTTCCGCTTGCCAGGCTATTTTGTTTCTCGTTGACGAAATGAGCCATGATAAGAAATATGATAAATTGCGCTGCATTTGATGCAATGCAGACTCTGGCCAGGCACCAATGGATATACCTGTGCCAATCTGGTGTTGCGTAACAAAGAAGGTGAATATTTCTTTTGAATAGTAAATCTCAAATTCGTTTTTGTAAAAGCCGGGACGGTACGACAATTGCTTTTTCTGTGACTGGAACTGGCCCACCATTGCTGTGGCTGACGCTTCACTATACCGACAATGATTTGATTTCTCCCGGCCCTGCCAGCAAGCACTGGATGGATACGCTGTCAAAATTTTTCACCATCATCAAGTTCGATATGCGCGGATGTGGCTTATCAGAACGTCAACCAGGCAGCATGACTTTAGATGATTGGGTGGCAGATATTGAAGCTGTTGTGGACGCCGCCGGGCTGGCGCAGTTTGCCATGATGACGGTTTGCACCGGCTCGTATGCTGCGATTGAATATGCTGCACGCCATTCTGAACGATTGACACATCTGGTCATTTATGGCGGTTCGGTGCGCGGGCGCTTGCGACGCGAATTGAGTATGGCACAGCGAGAAGATGCGCTGTCTGCCTTGCAGGTATATGAGTCTGGCCTGGATGGGCGCAGCGAATTTGCGGCCACTTTTCGCCAGGTTTTTACAGTTCAGTTTCTCCCGGATGCGACGCCAGAACAATTGGCGGCAATTGATGCCATCCTCAATGAACGCATGACGGGTGCCATTGCAGCGCAAAGCGTGAGAGAATTTTACCAGCTGGATTTAAGTGCGCGGGCGCAATCAATTCGTGTGCCAACGCTGGTTTTACATGCACTGCATGACATTCTTTATCCCTTATCAGAAGGGCAGAAGCTGGCTGCTCTCATACCAGCGGCACGGTTTTTGCCCGTCGCATCGAATAATAATATGCTGCTGGAAGGAGAGACCGCCTGGCCACTGGTACGTGAGACCGTGCTCTCATTTCTTGACGCCAGGCTGGATGTAGACTCTGGCAAGGCAGCTGTCAATTTGACGATACGTCAATGTGAAGTACTGCGCCATGTCGCCAATGGAAAAGCCGACAAGGAGATTGCACGTGCATTGTCGCTCAGCCCACGGACCATAGAGATGCATGTCGCACGTGCCTTGAAGGCGATGGGTTGCAAGACACGCGCTGAAGCAGTTCATCATGCAGTGCAAAAGGGGCTGTTGTCGCCTGAGTGAGCGCATCGATTACGGTAAGGCTTACCGTAATCCCGAGACTGTTTACCGTAGTAAGCACACTATTCATGAGCTGATACCAGTTCTACACTGGCGACTGCAAATTTTTTCAACGCTGTCATGCGTTGTCATTTGCGTGAAAGCGAAAACCTTCGCATTGATGCTCACGCCTCTAACCGGATTCACTCATGAAAAATCACCCAGAAAATTATCCACTGCATAGTAGTGACAAAGAACGCCATCGTTTAAAAATGCAGGCGCAAGCGCTGATTCCCTTAAGCCAAAGAATGTTGAACGGGGCTGGTATTGCACATGGTGCGCATGTTCTCGAACCTGGTTGCGGGAGTGGTGAAATGACTTTGTTGCTGGCCGCTGCCGTTGGCCCTTCAGGCAGGGTCACCGCGATGGATAGCGACCCGGCACAGATCAAGGCAGCGGCAGAAAAAATTGCTGAAGCAGGTTTTTTCAATGTCAGTTTTGTCTTGTCTGACATGAATAATTTTGTACCGGAACAGATATTTGATGCCATAGTCGGACGCTACTTCCTGTTGTATATCGCTGACCCAGAATCTGCATTGGCACGCATGGCCAGATGGGTAAAGCCCGGCGGCGCACTGGCTTTCCTGGAAATGGATTTTTATCGGGGTGTACGCAGCCACATTTGGCCCCCGGTTGCTGCCGAGACGAATAGCGCCATTGAATTCATCGCTGATGTCATGCTCGATGCTGGTATCAATCCCCACATGGGGGTAAGCTTGCCAAGCATGCTGGCACTTTATGGCGAAGTGCATGCTGAAACCGCCGCGCCGCCACAGTTTGGCGCCAGTTCGATTGAGCTTCCTCTGGAAGCAGTCAGGTCTGTCATTCCCATGGCCAGTAAACTGGGACGTAGTGATGCCTGCCGGTATGACGTTGATGCCCTGATCGCTGCAGAGTTGCAAGGGCGGGATCACCGCACCGTCACTATGCCGCCGTTGTCGGTTGCTGCCTGGGTACGTACCAGGTCTTGAACGAATTTTTAATCTCTATATGGGTGAGAGAATTGAGTAAAACTTCAACATTGGATATACGCATGACATACCTGGCTGACCATGCTGCATCTATTCCTGTGGTCGCCATGTGGCAGCAATCAGAGTTTGGCTATCTGGCACCGTCTGTCACGATGGAGCAGAGAGTAGCTCGCTTGCAGCAATCATTACAAAAAGGAGCATTGCCTGTGACTTTGCTCGCCATGTCTTCAGACGATAATATCGTTGGCGTTGCCAGCATTCTTGCCAGCACTCTCACGCACAAGCATCTGACGCCATGGTTGTCTGCCGTGTTTGTCCCTGCGCAATTCCGGGGTAAGGGTATTGCTTCGGCACTGTCGCTGCGTGCGGCAGAAGAGGCGCGATCTATGGGCTTTGATCAATTGTATTTGTTCACACCGCGTAATGAATCGCTGTATGCACGCCTTGGCTGGCAGACCATTGAGAATGCCAGGCTGGACAATACGCCGGTCACGATCATGAGCAGGGCCACAAATCTTGCCTGATTATCCAGTAGGCAGATAGGCCTGGTTTTATTTGCATTTTATAAATATAGGTAATTATCTCTACAAAATTTGTAATAATTCATATTATTGCATAGTATGTGTTTCATGAAAACGCAAACTATCAATGCTGATCCATCTGCACGCTGGCTATTGCTGGTGCTGAGCCTGCCCACGAACAGTGCAACCGGGCGCATGCGTATCTGGCGCAATCTCAAGGCCCTGGGTTGCGGCTCCCTTCGCGATGGGGCTTATCTTTTACCTTTTGGTGAGGTCCAGCAACAGGCACTGCAGGATTTGTCTGAAGAAACCTTGCGCGAAGGTGGCAGTGCCTGGCTATTGCATGTCTGGGCCCAGACTGAAGACGAGAATCTGGCCTTCCAGGCCTTGTTTGACCGCAGTGGTGAATATGCTACCTGGCTGCAGACTCTGGCGGATGCACGTCCCGGCCTGGGTAATTTGAAGCAGCAGGAAATTACCAAGCTTTTGCGCAAGATGCGGCGTGAATATGAAGCTTTCAAAAGCATAGATTACTTCCCTGGTGATGGCGGCAACACGGTCGAAGCTGCCTGGATGGATTTCATGCTGGCGGCAGAGAGCCTGCTATCGGTCGGTGAACCCCATGCAGTGCAAACGGCAATCAAGACGCTGGCCATTGATGATTATCAGGGGCGCAGCTGGGCTACCCGGCAGCATCTGTGGGTGGATCGGGTGGCTTGCGCCTGGCTGATACGCCGCTTCATCGACAGGCAGGCACGCTTTGTCTGGCTGGAGTCGGTCAAGGATTGCCCACCAGGTGCGTTGGGTTTTGACTTTGACGGCGCAGCGTTTACCCACGTTGGTGACCGTGTCAGTTTTGAGGTCTTGCTGGCCAGTTTTGATCTGGAAGCTGACCGTGGCTTGCAAAGATTGGGGGCCATGGTGCATGTACTTGATATTGGCAATGGCTATGTGCCTGAGGCCAGTGGTTTTGAAGCCATGCTGGCCGGTACACGGCAAAACGCCCGTGACGATGATGACTTGCTGGACAAAATAAGCGTGGTACTGGATGCGCTTTACCAGCATTTTTCTGTAGTGCAGCCAAGTACAACATAAGAGGTCACTGCGATGAGCCAGAGCCTGCCTGATTCAAATCAAACTGTGCCAGATGTACCAGATACCGCCCCCGCTTATACGCTGTGGCAAATGGTGCTCTACATGCTGCGTCTGGGGGCACTGGGCTTTGGTGGGCCGGTGGCGCTGGTCGGCTATATGCAACGTGACCTGGTTGAGCAGCGCGGCTGGATTTCGCCAGCAGACTACAAGGAAGGCCTGGCACTGGCGCAACTGGCCCCGGGACCGCTGGCGGCTCAGCTTGGCATCTATATGGGCTATGTGCATTACCGCATCTGGGGTGCGACGCTGGCTGGCATTGCCTTTGTGCTGCCCTCCTTCATGATGGTGGTGTTGCTGGGCTGGGCTTATGTCAGTTATGGCGGCCTGGCCTGGATGCAGGCTGTGTTTTATGGTGTCGGTGCTGCGGTGGTTGGCATCATCGTCATGAGCACCAAGAAGCTCACGCAAAAAAGTATAGGCAAGGACAAGCTGCTATGGGCTATTTATCTTTTGCTGGCAGCACTGACCTTTATCACCGAGACAGAGATTGCCTGGCTGTTTATCGCTGCTGGCGTACTGGTCTGGCTGTTGCGTGCACCACCTGCATGGCTGGGTGGCAGCAAATTGCCAGGCCTGACGCTGCTGCAATTGCCCGTCATAGGCAGCATGCTGGCTGCGCAGGACGCCTCGCTGTTAACACAGATCGCCATCTTCTTTGCCAAGGCCGGGGCCTTTGTATTTGGCTCTGGCCTGGCGATTGTTCCTTTCCTGTATGGCGGTGTCGTGACTGAACATCACTGGCTGACGGACAAGCAGTTTGTCGATGCCGTGGCTGTTGCCATGATCACGCCTGGGCCGGTAGTCATCACGGTGGGTTTTATCGGCTATCTGGTGGCGGGTTTGCCGGGGGCAACAGTGGCTGCGCTGGCGACATTTTTGCCCTGCTATCTGTTCACTGTCATCCCGGCACCTTACTTTAAAAAATATGGCAAGTTGCCAGGTGTGATTGCTTTTGTCGATGGCATCACGGCGGCAGCGATAGGCGCGATTGCCGGTTCTGTGCTGGTCATTGCCAGGCGCTCAATACTGGATGTACCGACAGCAGTGATTGCCCTGGTCAGTATCTTCCTGTTGTGGAAGTTCAAGAAGTTACAGGAACCCGTCATCGTTGCGGCTGCAGCGGTTCTGGGCCTGCTCATTTACCCCTTGCTTCACCCTTAGAGGAGTCTGAAATGGAACATATGAATCAAACTGAGCAAACAGAACAAACAACGCAAATCGTCAGTGTTGCAGAATTCATGCGTGAATTAAGCAGTGCCAATCCACCCGCAGTCATTGATGTGCGCAGGCGTCCGGCCTTTGAAGCTGACAGCTTGCAAGTTGTCGGGGCAGTCTGGCTGGACCCTGAGCAGGTGACTAACTGGGCACCGGCGCTGACACAGCAACAGAATGTCGTCGTGTATTGCATCAAGGGACATGAAGTCGGTGTTAATTGCGCCAGTGCTCTTAATGAAGCGGGTATCGCAGCACGATACCTCGAAGGTGGGCTGGAAGCCTACAAACAGGCTGGCGGCATGCTGGCCAGACGGGCAGGCTAAGTCCTGTCGTCATCGTGGGAGAACAATCATGCAATGGATTACCCGTGAACGACCCAAGATAGACCGCATTGCCTGCCCCTGGCTGATCGTGAATTTCATCGACAGTGAGGCATAATTCTTATATGTGCCTGATACCGATGTCTTGCGCATCGCCAGAGAAACCGCTGCCATACCGTATGACATTCCGGGCGTGGAATTGAGCCGTGTCGGTGACTTGTGCAGTTTTGATGCTTTCCTGAAGAAATATGCACTGGCCGAGCCTGCCTTGCAAACCCTGGCGACCATCGTCCGTGGCGCAGACACCGGCAAGCTGGATTTGACGGCGCAATCGGCAGGCCTGTATGCCTTGTCACTGGGCTTGTCAAAAACCTTTGCAGATGACCACATCATGCTCAGACATGGCATGATCATGTATGACGCGCTGTATGCGTGGTGCCAGCACTGCCAGGCAGAAACACATCAATGACCACCGGTAATGAACTGAAGCATAAGGCGGTTGCGGCTGCCTTTGCTGGCAATCACTTCGCCTGACTCGACGCCGGGCTTTTTTCAAATTGCCCATTTCCCAGATACTTCAGGTATTTGCTGTTGCCATCGGCGTCGGCCATCTGGTAGTACTCACCCACATGCAGGGTGGGCAGGCCATCATTGAGGGCCTGCATTTTCTCAGCCGTGACATAGTGAACGGTGCCGGATTGCGAGTCGATTCTATAGACCTTGCCGTCGGATGCCGCCACCAGTTCATAGCGCTGGCCAGACCAGCCTCTGTCGCAGGCAGCCAGGTTGAATATCACCAGTAAGATCGACAGTACGCGCAGTTGTTTCATGCCTACTCCAGGAAATTGTCATTCAGGGCTTCAAGACCAAATGAAGATTGAAAATATATTTTCTAAATTGTTATTCTGAAAATATAAATGATCATTATTTAAATTGCAATTAATTTTGCTATGAATATCCATTTGACAGTCATAAGAAAAATATATGCCCTGCGCGGGATAGGGGATTGTCTGTGAACAAGATTAAGAAAATAGCATTGTCATATTCAAATTGAGACAAAATGTTACAATTGTCGTGAAATTCTTTGCATGTCATACGTGCATTCAAGCAAGACATCCGTTTCATCTGCCTGGCAGCCATGTGCATGCTGCAGCCTGAGGTAGTGAACCAGTTCCCACATTCAGATAAATTTCATTTATGGCAAACATTAATATCAAACTGTCTCAAAACATGGTTAACGCTAATTACCAGCAATTGATCAAGTCACCTCCTACCAATGGCAGCCTGGGGACTTTGTTTGATGTTTTCCCTAAACTGGGTGCGCAGTGGGCCAGGGATCATGCGTATTATTCTGCACTCGATTTTGGCGGCGATCAGGCGAGGTTTTCCTTCCCCGACGGTGCCAGCATGACTTACACAGGATTGGTACTTGAAGACCCTTATGCCGCAGCAGGCAAGGCCTCGGCGACAAAGTTGAGCTTGTATTACAGCGGGGTAATGTCGATTGTTGAAGGTGGTCAGTTCAATTTCAACTACGCCAATACCACGATCAATGGTGCCAATTCTGTCTCCATTACACCGACTAGTGTTCTGCTGAATGATTTGTCGTTTTCTACCTTATTACCCGCGTATAGTCCCAGCTATGATCCGGTGACAGGGAATGTCTATATCACTGTCAAGGGCGCTATCCGTGGCGACATCAATGGTAATAATGTTGGTACCATCAGCAAGGTGACGGCAACTGCCGACAAGTACATTGCATCGACTACTGTGGAAGGCAATTTCAATCTTTCATCCAACAGCAACAGCGTGGCACAGGGCTTGAGCAAGTCCAGCGTCAGCGGTGTGATGAGTTCTTCAGTCACTGAATACTATGATGGCAGCTACAACCGCATCACTGGCGTTTCCGTGTCACTTTCAGCCAACCAGCAGATAGATGAAAAACTGCTGGCTGATGAGTCTTCGTTTGCCGGTGCAGATGTCATCAGTGTTGATTTGCCTGGCGTCATGTATTCTGATTACCTGATCGCCTCAGGCGCAGGTGCCGACCTGATCACCGTCAATGGTGGCGGTGGCCGTTTGCACGTCAATGCTGGTAGCGGCAATGATGCCATCAATGTTGGCACGGGCAACCATAATATCGATGGCGGCACTGGCATGGATACCGTCATCATGGCTGGCAATGCCAGCAATTTTGCAATTACTCCGGTTGGCTCGGCTTTTCAGTTGCGCGTCAAATCGAATGGTGATATCGACAGTCTGTTCAATGTCGAACGCCTGCAGTTTTCTGACAAGAGCATCGCGCTCGACATCAATGGCACGGCAGGCCAGGCTTATCGACTGTACCAGGCAGCATTTGGCCGCAAGCCCGACCTTGAAGGCCTGGGTTACTGGATCAAGGACATGGACAAGGGTTCGAGCCTGACGACGGTGGCGGCAGGTTTTTTCCAGTCGGCTGAATTCCAGAAGCTGTATGGTGCCAACCCATCGACCACGACACTGATCACGAATTTCTACCAGAATGTCTTGCACCGCGCACCAGACCAGGCGGGTTTTGATTACTGGAATAATCAGTTAAGCAAAGGCCAGATCACGGCCGCCGGTGCACTGGCAAGCTTCTGTGAAAGTACCGAGAACCAGGCCCAGGTCATAGGCACGATACAAAATGGCATAGAGTTCAAGCTGTGGCTGGGTTGAGTTGTTTGCTCTGAGATGATTGATTTTTTGGCCTGTCTTGTACGCCTGTTTTGTACTACTGGCGCGGCAAGACAGGCTGGAAAATGATCAAGCTGGCTTTACACTGCCAGCGTAAATTCGTTGCCACTCATCTGCCACATCCCCCATGGTCTTGGGCTCACCATTGATGATCCAGGCCATGAAGTTGCGGTCTAGCTTGCATTCTGCACCGCATTCCGCACTTAAAAAACGCCTGACGTTTTGCGTGTTCTTGTAGTCTTTATCGACGACAGTGGTGCGTGAGATGTCGAGGCTGTGCCAGTCTGTTTTCATGGTTTAGTCCTTTCTGCGTAGTATTCAAATTCTCATCAATCCTGTTGATTCCACTCATGGCCTTCTCCCAGCCGGTGTGGAACCGTATTCTTTTCTACACCTTCAAGTAATTGTGTGTGAGCTGCGGCATTACCTGACTTGACCCAGGAGTGAAAGATGAAACCGGCAAGTAAAAAAATGATGCCGCAAATGCAGTATAGAACTAGCATGTATCCAAAGCCGCCATCAAACTGCAATCCAGGAAAAACCACAGGCAGTATGAAACAGCTCAGACCTGACACATAAAGCAATAGGGCGACCAGGGGAATGCCGGTTTTTTTTATTTGCGCAGGCATGTCATATTTTCACAATCAGATGCGGATCAAATTGCGCGTTCTCCATCCTGCCATTGTGCAGGGGATAGCCGCAAGGGTTACAGATGACGCGGCATTTCCCCAGGTGATAATCAAAGCTATCATGCATGTGGCCATGTATCCAAAGATCAGCTTTTTGCGCCAGCATGTCTAGTTCAGAAGCAAAGGCGGCGGACAGTAAATCATCCGCATAGCGCGGCGCTACCGACTGTATCGATGGTGCCATGTGGCTGACGACGACAGTGCGGCCTTCAAAGCTGGTATTGAGACGTTGATTCAGCCAGGATTTTTGTCGTGCATGGATGAGTGCGGTGTCCGTTGCTTCCAGTTTGCGGTAGCCTTGCTCGGCCAGGGTGATGCGCTGATAATCGGGCATCAGGTCGGCCGCCTCGGTCATGGCGTAGGGGCGCTGTTCTTCGCCAAACAGGCAAAAATCTGTCCATAGCGTTGCACCGAGAAAGCGTATGTCACCTATCTGGTATTCACGGGCATTAAGGAAGTGCACATTGTCACTAGCCTCACAGGCGCGGGCAACGTCGGCCTGCATGTCTTCGAGATTTTTGCCATAGGCTTCATGATTGCCATGTACATACAGCACAGGGATGCCAGCAAACTGTTGTGCTGCCCAGTTCACTGCCTTGCTGCCGCTGTGGATATCGCCAGCCAGCACCACCACATCAGGCTGGCTGATGGCGGGGTCTATGAGAGGTGCGGTATCACCCCAGGCTTCAAGGTGCAGGTCAGACAGGATTTGTATGCGCATGAGTGCCTAGCGTATAGTATTGATTTTGCATTATAACAAGTGAGCTGTCATTGCATTTGACTGACTCATTTATTCATCACGCCATGTCCGAACTCGTCATCCTCACCACTTACTTCAACCCCTGTCGCTACACCTCACGCAGGCAGAATTATGATGTCTTCATGCAGGGCATGCGGGCGGCTGGAGTGACTTGTATTACTGTCGAATGTGCATTTGGCGATGCGCCCTTTGAATTGCCTGCGGCGCTGGATGTCTTGCAACTGCGTTCAGCTACCTTGCTGTGGCAAAAGGAAAGGCTGCTGAACCTGGCAGCATCCTGGTTGCCTGCAAACTGCCGTTATGTGGCCTGGCTGGATTGCGATATCGTATTTGAGAATAACAACTGGGCAAGGGAGCTGGTGGTGGCGTTGCAGCAATACCCGGTGGCGCAAGTGTGGGAAAGCTGCCTGCGCCTGGAGCAGGGTGGCGGTGAGGGAGCTGTGCCTGACCGCGTCCGCTCTTTTGCTGCCGTCATGCAGGCGCAACCTGCTACCCTGCATGCAGGGCGTTATGATACCCACGGGCATACGGGCTATGGCTGGGCCATGCAGCGCAGCCTGTTTGACAGCGTCGGCCTGTATGAGGCGGCGATATCGGGTAGTGCAGATCATTTCATGGCGCATGCGATTTATGGCGACTACAATTTTTGCATACAGAATGCCTTGAAGCATGACCGTGCGCAGATACAGCATCTGCAAGCCTGGGGCCAGCGCTTTTATGAACAGGTGCAGGGCAGGCTGGGTGTGGTGGCTGGTGAAATCCGCCACCTGTGGCATGGCGAGGCACAGCACCGTCGCTATTTCCTGCGCATGCATGAGATCACCGACCTGGGGTTTAATCCCTGGACGGATTTGCAGCAACAGTCAGGACGGCCGCTGGAGTGGCATGCCGATATGCGCAAGCCGCGCCTGCGCCAGTATTTCATTGATTACTTCCAGTCCCGCCGTGAAGATGGCGATCAATCCCAGCTACAAAACCAGTCCCTTACCGCGAAAGAAAATTATGTCTAATGACGACCTCAGCTATGATTATGCAGCCTTGCTGGATCCTGCCCTGTCAGATATTGATGTCGCCATCGCGGGTCTGAAGCTATCCACCCAGGCCACCAAGGAGCAGATCGCGGCGCAAAGCGCTTTGCTGGAGCAGCAACGGGCCGCGCGCAAGCAGGCGCTGGAAGGGCAAGTTGAGCGCGTGTTGCCGGAATTTTCATCGGCAGCACTGTTGGCGCTGGAACAGCATTTCCCTGGCTTTGTCGATGATCTGGTGCGCGAGACCTTCCGGGAAAACCGCAAGATATTGGGCCTGTTCAGCCGTTCTGGCAGCGACAATGCCATGATCATTTTAAAGACCCGCCTGGCTTTTTTCCTCAACCACCAACAGGGCAGCTACTTTGATGCGCTTGATGAGCAGGTGACGGCCGTCAAGGGACTGATACAAAACCTGGAACAGTTGTACTACGGCGACCTGGACCTGTTGCAGGCGCTGGAAGAATTGCGCGGCCTCAGTGGTGATATCCCACCAGCCATGCAGCGCCAGATACACCAACTGGCCATGCAGACCCGTGAGCTGGCCGCGCGTCGCGTCAGAGGGGGGGCACCAGGGCCAGCGGCTGAACATGATTACCCTGCCAGCGATATGACCAGTAACTATAGTTATGACGATAACCGTGCCTGGATTTACCTGGGTACGGTCAGCTATACCGACAATGCCTACTATGATCACGTCGATACCAGCACTGATACTGCCACTGACCGACCACAGGCACCTGACTGTGACGATCAGCCGGGTGCCAATGATGTGCCGGTTTGCGTTCCAGACCGCCAGCAGGACCAATCTGCCCTGGTTACGGACATGGGCAGCGCAGTTATCTTGACGGATGACAGTCTGGGCCGGTTTTCCTGATGTAGCATTTTTCTGGTGGATGGCCACTTCCCGGCAGTGATTGTCGCGTTTTTACATCGCTGTCCCCTGGCTGAGCTGAGCTTGCCACTGGGGTAAGACTGGCATGGCACATAGATTTGCAATCTGCCAGCCAGTGTAAGCCTGAAAATATGTTGCCCTTGTACAGGTGGGTGCTAAGATCATCGTGATTGCTCTTTGATTGCCGAATAATATGTCATCAGCCCCGCTATTTCGTATATTCCGTATCCGCGATATCACCTTGAAAACCCGCCTGACCGTGGCGGTGGCGATTTTCTTTGTCTTCTCCCTGAGTTTGCTGTACGCGCTGGCTTCGTCCGTATTTGAAAGCGCACTGGAAAAGCTCATCGTCGCCAGGCAATCCAGCTTGATCGCCAATCTGGGCAATGAAATTGACCACAAGATAGAACTCAGAAAAAATGCCCTGATCCGTCTGGCCAGTGACCTGGGATCAGGTGACATCAGTGAGCAGAACGTTCAGAGCTTTATCGAGCGTTATCACAGTCTTGATGGCTTGTTTGATAATCTGGCCGTGTTTGATTTGCACGGCGACATCCTGGCCAACATGGATAACCCCGGCACCAAAGGGCAGCTCAATATCAGCAGCCGCGACTATTTTCAAAAGGCGATCAAACAAAAAAAAATCGCCATCTCATCTCCTCTGAAAAGCGGTCTGTCCGGGCGGCCCCTGGTCGTGGTTTGTGTGCCTGTCTTTGACCCCAGCGGCCATATGCTGCTGGTACTGGTGGGTACCATAGAGCTAACGCAGGACAGCTTTCTGGCTGACCTGGCGACAGCAAAAATTGGCGAACAAGGCTATTTTTATGTGCTGACGACCGAGGGTGTTTTTGTCACTCACCCTGACCACAGGCAGATATTAAAAAACAGCCGTGAATCACCAGACAAAAACCAGCTACCTGACACTACATTCAATGCACTCGAAGGCAGCCTGACTACCAACGATAATACCAAAGATGAAGCCATACTGAGTTACCGGCGCCTGAAGTCGGTAGGCTGGCTGATTGCAGGAGTCTATCCCACCAATGAGGCCTTCAGTATCGTCGCCAAAGTGAGGCGTGAAGCTGTCTTGCTTAGTCTGGCCTTGCTGCTGAGTTTGCTGCTGCTGGTCTGGTGGTTCATGTACTGGCAACTGGCACCTTTGCAAAAATTGCGCGAGAAGGTCAATAATGCCGAGACCAATTTACTGGTGACGCAGGCCAGTCTTGGATACCCCAGAGACGAGATAGGCGACCTGGCCAAGGCTTTTGATGATGCCATGATCAAACGCAGGGATGCCGAGGCCGCCCTGAGTGCCAGTGAAAAGAAACTGCGTCTGATTGCAGACAATATGTCAGCCTTTATCGCCTATGTCGATTATCGCGAGCAATATACCTTCGTCAATAAGCGCATAGAGCACTTGTTTGGTCTGACAGCGCAACAGGCGATAGGCAAGACCATCAAGCAGATTTCTACGCCGGAATTTTATCGTCATACCAAACCCTATGTGACCCAGGTCTTGAATGGGGAGTGGACGTGCTTTGAACGCCGCGTCGAGCGCTATGGTTATTGGGAGTGGGACAGGGTGACCTATGTGCCAGACTTTAACAAGTCCGGCCAGGTCGATGGTTTTTTTGTACTGGTAGAAGACGTCACCGAATTCAAGCGCGTGCAGGATGATCTGACCCGCAGTGAAAAACGTGTACGCACCATCACCGACAATGTGCCGGCGATGATAGCCTATGTCGATGCCAGCGAACGCTACCAGTTCTGCAACCGCAATTACGGCCAGATACCCGGCCTGGAACCCGCACATCTGTTAGGGAAAACCGTGCGTGAAGTGTTTGGCGAACAATCGTATCTTGATTTGAAAGACAGGATACAGCGCGCCTTGCATGGTGAGAGAGTTTCGTTTGAACGCTATGCGTCCGAGCGCGATATCAAACGATTTTTGCAGTATGAATACGTGCCCGATACCAATGCCGAGGGAGCAACCCTGGGATATTATTCCATGGTCATCGATATCACGGCACGCAAGGAAGCGGAGCTTAGACTGGCAGCCAGCGAGGGCTTGCTGCGCACCATTGCCGACAATATCCCGGCTTTTGTCAGCCTCATTGACAGCGAGAACCGCTATCAATTTGTAAACCGCCCCTATGAAACCTGGTTCAATCGACCCTTGTCCGAGATACGCTGCCAGCCGGTGTTATCGCTGTTGTCGGGCACCATGCAGCAAGAGCATCATGTGCATTACAAACTCGCCATGGCAGGTGAAAAAACCGAATTTGAAACAGAGATCAGCGTCGCAGGCAAGACCGGCCATTACCATGCCACCTATGTTCCACAATATGATGACAGTGGCAAAGTGGTCGGTGTCAATAGTCTCATCAACGATATCAGCGACGCTAAGGCAGTGGAGCGGCAATTGCTGGCCCTGGCCAGGTTTGACACCCTGACTGGCCTGCCCAACCGTAACCAGATCAATGAAAGAATGGAGCAGGCCAGCGCCCGTTCACAACGCACAGGCCGTTTGATGGCGATGATGTTCCTGGATGTCGATAAATTCAAGAGCATCAACGACAGCCTGGGCCACCATGCCGGTGACCTGGTCTTGCAGAAATTCGCCAGCCGTCTCAAACACTGCATACGCCAGACTGATCTTGCAGGCCGTCTGGCAGGCGATGAATTCGTCATCGTACTTGAGGGCCTGAACATGCACAGCGAAGCCGACATGGTCGCCAGCAAAATCGTGCAAGCCATGACCACTCCTTTTGACATAGAAGGCAAACCCCTGATGGTAACCACCAGCATAGGCGTGGCGATCTCGTCAGAACATAATTCCAATGCTGGCGAGATGCTGAAGAAGGCAGATGAAGCTTTATACCTGGCCAAGAAGGCGGGACGGAATAATTTCAAGGTGTTGCAACTGGAGTAGGGCTTGCCTTATTCCGGGAGGCAAGTCCTGCTCTCAACGGAAAAATATTATCCAGTCAGCAGTGCCTTCAGTGCAGCCTTACCTTTTCCACCGATCTGCATATCACGCAGGGCTGCCACGGTATGTTCAGGCAGATTTTGTTTCACTTCAAGGCGTAATTCGTGCAAAAGCTCCAGCAAGGCTGCCATGTCTTTAGGAGGTGATTGCGGGCTTTGTTTCACCATGGTGCAGAGTAACTGAAACACCAGTTGTGGTGCCAGTGCATGGGCACGTGCTGCCGTCGCCAGGCTTTTGGCATAGCGGCTGGCCTTGACTTGTGGCGTTGCCAGCAGGCCGTGAATGGCGCTGGCGAGAGTTGTTGCGTCGAGACGTCCTTCCAGCCAACTGGCGACCAGGGCATCTATCGCGACGGCAGTCTGGCCTGGCTCTTTACCCGCCAGTGTAAAGGCCAACAGCATGATGGCGCTGCTGCTCATGGGTACTGTGGGGTCAAGCAAGAGGTTCAGATAAGCCTTGTTATACCACTCTGCTTCCCACCAGTCGAGATTGTTGGCAATGGCATGAGCACCTTCAGCAAACACCGCTTCCAGGCAGGAAGGCATCATGCTGGCCGACCAGCGAATTTGGCCTTCATTATTGCCACCAAAACCTTCTGTGCGATGGAAATAGCCTTGATCCTCTATAACCTGGGGATGACGCAAGATACTCAGATAAGTCTGGTCTATGGCCCTGGGCGTGGGTGTGGTACGCAAGTGACTGTGATAGAAGGTGTAAGCTTCATTCTTGCTGATCTCTATCTCAAAACGATAGCGTGCTGCATGCGCGCCATCTGGCCCAAAGTCACCATATAACTGGATGAGGTTGGCATCGTCTTCATCCGGATAACGGGCGCGGGCGGCGGCGATGTACAGGGCGCTGTCTTTGCCTTTGGCGGGTATGCTGACTTGTGAACCCAGGGCGTAGCGTAAGGCATTGTGATAGGGCGTATCCGACAGGCTGGCTGCTTGCTGGCGCAGGCTGGCTTCATTACTTGGAGCCAGACGCAAGAGGCTGAGTACCTGCTCTTGCAATGGTTGTTGCAAGCCTAGTGCATGTTGCTCGCGCGTTCTTTCTATCAAGATGGCAGGGTCTATATAGCCACGTTGATGGCTAGGTGCTGCAAGTGGTGGCACTGATTTGCCCTGCATCAGAATATCTATCAAATCATCAGTGCGCTGACAGATGACGCTATGCACATCGAAACGGCCTTTGGCAAAACTGCTGGTGGGCGGCAGTCTTTCTGCTTCAAATATAAATACTAGCAGGCGCGCCAGTTCACGCGCCAGTGGCTTGTCCATATTGCGCCAGTTATCCGAACTGGGTTTCAGTTTTTGAGCGCGTTTCAGTACTGGACCAAAGCGCTTTTTATCATCAGCAGAAAATGGGGCTAGCTTCAGCAGGGCGTGGATGACGGTTTCAAAACAGTCAGTGTCATCATTGTTTTCAAAGACATAGGCGCAGGCTTCGATGAGTGCGTCAATATCACTGATGATTGGCAGGGCGCGGCTCTCTGCTATGGGCGATGGCATAGGCTGCAAAATGGGTAATGCTTGTGATGCTTGGATAGGGGCTGATAGCTTGGATTCATCAGCGACAGGAGTTCCTAACAAGGCCATCAGGGCATCACGGTTGCTGGCGGCAACCTGGGGTAACAATCGCCTGGCTTGCTCTTGCGTAGCCGCATCCATGCCCCATTTACTCAGGCGGCTGATAATTTTCTTTTGCATGTCTGCTGCTTCATGCAGTAAGCCAAACACGGCAATAGATGCCGCTTCTTGCATCAGGCTGCCATCTTTCAGGATGATTTGGTCGAGTAATTTCAATGCGGTATCTACTTGCGTCTTGACGGTAGATGACAGCAGCGGTTGCAGGGCCGTCAGCAAGGCGGTATTGCTTATCGCATCCGCAGCATGCAAAGTGTCCAAGACTTTCAGCGCCATACTGACGGTAGGCGGAATACGGCTGTGACATAAACCCAGATAACGTTCACTGAAGACGCTCATTTCTTCTACCGTCGGCGCCAGGGCCTCATGAAAGCGTGAGAACCAGCCAGAGCGGAATTGTATCCAGTCTTTTTCCAGCGCACCCAGGGTTTTGTCTAGCAATAGCTCCCGGCCATACACGCCTTGCTGACATAAATTTAAAAATAACTGTTGCCAGGTATGGGCAGAGTTATGCGTATATTTATCGCGTCCGGCCAGACTGATATCTGTCGTTCCCTCGATATCGAACAACTGCAGCAATGCGCCCTGCAATAATTCTGGATCATGTTTTATCCAGTAAGCTACATCGGGTACGCGGTCTGAATGTACTTCCTGGCTCAGCAAACCCAGGAGGTAATTGTCATGTGTGGGGCGCTCTGCCAGGCCACTGATAAGCAGGCTTTGTATGATACGAAAACTTCCCGGGTTACGCGCCACCATATTTGATACCAGATTTTCAGTCGATGGTGGCGAATAGGCTTTCCATAATTCGACCAGTTCTTCTGGTTTGATAAAAAACATCCAGGAATTTTCAGCAACATCATTTGTAGTGCAACACAAAAAGATCGCAGAGCGCAGGCATTGCCATTGCTGGGCAGTGACATTGCTGCGCCAGGCAGATTTGCTCATATCCATGGTATAGCGTGACTTCTCCATGACTTTGTTCATGCGCATCACACTAGTTCTGTGTTGCGACCACTGAGTTTTGTCCTGCGCTTGCAGATAAGCCATCATGCCCAGGTAATTACCCGCAACTACAAATTCTTCCAGTGGAGTCTTGGCTACGAATGCTGCTTCAATTTTTTGTTCTGCCATGGGTATCCTAATTTTCTGTCATTGCTTCAACTGCCAGCACATGCTTGCAAGGCCCACGCAACCCCCGGTGTTTTGCATACCAGGGGCAGGTGCAGCGCAATTCATCGTCCACTTCGCGCACACGGTGCTGTATATCTGCACTCTGCACACTGGCTTCAAGCGGTTGTTTTTTTATGATGCTGACTGCACGATCTTTGATCAGTTTACGGGCGGCAACCAGGCGTGGGTGCAAATCTTCTGCCATGCCTAAATCCAGTGGTAGTATGCGGTGGAAGTAACTGCCTTCTGTCACATCAAAACCCAGCAGACCAGAGACGCCAAGTATACGCAGGCTGTCTTCTATGCTGGCTTGCGGTAAATCCAGTTGCTCTGCCAGTGCAGGGGCTTGCAATGAAGATTGCCATTGCAAGAGCGCGCGCAGGCGGGGCAGAGCATCGGCATTTTGCATATTCATCAGCGCGCGCAGGGCCTGGCCTTCGCCAGAAAAACCGCGCCAGACCTCGGCGCTCAGGGCCAGCGTTAAACGGGCGCCAGCAAATTGCAAGACCCAGGCACTGGCTTGCTGCGCTTCGTCAGCAAAAATAGCCATGGACTTCACACGCGGCAACAAGGCTTCAAGCACGCGCAGGCGGGTGCTGTCGACCAGGCGTATGCTATCCAGCTCTGGTCTGGTCGTGGTGCGCAGGCCAAAGGGGCCATGCGATATCCAAAGCGGCGTCTTACTGGTCGATGCCTTGGGGAGCGAACGCAAGAAGCGCAGGGCTTCAGCTCCGCTGACTTCAACGATCTTGCGCATGCCAGCTTGATAAGACTGCACTTCCAGCATGCCACGTATCCAGCGCAGTGGCAGTTCGACTTTTTTCTCGACAATGTTGTTGCTGCCAGCATGCAGGGTAAACGCATCATGCCCGACTGAAAATGCAAGGCCAGATGCATCGCGCACCCGCGCCAGCGCTGCCCGCATGGGTGCATTGAAATCAACATTGGTCGTGCCCTTGCCGACGATATCGCCCTCATAGCTGTCAGGCAGCATGTCGACACGCACATAGGCACTACAACAGGAAGAAAAACCTTCAAACCGCAAGATGCCGCCACCCGAGGTCACTACGGGGTCAGCCAGCATGAGTTTCTTTGCCAGGGTATTGGCAGGTGTGAAAAAGCGTGAACCGACGATGATATGGATAGCAGTCAGCAATTCAGCCGACAGGCGCGGCTGCTTCAGCATGCCTTCAAAGAAGTGCGGGTGAACGACTGCTGCTTTGTCGTTAGTGCCAGATGTGGCCAGTTGCAGCCTTGGCCTGACGTCGTCAGTCAGGGCCGAGGCTTGCAGGTAGTGGTAGGCGTGTGCTTGGGTAGTCATGGGCGCTAGCATATCGCTTTGTGTAGCGATTGTCATCGCGCCCGCGTCTCAGTATTTCTATTCCTTTTTATGGAGCAGCTCAAGTATGCTGGAAAAATCCTTTCCACCAGCCCCTGCCTTGCTATGAATGCCATACAGGTTGCGCACAGCTTCACCCAGCGGGATACTGGAATTGCTACCCAGCGCTGCCTCGGTTGCCAGGCCCAGGTCCTTGAGCATTAGATCTACGCCAAAGCCACCAGTGTAGCCGCGTGATGCGGGGGCGGTTTCCATGACGCCGGGGTAGGGGTTGTACAGTTCCAGCGCCCAGTTGCGGCCTGAGCTTTTGCTCATGATGTCGGACAGTACCTTGGGATCAAGCCCGTTCGCCACGCCCAGCGCCAGCGCTTCTGCCGTGCCTGCCATGAGTATGCCGAGCAGCATGTTGTTGCAAATTTTGGCGGTTTGCCCGGCACCGTTTTCACCGGCGTGGAATATGTTCTTGCCCATGGTGTTCAGCACAGAACGGGCACGTTCGAGGTCGTCTGTGCTGCCGCCGACGATAAAGGTCAGCGTGCCTGCGGCTGCGCCTGCTGTGCCGCCTGAGACTGGCGCATCCACCATTGCCAGCCCGCGTGTGGCTGCGGCTTGTGCGACTTTCTTGGCAGATTGCGCAGCGATGGTGCTGCAATCTATGATCAGTGCGCCGCTGGCGATGTGGGCGAGTATGCCGTCATCGCCGAGGTAGAGGCTTTCTACATGGCGGCTGGCAGGCAGCATGCTGATGACGATGTCTGCGCCTTCTATGGCTTGTTTGGCGTTGCCTGCGGCCAGTGCACCTGCGTCTGCCAGTGTTTTCAGGGCGACAGGGGAGAGGTCGAAGACGGTGAGCGGGTAGCCTGCCTTGAGCAGGTTAAGGGCCATGGGTGCGCCCATGTTGCCGAGGCCGATGAAGGCGATTTTGGATTGGTTTGACATGGTGGTTTATCTCCTTGTTTTACGTGTTCTTTGTTTGGCTTGGTGGGCGTTTCTCGTAGGTTGGGCTACGCTTCATCAGCCCAACACTTTGCGGTTGAAACACGACGTACGTCATTGCGAAGCTGAGTGTTGGGCTGGTAAACCGTAGCCCAACCTACAGAGCTCTGCTTCACTCCATACTTACGCGGCTCTCTTTTGGATGTTTTCACTCGCACCCAAATCCCGCAAAGGATGCCGCTCTGCCGCCCAGAGATGCGCAAAGTAACGCTCACCATCTTGCGGCTGCAATGCATCCAAACTACCAGGCAACCATTGCGGTTTCTGGTCCTTATCCACAATCAAGGCACGTATCCCTTCCGCAAAATCATGGCCTTGCGTGCAGGCGAGTGCTGCGACTAACTCTATGCGGAAAATTTCTGCCAGCGACAGATGTTTGCCTCTTTCCTGCAAGGCATGCGCCAGCCAGGCAGAGGTCGGGCTGCCTTTTTGCAGGCTGGCGACGGCTTTTTGCAGCCACACGTCGTCGTTCAATACGCTCGCATCAAGCTGGCAGATATTGCTGATGATGGTGCTCAGGTCAGCAGCGCTGCATAATTGATTGATGAGGTCAAAATGCTGGCGCAAAGGCCCAACGCTGCTGATCACGTTGGCATTGCGTTGCTGCTCATGCAGGATATGGCTCAGGCGCAGGTGATTACTCAGCTTATTGTGTTCTGCCTGCTTGCTCCATTCGCAGGCTTGCAGGCGAGCCAGCAGTTCTGCCTTCCTCTCATGCGGCAATTGCAGGTCGGCCAGCTTTACAAACACGGCGTCGCTGGCATTGATGTTCGCACCCGTCAACGCCAGGAATAAACCCAGCTTGCCCGGCATGCGGTTCAAAAACCAGGTGCCGCCTACATCGGGGAACAAACCTATGGCAATCTCTGGCATGGCGAGGCGGGATTTTTCCGTGACGACGCGGTGGCTGGCACCGGCCATCAAGCCTATGCCGCCACCCATGACGATGCCGTGACCCCAGCATAATATGGGTTTGCGGTAAGTATGAATTTGATAGTCGAGGCGGTATTCCTGCTCAAAAAAATCCAGCGCATAGGCATTGCCGAGCAAGTCGTCTTTTTTGTCGGAGGTATGATGCTCGCGCATGCTGGCGTACAGGTTTTGCAAATCACCACCTGCGCAAAATGCCTTCTCGCTAGCGGCCTGCAAGACTACCATGGCAATGCTGTCATCTTCATCCCAGACTTGCAATTGCTTGCCCAGTAATTGCACCATCTCTTTGGACAGGGCATTCAGGGTTTTTTCTGAATTGAGGGTGGCCACGCCTAGTTGCATGCCGTTGGCAGCAGGCAGGGTGTGGAACAGGACAGGGGAGTCGCTCATGCATTCCTCCATACTGGCGGACGTTTTTCCAGGAAAGCGGTGACCCCTTCTTTTTGATCGGCAGTATCAAACAGGGCCAGGAAGGCTTCGCGTTCTTGTGGCAGCACAGTGTTCATCGGTTGCTGGCGTGCGCCTTGTATGAGTTGCTTGCATGCCTTGACGCTGCTGGGGCTTTGCTTGCCTACCTGTTTGGCCAGCGCCAGTGCGTGTTCGAGTGCACCGCCGGTGGCGACGACTTCTTCTACCAAGCCTATGCGCAGGGCAGTGGCAGCATCGACACGTTCACCGCACAAGATCAGGCGCTTGGCCCAGCCTTCACCTACCAGCCAGGCCAAGTTTTGCGTGCCGCCAGCGCAGGGCAGCAAGCCGACTGCGGCTTCTGGCAAGGCCATTTGCGCCTGGGTTTCGGCAATGCGCAAATCGCAAGCCAGCGCGCACTCCAGGCCACCGCCCATGGCATAGCCATTGATCGCAGCGATGGAAACACCACGAAAGCGGCTCAGGGTTTCAAATGCTTCGCCAAAGCGGCGTGCCATGTCGAGCGCCACGGCCTTGTCGCCGTCGGCAAACAGCTTCAAGTCTGCGCCTGCTGAAAAGAATTTCTGGCCTGAGCCTGTGATGACGAGGCTATAGATATCTGCATCAGCATTGAGGTCATTGACGAGTTGCGTCAATGCCTGCAAACCCGCTGCCGTCCAGGTATTGGCGGGCGGGTTGGCCAGGGTCACCAGGGCAGTGTGGCCGATGATTTCGCATTGCAGATTGGTGTAGTTAGCATATTTACTCATAAAAATTCCTCGCTTGCGGGTTGGTTTAGCATGTGGCGGGCGACGATGACGCGCATGATTTCATTCGTGCCTTCGAGTATCTGGTGCACCCTGACATCACGCAGGAAGCGCTCCAGCGGGTATTCGCGTATATAGCCGTAACCGCCATGGATTTGCAGGGCTTCATTGCAGACGGCAAAGCCTGTGTCAGTCGCCAGGCGCTTGGCCATGGCGCAATACACTGAGGCATTGTCGGCCTTGCTGTCGAGCTTGCTCGCAGCCAGACGCACCATCTGGCGGCCTGCGACAAGTTCAGTTTGCATGTCGGCCAGCTTGAATTGCAGCACTTGAAAATCAGACAGTTTTTTCTGGAACTGCATGCGCTCGTTCATGTAGTTGTGCGCACTGTTCAGGGCAGATTGCGCCGCGCCGATGGAGCAGGTGGCGATGTTGATGCGGCCACCATCGAGCCCGCGCATGGCGATGCGGAAGCCTTCGCCTTCTTCACCCAGCAAATGGCTGCGCGGCACCCGCACCTGATCAAAATTGACAGTGCGGGTGGGCTGGCTGTTCCAGCCCATCTTGTCTTCTTTCTTGCCATAGCTGATGCCCGGCAAGTCAGCCGGTACCGCAAAGGCCGATATGCCACCCGCACCATCGCCACCGCTGCGCGCCATCACCACCAGCATATTGGTCGCGCCCGCTCCGGAGATAAAAGCCTTGCTGCCATTCAGGACATAGCTGTCACCATCGAGCAGGGCGGTGGTGCGCAGCGAGGCCGCGTCAGAACCTGCACCCGCCTCGGTCAGGCAGTAAGAGGCCAGCTTTTTGCCTGCTGCCAGCCTGGGCACCCATTCCTGCTGCACTTCTGGCGTGGCCCAGTTGGCAATCATCCAGCTCGCCATGTTGTGTATCGTGATGTAAGCCGTGGTGGAAGGGCAGGCGCGTGCCAGCTCTTCAAAAATGATGGCTGCATCCAGCCGCGTCAGGCCCAGCCCGCCCAGTTCTTCTGGCACATACAGCCCGCAAAATCCCAACTCCCCGGCGTGGGCAATCACGTCCAGCGGGAAGTGGGAAGTGGCATCCCAATGAGCGGCTTGCGCCGCCATTTCATGGGCGGCGAAGCTGCGGGCAGATTGCTGGTAGGCGCGCTGGTCTTCACTAAGATCGAAGTCCATATCATCCTAGCCCCGGTAGTTGACCGCTATTAGCAGTCAATGATTGAAGTCGTGTATTTACCATTGCTCACTTTCGTTAAGATTTAGCATGCGGAGAGCGCTACAAGTGCAATTGCACACTTTTCCAGCTCCCTGCCGTTGTTGTTCCTCCTAGCAGACGCTAGTCTGCGTCGTCGTCACGCCTAGCCAGGAAACTGAAAAAATGCACACTTGCACTTGTCCAACTACCGGAGCTAGGATGCCTTCCCTTACTTGAGTGAGATGGTCGTATTCACCTTGCCAGCGCTGACACTGTCATCAAACCAGCGTGCCGTGATGGTCTTGGTCTGGGTATAAAACTGTATGACTTGTTTGCCGTAGGGGCCCAGGTCGCCGAGTTTGGATGCACGCGAACCGGTGAAAGAAAACAGCGGCACAGGCACAGGGATAGGTACGTTGATGCCGATCTGGCCTACATCGATATCTTCTTCAAAGGTACGAGCGGCAGCGCCAGACTGGGTGAACAATGCCGTGCCATTGCCGTTAGGGTTGGCATTGATGATGGCGATGGCGTCTGCCAGCGTATCGGCCTGCATGATGCACAGCACCGGGCCAAAAATTTCTTCTTCATAAATGCGCATGCCAGGTTTGACGCCGGTGAAGACAGTCGGCCCGACGAAATTGCCGTGCTCATAGCCAGCGACCTGCGGCTTGCGACCATCCAGCACCAGGTTGGCGCCTTCGGCCACGCCTTGCGCAATCAGGCTTTCTACCCGCTCTTTGGCGGTGCAGGAAATGACCGGGCCGATATCTGTGCCCGCTTCTGCACCGGCATTGATTTTCAGGCTGCGTGCACGGTCCAGCAATTCTGGCACCCACTGATTGGCTTCACCAACGAGTATCACCACAGACAGCGCCATGCAACGCTGGCCAGCCGCACCAAAGGCCGCACCGGCGAGATTGTTGAGGGTTTGTTCCTTGTGCGCATCGGGCAGGACGATGGCGTGGTTCTTGGCACCCATCATGCACTGCGCACGTTTGCCAGCCAGTGTCGCGCGGTTATACACATGTGTACCTACGCGGGTGGAGCCGACGAAAGACACGGCCTTGATATCAGGGTGGTCGCAAATCGCATTGACGATGTCTTCACCACCATGCACCACATTCAGCACGCCAGGCGGTATGCCAGCCTGCATGGCCAGTTCAGCCAGACGCATGGTGACCATGGGGTCTTGCTCGGACGGTTTCAGGATGAAGGTATTGCCGCAGGCAATCGCCATAGGGAACATCCACAGCGGTATCATCGCAGGGAAGTTGAAAGGGGTAATACCAGCGCACACACCGAGCGGCTGGTTCAGGGTATAGGTATCAACGCCGCTGGCAACGTTGTTGGCGATTTCGCCCATTTGCAGGTTGCCGATATTGGCGGCATGCTCAACCACCTCCAAACCACGGAAGATATCGCCTTCAGCATCGGCCAGGGTCTTGCCTTGTTCGGCTGTCAGCAATGCGGCCAGCTCGGCCATGTTTTCACGTATCAGTTGCTGGTATTTTAAAAAGATGCGGGCGCGTGTGCCTATCGCTGTCTTGCGCCAGGTCTTGAATGCAGCCTTGGCAGCATCAACTGCAGCCTGCATTTCATCTGGCGTGGCAAACGGAACATGGGCCAGCACCTGTTGCGTGGCCGGGTTGATCACATTGCGCCATTGCGTGGATTTGGAGTCTATCAGTTCGCCGTTGATCAGCAGTTTGACGTTGGGAGCCTGGGTAAGAGTAGACATGATGCTTTCCTGAACCTTCCTGATTGCGCACGGACAGACGGCGGGTTTGACCCGCAACAACAGCCGCACTGATGCCTGAAAACAGGATGACTACTGCAAGCAGAAACCTTCCGCAGCAACCATCCTGACCATGGGCATACGCCGTGAGGACGCACACCCGCCACGCACCTTCCGTACGTGACCAGACCTTGGAAAAACAGAGAAAGAACAGTATTGAAGACAGGCACTCGCCCGCCATCAGGCGCGCCATGCCATATCCCAAACACCGCCTTCCGCAATGTTTTTCTCAGCGATCAACAGGCCGGTATCCGGGCTTGCAAGTCTTGTTACATCGCCTTCCCAGTCATGCATGACCAGTGGCGTGGATGATGTAACCGCACTTGCCTACCGTTGCGGAGGCAGCAGGGGCTTAGCGCCCTGAACCCAGACTGCCACCTGCTGGCGACATGGTTCAGGACAACCACTTTCCCGTTTAACACAGCCCAAGAGATTGGGCCGCGCACCTGTTATTTTTAGAATAGCACAAGAATTGACGTTAACGTAAACGTTAATTGGTGAAAAAAATTCAAGATGAAGATAAAATAGGTTTTGCTATTTTGACATTGATCAATTGGAGACCTGAATGAAGCTGCTTTTTACTTGTGTCTTGTTGTCATGGTGCCTGGTGTTTGAAGCCCGGGCAGCTTCTGATGTTGCAGTAACTGAAAATTCTTCAGGAAGCGACCTTATCTTTGTTGGTCAAATAAATGCAAAGTCCGTTAATGATTTCCTTGAGAAGAATAAAGATACCCAGGCGAAAAGCATGATCATTTTTTCGCCTGGGGGAGATGTTTTTTCTGCTTTGAAATTAGCGCACTGGGTTCGTGAGCACGGCCTGGATTTAAGAGTCCGGACCCTGTGCATGTCTGCATGTGCAAACTATGTTTTTCCCGCTGCAAACAGAAAAATCATTGAGCGAGGAGCACTGGTAATCTGGCATGGAGGCATAGAACAAAAAGATGTTCGCGAAGGAATCGCTTATTACGATGCTCTACTTACCAAGACCAAGACTGGTGACAATGCCTTGACTTCAAGTGAAAAGGAATTCCTAACCAATAATCAAATCAAGTATGAAAGTGCAAAAAAAATCAGGCTTATGCAAGCTGAATTATTTTCTCAATTAGGAATAGATGAATATATAACCCGGCTAGGCCAAGAACCGATTTGGTATAAGGTCGATGGCTGGACTGCGACGATAGAGTTGATGAATAAAATGGGTATAAAGAATGTAGAAGCGAACCCCAACTATGCATCGGCAAATTATTTGAAGAGAAATCTGATTGCAAACATACAGTCTGGTGGAGAACCTGTTGTATTTGGTCTGGATAGCGCAGGAAAAATTGTCACCTTGAACCAGATTCCTCCTGAACCTCAATAAAGCTTTTACTTCCAGCCAGATTGGTGCGCTTAAGCGAGAATTTATAATGAGACTGAAAAATACCGCAACTCTCCTGACGCTGGCTGCCAGTGATGATCATGAAAAAATCATTGCAGAGCTTGCCCAGATACTGAAGTTACTCTCGCTGACGCACAAGAAAATAGCACAAACAAACCTGCTCTTGCACTACTTTGAAAGAGCAAAAGAAGAGGGTGGGGAAATCGTCGTCGTTAGTGAAAAAATAGTTGAAATTGATGGGCGAGACAACTCATTTGATGTCTGTGCCAGAAAAATTGCTAAGGCATCGTTACTAACTCTTCAGAGGCGCATGCCCCGGTTGAGATTATGTGCTTTGCAGGTCTTTGATCTCGAAAACCCTGATGTTGCAATAGGCATTGATGATGGAGAGTTGACTGTCAGCTATTGGCAATGGCTGGATGAAGTTAACTATACTGAAGCGCAATTTGCAGCTCATGTATTGGCACTGAAAAATGAATTTAGAAAATATGTGGTCCTTCCTGAGGTTTAGCACAACAGTTTTAGCGAGTACCTTATATAAGCAATTAATGCAAACACAGGACTGAAAGCTCTATGAACACTTTTGCCGTCATCATTAAACACAAAACCCAGCCAGGAAAACGCGACGAAGTGCGCGCTTTCTGGGGAAAACATATGGCCCCGGCTGTTGCGGCCAATCCTGGCCACCTGGCCTATTTCTATTGCTTTGACAATGCTGATCCGGACGTGATTTGTGCGTTTCAGCAATACAGCAGCGCAGAAGCCTCACAGGCATTTTTGCAGACAGCCAGTTATGCTGCTTATCTGGTCGATGTCGAACCTTTGTTATCTGGCCCGCCGCAGGTGACGGCGTTGACGCCGATGTGGGTGAAGAATTCCTGATTTTGACGATCGTATTAACATAGCTAGAGTTCATCATTTTAATCTGCACTTTAAGATGAAATATCGCCTTCCTGCAGGAGATATATATTGAGACGCCAAACAGACTTATCCAACAAAATTAATTTGAATTCCATGAGCATGAAGATATATAAGCAGCTTGTGGTTGCGCTGGTAATGGCAGCATTATCATTTAGTGCAATGGCTGATGAATCTAAACCTGAAAAAAGCAGTACGCCTGCAAAATTCTATTTTTTAGATAATGTTGGTCTTTATTTTGGTGTTATTGATGAAACGGTCAATGACTTTATTTCTGCTGCGGCGGACAAAAAAATAGAGCGTCTATACATTAATTCCCAGGGAGGAGATGCACACTTCGGCATCATTTTTGGACATTGGGTATACGACAATCAGATTGAGGTCGAAGTGCCTAGTTTGTGCATGTCTGCATGCGCAAACTATGTATTTACCGCAGCAAAAACAAAAATAATCAGGCCTTCCGCATTGGTTATCTGGCATGGTAGTGCGGAGCAATGGACTATCAGGGAAATGAATAAGAAGTATGAGGACTATTTGGCGCTTTCTTTAGCTGGGAAAGCGTCCAAGGAGCAAATAGCGTATTTGGATAGTGATAAATTGCGGTATGAGGGTTCCAATCAATTATTGTCTGAACAGCGGCAGTTTTTCAAGAAAATAAATGTCAATGAGTATATAACCAGGCTAGGGCATGAACCTGTCTTTTACAAACGGGTGTGGGTTGCAACAGTCGGTGTAATGAATAAAATGAATATCCAGAATATCTCTGCACCAGAAGGATATGGGAATATTGATTATTTGAAAAAACATCACCCTGACCGTATAGACCGCCTGGTGTCATTTGGCTTGAACAGTGAACACGAAGTCGCGAAGCTGGACTAGTTGGCGCGGCGTATCAGGCATCGTGATCCGGTATTTTCTGTAGTCGCGATAATTTAAGATACATCGTCAAAGGGTAAAAATTTCCCTAATAAAAGTTTCAATACTTATCTTCATCCAAGCCTTTCACCCTCACCGCCGTCACCTTATACTCCGGTGCATGCACCAGGTTGTCACAGTAAGGCGAGGTCAGCGCATTGACGTTCAGGTCTGCGCGGTGGAAGCTGCAAAACAACTGGCCGACTTGCATCTTGTCCGTGATGTGCACAGGCAAGATTGCTATGCCATAGCGGCTGCTGACCTCGGTTTGCTGGCCTTCTGCAAGGTTCAGGCGCCGAGCGTCGACGGGTGAGATGTCGAGGGTGTCGGTGGGTTTGAGTTGCGCATTGGGGGTGCGGTAAGTCATGGTGCCTGCATTGAAGTGATACAGCTCGCGGCCCGTTGTCAGTAGCAGGGGGTAGTCATCATCGCAGACTTCTGCCGTGGGCTGATATGGGATGCAGGCCAGGCTGGCTTTGGGGCCAGCTCCAAAACCTTGCTGGTGCAGGATGGCGGTGCCGGGATGATTGTCGTTGGCAGTCGCGGGGCAGGGCCATTGCAGGCTTTCGTTTTGCAGGCGCTGGTAACTGAGACCGGCGCTGGCGGGCCAGACACTGCGTATTTCATCCCAGATGGCTTGCGGGTCATCGAATATGAAGCCCTGCTCATGGCCCATGTGCCTGGCCAGTTCTGTGATGATCTGCCAGTCCGGCTTTGCCTCACCAGGGCTGGTGACAACCTGCCTGACTCTTTGTACACGGCGGTCGGCATTCATGAAGCTGCCGTCTTTTTCAAACACACTGGCGGCAGGGAAAAAGACATGGCCAACGGCCCTGGCAGTTTCGTTGAGGAAGAGGTCTTGCACGATGACGAGTTCCAGTTGCGCCAGGGCTGCCAGGGTTTGGTTGGCATTGGGCATGGACATGGCGATGTCATAGCCCATGACCCACATGGCTTTGAATTTACCCAAACTGGCGGCTGCCAGCATGGCAGGCAAATCGAGCCCCGCGCCTGCTGGCAGGCAGGTGCTCCAGGCTTGCTCGAAGCTGGCGCGCACTTTGGCATCTGCCAGGTTTTGCGCGCCCGTCAACGAGGCGGGCTCGCATCCCATTTGGGCTGAACCCTGCACGTTGTTTTGCCCGCGCAAGGGGTTGATTCCGCTGCCGCGCTTGCCCAGGTTGCCGGTCAGCAGGGCGAGGTTGATCAGGCTCATGACGCCTTGCGTGCCTTGCAGGTGTTCTGTCATGCCCAGGCCATGAAAACACATGGCGGGCTTGGCTTGAGCATACATGCGCGCAGCACGGCGTATGTCGCCTGCCTGGACACCGCACTGGCTGGCGACCTGTTCTGGCGCATAGGCTGTGATGAAACTGCGGAAGTCTGCCAGACCATCAACGCGCCTGGCGATGTAATCATCATCCTGCAAATCCTCTTCCAGCAGGGTGGCGGCCATGGCATTGAACAGCAACACGTTGGTGCCGGGGCGCAAGGCCAGGTGGATGTTGGCGCAGGCTGCCAGCTCGGTACGGCGCGGATCGATGACGATGAGGCCAGCCCCGGCGCGCACTGCCTGTTTGATGCGGGCGCCGATGATGGGGTGGTTTTCTGTCGGGTTGCAACCGCATAGCATGAACAGGCTGGTGTGTTCTATGTCATCGAATGAATTGGTCGCTGCACCTGTGCCCAGCATGGTGTTGAGAGCCTTGGCGGAGGGCTGATGGCAAACCCTGGCGCAGCAATCGACATTGTTGGTGCCCAGCACTACGCGCGCGAATTTCTGCGCGAGATAGTTTTCTTCATTGGTGGCGCGGGCCGAACCTAATACGCCCAGGCTGTCTGCGCCGTATTTGCGGCGCAGTTCTTGCAGGCGGCTGGCGGTGAAGGCCAGGGCTTCTTCCCATGAAACGACATGCCAGTCGCCGCCCTTGCGCAGCAGAGGCTGGCTGATGCGTTCTGGTGAGTGAGTAAAGTCGAAGGCGTAGCGCCCTTTGACGCACAGGTGACCATGATTGACAGGGCTGCCTGCCGGTTTGATGGCGACGACTTTGTTGTCGTGGCTGGCGACTTCCATCTGGCAACCGACGCCGCAATACACGCAGGTGGTTTTGGTCCAGTGATCAACTGGCCCAGTACTGCGTTTGTCAAAAATGGCGCCGGTCGGGCAGGTGTCGGCGCAGGCCCCGCATGAGACGCAGCCGCTGCTGAGCAGGCTCTTGCCATCGGCTGGGGCGATATGGGTTTGCTCGCCCTTGCCCCAGACTTTCCAGACAAATTGCCCCTGTACTTCATCACAGATGCGTACACAGCGCTGGCAGTGTATGCATCTGTCCATGTCTATGCCCAGATAGGGGTGACTGTCGTCTTTGAAAATGGGGGCATGGTGATTGCTGCCAGTGTTGACGTCATGTTGAATCAGCAATTGATGGAAGGCGTGTTCAGGCTGTTCACTCACTGCCGTGGCAGGATAATTATGCGCCAGTAGCGAGAGGTTGGTACGCAGCAGTGATTGCAGACGGGCTGTCGCTGTATGCACAACCATGCCATCTGTGACGGCGGTGGCGCAACTGGGGACGGGGCGGGCTTGCCCTTCGACTTCCACCAGGCACAGCCTGCATGCGCCTATGGGTTTGAGTCTGTCGTCATGGCAGGGGTAGGGTGGCTGGCAGCCCTGGTCGCGCATGGCCTGCAAGAGGCTGCTGCCTTCTGCTACGGTGCATGCCTGGCCATTTATGCTGATGTGAAGCATGTCTGCAACTCCGCATGGTAATGGCGTTGAATTGACTGGGCGAATTCTGCCAGGCCGCGCCCATGGCCGCACAGGCTGGCATCAGCCAATGCTGTTACCAGGGCCTGCCAGCGACTAGCATTCCAATGCCTGCCTTGCAGAATGTCGTCAAAGTGGTGGGAGACTTCTGCTGCGCCGCGATGGCAGGGCGTGCATTTGCCGCAGGATTCAAATGCGCCAAAGCGAAATACCTGCGCCACCAGTTCGGCAATGCTGCAACTGTCGTCAAAAGCGATGACGCCGCCATGGCCGACCGCGCCGCCAATTTGCTGCAGGCTTTGATAGGCGAGTGGGGTATCGAGCAATTGCTGCGGTATTACACCTGCCAAGGGGCCGCCTATCATCAGGCCCTTGAGTTGACCTTGCTTCAGACCCAGGCCGAGCTTGTCGACGATGTCACGCAGGCTGATGCCAAATTCGACTTCATACAGGCCAGGCCGCTTGAAGACGGAATTGAGCGACAAGAGCTTGGTGCCTGGGCTTTCTGGCGTGCCCAAAGCTGCATAGGCGGCAGCGCTATGGGTGATGATCCAGGGGATGGCGCACAGGGTTTCGACATTATTGACCAGCGTTGGTTTGCTGTATAGACCCAGTTCAGTGATTTGCGGTGGGCGCAGCCTGGCTTCTGGCCGCCTGTCTTCGATAGCATTGAGCATGGCGGTTTCTTCACCGCACAGGTAACTGCCCTTGCCTATAGCGAGGCTGATGTCAAACGCATGTGCACTGCCGAGTACATGCTGACCCAGCCAGCCTGCTGCCCGCGCTTGTGCTATTGCCGCCTGCAGGATGCTTGCTGCTTGCTCGTATTCACGACGCAGGTAGATGTAAGCTTGTTTTGCACCGACGGTAATGCCTGCGATGAGCATGGCTTCTATCAGACGGTAAGGGTCTCTCTCCATCAGCAGGCGGTCGCTAAAGCTGCCGGGGTCGCCTTCATCGGCATTGGCGACAAGGTATTTGCAGTCCGCTTCTTGCTTGGCCAGCAATTGCCATTTCAGACCCGTAGGGAAGGCCGCGCCGCCCCGGCCACGCAAGCCCGAAGCGCAGATCTGCTGTATGACTGCGGCGCTATCCATGTGCAAGACCTGGCGCAATGCCTGTCCGCCACCTGTACTGCAATACTCGTCCAGATCAAGCACCGCTGCCCGGACGACATTACCTAGCAAGACTGATATGCGGGCACGGCTGGCAATATGGGGAAGTGCATCTTCACCTTGCCGTGCCGGGCTACGATAGCACTGGCCCAGGCAATACACAGTGGGACTGCTATGGCATGCCAGTTCCCATCCCGCCGGGTCTTGCTGCCTTGCTGCAAAGCAGGCCAGCCCTTGACAGCGACTGCCCGTCAGGGATGCATGGGACAAGTGATAAAAGCTGTCGCTGGCAAGCCGTGCAAGGATGTGGTCCATATAAGCCAATATGAAACGCTATACGGGCATAGCGCCTATGCCAGCTTTCAATATGGCATGGTTGCCAGAATTGTCAATTGAGGCGCATCAAGAAATGCCAGCATGCGCAAGGTTGGGGCTGTTTTAACAACAATCCTGATACTCTACATCCCACACTGGCTCGCCCTCAATGAATGTTGTCTGGTACTGCTACTTCAATCAGATACTAAATTGAGTGTGGTCTATAGCTTTTAAGTGATAAATTAAAAATATTACTTTAAGGTGATATATTGATATTATCGCTTTTAAGTGATAAATTGAGATGCTTACCTGAAAACAATCATTGCCTCTCTTCTGGTAATAAATGTCGCGGGTACTTGAGGGTATGAACATCATGGACTACCGAATCAGTCTGGCAACACAGCTTAGCAGTCATCTCAAATCCTTGCGCAGTCAACAGGGCTTGTCTCAGGCCGCCTTGGGCAAGCTATTGGGCGTGGGGCAAGTTAGGATCGCCAATATAGAAAATAATCCCGGTGCTGTGAGCCTGGACCAGATGCTGAGCATTCTGCATTTGCTTGGCTGCGGTTTGTCTATCTATAAGCGTGATGAAAATAAGACTGCTACAGACAAACCCGATAACGACACCACACCTGACTGGTAATCATGAATAAGTCTCGTATTCATCGCTCACTCAATGTCTGGATGAACGGTTTACTGGTTGGTGTGTGGAGTTGGGATCGTACTGATACACATCAATTCGAGTATGCAGAAAGCTGGATCAAATCGGCTGCTGCTCGTCCTCTTTCACTCTCTTTACCTATAACTGCAGGCCAGAGCATCTTGCGTGGCCCGGCGGTAAAAAACTACTTCGACAATCTTTTGCCGGACAATAAAAAAATCAGGCAACGCATAAGTCATCGCTATCAACTCGCGTCCACAAATGTGCCAGACTTGCTGGAAGCATTGGGTCGTGATTGCATAGGTGCTGTACAAATTTTACCGCCAGATGTAAAGCCTGAGGGCTTTAATACAATTGCCGCGACCAGACTGACAGACAGTGAAGTCGAAAAATTATTGCTGAATGTGACCAGCGATGAAGGTGACGGCAATATCATCAATGACTTCCGCATTTCACTGGCAGGCGCACAGGAAAAAACAGCCCTGCTATGGTATCAGGGACAATGGCATTTACCCCATGGCGCAACACCGACAACACATATCCTGAAACTGCCTTTGGGCTTGATTGGTGGCATGCGTGCCGATATGTCTGGTTCCATAGAAAACGAATGGGTGTGCATGCGTATCATGGCAACACTGGGATTTGACGTAGCTAAAGCTGAGATTGCGCGATTTGGCACGCAAAAAGTTTTGGTGGTTGAACGTTTCGACAGGAAATGGATAGGGCAGGACTGGATAGCCAGATTGCCGCAAGAAGATTTTTGTCAGGCCAGTGGGGTTGCTCCGGACAATAAATATGAAACCGATGGCGGACCAGGCATGGCGCAGTGTCTGCATATACTGGAAGGCAGTGTCAGCGCTGCCAAAGACAAGCTGAATTTTGTATTGATGAATCTGGCATTCTGGTTGCTGGCAGCAACCGATGGTCACGCCAAGAATTTCTCAATTGCTCTGCTCGCCGGTGGTGAATACCGATTGACACTCATGTACGATATTCTGTCAGCCTGGCCGGTGATAGGGCGTGGTGCCAATCAATTGCAGGAAAAGAAAATCAAGATGGCTATGGCTTTGAGGTCAAAGAATGCGCACTTCAAAATGAGTGAGATGCATGTGCGGCATTGGCAGGGACTGGCCGCGCAGACAGGTGTCGTGGATGGTTTTGCGCAAATGCAGCGACTGGTTCAACATGTACCAGATGCCTTGGCGCAGGTTGAGCACGAATTGCCAGTACATTTTCCTGAGCAGATATGGAGCAGTATCCGGGATGGGATGCTCAGGCAGCGGGTAAGGTTTTTGTCGGAGGTCAATTAGTAACGAGGTAACTGATCGTTTCTTAATTATCTCGATTTTTAAAGCTAAGTCTATGTAAGTCACATATTGAAAGAGTGCGAACATAGCTATTAGCGGAAATTGTGGGAGGCTGTATGCAATTTCTACTATGTGATTTTTTGCGGGGATAACTCCTTATTTCTATAAATGGACAGACAAAATTTTATAAAGGTTGAGGTAGCGCCGTTACTGGAATTTTCCAACGATTGCAGCGCATATCCAAAATAAAGTCATTGTTTTCTATATATACAGCTTGAGGCCAGGAAGTGCTGCATTTTTCCGATGAGCCTGCAGGAGTGGGCACGCGCAAGACCCATATTAACTTTCCTGTCTTTGAAAATCTAGCCAATACATTTTCTTGGCGTGTAGACCAGCCGGATTTCTGGGAGAGGACAATAAATCCATCTCCAAGAGCAAATGATTCCCATGGATACGGGTTTTTTTCCTGCGTCACACGCAATGAAATGAGCTCGTGCGATTTCCAATCCAAAAGTAATTTACCATAGTTGCTGTGATCGTGAACCATTGCTTGGATAATCATTTCCGACCAAAGTTCATGACTCAATTGTGGGCTATAGCGCCATGTACTCAATTTTTCATCTGTTGAAGACCAATCGACTTTGAGCGATGCTCCCAACAATGGATAGTTGTTGATATCTTCCTTGGACATATCTACTTCAGCATCTACTGTCCTGCTATTCAAAACTTGAGATTTTTTATCGAATGAAGCAGCACCAATTAGTCTATCGGCGATCACTGCGTGTGGAGACCTGCAATCTGTATCGCGCTTGCCAATAAGACTGGTTGCCCGGCCAGAACTAATATGATTTTCTGAGTCAGTTGTGGTAAGTCTGGTAAGCTCTTTGCCAGCTTTCTGATCTAGAAGTACCCAAGCTCCATAATTGACTTTGGTAGCAGGAATCAAGTTAAGGCGGTAATTGGAAGTTGGTTGTGATGCGTACGTAATTCTCATGCAGGTGTCTGGCAAAAAAGGAACTTTGTCGATAGAGTTCGCAACACTTGATGGGAGGTGTGCGCAATCAGGGTCGCCTTTGTTGCTTAATTCCAGTTTTGCATAACTTCCTGCTTCGCCGTTCACAAGCCAATGAGATTCTCCATCACCTATTGGATAAGCAATGTAAGATCTTCCTCTTTCATCGCTATGAACTTTGATCTCTACAAACGATAATTTGCGCTCTTTAAAAAGATTAATTAAAGCATTCACACGCAATGCCGCGCCCTCATCAGTAAAATTTTCAATCACGATCGAATCTGGTAGCGTACTGAGTTCAGTTTCACAGATTTTTTGAGCAGAGATCCTGCGCTGTAACTCAGGATCATGAGTATTTAGCTTGGTATGATATAAATATGTCCAGATTCCAACAACACATATGATACCAATGACTCTTGCCAATCCTTTTAACAAAAAAAACGGAATGGAGATTGTTACAATGATAGCGAGCAAAACTATACCGACAATTGAGTAGATAATAAATTCTGCTATAGCCATCATGCTTCGATTACAGTTTAGGTGGGTTAAAAGACTGGGTAATTGCTGACGAAGTGAAAGTGGATCCGCTTATAAACGTGAATTTTTTCAGTACTGTACCAGATATTTGTATGCAAGCTAATGCTTGCTGATTTTGGAAAAAATGCGAGAAAGCGCAAGCTTATTTCTTATATGATGCGTACTCAGACAGTTGTGTTAAAGCGATTTCCCAAAAGCTTGACAGTAATTTTTCCCTGTTCAAACACTATTGTGCCATCCGTATTAAGTCGCACTAGCTACAAGATTAAAAAATATAAAGGCACATGCTCACAATAAAGTGAGCATGTGCCCCTTAGATCAAATCAAACCAGCTGACAAAAACTCATCAGCAGCAATCCTGATGCTCTTCATCATCCGCCGCCACGGTCGCTCTTAACAACTTGGCTGCCTGCACCATGTTTTCCAGAGCAGCGATGGTCTCTGGCCAGTCGCGGGTTTTGAGGCCGCAGTCGGGGTTGACCCAGAGGCGGGCGTCGGGGAGGACGTTGCGGGCTTTTTGTAGCAACCTTTGCATTTCGCTGACTTTGGGTACGCGTGGCGAATGGATGTCATACACGCCGGGGCCTATGTCGTTGGGGTAGGCGAAGTCGCCGAAGCCGTCGAGCAATTCCATATCCGAGCGTGAGGTTTCTATGGTGATGACGTCAGCATCCATGGCGGCTATCCACGGCAGGATGTCGTTGAATTCTGAATAGCACATGTGGGTATGGATTTGCGTATCGTCCCTGACGACGGCAGAACTCAATTTGAAGGCGCGCACAGCCCAGTCGAGGTAGGCGGACCAGTCTTGCTGTTTCAGTGGCAGGCCTTCGCGAAAGGCGGGTTCGTCTATCTGTATCATGCCTATGCCTGCTTTTTCGAGGTCGGCAACTTCATCGCGCAGCGCCAGGGCGATTTGCAGGGCGGTGGTGGAGCGTGGCTGGTCATCGCGCACGAAGGACCATTGCAGCATGGTGACGGGGCCGGTGAGCATGCCTTTCATGGGTTTGCTGGTGAGGCTCTGGGCGTATTCGCTCCAGCTGACTGTCATGGCTTCTGGCCTGTACACGTCGCCATAGATGAATGGCGGTTTGACGCAGCGTGAGCCATAGCTTTGTACCCAGCCGTTCAGGGTGAAGCCATAACCCCAAAGTTGTTCACCGAAATATTCAACCATGTCATTGCGCTCTGGTTCGCCATGCACCAGTACGTCGATGTCCAGCTTTTCTTGTTGCTCAACGACCAGGCGGATTTCTGCGCGCATGGCTTCGAGGTATTCGAGGTGCGACAAGTCACCACGTTTATACGCTGCGCGGGCCTGGCGTATGGTCTTGGTTTGCGGGAAGGAACCTATGCTGGTGGTCGGGAACAGGGGCAGCGCAAAACGCTTTTGCTGTTCGCTGATGCGGCTTGCAAAAGCATGGTGGCGGGTGACATCCTGTTCTGTAACCGCAGCCAGGCGTTTTTGTACAATGGGGTTGTGGATGCGTACTGAGGTGCGGCGGCTGGCGATGGCCTGGTCGGCGGCTTTGAATTGATGGGCGACGCTGGCGGCATTGCCGTTCAGGACTTGTTTCAGGGCGACGATTTCATCAAGTTTTTGCGTGGCAAAGGCCAGCCAGCTCAGGGTTTCTGCATCGAGTGCTGTCTCTGCTGCGAGATCCACCGGTACATGCAGCAGAGAGCAACTTGCGGCCAGCCACAAGTTGTCGCCCAATTGCGCGTGGGCGGTTTGCAGGCTGGCCAGCAAGCCTGTCAGGTCTGCCCGCCAGATATTGCGGCCATCGATGACACCGGCGGACAATACGCGGTCTTGCGGCCAGTTGGCCAGCAATGCAGGTAATTGCTGAGGAGCGCGTACCAGGTCCAGGTGAATGCCAGCGACAGGCAGGGCATGCAGCAGGGCGGCGCGTTCCTGCACTGATTCAAAGTAAGTCGATAGCAGCAATTTGGGTGTGTTTTGTGCGAGGGCATTGTAGGCCAGCACAAAAGCATCCAGCCAGGCATTGTCGAGATCCAGTGCCAGGATAGGTTCATCAATCTGCACCCATTCCACGCCTTGCTCTTGCAGGCGGGCCAGCAGGCGCTGGTAGGCGGGGATGATTTTGGGTAGTAAGTCGAGTTTGATGTCCAGGCCATTTTTGATCTTGCCAAGGTAGAGCAGGGTCAGGGGGCCAACCAGGGTGGCTTTGGCTTTGTGGCCCAGGGACTGGGCTTGTGCGAGTTCTTCAAACAGCCAGTCTGTGCCGCCATCAAAGCTGGTGTCGGCTGTCCACTCTGGTACGAGATAATGGTAGTTGGTATCAAACCATTTGGTCATTTCCATCGCAAAGTGCTGGGGGTTGCCACGGGCGGCGACGTAGTAGTCTGCCAGACTCAGGTTTTTTGCATCAAAGCCAAAGCGCGTGGGCAGGGCACCCAGCAGGGCCAGGGTGTTCAAGATCTGGTCATACCAGGCAAAGTCACCAACGCTGACAAAATCGAGGCCTGCCTGCTTTTGCAAACCCCAATGGCGGGCGCGCAAATCGGCACCGGTTTCATGCAGGGTGGCTTCGGTGATATCGTCGCGCCAGAAGGATTCTTGTGCGAATTTCAATTCTCTTTGGGCGCCGATGCGGGGGAAGCCCAGAGTGTGTGCTGTTGTCATTTCATTTCTCCTATCGTGGGAGGACTTATGCAAAACTACCTGGCTGCACTAAGGCGCCGGCTGGGGGAATTTTGCAAAAGTCCTATGGGTGGTAGCATGATGAGTTAGAATTGACTATGATTCAAACGACATATTTTAAGAATCATCTTGAATTTTATTCATAATGGAGCCCTAAGGCTCTGAGATCATGCAATCCATACTAGAGCTACGCCACCTGAAAACCCTGCATGCCCTGCGTGAGTCTGGCAATTTATTGCGTGCCGCCGTTCTGCTGAATGTCACGCAATCAGCACTGTCGCACCAGATCAAGTTGCTGGAAGAGCATCACGGCACACCCTTGTTCGAGCGCAAGACCACACCTATACGCTTCACGCCTGCGGGTGAGCGCCTGCTGCAACTGGCAGACAGTGTTCTGCCGCAGGTGGCCAATTGCGAGCGCGACCTCGCACGCATGGCCCAGGGTGTGGCGGGTCAATTGCGTATCGCGGTTGAATGCCATACCTGCTTTGACTGGCTCATGCCCGCGATGGATTTATTCCGCCAGCGCTGGCCTGAGGTGGAGCTGGATATCGTGTCCGGCTTCCAGGCGGACCCGGTAGGGTTGCTGTACAGCCACAAGGCGGATGTGGCGATTGTGTCAGAAATGGATGCGGATGAGAGCGTGGCTTACCATCCCTTGTTCCGCTTCGAGATCATTGCCTTGATTGCCAAAGACCATGCGCTGGCAACGCGCGATTATCTGGTGGCGCAGGACTTTGCGACTGATACCCTGATCACCTATCCTGTGCCTGACGACATGCTGGACGTGGTACGTCAGGTCTTGAAGCCCGCTGGTATAGATACCACACGCCGCACGACCGAGTTGACAGTCGCCATGCTGCAACTGGTCGCCAGCAAGCGCGGCATCGCCACTTTGCCAGTGTGGGCAGCACAAAATTATGTGAACCGTGACTATGTGCTGCCCAAGCGCATTACTGCGGATGGTTTGACTGGCAGGCTGTATGCTGCCTGCCTGCCTGATTTGTCGGCCAAGGCGTATCTGAGTGATTTTGTGACGACGATACGGGAGAGTAGTTATTTGAATTTGCAGAGTATAGAGTTGATTTGAGTGCACTGCAATTGAGCGATAGCTCTGGTGTCCTCACGAAACGGATACTATTAGCACTTCGTCCTGTTCTGCCGTTTTTGCATTCCAGACTGCTGTAACTGCATCCTGTCCTCTTCTTCTTGTTCACCCCCACGCTATGCCTTACATTCGCGAGATTTAATCAATCTGGGGAAATTACATGGAACAATGGGCAAAACGGATTTTGTTTGCAGGCGCAGTGATGCCAGTTCTGGCGCAGGCGCAGCTTGATTTGACGGCGCTCGATCGTGATATGACCGGGCCTCGTGCAAAGGTGCTGGTGCTAGGGACTGTGCATTTGCGTAGCATGCCAGCCAGCTTCAATCCTGCATCGCTGGGCGGTGTTCTCGATAAGCTGGCGAAATTCAAACCAGAGATTATTACGATAGAAACCGAGTCTGGTGAAGAATGTGATATGGCCGCCCGCCATGTCGCCAGATTTGGTGCTGACTATTGCGCATCGAACGAAGCTGCCAGGCTGGCTACGGGCCTGGATGCACCTGCGGCGATGGCTGAAGCAGACAAATTGTTGAAAGCATGGCCTGGGCAGGCAATGCAGGTAAAGCCAGCGCAACGCCGTCGTCTCGCGGCCTTGTTCCTGGCTTCGTATGATACGGCATCGGCCTATGTGCAATGGTTGCAATTGCCAGAGGCGGAGCGCCATGCGGGTGATGGCTTGAATGAGGCCTTGGTAGAAAAGCTCATTCAGGCAGGAAAACGCAATAATGAAAACTACCTGATTGCTGCGCAACTGGCTGCACGCCTGGGCTTGCAGCGTGTCCATGCCGTGGATAACCATACTGGTGACCGTATTGATGTGGTGGATATCAAGGTTTTTGTGCATTCCATAGAGTCTGCCTGGGCGGCAGGTAATCAAGATATGAACCTGCGAAAAAAACATGAAGTGGAGTTGATGCAGGCCAGCGAGCTTTTGCCCTTGTACCGCTATATCAGCGAACCAGAAGGCTTGCGGATTTATGCTGAGGCGAATGTCGCCGCTGCCATGCGTGCCAAATCGCCAGAAGGCTATCCGCAGATATGGGTAGCTGGCTGGGAGATACGTAATATGCGCATGGTTGCCAATATCCGCGAGACTTTCCGTGAACGCCCGGGTGCACGTGTGTTGTCTGTCGTCGGTGTTTCGCACAAACCCTGGTTTGATCACTGGCTGGGGCAGATGCAGGGTGTTGATATTGTGGATGCGGCTGATGTGTTGAAGTGAGGTACTCACTGTTGATGGTGTTGATTTTTCGTAAAAGCGACTGCAGCAGCGATGCGTAGTGCTGGCATTGCTGTTCGCGACTGAAGCCACTCCAGCAAGAACAGACTCGTTTTATCGTGAGGCCGCGGTCATTTTTCACTTTGCCGCTGTGGCCACTTGTGCACCAGGGAGTTTTTGCTTCAGGCACAGGGTATGGCGCTGGAATTAATAAGCTGGCATACTCCGCCCGGCTATATCGATAGCCAAAAAAACATGACTTTTCAATCAGTGCATTCATGCCTCTTTACTCTCTCATCTTAATGAACACGATCATTCGCAAATTTGTTTTATTTTTTTTCATTCTCGCACTTGGTGGGTGTGGGCACCTTCCTTATGTTTCCAAGAGCAGTCTGAAGCCATCTATACCAGGCCGTCCATCTATTGAGTTGGATAAAGACGTCAGTTTACAAACACGTCTGGGCTGGAATACTGGTTTGGCTGTTGGTGTAACAAAAGGAGTGTACGTGCCGGTCTTTGAGGCGGAAGGTGGGGTTTATTATCGTGGTCCTGACGATTGCGTGGTGCTGATCAATACGAAGGACAATAAGATTGTGGATACGCGTGATGGTGGATTTTGGTTGCCACGCGATCCTGCATCAAAGTCTTTATCAAAAATTTATTCTCATGAATTTTCGGGTAGCCGCTATCGTTCGCCTGCCAGTGGATCATCAGGTGACATTTCAACAGTTGCGACACAAATTGCCTTGAGCAACCCTAGCGGTGCCTCGCCAGTTGCAGCAGGAGCCACTGGTGGTATTGTCGGTGGTGTTTTGGGCGCAATGATAGAAAACGCAAAAAAAGAAAAAGCGATGGTTCTTATGACGGATATCTTTCCGACCGAGCTTTTGAGAGGCGCGATTAAAAAGAACTGACCTGTGATCAATAAGGCGTTGGAAAATGCCGGAGTCCGGATTTTTTTCGCAGGAGCGGCTTTCGCCGCGAACACTTTGCTGCATGGGGTATGTGTAGTACTGACCATTGCTGTACTTGCTGTTCGCGGCTGACGCCGCTCCTACAGAGGATTGCGCTGGTTTTATTGACTGGCCGTTTCTGTATGTACGGCTTGATCTTCCGAGAATTTTTCCAACCCGCGTGCAAGTGATGAGACGCTGGGGTTTTCTACGAAGACGCAGCGTTTGCCGGTGCGTTTGCAGAAATCCTTGACGCGCCAGTAGGCGGTGTGGCTGATGCAACCGGTCTGGCAGATGACGAGGTCGGCGGCGGCCAGGCTGGCGTCCAGCAGGCTTTGGTTGTCTTCGAGGCCACCATCATGATGGGCGAAGCGGCCGCCTATGCGTTCTATGAGGTCGCGGTAGGTGGGTACATTGCCGCTGCGGCCACCTACACATAGCACAGTTTTTTGCTTCAGGTGCAGGGTGATTGGATAGACTTTTTCTTCTGGCTGTTGCCTGCCTTGCTCGGCTGCCTGTTCCTGTATGTCAGCGGCGGCTTTGCTGGCTTCTGTGAGTTTTTGCTTTAGCTCGCGTACCAGGTTTTCCGTTTCGGTTTGGCGTTCAGCCATTTGCTCGATTTTCTTGAGCAGGCGCTGGCGGGTTTCCAGTTCGGGGATTTCTGCTTTTAGTGCAGCGATGTCGCAACTGAGGAAGTGAATGCTGCTGTCCTTGCCTATGCTTTCTGCACGCAGTTGTATCAACTGGGTGTTTTGTTTTTCTATCTCGCGGGTTTTCTCAGCCAGGGCGCGATTATGTCTTTCCTGTACGCGGCCCAGTTCGCGGGTCAGCAATTTGTTTTGTTCAAGCAGGGCATTGAAGCGGGCGATATCGATGCGTACGCTGGCACCAGCCTGGTGCTGCAGCATGTGCATGTCGCGGCATAAGCCATCTTGCAAATCAGCGTCGCAACGCGGGTGTGTCAGTGCGGCCCAGAATGCGCCAGCGACATCGCCTTTGTCGATCGCGGCGAGCCACAGGCGGGTGACAGCTTCTACTGTTTTTGCCGCACGGAATTCCTGTATGGTGCGGGCATAGCGTTGCTCCAGTTCTTGCTGTATGGCTTCTGACAGGCGGTTGCGGCGACCACATTCTGCAATCGCGCCGACATGGATTTCATAGTCTTCGGCAATGGCCTGGCCATTCATGGCCTTGTTGACGATGCGTCGCAAGGTTGTCAGTGGTATGCAGACACCGATGACGGGGCAATGGCATTCATGCGTCAAATCCCAGATGCGGCGACGGCGTGAACCTGCCGGTGTGGCTTCTGGTGTTAATGCAATACTATGTTTGTCATGTTCACACATACGGTACTCCTCTTGATACTTCTGACCAGGTGATGTTGCATAAACTTGCTTGATGATTTGCTTAATGATTGATTTGCTTAGTGCATTTTTTTACCCGGTGCTATTTCAAAGCCGGTGACGTGGGGCGCTTCCGGGGTTTTGGGCAGGCGCGCATCATAGCTTTCTATATTCAACTGCGCTTCCGCGAGCATATAGGCGAGGACACGGAAAGCTTCGACATCAAAGCGCAGGGACACATGGTTCAAAGACAGGTGGACTACCCCGCATTCAGGGCAGATCATGACTTCGCCGACTTTGCTTGAGGCCAGACCGAGATGCTGGCAAGCGTTGGATGATGGCTGGTGTTTCATGTGTTCCTCTGGGTGTGGATTAAGATGACGCCTTGGGTGCGGGAATGCTGGTGCATGGATCGGCGCGGGTGTGGGCCTTGACGACATGGCTGCTGTCATACATGCCGGGCTTTTCTGCTGACGTTTCCAGATAGCCGTGAACTTGCACACTGGCTTGCTGGCTGGCGGGCAGCCATGCCGGTACACCAAGATCACGCCTGACGTGGCCATTACCGGCCAGCAGGACGACGCCACGGTCTGCATTTTCAGTGACGATCTTGGCCATCACGACATCACGCGCAACTTGTGCCCTGACCATGCTGGGGACGATATTGTCTGGCATCTTGCCGCAATGACCGTTTTCCATGGCAGCGCGCTGGCCATCGACTACCACGGCAGGCAAGGGCTGGTCCAGCTTATAGCCGCTGATGGTGTTCTTGTCGAGCACGGCAGCATAGCCTTCACGCATGACACGGGCGGCATCTGCGCGGGACAGGTTGGCAGCAAGCAGCGGCAGTTTGTAATCGATGGCGAGCTGGATGACGGGACGGTAATGCGGCCACTCCCAGCGCTTGTTGCCGACCTTGCTGATGATGCAGTCTGCATCGGTGCAAGTTGCCTGTGCCTGGGTGAGTTCGGCCTGGTTTTCGCGGTCGAATTGCTCCATGGCGATGGCGGGACGCCAGCCTGCGACGACCATTTTTTGCAGGTCGGCATAGCGTTGGGCATGTCCTTCGGGATTGTCATGCACTTCGCCCAGCAATAGTATTTTGCTGCTGACTGATTTTTCAGTCTGGGTTGCGCATGCTGATAAAAGGCTGGTGGTGATCACAGCGATGAGCAGGTTTGATTTACGCATTGTCGCAAGTATCCATATTCTGACCTATGAACCACAGAACGCCGCTCGGGTCGGTTAGCGTGAAATCGCGCATGCCATAAGGCTGTTCCACAATTGCGGTCAGGCGCACCTGGTATTTTTCTGCAATGCCGGATGAGATGATGAATTCATACCAGATGCCGACATCATCGACCAGGATATGCATCATGAAATTATTGGTGTGATCAGCGACATAGAACTCTTGCAGCATGAAGCTGCATTGTGCATATTTGAGATGGGCATAGCCATCTTCACTAAAGACGACCTCAAATCCCAGGTCTTGATAAAAGGCCAGGGAAGTTTCAAAATTTTTGGCAGGCACAAAGGCCTTGATTTCTTGCATCTTTGGTTTTTGCATGTTCTCTCCCATTCAAATATGTTGTGAATTGCTATGCGCTTTTCCTGGCGCGTGACGATGCGCGCAAGGGGGTGACCAGCAAATCACCTTCTTCATTGTGCATGCAGGTCAGGGCGATATCATACAAGTCTTCCAGCGCCGGTACTGCTTCGCGGTTGCTGGCGATGTCGGCGACGAGCTGGCCATTCTTGACTAATAGCAGACGTTCGAACGCCTGCATCGCATGGTTGATGTCATGCAGGATGGCGGCGATGGCATGCTGGCGTTCTGTCGCATATTCTTCGAGGCTGGCAAGCAGGTCAAATTGCAGGCCGGGGTCGAGTGCTGCCAGAGGTTCATCGACGAGTATCAGGCCATCGCGCTGGTCCCACAGTTGTGCAAAGATGCGTGCCAGTTGTATGCGTGCCTGTTCGCCGCCAGAGAGGCTGTCAAAGCGACGGCCCAGTAAATGGGCTGCATGGGCCATGGCCGCTGCTTGTCTGACGATGTTGGACAGTTCAGGATCATGGGCACGGCTGACACGACCAAGGCTAATGACCAGATCAGTTTCCAGGCCAAAGGCCACATCGCTGTTTTGCGGCAGGACGGCACGCAGGCGGCTGAGTTCCATCAAGGACCAGCTTGCCAGCGGGCGTGACTGAAAAGTGATGTTGCCGCTGCTGGTTTTTAATTCACGGGACAGCAGTTTCAGCAGCGTGGATTTGCCTGCGCCGCTGGGGCCAAGGATGGCGACTTTTTCTGCCTTGGCTATATTCAGACTAAAGGGCCCAAAGTCTTTCTTGTCCAGCCTGGCGCAGACGGCGTCAAGCTGGAGCAAACCCTGTTGTGTGGTGGTTTTCATTAACATGATGCGATTCTCAACCATGTGATTCAGGCTAAACGACCACGTGCATTACGCAGCAGGATCAGGAAGAAAGGGCTGCCCAGCAAGGCAGTGAAAATACCCACTGGCACTTCAGCCGGGATGGCGATGCAGCGTGCCACGGTATCGGCCAGTAGCAGGAGCAAACCACCCATGAGCATGGAGCGTGGTATCACCTGTCTTTGATCTGGCCCGCCCATGGTGCGCACCAGATGTGGTGCAACCAGGCTGATGAAGCCTATCATGCCGCACCAGGCTACCGCAAACCCGGTCAGTACTGCGACCAGGACAATGACCTGTGTGCGCAGGCGGCGCACATCGATGCCGACATGGGCAGCCGCTGCTTCACCCAGGGCCAGGGCATTCATGGCGCTGATCATGCGCCTGACCCACCACCAGGCTGGCAACAGCAGCGTCAATAGCAAGCCAGCAGCCAGCCAGCTGGCACCTGCCAGGGAGCCCAGGGTCCAGAAACTCAGGTTGCGCAATTGCTCGTCCGTTGCCAGGTAAGTGCACAGGCCCAGCACGGCAGCGCTCAGGGCGTTCAAAGCAATGCCTGTCAGAAGCAGGCCGACGATGGAACCAGGTGAAATCCAGCGGGCGACACGATCAAGTGCAAAACAAACCAGCAAGGCACCGCTGAACGCGGTGACTGGCAAGATCCACATGCGCCAGGACATGGGGATAGGCAAGTGCATGCCTGACAAGACGACGATACTCAAACCCGCAGCCGCAGCAGCACCGGCAGTAATGCCCAGCAAATTGGGATCTGCCAGCGGATTGCGGAACAGGCCTTGCGTCAGTGCACCTGACATGCCGAGTGCAGCACCCACCAGCATGGCAAACAGGGCACGTGGCAGTCGGATATTCCACAAGACATAGCTGCTGCCAGTCAGCGTCTGGTCGTCGCTGAAGTCTAGCAGGGTCAGCCAGTCTTGCAATGTGACTGGCACGGCACCGAATTGCACACTCAGCAGTAAAGCGGCAAGCAGGGCCATACTCAGCACCAGCACTAGCAGCGGGCCAGGTCTGCCGCCTTGCAAAAGCTTTGCCTGCAAACTTGGTGGCAATTCACCAGACACGGCTACTGAGGCTTTCATGCCTGCATGGCCCGGGTGATGGCGCTGTCCAGCTGGCTGATTGCCGCTGGCAGACGTGGCCCAAAGCCTAGCATGAGCATGGCTTCCTGCGACAGCACGCGGCGCTTGCGGCCTGCCGGTGTTTGTTCCACACCCGGCAATTTCAATACGGATTCTATGCCGCCTGAGGCTTTCAGGCCCTGGTCGGTCACGAGGATGATGTCGGGCTGGGCTGCGATCATGGCTTCTGGTGTCAAAGGCTTGTAGCCATTGAAACCATTGCCACCACTACCTGCAGTCAGGGCATTGCTGGCACCTGCATATTCAAGCACGGCATGGGCGGCGGTTTCACGACCTGCCACCATGATCTGGTTAGGTGCATGGGCGAGAATGAATACGGCTTTGGGGCCTTTGCCCTTGCGCTGCTCTATCGGTGTACGGACCCTGGTCCATTCCTGCTGCAGGCTTTGCATCAGGGTGACGGCCTGGGCTTGTGTCCCAGTCAGTTCACCAATCTGCTTGATGCGGTCGAGCACGCCTTCAAACTTGTGATGCGCAGGCAAGACCGCGAGCGGGATACCTGAGGATGTCAACTGGCGTATCACGGCAGGCGGGCCTGCATCTTCGCTGGCGATGATTTGCGTTGGTGCCAGGGCCAATACCCCTTCTGCTGACAGTGCACGCGCATAGCCGACATTAGGCAGTTTTTGCACACTCTCAGGGAAGTTGGATGTGGTATCGACGGCGACTAGGTCATTGCTGGCATTGAGGGCGTAGATGATCTCGGTGATCGCGCCGCCTACGCTGATGATGCGCTGCTTGCCTTTGCCGGTTGCGGCTTGTGCCCACGGTGCCAGCATGCTGGAGCCAGCCAAACCCGCCAGGCTAGCAAGTTGCATCAAAGTCTGCCTGCGCAGGCGATTGTGCTGGGTTTGTGGACTTATGCTGCGCATGTCTGGCTTTCTGACAAGAGGTTGTCGATCAGTGCACGCCATTCGCAGAGTTCGGGCTTGCCGGGTTTGCGTTCACCAAAGAACATGGCGATGGTTTCGCCGTCGGCGTCAAACAATTCTAGTGAAGTGACGAGGCCATCCGTGGTTGGTTTTTTGACGACCCATGCACTGGCAATTTGGTCTTCACGCAGATGCAGGTTGAAGCGTGGGTCGAGTACGTTCACCCATGGACCCATTTTGGCAATCTTGCTGACCGGACCGGAATGGATTTGTATCATGCCGGCATTGCCGGTAAATACCATGATAGGCACGGCTTCGGCAGCGGCTGCCTGCAACAGGTCCTGGCAACTGCTGACATCAATTTGCTGGACGAACTGGGCATCAGCCACGCGCAATGCCTGGGTGCGTGTCACGGCAAATTTTTTCATGAGGCCAAAGAACTCATGAGTATCACGCAAGGATGCCCAGGCCTGACGGAAGCCGGTGACATCGATGTCCTTGTCAGCCAGTTCCAGTATTTTTTTTGCGCTGTCTTTGGTAGCGATGCCGCTTTCTTGCTCGACTGCGGCAAAGCTGGCGACCAGCGCTTCATAAGCCTCTACATTGCTTTGTGGCTTGATGAAAATCTTGTGGATGGCCGTGCCGGTGGCATCATAGAATTGCAGGCTTTTTTGCTCGCTGCGCTCTTCGCCGCTTCCTGTTTGTTCTGTCACTGCAAAGCCAAACGCCCATTGCTGATAAAAAATCCGCAAATCGATTTCACCTGCCAGCACCAGGCCGACATGGTGGTTGTGGCTGATTTTGCTGTAGGTGCCAGTTTTTTCATGGACGCAGGAAGGATTGCGTGTCAGGGCCATGACTTCGCCCAGGCTTTCTACCGCGGCGATAATTTCTGGCCACTCTGCGCGCAGGCAGGTGGTACGCAACAGGCAATTGCTTTCTATGGCTGCTGTGCCTGCGTGGGCGGCGATGAGCTCGCCTTCACTGATCTCTAAAGCTTCTGCGATGTCACGATGTCTGGCTTTTTTCTCGCGGCGCATGCTGGCGAATTGTTCACGGACATGAGCATTTTGCTGCGGGTTCAAATGTTGGGCTGGCATGACGATTCCTTCTTAAAAGTCGTAACGAACTGATACCTGGGCATTTCGGCCAGGGGCGGTGTAAGCATCTTTGACGTTGGTGTTGTCAGCCAGGCCGCGTACATCAGACCAGGCCCAGTATTTGGTATCAAAGACATTGTTGAGGTTGGCATTGACTGTCAGGTTAGGCATGGGCTTCCAGTACACACCGAGGTCAACGATGTGGTAAGAACCTGGTGCAAACTGTGTTGTTGATGCTGGTGCGATCCTGTCGAGCTGCTTGCCTTGATGATGCTGGAATTGCGCACGCGCACCCCAGACTGCTGTGTCATAGCGCAGGCCTGCCAGGAATTTCATCGGGTTGATGGTGTCGAGTGGCGTTTTTACGCCAGCAACTTCGCTGTCGCCCTTGGTGTAGGAGACACCGGCAGTGGCTTGCCAGTTACTGTCGATCTGCCATTCTGCACGTGCTTCTGCACCACGGATTTGCGCCTTGGCCAGGTTGATGTACTGGAATACCAGCGGGTCGACTGCAGTGCCTGTGCCGCGCACTACCTGCTGGCTGATGAAGTCTTTGTAGCTATTGTCGAATGCGGCGAAGGAATAACGCAAACCCTGCACCCTGCCACGAAAGCCAATCTCAAAGCTGTCAGCACGTTCTGCTTTCAGTTGCGAATTGCCTATGCTGGTGTAGCCGGATGCCAGATTAGTGAAACCATTATTGACCTGATCAGGAGTAGGTGCGCGGAAGCCCTTGGCGAATTGTGCATAAGGTGCAAAGGTGGCGTCGAGTTGCCATACCAGGCCCAGGCGTGGTGTGACAGCACTGTCAGACAGAGTTGCGACTGCGCCGCCTGTGTAGCCTGCACTGGAAGGAGCGAGCTTGTAATGGTCATAACGCAGGCTGGGGATGATGCTTAGCTTGCCTGCTTCGATTTCATCCTGGATGAAGGCACCTGTGACTGTGTAAGTCGTGTCAGGGAAAGGCTTGGCAGGGAAGGATTCGCCAAATGGCGCTACCGTGCCATCGCGCAGGCCGGTGACTTCTGTGCGGTTCCAGTCAAAGCCGTAGCTGAGTTTTTGTTCAACCGCACCGGAGAAATTGCTTTCCATGATGTTGGACAAGCCGACGATCCTGGTGTTGTAGTGGTTGTCGCGGGTGCGGTCAGCGGCGGTGTTTCTGTCTTCAGCAGAGTATTGGCTGACCTTGGCATCTTGCCAGTACAGACGTGTCTCGGCATTGTGCAACCAGCTGGAATTCAGGTTTTTATAGCGGTGCGCCAGGCTGAGTTTATTGCGCTCTACCTTGTCGCGGGTATCCAGGTCCAGGGTGCTGGTGGATGCCAGTGGCGGCACGGCGCGGGCAGAATAAACATCAGTTTCCTGCGTGCGTTTTTGTGCTTCTACGCTGGCTTCGATCTGTTGGTTGCCATCGATTTTAAAGATGGCTTTACCCAGCAGGTATTGGGCATTGAAATCAACTGGATTTGGTTTGGTACGGTTGACGTTTTTTGCGTCATTGTTTGCACGGTTTTCTGTTTCATGACCACGGCGGTCGCTGACCAGCAGCAAACCTTGCCAGCTACCATTGTCGCCAGCTATAGCTGCGGTATTGCGCCATGAGCGATCGACTGTGGCATAGCCAGAACGCACGAAGCCGCCAAAAGACTGGCCTTTTTTGAGCAAATCAGACGGGTCCAGTGTGCGGAAGCTGACTGCACCAGCCAGACCATCGCTGCCGAACTGTGTGGAGGTAGGCCCACGCAAAATTTCTACTGCCTTGATGCCATCGAGTTCAAGGAAATCACCACGGCCTGTCGCAAATGCGCCAAACGAAAAACTACCCGGTACGCGCGTGCCATCCACCAGCATCAAGACCTGGTTACCTTCGAGACCACGGACATTGATACCTTCATTACCAGCACGACCAGTGGAGCTGCCAGCCGCTGTAAAGCGGGTAGGGGCAGCACGCACGCTGATATCGAGTTCATTGCGGAACAGGTCCTTGATGTCGCGACCACCTTCCTGCTCTATCCTGGCAGCAGGGATGACGGTGACGGTATTGGGCACACTATCGACTGTCCTGGCGGTACGCGTAGAGGTGACAGTAATATCTTTGAGGGTAGTTGCTTCTGTCGGTGGAACCGGGCCGGGAGTTTGTGCAAAAGTAGTTGCCGGAGCCATGCCCCATGCCATACCCAGTGCCAGGGCGATTTGCGTCTTGCTTAGCATCGTGTTTCCTAATTTTAAAAAATTGGACACTGGCTAGCGGCGACTGGCTGGTGCGTATCATGGTCAACTCCTTAGCCCGCACGTTCATTGCACCGTGCTTGAGGCTGGGAGCATCGTAAAAAGGGGAGTTTTTACGACTAATATATGTTAATCGGATTCATTATAAATGAGAATCATTCTCAGTTGCAAGCGCAATTGGAAATTTCTTTTGAGGGCTTTTAACTGGGAAATTTAATGCGACTGCGTTGCCCCACCCGTACTCACCAGTGCAGACCTGGGCCTGGCAGGGCAGTTCAACGCCTTCATCTTCAATGACTACACCGCCACCGGTGGCGAAGTCGCCGGTACCATGGCTGTAGGCCACAACTTCAATGTCTCCGCCTTCAGCATGGACACCACCCAAAAGAACTACCAGGGCGCGTCCTTAATCGTCGGTAACCAGCTCACCTTCAATGGTGGCTCCACCCATGGCAAAGCCACTTATGGCAGCAGCAAGAACGTCAACAACCTCCAGCAAGGAGACACCGTCGTCAAAGCCGCACCGCCATTCAGCTTTGCCGACAACAAAACCCAGTTGACAGACTTGTCCACCAACCTCGCAGCGCAAACTGCCAATGGCAAGACCACGATACAGTTCAACGGCATGACCTTCCAGGGCGATGGCACAAGTGGCACACAAATCTTCAATGTCAAAGGTGCTGATTTGCTGAATGTGACCTACGCCAACTTCGTCAACCTCACACCGGGACAGACACTCATCATCAACGTCACTGGGGACAGTGGCATGCAAGGCGGCATGCCTGACGGCTTCAAGAACTACAACACCCTGTTCAACTTCAGCACCGCCAAGAAACTGACGTTCACCAACGTTGCCCTCAACGCCAGCATCCTCGCGCCGCTGGCCACAGTCAGTGGTGGTAGTGGTGTGGTGGATGGCAATGTCGTCGTCAACAACTGGAACAGCAATGTCTACATCGCCAACAACCGCAGCTTCCAGGTGGCGGCAATGCCAGCGAAACAAACACAGACCAGTGCCATGGGAATGTCAGTCGCCGCAGCGAATCCGTATGCGACGGCGGTGAGCCCGGCGACACCGACTACGACGACGAATAGCAAGACCACGACAGTCGCAGCGACGCCTATGCAGGCAACGTCGGGGAGTAGTGCGATTGTGATTCCGGCTGGAACGGCAAGCAATTCAACAGCAAGCACAAATAACACCAGCAGTACGACGACAGCGGCAGATGGTGATCTGGCGATGGCGGCTTTGCTGGACAGTTTGGGGAATTCTCTGGCGAGTGCTTTGCAGGTGCAAATGGATAAAACGTTACGACAACAGTAATATTGAATTGAAGGAGAATGAAGCTTTTTTGAATGAGCTTCATTGCTTATGATATGTTTATTGGACTAAAGTAAATAGAAAGTGAAGTGATATGCGTCGGATTATCAGTGAAAAAAATGGCGTTACGTTATTCGCAGAGAACAAATTACCTTTTGGGGATGATTTGCCATTGCTTTGTGACTCAATTGATTTACTTAAAAAATTAAAATCAAAAAAGATTATCGATATATTGAAATTGTATAAAGAGCATCCTTCTACTTATCTATGTGCACCATATAACATCCCTGAAAATAAATTATTTAAACGCGGGAGCGGACCGATATTTTTTTTATTGGAATCTGAAATCTGTGTTGGATTCTACGCTTCTTCTTTAAATAGTTCTGTGCTTGTATGGCAAGAAAATTTGCCTTTGACGTTTGATATATTAGAAAAAAAATTTGCTTATATAATAAATTCAGGATGCTTGGTTAGTTGCCAAGATATGCGCTTTGGTGATCCGCAATGTGCGAATATTATTGGTAAGAGAATAGACCGATTAACTATTTACAAAACTTCTGAGCCTCGAAATCTCAATTATCGGAATGAACGTGGCTTATTAGTAACTTTAGACGACGAAACAGATTTTTTGATCTCGAAAGGATTGCAAAAAAAATGTGATTTCACTTTAATGTCGGACGATAAAATTAAAGATTCTTTAAAGGATTTTATAACTACAATTGAAGTTTAAATACTTGCTGTTGCTGCTGCCCTGTTCAGTGTTCAGTTAAACCAAATCGCTCCGCCAGATCTGCAAATTTCGCAAAATCTGCCGACGGTTTTGGTTTGGCTAAACACAGAACTAACTATTTTTTAATCAGTTCGAGCAATTCAATTTGTTCTCTGGATTGAATTTTGTGCAAATTACTTGTTCAAGGCGAGATTCATCCTGAACAGCTAAGCTGTCCGTTTAAAATGTATATTCTGGTTCATCGAGAATTTGCTAGCGCCGCAAATAATATCCCTGCAACAAATCATCCCAAGCCTCAAACTGATGCACAGACTTAGGTGGTGTGATGTACGGATTAATACCCGTCCAGACCTCAGCAGGCGTATGCCCGTGCAAATGCTGATGCGGCCTGATCAGGTTATACCAGGTCGTAAAATCCCTGAGCATGGCATCCAGCATGAATCCATTGACCGGTGTAGTCAAATTCAATTTCTCTTTCAACGTTCAAAAGAAACGCTCAATCCTGCCGTTTTGCCACGGCTTACCGGGTTCACTGAACTCCTGACGAATTCCTAATTTCTTTAACGCCCGTCTGAATTTTTTACTGCGAAACACAGAGGCATTATCGTTACGAATAATTTTTGGTTTGCCAAACAAGTTGATCGCCTGTTTTATATGCTCAAGTATTACCGCCGACGTCGCCAACTCCAAACGCAGCAACAACAAATTCATGCGCGTACCATGATCGACAATACCAAGAATAAAATGCGGCACACCACGCGCATCCACTTTGCCAGTCCCATCCAGACACCAGCGTAAATTTGCATGCCGACACTGGCATTGACGAGACAGCCAACCGGCCCAGCGAGCAACAGGAAGAGCGCAACATGCCGTTCGTCATCAAGCGCGGCTGGATAACCAACAAAGCGTTTCAGCAGATAAGCGCTACTCATCGCCTGCAGCATGGCGCCTGTGGCAACCAGCAGGGCCAGGCCGGTATTTGTGAGCGTCAATTGTCCCTGGCTTTCCCAGCCTATCCACAGATTGAAGAGACATGAACCCAGAGCTGCGCCAGGCAGCAGATGGTATCCACCCGTTAGCACGGCAATCACTGCCACGCCCGCCGGTGGAAAGACGGCAATGGCATAGCCGGGAGGAATGGCTAGCAACAGGGCGATGCGTCCAAACAGGATATAGACGAAAGCCAGTAGCAGATTCCTCGCGAGCAGAGAGGAGACATTGTTCAAGGACGATGTGGGCAAAATACCTTGCTCCCCATGGTGAACACCTCCAAGCGAAAAATTTGCTGTGAATAATTATATGACCGAAAGCAAGTCATTGTGTTTTTATTCATCTGGACGAATTTGCGCTTTGTCGGCGTGCTTGCTTGTGCGCCCAATCAGGCTTGGTTTCTTGCTGCGCCAGCTGTTTTTATGGAGAAAATATGCATGAGAAATAAGCTTAATAAAAATTTGTACTGATTAAATAATCAGTGTATATTGTTGTTCAGGGCGAGTTGCGTCCTGTTGCTATTTTGTAGTATCCCTCAGATAAAAACTTCGGACCCTGCTTTGTGAAAAGTGGGGTTTTTTGTTTTTAAGGCCTTGTTTTTATTGATTATTTTATTTTTGTTAATGCGTGTGCCGGGCTGAATTCAGATGTTGTTTTCTTGCTGCGCCTGCGTACTCTAATTTAATAAGAAAAATTTGTACTGATTAAATAATCAGTGTATAGTGTTGTTCAGGGCGAGCTGCGTCCTGTTGCTATTTTGTAGTAACCCTCAGATAAAAACCACGAACCCTGCTTTGTAAAAAGTGGGGTTTTTGGTTTTGAGTTGATGGATTTTTCTTAAACTTTTGCGCTGTTTTTACAGAGAATTTTCCTGTAAATGCTGGAGCTTAAGAAAAATTTGCACTGATTATATAATCAGTATATAGTTCTGTTCAGGGCGATTTGCGTCCTGAAGAATTTTATTTGTTAGAGTTGATCTGGCCCCGCTACTGTAAAGCAGCTGGGCTTTTTGTTTTCTGCGTTTTGTTCATGAATTTTTGTTCGCAAATTTTGTTAATGAATCTTGTCGATGAATGCAGAAAATTGACAGAATCGCGCCACGCAATTTGCTTGTGCTGGCGCTCAGGCTTTTACCTGTTTGTGATTGCAAGCGTATCACCCTTTCACGTAGTGCTGACCATACTGAACGCAAAGCAGCAGACAGGTAAATCTTTTTAGGCGTTGACGGGAATCATGGGAATGTGCGCCTGCAATTGCAGTTAATGCAGCCGTGCAGATGCGCTGCCCATGGTTCCCGGGCAGGCCAATGCTGATAACCCTGGAGCAGGACAAGCCGCAAGGCATCCTGAAAATAAATGAGTGAAAGCAAAATTGTGAAGGCTGCTATTGCATCTGAGATGGCGGCTAAACCTGCTGCCAAGACACGCGGACGACCAAAAAAAGCAGTCAGTCAATCTACATTGACTGTCAGGGATGCGATTGCCAAAGCGGGTGAGGAACTGGGTGGTGCTTTGCGCCTGGCGCAGTGGGCAAGGGAAGACCCGACCAATGAAAAAGCCTTTTGGACAGTGTTGTATCTGAAGATTTTACCTCTGCAAGTCAATGGGGCGGGAGAAAACGGCGAACATTTGATTAGTGATATCGCCATCAAACTGGTCAAGCCGAATGCAGATTGAATGCGAGTTTCCTGAAAAACTGGAATTCTTGTTCCAGCCAGCGCGTTACAAGGTGGCGCGTGGTGGGCGCGGCAGCGGCAAGTCCTGGGGCTTTGCCCGCGCCTTGTTGTTGCTGGGTGTGCAGAATGTAGAGCGGATTTTATGTGCACGTGAGTTGCAGAAATCGATCAAGCAATCTGTGCATCAGTTATTGCGTGACCAGATTGCAGCCCTGGGATTGAGTCATTTCTACCAGGTGTATGAATCAGAAATTCGCGGCATGAATGGCACACGTTTTTATTTCAGCGGTTTGTCTGACCAGACGGCTGACAGTATCAAGTCTTTTGAAGGTTGCACCAAGGTGTGGATAGAAGAAGGTCAGAGTGTGTCGGACAGATCATGGAGTATTTTGATACCGACGATACGTACGGCAGGTTCAGAAATCTGGGTGACTTATAACCCCGAACTGGAAACTGATCCTACCCATCAGCGTTTTGTCGCAAGGCCACCGCATGACTGTGTATCGATCCTGATGAACTGGCGGGATAACCCCTGGTTCCCTGACGTGCTGGAAAGAGAACGACAAACCTGCATGCAGCGCGAACCTGAAGCTTATAAAAATATCTGGGACGGTGAATGCAAACCGGCAGTGAGTGGGGCGATTTATTACCACGAAGTGGCTGGCGCACAGGGCAGGGTTTGTCATGTGCCGTATGACCCTATGCTGAAAGTGCATGTTGTGGTTGATCTGGGCTGGAATGATGCGATGGCGATCAGCCTGGTGCAAAGACAAAGCTCTGAATTGCGGGTGATTGAATACCTGGAAGACAGCCATCAAACCCTGGATTATTACTCTGCCTTGTTGAAGCAAAAGAATATGAATTGGGGAAAACTATTTTTACCTCACGATGGTCGCAACAAGGACTTCAAGACCGGCAAGAGCGCAGAAGAAATCATGACGGCTCTGGGCTGGGATGTGGCAATCACGCCCAGCATGAGTGTGGAAGATGGCATACGTCTGACGCGCATGACATTTGGACGCTTGTGGTTTGATGCGGATAAAACTGCGCGTCTGATTGAATGCGTGAAACGCTATCGCCGCGTGATCAACCAAAGCACAAATGAAGCTGGCGCACCCTTGCATGATGAGTTCAGTCATGGTGCAGACAACCTGCGCTATATCTGCATCAATGCAGAGGCGATGTCGAACGAAGAATGGGGTGGCAAACTGACTTACCCTAAATTTACTTATGCATAGAGGATGGAATGGCTAAAGCTTTATCTCAAGACGAATTGAAAGCACTGGTGCAGACAGAAATGCGCCAGAGCCTGGGTTATTCATCTTCGCGTTTGTCGCAAGCGAGGCAAAAGGCGGAATATTATTATCTGGGCCTGGCGGTGGGTGATTTGTCGCCACCAGAAGTGGATGGCCGCTCGTCTGTGGTTTCTACTGATGTCCGTGACACCATAGAGTCTATGTTGCCGCAATTGATGTTGACATTTTGTGGCGGTGATTCGATTGTCGAGTTTGAACCACAAAATCCGGACGATGAAGCCAGGGCCAAGGCAGCGACGGAATACATCAATTACTTGTTCTTTAAAAAGAACAATGGTCACAAGATAGCTTATGTATGGATGAAGGATGCCTTGCTGCAAAAAAATGGCATCGTCAAAGTGTGGTGGGATACCCGCTTTGAAGAGGCTAAGGAAGAATATAAAGGTTTGAACCAGATAGAGTTGGCGCAAATTCTGGATGATCCAGAAATCGAGGTGATTGCCCAGCAGGCTTATCCGGATGAAGACGACGCCAAACAACGTCAGCAGGCGGTCGAACAGATCAACCAGCAAATCAGTCAGCAAATGCAGCAGGCACCGCAAGCGAATGTTCAGCACCCCGGACAGCCACCTGGCCCGCCGAATATGCCGCCAGCAAATCAGCAAGTTAACCCGGTTGTACAGCAGTTGCAAGCGCAGTTGCAACAAATCCAGTCACAGCCACCTGAATTGTTGTATGACATTACCTGCAAGCGGGTGAAGACTGGCGGCAAGATACAGATCGACAATGTGCCACCTGAAGAATTTTTGATTGCACGCAATGCCAAGGATATACAGACAGCCAGGTTTGTCGGGCACAGGGTGCAACGGACAGTGTCTGAACTGAAATCCATGGGTTACAAGAACGTGGACAATATCAGCGGCGAAGATCAGGGGCAAGCCTTGAATCTGGAACGCATACAGCGACTGAGCTGGAATGATGAAAATGCTTATCTGTCGGATGAAGTAACGAATGCTGACGACAGCCAGCGCAAGATCTGGATTACAGAAGCTTATGTGCGTTGTGATTTTGACGGCGATGGCATCAGCGAATTGCGCAAGGTGACGGTGGCGGGCAATGAGTTGCTTGACAATGAGGAGGTGGATTTCATCCCCTTTGTTGATATCACGCCTGTGCCATTGCCACATACCTTCTTTGGTTTGTCGATTGCCGATCTGGCGATGGAAAGCCAGAAAACTAAGACCAGCATCTTGCGCAGCCAGCTCGATAATCTGTATCTGAACGTCAATGGCCGCTATTATGCCGTCGAAGGCCAGGTGAATCTGGATGATTTACTGACTTCACGCCCTGGTGGTGTGGTACGTATTAAACAGCCTGGTGCGGTTGGCAGGCTGGACCAGGCACAGGGTAATACAGGTGAAGCCATGGGTTTGCTGGACTATATACAGCAAGACCTGGAAAACAAGACAGGCTGGACACGCTATAGTCAGGGCAATGACTCTGATGGCCTGAACCAGACTGCGCAGGGCATGAATATCATCACCAACAAGGCAGATATGCGTCTGGATTTAATCTCGCGCAATTTTGCGGAAGGCTTTACAGAGTTGTTCAAGCTGGTGTTGAAATTGATATGCCAGCATCAGGACAAGAAAGCGCAAGTCAGGTTATCTAATGGCTGGGTGGATATTGATCCACGTGAATGGCGCAACCAGTTTGATGTGAGTATCAACGTCGGCATAGGCCTGGGTAACAAAGACCAGAAGGTGAATTATCTGATGGCCTTGCTGGCGCAGCAGGAAAAAGTTTTCCCCTTAGGCATCGCAAATCCGCAAGGGATTTATCAATCCAGTTCGGAACTGGCGCGTTTGCTGGGATTCAAGAATGGTGACAAGTTTTTTAGCGACCCTGCTAAAAATCCACCAGCGCCATCATCACCACCGTCGCCTGATCCTGTACAAATGCAGATGCAGGCCGAACAGCAAAAGACACAGATGCAAGTGCAGGCGAGTAAAGAAAAGCACATGATGGACATGCAAATGCGCGAACGCGAATTGCAACAGGAAGCCATGCTGCGTGAGCGTGAACTGCAACTGGAAGCACAAAAGCAACTGGCGCAATCACAGAATGATATGCAGGAGCGGCAGCATAAAGCACAACTGGATGCGCAACTGGCGCAGCAACGCATGGAGTTTGATCGCTGGAAAGCGCAGTTGGAGGCAGAAACCAGGATGATGGTTGCCCGTATTGCGGCGGAAGCGAAGATGCAGCCACAAGCTCAACTGGATGCTTGCGTGAACGGTTCAGTTGCGGGGATGGCGGATGGATTGACAGGAGCGAATGATGAGCACATTTGAACAACGCGTACACGCAGCCAGCCGCGCCAGGGAAGTGCTGGAGAATGAAGCCTATCAACAGGCATTTGCTGATATAGAAAACGAGGTCACAGAAAAATGGAAAAACTCACCAGCACGCGACGCCGAGGGGCGGGAAAAACTCTGGATGTATTTGGCCATGTTGAAGAAGCTCAAAAGCCAGCTCGATACAACGCTGGAGACCGGCAAGCTGGCGCAACTGGAAGTGGAACACAAGCAAGGCCTGATGCATCGTTTGAAGAATTGGTGAAGGCTGTACAGGATTTCAAGGGCTGGAAGGATTCGGTTGCCATGGCTTTTCACCCGCATCCCGCAGTGGCGATGATACAGACAAATAAGGGCTGGGTCAGGGTGGCATGTGGCGAAACTGCTTATCAGCTTAACAGTGGTGAATTAGTAAGAGTCTAGTGGTGGTCCGGCACACTGGGTGGCTGCGATAGCGGTTTTTCTGCCGGATAAATCTTAACGCCGTGAGGCGCCGGGAATGGGTGGAAGTCCCATTCATTGATTGGAGATGGAATATGGATAATCAGGTAACTGAACCCACAAGTAGTGCTTTGAATGTAGATGGTGCGGCGCAAGCCATGGGCGCTTTTCTGGAACCGCAGGCACATGAAAAAAGTGCCCAGGCTCTTGAGAGGGAAGTGCTGGATGACTTGAGTGGACGAAGAGATAGGAGCGATACTTTGCCTGCAGAGCCAGGCAGTGAGGACGCAGAGCAGGACCTGTATGCCAGGGAGAAAGAGGCTGTCACCATTGTTGTAGATGGCAAGACTGTTAATTTATCGAAGGCAGAGTTGGCAGATGCCTATAAAAATGGCTTGCGTCAATCTGACTACACCAGAAAGACCATGGAAGTGGCTGAACAGCGCAAAGCTGCCGAGGCTGAAATTCACAGGGCCAGCCAGGAACGCCATGAGTATGCCAGCAATCTGCAAAAAATGGCCGCCCAAATCGAAGGTGCATTGAACCAGCAACAGCAGATAGACTGGGAACATTTGCTGGACAATAATCCCGCTGAATATCTGAAGCAGCAGCATCTCTATCAAAGGAGACAAGCCGCCTATCAGAAAAATATGCAGCAACAACAACGCCTGGCACATATCGCCCAGGCTGAACAGGCAAACCATCTGGAGTCTGTGCTCCATACGCAGCAGGAAGAACTTCTTGCCAAGCTACCGGACTGGAAAGACAGCAGAAAGGCCGAAGCCGAAAGTAAGGCTATTCGCCAGTATTTACTGGAGCAGGGGTTTGAACATCAGTTAGTCGATAGTATCGCTGATCATAAGGCGGTACTGTTGGGACGTAAGGCTATGCTTTACGATGCCATGATGGCCAAAGCCAATGCAGCAGCCAAGCGTGTGACGAGCATACCGCAAAAAGTAATCAGGCCGGGTGTAGGCGAATCACCCGGTGGTGATGGTCGTCAGGCTGCCATGCAGCGTCTTGCCAAATCCGGCAGAGTTGAAGACGCAGCATCCCTTTTTGCAAAATTTATTTAAGGTCGCGAGACCCCGGAGAAATCTATGACAGCACCAAGCAATACCTATGTAACAACCAGCGCGATTGGTAATAAGGAAGATCTCAGCGATATCATCTATCGCATTTCCCCCACCACTACGCCATTGATGAACATGGCGGCTAAGGCCAAGGCCAGCAATACTTTGCATGAATGGCAAACGCAGGATCTGGCAAGCGCCGTCACCACCAATGCGCAAGCTGAGGGTGACAATGCCACGGCCAAGAGCGTGACGCCGACTGTGCGTTTGAGCAACCGTACCCAGATCGCATCGAAGACCGTGATCGTCTCTGGTACCCAGCAAGCGATGAACCCTGCGGGTCGCAAGGATGAACTGGCTTACCAGTTGTCCATGGCTTCGCTGGAATTGAAACGTGATATGGAGTCGGCCTTGTGTCAATTGGATGTTGCTGCAACTTCCCCGCGCCAGGCACGTGGCCTGCCAGGTTGGGTAGTTGATAATGTCGATAATAATGCCGGTACTTTGGCATCCTACACAGGCAACACTGGCCGCACCGTCGGTACACCGCGTGCATTTACTGAAGCACAGTTGAAGAATGTTTTGCAGAAATGTTATAGCGCCGGTGGCGAACCTGACACCATTATGGTCGGCCCGGCGCAGAAACAGACTTTCTCTACCTTCAGCGGCAATGCTACACGTTTCGATAAGTCAGAAGATGCGAAGCTGTATGCAGCGATTGATGTGTATGTATCCGACTTTGGCTCTTTGAAGGTGGTGCCGAACCGCTTCCAGGCCGCGCGTGATGTGTTTGTCTTGCAGGCCGACAAATTGGCTCTGGCTTATTTGCGCCCGTTCAGTACTATCGAACTGGCGACGACAGGCGATGCAGTACAGCGTGAACTGGTGGTTGAATACACGCTGGAATGCCGCGCACCGAAAGCGCATGGTGCGATTTACGACGTTTTGTAATTCTTGACGTCGCATTATGTAGTCAGCCTGATTTTGTGACTGCATAAAAAAGCTGGCGGGTGCAAGCCCCGCCGTTTTTCAATCGAATTAAAACGCTGTGAAGCGCAGGAGGTTTTTATGAATGGTGGATATATCACCGTTTCGAGTCAGACCACCGGAGTGGCAATCGCCACTTCGGGTACGTCTGCATCGGCAGCTATTCCAACAATGTCCAGCGGTGAATTGCCCCGTTTTATACGTGTCGCTGCAACTGCGCCAGCTTGTGTGCGACTTGGCAAATCATCTGCGACTGCCTTGAGCACTGATTTGCAGGTGCAGCCTGGTGATGCCGTCATTCTGAGTGTGAATGGCAACGACAGGATAGCGGCGATACAGGTAGCTGCTGCGGGCGTGGTGCAGGTTTCTCCGCTGGAGAACATGTAATGGCAGTCACGACCAATATCCATGTAGAAGGTGGTGATGTCACGTTTGAGCGTGTGCAGGATTGCACGGCCATTGCTGAGCATACTCAGGCGTTGCACAAGGAAGGAAAGCATGGTTCAGCTGATATGCGACATGCAGCATCTTTTCCCATGGTGATCGTAGAGAAATATCTGAATGACAAAGGTATCAGCTTCCAGGAATTCATGGCGGAAGCCGTGCATGTAAAGAGCATGCTGGCTGATCCGGCACTGTCTGCCTTTCGTGTCTGGGGAGGCCGGGTATGAGCGCTATCACTGATTATGCAACTCTGCAGACAGCTGTGAGCAACTGGTTGCATCGTACTGATCTGACACCGTTTATTGCAGGCTTCATTGCTTTGGCTGAAGCCAAAATGTCGTCTGACATCGTGGCGCGCCCTATGGACATACGCAGCAATTTGTTGACGGTGGCTGGTAATGCGTACGTGAATTTACCGCCTGATATGTTGGAGATGAGACGACTGATCTTGCGTAGCGATCCTGTGACGGTGTTGCGTTACGCCGCCCCGGATCAACTCAGTGCTGATCATGCCAGTGCTGCGACTGGCAAACCAGTGGCATTTTCTGTGATTGGTCAGCAGCTGCAACTGGCTCCCATACCAGACGCAGCTTACCAACTTGAATTGACTTATCAGCAGCGCATACCGGCGCTAACAACTATCAATACGACGAACTGGTTACTGGCGGCTTTTCCAAATGTATATCTGTACGCTGCTTTATGCGCAGCCCAGCCTTTCATCATGAATGATGCACGCATCCCTACCTTTGAAAAACTGTATCTGCAAAGTGTGGATGCCATCAATTCCATAGACTGGTATTCAGGTTCAACCATGCAAGTGAGGGCTAAATAATGGCATTAGAAACTGCAAACTATATCAATGATCTGACGATCACAAATCCAACGGCATCTGATCCAAAATCCCAGGGGGACGACCATATCCGCATGCTGAAAACGGTATTGAAGGAATGCTTCGCTGGCTTTACTGGTGCGGTGATTATTACTGCAGCAGAAACAGGTACAGCTGCGGCGCATGTCTTGAATCCTGCAACTGCTTTGCTGGCTTATACGACCGGGCTGTTGCTTTTGTATCGACCAGTCAATGCTGGGACAGGTTCTTTTACTGTGAATGTTTCAGGTCTTGGGGCAAAGCCTGTAAAGACTTTGCTGGGAGCTGATCCTACTGCAGGCGACGTCGTTGCCAGTCAACCACTGCTGTTGATGTATGACGGCACAAATTTCGTCATCATTGCCGGGTCCGAGACTTTGCTGCGGACTGGGAATCAGACGATGACCGGGAATTTGACCATGGTCGGCAGTCAACTTATTACAGGTGACTTGGCAGTAACGGGAAGTTTGAGTGGGCCTGCCATGTCTTCCAAGGGCAATGTGTCGGGGCAAACCTGGGCAGGTGCACAAGACTTTACAAGCGCGGCGTTGACGGCATCGACCAAAACGGCAGGTACAGCTACAAATGAGGTGGCAACTTGCGCATTTGTTGTGGCGCAGGCATTTTCTCCTGTGTTGCCTGGACAGGCGGGAAATGCGGGCAAGGTGCTGACGACGGATGGGAGTAATGCGAGTTGGGGCACTAACTCCGCTAGCGTACTGTATTTATACAATAATTTTTAAGGAGCAGATATGGCAGCAAATATTTCCCCTATCTTTCCACTGACACCCAAGGTATGGATATCAGCGCTTATCACAGCAGCGAATACCAATAAGGATGGTACCGGCACAGTTGTTCAAATTTCTTCACCGGCGGGGCCAAATGGTGCATTTGTTGAGAGTGTCGAAGCTATCCCTATCGGCACAAATAACGCATCTGTGCTTCGCGTATTTCTTAATAATGGATCTTCTACGTCATCGGCTGCGAATAACATCTTATGGGAAGAAGTAAGTTTGCCGGCCACTGTATTGACAGAAGTAGCAGCGCAGGCGAAGGTCGTTATCCCTTTAAATCGGGCTATTCCTGCCGGCTATACATTGTATGCGACCATGGGGACAGCGGTGGCTGCCGGTTGGCGTGCGCGTGCTCATTCGGGGGATTATTGATATGGCGGGGTTTACGGGGTTTGCTAATGCAGCGCCAAGAGGTGCAAATTTTCAATTATTCAAAACATCGCAGATGTTTATTCTTCCAGTTGCTTCAATGTATGTTTTCGACATATTTGGAGCCGGCGGATCTGGAGGATGGGGTGGTACTTGGGCCCATGGCGGTGGTGGCGGTGGTAGAAATAGACAAATCGTACCTAAGAGTACGTTGATTATGGGTGAGGCATGCCAAATAATTGTTGGAGCTGGCGGTGTTGGTAGCACAGGTTTTGGCTCGAATGGGGGCGCTTCAAGCATTTTTTGCACGCAATCTGGGCTTACATTTTCAGCATTTGGCGGAGGAGGCGCAGTCTTTAGTGGTGCAGGTGGAGGGGGAATTGCTAGTACTGGTTCAAATGCTGGCGTTGGTGGACATCCAAATCCTAGTTTTGGAATCTCAACCGTTTTTCATGCATCGAGCGATTTTGGTGGTGCTTCGGTGAATTCTAACGGAGTTGGCTCCGCTGTGTGGGGGGGGGGCAGGTGGAACCGGAGGTGGATCACTTACAAACGGAGGTGGAAGTCTGTGTGGTGGAAGCGGAGGCGGCGCAGGAATTGCAGGTGCGAACGGTGGTGGCCGGGGTACGTATTCTACTGGCGGGGGGATGAATGTTGCCCGTGATGGGCTGTACTTTTCAATACAAGGAGGTGGAGGTGACGGTGGGAGAGCAGCAACAGCTGCAGGTCTACCAGGAGGCAATGGTGGTTTCCCGTCCGGTGGCGGTGGTGGTTCCGATACGCTATGCGGCAATGGTGGAAACGGCCTAGTTATTATTTATTGGTGGTAAATATGAAAAGCGCAGAAATTCAAAATGGCATAGTTGTGAATATAGTTTTAGGAATGGTTGCAGGATATATCCCTTGTGATGATAGCGTTTCTATTGGCGATCATTGGGATGGTCACGTGTTCGCGAAACCACGAAAAGAATGAGGTAAATCATGGCAGATATAAGTGCAGCAGACTGGTACAAGCAATTTGGTCGCGCTGGAGATCAGGCAGGTGTCGATTACTGGAACCGGGAAATTGCTGCCAAGGGTGCTGACGCAGCGCAGCGTGCTTTCTATCAGGCCGCCAGTGATAATATTATTTCTGGACGCGGTGTCGGGAATGTTCAGGATCCTGGTTCAGGCTATGTAGCGGGTACGACAGCCGCTGATTTTTACACACCATTTGGTAAGGTGGGTGATCAGGCGGGGATCGATTATTGGAATAATGAGATAAAAAATAAGGGGCTGGAGAATGCCCGCACTGCCTTTCAGGTTGCAGCAGCACAGAATATGGTGAGCGGCAAGGGTATAGGTTCTGGCAATATTCAAACTTCAGCAAACACAAGTACGCAAGCTAAGGATTTCACATCAACAGACACGGCCAATGCAAGTGCAAAATCTGGGACAGCGAATGGAATGCCAACAGCTGAATATCTGGCGGCCCAGAATGCGAGGATGGCGGCGCTTGGAAATATTGGTGGTCCTTATCAGGCTGGTGAACTTGGTATGCCTGGCGCTAGCGCCAGGCCGGATTACGAACAAAAACTTGCCGCAATGCGTATGCAATCCGAATTGGCAACCGCTGCTGCAAACCGCCAAAAACAGATGGCGGCGAAACCATTCGATAGTGTTCAGTCGTCCGGTATGTATGCCAGCGATCCCTTGATCGACATGCAGCGAAGGATTGCTGAAGCGCAGTCCATGAATCCGGCTCAACAGGAATACTTGCGGCAGCAAATGTCTCAACTGACGCCACAGCAATTGCAGCAATTGGGTGGAATTGACGAGCCACATCAGGCGTATGCTAAAACATACAACAATGGCGCATACAATAATGCCCAGCAGCAGTTGTTTAATCAGCGCCAGGCATATGGCATGAGCGGGTTTGATGCTCCTGTAAATCTGTCACAAGTGCCAGTGGCGCAACAACAGCAACAAGATCCTTATATACAGCCGTTTCAGCAGACAAATGCCTATCGCAAGTCTGTTAACATGAATTGGGGTAGCCCTGATCAGCCGCGAGCACAGACTTACTGGGGTAATGAGGGGCAAAATGGTAACTGGCAAAATCAGCCGGGACAATCGAATACCTATTTGTATGGCGGACAAAATAGTAATTTTCAGAGCCCATTCTTACAAAATCAGCGAAACCCTTATGGCATGCAAAACCAGGGATCGCAAAGCAATTTCCAGCAACCTATGGGATTGCTTAATCAGGGTTTTGCACAGCAACAGCCTGCTAAAGGTAATCAAAACCGCTACGGATTATTAAGCGCATATGGCTCTCGTTAAAATACAAAATCTGGGACAATTTGGTGTCAACAAGGATTTGTCGCAGCATGAAATACCTGTCAATGCCTGGACAGATGCGCGCAATATTCGCTTTCTAGATGGCTATGCTTACCAGTTTTATGGCCATGGCGAAGTATATAACTCACCAGCTGTCGTGCCGCAGTATGTGCTACCAGTGACAATTTCGGGCAACCGTTACTGGGTATATATGAGTGCCACCAAATCACATGCGGTGACTTATTCTGGTGGTGTCGTGACTCATACCGATATTACACATGCAACACCCAGGGCGGGTGTGGTCAACCAATGGACCCATGCTTTGCTTTCAGGTCTGCCAATATTAAATGTTGGCGATGCATTGAGAATCCCGATGTCCTGGGACTTGAATGTGGCAAATAAATTTGTTGATTTACCTAACTGGCCGGCAAGCACATATTGCAAATCATTACGGGCGTATAAAAATTTTTTGATTGCCATGAACCTGACTGTTGCCGGCACGAATAAACCATTTCTGGTGAAATGGTCGCATCCGGCTGATCCTGGTGCTTTTCCAGTAACCTGGGACGCTGCCGATGCCACCAAGGACGCGGGTGAAGTTGATTTGGCAGAAGCGACCAGTCCAGTTGTCGATGGTTTGCCTTTGCGCGATTCTTTCATCATCTATACTGAAAATTCGACCCATCGTATGGATTTTGTCGGCGGACAATCGATGTTCCGGTTTTCCAAAATCCTTGGCATGTCCGGTATGCTCAACCGTAATTGTGCAGTTGAGTTTGATGGCTGGCATTTCGTGGTTACTGGCTCTGACGTCATTGTTCACGATGGGCAAACAGCAAACTCGGTGCTGGACAAGCAAACACGCAGATTCTTTTTCCAGAATATTGATGTCAATAGCCGTGGCAATGTATTCGTATTCAAGAATCCATTTCTGAATGAAATTTATCTGGCTTATCCTTCCATAGGATCAAGCGTATGTGACAAGGCGATGGTTTATAATTTTATCGACAAGACAGTTTCATTCCGTGATGTGCCTAATATCAATCATGCCAGCTACGGTGCTGTATCGAATGACCTTGGAGGAACCTGGGCGCAGGATTCTGATTCCTGGGATTCTGATCTGACATTCTGGAGCGGTCCCGATTACACACCTGACACTGCGCGTGTCGTCATGGCATCGAATGATCAAAAATTGTATATGCTTGATGCCTCAGCTTCCTTTAATGGCAGCCTGCCTGCTGCGTTTCTGGAACGCCGGGGTTTGTCATTTGATACACCTGAAAGCATTAAACTGGTGAAGGGAGTGCGTCCCCGTATCGCCGGCAATCCCGGAGAAACAGTCAAGGTGAGCGTTGGGTATGCCAATACACCCTATGATGAGCCAGTGTGGGTCACAGGAACGTATACGATAGGCTCTAGCGTAGCTGTCGATCTGTTTGCAAGTGGTCGCTATATCGCACATCGCTACGCGTCCGGATCTGCGTTTCAATGGCGACTTGATTCGGTCGATCTGGATGTCGATATTATGGGGCATGGTGAGGGCAAGCAATTCAAGCACGGTGGGCTATGCACCATCGCAATTACCAGATGACGCTGCAGAAATGCAGCGTTTTTTTTCGTCTGAGCTTCAGAAAATAGCCACAGCCATTGCTGGATTATCGGTGGGCCACCTAGACAAAACCACAGTTGCCCCTGCCAAGCCCAGAGATGGTGACATTCGCTACGCCGATGGTAGTTTGTGGAATCCTGGATCTGGTGTTGGCGTGTATTACTACAAAGGCGCAAGTTCAACCTGGGTATTTTTAGGATAAGTCATGGAAGAACTGATAAAGCCTGATGCGCTGGCAAGGCTGGAGACTTGCCTCAGGCAGGGTCCACAGATTGATCTGAATACCGAGCATTGTTTGTCGGGTGGCATGTATGCGCGAACCATACACATACCAGCCGGCACAGTTCTGGTTGGTACTACGCACAAAACAGATCATCTGAATGTTGTTTGTGGCGATATTTCGGTGTCAACCGATACGGGCATGCGACGGCTAAGTGGATATTGCGTTTTGCCCACCAAAGCCGGCATGAAGCGAGTGGGCTATGCGCACGCAGATACGACATGGACAACAGTGTGCAAAACGGATTTGCTTGTCATTGAAGAGATAGAAGATGAATTGGTGGAAGAGAGTGATCAGCTTCAGACCAGACAACATCTTATCTCAACGAAAGAGTTGAAAAAATTGGAGGAATCATAATGTCTTTTGCAGCGGTAGCAGGTGGCGCGGCGAGCGCCTTTGTTGGTGGCCTCATGGGAGGTGGTGGAGGTGGTGGGGGCGGTGGAGGAGGTGGTAGTTCGGGCTCACAAACACAAATTGTCAAACAAGAGCTTGATCCACGTATCGCTGCCATTTTGTTTGGATCTGGTGAAAAAGTTTTAAAAAAAGGAGCTGTACCAATAGGGGCAGATGAAGATGGGAACCCCATTTACAAACCCGAAGATTATCAAACCAGTGGAGGCTTGCTTGAGCGTTATCAAGCCTTGCTTGACAGACCGCAAAACGAAGGGCTGCGTTTATATGGGCAGGCTGCTGACAACTATCTTGGCACCAATTCTGCCTGGGACATGGGTGAAGCGAGGGATTCGGCTTTCAGGCTGATGAAGAATGCTTATGACCCTGTCAGCATGCAGGCAGCACAAAGTGCTTATACCATGCCCATGAACGCGGCCTTCAGCCAGATGCCGCAAGGCTATCAGGCGGCAACTTCTGGCCTGGCACAAGCGGGCCCGGCGGCCACGATCAACGCTCCTGGGCAAAATAATCTTGGTCTGGGCCGGGCTTTTCAAGACGTGATTTATGGCGACCTTGGGAATAATCCCTATCTGGCTGGTGCGATTCAAAAGGGTCTGAATCAAAGCTCGGCGCAATTCCAGAATCTGCAAAATGATGCGATGCAACAGTTCAAGGAAGACATCCTACCTTCCCTGCGAGGTGACGCTATCGCTAACGGCCAGTATGGTGGGTCGCGTCAGGGTATCGCAGAGGGAAAAGCAGCAGATTCCCTGGCGCGCAATATGAGTCGTGCACTGTCACAAGTCGGGCAAAACATGACAGATGCTGCAGTTGCCGCACAATCCGGGCAATATACCCAGGACAGACAAAATCAACTGAATGCTGCCATGGGACTGTCGGGCCAGCAATATAACGTGGCTGGACTTGACGCAGGTGCAAAGAACCAGGTCAATCTCAGCAACGCGCAGATGGCGAACAACAATAATCAATTCAATGCGACAGCGCAGAATAATGTGCTGTCGCAATTATTTGGCGCTGCCTTGCAAACCAATCTGGCCAATGCGGGCTTCCAGCAACAAGCTAACCAGAATAATTATCAGGGTATGCAGGCAACCAACATGGCAAACCTCGGTAATCGCCAGCAAGCCAATATGCAAAATGCCGCATGGCAGCTCGCTAATAACCAGCTCAATAGTCAGAACAAACTTAATGGGCTTAATGCCGTTACCTCATTGATCAACAATGCCTATGGTGTCGCCAATAATCAGAATGATTATGCATTGAACCAGGCCACCAGGATCAACGGACTGCTGTCGCCATATATGGGCGTCAATGGCACAACCACCACGAACGGTACGTCCACAAAATCTGGGCAGGGAGATGGTTTTGAATCCAATCTTCTGGGTGGATTGACCAAAGGAATCGGCAATATTTTTAGCGGACTAGGTAGGCGCAACGGGGGCAATAATGGTGACTCTTCTGGCGGGAATAATTCTCCCGGTAATGCAGGATCAAATGACTATCCCACATGGGAACGGGGAGGTATAGCTTGAGATTTGAAAACGCATGTCCGTACCCTAACTTTATTCAAACTCAGGTAGCAAATTTGCTGAAGGCAACAGCATGCGTATGCGAGCTTTATTACTGCCACGTTTATTGTAGTCCTCTTACTTACAAGGACCTGACTCATGAAAATTCCCGAACTTACTGAAACTGCTGCCAGCCACATGGCGCAGGCGATTACCAATAATCCAAAGACTGCCCTGGCAGTACCAGCGATTACGACGGCAATTGCTCCACTGACTTCAATAGCCGAAATTCAGGGCTATTTGTCGATTGCATCCATGCTCATAGGCATCGCCATTTCACTGATCCTGCTGCGCCAGCGCTGGGTCAGCCTGCAGACGGCTGAGATAGAAAGACAGGAAGCAGAACAACGATGGAAGGAACATCAGCATGAACAACTTTGATCTCTGTATTGCGCCAGTTCTGAAAAGCGAAGGCGGCACCAGTAATCACCCTCTGGATGCCGGCAAGCTGACGCGGTTTGGCATCAGTCAGCGCAGTTATCCCAAGCTTGATATTGCAGCACTCACCGTAGAGCAAGCCAAAGCACTTTACAAACGTGACTTTTGGGATGCCAATCATCTTGATCAATTGCCGCTCGCTGTGGCCTTTGAATTTTTTGACAGCGCCATTAATTGCGGTGCAGGTACTGCCACGAGGCTTTTGCAGCGCGCCCTTGGTGTTGCTGAAGATGGCATTGTTGGCCCGATCACATTGGCTGCAGTTGCCAGTATCACTCCCGACAAACTGGCCAGGCGCATGCTGGCTCATCGCATCAGGTTTTATACCAAATTATCCAACTGGCCCACATTTGGTGCTGGCTGGATGAATCGTCTGGCAAACAACGTCTTATGGGAGAGCGATCATGCTTGAAAAAGTTAATGCAGTCATCAACCTGTTCCGCAAAGGAAGCGAGGTCAGCAATGTGGAAGCCTGGAAAAATCGTGGTATCTCGGTCGCAGCCCTGGCCGCAGCCATGGGCGCGTTGGCGCAATTTGGCGATGCCTTTGGCATCCATGTCGCCATCACACCAGAGCAACTCAATGGCCTGGCTGTTGGTATTGTTACCCTTGTTGGCATCGTGCTCCCCGTCATTACTTCTAAACGAGCCGGTCTATTGCCGGCAAAAGCCAGTCAGCATGCTCCAATCGAAGATCATAGCTTCAGCGACGGCGTGCCAGCAATATCAGCATCTGTGGCAACAGGCGAAGTGCAGCACCAGCCTCAGTCCGCAATGGCAGACAGCGACAACCCCCTTGCCGGGCTCGACACCACATTCCGCGGCTGACACGGCGCGCGACTATCTCAAGGCTGTCAAAGGACTCACTATTACCCATCAGTGTAAAATCTAAAGGATATTATTATGCTGCAAATAGCAAGCACGATCTTGCAAATCATCGCCTTTCTGGCCGAACATAAAGAGCAAATCAGAAAGCTGATACTTGACATAGAAAATCTCATTCCCGCCACAGCAGGCAACAACAAGGTGCTGATCGCACGCAACTTCATTGCCACCGGTCTTGGCATAGAAGCCCAGATTGAACAGGCCTGGCCCCATGTCAGTGGCCTGTTCAATGACCTGGTCGCAGCGACGAAGCGGCCAGCCTGATCAAATCTGCCATGTAATCACAGTGACTTAGCTTGACGAGCAAACCTTCCGTTTGTTTTTACTTTCGTTTCTCATAACACAAATTTCCTGACTTTTTTAAAAACCATGCCGACAGGCAGGACGCTGTACGCCTGTTCTGTCGGTACACGTCACTTTAACCTGTCGGTGGCATGCCAGCGCAAGTCACAACCAATATCAAGAGGAAGACATGCTTTACAATCCTGACGAAGATGATTCAGAATTTGCTGAACAATATAAGAGCTTGAAACTTGATGACGATGCCAGTTCTTTGTATATGCTGAGCGACCCGAGATTTAACTCTGGAATGCTACCAGCTTATAATGAAGCGCAGCGTGATTTTGGCTATCGATTACCTGTCTCTGACGGCAGTGCAGTGATTCCCGTCGCCCCGCCAGAAAGGGGCGCGATAGATGACGATACTGAACTTGCCAAGCCCAATTTCTTGCGATCAGAAAGAGCTGGCTATCAAACTGGCGCCTTTGACGGGAGAGGTATGAGCCGTGCTGGCGACACCATGACGGCACTGTTCAAAAAGAACTATGGCTATACGCCAAGCGCAGGCGAGTTGATTCAATATGCCAGTCTGAATGGTTTGCGTAGCGCACATCAACTGGATGTGAATCGGGTAATAAACAGTCCAAGCATAGACAAGCTGCATCAGGTTGATGTGAGCCCGGAGCAACTCAAGGATTATTTGGCCAGAAATGATTATTTTGTTCAAAAGCGCGGAGAGGCTGCACAAAATGATCCGTTGACCAATGGTTATTTGTGGAAAGCATCACAAGCAGAGAAGAATGCTGACCCTTATTATCAGATGACAATGGCAGCAGCCGATCGCCGGCCAAGTTTAGAAAACGCGGCACGACTTGGACTTTATACGGATGCTCGTCTTTCTCAAGCCAGTAACTCTTCGCTTGTCGGTGATGAAAAATTCCATACAAATGAAAACCTGGCGACCCCAGGTAATCTAAGTCGTCGCTTCGCAAAAGGCGTAGGAAATGGACTGCTGGATACAGTTTGGCAGCCAGTTGCAAATACGATAGATTTAGGACAGGTGGCTTTGGGACTGGCTTCAGGTGATCGATACGAACCGAAATGGCTAAGTTCAATAGGAAAAAATTATGAAGCTGGGATGGGCAAGGGCGAAGTTGCATTTCGGTCTGTAACTGGCATTCCTGTTGTGGGGCAAGTGTTAGGAACCGGGTTGACAAGTTATGATATGGCTGGTGCTGCTCTTGATGGGCGATGGGGTGACGTAGCGGAAAATGCCGGCGGTGTTGCGGCAGGCTTCGCTACAAGTAAGACAATTCAACGCAAGTTTGCGCCAGAAGCTGGTGCAGAATTAGGGTTTTACAAAGTGCGGCCTGAGATAGAGACGACAGATCCAATGGTCAGTCCAGGTAGATTGCTGGAGTCACTTCCTTCTAACCAAACGCCAAACTTCACTTCTGCGGAGCCAGTTTATGTGGGTGGAAAAACGCTGTATCGTGTATCAGACAATGTGAGAACCTCACCGGTTGGTGCATATTGGGCTACAGAGCCACCTCCCAAGAGCTTGGGGAAATGGCGGAACAAATTGCAATATTGAACGAATGGGGTAATGATGCTACTGTGGAAGGAAATTGGACACCTAAAGGCGGATGGGCTTGGGGTGGAGAAGCAGCTCCTCAGGCAATAACAGGCCACCATACGGAAAGAGCAATTTTGGGATCTAAATTCCGATATGGCTGGTTACAACCCGGTGGCGGCTATCAAATTTACGTACCTGACTCCAGGAAAGCGATCCCATTTTCCGAAATTTCTACAAAACCAACTCCATGGAGTAAATGAAATTGGATAAAAAATTGCAGGAAATAGCTTCGATACTCAATGAGCTGAGGGCGTTGCGATCATACTTGTTAAGCCTCGGGGATGAACATAAATGGGTTCCAATCAAGTGGATAAATTCAGATCTGGAAATAATTGAGCCCTTGTTAAATGATCGTTTCTGGCCACCGATCTGGTGGCGATTTATGTCGATAAATGCTGCTTTAAGTGGCACAATCCGTAATTTTCACAGGCTCGATGGCGACGGGAGCTTTCACTTTGTAGAGAGCTCACGCCCAGGTTTTATCGAGGATAATTTTCCAATTCGCGACAAGATCATGGCTTGGGTCGATAAAATCAAAGAAATGCAATTGAAAACCACATAGCGTTCGATACGCCAATCTGAATGTCGTACGCAGCTTACTCTGACGGAAATTGAATCGGGTAAGAAGCGGTCCAAGCCAGGATAGCTTGCGTCAGTTTGAAATGGGTTCGGATAAGTTCAAGGACTATTTGGGCGAAAACTTCATCTTTGTTTAGAGGTTCAAAGAGGCTCTGCAAAGTCATCATCTGACCAATGTCTAGTCAATGCCTATTGAGCTTTACATAATTGATGACATCACCACAACTCCGCCTGCTTCCAACATGCCATGATGATGGATGGACGGCGTTGTGCGCTTTTGAGTTTATTGCGGGCAATTGTTTGCAATTCGGCGAGGTTGTTCGGGCAGAAGTTTGCCAACGCATGTCGCTTGAGCCAGGCCCAGAGATATTCGACAGGATTGAGGTCCGGCGCATACGGGGGCAGGAATGCGATTTGAATGTACCCATTGGTGCTGTCGAGGTATTCGCGCACCAGTTTCGATTTGTGCGCCCTGAGCCCATCGAGGATGATCAACAGCGGCTGCTTCAAATGCGCTTTGAGCGCCTTGAGAAACTCGACAATTTGCTCCTTCTTGATGCTACCCTCGTGGAAGCGGAACAAGTAGTTCTTCCTGGTCACACCTGCAATCACGGACAAATGTTTCCAGTTGAAATGAAACTGAATAATCGGCGTTTTCCCTTTGAGTGCCCAAGTACGCACACGGGTAGGCCGTTCGCTGATTCCGGACTCGTCGATGAATACAATCAGTCGATTCTCTCTCGAGGCTTTTTTTTGAGCGCAGGCCAGGTCTTTTTCTTGAACTCCTGTACAGCATCTTCGTTACGTTCGATGGCGCGACGCTCCGGCTTTTGGTTACTGAATCCCAGTGCGCCAAGAATGCGCCAAACGTGCACTTCACTGAACGACACTTCGAACTTTCTTTCAATAAGTAGACGCACGCGTTTAAGTGTCCACAACTCGGTGCCAAAACCATGTTCCGTCGGACTATCGAGAAGGCAGCGCCGCAACTCCCCTAATTCCATGGCATCAAGTTGTGCAGGCCGCCCCTTTCCACCTACTGCGCGCAGCGCGTCAAGCCCTCCTTCATCGAGTATGGCTTTCCAGGTATATACCGTGTTGCGTGCTACGCCGACCACCAGCGCTACTTCGGCGCACCCTTTGCCTTGCAGCAGAAGCCGACCCGCCTTGACTCGTCGCTTTGCTCCATCTTCTATTTCTTTCGCCATCTCATACCTCCAGTACGGACATTATATTGGGATAACGAATGAAATCAAAAACGGTTGTCATGATTTACGTAAAAATCAATAGTACTAATCTAAGCGTTGATGCGCCGCAGATGGAAGCTGCCTTGCTTTTCGTCACCAGTTTGTTCAATGGCTTGGTCGCGGTTAGTAAACGACCCGCTCGACCCGCTCGACCCGGTTAAGTAAAAATATTCAAAAAACACTCAAATGAGGAAGCTATCCAGTATGGATAGCTTTTTTTATATCCAGATTATGGACGCTTGCTGATAGCAATGCACACGCTTTGCTCAGAATTCGCATCGCATTATTCAATTGAAAGGAAAATAATGGCAAATCTTCAGAGAATTTTTGGGAATGATGGACTTCCATATCTCATTGATACCTCAGGGACAGGCTTGAATGAAAGCGACGATATATTCTCAAATAGCAATCAGTTTCTGGACGATTCTGCGCAGAAATTGATGCTGCCAACTCATCACGCAGATCGCCCAGGAAGAAACTTTGAGCTAGCATCTAATACCGATTTACCTTCCAGATCAGGTATTGACGATATGGATATCATGTACATGCGGCAGTCAGATCGCCCGAGAGGATTGCTATCGCTTGCTACCTATGATCTTGCACGAAACAGCTTGTCGTTGAAAAATTCTGATGTGATTAACGAGTATGATCTCCCGGGAAATGGTGCGTTGACAAGTCAGTTTGACTTTGGCGCTTCTGCTTATATACCAAGTTCTGAAGCTGGTTTAAAAAAGTCAAATCGGCCGTTACTTGTTGTAGCTGGATCTGGTGGTGATAATGCTACCAGGTACTGTGCGAATGATGAGTTTCCGCTATTTGGGTATCCGGCTGTAGCCATGTCAAATAGCACAGCCTTGTCAGGCTATAAGCATACAGCCGTGCCGAGTGTCATGGCACGCGCAGCTTTACCATTCCGCACAAAAAGCATGCTTGAGGTAAATACAGATCCTCAAAATGACAACGCAGCAGGTTTCATGCGTTTCTTGGAGGCGGAGTTAAAGAGTGCAGGTGTGCCGACAGATACGGCAGAAAGTCATGGTCTTGATCCGATAAATAAATATCCAGATTACGGAATTGACTACAATCAATTATATGCGCCTAAAGCAGCGGCTTACAGGAAGAACCAGATTATTCAGGATTCGCATATCAACGCACCTATTGACTATTCGAGCGGCAGAGCTGCCGGTCGTTCCCGAATCTCTGGAGATGCCGATCCAGCAGTGCAAAGGGCTGCAATCAATACATTGATAGAGAAATCCAAGCAGGCAGGTTTAAACGATGAGCAGACCGCATTGATCCTGGCGATCGCACATAAAGAATCTGGCTTTAATCCAGATGCAGCAGCCGGGACTTCGAGTGCAACTGGCCTGGGGCAATTCACCAACGATACCAGAAAAAAGTACAGGCTTGATGACAGCAATATGTGGGATATTGACGCACAGGCCGACACCATGATCAAACTTACAATGGACAATGAACGATTGGCAAAGAAGCGACTAAGGGGGCCTGAATATGTGTATAAGTATCATCATGACGGCCCAAACAAGCGCGAGAGCAATGATCTTCATAGCAAATCTGAAGGCATGGATATTTCACGAAGCGAGATCATGCCGCGTGCAAAAACTTTTCTTAAAATCTTAAGAGGGGAGTAATGTGCACACCATAATGAATGAATTCCTGATAATATCTTCTCATAAAATTCTATATTGACAATTTTTCAAAAAAAGCGGTTTTTGTGAAATGCCCCACTGAAAAATAATCTCAAGCCCTTCAGATTCAATGCATATTTTTTTAGTAAATTTCTGAGGCATCACGCAGACAAAGTGAAAAGCTTGTGGCATCGTAATGACTTACTGTAGTCAGCCTGTATTCACTGATTTAATAAGAGATATTTCCATGCCGAGCGTATACAAATTTTTGTTTTTCATTCTCTCTTTTTTTCTTGCTTTGAATAATGCATGTGCAGAGATTGTGTCGTTTCAGTGTGGCGGAACACAATTTGAAGTGAAGGCTAAACTTGTTAGGCATATGGGGATCAAGGATGATTTCTACTATATGTTTACACTTTACGGCAGAACTCATGGCAAGACACGGAATTTGTATACCGTGGATGGCGATCATTTGTCGATTAACTGCGTCAAAGACTATCGTGGCAATGAGCAACTTCTTTTTTCGCGTGACTGCGGCGGATCTGCATGCGTAAGGGAATACGGCATTATTGATCCTGTAAGCTTTAAATTCTTGTTGAGGCCACCTGCGGCAAATAGAGAGAATTCCAGGCTTGCTGAAAAAATATTAGGTGTTAGCATGCCATCCAAACGGGGATTTTCGTTCTCTTTTTATACCGGACTTGTAGAGAAAGATATAGATTAGTTCTGATTGAATTTGAGCTGGGCGTGCCCGAGTGATGTTCAAGCAAAGCTTGGTATTGTTTGCCTTGAGTTATCTTGTCGGAATGATCAAGGACGATATTTCCCAATGGCCGCCTGCTTGTAAGAACTGTTAAGAACTGTTTTTATTAATATTAAGCATCGCGTTCATCTGGTAAAATGCCTGTTTCGCGGATATTGGGCTTACCTTAGGTAACGATCAGTCAGAGTCGGTCGTTGTGCTTTGATGCCATGATGGCTTTAGCCTTGAGTTCGCAACTGCCATTCTTCCTTCTTTCTGATTTTCCGTATGTCTGATTCCAAACCTGCTGACGGTGCCAAGCCGATGTTTTATGACCCTACCGAGCGCCGCATTCGTAGCTTTGTCACCCGTGCCGGACGCTTGTCTGATGCCCAGGCCAGGGCGATAGAAAGCCTGAGCCCACTCTTTTGCATCCCTTACCAAAAAGCGCCGCTGGATGTGGATGCGGCATTTGGCCGCAATGCGCCGACCGTGTTTGAGATTGGATTTGGCATGGGTGAGACCAGTGCCAAGATTTCTGCTGGAATGCCAGAGAAAAATTTCATCGGCGTTGAAGTGCATACGCCGGGTGTGGGTAGCCTGCTCAAGCTGACGGACGAATTGGGTTTGCAAAATCAGCGTATCATTCAGCATGACGCCTTTGAAGTGCTGACAAACATGATCACGCCAGCTTCTCTGCATGGCATCCATGTGTTTTTTCCTGACCCCTGGCATAAAGCCCGTCATAACAAGCGCCGCCTGATACAGGGCCCACTGGTGGCCTTGCTTGCATCTCGTCTGGCACCTGGCGGCTATCTGCACTGTGCTACTGACTGGGAGGACTATGCAGTGCAGATGCTGGAAGTATTGAGGGCTGAGCCGGCACTGGAAAATACTGCCGATGGCTTTGCGGCGCGGCCTGATTACCGTCCTGTGACAAAATTCGAAAACCGTGGCCTGCGCCTTGGCCATGGCGTATGGGATCTGGTATTCCGCAAGAAGTAAGCGAGGTCAGTATCAAATCTGCATTTTGTTTGCGTGCTATCGGCTTACTGCAAGACTTGCAGAGTGGGCCTTGCACGCAAGTCACGCCAGCGCGCTTCTGATTTCCAGCGTACCGACCATTCTACGAACTGGTCAGCAGGCATGGGGCGGGCAATGCCATAGCCCTGTGCGAGTCGGCATCCCAGTTCCAGCAGTTTGGCCCCATGCGCCATTGTCTCTACCCCTCGGCAATGACTTGACGGTCAAAAGCACCTGCCAGGCGTATTACGCCTTCAACTATGTCCAAGTCTTCGACATCGGTCAGCATATCACGCACAAAACTCTGGTCTATTTTCAGGGTATCTACTGGCAACTTGCGCAGGTAGGTCAGTGACGAATAGCCAGTACCAAAATCATCAAGCGAAAAGTGGACTCCTAATTGTCGGCAGCGGTTCAGAATCGCAACGGCTTGTTCCATATCGGCAATGGCGGCAGTTTCCAATACTTCCAGTTCAAAATTGCTGGCCTGGAAGTAGGGGTGGACGCGTAATGCTGTTTGCAGGTAATCGCAAAACTCTGGTGCCAGCAAATGATGGGCACTGATATTGGCGCTGACGCGTATCGCGATGCCCCGCAATTGCCAGTGATAGGCTTGCTGTATCGCGGCCTTGATCACCCATTCTCCCAAAGGCTTTTCGAGTTTGCTGCCATAAATGTGCGGCAAAAATTCGCCGGGTGCAAGTATGCCGCGGTTTGGATGCTGCCAGCGTATCAGGGCTTCTGCACCGACGATTTCGCCACTGATCAAATCGACCTTGGGCTGGTAATACAAAACAAATTCGTCCTGATCAAGCGCAATTTCCAGTCTCTCCAGTATCTGTCTACGCTGCTGTGCTTTACGGTCACTTTCGGGATCAAAAAGATGGTAGCGGTTTTTGCCTGCTTCCTTTGCCAGGTACATGGCGTGGTCTGCGTGTCGTAACAGGGTGTCCGCATCGACGTTATCGTCAGGATACAGGCTGACACCAATGCTGGCCGAAATGCTGATTGATTTCAAGTCGATTTGTATGGTTTTACTGATACCCGCCAGGACACGATCCAGTATCATGGCGCTTTCTTCTGCAGATGAAATGTCAGACAGCAGCACAGCGAATTCGTCGCCGCCCAGACGCGCAAGCGTATCGTCGGCCCGCAGGACTTGCTTCAGATTTTCTGTGACGCCAATCAATAGACGGTCGCCGACGGTGTGCCCAAATTTATCGTTGATTTCCTTGAAACCGTCCAGGTCAATGAAGCACACTGCCAGTGATTTGCTGGTGCGGTTGGCACGGTTGACTGCCTGGCTCAGACGGTCTGCTAGTAAACGCCGGTTTGGTGCACCTGTCAGTGGGTCGTAGTGGGCCATGCGGTCGAGCTGTGCTTCATGGGTTTTGAGTTCGCTTATATCGGTAAAAATGCCAACATAATGCTGAATTTCTCCTCGTGCATCGCGTACCGCAGAAATCGACATCAATTCAGGAAATATTTCACCATTCTTACGCTTGTTCCAGATTTCACCGCGCCAGAAATCATCTTCTGTTACGGCCTTCCACATTTCTGCATAAAAGCTGGCGTTGTGGCGGCCAGAAGCCAGTATCCTGGTGGAGTTGCCATAGACTTCTTTTTCGGTATAACCGGTAATACGCGTGAATGCGGGATTGATCTTGGTGATGCAGCCACGTGGATCAACCATCATGATGCCTTCAAAACTACTGGAAAACACTGTAGCAGCTTCACGCTGCGTCATTTCCAGGATTTTTTGTCCAGTGATATCAGTGTGTGTACCTGACATGATGAGGGGATTGCCAGTGTCGTCCCAGGCCACGATGGCGCCCCGCGTCAGTATCCAGCGCCATTCTCCTGACTTGCTACGTAAGCGCAACTCCATCTCATGGCTGGCGGTTTGCCCTTTGATATGGCGGTCGAGTGAAGCATGGGCAGCTTTCATGTCATCGGGATGGATGTGATCTGACCAATGCTCAGGGCTGACATTCATTTCACCTGGCTCATAGCCCAGCATGGTTTCCCAGCGGGCACTGACCTTGAAGGTATTGGTGACCAGGTCCCAGTCCCAGTAGCCCAGGTCAGAACCCAGCATCACGCGCTCCAGCCTTTGTTCTCTCTCAAGTAATTCGGCGGCGATGATTTTTTTCTCATTGATATCAGCCAGGGTGCCCACTACGCGCAAGGCATTGCCACTGGCATCACGACTGACGACGCGGCCACGCGCATGTACCCACTTGATTTCGCCTTGCCTGGTCAGTAGCCGGTATTCAAAATCCACGTCACCACAATGCGTGGTTTTATAGTTTTTGATATGCTGCAGCACCAGGTCGACATCGTCGGGGTGTACCTGGCGCTTGATAAATTCAAGGTCTTGCGTGTCTTCGCTTTCTGTGTATCCCGTCATTTCATAGTAGCGCTGAGATCGATAGACTTTGCCAGTCGCTACGTCCCAATCCCACAGTGCCTCGCTGGTAGCAGCTATTGCCATTTGCAGGCGTTCTTCGCTGGCCTGCAGTCGCATGGCAGCGGCTTTGCGCTCAGTGATGTCTTGCACGCTGCCATGCAGCCTGATCAGCTTGCCATCGGTATCTAGTACAGTCTCACCGCGGGCGATAATCCAGCGATGGTCACCATTTGGCCTGATCACTTCCGCATCACAGGTGTATGGTGTGAAGGTATTGATCGCTTGTTCGACTGCATTTGCCAGTCTGGTCCAACTCTCAGGTGTGAAGTATTGCTGTACCTCAGGATAAACGGCGGGTGGCAGCTTAGTGTCACGGCCGTAGATCGCATACACTTCTTCCGACCAGGTATGCAAGTCCGTGCGTACATCCCAGTTCCAACTGCCGACCGCCGCCAGGCGTTGCGCTACTTTCATGGCGGCTTCACTTTCTTTGAGCGCAGCTTCAGCCTCCTTGCGCTCGGTGATATCCCGGGCAATACCAAACAAGCCCTGTACATTCTTATCCTTATCCAGCAGTGGTCCCTTGGTCACCATGAAGACCAGCGATTTGCCATCGAAGGTATCTATGCATTCATCACGTGTCTTTATTTCTCCGCTTGTCACTACCCCGTGGTCGACCGCAGCGATTAATTCAGCAGATTGCCTTGGGAATAGGGAAAAATCATCATGCCCCAAGATGTCTTGTACGGGTTTGCCAACGAAGCTAGCGGCAGATTCATTAACCAACACATATCGTCCCTTCAAATCCTTGACAAAAATGGCGTCTGAAGTGCCTCTGATGATGGCATCAAGCAAATTGCGATTGTTTCGTACCTTAAGCAAGGATTGTCGCAAGGCTTCGCTGAGCAGACTGACAGCAATCCCGTCAACGATAAGAAAGCCCAGTTGTAAAATGTCCTGGCTTGTTTTAATACTGAAGCTGTAAAGAGGTGGAATAAGGAAGTAGCAAAGTCCTAGACTTGCAATCAATGTTGACAGCAAGCCTGGTCCCAGCCCCCCCAGCATCGCGCTCAGCACGATGGGCAAGACAAACATGATCAGCATGGGCCGGTTTTCAAAAGTGGTTGCCATGGCCAGGCGCAATAAAAGCACCGAGAGTGGCAGGGCAATCGCCAGCAAATAAATGGGCCACCGGATTTTATTCTGAGGATGAAATGCTTCCAGCAAGGGGTTGTCCGATGCAAGCTGCTCACCTGCAGGCAATTGCGGCACTGCCCGCATTGCAAGAAAAAATAATGCTGTAGTAACAACCACAAAAAACACGCCCTTGACAGTAGAAAACCAAGTGATGGTATCGAGGTTGCTTAAACTGCTCAGCAGACTGTCGGAAAGAAATATCCATGCCAACGCAAATAACAGATAAAGAACCGTGACGATGCTGATATAGCGATTGCGCGGGTTAGTCATCATAAAGATCCTGCCGTTTCTGCATTGATGAAGAAGGTCAAGCCCGGTGTTATTTATGTGCTTATTGACATCAACTCGGGATTACGGTGAATGCGAATCTGGATTTATCCTCGGGTCAAGAAGTATTGCCGCATGGACTTATCTTGTAAGCCTAACATGTCTGAATGCCACTTACTAACAAGATGTGCCATGTGTATTTTTTTGTCAATGTACAAAATGGCAAAATTTGTAAAATTGACATAAAAACTTGCGTAAAACCCCAAAATTGATTGAGCGGGATTTACCAATCTGGACTGATGTCAAGTGATGCGGCTGCTTAATGGCGCTAGCAGGGCCTGCAAGTCTTCAGCGCTGAATTTGCTGGCAAAGGCAGTGTCACTCCCCAGTACTCCTTCTGCCAGTGCAGCCTTGCGTGCCTGCAGGCCCAAAATCCGTTCTTCTATGCTGCCTTCGATCAGCAATTTGTAGATGAAGACAGCTTGTTCCTGGCCTATGCGGTGGGCGCGGGCATTGGCTTGTTCTTCCACCGCCGGGTTCCACCATGGGTCCATATGGATGATCGTGTCTGCGGCTGTCAGGTTCAAGCCGACGCCGCCTGCCTTCAGACTGATCAGCATGATGGGTACTTGTTTGTCCTGGAAGCTGGCGACTACCGCACCACGGTCTGCTGTAGCCGTTTTGCCAGTCAACATCAGATAATTCAGATTCATGTCCATCAGAGCTGAGGCAATCAGTTCCAGCATTTCTGTGAATTGCGAAAACACCAGTATGCGGCGGCCTTCTGCCACCAGGGCTGGCAGCATGTCGCTGAGCATTTCCAGCTTGGCTCTTTCCATCTCCGGTGGCAGGTTCTGGCCTTTCAGCAAAGCCGGGTCGCAGCAGACCTGGCGCAGCTTTAACAGCGCATCAAGTATCGTGATCTGCGCCCCATCAAAGCCCTTGCGCTGCAAAATGCGGCGCACCTGCTCATCAGCCGCGACACGCACGCTTTCATATAATTCGCGTTGCTTGCCTTGCAGACGCAAGCGCTTGATAACTTCGGTACGGGGTGGCAATTCTGTTGCCACTTCATCTTTGCGTCTTCGCAAGATGAAGGGACGCACTCTTTGCGCCAGTAATTGTGCGCGCAGTGTCTCGCCGTTGACCTCTATGGGTTTGCGCCACAACCTTGAAAAACTGCGCATATCACCCAGAAAGCCCGGCATTAAAAAATCAAACTGCGCCCACAGCTCGCCCAGATTATTTTCCAGTGGCGTGCCTGTCATGCACAGCCTGTGGCGCGCATTGATCTGGCGTACCGCATCGGCACTGCGACTGGCCGCATTTTTGACTGTTTGCGCTTCATCAAGGATCAGTAAATGAAATTCTTGCGCCTTCAATACGTCGAGGTCGCGCCATAACAAAGGGTAAGTCGTCAGCACCACATCTGCCTGTTTGATATCGGCAAACAAGTCAGCGCGCTCTGTCCCTTGCAGCGTTAATACGCGCAGGGCAGGGGCCATGCGTCTGGCCTCTGCCTGCCAGTTGAAAATCAATGAAGTTGGCAAGACAATAAGGGCAGGAATATCCATACGGCCTTGCTGCTTCTCTATCAGCAAGTGGGCGAGTACCTGTGCGGTTTTACCCAAACCCATATCATCAGCCAAGATGCCCGCCAGATGCTGTTCGCGCAGGTATTGCAACCATGCCACGCCATGCAATTGATACGGGCGCAGCGTCACGCCCAGGCCATCGGGTGCAGCGACCGCACGCGGGCTGCCAACTTTCTTCAGACGTTGCGCCAGGCTGCGCAAGCCCATATCGCCCTGCAATTGCCAGCCACCGTATTCTCCCGCGCGCGCAGGCTGGCTATCGAGCAGACTGACACGCAAGGCTTCCAGCCTGTAGCTGTCCCAGGCTGACAATGGGACCGGTCCTTCCACCTGCGGCCTGTCAGTCAGCAAATCCAGCATGTGGATGACGATGGCTTTCAGTGGTGCCGCCATGGCATCAATGCGCTTGCCACCGGGTGCGCGCAATTGTATGACGGCCATATCATCGATGAGGCGTATCTGCCTCGCATTCAGCCAGCGCGCATCGCGTTGCAGCAGATGGGCCAGCATGGGCACCAGGTCCAGCACCTCACCTTCGATTTCTATCCCCAGGCTCAGCATCCATGAACCTTCACGCGCAGGCAGGCCTAGCGGGGTGATGATCTCCTTACGGCCACGCATGCGAGATGCCACCTGCTTGCCAGTGATAGCACCGGTGTCTTCATCGATGATCAGATGCCAGGCATCGACAGGTACACTCTCATGCGCAAAGCCGGGGCGCACCACGACTTGCCAGCCCAGTGTCTGCATCTCCGGCAATTTCTCTGCCCAAAAATCGGCAAAGAAAGCTTCCTGCACCAAGCTCCACAGCGGGCCAAAATTTTCTGCAATACTGTCGTTGCGCCACTGCAGGCTCGCTGCGGGCAGGGGTTGCAGGGCGATTTCCCAGACCTTGTCCAGTGCATCTGCCTCTGCACCCAGATCACGTAGCAGGCTCAAAGCTTTGCCATCTTCATCATGCAACAACTGGGTGGAATGCGGCCTGCGGTTCAGCAGGGCAGTGGGTGCCGGGGTTTGCCAGCGCAGCCCAGTGTCGGTGTGATATAGCCAGTCGATTTCTACCACTGTGACACTGCCACCACGCGGCCCAAAGTCACCGCTGGGCTTCATGCCCAGCAAGCCATCACCACGGTGCAGGGTCTGCAAAGTGATGCGAGGGCGGAAATGCCCCGTGAACTCAGGCAGGCCACGTGGTGCAGGTTTATTTTCTTTCAAACCGCACCTTTATGCTGCCCAGGCTGGCAAACTGCACTTCCACTTCAGTGTGGACGGGCACTTGAGGGCTGCCTGCATATGATCCTGTAATGATTGCCTGACCTGCCTGCAAACCCAGCCCCTGGCTGCGCAAAAATTCTGCCAGCCAGTACAGTGGCAGGCGAGCTTGACCTGCCGGGTGCTGTCCATCCAGGCTGAGCTCTGGCTGGCCAGCAACGCACAATTTGATGTCCAGTTGCCTGCTCTGTTTTGCCGCTTCATCATCAACGATAGGACCGAGTAGCAGACCTTGGTTAAACAGCCCATCAGCAAAGTGATCATGGAAATTCAATTGCTCAGGATGCGTGTAGCGGCTATCTATCAATTCCAGCGCCAGCCTGGTTTCTGCTATTGCCGCATCAACATCTGCTGGCGTATAACTTGCCGCTCTTGCAGGCAGGTCATGGGCGAGTATAAAAGCCAGTTCCGGCTCGATGTTGATTTGCCCCTGCCTGACACGAACCGGGCAGGTTGGCGTGTTCGCATCATGCACATCAATCGCATAGATAGGGGCCAGCACCCATTTGTCAGCAGCAGGCATACCGCATTTCCAGCCAGCGATGGGTTGATCAATGATGTGACTGAGCTCGCACTGTATCGCAAATGCGGTGGTCAGATTATCAGGCCGGAGCGAGGCGGGCAGTGCATCACCCTGTTCACCGCTGTGCCGCCTGTCCAGCAAAATTTGGGCTGCCTGATGGATACTTGCTGGTTTCATGAATATGTGTCTGATCAAAAGAATATGCGTACATTTTATAGTGCTACTGTTTTCAATGCTGACTGCAGGTAGTCAAACAGGCGATTGTCTATGCCCATGCGCAAGACTGGGTGTTCTGCAAAAGCTTGCTGGATTTTCTTTTGCAAGCCGGGACTGTTGCCCGCTTTCTTCAAGGACAATGCCAGCCATTTTTTTGCCAGTTCCTGTACTTTGAGATGGTGTACACGGGTACCCGCTTCGCATTCCAGGTGCAGGGCGGCGATCAGTGCAGGCCAGTGAGCGGCATCTGTCAGACTATGCTGGCGCAAGACTTCTATTTCATCCGGCAGGCAATATGCTGCATACAGGTGCAGTGTGGCGCAGGCGAGGGCGCGTACCATGTAATCAAGCGTGGCCTGATCCAGTCCTGAGAATAATTGCAGCGCTTTTTCTTCACTCTGCATCTGGTAAAACTTGATCAGGATCGCGGCATCACCCCCACTTTCTTCCTGCATGCACTGCAGCCAGCGCTGGCTCAGGGATTGAGCCAGTTCATCCTGTGGTGATACCTGTTTTTCCATCAATTCACGCAAGGCTTTAATGAGTGCCGATTTGTCAATCGTATCCACGGCGCTGCGTCTTTGCCGTAATGCCGTGAGTTCTGCAGGAGTGAAATATTTTTCGCTGTGGACTGTCATTTCCAGCGCAGTCAGCCAGTCATCGACAACTGGTAATTGTTGACCGGCAAGATGTTCCGAGAGTGTGAGCAAGTGGTCGCGCAAGGCCAGGGCTTCACGCGCCTGTTTTTCCATCAGGCTGATTTGCTGACTGACAATATCGGTCATGCTGACATTGTTATCAGCGAGTATCACCCCGATTTCATCCAGCGATAACTGCAGGCGGCGCAGTGCCTGTATGCGATATAGCCGCAAGACGTCGTCATCATCATACAGACGGTAAGTATTGTCAGCTCTTACCGAGGGACGTAACAGGCCTATCTTGTCATAGTGATGCAAGGCGCGGACGGTCAGACCGGTGCGTTTTGCAAGCTCACCTACTTTTAATTTCATTTTTCGCCTGCTCATGTGCTTACTTATTTGCTTACTTATTTGCTTACTTACGTGCTTACTTGATCGTGGCCAGGATGATAAACCCTGACCCTGAGTCAGGTGCAAGAGGCGAAAAATAGATGTGGAAGTTGTCAAATAACTACAAATGGCATTGGTTTGTTCTGGAACAATGTAAAGAGAAATTTAAAAATTGTTATATTTATGTTGCCCAAGCTGGAATGGAAATTTTTCTTTTCCAGCAATGTTACTATTAGTAACATTGGTACTTATTCTAATTGTAACGTTTTATACGTGAATTTTTTCTGGGGTTGTTAATGGCTAATACGTCTGCTGATATCCAAAAGCTTTACATCGCATATTTCAACCGCCCAGCAGACCCAAATGGTCTGGCCTACTGGATGGCCCAAGGTTTGACACTGAACCAAATCGCCGACAGCTTCTCCAAACAAGCAGAATACGCCACCGTATTCGCTGGTAAAACAACAGAAGACACCGTCAACACCATCTACAACAACCTGTTCGGCCACAAAGCTGACGTAGCCGGTCTCAACTACTGGACAGGCCAACTGTTGAACGGCAAAGTCACACTGGGTCAAGCCGCTCTGGCCATCCTCGGTGGTGCTACTGGTGCAGACAAAGTTGCCGTTGACTCCAAAGTTGCTGCAGCGACATCCTTCACAACAGCCATCGACACCAACGAAGAAATCGTTGCCTACTCCCTGCCAGCCAACACAGCCCTGGCCAAGGACTGGCTCAGCAAAGTGTTGGATTCCGCCACACAAGCATCCCAGATCGCAGTTCAAGATGCAGTCCTGACATCCATCGTCAACGGTGGTGGTGTTAAAGACTTCGCACTGACCAGCAACACAGACATCGCTACAGCTGAGAACTTCACAGCTGGCCTCGTCTACACACCAAACGGTGGTTCCCGTGTCAACGCCCTGCAAGACGAAGACGTCCTGACAGGCTCCAACACATCCGCCACAGCCAACAACAAATTGACAGCCACACTGGGTAACTCCAATGACAACGGCGCGCCAATCATCACCCCAACGCTCAAAAACATCCAGACAGCGAACTTCACGTTCACTGGCTCTGCTGATGCACAAAACGTCAACAACAACGCCGTTGTTGCAGTTGACTTGCAAGATGCCACTGGCTTGAAGAATGTTGGTATCAACCGTATCGCCTCCACAGCAGGTACAAACGTTGCCCGTATCGAAAACATCAAATCCGTTCTCGACACACTGTCCCTGACAAGCACCAACGCCAACAACGCTGGCGTCGTTGAATTCTCCTTCGGCAACGGCACACTGCTCGGCGCCAATGCAGGTACACTGAACCTGTCCGACGTCCAAGTTGGTACCGTCAACATTGGTCAAAACACCTCCGGCACATCCGCCGCAGGCGTAGGCAACCAAGGTTACGAAACACTGACCATCAACAGCACAGGCAACACCAACAACATCGGCACACTCAACCTGCCAATGGACACAGGTACAGCAGGCAAAGTCATCATCACTGGCGACAAAGACCTCACACTGGCCCAAACATCCAATGTTGTTAATGGTGTAACAACCATTGAATCCACCAACTTCTCCGGTGGTATCCTCCAAGCAGCAGGCCGTCTGTCCGCCATTGATGCATCCGCATTCAAAGGCAACCTGACCCTGAACCTCGGCAATGGCATCTTCACCACTGGTAAAGCTGACACATCCGGTTCCGTTCAAAACGTCACCATCACTGGCGGTTCTGGTAACGACACATTCTACCTGGCAGACACAGTAGAAACAGGCGACAGCATCACAGGCGGCGACGGTACAGATACCCTGGTCATCGTCAACGGCGGTAACGTCACAGCCGGTGCAGCTGGTTCCTCCATCATCACCAAAGTAGAAGCAGTGCAAGTGTTGTTGAACAACGCCGCTTCCACAGTTGACTTCGCCAAACTGCCAGACGTCACAGGCGTACTGGTTCGCAACGTCTCCAACACCAACGTCGCAGCTCCTGCGAACTCCGCACCAGTCGCTGGTACAGACGTGTTCACACTCAACAACCTGAGTGTTGGTCAAGCTGCAGCCATCACCATCCGTCATAGCGACACAGGCTCCAACGCCATCGGCCAATCCACCATCAACGCCAACCTGGCGACTGCGACTGGTGCATCCGATACCGTTGCTGTCACGATCGCTGAAGGCTTGAACGTTGACCCACGTTTCAACTTCGTATTGAACACCAACGCTGTTGAAAACATCACTCTGGTCGATGCTGATACAGAATCCAACACAGTTGCTCTCGCCAACGTTGCTGCCCACACAGGCACCATCACGATTGGTACAACAGCAGGTGCTGGTTCCACAACAACATTCCTCAACCTCGACACCACAGTCGCTGGTAACGGTGGTTTGTACCGTATCGACACAACAGGCGGCGCCGCAGCCAACATCGCTGGCGTACAAGAGTTGTCCAAAACAGCTGGCCAGATCAAACTGATCGCCGCTAACATCGATGCATCCGCAGAAACAGCCAGCGTTATCGTTCGTGTTTCCACCAGCGGTGCAGCTAACGGCGCGCAAAACATCAAGATGGGTGCTGGTAACGACACAGTCACTTTCGATAACCTGCAAGACACACGTGCTGGCCTGACAATCTCCGACACAGTCGTAGGTGGTGCTGGTACAGACACACTCGTCATCGACGGCGACCTGACAGGTGCAGCACTGGGCGACACCATCGCTCTGGGCGCGTCTGAATGGACTAACGTTTCCGGTTTCGAAACAATCCGTCTGGTTGGTACCTCCAACAACGCCGGTGTTGACGGTGCAGGTAACTACCGTCTGACATTGACAGATGCCCTGATCGCTGCCAACAACAACGGTGGTGTTCTGGCTATCGTCAACGACAACGACACAGCCAATGATGCAGCTAACGCCGCAGACACAGCTGGTACAGCCGTTGAAAGCGCAGTCGTCATCGACGCCCGTAGCCTGAGCGCCACAAGCCGCTTCAGCTACAACGGCGAAGAAGGTGCAAGCCGCACAGCAGACCGTATCATCTTCACAGATGCCAACTTCAATGGTACACACGCCATCAACGGCGGTGCAGTGGACAACAACACCACCAACAACAGCCAGAAGAATGATGACGTCATCGAACTGCGCAATGCAACAAACGCAGCGATCGGTGACTTCAACGGTATCAGCAACATCGGTAACATCGAACTGACCAACGACACAGCAGTCACCCAAGTGTCCCAAATCCAGTTGAACGACACGATCGTTGATGCACTGGTTGACGGCTACCAGGCTGCTAACACAACAACACACGTAGAACGTCTGACTATCCGCGCACTGGACAACGTCAACGTTGCTAACGCCACTGTTGGTGTATCGATCGATGCAGGCGCATTGACAGCACAATCTGCTCTGGACGTGACTCTGGCCCGTGGCGCCAACTTCCTGAGCCTGGGTGCTGGTGCTGACCGCGTTGTCTTGCTGGGTAACTATGTTGCCGGTACTTACAACACGACAGAAAACGGTGTGAACCTGAACGCACAATCCACAGCAAATGCCGTGGCACGTGTTGTGACAGACACGATCAACCTGGGTACAGGTAACGATACACTGGTCACTTACGGTGCGATCAACCTGGCTGGTGCAACTCTGTCCGGTATTGAAAACATCACAGCAAACTCTGCTGTTGTGATCACTGCTTCCCAATACGCTGCATTAATCGCAGCGCGTGCTGCATTGAACCTGTCCGGTCCGGTACTGACATTCACTGGCGCGGGTCCACATCAGTTGACAATTGTGGATGACGTGGCAGGTGGGAACAACATTGACCTGTCGTATATCTCCATCACTGGCGGTACCCTGGTGTATGACGTGACTTCGGCTTCGAATGCGGCGGGCGGCAGTGTCAATAATATGACCACTTCCAATGCGATTGTGGTGTCTGGTGGGGCATCGGCCATCGCTGGAACAATAGGCACTAGTCCATCGAATGGCAATGGCCAGTCTGCCAACAGCACTGTGCTGACTGCAGGCGGTATATTCAATGGCACAGCTGGCCTCAATGAAAACTTCACCGGCAATGTGGCCGCACTGGTCGGCACAACCGTCAACGGCAATGGTAGTGACGCAGACACCATCACCATCTCTGGCGGCGGTTCGGTCAACATTGGTAATGGTAACACCATCACCAATATCAAGACCCTGGCTACCGACAACACCGCAACCAGTGTCAACTTCACTGTCGCTACCTCCGGCATCACCACCATCAACGGCGGAACTGGCAACGACGATGTCAACCTGACCAATTCTGGCAGCTCCTTACTGGCTGGCAATATTAATCTGGGCGCGGGCAATAATACCCTGACGCTGGAAGGCAAGTCTTACACTGGCACATTCGTGGCAGGTGCGGGTACGAGTGATGCACTGAACCTCTTCAATGGCAGCAATATCAGCGCAGCCAATGTGAGTGGCTTTGAAACGGTCAATATCGCCAATAATGCCTCCGTCACCATGACAGCAGCACAATATGGCGGCTTCACCACCATCATTGCACCAGGTGCCGAGACAGTCAACTTTACCACTGCGGGCACCATCGCTGGCAAGACCAATGTAGAAAACTATGTACTGGCCAATGGCAGCAATACCTTTACTGCCGCAACCGGCCTGGTATCGGTGACGGGTGGTACGGGCAATGACACCATCAATGCCAGCTCCGCCATGATTACTGCTTCCACAGCCATCAATGGTGGTGCGGGGACAGATACCTTGAATGTCGGTGCGGTAACCGCCTCTTTGGATATGTCTGCCAAAGTCAGCAATGTAGAAACAGTCAATGTCACAGGTGGCACAACTGCAACCTGGACCGTCGCCAATGAAAACGGCGCTGGCGTCACCCTGAACTTCACCAAGTCAGCTTCGACGGCGATCAATGGCATCACGCTGGGTTCTGGCGGCCAGACCCTCAATATCCTGGGTACGGGCACAGGTGCGAGTACCATCACTGGCGGTTCTGGTGCTGATATCATCAATTTGTCCACCACGGCAAGCGGTGCAGATGTGATTGTGGCAGGCTCGAACATCAATGCCATGGATACTGTCAATAATTTCAAGGCAGCAGGTGCAGACAGTTTCGGAACTGGCGTTATCGCGACCTCGCTGTTTAACCTGACTATTGCCAATGCTGACAGCAGCAACCTGGCAGCAGCCATTGCGACTGCGGCAACAGCAGCGGGGGCGAGCCTTGCCAATACTGGCCAGGCTTATACCATCACCGTTAATAGTGGTACAGCAGCAGGTACCTATGCCTTCCAGAATTCGGGTAGTAGCGCAACAGCAGTGGATGGCAGCGACTTTATCGTCAAATTGGGTGGTACCACAGGCAGTATTGTGGCCAGTGACTTTGGTATTGCCAATGCCGTCGGTGTCACTGCTGGCGGCACGTTCAATGGTGTCTCTGGCGCTAATGACATCTTCATGTCCAGCATTCCTGGTCTCAATGGGTCGACTATTGCTGGCAATGCAGCAGATACCGATGTACTGACACTGACCACGGCTGGCACTGTCACCCTCAATAATGGTGCTACTGGCGGCACCATCAGCAACATCAAGGTATTGAACCTGGCTAATGGCACCAACACGATTACCTATAACAACTCGGCCGGCTTTGCTACGATCAATGGCGGTACAGGCGATGATACCTTCATTCCCAACTCAGCCTTGTTACCTATCGTTGTGAATGGCGGCTCCGGCACTGACACGATAGTGCTGTCGGCTGCTTATGCTGCCACAGCTTCAGGTTCCGGTACCTTTGCTGCCAATGTCACTGGCTTTGAGAAATTGACACTCACCAACGTCACCAACCAGACCGTCGACTTGCAGGTACTGGGTAATTATAACGACGTCACTTTCTCTGGCGCCAATGGACTGACATTGACCAACGTGGCTGGCAATAGCAATATCACGCTCAATGGCGCAGGAACCGCCGTTACCCTTGCCAATGCCGCCTTTGCGGGTGGCGTCAACGATGTCATTAACCTGACGCTGACGGATGGTAGCACTGGTGGCGTTTCTTTTGCGACCACCGGTATTACAGCATCCGGTGTTGAGACTGCGAATATCACAACCGTTGATAGCCAGGCTACACCGACAGGCGCTTTCAATGACAACGTGACCTGGCTGGGTAACTCAGTCAAAACCATCAATGTGAGTGGCAATGCAGGCCTGACCCTGTCATCATCGAGCACCGCGTTGACGACGGTGGATGCAAGCGGCATTACCCTTGGTGGCTTTACCTGGACATCCGGTGCCCTGACAGGCGCAGCTACTGTCAAAGGCAGTGCAAGCGGTACCAACACCGTCAACATGAATTCTGCCACTGCAGGTGTTAACTACACTGGCGGTAGTGGCAACGACAACATCACGATCAACGCCACTGTTTCCAGCACGGCGGCATTGGGTAACGGCAACAATAGCCTGGCTCTCAATGGCGTGACCATCCTCGGCACTTATACTGGTGGCACGGGTACAGATAGTCTGGCGTTCTTCTCAGCGACACCCGATATCAGCAATGCCACGATCACCGGCTTTGAAAATCTGACAGTGACCAATAATGCCAACATCACGGCAACCATTGCCCAGATGTCGCAGTTTACCGGCGTCGTCAATGCCGCAGGAACCGAGACGCTGAACCTGGCTACGGCTGGTAGTTTCAATGCCTTCAACACGATAGAGAAGTATAACCTCGCCAATGGCACCAATAACTTCACTTCTACTAACGTGGCTGTCAGCGTAATCGGTGGCACAGGTGCTGATACCTTCAACTTCACTTCCAACCAGATCATCACCTACCTGACCACGGTGGATGGCGGCAATGGTACAGATACACTCAACATCGGTGCTACCACAACCCAGAACATTGATCTGAGTACCAAAGTCGCCAATATTGAAATCATTAACGTGGCAGGCAGTATAGGTACGGCCAGTCTCACCAACATGAATGGCGCAGGTGTCACGCTGAACTATACCAAGAGCACGGGTGACAACACCATTACCCTGGGTAGTGGTGGCCAGACATTGAACCTGTTGGGTTCCAGTCCTGCAGCGACTACCATTACAGGTGGTGCGGCGGTGGATACGATTAATCTGCAGACCGCTGGTTCCGGCTCGGAAACATTGATAGAAACCGGCGCCAATATGTCGAATAAGACGCAGATAGACGTGGTCGGTAATTTCAATGCGACGGGAGTGGATTACTTCAAGACTGGCGTCAATGCAGCGAGTGTCGGTTCTTACATCATCGGCAATGCCGATACGTCTAATTACCTCGCTACCATCACTGCTGGTTTGTCAGTCGTGCTAAATAACACTGGTCAGGCTTACCTGATCACGATACAGACAGGTACCGCAGCAGGTACTTATCTGTTCCAGAACACCGGTACAGATACCAGCCAGTTTGATAACACTGACTTCTTTGTGCAATTGACAGGTACGGTCGGGACTATATCCACGGGTAATCTGATTGCATAAAGTAGTGCTTCTCGAGGACAGGTATCAGTTTTGATCCTTGTCCACGGTATCGCAGTAACACGCTACTCAAGACGCCAGCTTTGCTGGCGTTTTTTTACATCCCGTCCACTCACTTTTTGCGTCAACTTGCTGCATCCAGCAAATCTCCCAGCATTTTCTGAAAATTGCTTGAAATGGTAAAATTAGTGTATTACTATATTAATACACGTGAAGGTGATGTATTAGTCATTAACCCCATGTGAAGCTACCACGACGCATTCATCCTGACGATGGAGGTGTTCAGGTATTCGTTTAAACACGATGAGAGGCCGGAACATGGAGCGTGAGACATGGCACCAGGCATGACAAACATAAAGCCGCGCCAGTTGGGCGCAGAGATTTTCCAGGTTTCTACCGGCAGTAGCGAGCCTATCTATCGCCAGTTGATAGAACAATTACGACGTCTGCAGGCGGGTGGGCAAATTACTGCAGGCGATGCCATGCCATCTGTGCGCGATGTCGCCAGCGGGCTGGGAGTTAATCCCATGACAGTATCCAAGGCTTACAGCATGCTCGAAGCCGAGGGTTTGCTGGTGCGTCGCCGTGGCCTGGGGATGGAAGTGGCGGCCCTGGCCAGTGGCAATTCTGCCCTGGCGTCCAGGCTGGAATTATTACGCCCCAGTCTTGAACGTATCGCACTGGAAGCCAGCCAGCTCGAACTTGACTCCAGCGCAGTCATCGCACTCTTGACCAGTATTCTTAAAGGAAAATAAGCATGCAAGTTCATTTAAATGCACCCGTGCATATCCAGGGATTGAGTAAATCGTTCAGTGGGCAAGCTGTCTTGAAAAATCTGGACTGGCAGATTGCACCGGGCAGTATCGTCGGTCTGTTGGGGCGCAATGGCGCAGGCAAATCGACATTGATAGAATGCCTGCTGGGTTTGCGTGATATCGATGGCGGCAAGTCCAGTCTGTATGGCGAAGCAGCAGGGCAACTCAGTGCAGAGACCCGAGCCCGGATAGCCTATGTGCCACAGTGCAGTGACCTGTTTGAATGGCTGACGGCAAGGCAGATGCTGGCCTACTTCCAGCTACTGTACCCACGCTGGAACGACAGCAAGGTTCAGTCACTGATGCAAGCCTGGGAGCTACCTTATGACAAGGCCATCAACAAACTCTCGGTAGGACAAAAGCAACGCCTGTCCATCATCCGTGCACTGGCCCATGATCCTGAGTTGCTTATCCTGGATGAGCCAGTATCCAGCCTTGACCCCGCAGGCCGCCGTGAATTTTTGCGCGAACTCATAGACCGCGTCATCGAAAAGCAGACGACCATCGTGTTCTCTACTCATATCCTGTCTGATCTGGAAAGGGTAGCGATGGATGTCGCCTTCCTCAATGGCGGACAGATCGTGCACCAGCAATCACTGGACGACATGATGGACAACACCGTGCGCGTCATCGCGGCACCAGCGGTATTGCAAGAATTGCAGCCGACAAAAATATTGCGCCAGTCAACCACTGCCAAAGACGGTGATGCTGCAGAAGGCAAGATGCTGGCGCAGTTCAGCCATGAACAACTGCAGGCATTGCAGGTACGACGCGATGTGCGCCTAGACAAACTGAGCCTGGAAGATTTGTTCATAGAAATGACATTGTGAACACTGTGGACTGAACACATCATTTATTCAACATAATACCTGCGTTGAGAGAGAAAACATGAAAGCCATTATTTCAGTGTGGATGCAGCCGGTTTATGCGCGCAAGAATGTCGGCATGTCAAAGACCATGTATATTTTGTTGAGTCTGACCACGCTTGCATCGCTTGTCGTCCTCTATTTTGCTAGCACAGAAGAGCCAGGTTTGCGAGCAATGATATGGGCCTTGCTCGTTTGTGCTGGGGGAATTCTGGCTACTTTGATTTTCACCTGGTTCGTCATGCTGGTGCCCAACATTACCCTGCAATACACACCTGCGAATGCATCGCTGGTACCAGGTCTGAAGCGTAATTTGCAAGTGGCACTTGCTATTCCTGTCTTGCTGATGCCATTGGGTTTTGCATGCTTAAATCATGACCATTTCTCTTTGAGCTGGTTTTTTGGGGTAGTGGCTCTCCTTATTTATACTGCGGCCATACGCACACAATGGGCTTATTTAGTGGTCACGCTGCTATTTCTGACACCCTTTGCTTTTGACAAGGGTAAAAGTTTTTTCATTGATCCGACATGGAGTCAACCGGTATTATTCTTTGCCGCTGGCCTCGGTTTAACTGTATTGGTACTTCACTGGGTTTTTAAGCTCCATGGTGACCAGCATTTCAGGCACAAAGAGAATTTTGCCATGATGCAAAAGCAAATGAATGGCGAAGAAATTTCGAACAGGTACTACAGCCTGAATTTCATCAATCCTTATGCTCTATTGTTGCGCCTGAGTATGAAAAAAGTGAAAAGGAACCCGGCAAAAGCCGGCGATCTAATGCTGTTTTCTCTGGGGGCTCAAGTTTTTTGGATGACCAGTTTCTTTTCAGTCGTATTCATGGCAGCCCTGTTGTTCATCGTCTTTGCGGTTTTGGGCAACCACAGCAGCAAGTTTGACGAAAAAAATATAGGCCTGGCTTACTTTGTTGGTCTGGTGTCTCTGATCATGCTGTCACCGATATACAGCTCCATCGTGCGCTCCTTGGTCTATCAGCGCAAGGGAGAGCTGGGGCTGCTGATGTTGACAGCCAAGTTACCTGATCCACATCAGCAGGGCAGGCTGCTCTTGCAATCCATGTTGCGCCAGTTCCTCGGTTTGTGGCTGACAACAACTTTCATATTTGGCAGTGCGATCTATCTCCTGCAAACGTCAACACGTATGTCTGCGATCATCTGTATCATCAGTTTTTGCCTGTTGCCGGTGAGCGTGCTGAGTTTGAACAACTATGCCCGTATGGAATCTACTTACCAAACTTCATTGCTGGCCGCAATGGGAATACCAGTGGTGCTTGGCATCATCTCCATTGTGGTGTACGTACAGTCAGGATTCATCTCAGCCTGGCAGATTTGCGCGGCGATTACTTTGACAACAGCTATCATCCTTTACTGGCGATGGCTCAGGCTGGCAAAAGTGGCAGCCATTTTCCCCGCTGGCCGGGCAGTGTGAGGACAAGAACATGCGCATCCTGCTACTTTGTGCAGTTTTTTTATTCACGGCAATATTGCTGACGCCGCCAGAAGTGACTGTATCGGCCGGTAAGTCACTCATGCTGGCTTGTCAGTATGACGGGAAAGAGGGCGATATCTGGGAATGCCTTGGTATCAAGGTAGGGAAAATCACCCTGGAAGTGCTGTATTCATACTTTAGTATAGGGCACATAAAGCTGTAAATCGCCTATATTCACTGCATCTCTTCGTTGAATAGTCAACATTAAGGATCTCAGTATGAATATGCCACTGCCCATGCAAGTATTTGCACCTGCCGCCAAAAAAGAAGATGCCAGAAGTCTGAGCGCGCTGGAACAGTATGAACGCCGCCGCCAGGTCATACGCGCCCACCAGCGCGGTGCCAGAAAAGTCCAGATCGCACGTGAACTGGGGCTTAGCTATACTGCAGTCTGCCTGATTATTGCCCGCTACCAGGAGCAGGGCGCAGATGCCATTCTGCCGCACCGCCGTGGCCGCCGTTCAGGCGAAGGCCGTGCCATGAGTACCGAGCAGGAAGAGCAAATACAACAACTGATACGTGACAACAAACCACGTCAGTTGCAGATGGACTTTGCTGAATGGACACGTCCTGCCGTCGCTGAGCTCATCAGCAAACACCTGGGCGTCAAAATCCATATTCGCTCAGTGACCAACTACCTGAAGCGCTGGAACATCGTGGTAGAAAGGGCAGTACCCAGCCCTTATCTGCGTACGCAAAAGCTGATGATGCTTGACATGGCAGAACAGGTGAAAACCCCGGTTCCATCCATGCCCATGATGCCATCGATTTATGACCCGCTTACCCAGGCTGCATCCCATTCGTATTAATGAATGGAATGGGATAGAGGCGCTGGAGTTGGAACTGGAGCTAAGGCTTAGCCCAGCCACTTCAGCAAATCGCGCAGGCGTTGTTCATTATTGCCGGTATCAAATTCCTTGATACCGATTTGCTTCAGCGTGGGTTTGCCTGCTTCGGTTTCATCGAGTAGCCCAAGTTCTTTTTTCAATGCCTGGATTTGCGCTGCCGTGATCTTGGGGTGGGCAATCAAAGGCTGGTAAGGTTGTGGCTGGCTGGTGTGGATAACGCGGTGGCCGGTTTTTTCAAGGTTCTTGGCTACGCCTGAGTAAGAGGCAATGCCACCAACATCGGCCAGCAGATTGTCCAGGTAAAACAGTACTGCACCCTGTTCTTTGGCATACTGGATTTTCTCTGTCGCCAGGTTGAAACCATTGTGTGTCAATTCTGCCGAACAGAATTTCGACATATAAGAAATTTTTTCAGGCAAGGCAATGCGTTTGCCCTTCACGTCAGCGATACTCTTCAATGGTGATGCATTGGGTACGATCAGCAGGCACTGACCATCAGGCTTGGATGTCGAGACCAGTTGATATTTATAGTCGCGCACGCCGCGCGCCGGATAATCACTGGGCCGGGCAATCACAAAATCCATCTTGCCGGCTTTCATGCCTTCCTCAAGCTGGGAAAACTCACGCGCTACCACCACCGTGACTTTTTTACCCAGGGCCTTGCCCATGACTTCTGCCAGGCCAGTATATTTTTCTATGACCTGGGCCGCATCAAGCCCGCCAGATGTGCCTTCACTGACGTAGAGACTATAGTTGTTTTGCGCCTGCACCTGAGCAGTAAAACCAGCCAGGCAGCAAGCTGCAATCGAGAGAACTTTTTTCATATCCGTCTTCCTGGGAAACTGTTCAACATTCTTGTCACGCAGTTGTCACGTAGTTGTCATGTGGTTGTCGCGTATTGATCACATACGCCAACACCAGACGCATGCAACTGATGGGTGACCGGTTACGCCAACGCAAATTGCGGAAAGGCCAACTTTAATCCAGATAAGCTGATGCAAGCAACCATTTTTAACATTCTTGTTTTTGTAGAATGCTTTTTTGCAACCTGTCAAAAAAGTAATGTGTTGCCAAATAAACCATGCAAGGAAGCAGAAAATTTCATGATCAGTTTGCCTATAAATCTGCTATTGTTGCCGCATAAATCAGCACTTTTAAATAGCGGAGTGAATATGAACCAGTTTTCCAACTATGGCCGTAATGTGGCAGCAGTCCTGGTCCTGTTAGTCAGCAGCCTGGGCCAGGCCAGCGTCATGGCACAAACACCCGCGCCTGCCAAAGCGCAGGCAACACAAAAATCCAAAGTAGTTTTTCAGGTCAGTGATGGCGAAAGCCGCAAATGGGAACTGGCTTTGAATAACGTGAAGAATGTCATCAAAGACCTGGGCAAGGAAAATGTCGAGGTAGAAATCGTCGCCTATGGCCCCGGCATAGACATGTTCAAGTTTGAGACACCCGTAGCAAGCCGCATAGAAGAAGTCATGAAGCTCGGTGCCCATGTCGTGATCTGCGAGAACACCATGCGCGCACAAAAAATCAGCAAATCAGACATGCTCGACAATCTCGATTATGTTGAAGCAGGCGTGTCGCAACTGATCAGGCGGCAGCAGCAGGGCTATGCTTACATCAGGCCGTGATGTGCAGCAGGGCGGTAGCTAAGCTATAATTTGCTCCTGGCATCATTGGGCTAATCAGCTCATTCAAGTGAATCCATACGGATTCCATCAGGAGGAACGACCTTCCCCAGTTTGGGAATGAATGTCCGGGACGGCCCGGCTCTTTGAAAGGAGAGCAGTCATGGCTTGGATATTATTGATACTGGCGGGGCTGTTTGAAGTCGTCTGGGCTTTCGCCATGAAGCAGTCTGAAGGTTTCACGAAAGTTGTCCCCTCTATCGTCACCATCGCAGGCATGATAGTCAGCTTTGCCTTGCTGGCCTTATCCATGCGTACCCTGCCATTAGGCACCGCCTATACCATGTGGACAGGCATAGGTGCCGTCGGTGCCTTTATTCTCGGGATCGTCTTCTTTGGAGAGCAACTGAATTTCATGCGCATTTGTGCATTGTTGCTCATCATCTGTGGCCTGGTCTTCATGAAAATGTCTTCACCGCACTAGTGGACTGTAACAGTGGAATCGAGAGTGAAAGACATGCGCCCGGCGCATCAGGGCAAGACGCAAAACACAGCGATAGCGGGGCTATCGCGAGTATTTGCAACGCAGCCATGATCGTCGCGCGCATGGCAGGCACTCCGATTTTCACTGTTACAGTTCACGAGATCGCTGTTTTTATGGCAAAGCCCTTGATCTGGCTTTGTATGCCAAGGGCTTTGAAGACTATATGCTCAAGCCAGCTTCAAAGCTTCCAGCGTGCTTTGCGTCGCCTTGCAATCAAAATCAATGATCTGGTAATCCGCGACATCTGCCTGCACATATGAATCTTCCGCCAGTATTTGCAAGAGCCTTTCCTTGCTGATGCTCTGTACGGCGATGATGCCGCCGAGCCCACTCTTTTTGGGGCCAGCGAACAGGAATATACCTTCCTTCAGGTAACGGCTCACCCATTCGCCATGGGCTTTGATATGTGGCTCTACTTCGCCAGGGTTTTTACTATAGCTGGCATTGAGTATGAACATGATGTTTTCCTGATTTATCTTGTATCTAAAGTGAGGGGCAAAAACTTGAATAGCTGCTGATTGCTGTTCAATGTTTTTATTTCTGTTCAACACATGCCGAACAGCTGATGTCAGTATATTTAGTGGTAATACTTTGATAAAGTAGCAACAGGTTTGTAGATAGCTAAGCGCTGGTGTTGAATCCGGCAGGTGCTTCGATTGGGCCGCGAGTACTCTTTAATTCGAAAGTCCACATTCATTCGAAAGTTCACATCATGACGGTGAGCTTGATCAGGAAAATTTCTTCCCTTCTTTTATTGCTTTGTTTTGTACTGCCTCTTTCCAAATGCGAATCAAAAATGCAGCCGCAAAAGGAAGCTCAATCGCAAACTGCAAATGACCAGGCTAAGCAAAATGAGGTGGGGAAAGAGGCCGTGAAAGTGGTTGCGAAAGATAATTTACTATATGGCTATGTCTTATTGATCGACGGTTGGGAGGACGTGCGCAAAAGCAAAACGCTGGCAAGCAGCTTGACCATGCTCGCAGTACTTGCCGTTTTTTTCTGCCTTGTGGGCTGCTGGTTTTTAAGGAAAAAACACAAGTCATCATTACCTTGCTGGCCAGTGTGCTTGCTGGCCCAGCCTTGTTCTTTTGGGTGCTGGTGTGGGGAACGCCGCAAGCCGGCGGTGTGCTGGCGATTGTCTGCTGGATCAGTTTATTCTTAGTCAGCCTGATCTATTGCTGGCGCTGGGCTTTCCATTGGTGGCGGCAAAGAAAAGCACTGGGATGAATAATCCCGGTGAACCAGAATTTGGAAAGAATGCACTGTGATCAAAAGTGTAAGCACTGGTGACAAAGTAAAATGACACGCACTGTGAGCGGCATTTTTCCAGCGTGAATTACTTACAAACATTTAGCCGCATGCTGTTCTTGAAACTTAGAATGCAAAACTCTTCAAGACATTCCAGGTTTTAACCACACAAGGACACCAGCATGAAAATTTCCAGACTCGCCGCCATCTCCTGCATCGCCTTGCTCTTGCCACTGACTGCATTTGCAGGCAAGGCAGAGCGCGACTTCATGAGCAATGAAGTTGAGCCCGCAGTCAAGGCTGCCACCAGCAGCTTGAAAACATCTTGTGGTTGCGACGTCAAATTCGATATCAAGGCCGACAGTTTTCAAAGCACTGACGACATGTTCAAGATCAAGTATTTTGCCGCTACCATCAAGGACAATGTTGCTTCCTATTGCGCTGATGCCGCGACAAAGAAAGCCATGTGCAAGATGAAGTCCATAGAATTCAGCAAGGCTGCGACGACTTACCTCAAGTTTGCTGGCGGTAAAGTCTCAGCAACGACTGATGGCACTTCCCAGCCTTCATGGGAAATGCTGACGAGGGAAGTGGATAAATAAAACTCATCGACCGCAAAAGATAAGAATGGGGTGGCCTGATCATGGCCACCCTTTTTTTATTGTGACTATTTTCTGTACTTTAAAAATCCCAGCACATTTCTCAATTATGTACTATCATAAGTTACATGAGAAAAGACAGTAAACTTTCTTCCATCCTCCACGTGCTATTGCACATGGCGCATGGACAACGGGCCATGACTTCTGAAGAACTGGCACAATACCTGACAACCAATCCGGTGCTGGTCAGGCGTGTGCTGGCGGGCTTGCGCAGCCGTGGCTACGTGAGTTCTGACAAGGGCCATGGTGGCGGCTGGGTGATTTCTTGCGACTTGCAAACAGTGACCTTGCGAGACATCTACGATGCCCTCGGCGCACCTACCGTATTTGCCATGGGCAACCGCAATGACAAGCCTGAATGTCTGGTCGAGCAAGTCGTCAACGAAGCACTCGCAACTGCCTTTGACGAAGCAGAGGCCTTGCTCATCGCCCGTCTGGGTGACGTAACGCTGGCTGATCTGGCGACAGAGTTCAGCCGCAAATTTAATGCACACAGCAAGAACAAGGGAAAAGGCCATGACCATCATCACTAAATGCATGATGTTTGATGCCATCATCATCGGTGGCAGCTATGCCGGGCTTTCTGCCGCCATGCAACTCGCACGCGCCAGGCGGCATGTGCTGGTCATCGATGGTGGGCAGCGCCGTAACCGCTTTGTTGAATACTCACACGGTTTTCTGGGACAAGATGGCAAGAAAGCCAGCGCCATTGCCAGTGAAGGCAAGGAACAGTTGATGGCCTATAAAACCGTCACCTGGGTAGAAGGGCAGGCAACATCGGTAGCTCGTCAGGATGATGGGTTTATCGTAACCGTTGAGGGACAGGGCAATTACCAGGCACGGAGGCTGATACTCGCCACCGGTGTGACAGATGACTTGCCCGCGATTGAAGGCCTGGCAGAACGTTGGGGCCGCAGCATCTTCCACTGCCCATATTGTCACGGCTATGAAATTGATAATGGCCGCATTGGTGTACTGGCTACCAGCCCGCTGTCGTATCACCATGCGATGATGCTGCCAGACTGGGGACAAGTTACGCTGTTCACCAATTTATGCTTTGAGCCAGATGCTGAGCAATTGGCGGCTTTGCAAAAACGTGGCGTCACAATAGAAGCCGCACCTGTGAGCAAAATCAGCGGCCTTGCCACGGTAGAGCTGCAAGACGGCAGGCAACATGACATGGATGGCCTGTTCACCATGGGCACTATTCGCATCAACAGTCCCTTCGCCACACAATTGGCTTGCGAAATGACAGAAGGCCCCATGGGCACGGTTATCCGCACCAATGAGATCAAGGCCACCAGCGTGCCCGGCGTATTCGCCTGTGGTGATGCCGCCCGCATGGCAGGCAATGTGGCAATGGCCGTGGCTGATGGCGCAATGGCAGGAGTGGCAGCTCACCAGTCCATGATCTTTGAGGCCAAGGCGGCATGATGGCGTGGTGGCTTGGTGGAGGAGAGAGGCAACGCATAGTCTGGTCATGTTCATGACATAAATCTGGAATAAATTTCTGTCTGCTGTTTTGACAGAAATTTCCTCCACCTGAACTGATCATTGATGCCATGAATCCATCTGAAAACCGTCGCCACCAACGCGTGCAATTCTTCTTAGTTCCCCTCGGTACCCACGAGATACGCCCGGTCTGGGTATTCAACTCCCCCAAGCATGCCGATGCCCTGCCAGCCCTGTTGGTCAATCTCAGCACAGGTGGCCTGCAGGTGCTGACTGAGCTTGAATCCGAAATGCCACCTGGTCAGTATCAACTGAGTTTTTTACCAGATGAAGCCCAACTTGACATGGCACTGGGCGATTGCCAGATACAACTGCTGTGGACAGAGCGGGAAGCTGGCATGCATACCAGATCAGGCTTTGCCTTTACCACGCAGATACCGGCAGAATTGCAGGATTTACTCGCGCATGAGGATGCAGCGAAGATGTTTTTGCGGTGTGTGATTATGCCGGTGAGTGAGGTGAGGGCAAACGATTTGGAGACGGTTTAAGGTTCTCTTAACTACGACGAACATTGTCTTCAGTTCGCAATATGATTACAGGTTGTGTTGATGTTGCTTTTGATTTTCGTAGTTCCCATGTGTCGGCGCCGTTTGTGCGGTACAGAAAATGGAAAAAGAAGAGCCGCTGTTTGAGCGAAGCGAGTTTCGGATCTTCCCATTTTTTGTACCGCATAAACGGGTACCCCCTTTAGGGGGCGACGACGCCTGGGGCGCCTTCTTTGGCATACCTTTCTTGGCGACGCAAGAAAGGTATGTAGCTGTCGGGCTACCCCCGACCAGCAATCGTCGATCACGTGAGAAGACATTTTAGAATCAAGTTCGTAGCCGCATGCAATTCTGATGGTAATGTACTTTGCAGTATGTTAAGAATGCCACTGAAGCGCCTACCTTCTAGATTTCAACCAAAAGCATGCAGGAATGACGTTAACACGAATATGGCTTATCAGAAGCAACGTGATAATTGCGACTAAAAAACTTTAAACATTGTCGGCACTAAATGGGCGTACAGTTCAATCTGCACCACCCACCAAAACCTCGTCCCGCTTTTTCTTCGTCAAGCCCGACAAAGCCTTTTGATAAGAATACTCCAGCAATTCCCGCAAATACTCTTCAGGAAATTGCTCGACAGCGACGATGGTGATCCAATGAAATCGTCCCATATACCGCGCCGGTTTTACGCCCGGCATATCAGTCAGCTCAAGAAAGCGAGCAGGTGTCACCCGTATGCTGAAACGCCAGCGCTCAGGCTCGCTGGTCTTGAAGTAGGCAAAGGATTTTTCACCCACGCTATAGGCCAGCACATTACTGGGAGCTGCGTGTAGTTTTTCGCTGGCGCCAGCATAACCGGCACATAATTTTTTGAGAGCAGCTAGTTTCATTGCAGGCTTAAGATCAATAGCAAAATGGGACTAAGTAAGTGTCTTAGTATATTGCAATTCCGGCAATCTTGCTTGAGAAGTAAGAGACAAGCCAGGCTTGCCCCTCATTACCAAGCACCAAGGCCTTAATTGCGCAGCCCACGATATTCCAGCACACTGAAAGCCAGCACCACCAGTGCCTGTACACTGACAAAAACAAATCCCAATATACTGGGTTCAAACCAGACTTCCATCGTCAATATGCTGGCGATGACCCAGCCCAGGTTGCCGAGTATGACGATCCATACCAGTGGGGCAGGCGGCTTTGTTTCGCCACCGGCACGGCTGGTAAAACCCACCAGTGCAGCAACCGGGAACAGGCTGGCACCTGCCATGAACAAAAAGTCTTTGGGCAAGCCCAGCAGGCCAGACAACAGACCAGACGTGGCAACCAGCAGCAAGCCCATGGCAAGGCCGGTGATGGCATCCAGTGCCAGTATGGTGCGCAGCGACAGGGCAGGGGCATGCAATTTAACGGCAGCAGATGCATTAGAAGCAGTTGACATGATGTATCTCCAAAAACAGTTGAGGGGATTGCAGTTTCGCTCTACATTTGCAGCGAGTCGATTACCTGACAGGTAATGGTGCTCATGCAACAGGGCAGGGATAATGCATCAGGTATCCATATTTCTTAAGGGAAGCGCAATGGCTCATCTCACATCGACGACAGCAGAACAGACGGAGGCACCAGTCGGTACCCTGATACGTGAATGGCGCACGCAACGCAAAATAAGCCAGATGGAGCTGGCGCTGGACATCGATATCTCGCCACGTCACCTGAGCTTTGTAGAAACTGGCCGTTCACGCCCCAGCGCAGAACTCTTGATGAGCATCGCCAGCCAGCTTGATGTACCCCTGCGTGCCCGTAATACCTGGCTGCTGGCAGCAGGCTATGCACCGCGCTATAGCGAACAGGGACTCGATACGGCCCGCATGGCGCAGGCCAAGGCTGCAGTGCAGCGACTGCTCGATACCCATGACCCTTACCCCGGCGTCGCGCTGGACAGGCACTGGAATGTGGTCTTGCATAACAGTGCGGCTGTAAAACTCATGAGCCTGTTGCCGCCAGAATTACTGGGGCCGGAAATCAATATTTTCAGAGCCAGTCTGCATCCGCAAGGCTTTGCGGCTTTCACTAAAAACTTTGCAGAATGGGGTAGCTATCTTTTGCAAGTCCTGCAAAGGCTGATGTTGAGTGCTCGCGATGAAGCCATCATCGCCTTGGTGGAAGAAGTGCATGCCTATCCCAATGTCATCGCCCTCAAACAGCAAACACCCGTCACGCAAGCGACAGAACCTTCTTTGCTGATACCCTGCATCATGGAGCTGCATGGCCATGAACTTTCGCTCTTCACGACCCTGACCACCTTTGGCAGCCCGCGCGACATCACCCTGCATGAACTGTGCGTGGAATTGTTTTATCCGGCAGATACACAAACCGAAGTTTTCTTGAAGGCGATGGGAGCATGATTGCTGCGATTATGCACATTCGCTAAATCTTGGTAAGATGCCTGTTCCCTTCCCATCCGAGGACAAGCATCATGTACAAACTGTATAGCCTCTGCCAGTCAGGAAATTCCTTCAAGGTCGCTTTCCTGCTGCGCGCACTGAACCAGCCTTTTGAGAACGCCTTTGTCGATATGTTCCAGGGCGTTACCCGCAGCAATGAATGGCGCGAGCAAGCCAATGAAATGGGGGAGGTGCCGATACTTGAAGACGGCGAACGCAGGCTGACACAGTCTGGCGTAATCCTCAGCTACCTGTCTAATAAGCATGGCGCTTTTGGCGGCAAGAATGAAGATGAAAAGCTCGAAGTGCTGCGCTGGCTTTTATTTGATAACCACAAATTCACCAGCTATTTTGCCAGCTACCGCTTCAATAAATCCTTTGGTCCCGCTGCCCCCGATCCGGCTGTCCAGGCCTGGCTGTTGGGGCGCATCGACAATGCCTTCACTATTGTCAACAAACATCTGGCAGGCCGAGAATACCTGGTCGGCGATGCACCAACCATCGCTGATTTTTCCCTGAGTTCCTACCTGTTTTATCCTGAAGAAGAGAGTGGCTACAAGCTGACAGACCGCTACCCGCACATCGTCGCCTGGCTGGACCGCTTGCGTGCCTTGCCGGGCTGGGCACATCCTTATGAAGTCTTGCCAGGTGAGCGGATTACGCCTAAGTGGTGAGCCATAATTTTATGTGAGCCATGCTGCATATTTTATCTGCGAGAAAATATGAACCCCAAAGTTGATGCCTACGTCAGCAAAGCCGAGACCTGGAAAGAAGAAATCGCGCAATTGCGCAGCATAGTCCTGGAATGCCTGTTGACTGAAGAATTCAAGTGGGGCAACCCCTGCTATACGCATGAGGATACAAATATCGTCCTCATTCATGTCTTCAAGGAATATGCTGCCCTGCTGTTTTTCAAGGGAGCGCTGCTAAAAGACAGCAAGGGTTTGCTGGTACAGCAGACCGAGAATACCCAGGCGGCGAGGCAACTTCGGTTCACCAGCGTTGATGAAATCAGCAAGAAAAAAACTGCAATCAAAGCTTATATCAAGGATGCGATTGCAGTAGAAAAAGCCGGGCTGAAGGTGGAATTCAAAAAGACGACAGAATTTAATATGCCTGAAGAATTCCAGATCAAACTTGACAGCATGCCCGCTTTGAAAAAAGCGTTTGAAGCCCTGACACCTGGACGACAAAGAGCATACCTGCTGCATTTCTCAGCCGCCAAGCAATCCAAGACCCGCGAATCAAGAGTGGAAAAAGCGATTCCACAGATATTGGATGGCAAGGGACTCAATGATGAATGAGCCCTTGTCAGCTGTCAGCGCAAGCTCAACTTAGCAGATCGCTGGCAGCCAGATTTCCTGTGATGGCTGCAGGTTTCAGGGCAAAGATTGCACTGCCTTCGGGCAAGGGCAGGTTACCTTCATACAGGGCTGCAAAAATGCTGCACTCAAAGTGCAATGCATCTGCGAGTAACTGCTGACCAGATTCACGTCGCAAGCGTGCCAGAAATGCCGCATTGGTTTCGTTCTCTGCACGTATAAAACGCTGCAAGCCCTTGCCGCGCAACAGCACTTCCTGGCCACGCGAGGCAGCATGCAGAAGGCATAGCTCATACATGGATGGACGCGTGCCGCTGGCAAAGTAGGCGATCAATTCGGGGCAAATGGTGGTGATGGCATTGTTTGAACTGGCGACATTATTCATGGCGAACATGCCTGTGGAATACATGTCCAGCCAGTGCAGGCGCGCCTCTTGCAGGTCGATGACCATGGGCAGGAAGATGCCATTGGCCCCTTGCAGATTGAACCTGAGCTCGACCGTGCGCGGGTCAAAATGATGCCCTTGAACATCGTCCCTGAACATGATGCCAGCATAGGCACGTTCCAGGTCTTCAAAAGCCATACCTGAATAATTATTCAAGACCACCACTGCATAGCGTATGCCTTGCAGTTGGGCTGCTTCAAGATCGACATCGACAAATTCACTGGCGCCATCAGGGAAGGGGGCGCTGGTGATATCGCCAGAACTGCTGGCGATATGCTGGCCATTTTTGCTCTGCAACTGCAATTGGTAATAAGAGCAAACTCCCTGATACTGCCAGTCAGTGTCATAAAAACCGACTGACAAATCGAGGTCAGTACGGCTGGCATTGTTCTCAGGCTGGCACCAGTGTAAAAACAGGCGTGCTGTTTTTTCTGGCGTGACAGCAATGCTGGAGCCGCGCGGCAGGCTGATCGCTGATTTGCTGGCAGTTCTCTCATTGAAAGGTACGATGATGTCTTGTAATGCCCGGTCTATGATGAATTGATCATAGTGGGGTTTTGCAGCAAAGCGCTGCATGAGTTGTTCTTCCAGCGCGGTGACTATTTCTACTATGGTATTTGCGTCCAGGTTTGCTCTGGTCTCAGGTGCAAACACTGCTTTGGCAACCTGGCCCTTGGGCCAATATATCCTGGTTTTTACAGCTTGTCTCCTGACTGGCAGGTGAGCCAGTAAAGTGAGCAGCACTGGTGTGGCAAATTGCGGCAGTGCCTTCTGAAAAGCAGACTTGACCTGGGCAAGTGCCGTTTCATCGGTACCCGCAGTTCGCAATAGTAAATCCAGGCGGCGCGCAAGTTCACCCGGCCTTTGCGCCAGCAATCCAGCCATGGTGCCTGCATCGCCCAGGCGCAGGCTGGCTTCGAGCTTACCGTAAAAAGTCTGGAAGGCAGGCGCTGGCGTGCCGTCGGCAGATTTTTTGCGGATGATGGTAAAGGCGGCTGCCACCTGAGGGTAGCGGTTTTTGTATTCATGCGGATGCAGGAATTCGCCCATCCATACCCAATACGACCTGTGCCTGAGCATGTCTTCAGTCAGCAAATCAGGACGCAGGCTTTCCATGAAGCCTAGAAGCGACTTGCGTAGTGGGCGGCTCAGTTTGGCAACTTTAAAGCGTTTGACCAGCCGGGTGACTTGCATATGGGTGTGGCGTTTGGCCCAGGCTAGCCAGTGGCTGGATTCAAACCATAACCGGTATTTTTTGACACCACGCATTTCTGCAATGGCGAGTTGCCGGTAAACAGTTTGGCCCTGTAAGGCGGGGTCAGCGCCCGAATAGGCTGCGATCAGGCGCAGCACATCGGTGGCAGTGCTGATATACGATTTTGCTGCATCCATGACCAGGGCAGGCTCACATTGCTTCAACAAGTTGCCAAATAAAAGGGCAATGTTTTCACGCACAGGTATTACTTCCGGCAACCATGGTATGACTGCCATCCCATACTCTTGCACGATGGCGGTGAAGTCGTCCTTGTCCACTGGAGACATGGCCTGTTTGCGCTCGCACAGGCTGTGCAAGAGTTCTTTTGCTGCGGCATCTACATCCTGGCCCAGATCCAGCAGCTTGAAAATAATGTTTTCTTTTGGCTGCTGGCGTGCTAGGGCTGGCTTGAAGAATGCTGACGACTCTGTTTGCTGGCCGCAGATGGGGCAGGCAGAATAATTGCTGCCATCATAGCAATGACTGCATGCCACATGCTCACATGGCGCCAATACATGTGTGCTGCCAGTTTGTGAACAGAACAGACAGGGCTGATCAGCTAGTTGCAGGAAGTGGCTGAGCACACGTTGACGCCACAGTGCATGCGTATCTACGGGCACATCTTCAGGGAAGCGACGAAATTGCGGCATCAACTGCTGGTTACCGCCGACCTTTTCCAGTAAAACTTTCCATACATGCTTTTGGATCTGCGTCAGTGCATTGGCACTCTGGCTTTGCAAGGCCAGACGCAGACGGGTGGAGACGGCATAACCCAGTTTCGCCAGATTGATTTCAAAAGCTTGCAGATGGGATTCTGGCAGCAGGCTGGCGTCTGTGCCTGCTTCTACAAAAACCAGATGTTTTCTTCTGAGCAGTAAAGCCTGTGTCGCAGAAAATGGCAAAGTCATGCACGCTTCCAACAAAAAACGGAAGAGGGCCCGAGCCACCTTCCGCTGATGAACAAAGTATCCCTGATATGAAATCAGGTGAAGAAATAAGTTGCGAAGGAAATCGACCGGGCTGTTTCAGGTTGTAGAAGGAAGCCCAGTCTGAGCCTTCGCAATACAGATGCTAGCGCAAGTAGCACCCGGAGATCAAGGGTTTGGGAAAAGGATAGGTTTGAAAGCGATGCGCTAAAACCCCGGCCCTTCATACCGTATTCCGCTCGATACGATGAGGCCGATGTCATCACCCAGCGAGTCTGCTGCCAGGGTAAGGGTGTTTGCTGGGATGCTGCTCTTCATGGTAATTCGGCGCACGGGTTTCCATGGTGTGAGCATTACCCAGTACAGTCGTTGTCGTCAGTGCGGCTTTGTCACTACCCCAGCAAGCGAGGGCAGAATTGCGGTTGCCGTGCAGGTCTATGATGATGCGCCTGGCCTGTTCTTCTGACAGTTGCCCTTTAGGTGGCGCTGGTCTGGTCTTCGGTGGCAGGACGATGGCATCACCTGGTGCCACCCACAGGTCTGCCAGCGAGATTTCCTGCACATAGGGGCGCCAGCGTGCCACGCTGATGACCAGGGGTAAGTCATCCTGCGAAAAGAAGATGTGAGGAAAGTCATGGAACTCAAGGTCAGTGGGATTATGGGTCAGCAACTCGCGCCGCCGGCGGCCTCCTATGTAGGGGGACTGGTGACCTGCCCATTTCCCATACGTGTATTGGGCCATGATCATGCCATCGTATTCAAAGCGCAGGCATTCACCGCTTTTCAGTAGGGTCATGCCAAAGGCCTGCACGCTTTCCCTGGTGGCGGTGATTGCTTCGTAATGGACTTCTGCCACCTTGAAATTGAACTCGGTAATCTGGTAAGGGTGACCATCATTCGGTATGGTCTTGGGCTGGTGGCTGATGCCCTTGTATTTTGTACCCAGCTCAAGATCGGGATTATCTTTGGCGATGCTGATCTCGGTGCCAAAAGCCTGGCGCAATTGTCTGCAGTGACCGCGCTCGTTATACAGGTAAGGATATACGCCGGGCAGCAAGTCTATATAAGGCCCATCTTCTATGAAGATGGGGGCATCAAAGTTTTCATTATTCAAGGTAGCACTCCCGGTCGCATGGATGATGGCCGCTGGCACGCATTGCTGCCAGCGGCGTTGCAGGGCCATGCTAACTGGTAATCGCTGTTTTGCGCTATTTTTTTGATAAGTCCTGCCTACCTAGCGCACAGCGTAAACCTGCCCGGTTTGCGCCCCTTCCACGCTCCTGGCGTAGGCCAGCCCCACACGTTTTGCGGATACTGCTTCAAAGCCAGGGAAGAAGCTGCCCAGTGCCGCGACCGAGGCTTCCAGCAAGCCGGGGCTGACAACATTGATGCGCAAGCCGCGTGGCAATTCTATTGCTGCACCGCGCACAAAACCTTCGATGGCGCCATTGACCATCGCAGCGCTCGCGCCAGCACGTATTTGTATGTCGCCGACGAAACCGCTGGTCAGCGTGATAGAGCCGCCATCATGCAGATAGTCCTGGGCAATGCGCGCAACATTCACCTGGCCCATGAGCTTGCTGTTGAGGCCGATATGATAGTGCTGTTCTTCGATTTCACCCAATGGGGCAAAATGCACATGGCCTGCCGCGACCACCACGCCATCGACCTTGCCAGTGTGGGCAAACAGTGCCTGTATCTGTTCGCTACTGCTGATGTCCAGCTGTATGTCACCGCTGCTCTTGCCAACGCGGATAAGTTCATGACGGGCACCGAGTTCATTGCTGATAGCGCTGCCTACTGTGCCGTTGGCACCGATGATGATGAGTTTCATGGTTTGTTCCTTTCGTGGTGATTGCATGAATTTACATAATTCTGGAGCTGTGTTTCAGGAATTAAGTATCCTCCGATTTTTAATGTGGATAAATATCTAGGAAAAGCATATATTGCAAACTCATGGTTAGTAATTGAGGTAAGCAATGGATAAATTGCGCAGCATGGAAGTATTCGTCGCCGTTGTCGATGCAGGCAGTTTTACGGCTGCCGCAGCGCAGTGCGAAATCTCGCCTGTCATGGTCGGCAAACACATACAGTTTCTGGAAGAACTGCTCGCTGCGCGTCTGTTGACACGCACGACGCGCCGCCAGAGTCTGACCGAGCTGGGTTTGCAATATGCCGAGCAATGCCGGGCCATACTGGCGCAGATCAGTGAGGCAGAGTCCGGTGCCGCCAGGATGCGTGGCGGTGCCCGTGGCGTGCTGAAGATCACCTCCCCCGTGACCTTTGGCAGTGAATTGCTGGCCCCGGCCATGGTTGATTATCTCGCGCAATATCCCGAGATGCGCGCCGACCTGCACATGAATGACAGACTGGTGGATGTGGTCGAAGATGGCTATGATGCCGCCATACGCATAGGCAGGCTGGAAGACTCCACTCTGATTGCCCGCCCGTTGCGGCCTTACCGCATGATGATCTGTGCCGCGCCTGCTTACCTGCAACGCAAGGGCATACCGCTTAAACCTGCCGATCTGACAGCGCATGAATGCCTGGATTTTTTACACTGGAACAAGCATGTGCGCTGGCGTCTGAGCGAAGATGTCACGGACATCCCCGTCAGCCGCCTGCGTTCGAATAATGGCCAGGCCTTGAAGAGTGCTGCCGTGGCGGGTTTCGGTATCGTCATGCAATCTGAACTGCTGCTCGCCAGTGAAGTTGCTGCAGGCAGACTGGTGCCACTGATGGAAGACTACCTGCCTGCATCACGCCCCATGCATTTGCTTTATCCTCGCGACAGGCAGCCCACGCCCAAGCTTTCTACGTTTATAGAATTTATGGTGGGTAGGTTTGGTTTGCCAGCAAAGGCACATGCGGTCTCATCATAAGGATGCATTCTCTTTTGCAAGTTGATTTTTTTGTCGCAGTGCAATCAGCAGACTGACCAATAATCCCGCAACAAACCCATACAAATGCCCGGCCTTGATAGCTGCTATCGCATGCACATCCAGCGCTACTTGTATGGCGACTACCAGGCCGGCAAACCAGGTCACTTTGCTGCGTGGCTGCAAGACCAACGCGCCTGCACACAAGGCCATCAGCGCCTGTGAGGCACCGTCGGTGACGAGTGCAGGGTAGTGCCAGACGCTGGCAGCTTGGCCGGTGAGGCCGCCAATGAAGTAAATCGCCAGCAGGGCCAGCCAGCCTCTTGCCCTTTCCAGGCTGCTGGCAATGATGAGTATGGACAAGGCATTGAACAGCATGTGCAGGAAATGTACATGCAGGAATTGCGAGACCAGCAAACGCCACCATTCATGGCTGGTGAACAGCTCCCCGGTTGCCGCACCCAACTGCGGCAGGAGTACGGATTTTTGCGAGGCAAAAAAAGATTTTCCGAAATACAGGACAGAGCAAGTCCAGCCCGCCAATATCAGCACAAAGAGAAGAATTGCTACAGGCGATATGGGTAAAAGTTTTTTCTGGCTCATCTTGCTGATTTTGCATGCTTATGCGAGAGCAAGAATTTATCACGAAAGCAGCTTTGCAAGCCCAGGGATTTTTCATTTGTGCATTGCACAAAAGAAAGTATTTGCCTTTTATCCTTCCTTATTTAATTATATGCGCAAATAGTATTATTTGAGCTTGATCAAAAACAGATCGTGAAAACTGTGCTTGGAGAATAAACTATGCTGTCACTGATAGTACGGATGGTGGCAGCATACAGGCGCAGCATGAACCCAGTATCTCATTGGAAAGTTTCAGTCTCATGTCTATCCAGATAAAAAAGTCCGGTCTTTTGCGCCGTGCACCCGAGAATTTTTTGGATGCACCATTGCGCGAGGCCATTACTGAGCAAGGCTTGAATGATGAGCGTCGCGGCTTCTTGCGCAAGAGCTTTGCAGCCGCCACGGCAGCCTTGGCAAGCGGTGCAGCCATGGCCAGACCTGGCAGCATGCCTGAAGATGATGGCGACCCGCTGATACTGAATTTGCAGGATCAGGCCAAGACACTCGGCAACCCGGTTGTCATGCAGGGCTATGGCCAGCCATCCAAGTTTGAAAGTAATCTGCAGCGCCGCCAGTCACCTGGTCTCACACGGGTGCCACAGGCTTCCGTGTCGTTCGCACCCTTACAGGGCTTCTTTGGCATCATCACACCGAATGGCCTGCATTTTGAACGCCACCATCAGGGCTGGATAGATATCGACCCTGCACAACACCGCTTCATGATCAATGGCCTGGTACGCGAAGCCAAGGTGTATACCATGGATGACCTCATGCGCCTGCCTTCAGTATCACGTATGCACTTCATCGAATGCGGTGCGAACAGCGCGACTGAATGGGGTAATGTCGCCGTGCCGACCGTGCAATACACCCATGGCATGCTGAGCTGTTGTGAATACACAGGTGTGCCCTTGTCTGTCCTGCTCGATGATTGTGGTATAGACCGCAAGAAAGCCAAATTTGTCCTGGCCGAAGGTGGCGATGGTTCCGCCATGACGCGCACCATCGATATCGCCCGTGCCATGGATGATGTTATCGTTGCCTATGCCATGAACGGTGAAATGCTGCGGCCAGAAAATGGTTATCCGCTGCGCCTGGTCGTACCCGGCGTCCAGGGGGTGTCCTGGGTCAAGTGGTTGCGCCGTATCGAAGTTGGTGACCAGCCCTGGGCCGCCAAGGATGAAGCGATACATTATATAGACCTGCAACCCAGCGGCCTGCACAGGCAATATACCTCGGTGCAAGAATGCAAGTCCGTCATCACCACACCTTCTGGCGGGCAGATGCTGCTGGAAAAAGGTTTTCACAATATCACCGGCCTGGCTTGGTCAGGCCGTGGCAAGGTCAAGCGTGTCGATGTCTCTGCTGACGGTGGCCGTAGCTGGCGCACCGCCAGGCTGGAGGGACCAATACTGGGCAAATGCCTGACCCGCTTCAACATGGACTGGAACTGGGATGGCGGGCCAGCGATCTTGCAATCACGGGCGATAGATGAAACCGGCTATGTACAACCCAAGATCAACCAGTTGCGCGAAGTGCGCGGCACCAAATCGATTTATCACAATAATGCTATTCAATCGTGGAAAATCAATGAAGACGGCGAGGTCAGCAATGTACAAGTGGCCTGAGTTGCGTAAGTCTTTATCTGTCCTTGTGCTGGCTGGCTTCAGTCTTGCCGCCAGTGCTGCAGACTATAGCAATATAGGCCGTGCGGCGACCCCTAAGGAAGTCGCTGCCTGGGACATTGATGTGCGCCCCGACTTCAGGGGTTTGCCCAAAGGGCGCGGCAGTGTCGATCAGGGGCAGCAGGTATGGGATGGCAAATGTGCCTCCTGTCACGGTACCTTCGGTGAATCGAACCAGGTTTTCACACCCATAGTCGGTGGCACGACAAAAGACGATGTCAAGAATGGCCGCGTCGCTGCATTGACGGGCAATAGCCAGCCGCAACGTACCACCCTGATGAAAGTCGCCACAGTTTCTACCTTGTGGGACTACATCAACCGCGCCATGCCCTGGAATGCACCCAAGACTCTGACCACCGATGAAGTGTATGCCGTCACCGCGTATATTCTTAACCTGGGAGGCGTTGTTGCTGACGACTTTACCATGTCGGACGAGAACATCGCCGAAGTGCAAAAGCGCATGCCCAACCGTGATGGCATGACAGAGAAACATGGTCTGTGGCAAACCAGCGGCAAGCCAGATGTGAAGAACACTGCCTGCATGAAAGACTGCCTGAAGGAAGTCAAGATCACTTCTGAACTGCCAGCCTTTGCCCGTAGTGCGAACGGTAACCCGGTAGAGCAAAACCGTACTATTGGTGCCGTGCGCGGTATCGATCTGAGCAAGGCTGCCGTCATCAAAGTCAGTGCGCCAGCCGCAGATGAAGGTTTGAAACTGGCCAAACAATATGCCTGCACGGCCTGCCATGGCGTCAAGGACAAAGTAGTGGGCCCCGGCTTTGCCCAGATCGCTGCAAAATACAAGGGTGACGCCAATGCGGAAGCCAATCTGATCAAAAAAATCAAGACGGGCGGCAGCGGTGCCTGGGGCGATATCCCCATGCCACCGCAAGGCCATATCAAGGATGCAGACATCAAGACCATGCTGGGCTGGGTCATGCGTCAGTGAGCATCGTGCAGCGGCAAGGTTTTTTCAGTTTTGTCATATCGATGGAACGATTTCGCGTTAAGCTTATCAAACTTTTTTAGTTCGCACTATAGCGGCAGTACGCTTACTCAGGAGACAGTAATGAAGCAGGCATTCAAGATCAACGATGACGGCCAGCAACGCCGTGATTTTTTGCGCATATCCACAGTATTTGGCCTGGCCTTTGCCGCTGGTCTGCTCAAACCATCCGATGTATTTGCTGCAGAATGGCAAGCCAAGGCTTTTGAAGCCAAGAGCCTGCAAGATGCGTTTGCTGCGTTGGGCGCGGGCAGCCCTGCTGTCAGTGCTGATGTCATCATTGGCGCACCGGACATTGCAGAAAATGGTGCCGTGGTTCAGGTTAACGTCAGCAGCAAGGCCGCCAATACAGAATACATTGCGATCTTGATTGAAAAAAATCCAAATGCCATGTCGGCAGCATTTACCATACCCGAAGGTACTGAACCCCAGGTAGGAACACGTGTCAAGGTCGGCGAAACGTCGAATGTGCATGCTCTGGTGAGGGCCGATGGTAAATGGCTGGTTGCATCGAAAGAGATCAAGGTTACTCTGGGTGGTTGCGGCGGTTAATTTTTAGAGTTTCAGGTCAGGTGCTACTGTGATGCATCGTAAGCCTGGAGAAGCAGATACAAGCGGGTTTCTCTGTGCACCTCTGTGTCTCCGTGCCTCTGTGGTGAGCTTTCAGGTCTTGACCAGTCTTAATCAAGTATCTATTTAAAATTAGCAAAAAAGGAGACATCATGGGCGATCCTATGCGTATTCGGGCGGCAGTTGTAGGCGAAGCTGTCGAGGTAAAAGTATTGATACGTCACGATATGGAAACAGGTCAGCGCAAGGACCTTGAAGGCAAAGTTGTTCCTGCCCATTTCATCAAGACACTGCAAGCAAAATGGAAAGACAAGCTGGTGCTGGACGCGCAATTTGGCCCCTCTGTATCCAAAGACCCGTTTTTGTCCTTCAAGTTCAAAGGCGGTGTTAAAGGAGAAAAAGTATCGGTTACCTGGACAGACAACAAGGGTGATCAACGTAGTGATGAAGCCGTCATCGCCTGAAAAGGAAAGAACTATGTCATATGCTGTCTTTAAACTTGCGCAAGCCGTGCCGCTAGCGGTCTGTGTCGCGTTGTGTGCAATGTCTGGTTCTGCGAAGGCACAAGCCGCTTCTCAAACTTCTGCAACTGAAGAAATCGCCAAATACCGCCAGATGCTGGCCGATGGTAATCCGGCAGAATTATGGGAAATGCGCGGCCAGGAACTCTGGCAAAAAAAGCTTGGCCCCAATCAGGCGTCGCTGGAGCAATGTGATCTGGGTAAAGGCCCAGGCGTGACCAAGGGTGCGTATGCAGAATTGCCGCGCTATTTTAAAGACACCAACAAGGTCATGGACCTGGAGCAGCGCCTCATGCACTGTCGCATGAATCTGCAAGGTCTGACACGTGAGCAAGCGGTGAAAACACCTTTTGGTTCTGCCGGTAACCCGTCTGATATCGAAGCCCTGGTGTCTTTTTTGACGGCAGAGTCACGCGGCATGAAACTGGCGATCAGCACCAAGCATCCGGCAGAAAAACAGGCCTATGAAATCGGCAAGAAGATATTCTATTACCGCGCCGGTTCCCACGATTTTTCCTGTGCATCCTGCCACTCGGCAGATGGCCAGCGCATACGCCTGCAAGACTTGCCGAATCTGAACAACAAGGAAAATGCCCAGGCAGCTTATTCAACCTGGCCCGCTTACCGCGTTTCGCAAGGTGAAGTCAGGACCATGCAGCACAGACTCAATGACTGTTTCCGCCAGCAACGCTTCCCCGTGCCTGACTATGCGTCAGACACCATCACTGCACTGACCATGTTCCTGGCAAAATCTGCCGATGGCGCGGTCATGAATGCACCTGCATTGAAACGCTAAGGGGATAGGCATGAAAAATTTACGCATAAATCCACGCATAAGCCATATCAGTATCTTGCTGTTAGCCATCGGTAGCACGGCACTGGTTTCTGCTGCTGAACCAGACTATGCCAAAGCCGCACTGGAAATGATGAAATCTGATTTCAAAGCCAAGGGCCCGGCTACCATGGAGCGCATGGTGCAACAGGACGAAGCCCAGGCCCTGTGCAGCGCCAACCCGCAAGGACTGAAAGCCAAGCCAGCCAAGAAGCTCGAACAGGCACAACTCACGACGGTTAAATATCCGGCGGATGGTCAGTATATGGGCGACTGGAAGAATGGCGAAAAAATCGCTCAGAATGGCCGTGGCATGCAGTCTTCAGACGCGATGGGTTCAGTCAATGGCGGCAATTGCTATGCTTGCCACCAGATGAGCAAGACAGAAATCTCGTTCGGCAATATCGGGCCTTCGCTATACCAATACGGCAAGCTGCGTGGTGCTGGCCCCGATATCGTGAAATATACCTGGGGCAAGCTGTATAACGCACAGGCCTATAACGCCTGTTCCCGTATGCCGAGGTTTGGGCATAATGGGGTATTGACTGAGGCGCAGTTGAAGGATGTGATGGCTTTGTTGCTGGATGGGGAATCGCCGGTGAATAAGTGAATGGGCTCTCCTTCCCCTTCAAGGGGGAAGGTTGGGATGGGGTTTGGTTGATAAACGGCATTTATATTGACGTCATTCCTGCGAAGGCAGGAATCCAGTGACGTTCAATGCTGTGCCGTGTTTTGATTAAGACGATTGCCCTTCGTAGAACCAGGCCGGGTTTCGGCCCGGCAGCCGAATCCCTTTCTTTGCTTCGCCAAAGAAAGGAATCAAAGAAAGGCGACCGAGGCGTCGCTGCCCCTTCGGGGTTCCCTTTGCTGCAAGTCAAAAAATGGGAAAGTCCGAAACTCGCCTGCGGCTCAAACAGCGGCCTTTCTTTTTCCATTTTCTGTCTCGCAGCAAAGGCATCGACACATCGGAACTGCCAAAGTCAAAAGCAACGACAACATCAAAATCAACAGCAACGTCAAAATCAACGACAAAGCAACACCAAAATCAGAAAGCAAATCACCATGGGCCTGAATCGTCGCGATTTTTTACAAGTAATGGCCATTGCCGCCGCAGGTGGCATGCAGATAGATGCGCAGGCTGCCATCGCTAATCCTGCTGCAGACAAGCTCTACGACTTGCCACGCTTTGGCAATGTGCACCTCATGCATTTCACCGATTGTCATGCGCAGTTGTTGCCGCTGTATTTTCGTGAGCCCAGTGTCAATCTGGGCATAGGTGCGGCATTTGGTAAAAGTCCGCATCTGGTGGGGGAACATTTGCTCAAGCAATTTGGCATCAAGCCCAATACACCTGAAGCCCATGCCTTTAGCTGCCTGAACTTTGAACAGGCGGCAGCAGCCTATGGCAAGGTCGGTGGCTTTGCGCATCTGACAACCTTGGTCAAGCGCATCAAGGGCAACCGGCCCGGTGCGCTCTTGCTCGATGGTGGTGACACCTGGCAAGGTTCGGCGACGGCCCTATGGACCAAGGGGCAGGACATGGTCGATGCCTGCCTGCAGATGGGTGTGAATGTCATGACGGCGCACTGGGAAATGACCCTCGGTGACAAGCGCGTCAAGCAGATTGTCGAGAATGACTTCAAGGGTAAGGTCGATTTTGTCGCGCAAAATATCCAGACTACCGATTTTGGTGATCCGGTCTTTGAAGCTTTTGTCATGAAAGAAATGAATGGCGTGCCAGTCGCCATCATCGGCCAGGCCTTCCCTTATACGCCCATTGCCAACCCGCGCTATCTGGTACCCGAATGGAGCTTTGGCATACAGGAAGAGAATATGCAAAAGACAGTCGATGCGGCTCGTGCCAAGGGTGCGAAGGTCGTCGTCGTCCTATCGCACAACGGCATGGATGTGGATCTCAAGATGGCCTCACGCGTGCGCGGCATCGATGCCATTCTGGGTGGGCATACCCACGACGGCATGCCTGCACCTGTCATCGTAGAAAACGGCGGCGGCAAAACCCTGGTGACCAATGCGGGTAGCAACAGCAAGTTTCTCGGCGTTCTTGATTTTGATGTGAAAGAAGGGCGCATTCAGGGCTTCCAGTACAAGCTGCTGCCAGTGTTTGCCAACTTCCTGCCTGCGGATGCCGACATGCAGTCACTGATACAAAAAATTCGTGCACCCTACAGCGCAAAACTGGCTGAAAAACTGGCGGTGACCGAGGGTGCGCTGTATCGCCGTGGCAATTTCAATGGCAGCTTTGACCAGTTGATTGTCGATGCCCTCATGGAAGTCAAGGATGCAGAAATCGCTTTCTCACCGGGCTTCCGCTGGGGTACATCTCTGCTGCCGAATAGCGCCATCACCATGGAACATGTGATGGACCAGACCGCCACGACTTATTCCTACACTACTGTCACAGAAATGACAGGCGCAGCCATCAAGACCGTACTGGAAGACGTTGCCGACAACCTGTTCAATCCTGATCCTTACTACCAGCAGGGCGGTGACATGGTGCGCGTTGGTGGTTTGAGTTATGCCATAGAACCAGCAGCCGCCATGGGCAAGCGCATACAGGACATGCGCCTGAACGGCCAGCCTCTGGCAGATGGCAAAGTCTATAAGGTGGCTGGCTGGGCACCAGTGGCTGAAGGTGCCAAAGGTGAGCCAGTCTGGGACGTGGTTGCGCAATGGCTGCGTACCCACAAAAAAATCACGCCGCGCAAACTGAATACACCACGTTTGATTGGCGTCGCTGGTAATCCTGGCATGTTGGGTTGATGAGGGTTTGCTAAGTTATAATGTAACGCTTTAAAATTAGTGAGGTATCGCAAGTCTGGTGCCTCAACCTATGATCACACGAAAATCTTTATCATATTGGTCGCTAAGGGCCAGTTTGACGGCGTTTGTCGCATGCCTGGCCCTCCCCGCATACACGACTGATTACTATGGAAAGACGTCGGTGCACTACGGGCTGGAAGCATTCTTGCTTGGCCCTGTAGGTTTGTTTGCTGGCCATTTTTCCTGGCTGGCCAATCTACTCTTGTGGCTCTCCTGGTTTAAGCATACGGACGAGACAAGAGGTCAGTCTGTGGTGTTCGCGGTTCTTTCCTTGGTCCTTGCCTGCTCTTTTCTTTTTGGAAAGTTGATCGCGGTCGGTAGTGCAGGCGAATTTCCATACCTTGCTGCAACTGGCTATTACGTATGGCTAGCAAGCATGGTAATGGCAGCAATTGCCGCATTTCAACTGAAAGAATAAAAGAGCCCCGAACAGATAGTTGTCCAGTTTAAGTTTAAGGCCGACTATAAAAATCACACCACGCAAATTGAATACGCCGCGTTTGATTGGCGTTGCTGGTAATCCTGGCCTGGTTTAAGTCTTGATGGTGGGTAGTGTTCTTTTTGGTAATTTGACGATACCCACCGCCAGCGCCGCACAAATCAGCAAGCCACCCGCCAGCCTGATCACGTTTTCAGGATTGCCACCCAGCCAGGCCTGGTAATACAGCGGCAGGGTGAAGATTTGTATGATCATGGGGATGACGATGAACATGTTGAAAATTCCCATATACACCCCCGTGCGCTCTGCCGGTATGCTGCCTGCCAGCATGATATAAGGATTGCCCATGATACTGGCCCAGGCCAGGCCCACGCCCAGCATGGGAATGAATAAGAGCGCTGGTGTATGTATGGCTGGTATGCTGACCATGCACAAGCCCGCCAGTGTCAGGCAAGTGGCATGGCTGATTTTTGGGCCAAAGCGACGGGTGAAAGGCACCAGCGCAAAGGCGGCAATGAAGGCGATGAAATTATAGAAAGCGCCTATCTGCCCATTCAATAATCCCGCTTCACGAAAACCGGCAGAACTGGGGTCACTGGTGCCAAATATGCTGCGGCCCAGTGACAGCATGATGTACTGCCAGTAGCAAAACATGGCATACCACTGGAATAGTTTGACCAGCGCCAGTTGGCGCATGGTGGGCGGCATTTCTTTTATTGCCAGGCCTATCTCGGCAAGAGTGGCGCGCCAGCCGGTGGCTTGTTGCCTGATTTGCGCCAGTTGCTCTGCAGTCAAAGGGATTTCTGGCGTCGTCTTCAAGGTCCACAAGATAGAGGCAATCGAAAATATCGCACCTATGATGAAAGCCGCAATGACAATATAGGGAATGTGATGGCTGTTAACGCTATTGCTGTTCATGCCTGCCACCACCAGGATCGATGGCGTCAGGTAGGCCAGGGTTTGCCCCAGACCAGTGAAAGCGCTTTGCGTCAGGAAGCCGACAGAATGCTGGCTGGCATCGAGCTTGTCGCTGACAAAGGCGCGGTAGGGCTCCATCGTCACATTATTGGCAGCATCAAGTATCCACAGCAAACCAGCAGCCATCCACAGTGTAGAGCTGAACGGCATGATCAATAAACCCAGGCTGCACAGCACGGCTCCAATCAGGAAGTAAGGCGTACGTCTGCCCCAGCGGCTGATGGTGCGGTCACTCATGGCACCAATCAGAGGTTGCACCAGCAGGCCTGTCACTGGCCCGGCCAGCCACAAATAGGGCAGGCTGGCTTCGTCAGCACCCAGGTAGGCATAGATGGGACTCATGCTGCTTTGCTGCAAGCCAAAACTGAACTGTATGCCAAAAAAGCCAAAGTTCATGTTGATGATTTGCCAGAATGACAGTCGGGGTTTGCCTGTCACCTGTTGCGGGCTGCTTGTGGCTGCATTCATGGGTTTGCTCCGCTGCTTGCAATGACTGGCAGGGTTTCTGCATTCCAGCGTTGTTGCCATTGTTCATAAAAGTCAGCATCGCTGGCAACTGCACCGCGTACACCGCAAATGCCTGCCGCAAATTGGTGGGCACGCTGCAGGCTGAGGTGCAAAGGCCATCCGCGCTGCATGCCAAGTATGAAGATGGCAGAGAAGGCATCACCGCCGCCTACGGTATCAACGACTTCAACTTTAACAGCTTCACTTGCACTGCGCAGGTACTGCCCAGCCTCATCCAGATAGGCATAACCGCGTTCACCCAGGGTGGTGATAATGGCTTGCAGCTTGAACAGGCTTATCAATGCTTTTGCATTGATCAGAATATCTGCATCATCCAGTGTGACCACGCTGTCTGCCTTGGGTTTATCCAGGTAAATCTCTGCCAGTATCTGCAATTCTTCTTCATTGACCTTGAGTATGTCGGCGAACTGCAATGACTGTTCTATGGTAGCCAGGCTATATTGCATGGCACGCAAATTCAAATCCAGGTATTTGAGCGCCAGTGTCTCTTTTAGCAAGGCATACAAGGCAGCGCGTGATACAGGGTTTCTTTGTGCCAGTGTGCCAAAGTAAAAGATGCCCTGGTCATGTTCAGGGCCACCCTGTAGCATGGCTGTTAAGGCTGCATGGCTTTCTATATTGTCATAGGCCTGGTCAGGCAAGATGTCGAACTTGTGACTGGCCTTGTCTGCGCTGTTGTCTTGTGTCACCTTGACGCGCCCTGTGGGGTAAAGCTGGTCAGTTTGCAAACCAGTCACTGGCAACTTGAACCGCTGCATGTCAGCAAGTATCAATTTCGCAGTGGCATCATTACCCACGCGAGAAATCATCAGGGGAGCACAATCAAAATAACCCAGGCTACGCGCCACATTGAAAGGCGCACCGCCAACGACAGGCTGATCAGGGAAATCATCAATCAGGGTTTCGCCAAAGATGATGATGGGTTTGCTTTGCAGTGACATGGGTTTCTTTTCTGTTAGCGGGCTTTAGTTGCGGTTTAATTGCAAGTTTCAAATCCTTGATACCATTCATAAATCCCTCCCTTTCAAGGGGAGGGCAGGGTGGGGATGGGTTTCGGCTAATCAAACTAGCACTTAAATTGTAAGCCCCTGTTTCCTTACCAACCACAATTGAGAATATGCTTGTAATGTCACGGTAAGATCAACATCAAGCTTGCTCAACTGATCAACCCAGCCTTGCCCAGGAATATCATGGTCCGTCAGCAGTTCCGCCATATCCAGGCTGATACTGTGCTCTGAAAAATTCCCTAAAAATAGCAAAGGATCATCCACGCTGCCGCGCAAAAAAGCCAGCACGGCAGGATTGTTTGCTTTCAACAGTTGTCGTGCTTCCTGCGCAGCAAGTTGCGGCAATTGCCTACGCTGCTGCAACAAGTGACAAAGCGCATTGAATACCGTACCCGCTTCATGCGAACCGGAATGGCGCTGGGCATATAATTCTTCATCCCAGACTGGCCTGTGCAACCAGCGGCTGTCTGCAGCCTGTGCGGGTACCTGCCTGTATGCGTCATCATTTGTCTGTGCCAGCTCATCGCCCATATAAATCAGCGGCATGCCGCCAAAGCAAAAACTCAGCCCATACAAGAGTAGCAGACGTTGCCTGGACAGATGTTTTTCTGTTGCTGTGTGTGCGCTGGAAAAACCGGTTAACGCTGCCGCCATGCCTACCGTGCCATGCACCGCTGCCGGGTCATTGGCCTGGAAACTGGCGCCGCGCGCATAGCTGCCCTCGCCACTATAGAAGCGGGATACCCTGGCCAGCCTTTGCTGTACATCTTCTGCTTCCAGACTTGCTTCTGGCCGCAGCACATTCCAGCCTATGTCGTCATGGCAGCGGACATAAGTCAGCCAACTGCTTTGCTCTGGCTGCGCTGGCGTGCCTGCAAATACATGGCGCATCAGGCTGGTGTCTTGTTCTGCCAGCGCGACCCAGGAGGCTGCCATCAGGCTGCTGTGGTAGGCGAGGTGGCATTCGTGCTTTGAATTTGCACCGTCGTTGTTGCCAAGGTAGGCAGGCAATTCTGCCGTCTCAACAATGGCTTCTGCCTTCAGCAAAACACCTGGGGCAGCAATTTCTACCAGACTGCGCAAGGCTTGCAAAATCTGGTGGGCTTCTGGCTGGTTCATGCATTTTGTGCCAGCGCGCTTCCACAAGAAGGCGGTGGAATCGAGACGAAAAGCTTCTACCCCACGGTTAGCGAGGCGCAACAAGGCTGCAGCCATGTCGGCAAAGACGTTTGGATTGCTGTAATTCAGATCCCATTGATAAGGGTAGAAGGTGGTCCATACCCATTCCTGCAATTCAGGTGCAAAGCTGAAATTGCCGGGAGCAACTTGCGGGAAGACCTGACCCAGGTTTCTTTCGTAATTGTCTGGTTCTGTGCGATCAGGATAGTGATAAAAATAATCGCGGTAGTGCGGGTCACCTTGCTTTGCCGCGATAGCCCAGGGGTGATCGTCTGCCACGTGGTTGAGGATAAAGTCAGAACACAGGCTGATACCCGCTGCACGCAGGGCAGTGCTGAGTTCTTCCAGGTCTGCCATGTTGCCAAGACGCGGTTCTATTGCATCAAAATCGGCTACGGCAAAACCGCCATCATTTTCACCAGCGCGGGCTTTTAAAAAGGGTAGCAGGTGCAGGTAAGTTACACCCAGTTCCTGCAAATGCGGTATGCGTTGTTGCACGCCGCGCAAGTCACCGGCAAAGCGGTCAGCATAGCAGCAATAGCCAAGCATGTTTTCTTTGGTGAACCAGTTTTTGTCGGTGCTTCTGGCATCATCCAGAAGTTGCAGGGGCAGGGGGCGTGCTGCGATGGCCTCGCCTGCGACTTGCAAGAGTTCTGTCAGCCATGTGGCATACGCTTGTTCATTGCTGAATTTAGTGCCATACAGTGTCTGTAGCGTTTGGTATAAATCGGGAAGATGCTTTGCCAGCCTGGCCTCTATGCGCGCGTGCATGCCCGGTGCCAGCTTGCTGAGCAGGGTTGTGAGGAAAGGTGTTGTGTTCGTTGCGGCAGACATGGTGCAGGTAGTGCCTTAGAAAAACGGGTCATTAAAAATGGCTCCCCCACATGTTGGGGGTGTAGGGGAGCCTAAAGTGCTACCAGGGACTTTTGCCGGAAGCGTGGAGGGGACTACTGCGCGACGTGATTTTGAGTTGGCGATGCTCATCGTACTTAAAGTACGACTGCGCTTCTCAACCCAAACTGACGCCGCTCGCTACGCCCCCTCCACGCTTCCTACGCACGGGGGGGCGCGGAAGTTCGCTACGCTCCACCCTTGCTCTTAAAAACTATACTTAAGTGACGCTTTAATACTGCGTCCATTGATGGATCTTGCTGCGTGTCCGTCGCCTTCTACTTCGGTGTAGCCTATGTTGTTTGTCAGGTTGTTGACGCTCAGGGATACCTGGACTTTGTCGTTGATGTTGTAGTTGATGAAGGCGTTCAGGACGTGGAAGGCGGGCAGGATCAGGGTGTTGGCGTCGTCACCGTAAGATTTGCCCGTGCCTATCAGGCTGGCACCGAAGACGGCTTCACCCATGGTATAGGTGGGGGCAATCTGGTAGGTGTAGCTGGCCTGGCGGCGTGGGGTTTTGCCGACCACTGACTTGTCATTGGCTGCCGTGATGCTGGCATTGGTGTAAGTCAGGCCGCCAGTAACGCGGAAGGCATCGTAGCGATAGCTGGCTTCGATTTCCACACCCTTGGCATCGTAGCTGTTGGCGGTGAATTTTTGTGTCGTTGCTTCAAAATTCGATTCTTCTGTCTTGGCCTGAAACAGGGTCACAAAGCTGCTGAAGCTGCCTGCTTTCCATTTCACACCTGCCTCGGTCTGCTTGACGATATTGGTACTGATCGGTGTGCTGCCATCGAGTGGGTTGCCAAACATGATGCGGTCGGCATTGAAGGCGATGCCTTCGCTGACGCGGGCAAATACGGCGATGTCTTTGGTGACACGGTAATTGGCACCGAAAGAGTAAGAAGTATGGTTCACGCCATAGTTGATGAATTTGGTATTGGCCGCACGATAGCTTTGATTGACTGCCTGAATAAACGTGCCGCTGGCATCCTGCTTGTCATAGCGCAGGCTACCATCCAGGTTCCAGTTGCCGCTTTCCCAACCGAGGTTGGCATACATGGCATTGGTCTTGTATTGTGCATCGATATTGCGGTTGCAGCAGCCGCCAAATACATCTGTACCTTGTGCCAGCAAACCGGGTGTGCCAGCAATCGTGCCATTTGAATTCAATAGCGCTGGTTTGTCACCGCTGGCCTGCATCAGGTATTGATTGAAGTTCCAGGTCACGCCCAGGTTTTGCAGGGATGAATACCAGCCCACCGTGGTGGCGAACTTGCCACCGGATGTCTCAAATACTTTGGACAATTTCATGTCATTGACGGTACTGCCCAGGTCATCAATCGAAGTATTGAACACGGTCGCCGTAAATGCAGCGCCTGTATATGCCTTGCCTGCATTGGGGCCGGTAGCATAAGTCATGTTCGTCGCTGCGGCACCGGTCACGCCTGCATCCGCCGGGAAAATGGAAATAAAGCGGCCTGTGTTATTCGACTTGCGGAATTTTTCATCCAGGGTCCAGCCACCGCCCAGCTTCAAGGATGCTTCTGCACCAAAGGCATTGTTGACGACATGCAGGCCATCATTCACATTCGTCGCGATCTTGTTATTGTTTTTATCGAGGACTATATCGCGGGTCCAGTAGGGGGAATAAAAACTGGCGGTGCGCGGGTCTATGCCGGGCAGTTCAGAGATATTTCCATTCACCGTCCTGACTGGCACTGGCATATTCATCGGCGTTTTGTCATCCAGATGCTTGAAACTCAGGCGCAGGTAACCATTGTCCAGTTCATGCGTGATATTGGCACGCAGTTGGCCGCCTTCTTCCGCTGTCATGCCAGCAGGGCGTGAACTGTCGCCACTACGGTAATAACCAGCGATAAAGGCGCGGGTCTTGTCAGACAGGGCAGCGCCATAGTCAAAATCAAAGCGGGTCTGGCTAAAATCCACACCTTTGGTGATGCCTATGCTGCCGCCTTTTTCCTTCCCAGTCTTGCTGATGAAGTTGATGATGCCGCCTGGCGAATTGGTGGCCATGGTTGATGCCGTGCCACCGCGTACTACTTCCAGATGCGAAAGGCTGCCATCGGCGCGCAAATACATGTCAGGTGTGACGAAGGCGATGTCACCAAATTGCAGCAGCGGCAAGCCATCTTCCTGGAACTGTACATAACGCGCACCGCCAGCAGAAATAGGTACGCCGCGCACTGTCAGGTTGGCATTACCTTCGCCACCTGAGGATTCTGCCCGCACACCAGGGATGGAGCGCAAGATTTCTGCCGCATTGGTCGGCGCGGACTGGGCGATCTGGTCAGCATCGATAGTACTGATGGACACACTGGCCTTCATTTTGGAAGTGCCTATAGGGGTACCCGTCACGATGACTGAATTCAGGTTCAGTGAGTTTTTATCTTTATCCTGTGCCGCTGTGTTGTCTTGTGCCCAAGCACCGTTCATGTGCAGTAAGGCCAGGGAAATGACGCTGGCCATGCGCGTCATTTTGATGTGTGATGATTTCATTGCTGTCTCCGCTGTCATCATTTTTATAAAGCCGCACAGAACAGGTCTGTGCATGCATGTCTCTTACCTTGTTGCCTGAGCACAGGCATCACGCCGGTAGCGGTGATGCCGTGTCAGTCACAAAAGACCTCCAACAATTTTCGCCGCGCTCTTTGGACGTTCAGGCTGTTGACATTGCAATCAGCCGTCGTACTCTATGACGCTTTTTTTTTGCGATCCCTGGTTTGCCAAGGCAAACGCTGTTGAAGATCTTTTGTAGTGCAGGTGTAGAGAATTATCTGGTAAACCGGATTTTATTGCAATCGATTGCAAAGGTGCGGTGCAATAAAGTGGTGCAACATTTCTTTTGGGTAAATTTCAGACATGCACGAAGATGAGGAGGGGAGATATTGACGCAAAGGATTGCGTACTATGAAATCTGGCCGGCAATCTCTCGTATTTTTATCTTCTGAGGCGTAAAAAAAATGGCCGTCATCGCATGTATTTTGCAAGCAACAGAAAGACTGGGTAGGCTTATATATGCTGCGATGCACAATGAAAATCAGGAGGAGGTCTTTGAGTTTTCTGTAGGAATACTTCGAATTTTTGAAATATATTGCAATCGGTTGCATAGATTGTCAGTAATGCAAATAATCCATGGTTTTCCCGTCCCGCAGGACGTGTCTGACGTTGCAGTCAAATACTGCTCGCCCTGATCATCAATTCGGTAGGCAATAACTGCGCCTCGCTATTCCCATCTTCTATCAGGGATAACAAGGCATCGACCAGCGCCAGGCCTGCCTGTGCCATGGGCTGACGCACGGTCGTCAAGGGCGGGTGAAAGTAGCGCGCCAGTTCTATGTCGTCATAGCCAACCACGGCCACGTCATCCGGCACACGGTAATTTTTCTCGCGCAGGCTGTTGATACTGGTCATGGCCAGCAAATCACTGCAGGCAAACAGGGCATCGAAACTGATTTTCCGGCTGCACAGTTCTGCCACTGCCAGCTTGCCGCCTTCTTCTATGAATGAGGCGGGCACGACCAGTTTTTCATCAAGGGCAATGCCATGCTGCGCCAGCGCCTTGCAATACCCCTCGTAGCGTTGCGCCACTTCAGGCAATTGCGTGTCCCCAAAAAAGGCAATGCGCTTGTGCCCGCTTTGCAGCAGGTGCTCAGTGGCTTTTTGCCCGCCAGTGACATTGTCGCTACCGACGGTCACGTACAATTGCTGCGGCAATTGCGCGCCCCATACCACGATGGGCACATGGCGCGCCGCCAACTGGTTCAACTGGTCATGGTGACGCCACTGGCCTATCAGGATCACGCCCAGCACCCGGCCAGTATCAAAAATCTGCGCGGCATTATCGAGATGTTCTGCATCTACGCGTGACAACAACATGTCAAAACCACGGTCTGTCAATGCATCGGCGAGACTGCCCAAGATACCGAGGAAAAAAGGGTCAGACAAATGCTGACGGGTTTCAGAATCAAAGGGTACGACCACGGCAATCGTGCGTGTCTGCTTGAGGCGCAAATTACGGGCATCGATATTGATGGAATATTTGAGCGAGCGTGCCAGTTCGGCAATGCGCTGACGGGTTTCATCATTGACCAGCGTGCTGCCACTCAGGGCGCGTGACACCGTCGAGGTCGAAACACCTGCCAGCCTGGCGATATCAGCCATCTGCAAACGGCGCTGTTCTTTGCTGGCGGACTTGATTGTGTCTGTTGTAAGGTCCGTCTTGGCTTTCATCTTCTTGTTCTTAATTTGGGTGTATGTACTGAGCTCTTCTCAAGCCCATTATAAAACCGAAATCAGCATTAGCGGCAAATATGCAGTTTAGCGTGGAACCTGCTTTGCACAGCCCGGCTGTTTTAGCGCTCGGCCCTGATCCCCTGTTGCTCACGCCATTCCTTCAACAAGGCCTGGCGCGAGCGCGGGTAGGTTTGATCTGCCACCTGCAAGGCCTGTATGCGGTCAGTGCGGAAGTGCCTGAAGTCATTGCGTAATTCGCACCAGGCAACGATGATGCGCAGATTATCAAAGAAAGACAGAGCGCAGGGCCAGATGATGCGTTCGCTGGCCTTGCCGGTTTCATCCTGGTATTCAAGTACCAGTTTGTGCTGTTTGCGTATTGCCAGGCGTATCTCGCGCAACTGCTCATCGTTGCCAGCGTTCTTGCTGCTGGGGCCTATCAGCAAACCGCAGGTCTCTAGTTCCAGCCTGGCTTCTGCTGGCAAGACTGAGGCAATTTTTGCCAGTGCATCACGCGCAGCCAATGCCAGTTTATGGTCCGCCTGTTGCGCCACCCATTTTGAGCCAAGGGCAATGGCGGCGATTTCTTCTTCAGTGAACATCAAGGGTGGCAGGGTAAAGCCCGGCTGCAAGACATAGCCTACGCCAGCTTCACCGGCAATTTTTGCTCCCTGGTTTTGCAGGGTGGCGATATCGCGGTACAGGCTGCGCAGACTGATACCCAGTTCCTGTGACAAGGCAGCACCGCTGACGGGATAACGATGCCTGCGCAGGATTTGCATCAACTGTAGCAAGCGCTCAGCACGTGACATGTGGATACTCACTTGGGTTTACAGGCATGGCAATTTTCCCCTTTGATCATTTGTGCGATTTTACCCTGTGCTTTTGTTGACGGCATGACAAAGACGTCAGCGTAGTCTTACGCGACTTTCATCCTGGTCTGATGTTGTTCCTTGCGATGGGTGACTACCATACAGCTCAGGGATGCAGGACCTGCAAGTCAAATGATAAAAAAAAGGAGTGAGCATGCCGCACACTATCTGGAGCGCAAAAAGATTGCGTCAGTTCGGGAAGTTAAAAGAAAAGGTGAATAAAAGTGTCCACCAGCAAAGTTTCACTACAGAAATTGCTTCTGACTCCGTTAACAAGAACAGACAGGACTTAACAAGTGCAAGGCTTGAGAAAGTGGCAAGAAGACGTAGCGGGCCGGGTTCTCACAGTGGCCCTTTGGGCCGCAGTTATGCGCAATTGTATGAAGAAGCACGCAGGAGAAATATCCGTGGACGTTCTGGCATGAACAAGGCAGAACTTGAACAGGCTCTGGATGCAGGCAAGCGTGGCGGGCGGTAGTACAGGCAAAAAAGATATAAATATTTTGCATGAGGCTGGATCATGATCATCATCGCTATTAACAAGGCGCCCGCTCAACAATGGCTGCTCGTTGCCTTGAGAACCGCAAAAGCCGCGGCAGAAGCCAATGAGGTTGAATGGGAATATGCCCACATCAGGATAAATATGCCGCATGGGCGTTCGTTTTCGAAATTGCCAGGGCATCTGAACCTGGTTGCGGACTAAGCAATCGACAGGCTGAGCAAGTTTAACAAGGGGAAGATCATGCGCATTTCACAGCTTGTTTTGTATGGTGTATTGCTCATGACCGTAATGAATTCCATTTTTGCCAAGAGATGATCATGAGCGCTCATTACCTGGTTCTCGTCACATGCAGTCTGTTGATGTATGCGCAATATAGCTGCGCCAGTGAAAGCAATTCTGTCGCCAGCGCTGATGCTGCCGAACCGCCCCCGGGTTTGGCAACACCCCAGGCCGTGAACGTGGCACAAGAGCCGGGTGAGCCAGGTGCGAGGGCAGATACCAGCACACAGGCAGATTTGAACGGGCCACCTGTCCCGGCTGTTAGCAAAGCGCAGCTTGCGGGTCGGCCTGAAAAAACGCAGTCTGCCAACGGGCCTGATTTGTATACGCGCGTGACTAAAGAATATTATTCGCAGTCTGCCAACCCCGCTCCCAGACAGGAAAAGCAGGGCGCTTTGTCACGCTTCGGTCTGGGCTATTCACAAAGCGGGAATGATCATCTGTGGCTGGAATACCGTTTCAATGAAAAAGCCGCAATACGCCTGCGCGGTGCAGCGCACCGGGGTGTCAGATTGATGGCAGTGGTTGAGTATTGAAACGAGTATTGAAAGACAGCAGGATCAGCTTTCAGGAGAAAACATGAGCAGCAGGGTAGAGACCAGGATAGAACGAACACCGACCATGCATTACAAAAATTACGATATTTTTGTCATCGCATTTCCACGTAAAGACGGACATTGGTTTGCCAGCGGTGAAGTACAGAAGTTTGGCGCGCAGGGACTGGAAATCGCCCAACAATTTAGCGGGCCATTCAAGGCCAAAAGTGAAACCGACGCTAAACTTGCCGTCATCCGCGATGCCAAAATGAAGATAGATGCGATACTCGCTTCACTCGAATAAGTTCAGTCATTTTTCCATTATCCGCGCCGCCAGCGCAAAGCACGGGATAGCCAGTAGCCAAGGTGTCATTGCCAGCATGACGGCCTTACTGATGGGGGCACTGAAGGCTGCTGCTTTGAAGGCATCAGCGAGCACGCCAACAGCAAGGTTGCCAAGCGAAGTGCCAAACAGTGTCATGCAGAGGATCATGAAGGCCGTCATCGTCGAACTCAGGTGTGTAGGTGCCAGGTCCTGCAGACTGGCAAACACCGGGCCATAGCCTATGGTAATCATCATGCTGCCGATGAACATACATGTATAAAATGCAGGGCTGCCAGCATCCACAAGGCGATACAGATAAGCTACAGGCAAGCCAAGCAGGTAAATCAATACCAGAAACCACAAACGCCCGGCTTTGCGGCGCGCCTGCATTTTGTCGGCAAGATAACCACCGGTCAGAGAACCCAGCACACCTCCGGCAATAAACATCATGCCTGCCAGTTTCTGTGCATGCTGAGCCTGCATACCCCGTTCCTGCACCAGCCATAACTGATCAAGCACAAAAGCACCCTGGGCAAAAATCATCAGCACGCCACCGAGTATCAGCAGGCACAGCGCAGGTGAAGCGCGCAGTGCCTGCCTGACTTCAGTAAATACCGCCAGCAAGGGGCGCTGACTGGTGTTCTCTATAATGGCCTGCATTTTATGTTCGTCGCGTGGCTCACGCAGCATGAACAGAAAAACCGTCAGCACGACTCCCAGTCCACCCAGCACAAAAAAACAATTGCGCCAGCCTATGGCAGCACCCAGGGTACCAGCGATCAGGAAAGCTGCGCCTATGCCTATCGGTGCCCCCAGATAATAAAAGCCAGCCGCAAATGCGCGCTGCTGTGCCTTGAAGCGTTCGCCCAATAAGCCCAGGGCCGCAGGTGTCAGTGCAGCCTCGCCTACACCGGTGAACATACGCACCAATGCCAGTTGTGTAAAGTTCCCGGCAAAGCCGGTGGCGGCAGTCAGGGCACTCCAGCCAAAGATGCCTGCTGCAATCAGGCGCGGCCTGTGCACCCGGTCCGCCAGTGCACCCATGAACAATCCGACCACGGTATAAAAAGTGGTGAAGACAAAACCCGTCAGGAGAGTGAATTCCAGATTGCTTAAATGCAGGTCCCTGATCATATCTATCGCAAAACCCTGTATCAGAAAGCGGTCAGCAAAATTCAGGATATTGAGCAGGGTCAGGAACACCAATACCACCATCGCTCTGGTGTCAGTGAGAGCGGGTTTGCTTGTCATGAAGGCACTTTTCGTAGGCTTGGTTGGCAGTGTAATGGGCTTAGTCACGACAGTTCCTTCATTTGGTTGTTTGACCAATATTTGATGGTAGTCGTGTTTGAATTGGCTTGCAAGCTTATTTTGGTTAAATAACCAAAAATGTGAATGGCAGAAATTTGTTAAATTTACATTTACAGGCATCAAGAAAATGCGTGGACAAGCGACAGTCTCGCAGCAGCGAATAGCGGCGTGCAATAGCGCGTCTGCTTGGAAATGTATGGATTATAGATATCAGACGTGGTAGTTTCGATTTGATCTGACAGCAGGACCTTGCATTCTGCGAGATATGACCGGCTCCCGCTATTGCGCCACGACAGGATCTGGACTGGCTGAATTTTGATATGATCCTTAACCAATATTGATCGTTCATCAAATCCATGTCAAACATACTGCTGGAAGGCTACACCACCGACGAAATCCTGAACCTTCCTGCTGAACTGATGCAATCCATCATACTCAGTGACGAAGCTCTGGTCTTCAAGGCCGGCTCAGCCAACATGCTGGGCCGCTTTTGCGTGTCTGGCGACACCCTCATTCTGGAACTGGCGCACGTCGATGGCGGCGGCGAAGGTGCCTTACCCGCCCTGGCATCACTGGCCAATCGCTATGCACAACGCGAAGGTTTGCAGTTTCTGGAATGGCGGGTGCACGCCGTACATTGCGCCAGGCCCAACCTGAAATTACGCCGTGTACTGGAAAGACGCGGCTTTGTCATTCGTGAATTGACAGATGTGGGGGAGTGTTTTTGGTTGAGGAGTGCAGTCAATGCCTGTCCCACGTAGTGGTCATTAGCAACGAGTAATCGCCCGCTGGGCTGGAAATGTACGGATATCATCAGGAGCGGTGAACTGCTCGCAATCACTTACCAGGAATGTGGTCTAAGTTCGCCTCAAGGTGATCGAGCCAAAATGAACATAAAAAACATGAGTACACAAGTCGTTCTTCAATATCAATATCTCTGGGACGGCTCTCAACCTGGTTGGGAATTGATCTATGTTTATCAAGCATATGTCGATCTATCGCTAAAATTTGACCTCACTGGGCCATCAAACTTGGAAATGATGGCGGTAAGGCGTACCGTGCATGAATTTAGTTCTCTTCCACTTGCCCAGGTCATTGCCCGTCTGCGCGGAAGCCAGACTTACTCCCTTGGGAGATTCGAGTCAAGACAGGCAAGAATTATTACCGCAAATTGTCGGAAAGAAGGTTTGATCGTGCTGGAGAAAGTAACCGACACTTCCAGGCACTTGTTTGCAAACAATCAAAACAAATCCACGCTAGTGATTGACGATGCAGAGCTGGCAAAGCAAGTTCACGATACAGCGTTGTTGCATGGTATTCGTGTGAGGAGGGTTGAGACTTAGACGACAGCCTCGCAAGAGCGAATAGCTGCGTCCAAAAGCGCGACTGGTATCAAGCGCGCAACTCTTCTATCAACTCAATAATCTCTTTACCATAGCTCTCCAGCTTCTTGTCGCCGACACCAGAGATAGCCCGCAAAGCGGGCAGGGTGGTGGGTTGCTGGCGGGCGATTTCGCGCAGGGTGGCGTCGGGGAAGATGACGTAGGCGGGCACATTGTGAGTGCGTGCGGTTTCTACGCGCCACCAGCGCAGCTTGTCAAAGACGGTTTGTGCGGCGCTGTCGAGGTCAGACTCTGCAAAGTCCTTAGCGGACTGGCGTTTGTGTTTGACGGCTTTTTCAGCTTTTTTGTACTGGCGCAGCTGCACCTTGATCTCACCGCGTAGTACGGCGCGGGATGCTTCTGTCAGTTTTAGCGAGCTATAGTTTTCATAATCGACTGCAACCAGGCCAAGGGCGATTAATTGGCGTAACAAGGCACGCCATTCAGCCTCGCTCTTGTCCGAGCCTATGCCGTAAGTCGATAATTTTTCATGCCGCCATTGCTGCACACGTTCGGTATCTATGCCGCGCAGGATGTCGATGACATGGCCAGCGGCAAAACGCTGATCTACACGGTAAATGGTGGACAAGATTTTTTGCGCAGCCACACTGCCATCAAATGAGCTGGGCGGGCTGATGCAGGTATCGCAATTGCCGCAGGGCTGGGCGGCCTGGCCGAAATATTCCAGTATGTGGGTGCGGCGACAATTCAGGGTTTCGCACAGGGCCAGCATGGCATCAAGCTTGACGCTTTGCACGCGCTTGTAAGTCTCATTGGCTTCTGACTCGTCGATCATGCGGCGCTGTTGCACTACATCCTGCAAACCATAGGCCATCCAGGCATTGGCGCTGGCACCATCGCGTCCAGCACGGCCAGTTTCCTGGTAATAGCCTTCTATGCTTTTTGGTAAATCCAGATGGGCGACAAAGCGCACGTCGGGTTTGTCTATGCCCATGCCAAAGGCAATGGTGGCACACATGACGATACCATCTTCGCGCAGGAAGCGCGCCTGGTTGCGGCTACGGTCAGCCAGCTCCATCCCGGCATGATAGGGCAGGGAGGTGATGCCGTTTTCATTCAGGAACTCAGATGTTTCTTCGACTTTTTTGCGGGACAGGCAATACACGATGCCCGCATCACCACTATGCTGGGCCGTGATGAAGTCCAGCAATTGCTTGCGGCCATTGGCTTTTTCTACGATCTGGTAGCGGATATTTGGGCGGTCAAAAGACGACACGAACTGCATCGCGTTTTCCAGTTGCAACCTGTGGATGATTTCATCGCGGGTTTGCTGGTCAGCGGTGGCCGTCAGGGCAATGCGCGGTACGTTAGGGAAACGCTCATGCAAGGCCGACAGCTTGATGTATTCAGGACGGAAATCATGGCCCCATTGCGAGACGCAGTGGGCCTCATCAATCGCAAACAGGGCAATGTTGACGACTTGCAGCAACTCAAGGCAGCGCTGGGTCAGCAGGCGTTCCGGTGCGATATACACCAGGTCGATATCGCCTTCGCGCATCTTTTTTTCTACAGCCAGGATTTCATCAAAGCTCTGGGTAGAGTTCAAAAAGGCAGCACGTACACCTACCTCGGCCAGGGCATCGACCTGGTCTTGCATGAGGGCGATCAGGGGTGAAACGACGATGCCTACGCCACTGCGCAGCAGAGCCGGTATCTGATAGCACAGAGATTTACCGCCGCCCGTGGGCATCAGCACCAGGGCATCGCCGCCATTGACGACATGCTCGACGATTTGCCCTTGCTGGGAGCGGAAAGCCGGGTAGCCAAAGACAGTCTGCAATACGTGCAGAGCCTGGTCTACCGTATTGCTGCCGGTATTTGTATGCGTATAGCCAGCCGTCACTGCTGTCGTCACTGCTGTTGTCACTGCGGTACTTACCTCTGTTGTCACTTCAGTTATCACCTATCAGTCTGCCCAGGTAATCGCGCCAGTGTAGGCGGTAATCAGGATCATGATACCAAAGGCGATACGGTACCAGGCAAACACATTGAAATTATGCGAGCTGATATAACGCAGCAACCAGCGCACGCAAAAGAATGCCGAGATAAAGGCGGCAACCGTACCCAGGCTGAACATGGGCAAATCTGCCATCGACAAATCTTCACGCGCCTTGTACAGCGAATACACGGTGGCACCCAGCAGTGTCGGTATCGCCAGGAAGAATGAGAATTCAGTGGCTGCCTTGCGCGACAGGCCAAACAGCATGCCGCCTATGATGGTCGCACCAGAACGGCTGGTACCGGGGATCAGGGCCAGCGATTGCGCCAGGCCTATTTTGAGGGCATCGAGCAGACTCATGTCATCGACAGTCTGTATGCGCGCATGGCTGCTGTCGTGAGTGTCCGCTCCCGCATGCTTGCGTTCAACAAACAGAATGATGATGCCGCCTATGATGAAGGCCAGGGCAACCGGTACCGGTGCAAACAGGACAGCCTTGATTTTTTTGGAAAACAGCAAACCCAGTACTGCTGCCGGCAAGAAGGCGACGATGAGGTTAAGCGCAAACTTGCGGGCTTTGGGATCGTTGCCCAGGCCGCCTACGACACTGGCGATCTTGGCACGGTACTCCCAGCACACCGCAAAAATTGCTCCTGCCTGTATGACGATCTCAAATACTTTTTGCTTCTCGCCGGTGAAATTCAGCAAACTGCCTGTCAGTATCAGGTGGCCGGTAGAGGAGATGGGCAAAAATTCCGTCAAGCCTTCGACGATACCCATAATGATGACTTTGACGGCGAGTAGTAGATCCATAAAAACACAAAAATAAGGAAGTTTTAGTCGGGACGAAGCTTAGCATGTCGCCCGCCACACCTGCTTGGAAATTTGCTGGCGACAGCCAGTGTTCAATTGTATTTATTTGCAGGATAGCCATATTTGAACATTTGCCAGATGGCAGCAGCCTGCACCATAAGTGCCGTATTTTAGTACTTTATCTAATTTCATTGTCACTAAAATGAAGCATCGCGATACTTCAGCATGTTTAATGATGATGGCTTGATTTCGCATGTCCCTGCAACCCAAACGATATACCGCATTTTGCCAGCATGGCCGCGCCGCCAGCCTGCACGCGCTTGTGGCGTTGAGTTTGATTCTTGGACTGAGTGCCTGCAGCACGACCACCATGCCAGCACCGCCCGCTCAGGCTGGAGCAAGTATGGAAGGCGGCGTGGATACCGTTCTGACGGAATACCGCAGTAACCAGGTTGAGGTCACGCTAGTGCGGCAACAGTATGTCTGGCGTTTGCCAGACGCCAACCAGCATCTGGCGCAATTTGCTCACCACATCCAGGTCGATGGCACTGTGCCCGCCCGTTTGCAGGAATTTGTAGTCACCTATAGCAAAGCGCAGCACCTGCCGCGCAATACGCCTGCAGACAGCGCCTCGATGAGCGCGAGCCTGCTTGACCAGGTACAGATCAGCAGGAATGGCAGGTTCATGGTGAGTGAAAGCATATCGCCGGTGTTTACCGGCAAGCAAAGTTACCGCCGCCTGGAAGCGGCCAGTCTCAAGGTCGGCAATGACACCTATGTGCTGACCGTGGCCAACGGCTTTTTACACAGGCCCATGTGGCTGGCGATATTTGCGGCAGATGGCAACCCCGTCTATCGCATAGGTCTGCCTCACGGGCACTGGCAATTAACGGAGCATGCTGACGGTATTTCCATCGTCGATACCTCGGGTTCTGGCAGGCGTTTGCTGATCAGGCCTGAGCACTAATGAAGAGCAGGCCAGGTGCAGGCCTGCTAACAAAGCGCATGCGCTTTGTCCTGTTTGCTTGCTTAAGTATGAGTTGTATGAATTTGAGTGGCTGTTTCATCGCATTGCCTGTCATTGGCGGCGGAATTGCCGGTGCCGGGCGCGACAGCGATGCAGTCAGGGCAGAAGCCTGGAATTACCCTGAATTTAAGGAGAAAGATGTGCAAACCGAAACTACCCAGCGAGTAAGCAACAAGATGCGCACTGACCGCAACAATTATTTTGCCGACTTTGCCGACCATGTGCACGTACGCCGCAATACGCCTACCAGGATGGGGTCGTTTGAATTCAATTTTGTGCGCTCTGGCACCGACAATGGCGTACTGATCCAGGTCTATCATGATGGCCTGCGCATCATGCTGGAACGCATACCCTCTGCTTTTTACATGGGCGAGCTGCAAGCCAGCGAAGTACAGATAGGCGGGCGCGACTACCTTTTGCTGGCGGCTAATTCCCGCACCAGCACCCAGCGCATGTGGTTTGGTATCTTCCGCCCGGATGGCAGCAAGCTGTATGCCGCCAGCCTGGAACAGTCAGTCGTGCGCGTCATTCAAAATGATGACGGCATCTCGTTGTTCTTTTTGAGTGGTGATTCCATGCGCATCAAGATTTGATCTCAGGATTGAGGGATTTACAAAAAACGGGTAGCAGGAAATTCAATTTTCCAGTCCAGACCAGCTAATTTGCTGGTCTGGATATTCTGTAATTAAAACTCTTCCCAATCCTGTTCAACTGCCTTTGCTTTTCTTTGCGGTATCTGGCGGATTTGTGCTCTGGCGGCATTTGCCGCGTTACCTGACTTGTCAGCGGCCCTGGCAATCACTGGCGGGCGTGGGGACGCCACAGGGCGGCCAGTTTGTACTGCGGGTTTTTGTGCCTGCGCCATGATCTGGAACTGGGATACCAGTTCGGACAACTTGCTTGATTGTTCGCGCATGCTCTCCGCTGCTGCGGCTGCTTCTTCTACCAGGGCAGCATTTTGCTGGGTCATTTCATCCATTTGGGTAACGGCCAGGTTCACTTGTTCGATACCGGCACTTTGTTCCTGGCTGGCTGCGGTGATTTCACTCATGATGTCGGCCACATGCTGGACGCTGGAGACGATGTCTGTCATGGTCTGGCCAGCAGTATCAACCAGCTTGCTGCCATGCTCGACCTTGCCCACCGAGTCATCAATGAGGTGTTTGATTTCTTTGGCAGCAGATGCGCTGCGTTGCGCCAGGTTACGCACTTCGGTCGCTACCACTGCAAAACCACGGCCTTGTTCACCAGCGCGGGCTGCTTCAACTGCAGCGTTCAAGGCCAGGATATTTGTCTGGAAGGCGATGCCGTCAATGACAGAAATAATATCGACAATCTTGCGCGAGCTCTCCTTGATTGAGCCCATGGTCTCCACCACTTGTCCAACCACTTCGCCACCCTTGACGGCCACGCCGGATGCCGAGATCACCAGTTGATTGGCCTGGCGCGCATTGTCCGCATTTTGCCTGACGGTAGAGGTCAGCTCTTCCATGGATGAGGCGGTTTCTTCCAGTGAGCTGGCTTGTGATTCCGTGCGGGATGACAGGTCAGCATTGCCAGAGGCAATTTCTGCCGCTGCCACATTGATGGTCTCGGTGCCATGGCGCACATTACCAATAACACTGCTGAGGCCAGTGTTGATGCCATTGATGGCATGCATCATCTTGCCGATTTCGTCATTCAGCTTGATCTCTATGGTCTCACTCAGATCTCCCTGGGCCATTTTCTCGGCAACTGCCGTGGCTCTGGCCAGAGGGCGGGTAATCGAGATTGTCATCAGCCAGGCGCACAGCACTGACAACGCTGCGGCAATCACCGACAGTACAATCAAGAGAATGCGGCTGGTTTGATACGTCTGCTGGATTTCAGCCGACATTTCGTCTATCTGTTTGCGTTGCAGGCTCAGCATTTCTTCTATTTTTTTGACATACAGTGCCGCCGCAGGAATAAAGCCTTTTTCCAGCGCCTCATTGGCTTCATCGACCTTGCCATCTTTTTTGAGGGCAACCACGGTATTGCGGGTACTCAGGTAAGTCTGGCGTTGTTCGCCGATTTCTTTGAAGAGGGCCACTTCGTCAGCGCTTTTCATATGCTCGGCAATACCTTTTTGCAGCAGGCCAGAGACACGGGTGGATTCTTCCTGTTCTGCTGCAAAGAAGGTCGCCAGTGAGGGATCGGTGCTCTTCGCAATCGCTGTGGTGCGGCGAACGCCTGTGTGAATATTGCGGTACCAGTCACTGATCATGCGCTCAGTTGCCAGCGGGTCTTTCAATAAATCGTCTGCCGCCGCCGCAACGGTATTGAGTTTGATGATGGCAACCAGCGTAGTCACGAAGAACAGGGAGAGGATAAGGACAAAGCCAAAGCCTAAGCGCTTACCCACCGAGAGGTGTTTGAACAGAGAGGTCATAGATTTTCTATTTGTTGTCGTAAGACAAATTGAAAATGCAGACCTGTGCACTGAGGTACAGTTTGCTTAATGGCCTGCATCATGAAGATTGGAAATATAATTTCCATATAGCAATTATACTTTGAAGTAATAAGCTGATTGTATGAAGTTTGTATGACTTTAATGCAAATTCCTATAAAAATTGTTGCTTATGCTATAGCCAAATCTTATACGCTTACAAGCCTGATGACATGCTAATCCATCGTATCACCAAGATTTGTAACATATATTTTAGGTGAAAATTTACAAAAATCCATATTGATATGAGGGTTTTGCCACATCAGTTGAGAAATATCTAAAAGTGATGTCAAGATAGTCTGGATCATAACTTTTTATGATTTAGTAAATAGAACAGCATGGCTTTTTGTACTGGCAGGAGCAGGTTCTTTTGCCGGTAGCCAGTAAAGCCAGCGTAGCTGACCGGGTCAAAGGCAATTTCCCTGCCTATGGTAAATGGTGGTGTTGGCAACAAATGCGGCATTCCCATTTGTTCAAGATGTCCGGTAGTCAATGACCAGTCTGCATTTGCATAGCTCTCGGGCCAGCCATCGGTGATGACGATATCAAAGCTGGATTCAATCGATGAGGCATAGCGGACGTTCGGTTTTGCTTCATGAAAGGCAGCCTCACATAGCTGCGTGACCTGAAAGCCCATGACCACCGCCAATTCATGCCAGGACCGCATAACATTGGTGGGCGGGCCCCAAAGGCATATTCTCGCCTGCTGTATCGGCGCGATTGCCTGATTCACATAATACGCATCCGTCAATACCTCGCAAGGGTGACCCTGGCTCGACAGTGCATTGACAACAGCGCGGCAGCTATTACCGGCAAATTCCGCCAGGCGCTCATGGTTGCGTTCGCGTATGACATAGATGTCGTAAAAGTCATCAAGATAGGCGGCCAGGTCTGTCGTTCTCTCCGCTGTCTTCAGCAAATTGGGCAATTCAACAAAACGCAGGCCCAGTTCCTGGAAAGCCTGTATGAAGCTGGTACGCGTGCGTATGCCATTGCCCTCAAACGACCAGGCGACACGCCCCTCGATACGCATGTCCTGACGTTCTGCCAGTTCCCAGATGCTGGCAATATCATTCGCAGTTAAGTCAGATATGTGAATGAGGCTCATACTTCTTTGTTTTATGAAATGGCAGGAGCAGTTGCAAGTTCAAGCTGTGTCAGAAAAAACATGGCTTGTTCACGTCTGTCCCCACACATTTCCACCGAAGCACGCAAGCCTGAGCAAACTGCAGGGCGACTGGCCAGGCCAAAAATCTTGCAGGCCAGATTTTCATCCAGTTGTATGCAGGGCACGCCCGCGGGTTTGCCATCCGGCATGCCAGGTATGGGGCTGCTGATGGATGGCGCGATGCAGCAGGCGGCGCAATGGGGGCGGCAGGAAAAAGTAGTACTCATGCGCGCATTGTAAAGTATGCGGGCAGTTACTCGCGATAAGTATGTAATTTCAGTATTTCTGACACACCTGGTCTGGTGTGTTTTTCTATTGGATTTTCATGCGGAAGGTCATGCGGATGATGGTATTCACCTGAATCGAAAGTAAGAAAAATAGAAAACGCAGGCTCTGGAATATTGATTTCAGTATCGAAAAAAGGCGCAGTTGTCATGATATTGAACAGGTGATTCATCACGGCATCACAGTCTTCATAAGTATAGCGCTGCTCATGAAAGCCCCGGGCTACCTCAAGGGAAAACTGATTGAAAAAGAATTCATGGCTAATTTGAGTTGTACCGCAATACAAAAGGATTTCGTCCGCTGTTGGCTTATCTTCTTGTGTGGTCGAAGATTCGACCAAAGCTTTGATACTCATATCGACTTGGTGTTGAAAAATTGCCTGATTTGGAATTGACAGGTGATGCCAATGGTCGGAAATTGAGGCGCTGATTATGTTCCAGTATATGTTGTTATCTGAATCACAGTCAAAATATGTTCCTGTGGTTTGTCTTGAACAGTGTTGAGTTATGGACTGGAGGTGGCGTTCCCTGCACCCCCAGTCAATTTACTGCATCAGTATTTTAAACATCAACCACTGATATTCATGCGCTGCGTATGCGTCCACTGATGATCATAGTCGGACACGGCAGAGCCATAAGTCCGGTAGGTTTTGCCTTCGCCTGGCCATGGGTTCATGATGTAGATATAGTTGGTGCCGTTATACACCTCATAGCCAGTACCGACCATGATATGGCCGCCGCCATTGGTCCAGCCATAGCGGATGACGAAAGGGCGGTTGGCATTGATGTCGTTGACCACCGTGTTCCATGATGATGCATAGTTATAGGCAGTATTTGGCACGCCCCAATGTGCCAGGATGTTTTGTACGCTGCCGCCGCTACCGTACATGGAGTTGGGCTGGTTGGCGTTGCTGTTCCAGTTAAAGTTGGTATTGCCGCAAGCATAGTTCAGACCATAAGCCCAGTTCACTATCTGGCACTGGCTGGGATTTTGATTATAAAAACTCAGCAAGGCCTTGCTGCTGCCTGCCCAGCACCACTGGCTGTGTTCTTGCGTGACCAGCGGTACATTCAATGCGCGGTATTGCGCGTAAGCGCTGGGTATGCCCAGCATTGCTCCCAAGACGAGTATGAGCTTTAACAGATTTTTTTTCATGATATCACCGTATTTATTGTAGGTATATTCAACTGGATTTTGGCTTAGCGAAAGCTGTCGATATTGCGCTTGACGCTGATGCGCAAAGGTTCAAGGATGTCGCTTTGCTCGAGCAAACCGTTGTTGGCAGATTGAGTGCCGAGTCTTTCACTGCGCTGTTGCAGCAGCAAATTCTGGCGGGCGGCTTGCAAGGGCGCAAAGCGGGCACGAGCATCGGTAGGCGAGACTACTTCCAGAAAATCCGACATGGCCTGATACACGCGAATGAAGCGCAGGTTGGAGCGTGTGCTGTTGCCATGCACTGCAATCGCTGCATCGACATCCTTGGCCAGCACTGCGCCGCCATACGAAATTACACCCCAGCGCCCGTTGTTTTGCCGCAGGGTTGCCAGTCCTATCGGTGTGTCGTTGAGGGTGATGACAAAGCGCCATTCACCGGTCGCTTTTGCCATGCTGCGTAAATCACCGCGACCTGTCATGACATCTTGCGGCGGCAGGCTATAAACTGGAAACCCATAGCCTATCTTCGCGTCCTTGAGGTCTTGCACATCATTGACTTCGAGCGGGAATTCAGACGGCAAAGTGCCGCCACGTCGCTGTACATTGAACTGTACAAATTCAGCAAAATCGCGTTGTGCAGCAGCGCTGACCAGGCGGGCCTGATCGCTTGTTCCACCAATATCGCTAGCCAGATTTTGTGCCAATAATGCAGGGCTGGCTACAGCGCAACTGATGCTGACAATCAAAGCAGCCAGGGTGGATTTTTTGAATCTTGAAACAGGGTGAAAATGCATGATGATTTACTCCTTGGTTGGTTTGTGACTTGCTTGAGACAATAGCTCGCCCATTCAAGCGGATTGGGCGGCTTGAAACATGGCATGGCTGAGCATGCCGGACAACATTCCCGCGCAAACGGGAATAGGGGATCCGCTTATAGAGCGGTTCAGAACTCTATAATCAGAATTTTTATGAAAAAGAAATTGCGCTGGTCAGCGTCAACAATGAATGTGACTACACTGCGGTCGCATATCGTGAGAGTGCAAAAGGCCTGTGGTGATTGTAGTGATTAAAGTGATACTGAGATCATCTTTGTAGCAAGGACCATCAAGGCTGGCTGTTTGTTGAGCGTCGTTCATGTTTTTGAACTCGGTTTTGCAATCAGTGTAAAACCCGGTTTTATAGATGGACAGCGCGCAGGCGGCCGCCATCGCGGTGACAGTGTCACCGTTCAAATGGATGAATTTCATGGTAAGCAGACTCCAGACGTCAAAGGGATGTCCGTGCGCAGTTACGCAACGGATACCCCCTCTGTCCTGGACCTGAGAGATTTCGCCTGCTGCCATGGGTAAGGCGGCAATGCTTGCTCCTTCGGTGTGCTGGGCGACGCAATCCAGCCGCTCTTCAGAGTTTGAAAACAATAACGGTCCTTTTGCCTGAGAGTTTCCGGGGCGGTTGCTCCTTCGGCGCTGCCACAATCTTTATTTGGCAGTCTCTCCCGATATTGTTTGATGTGCTGTGCTCAACCTGTTGTGCAAGTTGTAGAAATGAGCATAGTGCACACATTATCCATTTGCAAATCATTTTTGATGTCAATAGGATTATTTTTTTGTTTTGATTGAATCTGTGATTTGTATCCAACATGCGCAAGCACGCTTGGCGTTTGTCGGTCTGTCGGGCTATGATTGGTATACAAAAATCTGAGTTGTCATCCATGCCTGATCATTTATCCAGCAAGTCCCATCTAAAAGAAGTTTCATACCTGAGCAAACTTGGCCTTGCCTGCGCCATGGTATTGAGTTTTGCTGCTACGCAGGTTCAGGCACAAACCAAACCGGCTACGCCAATTGCGGCGAACGAAAAAGTGAAGGAGAGCGCATGGCTGTCTGATTCTGCCCTGACGCAACTGCTGCAAAAAATGGTGGAAAGCCGCTTCATGCCCTATAAGGTCGTCGGGCAAAAAAATGACAAGGACTTGCTCAGCTATAAAGCCTACTTCCATCCTTTTCCCAGGGATATGGAGAGATTCTATTCATACTGGGGCATGACCACAGTATGGTATGTCGCCCGTAAGAACAGCATGGCGCAAGAGGGCTTTCAAGAAATATGGCACCAGTCTTTCCGCGATGCCGGTAATACTGAATTACATCAGGTCGTATGGTTAAAAAGCTCAACAGAAAATCCTGAACTGCAAAAACTGGGCAGCAATTATGCCGATGAAGAACATGAACAAAACATCCTGGTGGGCATGTTATGGCGCGGCGAATTCAAAAAGCTGGACATTGCACTCGATAGTGCTTTTGCACAAAACAAGGCTGGCAGGCTTAAATCAAATACCCTTTATAAACGCTTTGCTACTTTGTCGCGCCTGGACAAAGACTTTCAAAAGCAGTTTGATACCTGGCTAAAATCCAGCACCTATGGCTATGCTTCACTCGCACGTGGCATGTTCTTGCAACAGCAGGCATGGGATGCGCGCGGTGATAAACTGGCTGCTGAGACCAGCAAAAAACAGTTTGCTGAGTTTCATCAATTATCCAGCCTGGCAAGAGTCGATCTGACGAAAGCCAATGAAAAAATAAAATCATGCAGTATCTGTGCAGGTGAGTTAATCACCAGTAACAGGGCACTCAGTATCAAAGACGGTGATGATGTATTGCTAAAAATCGCCCTGCAAAATGACCCCACCCTGTATTCACCGGTATATGCCTGCCTGAGCAAATTGTTGCCGCAGTGGGGCGGTTCTTTTTCTGAGATGGAGACCTTCATCGGCAACATCAGAAAAACCACCGGCGATGAAATACTGGTCGATGATTTGAAATCACGTCTTTGCTATTACCGCGGCATCGCCATTTATCGCGAAGACCAGGAAGGTGCCCGCACCTGGTTTGAGCGCGGCCTCAACAGTCAGCCATATCAGTTACTGGTCAATGAACTGGCCCTGCTGTACGCCAAAAAGAACAGCCACAAACAAGCCATCGCCCTGTTGGAAAAGAGCATGGCAAATGGCAATGAATGGGATATCTACACTCTCGAAGCCCTGGCACAGTCATACTTTGCGCTGGGCATGCAGACCAAGGGGGACAAGCTCATTGCCAAGCGGGATGAGGCTGTGAGGCGGTTCAAGAATGGAGAGTAGGGGCTTTGTGTTCTTCTGGCCTGGGTGAGCGGGCTAAAACCATACTTAGTCCATCAAACAACCTTCAATCACTGCCTATCAGTTAAAATCCAGACTGCCTCATCGAGAAGAATTTCCCTTGTGCAATTAACCTGGCGCTTCATTTACTCCCCTGCTTACGCAGTACTCATGCTATCCCTGTGCATGCTGGTGGCCTGCGCCCGCAATGAGTCAGTGCAAACGCTGGAGCAGCGCGATCTCATGCGCCTGGTGTTCAAGGGCTGGGATATCAATGACGACAAAGACATCATCAGGACACCGCAACTAAAGGCAGAGTTGCCAGCGTCGATTCCCTCGACAACCCAACTGGCATTGCGCATGCATGCCCTGCATGTACAAAAACTCGATGCAGACACGGCTGTCCTGCTGGTCAAGGGCGAGCCACTTGCATCGGGTTTGCCCAATTTGATTGCCGCGTACTGGTTCAAACGCCGTGGTGAGGCCTGGTCACTGACCAATCGTCAGGATGTGGTTGAATGGCTGGCTGCCAACGGTCGCATCAGCAAGACCAGCATGGTGGAATTATTCCCCGGTGACTTTGCCATGGCAATAGAACATAGCCATGTAGAAAAAAACGAAGTCCATGTCTGGTTGCGTTTGTTGCGCATAGAAGCAGACAAGATCACCCCATTGTTTGACAAAGGCCAGGATGTCGATCTGGTCAAGCATGTAGAGAGTGGCCCAGAATGTGAAAGCATGATGCGCCCCGGCAAAGGCAAGCATCCACGCCTGCACCTGCATGAAAACGAACAAGACCCGCCGCATTGCTATGACTACCTGGCCAAATGGGAGCTCGCCCCCGGCATCGCCGCACCTGGCCCGCTCATCGTCGAATTTGCAGGTAAAACTTACGGTTACCGCCAGGTTAGCCGAATGACCGACAGTGCAGGTGAACGCACCAACAGCTATGACTTTGTCATTACTGCGCAAAAGGGCAAGAAGAAGCTGGTTTTTGATGCTGATACGCAGAAGTATGTCGTGGTCAATGACAAGCCGGTCAAAACCAAATAGGCGCAGTGGATCGCAGTGAAATTTATGGGCGACCTGCCGCCACCCATGTAATCAATTCGTCCAAAGCAGCTTTTGCCTTGACAGCTTCATCATGATTGATCATCGCCGCCACTATCCATTGCTGGTCATTGATATCCCTGACATAACCGGCAATCGCCACCACATCTTTCAAGGTGCCGGTCTTGATGCGCGCGCGTAATTCTGCCGGCCCACCTTTGAGACGACGGCGCATGGTGCCATCCATGGAGGCCACCGGCAGGCTGCTGGCAAATTCTGCATACCAGTTGCTGCGGGCGGCCACCTGCAATAAACCCGCCATTTGTTGTGGGCTGATACGTTCAATTCGTGAAAGGCCGGAACCATTTTCCAGCACCAGCCCGGCATCGTTGATACCCTGCCTGAACAACCATTGCCTGATACGTGCGTCCGCTGCCTGCAGGTTAGTCATGCCCTGCTTGTTGGCGGATTCTGCGCCCAGAGTCAGGTACAGCATGCGCGCCATGACATTGTCAGACTGCTTGTTGATGATGCGCAGAATGTCTGCCAGTGGCTCGGACTGGCGCTCTGCCAATACCGTGGCCGAGGCGGGTGTCTTGCCATCGCGCACTTCACCCTGCCAGGTACCACCCATCTCTTGCCATAGCGCGCGTATCAGGTGCGCAAGATACTGGTTGCGGTCAAGGATGTTGATATTGTTCGTGATCTTGCAACGCTTGGGGAAGCCGCCGTTGAGCGTGATTTCCAGCCCGGCTTTGGTGGTCTGACGCAGTGGTTTTTTACTGGCTGGCGCGTTTGGATTATCTGTCTCGGGATCTTCCGCCATGTTGTTGACAGTCTCTATCACAGGCGGCTGCCATTCGGTCTCCCAGGCAGAGCAGGGCAGCTCATTAAAGTGCAGGTGATTAACGATCTTGACCTTGTCCAGCGGCGTGTTCAGACGAGCTTCTATCTTGTCCGTCGTTGATTCCAGAGAGATGCTGCTGAGGTTGCTGTTGACCAGCAGTGCATCAGGTATGACGTTGTAATAAGCATCAGGGAATTCATCGAATTGTGCTGCACCTATATCTGGCCGCTCAGGCTGGAAATAACTGCGGTCAAGAATGATGTCACCACGCAGGCGTCGCAAGCCCTGGTTGCGCAGGCTACGCAACATGCTGCCCAGTTTTTCTATCGTCAGGTTGGGCTCACCACCACCACGCAGGTAGAGGTTGCCAGTGTAGATGTCTTTCTTGCTGCTCTTGTCGGCCAGTATCTGCGTTTTCCAGCGAAAGGTCGGCCCCAGTTCTTCGAGTGCCACGATAGTTGTCACCAGCTTCATCGCCGATGCCGGGTTCATGGGCCGGTCTGCGGCCTGCAACAAGACTGGCTGGCCTCCACTGGCAGGCATGACGATTGCGCTGAATGCCTGGACCGGCACATTGGTTCTGCTGAATGCGGCTTCGACAGTAGTCGGCAAACCGGCCTGTGCGAAAGCAAAAGCAGGTAGCAAGGGTAAAACGGACAAAAGGCAGGCAGGAGCTAAGCGCATAGATACAGTAGTGGTGACATTGAGCCATATTGTAGAGCAGGCAAGAAAGGGAAACAGGAAAGCGTTCTTTTTGTGCAATGAAATTTTGTCTGCGCCACATATCTTCTGGTTATTTGCCCGTCTTGATCTACACTGCAAAAGATAAAAATCAGGCTTCAATATTGATGGAAACCCAAGAAAGCAGCTTTGCCAACGCAAATATTGCTTAATCAACATTCAATTAATACTGGGTTGCAGCAGCAAATATGACATAAGCCCTTGATTTCCTTTATAATTTCGCCCTTTCCCTGTCACCGGCCACCACCATGAGCTTGCTTGTCAACCAGACCGAACTGTTATCGCCCGCCAAAACTGTAGAAATAGGCCGCGAAGCGATCTTGCATGGTGCTGATGCCGTGTATATCGGTGGCCCTTCGTTTGGTGCGCGTCACAATGCCAGTAATGAAGTCAGTGAGATCGCCAGCCTGGTGGAATTTGCCCACCGCTATCATGCGCGCATCTTCGTGACCATGAATACCATCCTGCATGATTCAGAACTGGAACCGGCAAGGAAGCAGATACACCAGTTGTATGATGCCGGCGTCGATGCCCTCATCGTGCAAGACATGGGCATACTGGAACTCGATATCCCACCTATACAGTTGCATGCCAGCACACAGTGCGATATCCGTGGTGTGGAAAAAGCCAAATTCCTTGGCGATGTCGGCTTCTCGCAATTGGTGCTGGCGCGTGAACTGACGATCAAACAGATACAGGCCATCAAGGCGCAGGTTGCCACGCCGCTGGAATATTTTATTCACGGCGCATTGTGCGTTGCCTTCTCTGGCCAATGCTATATCTCGCATGCCGACAATGGCCGCAGCGCCAACCGTGGCGATTGCTCGCAAGCCTGCCGCCTGCCTTATACCCTCAGCGATGGCGAGGGCAGGGTAGTCGCCTATGAAAAACATCTGCTGTCGATGAAAGACAATGACCAGAGCCGCAATCTCGAAGCCTTGCTCGATGCAGGCGTGCAGTCATTGAAGATAGAAGGCCGCTACAAGGACATGGGCTATGTCAAGAACATCACAGCCCATTACCGCTTGCTGCTGGATGAAATTTTAGAGCGCCGACCAGAATTCACGCGTGCTTCCAGCGGCCATAGCCAGGTTGCCTTCACACCTAACGTTGATAAAAACTTCCACCGTGGTCATACCGATTATTTTGCCAATGGCCGCCTCGATGACATAGGCGCATTCGACTCACCCAAATATGTAGGCTTGCACCTCGGTTATGTCACCCGCCTGGCTGCCAACTTCTTTGAGATCGAAGCCAATGAACCCATGTCGAATGGCGATGGCCTCAACTATATGGTCAAGCGCGAAGTCGCGGGCATACAGGCCAATACCGTAGAACGCGTAGGCGCATCAGAGAATGGCGAAATCTGGCGCGTCTTCCCGAATGAAAAAATGGCTGAGCTGACTGGTTTAAAAGTCGGTACGCTGATCAATCGCAACCGCGATCATCGCTGGGAACATGCGTTGACCAAAAAATCCGCTGAGCGCCGCATTCCTGTCTATATGACTTTGACAGAACAGGCTGATGGATTGCTGCTGAAGATTACCGATGAAGATGGCGTGACTTCTGAAGTCAGCACGCAACTCGCACTGGAACCGGCACAAAACCGCGACAAGGCAGAAGCAGGCCTGCGCGACAACCTCGCCAAGCTCGGCAACACCATGTTTGAGGCTGCCCAGGTCAATCTCGATTTGCAACAGCCATGGTTCGTACCATCATCAGTCATCAACGCCCTGCGCCGTGATGCGGTGGCTGCACATGAGGCTGCACGTCTAGCCGCATGGCAGCGCCCTGAACGCACACTGGCAGTCGAACCGCCAGTCGCCTATCCAGAAACCACCCTGAGCTACCTCGCCAACGTGTACAACCACAAGGCCCGCAGCTTCTATGAAAAACACGCCGTACAACTGATCGCCGCCGCCTACGAATCACATGAAGAACCGGGCGAAGTATCGCTGATGATCACCAAGCACTGCCTGCGCTTCTCCTTCAACCTCTGCCCCAAACAGGCCAAGGGTGTGCAAGGCGTACAAGGCCAGGTCAAGGCCGAACCCATGACCCTGGTCACCGGTGAAGAAAAATACACACTCAAATTTGATTGCAAGCCGTGTGAGATGCACATCATAGGCGCAATGAAAAAGCACATCCTGCAGGCACCACCGCCATCATCAGTGCCATATAGTACCGTGACCTTTCATAAGAACAGACCGCAGACGGTATGATGGTTTAGTGGATGGAAATTGCAGGCTCAAAAAGTAGAAATGCTTTTTGGGCCTTTCTTCTATTGTGGGTCAGGGTTTGTGAAAATTCTGGCGAGTGGCACGTCGCATCGATGTGATAAGCTGGAACAAGCTTTTTGCATCAGCTTTTATCGTCACTATTTTTGCCACTTTTTTGTCACTTAAGGAGAAGCTACGGTGCTCATTAAATTCAAGTTGAAAAGCCTGGTTTGCGCATGTGTGACATTCAGCCTGCTCCAGCCAGCATTTTCTGCAGAGATTTGCCCACGCCGGGATGCTTCTTTTCCCCTCTCGGTTATAGTCTTCGACGGTACACCAGAAGATCGATGTCGCTGATTTCGGTCAGCTTGCTCCAGAATTCCATGCCCGCTTCTTCAGCATTGGCCTTGTCGCGTATGCTGGCAATGCTGCTCAGGGATTTATCAGTTTCTATCTTCAGCAGGTGCGCTTCTACAGCGCTGGAAAGTTTGTCTTCACCTTGCTTTACATCCTGCTTTTCAGTCAGATAAAGCGCGTAGTTGCCAGACTGGTCGCCATAGCAGTAATGCTTGAACACCGGCAGGAGGATGCCGGATTTTTTCAATGTTTCTGCCTGTAGCAGGCGTGCATCAGCACAGGTGGCTTTGCTATCCTTACCCTGGCCAAAAGCGAGCGCAGGTAATAGGAAAAACAGGGGGAGCAGATATTTCATGGCAGCAGTTGGTGCTATTCGCGCCTTATTGATTCTTTGATCAGGGCGCTTAGCTTAGCAAGAAAACTCTGTAACACGTGTATTACTTTGTTGCAGTAACAGTTTTTGCCAGTACTCTGCTTCCCGGCCTTGCTGTTCACCAGACCAGGGTGGGGGCATGACAAATGTCATGCAATACTGCTTACAGCCGCTACTTATGCACCTGACTTTGCTTCCCTATACTGGAGACTCCATCAACCAAGCAAGGAAAAGTGCCATGTCTGACATACTCTCTTACTCCCAAATCGTTCCCCTCGGTGCATTTGCTGTTGCCATCGCTTACTCGGTCTGCCATGCATGGATCAAGACCAGCCAGCACGAGACTGAACTGCAACAGCGTACTATGGAACATCAGGAAAAGATGAAAGCAATGGAGTTGGAAATTGCCCGTAGCCAGGCAGTAGCTGCTGACAGAAAAAATCAGTTAGCCTGAGTCAAACACATGTACCCGGCCAGCATGCATGCGATACACATACAGTGTGATCGCATGCCTGTTGAGTTTGATTTAGCTTAACAAGTGCAACCCGGCATCACACCAATAAATCCGCCAGACTACGCGCAATGACCTTGGTGGCCTTGCGTAAATCTTCCAGGTTCAAACGCTCATCTGCCCGTTTCGCATGGGACTCCAGCACGGTACGTGGCCCAGCACCATAGATAACACCAGGTATGCCCGCTTCCGAGAACAGACGCACATCGGTATAGAGCGGCGTACCCAGCGCGGGAATCGCTTCACCAAACACAGTCCCACCATGTTTTTGTATTGCCTCTACCAAAGGCGCATTGCCCGGCAATGGCCGCATGGAATTTGCCAGCAAGATGCGTTTTACATCAACGCTGATGCCGGGCAACTCAGCGGCGGTATCGCTGATGACTTTGCGCAAAGTCGCTTCGACTTCTGCCGGACTTTCTTCCGGTATCATGCGGCGGTCGAGTTTGAACGTGACACGGCCAGGAATGACATTGGTATTCGTGCCACCCTCTATCGTGCCCACATTCAGGTAAGGATGAGTAATACCTTCCACTTTCGAGGTAACCTGTTTGTACAGCATGTTTTGCGCATACAGGGCATTCAGGATTTTCACTGCAGCCTGCAGGGCATCAACGCCAGAGTCAGGGATTGCGGCATGCGCCATCTTGCCATGCACCGTCACTTCCATCTGCAAACAGCCGTTATGCGCTGTGATGACCTGGTAAGAAAAACCTGCAGCTATCATCAGGTCAGGCTTGATCAGATTGTGCTTGAGCATCCAGCCCGGGCCGACTTCGCCACCGAATTCTTCATCATAAGTAAATAACAACTCCAGCGTACCCGCCTTTGGTTTGGCAACCGCTTCGAGGGCGCGCAAGGCAAAGGTATAAGTCGAAAAATCGCATTTGCTGACAGCCGTGGCGCGGCCATAGATGTTGCCGTTTTCTATTTCACCACCATAAGGGTTTTTGGTCCAGCCTTCGCCAGGTGGCACGACGTCGCCATGGGCATTCAGCAGCACGGTCTTGCCGGGGCCGTACTGGCGACGTACCAGGAGATTCGTGATGCTTTGCAGGCCAGCGTCTTTGACTTCGCTATCTGGCACAGCATGTTTTTCTGCGCTGATGCCCATGTCTTGCAAGAGATCTGCAGTACGTTCTGCATGGGGAGCATTATTGCCGGGTGGGGTATCGGTAGGCACACGTATCAGTTCTTGCAGGAATTTGACTTGCTCGTCAAAGTGCGCATCTACCCAGGCGTCGAGTTGTTCGTAGTTGTTCATGGTGGAGAGCTTTCTTGGTGGGTGTTGAGTGTGATTGGGCGTGTTATTTTTCACGCTTCGATTGAAAGTGTTCAACAAAATGGGCAAAGGCTTGCGCAGCGAGTGCGGCATCTTCTGTCGTCATGATTTCATCCGGGTGATGGCTGATGCCGCCATTGCCGCAGCGTACAAACAGCATGGCAACATCGCAGATGGCGGCCATTGCCATCGCATCATGTCCGGCACCTGAGGGCAGGTGACGCAGCGGTACATCGCAATCAGTAATGGAATCAGCCAGTTGCTGTTGTAGCCAAGGCGCACAAGGCACGCTGGCAGCTTCATGGGTTTTTCGCAAATTGAAATGCACCTTGCGGCGTGCTGCGATGCGCTCGATTTGCGCCAGCACATCGGCCACGGCCTGTTCGCGTACCACATCTTGCTCAGCACGTATGTCTATGGAAAATACCGCCTTGCCAGGCACCACATTGGCCGCACCATTTGGTACATTGAATTGCCCAACCGTGCCAACCAGGCCAGGTATGCCCTGGCAGCGCTGTTCTATATACAGACCGATTTCTGCTGCGGCCATGGCGGCATCACGGCGCATGCCCATGGGGGATGTGCCTGCATGCCCTGCCAGCCCTTCCACCTCGACCATATAGCGGGTGGCACCGGATATTGCAGTGACCACACCCAGCGCCAAACTTTCATTAAGCAAGACTGGGCCTTGTTCTATATGAACTTCGACAAAGCCCAGTACGCTGGCCGGGTCATACGCAGCCTTGGCCAGCCCGGCTGGGTGAAAGCCTGAAGCCGTCATCACTTCGCGCATGCTCGCGCCGCTATCATCCAGATTATCCAGCACGGCCATATCAAACGTGCCTGCGGCGGCGCGGCTGCCCAGCAGCGTGGCTTTGAAGCGCACACCTTCTTCTTCTGCAAAACCGATGATCTCTATCGCGAACGGGAAGCGCTTGCCCGCCGCATGCCATTGCTCTACACAGGCCAGTGGCAGCAAGATGCCCAGGTTGCCGTCATATTTGCCCGCATTGCGCACCGTATCAAAATGCGAGCCGGTCAGCAGGGCGGGGGCGTCGGGTTCCAGGCCTTCATAACGGCCTATGACATTGCCTGCCATATCGCGCCGCACATTCATGCCGGCAGCGCACATCCATTCAGCCAGTTGCGCGGCGGCACTGTGGTGCTCGGCGGTCAGGTAAGTGCGCGTCAACATGCCCGGTGTTTCGGTATGTTGCGCCAATACGTCAGCCCTGCTCATGATTTGCGAGCCACAACTCGCGTAGGAATGCATCTTGCTCGACATGCTGGTCTCCTCCTTTGTTAGGTATCTTGTACAGGCTTCATAGTGAGCTGTGGCTGTCCCGGCTTGTCTTGTTATGTATGCCGCATTTACCTGGTCGTGAGAGCTGCCGATTTACCTGTTTTTTTGGATTCTACTATTGAATTCATTTATTGCATACAAAAATTGGATGCAGTATATTTGATTTCAGATCGCTTCCTGAAAAGCTGGCTTGATGGTGAGGTCTGCAAGAATTTTCGTCTATTTATCAATGAGTTGGAGTTGAATTTCAGTAAGTAATAATAACCAGTCAATCAGGAGGTAATCGTGCAGCGTATCTACAAATCACTTTTTGGCCAGGTGCTTATCGCCCTGGTAGCCGGGATACTGATAGGGGTCTTGTACCCCAGCTTTGGCGTCAGCCTCAAACCCATAGGCGATGGCTTTATCAAACTGATCAAGATGATCATCCCCATGATCGTTTTTTGCGTCGTTGTCCATGGCATTTATGGTGCAGGCGAGCTCAAGAAAGTAGGGCGCGTCGGCCTCAAGGCGCTGATCTACTTTGAAGTGGTGACTACCATTGCACTGGTATTGGGCCTGGCACTGGCTTTCATCTTCCACCCCGGTGAGGGCATGAACATCGTCCCCGCCTCGCTTGATGCCAGCACCCTGGGCACTTATGTCGATAATGCCAACAAGGTCAAAAGTGCAGGCTTTGCCGAATTTGTCATGAAGATCATCCCGACCACCGTGGTCAGCGCCTTTACCTCGGGTGACGTGTTGCAGGTCTTGCTGTTTTCGCTGATCTTTGGTTGCGCCCTGTCACTGGTCGGTGAAAAAGCCCGCCCCATCGCCAACATGATCAGTAGTTTGTCAGAAGTGTTTTTCAAGTGCATGTCCTTCATCATCAAGCTCGCACCTTTGGGCGTGTTTGGTGCCATTGCCTTCACTGTGGGCAAATATGGGGTGGGTTCATTGAAGCAACTGGGTTTGCTGGTGATCTTGTTTTACGCTGCCGTCATCATTTTTGTATTTGTCATCCTGGGCGGGATATTGAAAGTCGCTGGCTTCAATATCTTCAAATTCATCAAATACCTGCGTGAAGAATTGCTGGTAGTGCTGGCGACAGCATCGTCTGACTCTGTCTTGCCACAAGTGATGAAAAAGCTGGAATACATGGGCATCAAGGACACCACTGTTGGCCTGGTGATACCCACCGGCTATTCCATCAACCTTGACGCGTTTTCCATCTACCTGACACTGGCCGCCGTATTCATCGCCCAGGCCACCAATACCCCGCTGGCGTTCTCAGATTTGCTGGCGATACTGGCGATTGCCCTGGTCACTTCCAAAGGCGCACATGGCGTACCCGGCTCGGCCATCGTCATCCTGGCCGCCACCCTGTCTGCCATACCGGCCATACCGGTAGTAGGCCTCGTACTGGTGCTGTCAGTCGATTGGTTCATCGGCATCGCCCGCGCCCTAGGCAACCTGATCGGTAACTGCGTTGCTACCGTGGTCGTGGCAGCGTGGGAGAAAGACATAGACAGAAGCCGTGCCCATGCAGTCTTGAATGGTGATACTGCAGCGATTGCCAGTTATGATCTGGCGAATAGCAAGGCAGAGCTGGTGGTGGGATGATGCAGTTTTTCATGCACTGACTGCGCCAGGTCAAGCTTAATGCAACAAACATAACGCCCAAAGGCCAAAATCTTTGGGCGTTGTGCTTTTAGTGGACTGTAGCAGTGAAAAGCGAAGTGCCTGCCATGCGCGCGCCGACCAGGGCTGTGTTGCAAATACTCGCGATAGCCCCGCTATCGCTGTGTTTTGCGCCTTGCCCTGGTACGCCGGGCGCATGTCCTTCACTTGCGCTTTCACTGTTACAGTCCACTAGAGGTTACAATTTCGCCTTAGCTCATCATGCAGCACGCTAGCTCTACAGGTAAATAAGAATATGACCGCCACCACCAATCCAGCCCAGGCAGACCAGGCAGACAGCTCAGAAGCCATCGCCCTAGACATCACCACGGCCATCGCCGAGCAAAGGCTGCCGCCCGGCACCAAGCTCAGGGAAGAGGCGCTGGCGCGCATGTATTCCGTCAGCCGCACCAAAATCCGCGCTGCCCTCGTCATGCTGGCCAAGGACAAGCTCATCGACCTCGTGCCAGAAAAAGGCGCCTTCGTCAGCAAGCCCAGCGAGCAGGAAGCCCACGAGATATTTGCTGTCCGCCGCATACTCGAAGCTGCACTGGTACGCGAGTTCATCGCCAAGGCGACAGCAGAAGATTACGCCCGCATAGAACAGCACCTGCTCCAGGAACGCCAGGCCATCAGCGACAACAACGTGCAGGAACGCTCAACCCTGCTCAGCGACTTTCACATCCTGCTCGCCAAGACCGCAGGCAACCAGGTACTGACTGACATCCTCATGAAACTCGCTGGCCGCAGTTCCCTCATCACCATGCTCTACCAGTCCAGCCGCGACGCCAGTTGCTCATCAGACGAACACGTAGAATTCATCAAGGCCGCAAAAGCCGGGGACGTAGAAAAAGCCGTAGAACTGATGTCCCATCATCTGCACCATGTTGAATCGGCGCTGCAATTCAAGGAAGTGGCGAAGAGTGACAAGAAGGATTTTATTTCGGCATTGTTGGCTTAGATGGCTTGAATTTTTCTGCATAACAAACAGAGACCTTTGATAAAAAATGGTTTCTGTTTTTTTAGATGGATCCCAAGCAGGCTGGTCAGTCCTGTAGGTACGATTAGCTTTGCGTAATCGTACGCATGTTGACTCACTCTAGACACTTGGTAGGGAGCACATCACAAATCACGCAGGCATCAAATCTTGAAAGGGCTATGGCTGTTTCAACGATGTACATGCGTACGATTACGTTTCACTAATCGTACCTACACGAGCTAACCGTACCTTGCCTATACTATATCGTTGTTGAAATCCCCAAAGGATGCAAAATCTTTTCAGCAACCCGCAAGTGTTTATCACATTCCAGAGCATTCATATTTAAACCACCGCAAGCTTCCACATAACTGTTGTCATCCAGAAGGTCGGCTGACAATGCATATCGAACTGCCGCATACAGCACCGCATCTGCCTGTCTTAGCTTTCGCGCAGACAGTGCCAGAGCTTGTATAATAAATTGGACGTCAGAGACCATTTCAGAAATGGTGAGAATTGATAAGCAGCCAGCCATGATAGCGTCATCATTGGCAACAAGCATTCGTTGTTGAAGTGCTTTTTCAAATGCTATGAAGTCTGGACTATTCTTTACTGCACTCCAGCTATGTTTACTTTTTTCTTGCTCAATGAATGAGTGAATTTCTGGAAATAGATTTTTTAACTCAATATCTGTACATGCAGGCATTAGTTTTGCAGCAGCTAAGAAACCCAGATTATCCATTAGTAGTCACCATAATAGAGAGTCAAAAACAGAGCTGCGCTGAAGCGCAACTGCTTCTGTTTTTTAGTGGGAGGCCTGTAATATGGTCAGCTTGATGCCACTGGTGCAGCAGGTGGTAATGCTGCCATGAGCTTTTGCATTTTTTCCAGATAAGCACTGGCTTCTGCTGCCACGTCAGCATCAGGGTAACGCTGCAAGATCACATTCACGATGGAAATTGCCTGCGCATATTTGCGGAAATGGTCACCAGACAGGCGGGCAGCCAGCATGTATACGGCGGGGATATCTGCATGCTTGGGGTTCTTCTTGTCAAAACCCTGTATCAGATTCATCGCGCCCTTGAAATCACTGGTCGCAAAAGCACTGCTGGCAACTTGCAGGATATCGTCCGGCTGCACTTCAAAAGCCGGGTCGCGGTTTTTGAGTTCACCTAGCATATGCATGGCTTTTTCATGATAGCCAGCTTTACCCAGCACCAGCATATAGCGCCGCGCCTGTTCGCAGATGCGTTTTTCATCGCCTTTGCGCAATAGCAGCTGATACAGTTTTTCATTCAGGGTCAGGTTGCCGCGCTCATAGCGCATTTCATCTTCCAGTATGCGCAAGGCAGCATCGAGTTCACCTCTCATCAAGAGTGCATCAATACGCTGGATGAACGGGTCAGAAGATGCAGGTGCCGGATTGTCCTTCGCCTTGGACTGCTCCCTGTGCGTATCAAAATCCACTGCCACAGGCAAACCAAGTTGCTGATGGTATTGATACAGCACATAGCCCATCATCGAATAGGTTGCCAGGATCAGGTAAAAATTCAAAAAAGTCATCAGCGGCACGCTCACGAAAGGTGACCAGGTTGCCGGTATCAGATGACGCAAGCCCTCTATGCTCAACAAGACTGCGCCAAAGATTGCCCACACGACGAAATAGGATGCACCCATGCCACGTATGAAGAACAGCGCCGTCGCAGGATTGAGAGCACGCCAGGCATTATCTTCAATCGCCAGCACCATCACTGCAGCGGGTATGGGCAGGGCAAACAGGATCGCAAGCACATAAAACCATTTGGCAAAATGCACATCCGGCGCCATGAATTTATCCATCCTGCTGCGCGGCTGATTGCTGCTTTCTTCCACACTATTGTCTTGCGCGCCGTTTTGCGTACCATAGGTCAGCTCCGCCTCACGCATGGCAATGCGCCGGGCTGCTTCATCACTGCCATCGCTGCTGGCCCTGGGGGCAGCCATATCATACTGACTGAGGGCTTTGGGTTCATCCGGGTCGACGCTGTCGTCATCCTCATCTGTTGGCGCAGGCCTGCGGCCAGGGGTGGCCTCATTGCCGGCTATTGCCGCCAGCGATGCCGCCGCAGGCATTTGCACACTTGCGGCACTGGTTTGGGATTTGGATGAGATCGCAGGCGCATTCGCATCCGGCTTCATGGCATAAGTGCCAACGATGACCATCAAAATAAAATACAGCAAGAACACCAGGTTCTGCTTATAGGGGCGTTTATCTTTATTACCCCAGACAGTAATGTCATCCCATTTTGGGTTCAGTTGTCCCATCGACGCCATTTCCATGACTGCATACGCATAGCGCAAAAAGAACAGCATCAGCAAGCCGCGAAACATGCCAAAGGCAAACACCGACACGACACTCAGGGCCGACAAGCCCGCAATCATGATCAGCGGTGCAGGCTTGAAAGGAAACAGCAAAAAAGCAGGCAGGCGCTGCAAAAATGGCGTGATATCGTCTTGGTAAATCTTGATCTGGGGTTCTGCGGACATGGTTTGAATTGTTGTTGTGCACTGTAAAAGCGCTATATAGGGGGCGGGCAACCCGGCAATATAAACGTAGATAGGCTTGTGTGCAAGGCTGTTGCTGGAGTGAATGATTTGGCAGGGAAAGATTAGTTGCTGCGGGTAAATTAATTGCCATGCTTAGTTGCATGCATTACTGCTGCCATCAAGCTATTAGGAATCAGTAGTTTATAGAGGGATATGCTACGCGAAGGGGAGCGTGACTTACTGGCTTGGGCATGTTTAGGTGGTTGCAACTAATATGAGCTAATGTGAAATGCAACTTGGGTACGACTGCGTTTTACTCATCATACTTATACTTGCTGTTCTCGCGATGCCTCGGCTTTAAGTGCTTTGAGTTCAAGCAAGAATTCTTCACATGCCCGGATATTATTGTCGAGCATCCAGTTCAAGGTTTTTTGATCCCATATTCCGACAGATGCCCCAATACGTATCGCAGTGACACCACTTTCAGACATGCCCGTCATCGCCAGTTGATTGAGTTCCGCCTTGAGTGCATGGATATGTTCCGGCGCTAATTGTGCGACGACGTAATCCAGGACAAATTCTATCCATGGCTGATCGTTAGAGCGCAATATTTTCTTGATGTGGGGAATGAGTGGGTCTCCAACCGTGACAAGAAAATCTGCAATCAGTCTAGCAATTGGGTAATTGATATCCTGAAGCCAGATAAACAGGCCTTCGAGTATGGGCACTGCGGCTACGGGCCCTGCAGCAGTCACGGCGCTTACTCTTGCGTGATCGTGCTTGTTTCTTGGGCATATATTTTCGGATGACACGGCAAAATATTTTTTAAAGTAATCGCATCTATGTGAACTAACGGCTAATTTTCATATTTTTTTGCAACTCTTTAAAAAATATATCAACCTTATCGAATTGGTTGTTCATCATAGCCAAGTATGTAGATTCATTTGGCAGCCCACAATCTATTTCTTTTCTTGCTGAAATATTGAATTGCCAAAGCGTTCTCATAAAGGGCCTAGCATGCGCCTGTATTTCTTGTAGCCTTATTATCCTAGCTTCATTACTGTTCTCCACTGGTGGAAGCATCGCGATGGCATATCGTGCCCTTGTCCACGCGTGATTTGAATCAAGCATAGCCTCGATAGTTTCTTGGCTAGATACGATTTGCATTCTAAAAAATGCACTTTCAACCTCTTGCATCATAACTTGCCTATCTTCTTCAGTAACCGAAGGGGCTGCATAAGTCGTTAAAATTTTAAATTGGAAAAATGATGCTTCTGCTACTTCTAAGAAAATTTCTTTTTTTAATGTAAGGCTAGCATCTTTTCTGTGTCGCATTTCGGCACTTAAATTTTGTTGCCGAACACCATATAGCGCTAGAAATCCCACGCAAATAGCGCCGCCTAATGTCAGTATAGCTTTTGCAATTTCATCGCTAATAAGGAATGTATAGCCTAAATTATCGGCAACTTTTTGAGTGAAAAAAAGTATATTTGCTAAACATAAAGTAAACAAAGAGAGAGTTAAAGACGCCGCTATCACAATTAATATGATGATACCAATCCATAAACCTGATTTTTGAATGATCACACCGGTTTTTGAGCCAAATACATTCATAGGTTTTTCTCGTTTTGTTTTGGGGAAAGATAGAGTTTGCTAATTACATCATGATTAAAAATATTAATTTGGTTTTATTATAAGAAATGAGATTAGTGTGTCCAAATTAATACAAAAACAGCACGGCTCCAACGTTTTTAATCTTGTCTCGATTCGAGCTACTAAGAGCGAAATAATGAGACTTTTGAATGTTATCGGAAGTACAGATGTGTTCAAATTAAATGTAGTAATTTCAAAAAAATGTCTGCAAGTCAGTTTCGTGAAATTGTGATTGGCCTACTTCGTCACAATCCCAAACGTCCCCGGCGCCTTGTCGATGAGACCAAAAAATCGCACCAGATCTATCTTGCTCCCATCCACCTTCAAGTCATCACTGAACAAGGTATCTTTGATGCCCGCCGTCCCGGCCATCATCTTGATGAAGATGGGCTTCGTCAGCGTCAGCGTGGCATTCGCATCTTTTACCGGTTCTGCTTTTTTGTGATGCAGTACCGCGTTTTCTATCCATAGTACGTAAGACTCCTTGGTGTCGGTCAGTACCAGGTTGAGCTTGTAGTCTTTGCCTTCGGCGTCGGGGCCGTTGAGGCCGGCGGCCATGGCTTCGAGGAAGCGTTCTATCGGGGTTTGGCTGAGCATGTCTATCATGGCAGCGCGGTTCACGCCTTTGGCGGGTGGGCCGTTGCGTAGTTCATTGGCGGCGGTCAGGTAGCTGTTGCGCCAGGTGGATGCTTCTGCTGCGTAGCCCATTTGTTCGTAGGTGCGTGCCAGGAGTTCTTTGGCGGTTTTGTTTTTGCTGTCGGCAAAGACGACGTGGTTTAGCAGCTCGGCTGTCCAGCGGTATTCTCCCTTGTCAAAAGATGCTTGCGCAGCGGCGATGGCCTTGTCTGCGCCGCCCAGCAACTCTACATAGTGTTTGGCAGATTCCTGCGGTGGCAGGCGGTTCAGGTTGGCGGGGTTGCCATCATACGCGCCTATGTAGAACTGATAGACGGCTTTGACATTGTGGCGCAGATCGCCGTAGTAGCCGCGTGCGCCGAAATAGTTTTCCAGTGATTTGGGCAGCTTGATTTTGTCGGCGATTTCGTAAGGCGTGTAACCGGCATTAATGAGGCGCACGGTCTGGTCATGAGTGTATTTGTAAACATCGCGCTGCTTGGTAATGAATTCTGCAATGCGTGGCTTGCCCCAGATGGGCCAGTTGTGCTGACCAAAATAAACATCGGCATCGGCACTTTGTGCGAGGGCCTGTTCGAGGTAGCTGCTCCAGCGTTGTGCATCGCGTGCCTTGGCACCGCGCACGGGCAAGAGATTGTGCATGGTTTGCGCGAGTATTTCGGCACCGGCATAGGCTTTTTTATCGGGGATGCTGAAGGTCAGTTCTGATGGTGCTTCTGCACCTGGCACGTTGTGGAAGACAAAGTTCACGCCGTCCAGTGTCAGCTCCTGCGTTTCTTTGGTGATGAGCTGGTTAGGTGCTAGCACGCCTATGCTGCCATAGGCGACGCCTTTGCCCAGGCCGGTATCGACCAGGCCCTTGGGTGAGCGCTCCAGGTCTTTGCCAAACTGGTAGCCAGAGCGCCTGGCCATGGCGGTGCCGACGAGGATGTTTTCGCTGGTGGCTTCTTCCATGAAGCCGTCGGGCGCGATGACGGGGATGTTTTTGCTTTTGACTTCTTCTGGCGTGATGACGCCAAGTGCGCCACCAAAATGGTCAGCATGGCTATGGGTGAATACGATGGCGGTCACTGACTTATCACCCAGGTGTTTGCGGGCAAAGGCGAGGGCGGCGCTGGCACTTTCTTTTGATGTGAGTGGGTCAACGATGATCCAGCCTGTCTTGCCTACTATGATGCTCATATTGGCGATGTCAAAGCCGCGCAACTGGTAAATGCCATCAGTAACTTTGAACAGGCCGATTTGGGCATTGAGTTTTGCATGCCGCCACAGGCTGGGGTTGACGGTGGAGGGGGCTGCGCCATCAATGAATTTCCAGGCATCGAAATCGATGAGCACTTCACCTGCTGGGCTGAGGATTTTGCCTTCTGGTTTGGCGATCAAGCCGCGCTTGGCATCTTCAAAGTCTTGCTGGTCGTCCAGCGCCAGGTCTTGCGCCATGTCGGCATTGGCTTTGACGGTAGTGGCCGTGGCGTCACCCATGGGGGTGTTGCTGGCCTTTTGTCCGCAGGCGCTGAGGATGAGGCTGCCAGCGAGGCCGCTAATGAGCAGGGCGGCGAGAGGTGTTAACTTCAAATGATGCATGACAGTCTCCATTATTTATTTTATGGAAGAGCGTAGGGCAGCGAATTGTAGTTGTCCAATGCATTCTTAAGCTAAAATCAATGCGCTGCATGCATGAGCGTATTGAAATGACAATACTCAAGAACTGCGCGCATTGCTGATCTTTTATGCTGTTTTCTTCAGGTAAGGGCTATGGAACATAATGGAACTTAAGCGACTCAAACATGTAGTTGCCCTGGCAGATGAAAAGAATTTTGCCCGCGCTGCCGAGCGCGTGCATCTGTCGCAGTCTGCCCTTAGCCGTAGCATACAGGCGGCAGAGGCTGAGTTGCAGGTGCAATTGTTTGACCGTGGCACGACCGAGGTGTTGCCCACTCCGGCAGGCAGCTTTTTTATAGACCGGGCGCGCAAGCTGGTGTTTGACAGCAATTGTCTGCAAAGAGATATTGAGCTATACCGCAGCAAGCAGATAGGCGAGCTGGCGATAGGCGTGGGGCCATTTCCGGCGGCGACCTTGCTGCCCATGCTGATGCCAGAATTGCGGCAGAATTTTGCCAGCGTCAGCTTGCGGGTAGAAGTCAATAACTGGGAATACCTGGCCCAGCATCTGCGGGCTGAAGAGCTGGATTTTTTTGTGGCAGACACGCGTGACCTGCCGCCGGACCAGGACCTGGACATTGATTTGCTGGCGCGCCAGAGTGGTGGTTTTTTTGTGCGTGCCGGGCATCCGTTATTGAACAAGGCAGGGAGGCTGCCTGCGGATATTCTCGATTATGGTCTGGCATCTGTGCGCTTGCCGCAGGCGATACGCAAGGCGCTGGCGCAATTGCTGGGTTTGCCAGCGGGCGCCGCCTTGCCGATTGCGCTTGAATGTGACGATGTGCTGACATTGAAGCGTGCTGCCCTGGAGTCTGACACCATACTGGCTGCCATTAATGCTGCGGTAGCAGATGAAATACAGCGTGGCTTGATGTTACCGCTGCTGATTGCGGGTATCCCGAATATGCATTCCGAGGTGGGCATCGTGTCGCTGCGGGGCCGCAGCCATTCGCCGGTGGCGCAGTTTGTCATAGGCAGGTTCAAGGAATTAGCTGAATTGCATGCGCGCCAATAATATTCCCGCCTTTATATGCCGGGCGCTAAAGTCCAAAACTCGCTAAAATCTTGCTTTCACTCAATTCACCGGAGCCAGCCTTGCATCGCAGTCACCACCACAGCGCCATTCTCTCCAGCATACCCGGCATACAATATGGCTTTGGTAATGCCAGGGACTTTGTGCCAGCCAGCCTCAGCGGGCACTGGGATACCGTGCCCAACAAGCTGCAGGTACATGGTATCCGCGTGGTGGAAGTGACAGAGCAATCCCAGCAGTGCGGTGATGCCGATGCTTTTTTCACGCGCCTGCCGGGCATACCAGTCACCGTGATCACTGCTGATTGCGTACCTGTCTTGCTGGCCAGACGTGATGGCAAGATGATAGCCGCTGCCCATGCTGGCTGGCGTGGCATCGTCGGTGGTGTGGTTCAAACCTTGTGGCAGGAGCTGGCCGCACAGGGCGAGCAACCGCAAGACTGGGTGGCGGCCATAGGCGCGCATATAGGCCCATGCTGTTTTGAAGTCAGTGAAGAGCTGGCGGCGGATTTTGTACGGCAATTCCCTGACCTGGATGCAACAGCCATCAACCCGCGTTACCGCCATGTAGATTTGAATGTACTTGCCAGGCGAGCCTTGCAGAAAATCGGTATCAGCGAGATAGACCATGACGTGCCTTGCACCATGTGCAGCAGGACAGCAGAAGGCAAGTATGTTTATCGCAGTTATCGTCGTGGTGACCGTAATTCTTTTCAACATTCAGGGCTGGTGATTTTGCCTTGATCTAATTTCTAGACCTTGTCTTGTGCGTGCTGGCTCAGGTAGCCAAGAAAATTGCTGGCAATGGGGGACAGGCGTTTGCCTTGCAGGTGAACGATATACCAGTTAGACATGATGGGAAAATCCTGGACGTCCAGAACGCTCAGGTTTTGATCTGTCAAATGATCACCCAGCGCATGGCGTGACAGGATGGTCAGCCCCATGTCGGCAGCAACTGCTTGTTTGATCGCCTCGTTGCTGCCGAGTTCCAGTCTTACCACGGGTGCGATCTTATTCTCACTAAAGTAGTGTTCACACGCCAGCCTGGTGCCAGAGCCCCGCTCACGCAGGATAAAGCGCTCATTTAATAACTGGGCAAATTGCAGCCGTTTTTTTCCCGCCAGAGGATGCTGCAAGGGTGCAACCACGACCAGTGGATTTGGCAAGAATACTTGTTTGACGACGTCGATGTCCTTAGGGGGTGTGGACATGATGTAGATATCGTCCAAATTGTTTCTCAGGCGCTCGACGACGCCGTCACGGTTTTGCACTTCGAGCGCAATATCAATTTCCGGGAATTCCCTGCAAAAATCGCCCAGCATGCGCGGGATAAAGTATTTCGCGGTGCTGACCACGGCCACGCGCAGGCTGCCCTCGGTCAAACCTTTCATGGCTGCGATTTGCTGTTCAAAGCTGCCCCATTCATGCGCCAGGCTGCGGGCGGTACTCGCCAACTCTTCGCCTGCCTTGGTCAGGTAGAGTTTTTTGCCTATCACTTCATAAAGGGGCATACCGATGGTGTCTGTCATTTCTTTCAGTTGCATGGACACCGTGGGTTGTGTCACGTGACAGGCGCGTGCAACAGCACTAATGCTGCGCAGCTCTGCCAGGCGTATGAAAATCTGCAATTGTCTAAAGGTGATGTTCATAGGTTTTTATCTATGATTGTACTTAAAAAAATTGATTTTACCTTATGATGGCCTGCGCTTACCATGCCTGCCAACGATATTCTTAAGGCAGATATGCAGAGCTTACTTGACCCCGCCATCCTCTTTTTTATCTTTGGCATCCTGGCTGGATTGATGAAATCAAATCTGGAGATTCCCTCGCAGATTGCCAAATTCCTCTCCTTGTATTTACTCATGGCCCTGGGGTTGAAGGGCGGTTTTGCGCTGGCGCATTCTGGCCTCAACCTGCAACTGGTAACCAGCCTGGGCTGCGCGGTTGCATTGGCGCTAATTGTTCCCGCATTGTCTTATCTGGCCTTGAAGCGAATTTTGCCAGCCCTTGATGCCGTTGCTGTCGCTGCGACTTACGGTTCTGTCAGCGCGGTCACGTTTATTACGGCGGTGCAGTACATGGATACTCATGCTTTGCATTATGGTGGTCACATGGCGGCCGCGATGGCGCTGATGGAGTCGCCAGCGATACTGTTCGCCGTGATCGTGGCAAATACAGTGCGCAAGCGCCATGCGAATGCTGGTGAGCCCGGTGGTGTGCCTACACTGGGCAAGATACTGCACGAGTCTTTGACGGACGGTGCGCAGTTGCTGTTGTTGGGGGCCATGCTGGTGGGCATACTTTCCGGTGAAGCGGGCAAGGCATCGATGCAGCCATTTTCTGGCGACTTGTTCAAAGGTATGCTTGCGTTTTTTCTGCTTGATATGGGTTTAAAGGCTGCACGCAACCTGGGACAATTGCGTGGAAAGTCTCCCTTGCTGATTGCCTATTCCTTGCTGGCGCCGCTGGCCCACGCTGGAATTGCATTGGTTCTGGCTGCCTTGTTCAGCTTGCCTGCCGGGGACGCCGCGCTGTTGATGGTCCTTGCTGCCAGTGCCTCCTATATTGCAGTACCGGCGGTTTTGCGCTTTGCTATTCCTGAAGCTTCACCAGCACTGTATTTGGGCATGTCACTGGGTATGACCTTCCCATTCAATATCTTGCTCGGTATCCCTTTGTACATGACAGTCGCTCATCGTGTATTGATTTGAAACTGCCTCACCTGATTTGCCTAAAAAGCATACAATCTTGCATGCCTGATTGGACTTGTTCAACTTTAGCGGACTCAGCATGAGCAAACATACCCTGAATATTAATGGCCAGTTGCAGGCCGTAGATGTCGCCCCCGATACCCCCTTATTATGGGCGCTGCGCGACAGCCTGAACCTGGTTGGCACCAAATATGGATGCGGTGTGGGGCAGTGCGGCGCCTGTACCGTGCATATCAATGGCTCACCCACTCGATCCTGCATGGTGCCGGTATCTTCGCTAGGTAAACAAAAAATCACCACCATAGAAGGCCTGGACGCCAAGACCACGCACCCGCTGCAAGCCGCCTGGCAAGAGCTGGACGTGCCGCAATGCGGCTATTGCCAGGCTGGCCAGATCATGTCGGCTGCCGCCTTGCTCAAAGACAAGCCCCATCCTACTGATGCTGATATCGATGCTGCCATGGGCGGTAACCTGTGTCGCTGTGCGACCTATATACGCATACGGGCAGGCATACATAGAGCGGCTGAGCTCGCTGATGGCAATAGCGGCAAGAGCGGCAATAGTGGCAAGAAGAAGGTGGCGAAATGAATAAACCTGCAAATATTTCTGTTGAGGCAAAAGTCAGCTATCCGGCACGCCGTGACTTTTTACGCATGTCAGCATTCACAGGCGGTGGCCTGGTACTGGCCTACCTGGGTGCTGGCGACAGTGCACTGGCGCAGATCAGCAAGCCTGCTGCACTGCCGTCATCAACTGACTTTGTGCCGCATGCCCTGATACGCATAGGCAGTGACGGCACGGTGACCCTGGTATCCAAACAGCCAGAGATAGGCCAGGGCATCAAAACTTCGCTGCCCATGGTGATAGCCGAAGAGCTGGAAGTGAACTGGAAAGATGTGCGCATCATCCAGGGTGATCTTAATCCTGCTTACGGTAGCCAGGGTGCCGGTGGCTCAACTTCCACACCGACGAATTACAATGAATTCCACAGGCTGGGTGCCACTGCGCGCACTATGCTCGTCAGTGCTGCTGCACAGACCTGGAATGTGCCAACGTCTGAATGTCATGCGGCTGACAGTGCCGTGCATCATGCGGCCAGCAATCGCAAACTGACGTATGCGGCACTGGCTGCCAAGGCCGCTAGCCTGCCTGTGCCAGATGCCAAGGATGTCAAACTCAAAGACCCGGCGCAATTCAAGCTACTGGGCACGCGCATAGGCGGGGTTGATAATGCCGCCATTGTCACCGGCAAGCCGCTGTTTGGCATAGATGTGAAATTACCCGGCATGCTGTATGCCGTGTATGAAAAATGCCCGGTATTTGGTGGCAAGGTCGTCAGCGCCAATCTCGACCACATCAAGAAGCAGCCTGGCATCAAGGATGCCTTTGTCATTGAGGGTACGGACAATCTGCGTGGTCTCATGCCCGGCGTGGCGATAATTGCCGAAACCACCTGGGCAGCCTTCAGCGCCCGCAAGCTGCTGGAAGTGAAATGGGATGAGGGCAAGGGCGCGGCCGAGAGCTGGTCTGGCTTTGCCGAGCAAGCCAAAAAACTCTCTGGCCAGCCGGGCACTGTCACTTTGCGCAAGGATGGTGATGTTACTGCCGCCTTGGGTAAAGCCACCAAGACGGTCGAAGCTGCCTATTCCTACGCCTTTATCTCGCATGCGAGCATGGAGCCACAAAATTGCACGGCAGCCTACAATGCAAAAGACAGTAGCCTGGAAATCTGGGCACCAACCCAGTTGCCTGAGTCTGGCCAGAATCTGGTGGCTGAAGTTCTGGCCATGCCCAAGGAAAAAATCAAGCTGCACATTACCCGCAGCGGTGGTGGCTTTGGCCGCCGCCTGAGTTCTGATTTTATCGTCGAAGCTGCCGCGATTGCCAAACGCGTCAATGCACCAGTCAAACTGACCTGGTCACGCGAAGACGATATGCGGCATGATCATTTCCGTGCAGGTGGTTTTCACTTCTTGCGTGGTGCAGTGGATGACAAGGGCAAGCTCACTGCCTGGCATAACCACTTTGTGAGTTTTGGCAACAAGCTCATGCGGGACGGCAAGCCGCAATTGCAGGCGGGCAGCGGTGCCGGTTTGTCAGGAGATGAATTTCCTGGCCGCTGGCTCGACAATTGTCTGCTCGAACAGACGCTGATGGAATGCAATATCCCCATGGGCCCCTGGCGCGCACCGGGCAGCAATGTGTTTGCCTGGGTCTTTCATAGTTTTATTGATGAGCTGGCGCATGCAGCAGGGCGTGACCCTGTGCAGTTCCGCCTCGATATCCTCGGTGATAAAGAAATCGTGCCAGGTACAGGTGAGCGCGGCCAGCCCTACCATGTGGGCCGCATGAAGCGTGTTTTGCAGGAAGTGGCATCCAGGGCAGACTGGGGTAAAAAGAAATTTCCGCGCGGCCAGGGGCAGGGCATCGCCTTCCATTTCAGTCATCGCGGCTATATTGCCGAGGTGGCTGAGGTTACCGTCAGCAAGCAGGGTGAGCTCAAGGTCGATAGGGTGGTGGTGGTGACCGATATCGGTTCGCAAATTGTCAATCTTAGCGGTGCCGAGCATCAGGTACAGGGCTCAGTGCTGGATGGTATCAGTACCCTGATGTACCCTGAGCTCGATATCCAACGTGGCCGTGTCATGCAGGGTAATTTCAACGAATACCCGCTGCTGCGCATCAAGGACAGTTATACCAAGATTGAAGCACATTTCCTGAAGACAGATTTTCCCGTGACGGGTCTGGGTGAGCCAGCCTTCCCGCCACTGGCACCGGCGGTGTGTAATGCGATTTTTGCAGCGACGGGCAAGCGCGTCAGGCAGTTGCCCTTGACGCACACGGATTTGAGTTGGAGTTGATGAGGCGTTTGTTAGACGCGCAATGCATGTTTCTCGTAGGTTGGGCTACGGGTTATCAGCCCAACACTGGGCCTTAACAAACGTATACCTTATTTAAAAGCCGAGTGTTTGGCTGGTGAACCGTAGCCCAACCTACGTCGCTTGCCCGGCCTACGCCTACCTCAACTCTCCATCCCATACCGCAACTTCAACTGCCTCGAAATCCGCTTCATCAACAAAGTCAGCGGATAGCAAAAACAAAAAAAGAATAAACAGGCATACAGATAAATCGGCAGCATCAAAGCCGTATTGCCTGTCGCATTAATGACGGTATTGCAGCGGCTGACCAGTTCGCTGACACCGATGATGGATGCCGTGCTCGATGCCATGACGATGATGAGGGCATAGCTGGTCCAGCTGGGGATGAACAGGAAGGCGGCATGGTGGTTGCCCTTCTTCCATTCATCCATGGCGATGGTCAGGTTATCGCTGGTGAAACCAATGACGGCAATCGCCAGTGCCAGTGCGGCCTTGATCCATACCGGGAAGCTGATGATGGTCTTGAAATAAGGCAGCAGGATTTCAGACGGCAGCATGAAGGCCAGATAAAACTGGAACACGATAGTCGGTATGCTGCGTGAAAATTCGGTTGCCACCAGGCTGGCTTTGACGCGGCGTGGATGAGTGGACAGGCGCAAGGTTGCCAGCAGCCAGCCTATGCCCGTACCTATGATCATGGCGACGATGGATATCCAGATATTCATGGCAAAGCCGCCAAGCAAGAATGGTGTCCAGGTCAGCAGGTGCTGGAAGATTTCTGTGCCATCCATCATGCGACCCTCGCCAGGATTTTTTGTTCCAGCTGGCGTATGACACGCACGACGGCAAAGATAATCAGCAAGAAGGTCAATAGCAGGGCATTCATCATGACGCCGACATTGCCGCGTTCATTGATGATGGAAGTAGTGGCTGACAATAGTTCTGGCACCGCGACGGCAGAAGCCATCATGGTGGCTTTGGAGACGTTGATCAGCGAAGCCGTGACCGAGCCGCTGGCCAGCCTGGCGATTTGCGAGGTGTTGGCAAATCGCAGGCGGAATTCGCCGTGCTGCAAGCGGTAGGCGGTAGCAGCATCCAGCAAGGCTGTCATGACACCTGCACCGGTATATACGCTGAGGCAAAACACCACCACGCCAAAGGCTGGCAGTGCTATACCTACAGATTCACTGAGGATTGCACCAATACCAAACAGCAGCAGATACATGCACAGCAGCGGCGGTGTCATGCGGCCTGTCGTGCCCAGCAGCCGTGCCGTGACTGATAATAGCGATATTCTGGATTCGGCAAATACTGCACCCGCCCAGCCCAGCAAGAGGCTGCAAGTGATGCACAAAACCGTTAGCACCAGCGTAACCACCAAGCCATAAAAGAACTGGCTGCGGTCAAAGCTGTCATACACCAGGGTCAGGTTGATGCCCGTGGTTTCATTGAGCCACAGACCAAGTTGCGCCAGACCACCTACATCTGTTGATGTCAGGAATACCTGGTTACGACATTCCGCGCGCCAGCTACCTTCTGGCATGCGGTGGCAAAAGGGTGTCTTGTCGCCTTCCTCTTTTTGCCACAGTGCGTGGGTATCCGCCAGGAATTTTGATGGCGCTATACCCCAGGCTTTTTCCCGCTCTTGCAAAAAGCCGCTGCGGTGCCAGTCGGCGACGATATCGCCGAGCATTTTTTCAAACTCCGTGCCTTTTTCGTTCTTGCTGATAGCCATGGCCCAGGGCGTATTCAGAGTAGGTGGCAGGGGGGCTTTATAGCCTTTCCATTCGGGGTTGGCGAGATCATTGATGACTGCTGTATTGTCGAACAGATAGCCTATGCAGCGCCCATCCTTGACGGCCAGTTTGGCATCTCTGGCATTGTTATACATCTGCAATTCCATCAGATAGCGCTGCTGCATGACGCGGTTGAAATAAGAGCCTTGCGTTGCACATACCGGATGACCGCGGGTATCTGCCCAGTCCTTGATGTTAGCTGTTGGTGGCATGAACAGGGTGACACCAGACGCATAGTAATTAGGCTCTATCATGGTCACGATCTGGCGGCGTTCTTCCGTGTCTCCCGTAGTGGCGATGACCAGGTCGATCACGCCTTCCTGCAATTTTTGCAGGCGGTTGCTGCCGGTGACGCTGACCTTGCGTAATTGCACGCCAAGGCGTTTGGCGATGTCGGCTGCCAGATCATGCTCGAAACCTTCGGGCACGCCATTGGCGTCCAGCATGCCAAAGGGGGGTAATCGGTTTTGACGCCGACGACGATTGCGCCACGTTCGTGTATCAATGTCAGTCTTTCGCTTGCAGCCGGGGACTTTGCTGCTTGTGCCTGTACTGCTGACATGAAAAACACCATCAACAAAAGTACCAGGCCGCAATATGATTTTATTTTTCTTTTGTATATCGTCATGTTTGAATCATGTTTGAATCATGTCTATGTGGGTACAGCCACTGCACGTATGCCATAGCCGAGCGCCGCAGGCAGCAAGGGTAGCAGGGCTTCATCAAGCTTGCCCAACAGGTCATGCTGGGTGATCGTCCATTCTGGCAGCAGGCTTTCTGGTGACAGGGCGATGATGGTAAAGCCTGCTTCCTGCAATTCTGCACGCAAGCCGGCAACAGAGTACAGGTGATAAAAAAACTGGTGCGCCTGTTTGTCTATGTTGCGAGTAAAGAAAATATTGCCCGGTTCTTTTTGCGTATCACGCGCCTTGCCTGTCATGCGCTGCCAGTATGCTGCGAATAGCTCGAAGGGGCGGCGGCGGAAAATGCTGGGTACGCTGAGCACCAGCTTGCCTTCAGGCCGCATCAGGCTGCGCAATTGCCTTAGTGTGGCCAGCCTGGCGGTATGGTCGCCAACATGGCTGAGCACACCAAACATCAGCATGACAAGGTCATAGTCGCCTTGCCCATTGAGGACTTGTGCGTCACCATCAAACAGCCGCATGCGCTCTGCATGCGGATTATTCTGTAAAAAACGTGACAGCTCGGCTATCGCCGCATGTGAGATATCAAAACCGGTCAGCCTCGCGTTGGTTTGCTGTAAAAGGGGCAGTGCATAGCGGCCATTACCGCAACCAAAATCGAGTATGTCTTTTGCCTCTCTAGCGCCATTATCAAACAGGAAGTGCATGGTGCCCTGGTTGGGCTTGGGATAGCGCTTTTCATATTCATGGCTGGTGTAATAGCGGTCGTACAAATCCGTCATCGCCTCGGCGATTTGATGATTATCACGGACCGGTGCTGGGAAATCATCTTTCACAGGCATTCTTTCGGTGTGCTGGGGCTGATGCTGTCACCGCATAACCATTTGTCGCCATTTTTCTTGTTCCAGGTCTTGTGCATGTCATCGAGAAAGCGTGATGGTGGTATGGACCAGGTTTTTTCTACTTGCTGCAAATAGCCATTCCTGTGCCAGTTGATGATGGTCTTGGACAGGTATTTTTCCAGTTCGCCACCGCGCTCTGCCGGGGCAATCGCGATGGACCATGGCGTCGTGAAAATCGTGGTCATGGGCATGACAAAGTCATTGGCCCATTCAGGGGCTCGCAGCATGGCGGCAATAGCCGTATCGTCATACACGAGAGCAGCACAACGGCCATCGCGCAAAGCCTGCTTGGACCAGTCGTTGGAATACAGGGCGACTACATCGGCACCATAGGTGACAGTCACACGGCGGTTATAAAAGGCACCACGACGGCTACAAACGCGGCGGTTCTTGAGGTCTGTCCATTCCTTGAAGTTTTCGCTCTTGCGGGTCAGCAGGTTCACGCCTGAACTATAGTAATGTGGCAGGATGAGGTTCAGTTCCTTTTGCCTCTCCGGCGTATCAGTAAGAGTGGCAATCAGGATATCGACCTGGCCGCTTTTGACGGCGTCTATGCGTTCAGCCGTCAGCACGCCGACCAGTTCCAGTTGCACGCCAAGATCAGTGGCGATGTTTTGCGCAAGGTCTGGCTCCATGCCTACGATTTTGCCACTGCTGTCCTGATAGCCCCACAGCAGTACATCTTTCTTGACACCGACGACGAGTTTGCCGCGCTGCTTGATTTCTGCCAGGCTGGTGGCCTGAGCAGCACAGTTCAGCATCAAAAGTGCGCAACACAAGCCAAGGCTAAAGATGGTGGATTTGAATTTCATCATGATGCCTGCTGACCTTCTTGTGGTTTATTGTCGGCCACACTATTTTTCGCAAAATGAAAATGTAGGGCGACACAGGTAATATCATCCGATTGCGGTGCGCCATTCGCGTGCAAATCGACATCGGCAACGGTACGATTGACGGCTTCATTGACATCGGCAATGGGGCGATTCGTAAACAGGGGTGGCAGGCGCTCTGGTGTGTATTCTTCATTCTGCGGGTTGAAGGCTTCTGTCACGCCATCGGTATAGATAAGTACGTAATCACCTTCCCGCAATTGCACAGTTTTTTGCGCAAAGGGGATGCCTTCCATGATCCCGAGTGCACTGCCACCAGTCATGGGTAAAAATTCTGTCGTGCCATCCTGATGTATCAACAGCGGTGGTGGGTGGCCGCCATTGACATAAGTAAGTATGCCAGTGGCCGGATCAAGCACAGCATAAAAGGTGGTGACGAAGATGCATTCATCATTGTCTTCTGCGAGGATGTCATTGGCAATCGCGATGATCTCGCCAGGCTCGCTGACATTGCGGGTGGCGGTCGCACGTATCAGGGTTTTCGATACCATGCCAAATAATGCTGCAGGTACACCCTTGCCGCTGACATCGGCCACGACTATGCCGGTCTTGCCATCGCCGAGTGAGAAGTGGTCATAGAAATCACCGCCCACTTCCTTGGCTGAACGCATGATGCCCCATAAAGAAAACTCTTTTTCATCGGGCCAATGGCGCGGCAGGATCGATAATTGCATATTGGCTGCAATATCCAGTTCCTGCCGTATGCTGACAAGTTGCAGGCTTTGCTTAAAGGCTTGCGAGATGGTTTCAAACCAGGGTTTCCAGCTGCCTGGTACTGCCGGTATCGGTGCCGGGGTGAACTGGCTTTCTTGCGCGATATGTGCCACAAGCTTGGATGCCGGTGAGATGAATTCACGCGTGGTCACGTAATAAGTGACGACCATCAGCAGCGTCAGGCCCAATACCACCAGCAGCATGATGGGGCCACGTTCCCACAAGAGGTTTTTCCACAACTGGTTCCTGGGTACGACATACACGAGTTGCCAGGGGGCTGAGATAAAGGGGTGGCGTATCAACAGATAATCGCCCATCTCGACGGCCTGGTTGGCGGGTATGTCGGTCAGGCGTTTGCCGTCAGTGAGTATGCCAGCGGGCATGATTTTTTCCAGCTTTTGTGTCGCTTGCACTTCAAGCGCATTGGCATAGGCATCAGGGTGGGCCACCACTTCACCATAGGCATCGACGAGAAAGACTGTGCCTGGCTGGTAGGCAAAGTCGGCGTTGATGCGGTTCAGGTAATCGAGGCTGGTATCGATGGATACCACGCCACGGAATTTGTCGTTATGGTAGATGGGCGCAGCCGTTGGCACCAGCAAGCCAGTGGCTGTACCACCGTAATACACTGGTGCCCAGTATTTTTCGCCGGTAGGGTTTTTCTCAGGGGTACCCATGAGCCAGGCCTGGCTTTGGTATACCTGGTCACTATGTGGACGTTTTGCTGCATCCAGCCAGGGGTAAGTGTTGGAGAAGTTTTCTACTGAGATGAAACGACTTTCGCTCGCATTCGGCAAGTTGAAGGCAATCGCCTGGAAGACCTGATTCAGGTTCAGCGCCATTTCCACGTCGAGATAAAATTCAGGTGTGCGGCCTTGCAGTTTGCCCAGGCCGTTCAGGTTGCCAGTGGCATCTTTTTCAGGTGCCTTGTCGAGATCAAAACTCAGCTTTTCCTGTTCCAGCTTTTTGAACAGGGGGGAGTGCCCGGTATCTGTTTCTGCCTTGCTAAAAGCAAGTGGGGCGCTATCGTAGAAATTGGCCGCCGAGATGCGCATGGCTTCGAGACTGTCCAGTGATGAGCGCAGGATGAATTCAACGAATTGTCCGTGTCTATCAACGTGGCCTTGTATGACCTTGATTTCTTCGGTGTGTTTTTGCCGTATCTGGAACAGGAAAAAGCCCATGGTCAGTACGACGATGGCGATATAGGTGAAGCCAACCAGCCGGTTATAGTTGCGGAAGAAGTTGATATTATTTTTGTGGCTGGCTGGCGGCGGCGTGCTGGGCATTTTCTGGTCCGGTGTCTGGGTATCTTTGGTCTGTTTGCTGAAAAATGATCAGGACGGGAAACTCTTGCTAAAACGCACTTCATTGATGTCACCATCGCGGCGATAGGCAAAACTGTCAGCCATCTTCCTGACAAAATGCACGCCCAGGCCGCCTATATCGCGCTCATCGACATCGAGTGTGGTGTCAGGCTCGGCGATAGAGAAAGGGTCAAAGGTGGTTGCGCTGTCGCGGATGATAACTTCAAGGCCATTCGTAGTCGCCAGCACGGTCACCTCAATTTCACCACTGTCATCATCGCCATAGCCGTGCATGACAACATTGGTCAATAATTCATCCAGCATGAGGACGATACTGTTAATCATGCGTGCCGGTATGCCGTGACGGTCTGCCCAGCCACGCAGTGCCTCGGTCAGGCTCTCTATCTCCGGTATCAGGCCGGGGATGATATGGTGGAATCTGGCTGTGCCCGGCGCTGCTTCTTCACTCGACATCTAAGTCTCCTCGACGATGATGAGCCTGACAGGTGGATAAAAACCAGGTACAGGCCAACAATGTGATGCACGCATGGCTCCTGGCTGACATCGCCTGCACGTCCTGGCTTTCAGGCCCTTGCCGCTCGGATATTCAATGTAACTTGTTGCAGATAGAAAATGCCAATATAAACAAGCAGGGCAGGTGCAAGGTTAAAAACTGTTAAATGCAATCTTCTCAAAATATCGCTGACAAAGCCGGAACATCCCCCTCGGCTAGAAGGAACTTCAGCGACATGAAAAAAACTGCAGGAGCATACATTGTCCGGGCAGCTTATTATTCCCGTGCCGGAATTTTTTGTCGATGATTTCTAACGCAAATTAACAGATTTTTCGTGTTTTCTTCACAATTTTTTTTATCCTTCAATAAGTGTTGTTTGCCCGCATTCATATTGCTGTCAGGCTCCCAGATCGGTTAAACTTTTTGCATCGACTTAGCCGGTAAAAAAACAATGAATGCTCAGTGGTTTTTTCCTACCCCTTATTGTCTTTTCGTGCGTTTGTCTGTGCGCCGCGAGCGCTATGTGCAATTCAAGGAGCTGGCTGGCAAGGTCGCTTTCGCCTACCAGCAGCATAGCCGCCGCATGCGCTGGATGGCCTACGCCACGGTGGCTGGCCCGGCCAATTATGTGTATATCATGCTGCCCCTGGCAGAACTTGGTGACATGGACCGCATGCCTTCACTGGACCAGGTTTTGTCTGATGTTTATGGTGCTGACAGCGTAGCCTTGCTGGAAAAATTCCAGGAAAGCGTCTTGCAGATGGAAAGCTTTGTACTCAACCGTGTCAATGACGGCATAGACCCGATAGAGCGCGAAACCCCGCCACCCTACCTGTATTACCTGAACCTGCAAGCGCAGCCAGGGCGCATGGGGCAACTCATGCAAAACCTGCAGCAGCTAGGCGTAGCCACTGCTGGCAGTCCCCTGTTCTGTTTTGCCACCTTTGCCGGGCCGGTCAGACTGCATGCTTTTACGATGGGCAATACCATCGCTGAGCTAGGCGAGGTCGCCACGCTGGAAAGACGGGTCGTGCAACACTACGGGTCTGACGAAGGCTATAAGGTCATCGCCCAGATACATGACACGCTGGTTGATATCGACGCCTCAATACTGCGTTACATAGGCCATCTGGATTGAGATGACCATGCATACCAGGAATTTCATTGTGATGTCGGGCTTGGATGCAGAATACTTTAATCAATCTATTGCCTTTGGGCATGATCTGATTTCTCGCTCATCATGAGTACTGATATGGATAAAGCCACACCAGAGTCTGGCACTCAGGTGGCAGGACATGCAATTGCTGTCATCGGCATGTCATGTGTTTTTCCTGGAGCGGCTAATATTGAAGCTTTCTGGTCACTGCTTGAACAGGAAGCATGCGCCGTCAGACCCATACCGCCAGAGCGCTGGGATGCAGCGGAACTTCCTGCCTCTGCCGCGCCGTATGCTGCCTTCATTGACGATGCAGCCTGTTTTGATCCGGCGTTTTTTGGTATCTCCCCCAAGGAAGCAAGCGCGCTGGACCCACGTCAGCGCCTGACCCTACAACTGGCCTGGTGGGCGCTGGAAGATGCGGGCATCGCTGCCGACAGCCTCAAAGAAAGCCGCCTGGGCGTTTTCATCGGTGCAGTCAATGGCGAATTCCTGGGCAGCTTTGCCCATACCGACGATGTAGAGTCCCACATGGGCATAGGCATGTCAAATGCCATCATCGCTAACCGTATTTCTCATGTATTGGGTTTGCGCGGTCCCAGCATGAGCATAGATACTGCCTGTTCATCGTCATTGGTCGCTGTGCACCAGGCCTGCCGCAGCTTGCAGGCTGGTGATGCCGACATGGTGCTGGCCGGTGGCGTCAGCCTGATGTTAAGGCCAGACAGCAGCGTGGCACTGGGCAAGGGGAGTATGCTGGCCCCGGATGGCTTGTGCAAGACCTTTGATGCATCAGCCAACGGTTATGGCCGTGGTGAAGGTGCTGGCCTGGTCTTGCTCAAGCGTCTGTCAGATGCGCTGGCAGATGGTGACCGCATCCATGCCGTCATACGTGGTTCTGCCACCAACCATGACGGTGTCTCCAACGGTATCACTGCCCCCAATGGCCTGGCGCAAGAAAATCTGATACAGGCAGCGATTGCCGATGCTGGCTTGCCGCCATCATCCATACAATATGTAGAAGCACATGGTACTGGCACTTTGCTGGGTGATCCTACCGAGACCCGTGCTCTGGGGCGCACCCTGGGCCAGCATCCACGGCAGACACCTCTGCTGATAGGCTCAGTCAAAACCAATATCGGCCACCTGGAAGCGGCTGCCGGTATCGCAGGTCTGATCAAGCTGATACTGGCGCTCAAGCATAAAAAAATACCCGCCAGCCTGCACTACACCCAGCCTAATCCGCACATCAATTTTGAGCAATTGCGTTTGCAGGTGGTGGCTCGTAGTACTGACTGGCCAAGTAATCCCGGGGCTGGAGCGAGGGCAGCTTCCATCAGCGCCTTTGGCTTTGGTGGCGTAAATTGTCATGTCGTGCTTGAAGAATTTATTCCTGCACCAGTAGCTGGAAATTCGCAAGCAGGTGAGCCAGGAATTTTTCTCTTGTCAGCATCCAGCAACGAAGCCCTGAGCTTGCTGGCGGAGCAAACAGCGCAAAAACTGCAAGCTGATGCCCATCAAAATTTTGCCGCCATCTGTGCCTTGTCTCAGCATGGCCGTGCGCACCTGCGTCACAGATTGGCGCTGGTGGCGGCAAGTGCCGGTGAGGCTGCTATGCAGTTGCATGAGTGGCTGGATCAAGCCCATGCTGAGCAAGTCGTCACTGCTGTAGCAGCCAGAAGACCGCCCAAACTGGCTTTCCTGTGCCCCGGTCAGGGATCGCAGCGGCCAGGCATGGCCAGGGGTTTATTCCAGTTCGCCAGCTTCCGTGCGACCATCGCTGAAGCTGATGCGGTGTTGCCCTGGTCGCTAAGCCAGTTGCTGCTAAACAATGATGGAAATGTCGACCAGACTGCTTATACCCAGCCAGCTTTATTGGCGCTAGGTGTGGGTCTGGCGCGCCTGCTGGCTGACTACAGCATCAGGCCCACCGTACTTGCCGGACATAGCCTGGGTGAATATACGGCGGCAGTCATCGCCAGTGCGTTGAGTTTTGAGCAGGCACTGCGCCTGGTTGAAAAACGCGGCAGGCTCATGGGTGCCTTGACTTCAGATGGTGCCATGGCTGCGGTGCGTGCTGATGAGCAAACTGTAGTACCTTATCTGGCTGGCACAGATATCAGCATCGCTGCCGTGAACGGCCCGCAATCCGTGACTATTTCCGGTGCCAGAGATCAGCTGGATATACTCAGTCAGAAGCTGATTGCAGATGGCATACGGGTGCGCTCGTTGCGCGTAAAAACTGCTTTCCATTCTGCCTTGCTGGAACCCATGCTGGCAGAGTTTGAACAGGCTTTGCAAGATCTGGAGTGGCAACCTCTACAAGTGGCTGTGACATCGAATCTGACTGGTGAATTGCTACCCGTCGGCCATGTGTATGACACCGCCTACTGGTTAAAGCATACACGCGAAGCCGTGCGTTTTGCTGACAACATCGCGGCGTTGAGTAAAACCGGTATTGATACTGCACTGGAACTGGGTGCCATGCCTGTACTGTCTGGCATGCTTGACGATGTTGCAAGCGCCGATGCTATCAATATACGCAGCCTGCCTTGCCTGGATGCGACTCAGGATGACAGGGTCGCATTCCTGAAAACTGTCGCGCACCTGCATGTACTGGGTAGCAAGCTGCAATTCGCTGACAAAAAAAATACTGCGGCTGGCGATGCCTTGCCCTTGTATCCCTTTGCCAAGGATGTCTTTCCCCTGCGACTGGGCTTGAACAGCTTTAGTGGCGGCAGCGCGGCGGTGCCGTCGAGTAAATCTATCGAAATCAGCAAGCCATTGGCGGCAAGCACGCGCACGATCGTCAGCGATCCGCTTGCTATTCGCAAACGCATCATTGCCATCATCGCAGGCTTGCTGGCGATTGATGCCAGCAAGGTCGATGCCGCAGCACCCCTGTTGGAAATTGGTGCTGATTCGCTGATACTGATGCAGGCGGTGGGGCGCATAGAAAACGAGTTTTCGGTCAAGATACCGGTGCGCGCTTTCTTTGAGAATTTGTCTTCTATTGAAGCAGTGGCTGCGTATTTGGCGGAACAGCAAGTTGCTAAAGTACCGACTGATGAAGTTGTCGAAAAAGAGCTCGAAACTGATATTCCAATAGAACCTGCCACCAAACCCAAAAGCAATATCCTGCTCAGCACTAATCTGAGCGAAGTACAGCGCCAGCATCTGGATGAATTCAGCCTCAGCTATTGCAAGAAAACTGCGCTATCCAAACAACAGGCCCAGCAATACCGTCATGTGCTGGCAGATAGCCGCGCCTCGGCGGGTTTCCGTTTCTCCATCAAGGAAATGCTCTATCCCATCGTCGGTCAGCGTGCTGCCGGTTCCAAAGTCTGGGATCTGGATGGCAATGAGTACATCGATATCTCCATGGGTTTTGGCGTCCAGTTGTTTGGGCACGAGCCAGAGTTTTTAAAAGAGGCGTTGGCGGAAAGCCTGTCGCGCGGCATGCGCATAGGGCCGCAGTCAGACATGGCAGGCGAGGTCGCCAGCCTCATCAGTGAATTGACCGGCGTAGAGCGCGTCGCCTTTTGCAGCTCGGGCACAGAAGCCATCATGACGGCCTTGCGCCTGGCCCGGACCTTCACTGGCCGCAACAAGGTCGCGATATTCCGCGACAGTTATCACGGTCATTTCGATGGCGTGTTGGGTGAGGTCAATGATGACCCGTGGAAGGTGATACCGCGTGTGGCTGGTATTACGCCCGGTATGGTCAGTGACCTGGCCTTCTTTGAATATGGTTCGGTAGAGGCACTGGAATTATTGCGTGGCCGCCTGCATGAATTTGCTGCTGTGCTGGTCGAACCTGTACAAAGCCGTAACCCTGGCCTGCAGCCGCAAGACTTCTTGGGCAGCCTGCGTGCCATGACCAGAGCGGCTGGCAGCCTGCTGATCTTTGATGAAGTGCTGGTAGGTTTCCGCATACACCCCGGCGGTGCCCAGGCGCATTTTGATGTGCAGGCAGATATCGTCACCTATGGCAAGATTGTCGGTGGTGGTTTGCCGGTGGGCGTCATCGCTGGTCGTGCCGATATCATGGCGGGTATTGATGGCGGGCACTGGCAATATGGAGATGCCTCTTACCCGGCGGCGGATACGACTTTTTTTGCCGGTACTTTCAACAAGCATCCGCTGGTGATGGCAGCAGCAAAAGCAGTGCTGACAGAGATCAAACAGGGTGGCCTGGCTGTCTATCAAAAACTCAATGACAATACCGCCAGGCTGACTGCGGAACTTGATCAGGTTTTTGCTGCTGCTGGTGCACCTATACACATGAAGAATTTCGGCTCGCTGTTCCGCTTTGTGTTTAGCGAGAATCTTGATCCCTTCTTTTATCACTTGCTGTATCGCGGTCTGTATGTGTGGGAAGGGCGTAATTTATTCCTTTCAACCGCGCATACGGAAGATGATATCGCCCAGATAGTCAGCCGGGTCAGTGAGAGTGTGGCTGCCTTGAAGGCGGCAGGTTTTATTGCCAGTTCTGCCAACCTACCTCAAGCACAGAAGGTAGCAGAAGTAATCCTCCCTTTATCCAAAGCGCAAAAACAATTGGCGACACTGGCAGCCTTGTCTGAACAGGGTTCTGCGGCCTATGTCGTCAGTGTTGCCTTGGATTTGCAGGGCAATATCAATCATGCTGATATCACGCGCGCATTTACAAGACTGGTAGCCAGACATGATGCCTTGCGGGCATCGATAGACCTGGAAGCAGGTGTGCAGAAAATCGCAGCTCATGTGGAAGTAAAAGTGCCGCGCCATCAAGTCAGTGCCAGCACGCTGGATGCAGCACTGCAAAACAGCGTCGCCGCCAGTTTTGACCTGACGCAGGCTGGTGCCTTCCGCATAGATTTGTTTGAGCTTGATGACCATCATGCTGTGCTTCTGTTTGCTGCCCACCATGTTTTCATTGACGGGCAATCCATGCAGATGCTATTCGAAGAATTTGCAGCACTCATGAATGGCCAGCAGCCAGGCAGCAAACCGGACTATGCCTTATTGGCGCAACGCATGGCAGATGTTGGTTTATCGCCAGAAGAACAAAAACACAAACAATACTGGTTAAGTAAATTGCAGCACGCGCCAGTAGGCATAGAGCTGCCATGTGGTCATGCCAGGGCCAGCATGCGTGGTTTTGAAGGCCGACGTCTCACGTATGAACTTGACAAGGCCATCTTGCGCCAGCTTGAGCAAAAAGCGGGTAAGCTGGGCATGTCATCCAGTATGGCCTTGATTGCGACCTTTGTTGCGACGCTGCGACGTGCCGGGGCAGGGCGGGACATGGTCATCGGCGTGCCTTATTCTGGACGCGATGAAGCATTGGCGCACACGCCAGGTTATTGCGCGCATCTCCTGCCCTTGCGTCTGAATATTCCAGCGCAGGCGAATACCAGCACCTTGCTGGCAGAAGTGAAGCAACAATTCCTTGATGCCATCAGCCATGCCAATTACCCGTTGTCGCAACTGGTTGATGATCTGGGGCTGGCGCGTGACCCGGCCAGGCCGCCATTGGTGAATATCACCTTCAATGTCGATAAATTGACGACCATGCCCAGCTTGCCAGGCATGACGGTGCAGGCGTATTCCCTGCCGATACGCCATGCACGCTTTGACATAGGTTGCAATCTGGTCGATTGGCAAGATGGTGCGCGGGTAGAGCTGGATTTCGATAGTCAGTTATTTGATGCTGCGGATATGCAGGAATTGCTGGACAGTTTTGTCGCCATGATAGAACGCATGGCAGGCAATGATCAGGATTTTGATGAGCGTGTTGCTGCCAGGGCTGTCTGGTTGCCTGCCAGACCAGAATCAACTTCTGCCAAGCCGGGCTTGCTGCAAAGATTCCGTCAGTCAGTTGAGCAAGACCCGCAGGCCGTGGCTTTGCGGGTAGATGCAAATGAGCACATGACACGCCAGCAGCTTGATCGCTTATCAGACAGGCTGGCGCTGGATATTTTAAAGTCTGGGCAAAGTGCAGGGCCTGTGCTTTTGCTGCTGGGCCGCAGCCTGGCTTTCCCTGTCGCCATGCTGGCGGCATGGAAGGCTGGTAAAGCCTATCTGCCGGTAGATAGCAATCTGCCCCAAGTACGCGTGCTGGAATTGATACGACAGGCAAAGCCTTGTTGCGTTATCTTGCAAGATAATCAGGATGTGGGTGATGCATTGATAGAGAGGGATATTCCCTGTCTGCAATTGCCAGCCTGTCTTGCAGAGGTCGGTGTTCATGATCATCAGCCATTGTCGCTACCGGCCATCCATCCAGAGTCATGCTCCTACCAGCTATTCACTTCAGGCTCCACAGGCAAGCCCAAACTGGTTGCTGTGCCGCACAGGGCAGTTCAGCATTATCTCGATGCGATTATCGCCGCCTTTGATTTGCAGACTGGTTTGCGTTATGCCGTGATATCAACCTTTGCTGCTGACCTGGGCCTGACCACGGTCTTACCTGCACTATTTCATGGCGGCTGCCTTTCCATCATCAGCAATGCGCTTGCGCGAGATGCTGACGCTTTTGCAGCATTGATGCAGCAAACACCGGTCGATGTATTAAAGATAGTCCCTTCACATCTCGAAGCCTTGCTGGCAGCGCAGGACAAGGCAGCAGTCTTGCCATTGACGCATTTGATACTTGGTGGAGAAACTGCCAGTGTCAGGCTCTTGCAAGAGTTGAGTAAGCTGAAACCAGCTTGCGCCATCTTCAATCACTTTGGCCCTACCGAAGCGACCATAGGCGTCATGGTAGGCAAATGGCAGGGCGATTTGAGTGGCATGCGCTTCAGTCAACCTTTGGGTAATAACCGCATACACATACTTGATGCCGCAGCGCAGCCATGTGCTTTTGGCGAGGCTGGCGAGATTTATCTGGGTGGTCCTGGCCTGGCAATGGGTTATGTGGGCGTGCCCGAAGATGCAGCCAGCCCTTTCCTGTTTGCCGAAATCGCCGGCTTGCGTGAGCGCCTGTATCGTACTGGCGACCTTGCTGTCATGCATGCTGATGGCGGCATACAGATACTGGGCCGCAAGGATGAGCAACTGAAAATACGTGGCTATCGTATAGAACCGGCAGAAATCATCGCTGCCCTGATGGCGCAAGAGAATGTGGCAAACGCTACGGTGATCCTGCATAAGCCGGAATCTGGCCGTTCATATTTGCTGGCTTATGTGGTTGCTGCTGATCAGGAAACTTCGCTCAATACGCAAAGTCTGCTGGAAAAACTGCGTCAGCATTTACCCGATTACATGCTGCCGAAGGCAGTCATCGCCATAGCCAGCATTCCTTATACTTCCAATGGCAAACTGGACAAAGCTGCCTTGCCCAAACCGGATGCGGAGCAAGACTACTTTGAAGCAGAAACCGCCATAAGCTCAGAAGCAGAAGCAGAAGCAGTGGTACTGGCAATCTGGCGCGAACTCTTGCAACGCGAAAACCTGGGCAAACAGGCAGATTTTTTTCAAAGCGGTGGTGATTCTATCCTGGCGATACAAATGATCGCCCGTTTGCGCCAGGCTGGCTGGCAAGCAAAGGCCATGGATTTATATGCTGCGCCAGTATTGGCTGACTTTGTAAAGAAACTCTTGCCCACAGGTGAGATGGCTGGTGTGGATACCAAAGCTGAAGGCGTGTGTGGACTCTTGCCTGCGCAACTCAGGTTGCAAGAGCGGATGCAGGAAATACCAGTGCATTTCAATTTATCCGTCCTGCTGGAAATGGCAGACTGGGTTAATGCTGAAATGCTGGAACAGGCCTTGCAGGCGCTGATCGCGCAACATGATGCCCTGCGCCTGAGTTTTAGTAATGAAGCTGCGCATTTCAATGAACTTTCCAGTAAACCTGTTTTGCATCTGACAAAAGACTACCAGCAAGTGCAGGCTTCATTGCAACCTGCGCAAGGGAGTTTGCTGGCTGCGGCATGGACACCTGCAAGCGAAGGACGCGCATCGCAGCTTTTGCTCGCTGTGCATCATCTGGTCAGCGACGGTATCTCCATGCAGATTTTGCTCGAAGACTTGCGCCAGGTACTGCTGGATTTGCAGGCAGGCCGTGCCCCTGCACTAGGTAGAAAGACTGCCTCAGTACAAGCCTGGGCAGCACACCTGACGCGCCAGGTCAGCCAGGATGCTGTATTGGCAGAGGCCGAATATTGGGAAGTTTGCACCTCCATTCCTGCACCTGAATTACCTGGCAGTGGCGATGAATATGGCAGCGTTGCCGAAGAAGCGCAGGTCAGCGTCATCATGTCAGCAGAAATCACCAGCCGCTTTTTACAGGGGCTGCCAGATGCAATAGCGGAAGATATTCTCATTGCTGCCCTGACCCTGAGCCTTGGTGACTGGACAGGTGAACCTGTCGCCTATCTGGAACTGGAAGGCCATGGCCGACAACTTGAGCAGGGTGAACTGGATGTCAGCCGCAGCGTGGGCTGGTTCACCAGCCGTTATCCGGCCTGGTTTGACCTGACTGATATAGCCGCAGATTCTGCTGCCAGTGAGATTGCAGCGCAACGCAGCGATATCCCTAGGCATGGCTTTTCTTATGGTTTATTGCGCTATCTTGGCCCGGACAAAGTGCGTGCCACACTGGCACAAGGGCAGATGCCTGAGATCAGCCTCAATTACATGGGCCAGATCAATCCACCGCCTGATGATGTCTGCAAGCTCTTGTCATGGTCGCCAGACCGGCAAGACAGGGGGGCAGAAAGAGCAGGGCACTTACCACGCCTGCACAAGCTGGCTATAGAAGCTTGCATACTCGATGGTTGCCTGCGCTTGCTGTGGCAATACCATGCAGGCAGCTATCAGGAGCAGGAAATACGCAGCCTTGCGAAAAAAATGGCAGGGCATATCGCCAGTATCTTGAGCAGTAGCACAGCGACAGAAGCAAAACATGGGAAGGAAGAAATAGCATGAACACGATGCCCAAACCCGGACTGAATCTGCGCCGCCCGGCAGTGCGCCTGTCGGATGGCAGCCTGGTCGATAAGCAGCCCTTTAACATTGAATCTGGCTTGCCGCTGGTCTTGCGGCCACATGCAAAAGGCGTGGATTTGCTGGGCTGGATCAAGGATAACCAGGCACAGTTGCGGCAGGAATTATTGCAATACGGTGGCTTGCTATTCCGTGATTTTGATATGCGCGGCGTGCAGGATTTCCAGGCTGGCCTGAATGCCTTTGGCGTGCAGCTCATGAACTACATAGAAAAGGCCACGCCGCGCAAGCAGATAGATGGGCAGGTGTATACCTCGACCATCTTTCCGCCTGAACATGTGATTGCCCTGCATAATGAATTGTCTTATGTACGCCAGTGGCCGGGGCGCATCGCCTTTTTTTGTGAAGTCGCTGCCGAGACAGAAGGCGAGACGCCTATCGCCGATGTGCGCCGTGTATTGGCTGCGATAGATACTGAAGTCAAGGAAAAATTCCGTCGCCTGGGCTGGATGCTGGTACGTAATTTTGGTTCTGGTATAGGGCCATCCTGGCAACATTCGCTGGCGGTAGATACCAGGGAAGAAGCCGAAGCCTATATGCAAAAGTCAGACACGCAATGGACGTGGATGGAAGGCGACAGGCTGCGAACCAAGCAAATACGCTCTGCGATACGCTGCCACCCGCAGACCGGTGAAGAGCTATGGTTCAATCACATCGCCTTCTGGCATCCATCCAGTATGACAGATGAAATCCGTACTTCATTGACTGGCGACCTGGGAGTGGAAAACCTGCCATATAACACTTTCTATGGCGATGGTACGGTGATCCCGGACGAAGTGGTTGCCCACCTGCGGGCTGCCTATGATGCAGACACTGTCAAGTTCCGCTGGCAGCCGGGCGACCTGCTCTTGCTCGACAATATGCTGGTGGCGCATGGCCGTTCCAGGTTCACCGGGGAGCGCAAGATACTGACGGCCATGGGGGATGAAGTACGCCCGGCCAGTGTCTTGCCGGGTTCGATAAATTAAGCAATAACTGAGCAAGGACACGCAAGTGAGCGGCAAACTGAAAAGTGGTTTTTCATTGTCACCAGTTCAGCAAAGGCTGTGGCAACTGGCGCAAAGAGATGGTCAGCAGACTTATCTGGTCAGCGTTGACTTTCATTGCGCTGGCGTGGATGAAGCACTATTGTGCCTTGCCTTTGACCATGTACTGGCCAGGCATGAAATCCTGCGCATGGAGTTTGGGGTATTGCCTGGCATGCAGTTACCTGTGCAGGCACCTGCTGAAACATTAGCGTCCACGCAAATAGCCCCACCACAGCTGGCTGCTATCCATGAAAACCAGCGCGCCTGTCTGCAAAAACTCAATGACAGTCATTACCGGCTAGGGTTATCTGCCTTGTGTGCCGATGCGCAGACGGCTTTGCTGATATTGACTGAAGTGGAAGAAAAGCTGGCCGATGCAGCATGGTGCGCCGCGCAGCATGTTATAAAATTTGCGGATGAAGACCTGCCCTTCACCAGTCTGGCTCAGTGGCAGCACGATATGCTGGCAGAGCCTCAGGATGTGCAGTTGCCAGTCTGGGACGCAGCTAACAGTTTGGTAGCGGGCAATCTGCCAGACTGGCCTTTCATGCGCAGGCAACGCCAGGCTACACCCTATGTCAAGCGTCAGCCTCTGGCATTATCAGCAGATTTGTCTGCCACCCTCAATGCGCTGGCTGAAAAAAACCAGTTGCCAGTTGCACATTTGCTTTATCTCGCTTGGGCCGTATTGTTATACAGATTATATCCGCAGTCACCTGCCGTGGCTTATCAGGCCAATGGCCGTGCCTATGAAGAAATGGCGGCGGCCATGGGGCCTATGGCGCGCTTTATCCCGCTGCATACTGTGATTAATCCGCATGCCAGCTTCATGTCATTGCTGAAGACATATAGCACCGCGATTGATGAAGCCTCCGCGCTGCAAGACTATATCGCACCGCTGGATAGCAAACAGGGCCTGGCGGCAGGTTTTTGCTGGCAGCAGGCGAGCACAGGCAAGCTGATAACAGCAGATGCACCTTTCGCCTGGACAGATGATTGCTTGCTGGTGTTGTCGGCTTATGCAGATGCAACAGGCCAGTTGCAACTGTATGTTGATTACGACATGGCAGTCTGCGACTCTGCCTGCATGCACAATTTGGAAGAAGAATTGCTGACCCTGCTGGCATCCATAGTCGCCAGTCCTGAGACACAGATAGATCAATTGACACTGCTAGGCCCCAATGAACGGCAGCAGATAATGCATGATTTTGCCGGGCCGCTGGTGCCGATTGCAGAGCCATGGCAGGCACCAGTGCAGGACATTCTTGCTTGCCTGGCAAAGCACCCCGAACAAATATTCATACAAAGTCCACTGACACAATTGAGTGGTCAGACTTGCTCACAGCGCATAGCAGAACTGGCCCAACATGTATTGCTGGCCAGACAACAGGATGAAACCAAGGCCAGGGTCGTGGCGGTATTGCTGGACCGCAGTGTAGATATGATAGCCAGTATGCTGGCGATACAGGTGGCTGGTGCGGCTTATTTGCCGCTGGACACTGCCTATCCAGAAGAGCGCATTGCCTTCATGTTGCAGGATAGTGGAGTCAGCGTATTGCTGACCAGTGCAGCTATTGCTGCTCAATTCAAACAGCAGGCTGTCTTCGCGGGTTTGCTGGAAAAAATAAGGCTGATCACGGTTGATACATTGCCCGCACTTGAAGATGCAGCAGCCCCGCAATTTCCTGTCTTGCGTACCACCGATCTGGCATATCTGATTTATACCTCGGGGTCGACCGGCCAGCCCAAGGCTGTCGCGGTAACCCATGGCGCGTTGGCCAATCACATGCAATGGATGCTCAGGGATTTACCGCTGGATGCAGACGATGCAGTTTTGCAAAAAACTGCCATCAGCTTCGATGCCTCAGTCTGGGAAGTATTTGCGCCATTGATGGCAGGTGCCAGACTGGTGCTGGCTGCCCCTGGCGTCGAAAGAGACCCGGAAGCCTTGTTGCAGACCCTGCAGGATTTTGATATCAGCGTGCTGCAACTCGTGCCCAGCATGTTGCGCATGATGGTAGGGCAGCCTGAATTTGCCAAATGCCTGCGCCTGCGTCGCTTGTGTTGTGGTGGCGAAGTGCTGGATGCTGAACTGGCGCGCCAGGTCTTAGTGGCTTTACCAACTTGTGCAGAGTGCATCAACCTGTATGGCCCTACCGAGGCCACGGTGCAAGTCGTCTATGAAAAAGTCAGCATGGATGACGTGGTGGTTGCCATCGGCAAGCCCATAGACAATACCCACATCTATGTCCTCGATGAATACTTGCAAGTACAACCAATTGGTGTGCGCGGTGAGCTGCATGTGGCAGGTGCCAGTCTGGCGCAAGGCTACTACCTGCGTGAAGCCTTGACAGCAGAGCGTTTCGTCAGCGATCCATTCGTGCATGGCGAACGCATGTGCCGCACCGGCGACCTTGGTGCCTGGCGCATGGACGGCAAACTTGATTGTTTTGGCCGTGCAGACCGGCAAGTCAAGCTGCGCGGTTACCGCATAGAACTGGGCGAGATAGAAACCATTGTTGCCGCACAGTCTGAGGTGCTGATGGCTGCTGTGGTAGTCGATAGGGATGCCGCAAACATAGACCAGTTACTATGCTTCTATACGCTCAAGCCAGGAGCCAGTGTGACAGTCGCCAGCATCAAGGAGAAATTGGCCGCTGCTCTGCCTGACTATATGCTGCCAAACTGGCTGATACCGATTGATGCCTTCCCCTTCATGCCCAACGGCAAGGTCGATAACAAGGCCTTGCTGAAGCTGCGGCCATCGAATACCGCCATCTCACAGGCACCGCGCGATACACTGGAAATGCGCCTGGAACGTATCTGGGAAAGCGTCTTGCATGTATCCCAGGTCGGCATTACCAGCAATTTCTTTGATCTCGGTGGGCATTCCCTGCTGGCCGTGCGTCTGATGGCCGAGATAGAAAAAGAATTTGCCCACAGACTGCCGCTGACTTCGCTTTTTTCTGCACCCACCATTGCTGCCCAGGCAGAACTCTTGCGCAATGAGAGCCTGCAACTTGATCCTGTCGTGATACCCATACGTGCAGGCAATCCCCAGCACACGCCCATCGTACTGGTACACCCTACCGGCGGCAGTGTCTTGTGTTATCGCGACCTCGCCAGTGGTTTGACGACAGACCGGCCAGTGATCGCCCTGCAAGACCCTGGCCTCATGGGGGTAGCAACTTATACAAGCGTGGAAGAACTGGCCAGCCTGTATCTGGACAAGATTGCCCCGCTGGTCAAGGATCAGCGCTATTTGCTGGCAGGCTGGTCCTCGGGTGGCATCATCGCTTATGAAATGGCAAGACAGGCCCTGGCGCGCGGTTATGAAATTGCCTTCCTGTGCCTGATAGACAGCCAGATTGCGCCACTGGCGGAATCTGCGCCGCCGCGTGAACGTTTATTGCGCTCCATCTCGCGCCTGATCGCGCACAAGGCAGACATCGCCTGCCCAGATTTATCTGGTCTTCCTTTTGATACTGCCTTGCAGCGCCTGCTGGAACTGGCGCGCGAAGCTGATTATGTGCCACCGCATGCCGATGAAAAAGAAATCGCGCGTTTGTTCCATGTGTTTGAAAAAAATGTGACAGTGATAGGCCGCTATGCCGCTGGCCCTCTGCCACGACGCACCCTGCTCATGAAAGCCACACAGGCTTTGCCGGAGGCGATACGTGAAGCGGCAGTGCATTACAACTCTGAAGAAAAACACCTGGGCTGGGACAAGCTCTGCTTTGTCAAAGTGCGAGATATTGTCGGCGACCATATGTCGATGATGGAGACACCAAGAGTCAATGCGGTAGTAGCAGCCCTGGATCAGGAATTGAAGGAAGTCGAACGCTTGCATGGCCTGGGGCGGCAGATACTCTTGCCCATGCTAGGTCTGTAGATAGGAATGAAAAACTTGTTTTTGCTAAATAAACATTGATTACATAAACATTGATGAGGGCTGGAACAAATATGGAAATGGTTTTTCCCCTGACGGCCATGCAACAAGGCATGCTGTTTCACCATTTGCGTGAACCAGCCAGTGCTGCTTATTTCCAGCAATTGCAGGTACGCCTGCAAGGTGAGCTGGATACAGCAAAATTGCAGCAAGCCTGGGAAACTGTCATCGCCCATCACTGCGCCTTGCGCATGCGCTTCCTGTGGACGGGAGACCAGCCTCGCCAGCAATTGCAGGCTGCAATCGTCCTGCCATTCAAAGTCGTCGATTACAGGCATTCACCAAAGCAAGAACATGATGCCTTGCGCCAGCAATTCTTGCAGGCAGACAGTCAGCAAGGCTTTGCACTGGATAGCGCGCCGCTGATGCGCGTCAACATCCTACGCTGGGCTGAACACGAATGGGAGATGGTCTGGAGTCATCATCACCTGATACTCGATGGCTGGGCATCTGGCCTGGTGTTGGCTTCAGTAGCGCAAGTGTATGCTGATTTATTGCAGGGCAAGCCTGTCAACCTGTCAGCCGAACGCCCGTATACAGAGTTTTTGCAATGGCTGGGCAAACGCGATAACCTGGCGGCGGAAGATTACTGGCGTCATGCCCTGCATGGCTTAGAGCAAGCGACCAGTTTGCCAGTGCTGAAACGCAGTACCGGAACCGTTGCAAAAGTCCTGGCTTTTGAAAGCCTGCTGGTTGCTGATGACTTTAGTGCATTATCAACCCTGTCGCAAAAAACCGGAGTGACCACTGTCAGCGCCATTATGGCTTGCTGGGGTTTGCTTTTGTCCAGATATGCAGACAGCAAGGATGTGCTGTTTGGTGTCACCACTTCTGGCCGCCCTGCTGAACTGGATGGGGTAGAGCAGATGGTAGGCCTGTTCATCAATACCATTCCGCTACGCATCAAACATGGCGCAGACCACAGCATTGCCAGTCTGCTGACTGATGTGCACAGGCACCTGGCCGCATCGCGTGAACATGAACACAGCAGCCTTAGCCGCATTGCCGAATGGAGTGAACTACCATCGTGCCAGGCATTGTTTGACACTATCGTCGTCTATGAAAATTACCCGCTGGCAGTGCAGGGTAATCAACTAGGTAATGCCAGCATTATTGATTACCATTTGCAGGAAGAATCGAATTATCCACTGACCCTGATTGTCGAGCCCAAAGATGATGGCCTGCACTTACGCTTGCTGGTAGATACTGCGCGTATAGAACCTGCAACAGCGCAAGCCATGCTAGATCAATATCGCTTCTTGTTGCAGCAACTGGCACATGCGAATAGCGAGCAGCCGGTGAGGGATGTGCATTTGCTGACGGTAGAGCAGCGTGAACTGCAATTACAGCAATGGAATGACACTGCCTGCGCATATGACACTACGGCCACGCTGGCGAGTATTTTCATAGACCAGGCAGCACGCACGCCGGGTGCAACAGCCCTCATCGACGCGCAAGGAAGCATGAGCTATGCGAGTTTGCAAGACAGGGTCAGTCAGGTGGTGCATGCCATCAATGCCCTGGGATTGAGCGCAAATTCACCAGTCGCCGTCAGGCTCACGCGTGACCGCGAAATGCTCATTGCCCTGCTGGCCGTAGTCGCCAGCGGCCACCATTATGTGCCTATTGAACCGCAACTGCCTGCCGCCCGCGTCATGGCGATTTTTGACAGCTTGCCAGTACGCAGCATATTGACGGTCAGCAGTCTGATAGACAGCACGCAGGCTCTGGCAAACGAGCGGCAATTACAGGTCGTCTGTGTTGACCAGACAACGACTCTGCCAATCGCAGCCTTGCAAAATCAGGCCCGTCCGCAAGACCCGGCTTATGTGATCTTTACGTCTGGTTCCACCGGCAAGCCCAAGGGCGTACTGGTCTTGCATCAAAAAGCCATCAATCTCATAGAGTGGGTGAACCACACATTTGACATAGGCGCACAAGACAAGCTCTTGTTCGTCACTTCACCCGCATTTGATTTGTCGGTGTATGACATCTTTGGCATATTGGCCGCAGGTGCTGTCGTCAGGATAGCTAGTGAGGCCGAGATTGCAGACCCTGAACGTTTGCTGAAAATAATAGAATCAGAAAATATCAGCTTCTGGGATTCAGCCCCGGCAGCCTTGTGGCAACTGGAATCATTATTGCCGCAGCGCTCAGCGACTTCCAGGTTGCGCCTGATTTTCCTCAGTGGCGACTGGATACCGCTGGCCCTGCCAGACCGTATGAAAGCCGCTTTCCCCGGTGTCTGCGTCGTTGCCCTCGGTGGTGCGACTGAGGCAACCATCTGGTCGAATTACCATATCGTTGGAGAGCTACAGCCAGACTGGGTCAGCGTTCCTTATGGCAGACCGATACAAAATGCCCGCTACTACATACTTGATGCAGACTTGCAGCCATTGCCTGTGGGCCTGCCCGGCGACTTGTATATAGGCGGTGATTGCCTGGCCGAAGGCTATGTTGGCCAGCCTGAGTTGACGGCAGAACGCTTCCTGCATGATCCCCATGCCAGGCCAGATCAAAAAGATGCACGTATGTACAAGACCGGTGACCGTGCGCGGTTTTATCCTGATGGCGTCATGGAATTCCTGGGCCGGCTTGATAACCAGGTCAAGATACGCGGTTTTCGCATAGAGCTGGGTGAAATAGAAATCGCCATGAGCAGGCATGCAGCGATACGTGATGCGATCTGCATAGTGCATGACCACAATGAAGCTGGCCCGGCCTCGGGCAAATCCGATAAGGAATTGATTGCCTACTACGTCCTGCATCCTGGCCAGAACCTGGGGGCTGAGGAATTACGCCTGCATCTGCAAGCGCAACTGCCAGCCAGCATGTTGCCCTCGCACTTTTTGCAGCTTGATAGTGTGCCAGTGTCTGTCAACGGCAAGGTGGACAGGAAAAACCTGCCACTGCCTGAGCGCAATGCACATGCAGCGCAGCAGGCAGGCGCTGATGCTGTGCAAGACATCATCGCTGCAGCCTGGTCAGAAGTATTGTCCGTGCCAGGCGTGCATGGCACGGATGATTTCTTTGCCCTGGGTGGACATTCATTGCGGGCCACTGCCGTCATGGCAAGACTGCGGGCAGCCTTCGCGGTGGACCTGCCTTTGCGCCTGATATTTGAATATACGACATTGCAAACTCTGGCAGCAGCAGTGCGCGAATTATTGAGCGGTCATGCGCAAGCACAGGCGGTGACTTTGCCCACATTGAATCGCACTCAGGGTTTGCCTTTGTCACGTGCGCAATCGCGCCTGTGGTTTTTGCACAAGATGGAACCAGCCAGCGCCAACTACAATGTCGCACTGGCAGCACGGCTGGATGGCAATCTGGACCAGGCTGCTTTCCAGCGCGCGGTACAGCAAGTGGTGGCGCGTCATGAAATACTCAACCTGCGTATACAAAAGCAAGGGCAGGGCGCTGTCATGCAGGCTGTGACTGATGAGGCTAGCCTGGCAATTCATGTCGAAGATATAGTTAAAGAAAATCTGGATGAAACGCAGGCCAATGCCAGGCTCAAACAACTGGCCAGCCAGGCCTTGGATCTGGAAAATGAAAGGCCGGTACGCCTGAGCCTCTTGCTCAATGGCGACCAGCAAGCCTATGTGCTGATACTGATACACCATATCGCCACCGATGGCTGGGCGATTGCCCTGTTTGCGCAAGAACTCTTGCAGGCCTATGCCGCTGAAGTGAACCGCATCCAGGCATTTACAGAACCTGCATTGCAATATGCAGACTTCAGCCACTGGTGGGAACAGCAGGTGCAGGAACAATATCTGGATAAGGAAATGCAGTACTGGAAACAGCAACTGGCTGCCTTGCCACGCCTGAATTTGCCGACCGATTTCCCGCGTCCTGTAAACAGCAGCCATGCTGGTACACGCATCAGCTTCTGGCTTGATGCCAAACTGTCCGATGATTTGCGCCGTGTCGCACGTCAGCATTCAACTACCCTGTTCATGCTCTTGTTGACGGCTTTTCATGTCGTCCTGCGTCACAGGTCTGGCCAGGAAGATATCGTTGTTGGCAGTGATATCGCTGGCAGGGATCATCCGCTGGCTGAAAAAATTCAGGGTTTCTTCGTCAATCAACTGGTCTTGCGCAGTAATTTTTCTGATTGCAACAGCTTTGCCGACATGCTGGGCAAGGTCAGACAAACCAGCTTGCAAGCGTATTTCAACCAGCACCTGCCATTTGACTTGCTGGTGCAAGAACTGAACCCGCCACGGGATGCCGGTGGCATGCCGCTGTTCCAGCACAAGTTTGTCCTGCAAAATGCACCGCTGGCGGAACTGGATAATAAGCACTTCCAGATACAGGCAGTCGATTTGCATACCGATACCGCAAAATACGATTTGCTGCTGACTGTCATTGATGAGCCACAATTGCGTGCCACACTGGAATTCAGTACCGAACTATTTACCGTAGCAACTGCGCAAAGCATACAACGAGAATTTATCGCCGTGCTGGGCCAGGTCGCCGCTGACGCAAGCATCAGCTATGCCAGTCTGGCCAGCATGTTGTCACTCGATGGTACAGAACGCCAGGAAGCGGCAAAACGTGATTTGCGCAAGAGTGGCTTGCAAAGACTCAAGGAATTGCGCAAGCCAGGGGTAATACTATGATTAACATCATCATGAAAGATGCGATGACAGAGCAAGCAAGTATTACTGCCCACAAAGTAGGACGGGTTTTGTGGGATGTGACAACAGTAGCGGCTGATCTGCATGCAGCCCTGTCAGTGATTTTACCCGATCTTGATATGCGGTTGGCAGCACTGCGCCAGGAACTGCCTTGTGCCCATGGTATCAATCCCTTTCAGTCTGGCGCATATCAGCGGCCTTATCGCCACTTGCGGGCTTTTTACCAGGACACTGGGGCTGGTGTGCTGGCGCACAAGGGGACGGAAGTGTATGCACATGACCTTGACCAGCACCTGGCGGTATTGGCGCAATTCCGTATTGATTATCCCGTACGCGGTAAGTCGCTATTTTCTGCGACTGAGCATTTTGCCCTGGTTGAACAAAAAATCCCGCTGGCCATCAGCGCCTATGAAGCAGTGGAAGATGCGAAGGCAGCCTGCATGTTGCAGCAGGCGCATTTAAAACGTTTTGGAAATCTTGCCAGCATACCTACACCCTTGCTGGTAATACAGTGGCCCGCATCCGCACGCGACAGTCATCTCGCTGCCTTGCGTAGCCTGTTGTCAGAACGGGCCATGCGCATAGTCGAAACTTCATCCGCAGATGGGGTGGCGGCGATCATCTATCACTACCCCAGCCTGCCTTTACGCGTTGCGCATTTGCCTGTGGAATTGAAAAAGCTTGGTAATACGCCCTGGCTGCAAAGACTGAGCAGCCTGACTGCAGGCTATGGACTGACGCCGGAACAGGTGGTCGATCGCTGGATAGACCTGGTTGCCCGCATGCTGGCCCTGGGTTTCTTGCCTGGACGCACAGAACACATAGGCATAGGCCATTGCCTGGAAATGCAAAACGCCGTCATCGATGGTGGCTTTGTTGATCTGGGTTCCATCATCCCTATGGTTGAAGTCAGGAGCGATGCCGCTTTCATGGAAATGCTGATGGCTGCCTTTGCTGACCTCAGTAAAACCGTGCGCCACTTCATGCTGGGGCCAGTGGCTGATGTAGAGGCGGAATACCGCAATCCTTCCTTACTCATGCTGGCCTGCCTGCAAAGAGTCGTGCCTGCACTCTTGCAAAAGTTACGCACCTATCCTGAACTGGAGCCACGCCTGCAAGCCTATCTGGATCGCAGCGAGTCTGGCTGTTTCAGCGCACTGGTGGAAGAGTTTCAATATTTAAGCCCGGCCATGCTCAATCCGGCGGAGCATGCATGATGACAGCCCGACTACTTACCGAAATGGTGCCTGGCCTGGATGCCATGTATAAACCTGTCGATCTGGTACAAAGGCCGACTCCCATCAGCCAAGAAACCACCCTGGCAGCACGCTGGAAGCTACAGGAGTTATGGGTCAAGCGCGATGACCTTAGTTCCCCCATCTATGGCGGCAGCAAGGTCAGGAATCTCGAATATTTCTTTGGCGATGCGATAGCCAAAGGCGCGACCAGTGTCGCCACCATGGGGCCACTTGGCAGCCATCAGGTATTGGCGACTGCCACCTTTGCCCGTATCCATGGCCTGCATGCACGCGCCTTGCTGACACCGCAGCCAAATGTACATGAGGCCGGGTTGAACAAGCGCCTGTTGCCAGCATTGGGGATGGAATTCCTGCGCTGTGAACGCTTCCTCGACGTGCCCATGGCTTTTCTGCGCATACGTTACTCCCGCCATCAGGGGCAGCGCCCTTACTGGATACCGCCAGGCTCTCATCATCCCATAGGCGTGCTGGGCGTCATCGAAGGCGCTCTGGAAATTGCGGCTGCCATCAAAAGTGGTGAGCTGCCCATGATAGATGACATCGTCGTCCCCACCGGTACTTGCGCTACCGCATCCGGCGTCTGGCTGGGCCTGGCGATGGCAGGTTTGCCGATACGTGTGGTGGCGGTGCGCATGGTGCCCATGATGATCACGGGGCCAGGAAAAATGAAAAAGCTGGCAATGAAAACCCTGGCCTTGTTGCGCGAAGCTGGTTATACCAAAGAGCCACAGTTTGGCGACATACTCTGGGTTGATGACTTTGCCGCACCAGGTTACGGGCAAAGCAATGCAGATGCCGACGCAGCCGCCCAAGAAGTGGCAGAAGCCAGCAACTTCCGCACCGAGACCACCTATATCTCCAAGACACTGGCGATGTTCCGCAAGTCCACCCTGCATGGGCGGCGCGTGTTGTTCTGGAATACCTATAGTGCGGTTGATCCTGATCCTTCCACCATTTGTGCAAAGGCGGCAGCATGAGTAGCTTGAGCTTATCACTGCTGGATCTGGGCATTATTGCCCCCGGCCAGAATGGTGCAGATGTATTGGCGCAAACCTTCAGGATGGCGAAACTGGCCGACCAACTGGGTTATGAGCGACTGTGGCTGGCCGAACACCACGAATCCCATTTCTCCTGGGCCGCGCCGGAAATGATGCTGGCAGCGCTGGCACAAGCGACGCAACGTATAGGCCTGGGTTCGGCAGCAGTATTACTGCCGCTGTATAGCCCGCTGGCTGTGGCTGAAAATTATCGGGGCCTATCTGCCTTGTCAGGTGGCCGTGTCGTGCTGGGAGTTTGTGGCGGCGTGCCTGCTGATCCTGTTGCACTGGCCGCTTTGACAGGTACTGATGAGCCACCCGCTGTTATCACCAAACAGTTTGCTGAAAAGCTGGCGGATTTGAAGCGCTATCTCGATGGTGATTTCCCTGAAGGGCACCGCTTTGCGCACGCAGCCACACCATGCTTTGCTGAAAGACCACCATTATGGATCATGGGTTCAGGCTTTGGCACGGCAGAACTGGCAGCAAAGTCGGCAGCCAGCTATGCCTACTCGCTATTTCACAGAGCCAGTACACAGGATGCTGCCATCACCGCTGCCTATCAACGCCAGTATGGCGAATATCAGGGCAATACAGACAAGGCAGAAATAGCCATCGCTCTCAGTTGTGTCTGTGCTGATACCGAAGAGATTGCCCAGGCTCAAAAGCAGCAGGTAGAAAGCTGGATAGGTAGCACTATGCGCGTCAATATCTGTGGCACGCCTGCGTCCTGCCGCGACCAGTTACTCGCGATACAGGAGCGCTACGAGACAAACAATATCATCATCTATCACATGTGGCATCTCGAAGAACGCAAGCGTGCCGCTATTGTCGCGCTGGCAGAATTATTTCAACTGGAAGCTGATTTGAAGCCATGACACTGAGCCTGTTAGAGAAATTCCGTGCCGACCTCGACATTGATGCGCATGCAGCAGCCATGTCCTGGGTGCCAGAACGTTCGCAAGACCTGGCAGAGCATCTGAGCCGTGCAGAACTGGATGCGGCCAGTGAATGCATAGCCCGTGGCCTGTTGCAACTGAGCTGGCCTGAAGATCATCCGCGCATGATGATACTGGCGTTTTCACCCGGGCTGGATTTCATACAGGCCTTTCTCGCCTGTCAGATGGCGGGCGTCATCGCTATTCCCATCGCCATGCCAAGACGCGGACGCGAAGCACATATACTCGAAGCCATCGTCAGCAATTGCGGCGCGACGATGACGCTGACCAGCGAGAGTGAAGTGTTGCGATTACAGGATGTATTTGCCTCCAGCCCGGCTTTGGATCGCATGCATATACTCAGCACCATACAGTTGAAGGTATTGGGCGAGGGGCGCAGCATGGCGAGGTACAAGGCACAGGAACATGCCTTCATCCAGTACACCTCAGGTTCCAGTAGCCTGCCCAAGGGAGTACTGGTCAGTCATGCCAACCTGGCAGCCAACCTGGCACTCATACAGAAAGACTTCAAGGTTGATCCCGAGTTTGTCATGGTCAACTGGCTGCCGCATTATCATGACATGGGTTTGATAGGAGGTTTGCTGACGCCACTGTATGGCGGCATACCCGGTGTCAGCATGGCACCGTCAGCCTTTATCAAACGACCGGTGCGCTGGTTGCAACTGATATCGGCACAAGATGATGGCCGTAAAGTCATGTCCGGTGGCCCCAATTTTGCCTATCAGCTTTGTGCTGATCGGGTGGCCGATGCCGATATAACAGACTTGCGCCTGCAAGCCTGGAAGACAGCCTACAACGGTGCAGAACCGATACGCGCCATCACTCTGCAAAAATTCGAGCAACGCTTTGCCCAGGCAGGTTATTCCAATACGAATATGCTGACCTGTTATGGCCTGGCAGAAACCACGCTGTTTGCCACCGGCAACCATGACCCTGTCATACGCTCTGTTTCAGTACTGGGTCTGGAGCAGGGCAATATAGGTGCACCGCTGAATGAAGAAGACAGCCGCCTACTGGTCGCCAGCGGACATGCCGACCCTGAGCGCATAGCCATTGCCGACTCGGTCAGCAAGCTCAGACTGGTCGATGGCAAGATAGGTGAAATCTGGATCACTGGCCCCAGTGTGCCTGAGACTTACTTCAATAATCCTGAGCAAAGCCAGCTGACTTTCCATGCACAGTTCGCTGACCAGCCTCAGTCGCGCTATCTGGTGACAGGTGACATAGGTGCCATTGTTGATGGGCAACTGTATGTGACCGGGCGCAGCAAAGAGTTAATGATTGTGAATGGCCGCAATATATATCCTCATGATGTGGAAGCATTGATACAGAATGCAGTCGCCGGGATTGAGGATGTTGCCGTTTTTTCTTATGATGATGCGAGCGCAAAAAGTGAAAGCATTATCGTCATCTGCGAGCTGGCACGCACTGCGCGCGGCTGGTTTGCAGACACGGCTGAGCAGACCCTGGGTGCAGAACTCGAAAAACTCGCCAACCAGATCAGGCTGGCAGTAGCACCAGCAGAAATTGCGATTACCCATCTGCGTTTTGTTGGTCCCATGGGCATCAGCAAGACCACCAGTGGCAAAACCAGCTATGGCCAGAATCGCAGGGCGTTTTCTGAATTGCCTGAAAGTATCAGATCACGCACAGCATCAGCAGAATTCCGCAGCAAGGATTAAGCCTTCTATCCAGGAAAAACAATGACAGAAAAACTGGCAACAAAATCATGGAATGCAGAACAACTGGAAGACTGGCTCATCAGGCGGGTAGCTCAGTTGATGGGACAGGCCGAAAATGACATAGACCCCGACATGCCTTTCAACAGCCTGGGCCTGGATTCTATCAATGTCATGGACCTTATCGTCGAGCTGGATGATTTGCTGGGCATAGAAATTGAATCGACCATCGTCTGGGATTATCCGACGATACATCTGTTAAGTGCATACATAGCGACATTGATAGCGCATTGAGAGACATTCAGAGACAGCAAGGCAGCACGCCAGTCGGCATGGGTAAATTAAACCGGAGCAAGCATGAGCGATCAAACGGCAGCACCCAAAAAAGAAAACAGTAAACCCGCAGACGGCGAGCATAAAACCAGTTTCTGGGGCTTCATCGGCCAGGCACTGGGTTTGGCCTTTACCTATCGAATGCTGGCCAGCCTGGTGGCATTGGCTTTGCTGGTGCAGATAGGCTTTAATCTGCTCATGCCCTTAAGCTACCGCTATATCTTCGACAAGGCCATCGTCAACAAGGATATGCCTCTGTTGGCAATGCTGCTGGGCATACTGGCTGTGGGTTTCCTGCTCAATGCGGGGGCTGGGCTGATGCAGGATTTTGGTACGGCGACCATAGGCTCCCGCATTTCCAAGAGTTTGCAGGAAAGGATGTTCGCCAATCTGCAGAAGCAATCGACCGATTTCTTCAGCAAGACACCGCAAGGCGACATCGTTGCCTGCTTTGGCCCTGATGTGATGGCGATAGAAACCGCCCTGGTGCGCGGCCTGCCCAGTTTTTGCATGCGCCTGGTGACCATCGTCACCAGCCTGGTCCTGCTATTTGTCATTGAGTGGCGGCTGGCCATGGTGGCGCTGGTACTCATGCCCATGATTGCCTTTGCTCCCAAGCCATTCGGCCCACGTGCGCGCAAGTTTGGCCGTTCACGCGATGACCTGCAATCCGGCAATGCCGGCCTGGTGCAAGAGAACCTGTTGAACCACCTGACCATACGCACCTTCAATCTCAGCAAATACCGTGAACAGCAATTCGGTGAAAGGCTGACGCGTTTGCAGGAAGATGATTTCAGGGCCAATTTCTTTACCTCCATGATAGGCCGCTCCACCAATGTCGCTGCCGGTTTTTTGCAGATAGGTGTACTCGGTGTTGGTGCCATCCTGGCCGTCATGGGTTTTTTGACTACGGGTTTGCTGATTGCCTTCATAGGCCTGCTGCTCAATATTGGTGGAGCTACCGACAACCTGACCCAGGCCATCCCTTTGCTGGTACAGGGCATGAACAGTTATTCGCGCATTCAAAAACTGCTGGGTGCGCAACCAGCCTTGCCAGACAGCCCAACAGCTACGGCATTGCCAGCGATACAGGAAAACCTCAAACTGCAAGGCGTGGAATTTGCGTATCAGGCTGATCACCCCATCCTGCGAGGCGTCGATATAGAAATCCCGGCGGGCAAGACGGTTGCCATCGTCGGTGGCTCCGGCTCCGGTAAATCGACGGTACTGTCTTTGCTGATGCGCTTGTATGATCCCAACAAGGGCAAGATCTTGCTCGATAATGTGGACTTGCGTGATGGTACAGAAGCATCGCTGCGCGCACAAACCAGCGTGGTCTTGCAAAACACAGCCTTGTTCGACACCAGCATCGCAGAAAACATACGCATGGGCAGGCTGGATGCAACAGACGAAGAAATTGTCGCCGCCGCCAAGAATGCTGGCATCCATGATCTGATAGAGACTTTCCCGGATGGCTACCAAAGCGTAGTCGGCAGCCAGGGCGGCAGCCTGTCGGGTGGACAGCGCCAGCGTATCGCCATAGCCCGTGCGCTATTGCGCAACCCACGCATACTTTTCCTGGACGAAGCCACTTCAGCACTTGATGCTCATACTGAAGCCGAGATAGGCGCGACCCTCGATGCCATCTCTGCCGACTGGACCGTAGTGTCTGTTACCCACCGCTTTACCCATATCACCAATTACGATCTCATCATCGTCATGGAAAAAGGCCAGGTGGTGGAGTCGGGCACGCATGAAGAACTACTCGCCAAGGATGGCCGCTATGCCATGCTGTGGCGCAAGCAAAGCGGCTTTACGATTACTGATGACGGCAAGGCCAGCGTATCTGTAGAACGTCTCAGGGGCATCCCTTTCCTGTCTGAATGCTCGGACGAAGTCTTGCAAAAACTCTCGAAGTCGCTGGTGTCAGAATCCTTTGCCGCAGGCAAACCGGTATTTGAAGAGGGCGAACCTGGTAGCAAGTTCTACATCGTCGCCCGTGGCAAACTGGAAAACTATGTGAAGCTCGAAGGTGACAAAGAAACGCCGCTGGGCATGCTCGATGACGGCGACTACTTTGGTGAAATGGCCCTGATACGCCCGGTACCGCGTACCTGGTCTGTGCGTGCGGTGGTCGATAGTACCTGCATCAGTCTCGACAGGCAGCAATTCATGGAGTTGATGGATGCGGATCCTAAACTGAAAGAAGCGGTGACAACGACCGCCTATGAAAGGGCTGCGGAGTGGACGCAGGCGATCATGGAAGCCGCAGACGCCTGATTGTCAGATAGGACGGTAAAAAGTAAAAAGCTCTCGCAAAAAAATTGCGAGAGCTTTTTGTGACGGCTTGATGAATTCAGAAGCGTGCCAGTGCAGCATCCTTGTTCGCCTGTATATCCAGGATGGCATTAAAACCACTAACCAGAAATACTTCATTGATCGATTCATTCAGGCTGCACAAGACCAGCTTGCCGCTGGCTGCCTTGGTTTTCTTGGCTGTCAGCAAGATCACGCGCAAACCAGCGCTGCTGATATAGGCAAGTTCAGAAAAATCGATGAGGATGTGCACTTCGCCAGCCTCAATGGCAGCCAGAACTTCTTTCTCAAATGCGGCAGAATTATTGCTGTCCAGGCGGCCAGCAGGTGTAAATGTTTTTATATTCGGCATAATGATCCTGACAGGAAAGTTTGTGAGCTAAATGCTGCCTATTCTAGACGTAATTTCGACGCAAATCGTACTTTTAACAACGCAAAAATAATAATATTTTTTTGCGCTTTGTTAAAAGCTAGACATCATTTCTGTGCAAGTGTACTATTGCCTTCGCTGCCTAAATTTTAAGCTGAAACGGGTGGCATAGAGTTTCGTTTCATTCCGATATTATTTTCGTTGAACCACGTAAACTAGGGGTAAGAAAAATGGCACATTTATATGACCAACTGGCATCTGCAATCGCAAAATCAGCACAAGATCCTGCATACCGTACCAAGTTGCTGTCTGACCCAAACGGCACTTTGAAATCTGATGGCGTTGATATCGGCGGCGCAAAAGTTTCCATGGAATGGACAGAGATCACCAATGTATTGAGCATCCTCGTCGAAAACGGCGGTGCAAACTGGACAGGCTCCATCGTTCTCAGTATCAAGAAGTAATTCCCTGCAGTAACAGAGGTAGCAGAGCACATGGCTCATCCGGGTCATGTGCCTGATGTCAGGAACCTGGCATCATTCCAGAGAACAATACTCCCCAAGTAAATCACCGGCATCTATAAAGGCAGGGATATTTTTTTCTGTCTTGCATGCATGCTCAAGCCACTCGCCGGATCTGGCTTTTCTGCTTGCCAATGCAATGAGATGTTGCCCGTCATGCTGCCTGAGCACAAAATCCCATTCCCCTCCATTGTCATCTTCGGGGTTTCTCAACAAGCTTACCCTGGATGCGGTATCCACACTGAATGCCAGTCGCCGCGCATTGGCGGACAGACCTTCGCCCGTCGCTTTCAGATAGGCCTCTTTTAGCACCCAGACTTCATAAAATTTTTTCGCCCTGTTCTTTTGGGGGGCAAGATTGATCTCGGCAATTTCTTCTTCGCTGCAAACCACGCTCATCAAATCATCAAGGTTCACGTCATGGTTGAATAATTCCACATCGACACCCAGAACGGCAGCATATTGCAATGCCACCACAACCAGGTCACCGGCGTGAGAAATGCTGATGGCAGGAACACGTATGTTTTTGTCAGGAATCAAGACAAAAGGCTTGCCTGTGGCTGTGGTGGCGACAAATATTTCTCCTGGAGAAATGCCACATATTTTTGCAACGGCCAGCTTGACCAGCGCACGGCCACCCAGATACCGGTCTCTGTCGTCTTGTTGCAGATAGCGCTGGTGGCGCACTAGCTCTGCCGAGCTTAACAGGGAGAGCAAGCCGCTCCGGTGTAAGCGCAATTGATCCAGCCTTGCTACCCATATAGCTGCTGCCTGGTTCAATTGCATATCGTTTGTGTGCGTGGTCATAGACAGGTTATATTCACTGGTGCCGCATTATATTCAGAACGCCGATAAAGGAATAGTATATTGAAAATCATCGCCTACCCATTCGCCGGTGGCAGCAGCTATAGCTATGCAAAACTGTCGCGTGAGCATGCGCATGAATGGCTGGTACTCGACCCGCCGGGACATGGCAGTAATATGCGCCAGCCTTTGATGCACAGCATACCCGAGATGGTAGCGGCCCTGCTCGAACCTACTTTGCGTGCAAGCGCTGGCAAACCTTATGTTCTGTTTGGACACAGCATGGGGGCCTATCTTGCGCTTGCCATGCTGGACAGGCTGGTGGAACTGGGTGCCCGCCTGCCACAAAGACTGGTGTTGTCAGGTGCTGCTGCACCGCATAGCCGCGCTTTACAGCATCACGCAGAACTGCCGCACAAGCAATTTCTGGAGTGGGTAGTAAGCATGGGAGGCATTTCAGCAGAAGTGCTGGCAGAGCCGCAATTGATGGAATTATTTGAGCCTATCCTGCGCGCAGACATAGGCGCAGCAGAAGCCTATGTCCATGGCAGCCAGCGCCAGCATGATGTACCTGTGCGAGTGCTGCTGGGGCAAGATGACCGAATAGCGCTGGCCGATGGCATGGCCTGGGCAGAGTGTTTTGTGAATGCGCCTGAAATACATACATTTGCTGGCGGACACTTCTTCCTGTTTGATGATGTCGAGAAAGTGCAAAAACTGATCGCCTGAATGAAAAAGCGCGGCCCTGGGCAGGACCACGCTTAACGATCAATAGAGGCTAGCTTTTAGAAGCGATACAGCACAGACGCTTCAATCGCACGACCAAAGATAGGACGGGCAAAGACCACGCTGCTACCACTGCCTATGACGCGGGAATTACCTTCCGTCAGACCGAGTTGATTAGTCAGGTTGGTGCCAGCCAGGCGGAATTCCAGGTTTTCACCCAAGCCCACCAGGATGCCTGCATCCAGGGTGTAATACTTGGGCAGCGATTGCTGGTTTTCTGCATCGGCAAAGCGTGCATCGACATGGGTATAGGTGCCATACAGCTTGATATCGCCATTGTCGAGCGGGATGCGGTAGCTTGGTGACAGGCGGAATTGCAACTTAGGCTGACGCTTCACTTCATTGCCAGTATTGGCGCCATAGTTTTCATACTTCGATTTCTGATAGGCACCGCTCAGTGAAATCTGGAAATTCTTGACAGGGCGGGCAGCCACTTCAAATTCCAGGCCAGAACCGCTGGAGCCACCTATCGCATTCACATTGCGGCCATCTGCCAAGAATTGCTGGAAGGGCAGGCCTGTGAAAGTATTGTGGAAGAAGGTCAGGTAAGCACTGATGTACTCGGACACACTTTTCAAACCTATCTCATATTGCTTGACCTTGGTTACCGGTGCATTCACGCCATTGTCGCGTATGGTGTCAAACTGTGGCAGGGCAAAGCCAGAATTAAGACGTGCAAACATGCTGAAGTTTTCTGACACCTTGTAATTGCCACCGAGGGTATAAGACACTTCATTGTCCGAACGATCGACCGGTGTATTGCTGCCACTTAGCACTGATGCGCTGTTGTTGTACAGTGTCAGCGGGTTATTATCCAGATCCACTGATTTTGGATTCGAGATAACGCCATTCAAACGGCGGTTCTCGGTACGTACACCAGCATCAACGCGGATGCGCTCATTGATCTTCCATTCATCCGCGAGGTAAAACGCCGTGTTTTGTGCCGAGAAACTCTCATTCAAGGTATAGAAGGATGCGCCATCATGGCCATTGCCGCTGACGACCACGCCATTATTCAACTGCACATTGATAGGACGGGCATTCGGTGTTGCTGTCATCAGCACGCTATTGCCAAGATACCACATGTCCTTGGACGAATAGTCAGCGTAATACAGACCGGCGGTGAATGTATGGTCTTTGACGATCTCTTTGCTGATACGTAATTCATCCGTGAAAGAACTCAGTTTCTTTTCTACCGACCAGATACCGGCTGACATCACTTGCTGGTCACCAGCTACTGTAGTGCCACCATTCAGATAAGTCGCAGTACCCGACACCGCCTGCTTGCCACCTGCCGCAGCCACCACATTGGCCTGGCCATTTGCAGACAGGATAGCGCTATTGATATAGCTGGACATGCTCACCGGGCTATTACCGGTGAAGATTGCCAGGGTAGGTGCATCGCCAGAAAAATGATTGAGCTTGTTGCTGATATTCCAGCCGTTGATGCTTTGCGAGAAATCCACGCCAAACAGATTGGCCTGCAAGCCACGGCCATTTGCCAGGTCTTTATTGATAACCTGGCCAGGGCCCACTTCCAGAGCGACATTGCGTAATTCATTGCTGTACAGCGAACCAGTCAAAGGATCAAAGCCAGGGAAGGCGCTGGGCTTGCCGCCCGCAGAGCTGGCAGAGATCAGCGGCACGCCAGTATAGAAAGTATTTTTGTCATTGACGGTGCGCGCATAAAAAGTCAGCTCGCCCTGGTCCAGCTTCCTAGTCACACTGGCAGTGATTTGCCCGCCATCGTCTGCCGGGTATTGCCCGTCACGCACGCCTTGTGCTACGCGGTAAAATCCGCCTATGGTGCCATACCAGCCATCAGCAATCTTGCCGCCATAATAACCATCAATACGGCGCAGATTGCCCGTGCCCACAGTCGCACGCAAACTGCCTTCTGCCACATCACGGCCTTTCTTGAGCAGGAAGTTCATCGTCGCACCAGGCTGTCCATTCGAGAAGATAGGGCTGGGGCCGCCACGCAAGACTTCTACCCGCTCAACCGTGTCATCAATACGGAACAAGGATGAACCTTCCAGGAAAGACAGGGTAGGCGGCGGGAACAAAGGCGAGCCATTCATTTGTATGGTCACAAACGGCGCATCACCGTCGATAGGGAAACCACGTACGCCTATATTGGCACCGGCATTACCGCCGCTGGATTCGGCGTAAATGCCGGGCACGATTTTCAGCAGGTCGGCAGTGCTGCTGGGGGCCGCCTGTTTCAGTTGTTCTTCATTCGCAGTCGTGATGGAATAAGACGCATCGATCTTGCGCTGGCCACCTTTGCGGGCATTACCTGTCACGACGATTTGCTGGACTTCATCTGCCTTGGCTGGCGCAGTGGTATTAGCGGTAGTGGCGGCATTGGTTTCTGGATTGCTGGCGACCTGTGCCTGGGCCTGGCTCAATAATGTCATCATGGCGATAGTAATCGCCGACAAGCGGAAAGGCTTGTTGCAGTTCATGTTGTGCTCCTGAATATTATTAAAGTTTGTCGTTCCTAACATCCGTTCAAGGGCAATACGTCCATTTTCCATGATACGCATTGTTGCCTCTTGCCACTTCCTAAATGAGTCTGGCCTGGTTTTTTGTGTGGCCTGTTTCCCTGGTACTCAAGTGACGAGATGTAAAAACAAGCCCATTGAAACAATAAATGTTATCGATGTCAATTGAAATGTTATCGATGTCATTTATTCGACACAGATAAATCTATTGGTTAAAAATACAAAAATTTCCAATGGGAAATGAAACGCTGACTAACTTGCCAGTACAGATGCTGGCATGAGCACCGCAAAATTTCTGACATGTTTTTGCCAGATTTGCCCCTGTGTTGTGCGGCAGCGATAGAGGAGAAGGGGGTGTTCACTTTGCGCAGAGTCGGTGGTGGATATATCGCAGCCAAACAAGCTCTGTCATAATGCGCGGGAAATAATCAGTTTCACAGGGGCTAAGCCAGACATCGTGCTGAGTTTGCCCGAAGCTGAAATCACTGCACCCGAAATTTCTACACCTGGCAATTGTTTATAAGGTCTTTGCATGTCGGCAAAAAAGCGCAGCACACCTCATCCCGAATCCGGGGTAACGATGGAACACCTGGCAGCCATTGCCGGGGTTTCGACCATTACGGTGTCGCGTGCCTTGCGTAACAGCCCGCTGGTGACGGTAGAGACGCGCGAAAAAATCCGCAAGATTGCAGAAGAGCAGGGCTACCGCTTTAACGTCAGCGCCCGCAATTTGCGCCTGGGCCGCAGCCATTCTGTCGCCGTGGTGGTGGAGATGACGCCTGCCAATGACAGGCCCATGTCTGACCCTTATCCGCTGGAATTATTGGGCGGCATCACGCAGGAGCTGACGACGGCAGGCTATAGCGTGGTGCTGACTTCCATGCAACTCATAGACACGCCACCTGTACAAGGTGCTGATGGCATGATCTTGCTGGGACAGGGCTCCCATGGGGAGGCTGTGCATCGCTTGCAACGTTCCGGCCTGCCGCTGGTCATCTGGGGCGCGCCAGATGCCAACCAGCCCGGCATCGTCGTTGGTAGCGATAACCGCAAGGGCGGTGCCAGCGTGGCTGAGCGTTTTGTCCAGCAAGGGCGGCGCAAACTCTTGTTCATCGGTGACATTGACCACGCCGAAGTGCAGGAACGTTGCGCCGGTTTCATGGAAGCCCTGGGTGAACAGCAACATGCCGTCACCATCCTGCGCCCCAAGGCGTTTACCTTTGAAGCCGGGTTTGACTGCATGTCTGCCTACCTGGATAAAAAAGACAAAGCCTTCGACGCCGTCTTCGCCGCCAGCGACTTGCTGGCCATGGGCGCGATACGGGCAATTACCGAAGCAGACATGAGCGTGCCCGGACAGGTATCCGTCATTGGCTACGACGACACCCCCGGCGCTGCCAGCTTTATCCCTGCACTCACCAGCGTGCACCAATACCTGCGCGATGGCGGCATCCTGCTCGCCAAGAAAATCCTTGGCCTCATCAATGAAGAGCCGGTCGAGTCCGAGGTCTTGCAGACCATGCTGGTGGTCAGGCAGACTTGAATGCGATGGTGTTTAGCCGCATCGCGGCTGTTAGCCCTTAACTATCATTGATCTGCCTGGCTGTTTTAGATAAGATAATGGCAGCGCTGCTATCTGGTGCCATTCAATAAGCAGCCCCCACTACAGCCAGCATTTTCCTGTTTCCCCAAGAATAGCCAGCCATTTTTTCTCAGTCTGGATATTCACGATGTTTACCTGCAAATCCCAGTTTCACATGATCTCAAATAGTCGCTATTTCGGGACTGTTTATGTTGCCTAAGTCGGCACGCACGGTATTGCGGCGTTTGCATTTGTGGCTGGCGCTCACGTTTGGCAGTCTATTCGTGCTATTGGGGCTCACTGGCAGCATTATCTGCTGGATGCATGAGCTTGATCACGCACTCAATCCAGCCCTGTTCAGCACTGGACGGCAAACTTACACTGCTGAACCCATCGAGCCAGAAATGGTACAGGCTGCGCTGGATATACTGACAGCCAATCCCGCTTATGGCAAGCCCAGGCAATTGATGCTGCCTGCCACTACGGCAGATGTCATTACTGCCTGGTATCCTGCCAGAGCAGCTACCGGCAAGTCTGCGTTTAGCCAGGACTGGTCACGCCAGGTCATGCTTGACCCGCTCACGCTGGAAGTGAAAGGTGAACGCAACTGGGGGCAATACGGCATCTCAGTAAGCTTGCTGATACCTAGCCTGTATCACTTGCACCGTTATGTTTTACTGGGTGATACCGGCAAGACCGTGATCGCAGTCAGCGGCATCATGCTCGTGCTGATGTCGCTTATTGGCCTGTTTTTATGGCTGCCCAAACCCAACTGGAAAGCCTTGCGCCAGGCACTGACAGTCAATCTGACGGCAACTCCGGCTGCTATCAATTTTCGCCTGCACCGCATGCTGGGATTTTTTGCCTTGCCTGTGCTCCTCCTGCTGGGATTTTCTGGTGCCTATTTCAATCAGCCACAATGGATATTGCCCGTCATAGGCAAAGTATTACCAGTCACAGAGGCACGCAAGCAGGGGGATGCACATGTGTTTCCTGGCCAGCACATCACTGCTGCACAAGCCATGCTGATAGCACAAGGCGTATTCCCACATGCCAGAATTTCGCGCCTGGGTTTGCCATCGGCTTCTGCTGCCGTGTATGAAATCCGTTTGCGCCAGCCTCAGGAAATGCATAGCGGCGATGGTGCCAGCAGGGTCAGTGTAGATGCCGGCACTGGCCGCATCATCAGGGTTGCCGATCCGCTGCAGGGGCAGGCTGGCGACCGCTTTCTGACCTGGTTGTTTCCCCTGCATAGCGGCATCGCCTTTGGCGTGCCGGGCAGGATATTCATTTCATGCTTTGGCCTGGTTCCACTGGTTTTGATGCTGACAGGCTGGCGCATGTGGCGCAAGCGCAAGAACAAATAAAAAAAGCCGGATGCGCGATGCACCCGGCTAGTATTGCTATGGAGCTGTGTTCAAGTCCCTCGCACTTAGAAGCGTGTATTCAACACCAGATAAGCATTGAAAGGTGCACCAGGCTGTATCTGCACATTATTGTTGGCTGACTCCATATAGCGGGTATTGCCGAGGTTATTGAGTTTCAGGGTAATGTCATAACGGGCCTGCATATAAGTCAGTGCCAGATCGACCCGGGCGTAACCCGGCAGACGTACCGTATTATCAGTCAGTGCATACTGCTCGCTATGGGCAATGATGCCTGCACCAGCACTCCAGTTCTTGCTGAAACTTTGCTTTAACCACAGGCTGGCGTTGTGCGTCGGTGTCATTTCTGCGCGGTTACCTATGCGTATATCGTTGGATGCGAGTATCTTGGCATCGTTGTAGGTGTAACTGGCATTGACCTGGGTAGCGCTGAACAGTTGTCCCTGCAGTTCAAGCTCCAGCCCCTGGTTGCGCTGACGGCCAATTTGCAACTGACGCAAACCTGTCAGGTCAGTTGGATCAGCAGTCAATTGATTGCTTTGCTCCACCCTGAACAAGGCGATGCTGGTGTACAGGCGTTTATCCAGCCACTCTTGCTTTAAACCGATTTCCTGCAGGTCTGTCTTCAAGGGCTTGACCTGGCTCAAGGGATTACTGCCTGTGTACAGCAAGTCACCACCGGCAGGCTGATGTGAGCGACTGATCGTGGCATAGGCAGACTGTTGCGGCGTGATTTTATACACCAGCCCCATGCGTGGTGAGAACAGATTATCGGTACGTTCACTGACGACATTGTTGAGCAGCCTGTTGGTTTGCTTTTGCTTGAACTGGTCAAAGCGGCCACCGAGCAGTATGTCCCATTCATTCGTCAAGGCAATCTGATCCTGCAGGTACAGGGCAGTGGTGTCGGCATTGAAGCGGCTGTCTATGGCCACAGGCAAAGCCCTGAAGTCAGGAGCGGCCAGCAATTGCTGGGGGCGGTATAAATCCACAGGGTAAGCCGTGCCGGTCTGCCTGACCAGGGAATCGCGCTTTTGCTGGGATAATTCCAGGCCAGCCAGCAACAGGTGATTACCGATGGCGTAAGTCAGTTCAGTCTGGTTGATCAGGTTATTTTGCTGTATGGGGAAATAGGTAATCTGGCGTGACACGGTATTGTTTGCATTCACGCGCCGGTTGCGGGTGTTCACACCATCGAGATCAGTCTGACTGTATTGCAGGTTGTTGACCAGGCTGAGTTGCTGATTGAATTTGTGTTCCAGCCTGGCTTTAAAAAGATCACTATTGGTTTTGGTGAAGTCAAATTTTTCACCATAAAAAGTGCTGGCATCAACCGCCACGGCACGTCCATTCACCGATGGTATGCCACGGTCAGGTGTGTGGTCTTCGCGCTGTATTTCCGTCTGCAGCAGCAAGCTGGTTTGCGGGCTGATATTCCAAGACAGCGATGGTGCCAGCAGCGTGCGCTTATGATCAACAATATTGCGGTAACTGTCACCCGCGTCATAGGCAGCAATCAGGCGCGCATTGAGCTCATTGCTCAGGGCCTCACCTGTATCAATGCTGAGCCTGCGCTGGCTGTTCGAACCCAGAGCCAGTGAAATTTCATTGTCCTGTTTTGCCTGCGGTTTTTTGGTAATGCGGTTGATCAGGCCCCCGGCTGCGCCACGTCCATATAAAGCTGCCGTGGCACCCTTGATGACTTCGAGTTTGTCGGTGGTGGCAAGATCGCGGAAATACAGGCTGTCGTCACGCATGCCATCGAGCAGGGTTTCCCGTGGGGAGTAAAAGCCACGTATATAAAATTCATCACGGCGGCCTTCGCCTTGCCCGGCGATAATGCCGGGCGTATAGGCCAGTGCGTCCTTGCTGCTGTTGACGGCACGGTCGCGCAAGTCTTCATTGTTGACGACGGATATCGACTGTGGGGTTTCCAGCAAAATGCCATTGGTTTTGCTGGCGCCGCTTACCTGGGTAGCTGCTGGCCTGGACTGAGCCTTGACTTCAATTAACGGTAAGTCATTTTGTGTCGTGCTTTGCGCCATCACTGCATGGCTATAAGCCTGACCTAGCAAGGCCGGGAGTATCAGTGAAAAAGGTTTTACGTGCATAATGAATACATCATTTGGAGTTGAAAAAAAACAGATACAGAGCTGTGACCACGCCACGAATCGCTAAGCTTCATTGACTACGCCCAGTGGGTGATATAGCGGAAGATAGGCAGCCTTGCGGTCAGCCTGCTTTAAAAAACGGATCAGCAAATTACCCTTGACGGGCAAGGGCTCGCCGGACAGCAAGCCCTGTATGCGGCGTGCTGCCTCTGGGTTGGGGAAGTTGGCCAGATAACTTTGCAGTATATTGCGCAGGCAAGCCCATAATTCGAGGTAAAGTTCATGATTGCCATTCGCCAGCGTGGCGATGACTTCACAGATATTATTGACCAGCAGGCAATAGCCTATGCGTGTCCAACCAGCTTCGTCGCTGCAACAGATTTCTTTACGGGTATGCTCATCAAGCTGCATGGCGTTGATCAGTTTGTGGGCCTTGGGTGTCAGCCTGGTCAGCTCCAGATCACGGACAATGAAACGCACTGGAGTGCCATCTTCTGCAAGCCCGACGATGCTGTTTTGCATATGTGGTTCAAAGGCGATACCTTTTTCAAACAACAGGTAAAACACGGGATAAATTGCCAGCTCGGCATAACGGCTGAACCACAGGCGCATGCCCTGGCGCAGGGACAAACTATGTCTGTGGGAAAACCGTTCTATCAATGCGGCCACCTGCAGGCGACCTGCCTGGCCGTTGCCAAACAGGGCCGCGCATATCATGGGTGTGATGCCTTGCGCCAGATGGCTTGACAGACCTTCACGCAGGACCAGGCCAAAGCCGTCTTCGATTTCCTTATGTTGCCTGTCACTCTGTTGTTGGTCTTCCGGGAAGGCTACACTCAGGTAAGCCTGTTCTTCCAGTGCATGAAAATGCGGGAACAGCGCCAGCATTTCTGCTTTCATCGGTCGGTAAAGACGGCTGGCGGTCAATGCTGCAGCCAGTTCGTGTCGCGCATTATTGCGTATGCAATTGGTGATGCGCAGGTTCAGCGACAGTTTTAAAAAAGCACTGCCATCTTCTGCCAGCATGGTGCGTATGGATGCCGTGGGATAAAACTGTTTGCCACTACAGCCCAGATCGTGTATTTCTCCAGCGCCCATGGCGGTCTGTATGCGTGCCTGCTGCATGAGCCAGTCAGCTTGCCAGGGGTGCAGGGGAACGATGATGTGTTTGCTATCAGCTTGCAGGCCGTGGCCGGTCAGTTGTTGCAAACGGCTGGACAAGTCTTGCTCATCGAGACTATCGCTAATGATCCAGCTGCGCGGGATCTGGAAATAGCGTAATTGCAGCCTTGCGCCATGTTCTGGCGAATAGTTTTTTTCTTCTGTTCTTGTCCAGCCTGAACGGCTCTTGGGAGTAGGGTGGAAAGGGTGGCCCGTCAGCAAATGCTGTTCACTGCGTATGTATTGCTGCAATGCTGAGTCTGTGTGGAGAGAACGTAATTTGCCTTGCTGCGCCTCCAGCAGATGCTGCATGGTAGCGATGCTTTCCTCGATTTGTTGTAGCAGGTCGGCATTAAACGCAGTGCCTTCGCGCAGCGAGAGGTCAGCGACAATGAGCTGGGCAATCTCGCGCCAACTGGCTACTGACCAGGTCTGCTGATGGTCTTGCAGATAGATGTCGGTGATGTAATCATAATTGCCGGTGACTGAGACATGTTGTACCCCCACGCAAAAACGGCTTTGCATGCGCGGTAACTGTATGTCCAGCACCTGGCCCTGATACTGGCGCAATGCTGCAGGTGCCAGCCTGGTGTGGGCAATGGAACGGACGGCCAGCTTATGTTCCTGCATGGCGACCTCACGCGCATAACAATTCAGCAGCACGCGCGCATGTTGCAACTGGGCGTATTCGCTGGCTTCGACAGGGACAGCATTGTTGGCTGCCTGCCTGGGATGTGGTAAAGCACGTGGCAAAGACGGTAGATGGAGTAAGGGCAAAGTGTCAGGCACATGGTTCCAGGCGAACCGCGGTAAGCTAGCGTTCATAAGCGTTTACTTTCTATAAAAATGGAGAGGCCGGCCAACAGCGCACAAGCCAACCAGATGGGAGCGGTATAACTCATTGAAGTAGCCAGACCGCTTGCGAGAATTCCTGCCATGACAGCGCCCCATTTATTGGCGCCTTCCAGTTTGCCAAAATGCTGGCCGGCACTGGCTTTTCTGGTTGTGGATGCTGCCAGGGCATTGATGGCCAGATAAGCGCCGGTCATCCCTGCGCCCATGAGTATCCGGCCCGTGGCCAGCAGGGGCAGATTATTGGCCAGCACCTGCAATAACAATCCAGCGCAGGTCAGCGCGGAGAAACGCGCCAGTGCAGTCTGCGCATTAGAAAAATTGACATGGCGGCCGATAGGCCAGGCCAGCACCAGAAACAGTGCATGCGGCAAGCCAAACAGGGCACCGGCCCAGGCCGCAGACATATTCAGGCGTTGCGCCAGGTCAATGACAAAATACGGATAGGTCAGTACCGTACCTATGGTGAATAGCGCCTGGTAGCGGTACAGACTGCTGGCACTGAGTGTGCCAGCCTTGACAGGCGCTGTACCAGTGTTGTCTGTTACGGTATGCGCAGCAGGAGCAACAGTTTTTACCGGTAGCAGATAGAGTATCAACCCCGCCAGACCAGGGAATATGGCCAGGTAAAAAAAGATGTGCAGCAGATTTTGGCCGTCGCTGAACAGGCCTATGATGGCAGGCCCTGCGAACAGCGCGGTGCGGGCCGAGCCTTGCATGACACTCAGCAATGTAGCGAGGCGCTTGCCTGGCAGGAAAGAAGCCAGAAAAGCATTTGATGCCGCAAAGGTGCCACCCAGCAAACCTTGCAAAGTCAGGCCAAAGGCAAATTCCCACGGCGTGCGTGCCATACCTGTGATGATGAAGCTCAGGCACAGGCCCCAGTGTGCACGTATCAGCGAAGCACGTATGCCTATGCGGTCAGCCAGCTTGCCCCATAAGGGATTGGAGATCGCCGCCGCCAGGGTTGGCAGGGTAAAGTACCAGCCAGCCATGACCAGGGCCTGACTGGAAAAGTTCTGCTGCAGTATATGCGCATAAAATGGTGGCATGCACAGCGCAGCAAAGGCCGCACCAAAATGCCCCAGTACCGTGATGAAAATGGTTTGCCGCATCACGCGCCCTGAGATTGTATGAATTGATGCAGGGGGTTAGGGACAATATGAAATGCTTGCGCGCTGGCGGCAGAAAGACGCCTGCTGGCCAGTTTTTCCATTTGCAGTTCTGGTGCAAACAAATTGAATTGCTGGCAGCGTGCAAACAATTGCGGCACTTGCGCCTGATAATCAAGCACGGTTTGTGCAGCCAGTTGCCAGAAGCGGCTTTCTTCAAACCCATGATGCAGCGTCAGCCTGTGTGCCAGTTCAGACAGATGGATAAACAAGAGCACTTCAAGCAGGTAATCCCGGGCTTCGTCTGTAGTGTCCATGGCAAAACCATTGCTGGCATTGGCCACATTGCGGTGTGCCGGCGCCTGGCGCAAATGCTGTAATTGCGCTTCGTTGGTGGTTTGCCCCGCGATATAGTGCAGGCCACCGGGCAAGTCACGGATGGCAACACCGACAGGCAAGCCATCCCTGACGATGAGCAGGGTATTTTGTGCGTGCGCTTCCAGCAAAACACCATGCGCCAGCATCAGATGGATAAACGGTGGCAGCATGGCGTGCAATAGCGCCTTTACCCAGGTTTCAGTGCCATGTTGTTGCAACCAGCTGGAAATGTTCAGTTGCTGCTGATCATCAAGTGTAGTCAAGGCAGTGCAGGGGAATACCTGCTCGCCTTGCCTGAGTATGGATGTCGGCGACTGCCGCCAGATCGCACCGAGCAAGCCATATCTGTCCTGGCGTGACGCCGCAGGTGCCAGGGTGATGCCCATGGGTTCTGCCAGAACCGCCAGCCTACAGTACTGCTGTAAAAAATTATCTTCGCTACACAAGTTGTTAAGCCATTGCGATATCAGCGGCGCATTATGTACATGATGGTCAGACAGGATGCGGTCTGCTGAACTGTTGGCGATGGCGAGCGGCAGCTTGAGGTTGTGATTGTTATGGCTGACAAGAGATGTCAGTGAACGTATTGATTGTTGTGCCAGCCAGGTCGTTTCACCAACGCCAAGATAGAGCAGGCGGTCATCTGCCAGCCAGTCGGCGTACTGAATTTGCAGGCTCTGTCGCCAGTGCCAGGGATGGGCGGGCAGCAGGTAATAATTGTCTGCATCCTTGCCTGAGAGCGTGATGGTTTGCTGCAAACGCAGCACTTCTGCTGCACCAATTTCCGTTTGCAAAAACTGGATGTAATCAATGCTGGGCAAGCCATGGATATCAGCCAGTTGCTTGTCCAGCGCCAGCCAGACCAGGCCAAAGGCCTGCGCAAATTCTGGCCCATAACGCTGATGGTCGGCCAGGTTAAAACCTATGCGAGAACGATAGCAAGGATGGTACAGATGGCCGTCACCCAATTGCGCTTCTTGCCATGCATACGGCAAGTCAAGTGCAGTACGGCCCTTTGCGGCCAGTGCCCTGGCTTGCAATGAGCAGGCCTGTTTGGCGGCGGTATGAATTAATTCATTAATGAAGCGTGGGCCATTCTGCGCCGCGTGTGACCTCAGCAAATTGCCTGCAACGGTGGCAATATCAGTGGTGCTCATCCCACTGCTCGCTTCGCATACCGGGCCGTGCAAACGGTGGCGCCCAAAGCTGTTTGCCGGATGTGCAGCTATCCGGTATTCAATCGCCTGGCCCTGCTCATTGCTACCCCGTAAATACAAATCAGCCTTGCCATCAGCCTGTCGCTCCAGATGCCCATCCAGGGCTCCTTCAAACCAGAATGCATCGATGAACTGGCGTAGCGTGCGTTCGGCCGCTGCGGCATAACAGGATTTATTGCCAGTCGCCGGAATTTGATTGTTGCTGTCCATATTGTTTTTCCAAAAAATGAGGGTGAGCAAATCCCTTGCGATTGCCGGGGCAATCACAGCTTGCTGCACGATGTGAAATGAAAAGCGCTTATGGGCTGACGTTTAGCCAGGGCTGTCGTAGTGCTGCGTCATGAGAATATTTTTCCGGACAGGGGTGACGACGGATGAGTGCGGCAATCGATATGACGATGGGTACGACGATGGATGCAGTGATGGATACGAATGTGAAATGACGATGGACATGATTTCCCCGCGAATATAACGCATGGTTTTTTCACTTGCCCACGTAGGGATGCTGGCGTACGTGTGTAGCTGGGGGCTGGCGCTTCAGAGGGGGTGAAATTGCTAAAGTGAAATCATTATAAATGAGAATCGTTATCATTTGTGGATTATTTAATAAATAACCTAAAAAGCTTAGGGGCAATTTGCTGAGAGCTGACCCGGTTTTGCCCGCCGTAAGAGAGGGCAGCTTGCTTTAGCCCCTATTTTGCGTCGATAAACTGATCACTGGATAAACCTGGCTCCATGCCGCCCAGGTCTCCAACTAGCTATTTTCAGGGCCGTTCTTAAACACTGCTTAAACGCTGGCTGATCTTGGTTCGAAAAATATAAATTTAGTTTGTTGACTTTTAAAACCGGTTTAAATAGAATTAATTTAGGTTTCAAACCGGTTTGAATAAATTTATTAATATCAAATCCATCAAAATGAATCGCAATATTCAAAATCAAGAACAAAAATGAAGGACGACACCGTGCACACAAGTGATGCCTTGCAACATCAATTTCCGCTGGAAGGCTGGGGGATTACTGAGAATCAGCTCGATGACGGGCATCACCTGCTCAGCGAAACCCTGTTCGCCCTGGGAAATGGCTACATAGGTTTGCGCGGCACGGCAGAAGAAGGCAATCAAAGAACAGCAGCAGACTCACTGAACGGCAGTTACCTCAATGGTTTTTATGAATCCGAAGCCATACAGTATCCAGAAAACGCGTATGGCCTGGCGCGCACCAATCAATTCATGCTGAATGTGCCCAACGCCAAATGCCTGACATTGATGCTGGAAGATGAAACCTTCGATTTGCAGCAGGGCAGGATAGACAGCTACCAGCGTCAACTGGATTTTCGCACCGGTTTGCTGACCCGCACCCTGCAATGGACATCTGCACGGGGACGCAGCATACGCCTGCATAGCCAGCGACTGGTCAGTTTCGATAACAAGCATGTCTATGCGATGTCGTATGAGGTTACGCCCTTGAATTTTTCTGGCGAGATCAAACTGCTTTCTGCTATTGATGCTGCAGTAAAAAATATCGCTGCTGGTGATGACCCGCGTGTAGGTTCCGCCATCAGCGGCCCGGTTCTGCACAAACTCGAAGTAACGCAGGAAGATGATTTTTCTGCCTTCCTGCACCGCACCCACAATAGCGGTCTGAGCCTGGCAACTGCGATGCAAAATCATTTGCAAGCAGAGAGTGCCTACACCAGCAGCTTGCAGCAGTTTGATGACAAACTGGAACAGCAATTCACCATCGAGGCAGTACAAGGACAGGCAATAAAACTGGATAAATTTTGCAGCTATTTTTCATCCCGCGATTATCCGGTAGCGTCTTTGCTCTCGCTCAGTCAACAAACATTGGGCAAGGTGTGTGAACAAGGTTTTGCACAACTGGCCGCAAGCCAGCAAGCATATCTGGCTGACTTTTGGGCGCAGGCCGATGTGCACATCAGCGGCGACGCTGCCTTGCAGCAGGGTATACGTTTCAATATGTTCCACCTGCTGCAATCAGTAGGGCGTGACGGCAAGACCAATATCGCTGCCAAGGGCCTGACAGGTGAAGGCTATGAAGGCCATTATTTCTGGGATACAGAAATTTATATCTTCCCCTTCTTCCTCTACAACAAACCAGAGATTGCCAGAAAGCTGCTCGAATACCGCTATCAATACCTGCCACAAGCGAGAGAGCGTGCGCGTCAGATGTCGCATGCCAGCGGCGCACTTTACCCATGGCGCACTATCGATGGTGAAGAATGCTCAGCCTACTTCCCCGCAGGTACAGCGCAATACCATATCAATGCTGACATTGCCTATTCCATCAAGCTATATATGGAAGCAACGGCAGACATGGATTTCTTGCTGACGCAAGGGGCAGAAATCGTGCTGGAAACCGCCCGCCTGTGGATGGGCCTGGGCCATTACACCCGCTTGTCAGGTCACAACGAGGAATCGTTTTGCATCAATGAAGTGACCGGCCCAGATGAATACACGGCGCAAGTCAACAACAACTATTACACCAATGCGATGGCGCAAATGCATTTGCGTTTTGCAGCTGATATCGTCAGGCAATTACAACTTGAACACATAGAAAAATTTGCTGGACTTGCAGCAAAAATTCATCTGCAAGCGGATGAGGCAGACGCATGGCAACATGCTGCTGATCACATGGCTTTGCCCTATAACAAAGAGCGGGGCATTCATGAGCAGGATGACAGCTTCCTCAATAAAAAGGTCTGGGACTTTGCCAATACACCCAAAGAAAATTATCCCCTGCTGTTGAATTACCATCCGCTTGTCATCTATCGCCATCAGGTTTGCAAACAGGCAGATGTGGTGCTGGCCTTGCTCTTGCTCAGTGACCAGTTCAGCCTCGATGACAAGCGCCGTGACTTTGATTTTTATGAAAAAGTCACGACCCATGATTCATCCCTATCTACCTGTATCTTCAGCATCATCGCCGCAGAAGTCGGTTATCAGGACAAGGCTTACGACTACTTCATGCAAACTGCCAGGCTGGATCTGGACAATACCCATGGCAATACCCATTATGGTGTGCACACGGCAGCCATGGGCGGCACCTGGCTGGGTATTGCCTATGGTTTTGCAGGCATGCGCGTCAACCAGAGGCAACTGAGTTTTGCACCGGTCTTGCCTAGGCAATGGCAAGACTACCAGTTCCGCGTGCATTTCCACGGGCAATTACTGGAAATCATCGTGAGCCAAACCCATGTCGAATATCGTCTCTTGCGCGGCACGGCATTGCAATTCCAGCACAGGGGACAAAGCCTGCAAGTCACAGAGCAACAAGCGACATGCAAAATCGCGTTGCAGGCACAGGAGCCGAGCCATGCGTAAATATGATTATCGTGGTGTGATTTTTGATCTGGATGGCGTGCTGACAGACACTGCACATTACCACTATCTGGCCTGGAAAAAACTGGCCGAGAGTGTCGGTGCGAGTTTTGACGAAGCCTTCAATGAACAATTAAAAGGCGTCGATAGAATGGGGTCGCTGAATCTGATTCTCGCAGCATCCGGCAAAGACTTTAGCGATGCAGATAAACTGGCGCTGTCAGATCAAAAAAACCTGCATTACCAAAGCCTGATTGCGCAGTTGAGCCCCGCTGACTTATTGCCCGGTGCGGCTGAGTCCTTGCAACAGATACGTGCGGCAGGTTTAAAAACAGCGTTGGCATCGGTCAGTAAAAATGCCCAGGCAGTCATTGAGAGACTGGGCATTGCAGACCAGTTTGATGTCGTCGTCGATGCCGCAAAAATAAAGAACAGCAAGCCTGATCCTGAAATTTTCCTGACCGCAGCAGCAGGGCTGGGTTTGACTTCCGATGAGTGTTTTGGAATTGAAGATTCCATAGCAGGCATACGCGCGATCAAATCTGCGAGCATGTTTGCGCTAGGTATAGGTAGCCCGGCAGTATTGACTGAGGCAGACGTTGTCATCGAAGGCTTGCATCAGTTCAGTTTGCAGGATTATTTGAAGTAACAGCATTAAAAGTAAAAGCAGTAGCAGTAAAAACAAAACATAAAAAAATAAGCAGTAAAAATAAAAAGGCAGGAGACAACATGACCGAGCAACACCCGCAGCCAGCCAGCAGGCGGCGCATTATTCTTGCGCTATTCCTGCTGTATTTTGTATTCGCCATCCTGCTCAACAGCGTGGGCACGGTGATACTGCAAGTCATCAAAACTTATGGTGTCAGCAAATCTGCTGCCAGTGTGCTGGAGGCTTTCAAGGATATTCCCATCAGCATAGTCTCTTTCTGCGTTGCGTCTTTTCTGCCACGTCTTGGCTATAAATATGCAATGCTGACTGGCATGGCGATAGTCACTATCAGTACAGCAGCCATGCCCTTGCTGCCCGGCTTTTTGATGACCAAGCTCCTGTTCCTCAGTGTGGGTGTGGCGTTTGCGCTTATCAAGGTATCCGTCTATGCGTCCATAGGCCTGATCAGTACAGACCGCAAGCAGCATGCAAGCTTGATGAATACGCTGGAAGGCTTTTTCATGGTCGGTGTGCTCAGTGGTTACTGGATATTTGGCTATTTCATCGATGCCAACGATCCCGCCTCACCAGTCTGGTTGCAAGTCTACTGGTTGCTGGCCGCCTTGTGCGCTGTGACTTTCTTGCTGGTAGCGACCACCAGCTTTACCGAATTTGAAGCAAAGCTGACTGTCAGTCACAGCAGCCTGCTTACCGATTTTGCCGATATGCTTAAACTGATGGCGCGTCCCCTCGTCTGTGTTTATATCATCTCGGCGTTTTTATATGTGCTGCTGGAGCAGGGCATAGGCACCTGGCTGCCGACCTTCAACAATGAAATCCTCAAGATGCCGGTGGATATGAGCGTGCAAGCTACCAGCATTTTTGCGGCCTGCCTGGCGATAGGCAGGCTGGGTGCGGGTGCTGTCATGCGCAAGCTGAACTGGTATCTGGTATTGAACATCTGCCTCATCAGCATGGCGGCACTAGTGTTGCTGACGTTGCCATTGACGCATAACATCGTCGCCAACCCTGATCTGCGCTGGAGCAATGCACCGCTGGCGGCCTTCATCTTTCCATTGATAGGCTTGTTCATGGCACCGATTTATCCTGGCATTAATTCTGTCATGCTGAGCTCTCTGCCGACCAACCAGCATGCCGCCATGACGGGTTTGCTGGTCTTGTTTTCTGCTTTGGGTGGTACCAGCGGTTCCATGATCACGGGCTATGTGTTTGGTGCGATGAATGGGCAAACGGCGTTTTATCTGTCTCTGTTGCCCTTGAGTGTCATCTTGCTGACCCTGTTTTTCTTCAAGCGCGCGATTGAGCGACTGGATTGATATGACCATGGATGAACTTAGTCACGCTGCACAAGTATATAATCCCAGCTTATTTTCAACTTAATCCATCTTTACCATTTGCCCTATGTCGATTACTTTAAAGGAGCTTGCCGCCAGCCTGGGTATGTCCAAGACCACGGTCAGCCGTGCCTTGAACGGCTACCCTGAAGTCGGTGAGCAGACGCGCAAAAAAGTATTGGCAGCAGCAGAGCAGCATGGCTATGAAGCCAACCCCATGGCGCGCAGCCTGGCCGTGGGCCGCACCAATGTGTTTGGTCTGATCTACCCCTTGCTGCCCTCTGACCTGGGCGACCCCATGTTCCTGGGCGTCGTTGGTGGCATGGCCGAGGCGCTGGAGGCGCGCAAGATGAACCTGATGATTGCGCCTGTTTCGCCCGGCAACGAATTACCCTCGTATGAGCAAATGGTCAAAGGTCGCCGCGTTGATGGCCTCATCGTCAGCCGCACCATGGTGCAAGACCCGCGCATCGCTTATTTGTCCCGGCAGGGCTTTCCTTTCATTGCCCATGGCCGTACCCAGACTGACAAACCCTATGCCTGGTTTGACTATGACAATGCAAACGGCATACGGCTGGCTGTGCAGCATTTGCTGGAGCTTGGCCACCAGCGCATCAGCCTCATCAGCGCGCCGCTGGAATTGAACTTTGCGCGCCAGCGACGCACCAGCTTTGTCGAAGCCATGAGCAGTGCTGGCCTAGATATTGATACCCGCTATCTGATACAGGATGCCCTCGACAGGCGCAGCGGTTACCTGGCAGTGCAGCAGCTATTGAACTGCACACCAAGACCCAGCGCCATCATCGTCGATAACCATCTGTCTGGCGTCGGTGCCATGCGTGCCCTGATGGATGCAGGCATTGCCATAGGCCGTGATATTTCAGTCATCGTCTGGGGCAATATGGAAGACACCCTGGTCGGCGATCAGGTCACCACCATAGACCAGCCTGATCCCCGGGCAGCAGGCGTCAAGATGAGTGAAATGCTGCTGGCTCTGATGAATGGCACACCCGCAGCAGATTTGCAGGTGCTGTGGCAACCGGTGCTGATCGCGGGATCAACCACCGGCCCACTTTAAATGCAGTGAAGATCATCACTGATCCTTCAAATACTCCAGCAAATCCAGTCTTTGTTCTTTCGTCAGCATAGGCAAGTCGCCTGCCCCTTTGGCTGGCTTGGTTCCATAGTCATGGCCTGTATTGCGGTTGCCATTGAGCCGGGTGTCAAAGACAAAACCTTCATAGCCTGTGCTCTTCATGCCGACTTTTTCTGCATCAAATTCGCGTGAGCCCACCATGAACTTCTCAGGTCTGCATTCTGCATCCTTTTGCTCGGCCTGACAGACCGGTAACAGCAAGTCATACAGGGTAGGCACAGAACCATTATGCAGATAAGGCCCGGTCGCCCAGATACCATTCAGTGAGCGCCCCTTGTACGCCTGCAGCGAAGAGTAGGGCGTCATCGTGGTATCAGGATTGTAATTGCCGTGCTTGTTTGAGTCCTTGATTTCATTGCTGAACAAAGCCTGGAAAATATTGTGCAGCCACTCAGACCAGCGGCGTATGAAGCCCTTGTCTGCATCTGGCGTCGTTACCACGCCCAGCGTTGCCTTGGTCAGCAGGGCAGCGATAGGGGCTTTTTTATCGAGCAAGACATCACCCACACCCGCGCCTACGTACTGATTGCGCAAGATGCCTGAATAACCTTCATACTTGATACTGTTGTCAGCCATGGTCGGGTCTGTGCCCACTTCTTCCAGCTTGGACATATGTGCCACGACACGGCGTTGTGGCGAGCTGCGGTCTATCTCTGCATGACAACTGACGCAATAATTGGCAAACAGTTTTTCGCCGCGCTTGATGCGGGTCTGGTCCAGCTTGCCCAGAATGTCTTGCGGCCATTTGGGTGACTGCAATTCAGTCAGCTGGTTTTCTATACGGCGCAAATTCTGGGTATTGATGGAGCTGTCATATTCAACGACTTTCTTGGTCCAGCCCTGGCCAGTCAGTAATGAAGTGATAGAGAAACGTTTGCCCTCATGCCAGTCCAGCGAGCCAAATACGCCTATTACCTCACCGGTATTGCGCCCCAGTGGGCCCAGGCCACCATTGCCACCCAGGCCATTCCACTGCACATAATCACGCTGGGCGATGTCCCACAAGAAAGGGTAACTGACAGGTGCATCTGCCTTGATGAATAATTCCTGCCTGAGCTTGACGATATTCTTGGCCGAGGTCGCTACTCTTTCCACGATCTTGTCGCGGTCGGCAGAGCTGATGTCTGGCCCTATGCCTGCCATTGCCGTACGCACTTCATCTTCAGTCAAGACTTACCAGGGTTGTCAGAACCATGAAATCGACACGACCACGATCACGGCGACCAGCGCTGGTTCCGCGCTGTCGATGTCACAAAAAATTGAATACTACGAAAACGCCAACTGTACAGGGGCTATCGTCGCAACTGGCACCTACACCTCGCCAGTTGTGGTGGCGCAACATATCAGGACAGAAGCCAACGCCACCGTCAAAATGTTGACTGGTGAAACCGTCGCCTCTTCGGTCGATCTTGTCAATGCGACTGCTAACGGTGCAGTGATCAACTTCGTTGGCAGTGCCGTGTCATCTTCCGTGGTCAATGGCAAGACCACCTGGAAATTTGTTTTCAAGGACACGACAATTACCCAGACCATAGAAATCTCGTCTGGCAGCGCCCAGGGCGGTTTCATGTTGCGTAATGGCGAACTGTTCTTTGTACAGGCGATTGGCAGCTCAACGACTGCCTTTGCAGTTGATAGCCGCTATGTGCGTGGCTAAGCTGGATTGAAGAGACATTCAATTTGAAAACAATAAGCCGCCGCGAGGTGGCTTATTGTTTTGGTGCCCGGAATTTAAACGGAAGGCTTATCGTTCAGATTGAATTGCCCCTGCGAACAAGAGATGGTCGTCCTGATTTCATTTGTCACCCACGACCTTATTTAGCGAGCCGGTTTCTGATCATTTCAACTCCGCAAGTGATTGCATTTTTAATATAGTCGGCAAATAATGAGCCTTGTCGCTGGATGGAAGTATTTGATTGAATACCTGTGGACGCGCAGAATTGGGCCAGGCATGTATTTGCGGCGCATGGCCGGTGTAGTCATGGCCTTGGTCTTGGTCATACGCAGACCACCATGCGAGATAAATTTCTGTACAACGCGAACATCATCAAAGAACACCTTTTTCAAGGCATAGCTCATGTCACTCTTACTTTACGGTCATCCTTTTTCTTCCTACACCCAGAAAGTGCTTATCGCGCTGTACGAGAATGACACGCCTTTTGAATTTCGCTGCATAGGGCCAGATACGCCTGCCTACACAGCAGAGTGGCTGCAACGCTGGCCGCTCGGCAAATTCCCCCTGCTGGTCGATGGCGAGCGCAATGTCGTCGAGACCAGCATCATCATCGAATACCTGCAAATGGTTCACCCTGGGCCAGTGCGCCTGCTGCCAGCAGATCCCATGCAGGCGCTGGACGTGCGCTTTCTTGACCGCTACTTCGACCTGCACGTCATGACCCCGGTCCAGCACGCGGTTGGCGCAGCACTGACAGGCGATACTGTAAAAAGACAGGAGGGGCTGGCCCACGCCGCCAGCAAACTCGACCTCGCCTATGCATGGCTGGAAAACCACCTCAAAGGTGATGCATGGGCCAGCGGTGAAAATTTCACACTGGCAGACTGCGCCGCAGCACCTTCACTTTTCTATGCAGACTGGACCCAGCAGATCGCAGAAAAATATCCAAAGCTACGTGCTTACCGCAGCCGCCTGCTGGCCCGCCCATCATTCGCAAGGGCAGTGGAAGAGGCGCGGCCTTATCGGCAGTTGTTTCCGCTTGGTGCACCGGACAGAGATTAATGCAGAGTGAGTCAGGGATTGATTTTCCTGAACGCTTGAAGACCTGCAAGCTGGATAGAGTTGTGAATTTTTTGCGTGTGATTTTCTTGTCTTTAGATAAGAAAATATCCTATGCAACAGATAGCCAATATCATGAAAGGCAGGCCAAACCAGGCGATCCTGGCAAAACTTGTTTGCTGTGGGCGGGCTGGAAATCCCGGTTCAAGAAAAGAAAATGTCACGCCCCGGCCAGCCCTATACTCCAGATTCCACAGCAAGCCCGCGCTAAAATAAAGCACCGAGGATGCATAGATATTTGCCTCCCAGGTAATCGGATAATTGCCATCCCTGATCAACAGATACAAGTCATAACACCAGCTTGCCGAGAACATCCAAACCCCAATTGCGACCAGCACATGTCTGAATCTGGCCTTGCCTCTTATCCCCAAGTAGAGTATTCCCGTTGCCCAAGGTGCAGTCAAGAATGTGAGTGCAGACATCATGGCCGCATCAAAATAATCCCAGGTCGGGTCAGCGGTGTAAGGTGCGACGACAGTAATCCCAATTGCAGCAATGCTGAACGTAATCAGCTTCCAGGGCACGTACAGAAATGCTTTGTACGCTTGCAGGGGAAAGGACGCGCGGTCAGTCAGGTATAGCCAGATGCACAGGATGCAGTAGCTGATCCAGGCTGCGAGATAAAATTTGAGTTCTGGGGTCATAGATAATAATGCTCAATCTGAATTCAGCATCTTTGTAGTGTTCGTCAGTCGCAACACTTCATTCATGACGTACTCAAATTGTATGCGTTCTTGTTCCAGTCTCAGATTCTTTCCCAAGCGATGTTCGCGCAAGTCTTCGAATAGCGCCTGTTCTTCAACATTGAGGCAATTCAACGCATGGGTGACCTGATTAGCTTCTTCACCCCAATGTATTTCATGTCTCAGCAAGCTCTCCCTGTCCATTAAAAAGGAGGTGACATGCTGGAAATGATGGCGCAGCTGGTTGAGAATGGCAAAGCCATGCGTATCGATATCACCCCAATAGTAAATTGCACAGCTATTCAGCCATTGAGCGGATGTCAGCGCGTCCCAGCCATAGCCAGAGCCAAAAATAACAATCGCATTGGCGACTTTAGGAAAAGCCAGAAAATTAATTTCATTCTCGGTAATGAAGACAGTTTTCCCAGATAAATCAAGACCGGAAAAACTGTCTGCATCAAGCATGATGTCCGGGTGGCTGATGCCCGCTAAAATTTGCATACGCTCGTCAAGTACCCTGAAGCGCAAGCGCAGTGGCTTGTCCAGAAATCCATAACGCGACGCAAATTGGCCTATGCCTGTGTAGCGCTCATCAATAGTATCCGGGGGTAATGCCAGATCCAGTAGTTCTGACAATACCGCACGATTTGCCTCAATGAATTTGCTGTGCATGCCAGTAATATCAACTTGACGCAGATAAATTGCAGGGCGTGGATGTTCGCATAACCATGTGATAATCGCCAGCAATTGTGGCCATCGGTCATGCAAGTCGAGTGCCTGCATGGGCCGTTTTTTTAACCATGGCTGCAAGACCGGGAGCTTGCTTAGTGTTTCATCAAACATCAACTGAAAACGCGCAGCTTCCCGTTTTTTGCTTGTTATCGCCAAAGCAGCATCAAGGCTATCTATCCAGACTTGATCTGGCAGGCGTTGCAAACCATGTATGCGGTGGCGCACCTCGCGCCATTCCAAGCGTATATGTGGTAATGAGGCTAGTTCTGCTATCCATTTTCTTACGGCATCAAAGCGGTCGCTGATATCGCTGGAGGTTGGTGCCTTCAAGCTCAAACGTAGCGGGAAGTGCGCTTCAGGTTCCAGTTGCATACGTAATAAATCACCACGCTCCCACAGACGTTGCAACTGGGCTTTTAATTCAGTTGAGTCAGTCCAATTCATGCGAGTACATCCGCCAGCACATGTAATTTCTGTTCGCGATACTCTTCTATCGACAAATTACGCAATTTGGATTCCTGACCATTTTCGTTATGCACAAAGCCAACGCTGGATACATAAGGTTCAATAATATGGATCTTTTGCAAAGGCGTGACGATCAGTAATTGCAGATTCAATTGCTGAAACAGATTCAGGCCATATTGCGCAGATTCATCTGAGCCGCGTCCAAATGCCTCATCAATTACCACAAAGCGGAAAGAGCGCGAACGTTGCTTGTCCCAACCCAGGCCAAATTGATAGGCAAGGCTGGCAGCTAAAATGGTGTAAGCCAGCTTTTCTTTTTGACCACCTGATTTGCCGCCAGAGTCGGAATAGTGCTCATGTTCTGCATCATTGCTACGCCATCTTTCACTGGCCGCAAACAAGAACCAGTTACGCACATCGGTGACCTTGCCAGTCCAGCGTTTATCTTGTTCTGACAAACCCTCGCGGCCGCGAAAGCGGTCTATGATGGCTTTGACCTGCAGGAACTTGGTTTCTGAATATTGCGCCTCGTCGCTACCACTGAGTGTGCCCTCGGTACATGCCCGCAAATCAGACTGAAAATCACGTATGTCAGCATCCGGGCTGATCTGTGATTCGACGATGATGTAACGCTCAGGGTTATAGTCTATCTGGATCAGTGATTCATTGATGTGAGCAATACGCTCTTTGATGGTTTCACGTTCCCGTGCCAATTGCGCATTGAAATTAGCGAGTTCGTTAATGGTATTGACGTTGAGCATTTCCTTGAAGCGTGCTTCAAAGCGTGGCAGGTCGTCCCGGTTCAATTGCTCGAGCAGTTTCTTGTATTCAAATCCGGCATCAACATGGGTATCAAAGTCAGTGGTTTCCAGCTTGAATTCGTTCTTGAAAGTGAACATGGCTTCGCTGATTCTTTTACCCAGCTTTCTCAATTTGTCGTCTTCTGTTTCCAGATTTTTGTGAATGAAACTGCGCACCTCATGCTCTTGTGGATCACATGACTCAACCGTGAGTGCGTGCTTGCCTAAAACCTGGTTGCGTATTTTTTCCAGCAGGGGTGTTATGTCGGCTTCCAGAGCCTGCTTTTGCAGCACCGTCAGCGCCGCTGTCTGCAGGCTCTCTGCCTGTTGCCGCTGGCCTTCATTTTTTGAGCGCTTGTCCTTGAAGCTGTCGAGCTGGCTTTCCAACTCCTTCAGCGCCTGTCGGGCATTTTGCAAATTCTGGTTCAAGGATAGCAGTACATCAGAGGCAGCTTCCAGTCTTTGTTTTTCAAGCTGAAGATTGGCAATCTCTGTAACCAGGCTGGCCCAATTGATTTCTTCAAAATCTTTGAATTCTTCCAGTTTGTCGAGCACAGTGATTCTGGCTTTGGCGGCGTTCTGTGCAGCTTTGGCATCATTCATCAAGGTCATGACACGATGCATGTCAGTTTCCAGCTGACTACGCTTCTTTTCCAAGGCGGCTATCTTGGGTGCATTCGACCAGCCCAGTACATAGCGGCTGCGGTCATTGATGCTGTGGCTATCGTCTTTCTCGTGGCGGCCACTGGGGTCTTTTATCTGACCAGCCATGGTAATTGCCCTGGCTTCCTGACGGAACTGCGCCTGGCTTGCGCAACAGGCGACATCGAAACGATGCAACAGCTCGGCTTCCAGCCATTCATACAATGCAGAATCCGGCTTGATGGCGAGTTTCCTGACCAGTGAATCAGCATGCGGGCTGGCCGGTTTGCCACGTCTTTGCTGATGCACCCGAAAATACACGAAACGCCCGTAAAGATGGTTTGTGTTGACCCACTCTGCAACCTGCTGGTAATACTTTTCTGGCACCAGCATGGACAAGGCAAAGCCACGCATGAGCCGCTCTGCTGCACCTTCCCATTCTTGTTCGCTATCGCGGATTTGTATCAGCTCACCGCAAAAGGGCATGTCATCTTCTGCGATGTCCAGCGCACTACACAAGAGTTCACGTATCTTGATTTGTTTGCTGTCTATATTATTCGGGCGGCGTTTCAGGCTGTTGATTTCAGTCTGTAATTCATCCCTCTCAATCTTGGCTTGCCTGAAGCTGACACCATGTTCTGCGTGTATGTTTTGAAGGCGGCCTTCATCGGCACGCAAATCCTCAGCCAATGTGTGCAAGACCTGGCTTTTCGCATGGAAATCCTGTGAATTATCAGCAGGTTTCTCACCCAGGTCGGCCAATAGCTGGCCGTAACGCTCAGCCTTGCTCTTGCGATTGTCGCGCAGGATTTCTTTTTCCCTGATATCTGCTTCCAGCTTGCTCAGGCGGTCGCCACCATTATTGGCAATGGCGAGCTTGATATCGTCTATCTCAAAACCTTGCTTTTCACGTTGCATCTCCAATTGCAAGACCTGGGCATTATGCCCCAGCCATTCCTCCCCTAAATGATTCAGGCGCTGTGTCAGCAAGTGTAATTTCAAACTGGCAAAATGGCTGGGCAAGCCTTCGCGGCATTGTTTCAGTTGCGCAATGTCGGCCGCTTTGACGATGTGCAGCTCATAATCGGCGACCAGTGGCGTCAGCATATCGGTCTGGCGCTTGGCCTTCAAGACCGCTTCATGGGCGCGGTTCAAGTCTTCAAAGTGAGAGATCAGGGCATCGGTACGGCTGGCTACATCAAAGGGTTCCAGCATGTGGGTGCGTACAAAGTCTGTCAGATTGCCAACCGACTTCATGGACACAGTCTGATGAAACAGTTCCATAGCCTGCTCATTCTCTATGCCAAAACGCCGCCGGAACCAGGCTGCATATTTAGAGAAGCTCTCTTCTACATCTGCACCTGAGGCACGCAGTCTTTTGCGCAACTTATTGACATCTGCATCAAAATTGCCAAAGTCAGCGGCTATGGATAATTCTTTTTCTGCACCGACAAAAAAGCGCGCAGGCTGACCGTGTGGCTCTTTCATCCAGAACATTTGTGCCAGCGTCACTGTCTGATCAAAACCGGCATTGCGAAACACGGCCAGGATGACGGAATAGCTATTGTCCTTGCGCAGCGACACAGGCCTGGCGGTACCACTGACCTCATTGCGCTCTGACTTGAAATAGCCTAGTACGTAAGAGCGCAAATTTCTCTCGCGGCTGTCTGCACCTGCAGCCTTGTTATAGGCTGCTTTTTGTGTCGGCACCAGCAGGGTGGTGATCGCATCTACCAGGGTGGATTTGCCTGAGCCTATATCGCCAGTGAGCAAGCCATTTTTCCCATCCAGATGCAAAGTCCAGACTTTCTTGTCAAAGGTGCCCCAGTTCAGTACTTCCAGTCTATGCAGACGAAAGCCTGACAGCTCGACCTCTGCCATCAGTTCAGTATCAGCTCGCATCACGTCATTCATCAGTTTTGTCCGATACATCTTCTTCGCCAGCGAGTTGCGCTTGGTAGCTGGCCAGCCTGACATCAAAATCAGCCAGCCATTGTGCATCCACAAAGGCTTTCAGTATGCGCCGCACTTCATACGTTTGTGGGCTGCTGCCAGCTTTCAATTTGCGTATAAAGCCCAGATCTATCACTTTGTTGATATGGGTTTCTACTTGATCGACCAGTCTGGCTTCGTTACTGCTGTCTGGTAAAAACACACGCATGAGTCCGGCGATGTCTTCCTTGCTTAAAACCAGGCGTGTGTCACCGCCATTGGCATCAAATTCTGCCAACCTCTTCCTGAGCAAAGCTAATAGCAGACTGACAGGAAACGACAAGGGACGCCGCGCCACGAGGCGAGGTAGCTTGGTCCTGGTTTTCGCTTCCTGCTCTTCTGGTTCAGGGCGGCTTTTGAGAAAGGCATAACCTTCTGCCTCATCCAGCACAAGATCAAGATTGAGAACATTAACATAGTCGCGCACCCTTGCTTGCAGCTTCAAGAGCGCACCCCACAATTGCTCATCATCTTCACGGTACAGAACCGTCTTGAGCAAATTGATCAGCAGCGGGGACAATGCATGGTCTTGATTAGGCGTGGCTAGGTTAGTTGCAGCGTGACCAACAACGGAGGCGGTGGTATCCATGCTCACCTCACAAAAATAACGCGTGGCAGGGTAGCCTGTTTTTGTACTTGCTCGCCACGGGATGTGATTGCGTGCCAGCCTATGGTTTCTGTGTGCTCTTCATCGATCACGGTATTGAAAGACTCATTGCCCAAATGCAGGTAACTGACGAGCTCAGCCAGACCATGTTTCAAGGGATGTTTGGTCGTGATCTCTTGCAGTGTCGCCTGGGATTGCAATTGCAATGCATGTCGTATGTGTAGCATCAACTCTGCTTTGTCGATAGTGAAATAATTGTAGAGCGCATTGGTATCAAGATCAGCGTCGCCAGCCTGCAAGATCAAGTCGGCAATGACTGGCTTGAAAGAGGGGCTGTGTAAAGGGCGCTCCATCGGCAATTCTATCTCTGCCGTCATTTCATCTATGCTGAAAAATTCACCCGATGGTTGTTGCTGGCGCAAAGCCAGTGACTTGGATTCTATGCCGCGCAAGATGTCCATAATGCGGCGATTTTCCAGCCAGGTCTGATCATCCAGAAAGCGCCTTAGTTGTTGCGATAATTGGGCGACTGTGCGCTGGGTATGTTCACCCGCTTCCAGCCAGTCATAATGCACACGTCTGGTACGCGGGCCGGGTGCCAGTTCCTGTACCGGCGTCAAAGCAAGGACATGATCAAGCAACTGCGTCAGTTCCTCCTGCCTGCGGCTGGACATCAGAAAATCCCAGAATGCGCGAAAACTCTTGCCCTGATCTGAGTCGCTGATCGCATCACGTTCCCCCATGATCTGCTCCAGCAAGGCTCCCTTGGAACCCTCCCACAAAGCGATGTGCTCTCGCACCCTGCGGTCAAGCTGGCGAAAGTTGTATTCAACCTCACGAAAATCAGTTAAAAGATCACGTGAAATCTGCATGAATTGCTGGAAGCGGTCTTTGATACCCGTATCATCCAGCAGGCCAAGATCACCACTCAAGACCCGGCTAATCTCTGCATCAATGTCTTCACGTTTCTTTTGCAACTCGGCGATGCGCTTTGCCGGGTCAACTTCGCTACCTTCACTCATTTGTTTAAGTAAGTCAAACAAGGTCAGCAAGCGTGACTCGGTACCGACAAAGCTGCGCTCAGTCAGGCTGCTGAGCCAGTTGATGGCTTTTTCCGTTGCTGGTGTCAGGTCAAACTGCGCCTCGTCAGAGCCCTGTTGATAAAATTTGCGCAACCAGGCTTTATCCGGGCTTGCCCAGTCATTCAAATACTCTTGTGCGCGCTTGGGGAATTCGTTTTCACCCAAACGCTCACGCAGGGCAAACAACTCATCTTCCAGCATCTCAGCCAGATCATCGGCACTCACAACCCTTACATTGGGCGCGACAAAGATGCGATGCAAAAAACTGGCAATCAAGGGCGCATGGTCAGAACATAGTAAGCGCCAGGCGGGATGATGAGTACGCAGGGCGGACAGAGTAGAAAAGTCCAGGGACATGCAGGCTTGCTCGCTATTCAAATTGGTATATGGACAGACGATAATCCTACTGTATAAAGATGGGGGTTGTCATGCATATTTAATAATGGCGTATCAATATGATACCTATGCTTGGTTATTATCGCGCAGGGAACAGGCTTCCATTGCAAGGAGGGTTCAACTTCTGGCCCCATAGTTGGCGAGTAGTTCATCCATTTCATCGCCTACACCATAACCAAATCGATGACAAAGGTGCCTTACATTTTCTAGCCGATCACTATATGACTGTGCTTTTTTGAGCGGAAGGGTGGAGATTGTATCCAGGGCATTTTCAAACATTACTATCAATGCATCAAAATACGTTTCATCTTCCAAAGCTATGCTATCGATGAAACCAGTAGCTTGTTCGCAATAAAAAACCATCAGTTCGGCCAAACCATTAGATTGGCCACCTGCGTTTTTATAGTCGGCTATCGCTTTTTTTGCCCTGCCCACTGAAGTGTCCTGACCAAAATCAGGCCAAAGCCAGCGATGGATAGTGGCTTTATACGGACCCAACACATCGTCACCCAGATCGAATCTGGCATGCAGAATGTGCTGATTGTTTTTGTCGCTGACATATAGATCATGTATCAACTTGATAAGCTCTGTATCGCTCAGGTCAGTTAGCTTGACTTTGACGTCTTTCCAGGACGTTTTTGATTTCTTTGGTGCCATTTATTTCTCTTGTGAAAATTATTTCAGCAATAGTAAATTGCAGTAAGAAGGCTAACATCCGGTTGCTGGGGCTTGCAATATGCTGCATTGTCTTTTATGTTGGCAAATGCGACTCCAAGCGCTAGCCTCTTCCTATCTACTGTCAACAAAATGAGGTTGCCGTGTGTGCTGGCACAATTAAAATCCGTATCTTGCCAGAACAAATGGCCTTAATTGATCGCGCCGCAAATGCATTGGGTAAGAGTCGAACAGACTTTATTGTTGAAGTTGCTTGTGAGCATACTCGGGAAGTTTTGCTGGACCAGATTTACTTTAAACTTGATGATGAAAAGTTTCGCCAATTTAATGCCATGCATGAGGCGTCAGCAGAGCCTAATGCTGGACTGGCGCGGTTGATGGGAGTTGAAGCAGCGCCATGTCGTTCGTGGGCTCGCCGCATGGGGCTCGAAACCCCTGTTCTCCACTTCGCAGCTTGCAAGCTGCTCAGATTCGTGAGGCAGACAACAGCACGCAGGTGCTGTTGTCTGTCCGCACTCATCCCCGCGTCCCGCAGGTTCAATTCACGCAGATCATCAAAATAGAAAAGCCACCCAATAAATTGGATGGCTTCTCTGTTTTGGTGGAGATGGCGGGAATCGGTCATCCTGGCCAGCCATATCGCTTGCAAGCGATATGTCGCTCGTGGGCTCGCTGCATGCAGCTCGAATTCCCCACTCGCCCCGCGTCCCGCGGGTTGGCATACCCACAAAATCAACAAAAATAAAAAACCACCCGATGAAACTGGGTGGTTTTGTATTTTTGGTGGAGACGGCGGGAATCGAACCCGCGTCCGAAAGCACTCTACAGACAGTTCTACATACTTAGTGCTGCCATTTGATTTAATCCTGACGACGCGGACGCACACGCTGCGGCAGGACGAGTTACCTATTATTTAATCGAGAGTCAAGTAACCCGGCTCAAGACGATTCCATATGAATGTCCTTACTGCTGTTGCCAGCCCACCCTATGGACGAAGTGGTGTAAGGTTAGCCGGTATTAAGCGGCTAATGCGTACGAGTTATCGTTTGCAGTTATATAGTTCAGATTGTATTTACGAGGTAGTCTGGCCTCGGTATGCCCTGCGCTGCTTTGCAACCCCCGTCGAAACCTGGTCGTCCCCAAAGCTTTATCAGTATACCCCATTTAGGGCTAGTCCTGCAGTATTCAAGAGCCCACGGCCTGTAAATGTTTGGCGCGTACCAGTTCCAGCAGTTCCAGCGGGCTGTCGATGATGGCGTCGGCTTTCCAGTGCTTGGGCTCGGTCGCGCCGCAATAGCCCCAGGCGGCGGCAATGCTGGTCATGCCTGCAGCTTCGGCAGCTTGTATGTCGCGCAGGTCGTCGCCTACGTACCAGCAGTTTTCTGAGCGTATGCCCAGTTGCCTTGCGGCTTCCAGCAAGGGGGCAGGGTGAGGTTTGGCATGTGGGGTGGTGTCGCCAGAAATCACGCAGCGCGCTTCCTGCAAATCGAGCAGCGGGATCAGCGGGCGGGTAAAGCGCATGGCCTTGTTGGTGACTATGCCCCAGGATACGCCCATGACATCAAGACCGCGCAAGAGGTCTGGCACTTGCTTGAACAGTTTGCTGTGCACGGCAATGGCGGATTCATACTGGTTCAGAAATTCAATGCGCATGGCTTCGTAGTCAGGATGTTCTGGCTTGATGCCAAAACCCGCGCCCAGCAAACCACGTGCACCAGCGGATGCATGGGGGCGTAAACTTTGATAATGAACGGGTGGCAGTTGCCGGTTTTCTCGCATGACATTGACGGCGGCTGCCAGGTCGGGGGCGGTGTCTGCGAGGGTGCCGTCGAGGTCAAACAGGATTGCTTGTGGAGTTCGCATGGTCAATTCAAAAGCATGCCTTCATACTGCATGAAGGCGTTTGTTAAGTTTACAGCGGACGTGTACAGGCAACCATGTAGTTGACACTGGTATCAGCATTCAGCGAGTAGATTTGGGTCAGGGGGTTATAACTCAAGCCCTTCATCGCATGTAATTCCAGGCCTGCATTGCGTATGTCTTGCGAGAGTTCTGCCGGGGTGATGAACTTGGCGTAATCATGCGTGCCCTTGGGCAGCATTTGCAGCAGGTATTCTGCACCGATAACGGCAAACAGGTAGGCCTTGGCATTGCGGTTCAGAGTGGAGAAGAAAACATGTCCGCCTGGTTTGACCATTTTCGCACAGGCCTTGATGATGGATGCTGGGTCGGGTACGTGTTCCAGCATTTCCATGCAGGTGACAACATCAAACTGGCCAGCCTCTGCTTCTGCCATATCTTCGGCGGCGATTTTTTTATAGCGCACGTTAACGCCGGATTCGAGGCCATGCAGGTCGGCGACCTTGAGGGCCTTGTCAGACAGGTCTATGCCGGTAACGGTCGCCCCTTTTTGTGCCATGGATTCGGCCAGGATGCCGCCGCCGCAACCGACGTCGATCACCTGTTTGCCTGCCAGCGGCACACGCTGGTTGATCCATTCCAGGCGCAGGGGGTTAATTTCATGCAGTGGTTTGAATTCTGAGCTGGGGTCCCACCAGCGATGGGCAAGTTCACTAAATTTCTGGATTTCTGCGGGATCAGCGTTCAAGGTGGACATGATGTGGTTTGAAGTGCCGGGTCGGGGCATGAGCTGCGAAACCGCTATTGTAGGCGATTCAGGGCTGTACCGCATTGGCGGAAAATAAACATAGTATGGAAATACTCTGGGAGTGATTTAGGTCTTAAGCCGAAATGAATAGCATAAGCCGCAAATAAAAAAACCCGCCGAAGCGGGTTTTTAGAAGCCAGGCTTCAAGTACTGAATTACTTGACGTTGCGTGTACCAACAACTTCGATTTCAACGCGACGGTTTTTGGCGCGACCATCAGCTGTTTTGTTGTCAGCTACTGGTTGTTTTTTGCCTTTACCTTCAGTGTAAACACGGTTGGCTTCGATGCCTTTGCTTACCAGGTAAGCTTTGACAGCTTCAGCGCGACGGATAGACAATTTTTGATTGTATTCGTCAGAGCCTACAGAGTCAGTGTGACCAACAGCGATAACGACTTCCAGGTTGATTGCTTTCAGTTTGGATGCCATGTCGTCGAGTTTGACTTTAGCTTCTGGTTTCAGAACTGCTTTGTCAAAGTCAAAGAATGCGTCAGCTGCAAACGTTACTTTTTCAGAAGTAGGTGCAGGTGGAACTGGTGGTTTTGGTGGCACAACTGGTGCAACAACTGCTGGTGCTGCTGGTGCTGTAGCCGGAGCTGGTTGTACCAAGGGTGCATCGCAACCTGGAACTGCGTCAGCAGGTGTCCAGTAGCCAGTACGCCAGCACAGACCAAATGGGTCACGTGCAATTACACCGCGACCGTCTTGTACATAGGCGCTGTGTGGCTTGTTAGCCATAATGTCTTGCTGTGCGGAAGCAGAAAAGGATGCTACTGCGGACGCTGCGATAACGAGCTTGACTAAATTTTTCATATTTCTCCTCTCGGGTGAGATTATTACCGCAGATGAACTGCGCAAATTACTGCATAAAACCAGATAGTACCACGGCGATGATGACATTACTATTTCGTCAAACATCATGTCAGCCATAAATAAGCATTCGTTCTATTTTGCCATAATCATCAATATAAAGACGAAAATTGTTAAATCGACAAAGTTACAGTTAGTTAAATATGTCGTATTTTGACAACGAAATGTATGCTTTGGCAAGCTAATACCAGTTCCGGAGCAGAAGTGTTTTGTTTTTAACCAGAAAAACGACGGGTTTTTACACTGAAATTATTTGGCGAGACCGCGTCCTTCGACGACGATGCGCCTGTTTGGTGCAAGGCATTCTGCCAGTTTTGCTTTAGGTAACTTGTCATCGCAAGCCTTGATTTGTTGGGTTTTACCCATGCCCATGGTGTCCATAGGGGCACTCAGGCCCTTGCTAGCTAAGTAAGCGACCACGGCATCGGCATTCTTTTCAGATAATTTCTGGGCTTGTGCATGGCTGGCTGACAGGTCGGTGTGGCCACTGACGACGATGAGATCAACTTTGGCGCAGTTGGCCAGCTTGGCTATGACTTCATTGTCTATGCGCTCTTTACCCTTGTCATTCAATACAGATAATTGTACGGATTTTTTGTGCTCAAAAATTTCATCGCTTTGCAGGGTGAGGGCAAAGTCGCAGCGTTTTGGTGCAGCAGCCGGGGCTGGGGCGGGTGGAGTAACTGCGGCAGATACAGGGGCTTCACCAGTTTGTGCCGCAGATGCTGGTGCAGCAGCGGTTTGGGCCAGTGCTGTTGAGACGGGCAGGGCGAATGCTGCGAGCACACAAAGTGCTGTCAAATTTTTTAACATGGTTGTCTCCGTGGGGAATTATTTGTCAGGTGTTTTTATTATGCTTTTGATTAAATCATATAAATTTGCACCCCGGCTGTCATTTGAATGACAGTGTTGCACGCTGTCAGTTGGCTATTTTGCTGCCTATTGCCAGTGTTTGCCTGACTTAATTGCTATAAATGGAATTCAACGTAGGAGGCATGTTAGAATCAAGAGTTAAACGTCAGTCTTTAACAGTCTTAATAAAATCTTATTGGATTTCACTTATTGGATTTCAATTAAGGACGTTATTAAAGACGTTATTAATTAACCAAGCTCTAATTCGCCGGCCGCCAATGGATCAATTCGCAAAAGAAACACTCCCGATTTCCCTTGAAGAAGAAATGCGCAAAAGCTATCTCGATTACGCGATGAGCGTTATCGTAGGTCGCGCTTTGCCGGATGTGCGTGATGGCTTAAAGCCTGTGCATCGTCGCGTATTGTTCGCGATGCACGAAATGAACAATGTCTATAACCGCCCCTTCGTTAAATGTGCGCGTGTGGTGGGTGAAGTCATGGGTAAGTACCATCCCCATGGCGATGCCTCCATTTACGACACGCTGGTGCGTATGGCGCAAGACTTTTCCCTGCGTTATACCCTGGTCGATGGTCAGGGTAACTTTGGTTCCATCGATGGCGACAATGCTGCGGCGATGCGTTATACCGAGTGCCGCCTGGACAAGATCGCCAATGAAATTCTGGCCGATATCGAAAAAGAAACAGTCGATTTCGTTCCCAACTATGACGGCAAAGAGAAAGAGCCTTCGGTTCTGCCTACCCGTATCCCGAATCTGCTGATCAATGGCGCATCCGGTATTGCAGTGGGTATGGCGACGAATATCCCGCCACATAATATTACCGAGATCATCAATGGTGCTCTGCATGTCTTGCGCAATAGTGATTGCACGATCGATGAACTGATCGAGATCATCCCTGCACCTGACTTCCCTACCGGCGGCATTATCTATGGCGTGTCTGGTGTGCGCGATGGTTACCGCACTGGCCGTGGCCGTGTGGTCATGCGCGCCAAGACCCACTTTGAAGAGTTTGGCAAAGACAGCCGTACTGCGCTGATCGTTGATGAGCTGCCTTACCAGGTCAATAAAAAATCCCTGCTGGAACGTATCGCTGAACTGGTACGCGACAAAAAGCTCGATGGTATTTCTGATATCCGCGATGAATCCGATAAATCGGGCATGCGCGTGGTTATCGAGCTCAAGCGTGGCGAAGTACCTGATGTAGTACTGAATAATCTGTACAAGCAGACGCAGTTGCAAGATACTTTCGGCATGAACATGGTGGCGCTGGTGAATGGTCAGCCTAAATTGCTGAACTTGAAGGAAATGCTGTCCTGCTTCTTGTCGCATCGTCGTGAAGTAGTGACGCGCCGCACCCTGTTTGAACTGCGCAAGGCACGTGAGCGTGGCCATGTGCTGGAAGGCCTGGCTGTTGCGCTGGCGAATATCGATGACTTTATCGCCATCATCCGCGCAGCGCCTACGCCACCGATCGCGAAACAGGAATTGATGACACGCGCCTGGGATAGTTCCATGGTGCGTGAGATGCTGGTGCGTACTGCTGCTGACAATTCTGGTGGTATTGATTCTTTCCGCCCTGAGAATTTGCCTAAACACTACGGCATACAGCCAGATGGTCTGTATAAATTGTCTGACGACCAGGCGCAAGAAATCCTGCAAATGCGTTTGCAACGCCTGACTGGTCTGGAACAAGACAAGATCGTCAATGAATACAAAGACGTCATGGCCGAGATTGCCGATTTGCTGGACATCTTGTCCAAGCCAGAACGCGTCACCGTCATCATCACTGATGAACTGACCCTGGCCCGCAATGAATACGGCGAAGGCAATAAAGACGTACGCCGTTCAGAAATCACCCATAACGCCACAGACCTGGGCACAGAAGACCTGATCACGCCGCAAGACATGGTCGTGACCCTGTCGCACACTGGTTATATGAAGTCGCAACCTTTGTCTGAATACCGCGCGCAAAAACGCGGTGGCCGTGGCAAGCAGGCGACAGCGACCAAGGATGATGACTGGATCGAGCAACTCTTCGTGGCTAATACCCATGATTACATCCTGTGCTTCAGTAACCGTGGCCGCATGTACTGGCTGAAGGTCTGGGAAGTGCCACAAGGCTCGCGTACTTCACGCGGCAAGCCTATCGTCAACATGTTCCCATTGCAGGACGGTGAAAAAATCACCGTCATCCTGCCTTTGTCTGGCGATAACCGTACTTTCCCTGAAGACCATTATGTCTTCATGTCCACCAGCCTGGGCACGGTCAAGAAAACACCTTTGACTGATTTCAGCAATCCACGTAAGGCCGGCATTATTGCGGTTGATCTGGACGAGGGCGATTTCCTTATCGGCGCGGCACTGACCGATGGCAAGCATGATGTCATGCTGTTCTCTGATTCCGGCAAAGCAGTACGCTTTGATGAAAACGATGTGCGTCCTATGGGCCGCACAGCCCGTGGTGTACGCGGCATGAACCTGGATGAAGGCCAGCAGGTTATTGCCTTGCTGGTGGCTGAAAATGAACAGCAATCTGTGTTGACTGCGACTGAAAACGGCTTTGGGAAACGTACACCTATCACTGAATACACCCGTCATGGCCGTGGTACCAAGGGCATGATCGCGATCCAGACTTCCGAGCGTAACGGCAAGGTTGTGGCTGCAACACTGGTTGAGACAACGGATGAAATCATGTTGATCACTACCGGTGGCATCCTGATACGTACCCGTGTTTCCGAAATCCGTGAAATGGGCCGTGCAACTCAGGGCGTGACCCTGATTGCGGTTGAAGACGGTACCAAATTGTCTGGCTTGCAACGCATTGTGGAAACAGATGCCGATGTAGATACAGGCGATAACGGTGCTGGTGAAGCAGAAGGCAGCGCACCAGAAGCCGACGCAGCGGAGTAAGCCATCATGACGACGATCTACAATTTCTCTGCGGGCCCGGCAGTATTGCCGAAAGAGGTGTTGCAGCAAGCCGCTGCCGAAATGCTGGACTGGCATGGCAGTGGCATGTCCGTCATGGAAATGAGCCACCGTGGGCCGGAATTCATGTCCATTATCGCTGCTGCACAAAGTGATTTGCGCGAGCTGCTGGCGGTGCCGGACAATTATAAAATCCTGTTCCTGCAAGGTGGTGGCCTGGGTGAAAATGCTATCGTTCCCATGAATCTGATGGGGCGCAAGCCGCAGCCGGCAACGGCTGATTTCATCCACACTGGCTCCTGGACTGGCAAGTCCATCAAGGAAGCAAAAAAATACGGCAATGTGAATGTCGCTGCTTCTGGCGAGGCCAGCGGGTTTACTACCATGCCACCACGCGATAGCTGGAAATTGACGCCAGGTGCAGCCTATGTGCATCTGTGCACCAATGAAACCATAGACGGTATCGAATACAATTTTGCTCCTGATATCGCCGCTGAAACTGGTGATGCGCCCATCGTTGCCGACATGTCTTCGCACATTCTGTCACGCGTGATTGATGTCTCCAAATACGGCGTCATCTTTGGTGGCGCGCAAAAGAATATCGGCCCTGCAGGTCTGACCATCGTCATTGTGCGTGAGGATTTGCTCGGCCATGCCTTGCCCATCTGCCCATCGGCTTTTGACTGGAAAATCGTTGCTGACAATGATTCTATGTATAACACCCCGCCAACCTATGCAATTTACATCGCTGGTCTGGTCTTCAAATGGCTGAAGCAGCAGGGCGGTGTGGCGGCGATGGAGCAAAAGAATATTGCCAAATCCAGCCTGCTGTATGAGTATCTGGACTCCACAGATTTTTATGAGAACAGAGTAGAAAAAGGCAGCCGTTCACGTATGAATGTGCCTTTTTACCTGAAAGATGAAAACCTGAATGCGGCATTCCTGGCAGAAGCCAAGGCGAATGGCCTGTTGCAATTGAAAGGCCATAAATCAGTAGGCGGCATGCGTGCCTCGATTTATAACGCCATGCCTATAGAAGGCGTACAGGCTCTGGTCAGTTTTATGCAGGATTTCGCCAAAAGAAATTCATAAAACCTGAGCTTAAAGACAGCATTTAAGATATACAGCGTCTGTTTTGTTTACTCTATAGACAGACGCCAATAACATTATTTTCATCATCAGCCCTTTCTGAGCATGGTACTCACCATCACCTGGAAACCGTGGCGCTGATGAACCAGGTCAAAAGTCTGGCGAAAAAAGCATATCCGGCATGACAGCCTTGCGCTACAGTATTGCTGCCTGCCCACACCCTATCAAACACGGTTTTTAGGTCATTATGAGCGACAATAAATTACTCCCCTGCGCATCAAGATTGATGCCATCGATGCACAAATCCTGGATTTGCTGAACCAGCGCGCCCGCGTGGCGGAAGAAGTTGGTCATGTCAAGGCAGAAACCAATGCGCCAGTGTTTCGTCCTGAGCGTGAAGCGCAAGTCTTGCGCGGCGTGGCGGAGCGCAATCCCGGCCCCTTGCTTAGCGATGATATACAACTGATCTTCCGCGAAATCATGTCAGCCTGCCGTGCGCTGGAGCGCCGCGTGGTCGTGGCTTTCCTTGGCCCTGTCGGCACCTTCAGCGAGCAGGCTGTCTATAAACAGTTTGGTCATGCCATCCAGCCCCTGCCTTGCGTATCTATTGATGAAGTTTTTCGTGCGACAGAAGCAGGCACGGCGGACTTTGGTGTCGTGCCTATCGAGAATTCATCCGAAGGCGCGATCAACCGTACCCTAGATTTGCTCTTGCAAACCAGCCTGGCCATCAGTGGCGAGCTGGCGATACCTGTACAACATAGCCTGATGAGCAAGTCTGGCAATATGGAAGGCGTCAGCCGCATCTGTGCCCACTCGCAAGCTTTGGCGCAGTGCCAGGCCTGGCTGAACCAGCATTTCCCGCATGTGGAAAGACATGCGGTGGCATCGAATGCAGAAGCAGCACGCATGGCCAGTGGTGATTACACCGTGGCAGCGATCGCCAGTGAAATCGCAGGTCACCAGTACAATCTGGGCATCGTCTCTGCCCACATCCAGGATGATCCGCATAACCGTACTCGTTTTGCCGTCATTGGTCGCCTGCATACCACGCCTAGTGGCAAGGACCAGACTTCCATCGTGCTGGCGACACCGAACAAGGCGGGTGCTGTCTATAACCTGCTGGCTCCGCTGGAAAAGCATGGTGTCTCGATGACGCGTTTTGAGTCGCGTCCCGCACGTACCGGCAATTGGGAATATTATTTCTATGTCGATGTAGAAGGCCATGTCATGGACGCCAAGGTGGCAGCCGCCATGGCCGAGTTGAATGATAAAGCGGCCTTCTTCAAGGTGCTGGGTTCTTACCCTTGTACAGTGTGAGTGCCTGATGCAAAAAGCTTTTCAACGCATAGCGATTTTTGGCGTAGGTTTGATTGGAGGTTCATTTGCCCTGGCTTTGAAAAAGGCAGGGGCAGTTGAGCAGATAGCCGGGGTAGGGCGCAGCCAGGCTTCACTGGAAAAAGCGCAGCAATTGGGCATCATCGATGAAATAGCCTTGAATGCCGAACAGGCACTGCGCAACTGCGACCTGGTACTGATAGCCGCGCCAGTGGCACAAACCGGCGCGATATTGAAGGCGATTTATCCGCACCTGCAGCCGGGTACGATAGTCACGGATGCGGGCAGTACCAAGGCCGATGTGGTGGCAGCCGCACGCGCCAGCCTGGGTGAAAAGATTGCGCAATTTGTACCTGCGCATCCAATTGCCGGACGTGAATTGAACGGGCCTGAGGCAGCACTGGTGGATTTGTATATTGGCAAAAAAGCCGTCATCACCCGCCTGCCAGAAAATACCGATGCTGACGTGGCGAGGGTGGCCTGGACATGGCAGCAATGCGGTGCCATCATCCATCATCTGGAGCCTGCTGCGCATGATGCTGTATTTGCTGCAGTCAGCCATTTGCCGCATTTGCTGGCTTATGCCTTGGTCGATGATATCGCCCGCAAGCCGCATGCAGATACCTTGTTCCAGTATGCTGCCAGTGGTTTTCGAGACTTTACCCGCATCGCTGGGTCATCACCGGAAATGTGGCGTGACATCAGTCTGGCGAACCGGGCTGCGATGTTGCAGGAATTGGATTCCTATACCGCCCGCCTGTCCATCTTGCGCCAGCATCTGGTGGATGCCGATAGTGAGGGTATAGAAGGTATTTACACCAATGCCCAGCGCGCGCGGCATAACTGGATCAGTGCCATTGAGGCAGCCGAAAAACAGCAGCGTGAAGGTGGAGATTGACAGGGCTTGTTGCTCTTCTCTGCATCGACAAACTCAAGATTGAATAAGACCATGACACAAGCAAGCAAACATTATCCGCACCACATCGATCTGCAACCTGTCATGCAGGTTCAGGGCGCAGTTAAATTACCTGGCTCCAAAAGCATTTCCAACCGTACCCTTTTGCTGGCGGCGCTGGCAGAAGGCAAAACTCAAATCATGGATTTGCTGGCATCGGATGACACCCTGGTCATGCTGAACGCCCTGACGCAATTGGGTGTTCACTGGGAGCAGGATGGCGAAAGCCAGAATTACACGGTAGACGGTGTAAAAGGCCACTTCCCCAAACACCAGGCAGACCTGTTCATGGGCAATGCCGGTACTGCGATACGCCCGCTGGTAGGTGCCCTGGCCGTGCTGGGTGGTGATTACACTATCCACGGCGTGCACCGCATGCATGAACGTCCTATCGGTGACCTGGTTGATGCACTGAATGAAGCTGGTGCGCAGATAGAATATACCGGCAATCCAGGTTACCCGCCTTTGCATATACGCCGTGGCCATGTTCACGCCCAGCGTTTGCAGGTCAAGGGCAATGTCTCCAGCCAATTTCTGACGGCCTTGCTGATGGCTGCACCTTTGATGGCGCGCGAGCATGATGTGACGATAGAAGTGATAGGTGAGCTGATTTCCAAGCCTTATATAGAAATCACCCTGAACCTTATGCAAAAATTTGGCGTGACGGTAGAGCGTGATGGCTGGCAGGCTTTTACTGTCACAAAAGGCCAGCATTATGTGTCGCCTGGTGTTATCCACGTCGAAGGTGATGCTTCATCTGCTTCCTACTTCCTGGCAGCAGGTGCCATCGCTGGCGGCCCTATCCGTGTAGAAGGTGTAGGCAAGTCCAGCATACAGGGCGATGTGCGCTTTGCCGAGGCATTGGAAAAAATGGGTGCAACCATCACCCGTGGTGATAACTGGATAGAGGCCACTTCGAATGGGGTCTTGCAAGCCATAGATATGGATTTTAACCATATCCCCGACGCTGCCATGACGATTGCGGTAGCCGCACTATATGCCAATGGCACCACGACCCTGCGCAATATTGCCAGCTGGCGCGTTAAGGAAACCGATCGCCTGTCTGCCATGGCAACAGAATTGCGCAAGCTTGGGGCAATAGTGGAAGAGGGCGCAGATTATATGACGGTCACACCGCCCGAGCATATCCTGCCTGCAACTATCGATACTTACGATGATCACCGCATGGCCATGTGCTTCTCTTTGGCCAGCCTCGATGGCCGGGCCCGCAGAGGTGCTACTATGCGCATCAATGATCCAAAATGCGTGGCCAAGACCTTCCCAGATTACTTTGAAGTCTTTGCCAAGATTAATCACCGAGATTTGTTTTAAAGGTTTTTATTGTTTCTATGACTACACGTAGTCCTGTTATCACGATAGACGGCCCTACCGCATCCGGTAAGGGCACGGTGGCACACAGGGTGGCCAAGCATCTGGGTTTTCATTACCTCGATTCTGGTGCCCTGTACCGCCTGACTGCCTTGATGGCCACCCGCCATGGCATCGCTCTGGATGATGAAACTACCATTGCCAGCATGGCAAGGACCCTGCCTTGCCGTTTTGTTCACGGCCATGTTTTTCTGGAAGATGCGGATGTCACCGATGCCGTAAGGGCAGAAGAGGTTGGCGTAGCCGCTTCCCGTATTGCTGTTTTGCCGGCAGTGCGTCAGGCCCTGGTTGATTTGCAGGTGGCTTTTCGCTATACACCCGGCCTGGTGGCTGATGGGCGCGACATGGGGACGGTGATCTTCCCCGATGCCAGCTTAAAAGTTTTCTTAACAGCAAGTGCTGAGGCGCGCGCAAGCCGTCGATATAAGCAATTGATTGAAAAGGGAATTTCTGCTAATATGGAAAACTTGGTAAAAGATTTGATGGAACGTGATGCGAGAGATAGTGCCCGCAGCACAGCGCCGCTCAAGCCCGCACCAGACGCGATCATCCTGGATACATCTGAATTAACTGCTGAAGAAGCGGTCAATAAAGTTCTGGTCTGGTATGCGCAAACACAGACAAACAACACTATATAAGTAAGTATTTAAGTATCTGGTGAAGTTTGCAGGTGTCGTTTCAAGTGCCTTTATTGACGCAAGGTTAATAAAGGGATGTTCAACCTAACCCGGTAAATAGTGCCTTTTGCACCGTTCCGGCTAACTTGTAAATACTATGTCTACTGTTTTCATGTCCCAAGATTTCGCAACCGGTGCAGATAGCTTCGCAGCTTTGTTCGAAGAATCCCTGTCACGTCAGGATATGCGTTCCGGTGAAGTGATTTCTGCTGAAGTCGTCCGTATCGACCACAACTTCGTGATCGTTAACGCTGGCTTGAAGTCTGAAGCCTTTATTCCTGTTGAAGAATTCAAAAACGACCAGGGCGACCTGGAAGTTAATATCGGCGATTTCGTTTCCGTGGCGATTGATTCGCTGGAAAACGGCTTCGGCGACACAATTTTGTCCCGTGACAAAGCTAAACGTCTGGCCTCCTGGCTCGCGCTGGAAAAAGCGCTGGAGTCTGGCGAGATCGTTACTGGTACAGTAAATGGCAAAGTCAAAGGTGGTCTGACTGTTCTGACGAACGGCATCCGCGCTTTCTTGCCAGGTTCTTTGGTTGATACACGCCCAGTTAAGGATACAACTCCTTACGAAGGCAAAACCATGGAATTCAAAGTGATCAAGCTCGACCGCAAACGTAACAACGTTGTGCTGTCCCGCCGCGCTGTTGTTGAAGCGTCCATGGGCGAAGAGCGTCAAAAACTGATGGAAACCCTGAAAGAAGGCACAGTGGTTACTGGTGTTGTTAAAAACATCACTGACTACGGCGCGTTCGTTGATCTGGGTGGCATCGATGGCTTGTTGCACATCACCGACCTGGCATGGCGTCGTGTACGTCACCCTTCCGAGGTGTTGACAGTTGGTCAGGAAATCACTGCAAAAGTATTGAAATTCGACCAAGAGAAAAACCGTGTTTCCCTGGGCGTAAAACAATTGGGCGACGACCCATGGACAGGTTTGTCCCGTCGTTACCCAGCGAACACACGTCTGTTCGGTAAAGTAACGAACCTGACCGACTACGGCGCGTTCGTTGAAGTCGAGCAAGGTATCGAAGGTCTGGTTCACGTTTCCGAAATGGACTGGACGAACAAAAACGTTGCTCCAAACAAAGTTGTTCAATTGGGCGACGAAGTTGAAGTCATGGTTCTGGAAATCGACGAAGAACGTCGTCGTATCAGCCTGGGCATGAAACAGTGCAAAGCCAATCCTTGGGATGATTTCGCGATCAACCACAAGAAAGGTGACAAAGTTCGCGGCGCGATCAAGTCCATCACTGATTTCGGCGTATTTATCGGTTTGTCTGGCAACATCGACGGTCTGGTACATTTGTCTGACCTGTCCTGGAATGAAACAGGCGAAGAGGCAGTACGTCGCTTCAAGAAAGGTGACGAACTGGAAGCCATCGTTCTGGCAATCGACGTTGAGCGTGAGCGCGTTTCCCTGGGCGTTAAGCAACTGGAAGGCGACCCATTCAATAACTACTGCGCAATGAACGACAAAGGTGCAGTTGTTACTGGTACAGTTAAATCCGTTGAAGCCAAAGGCGCAGTAATCCAGTTGGCAGACGACGTTGAAGGCTACCTGCGTGCATCCGAAATCTCCCGCGACCGCGTGGAAGATGCTGGTACACACCTGAAAGTCGGCGACACAGTTGAAGCCCTGGTATTGAACATCGACCGCAAAGCTCGTGGTATCCAATTGTCTATCAAAGCTAAAGATAGCGTTGAAACACAAGAAGCTATGCAAAAAATGTCCACTACTGATTCCAACGCAGCATCCGGCACAACCAGCCTGGGCGCTTTGTTGAAAGCCAAGCTCGACAATAAAAACTAAGATTAAGTCATAAGGTTTTTACTATGACTAAGTCGGAGCTGATAGCTCGTCTGGCAGAGCGATATCCGCAACTGGTAGCTAAAGATGTGGATATCGCTGTTAAAACCATACTGGACGCAATGTCGGATGCCCTGGCAACAGGGCAACGCATAGAAATCCGCGGTTTTGGCAGCTTTGCACTGAACAGTCGTCCACCACGGATAGGTCGTAATCCCAAGTCCGGTGACAAGGTGATGGTCCCTGAAAAACGGGTGCCGCACTTTAAGCCAGGCAAGGAGTTGCGCGAACGTGTTGATGCCATGGTGGGGCAACCGATACACGATGACTAAGTCAGGCTGACTGGTTGTTGAGCTCGGAATGTTGAGCCTATTAGATGACGCAAAGATAAAAACGGCATATCGGTTTTCCGATATGCCGTTTTTTTTCAGTACAATGCTCTTTTCGGGATAAATTGCTTCATTGACGATTTTTCCGCTTATCCATCAAGGATGCATACATGAAATATATTTCAAGATTTTTCGCCATCGTGCTGTTTATCCTGTTCTTTGGCTTTGCCTTGAAAAACGACCAGATAGTCACGCTGCAATATTTCTTTGGCTATCAACAATCTGCGCCACTGGTGATCATGCTGCTGGCTTTTTTTGCCGGCGGTGCTACGCTGGGCGCACTGGCCATGGTGCCCATGGTATTCCGCCACAGACGTGATCTGCACAAGCATAAAAAGACCCTGGCAGAAATTGAAAAAGAACGTGAAGCCGCACAAAGGGCCAGCACACAAGCGCCCCAGCCTGATAGCATTCGCAATATCTGACACGTGTGGGCGCAGCTTTCAGTACATTGGGACCTGCGAACAAAGATAGGTTAAAGACATATCGGCAATTCAGGCTTTGCATCTGAACTGACATTGTTCTCAACAATAAGAAGAAATACACATGGAATTTGAAATTTGGTGGCTGCTAGGCATACCCTTATTCTTTACCCTGGGCTGGAGTGCTGCGCGTATCGATATACGCCAGTTGATTTCTGAGTCCCGCAGCCTGCCGCGTGGCTATTTCAAGGGCTTGAATTTCCTGCTGAACGACCAGCCAGACAAGGCTATTGACGCCTTTATCGACATCGTCAGGCTGGATCCTGAGGCGGTAGATTTGCATTTCGCCCTCGGTAACCTGTTCCGCCGCCGTGGTGAGACTGAACGCGCTATCCGCGTGCATCAAAACCTGCTGGCCAGGCCAGACCTGCCCACAGAGCAAAAAACCCAGGCCATGTATGAACTTGGGCAGGATTACCTGAAAGCCGGTCTGCTTGACCGTGCTGAAGAAACCTACAACCTGCTCGTCAACAGCCCGTTTGAAGCCCAGGCCCGGCGTGCCTTGCTGGAAATTTACCAGCGAGAAAAAGAATGGGCGCGTGCGATTGAGGCAGCCAATGCCTTGCAGGAATGCGGCGCCGGTGGCCGTCAAAAAGAAATCGCCCAGTTCTATTGCGAAATTGCACAGGATGAGCTGGTGCATACCAACACCGATGCGGCCCTGGCCAATCTGGAAAAAGCACTGGCGGCAGACCGTAATAATGTACGCGCCATTATCCTCATGGGTGATGTGTATATGGCCAATGGCGACACTGAGATAGCGCTGGCTACCTGGCGCCGGGTAGAGCAGCAAAGCGTGCCGCATGTGGCACTGGTGGCGCAGCGTCTGATGGATGCATACCGCAAGCTCGACAAGTCGCAGGAGGGCTTGAACCTGCTCAAGAACTACCTTGCCGAAGCACCGTCGATAGATTTGCTGGAAGTCGCCTTCAAGGCCACACTGGAGCTGGAAGGTATAGAAGCCGTCAATAGCCTGGTCAGTGAAGAATTGCGCCGCACCCCAACCCTGCTGGGCCTGGATAAATTGCTGGATGGCCGCATCATGGTGGTACCGCCTGAAGTCAGGCCTGAACTGGCCATCATCAAGAACCTGGTACATGGCTATGCACAAAAACTGGCGCGCTATCAGTGTTCCAATTGCGGTTTCAAGGCCAGGCAGTTTTACTGGCATTGTCCTGGCTGCAGTAAGTGGGAAACTTATCCGCCACGTCGGACAGAAGAGCTGAACGTCATGAATTAATGAACTCTGTCATGCCTGCGCAGACTGATTTGCACAAGGCTTCAGGGATACTCGTTAAGTGAAAAAAGAATCTTGAATAAGGGCTGTGATCTGAAATTCTATGTGGATGACTGGATACTCAGATGTACAGAATGACTTATTTTTATTTGGTGATCAAAAAATGAAAATCACAATTATTGGTACAGGTTATGTCGGTCTGGTCACAGGTGCCTGTCTGGCTGAATTGGGTAATGACGTATTTTGCCTCGATGTCGATCAGCGCAAGATTGATATCCTCAATAATGGCGGTATCCCTATCCATGAGCCGGGCCTGGAAGAAATCGTTGCGCGCAATCGCGCTGCAGGCCGCATACAGTTTTCTACCGATGTCGAAGCCAGCGTCAAGCACGGTGATGTGCAATTCATCGCGGTCGGCACGCCACCGGATGAAGATGGTTCTGCTGATTTGCAATATGTCGTGGCTGCGGCAAAAAATATCGGCAAGTACATGACGAACTTCAAGGTAGTTGTTGATAAATCTACCGTGCCTGTGGGTACCGCAGACCGCGTCAGCGCTGCCATCGCTGCTGAATTGACGGCACGATCAGTGACGGCAGAGTTCTCGGTAGTTTCCAATCCAGAATTTTTGAAAGAAGGCGCAGCAGTAGAAGACTTCATGCGCCCTGACCGCATCGTCATCGGTTGCGACCAGACACCGCAAGGTGAAAAAGCCCGCAGCCAGATGAAGAAGCTGTATGCGCCTTTCAACCGCAACCATGAGCGCACTTACTGGATGGATGTGCGTTCAGCAGAGTTTACCAAGTATGCAGCGAATGCCATGCTGGCCACCCGGATCTCTTTCATGAATGAGCTGGCGAATCTGGCTGATCATGTTGGTGCTGATATTGAGGCGGTGCGACACGGCATAGGCTCTGACCCGCGCATAGGTCACAGCTTTTTGTATGCAGGCTGCGGTTATGGTGGTTCCTGCTTCCCCAAGGATGTGCAGGCGCTGGAGCGTACTGCCCAGGACCATGGTTTGAATCTCCTCATCCTGCAGGCAGTGGAAGCAGTCAATGCACGCCAAAAGCAGGTACTCGGCAACAAGATACAGCAACGCTTTGGTGAAAACCTTAGTGGCCGTCATTTCGCCATCTGGGGCCTGGCATTCAAGCCGAATACCGATGATATGCGTGCAGCTTCTTCACGCGTCTTGCTGGGTGAATTATTACGCGCAGGTGCGACTGTGGCAGTGTATGACCCAGTCTCCATGCAGGAAGCCAAGCGCGTATTTGAACTGGATTTCTACGATGCGCCAGAATTGCTGGCATCTATACGTTATGCCGCCAACCCCATGGATGCACTGCTTGAAGCCGACGCGCTGGCGATTGTCACAGAATGGAAGGCCTTCCGCAGCCCTGACTTTGATGAAGTCAAGGCACGCCTGAAACAACCAGTGGTGTTTGATGGCCGCAATCTGTTTGAACCCACTGTCATGACCGAACTCGGCATTGAATACCACGGCATAGGCCGTTCCGTATTGACGAATAAATGACAAATAAATGACGAACAAATAATGCAGAATATGGATGCAAAAAAAAATACAGCAATGAAGCGTATTCTGGTCGCTGGCGATGTCATGCTCGACAGATACTGGTTCGGCGAAGTTAACCGCATTTCACCAGAAGCACCTGTGCCTATCGTGCGCGTGGAAAAAAGTGAAGAACGCCTTGGCGGCGCAGCCAACGTGGCCCGCAATGCCGTCGCCCTGGGCGTGCAGGCTGCCTTGATGGGTGTCATCGGTGACGATGATGCAGGCAATAGCATGGAGCGCCTGCTGAAGACTTCAGGCATAGAAGCCTACCTCAGCCGTGACCAGCAAATCTCTACCATCATCAAGCTGCGCGTCATCGGCAGGCAGCAGCAGTTGCTGCGCATCGATTTTGAAGAGCGCCCGACTGAACATGTCTTGCGCGACAAACTGAATCGCTTTAATTCTTTGCTGACTGGTTATGATGTCGTCGTCTTGTCCGACTATGCCAAGGGCAGCCTGGTGAACGTCAGCGCGATGATCGCTGCGGCCAAGGCAGCAGGCAAGATCGTGCTGGTCGATCCCAAGGGCAGCGACTTCAAGCGCTATGCTGGTGCCAGCCTCCTGACACCAAACAAGTCTGAGTTAAAGCAGATCATCGGTGACTGGTCAAATGAAGAGGAACTGACATCCAGGGCGCAGCAACTGCGCGCAGATTTGCAGATCGATGGTTTGCTGCTGACCCGCTCAGAAGAAGGCATGACCCTGTTCACTGCCGATGGCGTGACCCATGTACCAGCGATGGCGCGTGAAGTATTTGATGTCTCTGGTGCCGGTGATACCGTCATCGCCACCATGGCCGTCATGCTGGCGCAGGGCAAATCCATGCAAGAGGCGGTAGTGATTGCCAATCGAGCTGGAGGGATTGTGGTCGGTAAGCTTGGTACGGCAACCGTGACCCAGGAAGAACTGTTTCCTGCTGCTGCAAGCTGAGTTATTGCATTGCTTGTAAAAGGGGCTGAGACAAATCTCAGCCAGTTTTCTTATTAGGACTTACGCAAAATCGTCCCAGCAGGGCGCAGCGACGAAGACAGTACGAATGTACGGCTCGGAGCAGCAACGCAACTGGGCCGGTTTTGCATCAGTCCTACTTATCTTGTTTCAGGCTTCAGGCAATTGTGCCAAAGCGAAAGCTCGATGCGACCATACCACCAAATACATTTTCCTCATGATAAATGCAGGCGCCTGCATCGTTCTGTGCGGCACCAACGGCCACCATCAGTGGTAGTAAATGATCTTCCCTGGGGTGGGCGATACGTGCTGCTGGCGCCTTTGTCCAGTTGACCAAGTGCCTGACTCTGTCTTCTGGGCTGGATTCCAGCAGAATATTTTGCAGCCATTCGTCGAATAGGGAGGATGGCTCTTTGGCCTGTGGTCCCATATACCGCAGATTGTGATAACTGAGCCCGCTGCCTATGATCAGTACGCCTTCATCCCGCAAAGGTGCCAGCGCACGTCCCAAGGCCAGATGTTCTGCCGGGTCCAGTCCGGCTCTGAGCGATACCTGAACGACCGGCATCTGTGCGTCCGGATACATCACCGCCAATGGTGCAAAAGTGCCATGATCGAAACCGCGTCTGGCATCTGCCTGTGTCGGCAAGCCAGCGGCTTTCAGCATGCCCATCACCTGCTCTGCCAATTCAGGTAAACCGGGAGCAGGATAGCTAACTTTGTAAGTATGGGCAGGAAAGCCTCCATAGTCATATACCATCGGCGGTTGTGGATTGCTCATGACGCGGAAGCCAGCTTCTTCCCAATGGGCCGAGATCATCAGCAAGGCCTTTGGCACTTGTGGCAACTGACGTGGGATATCCACCAGAGAAGCCTCCAGGATGTGCATCTGGGCGCGCAAGTCATCCATGTACGGCCAGGGGCCACCGCCATGAGAAATAAAATAAGTAGGTAGACGCATGTTTGAAAATTCAAAGTTTCTGCAAAAATTTCTTAATTGCGTGGCAGGATGGGCACACGTTTCCCACGGCCCCATAGTACAAATGCACACAATGCCAATAAAACAAAGTTCATCGGTAATACCATCAATTCACCACGTGAGGTGTGAAAAATGACTGCAAACACTTGGAGCACGATGCTGGCTGCAGTTGCCACTATCCCCAGTCCAGGCAGTATGCGTGTCAGTGACGGTAACAACATTCCCAATCCGCCTGCCAGGTCAATCAGGCCGATGATGCGTACAAAGCTCTCAGAATATTGACCAGTCCAGGGCATCATCTGGCTAAGTGCGGCTATAGGGGTGGTGAGTTTTGTCAGCCCTGCACCACAAAACACAAATGCGAGTAATACTTGTGCTATCCATAGACTAATTTTTAGTGCTTTGCTGGCCGCGATGGGCTTGTCGGTTTGGGTGAAAGAATTGGAAGTATTGGTCGTCATGTCTGGCTCCATTTTGAAAAAATGTTGATCCTGCTGGTGACGGAAACTAAGGCCTAGCTCCGATGTTGAGGATCATAATGTTTCCCAATTCGGAAATCGATGGTGGTAAAGTCATTGATTCATTTCCAAAATAGGCAACATTGATCACGAACATCGGATGGAGGTACCGCATGGATGAACTTGAACTCAATGGCATCAGGGTTTTTCGCGAAATCATCGAGTCGGGCAGTTTTACCGCTGCCGCTGACAGGTTGGGCATGGCTGCACCCATGGTCAGCAAGCATGTTGCGAGGCTGGAGCGCAAACTGGGTGCCCGACTATTGAATCGCAGCAGTCGCAGCATGAGCCTGACTGAAGCTGGCAAAACCTTTTATGAGCAAGGTCGGCAGGCGCTGGATATTCTGGATGCGGCTGTGGCCGCCGTGGCACATGACAGTGGCCCGCCGCGTGGTGAATTGAAAATCAGCGCCCCGGTCTGGTTCGCCACACCCAGATTCGCTAGTCTGCTGACGGAATTTCGTCAAACATACCCGGAAATACGACTCGACCTGTATCTCGATAATCACATGGTGGATTTGGTGGCTGATGGCTTTGACCTGGCGCTGCGCGCAACGGCAGAGCCATCGGCTAACCTGATTGCGAGACAGCTTTGTACCACACATTTTTATTTAGTCGCGACACCAGCGTATCTGCGCATGCTGAAGGCTGCCGCCGACCCGGCAGAATCATTGACAGTCGCAACAATTTTCCCCAACTATTTGCAACTGGAACGGCTGAAGCTCTCAATCATGGCTGGTTCCATCCCGCTGAAACTGGATGCAGTCATGAAATCCAGTGATACCACAATGAGCTACCATTGTGTGTTGGCTGGTATGGGGGCCGCTTTCCTCCCGGCCTGGCTGGTGGCCAGTGATCTGGAATCCGGACGCCTGCTTCAAGTTAACAACCACGAACCTGGGTTTGCCAGTCATTTGTTCGCTGTGTACACGAGTCGACGTCAGATGCCGCCCAAGTTACGCTGCTTTATTGATTTTCTTATCGAGAAATTAAGCGATCAGCAACCGGACGGATTTGCAATATTCAAATAAACCCTTTTGCAGGCCATATCCCTGAAAGAAATCTGTGAAATACTTGTCAACGACTTGCAACTTGCATCGTTGGTATACCTACAGGAATGGAACTCAAACCGGACTGTGGCTGAATAAAAATAGTTGTCCAATTCAATGTTTGTTCAATTTAAGAGGGAGTATTCGCATGATTAAGAAATTGATGTTTGCTATGCTGGCTTTGTTGGCTGCTACTGGTTTTGCATTCGCCGATGTCGATGTCAATAAAGGTGACCAGGCCGCACTCGATGGTATCAAGGGCATAGGCCCAGCCAAATCCAAGGCCATCATCGAAGAACGTACCAAGAACGGTGCCTTCAAGGATTGGGCAGATTTTGAAAGCCGTGTCAAAGGCATAGGCGAAAAAAGCTCCACTAAATTGTCTGAAGCAGGTTTGACTGTCAATGGCCAGGCTAAACCTGGTGCAGCAGCAAAACCAGCGGCCAGCGCAGCTCCTGCCAAAGGTGCAAAAGCAGATAAAGCTGCAGCGAAGGCAGAGAAAGCAGAAAAACCTGCGCCAGCAGCGTCTGCAACAGCAGCACCAGCGTCAACAGCGGCACCAAAAGCTTCTGCTGCGGCATCTGCAGCTTCCAAGGCCAGCGCAAAATAAGTCTGATTCTTCAGTTCTTTTGTTGAACTGACAGTTTCACAAAACCCCGGAAGTGATTCCGGGGTTTTTTATTAGCTTATTTAAATTCTGTATAAGCCTGATTGGTGCTTGCGAGTGGGTTGCAAAGGCTTGATTTGTCTATGAGAAGCTGATTTTTATCAGCCTTTGCGGGGTGTTTTTCAAACAAAGTGCTTGCTTATGCGGCAAGCGTCTTAAGGTAACTGCGTTTAGAATAAGACTTTGTCTTTTTAAGCTGTTGTTAAGCTGTTTATCATGACCTATCTGACCATCGAAGACACCATAGGCAATACACCGCTCGTTAGATTGCAGCGCATACCCGGTGATGAAAACCGGCGCCGCAACAATATCATCCTGGGCAAACTGGAAGGGAATAATCCCGCTGGTTCTGTCAAGGACAGGCCTGCCTTATCCATGATCAAGAGGGCAGAAGAACGTGGCCGCATCAAACCTGGTGATACTTTGATCGAGGCCACCAGCGGCAATACCGGCATTGCCCTTGCCATGGCTGCTGCCATGCGTGGTTACAAGATGATCTTGCTGATGCCAGAAAACCTGAGCATAGAGCGTCGCCAGAGCATGGCTGCTTACGGGGCGCAAATCATGCTGACTCCCAAGACCGGCGGCATGGAATATGCGCGTGACCTGGCAGAGCAAATGCAGGCAGAAGGGCAGGGTGTGATACTCGACCAGTTCGCCAATCCGGATAATCCGCTCGCGCACTACGAAGCCACAGGGCCAGAAATCTGGCGCGACACCAAGGGCCAGGTCACCCACTTTGTCAGCGCCATGGGAACTACCGGTACCATCATGGGGGTATCTGCTTATCTGAAGGAGCAGAATCCACAGATACGCATCGTCGGTGCACAGCCGGAAGAGGGTTCGCAGATACCAGGCATACGCAAATGGCCAGAGGCTTACATGCCCAAGATTTTTGATAAAGCCAGAGTTGATCAGGTGGAGTCAGTCACGCAGGCTGATGCTGAACAAATGGCCCGCAGGATGGCCGTGGAAGAGGGCATATTTTGTGGTATTTCTGCCGCAGGTGCTTGCGAAATCGCTTTGCGTATCGCCCAGACGGTAGAAAACGCCACAATAGTCTTCGTTGTTTGTGATCGTGGCGACCGGTATTTATCGACAGGTGTGTTTCCAGCCTGAGCAGTCGCATCATAGCGAGTGCCGCCCCGCACTCGTTGATTGAGCCAAAGATGTGGCTTGCTGATGTAATTGCAGGCATGACCGAGTGGATAGCGTGTATATCTTGCAGGTGCAGGTGCAAGTGACAGGACTAAGGCATACAGCTAAGTTATATAGCTACTCACATCGCTACTCATATAGCCAGATCATGAAGGGCACTGCTAGATGTGATGAACTGGCCAAGGCGAGCGGTTTGGCTGCTGCCATTCGTGCACGCATTGTCATGGCGCTCTGCCATGGAAATCTCCAGGCACTCAATTTATTGCACTTCTCCGGCAGCTTTACATCAAGCTGTCATAAATCCGGCGCACAATAAAAACAAGAAAAAAAATACCGAAATCACGCTTGTGGCGCATTTTCGGTATTTTTCAATGTAGCAGTTTTCCTGACAACCCGAAGGTCAAACAGGCCAGCAAGCACTGATCAAATTAAAGACTTATGCTGCGTCTTTTGGTTTGAATTGCTTGTCGCTGATACGGAATTTCGCACGACGGTCGCCCATCAATTCGCGCAATTCTTTGATGCTGACATCGCTGATTTCATGCATGCGGATCAGCAGTGATGCGCCGACCGGCAGGCGACGATGCCTGATTTTACTGATTACTGGTGGTGCCACTTCCAATGCTCTGGAGAGTGCTGCATCATTTTTCAAATGCAATTGCTTGATCAGAGTATCCAACAGATTGTTAGGATCATAGTCGATTTCATCGGATTCAAGCTGGGTCAAATTTGCCATAATTACCTCGCTGTGTAGTTTATTGACGCTTAATTAGTTGCCTCAATAAAAAATTAATCAAACGGTAATATTGTATCTTTAAAATATAATTTGCTTGTCAGAAAAATAGCAAACCATTGTTAAATCTCTTGACACTTTGCTTAGTTAAGAAGTAAATGTGTCAACTAGATAACAACACTTTAGTTTAGAAAATACTGAATGGCAATGTTTATTCCAGTAATTAGTTACTAGAATAACATAAATTAACAATTTTATTTGGTTTATTAAAATCTGTTAAATTGCGAGCTTCTTCTTCCATCACTCTGTGATGCGGCGTTAAACACATTAAGTGAGAATTATTTTTGTCTGGCCAAGGCAATGACGCGACCCAGATCATAGACTGACATTGCATAAAAATAACTGCGGTTATACAAGGTAATCGCGTAAAAATTTTCTGTTGCAAACCAGTACTCTGTTGCGTCATTGCCATTTTGCAGATCGACAAGCCCATAGGGGATATTTGTTGGTGCATCGCTACTGGCTGTTGTCGCGATGGCTTTTAAGTCCTGCAACTGATAGCTGGCCTGCAAACCTTTGCCCAAGACCGTGCTGAGTTGCTCACTTTTTTCGCTCACGACCAGGGTAGCGGGAAATGCCACGGGCAGATTGCGCTTCCAGCCATGTACTGCCAGATAATGGGCGACACTGCCTATCGCATCCACCGGTGAATCTGTCAGGTTGATTTTGCCGTCACCATCAAAATCCACTGCATATTTCCTGATGCTGCCAGGCATGAATTGAGGCCAGCCTATCGCGCCTGCGTAAGAGCCTTTAAACACAAAAGGATCAAGCGAGGCTTCCCTGGACATCAGCAACATGTTTTCCAGCTCCCCCCGGAAGAATTGCATGCGTGCATCGCGCGTTGGCGTGTCGGGATAATCAAAGGCCAGCGTAGTCAGCACATCCATGACGCGAAAGCCGCCAGTCTGCTTGCCAAAGATGGTTTCTACACCAATCAGGCCAACGATAATTTCTGGTGGCACGCCATATTCCTGCTCGGCTTTGGCGAGGGCATCGGCATATTTATCCCAAAAAGCGACGCCGGCTTCAATACGGTAAGGCTCGACAAAGCGGGCGCGGTAGGCTTTCCAGTTCTTGGGTTTACCTGCCGGAGCAGGGCGCATCAGTTGCCTGGCGGTTTCTATGTATCTGGCTTGCTTGAAGATGGCTTTCAATTCTGCTTCGGTATAGCCATGCTTGCTGACCATTTCCGAGATGAAGCTGGATACTTCCTTCCATTGCTCAAAATGGCTTTCATCTTTTTTTGCCTTGGCAGCCGGGGCAGAACTGGCTGCTGCCGTGCTGCTTACAGGCTTTTTCACATGTTTTTTTTCTGTTGCATGTGCTTCGCCCGAGGTGAGCAGGGCGACTGCGATAATGAGTGAGTAGATGCTATTTAGCAGGATGCCTGGCTGGCGTGATGCGTGGGATGTCAGAGAGATCAAAATACGTCTATTAATAATTAGCGGCATGCTGCCAGCAAGGTTTTCAAACGCCGGATCAGTGTACTTTCCGGACCTGGGTCTTTGCCGTAGCGGGCACTTGCGTACAGTGTCAGAAAACGCTCGGCATTTTCAAATTCAGCTGCGGGCAGGCTGTTGCGCAATCTTTCCAGATAGGTTTTTGGTCCTTCGTGCAAAGCGCGTGCTGCGGTCTTTTTTTCCATCTTGCGACAGAAAGAAAAGTATACCTTATCAAGCGCTGTGATACGTGGCCGGTTGCGAATTAAGGGCAGGGAGATCAGGCCTAGTATCAGGCTGGTGGCAATAAAGAACAACAAGGTCAGTTGTGCCCAGTCTACCTTCATGAAGCCCAGGGAGTTCAACAGGCTCCTCTGGGTATTCTGGTTGTAATTCAATACCCATTGATTCCAGGAGTTATTGACGGCGCTCCATTGCATGCGCACCTGGTTGAAAAAGGAAATTCCATTCGGGCTCAGGTTCATGAGGCCCACCAGGCCCTGGCGCGGTACGGCATAATTGAGTGAGCGCTGCACCCTTTCTGGGGCTACGGCTGCCGTCGGATCTATCCTGATCCAGCCTTTGCCTTCCAGCCAGACTTCGGCCCATGCATGCGCGTCGGACTGGCGTATCTCTATATAGCCATCGACCGAATTCAGGTTGCCACCCTGATAGCCGGCAATGACCCGTGCCGGAATATTGGCGGCTCGCATCAGCAGGACAAAGGCACTGGCATAGTGTTCGCAAAAACCAGCCTTGGTATCGAACAGGAATTCATCGGCACTATTCCTGCCCAGCCGCGGTGGTTCCAGGGTGTAGGAATAGGCTTCACGGCGGAAGTAGTTCAGTATGGCCCAGATCAACTGCATATCATCGGGATATTGTTGTCTCAGCGTCGCAGCAAAAGCCAGGGTGCGTGGATTGTAGCCTTCAGGCAGTTTCAGCGAATCGGCCACCATTTCCCGGTTGCTCCCGGCTTCCAGGGCATAGCTGGTATACGACTCTATCGTGTATTTGAGTCTGTCATTGGTGACTTGCTCGCGCCGGGTTTCCATCAGTCTGTTGATGATGGCAACGGTACCGGTATTGGTTTCCAGCTCGGGTTTGCCAGCGGGCATGTCGAGTGCAAACAGCCAGTTTTGCCCATTTGCTTCCAGTGTGATTTCCTGGCGTATGGCCTGGCCGCCATACTTAATCCAGTTTTTGTCCTGGTCAGTTTTATAGGAAGACCTTTTTTCTTCCTGTGACCAGCTGCGTCCGTCGAATTTATTCATGACGATACCACGCCAGTAAAGCTGGGGTTTGGCCGGGATGAATTTGTCGAACTTGACGCGAAAGGCAATTTCTTCAGATTGTGCCAGTTCGCTGATATTCCCTGGCGACATTGAGTTTGACAGACCACTGCGGCCAGATTGTGCATCACCTGGTAGCCCCCACAATGGCCCCTGTATGCGCGGGAACAGCACAAAAGCGATGATGGTCAGAGGAATTGCCAGCCCCAGTATGCCGGCACCAAGCTTGAGCCTTTGCAGTAAGGGCGGCACTAAGCCCGTGTAATGGAAGGATAGCTGTGCTGTCAATAACAGGCACAGGCCTGTCAATGTCAGTATCGCAGCAAAGATGCTCTGCTGATAAAAGAAACTCGTCAGTAACAGGAAAAAGCCAAGAAAAATCACCACGAACAAATCTCTCTTGGCGTGCATTTCCAGCAGCTTGCAGGTCAGCAGCAAGACCAGCATGGTGACGCCAGCTTCCCGGCCAAAAAAAGTCCTGTGCGTCAGATAAACCCCGGCCATCATCATCATAGCAACTGGTAGCAGCAGCCAGGCAGGGGGCAGGCGGCGTCCGCTCAGGGTCAGCCATCCACGCCAGGTCAATAGCAGGACGCAAGAGGCATTCACCCACCATTTGACATGGTCAGCATGTGGTAACAACACGAAGGCGCAGGCAAAGATCAACAGCAGGGTATCTGCTTTGTCGCGTGACAATATGGTGCGGAAGACTGGCAATTTCATGATGCTGGTATCTCGTAGAGCGCCAGTGCGCGCAGGCAGGCCTCACAATGCTCTGGCCCTGTGGTGGGCGGATAATGTGTTTGCGCCAGCCTGAAACCATAAGTCAGGCCGCGCTGGTCGGCTTCCAGTACCCAGCTGGTCAGGCGTGACAGTTTTAGTTCTGTATCCAAATTCCGGGGTAGTGCGGCAAAGTCCAGCATGACATCGCTGCCAGAGCCTCCGGCGAATTGCTTGGTCACCAGTGAACCTCCCAGTGCTGTATCGACTTTGGCAATCTGTTTCCAGGCTAGGTGTTTCATGGGGTCGCCAGGCTGATAGGCACGCACACCGGCAAAATCTTCGTCACCGGCATGGCCTGGTGCTTCTGTCTTTTGCCCGGCACCTGACATGGGCAGGGGTGGTGGATTTGCCTCTGGTTGCGGATAGACCAGCGCATTGGCATCTGGCAGCCAGGTGCTCCAGGCGCGTAACAGGCCCAGCGGGTAACTGGTCTGCAAACGGATTCTGGGTATCGCCTGCAAACCCCTGTTCGTCGTCGGATAGCTGAGCTGCACGGCAATGCGGCTGTCGGCGGCAATATCAACAAATTTTTCCGGATGGCCTATTTCAGCAAACCCCACGCTGATGGCGTAGCGCGGATGAGTGCGGCGGTTGATCAGATACACCGTATATTCGGTTTCTTCACCCGCAAAGACCGCCCGGGCCGAACCTGGCAGCAAGTGCAGGTAGGCCAGGTTGCGAAAGCCATAAAACACATTGACCAGGGCAACGCCACCCAATACATAAGTCAGGCCAAAGCCCAGATTCAGGCTGTAATTGGTCGCTGCCAAAAACATCAGCAGCAAAAGGACGACATATACCAGCCCGGGTTTGCTGGGCAGGGTGAATACCCGCCGCTGATTCAGGAACACTTCACCGCTTTCTGGCTTATGCTCCAGAAAAACGATCTTGCGCAGTCTTTTTTTAAGCGATGTGAACATGATGCTGTGCTTGATCTATGGCTGTGCAGTTCAGACGCTGACGCGTTTCATCAATTGCGCCAGTAATTCGCTGCTGGCACTGACTTTGCCCGTCATTGACTTCAAGGGACGCAGCCTGTGCGCAATGACGGGTATCAATACCGCCTGCACATCTTCAGGCAGGACGTGGTCACGGCCTTCCATGGCAGCCCAGGCGCGTGCAGCCTGCAATAGAGCGATAGAGGCACGCGGGCTCATGCCTTCGGCAAATAAATCGCCCTGACGTGTTGCATGAGCCAGTGATTGCACGTAGTCGATCAGCGCGGTAGACGTGTGGATTTTCTTCAGTTGCTGCTGGGCTTCCATCAATTCTTCCGGCTGCATGACGGCGGGCAATTGCGCCAGCAGGCTGCGTCTGTCTTCACCCAGCAAAAGGGCACGTTCTGCTGCCGCATCGGGGTAACCGAGTGACAGACACATCAAAAACCTGTCCAGTTGCGACTCAGGCAGGGCAAACGTACCTACCTGATGCGCTGGATTTTGGGTGGCGATGACAAAGAAAGGTGAGGGCAGGTTGCGCGTTTGCCCTTCTACCGAAACTTGCCTTTCTTCCATGGCTTCCAGCAATGAGGATTGTGTTTTTGGCGTAGCGCGGTTGATTTCATCTGCCAGCAGGACCTGGGAAAACACTGGGCCGGGATGAAAGACAAATTGTGATTTTTCCCTGTCAAAAATCGAAATACCGACCACGTCTGCTGGCAGCAGGTCACTGGTAAATTGCAGACGGTTGAATTTCAGGCCCAGGGATATCGCCAGCGCATGTGCCAGTGTGGTTTTGCCTACGCCAGGCAAATCTTCTATCAGCAAGTGCCCACCCGCCAGCAAACAGACCAGAGCCTGCCTGATCTGCTGTTCCTTGCCTATGATGACGCTATTGACCTGTTTTGCTACTTTATGTACTTTGGAAAACATGTTCTTCCTTACTGAGCGATATTTATTGTTGCCTGAAAATCATGATGGTTCAAGCCAGAATGAGCTGACCATGTACATGAATTGTCAAATTTCTGTGCCCACAGTGTAAACCGAAATGTGAAAAACTGTTGCCCATAGTGAAAAGATTCAGACAGACGGATTTGCAAAATCAGGCAAATAGGGTGAAACTGATAGCAAGACGGATAAGATAAACAGAACTGAGATCACTCATACTGCGCTGGCAAGCTAATGCCGGACTGGTTTTGTGGCAGTTCTGGCACAGAGACATGACAACTGCGTATTTCACCCATGCTGACTGCAAACGCCATGAAATGGGCTCATGGCACCCGAATCACCCGAGCGTCTGCAAGCCATAGACGATCAACTGATCGCCAGCCGTATCAGCAACTTGCTGGACCATCGCGAAGCACCTCCGGCGACGGAAGCCGATCTTGCGCGCGTGCATACTGCCGACGCCATTTACCGCATACGGGAAAACTGCCCCTCAGAGCGCTCCGACTACAGCCATTTCCCGCTGGATGCAGATACATCACTGAATGCTTACACCTGGCGTGCCTCCCTGCGTGCCGCCGGTGCTGCTGTAGCGGCAACCGATGCCGTGCTTGATGGTGAAGTGGAAAATGCATTTTGTGCGATACGCCCGCCAGGACACCATGCGACCCCCAGTGAAGCCATGGGTTTTTGCATGTTCAATAATGTTGCTGTCGCGGCCAAGCATGCATTGGAGGTACGCGGTCTGAAGCGTATTGCCATTGTTGATTTTGATGTCCATCACGGCAATGGCACGGAAGAAGCATTCAGGGATGACGGGCGCGTGCTGATGGTCAGTTTTTTCCAGCATCCGTATTACCCCTATACCGGCACTGAGCACCCGGCCAGCAATATGGTGAATATTCCAGTTCCGGCACACAGTTATGGCGATGTCGTGCGTCAGTTGATTAATGAGCAGTGGTTGCCCGCATTGCGCGAGTTTGAACCAGAAATGATCTTTATTTCTGCCGGTTTCGATGCCCACCGTGAAGATGACATGGGACAATTGGGTCTGGTCGAGGCCGATTATGCGTGGATCACTAAAGAAATCATGAAGATAGCCCAGGAGTTTTCGAACAAACGCATCGTCAGTTGTCTGGAAGGGGGCTATAACCTGTCTGCTTTGGGGCGCAGCGTGGTGGCTCACCTCAAAGTCCTGGCAGACCTGGATTGAGCATCGTTGAGCAAGCATGATTGACTATGCCAGCCTGAGTCCGTTAAAGACGGAGCGTCTCCTGTTGCGCAAGATGGAACGCAGCGATATCGACAGTGCCGCCATTATCCATGGTGACCCCGCCACCAATATCCATAACCCGACCGGCCCCAGATCACGCGAAACCACCAGGGTATTGCTGGATGACTGGGCCGGTGCATGGGAACGTCAGCATTTTGGTTACTGGACAGTCTGTTCTATAGATGAGCCAGACCAGGTATTGGGTTTTGGTGGCGTCATGCGCAAGCAGATAGGTGATTTCAGTGGCCTGAACATCTATTTCCGGTTTGCTGCGCACACCTGGGGCAAGGGCTATGCAACGGAAATGGCGATGGCTGCCTTGCATACTGCTTTTGTCGTGCTGGCTGAGGATGCTGTATATGGCCTGGTCAGACCTGCCAACATTCCTTCGCGCCGCACCCTGGAAAAAATCGGCATGCAGTTATACTCGGAAGTGGAAGATGTGCCGGGTGAAGCGGCCAGCCTGATTTACCGCATCACCCGTGCCGATTACCTGAACCGACAAAACTGATACCCGGATCAGGCTAAAAAATCAGGCTATAAAAACCAGGATGTGAAAATGAAAAAGACACTGAGTGCTTTATTGGCTGCATGGGCCATGCAGACTGCACTGGTTCATGCCGCAGATGATATTGCAAGCGTCACGAGCAAAGTTGCCCAGTTCATTGATGAATGGCATGACGATGCTGCCCACGCACGCCTGCAGTATTTCGACAAGATGGCAAAAGATGGTGTGTATATAGGCACCGACAAGACAGAACGCTGGACGCGTGATGAATTCAAAGCCTGGGCCAAACGTTTTTTTGAGCGGCCATCTGCCTGGGCTTTCAAGTCCTTCAACCGCCATATCAGCATGTCGGCAGACCACAAATTTATCTGGTTTGATGAGCAGCTACAAACCCAGATGGGCATTTGCCAGGCCACTGGCGTGATAGAACAAACCGCCAGGGGGTTTGAAATCAGGCACTATCAGTTGTCGCTGACCGTGCCCAATGAGCTGACTGATTATTTGGCAGATGGCGTGAAAAAACTGACTGAAAAGCAGGCTGAACAAGCGCAGAAAAAATAAGCCCTGCAAACTGTTCAAGCCAGCCTTCATGTGAGTTTTTAATACTTGATGATATAAGTCAGGGCAAAATAGGGCGGGCGGTTTTCATGTGCACCATTGCCGCCAGCGCTGGTCGTGCCATAATAATAATTGTCCTTGTCTATCCCGCCTTTGCTACCCATTTGATTCTTGCCCTGAATGTTCATGGGCCAGGAGGAATCCGACTCACCAAAACCAAAGTGCTGGTGGCTAGGTATCTGGTTGATATTAAGGGTCACGTTTTCTACACCGCCCGTGCTTTTTAGTGGATAGTTGCTGAGACCACCGCCCTGGCCGCTGCCGATGATAAATCGGCTGCGCAGGTCAGGTACTGTATTACCAATGACAGCGAACAGGTTCGGATAAGTCGATTGGCTGATGGCCTGTCCGACGCAAAGCAGCCAGCCGTTTGGTGCATCGCTACCGCCAAAGGCAATGATGGAGCCGACTGGCAAGGGATTGATGGCAACCGTCTCAGCGGACTGGGAAGGCGCGGTGTTGGTTAATGTGCTCATGAGCTTTTCTCAAAAAATGGAATGAATTATGCCAATACAGGATATTGCATTGGCATCGGGATAAAGACGCCTTGAATCTGCAGCTTTAGTATTTGATGATGTAGGTCAGTGCATAAAAAGGGGGCATATTATTGTGCGCAAGATTACCGCCAGTGCGGGCTGTCCAGGTCGTAAATGACCAGTTATTAGTTGACCAGCCTTCAGAGTTGCCACCTCCGTTGTTGTTACCACGGTTGCCGCCGCCAACACCATATGCATGACTGTGATTGGGCATTTCATTTTCGCTCAGGGTGTGAGACTCTTCACCGCCAAAGCTGTTCAACGTGCGGATGGATAAGCTATTGCCCTGACCTGCACCGACGATGAAACGACTGCGCAAATCCGGCACATGGGCACCAACTATGCCGTACAGGGCAGGATAAGTAGATGACGAAATAGTTGCCCCATCACACAATAACCAGCCTGGCGGCGCAGTATTTCCGGCGAAGCTGACGATGGTACCTACAGGCACGGTGATAATAACGGTGTTACTGGCAGTGACTACATTTTGATTCGGCATTGGATACTCCGGTCAGTCATTAGTGGTATTGCCATACACGTTCAGTGTATAGGTTGTTTGGGGAGCGGTAGGATTGACGATGTAAGTCGAAACAGTTTGCGGCACCGGTAACTTAACCGGACTACCAGAACCATTGTCGGCAATGATTTCAAAACTGTCCTGTCCCTCAATATCCCATTGCAACTGGAAGGCATAACTGGCCGGTGGCACGATCGTGGTAGGCTGTATGGTAAAACTATTGATCACGGGCGGGAAGATCAGAGGTACCGTACACTGTATCTTGTTCAACTGGTTTTGCCAGTTGCTGTCAGAGTAAGCCCAGCAATACACAGTCAGGGTCTGGGTCTTGGTAATGCCAGTGATCTGTGGATGCTCAGTGTCATAATTGAGTGCGGGATGTGCCGTAGTGCCGTAGGTATACTTTTGTTCGGGTATGGTCATGCCTGGTATATAGAAGCTCAGCTTGACACTGCCAACACCAAACATGCTCCAGGTCAGCGGAATAGAGACCTGTTCAGTTGAACTGTTAACGGGGATAGTTTCCGCCAGGCTGTAGATGCCTATCGCGCCGGGATTGGGTGGAATCTGCTTGCTGATAGGAACGACAAACACCGTATCGTTGTAATGCGTGCCATCGTTTGCCATGAAACCGGAAAACTGCACATACATCTGCGTAGGGCCGGTCGGCGTCATCGAAATGATATTGGCGAAAGAGAATGTCACATTTGACTGGTCACCAGTACCTATGATCTGTTTATTGGTATTGTTGGGTGTCAGTGTCCAGGTTGGCGAATTCGCCTGGCCGGTAACAGAAGGATTTTGCACACTCCAGCCACCAGTCTGATCTACATAGATACCGGCGCTGATAGCCCAGGCTGAGCCTGTTTGTGTCGCTTGCTGTTTGTCGTCCGGCGCCAGCGAGCCGCTGGTTGTACCATACACAAAACTGACCGATACCTTGGGTGAGCCTGTCCACATATTATTGCCATTGAACAGTGGCGTGCTGCCGATATTCTTGAGGTTCAGGTACAGGGTATTGGTCAGTGGATTGCTGACGGCGGACACATAGACCGCGCCGCCAAATTCTGGTGTGACGCTGAGCACCTGTTGCAGATTCAGGTTGCCTGGCGCAGGTTGTGCAACCAGCGCCAGCGCTGACGATACCTGGCTAGGGACGTTGGCACCGCTGATGCCATTGAAGTTGATTTGCACGACGTCAGCGTTAGGGGTATTCGATGTCAGCACATTATTGATGCTGAAAGTGATGGCGCCATTGCTGAACCAGGGGGCATTGCCACCAGTCCAGTTAAGTTGCAAAGACATGTCGGCACTGTTGTAACTGAAAGTCCAGCCTGCAGGCGTGATATTGCTTATCGTCATCTGCTCCAGTTGTGCAGCCGTGAAATACAGCGGCATGAACACTTCCAGGCTGGCGGCGTTAGTGAGATTGATATCAGCCCCGGTGTCATTGGTGAGCACGATATTCAGGCTGGCTGTGACCCCTGTATAAATGGTAGCGGGCGTGCCCGCTACCGCAGGGTTGTTCATGGTCATTATTACTGAGCTCATAATTTTTTCTGTCTGTTAGGGTTGATCAAAATAATAAATGTTCAGTAGTGTTGGCTTGGTTGTTACTGCTTGGTTGTCACTGCTTGTATGCATGCTTCATTCATTACTGTCCGGGGTGAGTTCCAGCCAACCCTCCTGCAGAGTCTGTGGTGAGTAGCCATAGACCGGGGTTTCATTCGCCGCGTTGGCGATCAGCGCTGTCTCGGTAGTGCTGCCCGGCGTGATCCACGACCACGCATAACCGGCCTCCGCAGGCAAGGGTACAACCAGGCCCTGACTCATTTTCAGCATGGGTCTGGTGACGAAATTGACTTGCAGGCTGTTCATTGCAGTCGAGTACTGGTCAGGCGGTATGCTCAGTTCATTGACCGGCAATACGCCTGTCGTGGCATGTACCGCCGCACGCGGATCAACCAGCATGGTCAGGTGACGTGATGCTGCATTCAGGGTCAGTTGCACCGTGGTTTCAGTCGGCGCCCGGATACCACCTTGCATGCCAGGATCGGCAGCAGGTGCATAAAATACGGCACCGATGTAAGGATTGTCGCCAGTGCCATCCATCAGGTAGCCAACCAGCCCGTCATCCAGATTGGCGAGGTCACCCAGCCGCAGTGGGAAGTTGAGGTTTTGCAGGTTGGCACTGCTGTAGGCCATGCGGTCTGTGTAATTGACGCGGTTATTATTCACGTCTTGCGGGAGTGGTGCGCCAGGGCCGCTGCTTGCCTGGCTGATTGGCAGCAGGTTGCCAGCAGTTTCCAGCCCGACTGATGCCCTGACCAGGGCCAGGGGATTACCCAGCAGTACCGACAGGTTCGCATCCCTGGCGTAATTGGCCGGGTTGATATAGTCGGCAGAGTCCAGTATCACCTTCATCAGGTCTTGCAGGTAGCTGGCGTTCTGGCCATTGATGTACCACATGTAGTTGGCCAGATTGGCATTCACCTTGGGTGAGCCTGGTTCGCCTATGTCATACGCCAGGCTGCTGGTGGGATTGTCCAGGTTACCGGCACGGGTGCGATAGACCAGGGCAGGGTTGGTGCTCAGATGTTCTATGCCAAACGTGCCTATCGGGCTGCCATCGGCATTGTAGAAAAACAGGTTGTTGTCGAGGTGATTCGGCATGATCCAGCCGCACACAGGTGAGGTGGCGGGGTGATGGCTCATCTCTTCAAAATCCCCTGTGATACCGGCGATGCTGGTGTCATACGAGGCTGACAGCCACTGGAACCACAGACGGCTGGAGGCCAGTAACCTTGGTGGCAAATAGATCTTGCCCTGGTTCGCTGTATCTTCGGCGGGCGGTGTCATGGAGTAGGCGGTGATCACTTCCAGCGATCCATCGGGATTGCTGGCCGCAGTCGCCAGATCCATGCGCTGGCCGAAAGCATCGACGATTTCTATGCTCAAGATTTCCAGGAAACCAGAACGCAGGGGGCCAAAATTACCCTGAGCCAGCAAGCCCGTGGAGATAGGTTGCTGGCTGTTGAAGCCAAAGTCATACCAGTTGTCCCAGGCATTTTGTTTGGCGGCGTTGGCGACAGCGGTGGTCACGCTGTCGCGGCTGCCCTTGGTCAGGTCTTCCACTGCTACCTGGGCGACATCGGCAGTCAATATCTGCTGGATGTTGAAGCCGCTGATCGATTGCGCCAGGAAGTTCTTGTCGGCATACAGATCGGCTATGCTTTGCAGGGTAGGGTTATCCGGGTCGCCGGGGTGGCTGGCTATATAAGAGTTGATCTGGTACACCAGCACACCGGTGGAGTTGGAACTCATGGTCGATGAGTTGCCATAAGTGATGGCGTCAGGCGAGGTGAAGTTCACAGCCTGGCTGCCATTCATCTTATAGACATAATCGACCGCATCTGTATCCAGGGTAAAAAAGTCCGTGAGATTCGATGGTGAATAAATCGCGTTGCCATTGTTGTCCCTGGCTTCCCACAGCAATGGATTAAGTCTGACATTCCAGACCATGAATACCGGCAGGAAAGGGTTGACCTGGCTGGATGGGAAACCGGCTGGCGTAGCCTGGGTGCTCCAGCCTATGGTATTTGGTGCCCAGCCATTGCCGGCAACATTGCTGAACGTGATATTCAGCGACTGTGGTGCGCTGATCGCGATGACCGGATTGGCTGCAGCCTGGTAATTGTCGCTTGCCACCGTGGCAAACAGACTGGTATCTGTGGATGCAGGTACGCCACCGGCATTCGGTGCAATATCAAGCGGGCTCAGGCCACCTTGCGCATACATCAGGCTGGTAGTAAAGGCGGACAGTGAAGTAACTGCCGGATTATTTGCTCCACCTATTGCAGCGAGGCCGGATGCCACTGCCGTTGCCAGCATGGGCGTGATCAGGCAGGCTTCGCCGAGCAGAGCGCTGACATCGGTGCCCATGGGTATATTGCCGTTGATGGCAGGAACTATGCCTGTGCTGCTGGCCATTATCCTGAGCTCATTGCCGTTATAGCTGATATTGAGCTGGTCCAGTATTTCCTGGCTCAGACGCACAAAGGTCAGTGGATTTTTGCCATTCCTGCGTGCAGGCTCCATCATGTCGCCCTGCATCAGTACCAGAGGTTCATTCGGCAGATAGAAAGCATCACTCTTAGTGCATTGCACTTGCCATGCCGGGTAAGCCGCCAGGGCATTTTGCACTACCTGATAATTATCCCAGACCTTGTAGGCCAGGCTGGAAATCGATACCCCGCTGACAGGCTGGCTGATGCCGGTGACTGCACCTGATTCTTCATTCGTGATATACGACAATATGCCAACTGCCGTGCCCTTGGCGATGACAGCATTCAGTTCACCACCGCTGGCAGTGTTGATGAAATTCGTCATGTTGCTGATGCTGATATTCGGGTCAGTGATTTCACCCGTGTATAGCTTCACATAATGCGTCCAGTCCATGAACAATTGCTTGCGCATGGTGGAGAGCGCAGCGCGGCCCATGTCGTAGTTTTTTTGCGCCTGGTTCAGCAAATACAGTTGTTCGGCCAGGTCCAGCGGCAGGGTGACTTCGACATCTGGATTGACCGGGGTGTCACCATTGACTTCCTGGCTACCTATGATCCACAGGTAACCGCCCGGGTCAGTCGAGAAGGCATTGCTGTGCAGTGCTTCTTCTAGCGTAATGAGTTTGTTCGGTGTTTTTTCGAGATCTGCCAGCAAGCCCAGTTGCAGGGCATCCAGCAGGTATTCATAATTGCTTAGCACATTCGGGTCATTGGTCTGCTGGCCCATGTCGGTCTTGAGCATGGCAGCCACGGCTTCTTCGGTTGAATTGCCGACGGCAATCTCAACCTCGGTATCCCAGACTGAAACATTGCCCGCATTATTCGACTGCAAAAAGTAAGTCGTGCCAGGATTGCTGAGCATGTTCCAGACGATTTCCTGGCTGGTACCGGAAGACAGGGTTTCTTCAGGGTAGTTGAGCGAAGCTATCGTATGATTTTCATTGAGCTCATAACCGACATCGGCCATATTGAAGGTCCATTTCATTTTTCCGCTGGTGATCTGCTGGAAAAAGTCATTCGGCGTCAGTTCAGGGGCAACATCATTGTTATTGCATTCAGTCAGGTATTTGTTATAGTCGTCGGTAATATGGGCATCAATATTGGCCAGGGGATCAGACATGCTCTCATTGAGCCAGCCTGTGACCTGGTAAGTTGTGCGGAACTGTATCGTCGCATTCGCCTTCAGGGCTTCATACAAAGACTTGTAGCCGGGATAAGGTACGTCAGAAAAGTTATCCCAGAAGCCAAATACACTGCAGCATTCAGGGTAGTAAGAACCAAAATAGGCACCGACAAAACCTATTGATGTCAGGTACAGTGAGCTTCCATCAGTGGCTTTGTAATTTGGCAGGTAATTCGATGCTGGTGTATTCGCCGGGTTCCAGCTTGCTGCATCGACCACCCGCCCCATGTACATGAAAGGCTGTTGCTGGAAACCAGGCTGGGCTGGGATAGGCACAGAGATGACAGGCCGTATAATGCCGGAAGCATCGGCCTGCAGTGTCGATGACAGGTAATCACTCTCGACCACCCAGCTCTTGCTGCTGATGTTGCCATAAGCCTGGGTTTGCGTATCATAAAAACTCAGGAAGCGGGTTACCAGCCAGCGGTTAGGCGCAGCCGGGAAAACCAGGTTGCCGCCTTCAGCAGGTTGCGAGCCTTTGCGAAAATAATCAGGCAATTCCCATTGCAGATGCACACCCACACCGAGCGGGTTGGCTGGGCTGTTAAGCGGATTGCCGCTGGCTGTGCTTCCCAGCGGCGCATAAATCTTGTCACCGGTACTGGCCGCTGCCGGTGGCGTGCCGCCATTCGGGTTATACCAGGGCATGGAGTTGAAGCTGGCCGTCTTGCCCTGGAAGCCGCCAACGACATTGGTGGCATCATTATTGTTGACGCGCAATGCGGCAATATTAAGTGGAACGATGGCGTTCATCATGATTTTCAGTCGCTGGCTTAATTAATTTGATTTATAAAAACTGACCATGCCCACACCCTCGGTCATCTCAAAGCCCATCTCGGCAGAATCGATGCTGCTGGGGGCTGTGGTGCCCGGTGGCGGTGCGACAGAGCGGTTGGCTTGCAGGATGAGTTTGGACAAGCTGTCCATACCCAGCACGCGCGGCGATATACTGCGGAAACATGAGCTGATGTCAGTCGGCGTCACCGTCTGGCTCATGGTGACGCTATTCGTCGTCGTGCCATCGTTGGTCTTAGTTGCATTGCCAAAGGTGTACAGGTTTTTGACCGCAGTGGCGGCGAGACCCCTGACGGTACAGCCATTCTGGAAACAATCGATACCATAATGCAGTGCCTGTGGCGCTTCATGTATATCAACGCGATAGGCATCACCAGCAACCAGACAGATTAAGGTGTCTGATTGTGGTCCCAGTTGCTCCAGTCTCAGGATTTGCAACATGACAGGGCTTGGGTCTTTGGGAGTGCCACCGAGAGGATAGACATTCACGCCCATGCTCGGGTAATCAAGTACCAGTGAAGAGCGCAGGACAAAGCCGCTGATGACTGTGGAATTGCTTTCGCTGAGTTTGGCAGTGGTCCCAAAGGCCTTGGCCCTGACTTGAGAAGCTGTGCTCTTGACCTGGCTGGTCACCTCGGGCAAGACGGCAGATTGCAGATTCATCTCTGGCGTATCGATCTGTGTGGTCAAATTGCGGCCTATGCTCATGGCACCATCCGTCAATGCAGAAATCCAGTTACTGTCGAGATAAAAAAAGCGCAGTGATTCTGGCGGCAGCATGTTTTCATCTGGTACCAGGTAATTAAACGGCACGCCATGCAGCAGTGCCAGGTTGGCCAGCCAATCCACCAGCACTTGTGGCATGGCAGGATTGGGCAGATTGGCCTGCACATTGGCGGGGCTGGAATACGCAGTCTGCAGGTTGCTGATCAGCGATGAGCGCTTATAGACGGATTTCATATTAAGCCTCAGGATTGAGTGACATGATGGTGCGTTTCAGCAGTGAATTTGAACCATGCGGTGCCGGTGCGCCGACCATGAGTTTCATTTGCTTCGCTTGCGGAGCCAGGTCCAGCGAGGCACCCAGGCTTTGTTCCAGCATCTGGTCTTCGACGGATTGTTGCACCTGCATTTCCAGGTCGCGCTTCCAGGTGTAATAGGCCGTTGAAAACGAAGTATCCTGCAAGGCCACCATGCGGCCTATGGTCCAGGCGGCAGCATAAGAGGTATCCAGCAAACCCGTGGTCGGGTCAAAGATGGTGGCCGCATCAGGCGAGGCTATTGGTACCTGCAACCATGACTGCGTGACCTGATAAGGCGTCAAGGGGCCTCGATACCAGGACACCGTCTGGCCGGAAGTGCGCAGGGTTTCATTGAGTGGCACGTAACCCATATTCAATGCGCCGCGCACGACCGCATTGCTACCTTGATAGGGCAGGCGCAGATTGGTATTGGTGGCGGCTGGTGGCGGTTGTTTTTTCGGGTCATCAATGACGCGATCATTCAGGCTCAGCAACTGGTGGACAAATGTCGCTGGCTGGCCTGTGCTGAAGAAAGTCCAGTTGCTGAGTACTGCCAACCTCAGCGACAAGTTGCCATTGTAAGTGTTGCCCGCCGGTGCACCGCCACTGCTGGTGCTGGGCAAAAAGTTCTCCAATTCTTCAAGTGATACCAGAAAGGCCACGGTTTTTTTGCCTGTAGCAGGCAGGCGGTTGCCAAATACGATGGAAAATGAACCGGTAGGTTCACCAGGGTCTGGCGTATTGGTGGTAGTCGGCTGGTTGATCAGACTGACTACACGACCATGCGCCATCTGCTTCAAGTCATCGACACTGGGTGCGATCTTCCAGAACAGGCTTAGCGGCACATCAATGGTCTGGATCGCATCTGTCAATGTCTCACCGGGTTCCAGCCCCAATATTGTGGTGGCGCCATTGAAATAGGAATAATTGCTACCCAGGCTGCTGTTCGTGCCAGACGGCAGGGCAGCCTGCGGGAACAGGTCGGCCACACTGCGGGTTGCAGCAGTCAGACTCAGGCTCAGACCTTCAGCAGTGCAGGCATCGACATCATCTTCATCCAGCAGCATGACCCATAGCCAGGTTGGTACATCCGCATCGGTATCCGTGCCTGCCTCTGGCGGTGAATACGGAAGTTTATTGGTCGGGTAACGCACCCAGGGGAAAGTTTTTTGTGAAAACACCACATGTGGCAAGACATTGCTGAACTCACCCGAGGCATTGTCCGAGGGGAAGACCGAGCTGATCACATTGCCGGGCTGCGAAATCGCAAAGCGGTCTGCCGTTACCGCAAAGGTATAGCTATTGCTATAGTCTGCGCCGTTGACAGCATTACCTGCGTTGTCGAGTATGTTTTGCCTTACCTTTAACTGATAACCGCCAGCATCCAAGCCTGGTAAAAAATGCTGGATAAAGGATACCTGCTGGTTCAGCAAATAGGTTTCATCGTCATTGACAGCCATGTTGATCCACACCTTCAGAAAAAATATTCATCTATGCATTATTTGTTGCGCTTTTCCATACAAGCTGCAATTGCCAGGCTGCGATTGCTAGGCCGCTATTGCTTCCCCCAGCACACCCACCAGTGGCCAGTCAGTCAGGGCTTCTGTCGTGGCCATGGCTGTCAGGTTCAGTTGCGCGGGCGTGTAGGTGCCAAAGCCATTGGCTGTCAGGTCATCCAGCACGGTATTGCGCTGGCTGCTGACCCAGTTATTCGTCAGCGAGCTGAGTACATAATTCTGGTTCGTCAGCGCTTGCGTGCTGGCTCCTGTGACATTGATCTGCAATTCTTCTGCCGGGCTGGTGATGGTCGAGGTCACCGTGTAATTCTGGTCAGACTGCTGTGAGGTATAGCTGAAAGTAGTTTGGTTTCCTGCCGTAAAAATCAGCTGTATCAATGGCACATTGTTGACTGTCAGCGGGTTGCGCGGCAGGGCTGTGATATTGAAACCCATCAGTGTATGTGGCAGCAGGGCCGCGGCATTGGCATCCTTGCTGGCATTCGGGTCACCCCACAATGCGGTGTTCGAGTTACCCAATACAGGCTGGATTTGCACTTCATTGATATAGTCAGTGAAGTTACCGTTATTGTCTGCCTTGGTCAGCGTGATGGTATGTATGGTCTGCACACTCGACAGCTTCATGGGTTTGACGCTGATTGTCGGATTCCATATCTGTGTGCTGGAGTAAGACTCGCTGGCTGCCACCAGATGTGGCAGGGCTGTAGTGCTGGCAATGGGCAAGACATTTGGTATCGTCGTTGTCGTACTGCTGCCAGTGCTCCAGCGTGCTACGTTCGACGGTATGGTTGATGCAGTCATCAACTGGAACTGATTAGGATCGACGATCCAGTCCCAGGTGCGGCCTTCGGCATCGACAATGTCCTGTTGCAACAAACCTACGGCGACAGATGCAGAGGCATTGGTGTCGGTGCTGGCATTTGCGCTGGCGGTGCTGAGCTTGGCAGTCTTTGCCATGCTGGCAGACTTTTGCATGCTCAGCATATTCATGCTACGGGCAGATACCGACTTGGCTGAGTTCGATGAAGTTGTACCACTGCCAGGCAAGAAGTTGTCCGCCACATTTTGCCAACTGACAGGAGCAGGGTTGGGGGCAGAAGAACCGAAGCTGATGGTGAAGCTGACGATGTCGAGATCAACTTCGGCACGGCCACCAAATGAGGGACCCCAGACCTGCAGGTTCGCGCCCACACTGACACGTATCGTGAACAGGCCAAGATCAACCGAGCAACCGACATTGACATAGGCATCTGCCCGGTAGACAAAGGGAGCCCAGGCAATCAAAAAGTCCATGCCGCAATTGAACCAGGCCTTGATGGAGCCCAGCGAGAAGGTCGCAGAAAACTGCATGCCCGCCATGAACATCGCCGGTGTCAGCGCGAGGTAAGACGAGCCCGATGCCTGGAAGGGCCCCAGTGCAAAACCCATTTGCATGCGCGGCACGGCAGGGTACCAGTCCGGTTTGGAATAGGCGCTGTTATAGCCGCCGACCGTGACAACGAAATCACCCTTGTGCTCGCCGCTGAACCAGATATTGAAGGCAAAACCACCACTGATCTTGACGAAGTCACCATACAGGTAAGAAGCAGGTGTGATCACACCTGCGACCGCCAGTGCACCACTGTCTGGTGTGAACGAGGCGACGATATCGATTTCTATATACGCGAGTGGGCTGCTGGCTCCCTTGGGCAAAGTGATGGAGCAGGAACCCAGCAAACCTATCTGGGTGCTGACGCCAAACGACACCGTGACCAGGGCAAAGGCAGACACCATATTGAAAGACGTGAACTGTATGCCAGCCGCCACCCAGTACTGACCAGGCTGGTTGGTTACAACAGGGTTGGTGCCGCCAGCCAGTTGCGTCAGTACGCTGCTGAAGGCCGCACCCGCATTCGATGGTTGTGCCGGCGCCTTGCCAGGCAACAGCAGGTAGCCTGGCAGGGTTGCGATGGTTGGCAGGTTCAACGCATAGTTGACACCAAAACCAAAGGCCAGGCCGGATACATACAGGAAGGGTGGGCCACCCAAAGGCACCTGCAGGTTCGCATAGATGAAGAAGGAGGCCGGATTATTATTCTGCGCCGGAGCATAGCCGCCTATGGCCTTGAAGCCATAACTGGCGACCTGCACGACGACTTCACCAAAATAATTCGTGATGTCGTTCTGTTTGACTTTCAGGAAAGCACCACCCAGACGCAGATTGCCGCGTTGGAAATCCATCGCGAGGCCATCCAGGTCAAAACTGACCGTGTTACCTGCTGGCATGCCAGGCAAGGGCAGTGGGAAGGTGATTGACAGACCTTGCAAGTCCAGCGAAAAACCACCCATGGAAAACCCGGCAGACAGACCAAACGTCGCTTCACCGCTTTTATAATTCAGACCGATTTTTTGCAGGTCAACTGGGCCAAAAGTCTTGTTGATATTGATCCAGTTGATGGGACTGGCTGGCGGGCTGGCTTTGACGCTGCCGCTACCACTACCCTGGTAATAAGTGGCTGGCGCAGTAGAAGCCGGGGCAGCAGGCAAGGCCATGGGCAAGGAGAAATTGCTGACAGCAGTATTGCTGCCCTCCCGCAAAAGACCTGCAGTGAATGCAAACCCTTTTTTATTCAGACTGAATGTAGTCTGGTCACCTTTCGTATCTATCGCATAGGTATTGCTTTCACGCGAGGGCGGTGAACCTGCTGGCTTTAATGGATTACTGCTCTGCGACACTTGGGGGATATTGAAGCTGACAGGCTTGCCATTATTCTGTGCGGGGTCAGCATTGGTATAGCTGAAGCCCAGATGCTGGAGTATGAATTCATTGAATACCGGTATGCTGCCAACCAGGGGTAAATCCTTGAATGCCAGGTTGCTGTCTATCGAGGCGCCGACCACGTAGTTGCTGGTAGCAGAGCCACTGGTCAGGATAGTGTCGGCATAAAAACTGAAACCAAATGTCTCGGTGCTGCTGCCATTCTGATAGACCAGTTCAAACTTGGCTGCCATGCCCATTTCTGTCGTCGTTGCGCCAGTGACAGGCTTGGTATAGGTAATTTGCCCAGCGACATAGTCGATGATGGCTTCGAGATTCAGTTCAGGCGGGAATTGTACATCGACGCCAAATTGCTGACCGATATAGCTCATGAACTTGCCTATATCGATGGTGGCATCCTGCACAGAGCCACTGAAGGTGTAAACAGATCCGCTCGATTTGCTTTCCACTTCCGCGCTCAGGGAAACAGGAACAGACCCGATTTGCAGGTTCAGGCCGAGGGTGAGGTCTATGGCAGTATTGGACATGGCGGCGCAGAGTTTGGATTGTTCAGGATTGACTGGAGGCAGAAAAAGAAATAGCCAGACTCTCTATCTTGAGCCAGCTCGACAAGACAGGCGGCAGGGCTATCAGGCCGACGTCAGGATTGGAGCCTTCTACATCAAGATTGAAAGAAAACAGGAATTCCTTGGTCGTCGAATTGAGGCTGAATTCATAGATGTTGACCAGCGTCTGGTTGCTGGCATTGAAATTGGCCGGGTTCATGCCAGGAAAAGCCTGGCTGATCAGGGCCATGCCAGGATTGCTGGAAACATCACCGCCACCGAGTTTGGTATTGATGAAGTTGATCACATCACCAAGATAGATCGTGACGGGTGGGTCAAAGGGGTCGCGGTCGAGCTTGAATAAAAAGCCGTTGCTGGCACCTTCCTGTGAATCGCTCTGGCCCAGTACAATTTCTGAAGCCAGTGGTACATCCTGTTCACCTATGACCAGCGTGGTTTTAAAATTGATCGTTGTACCCATGGTCCGCGCACCTTCGTTTTCAATAGAGGATGGTTCTATATTCATTTGCCACTTATTCGCCACTTACTTGACGTAAGCAACCGCGATACTGAAATCCTTGACGCCAAAGCTGTCGCTGAACAAGCCGAGGTAAGAGCCACCATTAGCAGTGGCATTCATTGCTATCTCGACAGAAAATTCGCTGATCGTGCCTGTCGAGGTGTCGGCCACGGTGGCAAAGTCAAATGTTTCCAAAGTCAGTTGATTCGATATGCCAGTGTTGAAGCTGCCGTCACTCATGAGGTCACAAAGTATTTGCGACACTGGCAGGTTTTGTGGATTGTCAAGGGTGCCAGTCACAGAAAAAGTGGGGTCGGATCTGGTCGGCATCTGCATCGCCAGATCATAGCTAAAATCCGGCGGCACACTGGGCGGGCTGGTCTGCTTATCGTAAGGATAAAGCGCAATGGTGCCGTTGAGCCCCCAGGTCGGTGTCGGGTTGCTGAGTGGATTGCTGACACTGATCCAGATCGCCAGCGGGTTCAGGAATAGCGCATTCGGATACAGCGGTATATTGACTATGCCTATCGAGGTCGAGACATTATTGACGCTGATACTCAGCGAAGGGGTAGTCTTCACATACAGCGACAATTCCAGCGACAGGAGGTTCAAGGTTGTGCTGGCCGGGTTGTAGTAATTCGTTGGCAGCGTGGTTGGAAACATGCTGGAAAACTGCGCGCCCGGCACCAGGAAATTCAGGTCGCTCAAACCGATGCCAAAGTTGTCGAACGTGGCACTCATGGTGAACAGGCCATTGCTCATCGGTATCTGCGTGCTCACATTCCCACTGCCACTGCCTATCTTGACCGTGGTATTCAGATTGAACTGGTCCGTGGTCGGATCGTCATCAACGGTGGCAGATTGCGGTGTGGTGTTCTTGATGGCCAGGTTTGCCGCCTGCATGAGCTGACCACCGATGACTGGGATGCAGGCTGCCAGTGCGCTCAGTATCGCGGCATTATTGCTCGACGTCAGATCGATGTTCAGTTCATTGTTCGTGGTCGTGACTGTGCCTGTCATGGGCACTGCGTTCATGCCCAGCATTTTTGACAGCACGGCCATGGATTTGCCAGTCGCCTGCAAATCCAGGTTGGCACTAAAATTTGTGCCGCTGACAGGAGATCCGGACGGTACATCAAATACCAGCACACTGAGTATGGAATTACTCAGCGCCGGGTAAGTGCTGCCATAGACATCGGTAAATTTCCAGTAAGCCATAGGTGATGCCTCTCCTGCTCTTTTTTATAAGACATTGAATTCCGTAATGACAGGCAGATGGTCTGACACTGCATTAAACGCATTCAGTACAGCTCTGCCCTTGGCAGGATAAAGATCAGTCGGTGGATCAAAAGTACTGTCCTTTGCTTCACCAATCAGATCGGCCACCTCCTCATTCCCGTCACCAATAACAACATTTTGACTAACCCAAAAAATATTGTTGTCATATGCAGCATTCAGATAGGCTGCTTGCCCCGCCTGGTTGTTATTAAGGCGTCGCCTGACACTGGAAAGCGAATTATTCGGCAGTTCAGTTCCAAAATTGTTCAGATTGGAAAATGGCCGAACAGTGACGCCATTACCATTCACATAGTTATCAGTTGGCTGGCAATTGAAGTCACCGAGAAAAAAGGTATTCTGTACCGCTGCGGACGGCGTATTGGTCAGCCGTCTACAAAAATCAATTGGAGGACGCATCCTGACTGCCGCACCGCCACTGGGTGGCGGATCATGAATGCCTGAAAAGCGCATGGTTGTCAGCGGATTTGATACCAGGCTGAAGGTGGCGACCAGCGGGGTTCTGCCTGGCAGGTAAGTATTGCTGACGGAGTCCCTTTCTACAGCAATACCTGTTGGAGTCAGGACACGCGTGTTGTAGATAAAACCAACTGTTTCATGTTGACCTGTGATCAATGGCGTGACATACGCATAAGTGTATTCTTGCGGGTCATGATTCATGGCAGTGACTGCTGCATTCATCGCGTCGCGCAGCGCAACCAGGGTAGGCAGGCAGTTGCCTGATACAGCGCCGCCCTTGGCAGATCCGCCGGTTTTCAATTCGATGACGACAAACAGGTCAACTGGAAAGGCAGAAACGACGCCTTCCCATTGTTCTGCCCCCATGACAACATTGGTGACAAAATCAAGAACGGTGTTTCCCATGCCATAAGACTGAAAAAGAGGCTGGAAAGCGTTCGCTTTTGTCAGCTTGTTGAGACTGACATTTTTCAGATTCCAGGAAATCACCTTCATCGCTCATCTGCCTATGGTTATGTAAGCTCAAAAAAACAATAAAATTCCTACTGCTGTGCCGCTTGCCTCTGTCCGTCCTTATACCTGCCTTGTTGCTTGTTCGCACGAGTTTCCCCTTCACCCTTTTTTAAAGGGTGAAAAACTTGCTTGAATTTCCTGCGGGGAAATGTTTCAGTCGCTAATAAAAATACAACAAATCATGGATTAGAAAAATAGCATCTACATACAAATTAATCAACTAAATTTACAATTCTTGCAAAAATATTAAACATTAATGTTTTTTTGTACATCCATAGTCAAAATCTGCACCGGATAAATGCGGTGCTTCCCCGAGATCGCCAGCAAAATCCGGCGCAAGCGAGGCAGACTTCCGTACAATGTCGCTTTGTTTTTGCCAAAAAGAAGAATAAGCATGTCCATACAATGGTTCCCCGGCCACATGAACGCCGCCCGCAAGAAGGCGGCGGAAACCATGGAAAACACCGACCTGGTGATAGAAGTGCAGGATGCCCGCATTCCACAAGCCTCTTGCAATCCCATGGTGGAGTCGCTGCGTACCTTCCGCCAGCGTCCTTGTCTGAAGATCTTGAACAAGGCTGACCTGGCTGACCCGAATGCCACCAAGGCCTGGCTGGATTTCTACAATGCCCAGAAGGGCGTGTTCGCTGTCGCCCTGAGTTGCAAAAAGCCATCTGATGTCGCCAAAGTGCCTGGCCTGGCTTTGAAGCTGGCACCGCACCGCGGCGTGCCGACCAAGCCGCTGCGCATGATGATCATGGGCATACCCAATGTCGGTAAATCGACCTTGATGAATGCCTTGCTCAAGAAACGTGTTGCCAATGTCGGTGACGAGCCCGCCGTGACCAAGACCCAGCAGCGTTTGTACCTGGGCAAGAACATGATTTTGACCGATACCCCCGGCATGCTGTGGCCCAAGATAGAACATCCTACTGACGGTCTGATGCTGGCAGCCAGCCATGCGGTGGGCGTGAATGCGCTGATAGAAGAAGAAATCGCGACATTTTTGGCAGAGCAATTGCTGATTCATTACCCAAAATTTATCACTGCGCGTTATGGCTTTCCGGTCGAAGGTATAGATGCTGTCTCTGTCATTGAGGGCGTGGCCAAGAAACGTGGCTACAAGCTCAAAGGTGGCGACTGGGACTATGAAAAAGCTTCCCACACCCTGTTGCTTGATTACCGCAGCGGCGCCCTGGGCCGCGTGAGCCTGGAAACCCCGGCCAGCCGCGAACATTTGCTGGCGACCTATGTGCCACCAGTCTTGCTCGGGCAGGGCAAGAGTGTGCAGACTGGCATGGAGCCAGAACAGGAAGATGCAGAATGAGTACTCCGGCAGACTCGCCTTTTGTATTGCGTAAGGATGTCGCAGGCGTCAGCACCCTGACTTTGAACCGTGGCGAGCGCTTTAACCCCCTGTCTGAAGAAATGCTGGCTGCCTTGCAGTCTGAGTTCAAGGCCATCGCAGTGGATGAAAATGTGCGGGTAGTAGTGCTGGCTGCTGCTGGCAAGGCATTTTGTGCTGGCCATGACCTGAAGCAAATGCAGGCCCATCCATCTGAAGATTATTACAAGAGCCTGTTCCAGCAATGCAGCAAGCTCATGCTGACTATCCAGAAATTACCCCAACCCGTCATCGCCCGTGTGCAGGGCTTGGCGACAGCAGCCGGCTGCCAGCTGGTGGGCATGTGTGATCTGGCTGTTGCCAGTGACAATGCCAGCTTTGCCGTATCTGGCGTGAATGTCGGCCTGTTCTGTTCTACACCCGCTGTTGCCTTGTCGCGTAATGTCTCGCGCAAGCAGGCGATGGAAATGCTGCTGACCGGTGATTTTATCGATGCGCAAACTGCCTTGCAGCGCGGCCTCATCAATCGTGTCGTCAGTACTGATGAGCTCGATGCCTGTGTGGCGGAGCTCACAGCCAGCATCATTGCCAAACCTGCACTGGCCATTAGCATGGGCAAGCAGTTATTCTATAAACAGCTGGAAATGGGTGTGGAAGCCGCCTATCAGCTGGCCGGGCAGACCATGGCCTGCAATATGCTTGATGGGACGGCGCAAGAAGGTGTACAGGCTTTTTTGGAAAAACGCAGGCCCGACTGGACTTGATTATTGTTCTGGTTCTTTGGACCTGAGATGGTCAGCAATCACCGCACCAAGCGAACACCAGACTCCGGCTACAAAGCAGGTATATAAGACTGCATAGGAGGTGGGGAGTTGGGCAGGATTGTCGCTATAGGTAAAACTGGCATAGGTATAAACCAGCGCCGTGGTGGCAATACCCAACAGATAGCCATGCATCATAGGCGATTTTTCAGCCAGATACCCCACCAGCAAGCCTGGCACTACATACTGTGCAAAGCCAAAGATCGCCATGAACAGCTGGTTTCCCCATAAGCCGGTATCCGTATTCACCAGTGTTGGTGGTGCCATCGAAGCCTTCAGCAACGCAATAAATATGAAATACAGCAGACCATACACAACAGTCGAGACAGCGATCGCCTGGGTGTTGGGTTTGGAAATAAAAGGGTGGAATGCCATAGGGGCAAGATTATACTCTTAGCTGCTGAAGAGTTGGGCACAATTGAGTGTGTTTTGTGCCATTCTTTAAGAGCATGGTTTGCGACTGGTGAGCTGCAATATGATCGGCAATCTTGGTAACGTCATTCCAGCGTGTTTTTAGCTGGAATCCAGCGACGTTCGTGGCAAACTAATGCGCTATTAGTTTCAGACTCATTGTGTTCTATGCGTCTGTTTAATTGAATACTTGCACACGTATTTTGGGATCGCAGGCCGGTGGTAGACCGGCAGCTACTCCCTTTTCTTGCTTCGCCAAGAAAAGGAAGCAAAAGAAGGCGACCCAGGCATCGCCGCCCCTGCGGGGTTCCCGTTTGTGCAGTACAAAAAATGGGAAGGTCCGAAACTCGCCTGCGGCTCAAACAAGCGGCCCTTCTTTTTCCATTTTCTGTACTGCACAAACGGCGTCGACACATGGGAACTGCGGAAAGTCAAAACCAACCCCAACTGCGACGTCACTACGATCTTGGGGAGTATTCTTGGACTTGTAGTCAATGAGGCTTTCTAAGCCCTCAAACACTTCACCTACCCAATCACCTTACGCGCAAACGACTCCAGGTAATCCATCAAGCCATCCGCTGCCTTGGCAGCCTGCTCCTCATTCCCTTTGGCAATCGCCTTGGCAACCAGCATATGACAGCGGGCGCCTTCTTCTATGTCACCTTCGTGCTGGAAGGCGTACCAGAAGCGGCGGCATTTGATGATCAGCGGGATCACTGCAGCGACGGCTGAAGGGTTGCGGCAGGCTTCGTGGACGACATGGTCGAGGGCCTGGTCGGCTGCCATGTAGTCGTTGAGGTCATTGCGCTTGGCGGCGACCAGCATTTTGTCGGCGCATTCTATGATGTCTTTGCGGTGCTGTGGCGTGGCGCGGCGGGCGGCGCTGGCGCCGATCAGGCGTTCGATGACGCGGCGGGTTTCTATCAGCGTCATGTGCTCGGCAGCTTCGATGTCGCTGATGATCAGGCCACGCCTGGGCATTTGCTGTATCAGGCCGTTGGATGACATGCGCATCAGGGCTTCGCGCAGCGGGGTGCGGCCCAGGCCGGTTCTTTCTACCAGTTCAGACTCGACTACGGGTGAGCCAGGTTTTAACTGTAGCGTGACTATCATGCTTTCTATCGCATCATACGCAACGTCGGCTGCGCGTAATTTAGGAGCGAAAGCGGGTGTTTTTTCAGGAGTAGCAAGCATCAGATATCCATGTTCTGTATTTTGTATGGATTTTACCTATTCGAGTACGAATTTTACCTTGTAAAAAGCCAGTATTATCAAATTCTGCGCGTTTTTATAAAACTTTTGCACTTTTTTGACTTATGGCAATATATTCCTGCCTTCAATTTTGCCATGGACTATCCTTATTTGCTGGTGATTTACGCAGAAATCGGCACAGGAATAGATTCTAGACTGAATTATGGTTTAAGCTCTACATATCAAATATAATTTAAATATATTTATAGATTGAGTTAATCGCAACACAATATTTTTTCTTGTTATTCTTTTCTTTCTCTTCATTCATGGAGTTGATTAATTGACGCTGCCAGCATCCCCTTTTCCAGCACAGCAAAAACGTCAGCAGATGGCCAGCCAGATGGCGAATGTGTTTTTTGCTGAAAGCCTGTTCGATGCCATGCCTGACATCGTGTTTTTTGTGAAGGACGATGAGGGGCGTTATCTGGTGGTCAATCACACCCTGGTCAGGCGTTGTGGTGTCTGGGACAAGGATGCGTTGATAGGCAAGAAGGCAGAGGAAGTGTTCCCATCTTCACTGGCAACCAGCTATGCCACACAGGACGCGCTGGTGCTGAGTGGCAAAAAAGAAATTCATGACCAGCTGGAGCTGCACCTGTACCCGAACCGCTCGCCGGGCTGGTGCCTGACACAAAAAATTCCCTTGCGCGATGCCCGCCATAACATCATAGGCATGACAGGCATTTCACGCGACCTTGCCATGCCTGACCAGCGTCATCCCGTGTATGCCAAAATTGCTGCTGCGGTAAAACATCTGCATCAAAACTATACCCAAACCATTGCCATGGCAGACCTGGTCAAGCTGACTGGTCTGTCGGTGGCGCAACTGGAGCGCAATTTCCACAAGATATTTTCCCTTACCCCGAGGCAGATGATGGTCAAGATACGCCTCGATGCCGCCTCATGCTTGCTGGCCGAATCACAATTGAGCATTACCGATATTGCTGTTGCCTGCGGTTACCAGGACCACAGCGCGTTTTCGCGTATCTTTAAGGCAACAGTAGGTATGACGCCGAGTGAATACCGCGATGTTGTAGTGCGTAGCTAAAAACTGACAAATGTTTCCTTTGAGTAATTGAATAGTCATCCAAATGACAATCTTTAACAAAGATGTGTTTTATTCTTTGGGCAATGCTTTTCGGAAATTTTGTTGAGCATTAACCAAAACACCCTCTGGCATCCAGCACAAAGGGAAAGAAAATACTGGAGACAATATGTTCGTAAAATTAAATCGCTGCAAAGCGATGGTAAGGCTTTTGCTCGTCAATTTGATGTTGTGCTGTAGTGTGAGTGTCCATGCAGATGGGAATGACATCGTCATTGGTCAATCAACTGCATTGACCGGCATCCTGGCTGAACTGGGAGTTGCGCACTCCACCGGTGCCAAAGCCTATTTTGATTATGTGAATTCACAGGGGGGCGTGAATGGCCGCAAGATACGCCTGATCACCCTGGATGATGCATATGACGCCAAGAAGTCACTGGCAAATGCAAAACAGCTTATAGAAAAAGAAAAAGCCGTAGCCCTGTTCGGCATGCTGGGCACACCTGCCAATACCGCCTTGCTGCCAGTGCTGGAAGAAGCCAATATCCTGAGCTTTGCCCCGGTGACCGGTGCTGATGTGGTGCGCAAGCCATTTAACCGCCGCATCTTCAATATCCGCGCGGGTTACACGACAGAGACAGAAAAGATCATTGATCACCTGAACGTGCGTGGCATCAAGAAGATAGGGGTGGTGGTACAGAATAATGCCTTCGGCAAGGAAGGCCTGGCTGGCATAGAACAGGCTATCGCCAAACATCAGTTGAAGTTGACGGCAACAGTCAGTATCAACAGCGATTCTTCTGATCTGGACAAGGCTGTCAGTGCCATGGAAGCGGCCGATGTACAGACTATCATCCTGATCACCGCAGGCAAGCCATCCAGTGATTTTATCCAGGCCTTCAATAAGAAGGTCAAGGGCATGCAGTATTTTGCCCTATCGGTACTGGCATCACAGGCTGGTATTACAGCACTGGGCAAGGACGGTGTGGGCGTCATCATTTCCCAGGTCTTGCCTTTCCCTTACTCTGCCACGACAGCCCTGGTACGTGAATACCAAAAGGTCATGGGCAAGATGAACGTCAAGGAATATTCTTATCTGGGTATAGAAGGTTTTCTGGATGCCAAGGTGTTTGTCGAAGCCATCAAGCGCGCAGGCAAGGATGTCAACAGCGAGCGTCTGATCACGGCATTAGAGGGTATGGGACGTACTGACTTTGATGGCTTTATCGTCAACTTTAGCAAGAATAACCACCAGGGTTCTGATTATGCAGAGCTGACTGTAGTGTCCAAAGATGGACGGTTTTTGCGTTAATACTTTGCGCTGAATGATATCGCAAACTGATCCCGCACTTTTACCGGGATCAGTTTGCAGACGTGCTTATTGACGTATGCCCCAGACAAAGGGGTCGCGTTCATCCAGCAATAACTGTGCTTCTGCATTCACAAAAGCGCTGCCACGCAAGCTTGGCAAGACCTTGCCATCTGCCGCATGGCGATAGCTGGCTTCAAACACGCTGCCCAGTATGCTTTCTTGTCGCCAGACCTGGCCTTCCTTGAGTTTTTCATCCGCTGCCAGACAGGCCAGTTTGGCGCTGGTGCCAGTGCCGCAGGGTGATCTGTCATAAGCTTTGCCGGGGCAGAGCACAAAGTTCTGGCTATGGTTGTCTGTTGAAAGTGGCGGGCCAAATAACTCGACATGATCGATCAGTGCACCGTTTTCACCGGTAATGCCCTGGTTTTCCAGTGCCTGTCTGACGCGCCAGCTAAAGTCTGTCAGTTGTTCTACATTTGACAGACGCAGGTCTTGCCCGTGCTGGTTGATCAAAAAGAACCAGTTGCCGCCCCATGCAATGTCGCCGCTGATCTGCCCATGTCCGTCCACATCGATCTTTACTGCATGGCGGTAGCGGTATGCGGGCACATTGTGCACGGTCACGGTGTTGTCGGCATGCAGCTCTGCCTCGACGATGCCGACCGGTGTATCTATCCTATGCTTGCCTGCCTTGATCTTGCCCTGATAGGCGAGGGTGACGATAAAGCCTATCATGCCGTGGCCGCACATACCCAGATATCCGACATTATTGAAAAATATCACCCCCGCCGTGCAGGATGGGTCATGCGGTGCACAAGCCAGCGCGCCGACGATGACATCAGAGCCACGCGGTTCACAGACGGTGGCAGAACGGTAGTGATCAAATTGATCACGAAATACTTGCAGGCGGGTAGCCAGGTCACCTGCGCCCAGATCCGGGCCGCCATCAACAATAATCCGGGTAGGTTCGCCACCAGTATGCGAATCAATGACTGAGATTTTTTTCATGTATTTTGCCAGTATGGGATGAGTTTGCTGAATCAGGGTTTCCATGCAGAATAAAACCTGATTCATGAGAAAATGATTAGCTACGTCAGCTTAGGCAAAACAGTTGTATCTGTCTTGACACAAATTCAGCAGGCGGACGACGAAATCAGCATAGTCATGTTGGCAATATGATCCTACGCACAGAGTGCAGATTTGCTAATCCACCTTGCCGGTATTGGCAAAATTTTTGTAGCGGGCAATCTGTTCACCCAGCATGGCATTCACCATCGGTGCCATTTTTTCAAAACCACCTGCCATATAGCCGCCCACGCTATAACTCAGTACCAGCTTGCTCAGTGGCTGGCCCGCTTCAGCCGGTTTTTGCGGGATGAAATCCCAGCTCATGCTGCCAGCCAGACCGTGTGCCTGCATGGGGCCGAGTGCGCCTGTCATGCGCAAGGCTTTGCCAGGTGCTGCATGTACCACGCTCATGTGTTGTACTCCGCCACCATGCGGGTATTTCTCACAAAAGCAGCCACCAGGCCTGGCGTCTATGCTCAGGTTTTTGGGATTGAGGGTATAAGTATGCGAAGGATTCCACCAGCCGCTGACATTCACCAGCAATTCGTAGGCTTCTTCAGATGGTATATTCAACAGCACTTCATGACGTATCTGGAAACCATTACTACTTATATTGATAACTTCTGCCAGCGCAGGGCTAGTCAGGCAGAGCAGGGCAGAGGCGGAGAGGATGCGAAAGCGAGGGGTCATGTTTTGCTCCTGTTTGGTGGGCCATCAAATTCAAATCGTGAATTTCTGATGCTGAAGCACTTTTTTGATGCATACAGATGGTAAAGTACGTTTCGCATTTTGACCATGCGATAATCTTCAGCCATGAGAGAAAATTGAACCTGTTGCATGAATCTGTATCCAGACCACACTGAAAATGCCATGCCCAAAGAGATCAAGCAGCGCCTGACTGGCGGTTTGCTCATTTCTCTCGCCATACATATATTTATTTTGTGTTTACAGTTTGGCTTGCCTGGCCTGGGTATGCCCGGCGTGGAAGCGCCGTGGAACAAACGCAGGGCTGAGTCACCACAAATCACGGTACAGATTGCCAATTCAACACCAGCTAATAATGACAAGCCTGTCGCTGCCAGCGCTGCGGCTGAATCATCGGCACCAGTAGCGCCGATGACACCAGTAACACCTGTCACCCCCAAGTCTGATCCTGCACCCGCATCCACTACCGCCGCAGTCAGCGTGAAAGAAAGTGGCGCAACTGCAAAAAACGAGAGCAAGGCTGCCACTTCTGGGATACGCCTGGTTGCACCACAAAAGGCGGCACCTGCTCCCGCACCGGTACAGACCAAAGTTGCCAGCAAGCCGCGCGCTCCTCAAAAAACCAAAGCCAACACGGCTCCACCCCAGGCCCAGCAGCGCAAAGTCATGGCACCAGATGTGGCCCGTGTGATCACCCAGGATATAGCCCGTGAAGAAAGCTTCGCCATGGCTGTCCCTAATCCCGATGACCTGCCCAAAAAAGCAGATGCAGAACCCGATCCTAAAAAGCAATATGACAACGTAGCGCAAGAAGGCGTGGAGCAGGAAACACCGCAAGAAAAAGCTGCCAAAGAACAGGCAAGAGAACAAAAACGCAAAAAGCGTGAAGAACAGATGCGCAAGCAGGCCGAGGAACTGGCGCAGCAAAGCGATGCCAATGGCAAGGCAGACATCCAGCAATTGAGCAAACAATTCGACGAAGAAAACCGCAAACTCGCTGATGAAGCCAGCCGCAAGGCGGCAGCCGCACTGGCCCTGCAAAAACAACTGGAAGCAGAAGAACAAAACCGCCGCGCCCAACGCGAAGCAGCCCAGGCTGAAGAAGTCAAACTGGCAGAGCAAAAACGCCAGGACGACAATAAGCGCCAGGAAGAAGAAAGACAGCAAAAATCCCAGCAACTGGCCCAGGCACAGAAAGAACAGCAGCAAGCCAAAGAGCAACAACAGTTGAAAGAAAAAGAACAGCAAGTCGCGTTGGAAGCGGAAAAACGCAAGCAGGAAGAACAGCGTCAGCAAGCTGCGGTACGTCAAAAACACCAAGAAGAGCAAGTCGCCAGACAAAAACAGGATGAACAATTAGCGAAACAAAAAGCCGAAGAGCTGGCTGCAAAACAAAAAGCAGACGAGCAGCGTGCCCAGGCCCAGGCCCAGGCCCAAGCACAAGCACAAGCACAAGCACAAGCACAAGCACAAGCACAAGCACAAGCACAAGCACAAGCACAAGCACAAGCACAAGCACAAGCACAGGCACAGGCACAGGCACAGGCACAGGCACAGGCACAGGCACAGGCACAGGCACAGGCACAGGCACAGGCACAGGCTGCTGCCGCTGCCAAAGCTGCTGCGCAGGTCGCCGCCAATAACCAGTCTGCAAATACCGGCATCAATCCCGGTCCAAACACCGGGCAGCAAAACAATGGCTCTGCTACCACGCCGGGCAATGGCAGTAATCAGGGGAATAAATCTGACCCGTTCAGCCTGCCTAAAAATATTACCGGTGGTGACCTGGCTAACCGGGCCAGGGACCAGGCACGCGGGCTCGATGTCCTGCGTGGTACGCCGCCTTTGCCACGTAATGACGCAGAAGAAAAACCGCGTCGCCGCAGCCTGTTTGGCAGCCAGGACAAAGATGTTCCCTTGCGTTTGTACATCGATAGCTGGAAGCAAAAAATCGAGCGCAATGGCAATCTGAACTATTCGCAGATTTCCAAAGACAGGGCGCGTGGCGACCCTGTAGTGGTGGTTTCCATACGTAGTGATGGTAGCGTCGAAGAAATCACTATCTTGCGTTCCAGTGGGCGTGCCGACATCGATGAGGCAGTACGCCGTATCGTCCGCGTGAATGCCAAATACGCCGCCTTCCCGCCGAATATCGCAGCTCAGTATGACGTTATAGAAATACGCCGTATCTGGAATTTTGACGACAATCTGAGATTGATAGAAGAGCTGCGCTAGTTGTGTGAAGTATTCTGCTGGCTGGGTTTTTTCGGCTTGATGCCTGCCAGGTACATTCAATCATCATTCATGACAAAATTTAAAAACTATTCCAGCGTTTCCATCGCGCTGATTGCGCTGAGTGCTCTGGTTGCACTCACTTCCAGCTTTGGTGGAGAAATAGAAAACCTGCGCATTCTTTTCATAACAGACCCGGATCATGCCGGGTTCGCCGATGTTTTTTCAGGCCAGGTCTGGCGCTTGCTCACACCTGCCTTCATCCATTTCGGCCCCATACATCTGATCTTTAATTTGCTGTGGGTGTGGGATCTGGGCATCGTCATTGAAAACAGAAAAGGCCCGCGCTTTTATCTGGGCTTCTTCCTGGTTACGGCAGTCATTTCAAATATCGCACAATACCTGCTCACAGATAATCCTTATTTTGGCGGCATGTCTGGGGTTATATATGGCTTATTTTCCTATGTCTGGATACGTGGCCGCTATGACGCCGCCTTTAACGGCATCATGCGCAAAGCCACAGTGAATATGATGCTGGCTTGGTTTGTGTTGTGCTGGACCGGCTTGCTTGGCCCTATCGCAAACTGGGCGCACACCATGGGATTGCTGGTTGGCGCTGCATGGGCCTATATTGAGTGCAAGAAGCTGGGGCTGACACAATCTTCTTTACCGCTACCGGCCAACGCGGCACAAAACCTGGAATATTTTTCTACTGCCGATATCCTCAAAGCAGAATCATTGAGAGATTGGGTCAGACAGCAATATTTGCCAGAAGCGAGAACACAGTTTGACACTGTAGAAGGCAAGCTCAAAATCATCGAAGTGATCTTGCAGCAAAAGCCAATAGAAGCACGGCCAGTACATGAAGTGCAGGCACTGGAAATAGTATTTGCCGATGCCTTGGTACAAGAGACAGGTTTGAAATGGGCAGTGATCGATAACGACCAGCAACGCATCTTTGTCATGACTACTGCAGATGCGCCGCCAGTCATTTTTAGCCTCGTTCCTGCCAGTAAAATCATGCAGGCAGTCATTGACGCAAACAAGGATGCAAATCTGGCTGCATTGTTCAGAACCAGTGTGCAAACCATACGTGAAAATCTCCAGCAGCGTACAAATACAGGATAAAAATCATGAGTTTGCAAAAAACTGTCCGCGTCATCGCGATGCTGATTTGCCTGATATTAATGATAGGCTTTGGTGCTTGTGGTCTTCTCGGTTTAACTTTTTTAGCAGGAACACCATTCAATCTTTCAGTGTTGGGTTTGACTGCGCTGGGTTTAAGTATCAGCCTTGTTTGTGGCTTTCTGCTCAAAAAGCTTTTTGTATCTACGCACAAATCTGATCCTGACAAGCAAGAGCCAGGCTAAGTTGAAACTCTGTGTCAAGTGCACATTATTTTGACGCTGGTTTATTTGTAGAGTAAAACAGGCGATGTTGATTACTTGCGCTATCATGCTAATTGATTAAGTCTGATCGACATGGCGACCATGAATAAATTTAACAACTTTCTTCGTGCAGTTTTAATTCTCCTGTGTTTCATACCTCTGGTAGGTTTTGGTGCTTGTGGCGTGCTCGGTATATTCACGGCGGTCATTACTATCAGCACCATCCCGCTTGTAATGGGAGTTGCAGGCCTGCTCATTTGTGCGCTGTTGTATAAATTAATTGGAAAAATCGCTTCCAAATAAAACTGAAAGGCCAGACTTGGGCCAGACTTGGGCCAGACTTGGGCCAGACTTAGTGCATGCTGGCAACCTTGCTCACGTGCTTCTCCAGATACTCATTCAATGAAACTTTACGTATTTTCAGCAAGTACCGCCCATCTTTTGCATTTCATTTTTGAATGGCTGGCAATTGCCATTGGTGTGCAGTTATACCGCCGTCAGCGCACATACCAGCAGCAGGCAGGCATACTGGCACCCGGACATTATGGTGTGATCATAGGCTGTGTACTGGGTGCTGCAATAGGCAATAAAGCAGCCTTCTGGATGGAGTTCCCACACATGTGGGCGGCAGCAACAGCTAACTTGCAGATATTGATGTCAGGCCAATCCATCGTCGGTGGTTTGCTGGGTGGTTTGATCGGTGTCGAGTTTGCCAAGTTCCTGCTCAAACAACCGCAATCAACCGGCGACAATTTTGTTTTACCTTTGATGGTGGCGACGGTCATAGGCCGCATAGGCTGTTTCCTGGCAGGACTCAACGACGGCACCTATGGCAATGCCACGGGTCTGCCATGGGGTATCGATTTCGGCGATGGTATCGCACGTCATCCCACCCAGATCTACGACATGATCTTTGTTCTGGCATGGGGCGGTTTTTTATTACGACGCAGGCAGGTATGGCAAAGTCAGTCTGGCCTGATGTTCAAAATGTACCTCGCTGGCTACCTGTTCTGGCGCTTGCTCATCGATGGTATCAAACCTGTGCCTTACTATTATTTTTCTTGTTTGAGTGGCATACAGGTTTTGTGCATTATTGCGCTTGTGGTTTACTTACCTTTGCTTGTGCGGCAGATGCTTAGATTGAATACAGGAGAGAAATTTGGACTCGAACCTTAATAGAAATTCGCGTATTGCGATGTTGATGGTGGCGCTGAGTTTGATAGGCGGGACTGGTTGTGTGCATTATTTGATGGCGAGCTCTAGCTCTGGCTCGAGGAATAATACAAATCCAGTCAGCGTTCCTAGAGAATTAACTGCACAGGAAAAAGAAGAGATTGCAAAGAAAGCGGAACTTGCAAGAGAAGAAAGCAGGAGGAAGTACGAGCTTGAATATAATAATTTGGTGATTGCAGCAAATGCAAATGACCCTGCTGCCAAAACCAAACTTGGTATAGAGTATTTGAAGAATATTGGATATTTTCCAAAAGACGTCAAAAAGGGAATTGCACTGATTAAAGGCGCTGCGGATGATGGACATCCAGATGCTGAGTATTATTATGGATGGCTATTACTTCAAGGCTCGCCTGTCGAAAGTGACCGCCAGATTACGCTGGAACAAGGAGATATAGAACTCTCTTATTCTGAAGGGGTAAGGTTAATAGAAAATTCGGCAAGGAAAATATGTGCTGCATCATTTTCGCAAAAGTTGAATTATCCAGCCCAAGATTTGAAGAACATCTATCTGGATGGAAAATATGTTTCAAAAAATGAACGAATTGCTGATCTTTGGTTGACGAGATCTATCACGCATTGCGGCGGGACATCTTTGTTTTCAAAGAAAAAAGCATGGCGCTTGCTCGGTCATGAAGATTTTTCAGATGCAAAAACTTTAGCATTCCTTTATTTGTTGGATAACTCGCGCAGTCCTTACCCCAAATACTACAGGGAACGTGCCTCAGAATTTGCTGCCACATTGAATTCGGAGCAGATCAAGGAAGCCAAAGCAATAGCGCAAGAGCTTCGTTTGGCAATTCGTCAGTCAGAGCAGGAATATCCCGATCCTACTAACTATAAGGGTAAAAAATAATATGTCCCGAAAAGTCCGCCCTTATCTATTTTACGACACAACCAGTTCGGTTTGTTCCAGCTGCCTTCACCCTGTAGAAGCTAAAATCATCTTCAAGGATGATAAGGTCTATATGGACAAATGGTGCAGTGCGCATGGTACTGAGCGCGTGCTGGTCAGTGATGATGTTGAATACTACAGGCTGTGCCGTGAAGTATTCGTCAAGCATCCTGAAATGCCGCAAATCTTTAATACCAAAATGGAATATGGCTGCCCCTATGACTGTGGTTTGTGTCCTGACCACATGCAGCATTCCTGCCTGTCCATCGTGGAGATTACCGACAACTGCAATTTGAATTGCCCGGTCTGTTATGCCGAGAGCGGTACCCATCGCGAACAGCACAAACCACTGGCTGAGATTATCAGGATGCTCGATACGGTAGTTGCCAATGAAGGCGAAGCCGATGTCATGCAATTGTCAGGTGGTGAGCCAACGCTGCATCCGCAATTCTGGGAAATTCTTGATGCTGCCAAGGCTCGTCCTATCAAGCACGTCATGGTCAATACCAATGGCATTGTGCTCGCGCAGGACAAGGCCTTTGTTGAGCGCCTGGCAAGTTATGCACCGGGTGTTGAAGTTTATTTGCAATTTGATTCTTTCCGGGCAGAAGTACACAAGGTTTTGCGCGGCGCAGACCTGCGTCGCATACGCCAGCAGGCGCTGGAAAACCTGAATGCAGTTAATCTATCTACCACTCTGGTCGTGACCTTGAAAAAAGGTTTGAATGACGACGAGATAGGCGACATCATCAATTTTGGGCTGACCCAAAAATGCGTACGCGGCGTGACCTTGCAACCAATACAGGATGCAGGACGTGTCGAGAACTATGACCCGCGCCTGCATCGATTGACAGTATCAGAAATACGCAGAAAAATTGCTGAGCAATGCAGCCTGTTCAGTCTCAAGGACATCGTGCCTGTACCCTGTAACCCAGATACGCTGGCGATGGCGTATGCCTTAAAGACAGAAGAAAAAACCGTCCCGCTCACGCGCTATCTTGACCCGCAATCTCTGGTGGAAGGTAGTGGCAATACCATCGTCTTTGAACGTGATGAGAATTTAAAGCAGGGTATGAAAGACCAGATTTTCAAACTCTTCTCAACCAATCATTCGCCAGAGTCTCAGGCCAATTGCCTGTCTGAATTGATGTGTTGTCTGCCCTTGATCTCGGCGCCGCAAAACCTCAAATATGACAATGTCTTTCGCGTGCTGATCGTGCAGTTCATGGACGCCTATTCCCTGGACGTACGCGCATTGAAAAAATCCTGTATCCATTTCGCTCTGCCTGACGGCAAGATGATACCGTTTGAGAGTCATAACCTGTTGTACAGGGAAGCTAGCAGGCTCAAAGAGATACGCGGCAGCATTGCGAGGCAAACCATGGATAGACTACCGGAAGGGAAGAAGCAGAAACACATCCCGCTGGTAGAAATCAACTGAAAAATGCCAGCCTGTGCAAGCAAGGCTGGCATGTGTTGGCATGTCTTATATCATGGCAAGGCAGCAGGCTTGGCCAGATAGCTGGTTGAATAAGTCTTGAACTGCCCACCATCGGTATTGATGGAAGTCTGGTTCACTTCACCCGTGCTGAACACTACACCCAGGCCACCAACCGCGACCATTTCCGATGCATGCGTGAGGAAATAACGTACCTTGTTGTCGCGGTATTTACCTGACGAGCCGCCTATCTGGGTCGATGGCACGCCCAGTGGGGTTTGCCACCACAGGACAGGCAATTGCAGACCCTGATAGTAGGTTTTGGCCAGCGCAAAATGGTCCTTGAAATTAGGTGAAGTCAGGTTCGACTCATCCCAGTACCAGCCCGTGCCTGCGCGCGAGCAGTAAGACACTTGCGGCACGGTTTCAAAACAGCCGGCATCCCTGTCCAGGGTTTGCATGACGATGAAGTCGGCCTTGTCGGCACCCAGTTTCAGCATGTAAGACATGGCCGTTGAATGCAGGTCTTCAAACAGGGCCGGGGGAAAGCCAACATAGGCATTTGGCGCAATGGCTCTCGCCATCTGCATCAGGCACTGGCTGATACCGGCGACGCTGTTCGGCTGGTTCGCGCAGTCAGGGTTATTGTTGACCTGCGCAGGCACGGTGGCCGGGTCGGCGTTATTGGATATCCTTTGCGTATAACCCCAAAAGTCTGGCTCAAAATTGACCAGCACTGGTTTGCCATACGCCTTGATTTGCTGGAACATCAGACGTACATTGTCCCAATAACCTTTCATGAACGTCGTATTGGTCAGGCCGCTCAGATTGCCGTCGCCATTGCTGGCCATCTGGTACAAAGTGAACATGGGGATAGCACCCAGCTTGTCGGCATTTTGCGCAACGATCTGGACATAAGCACCAGAAGGGCTGTTCCAGGTTGGCCAGGAACCAGCACCGACACCGACCAGGTATTGGTCATAGATATCTGGTGTAATGTTTTGCTTTTGTACATCCGCCAGATCGGCACTGCCCAGGCCCACCAGAAAACGCGTAGGCTTGCCGAGCTTGGCTGCCAGTGCAGCGGCCTTTTTCTCCAGCGTGACGACCGTCGTGCCAGTGCCCGTGCCCGTAGTAGTACCCGTACCTGTACCAGTGGTAGTGCCCGTAGTAGTACCGGTGCCTGTACCCGTGATTGTTCCAGTGGTTGTGCCTGTAGTTGTTCCTGTAGTACCAGTTGTGGTACCTGTAGTCGTGGTGCCGGTAGTTGTCGCTGCAGTCGAGCCACCGCCACCACCGCAAGCGCTGGTGGCCACTAGCAGGCTTGCTGCAAGGATAGTTGGGAATTTCATAAGGCTAAAATAAAGTGTCAGAGGTTCTGTTCATGATAGACGATGCCTTTACGACTTTGCCTGAAACCATTTGAAGCTTGCCGCTTAAATAACAATCCTTCACAATGTTGGCATGTCAGAACCCAAGCCCAAAAGAAAATCCTGCCCACGATGCCTGCGCCCATCCACAGCCTGCATCTGCCACTGGGTTTGCAGCATTGCCAATGCACCCGAAGTGTTAGTGTTGCAACATCCCCTGGAAGTCAACAATGCCAAGGGTAGCGCACGCCTGCTGGACCTTTGCCTGCAAAATTCACGCATGCTGGAAGGCGAGCAGTTTGATCAACAATTATTGACTGGCCTGCTGCAAGCTGATGGCAAGCAGGCTGTATTGCTTTATCCTGCAACCACGCAAAATGACGCGCAAGACCTGCAATACGAAGCAGCAGAATTTGTTGCGCAAGACCATGCATTGACGAACATACGTCTGGTGATCATCGATGCGACCTGGCGCAAAAGCCGCAAGATGCTGTACCTGAACCCGCTGCTGCAACAACTACCCCGCCTGAGCCTGCAAGACATGCCAGCCTCGCACTACCGCATACGCAAAGCGCATGCTCCAGATCAGTTATCAACGCTGGAGGCTGCTTGTTATGCACTCATAAAGTTGGAACAGGATGAGGAAAAATATCAGCCTCTGATCGAGGCGTTTGATGGGTTTGTGGGGCAGCAGATGAGCTTGATAGCTTTGAATAACTAAGGGCGAATTTGATCCTGATTCATGCCCTTAAGTCTGAAAATCATTGTCCGAACTTCAGAGCTGATGATAGCAATCAGTGGAAGACTCCAAAAATATCTTCCACCGCTGCACTTATGTCTTACTCACCCATGTTTTACTTTGCTCAATTCTTACTACGGGTGCAGGCGACGCGATGAGTGAATCTTTTTTGCTGGCATTTGAATAATTATCAAGCTGGTGATTCAAATGTGCCTGGACTATCTGGTGTCGCACGCCATGCAGGTGTGCGTTCCTGCGTGGCTTCAGACAATGCTTTGCTAACATCCGCCGCATTGTAATCCTTCAGATATCCCGGTGAGCCAGGTTGTTGGCGCCATGATTGCGCGATCGTGCCAGCATCGACTGCTGCAAATCCTATCCCTTCGACAAGGCGCATGACCACCGCTTTGGCTTTCATATCATCGCCAGCGACTGCCAGCGCCACCCGGTTTGTGCGCTCATCAGGGGTACCCTTGTTGAGCATGTGTTCAGCCAGTATGCTATTAAATACTTTGATAACCGGGCGTCCGATCTGTTGTTCAACCCAAGCGCTTTCTGTCATTCCTGCTTCGACTTCTGCAATCAGGCCATCGCGTTGTTGCGGATAATAGTTGCTGGTGTCGATGACTATCAAGTCTGCAGGGGCATCGCTGAACAGGTCTTTAGGCAGGCTGGCGACCGCTACCATGGGGATGGTTACGACCACAATCTCACTATCCTGCACTGCTTGTGAGACCGTCACTGGACGGGCACCAGTTTCATTTGCCAAATCCTGCAGCGAAGATGGGCCACGTGAATTGGCTACTGCCACATCGTGCCCTGCCTTGGTGAACAAACGTGTCAGTGCGCCGCCGATATTGCCGGAGCCGATAATTCCGATTTTACTCATGATTTCTTTCCTTTTTTAACGCCGCCTTTGAGGCTGAGACGGTGATATTATTCCCACCTGAATTGCGCATAAATACTGATATTTGTATGTGTGTAACAACCAGGAGTATGGAATGGACAGACTCGCAAGCATGGCTGCCTTTGTCAAAACAGTGGAAGTTGGCTCTTTTGCCGCAGCTGCCAGTGCGCTGAACATGTCGCCCCAGATGATCGCCAAGCATGTGAGTTGGCTGGAAAGGCGCCTTGGCACACGCCTGATCAACCGGACTACCAGGCGGCAGAGCCTGACCGATATCGGCAAGGCTTATTATGATCGTTGCAAGATGGTGTTGGCCGATGCAGACTGGGCTGATTCGCTCGCCGACGAGGTGAAGGGTGCGCCGAAAGGGCGCTTTCGTATCAATGCGCCGGTGTCGTTTGGCACATACGCGCTGACACCTGTCATTGCCCGCTATTTGCGACAGTATCCGCAGGTAGAAATTGATCTGGTACTGAGTGACCGCTATGTTGATCTGGTGGAAGAAGAGTTTGAGGCAGTGTTTCGTATAGGCCGTTTGAGCGACTCCAGCTTCATCGCGCGCGAGCTTGCACCATTTCGCCTGGTCGCCTGCGCATCACCAGACTATCTCAAAGAAAGGGGTGTTCCCGCCACGCCGCTTGATCTGGAAAAACATGAGTGCCTGGCTTATGCATCCAGCACTGGTTCAACCGCCAGCGAATGGCGCTTTATGCGTGGAGCAGAAAAATTCCATGCTCAGGTCCGGCACCGCTTGCAACTCAACGATGCAAAGGCATTGCTGGTTGCAGCCTTAAATGGGATAGGCGTGGCTTATATTGCAGAGGACCTTGCGCGTGAAGATTTGCGCACTGGTCGTCTCGTTAAAATTTTGCCTGATTATGAAACACCATCACGGCCCGTGCATCTTATCTACCACCCTGACCGCAGGCAGACTCCCAAGCTGAAGAGTTTTATTGACACAGTCGTTAGCGAGCTTGGTATGTAGAGGTGCTTGAGTAATTAAGATAGAAACGGTGCGCATGGGGCCACCCAACCGAACGTAGCCCAGGCCTTATCTTTCTATTGTCTTAATTAGCAAGTCCTCTAATGAAAATCTTATCCCATAGCCATTTAATTGCTTTTCTTTGGCTTGCTATACCAAAGCGCATTCACAATAATCCAGCGGTCTTCAAATTTACCCATGTGGAAGTAATCGACAAACCATGGGGTTTCCAGGCGTACTGAGGCGGCTTTGTCTGTTACGTCCAGGACAGTACAGGTGCGGTTCCATTCTGCCTTCGGTGTTTTAAGTGCGCCTGCTTTGGTCAGGTTGACCAGTTCTTCTTTGGACATGCGCCGCAGGCCCAGGCGCTCATCCGGTGTGTCGCCTATCACGGCGCGCTTGGCCAGATCGGGATGCAGGGAGCGGGCTACCCGTTTGGGATCTGCTTCCAGTTGGCCGTCGATATAGTCGTGGCAAGTGGCTTCGATGGCGGCAATGGTCGCAGCATCGACGGTGGTTTGATTGCTGCCAGGGCTGGCGTAAAAGGTAGCTGCGATGAAAAGGGTCACTATGGACATAGTTCTTGGTTCCTGATTAAGTGCGACTTTTAAAGAATTGAATACCGGATGAAATAAAGTTTATACCTTAGCAGGTCTTGCCCCGCCTTTGCATGAGCAAGCGTATCAATTTACCTTGACTCGGTATATTCATGTTGGTTCCTGGTATTTGTTCGCGTTCCTATCTGCAGAAGTAGTTCGCACAGGTATAAAAAAGCCCCGCAAGAAGCGGGGCTAATAATGTCAAGGTGTATCAATGCAGGATCAGATCAGCACATTGATAATCGCATTGCCTATGCCTATCAACGCAGCACCAGAGATCAAACCAGCGCAGATAGGTTCGCACCCTTCTACCCAGAAATCATGGCCTTTGCTGCCAGGAGTGCTGTTGCGGCTGCCCATCCACCAGAATATCGCTGCACCTATCCACATCGCCAGGCAGGATTCAGGAGGCAGGATGACGCCCAGGCCGATGGAGACAGCGGACAGCGGGAAGCGACCCTTGGTGATGATACGGGCAATTTCGATGATGGTAGCCGCTACTGCTGCCACGATGATGCCGGTGATGGCAGATGCTGGCAGGCTGCTGAAGCCTTTGGCGATCAGCTCGGCCACGCCTTTCCATTGCATCGCGCCCGGGAAGGCAAATTTGTCGGAAACGATAGTGGCAGTAGAACGTATGCCGTCAGCATCTGGCGGCAGGAACAGCAGGAAGTACAACGGTACGCAAGCCAGCGCGCCGGAGAAAATACCGATGATATGGCCTATCGCCTGCTGCCTTGGTTTGGCGCCCAGCATGTAGCCAGGTTTGATGTCGGACAACAGATTGGATGCATTCGATGCCACTTCTGCCGTCATGCCCGCAGGTATCAGATTGTTGGCAGGGTTGGTGCTGTCGATCGCACCCATGCTGAACTGGGTGATTTTTGACAAGGTGCCTGTTGGTGTCCATGAGGTCAGCGCCATTGCATTGGCACAGATGATAGTCAGGATGAATACCAGGGGCAGGGTGATGATGGACATCAGCCAGGGTACGCCAAAGAACTCATGCGTGGTCCAGGCAGCCAGGATACTGAATACAGGGATACCTATGTAAGAGATGATCAGCGGTACTTCGATATGATCAAGAACAGTACTGGTCTGGTCTGCGACTTTCTTGGTGTCAGATTTTTTGAACAGGCTGGTGAACAGTTCAGGCTTGGCCGCCAGGCTGATGAAGGAGGCCACCACCATCATCGAAACCGCCCACCACAGGCCCCATTGATTGACGATCTCGGTACGGGAAATAGGTACCAGTTTGCCACTAGGAGCGATCCGTTCGACGATATCGCCACGTTGTATCATCCACGGTGCCAGGAAAACGAAATTGATAATGGTGCCCAGCAAAACGCTGCTGGCGACACGTATGCCCATCAGGCCGCCGACGCCCAGCATTGCAGCATCGAGGGTAAAGCGCAGACCCAGTGCACGGAAATCTGTACCCAGGATTTTTGGGATCAGCATGTCATATTTGACGGCAGCGGCGTAATAGTAAGAATCAAACCGCTCCTGGAAATGCCATGCTTCTGTCATGCCTGCCCATTTGTCCATGCGCAAGATTTTGAACTGTATCAGTTTCATCCAGCCATCGCTGGTGATCATTTGGTAGATTGCTGTCCACATCGCAGAGAAAGCCATCAGGCGCGCCTTGTACATGCCGCTGGCAGCTTCGCCGGTATATACCGCATCGAGCACCACGCCGCAGGCACGGCCTTCAGGGAAGGGCAGTTGGTCTTCATTGATAAAGCGGCGCTTCATAGGGAAGGCCACCAGTACGCCCAGGATGGAGCAGATACTCATCCATACCACCAGATGCCACCAACTGACTACCGTACCGCTGATCAGCATATAGGCTGACAGCACGGTATTGAGTGGCATGGTCATGTAGCCTGCCGCTGTGGCGATGGATTGTGTACAATTGTTTTCAAGGATAGTGAAATCCTTGGCCAGCCCCAGGTTGGCGAGGATTTTAAAAATCGCAAAGGCCAAAATGACCGAGGTCAGGCCTACGCCTATCGTGATGCCGGTTTTGGCACCGATGTATAAAGCAGTTGCCGACAATATGCCGCCAAGCAAAAAGCCAGTGAATGCCGAGCGTATGGTCAACTGCGCCATGTCACCCCGGTAAATATTGGCAAACCACCACTCGTCCTTTTGGGCGCGGGTCCAGGTTCGTATTTGCTCATCGCTTAATTGTTGCAGCGCCATATTTTCTCCAAAGCGGTTGTCTTGCTTGATGATGATGCCCGGCTTGTTGATGCATACGCAAGATCATTGCAAATATGAAACACGAAGCCAGAAATATGAAAATTTTCTTTCAGGTGCGGCAGTATCCAAGCGACAGATGTTTTCTGTCAAGCGGACCGTGTAAAAATTTGCTGTCTTGTGTTATTTGCGACGATTCATAACTTAGCAGGCACAAAAAAATGAAGATTAGGACATTTATTATGCAAGGCTATAAATTGTATAAACAATAAAAAACCCCGCAACTTGCGTTGCGGGGTTTTGAGCAATGCGACTCTGTGTGAGTAGCGAAGCAGCTTTTACATCATGCCGCCCATACCACCCATACCGCCCATGCCACCCATATCACCACCACCCATAGATGGCTTGTCTTCAGACAATTCAGCAACCAGAGCGTCAGTAGTCAGGATCAGGCCAGCAACAGACGCTGCATTTTGCAATGCAGAGCGGGTTACTTTAGCTGGGTCCAGGATACCCATTTCTATCATGTCGCCGTATGTGTCATTGGCAGCATTGAAACCGTAGTTGCCTTTGCCATTGATGATGGCGTTAACAACAACGCTAGGTTCGCCACCGGCATTTGCAACGATTTCACGCAGAGGTGCTTCGATTGCTTTCAGAACCAGTTTGATACCTGCTTCTTGATCTGGATTGTCGCCTTTGATTTCGCCAGCAGCTTGACGTGCGCGCAGCAGGGCAACGCCACCGCCAGGAACAACGCCTTCTTCTACGGCAGCGCGAGTTGCATGCAGAGCATCTTCAACGCGTGCTTTTTTCTCTTTCATTTCAACTTCAGTTGCAGCACCAACCTTGATCACAGCAACGCCGCCTGCCAGTTTGGCAACGCGTTCTTGCAGTTTTTCACGGTCGTAGTCAGAAGTTGCTTCTTCGATTTGCGCGCGGATTTGTTTAACGCGTGCTTCGATACCTACAGCCTGGCCAGCGCCATCGATAACGGTCGTGTTTTCTTTACCGATTTCGATACGTTTAGCTTGGCCCAGATCAGCCAGAGTTGCTTTTTCCAGAGTCAGGCCAACTTCTTCAGCAATCACTTGACCACCGGTCAGGATAGCGATGTCTTCCAGCATGGCTTTGCGACGGTCACCGAAGCCTGGAGCTTTAACAGCTGCAGTTTTCAGGATGCCACGGATGTTGTTCACAACCAGAGTTGCCAGTGCTTCGCCATCGACATCTTCAGCGATGATCAGCAGTGGGCGGCCGGATTTTGCAACTTGTTCCAGTACTGGCAGCAGGTCACGGATGTTCGAGATTTTTTTGTCGAACAACAGGATGAACGGGTTTTCCAGGATAACGGATTGTTTTTCTGGATTGTTGATGAAGTAGGGTGACAGGTAGCCACGGTCAAACTGCATACCTTCAACGATGTCGAGTTCGTTGTCCAGGGATTTGCCGTCTTCAACAGTGATCACGCCTTCTTTGCCGACTTTGTCCATTGCTTTGGCAATGATGTCGCCGATGTTTGCATCGGAGTTGGCAGAGATGGAACCAACTTGAGCGATTTCTTTGTTGGTTGTTGTTGGCTTGGACAGCGTTTTGATTTCAGCAACAATGGCTGTCACCGCTTTGTCTATACCGCGTTTCAGGTCAGTTGGGTTGAAACCAGCTGCTACATATTTGAAACCTTCGCGAACGATGGCTTGTGCCAGAACTGTCGCTGTCGTTGTGCCGTCACCAGCGTTGTCAGAAGTGCGGGAAGCCACTTCTTTCACCAGTTGTGCACCCATGTTTTCCAGCTTGTCTTTCAATTCGATTTCTTTAGCAACCGATACGCCATCTTTGGTTACTGTAGGTGCGCCGAAAGAGCGTTCCAGAACAACGTTACGGCCTTTCGGGCCCAGGGTGACTTTAACTGCGTTCGCCAGGATGTTGACGCCATTAACGATCTTCGCACGTGCGTCATCGCCAAAAATTACTTGTTTAGCTGCCATATTAATTCTCCGAATTCTTTAATTGATATCGTGGATGTCGATTACTTCTGTACGACCGCGAAGATATCTTCTTCACGCATCACCAGAACTTCGTTGCCGTCAACTTTGACAGCCTGACCAGAATATTTGCCGAACAAAACGCGGTCGCCGACTTTAACGTCCAGGGCGCGCACAGTACCGTTGTCCAGCAATTTGCCAGGACCAACAGCCAGCACTTCACCTTGATCTGGCTTTTCAGCAGCAGCGTCAGGCAGAACGATACCGGATGCGGTTTTTGTTTCTTGATCCAGGCGTTTCACGATCAGGCGATCATGCAGGGGACGAAGGTTCATACTAGCTCCTTTAAATTTGCGAGTAATTACTATTGGAATTCAATTAAGCTGGGGAAAGACTTTGTTAGCACTCTCTCCCAACGAGTGCTAAGTATATGGGCGGGGGGTGGGCTTTTCAAGAGCTAAAAAAGGGATAAACTAATATTTCTTTAATAATCAAGGGTTTAATATTTTTTTCAATAATTTATTTTGCTAATTTTTCTACCTGAAACGATTGAGTTCGAGGTAGAGGTGAGAAATAGTTGCTTAAATAATAAAGATTGATTTTTAGTAAGGCTAAGATTAAATTCACTAGAAAATGCTTTTTTAATCATAAGTTGCAAAACCGAAAATGATCTTGAACCATGGAAATAAAACTAATAAGTGAGCTCACCGATTATCCATCGATAAAAAAACTAGCTTCCGCCCTGCATCAGTTTGATGCGAGCAGGCACGGTGCTGCCATTATGGTAGGAGCTGGTTTTAGCCGAAGTGCGGCACATCATGTCGGTGGCGATAAGAAGATGCCTTTATGGGATAGCTTCACCAAAAAACTGGTGGCGGAACTTAATCCCGCTGACACAAATTTGAACTTCTCTGATCCATTGCGTGTCGCTGAAGAGTATAGGGCTTACTTCGGGCAAGCGGCTTTGAATGATCGAATTCGCTCCGAAATAGATAATGACGCCTGGAGAACGGGTGAACTTTATCAATCCTTGTTAGAGTTGCCATGGTCAGAAATCATGACTACCAATTGGGACACTTTATTGGAACGTGCTGCGGAGGGTATTCATGGACCGTATTACACGACAATAACTAAGCCGTCTGATTTGACATGGGCTTCATCACCGCGCATCGCTAAGCTTCACGGCACAATAGGTACAACAGAAACTTTTATTGCCGCCCAAGAGGACTACCGCACCTACCCAGAAAGATTCGCTCCTTTTGTCAATTTTGCGCGTCAGGTGTTTATCGAAAATGAACTTTGCCTACTTGGGTTTTCTGGCGACGATCCCAATTTCTTACATTGGACGGGCTGGGTTCGCGATCACTTGGCCGATCACTCTCGAAAAATCTATTTGGTTGGCGCTTTGAATCTCACTGCAGCAAGACGTAAGCACCTTGAATCTATCAATATTGCGCCAATTGATTTGTGGGATGCAGTGAAGCATATTGATGATCGTGATTTGATGCATCGCAATGCGACTGAATTGTTCCTGGCAGCGATGTCGAATGAAGCTAGGTCCAAGATGGAGCCGCATAAGTGGTCTCCAAGCAATTTGGGTAGCTCGCAAGTAACGGAAACTGATCTGTCTCGCCGATTCAAAGATCATGACTATGCGGCTAGCTTATTGAAGGCGCAGTTGGCAGCATTGAAAAAAGATCGTGAGTCTTATCCCGGCTGGTTGATATGCCCACCTTCATTACAATGGAAAATCAAATCTCAACTAACTAATCCGTCACCTAATATAAAAAATGTTGCCGCATTAATGCCAAACGATCGAGCTCAATTGCTTTATGAAATTGCGTGGCGGCATAGTATAACTTTTGACCATATCGATCCTTGGCTCGCGAATCAGCTTTTTGAAATTGTAAATTCGGACGAACCCATGAGTATTGGCAAACGGCAGCGAATGGAAATTGCTTTGACTTTGCTCAAAAATAGTCGTTGGTTAGAGGTAAATAATGAGACTGATCAACAATTCAATCAAGAGCGCATTAACGTGCTGGTTACTTTGCTGGAAAAACATTCTCAATATTTACCTGACTGCGTTGCAGAGTTGGCATATTACCATGCCCTGGTTGCACGTGACGTGCTTGATTACGCTGGTGTCGAAGCACGGTTAGAAAAAATTGTAGGTGAAGACCCTGTTTGGAAGCTTCGACAGGCCTCATTGACGATGGAATCGGGACGCTTTGCAGAAGGGAGGGAACTAATAGCAAAAGCTTACGGTGAGCTAAGAGAAAATCATCGCCGTGATCGATATTCTATCCCTATTCTTTCGCGGCTGATGTGGGCGCACTTATTATTAGAAATGGCTAATAGAGGTCACTCCAATCGGAGTCAAGAAGTGCTCCCGGCCTTTGTTGAGAGCAAATACCGAGAATGGAAATGTGATCCTTGGGATTGGATGGAAAATATCCGAGAGAGGGCTGACGAACAGCAGAAAGAGTACTTAAAAAATCAAAAAAGCATCGAACCCTTGTTTGAACAGGGCTATTATCGGGATAACTCAAGCCAGCGCTCATTTAGTAATGGGAAATCTGTATTCTTAGCTTTGGACGGAATGAGTCGAAATGTAGGGCTTCCTTTGCGCTTAGGTAATGTCAATCTGCTTGCAGGTACCTTAGAAAAATTGATTTTGTCTGGCGGTATTGGTGCAGAATTGTGGAATCTCACAATGGCACTCCGTGTAGCTAATAGCGAAGACGCTACTTCAATAAAAGATGTTTTTACACGAGTTGGAATTGCAAGGATATCTCAACGAGACGCGAATTCCATTGTTTCCAGGATTTTGCCAGCGATAGAATTTTGGCAGTTCAAACGTAGCAATGGAAGCGTAGAGCAGCGGGGATTTGCATTACCAGCTCTTCAGGTATTAATTGAGGCGTTGGCGCGACTAGTCGTGCGCCTGACATCCGAAGAGGCCAAAAATATATTCCGACTAGCTGTCACTTTAGGACGTCAGCCAGACTTTCAGCACATTTTGCTTTGTACGGTTTTAAAATCTTTATTAACTAATTCTCTTAAAAGTATCCCGAAGTCAGGACAAGGAGAATTATTGACGGATGCATTGACATTCCCCTTGCCGAGTGAGGTAAGAACAGATGTTTCTCATTACCTTCCGATGCTTGTCATCGATTACCCTAATGCGCGGGATTCTTACCCAAGCTTGGAGAAACAAATAAATGAGCTGATATCACCTGGCCCCAACGGACTAGTTTCGAATGCTGCATTGTTGCGGCTGTTGCCTTTGTGTAAAAAGGAGGGGTTTCTCACAGACGGTGAGCGTGAAAAATTGGCGGACATACTTTGGGGAACTCCTCCGACATATGAGAATTTACCGTATGCGGGAAAGATATATCCCCATGCTTTTCTATACTTGCCAGCACCTGATGCTGAAAAAGTTAAAGCATTGCTGCGCCATCATTTGTTTGAGCATGACGAAGCGGTTTTGATAGATACACAGAAAAAATTGCGTAGTTTTCCCTCTATCGAAATTGAACGGGCTATCATGATCTACAGCGGTATAGCGCATGCCGCAGTTAGTACCGCCGGGGCTGTCTTTCCAACACCAGAGCAAGCAATAGTAATTTTTGACCGCTTGATGGAATGGCGCCCATGGAAGGGCAGTGATGATACTTTCGGTCTTGAAACCAGGGAACAAACACGTTTAGCAGATAGTATAGGTAATGCGCTTGCGTATGCAATCGTACCGATGCTAGCTAAGGAAGCGAGAAGTACTAAGCGCTTTCAAAAACTAAAGTTATTCTACGAAGAAGTTAATATATCAATTTCAGTAATGCCTGCATTTGCATACTTTGCATCAATAAGTGAAGACATTGCAGATTTTGCGGAAAAGATGATTCGCAAGTCTTTGCATCGACATGCGCCGCGCGAAGTGAGCTACGCTGCGATTACTTTGCAAAAATGGATAGAGCTACCAGAGGCTGCTGATTTGCCGCAATTTGATCGTCTTATTTCAAGGCTGATGGTCATCATTGAGTCAGGGCGTAAGGTTGGTTTGCAGCAGTTGTTGCGTACCGTTGGCGATATTTTCAAAAAGTCACGGCTATCCTCTGAGCAGGTTGCAATATTAATAGAAGCTATTCCTGAAATATTTGACGCAAATGACTACGCAAACATCGACCCCGCTGGTGAAGAAGCTATTACCGCATCGAGCCTGAGAGTTGAGTGTGTAAAATTAGCGAAAGTATTTTTTAGAAAAAATCCAGATGCCACTAGTCTAAAAGGTTTGCTTGAGAAAGCTTTGACCGATGCATTGCCAGAGGTACGTTTTGCGATTGACGAGACCGAGTAAATAATACATTCCCCGGGCTTTGCCTGGGGTACTTACAGAGATTTGGTCTATCTCCAAAAAAGAAGTAGTTTCAAGATGAATTTGTATGCACATCAATTCCAAAGTTGTTTCAATGGCATGCAACTGCGAACGTTACACTATCGTTAATGCCAGCGGTGCAGCCAGAGCCGTATAAGCATCATTATATAAATACCAAATCATGTAGTTGCCGGTGGCCAGGTTAGCTGTATTGAGCTTGAGATTGCCCTGCATGCTGCTGGCATATTGCCAGGCCAATGAATTGGCCGTGCCTGGTACTACGCCAACGGCATATACACCTATCCAGTTTTTTGTGCTGAGCTGTGCCTGTGCTACCTCGTAGGTGACAGTGATGTTGCTGCCTCTTGTTATCTGTGGTGTGCTGCTGCTGAGGCGGGCTGCGCTGCGTTTTCCACCTATGCGGGGGTCGCAACGGCTGTTGAAATTATTATTTGCCGTTGCTTCGACATGACCAGCCAATCTGCGCAGGAATTGCGTGTCGTTGCTGCTACTCACACTGAAGTCATGCCAGCCAAAACTGTTGCTCAGGCTATAGTCGAGCCGCAAACTTTGTCCGGCTACCAGGGTGTGCATGCTTGACATGCTGCCATAGGCATTGTCGCTGATAATCAGCGTGCAAGTCTGGTTACTGTCTGTATTGGACAGGGGCAGCACCAGTTTGCCATTGACAGTGTCATGTATAGTCTGCACTTCCGGCCTGTTTGTGGCGGTGCTGCTGCCCTGGCATTCGCGCATGAAGCCATTAGGGCCATAGATTGCGAGGTGATAACTGTCACCGCTCTAGTTCCAGACTTCTTTCTGTATCTGCTTGCCAACTTCGACAGTGTAATACCATGGGCCATCGGCGCGTGCTCTGGAGTACACGATGAAGGCTGCGCCCGTAGTACCAGTGTTGGTGAAACTGACTTCAAGCTGTTTGCTGGCATTCTGACGGGGTTGTACCGCCAGCTCATACGACAGGCGACAGGCTGGGCGTGGGCCCTGCAGCGACTGATAAGACTCTTGCTGCGGCTGGATCTGGTTGACTGGAGGTACCGGATAAGGCTTACCATTAACCGGCACATAGGCCGCAGTTTTGGGGACGGTGGCAGGCCAGTTCTGATCTAGTGATTTGAAGTCAAATGCCGACGTCAGGTCACCGCAGACAGTGCGTCGCCATGGCGATATCTGGTTACGACTCACTGCTGCACGGCTTTTACCCAGGTCATTGACCAGCCACTCTTCAAGAAAGCGTAACTTTGAGGTGTGATCAAATAACTGAGAGCAGACTTTGCCGCCTTTACTCCATGGCGAAATCACCAACATGGGTACGCGCGGCCCCATGCCTACGGGTTCATTGCCGGACTTTTCATTGTAGCCGTTATCTGCCAGGGTTGATCGTCCCATGGCAGTCGTTACCGGAGGAATATCTGGCGGTACATGGTCGAAGAATCCATCGTTTTCATCATACATCAGCAGGAAAACAGTTTTGGCCCAGACTTCAGGTTCTGCCACCAGGGCAGCCAATAGTCTTGCCGTCAGATTTTCGCCGACATTTGGAGAGTTGGGTGCATGCTCGGTATAGTCATTGGGTGCACATATCCATGACACCTGGGGCAAGCGGCGGTTACGTATATCATCGGCAAAGGCGCTGACCAGACCATCGCCTCTGCTGCCACCCACGCTGGCACCTGGCGCCAATATACGGGCTTTTTGATACAGGGACGAATTGCTGTTCAAGCGACTGCCGTTAGCATTGACACGAAAATTTTTGAAATAAGCGAGGTAGTTGTCACCGTAGTTATCCCATTCCTGATAGACCTTCCAACTGACCTGATTCGCTTCCAGCACTTCTGCATAGGTCTGCCATGAGGGGGCGATGGCTGTCGTTGCGCTGGAGATGTCGTCATTGGCCGGTTCAGCATTGTAATAACCCCTGGCATCAATGTTGTACAGATTACCCATGCTACCCAGCCAGCCCTGGTTGGTACCGCTGAGCGAATACAGGCGGTTGGGGTCAGTGGCACCAAAGACCTAGCAATGATAGGCATCGCAGATCGTGAATGCATCTGCCAGCGCATAGTAAAACGGCAGGTCGCCACGGTCGAAATAGCCCATGGTTTGTACTGTCTTTTGTCTGACCCAGGCCTGCCAGGTTTGCTGCGAACCTTTCCACGAATGATAGGTGCCGACCGACAGTGCGCTGGTGTTCCTGACATCGAAATGAAAAGGCAGCACACTGCCGCCAGCCGGGTTAGGTTGCTGCCAGATCGGTGCGCCGATTGGCAGGCTGATGGCACGTGGATCGTCAAAAGCCGCGTACCCCGGCCAGGGTGCCAAAGTAATGATCGAAAGAGCGGTTTTCCTACATGAAGATGATGACATGGCCAACATCGGCCAGCGTTCCCGTGAGATTGTTCGCCGGTACGGCGAGTGTCTCCATTATCAGGCCGGGTAACAGGCCGGACCCGGCTGTCGCAGCAGAAAATTGCAAAAACCGTCTCCGGCTGTCGGAAATCATGGCGTCTCCTTTTTTGCGAAATAAAGCGGGCTCAGCATTAAATTGGTGTTGATAATATATTTCAAATATGTCAGTGACATGACGAAATTGAAAGAAATGCCTGGAGCCGGGATGGGGGTTTTTTGAGCCTATGGTCGGGGAATCCGGGAAATGCCAAGCAGGCTGATCAGCCTGGTTTTGCGCTCGCTGCATTCTGACAAAATTGTCATGTTTGCGTCATCTTGTTGTTCTGGTAGTGCTTCCATACTGTCCATCGTCAAACATGCATCTGCAGCCTGTGTTTTATGGAAGATGAAAATTTCTGGGAGTAACAAGATGGTCGTTAATCGTTTTAGTTTCAGCTGGGGAGCAGGTCGCCCGCTTATGTTTGTATGCGCTGCTGTGTTGATCAACCTGGCCTTGCTCCTCAAGCCTGCTCTGGCACATGAGCATCACCATGGTGCTGCGGTGGTTGAATGTGCCAGTGATAAAACTGATGGCAGCAAGCCAGTTTTCATGGCAACCACAGCGAAGCCGTTCGCTGTGCTGATGGATGATGCCATGCAGCTTATGGATGAAGGTGTGAAATGTGCGCCCATGAATGGTCAGAGTGAGCATGACTTTATGAGCATGATGATTCCTCATCACCAGGGTGCCGTCGATATGGCCAAGGCGGTTTTACTGTATAGCAAGGACCCGGCCGTCAGGAATCTGGCACTGGGCATCATCGCTGAGCAGCAAAACGAAATCAAACTCATGCAGCTATGGTTGCAGCAGCACCCTCAGGCTGCCGGCAAATAGTTCTTACTCATTAGTCACTCAGTCGTTACTCCGCCAGAGTTTAAAACCTGGGTTATTCCTCTCACTTAAAAAAAAATCATCATGAAAAACAAATCAGCGCTCGCATTGATTGCGGCAAGCACTCTTATCGCACACACAGCCTGGGCCCTGCCTTCGGCGCGAGACAGGGTTTACACGGCAGACCAGAACAGCAATACCATCTCGGTATTCAACCCCGCCAGCAATACCCTGGTTGGTCAGATCAGGCTCGGTAATCCGCGTCCTGATGTCTTGTCGGCCTTGTACAAGGGGCAGATCAATGTGCATGGCATGGGGTTTTCGCCAGACCATAAAACCTTGCTGGCGATATCCAATGGTTCCAACTCGGTAGTATTTATTGATACTGCCACCAACAAGGTCAAGGGCACGACTTATGTGGGTCGTTCGCCGCATGAGGGTTTTTTCACGGCGGATGGTAAAGAAGTATGGGTGGTTGTGCGTGGTGAAGACTATATCTCGGTCATAGACCCAGTCACTTTCAAGGAGACGCGGCGTATACAGACTGACCTGGGGCCGGGCATGGTGCAATTCCATCCTGCTGGCAAGCTGGCTTTTGTGGTGTCTAGCTTCACGCCCATGGTCGATGTGATTGATGTAGCTACGCATGAAGTCATCAAGCGTATCAAGGTGGTCAGCCCGTTCTCACCGTTTTTGCAATTTACGCCAGACTCTAGTGAAGTGTGGATGACGCACAAAGACGTCGGCAAAGTCACCCGCATCGACACAAAAACGCTGGAAGTGAGCGGGGTGTTTGATATCGGCTTTATGTCCAATCACCTGGCTTTTGCCAACATTGATGGAAAAACCCTGGCCTATGTAACCATAGGCGGTGAGAATGTCGTCAAGGTATTCACGACAGACAAAGTGCCCAGATTGCTGGCCAGTATTGCAACCGGAGCCTTGCCGCATGGCATATGGGCGCCGGACGATCACAGCCGCATGTATGTCGGGCTGAAGAATGGTGATCGCGTTGATGTCTGTGATACCGCCAGCAATAAAGTCATTGCCCACATGGCTGGTGGCCAGGCCCCGCAGGCGCTGGTGTATGTATCTAACGTGGTCGAGAGTGGCGATAGTGCCAATGGCACTGCGAATCTGGTCCCGCGCAGCAATAATGAGCCGGTGAACATAGGTTTGAAACCCGTGAATGGTGAGGGCAGGGGCTTTGTCGTATTGCGTAACCTGGGTATAGTCGATGCGCTGGAAGTGGCTTTGTTCAAGCTCAAGCCAGAAACTGTATATACGGTTTATCTTGATGGGCAAAACACCGTATTGGGCCGTTTGAAGACCGATGCGAAAGGCGCAGCCAATGCAACTGTGATAGGCCCTGTGAGGGAAGCGATAAAGGCAGATGCCAGCATCAAAGCTCAGCGACTGATTGTCATGGAAGGCAGTAAGGCACTGAATGCAGAGTCAGCTGTGATGGTGAGCACAAATTAGTCCAGGCGATGGCCGGATGTTAGAATCCGGCCATCAACGCATCATGCATACAGGATACGGATAACCATATTAGTCATAGAGGATGATCAGAAAACCGGCGACTACCTGAAGAAGGGTTTGCGCGAATCAGGTTATGCCGTTGATCTTGCCAGGAATGGCATTGATGGCCTGCATCTGGCCATGGAGCAAAGCTATGAACTGGTCATTATTGATGTCATGATGCCCGGCCTGGATGGCTGGACAGTGATGCAATCGCTGCGCAGCAAGCAGGATATGCCTGTCATCTTCCTGACCGCGCGCGACCATGTCGATGACAGGATACGCGGCCTGCAACTGGGCGCAGATGATTACCTGGTCAAACCCTTTTCATTTACTGAGCTTGTGCTGCGCATCCGTACCCTGTTGCGCCGTGGCATCAGGCGCGATGCCGACATCTACCAGGTCGCAGACCTGCAGCTTGATACCGTGCGTCATAAAATCACCCGTCAACATATACCCATAGTTTTGACCAGTAAAGAGTTCATGTTGCTGCACCTTCTGATCAAGCTCCACGACGAAGCGCTCTCGCGCACTATCATCGCATCCCAGATAGGGGACATGAATTTTGACAATGATACCAATGTCGTTGATGTTGCCGTCAAACGCCTGCGTGCCACTGACGCTCGCTGCCTTGCAAGACGGTAAGCGCGATGATGGTGTGCGGGTACGCTGGGTAGCAGCCCTGGCAGAAGTGGGCAATCATAAAGACAAGGTAGAAATCATCGCCGCCTATGTGATGACGCAAGAATCTGGTGTGCTGTCAACTTACCTCTTGCGTGTGATTGCCGCAGTAGCATTGACGTTATTGTTGACGAGTGCGTTGAGTTACCTGATCTTGCGACGCGGCCTCTTGCCCATCACCGTCATGAGTACTCAGGCCGGGCAGATCAGCCCTAAAAACTTGTCCTTGCGCCTTTCAGCAGCCGATATGCCGCCTGACTTGCGCAAGTTGGCCCTTGCATGCAACGACATGCTGGACAGGCTGGAAGCAGGCTTCCAACAACTTTCGCAATTCTCATCAGACCTGGCGCATGAATTGCGCACACCCGTCAATATCCTGATGGGCCAGACCCAGGTGGCCCTTGCGCAGGTCAGGGAGGTGGATGAGTATGAAAGCCTGCTTGAATCCAATCTCGAAGAATATGCCCGGCTGGCGCGCATCATCGAAAACATCCTGTTTCTCGCTCACATCGATCATGCAGGTTTTGTGGTCGAAAAAGAGCCGCTATCAATGGCAGCAGAGATGGGCAAGCTCATTGATTATTTCGACATCCTGGCACAAGAGCGCGACATGCATTTTGCTGTCGATGTCGGTGGTATTGATGGCATGGTCCATGCCAATCCCCTGATGCTGCAGAGAGCACTCAGTAATCTGTTCATCAACGCCATACGACATGGGCAAGCCGGGACGGTGATACGGGTGAAAGTCATCGCCAGCACCGAAGGGGCGAGCATCAGCATCATCAATCAATGTGCTGCCATAGAGCCGCCGCAACTGGACAAAATGTTTGACCGCTTTTACCGCGGCGACAGCGCCCGCAACAGCCATACAGAATCAAACGGCCTGGGCTTGTCCATCGTCAAGGCTATTGTCGATTTGCATGGCGGACATGTCAGTGTCAGTTATAACAAGAATGAACAGGCTATTGTTTTAGAGTTGTTTTTCCCGGCGTAAAAGAGGCGGCTCATCCAGCATTAATTTTTTTAATATTTATGTTGGTTGTATAACCAAAATTACTTGTATTCTGAGCTTTGTTGGATTAAGCTTTGAATATTGGTTAATTAACCAAATATTGAAAGCAGCTCACATGCAAGTTCCTACTGACATCTCTGCCAAGCATTTACCCGTTCGCGTGGTTTTGCTGACTGGGCCCATGGGAAGCGGCAAATCGTGCGCAGCCAGGTGTTTCCAGCAACTGGGTGTGCCTGTCATTGATACTGATCTGCTTGCCAGGGCAATACACCAGGACCCGCAACATCCTGTAATGGAACAAATTGCACAGGAGTTGCCGCAATTGCTGACAGAAGATGGATGTTTGCGGCGTGGCAGCTTGCGCACGGTGCTGACGCATGATGCACATGCCAATCGTCGCTTGCTGTGCCTGTTGAAGCCTCATGTGCTGGCAGCAATGCGGCAATGGACTGTGCAGCAAACTGCGCCGTATGTGATCTGGGAAACCGCGCTCTTGCCTGATGAACCTGGCGGCTTCATGTACGATAGCGCTTTGCTGGTGCATGCTGACGCTCAAATTCGTCTGCGACGCGTGCGTCAGCGTAACCCTGACTGGACTGAAACTGAGATCAGGCAGGTTTTTAATATGCAGGCCACATTGGATCAGTACAAGGAATACGCCGACGCGATGATCGTCAATCAGGGCAACATCATGGAACTGGAACAGGCAGTCTTGCAGCAACACCTTACTTTTATGTCGCACTGGAGCACACAATGAAAAAAATCGCATTCTCTGGCACTCTGGACCCGATCACCAATGGTCATTTATGGGTGATACAAGAGGCCCGCGCTTTGGCAGATGAAGTGGTGGTTTTTATTTCTGAAAACCCGGTCAAGAAACCGCAGTTTGATGCGATCGAACGCAAGGATATTATTGAGCGCAGCGTGGCTGAATGCGGCTGGCACAATGTCAGTGTGGTTATCGTCAAGGGTGATTACACAGCCCGTGCCGCCAAGCGCCACGGCATAGAGTATCTGGTGCGCGGCATACGCAATACTTCAGACTTTGATTATGAAAACCTGATACAGCAAACCAATGTCGATGTGCTTGATGGTGCCAAGACTATTTTTGTCATGCCACCGCGTGACCTTGGCTCGGTCAGTTCCAGTTTCGTGCGGGCCTTGCAAGGGCCGGTGGGCTGGCACTGGACGGTAAAAAAATTCATGCCCATGCCCGCTTATATCGCCTGGATCAAAAGCTGGCTGCGTACAGACTGGCAAAAACTTTGGGAGGGTGCTGGTGTTGAGGCCAGCAAACTCGACCACTGGTTTGATTATCTGACTGGTGATGAAGCCTATGGCTCAGCACGCCGGACTTATCATAATCTCGATCACCTGGTGCATGGCCTGAGTGAAATCTCTGCCTGGGCGAGCAATACGGGTGCCAGCAAGGCCGACGTTGCGATATTGAAAAAAGCTTTTTGGTTCCATGACGCAGTCTATGGCGGCTCTGTTGGCAAGCGTGCTGGTCTGTCGAATGAAGAGCAAAGTGCCAGGTTGTGGCTGGATGCCAGCCTGGGATCAGAGCATGCGCAGGAGGTGGCTGATCTCATACGGGTGACAGATCACTTCCAGAGTGCAGGCCTGAGCCACCCCTTGAAAGATGCCATGCTCGGTGTTGATCTGGCGATACTGGGCCAGGCGGCGGATACTTATGATGCCTATGCGTCAACTGTACGGCTTGAATACAGTGACGTTGATGATGCTGCTTACCAGGCGGGCAGGGCGCGTGTCTTAAGCCATTTTGAGGCACAGGCAGTAGCTGGCAACTTGTTTTCTGATACCTGGTTTGCTGAGCTCTACACCAGCCAGGCGCTGGTGAATATCAGGCGTGAAAAAGCTTTACTGAAATAGGCCGCCCTCAAGACAGAATCCGCCTGCATGACACATCCATGCTCATTCACATAAAATGTGATTTTTTGTGAATGAGCAACTTTTTACTCAGGAAAACCGCGAAAATAGAAGCTGAGTAAAAAACTGTCGGTTCACCATCACCTGGGCGAACTCAAGACAGGCACTGATCCCGTCATCATTTGCAGTTCTTACATGACAGGATGCGCGGAGGCAGGAATGTGGATTTATCGTTTGGTTGTTTGCTTGTGCGCCTGCATGGCCTTGTTCATGCCTTGTGTGGTTATGGCTATGACCGTCACCTTTCTCAATCCGGGTAAATCTGATGAAATCTACTGGGTCACCGCCAGCAACGGCATGTCGGCTGCCGCCCACAGCCTGGGCATCCATCTCGAAGTCATTTATTCTGAACGCGATCATTTAAAGACCCTGGAATATGCGAAGCAGATTGCGGCACGTCCGGCTGGTAAGCGGCCTGATTATGTGATCTTGTCGAATGATTATGCTGTCGGTGCTGAAGCACTGCGCATACTGGATGCCGCAAACATCAAGACTTTTTTTGCCTATAGCGGTATCAATGATGCCGGTGACAGGGAAAAAACCGGTATGCCACGTCAGTTTTACAAGGGCTGGCTGGGGGTGCTGGAACCGCAGGCAGAAGATGCGGGTTACCAGACCGCACGCGCGCTGATACAACGTGGCAAGACAGAAAAAATGTTCAGTTCTGATGGCAAATTGCATCTGCTGGCAATTGCCGGGGACAGATCCACGGCGACATCGTATAAACGCACTGAAGGTATGCGCAAGGCTGTTGCAGAAGCGAATGTGGTACTGGATCAGGTCGTCTATGGCGACTGGAACCGTGCCAAGGCGCAGGAGCAGAGCGTCTGGCTGTATCAGCGCTATCCCCAGACCAGGTTGATCTGGGCCGGGAATGATTTGATGAGCTTTGGTGCGATGGAAAGCTGGCGCGCCCGCGGTGGCAAACCAGGGCGCGATGCTCATTTCAGTGCCATCAATACCTCGGCTGAAGCTTTTACCGCATTGGAGTCAGGCAGTCTCACGGCGCTGGCTGGCGGCCATTTCATTACCGGTGCATTTGGCCTGGTGATGCTATATGACTATCACCATGGCAAGGACTTTGCTGATGAAGGCCTGGAGCAAAACAGATCCATGTTCATACTGTTCACACCAGAAGTGGCCAGGCGTTACCAGCAATTGTTTGGCGCGCAGAATTTTGAAAAAGTGGATTTCAGGAAGTTCAGCAAATACCTGAACCCTGCCATCAAAAAATATGATTTCAGTTTCCGGCATTTATTGACCCAGTCAGATCAGCGCAAATGAGCAAGCAAGTCCTGCAACCGATCGCCAGTTTGTTGATACGACGTGTCTTCAAATGGGTGATCCTGTGCGTGATCTGTATCAGCAGCCTGCAAGCCTGGCTCAATTACCGCGCCATAGAAGAAAACTTCACGATGACTGTGGATGACGTGGCCCATGCGCATCTGCCTTTATTGTCTGTTGCCATCTGGGATATAGAGCCGCAAACCATACAAAAGCAAATCGATTTGATTTTGAAGAATAAAACGATTTCTTATGTGGCCATCAAGGCCAGCACCGGGCAGCAATTTACTGGTGGTGATGTCAATCGTCTCGGAAATGGCCAGCATATGAAGTTCAACATCCCAGCCCCGGCAGACGCCAGTAAAACAGTGGGTACGGTGGAGTTTGTCGTCGATAAGACTATCTTGCGCAAGGAATTGTTGCGCAGCTTTATTATCGTCATTATCGAAGTCATCATCCTGTCGATTTTTATTTTTATGGCGGTCGTGGCAATATTGCGTCGTGATCTTGAAAAACCGATGCGGCAACTGGCAGATTTTGTCAAAAACCTGCAAGCCAACCAGCTCGCGACCAAACTGGAATTAAAACGCAAACCGGAGGACGGATATAACGAAATTGACCTGGTCGTCGATGGCTTCCACACCATGCAGGACAGTCTGCAAAAACATATCGCCAACCAGGATGCACTGGTCGCTGAGCGAACCAGCCAGCTCGAAACGGCGATGAAAACCCTGAAGCAATTATCGATTACTGATGGTCTCACCAGTTGTTATAACCGCCTCTTGTTCAATGAGCGCATGCCTGCAGAAATCCAGAGAGCCGTGCGTTACCAGCGCCATTTGTCGCTGGTGTTTTGCGACATAGATTTCTTCAAGAAAATCAATGATGAGTATGGGCATGCAGTAGGCGACACTGTGCTCATCGCTTTTACCCAATGCCTGGCCGATGAGTTGCGTGCTGATGTCGATTGGATAGTCCGCTACGGCGGCGAAGAGTTCATCATGGTTTTACCTGAGACCAGTCTGCTGGCTGCACTTGAAGTCGCAGAAAGAATACGTCAGAAAGTCGAACATCAACTGACCATACGTCTGGCCAACGGCAACATGCTACACATCACCGCCAGTTTTGGGGTGGCTCAATTGCAGGCGGCCGACAATATGGAAAGCATGGTGCAGCGCGCTGATGAATGTCTGTACAAAGCCAAGTCCCAGGGACGCAACCGGGTGCAGCCCATGGCTGCACCCGTCATTTATCTGGGTCCCTGACTTGCTGCAGGCTCTCCCGGGCTTGCCTGACCAGGGTATTTGTCAGCCGAGCCAGCCGGGGCGTCTGTACTTTCCAGTGGTGCCAGTACAGGGCGACATCCACAGGATGATGCGGCATAAGCCTGACCAGCTTGTCCTGATCCAGATTTTCCAGCATGACATCAGGAATCACGCCCCAGCCCAGTCCCAGTAAAATCGACTGGTTATACGGCGTTGTTGCTGGTACATAGTGTGTGGGGTAAGTATGTTCCTGCAGTCCAAAATGTTCGAGCAAAATCTGAGCTTGCAATTTGTCCTTGCGATTGAAAGTCAGCACTGGTGCCAGCCTGGCTGCTTCGCGTGTCATCCCTTGCGGGAACCAGCGCTGGCAATATTCTTTGCTGGCAACCGGGTGGTAACGCATGAAGCCCAGGGGCACAGCCTGGCAACCCCGCATCGCATTTTGTTCAGCAGAGAGGCAGCCGAGCACCATACCGCTTTCCAGTAAATCATGGGTGTGATCCTGGTCATCGATCAACACTTCAAGCAAGATATTTTCAGCGATCAAAAATTCTGCCAGTGCAGGCAGTAGCCAGCTATCCAGACTATCGGCATTGACGCCTAGGGCAATGCTGATGGCAGCACTTTGCTGACCGGCAAATTCGCTTTGCAAATCCTGTTCAAGTTCTGCTACCCGCCGCAAGTGCTGTACCAGCTTTTGTCCGGCTGCCGTGGCGCGGCAGGGGCGGCTGCGTACCAGCAGGGTATTGCCCAGCTCCATTTCCAGTGCCTTGATGCGCTGGGAAATGGCCGAGCTGGTCAGGCTCAGGGCCTGCGCCGCCTGTTCCAGGCTGCCATGGTCAATAACACTGAGGAAGGCTTCGCATTGGCGGCTGTCTAGTCTTGTTTGCATGTTTCTTTAGATACATTCATAAGTCTGGGGGAGAACCACCAAATACAGAGACATAAAGCCACATAGAATTAATTAAATTAAGAAATTTTAATGAAATAGGAAATATTTTAAATTTGCTTCATATTAAACCCTTTTTTGCCCAAACTCCCTGTATCGACAAACGGGAGACAGATGATGTTGGCTTTTATACTCAAGGGCATGGGCATGAGTGCAGGTTTGATCATGGCTATTGGTTCGCAGAATGCCCATGTCTTGCGCATGGGCTTGCGTAAACAGCATGTGGCTTTGACGGTGATGATCTGCATCGCGTGTGAAATGCTGCTGATACTGGCGGGTGTGGCGGGCATAGGTGGCATGATCAGTAGCCAGCCAGTCTTGCTGACGATAGCCCGTTGGGGCGGGGCCGCGTTTTTGGTCTGGTATGGCGTACGCTCTCTGCGGGCTGCGGCCAGCCAGCAGAGCCTGGTCGCTGAAGCCGGGGAGTTGAGTCTGACGGCTGGCAAGGCTGCATTGGCAGTGCTGGGCGCGACCTTGCTCAATCCCCACACCTATCTGGATACGGTGGTGTTGCTGGGTGCCATAGGGGGGCAGCAACCTGGTGATGGCAAATACTGGTTTGCCGTAGGTGCCGTCTTGAATGCGACGATCTGGTTTGCGGCTTTAGGCTTTGGAGCGCGCCTGCTCGCTCCCTGGTTTGCCAAACCTATGGCATGGCGGGTGCTTGATAGCCTGGTCGGCATCGTGATGCTGATGCTGGCGCTCAATTTAATGCTGGGTTGATCTGGCTTTGAGCTGGTCATTTGTTGAAAAGCCCGAATTGTGATAACTTCAGCACATGAAAAAATCCTGGCGTCTTTTTATTGCTTGCCTGTTACTGGTACTGCTGCCCTTGCAGGGCTTTGCTGTCGCCAGTAAGCTAGGTTGCGCCATGGATATGCCTGTCCAGGCTGGTAGCTCTGTTGTCAGCGGTAATGAACATTGCCAGCCAGCCGCCAAAGCTAGCGGTCATGGTTCAGATGCTGTGAAAGCCAAAGTGGCCGATCACTGCAAGTCTTCTTCCCCTTGTTGCACGGGTATCGCGCTCATGCCTGCCCCTTCCATTTCTGCATCGGTACCTGCGCATGATGATGCCCAGGTACTGCCCGTCCTGTTACCAGCATCCGTGCCTGCGCGCATGCTCGAACGTCCTCCCAAGGCTGTTCTCGTCTGAATAATTAGTTTGTTCGTAGGTTGGGCTGCGCCTTATCAGCCCAACACTGGGCGTTTGAATAAGGTTAACGTTTGTTGAGGCCGAGTGTTGGGCTGGTAAACCGTAGCCCAACCTACAAGCTCAGCCCAACATGCGTGGGTAGCCCAAGTTACGAATACTTCCCCCATTTGACGGAAACACATTTTCTACCGCGAGGACTCATGTCGCACATTCATTACCGATATCTGTTGCCAGCATTGCTGGCATTGACTGGCTGTGCCAGTTTTGATATCGATCAAAGCACGCAAAAACTCAATCAGCAATATCCGGCTTACACCCAGGGCAAACTGGCGCTGGCGAGCAAGCCTGAGCAACAAAAAAACATGCAGGATCAGGCAGCAAGTTTGTTGGCACAGCCTTTGTCGCAAGACGCTGCTGTACAACTGGCCTTGTTGAATAGCCCAGCCTTGCAAGCCATGCTGGCGCAGCATCAGGCCGCAGGAGCCAGCGCAGCGCAAAGCGCACGCATCACCAACCCGCTTTTTACGTTTGAACGCAACCGCCAGTCAGGTGAGCTGGAGCTGGGTCGTTTGCTGAGTTTTGGCCTGCTGGACTTGCTGAGCCTGCCGCAAAGGCAGACCATGGCACAGCATAGCCTGGCACAGGCACAGACGCAGTTGAGCCTGGATGTCATAGCCAGCGTCAGCCAGGTGCGTGTTGCCTGGGTCAAGGCAGTCGCTGCACAACAAAGCCTGGAATATGCCAGACAAGTCGGTGACGCGGCCGATGCCAGTGCCATACTGGCAGAGCGCATGCACAAGGCGGGCAATTTCAATAGCTTGCAAGCAGCGCGCCAACTGGCTTTCAAGGCTGACGCGATGGCACAGCTCAGTTTTGCCCGCCATGCCAGTCTCGCCACCCGCGAAGAACTGGTGCGCTTGCTGGGGCTGAATGATGAACAGGAAAAAACACTGAAGTTGCCTGAGCGTCTGCCGGATTTGCCAGCAACACCATTGGCAGCAGAAAGCATGGGGCCCCAAGCGACAAAAAACCGTCTTGACATACAACTGGCAAAACAGGAACTGGACGCCGCCGCAGCACGCCAGGGTTTGAGCCTGGTTAGCAGCTTTACCGATATCGAACTGGGTATCAGGCGCGATACCAATTTTGATGCAGCGGGACATGGCGAGATCAAACGTGGTGTTGAGGTGAGCCTGAGATTGCCGCTATTTGACTGGGGTGATGCGCAGAGAACAGCCATGAATGCGAATACCCTGGGCGCCAGTTATCGCCTGCAGGCGACGCTCAATAATGCAGGCTCGCATTTGCGCGTCAGCTACTCAGCCTATCGGAATATGTATGATATCGCCCGCCAATACCGCGACGAGATACTGCCGCTGCGCAAACGCATTTCTGCTGAAAACCAGTTGCGCTACAACGGCATGTTCATCAGCGTGTTTGAATTGCTGGCCGACAGCCGCGAGCAAATCAATAGCGTGCTGGCTGCCATCAATGCAGAGCAACAATTCTGGCTGGCAGATGCGGCCTTGCAGGCCGAGTTGCTGGGGCGTCCGTCAGCAAGTAATCTGAATCCCGTTAAATCAACTGCCACGGCAGAAGCAGCGCATTGATCACTCGATTTCCGAAGGAAACAACATGAGTACAAGAAGAGATTTTTTTAAATTGGCGAGCATCGCGGGCGGGGCACTGGCAGCAAGCACAGTCAGCAAAGTGGCATTGGCAGCCTTGCCGGACGCAGTAACACAAACCAGCCCGGACACCATGCCACCGCTGCAGCCAAAAACAGGTCGCCCATACAATCCGGTAGTGACCCTGAATGGCTGGACGCTACCATGGCGCATGAATAATGGTGTCAAGGAATTCCACCTCGTGGCTGAACCGGTAGTACGTGAAATGGCTCCCGGCATGAAAGCGCATCTATGGGGTTATAACGGCCAAAGTCCGGGGCCGACGATAGAGGTGGTGGAGGGCGACCGCGTACGCATCTTTGTCACCAACCGCTTGCCAGAACACACCAGTGTGCACTGGCATGGCCAGCGCCTGCCAAATGGCATGGATGGGGTATCCGGCCTGACCCAGCCATCAATACAGCCAGGCAAGACCTTTGTCTATGAATTTGTCGCACGTCGTCCGGGTACCTTTATGTACCACCCGCACGCCGATGAAATGACGCAGATGGCAATGGGCATGATGGGCTCATGGGTTACGCATCCCAAAAATAAACATCCGCAGATTGATGATGTCGACAGAGATTTTATTTTCCTGCTCAGTTCTTATGACATAGAACCAGGTGCATTCAAACCTAATATCATGACCATGACAGATTTTAATTTGTGGACATGGAACAGTCGCGTCTTCCCCGGCATCGATACCCTGAATGTGCGCAAGAACGACAGAGTCAGGATACGCGTAGGCAATCTGACGATGACCAACCATCCCATTCATATCCATGGCCATGAATTCACCGTGACAGGCACGGATGGCGGCCCGGTACCAAGAACTGCACGCTGGCCAGAGGTAACGACGGATATTGCCGTCGGTCAGATGCGCCAGGTGGAATTTGTCGCCGATGAAGAAGGCGACTGGTCCTTCCATTGTCACAAGAGCCATCACACCATGAATGCCATGGGCCATAATGTGCCGTCGATGATAGGTGTTGATCACAAAGAGGTAGCCGACAAGATCAATAAACTCATTCCCGCATACATGACCATGGGCGACAAGGGCATGGCCGACATGGGGACTATGGAAATGCCCTTGCCTGACAACACTCTGCCCATGATGACAGGCGAGGGGCCGTTTGGCGGGCTGGAAATGGGTGGCATGTTCAGCGTAGTCAAGGTGCGCAAAGATCAGAAGCCGGGGGATTATAAAGACCCTGGCTGGTTCCGGCATCCCAAGGGAACGGTGGCTTTTGAATATGCCGGGCCGGTTGCAGATGCGCCGCGCCAGCCTGCTCAGCCTGTTGATGCGCATGCTGGCATGAAGCATGGCACACATTCCGCACCGGAAGTCGAAGTGCAGGTGCGTAAGCCACAAGCTCATAGCCGGCATTAAAAAAATGGCTGCGGGCAATAGAAATGTCCAAAGCCAGAGTACAAAAGGCGGAGCACAATGCTCCGCCTTTTATATTTACTTGATCGTCTTAGGTGACTATCTCAACTGATCGTCTCAGTTGATTGTGATAGGTACGCTGGCAGTCGCCTTTCTTCCAAGATTGTCAGTCACAGTAATAAGCATGGTGTAGCTGCCTTTTACAGGGCTTGCCCAGCTGGTTGCAATGCTCAGTCCACTCATGGAAAATCCGAGACCCAGAGGTGCGCCCGTGATGGAGATGGAAATCGAGGTCGCGCCGGGTGCATTGATCGTGATGCTGCCTGTTAGCGCCTTGCCTGCAGTGCCTGTCATTGCCGGTGCGTTGATACTCAAGCCAGATGCTACAACGCTGATGCTGATGACTGCCTGACCGCTCAAACCAGTCTTGCTGTCTTTGGCAAGCACTGTGACAGCATAATTTCCTGCAACAGGACTAGCCCAGCTGATAATGCCAGCGCTGCTGATAGTCAGCCCGGCAGGCGCGCCAGTCAGCGTATAGGTGACTGGATTCGAGGCCTTGACGGCTACGGTGTAGGATAGTGCAGTACCAACGGTTCCATTGACCGTCGCCGCAGTTACTACAGGGGCTGGTTGCTGAGCAATCACGACGGTATACACAGCTTTGCCTGTCAATCCTGTCTTGCTGTCCGTTGCATTGACGGTGACTGAATACGTGCCAAGAACAGGAGAAGCCCAGCTTACAGTTCCTGTTGACCCTATAGTCATTCCAGTAGGTGCACCTGTCAGGCTAAAAGTCATTGCGTTGCCAGATGTTGCGGTCACATTAAAAGTCAGTGCGGTTGCTGCTACTCCATTGATCGTTGCTGCAGTGACGACTGGAGGTGTCGCAGCAGCAATCACAACGGTATAGACAGCCTTGCTGCTCAATCCAGTTTTTGCATCGAGTGCAGTTGCCGTCACCGAGTAAGTTCCTGCAACTGGCGTTGGCCAGGTCGCAGCGCCCGCAGAAGTAGCAGTCATGCCGCTTGGTGCACCAGTGATGCTATAGGTCAGCGGATTGGTGGACGTTGCCGTTATATTGAAGGAAAGCGCCGTGCCTGCTTTTCCATTGATGGTGGTGGCAGAAATAGCTGGTGGCACAGGGGCAGAAATAACGATCGTATAAGTGCCTTTACCGCTCAGCCCCGTTTTTGCATCCAGCGCAGTAACGACCACCGTGTATGTACCTGCTACAGGCGTGGCCCAGCTAACAATGCCACTGCTATTGATGCTCATTCCTGCCGGGTTACCACTCAAGGTATAGGTGAGGGGATTAGCTGCTGTTGCAGATACGGTAAAACTCAATGCAGTACCAACTTGCCCGCTGATGCTTGCCGAAGTCACAGTTGGCGCTGTTGCAATGACTGTGCCGCCGAGTGTACTCAACAAGCTGGTGACATTGGGCGTGCCAAGGCCGGTCAGTTGGTCATGCCCGGTTTTGGCAACGCAACTTGCGCAAGTGCCATTGCTGCCTTTCGCAACATCGGCAAAACTGCTGGCATAGCTGCCAGGAGTTGTCGCAATTTTGTTATACAGGACAGCATGCGGTGCACCCAGAACTGGTTTGCCAGCCTGCGCCAAAGTCGCGTTGGCGATGGCAATCACCCCGGCCCATTGGGGCGTGGAAAGGCTGGTGCCGCCTGCACTGACCCAGTTTACAACACTGCTTCCTGGCGTCATGACGGCGACGTACTGGCCAGTGTTCGGGTCAGCGTTCATGGAGACGTCAGCGACAGTCCTGCGGGCAGGTGTACCCACACCTGGCACGGTATTGTTCTGATAGCTTGGTGTCGCCGTGTATGCACTTACTCCACCTCCAGTATTGGACCAGGCGACCTCCGTGCGTGATGTACCTGAGTAGGTGAGACTGGTGCCACCAACGGCAACAACATTGGGAGAAACTGCAGGCCATTCAACGGCTGGCCCGTTATCGCCGGTTGCAGCCAGATAGGTCATTTTGGCGGTAGTGAATGTGCTTTCCACCCCAGCTGTCCAGTTTCCTTCATGTGCACCGAAGCTCATGGAGACGATGCCTGGCCCCATGGCGTTGGCCAGCTTGATTCCACCTATCATGTTGCTCATAGAAGAATCAGCGGCTTCAATCAAAATGATACGGGCCAATGGTGCAGTCGCATGCGCCCATTGCACGTCTAGTGCAATTTCCGTGGCCCAGCCAGAATCATATGCTGGTGTCGCACTGGTCATGCCACCACCACTGGTGCTGTACACCACAGAAAATTCACAAACATTGCTTGACGCAGCAGGCAATGGCAAAGCTGTACCTGCAGGAATGCTTTTTACTGTACATGCGGGAAGACCAAACTTTTGATTAAAAGCGTTTAGTTCTGCAACGATATTGGGATCGTGATTTGCGTTCACAATATAAATCGTCTGACCTGCACCAAGCTGTGCAGCCTGGCTTGCAGTCAATCCACTGGTACTGGCAGGGAGTGCAGGGAGACTATACGCAGCGCGGATTTGCGCAGGCGTATAGGTAGAAACGACAGAGGTGCCTGCCATAGGCTGTGCGTTTTCACCTGCAGGTGGCGGTGCCAACTGTGGTCGTGGCAAGGAACGAATTGCACCGACAGTCAAACCGCGCCCACGCACACCTTGCAGTTCTCGCGGCATGCTCACCGCCGCTGCTGGAATGTGGGCCGATCTGCTGCTGTCAGCCGCATCAATATCTGTCGGTGGATCAAGCAAAACCGGCGCCAGATGAAAGGTCGGCTGTGTCGCCTGTGCAGCCACATCAGGCGGCAAAACAGGGACAGTTATATCCAGTGTCGTCGTTCCAGTTGCCACTGCCTGAGGTGGTAATGCAATGCTGGACTGACTGACTTGTGGATTGTCGCCGCCGCAAGCGCTGAGAATACTTGCACTGATCAGCAAGCAAGACAAGCCAAGTGGCTTGGGGATGGTGAAGAACAACTTTTTTTCGATGATCACAAATGCACTCCGATATAAGCAGAGGGCGGTGATTCGACGAATAATAGTATCGTGCCAAGAATAAGCAGACACCATCACCGGCAACCCCGCTACCATGGCGCAGATGCGCTTTAGGCCGGTGGCTTTGCGTCCCCATTTTTCAACGGGTTTGCCCTCAAGATTTTGAAATTGAAATTACAGATTCAGGGTACAAATATTTCCGCCCAAATGAAAGCGGAAAAATGTCAAGGATTGTTGAAATCATGCAGCTAAGACAAACTTCGATTTCGCTTTGATAATGGAAAATGCAAATAGTTGTTTTGCTGGCTTTTGAATAAAACAAAAGTGTTAATTTGTAAAATCATTTCCACTATTAAATCCATCATGGCAGCATCGCTGGCCTGGATTCGTATCCGTTTTTTTGAATTGAACATAACAAATTACACATGAAACATTCTTCAATAATTTCCCGCACTGTTTTTCTGCTTGGTCTGGCACTCACTTGCCTAAGTTCTCAGGCTGCAAAAATCAGCCTGGACGATTGCGACTTGATTACCGCAAAACCTTTGCGCGCCGATTTCAAGGATTGGCTGGTAAAGAACCGCAAACTCGCTGCAGAGGGCAATGTTGAGGCACAGACCTATGTCGCCGCTGAAGCAAATAACCGCCTCGCCTGCCTGGAAGAAAAAATCACTGAAAAGTCGGGCTGGTTAGTGACCATGAGCAGTGGTGATGGCACTAGTGAAACAACATCCAATCCCGGTATTCCGAACATCAAAAAAAATGCTGATGCCTATGCCGCATTGAAAGATGCTGTCAAATACACACATCAAGCTGGCGCGAACGATCCGGCTTATCGTGGCATGTCGGCACAACTGGTCTTGCGATATCTGGCCGTCTTGCCAGAATCACTGGAAACAGCTTATGAAGATGTGGCTGGTGCCAACCAGCTTGAATGCGTGCTCAAGCGTCAATTTGGCAAGCGCGATGTCAAGTATGCCTGCGCATCGCACCGTACAACACTCGCACAACTGACGACGAAAATATCGGCAGAGCGTCGCGCCGTTCTTGATCAAAAAGCGCAGCAATGGGCTGCCGATTTCCCCGCAAAATAAGTTGTACTGCGAATTTTTTTGTGATCTTCATTTGTCATGCAGGTCTTTGTGTTGGATAACACACAGACCTGTAGCCCGTGCTCAAGCAAAATATGTTCTACAGAAGTCAACAGATGCGCTGCCCAGACGTTATAGGTATAAGCGCAGGATGTATTTCTGTGATTGAAAAGGAGTACGCAATGAAAACCATGACATGCAAAAAAGTATTGATGGCGGGCGCTGCTTGCGCAGCCTTGTTCATGACAGCGCAGTCCCAGGCACAGAATGTCGGTGTTTCCGTGCAATTTGGGCAGCCAGGATTTTATGGTCAGGTGGACGTAGGTAATTTCCCTCAACCACAGGTGATTTACCGTGAGCCCCGTGTTGTCGAAAGAGTGCGGGTGGTTCAGCCCCCTATGTATCTGGTAGTGCCGACTGTACACAGGAATAACTGGAGTCGTTATTGCTACAGCTATCATGCCTGCGGCCGCCCAGTCTATTTTGTGCAGGAAAACTGGTACAACACACAGGTAGTGCCACGTTACCGCGATGGTTATTATCGTGACCATAGTTACAGGCATGATGCCTATCGCCGTGATGAATACTGGCGCGATGACAGACGCGACAGGCGCTATGATGAACATGACCGCCATGGACACGAGCGCGGCAGGGAACATCCTGAACATTAATTTGAATATTAATTGCTTGTCAGTTCTCAGCGGTGACTAAGGCCAGCGATTTTTGGCTTGCATCATAAGTCATAGGTATTAACAAGGGCTGCAGCGCAGCCCTTGTGTCTATCTTCTATCCATACTGACCAATTTTTCTTTCCAAGCCTGAATTGCCATTGACCAGAAAGTGGGAATATCTGTGACTGGTAAGGGCAAGCTCAGTCCAAGAAATTGGGCTGCCGGTATCAGCGCTTCATGCAGCACATCATTGTCACCACGGTCAAAAGCCAGTGCTCCGGTTTGCTTGGATAATTTCTCGCCATCAGCATTGGTCACTACTGGCACATGCAGGTAATGCGGCGTGGGCAAGCCCAGCAATTCTTGCAGATAGATTTGACGAGCAGTTGAATCTATCAGGTCAGCACCACGCACCACATGCGTGATGCCTTGCGCGGCATCATCAACCACCACCGCCAACTGGTAGGCCCAAAAACCGTCAGCGCGTTTCAAGACAAAGTCTCCCACCTCGGTCGCCAGGTTTTGCTGCTGCATGCCAGCCAGCCGGTCTTCAAAGCGATAGATTTTGTCAGGCACGCGCAAGCGCCAGGCACGCGCTGTCTTGCCTGCTGCCAGCCCGTGACGGCAAGTGCCCGGGTAAATCTGGCTGGCCGCGTCACCCAGGCGCAACCGCGAATCAGCAATTTCCTTGCGTGAACAGGCACAGGGGTAAAGATTATTGCCCAGCTTTTGCAAGGCAGCTTCATACAGATGCTGGCGCTGGCTTTGCCAGGTGATGTCGCCATCCCAGAGCATGCCGCAGCGTTGCAGTGAATTGATAATATTTTGGTCTGCACCTTTGACATTCCGGTCAAAATCCAGGTCTTCCATGCGCAGCAGCCATAGCCCTTCGTGGGCTTTGGCATCCAGATAGCTGGCCATGGCAGCCACCAGCGAACCCATGTGCAAGGGGCCGGTCGGTGAGGGGGCGAAACGTCCTATGTATTTTTGCATCATCTGTTTTGTTGGCATGGATGTTCTTCAATTACCTATCAACATGCGTTGCACGACAGGGTCTTGCAACTTCTGTAAAAACCACAGCAAAGCCTTGCCCTTGTTGGCATTACGCCAGACCAGGCGGTTATCTTCTGGCGGACGGTGAGCGCTGGTCTTCTTTTCTATCAAAGCACCACTGCGCAAATGGGGTAATGCCAGGCGGCGCGGCAAATGCCCGCAACCCAGGCCAGCCAGTTGTGCCGCCAGCTTGGCATGCATGGTAGGCACGGTCATGGTGTCCTGGCCGCTTAGCAAGCCGGCCGTCATCGATGGCAGAGTCAGGCCAGTATCACCGATGGCTATCGCCCTGTGGGCCTGCAAAATCGCCGGTGTCAGCGGTTCTGCTGCCTGCGCCAGCGGGTGTTGTGGTGCCACGGCAAACACCCATTCCACGCTGCCCAGCAAGCGGGTCTGGAATTCACCCTGCATGCGTATTGCATCCGGCCCGTAATAGGCAGCGCCTATGGCCAGGTCAGCACGGCCAGATACCATGGTTTCCCAGACGCCGGACAAAATCTCCTGGCTGATACGGATGCGTGTACCGCATCCCTGTTGTTCAAATTCCTTGATCAAGGGGATCATGTCGTCGAATTGTATGATGCCATCAATGACGATGCGCAGCTCCGCCTCCCAGCCGCTGGCGGCACGTTTTACACGGTTCTCCAGCTCCTGTGCAGCATTCAGTAAATGTCTGCCCTGGAGCAATAATTCTTCGCCGGCGATAGTCAGTTTGGCCCTGTGGCCGCGTCTGTCATATAGCAATACATCCAGGTCTTCTTCCAGCTTGCGTATGCTGTAAGTGATGGCTGAGGGCACTTTGTCCAGGGCCGCTGCAGCCGCCGCAAAGCTGCCCTTGCGTTCTATCGCATCAAGGATTTGCAGGGCTTCAAGGGTCAGGTTCATGCTTGTTCAAATAATTTGAATGAGTTATATGAAATTCTACCCTTATGTCAAAGAATTTGCATGTATATAGTGTGTACATCGCCTGAACACATTCTTCAGGAAATTTGAAAGGGACTTATATGATTACGCTCAGACCATCACAAGAACGCGGCCACGCCGAGCACGGCTGGCTGAAATCACATCACAGTTTTTCATTTGCAGAATATTACGATCCACAGCACATGGGTTTTGGCCCACTGCGTGTGATTAACGATGACTGGATCGCTCCAGCCATGGGTTTTGGTACGCATCCGCACCAGAACATGGAAATTATTACTTATGTGCTCGAAGGTGCGATTGCGCACAAAGACAGCATGGGCAATGGCAGTACGATACGTCCAGGCAATGTGCAGTATATGAGTGCAGGTACTGGTGTGCGCCATTCGGAATTTAACCCGGCAAATAATGAGCACACACGTTTGCTGCAAATCTGGATACAGCCAGACCAGTTGGGTGGTGAGCCTTTGTACGGTGAAAAAGAATTCAGCCGTGAAGAAAAACAGGGTCGCTTGCGCCTGGTGGTTTCTGGTGATGGTGCTGATGGCTCGATCAAGATCCGCCAGAACGCACGTCTGCAAATTGGCTTGTTCGATGCAGAACAAAAGCAGGAAGTAGCACTGGCAAAGGATCGCCTGACCTATGTCCACGTAGCACGCGGTGAATTGCAGGTCAATGGCATGGCCTTGAAAGAGGGCGATGCCGTGATGATGTCAGCCGAAGAAAAACTCGTGCTGGAGCAGGGTAAACAGGCAGAAGTACTGGTATTTGATCTGCCTCAATAAGTACTAAAGACAGGAAAATCGCTGACGTGAACAAGTAAAAACGCGTCAGTGATTTGTCTTTTTCCTTAGCAATCTCAACATATAAATTTGGAGTAAAACATGTCTAAAGTCGCGATTATTTATCATTCAGGTTATGGCCACACCACCAAGGCTGCAGAAGCAGTACACGCAGGTGCTGCCGCTGCCGGTGCTGATGCCGAACTCATCAAGATTGACGCCGAAGGCAATATCACCGACGCCCAATGGGAAACCCTGGCCGCTGCTGATGCTATCGTCTTTGGTTCCCCAACTTATATGGGATCAGTGTCCTGGCAATTCAAAAAATTCGCCGATGCTTCTTCCAAGCCTTGGTATAGCCAGGTCTGGAAAGACAAGATCGCCGCAGGTTTCACCAATTCTGCCTCCATGAATGGCGACAAATTATCGACCCTGCATTACCTGTTCACCCTGTCACAACAGCATTCCATGATCTGGGTAGGCACAGGCCTGATGCCATCCAACAGCAAGGCGGCACAACGCAATGACATCAACTACATCGCCAGCTTCAGTGGCCTGATGACGCAGTCCCCATCCGATTCTTCACCAGAAGAAGGCCCGTTGCCAGGTGACCTGGAAACAGCGAAATTGTTTGGTAAGCGGATTGCGGAAGTGGCTGCGAAGTTTAAGTGAATTGAGTTAGTGTTGAAGTAAAAAGACCCGCCAGATTGATTGGTGGGTTTTTTCTATGTGAAACTAAGGCTGCGAGTAGTCCCTAGCTCAAAAAATATAAAAACAGGTCGTGGTGACGTTGGGGCTGTTTTTGATTTTTTGCTGTTCCCATGTGTAGCCGCCGTTTGTGCTGTACAGAAAATGGATTAAGAAGGACCGCTGTTTGAGCCGCAGGCGAGTTTCGGGCCTTCCCATTTTTTGTACAGCATAAACGGGAACCCCCTTTAGGGGGCGGCTACGCCTGGGTCGCCTTCTTTGACATACCTTTCTTGGCGACGCAAGAAAGGTATGTAGCTGTCGGGCTACCCCCGGCTGGCAATCGTAAATGACGTGTGCAGGTGCTTAAAGTCAGGAAATTTAAACACAACGATTCTGAAATTTATGAAGCTAACCGGATGCCAAGAACGCCGCTGGAGCGCCAGCCCGGTGGATTCCTGCCAAAAGCACGCAGGAATGACGACTTTGAGGGGGCGGTTATTCAATCTATATCATGTTGCTCGAGCAAAACGAATTACTGACTAACCATGACATACAGGCCTGAAATCATGAGTTGGCGTGCTTAAGACCCCTACAGCTTCTCCTTCAAAAATTCTAATAATCGCGGTGCCAAATATCCAGAATCACTGCCAGGTATCTTGATAGGCTCAGACGCCCAATAATGCCCCGCATTTTTTAACACAACAGAACTCACAGAAAACCCCGCCTGCTTCAATGCATGCATGAAGGCAATCGACTGCCCAGCAGGATCTACGAATTTGTCCTTCGCTCCCCAGCTCAACAAGAACTGCGTTTGATTATTATCCCGCGTCACATACGACAGCGGCGACGCTTCAAAATAAATTTTTCGGTTGTCAATCAAACTGCTGCCAAGGAAACCCTGGGCAATATTATTGTCAGGGTAGTAGCGATTCGAATGTTCCCACTTTGCCGTCAGATCATAGCTGCCATAAATGCCTATGCAAACCTTGACCTTTGTCGTGGGTTGCATGCCATCTGAGAACGGTGGCTGGTCACCAGCCAGTGCGACGATAGAGGCAAGCTGTGCTCCGGCTGAGTCGCCCATCAAACCTATACGTTCAGGATCAAGCTGGTAAGCCGCCGCCTGCTGGCGCAAGAACTGCACGGCGGCGCGTACATCGTGTACAGCTGCCGGATAGAGATTGGTTTTGTCTTTGACCAGACGATAATTAACGGCAAATACGGCATAGCCATTTTTTGCCAGATACGGTCCCCAGTGTTTATACAGACTGGCATCGGCAAAGCGCCAGTCGCCGCCGTGTACTGCGATCAGCACAGGATATTTTCCATCACCCTTGGGACGGTATAGATCACCCGTCAATACTTCATCGCCGTTGCGCTGGTAGATGATGCCTTGTTGCATCTCATAAGCCGTCTCTGGCATGGCAGCGTGTACAGAAGCTGCTGCCAGCAGGCTCAGGGTGATACAGGTTATCAAACGATATAAAATGGATGTGAATCTACATAGCTTGCCTGGCTGGTTAAAAAATTTCATTTCTTATTTCCTGCGACATGAAGAGTTTTACATGGAATCAGTATGCCGGGTCAGCAGGAGTAGGTAAGGGAGTGTGTGACCAAGCTTGAGTCTGCCGTGACGAATTGCATGGAAGCGATAGTCATGTCCATAAAAAAACCGCCTGAAGAGCAGGCGGTTTGGTGGGGCAGGTTCAGCTTGCGCAGATTTATTTGCACTCACCTTCGGCTACCATGTACACCAGTTCCCAGCCATGGCCGTCGACATCATGGAAACCATGTCCGTACATGAAACCATGATCTATAGGCTCTTTAGGCACTGTGGCACCCGCAGCCCTGGCTTTGGCGACCAGGCTATCGACATGTTCGCGGCTGTCGCAGGACAGGCAGTTCAACACTTCAGTACGCTCATGCGCATCGCTGATGGGCTTGTTGGTGAAGCCAGCAAAGAATTCTTCTACCAGCAGCATGACGAACAGGTTCTCGCCCATGATCATGCAGGCAGCCTGATCATTCGTGAACTTGGGTTCAAAACTGTAGCCCAGACTGCTCCAGAATTCCTTTGAGCGAGGCAGGTCTTTGACAGACAGATTTACAAAAATTTGTTTATGCATTTTGTCTTCCTTTCATTTGTTGTTCCGGTATAGGCAGGCCAGGCGAGCCATACCGTTTTATTTGCATTCACCTTCCGTGGCCCACGCGCAGCAATTCCAGCCGTGACCATCAAGGTCATAGAAGCCCTGTGCATACATGAAGCCATGATCTTCTGCTTCGTCGGGGATGGTGGCACCAGCAGCCCTGGCTTTTGCGATGAGGCTATCGACATGTTCGCGGCCATCGCAGGACATGGCATGCAAGACTTCGACACGCTCGTGGGCATCGCAGACTGGCTTGTGGGCGAAGCTGGCAAAGAGTTCTTCTGTCAGCAGCATGATCAGGATGTTTTCACCGAAGATAATGCAGGCAGCGTTATCACTGGCGAATTTTGGATCGAAGCTGTAACCAAGGCTGCTCCAGAATTGTTTGGAACGTGCCAGGTCTTTGACTGGCAGATTGACAAAAAATTGTTTATGCATGTCGTTCTCCTTTAATTTGTGCTCATTGCTTCAGCAGGCAGGTTCAGTGCCCGCACGGGGCGCACTTCTATGCTGCCATGCTGGGCTGGCGGGATCTTTGAAGCCAGGTGTATGGCTTCATTCAAATCCCTGGCATCAATCAGATAAAAACCAGCCAGCATCTCCTTGGTTTCAGCAAATGGGCCATCGGTGACTGACAATTGGCCGTTCCTTACCCTGACCGTGGTGGCGGTATGGACAGGGTGCAGAGGTTCTGCCGCCAGCATGTGGCCACTATCAATAAGGCCCTGAGCATACATGCCGCATTTTTCGTCAGGGCAGGCATTCCAGTGTTCATTATCGAGATAAACCAGGCATAGGTATTTCATAGGGACTCCGCCAAGGATGGATTAACGGTGATCTGATTGCAGTGGCAACTGCTCGCCATTGATAATCCATGGCGTACCGTATTTGTCGACCAGCATGCCCCAGGATTTTGCCCAGAATGCCGGCTGTACCGGCATGGTGATCTGCCCACCTTCTGCCAGCGCGTTAAAGACTTTGGCGGCTTCTTCTGTAGTATCGTAATTCAGCGTAAAAGAGACACCCTTGATACCTTCATAGGGCATTTGTTGTGGGCAGTCACCGGCGTAGAGCAAGCCACCATCTGGTAATTCCAGACGTGCATGCAGGATGTTGTGGGCAGATTCTGGCGGTATCATCGCAGCCATGGGCGAATCGGCACCACTCATCATGACAGTTATTTTGCCGCCCAGGACTTGTTCATAATAGTGCATGGCTTCCTTGCAGTTGCCATTGAAGGACAGGTAAGCGATAGGATGTGGCATGGTCATTTCCTTTTATCAATTATCAATTGGTTGGATTATTGTGTGAAAGCGTCTCCACATCTGATAGTCGAATGGCATGACAGTAAATCGACACTACTTTAAGAAAATATTTAATTTTTTTTAGATATCTGAAAATTGCTCGTGAGCATTAATTGCTCAAGGCTCGCACACGTTCATTGAGCAGTTTTAATTGTGCCTCAATAAATGGCAAATTGGGATCATGCCCGGCGCGTGGTACTACGATATATTCTTTTTGCGGGGCAGTAATGCTATCCACATACTGTTTGGTGATCTCAGGCATGGTCAGTAAATCTTCTGCGCCCTGGACAAAAAACACCGGGATGGCGAATTTGTTTGCCGTAGCAGGAAAATTCACGGTGCTGAACATGCCATTGCCTTTGTAACCGACAAACTTCAGGAAGGAATAATCTTCGCCCGCTTCGTAGTCAGCCAGAGCAGCCGGTGTGGCATAGGCCGGATCAGACGCCCACCATGTTTTTGGGGCAGGGTCTGTGCGCTGTGCTTCATATTTGCGGATAGCCTTGCGCAAAATGCCGAAGTTACGCGGATTGGTCCACGGTGGTGGGCCTAGTGCGCTTACTTTTGTGACGGTCTCCTGATCACCGGCAGCCTGTGCCAGATGTAACACCTGCTTATAACTACTAGCCTGGTTTGCCCTGTAGCTGATAACCTGAGAAGTACCAACATAGGCATAAAATAATTCTGGTTTCGACAGACTCATCTGCACACCGAGTATGGAACCCCATGAACTGCCCGTCAGTATGATTTTTTTCTTACCCAGATGTTGGGTCAGATAAGCCGCCAGGGCGACACCATCATCGGCCATTTGCGCAATTGTCAAAGGCGTTTCTTCACCGGGTTTGTTCTTGCCAAAAGTCTTGCCCGCGCCGCGCTGATCCCATTGCACGACGGTGTAATCTTTTTCCCATGCGCCGTAAATAGCCGTGCCATACGGGCTCATGGTATTGCCAGGCCCGCCATGCACGACCAGGATAATCGGGTTACTGCAACGGCTGCCCTTGATGGTCACCCACTGCGGTATGCCACCCAGCTCGACAAATCCTTCTTCATTGATGGCCTGGGTTGCAGACTTGCAGGCGAGGCCTGGTGAAATTGGTGTTGCTTGCGCCTGACATAGTGCAGGTAACAGGCTCATGAACAAAGCGGGAAGGACGTGGTGCAGTTTTGCCATATATCTCCTGAGGTATGGGCGGTCGTTTTTATTTTTTAGTAAAACTGATGCGTATCAGATGCATACTCTAATTGATGAGTGCCTGCAAGCGGCGTTCAATAAAGCGTTTTTCAGGTTCCTGTTTGCAGAGCTTCAATGCCTGTTGGTAGGACAGCTTTGCCTGTACCATGTCACCATTGCGGCGGCACAGGTCAGCTCTGGCTGCATGTGCCAGATGGTAGTTTTGCATTTCCTGTCTTTCCAGCAAGGCTTCCACCAACGACAAGCCATGTTTTAACCCGCCCGTGCACATGGCAATCGCGATGGCACGGTTCAGTTCTATGATGGGGCTGGCTTCAACACGTAGCAGGGCATCATACAGACCAACGATCTGTGGCCAGTCAGTTTCTGCATAAGTCGCCGCCTCTGCATGGACGGCGGATATCGCCGCCTGCAGTGTGTAGGCGCCAAAGCGGCCAGAGCGCAAAGCCTGCTCTACCAGCGTGCAACCTTCGTCGATCAATTGTTGATCCCATAATTGCCGGTCCTGCTGTTCCAGTGCAATCAATTCACCCTGGCTGTCCGTACGGGCGGGACGGCGCGATTCATGCAAAAGCATTAGCGCCAGCAAACCACTGACTTCCGGCTCGGGCAATAATTCCTGTAGCAGTCGTGTCAACCGTATGGCTTCCGCTGCCAGATCCAGACGCAAGGCAGAGTCACCGGCAGAACTGGAATAGCCTTCATTAAAGACCAGATAAATCACCCTAAGCACGCTATGCAGGCGCGCGGGCAATTCTTCTTTTTCTGGTACCTGATAAGGGATTCTGGCATCACGTATTTTTGCTTTTGCACGCACGATGCGCTGCGCCAGAGTAGGGGCGGGGGTCAAAAAGGCATGGGCGATTTCTTCCGTTGTCAGGCCGCAGACTTCACGCAAGGTCAGCGCAACCTGGGCATCTGCCGCCAGTGCCGGGTGGCAGCAGGTGAAGATCAGGCGCAGCCTGTCGTCTTCCATGACTGGTGATTCAAATGCAGTTTCGCCTGGCTGGGCTGTTTCATCCACCAGCGCTTCTACGGCCTCTACATGCTCATCCAGCGGGTCAAAGCGTCTTTGCCTGCGTATGCTGTCTATGGCCTTATAGCGTCCTGCAGAGACCAACCAGGTGTGTGGGTATTCAGGCAAGCCTTTGTCCGGCCATTGCTCCAGCGCTGCCTTGAAGGCCTCGTGTAGGGCTTCTTCTGCCAGGTCAAAGTCACCCAGCAGATGTACCAGGGTCGCAAAGACCCGACGCGACTCTTGCTGGTATATGGATTCCACCAATTGCCGGGTGTTATCGCTAACGGAAGTCGTCATACGCTTAATTGCGGTATGAAGCTTTGATGATTACCTGAATACTGGCCCGGCCCACATAAAAAGCCTGAAGAATCGATAAATTCTGCATTTTCAGTACCAGAAATAGTGATGACGGATTCTAGCGCACTCTTAAAGAACAATGCTTTAAAAGCATTAATTTAAAGAAAATTTCCAGCATGCCAGAGGTTTAAGCGAAATTAAAAAAAGACCGATTGTGCTTTTTTTACCACTAATTGAAAAGTGGTCTGTTCGTGCCTGAGATCAATTCCTGAATGCAAAAATACCCTCTGGCCAGCCCCGGTGGTATGCGTCTGCCACGTCTCAAACAAGGTGTTTCTCCGCTATTTTTGTATGTCTGTAAAGTTTCTGTAAATCAAATTTTGTGCCAGAAACTTAGATGAAAAATTCTATCAAATTCCATGGACGCTGATGTTAGATTTTTATTAATGTAGTTAAAGCGACATCTAAAAATAGCTAGACTAAATTTTAACGTATTGATCAACATCAATGGAGACAAAGAAAGATGAGCATGAACCAAAGTGCCCAAAGTATGTACACCGACCGCCTTGCCAGGCTGGTGCAATTGTCCCGTGACAGGCATGTCTTCAGCTTCACCCGCTTTGACTGGGTAAATGATATCAGTGAGCAGGACTGGTGGGTAAGCCCTGAACTGCTGACCATCCATGGCACAGCTTACTACGAGCAGGCCAGCGAGGCACAATGCAAACTGCTCAGCAAATGGGAATGCATCAACCTGTTCAGCCTGAATGTGACGGGCGAGCAGGAACTGATAGCAGGCGTGGCAGAGCTCTTGCATACACCCATGCTGAAAGAAGCCAATGATTACCTGCATCACTTCATTGATGAAGAAAACCAGCACATGTGGTACTTCGCCAAATTCTGCGAAAACTATGGGGGAAAGATTTATGGCAACAAGAAAATAAAACTGACTGAACTCAAGCTTGACCCCAGGCTGACTATCCTCGTCCGCTTTGCACAGATTTTCATTTTTGAAGAAGTCGGCCATTACTACAACCTGAAGATTGCACTTGATGAGCGCGTGCATCCCTTTATACGCGAGATCAATGAGGCGCACCGCAATGATGAGTCGCGCCACATCACCTTTGGCCGTGCCCTGCTGGCCAGGCTGGCAGATGGCATCAGCAATGATTATGCGCCAGAAGTACTGGAGAAAGTCTCGCAACACTTGCGCAAATATGTGCAGGTCACCATCGAATCGCTCTACAACCCGGCGATGTACCGCGATGCCGGTTTTAGCAGCGGCATGGCAATCCGCAGTGCACTGCTGGCTGACCCGGCGCGGCAGGATTTTCACGCACGTGAATTGTTGAAAAAAGTATTGGCCCTGCTGGCCGACACCCATTTATTAAAACAGGAGACCAGTCTTGAACCAGCTTATCAGTCTTGACAAGATCAATGAAGTTAAACAGTGGTTGCTGTCAAAGAAAAAATATCTGTCCGATATTCCCTTTGACCTTGACCTTATAGAAAACGATGTCGTTGATTCCCTGAGTTTTGTGGAATACGTACTCCTCATAGAAGAAATCAGTGGCAGGGAAGTTGTGGTCGATGACACCGTGCTCGACAAGGTCAGGACCCTGGACAGGGTGCAACAGCATTACATGGAATAGAGCATTCCATTCCACCACGCATACAGAAAACTTAGACTAGGAAAAACCATGGAACACCAATTGACTGACTATCGCTATGGCGATTTGCTGGAACTGACCAACCGTCACCGCAATACCACAAAGAATATTATTCTCACAGGTGCTACCGGTTTTCTCGGCAGTAATTTCCTGTTCTGGCGTTTGCGCCAGAGTGGCAAGATTTATGTTCTCGTTAGGGGCGAGTCGCAGGAACACGCCAGGCAGCGTGTATATGACGCGCTTGCAGTCTGCGCCTCTGCCTACAACCAGCCCATCCCCAAAGCAGATATCGACAGCAAGCTGGAATACATACTCGGTGATATGACCGAGACCATGTGTGCGATCAGCAAGAATGACCTGGAAAAACTCACAGCGGCGGGTATCAGCGAATTCTGGCATTGTGCCGCCAGCCTGAAGTTTGAAGACCGCCACAAGGAAGAAATTTACCATCACAATATCAACGGCACCCAGAATGTGATGGACCTGGCGCGGCGCGTGCATTGCCAGCACTACCTGCATATCTCTACTGCCTATACCTCTGGCCGCGTGGCCGGTGAAATACCGGAGAGCCTGCATCCCGTCGATATAGACTACAACAATTTTTACGAGAGCAGCAAGAATGAAGGTGAGCATGAAGTCGCCAGATACTGTGATGCCAACGGACTGGACTACCGCATCCTGCGTCCCGCCATCATCATGGGACCTTTGGCATCACGCCGCAGCGGTGGCACACGCTTTGGTATCTACGGCCTGACCCAGGAAATGTACCGCCTGCGCGAAACACTGAGCAAACTGCAGACACCTTTGCGCCTCATCGGTGATCTGGCTGCTGCGGGCAATCTGGTGCCAGTGGATCAATGCGTGTTCGACATGATCTATCTGAGCAATATCGGTTTTGGTGACCAAAAGGTGTATCACCTGACCAATTCCAGCGACCTCAATGTCAAGACCATGCTGGAAAAAATTGATACTGCACTCGGCATGAAAAGCATCAATTTCGTACCCGAGCGCGACACCCCCGCGACGGCGATAGAAGAATTATTCGATAAACGCACCGTGTTTTATGGCGGTTACTACCGCACCATCAAGAACTTTACCCGCAGCCTGCCCAAACATGTGGGGCTGAGCTGGGCTGATTACGGTACTTACCTGACTGCTTTTATCAAGGAACTGGATGAACAAAAGAATGGTACGACTTTCAACCGCAGCCAGGTCACGGCTGAAGATGGTACTGAATTATGTGTGTTGACGCTGGGCGACAAGAGCAAACCGGCGCTGGTGCTGGCAAATGCCTATGGCATGCCATCTGACTTCATGTTCCCGCTGGCCCAGCGCCTGTCTGATCAGTTTCATGTCATCACATGGGAAAGCCGCTGGGTACCAGCGATTACTCATGAATTTGATCTGGAAAAATGCCATTCCTTGACCCATGCCAAAGACATGGTGACTATACTCGACCACTTTGACATCGCCAAAGCAGCTATCGCCGGCTGGAGCAGTGGTGCCCAGGTATGTCTGCGCAGCATGGCGGCTTTCCCTGAACGTATTTCATCGGCAGTATTGCTGAATGGCGGTGTTTCGTTGCCAGCCTCGAATGAAATCAAGATCACCGATTTTGAGAAAAATATACGCACGCTTTTCCCCAAGATCGCTGCCAATTATCGTTTCGCCCAAAAGTACTGCGACCTCATTTATGGTGCCCATGCAACCTCAGATGATGGTGAAGACCGCAAGATGATTTCTACCATCCTGACCAGTACCGACCCTTTCTTGCTGTACATGACCAGCGTACCTTTCCGAACGCCGGAATCATTGTTCCGCTACGCCAATATGATGAACGGCCTGTTCAATGAAAGAGCAGATGCCTGGACTGCCGATATCCCGCATCCTGTGCTCGTGCATGTCGGTGGCAAGGATCTTGTCACGCATGCCGATGTGGGCCGTTTCCTGGTTGCAGGCCTGAAGCAGGGGGTATTGTCCTTTGATGAAAACGGTGATCACTTCTCGCATTTCTATGATGAAGACCTGGCGACCATGATCAGGCAATTTGTCGCACAGCATCAGGATCAAGTTATACCCAGCCTGAATTGATGTCGATGGCAATGTCCGCGTCAGGAAAGTCTGCGGACATTGCCAAGCTGTTTTTGTCGTGGCGAAATGACAACCATGCTCATCACTATGGTCGGGGGAGACATTTTTATGAAAAAAGAACAAAATTTATTGATAGCCAGTTTTTTCAACACGGCTAAAGCCCAGCCTAACAGCAATGCATTGTGGGTGGATGAACAGGTTTATACCTATGCAGAATTGCTGTTGCGTGTCGCCAGGATTACCCGCACGCTGACGCGCGAGAACAAGGATTGCAGCCGGCAACGTTGTGCCTTGCTGGTAGATCGCAGCGTTACTGCCTATGTTTCTGTGCTTGGTACTTTGCTGGCAGGCATGGCCTATGTGCCACTGAATACCAAGTTCCCCGTGCAGCGCAATTTGCGCATGGTGGAGCTTTCTGCATCGACCTCGATTGTCGTCGATGAGCGTTCCATGGATGCAGCCAAAGAATTGCTGCAATCTTATCCCGAGCCTTTGACCGTGCTGATGCCCGAGACGGAGACTTTGCCCACCTGGGCTGCCAGCGCCAGCCAGCATACTTATATTTTAAAACGCCAGATGGCCGAGGCCGATACCGCCAGCCTGAGCTTGCCTGTCAAGGCCAACCCTGTTGCCTATATCCTGTTTACTTCTGGCAGCACGGGTTTGCCCAAGGGTGTGGCAGTGACGAATGAAAATGTTGCTACCTATGTCGCCAGTATCATCGCACGCTATCAACCGGGGCAGGGCGACCGCTTTACCCAGTTTTTTGATTTAACCTTTGACTTGTCGGTACATGATATTTTCGTCTGCCTGAGTGCTGGTGCCTGCCTGTATAGCGTGCCTGCACGTGTCATGATGATGCCGCTTAAATTTGTACAGCAACATGAATTAACGCACTGGTTCTCTGTACCATCGCTGGCTGCCTGCCTGAAACGCTACAACGCCTTGCGCCCCGGTGTTTTGCCCAGCCTGAAGTACAGTCTGTTTTGTGGTGAAGCTTTGCCCACCAGTCTGGCGCAAGACTGGCAACCTGCCGCGCCCAATTCCATCATCGAGAATTTATACGGGCCCACCGAGGCAACGATCGCCTTTACCGTGCATCCTTACGACGCCAGTGATCAGCGCATTGCGGCCTTGCCCGTCGTGCCCATAGGCCAGTCTTTGCCAGGGCAGGAAACCATGGTCCTGGATGAGCACTTTAATCCTGTTGCTGACGGTGAAATTGGTGAATTGTATCTGGGCGGCTCACAACTGGCACATGGCTATTGGGAAAATGCTGAATTAACACGCCAGCGCTTCCTGAACATGCATTTTGAGGGTAGGCAGGCGCAGCGCTGGTATCGTACCGGTGACCTGGCCTGCGTCGATGTAGAAGTGGGTTTGCTGTATTGCGGGCGTATCGATAACCAGGTCAAGATACGTGGCTACCGGGTTGAAGTGCAGGAGGTTGAGGCGGTGATACGCCGCCTTGGCGGTTCTGACCTGGTGGCAGTAGTACCCTGGCCGGTTGCTGCAGACGGTAGCGTGCAGGGCTTGCTTGCCTATGGCTGTGGCTTTACCGTATCATCAAGAGACATACTCAAGGCATGCACCCTGCATCTTCCTGCTTACATGGTACCGCAGGATGTGATTGAATTGCGCAAGATGCCTTTCAATTCGAATGGCAAGATCGATTATCCTGCCTTGCAAAAACTGGCAAAAGAAAGTGATGGCCAGCAAGTGGAAAAGCTTATTCCTGGCGTATGATACCTGGTAGGTGTGGCAGGAGATGAACCCGTCCTGTGTGGCGGGTTTTTTTATGTATATGATGTAATCTGCAAGACAGGAGGCAATGTGGCCAGAAAGCATGAATGCGTATTTTGCGAAATCCTCAACGGGCGCAGTGCCGCATCGGTGGTCTATAGAGATGAACACTGTATCGCCATACTTGATGCCTTCCCTTTGACGCGCGGGCATTTGCTGGTGATACCGCAACAGCACCAGCAGCACATAGAAGAATTGCCGGAAGAGACGGTGAGCTATCTGTTTGCCATGGCCAGCCGCTTTTCATCGGCCTTGCGCCTCGGTGGTGAAAGCAATGCTACCACAGTGTTGCTCAATAATGGCAAGGCCGCGAACCAGCATGTACCTCATGTGCATCTGCATGTGATACCGCGCCGCGATGGCGATACGGCGATGATGGTATGGCGCTATGTAACGCGTTTCATCAATCCCTGGTCCTATATAGGCCGCAGTAAACGCTTGTCCCGCCAGGCTGCGCGCTGGCAGGAGTTACTCAAGCCTGAGTGAGCGTTACCACCCCAACAAAGAATATGCCAAAAAAAAGCAAGGCCTGATTACGCAGGTCTTGCTTTTCTCTCATAGGCTGTTCAGGCTGCTTTCTTTTCTTCCTTCTTTTCATCCCTTAATTCGCGTCGCAAGATTTTGCCTACGTTGGACTTTGGCAACTCGGTACGGAATTCTATGTACTTGGGTTTTTTGTAGGACGTTAGTTGCTCCTTGCAGTAGCTCATCAATATTTCATCGGTCAATTTTGCATCTTTCTTGACGACATATAATTTGACAGCTTCGCCTGAATTGTCATCTGGCACACCTACGCATGCACATTCCAGTACGCCCGGGTGACTGGCGACGACTCCTTCAATTTCATTTGGATAGACATTAAAGCCGGACACCAGGATCATGTCTTTCTTGCGATCTACGACGCGGATAAAGCCATTCGCTTCCATGATGCCGATGTCACCGGATTTGAAAAATCCGTCAGCCGTCATGACCTTGGCAGTTTCGTCAGCACGGTTCCAATAACCCTGCATGACTTGCGGGCCACGTATCGCAATTTCACCCGATTCACCCAAAGGTACACGGTTGCCATGATCATCAAGTATGGCGATTTCTGTCGATGGCAGAGGCAAGCCTATGGTGCCGCTGAAGTCGTCTGAATCTGCCGGATTGCAGGTTGCTACTGGTGAAGTTTCTGACATGCCATAGCCTTCTATGATGGCGCAGCCCGTCACTTTTTTCCAACGTTCTGCGACCGCAGGCTGCACTGCCGTACCGCCACCATTGCAGGCCTTCAGCAATGAAAAATCCAGTTTGGCAAAATCGGCATTATTCAGCAAGCCGTTGTACAGGGTATTGACGGCGGGCAGCATGCTGATCTGGTGTTGTGACAAGGTCTTGACCAGACCAGGAATATCACGCGGATTAGGGATCAGGATATTCATGCCACCCAGGCGCATGCCCATGAGGTAGCAACTGGTCAGTGCAAAGATATGATACAGGGGCAGGGCGCAGACGATGGTCATGGCTTCTACCCTGGGTGCCTTGTTCAGCGCAGGTTGTGCCCATGCTTCATTTTGCAGGACATTGGCAGTGACATTACGATGTGTCAGCACCGCACCCTTGGATACACCGGTAGTGCCGCCTGTATATTGCAGGAAGGCGATATCGTCATGAGTGAGCTTTACTGCCTGCAGTTGCAGGCGTGAACCATCTGCCAGTGCCTGTTTGAAGCTGATCGCAGTCGGGAGTGAGAATTCCGGCACCATTTTCTTGATATGGCGCACGGCAAAATTGACGACCATACCTTTGACTCCACCCATGAGGTCACCCATGCTGGTTACGACCACATGTTTGATCCTGGTTTTGTTGAGTACCTGCTGCAGGGTAGTGGCAAAGTTCTCAAGGATGATGATGGCTTCAGCACCAGAGTCATTCAATTGATGTTCAAGTTCACGCGGTGTATATAAAGGGTTGACGTTGACGGCGGTATAGCCTGCGCGCAAGACTGCAGCGATAACGACAGGGTATTGCAGGATGTTAGGCATCATGATCGCAACGCGCGCACCTTTTTCCAGGCCCCGGTTTTGCAGCCATGCGCCAAATTCCTTCGACAAGTCATCCACTTCTGCATAGCTCAGGTATTTGTCCATGCAGACATAGGCCTTGCGGTCAGCGTATTTCTGGAAAGACTCTTCCAGCAGATGCACGAGTGAGGTGTATTGGGTGTAGTCGATTTCTGCGGGTACACCCTGGGGATAGGATTGCAGCCAAAACTTTTCCATGCTTTACCTTTTTGTCTCATTGTTATAAAAATCGGGTGACGTCAGGCGGTAGCAGATACCGTCTGCGTACTGATATTGGCAAACTTATTATTGTTTTTGACCATGCTAAATGCAGGTGGCAGCAGGAGGCAAGGCTTATTCATGACATTTGAATAAGTCTTCTAAAAAATGCTTTTGTGGTTTTTTGAGAGCAGTTCTGTGCTGCTCCGGCAAGGATTTTTGAGTTCGACTGAAGAATGTTTTGCAAATTACTTTACTGCTTCAGCACGAATTTTTCAGCCTTGCCATCGCGAGACATCATGAATCGAACTATGGATTCAACCGTGACGGTATCGATTTGCCCGGCCATGCGGCGGTCAAATGGATGGTCGTCGAAGGCGACGTTGGCGCGGAACATGCGGGCGCCCAGGCGCGTAAGGGAGGGTATGTAGATGGTGTCAGGTTTATAGGATACTGACTTTAACCATGCCTGGGCCTGCGTGCGGTTTTCTATGCGCACGTCATTGGCTTGCGCTGCGGCGAGAACTTCCAGTGCCCATTGATTTGAATTCTGGTACATGGTGGAGTAGGCATAAGACAGCATGTTGTAGCGTGCTGCATGCAGGTTTTTTGCACGGCCATCGGCCATCACCTGTTGTATTTTCTGTTGTGTTTCACTGCTGGGAATAAGGACCAGGGTTTCAAAGGCGAACATGTCGTCCATGAAAAAATTACCCAGACCTTCCCTGAATAATTCTGAATTGGCTGTGCCGCATTGGTTCAGCTCATGCATGACAGACCAGGTACCATCTGGCAGGCGTTCTATCAGGCCCAGGTGGGAGTAACGTAAATTGTATTTCGATAAATCCTGGCCAACGCGGGCGATGATGGCAACATTGGCCTGGCTTTCGTCGAGCCTGATCTGGGTCTTGTGCGCAAACTCCAGCGCCTGCATGACTTTCTTGGGATCGTAATTATTTTCCTCGCAAGGGCGACCGGCAAAAGCCGGTGCCGTACAGGCGAGAGCGATGACGATGAATAGACGCTGAATTATTATCAGAACCTTGGAGGAAGCCAGTGAGCGTGTGCGCATATAAATAGGATCAGACCTTGTTGTGATGCATCAGGGCAGTGCCGATTTCGTTAGGAATAAACGCCAGTACCTTGCCCGCACTGACCAGCAAATAACCAGTTGTCGTCGCGCTGACTTCCACCACGGCACCGCTGACCAGACCGACTTTTTCTATGCCCTTGCCAGATAATCTGACGGTTGTGCTGACCGCTTGCGTAGAACCCTTGAGCACGACAGTCACGCCATCGGCACCCGCCTTGACGGTATCAACGATCATCTCACCTGAACCAGCCACCATGGAAAAACCACCCAGCATGATGATGCCTACACCCATGGACAGAGCTTCAGAGCCGCCAGAGGGGCCGCAAGAAATGCAGCCACGGCCAGCGTGTGCAGAAAGTGGCAACAGGCTGCTTGCGCACAGGGTGGCAATCAGGGCGATTTTGCGAATTGATGCTGACATGAAGTCTCCTTGTATGTAGAAAGTGACTCTACAATAATATAAGACCATAGAATCGCAAGCTATTTGTCATCAGTAGCAAATAGTTACAGAAGAGGTAGTGGAATATGATACCGGTATGACGATTTTTGAGGAAATTGGATACTGTATATGCTACCTGCCATGACTCTGGATAAGAGGACGGCAGGTAGTGGGGGCGATAAATGATTTACCAGATACTGACGCGCTTATCCGGTGTCAGATACATCTTGTCGCCAGGTTTGACGTCAAACGAGGTATAAAAATCAGGATGATTGACCAGGCTGCCATTGACACGGAATTCTCCTGGGGAATGCGGGTCAGTCTTGATGAGGGTAATCGCACGTTGCTCGCGTGACTTGCCGCGTCGGGCTTGTGCCAGGCCCATGAACAGGCGTTGCTCGGCGGTCCAGCCATCGATCACAGGTGCAGGTTTGCCTTGCAGTGACAGCTTGTAGGCACGCAATGCCATGACGATACCGGCATTGTCGGCAATGTTTTCACCCAGGGTCAGCTCACCATTGAGGAAGTGACCAGGCAAGGGGCTGTAGGCATTGTATTGCTCTACCAGTACTCTGGTTTTTTTCTTGAATTTTTCCTGGTCTTCGGCTGTCCACCAGTTACGCAAATTACCGTCGCCATCATACTGCGCGCCCTGGTCATCGAAAGCGTGGCTGATTTCATGGCCGATGGAAATACCCAGTGCGCCGTAGTTGAATGCATCTTCTGCATTCACATCAAACAGGGGTGATTGCAAACGTGCAGCAGGGAAGACGATTTCATTCATCTCAGGGCTGTAATAGGCATTCACCGTTTGCGGTGTCATATGCCATTCTTCACGGTCTATGGGTTTGCCGAGCTTGGCAACTTCCCTGACATAACGTGCCTTGCGTGCGCGCATGAGATTACCAACCAGGTCATCGCTCTTTATCGTCAGACTGGAATAATCACGCCATTTTTTTGGATAGCCTATCTTGACGCTGATCTTGGATAGTTTGATTTGCGCCTGCTTCTTGGTTTCCGGGCTCATCCAGTCCAGTGTGTCTATGCTTTGTTTGAAGGCTTCGAGGAAATAGCCCACCATCTTTTCTGTGCGCTGTTTGACTTCAGGTGAGAAGTATTTTTCTACATAAATTTTACCTACGGTTTCACCCAATACCTGATCTGTCAGTGCTATACCGCGTTTATCGCGAGTGCGGTTTTCCTTGATGCCAGCAATCGTGGCTTCATAGAATGCAAAGTTTTCATTGACAAAATCAGACGACAGGAAGGGGCTGTAGGCACGGATCAGGTGCCAGGTGAAATATGACTTCCAGACATCCAGCGTGAAGTTGTTCAGGTTATCGCCAAAACCCTTGATATAACTTGGCTGCGATACGATGAGGGCATTGACTTTGCCATGCATGTGAGCGGATTGCAGATAGGCTGTCCAGTTGAATGCCGGAGTCATCTTGTTCAAATCGATGACGGCCATTTTGTTATAGGTCTTGACCGGATCACGGTTTTCTACTGCTGTCCACTGTACCTTTGCAATAGCAGTTTCGAGTGCGATGATATCGTCGGCTTGTGTCGCAGGATTTTTTTCGCCTGCCAGCGTCAGCATTTTTTCTATGTGCGCTTTGTATTTTGCGCGGATGTCAGCCATCTTCGCATCATCCAGCTTCAGGTAGTAGTCGCGGTTTGGTAAGCCCAGCCCAGCTTGACTGACATCGACGGCATATTGACTGGAATTTTTATTGTCCTGACCAATACCCACACGTATCGGCGTGTTGACGCCTATCTCATGAAAATGCGCAATCAGGCCTGGTATGGCCTTTTTGTTTCGCATTGCTGCAATCTTGCTCAGGTCACTTTTCAGCGCTGCAATACCCAACGCATTAAGTTTTTCTTCATTCATGAAGCTGTTGTAGAGATCACCGATTTTCTGTGTATCTGATCCTGCTACTTTATTGCTTTCTTTGGCGGCGCTTTCAACGATGGTGCGCAATTGCTGCTGCACATCCTCACGCGCTTTCATGAACGTACCCCAGTCTGATTTGTCTGCCGGGATTTCATTGGCCGTTAACCATGCACCTTGCGCATAGCGATAAAAATCATCCTGAGCACGCACTGCCTTGTCCATGTTTTCGGGATAGATGCCAGAGCCAAGGGCAGTCGCTTTGGCAACGACTGTGGTTGGGCTGGGGTCTGCTGCCTGGGCAGCATTGGCCAGCAGGCTGAGGGCGAGAGTGCTGAGTAGTAAGCGTTTCATAGGAAGTCTCTGAATAGGATGTTTTTTTTGTCTGAGCAGGCGCTCTAGAGTTATAGAACTAGCGGAATAATAGACTGATTGAAACTGGCGAAGTTCATCGCAGAAAACAAAAAAAGCATTACTGCTGTAAACAGTAATGCTTTTATCTGAAAGAGTTATTTGAGCAGGTTTGACTATTGAGCAATAGTGGTTTCTGCCTCTGTTGCCCCTGTCGATTCTTTCTTGCAATGCGGGCAAGATTTGCCAGAGATATACCAGGGAGACAGTTGCTCACGTGGCGTGACGACAGCTCGGCAGGCGAAGCATTGTTTGGTGTCTGTAGCTTCCAGTTGTGGGTTCAGTGCTGTGCGGTAGTCAAACACAAAGCAGTCGCCATGGTAGTGATCTCCACCGACTTCTTCAAAATACTTGAGGATGCCGCCTTCGAGCTGATAGACACTGTCGAAGCCTACATTCTGCATGTGTATAGCGGCTTTTTCGCAGCGTATGCCACCAGTGCAGAAGGTCACTACCGTCTTGTCGTTCAAGGCATCGCGATTGGCTTCGATAACAGCCGGAAACTCTGTGAATTTGGCAATACGGTAATCGATGGTGTTGTCAAAACTGCCAACATCAACTTCAAAATCATTGCGGGTATCAACCATGACCACGGCTTTACCATTGTCGTCATGGCCCTGGTCCAGCCAGCGCTTGAGCGTATGGGCATCCACCGCAGGGGCGCGGCCATCTTCAGGCTTGATCAGTGGCATGCGCATGGTGATGATTTCAGCCTTCAGCTTGACCAGGATTTTGGTGAAAGGCTGGTGATCAGAAAAACTTTCCTTGGCGACTATGTCTGCAAAACGTGGATCCTGGTGCAGCCAGTCCATATAGGCATCAATCTCATGGCGCAAACCTGCCAGGAACATATTGATGCCTTCCGGCGTCAGCAGTACCGTGCCTTTCAGATTCAGTTCCTTGCATTTGTCCAGAAATACCTGGCGTTTTTCAGCGGTGTCATCGAAGGTGATGAACTTGTAGGCAGAAATATTGACGTAGGGTTTATCGGGTGTTTGTATTGCAGCGGGCATGATGAAATTCAGTAAGTCATTGATTTGGCAGCATTATAAGCGATTTAATCAGGCTTTTGCGACCAACAGCATCTCGATATGGGGAATATCGTCTTCCAGATAGATGTCAGAAACCGTCTCAAAACCAAAGCTGCCATAGAATTTTTCAAGGTAAGCCTGGGCACCTATGCGTATAGGGGCGCCAGGGTACCGTGCATGCAAAGCCTTGATGCCATTTGCAATTAAAGCTTTGCCAACACCGCTGCCACGCCAGTCCTGGGTGCTGATGACGCGGCCCAGTGAAGCCTCATCAAAGCTGATACCAGCAGGGACTATGCGCAGATAGGCCGCCACTTCGCCCTCCGGCGTCCAGGCCGTCAGGTGATGTGAAACTGGGTCTTTGCCATCGACGTCCTGATAAACGCAGTTTTGTTCAATGACAAATACGGCAGAACGTGCCTGCAAGATGGCATGCAGTTGCAAATTGCTCAATTCATCGAAGCTCGCGCATTGCCATTGTAAATTGTTTATATTTTTTGGGTTTGTCATAGTCGATCTTCTGTATTTTGAAAACATCTTATCAGGACTTGCGCAAAATTGTCCCAGCGAGGCTAACGCTTTAAAAACCACCCTTGCAAGGGTGGTTCGTTGCGTCGGTAGACAACGTGTTGCCTGAAACCCCGACTGCACCGTAGCGACGAAGACAGTACTTTAGTACAAGGAAAGATTAAAGCGGGAGCTGCAACGCAGCTGGGGCGGTTTTGCGTAAGTCATGATTACATCTGTCTGAACAAATGTGCATAGACTCTACTAACCTGTAGCTTGTCTTCACTGCCTTTGAGCTTCAGTGTGATCTTGCCGGTCTCGTCCTTGTTGGCGATCTGTATATGCAGGGTATTGACGACAGTACTGCGGTGAATTTGCCAAAAGATGCTGCTGTCGAGTTGTGGCAGGAGTTCACGCAGGCTGCTGCGTATCAGGGACGAATGTTCCCTGGTGACGACATTGATGTATTTGTCGGTGGCTTCAAAATACAATACGTCATCAACATTGATCATGCGTATCTGGTTGCCGACAGCGGCGCGTATGATGCGCAGGCGTTCTGGCTGCGCAGTATTGCCAGGCTGGGCAGCCTGGCCAGGCACGAGGTGGCGCAGTTGCTCAAGCACACGCTCAAGCTCATTCGGTCTTTGCGGGCCGTCAGCGAGGCGGGCCTGTAATCTTTGTACGGTTTTGTTCAACCTGTCTTCGCTGATGGGTTTCAGAACATAGTCCGAAGCAGAGTGTTCAAAGGCTTCAACGGCATATTCATCATAGGCAGTGACATACACGATGAGAGGAAAGGGTTTCTGGTCCGGCCATTCCTCCGCCAGTTCCTGCGCCACCTCGAGCCCGGTCTTGCCGGGCATCTTGATATCGAGAAAGAGGATGTCGGGCAACTGTGTCAGGGCTTCCTGCACTGCCTCAACGCCATTTTCAGCCAGGCTGCAGATTTGCAGCTCAGGCCAGAGTTTGCCCAGCATTTTTTGCAGGGTCAGGGCAAGGATGGGTTCGTCTTCGGCGATCAGGGCGCGTTTGTTTGTCATGGTAATTGTGGTAATGGAATAGTCAAATGGGCAATCGCCCCTTCAGGCGCGTTGGCCGTCAGTGTCAGGCTGGCTTGTGGGCCATACAGGGCAAGCAGGCGGTCACGGATATTGGCATTGCCTACGTGCAGTCCGTCGGTGCTCGCAACATGGCTATCATCGTAATTGAAAGGCAGGCCCAGGCCGGTATCGATGACTTTCAGGTGCAATTGTCCTGTCACGGCTTCAGCGACGACATGGATGCTGCCACCTTCCATTTTTGGCTCCAGACCATGCTTGATGGCGTTTTCTACCAATGGTTGCAAGAGCATGGGGGCAATGCTGGTCTGCTGCAAGGCATCGGGCAAGTCCATTGTGTATCGTAGGCGCTTTCCCATGCGTATGGCGAGCAGTTCCAGATAGGCTTGCATGAGGGTGAACTCCTGCTTCAGGCTGGTTTGTTCAGCACGCGAAGAGCTAAGAGTGTTGCGCAGGTAAATGATCAGTTGCGCCAGCATGTGCTGGGCGCGCTCAGGGTCGATCGCTATCAGGCCCTGCAGATTGGCCAGGGTGTTGAACAGCATATGCGGCTCTATTTGCGCTTGCAGCATTTGTAATTGCGCTTGCAGAGCTTGTTTTTCTATGGCTGCATTTTTTGCTTTTTCTGCTTCGGCAGCGGCGACCAGCTCTGCCATTTTCCCCCGGTTCCAGAAAGACCAGGCTGCCACAAGACTGACGATGCAGGTCATGATGACAAAATTGCTCACATGGTTCCACTGGAAATGGGAAAAGGCATTGATGGAAAAATTGAGCAGATAGGACGCAATCAGCAGACCGACGAAAAAAGCCAGTGGCGCAACCAGCAGGCACATCAGGTAAAAGCCGATGACATGGGGCTCCTTGTCCCGCCAGATCAACTGCTTTGTACCGTTGATGAGGGTATAGGCAGAAAAGCCTATGAACATGGAAACGGTAACGTTCACGAACAGGCTGCCTCCTGTGCGCAGTACGTAGGTGACAGCAAAGCCGCAGGCCAGATTGATGCCCAGCAGACGCGGCATATCCGACAAAATCTTGTATATGCGCTCGCGCCATGTTGGTGTCAGGCTTGATAACAGGGCGGACACTGTGCGCAAATAATACTGTTTGATCATTGTTTTGCCAGGGAAATAGTGATGGGCATAAGCTTAGCGACTTTGGCGTAGGCTGCGGAGCGCTTTAGGATGAAGCCCCGGTTTTTTGTCGCCAGGGTTTGCAAAAACGACGCCTGCTGCCTTGCTGCCATTCGTCAGATGATGTTCTTGCCCTTCAATTCCTCAATTTGCGCTGGCCCATAGCCTAGCAATTCACCCAATACGGCCTGGGTATGTTGGCCCAGCAGGGGCGGGGCGCCGGGGGTAATTGCGGGGGTGACTGAAAGTTTCATCGGGCTGGCCAGCAGATCAACGCTGCCAGCAGCAGGATGAGGAACCTTGATCTTCATGCCACGCGCTACGACCTGTGGGTCGGCAAATACCTCGTCCAGGCGGTTGATCGGGCCGCAAGGCACGCCGGCCTCTTCCAGCAGGTCTATCCATTCCTGCTTGCTCTTGAGTCTGACCATGTTTGCCAGTATCGGCACCAGCACATCCCTGTGTTCTACTCGCTTTGGGTTGGTGCTGAAACGAGGGTCATCTGCAAGCTCTGGCAGGCCACCTATCTGTACAAATTTTTTATACTGACCATCATTACCCGCAGCGACAATGATATGACCGTCAGAGGTCGCAAAGGTCTGATAAGGCACGATATTCGGATGGGCATTGCCCCAGCGTTTGGGGGCATTGCCGCTGGCCAGGTAATTCATGTTCATGTTGGCCAGCATGGCGACCTGCACATCCAGCAAGGCCATGTCTATGTACTGGCCTTCGCCTGTCCTGTCCCTGTGCGTCAGGGCAGCCATGACGGCGATGGTGGCATACATGCCAGTCATGAGGTCGGCGATGGCGACCCCGGCTTTTTGCGGGCCGCCGCCAGGCAAGTCATCACGTTCACCCGTCAGCGACATGAAGCCACCCATGCCTTGCACGATAAAATCATAGCCAGCACGGTGGGCATAGGGGCCATCCTGGCCAAAGCCAGTGATGGAGCAATACACCAGATCAGGCTTGACCAGCTTCAGTGATTCATAATCAAGGCCGTATTTTTTTAACTGACCGACCTTGTAGTTTTCCAGCACGACATCAGATTTTGCTGCCAGTTGACGGATGATATTCTGGCCTTCAGGCGTGGCGATATCTACCGTGATGGCCTGTTTGCCACGGTTGGCGGCGAGGTAATAGGCCGCCTCTGTCGTGTTATTGCCTTCTGCATCGCGCAAATAAGGTGGCCCCCAGCTACGGGTATCGTCGCCACTGCCTGGTCTTTCTACCTTGATGACATCTGCACCCAGGTCTGCCAGGTTTTGTGCACACCAGGGGCCAGCGAGTACGCGCGTCAGGTCCAGCACGCGGATATGGCCCAGGGCGGTTTTTTGTAGCGACGAGCTTGTCATCTTGGATTATCCTATTAACATTATTTTTTAGTTTGTGAGGAGCGCATATGTGGCCCTATCCTAAAGTCATTGCTCACCGTGGCGGTGGAAGCCTGGCGCCAGAAAATACGCTGGCTGCGATGCGTTGCGGATGGGAGCACGGTTTTGCTGCCGTGGAATTTGATGTCATGTTATCAAAGGATGGCGTCCCTGTGCTCATGCATGACCCTGAATTTGGCAGAACCGTGGCTGGCAGTGGCCGCGTGGCTGATACTTTGGCAGCAGATTTGCAGAAGATGGATGCTGGTAAATGGTTTTCAGCGCTATTCGCAGGAGAACCTGTGCCTCTGTATGCAGACGTGGTCAGGTTTTGCCGCCAGCATGGCATATGGATGAATGTGGAGATCAAGCCTTCATCAGGAGCGGAAGAAGAAACAGGACGTATCGTCGCAGAACAGACGCAAGCCCTGTTTACCGATGTTTCTGTGACCGATGCTCTGCATCTGCCCCTGTTTTCTTCATTTTCATTTGCCGCCCTGATGGCCGCCAAGCATGCTGCACCCACTATTCCGCGAGGGTTTTTGATGGACAAGGTCACGCCTGACTGGAAAGCCAGCTTGCAAGAGCTGGCTGCAAAAGCCCTGCATACAAATCACAAACATTTGACAGCAGACACGGCTCGGGAGATCAAAGACGCCGGATATGGCCTTTTCTGCTATACCGTCAATACACCTGAAAGGGCGACGGAAATACTGCATTGGGGTGTCGATGCCTTTTGTACAGACAGGCTGGACTTGATATCGGCAGATTTTTAGCTTGCCAATAAGTATATTTGTAGAAAGCCCGATAAATCTTTTTGAAATTACTTGACTCTGACGTTACGTTAGACTTTAAGATGGGCCTTTCTACAAGGGCAAGCAATGTTACTCAAGATAGGCGAACTGGCAAAGCGCATAGGCCTGACTATCCGTGCGCTGCATCATTATGAAGAAATAGGGCTGGTGCAGCCGTCTTCGCGCACGGCATCAGGTTATCGTTTATATAACAGAGATGATGTCGCCCGTCTGCACCGCGTGCAGGCACTGCGTGGCCTCGGGCTGTCACTGGCAGAGGCACGCGATATGCTCAATGGTGGCGGCGCAGACTTGCGTCAGTTGATACGTCAGCAGATGTGTGCAATAGACAGACAAATTGCGGATGCGAATGATTTACGCGATCGCCTGGCTACACTGGAAGAAAAACTGTCTTCAGAAAAAGAGCCGGAGCTTGATGAGTGGCTCAACACCTTGCGCCTGATGGCGACACAGCGCCAGTATTTCAGTGCCGAAGAAATTGCCATCTTCCAAAAACGGGCAGCACAAAACGATTTCAGGCAGGAATGGCCCAAACTGGTGACCGCCGTCCGCAGCCTCATGGAGAACGGCATACCTGCCACTGATATACAGGCCAAAAATCTGGCGCGCGAGTGGATAGACTTGTGCAAGACCAGCATGGGGGATGATCCGCGTTTCTTCGCCAAACTCAGCAATATGCACAGGACAGATTTTTCTGCCCAGGCCATCACCGGCATTGACGGTGAATTGCTCGATTTTATTTTACAGGCCTTGCATGAAATACGCTGCGATGTCTTTGCAAACTACCTGGATCAGGATGAGTTGCAGCATTACCGCAAACATGGCCAGCAGAATATGCAGGAATGGCTGAACACATTTGCACAGACCCGGCAACTGATGGAAAGCAAGCCCGCACCTGGCCATCCCGACATCATGAAACTCATGCGCCACTGGCAATGGCTGATTGCTGACACCTGGGGCGCAAACCCCATTACGCATGCGAAAGTCCAGACTGCTCACGAGCAGCATCCAGAGATGCTGGCTGGCAGTGGCTATACAGCAGACATGAAGCAATTTGTTGAACAAGGCATGCTGGCGTTGATGGTCAGTGATATGTCTGCCAATCTGTCGGACCATGCAGCCGGCTGACAGCACACCACAAGAGTTTCATTATTTATATTTTCATACTGGAGTAACTATGTATCCCGTAGTACTGAAGCAAGTCATGAAAACCTATCACCTCGATGCGGTCGATGTGCCTGCACTGGTCGATATCAACCTGCAATTGCGGGCTAATTGTTTTACTGTGATTTCTGGCCCTTCCGGCAGCGGTAAAACCACATTGCTGAATCTCATCGGCTGCATAGACAGGGCAGACAGTGGCGAAGTGATTGTCGCAGATCAGGCCGTGCATCAAATGTCTGATGATGCGCTGTCAGACTTCAGGGCGCGTCACCTGGGTTTTATTTTCCAGAATTTCAATCTGCTGCCTGTTCTGAATACCTATGAAAACGTCGAATACCCGCTGATCCTGGCCAAGGTCGCTGCAGGGGAGCGCAAGAAGCGTGTGCTTGACCTGCTGGACGCGGTAGGCTTGGCAGACCGGGCGCAAAATCTGCCTGGTCAATTGTCTGGCGGCCAGCGTCAGCGTGTGGCGATTGCCCGTGCACTGGCAACTGAACCCAGACTGGTACTGGCCGATGAGCCAACTGCCAATCTCGACAGCCAGACCGGTGCTGCCATCATCAGCCTGATGCGCAAAATGCAGCGTGAGCGCCATGTCTCCTTCGTGTTTTCTTCTCATGATCCGCAAGTGCAGGCCGAGGCAGATGACACGATATTCATCCGGGATGGTCGCATCGTGAGCATAGAACGGCAGGCAGAACAAAAAAATAACGAGGTGGAGTTGAGCGCATGAAAACTTTTTCTCTCGCCCTGCGCAACCTGCTCAGAAACCGTCGCCGTTCATTAACCACCTTGCTGGCCATGGTGGTGGGCCTGACTGCCATCCTGCTGTTTGGCGGTTACCGCTCCAATATCACCTATGGCATGGAAACCGGTTTTATCCAGGGCAGCGGCCACTTGCAAATCCAGCGTCAGGGTTATTTCCTCGAAGGTGGCGATAATCCTACCGCCTATGGCATCGCTGATTATCAGCACATCATTGACCTCGTCAAACAGGACAAGGAACTAGCCTCCATGCTGGTGGTGGTGACGCCAACCTTGCAGCTTGGTGGCCTCGCCGGTAATTTTTCTGCCGGTGTTTCACGCTCAGTACTTGCTTTAGGCGTCGTTGTACCCGAGCGCAACCAGATGCTGAAATGGAATGACTACGGCATGCAAAGCTATGCCAAGCCCCTGCCTTTGAATGGCAGCAACCCCGATGCAGTGGTCATAGGCGAGGGCGTGGCGCGCAAGATCAAATTGTGCAAGGCCTTGCAGATACCAGACTGCAAGCAGGACGACACCCCCGCCGCACCAGCAGACAATAGCGCACAGGCCCCCGGCGATATCGCAGCGCTGTCCGCACTGGAGCAGGGCAATACCGTCAAGGAAGAGGGCACCCGCATAGAAATGCTGGCGGCAACTTCACATGGCGCACCGAATGTTGCCAGCCTCAGTGTCATCACAGCCAGGAACATGGGTATCAAGGCCCTGGATGACGTGTATATGGCCATGCATTTGAGTCAGGCACAAAAGCTGATTTATGGTAATGGCACGGCGCAGGTAACCGCGATACAGATACAGTTGAAACATACATCGCAGATGCAGGCGGCGCGCGCCCGTCTGCAACAGTTGCTGGATCAGAACGTCAAGGGGCAAACGCTGGAACTGCTCGATTTCAAGGTACTCAACCCCATGTATGGTCAGACGGTGCAGTTCATGAATTCCATGTTCGGCTTTATCTCCATACTGATAGGCGTGATTGTCCTCTTCACTATCGGCAATACCATGAGCACTGCCGTGGTGGAACGCACGGTAGAGATAGGCACCTTGCGCGCCATGGGTTTGCGCCGTTCCGGTTTGCGTCGGCTGTTCCTGTGTGAAGGTGTGTTGCTGGGCGCGATAGGTGCGGTATGCGGTCTGCTTGGTTCGCTGGTGATTGCCTATCTGATCAACAACAGTGGTGCAGCGTGGACACCGCCAGGCTACTCCTATGCCTACCTGATACAGGTGCGTGTATGGCAAGATATCCCTTTACTGATAGGCAGTATCATTGGTCTTTTGCTGGTGACGGTGATCTCGGCCTGGCTGCCTGCTAACCGGGCATCGAGGCTCATGATTGTCGATGCTTTGAGACATGTATAAGGAAATATCATGAACTATTTAAAGTCGTCCGTAGTTTGTTTCGTCATAGCTGGATTGTTCATGGGAACTGCGCAGGCAGCCCAGAGCCCGCAAGAGATACTGGCTGCCAGTGATGTGGTGCGCAATCCTGATTATCCGTTTGGCCTGACCAATACCCTCATCGAATACCGTGCAGGCAAACAGACGGATACCAGCACCCTGTCTATCTACTCCAAGGCTGACCCCAATAGCGGCCAGTTCCGCAGTCTGATACGCTATGTTGCACCAGCCAGGGACGCCAACAAGCTCATCCTCTTCAGCGGCAAGGACTTGTGGTTTTACGACCCCAGCAGCAAGGCCAGCATACGCATGTCACCGCAACAGCGCCTTTTGGGCCAGGCATCGAATGGCGACGTGGTGACTGTCAATCTGGCCAAGGATTATCAGGCCGTAAGTGCAGTAGAAGAAGACACCCAGGACGGTGACCGCCAGACCAAACATTGCAACAAGTTGAGCATGAATGCCAGCACGCCGGACGCCACTTATCATCACATCGACATGTGGATAGAGGTGGGCAATAATCACCCGGTCAAGGCAAAGTTTTATACCGAAAGCGGCAAGCTGCTCAAGACCGCCTATTACCGCCGTTATGAAAAACAGCTGGGCATAGACAGGCCGACAGAGACCGTCATCATTGATGGCCTGGACCCAACATGGGTGACGGTCATGCGTTATTCCAACCTGGTCAGGCGTGAAGTGCCTGATCAGTGGTTGCAGCGCGATTATCTGCCACGTTTCAAGCCAGAATGACGATGCGCCGCAAACCATCTGTATTCAAACCCGGTATTTGTGCCTTGATGGGTTTGCTGGCAATGAACGTTTATGCCCGGCAAGACCCTGATCTTGATGCGTTGAAAGTCGCGGACCAGATGCCTGCTACAGTTGAGCAGCCCAGCAACTGGCGTTTATTTATTGAGGCCGGAGCCGGGGTAAATCGCGCGCGTCTTGGTGGCGCTAGCCAGCAATTCCAGCGCCTGTCGCTGGACCTGCAATACGACAACTCCTTCGCGCCAGGCTGGCGTGCGGTTCTGTCTGATCGCCTGGATGTGAGCTGGCCACCACAGGCCACCGGGTTGTCGCGTGACATCAATACCATCAAAGAAGCTTACCTGAGCTGGCAAGTGCAGACCGATCAGATACTGGACCTGGGCCGCATCAACGCACGCAATGGCGTGGCGCTGGGTTATAACCCTACCGATTATTTTCGCACTTCTGCATTGCGCTCTGTGGTGTCAGTAGATCCTGCGAGCCTCAAGGAAAACCGTCAGGGCAGTATCATGCTGCGTGGGCAAAAACTGTGGAATGGCGGTTCTTTGACCGCGCTGTATTCACCCAAACTGGCTGACGAGCGCAACTATTCCAGCTTTAGCCCTGATGTTGCCGCTACCAATGGGCAAGACCGCTGGCTGTTGACTTTGAGTCAGCAAGTGATGGACGGCATTACACCACAGCTCTTGTTGTACAAGGCAGAAAAACAGCCGGTGCAAATCGGTTTGAACCTGACGGCCTTGCTCAATGATTCCACGGTCGTGTTTGCCGAATGGTCGGGCGGGCGCAGCCAGTCCAGCTTTACACAAGCCATGCGGCAAATCGGAATAACTTATCCTGATGACAGTGCGTTTCGCAATCACAGTGCGACCGGCCTGACCTACACCACCAGTAACAGGATATCGCTGACAGCCGAACTCGAATACAACGGCGGTGGCCTGGACCAGGAAAAATGGAATAACCTCGGGCAGGCTTCCCTGCAAAGCTATGGCATCTACCGCCGTTTTTTGCAGGGCGTGCAAGAGACACCGGCCAAGCGCACTGTCTTTGTCTATGCAAGCCGGCAGGATGCGCTGATCAACCACCTGGACCTGGCGGCGATGAGCCGCTATGACATGGCCGATTCCAGCCGCATGTCATGGATGGAGGCGCGCTACCACCTGAAGCATACAGAGTTCGCGCTGCAATGGCAGCGCAACAGCGGCAAGAGCCTGAGCAATTACGGCGCTGCACCGCAAATGCAAAGCTGGCAATTGCTGGCGCGTTATTATTTCTAGCCTGTTACAAGGATTTTTAGTCTGTTACAAGACAGCGGTAGTAGTTACCAGCACTTACATCGATTACATTTTTTGCCGTCATCGGAAAAAGCAGCGACTTCGTTATATGTGTATGGGCAGCGTGCTCATATCGACCCAAGAAGCCTACTTTTAATCAAAGGAATACCGATGAAATCCATCAAGCTCGCCGCCGCTCTGGCTACTACCCTTGCCCTGACACTGATCACCGGTTCTGTTTTTGCCCAGGACCCGGCAACGCCAAATGTAGAAAAACGCCAGGACAGACAACAAAAACGCATCGCCAAGGGTGTTGAAAGCGGCGCTTTGACAGCAAAAGAAGCCAGCAATCTTGAAAAGCGTGAAGCCAAGATAGAGGGTGACAAACAGGCTGCCAAGGCAGATGGTGTAGTGACACCGGCAGAGCGCGCCAAACTTGAGCACGAAGAAAACCGTGTCAGCAAAAAATCCGTAATAAAAAGCACAACGCCAGTGCAGCAACGACGACTAACTAAGTTAAGAGCCAAAGCTGAACAGGCAAGCAAAACCGCTGGCAGATACCAGCGGTTTTTTCTTTGCTGCGGTGCGGATTGTGGTGTTATCTAACAGTTGCTAGACGTAGTTGGATGGTGTTTTTGCAACACTGCTACCATGGCTTTTTTTCCTGTTTCTTCTCTACGTCCTCTCCTGGTTTTCTCTGTGACTCTGTGTCTCTGTGTTGAGAGGTCTTGAAGTTTTGAAGTCATTTTCAGGCAAGCTTGCCTACTTACCATCACCTCACTAGCCTATACGGCTTAATTTATACCGTATAATCGGTGGTTACAACCCTTATTACACCCATTTTTCAGCTTAGAACCATCATTTATGAACTCGTCAGAAATCCGCGATAAATTCCTTAGCTTTTTCGAATCCAAGGGCCATACCCGTGTGCGCTCTTCCAGCCTGATACCCGGCAATGATCCTACCCTGCTGTTCACCAACTCCGGTATGGTGCAGTTCAAGGACGTGTTCCTCGGCCAGGACAAACGTGCCTACACCCGCGCCACGACAGCGCAACGCAGCGTACGTGCTGGCGGCAAACATAATGATCTGGAAAATGTGGGTTACACCGCGCGTCACCACACCTTCTTTGAAATGCTTGGCAATTTCTCCTTTGGCGATTACTTCAAGAAAGATGCGATTCACTATGCCTGGGAATTGCTGACGACAGTCTATGGTTTGCCAAAAGACAAGCTGACCGTCACCGTTTATCAGGAAGATGACGAAGCCTACGATATCTGGAAAAACGAAATCGGCGTACCGGTAGAACGTATCATCCGCATCGGCGACAACAAGGGTGCGCGTTATGCATCCGACAATTTCTGGCAAATGGCCGACACTGGCCCTTGCGGCCCTTGTACCGAGATTTTCTATGACCACGGCCCGGAAATCTGGGGAGGCCCTCCAGGTTCAGCAGATGAAGACGGTGACCGCTTCATTGAAATCTGGAACCTGGTGTTCATGCAGTTCAATAAAGATGAAGCGGGTGTCTTGAACCCTTTGCCTAAACCATGCGTCGATACCGGCATGGGCCTGGAGCGCCTGTCTGCCGTCTTGCAGCATGTGCATTCCAACTATGAAATCGACACTTTCCAGAACCTGATCAAGGCAGCTGCGCGTGAAACCGGCTGTACCGATCTGGAAAACAATTCCCTGCGCGTGATTGCCGATCATATCCGCTGCGCTTGCTTCTTGATCGTTGATGGCATCATCCCTGGCAATGAAGGCCGTGGCTACGTACTGCGCCGCATCACCCGCCGCGCTTTGCGTCATGGCCACAAGCTGGGTCAAAGCCAGCCTTTCTTCTACAAGCTCGTGCCTGATCTGGTTAAGGAAATGGGTGTCGCTTATCCGGAGCTGGCAGAAATGGCAGATCGGGTCGCTCAAGTACTGAAACAGGAAGAATTGCGTTTCGGTGAAACTTTGGGTAACGGTATGAAGATACTGGAAGCCGCACTTGTCAAAGACAGTAAAAATCTCGATGGTAAGACAGCCTTTACATTGCATGATACTTACGGCTTCCCGCTGGATCTGACGGCTGACATTTGCCGTGAGCGCAATGTTGTGCTGGATGAGGCCGGTTTCCATGAGTGTATGGCGATACAGAAGAAGGGCGGACAAGATAACGACGACTTTAAAATGGCTGCTGCAATTGAATACAGCGGCGAAAAAACAAAATTCGTCGGTTACGATCAATTGCAACATGCAGCCAAAGTGATTGCCCTGTATGTTGATGGTACTGCAGTCAATGAAATCAAGGCAGGCCAAAAAGCGATCGTCGTTCTTGATACCACACCTTTTTATGCAGAATCAGGTGGTCAGGCTGGTGACTCTGGTGTGCTGGTTGGCGTGGATGGTGCAGTATTTGAAGTTGCTGACACCAGAAAAATCCAGGCAGATGTATTCGGCCATCACGGCGTATTGAAGTCTGGCAGTCTGGTTATTGCACAGGAACTCAAGGCAGAAGTGAATCAGGAAATCCGCGCACAAACCATGCGCAATCACTCCGCCACGCATTTGATGCACAAGGCCCTGCGTGAAGTATTGGGCAGCCACGTATCGCAAAAAGGTTCTTTGGTTGATGTGGATAAAACCCGCTTCGACTTTAGCCACAATGGTCCTATGACTGCCGATGAAATCCGTCAGGTAGAAACCATCGTCAACCGTGAAATTCTGGCGAACGCCGCTACCCAGGCACAAGTCATGGGTTATGACGACGCGGTCAAGCATGGCGCCATGGCGCTGTTTGGTGAAAAATATGGTGATGAAGTGCGCGTGCTGGATATTGGTTCTTCCCGCGAACTGTGCGGTGGTACTCACGTATCCCGCACCGGCGATATCGGCCTGTTCAAGATCGTTGCTGAAGGCGGTGTGGCTGCAGGTATTCGCCGTGTAGAAGCCGTGACTGGTGAAGTTGCGCTGGCACTGGTGCAAAACCTGAACAGCCGCATCAATGAAGCTGCTGCCGCCCTGAAAACCCAGCCAGAAGAACTGACGCTGCGTATCGGCCAGGTGCAGGATCATGTCAAGGCTTTGGAAAAAGAACTGGCAACACTGAAATCCAAAATGGCTTCCAGCCAGGGCGATGATCTGGTGACCCAGGCTGTCGATGTCAAAGGTATCAAGGTGCTGGCTGCAACGCTGCAAGGCGCTGATGTGACAGCCCTGCGTGAAACCATGGACAAGCTCAAGGACAAGCTGAAAACAGCCGCCATCGTGCTGGCCGCAGTCAATGACGGCAAGGTCAGCCTGATTGCCGGTGTGACAGCGGATACGACATCCAAAGTCAAGGCCGGTGACCTGGTCAACTTTGTAGCGCAGCAAGTCGGCGGCAAAGGTGGTGGCCGCCCTGATATGGCGCAAGCAGGTGGTACGGATGCCAGCGGTCTGACAAAAGCCTTGGAGGGTGTGACTGAATGGGTAACTTCACGTCTATGATACATATACGCCGCGCTGAAGTTTCAGATGCGGCCCAACTGCAAAGGGTGTTCGCCAGTGGCGGCACCTATGCAGGTACTTTGCAATTGCCACATCCAACAACAGAGATATGGCAAGAGAGGCTGGAAAAGGCTGACCCCAATGATACCCGCCTGGTTGCCATCTATGATGGCGTGGTGGTGGGTATGGCCAGCCTGCATATGGAAAAAAAGCAAAGGCGTAGTCATGTTGCCTCGCTAGGCATGGGCGTGGCCGACTCTTTTTCCGGACGCGGAATAGGCACGGCGCTGTTGACCGAGCTGCTGAATTTATCGGATAACTGGCTCAACCTCCTGCGTCTGGAATTGACGGTGTTTTGTGATAACACGGCCGCCATCCATCTGTATAAAAAATTTGGCTTTGAAAAAGAGGGTACCATGCGTGCCTACGCTTTTCGCAATGGCCAGTATGTCGATAGTTATGCCATGGCGCGCCTGCATCCCAAGCAGGCGATGATACCGTTGAGGGAAACCTGAGGTCAGCATGGAATTGAAGTTTTGCCCTGTATGTGCAACATCCCTCATAGAACGTCCCGATGAACAGGAAGCAGGCAAGCTCAGGCTGGCCTGTCCTGAAGGGCATTGGACCCATTGGGACAATCCCCTGCCCGTACTGGCTGCCCTGGTCGAGTTTGAAGACAAGATACTGCTGGCACGCAATGCTGCTTGGCCAGAAAATACCTTTGCCCTCATCACCGGCTTCATGGAGCGCGGCGAAACCCCGGAGCAGGGCGTAGCCCGTGAGCTCAAGGAAGAAACCAATCTCGATGCCGATGAAGTAAAGCTCATTGGTGTCTATGAGTTCATCCGTAAAAACGAGCTCATCATCGCCTATCACGTCAAAGCATCCGGCACGGTCAGCCTGTCGCCAGAGTTGCTGGAATACCGTCTTATAGAACCCGAAAAACTCAGGCCATGGAATGCCGGTACTGGTCATGCCATGGCAGACTGGATGCGTACACGAGGCCTGGAACCGGTTTACAGGGAGTGGGAAAGTAAATAGCTTGAGTCTTTTGCAATGCAAAACGACGATGGGCTAAAAATGCCCGGAAGGGCAGGGCTACATGCGTAATTACCAATAAAAAAACCAGTTTAACAATTGTTTTGGTGAAATACCTCCAATAAGTAAGCCAGCAGTAAGTTTACTGTCTAAGATGAGAATGTAGGCTTTAAACGAAGATTCTTTGGTTTTGCACCATTTTCGTGCGGAAACTTTTTAAAATATTTGGTCTTTTGTTGTTAGTCTGCTGCGATGCACCATACGAATGAAAATTCCGGTAGAATTGGTGCATCAATTGTCGGGCGAATTAGCTTACTCAATTTGTATTTCTGGGGAAATCATGCAATTCAATAAAGAACTGGATGCACGTGGACTGAACTGTCCTCTTCCAATTTTAAAGACTAAAAAGGCACTGGCCGAAATGCTCACTGGTGAAGTGTTGCATGTGCTGGCGACAGATCCTGGTTCGGTCAGGGACTTCAAGGCCTTTTCCAAGCAAACCGGCAATGAACTGTTGTCGCATCAGGAAGGCAGTAAAGAGTTTGAGTATTTCATCAAGCGCAAATAAGTCTGTCCAGTCTGCATATACCCATCGGCAAAGCAGCAAATAAAAACCCGCAACCTGTTGCGGGTTTTTTGTATTCAGGAATGCACTTTTCATATTTGACGTATCTCTGGCCCAGTCTCAAGCATGGGTGGATTAGGCATTCTGCTCTAGTGGCAAAGTGGATTAAAAAGAACGCTCGTGCTAAATTGTGCAAAATCTTGATGTTTTCGTTTTATAATCAATAGAATTTACGTATACGTCAATTTGCGGGCGCGAAAGCGCAGTAAGATAAGATGTTTGGTGCAGCAGTGCGGTGCACGCCGCCCAGGTCGCCCGCAATGTAAAAGTACGTCAGGCAGCAAGTTTTCAGTATCAAGCATTAACATTCGTAGCAAGTTTCGTATAAATCGGTATTAAATTCGGTATTCCCCAATTAGCTCATAAAGGCAGAACTATGAAAGTCCTGGTACCAGTCAAACGCGTCGTCGATTACAACGTCAAAGTACGTGTCAAATCTGATGGCTCTGGCGTTGATATCGCCAACGTCAAAATGTCCATGAACCCATTTGATGAAATCGCTGTTGAAGAAGCGACCCGCCTGAAAGAAGCTGGCGTCGTGACTGAAGTCGTGGCTGTTTCTTGCGGTGTGGCGCAATGCCAGGAAACCCTGCGCACTGCCATGGCGATTGGTGCTGATCGCGGCATCCTGGTCGAAAGCGATGTAGAGCTGCAACCGCTGGCCGTAGCCAAATTGCTCAAGGCACTGGCTGACAAAGAACAACCACAATTGATCATCCTCGGCAAACAGGCGATTGATGATGATTGCAACCAGACTGGTCAGATGCTGGCAGCCTTGCTGGGCTGGCCACAAGCGACGTTCGCTTCCAAAGTGACGGTTGCTGATGGTAAAGCCACAGTCACCCGCGAAGTCGATGGCGGCCTGGAAACATTGTCCCTGACATTGCCAGCGATCATCACCACAGACTTGCGTCTGAATGAGCCACGTTATGTGACTTTGCCTAACATCATGAAGGCCAAGAAAAAACAACTGGACAATGTCAAACCAGCAGACCTGGGTGTGGACGTTGCTTCCCGCGTCAAGACTCTGAAAGTCACTGAGCCACCAAAACGCAGCGCCGGTATCAAGGTACCTGACGTAGCGACCCTGGTTGCCAAGCTGCGCAATGAAGCCAAGGTTATTGGCTGATAGCTTTCAGCTTTCATAAAGACAGAATTTAAGAATAATTTTTGTTGCCGGGATATTGATCCTGACAACACATCAAGTGGAAGACATCATGACTACACTCGTCATCGCTGAACACGACAACGCTGGCCTCAAGGGCAGCACATTGAATACCGTCACTGCTGCTGCACAATGCGGCGCAGATGTACACGTACTGGTTGCTGGCCACAATGCCGGTGCTGCCGCAACTGCTGCTGCACAAATCGCTGGCGTCAGCAAAGTATTGCATGCAGATGCACCACATTTTGCTGACGGCCTGGCAGAAAACATTGCTGAGCAAGTGTTGGCAATTGCATCTGGCTACAGCCACATCCTGGCACCGGCAACCGCCTACGGCAAAAACATTTTGCCACGCGTAGCTGCCAGGCTTGACGTATCGCAAATCTCTGAAATCACCAAGGTGGATAGCCCAGACACTTTCGAGCGTCCTATCTATGCTGGTAACGCCATCGCTACCGTACAATCGACAGATGCAATCAAGGTCATCACTGTACGTACAACAGGTTTTGATGCTGCTGCCACTGGTGGTTCTGCTGCTGTGGAAACTGTGGCTGCCGTTGCTGATTCTGGCAAATCGGCTTTCGTTTCCCGCGAAGTGGCAAAGTCTGACCGTCCTGAATTGACAGCAGCCAAAGTCATCGTTTCCGGTGGCCGTGGCATGGGTTCTGGCGACAACTTCAAGATTCTGGAGCCATTGGCCGACAAGCTGGGTGCAGCCATGGGTGCATCCCGTGCTGCAGTGGATGCTGGCTTTGTGCCGAATGACTGGCAAGTTGGACAGACCGGCAAAATCGTTGCTCCAACGCTGTATATCGCCGTCGGTATCTCGGGCGCGATCCAGCATCTGGCCGGTATGAAAGATTCTAAAACTATCGTTGCTATCAACAAAGATCCAGAAGCACCGATCTTCTCGGTCGCTGACTATGGCATCGTGGGCGATCTGTTTGATATCGTTCCGCAATTGGTTGCTGAACTGGGCTAAAAAAACCTAAGAACCTGTTCACGATCTGTAGCGAGCGGGCGTCAGCGAGGCGAAGAGCAGCGCAAAAAGCGGAATGTACTTAAGTACATGAGCATTTTGAGCAGCGCATGAGCCTCGATCACGCCCGCGCAGTAAGATCGTGAGCAGGTTCTAATTTGTTGGCCGCTACGGTGGCCTGATTGGGGCAGGTAAGCGGTTTATCGCACTATTTCTGGCGATCTTCCTGACCTGCCCCTTTTTCTTTTTTTGGGATACAAAAATGAGCTATGTTGCCCCTGTCAAGGACATGCTGTTCCTCATCAATGAACTGGCTGGTCTGGCGGAAGTGAATGCCTTGCCTGGCTGTGAAGATGCAACGGCAGAAACAGTAGAAGCAGTGCTGGAAGAAAACGCCAAGTTTGCCAGTGAAGTGGTCGCGCCGCTGAACTGGCCAGGTGATCAGACACCGAGTTATTGGAAGGACGGTGAAGTCTTCACCACCAAGGGCTTTAAAGAAGCCTTCAAGATGTTTGGAGAGGCAGGCTGGCAGGGTGTGCAGCATCCGCAGGAATTTGGTGGCCAGGGCTTGCCCAAGCTGGTGGCGACACCTTGCATAGAAATGTTGAATGCGGCCAGTATCTCGTTTGCCCTTTGCCCATTGCTGACTGATGGCGCAATTGAAGCCTTGTTGACCGCAGGCAGCGACGAACAAAAAGCCATCTACCTGGAAAACCTGATCTCCGGTAAATGGACAGGCACGATGAATTTGACCGAGCCGCAAGCCGGTTCTGACCTGGCGATGGTGCGCACCCGTGCCGTGCCGCAGGGCGATGGTACGTTCAAAGTATTCGGTACCAAGATTTTCATTACCTATGGTGAACACGATATGGCAGAAAATATCGTCCACCTGGTGCTGGCACGTACACCTGATGCGCCAGAAGGCGTCAAAGGTATTTCCCTGTTCATCGTGCCTAAGTTTTTGGTCAATGCTGATGGCACACTGGGTGCACGCAATGACGCGCACTGCGTATCGATAGAACACAAGCTGGGTATCAAGGCCAGCCCGACTGCGGTATTGCAATTCGGTGACAACGGTGGCGCGATAGGCACGCTGGTTGGCGAAGAAAACCGTGGCCTTGAATACATGTTCATCATGATGAATGCTGCCCGTTTTGGCGTTGGCATGCAAGGCATAGGCGTGGCAGAACGCGCTTACCAAAAGGCAGTGCAATATGCCAAAGACCGTGTGCAATCGCGTGACCTGGCAGGATCTGCTGGCCCGGTTGCCATTATCAATCACCCTGACGTACGCCGCATGCTGATGTCGATGCGTGCGCAGACTGAGGGCGCACGTGCACTGGCCTACGTCGCTGCCGGTATCAGTGACTTTGCCCATCATCATGCAGATGCAGCGGTACGCAAGGCTAACCAGGCCAAGTATGAATACCTGGTGCCTATCGTCAAAGGCTGGTCAACAGAAATGTCGCTCGATGTCACATCTACTGGCGTGCAGGTACATGGTGGCATGGGCTTCATCGAAGAAACCGGTGCGGCACAACACTACCGCGATGCCAAGATCCTCACCATCTATGAAGGTACTACAGCCATCCAGGCAAATGACCTGGTAGGCCGCAAGACTTCACGCGATGGCGGCACCACTGCCAAAGCCTTTATCGCCGACATGCGTGCAACAGAAGCACAACTGACGGCGATCGGTTCTGTAGATGCGCTGGCGATACAGCGTCAACTGGCCGCAGGTACTGCTGCGCTGGAAAGCGTGGTCGATTATGTTGTCACCAACTTCAAGCAAGACATCAAAGGTGTGTTCGCCGGCAGTGTCCTGTATCTGAAACTGGCAGGTATCGTTTTCGGCGGCTGGCAAATGGCACGTGCTGCCATCATCGCCCAGCAAAAGCTGGATGCAGGCGAGGGCGATGCCGCCTTCCTGAAAGCCAAGATCGCAACTGCTCGCTATTTTGCTGACCATATCCTGTCGGCAGCACAAGGTTTGCGTTCCGCGATTGTGGATGGCAGTGCCGGTGTCATGGCCTTGTCGGAAGATCAGTTCTGATCTTGTTTTTGAAAAACTAAATAGAAATGGCTCATTTTCATGAGCCATTTCTACTTGCAGCACCAAATATCAACATGCTCTAAGCGTAAGCTTAATTCCGCAATCAAGGTTCTCATCGGTCCATCGTGAAAAAGTAAACTGATGGTTATTCAGTTCTACATAGCGCTTTAAGCTGTTGCCATGATGTGACGGGTGGTTCAATCTCATCCGCATTATTCTTCAATCAAATCAAGGGTTCATACCAGCGGATATCTGTAGATATCTATCGCCATGGATAGCGTAGCTGTATTGATAACGCATTTCCTGATGGGTAACGACCTATTCAATATTGATCATCCGGTTTGCTCAGGTCCGTCACGACCGTGTTCCGCTACTTGCTCCTGGCACTATTGTAATCACTGGTAACTTGAAGTTGCAATCTGGCGCCTATCCCAAATACCTTAAACGCATTTGATTTTTTTGTTTCCGCGCTACTCATGAAATTTCCGGTAATTAGTTAAAATAATTAATTAACTAATTGAAAATTAAAATATGAAATGGAAATCTGAATTTAGATAGAAATACGAGTTTGTATAGGTATTTTGTCAGATGGTTAAGTGTTTCTGTTCATTGAAATGACATTTCAATGTCATTTCAATGTCATAAAAAAATAATATATTCTTTGTGTGAAGTAATTACGACTATTTTTAATAACACTCATGGAAGTTACTATGTCGCACAGAAAATGTCATCCAGAATGGAAGCTTAAACCGATTTCGGCAGCGATCATTTTCGCTATTCCTCTTTTCGTACAGGCACAAACCAGCACTGAAACAGCAGCAGGGGCAGCGTCGCCAGAATTGGAAACCGTTACCGTCAGCGGGCAGCGTCTGGCTTCACGCCGGGCCATCGCCAGCAAACAAGCTTCCACCCGTATTATGGATTCGGTTGCGGCTGATGATGTCCAGCAATTACCAGACTCGACTGTTGCAGAAACCCTGCGGCGCATTCCTGGTGCTTCTGTGACATTTAATAATGACAACGTGCATGGCCGGGATGAGGCTGAACGTCCAGTGCTGCGTGGATTAGATGCGCGCTATAACAACACGACAGTTGATGGTCTGGGGATCGCTTCTGTTGATTCAAACACAGTGCGCGGTGCCCGCCTTGATTTATTGCCTTCATCCATGATAGACCGTTTGGAAGTGTTTAAAACATGGACTCCCGATCTTAATCCGAATGCAATCGGCGGAAGTACCAATGTGGTAACTCGTAGCGCCTTTGCCAAAGGCGGTGGTTTTCATGCTTCGATGTCCTTGGCTGCTGGTAACGTTAGCAATCACGGCGAGCCTTTTTCTGATGATGGATTGCCGAAGAAGGGAGGATTCAGTATTTCGAATACCTGGGGAGCAGATAATCAATACGGTTTTTCCGTTGGGGCATACAAGGAAAGAGTGGACACCTATACGGTTGGTCATGCAACGACGGATTCCGTTTACTATAATTATTTCAGTAACACAGGGACGAAAGTCACCGACCCTTCACTCAGCAATGGTTATGCCGTCCCACAAAACAATAAATATTTCTGGTTTCAGGATTCGCGCGAGCGTCAGGGTATTACAGGCAAGCTGGAAGCGAAACCATCAGCAGATTTATCTGGCTTCATTACCTTTGGCAAATACCAGACAACCTTAAAAGAAACTCGCAACGAAAACTATATCAGTACCACTTTATCAGGTACACCTTTAGAACAAACGGCAAATTCAGGACGTTTTGCTACCGGTGAGGCGGAGCTTGGTTATTCCGACCAGCCACAAAAACGAACTACCAACGTACTGCAATTGGGCGGAGACTGGAGTTTTCAGGGCGACCAGCAATTATCGTTCCGTCATGGCTGGTCTAAAGCAAGTTCGACTGAAATCAGAACAATGTACAAATACATCCAGGGTCTGAAATTTAATGGTAGTGGAAAATTGCCCTCAACAACAGATGTGGCAAGTCTGGCAAATACGTACAACATGGTCAATGGTCAGCCGGTTATTTACTTGACGAATCCTGCCAATTGGACTGACGCCAGCAAGTGGTTGGCTGACTATTACCGTGATGGTTCTAATATTCAGATGGATAATCGCCTGGATGACACACGTCTGGATTGGAAAAAGAATCTGGATGAGGAAAGTAAGGGATGGGGAGTGGGTGCAGGTTTAGGCCGCACCATGAATCGCTTCAATTACGACAGTAATCAGTTCGATCAGGGGCCAAGCCGGGCTGGCCTGACTGCGGAAGGTATTCTTTCTGTCACCAATTCCATTCTTCCATCAAGCGGAGGTTTGCCGCTATTGATTATAGATCCGGCAAAAGCAAGGCAACAATTAGTAAATAACCCTGGCTACATGACAGCCAACAACGTGACTAATACCGCTCAATTCTTACAAGACGACTACACATTTAAAGAGTTGCTGCAATCAGCGTATGTGATGACTGGGTACAACACTCAAAAATCTCGCTCTCTATTTGGTGTGCGGTACGATATGTCTGACATTGCAACAACCGGTAATCAATCCGTGACCAAGAGTGGTATAGCAAATTGGGCACCGGTTTCCGCGAGCGCCTCGTATCACTATCTCTTGCCATCCTTTTCCACCTCATATGATATTGAGAAAAACCTTAAAGTACGTGCTGCTGTCGCGAAAACAATCGGCCGGCCCGATTTCTCTTTTTACGCACCTAGAATATCAGTGTCGGAAGCAAATGACGGTACATTAAGTGTCTCTAAAGGAAATCCGGATATTAAGCCGCGTGAGTCCATCAATCTGGATTTGTCTGTTGAGAGATATCTGCGTGACGGCCTTATTTCGCTGGCTGTTTTTGACAAGAAAATTGATAACGAAATTTACACCGCGACGGCAACGAACCAGCCATATCTTTACAGTGATGGAACAACCCGTTCTGCCACGATCAGTCAGCCACAAAACTCTAGTGGCGCTCATGTTACAGGGATAGAGGTAGGGTTCCTGCTGAATTCTTTACAAGACATCCACCCTAAGTTAAGTAATTTTGGACTGTCCTCCAATCTGACATGGATGAAGGGTAAGCTTGATGTGACAAAAACAGACAAGTCAGTGAGATCGATTGATCGATTGCTGGGACAGCCAGATGCCATCGCCAATCTATCGATTTTTTATATCGACAAGGGACTGGAAGCACGTCTTGCATTTAACTATACAGGCAAGAGTTTGCGGGCAGTCGATGTCAACGCTCCCTGGAATGATGTATTCTGGAAAGAGCGTTCACAGGTCGATTTTTCAACCCGTTATCGCTGGAATAAAAACCTGACAATATTCGCTGAAGTAAAGAATTTGACTTCAAAAGGAGTCACCAGCTTAACGGGGGTGAATCGTGACTTGCTGAAAGATACCTATCTTGTCAGTCGTACATTGTGGCTTGGAGCTAAGTGGCAAATGTAATCGGGCAAAGAGAACCATGTATCCCAGCCGAATATTGAGCGTCGCCGCCCTGCTATTGCTGCTGGGCGGGCTGTTGCTGGCCATTGCAGAACATCTGCTTCCTACCCGTTTGCATAAGAATCCTGATGAGCAGTTCGTCTTACAGATGCTAAAAGAAACATCGCGGGAAGATTTTTATCGGAACATTGTTCCTTTGGCGCGACAGGAATCGCAGCTCATCTTATATAACCATGCTGCATCGTTCCCCGCACTCTGGTCAAACATTGTTATTCCCCGGTTTGAAGCCAAGTATGGTGTAAGAGTCATTTTGCGCAATGTCCAGGATAACGTGGCTCACCAACAGTTGATGGCTGCGCATGTAGCCCAACGCCCGGCACCCGTAGATGTATTTTTTACTAGCGGTGCTCATTTACCTGCCTATAAGAGTCAGGGATTATTACTTGACATATCTTTGGCTGATCGCTTGCCAGAAGCCATGTTTTACGATTTGGATGCGCTTCAACAAAATCAGGGCATTGACCATGAAGGTCGTTTCATGCCTTTTCATCGCAATCAGGCTGCTCTTGGCTACGACAGTGTGGTGATGAGCAATGAAGCCGTGCCTCAATCGCTTGACGCGCTAATGACATGGGTTGAGGCTCACCCTGGGCGTTTTGCCTGGTCCTCCCCTTTGCGAGGGGGAAGTGGTCGGGCGTTGCTGGTTGCAGTGGCAAGACACACGATGTCAGTTGCTTGTCTAAAACGCTTTGAAGCCAACGATTATGCTGCATCTGCCCAGAGTATCCGTCTTTGGATGCGTGAAAGTGGATGCTTTGCTCAAGCCTGGGAATGGTTGCGAAAACTTCGTTCGCTGTCAGAGATCACGAACGGAAATGCAGAAAGCTTGAGACTGATTGCTAATGGGCGCGCTTCGATTGCCGCCATATGGGAAGATCAGGCCTACACCTTCATCATGAACAAACAATTGCCTTCAACGTTCAGAATGATTATTCCTTCGGATGGCTTGCCGGGGGAATGGATGGTTTGTTTATTCCTACAGGAGCGAGACATGTCGCCGCTGCAGCTTTGTTCATTGATTTTGCATTGTCTGAAGAGATACAGCAATGGAAGCTCGAAAAGAATGCGTCACGCAGTGCGCGACGCAATCTTGATCATTCGCAGGTCATCATCAACCAGATCAGCGAAAAGCAAATTGTTGAGCGGTCAACATCATGGCCATCTCCTCAAGTTGTACAAGCGCTGGTTGATGCCTTTGTTGAAAATGTACTTCAGAAAGACGATCCGTCATGAGTCTTCAGTTACGTAGCGTCAGCGCTTCTTTTGGCATGACTACCATATTGCATTCCCTCGATCTTGAATTATCTTTGGGAGAGTGCATGGTGATCCTTGGCTCGTCAGGGAGTGGGAAATCCACCTTGTTGCGCGTGTTGATGGGCATACAGAAACCCAGTGGGGGTGAAATTATTCTTGATGCCTGTCGCATAGATCAGCTTCCACCCGATAAAAGAGACGTGGCGATGATGTTTCAGCATCATGCTTTATTTCCCCACCTTGATGTACTGAATAATCTGAAATTCGGCCTCAGAATGAAGAAGGTACCGTTGAAGGAACAATTTCAACGCATAGATGAAATTGTGGAGATGTGTCATATCGGTGCTTTCCTTGACAGAAAGCCACATCAGCTTTCAGGCGGACAACAACAACGTATTGCAATGGCAAGAGCATTAGTCATGCGGCCATCGTTATTGTTACTGGATGAGCCTTTCTCCAGCCTGGACAGTGGATTGCGGATACAGTTGCGGGAAGAGGTTCGACAGCTACAGCGCAACCTGAGAATGACCTGCTTATATGTGACCCATGATCAGGACGATGCGATGATACTAGCAGACCGGGTAGCGATATTGGAGCGCGGACGGCTGATTGAAACGGGAACGCCTGAACAGATGTATGTCACTCCTCGCACAGCATTCACTGCCAGTTTTCTTGGTCAGGCAAAGTTATTCCATATTGATGTCAATAAAGATGATGCCAGCGTTGGCATACTGCCTTGGGGGCATTCATCAAGTTGAATCAGGCAGCAAAGACATCAAGAGTGACTGTCATGTTGCGTCCTGAAAATCTGATGTTATATGCGGACCAATCAGGAGAAGGCATCATTGAAGAAAGGCAATACCGCGGACAAATTACTAGCTATATAGTGTCTGCCGCAGGGGAGCGTTGGCAGGCAGATATGTTGAACGCCAATGACAAACTAGGTATAGGTACACGTGTTCGTTTGAACGTGAATCAATCTTTTATACATGTCTTGCAGGATGAATTCCATGCGACATGAACTTCCTTTGACGAATTCTTCAGTACTGATGTTGTTGCTTCCAACAGCGATTCTATTGATTGCTCTGTTTGGTGTCCCTATGTTCTGGGTGATTTTTAGCAGTCTCAATATTGATGTGCACTTGAATCAAAACTGGGATCTTTCTTTGCTGCTGAATGTACTGACTGATCGGACAAAAAGAACAGGTTTGATCATGTCGTTGTACTACAGCGTTGTCCCTGTATTGCTGGCACTTCCTCTGAGTATTGGTATTGCCATGCAATTGCAAAGAGACTTTTTCGGACGTGATTGGTTCTTGATTTTATTTAAAATACCTGTTGCCATGCCGGGCATTGTTCTGGCATTTGTGATGCTGGCTTTGTTCGATCAGGGTGGGTTGGTTTCCCGGTTCGTGAATGTAGATACGCCCAGGATTATCCGTGATTACCTGGGATTGGGCGCTATTCTGGCACTGGCTATAAAGGAATTGCCCTTCATGAGTCTGTTGATCGGTGCAACTCTTTCATCGATATCTCCTTTATTGCTAAATGCTTCGCGTTCTTTGGGGGCAAATCAATGGATGACCTTCTGGCATGTCCAGCTTCCGCTTGCATGGCCTGGCATCTCGGCTGCAATGGTTTTAAGTTTTATTAAATTACTTGGTGCCTATGCGATTCCACAAATCATTGGTCCCATTTTCCCGGCACCACTGTCTGTCATGATGGTTGATGCATTTCGCGAGGGAAGCTGGAACGAGGTTTGTGCTATCGGTGTTGTGCTGAGTCTGTGTTCTGTCCTTATCTTATATTTCTACGACGTATTCATTCATCAATACAATCAGGACAGGGTGCAGTGATGGAAGTGCGTGCAATGAAAACGATTTTTCTACAATTGTCACGATCTGCCACAGTGGTTATTGTGTGGATAGTCCTGGGCATGTCTTTGGTATTGCCGCTAACCGTTCTGATTTTATGGTCTGTATCAGATACCTGGTTTTCGGATAGTTTATTTCCATCTCAATTCACATGGAGACATTGGATTGACGCCGGACTAGATGCATCCCTGCTGGCTGCCTTGCTGCGGAGCATAGGTATAACTTGTCTGGTAACAGTTGCGAACATGGTATTCGCCATACCGGCAGCCTGGGCCCTCAGCCGGTCGAATGCATCATTCAGGCGGGGAGTGGAGTTATTTATCCTTGCACCGCTGATTGTTCCTGGTTTGCTGGTTGCAGCTGGGTTAGGGCGATTATTTCTGACACTTGACATCGCCTATAGCGTGGGCGCTGTAATACTTGCCCAGATCATAGGCGTATTGCCACTCACGATACGGGTGCTGACTGCAAGTTTTCAGCGTTTTCCTGCTGAAATATGGTGGGCTGCCCGGTCGTTGGGGGCCAGTTCATGGAAGGCGACGGTGTACGTGTTGTTGCCTATGTCATCAAAAGCCTTGATGACGGTAGGAATGCTTGCTGCAGTTACCAGTTTTGAAGACTTTGACCGCAGCTTTGTGGTCGGCGCACCAGTGACAGAAACCTTGCCCGTCAGATTATATTTTTTGCTGGATGGAGCGACAGCGTCCTTCCCCCAGGCGGCTGTTGCATGCCTTCTTCTGATTTTCCCTATTCTGATTATTTCCTTTCTCCACAATAAAACGAGCCAATTGCTGGCCAGATTACGCTTTTTCTAAACCACAAACCACTACCACCCATTGCAAGAGATATCTATATGATTTATTCCCGTCGTCAGTTTCTCAATATGATAGGCTACAGTTCCGCCAGTTTGCTGGCTGTAGCGCCAGCAGTTGGAAATGCTGAAACTTCGTCTGTTGACGCAAGCAATTGCCTCCCAGTGCCCAGAGTCAAAGCGAACAATACAGGGCCACACAAAAAATTTGACCTGAATGGAAAAGTTCAGCGTTACCCTGGTAATACAGTGATTTGCCACATTCCACGGCCAAGCAAGGTGTTCGATGAAATGGTTGCGGCTTACGCAGAATTCAGGGCAAATACCGGAGATCATAACGTTACGTTCCTGCCGGCCAGCTCTTATCACATGACTGTATTTGATGGCGTTACCGATGAACAACGCCGTCCAGGCGATTGGCCCCATGGCTTGCCTTTGGACGCGAGTATGGAAGCGTGCAACAATTATGTCGCAGAAAAGCTTCGGGGTTTGAAACTGCAACCGATGGCACCTTTTCGTATGGTAATAGATGAAACTCCAGCCTATCAATCCCGTTTTTCAATTCGCTTACGTGGCATGAATGATGCCGAAACCAGGAGGCTATATGAGTTGCGTGACATTATTTCAAAAGCGATTGGGGTTCGGCACGCTAACCACGATGGCTATGAATTTCATACCACATTCGGATATTACGTCCGCCAATTTTCCGAATCTGAAGAAAAGGCATATCAGGCGAATTTTCAGAAATTATTAAGACAATTAAAGAAAACGATTCCGGTGATTGAATTACAAGCTCCTGAATACTGTCTTTTTAACGATATGACGGAATTCAGACCACAGTTTTTACTTGGAAGTGATAGTTGAATTGGGTGATTTTCCATTTTTTGAGAGTGAAGTTTTTGCAATGAGAAGAAAGTCAGTGGAATAGGAGCACATGCTACAATTCGCTCCCTTAGTTATCATTTCATCCTTTTTTGTTCGCTTTTTCCTTGTTATTCAACTCATTTAAGTGCAATACACTAATGATCTCTCAGATTGGAATTAACGAACGTCGTGTCATTGATCTTTTGCGTCAGAGGGGAGCTATGTCGCGGGCCAGTATCGCTCGTGATATGGATCTGGGTGCGCCAACGCTGACGAAAATTACGCAGACACTGACGTCATTAGGTATTTTGCGTGAGCTGCATAAGGTAAGGGATGGATATCCCGGCAAGCCGGCACAGTTGGTTGCTATACATCCTGATGGCGCCTATTCAGCAGGAATTTCTCTTCAATCAGAATATTTGTCTGTTTGTGTGGTGGATCTGTCTGGAGGGGTCAAGGGAACGATAACGCGACCTTTAGATTATCCAGAGCCTAAATTCATCGGTGAGTTAAGTGCACAATTACTCAGACAATTATTGACGGAGTGCCAGATTCCTGCGGACCGTTTTCTGGGGGCTGGCATATGTATGCCAGGTCTGGCATTGAGCGCATTAGGTTCTGGTTTGCCTAGTGAGCCTCCACATCTCTTGCCGGACGAGTTCCACGCTTGGAAAAACATTGAGTTGGAACCATTTTTTAGCACTTTGCTTGGCGTGCCTGTCTGGTTTGAAAATAGCGCAAAAGCTGCAACTTTGGCTGATGCCTATTTTGGGGCTGGGCAGTCTTTGCGCCATTTCGCATCTATTCATATTGCTTTTGGGCTTGGTGGTGGCTTGATCCTGAATCGTCAGCTATATCGTGGCGCGTTTGGCAGGGCTGGCGAATTTGGAGGGGCTTTCCCCTATGAAGGAACGCGCGCTTCTGGACGGGATTTATTGCTGTTCTTAAAAGAGCATATGGAAAATCCGCCAACGCACATTCGTGAATTATATGAACGAAAGATACCTGCCAATCTTATTCAACAATGGGTAGACAGGGTTGTGGATGGCTTGGCCGACATGTCCGCCACACTGATGGCGGCATTAGACTTGGAGGCAATTATTTTTAATGGATTGCTTCCTACCGAAATATTATCCGTACTGGCGCAAGCTATGCGTATCCGTTTGCCACGTTTGATATTCAGCGGTTTCGGCATGCCTGAGATACTTGTTTCCAAACTGGCGCAATCTGGGTTGGAAATCGGTGCGGCTAGCTTACCTATCCATTTTGTGTTGTCAGCCAACGCAAGTTGAAATTGACGCAGTTCTTGCTTTCGAATTATTTATATTTAAGGAATCTATGATCAAGCGTTTCGAGCGGCGTTAGTTTGACGCATTGGAAGCTCGGAAGCGCAGTCGTACGACTCTACGGCGAGCATCCCAGGCCCAAAATAGCGTCGCGCAGTAACTCTTCCTATCGTTATTCTGATTGCCTTGTTCGTTCGTTAATGTCGTTGGTGAAATTTAAAAAAGCCCTCAAACAAAGGTTGAGGGCTTTTTTAATTGGAGCATATGGCGAATTCGCAATGTGCGCCTGATAATTGGATCAGCCGTAAGCACCACCGGTGTATAACAGATCAAAGGTACGGGCAATGGCCGCGATCAGGGCCGTGGCGCCAAAGCCTACTGTCAGCACCAGCAACAAGGCCAGTGGCCAGTTCGATGCGCTGGTCTTGCCTGAGCCGGCGTTGTAGCGGACGTCCCATTTCTCGTCAGGTGTCAGGCCCAGCACGAGGGCTTCGATCACCGCCACCAGGAAAGAAATCAGCAACAGGCTGTACTGGACGATGTCTGGCTGGCCAAAATAGAAATAATGTACGACCATGCTGACCGGCAGGGTGACAAAGTGCAGCCAGCCCCATTTATCTTTTTTGCCGTTCAGGTAAAAGCGATGCATGCCAATAGCGCCAAATACGGCGGCGAGAAAGGTTGCCAGGGTTTTATTTTTGTGTGGTGTTTTGTCGATTGATGTCATTGCAGCAAGTCGTATAAGTCGAAGCTGTGATTGTAAGCCAAGCCGGGCCAGACTGTGTTGATCAATCCGGATGCATGGATAATATTGATCAAGTGATATCTTTCTTGCATTGATCTACGCCGGAAGGCGGCTCGCTGTGTGTCGCAATGATCACATTGAAAGATAAAAATGCAGTTGCAGAAAGGAAAAGTGGGATAGTTCTTGCGACTTGCTCAAGAAGCGGGCTATAATCTACAGCTTTTTCCGCGTTCAGACATTTTTTGGAAATATTATGGTCGTTATTCGTTTAGCTCGTGGTGGCGCAAAAAAGCGCCCTTTTTACAACATCGTTGCAACTGATTCACGTAATCGTCGCGATGGTCGCTTTATCGAGCGCATCGGTTTCTACAATCCAGTAGCTACTGGCAATGCAGAAACAGTACGCGTTGCAGCTGATCGCCTGGCTTACTGGCAAGGTGTTGGCGCTCAATTGTCTCCAGCAGTTGCTCGCCTGGTAGCTCAGTCCGGTAAAGCAGCAGCTTAATTGCTGCAAGCTGTATCATGACTGCTGCAGTCCATGCTCCTGATGATCTGGTCCTGGTTGGCTATATCTCGGGAGCATTTGGTATTCATGGCTGGGTAAGGATACGTCCTTATTCTGCTGATGCTGACGCATTAATGTCAGTAAAAACCTGGTGGTTGGATAAGCCTGAGTTGCGTGATGTCGATCGTCTGGAAGTTAAAATCCAGGGCGAAGACGTCGTTGCGCGGCTGGTGGGTGTGCCTGACAGAAATGCCGCAGAAGCACTGAAAGGTGCAACTGTACAAATTTCTCGCAAGCATTTTCCTGCTTTGGCATCCGGTGAATTCTATTGGCTCGATCTGATAGGTTTGCAGGTGGAAAATCTTCAGGGTGAGAATTTAGGTGTGGTCAGGGATTTGATGGACAACGGTGCGCATCCGATTTTACGGGTGGCGGCAGCGGATGTACCTGAAAATGAACTGGCGAAACACGAACGCCTGATCCCTTTTGTAGAAGCTTTCGTCAAGGAAGTCGATCAAAAAGCAGGCAAAATCCAGGTCGACTGGGGTAGTGATTATTAAGGTGAGGAACTCAGAACCTGTTTGCGATCTGTAGCGAGCGTGCGTCAGCGGGGTGAAGAGCAGCGCAAAAAGCGGAATGTACTCTGGTACATGAGCATTTTGAGCAGCACATGAGCCCCGATCACGCTCGCGCAGTAAGATCGTAAATAGGTTCTCAGAAGGCATAAGCATGCAGTTCGATGTCATTACGCTGTTCCCCGAAATGTTCGCTGCCATTACACAATCAGGTGTAACTAGGCGGGCTTTCGAGCAACAAAAATGCGAATTAAAGCTGTGGAATCCGCGTGATTTTACAACTGACAGGCATCGTACCGTGGATGACCGGCCTTATGGCGGCGGCCCTGGTATGGTGATGCTGGCAAAACCCTTGCAGGCCGCAATCGAGTCTGCCAAGGAGCGTCAGACTACCTTGTCTGCAGTGGCACCCAAAGTGATTTATCTGTCACCTCAGGGTAAGCCGCTGACACATGAAAAGGTCATGCAACTGGCGGCAACGCCTGGCTTGGTCTTGTTATGTGGCAGGTATGAGGCAGTGGATCAGCGCCTGCTGGATAATTACGTCGATGAAGAAATCAGCCTCGGCGATTTTGTCTTGTCCGGCGGTGAATTGCCAGCCATGGCCCTGATGGATGCTGTCATACGGCAAATCCCCGGCGTTTTGCATGATGACGCCTCTGCAGTGCAGGACAGTTTTGTCAATGGCTTGCTGGATTGCCCGCATTACACCAGGCCAGAAGTCTTTGAAGACCAGGCTGTGCCAGCCGTGTTAATGGGTGGTAATCATGCTGAAATCGAAAAGTGGCGGCGTCAGCGTGCACTGGAAGCCAGTCAGTTAAAGCGTCCGGATTTAATCATCGCAGCGCGTGCGGCAGGCTTGTTGAGCCGTGCCGACGAGAAATTTTTAAGCAGTTTGTAGTATTTTTCAGCCTCAAGGCTGAAATTTTCAAGCGTGAATCTTCATTGATTCACATGTTAAACCCCATCCTCTACCGGGCATCAGTCAGAACCAGGTTCTGCAGCGTCGGCAAGATGGTCATAGGAGTAAAAAATGGATCTGATCCAAAAATTAGAGCAAGAAGAAATTGCTCGCCTCGGCAAAAACATCCCTGACTTTGCACCAGGTGACACAGTTGTTGTGAACGTCAACGTTGTTGAAGGTACACGCAAACGTGCACAGGCTTACGAAGGCGTAGTTATCTCCCGTCGTAACCGTGGTTTGAATTCCAACTTCATCGTCCGTAAGATTTCTTCCGGCGAAGGCGTTGAGCGTACATTCCAGTTGTACTCCCCACTGATCGCTTCTATCGAAGTGAAACGTCGCGGTGACGTACGTCGTGCCAAGCTGTACTATCTGCGTGAACGCTCTGGTAAATCTGCTCGTATCAAAGAGAAATTGCCAGCACGTAAAGTTGCAGCAGCAAAAGCAGAGTAATATCTGTTTTAGCCGTATTGAAAAAGGATGCTCCGGCATCCTTTTTTTATTGGAAATTTTGTCAGGCCATGGCAAACTTTTTCCTATATGCAAATCAACAATAAAAACGAATAGTCATTGTGAGTAAACCGGTTTTCGATCCCCAGACTTTCCCTATCCATTCCTTGGGTGAGGAGTCTGCTGTTCCTGCTGCTCATCTGTCTCCCGCATGGTTGCGCCAACGCTTTCTTCAGCAGCAAGAATGGACGCCAGAAGTTGTCGATGAGAGTTTTTTTTCAAAAAACCTGCCTTTCCGGCCTGCCTCGGTATTGATACCCATCGTCATGCGTGATGCGGGCCTGACCATGCTACTCACTGAGCGGGCTGCGCACCTTAATCATCATCCCGGCCAAATCAGCTTTCCTGGCGGGCGTTTTGAGGAAGAAGATATCGACCCGGTGACCACTGCCTTGCGTGAGGCAGAAGAAGAAATTGGCTTGCAACGCGAATTCGTCGAAATTCTGGGACAACTACCAGAATACAAGACCGGCACAGGCTATCAGGTCAGCCCCATCGTTTCCTTGATCAGCCCCGGCTTTCAGGTGCGTACTGATCCTTCAGAAGTCGCCTCGATTTTTGAAGTGCCGCTGGACTTTTTGATGAACGGCAAAAACCACCAGCGCCGTAGCTTTGATTTGCCCGACAATGCAGGCAAACGGCACTTTTATGCCATGCCCTACGAGCAGCATTTCATCTGGGGAGCAACGGCGGGCATGCTGCGCAATCTGTTTCATTTCTTGCGTGCATGAGTCTTAAGTTCTTGCCTTTAGTGCCCTGAGATACTAATTCATTCAACAAATCTGGCGAGAATCGCCACGATACTGCGTCTCAAATGCGCGCAAGGCACCAGCCTTGCTGTGCTTTGCTCCTTGCCTCGTAACGATTTCTCCAGATTTGTTATTGAATGAATTAATAACTCAGAGCACTAGAACAAAGCTTCATAATCCGGGCAATTCGGTTTACACTTGCCGCATTTGCAAATTGATTGTTTGCAGCATTGCGCTGCAGCATAAGCCCAGTCTATCATGACCTTTATTTCCATTCTGTTAGCGCTGTTGATTGAGCAGCTCAAGCCCTTGCGGGCAGATAACCCCATCTATACGCAAATCCAGACGCTGGCTGACAAAATCGAAGCATCCTTCAATGCTGGCAAGGTCAAGCATGGCCGCCTGGGCTGGTGGATAGTGATTGCCTTGCTGACCCTGCCTACAGCCCTGATTTACTGGCTGTGCCTGCGCCTCAATCCTATCGCTGCCTTGCTGTGGAATGTGCTCATCGTCTATCTGACCCTGGGTTTTCGCCGCTATAGCCATTATTTCACCTCCATACAGCTCGCCCTGAGTTCTGGCGATGAAGATACCGCCCGGCGTTATCTGGCCGAATGGACGCATCTGGATACGACCGGCATGGAGGTATCAGAAATTTCCCGCCTTGCCGTCGAACGTTCATTAATCGCCACACACCGCAATGTATTTGGTGTGTTCTTCTGGTTTCTCATGCCCGTAGGGCCAGCATGTGCCGTCATGTACCGTGCAGCAGAATATCTGGCACGCGCCTGGAATGAACCCGAACACATGAAAAACGAAGAATTTGGCGTCTATGCAGCCAAAGTCTTTTACTGGATAGACTGGATACCGGCGCGCCTGACTGCTGTTGCCTTCGCCGTGGTCGGCAATTTTGAAGACGCGGTTTACTCCTGGCGCAATTACGCTGACCGCTGGTCGGATGAACTGGTCGGTATCATCCTGTCTGCCGGTGGCGGTGCCCTTGGCGTGCGCCTGGGCGAGCCAGAAGAAAAAGCCATGGTCTTGCAGGCAGATGCCACCGCCGTTGATGTCGATAGCCTGGAACTGGAAAGCCAGCCGGGCGCAGAAGCCTCACCCCGCGCCCTGCAAAGTGCAGTCGGCCTGGTCTGGCGGGCGCTGCTGCTGTGGATGTTGCTGCTACTGCTGCTTTCCTTCGCAGTCTGGATATAAATAGAGGCCCTGTTAAACAACAGGGCTTTTTTCATTGATCCAGCTGACTACCACCGGGTGTATTGCTCAGGCTATACTCGTGCTGTGTACATATTAATTATTTATGATGAGAAAAATCACTGCCCCCGGTATCTGCCTGCGCGCTTATGAATCTGCTGATGCTGACATGTTTGCTGCAGTAGTATGTGAATCGGTAGCGACGGTTGGGCGCTGGATGAGCTGGTGTCATGCTGATTTTAATAGTGAACATGCGCGCGACTGGTTTGCGGTTTGTGATAAAGGGCGGGAAGAGGGTACGGCCTATGAGTTTGGCATCTTCAGCGAAGATGGCAAGGAATTGCTCGGCGGTGCAGGCCTGAACATGATCAGCAAGCTGCATAATTATTGTAATCTCGGTTACTGGGTCAGACAGTCTGTACAAGGGCGTGGCATTGCCAGCCAGGCGGCGATGTTGCTGGCCGACGCAGGCTTTAAGCAACTGGGCTTTCACCGCATAGAGATCGTCGCTGCTGAGGGCAATGTCGCCAGCATTGCCGTCGCAAAAAAAGTAGGTGCACAACTGGAATGCTTGGCGCATAACCGCCTAGTGGTAGGTGGCGTACCAGTGACTGCTGCCGTGCATTCATTATTGCCGCAAGACTGGCATGCCGAATTGAATTACCTGGTACAAAAATAGGTCTTTGTGTACAGTCGTACTTGCGTTTTCATTGATGGAGATCCATGTCAGAACGTAACACCAGCATTGATATCGCCAAAGGCATAGGCATCATCCTGGTTGTCTTTGGACATAACTGGATCATTGCCCATGATCATGGCGAGCTGTTCCGCATTATTTTTTCTTTTCACATGCCCCTGTTTTTCTTTTTGTCCGGGGCTGTCCTGCATCAGGATGCCGACTTCAGGGATTTTCTGGTCTTCAAGATTGATGCGCTGTTAAAGCCCTTCTTCGTCGTGTTGTCAGCCTGGGGGCTGGCGCGCATAGTCTGGTCTGGTATCGATGCCCGCAGCTATTTTTGGGGTATGTTATATGGCACAGGCAGTACCATAGAATGGGTGCCGCTGTGGTATCTGCCGCATTTGTTCCTGGCCATTATATTAGCCTGGATACTTTTGCGTCTGATGCACCGTTTGCGGCCCGGCATGTTATTGCCCGCACTGAGTACTGCCATCCTGCTAGCCCTGGGCATCGTCATGACTCAGCAATTTGCCGGAATGGATGCGCAGCAGTTTGAAGGTCTGAACCGGGCTGTAGGTAATCACCAGCACAATTTCCCCGGCTTGCCCTGGAGTCTGGATCTGGTCGGCATCAGTACTGCTTTCATCCTGCTTGGTTATGTCATGCACGAGCATGTCATGCGCTTCAGGTTCCAGCCCTGGATGTTTGCAATTGCCTTGCTCCTTTTTGCTGCCTTGCATTTCTTTTTTGACGAAACCATAGACCTGAACATGCGCCTGTATGGCAACTGGTGGATTTCGACCGCCCAGGCTATCCTCGGTATCTACCTGGTACTGTCGCTATCAAGCTGTCTGCAGTACGCTGGCCTGCCAGGCAAAGCGCTGGCCTATCTGGGTACCAGCAGTTTATTCATCATGATTTTTCACTCATGGACAGAGTGGAAAATATTTGGCATGCTGTCGCGGGTGAGCACATATGCCTACCTGAATGCCAGCCTGGCATTTGTGGCTGGACTATTGCTACCGTTGTTGTTATTGATGCTGGTCAAAAAGAACAAATTCTTGCATAGCCTGCTCTTGCCCAGGACTCATATACCCAAAGTGCGCGGCAGTGCCTGATCAGATCGAGTGCGTTTGCTTTTGCATACTGCGCTAAATTGATTATTATTGAGCTTTACATAATTGATGACATCACCACAACTCCGCCTGCTTCCAACATGCCATGATGATGGATGGACGGCGTTGTGCGCTTTTGAGTTTATTGCGGGCAATTGTTTGCAATTCGGCGAGGTTGTTCGGGCAGAAGTTTGCCAACGCATGTCGCTTGAGCCAGGCCCAGAGATATTCGACAGGATTGAGGTCCGGCGCATACGGGGGCAGGAATGCGATTTGAATGTACCCATTGGTGCTGTCGAGGTATTCGCGCACCAGTTTCGATTTGTGCGCCCTGAGCCCATCGAGGATGATCAACAGCGGCTGCTTCAAATGCGCTTTGAGCGCCTTGAGAAACTCGACAATTTGCTCCTTCTTGATGCTACCCTCGTGGAAGCGGAACAAGTAGTTCTTCCTGGTCACACCTGCAATCACGGACAAATGTTTCCAGTTGAAATGAAACTGAATAATCGGCGTTTTCCCTTTGAGTGCCCAAGTACGCACACGGGTAGGCCGTTCGCTGATTCCGGACTCGTCGATGAATACAATCAGTCGATTCTCTCTCGAGGCTTTTTTTTGAGCGCAGGCCAGGTCTTTTTCTTGAACTCCTGTACAGCATCTTCGTTACGTTCGATGGCGCGACGCTCCGGCTTTTGGTTACTGAATCCCAGTGCGCCAAGAATGCGCCAAACGTGCACTTCACTGAACGACACTTCGAACTTTCTTTCAATAAGTAGACGCACGCGTTTAAGTGTCCACAACTCGGTGCCAAAACCATGTTCCGTCGGACTATCGAGAAGGCAGCGCCGCAACTCCCCTAATTCCATGGCATCAAGTTGTGCAGGCCGCCCCTTTCCACCTACTGCGCGCAGCGCGTCAAGCCCTCCTTCATCGAGTATGGCTTTCCAGGTATATACCGTGTTGCGTGCTACACCGACCACCAGCGCTACTTCGGCGCACCCTCTGCCTTGCAGCAGAAGCCGACCCGCCTTGACTCGTCGCTTTGCTCCATCTTCTATTTCTTTCGCCATCTCAAACCTCCAATACGGACATCATATTGGGATAACGAATGAAATCAAAAACGGTTGTCATGATTTACGTAAAAATCAATAATTTGCGATACATGTACCAAGGTCAAAAAAGGACAATGACTACCATGACCAGTGAGCTTCTCGATGAGATTTATAAACGCGCAGAATATCTGTCAAAGACAGATCTTCATCCAAGCCATGTGGTAGAACTTCTGGACGTATATGTAAAATCACGACCCCAGCATGCCAGAGCCTGGTCACTCTATGGTGAAGCTCTTAGAACCTGTTCGAGATCTTTTTTGATCACCCGCGCCGCAAGAGCAAAGTGAGAAATGCCAAATTAACGAATTGCAAGCTGGTATTTAATTGTCGCTCACAGTTTTTCCAAAGGCGATGGCATTTCTCAAGCCAGGCAAAAGAGCGTTCCACCACCCACCGCTGAGGCATGACACTAAAGGTGTGGAGTTCATTGCGCTTGGCAACTTGTACGGACGCCCCCAGAATTTGATGGACACCCTCAGCAAAAGGGCGTCCCGTATAACCACCATCGACGAGCACGCTGGCAACCTTGCCCAAGGAATGCTTGTGCTGCTCAAACGCTTCCAGTGCTCCCTTTCTATCCGTGATGTCGGCTGTTGTCACGGCAATGGCATGAGGTAGCCCCTCTGTGTCAACGGCAATATGGCGCTTGATTCCTGATATTTTCTTCCCTGCATCGTAGCCTTTGTGTTTTGCCGTATCCGTGTTTTTGACACTCTGGGCGTCAACAATCAAAAAGGTGCTGTGTACGTTCCGACCATGTTTGGTACGGGCCGCGCCAACCTGATTTTTTTAAAGCCTGCTCCAGCAGGCTTAACTCACTTCCCAACGGCTTCTCTTTCCATTGCTTAAAGTACGTGTACACCGTACTTTTAGGAGGAAAGTCGCTCGGTATCATGTCCCACTGGCAGCCACTTTTTAACACGTACAATACCGCGCAAAAAACATCATATAAATCCACTTGGCGCGGCTTGGTTTTCTTGCGTGCGCTCAGCAGAATATCTTCTATCTTTGCAAACTGTTCTCGACTTATGTCGCTTGGGTAGATTTTTCTCATCTAACCGAGTTTACGCAATATTCCTTTTGTTTACAATAAGATCTCGAACAGGTTCTTAAGGATCTGAGCCGAAATAATGAGAGTTTGCAGGCCCTGATCACCGCCTATGAACTGGCACCCGAAACATACAAGGGGTTCGTCGCAATGCAGATTGCCGTACTGGTGCAGGATTTTCAGTCCCCCAAAGAGGCACGTCCCTGGTTTGAGGCGGGTTGCAAGCATGCCGATATTGATCTTGGCTGGCCCTGGATACTCAGGGGAGCAAACCTCATGTATATGGAGGAATTTGATGCAGCGATTAGCTGCTTCGAGACAGCCTTGCGTGAAGACCATGACTTGAAAGATGAAGCCTATTTCAATTTGGGCCTCGCTTACCGCGCACAAGGCAGGTATGAACAGGCAATCGACAGTTTAAAGAGTGCACTACAGATTAATCCCGCTTATGAAGAAGCGATTAATGCACTCGCGGGGATGGATAATTTGCCTGAGACATTCAGGCTGATAGCAGAGTACAGGAAAAATTCTGGAGAGATACATTAACACATGATATCCAGCTCGTTCGAACGCGTACTTTTGCTACCAATCCCGATAGCACATCTGGCAAGCTCAGTCATATAAATCAGGAATCAAATCCCAGACCTTCGCAAACAAAATCATGATATTCCATACGCTCATGATATTCCATACGCCAGCAACGGTCTGGAAATTCTGGACCAAGTTCTGCCCAAATCCTGTTCTCGTTTTTGTAAAGATATATGCTAAGTAATTCATAGCGCAAGATATCAACTTCATCCTTAGCCAGCGGGTATCTGTTTACCCAGTCTCCTTTCGCCTTTTCTAATGACCCCTGTAAAAATTTGCCAGACAATATTTTCCTGGCATAGGCCATCAATTCTGAAGAGGGACTATCCTGGCCAGCTTCACGCACTATTTGAAATTTGACTCCATTGCATGAACCACACCAGGACTTTTCTTCACCGCTCCAGACGATGATTCCCATTGACTGATCATGGATGGTTTGCTGTATGGCTTTCTTGCTGCAGAAAAAATCAAATAGTCCCATGACAAGCCCTGACAATCTTATTGCGTAGTTTGGCCCACGGGCACACGGATATAACTGTTACCAAGCAGTTGCAATTCAACCGGTTGGCCTGCGTCGGCCATAGTCTCATCACTGACATCCTTGCCCGTACCGTAATTGATTGGCATTCCATGGTTTTCCTTCCATGCCGTTACGTTCAAGCAGGGATTTTGCAAGGATGCTCATGGTTTTTTCTATACCTGTTGTTTGCGTCGAGACTGGCCCATCCAGCGTGATTTGTACTTCAGTGGGCTGGGCTAAAACAGAGCTGTGTATATGGAGTAAAAAAACAAGACTTGCCAGATGACGGCGAAAGCACATATGTCACCTCAGTATCAGGGAATTAGCTATTTTAAAAATGATCTTAAAGATAATATAATTTGCAAGAAAATCATCAGAATCAATTACCTGATCTGGCTTCATCCGGCGTTTCTTCAAACTGCGCGATCCTGGCCAGGAACTGGCGTGTCTGGATAATATCTTTGCCAGCCAGCATATCGGTAAAAGCCTGGAAGCGGGCAGAGTGCTGCAAACGACCTGACAGTAGTTTGGATATGCCAATTGCCAGCGGAATAAACAAGACGCCACCGATGAGGCTGGGGCCTATGAAATTCTCGGTTTTCAGGTACAAGTCAACTCCGAACACGCCTTTAAAAAATACCAGCAGAAATGGAATGAACCAGACTATCTGGCCCAGCAAGAACGCCCATTTGAACAGGTTCAGGCGTCTGGCCTTGTGCACGGCCAATTGCTTTTGTACCTCGGTCACGGGTTGGCCAAAATCCATATCCTGCAGGGCATGGCGCAGTCTGTGATTGAGAATTGGCAGGGCGATAGTCCAGGCCAGCATGGCAAAGGCGGGCAGGGCAAATTGCCATACGCCGGCGTAATGCCCGAGGAACCAGATCAGATAAATAAAAACCGGGGTGCCTGCGATGATTTCATATTTATCGACCCAGCCCCATTTTGCAATTTCACGCCTGTGCTGTTCCAGCAAGGACAGGCGCAGCATCTGGGTATTCATCCTGACAGCCTGCTCGAGGCGCTGGTCGCGGGCTTGCCATTCGGCTTTCAAGAGATCGAGATCCATCTTAATTTCCTTCTGCAAAGCGGGCTTGTAATTTCTGTTTGATGCGTGTCATGCGCGTGGCAACATTGGCAGTGCTGAGCCCCATGATGCTGGCGATCTCATCATTGTCATGACCATCCATGAACAGCAGGATAAGTGCGCGATTAAGCTCATCCAGCTCGGTGATGAGTTTGTCCAGTGTGCGCATATTGTCGCTCTGGGCGTTGTAGAGTTGGTCTGCCTCGGCGATGTCCAGACCAAACTCTTCCAGTGGCAGCGTATCGCGCACTTGCCGTGTCTCACTGCGGTAGTGCGAGATAGCGACATTCATGGCGATGCGGTACATCCAGGTAGAAAACTGCACGCGCTGATCAAAACTGCGAAAAGAACGCCATAACTGCATGACCATTTCCTGCACCAGATCACGCCTGTCTTCGGCATGACGGCAATAGCTATAGGCCACCTTGTACAGCAGGCGTTTATGCATGGCGAGTTGCTGCAAGAAGAGTTCTTCGTCCATATACCCGTTCATCGATGTCAGGCCCGTGCGTGCTGCCGGTGAGCAGCATGACGCTGGCCATTCAAGAGCTTGCCTATCCATGTAAACCGGACCAGATAGCGATAGCTGAGTAAAGTCAAAACCAGTGTGCCCAGCAAGACTGCGGCCAGTTTGATTGTCCAATGCCACTCACTACGCGATACCAGGACCTGCAAAACCATCACCAGGGGCAGGTGCACCAGGTAAATCCAGTAAGAAGCATCTGCCAGGTAACGTAGCGTGGGGGTTGCCTGCTTCATGAATTTTAGCGCCAGACCAGTCAGGCCAAAACAAAAATGCCATGCAGCCGCCGCATATAGCCAGGCAAAAATCAATTTGCTTTCATCATGCACTGCCGGCACCAGTCTTGGTACCAGACCGCCCAGATACAGACAGATAGCCGTCATCAATAGTGCAAGGCCCAGGTGCCAGCGCCAGCGTTGCTGCCACCGTGGCAATGTAGCGGTTGATTGCTGCAACATCCAGCCAAAGCTAAACGCCATGCCAAAACTGACCCAGGCTGCCCGTCCAGGGTAGAGTGATTGATCTGGCGTAGGCACGCCAAACCAGCTCACCCAGTAAGGCGTATAAAACAAGGCCAGCGCCACCGGCAGTGCCAGCAACATGGGGCCAAACCAGCCTGACATTGCGGGCATGAGCCATTCTGCACAGCGCTTCAGTTGGGGCAAGATACCCAGTTGCCTGCAGACCGCCCAAAGACCGAGATACACTGCATACAGCAGCGTCAGCATATACAAAAACCACAAGTGGGCAAGCGGGAAACTGTCAGCCGTAAAAGCCGGTGGAGGTGGTGACTTTTGCGGCAGGCTGCCGCCATTGCGCACCCAGGCAGCCAGCACCATGGCGGCAACGATCGCTGCAAATATCACAGGCCAGCCAAGCAGCAAGGGCAGGGTGATGCGTTTGAGCCTGTCCTTGATAAAACCAGCCCAGCCTTTCTTTTGCAAAACCAGGTGGGCAAAATAACCGGCCAACATGAAGAACAGAGGCATCCTGAAAATATGGATGACAAAGAACACTGGCCCCAGCAATGCGGTTTTTTGATTGTCGCTGACCATCCAAAAGAATTTGGCGCCAGGCAAAAAAGAAATGCTCGCATGTAAAAGCACGCCCAACAGCAGGGCCCCGGCACGCAAGGCATCCAGTCCATGCAGGCGTTCGCCAGTTGCTGCGGTTTGCTTGGCTTGGGCATGCGCGGGTGCGATTGCAGAGAGGCCTGCATTACCTGCATTAATAGTGGCATCGTTTTGCATGATGGCTCAGTTCGCCAAATTAGCAGCGCGTTGAAAACGGCTGGCAGCAATGACCGGATTATTTTCCACCGCATCCACCACAATGCTCATGCGCTGCGCAGAGCCCTTGGTGCCTATCTCAAAACGATAAGCCACCATCAGGCCGTCATGCAGGCGATAATCACTGGTATAGACTTCCAGCTCAGTCATGCGGCCCATGACAGGGCGCTTTTGCAGGCGCTTGATTTCCAGAAAACTGTCAGCATCCAGATAGATAGTCGATTCACCCGTAGCAGGAATGCTCACCTTCAGCACATGCACGCGCCGCCCGTCAAGCTTCTCTATACCCGCATATTGCAAGGGGAACCCAAGCTTTTGCGTCGCCACCAGTATCCCATCAAAATAACTTTCTTCCAGCATGGCAGGCAATTCTTCGGCTGATAAATCAACCGCTTTTTTGCCGCTAGTCAGGAAGGGGTCTATCTTCCACGCATCTTTCCCATCATAAGCCGATACCTGTGTTTGCCCTTGCACCAGCACATCCCGTCGTAACAGATTGGGGCGCTTTGCTTCTACTGTCGTCGGTATTTCAAACGGTGCCATCCCTATGATGCGCAATTTAACGCGGCGCGACTGCAACTTGCTCACATCCCCAAGCGCCGCCAGATGCGCTTGCATCACGCGCTCCAGCGTCATATCGGCAGTGGTTGCCAAACTGGTTTTGGCATGCTGCGCAAATGCGCTACAAGACCAGCATGCATAAAATAAGACAAGTATAAAACTGCGCATTAAAATCAAACCGTACATGATATCTCCCAGAAATAATGAGTTCATGTTTAGCGAGCTTGATGCACAGCTTCGCTAAACCCTTGCTCTGTTATTCGCAGGGGATAAGAAAAATTTACAGCCTCTATGAAATTATTTTGACCGGCAGCGCGAAGCTATTTTTTTACTGGTGATGCGGTGAACGCAGAATGCAAACAGGAGTAAGCAGAGTGAAAAGTTCCCTAATGGAAATTTCTACACGGAAATTGATCTTCGCGCAAGAAATTCACAAAATATTGCATTTTTTGTGAATATAAAGATACAATACGATACATATGTAGGATCCATCCTACGGCATAAACCATTTCTCTCATTTTATCCATCCTCCATGATCTCCCATTCTCTAGACCGTAATGCCTGGTTCTGGGCATTACAGGGGCTTTGTGCGCTCCATCGCAAGCCATATTCCCCTGAACTGGCAGCACAACAGTTTGCTGCTCCTTACACCAGTGATGGTTTGCTGATGGCCGTCAAGGCTTATGGCTTCAATGCCGACACCCGCAAGTGCAAGGGCGGCAAATTGCAGCACGAATCATTCCCTCTCATCGCCTGGCTCAGCCCTGCACCAGAAACAGCAAGCGATATCAGCGATGTCGCCTTTCAAACCGAAGAGCGAAGTCCGGCGGCGGGCGAACGACCGGACAAGTCAGAGCCTGCCTCCGCACCTGCCCCTACGTTAGTCCCCGCTCTGATCCTGCAAGCCGATACCAGCCAAGTCCTCATCGTAGAACCTTCAGACACCAGCCCTCGCAGCATACTTCTGACTGAATTTCAGCAGAGATACCAGGGGCAGATTACCCGCATTACCCCGCAAGCTGATCCGGCGGCAGACCCAGACAGTGACCAGGCCACCAGCCAGCAACGCAAATTCGGCTTTCGCTGGTTTATCCCAGAATTGCTCAAGCATAAAAAGCTCTGGCAAGAAATCCTGCTGGCTTCTTTGGTGATACAACTGATTGCCCTGGCCACTCCCTTGTTTACCCAGGCCATCATCGACAAGGTCGTGGTGCATCACACCCAAAGCACACTGATTGTCATTGCCATCGGCATGGCCGTCTTCATGCTGTTCTCGGCGGGTTTGTCGTGGCTGCGCCAATACCTGATTTTGCATACTGGTAACCGCGTCGATGCCGTACTCGGTTCCGCCGTGTTTGAGCGTCTGTTCAAACTGCCACCCATGTACTTCCAGCACAGGCCCACAGGCGTCATTGCCGCCCGTCTGCATGGTGTAGAAACCATACGCGAATTCATCGCCAGCGCTGGCGTTACCCTCGTGCTTGATTTGCCCTTCCTGCTGATCTTTGTCGGCATCATGTTTTACTACAGCGTCACCCTGACCCTGATCGCTTTAGCCATACTGACCACCATCGTCATCCTCAGTACTGTTGTCGCCCCCTTGTTCCAGCAAAGGCTGCAAGAACAATTCCAGCTCGGCGCACGCAACCAGGCATTTTTGACCGAGTACATTGTTGGCCTGGAAACCGTTAAATCGCTGCAGCTGGAACCTCAACTCAACAGCAAATACAGCGGCTTCCTCGCCAGCTACCTGCAGGCAGGTTTCGCTACCAAACAACTGGCCAACACCTACAACACCTTCGCCAACCTGCTTGAGCAAATCATGAGCTTGTTGATACTGGCAATTGGTGCCTACACCGTCATGCATGACACGGCCTTTACCATCGGTATGCTGGTCGCCTTCCAGATGTTCTCTGGCCGCCTGTCGCAGCCCATGCTGCGTCTGGTCGGCCTGTGGCAACAATTCCAGCAAGCCAGCCTCTCCATCGCTCGTTTGGGTGACCTCATGAACGCCCCGGTAGAGCCTTACTCTGTCATCCCAGCGCGCGACAGCAACAAGGCAGGCAGCATACAAATCCACAATCTCGCCTTCAAATATGGCGAACATCTGCCCACCGTTTACCAAAACCTCGACCTGCACATCCCACAAGGCCAGACCATCGCCATCATGGGCCCATCTGGCTGCGGTAAAAGCACGCTTGCCAAACTCATGCAAGGCTTCTACCAACCCAGCCAGGGCCGCATCCTCATCGACAATGTGGATATACGCTACCTGTCTGCCAATGAATTGCGCAGCCACTTTGGCGTAGTGCCGCAAGAAACCACTCTGTTCTCCGGCACCATCTACGACAACCTGCAAATGGCCAGCCCCAATGCTGGGTTTGAACAAATCGTCGCCGCCTGCAAAATGGCAGAAATTCATAGTGTCATCGAAGGCCTGCCCAAAGGCTACCAGACAGAAATCGGTGAACGCGGTGCCGGTCTCTCTGGCGGTCAAAAGCAGCGCATTGCCATCGCCCGTGCTCTGCTTAAACGCCCCAGCATCCTGATCTTTGACGAAGCCACCAGCGCCCTTGATACCACCACGGCAGAACACTTCGCACAAACGATCAATGCCCTCAAAGGCAAAGTCACCATGCTCTTCATTACCCATGGTTTGCCCAAGGGCCTCAAGGTCGATGCTGTCTATCGCCTGACCCATGACGGTGCCCAGCAAATGCACCCGGCACCAGTAGTGGTGCAGGCGAGTACCGCCGCATAGATCAAAGCAGGGCAAAGAAATAAGACAAGCCCGACAAAAAAATCCAAAATTGAGCAAGTAAAAAAGCAGACAGGCAAGCACCCATGCAGCAAGTACCAACACCCCAGCCCGACCAGGGCATGACAACGCCAGATGCGAGATCAACTGCACAAACCGCAGCACCAGAAAAGACCGCACCAAGCACCGCCAAAGTCATCCCCCTGCGTCCACCCAGCCGCTGGCATGACCCTTTGCAACTCATACAAACCCAGCAGCCCAGCCACATAGGCCGCATTGTCTTGTGGGCAGTCTGCGCACTCGTCTTCATCCTGCTGGTCTGGGCAGCCATAGGCCAGCTCGATATCATCGCCACGGCTGAAGGCAAACTCACACCTCAGACCCTGGTCAAGATCGTGCAACCGGCAGAGGCAGGCGTGCTCAAAGAGATACTGGTGCAAGAAGGTGATAGCGTCAAAGCCGGACAAGTCCTGGCCAGGCTCGATACCACACTCGCCAGTGCCGACAAAACCAGCATCAGCAGCGACCTCGCCAGCCAGCAACTGCAAGTACGCCGCATAGAAGCAGAACTCGCCAACCAGCCCATGCTCATCAAGGCAGGGGATGATGCCACCCGCTTTGCCCAGGTACAAAGCCAGTACCACGCCCACCGCAAAGCCTATCTCGACAGCCTTGATCAGGAAAAATCATTGCTGAGCCGTGCAGAGCATGAACGCAAAAGTGCCACAGAAATTTTAAGCAAGCTCGAACAAACCCTGCCCACTTATAAAAAGACCGCAGACGCCTACAGCAAGCTCGAAAAAGAAGGCTATGTCGGCAACCTCGCCAGCGCCGACAAACAACGCGAAGCACTGGAAAAATCCAAAGACCTCGACGCCCAGCACGCCAGCGTTGCCGCACTCAATGCCACCATTGACGCACAACAAAAAAAGCTCAGCCAGATCCAGAGCAACTACCAGTCTGAACTGCAAAAAGAACTGGCCGACATCCGTGCACGCATCGCCCAGCTCCAGCCAACGCTGGACAAAAGCAATTACAAAGAAGGCCTGATGGAACTCAAAGCCCCGCAAGACGGCATCATCAAAGACCTCGCCACGACAACTCCCGGTGCCGTAGTCCAACCCGGCAGCGTAGTACTCACCCTCGTCCCCAAAGACGAGCAACTGTATGCCGACGTGCAAATCAAGAATGAAGATGTCGGCTTTGTACAAGTCGGGCAAGAAGCCCAGATCAAACTCGCTGCCTACCCCTTTCAGCGTTACGGCATGCTCCACGGCAAGGTGATACACGTCAGTGCAGATGCGACGGAAGTCAACAAGCAAAACAGCAATCAAAACGCAGACAGCAACGGCAGCAATGGAAGTAACAGCACCAGCATCGCAACCTACAAAGCCAGGGTGCAACTGGACCAACAGACGTTGATTGATGGGCAGGGAAACAAGCTCAGTACCACGCCAGGCATGCAGGTGGTGGCGGAAATTAATCAGGGTAAGCGCAGTGTGCTGGAGTACTTGTTGTCGCCGGTGCAGAAGGCGGTTAGTGAGGCGGCAAGGGAGCGATGATTGTTGAGATGTTGCAAACGAAAATGCGTAATATGAAGAATAGGACGAACTCGGATAATAGTACTTTAGCTTGGGCAGGATGTAGGAGCAAGGATGCAAACGTATCGCGATTTATTTCGCAATAAACTTGATGAGGCAACCATAGCCGATTTACGTGTGCCTCTGGCGCAAGGGCAAGCGTTGGGGAATGAGAAATTTAAGGACGCAATGAGTGTGGCGAGTAGCGTGAGAAGAACGCAATCCAAGCGAGGAAGACCAGCCAGGCAGGTGAGTGAAATAGATTTGAAGGAGCAGACGGATTTTGGATTTTGAGAACAAAGATGAAGTAATGATGGATGTGAAAAATAAAGCGATGCTGACATCATTTGTGAAAAATGCGAATGTAAGTTGCAGTTCTATGGTTCGTTAATTTGACGATTAAATTTTTGAGAGATACATGAGTGGATTATTTTTTTTGGGAATTGCAGCGATATGGCTGATTCTAGCTGCTGGCATTTCGATTTTTATTACGGAAAAAATTCAATTGAAATCATTCGAGGGCTTGTTTGCGCTTGTTTTGTTTCTCTTGATATTTCCTCTGCCTATTGCTGACGAAATTGTTGGACGAAGAGAATTTGATCGGTTATGCGCTGAGAAAGCTTCTTCAATTAATTGGAACAGAGAAAAATTACGGGGGGGAACCGTTTACTTTGTAGATGTCGAGCCTACAAAAAATGTCAAGGGTCGAGTTACAAATGATGAAATCATTGCCGAACTCTGGATTCCAATATGGCAAAGAACTTCTAGATTTGTGGACATCAAAAATGAAGTGGTTGTGGACTACAAAGAATTGTACACGGGCGGTGGATGGGTGGCACGCTGGATTAATTTTAACAGCGCTAATACCCCATTGACATTTAAAGGATTTTGTCAGCCGGATGAAAGTAGTAAAAGTTCATTTGAATTGCTGCAGATAACCGTAAAAGATAAATCAAAAGAACCTTCATTTAAAGGAATGAAATGACACAAATTAATGATGCATTTATTAATGCAATTTTAGCCAACGCTGCATATGATGATGATTTAAACAAGGCAAAAACGCCAGGCGATTTATTTGGAAAATTGTCAGAACGTATGACGCCAGATATTGCTAAGTACATTTCAGAAAATTTTGTTGTACTGACGCAAGTGAGTATGCCAACTTCAGGGTTTGATGTGACTGTCTGGCAAGACAAGAATAATAAAGTCTATGTTTCGATGCGCGGAACCGCAGGGGGAACTGATTTATTAACCGATGTCAATCTGGCGGGCAGCGGAAACGCTAGAGCTCAAATAACGGATATGGTCAATTGGTGGCTGCGAGAGACAACCCCAGAAGGCCAGATGGCAATTCAAATCCGTGAAAGTTTTTCAGAATTGAATACCCCGCCATGGGGATTTGAAACTATTCCTTCAGTCGCTGGTACTGGAAAAATTCCTGCGTCCAGTTTGGTGGGAGGAATTGAGGTTAATGGGCACAGCCTTGGTGGTTATCTGGCGTCTGCTTTTACTAGATTATTTTCAGCACAAGCGCATGTTTTACATACAACAACATTTAATAGCGCAGGATTTGCCCCGGGAAGTGAAGTTGTATTTCAGGAGCTGGATCACCTAATTGGAATTGGGTACGGGCTTGGTCGTTTTCCAAATGGCGCTGAGCAGACAAATTATTTCGCCAAGAACGGAATCAATGTTACGACAAACAGTTTTTGGTTTAATCAAGTTGGTCAGAGGCAGTCTGTATTTAATGAGGGCGGAACTGGTCTGCCAAATCATTACATGTACAAACTCACGGATGCACTTAGGTTGGGGGACGCACTTGCTAAACTTGATCCTTCTTTAGATATTGTTAAATTAAATGCTATCTATGAAACTGCTTCTAATCAAGCAGAGTCGACCTTGGAGTTTGTGCTTGACGGATTGCGAAGAGTTATATTTGGGGACTTAGGTTTAAATACCGCAATTGGAGATGTATCTAATAGCGCACCTACGCGACTGGAATATCACAAAAATATAAGTAATTTATTGAACCTAGATGAAAACGGCAATCCAACAGGAACTTTTTCTTCTTTGCAGGGAAAGATTCAAATTTCCGCTGAGGAGATCACCGATGCCCGCAAGGATATTGGTCAATTTCTGAGCTTGCATTATCTTACTCCGTTTACAGTTAAGGTGACGGACTCTCAAGCAGAAGAGAAATTAATTTCCATGCAAGGGAAACTGGGCGTCTTGTGGCAGGAGGATAAGAACTTATCCGTGACTGATCGCGCAGCCGGAAAATTAAATTTCAGTGACGAATACCTGATAGACCGGACTGCTATGTTGGGGTGGCTCAGATTGCGCAATAGCAAGGACAACACTGACACAACGATGGAAGGCCCAAATTTATTATTCAAAGATTTGGCTTTAAAAACAGATATACGTTTGGGTTCAGGCATGACAGGTGACGCACAGAGACAGCATTTTGTCTTTGGGGGAGAACTGAACGACTTGTTGAACGGTGGAGATTTTAGTGATGATTTATATGGTGGGGCAAGCAACGACACTTTGAATGGCGGCAAAGGTAACGACCACCTCGAAGGAAATGAAGGGAACGATCAACTCACTGGTGGCGAGGATGATGACATCCTGCTCGGTGGCAAAGGCGATGACACGTATTTATTCGACGGCAATTATGGCAAGGACACCATTTTCGATAGCGACGAAGGTGGTGCTGTTCAAATCGACGGTGGCGTGCTGACTGGTGGCAAGAAGGTCACTGAAGGGGTCTGGAAGGGCAAAGACAGTAATGGTGTCACTTACATTTACACCGTGCTCGATGATGGCGCGGGTGGTAAAGAGCTGGTCATCAAAAAAGAAGGCAGTGATAACAGTAAAAGCATCACCATCAAGAAATGGGAAAACAAACACCTTGGTATTGATCTGGAAGGACCTCCAGATAAAGAAACGGAGCCAGGTTTTGATTTGGTGGTACGAGGTGACCAGGGCGTCGTCAAGCATGATGGCCTCAGCAACAATGTCGACAACGTTCACATGATAGGCGGAGAAGGCAACGATAGCCTTTCCAGCAGTGTGGGTGAAATGATTGATTCAGTCTATGGTATAGGAACAAATGACTGGCTTGAAGGTAATGATGGCGACGACTACCTGGAGAGTGGCTGGGGAAATGACACACTGGATGGAGGGGCTGGTAATGACGTCTTGATTGCTGGTGAACGTTACGATGGTAGGCAATATGATGGCGTGATACCGCGTAGCAGTGGCAGCGACAATGATGTCGTTAACGGCGGTAGCGGGAATGACCTTATAGGTGGGGATAAAGGGAACGATTTACTCAATGGTGATGACGGTGACGACATTATCATAGACGGCAATGGCAGGGATACTATCAATGGTGGCGATGGTGACGACTGGATATTTGCAGTCGGGGCATTATGAATCAGGCTCAATTTGGTATTAAATATTTTGGAATGCGGGATTATTACTATAAATTGCAAGTCGTTTCTCTGGTTAATAATGGATATTTGCAATTAGAACGAAATCCTAATTGGAATCAAAGTGTAAAAGTGTACAGCGGCATCGATCTCGTAACGCACGAGCTATTATATGAAAAAAATTTGTATGGATCATCAAATAGAATTTACACATCAGGTAAGGATGACTATTCGGTTATTGACGTGCATAGTTTCTTTACAAATGATGGTGTTCACGAGGTATACAGTTTTCCGGGAGTTATGTCTGACCCTGATATCATTGATGTTGGCAGTATTTCCGACGGTGGTGCTGGCAATGACAAGATTCTGGCTTCCCTGGGTAATGACACAGTCAGCGGTGGCAAGGGTGATGACTATATCTGGGGCCGTGGCGGTGCAGACGTCTTGAATGGCAATGATGGCAAGGACTATATCTGGGGTGATAGTTCCCCTGCTAATTATCTCGATCTTCTCGATGGCAGCAAAATGGACGCATGGAAAGTCAAATCTTCTCTGCATGCTGCCGATTTGATCGATGGCGGCAAGGGTAACGATATTCTATTCGGCCAGGGTGGCGCAGACACTGTCCTGGGTGGTGAAGGTGATGACGATATCTATGGTGATGATGTCTATGATAATTTGACGCCACTCAGCGTGCATGGCAATGACTCTCTTGATGGCGGTGACGGTAATGACACCCTCACTGGCGGTGGTCGTGACGACAGGCTTGATGGTGGCAAGGGGGATGATGTCTTGTGGGGAGATGGCTACGTCGATGGTAAAAAAATACTCGACGCAGACTTGCATGGATCAGATTATCTTGACGGTGGTGAAGGTAATGACACTCTCGTCGGCGGCGGTCGTTCAGATACCTTGTATGGTGGCACTGGCAATGACCAGATGTATGGTGATGATGGTTTCATCAGTATGGAAAAGCTGGGCAGCAATTATGGCAATGACTACCTTGATGGCCAGGCTGGTGACGACGTTGTTGATGGTGGTGGCGGCAATGATACTGTCATCGGTGGTGACGGCGACGACGTGCTGTACGGCGACAATGGCAGTGAAAGCGTAGAAGTCAACGATCAGGGCGATGACTTCTTGGTAGGTGGCAAGGGTAATGACCACATCAAAGGCGATGGCGGTGATGATACGCTGGATGGTGGCATTGGTGTTGATGTGCTTGAAGGTGGTGCCGGTGCCGATACCTATCGTTTCAATATAGGTGATTCACAAACCATACAGAATATGACCGATGGCATAGAGGATAATGCTGGCGCTAACATTATAGAGTTTGGTGCTGGCATTGCGGTGGCTGATTTGAAAGCTACTGAATCTGGCTCGGGTGACATGATACTTCGTTACTCACAAAGTGATGCCATCATCATCAAAGGGGGAATGAATGGAACCATTGCTATCTACAAGTTTGCTGATGGACGCGTAATCACGAACCAGCAACTGCTTGAAGCTAACCACCTCGGTGGCATGGATGTAGAGTCAAATACAGAAAGTGATACCGTTGTTGGTGGCTTTGGTAATGACCATATCACTGCCAATGGTGGCAAATCTACCATCACAGGCGGCGCGGGTGACGACAAAATTACTGGCCGCAACGGTAATAATGCTTATATCTTCAAAAAAGGCGATGGTGCTGATGAGATCAATGACGCTGGCTTGAGTTCTAATGGTCAAACAGCCATCGGCGGTAACCGCATTATCATGGGCGCCGGCATCGCTGCGAGTGATATCAGCCTGACGACTTCAGGTGGCTCCTTGCAACTGAACCTGGCCTCAGGCGATTCGATCAAATTGTCTGCAACGAACATTCAAGATCTGCAAGCCAGCCACGCGCTTGATGCGGTGGTGTTTGCTGACAACAGCAGCGTGACGTATGCTGATTTGCTGGCCAAGGGTGTTGATATCCGACAGGCCACATCTGTCAATGGCGACAATGCCATGCAAGGCACCTCAGTTGATGACCGCATTTACGGCACCTATGGCAATGACAAGATGCTGGCTGGTGCCGGTAATGACAGCTTGTATGGTGGTGAAGCCGATACCATGGACGGCGGTCTGGGTAATGATACTTACTACATAGCTCAATCTAACAGTACGCCTGTCAATGTTTTCATCAATGATGCTGGCGGTAGCTCTGTATTGAATCTGGGTGCAGGCTTTAGCAGTGCTGATTTCAAGCTTGCAGCTGCTACAAGTCCCAAAGACCTGGTGTTCAAGAGCGGCAACAACACCATCACCCTGCAAAACGGTGCTGCCAGTCTGGGTAACATCAGCAGCATCAGCTTTAGTAATGGCGTGGTCCTGAATAAGGATGCCATTGCCAAAATGAACCTGCCTGCTGCCATTGATGGTACGCCGGGTAATGACCAACTCAAAGCTGGCGAAGGTGATGCATTGATACATGGTCGCGCTGGTGACGACAATATTACTGGCGGGGCGGGTAATGATCTGATTTTTGGAGATGATGGCAACGATACCTTGCGTGGTGGCGACGGCAATGATCGCTTGTTTGGCGGTGAGGATGATGACTTCATAGAAGGTGGTCTTGGCAATAATGTGCTGGGTGGAGATTACGGCAATGACACGCTCATAGATGGCAGTGGTAATGGCATATTGCTCGGCGGTTATGGTGATGATACTTACCAGGGCGGTGCCGGTAACGATAGATTGATTGATGACTTTGGCAGTGATACCTATGTGTTCAATCGCGGTGACGGTAAAGACGTCATTGCAGATGGAACTTACAGTTTCCATGACAATATGTCAGCCGACGTCATACGCTTTGGTGCAGGAATTACTGCGGAAGATTTGCAGGTCAGTGTGAGCCAGGATGGCAGGGACTTGGTCGTTGCCTATGGCGGCGGCGACCAGATCACCATACTTGGTGGCGCAGACGGTGCTATTGAAACCTACGAATTTGCCAATGGCGTAGTGCTGACTCATGAAGATTTGCTGGCCAGCAGGGCTGAAGTGCAAAACCTGACCGGCAATAGTGAAAAAAACAGGCTGGTGGGCGCAAAGGGAAATGACCTGCTCAACGGCCTTGATGGTGAAGATACGCTCAAAGGTGCTGGCGGTGATGACACTTTACTGGGAGGCACTGGTAACGATACTTATATCTACAGGACTGGCGATGGCGTAGATACCATTATTGACGCTGAAGGGACCAGCACCATCAAATTTGGCGCGGGCATACAAATCTCAGACTTACGCGGACACCTGGTGAAAAATGCTGGTGAGAGTTATCTGCAAGTGCAGATAGGGAGTAATGGTGACCAGATATTGCTGAAAGACGGTTTGAGCCTGGCCAATACCATTTTCAAATTTGCTGATGATAGTGTACTTAGTCACGACCAGTTCATGGATCGCTTGTATGCAGACTCTGTAAGCCTTACCGGTACTGGCAATGAGGACATATTGTACGGTGGTAAAGGCGATGATGCTCTTGATGGTGGTGCTGGCGATGACATACTCGTTGGTGGTCACGGCATGGATACCTATATGTTGGGTTTCGGTAGTGGTCAGGATGTGATTAGAGAGGTTGCAGGTGAAACTAATCTGGTTAGCCTCAAGGCGGGAGTTGCGTTAAGTGATTTAGCAGTACAACGGCAGGGCGATAATTTGTATATTGGCCTCGCCGGTGGCGCAGACGGTTTGACCGTTAATAATTACTTTTCTACGAGTATGAATTGGAACGTCAAGACGGTGGCCGGAGTCTCTGCCTCGCTGACTAGCCTTGCCGTGACTTCAACGTCTGTTCCGGCTGGAACAAGCAGTGCGCAAAAAAATGATGCATACCGAACCAACTTCATGGGCGCACATCAAAAATTTATGTCCGCCAATCAAAAGGCTAGCGGGACTGTTGTTCACCACTGGTGGGATGGTGATATGTGGGTAACTGCAACGAATACAACGACCGTATTGGCGATGACGACTACAAAGACTGTATCAGATGAGGCTGAGATTGCGGCGTTTGACCCCGATGTGAATGTGCAAACCACGAAGATTTCTGATCATATAGCTACTCAGGAGATCAAGGTCAGCCAAAATACTTCTTTCCAAAGCGACGCAACCTTTGTGCGCAGAATTGATTTGGATGAAGTGGCAAAGTCAAATGGGAGTTTTATCACTCCTGCAAATGCTACGCCGGTTTATGTCGATAAAATTGATCCAGCGACCGGCGTTATTAAGAAAGAGCCAGGTTATTTTAATTTGTACCAGAATCTGCAATCAGTCAATGTGGTCGTTCCCGTGGTAGCTAGCAGGAAGACGCGATATTACGAGACCAGTACAAAAATAGCTATGAGTGTGGAAGATATACGAGCCGGTAACTCAGATAATCATATCTTGTATGCTGGCGCTGCGGGCGGTAGATATGGTTATCAGCATGTTGATGCTGGCGGCGGAGACGATTTTGTTGACAGTGGCATTGATAAATTTGCACCAGTCAGTGAATTGGTTGGATTTGATCTGGCAGACCCAGATATGCGTGTTTTTGACTCTACACCTGGGGATTTGAAATCAGTATATTACGTTAATGATAATGGCATGTCTGGTAGCTTTGTGTATGGCGGAGCTGGCAACGACACTATCTTGGGCTCGTATGGCAGGGATGAAATTATTGGTGGAACAGGTGATGATTTCATGAATGGCGCTGCGCAGGGAGACTGGTATCGCTTATTTGCTGGTGACGAGGGTTGGGATGTCATTTATGATTCAGGAATCAGTGAAAGCAGCAAAACTAAGTCTCCTGGTGAGTTTTCTGTTGATGTCGATATTGATCAAAGTACGCTTCCAAAAGACACAGTTATCTTTGAAGCCGGTATTAATCTGTCCGACCTCAAATTCACCTGGGGCAGGTTCGAAGCAGACACACCTCATCAAACCCTGAATATCTCTTGGGGTGGCAAGGGTGTGAGTATCGTACTCGCCAATGAGCAGGATGCCACTGGTTTCGGTGTCGAGCTCTTCGAATTTGCCGACGGTACTAAGTTCACTCTTGCGGATATGATAGCGCATGCACCAGCGAGACCAATGTTGGGTGCCAATACAGCCCCGGTTGCAATCGGTTCCATCGCTTTGCAAAAAGTGGCAGAGAACAAAGTTTTCAGCTTCACCTTGCCTGATGGCCTCTTCAGCGACGCGGATGTGGGGGACATTCTTACTTATAGTTTGAGTCTTGGTAATGGCGATGCCTTGCCAGCTTGGCTCAAGTTTGATCCGGCAACCAGAAAGTTGAGCGGCACACCAAGTCACGATGACATAGGTGAACTGGCCATTCGCGTGACCGCAAAAGATGGCGGCCAACTGACAACCAGCCTGGACTTCAGCTTGAGCGTGACGGCTGCAGTAGCAATCAATACCGCACCAGAAGTGAAAGCCAGTCTCGCAGATCAGGCACTGACGGAGACAAAAGCGTTTAGCCTGGTCATTCCAGATACGCTCTTTGTTGATGCCGATGCAGGCGACATACTCACCTACAGCGCCACACTGGCCAATGGTAGCCCTCTGCCAAGCTGGCTGACGTTTGATGCAGTCACCAGGACGCTGAGCGGTACACCTGATCATGCTGCTGTCGGCGATCTGGCCTTGTCCGTTTCCGTCAAAGACAAAGGTGGTTTGACAGCTAAAACGGCGTTGAATTTGCATGTGGCAGATTTTGTCCCACCAAATACAGTACCAGTGGCAGCCAAGACTCTGACAGATCAAAGCCTGACAGAAAAAGCTGTCTTCAGCTTTACCTTGCCTGCGGGCACCTTCACAGATGCCGATGCAGGCGATGTACTGACCTACAGCGCTACACTGGCAAACGGCAGCCCGCTGCCAAGCTGGCTGACATTTGACGCTGCCACCAAAACCCTCAGTGGCACACCGGATCACGCTGCCGTAGGTGACCTGTCCCTGTCCATCTCAGTCAAGGACAAAGGTGGTCTCACAGCTAAAACAACGTTGAACTTGCACGTGGCAGACTATGTCGCACCAAATACAGCACCAGTGGCAGCCAAGACCCTGACAGATCAAAGCCTGACAGAAAAAGCCGTCTTCAGCTTTGCCTTGCCGGCAGGCACCTTCACCGATGCCGACGCAGGTGACGTACTGACTTACAGCGCCACACTGGCAAACGGCAGCCCGCTGCCAGGCTGGCTGACATTTGATGCTGTCACCAAAACCCTGAGCGGTACGCCTGATCAAGCTGCTGTGGGAGACTTGTCCGTCACTATCCAGGCCAAAGACAAAGGCGGCCTGACAGCCACAAACAAACTCGTCCTGCATATTGCGGGTGCAGCACCTGGTGGTCTCACCGGCACCGATGCCGCAGATGTCTTGACTGGCACCACTGCTGCCGATGTCATGAGTGGCGGCGCTGGTGCCGATACCCTCTCCGCTGGTGCCGGCAACGACAGTCTAACTGGCGGTGCAGGCAATGACCTCTTGAATGGTGATGCAGGTGACGACCAGTACTACTATGCCCAAGGTGATGGCCTTGACTTCATCAGCGATACAGCCGGTGTTGACAGCCTCAATTTCGCCAGTGGCTTAAGCCTCGACAACCTCATCGGTTCGGTAGCGACAGTAGGCAATAAGAAAATTGCCCAAATCCGCGCGATTACTGCAACTGGTGATGCAAGCCAGGGTATCGACTTTGAAGTCACTCTCGATGCACAAGGCAAAGTCATTTCCCCTATCGAGAAATTCATCCTCTCCGATGGCAAACAAGTCAGTTGGGATGACCTGCTGGTCAAACAGGTCACTGTCAATGGCGGTAATGCTGCCGAAGTTGTGCGTGGTGGCCGTAACGACGATACCATCTTTGGTGTGGATGGCAATGACACGCTGTATGGTGGCTACGGCAACGACAAGCTCGATGGTGGCAATGGCGAAGACGTTGCCTACGGCGGTGTCGGCAATGACCGCCTCTACGGTCAAAGCGGTAACGACGCCCTGTATGGCGAAGACGGTGACGACCTGCTCGATGGCAGTAGCGGTAACGACACCCTCGACGGTGGCAATGGCAACGACACGCTTGATGGTGGCGATGGCATCGACATCCTGTATGGCCGTGCCGGAGACGACAAACTCACCGGCAGCAATGGCAATGACATGCTCGATGGCGGTGACGGCAACGACACCATTGATGGCGGTGATCAGGACGACACCTTGTACGGTGGCAATGGCGACGACACCATCAGCGCAGGTTATGGCAATGACTACGTCAATGGCGGCAACGGCATCGACACCATCACCCTCGCCAACGGCAATGACGTCGCACAAGGTGGTGCAGGCAATGATGTCATCACCGGCGACTATGGCAACAAGCTGGTCGATGGTGGTGACGGTGATGATGTGATCACCATGAACGTCGGCAACCACTGGTATGCCGGTGGCAAAGGCAATGACACCATAGACCCAGGTCAGGGCCTCAATGTATTTGCCTTCAACCGTGGTGACGGTGCAGACATCTACAAAAACAACAAGGTCAATGGCAATACGATCTCTCTTGGCAAAGGCATCAAATATGCCGACCTGTCACTGAGCAAGGCTGGCATGGACCTGGTGCTCAACCTGGGCCAGGGCGACAGCATCACCCTCAAGGACTGGTACACCAATCAGGGCTTGCGTGGTGTGGATCGCCTGCAATTCATCACCGAGGGTGGAGACTACGATGCTGCATCAACTGACAAGACCAAGAACAGCAAAGTTGAAGTATTTGACTTTAGCAAACTGGTTCAGAAGTTTGATGCCAGCCTGGCGGCCACACCAAGCCTGAACCAGTGGGCAGTCATGAGTTCCATGCTCGATGCGCATCTGTATGGATCGAATACGGTTGCCATTGGCGGTGACCTCAGTTATCAGTATGGTTTGAACGGCAACCTGACCGGTATCGGTTTGAGCGTCGTGCAGACCAGCCTGGCAGCCAATGACTTTAACAATAACAAGGGCCAGACTTTGCACAATAGGCCGCAACTGGAAACGGGGGCTTTGTTGTTGATGTGAGTTTGATCTGTATTTGATCTATGTCTGATCTGAAACTTGTTTTGAACAAGCGCTAATGAGCAGGACGGGAGGGCTGGTCACAAGACCAGCCCTTTTTGTTTTTTTGTGCAAGTGCAAACCTGCGATTCATTTACCCGCATATTTTTTTGAATGATGCAGGTTTTGTTATAATCTGCCCATGCGCATTTCTTCCTTATTCCGGCACCTGACGATATGGCTTGCATGTCTTGCCTTGTTGTTCAATGGTTTGCTGCCTGCCATGGCTGGCGGGATGGGGGCGGGCGTGCCTGTTGTCATCGCGCCTGGGGTGGTCGAGGTTTGTAGTGTCGAGGGTGTCAAGCTGGTTGATGCCGTGACGGGCAAGCTGATCAAGCTGGTTGCGGGCAAGTCTGCGCAAGACAAGCAGCATATGGCGGCGCATTGTGCTTATTGTGTGCCGCATGCAGGGCTTGATTTTGTGTTGCCTGGCGCTTTGTCTAGCCCGCCAGAGGGCAAGTTGGCCGAGGCAGCGCCTTTGTTGTTTTATCAATCTCCCCACGTTTTATTCATCTGGACGGCGGCGCAGCCGCGTGGCCCGCCTCTCCATCTGGTTTGATTCTCACTGCTGTTTTACCCCTTGTTCACCTGTTTTGTTGGTGAGCAGGTAAGACGATATCAATCCATCATCTCATTATGATTAATGACGATGAATGAAGAAAAGACATCAACATGAAACGTCGTTCTGTACTGACGCTGCTGGGCAGCCTGTCTTTGCTGGCTTGCAGCCACACGCCTGTGACTTTTACAGGCATTGATATTACGGGTGCCAATTATGCCAATGATTTTCATCTGCGCGGGCATGATGGCAAGGACTACAGCCTTGCCAGTTTCAAGGGTAAGCATCTGCTGATATTTTTTGGTTTTACCCAGTGCCCTGATATTTGCCCAACGGCCCTGAGCCGTGCAGTGCAAATACGCAAATTGCTGGGAGACAAGGCTGAGCAATTGCAGGTTATTTTCATTACCATAGACCCGGAAAGAGATACCCCTGAATTGCTGGCACAATACATGAAAGCATTTGACCCGAGCTTTTTGGGCCTGTATGGCGACATGAAAGAGACGCAGGAAGTGGCCGCAGCTTTCAAGGTGTTTTACCAGAAGGTGCCCAGCGGCAGCTCTTATACCATGGACCATACCGCAATCAGCTATGTGTTTGATGACAAAGGCAAGATACGCCTGGCATTGAAGCATGAACAAACCGCAGAGCAATGTGCAGCAGACTTGCGCACACTGATGACTGCCTGAATTACATTAAAGGAAAAACACGATGAACAAAATCAATCAAATCATGATGGCGGTAGCTACTACTGTATTTGCAATCTCCGCACAGGCGCAGGTCACAGTCAGTGATGCCTGGGTGCGTGCCACGGTTGCGCAGCAAAAGGCGACAGGTGCTTTCATGCAGATCAAGTCCGTCAAGGATGTACGCCTGCTGGAAGTGCGCTCGCCAGTCGCGGGTGTGGCTGAACTCCATAAAATGGAAATGACCGACAATATGATGAAGATGCGTCCCGTCGATGGCCTGGACCTGCCTGCAGGCAAGCTGGTGGAACTCAAACCCGGCTCTTACCACATCATGCTGCTGGATTTGAAGGCACAGGTCAAGGAGGGGGATGTGGTGCCTGTGACCCTGGTTGTAGAAGGCAAGGACAAGAAGCGTGAAACCCTGGAGATCAAGGCTATTGCCAAGCCCCTGAACCAGGCAACACAGCATTGATGGGGGCAATATGAGTACAAGCAGAAGAGCAGGGCGGAGCAGTTTTATCAAGCTGCTGCAGTGCTTTAATGTTGCGGCAATCTGCGCACTGGCAGTGTGGCATGCCTATGCATTTTATTTGCATCAGGCCATGTCGCGCGTCGCCAGGCCAGCGGTGATAGAGTTTTTGCCATTGCCTGCACATCAGCAAACTACCCCGAGGATAATCACATGAAAAAATTTCTGTTTATCAGCATGTTCACCGCAAGTAGCCTGCTGGCGCAGGCAGCCCATGCCCACGTCACGCTGGAGCAGGCTACTGCCGCCGCAGGCACCTACCATAAGCTGACATTCAAAATCGGCCATGGTTGTGAGGGCAGTGCCACTAATGCGGTCAGGGTCAGCATTCCTGAAAATGTCAGCGGTGCCAAACCCATGCCCAAGGCGGGCTGGAAAATCGATACCAGCATACAGCCGCTCAGCGTGCCTTATAACTCACACGGTAAAACTATCACTCAGGATGTGCGTGAAGTCAGCTGGACTGGTGGCCCCTTGCCTGATGCTTATTATGATGAGTTTTCGATACAGGTGAAATTGCCAGAGAAAGCAGGCAAGGTGTATTTCAAGGTGACACAGTTATGTGAAAAAGGCAGGCTGGACTGGGTGGAAATCCCGGCAGATGGCCAGACTGCCAAGGGCTTGAAAACACCAGCGCCAGTGTTGGAGGTTCTGGAAAAAGCGGAAGCCGGGCATCATCATTAAGTATTTTGATACGCTTAAAAAATCCCCAGTCATGACATCACGATTGGGGATTTTTTCTTATTCAATTGCTGACACCTGAGTTGTCAGGCGAGTCTGACACCTGAACTTACAGGATATTCAAAGTCACTTCGATATTGCCGCGTGTGGCATTGGAATAGGGGCAAACTTCATGTGCCTTGTGTACCAGTGCTTCTGCTGCTGCGCGGTCCATGCCAGGCAGGCTGACGTTCAGGGTCACCGCCAGTCCAAAGCCGCCTTTACCATTTGGGCCTATGCCCACCAGACCATTGATGGAGACATCTGCTGGCAGGGCGATTTTGCCAGCGGCGGCAACAAATTTCATCGCGCCGATAAAGCAGGCGGAATAACCGGCAGCAAACAATTGCTCAGGATTAGTGCCTTCGCCACCTGCGCCACCAAGTTCTTTTGGTGTTGTCAGTTTGACGGAAAGTTGATTGTCGCTGGAAACGGCACGGCCATCACGACCGCCAGTTGCTGTTGCGTTTGCTGTGTAAAGTACTTGCATGATGAACTCCTGATTTAATTTGCTGGGTTATTTGGGGTTTGCTGCATTTGTTTCCTGGTTTTTTCTTACGACTATCAAGTCGATGGATGAACTATAGCGAACAATTTAATTGTGCGCAATCTAAATTGTGATTGTTTTTTTCTATCATCGCGATAGCATGCGAATAACAGCTTAGTACAAACGAAGGAAAATATTAAGAATTTTTTAACTCATGGGTTTGGTCACCCATAACTTGAAAATTCAAGGATTTAATAACTCAAGGATTTAATAACTCATTACGCAAATCACTGAGCTGGCTGCGCAATTCCATCAGGGTCTCTTTGCTTTGCCCACTGGCACAGAGGATTTTTTGCGGGATGTCGAGGGCGGCATTGCGCAATTCCCTGCCTGATGGCGTCAGGGTGATCCTTACCTGGCGCTCGTCAGTCTCATCACGATGCCTTTGCAGCATGCCATTGGCTTCCAGGCGCTTCAGCAGAGGTGTCAGCGTGCCTGAGTCAAGGAACAGGGCATGGCCTATGTCTTTGACCAGCACATCATCCTGCTCCCACAAGACCAGCATGACCAGGTATTGCGGATAGGTCAGGCCCAAGGCATCGAGCATGGGCTTGTAAGCCTTGGTCAGCGCCAGGGACGACGAATACAGGGCAAAGCAGAATTGGTTTTCCAGTGCCAGCATGTTGATGGGTGTTTCTGCGGGTGTTTTCATTTTGGCACTCTGGCAAATTCGTAAATGGATGATATGCAGGCATGATAAACAGTTTTTGCCAGCAATGCGGCACTTCTGCAAAGTATGGGCATCGTCTTTTGCGCAGCCTGGCAAGACGCACAAGGTATAATGTCGGCCATTGCGCGTGCGCCGCCACGCCCCACTGTAAGAGGTAAACCGTGACTTTCATAGAAAAACTTTCCGCTGCCTGGACAGCCAATAATTCGCTGTTGTGCGTAGGCCTGGACCCTGATGTCAGCCGCTTCCCTGCTGATCTGGCCGGTAAGCCGGATGCTATTTATACATTCTGTAAAACCGTGGTTGATGCGACTGCTGACCTTGGTTGCTCCTTTAAACCACAGATTGCCTATTTTGCCGCCCTGCGCGCAGAAGATCAGCTCGAAGAAATCTGCCGTTATATCAAGACTACCTATCCAAATATTCCGGTGATACTTGATGCCAAGCGTGGCGACATCGGCGCAACAGCAGAGCAATATGCACGTGAAGCTTTCGAGCGCTATGACGCCGACGCAGTGACAGTCAATCCTTACATGGGTTTTGATTCAGTTGCGCCTTACCTGGAATGGAAAGACCGTGGTGCCATCGTGCTGTGCCGCACTTCCAATGCAGGCGGCTCTGATCTGCAATTTCTTGATGTCGGTGGCAAACCGCTGTATCAACATGTGGCACAACTGGTGGCGGATAAATGGAATACCAATGGCCAGTGTGCGCTGGTGGTGGGGGCTACCTTCCCGAAAGAACTCGCGCAGGTGCGCTCTGTCATCGATGACATGCCTTTGCTGGTGCCGGGCATAGGTGCGCAGGGCGGTGATATTGCAGCGACTGTGCAGGCAGGTAAAACAGCAACTGGCACAGGCATGATGATCAATTCTTCACGCGCCATTTTGTATGCCCAGCCAGCAGTTGGTGAAAGTGCTGCTGATGCCGTTCGCCGTGTAGCGCTGGAAACGCGCGATGCAATCAACCTGCATCGCCAATAAAAAGCTTTACCGGGGTGTCACGACATCCCGGTATTTTTTGTATATCAAATCGTAGTAGCCATTCTGTTTGAGTTGTTTCAGCACCTGATCAAGCTCGTCCCTTAATGGCTCAAGATGCGCCTTTTTGGCGAAGCCGAAAAAGGTTTCCTGTTCCTGTACGACAGGGTAAAGCACCTTGAAATCATTCAGCAGCCCCATCTTCTTCATTTCATGTATTGCCCCCGCATGGTTGCTGATGAGGATGTCGAAGCGTTGCGCCAGCACCATTCTGATAGCGCTGGTCTGGTCGCTGGCGAGTTCCACATTCAGAACACCACTCTTGATGAATTCATCAAATCTGCTGCCATAGCTGATGCCTCTGACTGCGCCAAACCGGTAAGGGGCGAGGCGCGCTAGTTCTCCGTCAAAATTGATATTACTGTCATTCCTGGCCCACAGGCTGATAGTGAGCTGCAAGACTGCTTCATTGCTGTAGATGATGTATTTCTCACGTTCAGGAGTCTTGAAGACGGTGAAGATACCGTCGGCTTCGCCATTCTTTATCATCTCCAGGCTGCGCCGCATGGGGTAGATATTGATGCTGACCTGATGGCCCATGAGGCGAAAAGCTTCCCTGACGATATCGACGGCTATGCCTTTGACTTCACCTTGTTCTATATACTCGTAGGGGGGATAACTCAGACTCGCCAGTTTGAACGTGGCGGCAAAACAAATAGAGCAGGAAAGGGCCAGCAAGATTGCCAGCAGGGAGTGGGAAATGGTGCGCATCTTGTTACCTCTTTCAGATGCCACACTCATCAAAAGATGCTTTGAAATTTCAGATGGCAATGAGTCTGTTCGGAAGAAGTAGACTCATTGCCTGAAGCAAAGTCAATTCATTGTGTCGCTTGATGATGTGCGCTTATTCTGCGTTGTTACCTGCATTAAAAACTGTGACGTATGCCCACATGCAGGGCGCTGTCACCAGAGCCTGCTTCAATCGCGCTGCCTACCGTGTAGCCAGCACCATTCTTGTTGTCTATCTTTGCGTAGGCTGCATACAGATCCGTTCGCTTGGACAATGAATAGATATAGGCCACCGCCAACTGGCTGGCATCCTGGTTCTTGACTGTCTTGTCATCTTTGCGGATATACGATGCCAAAATCTTGTTATTACCAAATGGCACAGTCACGCCCAGCAAAAAGTCTGTGGAATCTGTCGATGCAGTTGGTGCAATCAGGCTGCCAAATGGATTGGCAGTATTACGCAACGGTGAGCTGTTAAGGCCCTTGTTGACGCCGTATGCCAGATGCGCTTTTGCCACGCCAAAATCATAAGTCGCAGCCAGCAAAGTGGTTTTGCCATCATCGGTATTCTTCAATGTGGCTGTGTCGTTATTGCGGTTGTGGTAACCAAGGCGTACAGCGAAGGGGCCAGAGGTATAGGCAATCGCGGCACCAAGCTGGCGACCGGCAGAAGTGTCACCAGCGGTTTCACCAAAGCCATAAGCTAACTCACCAGTCAGGCCATCAAAAGAAGGTGTCACGTATTTCAGGGTATTGTCCATGCGGCTGGAACCAGCACCAGAATTAGGCATGATATTGGCCGCGTCGCCTGCAAAACCGGTGACGAAAGGATCGGCAAAAGCCAGTGTCAAATATTCTGGCGTATATTGGCGACCAGCTGTCAGCGTACCAAAATCGCCTTTGACGCCGACGTATGCCTGGCGTCCAAACATCAGGCCACCCTGGCCCAGAGAACCTGTATCGACATTGATACCGCTTTCCAGCAGGAAGAAGGCAGACAGCCCACCACCAAGGTCTTCGGTACCTTTGAAACCCAGGCGAGAACCAGAACCTATGCCGCTCGTCAGTTTGCTGACAGAGCCAGCGCTGCCGCCTCTTTCTAATGCGATGCCGGTATCGACGATGCCGTAAATGGTGACAGAAGATTGTGCCGAAGCAGAATTGGCAAAGGCGCCAATAGCGCCAAATACAGCCAAAGCAAGGAAAGTCTTTTTCATGTGGTTCTCTCAAAAAATAGATAAGGAAACGATGTTGCTGTCAAAAGAATCGCCTTTGCTGTGAGCAAGCATGCTGTCTGGTGCAAGCGATAAGGGCGATTACCAACCGGATTTCCTGTGATTGCAGTCGGTAATTTATTATCGATGAAAAATATAATGTTTACATATAAGTTGTTTATAAAACGTTGATAAAAAATGGATGTTGCGTTGTTAAAAAGTTGAAATTGCGCTGAGGGTAATATTTACGCTCTGGATTTTTGGCAAAAAAATGGTCAGTGATTGAAGTCACTGACCAGATTTTCAATTCATGTTTTGGTTATTGTGGATGATGTAGCTGTCGTAGCAGACAGTTTTATGCCTTTCCATAACCGCCACCACCAGGGGTTTCAATGACAAAAATGTCGCCAGGCTGCATGTCGGTGCTGGCCACAAAACCCAGCTCTTCGGTGCTGCCATCATTCCTGATCACATAGTTCTTGCCGCAGGCACCTGCTGCGCCACCAGCCGCACCAAAGGGGGCATACACGCGGTTATTCGAGAGTATCGAAGCCGTCATGTTTTCCAGGAAGCGTATCTTGCGCACGCCGCCATTACCGCCATGCCAGCGGCCTGCACCGCCTGAATCTGGCTTGATTTCATAGCTCTCCAGCCTGACGGGATAACGCCATTCCAGTATCTCAGGATCAGTCAGGCGTGAATTCGTCATATGGGTTTGCACTACGTCCGTACCATTGAAACCTTCACCCGCACCAGAGCCACCAGAGATGGTTTCATAGTATTGGTAATCATCATTACCAAAGGTGAAATTATTCATCGTGCCAGGTGAAGATGCGACAACACCCAGCGCACCATACAGTGCATTGGTGATGCAACTCGATGTTTCCACATTACCGGACACTACCGCCGCCGGGTAGCGCGGATTCAGCATAGAACCTTCAGGGATGATGACTTTCAGCGGTTTCAAACAACCGGCATTGAGTGGAATATCATCGTCAATCAAGGTCCTGAATACATACAAAACAGCTGCCATGCAAATCGCACTCGGCGCATTGAAATTATTGTTCAGTTGCGGTGAAGTGCCGGTGAAATCCACTTCTGCAGAACGTGATGCATGATCTACGCGGATGGCAACCTTGATGATGGCGCCATTGTCGAGCTTGTATTCATAGCTGCTGTCCTGCAGGGCAGTGATGACACGCCTTACCGCTTCTTCAGCATTGTCCTGTACATGGCCCATATAGGCCTGCACGACATCCAGGCCATAGTGCTGCACCATCTTCAGCAATTCATCGACGCCTTTCTGGTTGGCGGCAATCTGCGCCTGGAAGTCAGCCAGGTTTTGATGGATATTGCGGCAAGGGTATTTGCCGGAAGAGAGCAGGGCTATGGTTTCTTTTTCCAGGAACTTGCCAGCGCTGACCAGTTTGAAGTTATTGATCAACACACCTTCTTCTTCGACTACCGTGCTGTCTGCGGGCATGGAACCGGGCGTGATACCACCTATGTCAGCATGGTGGCCACGTGAACCTACATAGAACAAGACCTCGGTGCCTTCTGCATTGAAGGCTGGTGTGATGACAGTAACGTCAGGCAAGTGGGTGCCGCCGTTATACGGGTCATTGAGCATATACACATCGCCCGGTTGCATGCTGCCAGCATTGGCGCGGATGATGGTTTTGATACTGTCGCCCATGGAACCCAGATGCACAGGGATATGCGGCGCATTCGCAATCAGGTTACCTTCTGCATCAAACAGGGCGCAAGAGAAATCCAGACGCTCCTTGATGTTGACCGAGAAGGCCGTATTTTGCAGGCGCAAGCCCATTTGCTCGGCGATGCTCATGAACAGGTTGTTGAATACTTCCAGCATGACCGGGTCAGCTTTGGTGCCTATGGCCTGCCGCTTGGGGCGTGCTTCCAGGCGGGTGAATACCAAATGGTTCAATGCTGTGACTTCTGCGCCCCAGCCAGGTTCTATGATGTTCGTCGCATTTTTTTCTGCGATGATGGCAGGGCCTTTGATCTTGTCGCCTGGGCGCATGTCATCGCGGCCATACAAGCCTGTGTCATGCCATTGTCCGCCAGAGAACAATTTGACGATTTCCACTGGTTGCAAGGCCTGATTATTTTCTCGCGGCGGCAAGTATTCGACGCTTTCATTGCCTTCACCAGAGCTACCTATGGCTTCAACAGAAATCGCTTCTATGACGAGCTGCTTGTTGGACATCAGGAAGGAATAACGTTTTTTGTAGGCAGATTCAAACTGATAAATCATGCTGGCAATATCCTGCATGGCCACCACGATGACAGAGTCCGTTCCCTCATAGCGCAAGTGCACACGTTGCTTGACGCTGAGGTGTTCTGGTGCGACACCCTGACTCAGCAAATCATTGCTGGCTGCATCGGACAAGCGTGCCAGCTCTTTTTCCAGTGCGGGGATGGAGGTGGGGGCGAGTGGCAATTCCATCGCCAGTTCGCGCATGGCAGTCTGGTCTGCCAGGCCCATGCCGTAAGCAGACAAGACACCTGAGAATGGGTGAGCAAATACCTTGGTCATGCCCAATGCATCTGCCACCAGGCATGCATGCTGGCCGCCTGCGCCACCAAAGGTGGTCAGGGTATAGTCAGTCACATCATGGCCACGCTGCACAGAGATAAATTTGATGGCATTTGCCATATTGCCGACGGCAATTTCAATAAAGCCTTCTGCCACTTCTTCAGGGGATTTACGTATGCCTGTGGCTTTTTCTATGTCTGCCGCCATGGCTGTGAATTTCTCGACGACAGCATCACGGTCCAGTGACATGTCGGCTTTGGGGCCAAACACTTTAGGGAAATAAGTTGGCTGGATTTTACCCAGCATGACATTGCAATCAGTCACCGCCAGTTGCCCACCGCGCCTGTAACTGGTGGGGCCAGGGTTGGCACCTGCACTGTCCGGGCCTACACGATAGCGGGTACCATCAAAATGCAGGATGGAACCACCACCGGCAGCAACGGTATGTATGCTCATCATTGGCGCCCGCATCCTGACACCGGCAACCTGGGTTTCAAATTCGCGTTCAAACTCACCAGCATAATGGGACACGTCAGTCGAGGTACCACCCATGTCAAAGCCAATGATCTTGTCAAAGCCCGCAGTCTGGGCGGTGCGCACCATCCCGACGATGCCGCCTGCCGGGCCAGACAAAATAGAGTCCTTGCCCTGGAAGCGGAGCGCATCTGTCAGGCCGCCATTACTCTGCATGAAGAACAGGCGCACGCCATCCATCTTGCTGGCAACCTGATCAACATAGCGGCGCAGGATAGGGGACAGATAGGCATCCACTACGGTCGTGTCACCGCGCGAGATCAGCTTCATCATCGGGCTGACCTGGTTCGAAATCGAAATTTGCGTGAAGCCTGCTTTAGCAGCGAGTTCGCCTATGATGTCTTCATGCTGGGTATGTCTGTAGCCATGCATGAGCACGATGGCCAGTGCGCGGTAACCGTCTTTATATAAAGCAGCGAGCTCTTTTTTGACTGCTGCCTCATCCAGGGCTTGCAAGACATTGCCGTGCGCATCTATGCGTTCATCAACTTCCACGACTTTTTCATACAAGAGTTCAGGCAAGACGATATGGCGGTCAAACAGACGAGGGCGGTTTTGATAAGCGATGCGCAGAGCATCACGAAATCCCTTGGTAATAATAAGTGCGGTTGGGTCGCCTTTGCGTTCCAGCAGGGCATTGGTGGCAACGGTGGTTCCCATCTTGACTGCAGACACCAGCTCAGGCGAGATATTCTGGTCAGGGCTCAAACCCAACAGGCCTTGTATGCCTGCAACGGCAGCATCTTTATATTGTTCAGGATTTTCTGACAGCAGTTTATGGGTCAGTAATTTGCCATCCGGGCGGCGCGCTACGATATCAGTAAACGTACCACCTCTATCTATCCAGAATTGCCAGCGTTGATCTTCAACGAAGTCATTGTGTGCCTGTTTCTGTTCGTTCATTTTGCAACCACCTTTCATAAAGAGATGTTGCCGTTTCTTCGGCAAAGTCTTATCCCGGTCTGGAGTCATTCCTGTCCGTGCCTGCAAACTTTGTGTCAAAAATCAGACAAATATTTGTTTGCGCTGCATGCCCGGAAATATCAGGAGTAATGGCTATCCAATATTAAAAAAGCAAAAAAGTTCACTGTTCTTGTGCATCGCCGCCACAGCGTGGTGCAGTTCTTTTCATACTGGTTTTCATCTTAATAACAGCAAGGAAAAAAATTTTATAAACATCTTGTAGATTTTTCCTTTGATGATATTGTAGTAGTTATTGAGATTAAATGTAAGATATTTTATTGACGATTTATCGATAAAACGTTTACGATATAAAACATTGAGGGAGCAAATGATGGCAGATTCAATTCGCAACAAGCTGAGTTTTTCCTGCTTATCTGCTCTTTTTCGTAAGGGATTTGTTGGTATTTATATGTTGGTGGCTGCGATCATGGCCGCCAGCGCGCAGGCTGAGACAGTGGATATACGCATCGCTACTGCTTATGCTGCAGATAATTTCCAGACGATGAATTTGCAACAGTTCGCCAAGGACGTAGCAGTTGCCAGCAATGGCCAGGTGAAGATGACGGTGTTCCCTGCAGGTAGTTTATTGAAGCCAGCGGATATATTTCCTGGTGTGGTGAATGAAAAGGCTGAGGCTGGAGAAGTCATCATGTCCAGCCTGGCGAAAGAGATACCGGTGTTTGGACTTGATTCCTTGCCATTCACCGTCAGGGGTTATGAAGATGCACATAATCTGTGGGTGGCTTCAAAGCATGAAGTAGAAAAAGCATTGAGCAAGCGAGGTTTGAAGTTACTGTATTCAGTACCCTGGCCGCCACAGAATCTGTATTCAAAAAAGCCATTGAGTTCACTGGCAGATTTCAAGGGCATGCGCATGCGTAGTTACAACCCGGCCAGTGAACGTATTGCCGAGCTGGCGATGGCGACGGCAGTACCAGTGCAAGTGATAGACCTGGAAAAAGCAATCGCCAGCGATAAACTGGATGTGATGATCACTTCGAGCTGGACTGGGGTGGAAACCAAGGCCTGGAGCAAGATGGGGTATTACTACCAGGCCAATGCCTGGATACCAAAAAATATTGTCTTCATCAGCCATAAAGTATTTTCCAGACTGGATGCTGAAACGCAAAAGAAAATGATGGAGGCAGCTCAGGCCGCAGAAAAGCGTGGCTGGAATATGAGTCGCGACAGTGATGCAGGGTATGAAAATCAGCTACGCAATAACAAGATCAAAGTAGACCGGGTAGATGCACTATTAAGAAATAACCTCGACAGGCTGGGAGAACAGTTTGTCAGGGAGTGGTTGAAAACCGCAAGCAGTGAAGAAGTATCGATTTTATTGAAATACACGACTGAAAGGTCGATGAAGTAAATCTTTGGCTGGCAAGCTCGGGCAGGTTTGTGCAAGTGCAGACAAGGGCAGAAGTAGCAGCATAGGAAAGGGCTCTCATCAAAGTATTAGCAGAGGGCTTACATTTAATTAAATTGGAGCGTTTAATAATGTTTACAAATACCATCAAAAAAATTGCCCGCGCCGGTCTTCTGGCCAGTCTGGGTCTGAGTTTTTGCTACTCTGCCTATGCGCAGCAAGAAATCAAGATAGGCGTTATCTATCCATTGTCCGGTGCGGCTGCATCGTCTGGCAGTGAAATGAAAAATGCGCTGGAACTGGCTGCTGACATCGTCAACAACGGCGCCAAAAGTGTGCCCAACCTGCCATTCTCTGCTGGCGGTGGCTTACCTAATTTGAAGGGCGCAAAAATCAAGCTGGTGTTTGCTGACCATCAGGGCAACCCGCAAATCGGTGCCACTGAAACCGAGAGACTGATCACCCAGGAAAAAGTAGTCGCCGTTGTTGGTGCTTACTTCAGTAATGTGACCGCTACTTCCAGCCAGGTCGCAGAAAAATACAAGATTCCTTATGTGAACCCTGAATCATCTTCTTCTACCTTGACACAGCGTGGTTTCAAATGGTTCTTCCGTACCACGGCCCATGATGATTTGTTTGTCCATAATTTCTTTGATTTCTTCAAGGAGCTCGAAGCCAAGAAGGGTATCAAGGTCAAGCAACTGGCTACCTTTAATGAAAATACCTTGTGGGGCAATGAAACCACCAAGCTGGAAACCAAACTCGCAGGCGAGAAGGGCTATAACCTGGTCAAGACCATCGTCTATCCAGCGAAAAGTACACAGCTGACTTCTGAAGTACAGCAATTGAAATCTGCCAGCCCGCAGGTTGTCATGCAGTCTTCTTATCTGGGGGACGCCATCATGTCCATGAAAACCTATAAAGAACTGGGCTTTTCACCTGACATGATTTTGGCAAACAATGCCGGTTTTACGGATACAGAATTCCGCCGCACCCTGGGCAAGGACGCTGATTACGTCATCACACGCGAAGTCTGGTCACCTGATCTGGCAAAAAATAACCCGCTGATCAAGCAAGTCAATGATTTGTATAACAGCAAATACAAGGCTGACTTTACCGGCAATTCTTCCCGCACCTTCACTGGTCTGATGACACTGGTCGATGCCATCAACCGCGCCGGTTCTACCGAGCCAGAAGCCATCCGTAAAGCACTGACAGAAACCAATATCCCTGCCAATAAACTGATCATGCCGTGGAAGGGCGTGAAGTTTGATGAACATGGCCAAAACGTTTTGGGTTCAGGCATCCTGGTGCAGATTATTGACGGCAAATACAACACCGTATGGCCTTTTGACCTGGCAACTAAAGATGTGGTCTGGCCTATGCCTAAGTGGGACCAACGTAAATAATATGTTCAGCAAGACATGAAGCAAACTTGCCCGGTTATTACCGGGCAAGGGCAACAGAAAGTAAAAAATGCCGGGCGCTATCTGACGATACCTGACGATACATGAGGTCGGTTTTACATAGCTATACATAAGAGGAAGTGCGAGGAGAAAATGTCTCTTGAAATTATTATTCAAACCCTGGCGTCAGGGATACTGATCGGTCTGATCTATGCGCTGGTGGCGATAGGTTTGACGCTGATCTTTGGCGTCATGGATATCGTCAATTTTTCTCATGGTGAGTTTTTGATGTTCGGCATGTACTCCAGTTTCTGGATGTACTCGCTGTTCGCCTTGGACCCCATGTTTACCCTGCCTTTAACGGCACTGTTCCTGTTTGCGCTTGGCACAGTGTTGTACAAGCTCATCATCAAGAAGATCACCAATGCGCCGATGCTGTCGCAAATTTTTACGACCTTTGGCCTGATGATGCTGTTCCGTGGCCTGGCACAGTTTTTCTGGAAGCCGGATTTCAGGACGGTGGACCATTCCGTCGTCTCTGGCGCGGTACAGATATTCGGCATACAGGTGGGCATGCCGCAGGTGACTGCCGGTGTTGGAGCAATCCTGGTGACCATGGGTATTTACCTGTTCCTGACCAAGACCCGCGCTGGCGCGGCATTGGAAGCCACTGCGGCTGACAAGGAAGCAGCGCAACTGATGGGTATAGATTCGCAAAAAATGTTTGCCATGGCCTGGGGTATAGGTGCTGCCTGTGCTGGTGTGGCGGGTGCATTGCTGTCTACTTTCTTTCCCATCTTCCCGGAAGTGGGGGCGAACTTCATCCTGATTGCTTTTGTGGTCGTGAATCTCGGTGGTTTTGGCAGTGTTATCGGCGCCTTGTTTGCCGGGATCATCGTTGGTGTCATTGAAGTCATGGGCGGTTTTCTCATCGGGCCGCAATACAAGCTGGCACTGGTACTGGCCTTGTTCCTGGCGGTACTGATGTTCCGTCCGCAAGGGTTGATGGGCAAGCAATAGCGTAGAAGAGAAGGTACAAAAATGAACATACAAGACAAAACCGTGATCTCGGCGCAAGAGTTGCTGGCGCCAGATTCACATGGTAATTCCTCGGTGAAATACATATTGCTGGCCTTGTGCGTACTGGCTGCATTGCTGGTGCCCGTCGTGGTCAAAGATCCTTCGCACCAGAATCTGGCGATATTGATTTTGATGGCAGCGCAATTGGGTGTGGCCTGGAATATCGTCGGTGGTTATGCAGGCCAGGTCTCGCTGGGGCATGTCGCCTTTTACGGGCTGGGTGCATACACCTCAACATTGTTGCTGACACAGTTTGGCCTGAATGCCTGGGTGGCGATGATCTGCGGCGGTGTACTGGCGGCAGCAATCAGTCTCATCATAGGCTGGTCATGCTTTCGCCTCAACGGGCATTACTTTGGCATGGCGACTATCGCAGTGGCTGAAATCATCCAGATCATTTTCACGAACTGGGAATATGCCGGTGCTGCTGTTGGCCTGACCATACCTATGGACCAGCAAGGCTGGGGCAGCATGATATTTACTGACAAGGCACCGTATTACTACATCGCCCTCGGTCTCTTGCTGGTGACGCTGGCGGTGAATTACTGGATAGAACACAGCTATCTCGGTTACTACTTCCGGGCCATCAAGGATGAACCAGATGCAGCGCGCAGCCTGGGTATCAACCTCAGCCGTTACAAGCAAATTGCTTTTGCCGTCAGCAGTTTTTTTACGGCGATTGGTGGCAGCCTGTATGCGCAGAAGGAATTGTATATAGACCCCGGTTCAGTCCTGCATACCGGTCTGTCGATCAAGATGGCACTGGTGTCTATCCTTGGTGGGGTGGGTACTTTGCTGGGGCCTGTCATAGGTGCCGGTGTACTGACTTTCATTGAAGAAGGTACGCGTGCCCTGTTTGGTGGCTCTGGCCGTGGTACCGACCTGGTGATTTATGCGGCCTTGATCGTGGTCATCGCGGTGTATTACCCGACAGGTGTTATGGGCTGGGTCAAGCAATTTTTTGCACGCAGAAAAGCAGTCAAGGCACAAAAAGAGCAGGATGTACAAGAGGCAAAAAGGGAGGCAGCATGAGTTTGTTAAGAGTAGAAAGCGTCAGCAAACGCTTTGGCGGCATTACCGCCAACCAGGATGTCTCCTTTGAAGTCGGTGCTGGCAAGATCGTTGGCCTGATAGGCCCAAACGGTGCAGGCAAGACCACCATGTTCAATTGCATTGCCGGTTATGCCCCACCTACGACTGGTGAAATCTGGATGAATGACATCAAGGTGTCAGGCATGAGCCCCGAGCAATGTGCACGTGCAGGCATAGGCCGTACCTTCCAGGTGGCGCGTACCTTCACCAGCATGACAGCGCTGGAAAACGTCATGGTTGGCGCCTTCCTGATCAACAAGAATGTGGGGGATGCGCGGCAGAGTGCCACCAAGTTGCTGAACTTCGTCAACCTTGGGCAGTTCAGGGACAAGCCCGCAGGAAGCATGACCATCAGCGAGCAGCGCCGCCTGGCGGTAGCACGTGCACTGGCCGTCCGGCCACGCCTGTTGCTCATGGATGAAGTCATGGCCGGCCTTAACCCGACTGAAGTCCGGGAGACGGTGGATGTGGTCTTGAAAATCCGCGAAGAAGGTATTTCCTGCCTCATTGTTGAACACGTACTGGAAGGCATCATGCCGATTGCCGATGCGATAGTTGTGCTTGATTATGGCAAGAAAATTGCCGAAGGCAGTCCTGAACAAGTATCTAACGATCCCAAAGTGATCGCTGCCTACCTGGGAGATGAATGATGCTGCAAGTAAGAAATCTGAGAGTCAGTTATGACGGCGTGCTGGCCTTGTCCAAAGTTGATATTGATGTTGAGAAGGGCAAGATCGTCGCCCTGGTGGGTGGTAACGGCAATGGCAAATCCACTACCTTACGGGCAATTGCCGGCTTGAATGCGGCAGATGCAGGGCAGATCGTATTCGATGGCAAGCCACTGGAAAAAATCCCGGCCAGCAAAAGGGTGGGGCTGGGCCTGTCATTGGTGCCGGAAGGGCGGCGCATCTTCGCCCGGCTGACGGTAGAAAGAAACCTGCAACTGGGTGCCTATACCCGCCGTGATGATGACGAAGTGGCTGAATCCATAGACACCATGTACACGCTCTTTCCCATTCTCAAGGAAAGGCGTTACCAGCTCGCTGGCACCATGAGTGGTGGTGAGCAGCAGATGCTGGCAATAGCCCGTGGTCTGATGGCCAAGCCCAAGATGCTCTTGCTTGACGAGCCATCCTGGGGTATCGCTCCCAAGTTCGTCACCAAGGTGCTTGACACCATACAACTGATCAATGAACAGGGTATGTCGATACTGCTGGTTGAGCAAAACCTGCACAAGGCGCTGGCAATTGCGCATAACGGTTATGTCATACAGACAGGCCGTATCGTCATGCAGGGCACGGGGCAAGAGCTGCTCAACAACGAAGACGTCAAGAAAGCCTACCTGGGCGTCTGACAGCAGATAAATGGCAGTAAGCAGATCGACGGCAAGTGCCTGCACTTGCCGCTGGCCTGACTCGTCCGCGAATTTAGCAGGTTTTGAATCAGGGGTTAGCCATGTTGAACAAGTACATCAGGAACTGGAAGATAGGTCACAAGCTGGGTCTGGGTTTTGCGTTTGTCATCTTGCTCATGCTGGCACTGACGGTGACGGGATATACGCAACTGGGGCGGGTCAACCAGGGTGTGAATCTGGTCGTCAAGGAAGTCTATCCCAAGACTGCGACTGTCAATCGCATCAAGGCTGACCTCGACCACATCGCTCGCAGCATGCGCAATCTCTTGCTGCTATCGACGCTCGATGAGAGAAAACCTGAGCAGGCTGCCATCGATAAATCAGGCAAACAGATAGAGCTTGATCTCGCTCAGTTTGGCAAACTGGCCAGCTCGGCTGAAGAGAAAAAATTACTGCAAGCTGTGCTGGCGGCAAAGCAGCGTTATCAGCCTGTGCTCGACAAGTTTCTCAAGCTGGTGGTGGAGAATGAGGTGGAGCAGGCCAAGGACCTGGTCTTGCCTGAAATCGCCCCTTTACAAGACCAGTATTTTGCCGCACTTGATCAACTGGTGACATTGCAAGCCAGCCAGATGGAACGCAGCGGCAGCGATGCTGCGTCCATATCCGGCGCGGCACAAGTGTTGATGATCATCTTGCTGGCTTTCGCGGGTCTGGTGGCAGTGTTGATCGCCATCTTGACGACCAGGGCGATTACGGCTTCCCTGAAGGCAGCTATCCTGCTTGCCGAGTCTGTGGCTGGAGGCGATTTGCGGGCTGACATAGAAGTCAGGAGTAATGATGAAACAGGTCAATTGCTGACATCGCTGAACCAGATGAGCCAGAGTCTGATTAACACCGTAGGCCAGGTCAGGAAGAGTTCAGAAAATATCGGCCTTGCCTCACGCGAAATCGCCAATGGCAATATGGATTTATCCAACCGTACCGAGCAGCAGGCATCTGGTCTGGAAGAAACTGCGGCGTCGATGGAACAACTGACAGCGACTGTAGGCCAGAATGCAGAGAACGCCGCCCAGGCACATGACCTGGCGGGCAAGGCTTACCAGCATGCAGGCAAGGGCGGCAAGGTCATCGATCAGGTGGAACTCACCATGGGTGCAATCAAGGCCAGCTCGAACAAGATAGTCGATATCATCGGTGTCATTGACGGCATCGCTTTTCAAACCAATATCCTGGCGCTGAATGCTGCGGTGGAGGCGGCGCGGGCAGGGGAGAACGGACGCGGTTTTGCGGTGGTGGCGGCCGAAGTGCGCAACCTGTCGCAAAGATCAGCCAGTGCGGCGAAAGAGATCAAGACCCTGATTGCTGACTCAGTTGGGCAGGTCGATACTGGTGGCAAGCTTGTCAACGAAGCCAGCCTGACCATGCGCGATATTGTCATCTCAGTCCAGCATGTGGCTGAGATCATCAGCGAAATCAGTGCGGCCAGCCGTGAACAGAATACCGGCATAGTCCAGGTCAACCAGGCTATCAGCATGATGGACCAGATGACTCAGCAAAATGCGGCCCTGGTCGAGCAGGCGGCTGCGGCAGCCCGGAGCATGCAGGATGAAGCTGAATTACTGGTGGAGACGGTGGCGGTGTTCAAGCTGGAAAAAGCAATGCAGGCTGCACCGGCACCGGTGGATATACCGGTGCATGCCAGACCGGCATTGCGCATGTCCAGCAATAGCAAAGTGCTGCGTAGCTAAGGTGAATATGGCAGACGAAGTATGAGGGCTGTGGATAAAAACATAAAACATCGATTTTTTATTGATAAATCAACGCGAAAAGACTGACTTTTTTCTCAAAGAAGATAAAATCAGGCTATGAATTACGCCAGTCTTTTATTCAATTTATCTTTAAAGAATCATTATGTCCACGACCAAGCCTGTCAAAAAAGCCACCCCTAGTCCGGCTGCATCTACTGCCACTACTGCCGCGCCCAGGGTGCCTATCGTCTCCTCTTCCCATCTGGCTGAGGGCAGGAGTGCAGAATTGAGTGAATTTGAATTTGGAATGATTATCGCCAGCAACGCCTTCAACCGCTGGGCGGTCAGGTGCATGGCTGCGGTGGGCATGAAAGACATGACTATCACTGATGTATTGGTGCTGCATCATATCAATCACCGGGCGCGTGAGAAAAAACTGGCCGACATCGCCTTCATCCTGAATATCGAAGATACCCATATCGTCAATTATTCATTGAAAAAACTGCAAGCGCTGAAACTGGTGCAGACAGAGAAACGCGGTAAGGAAATCCTGTATTCGACCAATGAAGCAGGCCGTGATATCTGCCGTCGTTATTCTGAAATCCGTGAGCAGGTATTGGTATCTGCACTGACGGGTGATGGTACCGAGAGTTTTGAGCTGAGCGAGCTCGCACGCTTCTTGCGGGTATTGTCAGGTTTGTACGAGCAGGCAGCCAGGGCTGCAACGTCCTTGTAAATCCCGCCCCTATGCAGCGTTTCCTGTCATGGGGACAGCCCTGCTTTACTGCTCCTGATTCAATTGCCTGGCCTGCTTCTGGTTCTTGTTGATGTTAATCGCCAGCAAGATGACGATGAGTTTGAATATCATGAAAGCGATAAAGATGCTCAGGGCCAGTGGCAATATCATCAGGGCGACTGCGATCACCATGCAGATCACCAGCAAATGCGGCAGCGGCAGGGCCATCATCGCCACAAAGGCTTTGCGACAAAGATAAAAGAATTCATGGGCAGCCTGGCGCATCAGTGTGAATAATTGTTCGGTTTGAGCAGATTTCATGTCATTTCCCTTTGTTTTCTGTTTTTCAATATCTTGTTGCAATGAATACAGATTACGCCTTCACCATCTGCCATGCACCGGCTTTGCGACGAAATGCGTGAATATGGGATTAAAAGGTGGCTAGAGCCTGTGAAATGGATAGAGGTCAGTAAGTGCAATTGATAATTCATGTAAGCAGACTTTGCCAAGCCTGCGTAAACAGGTTTCGCAAGGTACAATAAAAAATCGTCAGCATCCTTATTGCTATCATGACAGACCAAAAAAACACTGAATTCGCTTTCCTTGAAGCTTTTACTGCGGAATTGTCTGCCAAAAAGCTGGTATTTCCCACGTCTTTGGGGGCAACCATGAAGATCAGGAAAGCGTTGAGCCAGACTGATATCTCTACTGATATGGTGACACGCATCATAGGTACTGAGCCTGTCTTGTCTGCCAAGGTTTTGCACCTGAGTAATTCAGCCAGTTTTAATGCCCAGGGAAGAAAAATCAGTGATTTGCGCGCCGCCACAAATTTGCTGGGATTTTCTGCAGTACGCAATCTCGCCATCTCCATAGGCATGAAGCAACTGGCCGAAAATAAATACAATGGCAGCCTGTCAGCCCAGATGGATGGTCTCTGGCGGCGCAGCCTGCGAGTGGCAGCTCTTGCCATGGTGATAGCCAGGACATATACCCGCCTTAGCGCTGACAAGGCCATGCTGGCCGGTTTGCTGCATGATATAGGCAAATTCTATATCCTGAACCGCGCCAACCATTACCAGGAATTGTTCAAGTCTGAGCAGGTGCTATGGGATTTGATCGACCACTGGCATGCCAGCATAGGCAGCGCGATACTGGAAGACTGGGAAATTTCTGAAGACATCCGTGTTGCTGTCATGGACCACCGTGACCACAGACCCGGCCCTACCCACAAAGTTGGTTTGATCGACGTCGTGACAGTGGCAGATTTTCTCGACGCCCATTTCGTCAATGAAAGTATAGACACGCTGGACTGGAATGCCGTACCAGCGAGTTTCAAATTGCTGAATATTGATCAAGACAATATTGAGGCCCTGATGCAGGAAACCAGGACGGAACTGGCCCTGGTATTGAAGGCAATCAACTAAGCGCCAGGCCCTAACTCAGCAGGGCACGCAGACGTTCATTGCCAGCCCGGCTGACAGCTACCTGGGCGCCGCTTTTGAGGATGGCAACCTGGCTGTCCTTGCTGGTTTTTTCAATTGACTGTACAGCATTGATCTGTACCAGGAAAGAACGGTGTACCCGCACAAATTTGCTGGCATCAAGCTGGGCCTCAAGTTCGGAAAGGCTCTGTGTCTTCATATACGATTTGCCCGCCGCATGGATAAGGATATAGTCGTCCTGGGCTTCAACATAGTCTATGCTATCCAGCGGCACGACATGCACCTGGCCACGGTCACGTATCAGCAGGCGTTGCAGTTTTTCGCTTTGCTGGGCCAGCAGAGTTTCCAGGGCTTGCGTGCTTGATGAGGTGGGCGAGGTGAGTGAGCTGGCGGAAGTTTCATGCGTCAGCAGCTTACGGGCCTTGCCCAGTGCTTCGTCAAAACGCTGCTGGGAGTATGGTTTCAATAAATAATCAACCGCATGCAGGTCAAAGGCTTTCAGCGCATATTGATCATAGGCCGTCGTGAAGATCACGCCGCTGCGCCTGCGTGTCAGTTCCAGCACTTCCAGCCCTGATAATTGCGGCATCTGTATGTCCAGCAAGACCAGGTCGGGATTGAGTTTGTTGATGGCATCGACAGCTTCCAGCCCGGTTTCGCATTCACCTATGACGTCCAGGTCAGGATGAGCACGCAAATATTCCAGTGATAATCTGCGGGCCAGTTCTTCGTCATCGACGATCAGGACTTGTAAGCGCTTATTCATACTTGCTCATGCTTATAGAAGATTGTTGGGTTCAAAAGGTAAAGCCATTTCCAGCGTAAACTTTTCATCTCCACGCTGCCAACTGACACGCGCCTGTTCTCCATAAAGGGCAAAAAAACGCTGGCGCAGATTGACCAGGCCCAGTCCATTGCCCGTACTATTGCCTGGCTCAGCGCTGACGGGGTTTTCTACTGCAATATGCAGCCATCCTTCGCGCTGGAATATCGTCACCCTGATCAGGCCGCCCTTGGGCAAATTACGTATGCCATGCTTGATGGCATTTTCCAGCAAGGGCTGCAGTATCATGGGTGGGATCAGGGCGCTTTCTGCTTCTTCCGTGACCTCAAACTCTGTGCCCAGCTTTTTGCCAAAGCGGATTTTTTCTACCGCCAGAAAGTTTTCGCACAGGCGCAATTCATCCTTGAGGCTGATTTTTTCTTTTTCTGCAATCGCCAGGGTTTGCCGGAAAAAATCAGCAAGGGCTATCGTCATCGTCCGTGCTGCAGTAGCATCAATCGCTGTCAGGGCACTGATGGAATTGAGGCTGTTAAACAGGAAGTGCGGGTCAATTTGCGAGCGCAAGACCTGTAGTTCAGCATCTCGTGCCAACAGCCGCGAGGCAGCTTCCCGTCTTTCTGCCTCACGTATATTGTCGAAGGCGATATACACATCAAATGCCAGCAGGGCCAGCAGGTAAACTGCAAAGCCTGTGATAAAAAACAGCACCAGCAAATGGCTGCTCAAGTGCAGCACCTCCACATCATCGGATGCCAATACCAATACCCGGTTCCAGCCATAGCATAGTCCCAGCCAGCTAAGGCCAGAAATCAGCGCTGCACTGGCAAACACCAGTGCAGCCAGGCTGAAGCTGCGGCGATTGAACGGCAGTGAACGACAGACAAAATAGGCTGAAGAAGTCAGGAAGCTGCCAAACAGGGCCAAAGGTAAAGAGAATAACAGGGCAAATGACCAGTTTGCCAGATCAGCCGCCACCAGCAGCCTGGCGATCAGCACCCCTGTCATCATCCAGGCAATGAGATAGACCAGGAAACGGCGGCGGTCCGACAGAATAGGGTGCATGGATCTTTAGCTTCAGTTGATGATTTCAACGCCACCCATGACGGCATAACCCTTGATGTAAAGCTTCTTCGCATTCAGCATGGGCGGTACGGTCTTGTCATCAAAGCCACCGAGTATGGGCGAGCCATGCGAAACCACGGTCCAGTCATTTGGTATCTTGAGGACGATGCCACCCCACATGGCAAAGACATTCAGGGTTGCTTCTGACTGTATCGATGCAGCACGCAAATCCAGTTCCACGCCACCCATGATGCAATTGATTTCACCACCGCGAAACTCCTGGGAGCTGTTTTGCAGCTTGTTGCCACTCATGACAGCAACGATATTACAGATCGCATCCTGGTTCGTGCCATTGTTGATCAGTTTTTCCTGATCGCCTATCTTGCCCTTGAAAATGACCATCAGCCCGGCAAAAATCATGAATACCGGCCACCAGTCACGCATGCGGAAATAAATGATGCCCATGTGATGCAGTATCAACAAAGCGCCCAGGCCAACAAAGCCGCAGCCTATGATGTAGCCTGCCGTAGTGTCGCTTTTTGAAATCTTCAATGCACCGACGAAGATGAAGACCATGGGCCAGAAGTGAAAAACTTCTCGTACGTTGAACAGATTCAGATTGTCTAGCAGGGCCAGCGCGCCAAAAATCAGGAGCATGCCCCCGATCAGGATGCGGCCTTGAGGGTTATTGTTTTTCATGATATTGATCCGGTATTGGTGAGCATTCGTTGTAGATAATGTAGATATTTATTTTTGCGTGTCCCTGGCCGCCAGCAAACCACCAACCAGATGCTGTATGCCAAAGGCAATCAACAGCAAAGGCCAACTGGTGCGGAAGTTCCATCCCCATAATTGTTCTATCGATACATACAGCCACAAGGCAAAAACCAGGCTGAAGCAGCCTTTGGCAATATGCTCAGGCTTGCCAGGGCTGATGATATCCACCAGGCCGCCTATGGCGATCATGGCTGGCAGCAAGAACCAGTAATCAAGCGCATGGATGACGTCCAGGCGGTCCATCAAAAAGACGCTACCTGCAACTATCAGGGTAAGACCGAAAAACAAATTGCCTTTGCTGTGGCGCTGGGTTTCAGAATTTGCAGACATATCTTGACCTTTCTATCATCAAAAACTTCTGTGTTTTTGTTCTGTGAGATCAAGATACCCAAAGCAAAGGCGCTTGTCGCGCCCCTTTCGGCGAATGACGGCTTTCGTCGGTGATTGACGAAACACCAGTGAGAATAGCGCTGGATTGACTAAAGTGCGGTATCAACGGCCCTGGTCAACGCCATCATGGTATGGCAGGCGTCAGCTCAAGAGTTGTATGAAGTGTTCAGCAGTACGTACTATGCGCTTGGATTCCGTGCCAAACAGGTCGTGCGTCTCCTGCACGATGTATTCGTTGGACCCCTTGGTACAGTACAGTAAACCACGGAAATTCGTCCCAAGATAGGCGAACGGCGCCAGCTTGGTCTTGACCGGTACATCGCTGCCTATCAGGGCACGCAGTTTGCGCTCTACATCATAGAGGCTTTTTTCATCCAGGGTGACAGTGGCCCCCTTGGGCGTGGGAAAGGTCGATTGAAAGGACGGGTTTTGCCCCATGGGGTTTTTGAACGTGATTTTAATGCCCAGCTTCAGGAATTTGGATACGGCGGTAAAGTCGTTTTCGTCATACATGGCAATGTCCCGGATAATTGTGCCGCCAAGCGCGATGGCAGCACTATATGATGTGGAAAGATTGCCAGAAATCAGGCATTTACACAACTTTTCTTGTCGCCTTTGTTCATCAAAACCATGCCGTTTTACATACTGTAACCCTTGGCCATGAGTACCGCGCCAGCAAGAATGAAGATGACCCCAGCCAGTTCCAGTTTCAATATGGTCTGTATGGTACTGGCCTGAGCATCAGGAAATACCGGCAACTGATTTTGTTTTACCGCCTTGCCCCAGCGCAGGAATACCACAGTAGGGTAGATGGATAACAGCCCAACAACGATGAAGGCAGTCATCTTGAGCATGAAGGCATGGCTATGCAGATAGTAATCCTGGCCTTTTTCAAAGTACATCACACGCAAGACACCCAGCACGATGATGAGCATGGCGCTCAGGCCATAAATGCTGTCGATGAAGCGCAGGCTTTTAGCCGATGACACGGTAAGCGGCTGACGCACCAGCACAAGTTCTGCCAGCAGCGTGCTGACCAGGGTAAAGGCGGCGATATGATGCAGCAAAGCGACGAGTATATTCACGGCGATGGCTCCTTTGGCGACTGGCATGAAAGTGCAGAAAGTCTAAGCCATTTATGCCTTGCTTGCTTAAAAAATAAGACCAGGCCGTTGAATTTTGTCGCAAGCTATCAAAAATCTGGCGTGAGCAGTGTTATTGCTGCAGGGCCTCACATAGCGGCATGCTAAGCGCCTGCAAGATATTGCCTTGTTTGTCCTGGGCAAACGCCAGTAGCGACAGGTTCTTGCGTTTGGCATTGGCAGGTACACTCAGTCGGGCAGCAAAGCTTGCCGGCTTGCCAGCGGCGAGTGGGTAAGCATCACCCCATTCCCTGGCGACAAAGTCATGTTGTAAAGTGGCACCCCAGTTTTCGCCTGCCTGTATCTTGCTCACCAGGCCTTGTTCAAGCAGGGCAAAATGCAGCTTTGCATCTTGCGTGCTATTGCCTTGCAGAGTGAAAAACAGCTTGTTATCTGCCAGTTTTTCTATGCCCAGACGCAATGATGTCGCGGCAGGTTTTTGATTGATACGGCGGATGTCATCTGCCATGCCATTGCGCCAGCTACGTAGTTCTTTGCCAGCGATGAATATTTCTGGCGTATAGACAGTGCGGCTATTCGCAAGATCAGCCAAAGCCCTTTGTCTGTCGGTATAAGTCTTTTTGGCAAACACATCTTTCCAGCCCAGGTAATCCCAATAATCAACATGCAGGGAAACGGGAATGACTTGTTCACTGTTCAAACCCGTGCTTTGATACAGACGACTGATGGTTTTGTCGGCGGGCGGGCAACTGTCGCAACCCTCAGAGGTATACAACTCAAGCAAGGCAACGGTGTGTGCAGGGCTGGATTTACTACAGATTTCTGCGGCTTGCATATTGCTGACTGCGCAGGAAAAAACGCCAAATAAGAGCAAGGCTTTCATGAACCATCCTCAGTGAGTGGATATTCATTGGTCGTCGCTTGTCGGGTTTCCTTACATGCTTTTTATTGGGCAGCCTGCTTTTTCCAGTCTGCATAGTTTTGCGGGACATTGGCGTCTGGCACCATGATGGTTGACAGGCTTAGTTTGAGTGCTGCCAGTTCCTCTTCTGGATCAGCGTAATCGGCAGACAAGGGCAGGCTGAGCAGCTTGTCCTGCAATGCAGAAAATTGTAAGGATGGATGCCGGTCTGACAAAGTCTTTATCGCATGCTCATCGGCCTGATTCAATGCACCCTTGATGGCATACACAATGAGGTTATAGCTGTCAGGTGAGCGCGTCCAGCTGACCTGGCGTGCAAACTGCTGGCGCAAGCGGCTGAGCATGCCAGCCAGGGCACTGGGTTTGCCCCAGACATTGGCAACCATGATGCCATTTGCCACCAGATTGGCATGGCAGATCGCATAAAACTCTGCCGTATTCAAGTCTGCTACCAGGCCATTTTCATCATACGCGTCCAGCAGCAAGACATCGGCATCGTAAGTATTGTCCTGCAAGTGGGTCACTGCATCGCAATGAATGACTTGCAGGCGTTCATCATCTGGCGGCAGCATGAATAGCTCACGCATGGCGATGACGTCGGCATTGATTTCCAGTACAGTGATGCGGCAGTCTGGCAGATGGCGATAGCAGTACTTGACCAGTGAGCCACCGCCCAGACCTATCAGAAGGATATGGCGAGGCTGCGGGTGGAACATGAGCAGGCCCATGACCGTGCGTGAGTAGGCGCACACCAGTTCATCCGGCGCATCCAGCTTCATCGCGCTTTGCATGCACTTGGGGTTCAGATACATGATACGCAGATTGCCATCATCGACATGAAAGGGGCGGCCCTCATGCACTTTTTGTATTTCTTCGAGACGGCGGATATGCTCGCGCTCAGCCGCAGGCACCTGCTTCAGGAACAGGCTGGACAGGCTTTGCCGGGGTTTCTTCATATCCGCTCTCTTTAGTTTGGTTAGCCTGCCAGTTGAGCTTTCAATGCTGCAATCTGGCTCAGCAATTCACTGTTTTCAGTTTGCAGATGCAAGACTTGTTGGCGCAGGCTGTTGAGCTCATCCGCATTGTTGACATTACTGCTGGTACTGTCTTGCCTGCCTTCCATCGCAGCCGGTGCGCTGGCTTCGGCGGCAACAGGCTTGGCCGGGGCTTTTTGCTCGCGTACTTTTTCCCTTACCTGGCGGGCGGCTTGTTGCAATTCCTTGCGGCCACCTGCTACAGCGGCAACCTGATCTTCATTGGGCAGGGAGGCAATCGCTGCGGCTGCACTGATGGAGATAGTGCCATCGCGCACGGCCTGTACCAACTCAGGTGCTGCGGCTTTCTGGATTTTTTCTATTTGTACCACGGCATTGCTGCTGATGCCTGCCAGACGGGCAATTTCCTGGCGGCTTTGGGTAGGTTTGACAACCGGGACGGCGACTTCGCTCTCAGCATTTGCTGATGGAGCCTGCTCCTCCTGCGCCTTCATGCGGGCCAGCACGATTTCTTTTTTACGCAAGGCCAGCATGCCGCGCTGGAAGTCAGTCACACTACGGCGACCCAGATGGTTGTCTATCATCCACAATTGCACGTCTTCGATATTGCTGAAGTTGTCGTTTTGAACAATATTGTAGGGCAGGTTATGACGTTGGCAAATCGCATAGCGGTTATGCCCGTCTATCAGGATCTCACCCCAGCATACCAGGGCGTCACGGCAACCTTCCGTCAGGATGCTGCGTTCCAGAGCAGTAAATTCATGCTCGGTCAGGGGGTCTATATAGGCGCGCAAGGCCTCATGGATGATGATACTCATACAATAATATCCAGGCTGGAATTTTTCAGGGAAGGCGGCATTGTAGCCGAGAACAGGCGCAACACCGTTGTCAGCGGGTAGCACGTGTACAATACTGGTCTTTCGGCGTAATCTTTCAGGCGCGATGAGCATAATCAGCGCTATGAAGTTAGCCTACCTTATTGACCACATTCGTTATAAAAATTGCCATGGATGTAATAAGTCCACAGCCGCAGTTTCCAAACGCACTTCATGACAGACAGGAAAAACCAGCATGATGACCTATGAAGAATATCTGGATGAAGTCACGACTTTAATGACAGAGAGATTTGACCTCAGCGATGACGAGGCCATCAAGCATGTCATGCGCGCCCAGGCCGCCGACTTCTTTACCCTGCATGACGATATTGCTGAAATGCGCACGCAAGAACGCGCCGAGCAGGACGCCAAGACTATCTACGACATGCGCAACAAGTCACGCGGCCATGCGCCCGTCAAACTGGTAAAAACTGGCGGCAAGCCACGCAAAGCCTGAGCACGCTGACCGGATGAAAACACCAAAACGACTGCAGCCCCTGCAGGAAGAAGGTTTGATCGACGAAGTCATGCGCCAGCTCATGAGCGGCAAGGAAGCCACAGTATATGTCGTGCGCTGTGGCGAAGAAATTCGTTGTGCCAAGGTCTATAAAGAAGCCAGCCAGCGCAGTTTTAAAAATGCTGCGTCTTACCAGGAAGGCCGCAAGGTCAAGAATAGCCGCCAGGCCCGCGCCATGGAAAAAGGCACGCGCTATGGTCGCAAGATGCAGGAAGAAGTCTGGCAAAACGCCGAAGTCGATGCCCTGTATCGTCTCGCTGCCGCCGGTGTCAAAGTTCCCAGGCCGTATATCTGCCATGAAGGCGTATTGTTGATGGACCTGGTGACAGATGCCGACGGCAATGCCGCGCCCCGCCTCAACGATGTGGAATTGACGCCAGAGCTGGCACGCCAATACCACGCCCAGTTATTGCATCAGGTTGTGCTGATGTTATGCGCCGGTGTCATTCATGGCGATTTGTCTGAATTCAATATCCTCGTCGATGAAGACGGACCGGTGATTATCGATCTGCCGCAGGCAATTGATGCCGCCAGCAATACCGAAGCAGGCGTCATGCTGGAACGCGATGTGAACAATCTGGCGACCTATTTTGGCCAGTTTGCACCTGAGCTTAATGGTACAAAGTTTGGCAAGGAAATCTGGAAACTATATACCGCAGGCTTGCTGACACCAGAAACGGTATTGACCGGCATCGTTGCACAAGATACCCGTCCGGTTGATCTGGGCGCTGTCATGGAAGAAATTGAATCTGCCATCTTTGAAGAAAAAGAGCGGCAAAGGCGTTTGCTGGAAACCTAGGCGTTCTTGCATATTCCCAAGGATTTCGGGAACTCTTGTCACTAGCCTTTGTCCATATCAGAATATTGACGACCAGTACTATTGCTCAACACAGGAGTGTATGCATGATCAAAGGAAGTTGCTTTCACCTGCGCCACGTCAGGAAAGAAGATGTCATGACCCTGTTGGACCTGATGAATCACCCTGATGCCAAGGGTGATTTTTTGTCCCAGGAATTGATGTTGCCAGGTGTGGCAGAGAAGAAATTTGAAGATGAATCACGTTCCAAAGAGCAGGTCGAGACGTTTTTGATCATTGATGAAAATGAGAAGATCATAGGCCGTGTTTTCCATTTCAAGACTGTACCTTATTTCAATTCCCGCGAAATCGGTTATGGCATGTTCGTCAAAAACCTGCACGGCAAAGGCATCATGACCGAGGCTGTCAAATTGCTCAGGAATTATCTGTTCAGTACCATGCTCATCAACCGCCTCGAAATTCACATGAACATTGACAATATCGCTTCAGAAAAAGTGGCAATCAATTGTGGTTTCCAGAAAGAAGGGGTAGCACGGGGTGCCACATTCTCACGTGGTAAACACCGCGATATCGCTATGTACGCCTTGCTCAGGGATGAGTGGGAAAAGCTGGCTTAGTCAACTTGTTATTTCCTCACCGGATATATCTTGAGCAAAGCCGTATTGATCTTGCGCATTTGCTCTGCCGTGACATCCTTGCTGCACACGATATAGCGGTTCAAGCCTGCAGGCATGCCTTGTAAATCCATTTGCGTGGTCTGGCTCAGGCTTTCTTCCTTGTCCTTCAGGTATTCCCAGTCTTCCCTGTCTATCAGCATATAGGATGCGCGGTTGGCAGCTACCATGCGGGCCATGATCATGGGCAGGGTAGTGCTGCGTTCGACCTTGTTTTTAGTGGTCGTGAACATGGTATCCAGTTCAGGGCCATATGACACTGCATCGACTATGCCCAGCGTCAGACTGGGGTCGGACATCAGGGACTTCAGTGAACGGTGCGCAGCCACTTGTTTGGCCGCAGCCGGGCTGACCAGCAGGGTATGCGGCGGGTCAGTATGAAATACTTCTGAAAACTGCACCAGGGTTTCTCTCTCCGGGATACGGTACCAGCCGAATGAGCAATAATTCTTGGAGCCGCCGGAAAAATTACTCCAGATACGTTTTGCCGGTTCTTCGACAAAACGGTGCGGGATTTGCGCATTGCTGAAGACCTGTTTGGCACGCTCAAGCAATACGCCTTTTTCCACACCATTTTCCAGGTATTGATGCGGCGGTTTGATACGCCAGGCAACTGTGATAGGTTCTTGTGCATACGCACTTTGACGGATTGTAAATATGCCTGCCGTGCACAACATGCCCGCTAACTGGTAAAGATTCATTTTATTATCGCCAGATGTTTGATTCATTCTAAGCGATCAACTGACACTGCAAGGCAATTTCAGAGCAAAATGATAAGGAAAAAGTATAGTTTTTGCTTTAGAGATACATTTTTCATGGTTGCCTGCATGTCAACTCTTCTTCCAGCCCTCCATAAAAATCAAAATCGACGAAATACCAGGCTGGCATTGACACCACCAAAACCGAAGCCATTGGAGATGGCATAGTCCGTAGCTATTTTGCGGGCCGTACCAGTGACTATCTCTATGCCCTCGGAGGCAGGATCTGGCTGTGCAAGGTTCAGTGTCGGAGGTGCCATCTGATCACGCAAGGCAAGCACAGTGAAGATCGCTTCCACACCACCTGCTGCGCCGAGCAAATGTCCTGTTGAGGATTTGGTGGCAGATACGGCAGGGCCGCGACCTGTTCCGAATATCGCCTTGATGGCAGCCAGTTCGCTGATGTCGCCGACTGGTGTTGATGTTGCGTGGGCGTTCAAATGCCCTATCTGTCCGGGCACTAGCCCGGCTTGCCGTATCGCCAGTTCCATGGCGCGTCGGCCACCGTCGCCGTCAGCGGGGGGAGACGTCATGTGATACGCGTCAGCGCTGGTGCCATAGCCCAGCAGTTCTGCAATCGGCGTGGCACCACGGCGCAAGGCATGTTCGAGTTCTTCAATGACCAGCATGCCTGCTCCTTCTCCCATGACAAAGCCGTCACGCTCGATATCGAAGGGGCGCGATGCCTGCGTGGGATGATCATTAAAGCTGGTGGACATGGTTCTTGCGGCAGCGAATGCGCCAAAGCTGACACGGTCAATGCAGGCTTCGGCCCCGCCACACAAGGCAATGTCGGCTTCACCAGCACGTATCAGGCGTGCTGCGTCGCCAATCGCCTGCGCGCTGGCCGCGCAGGCGGTGACAGGTGCGCCTAATGGGCCACGAAAGCCATGGCGTATGGAGATGTGTCCAGCTGCCATATTGGCCAGAAAACTCGGGACGGTAAAAGGCGAAAGCCGTTTTGGCCCACGACCATCAGTGGTTCTCACTGCATCAACAATAGCGCCGAACCCGCCCACGCCTGAGCCGACGATGGTGGCCGTCCTTTCACGTTCGCTGTCTGTACCGGGCTGCCAGCGCGCCTGGTTCAAGGCCTCCTGCGCTGCTGCCAGGGCAAACAGGCTGAACCTGTCCATTTTCTTGTGGTCCTTGGGTTCCACGGAGAGGGCAGGGTCGAATCCCCATGGGCGGTCTGGCGACAATTCGGGTACGACGCCAGCAACTTTGGCTGCTATCCCTTCAGTGACTTCTTCAGGCAGTAAAGCCAAACCTGAATGCCCATTCAAGAGGCGTTGCCACACAGCCTCAACACCGCAGCCCAGCGGCGACACCATACCCATGCCTGTCACGACAATTCGTCTTGTATTCACATCATGCTCCTGTTTTGATCAATGAAAATGCGCAGATTACGATAGGCAAAATACGCCATGCAGCGGCTAAACGCACACCAAGGTCGTGGTTGAAATCATCAATAAGTATAGGGTGATGATAGATAAAAAATCGGCACATCACGCCAATGAATATGCAAAATGCGCCATAATGAAAGAACTATGACGCTATCCTGGCAAGGCACTCTTACTGTTTCAGCCCATTTCCTGCATGGCATGTTGCACTTCGTGCGCACTCAGCATGGGGAAAAAGTGACGGCGCAGGTACTGGCGAGCGCTGCTATCCCCAGTCTCTGCTCCATCAGCCTGATGCACGGCTGACGCGTCAGCAATACGTCGCGCTATACAGAACAGTCGCCGCGACGCTGGATGACGAAATGCTGGGCTTGTGGTCCCGGCCTGTCCGCACTGGCACCCTGAAATACCTGATGCTCAGCCTGCTGGATGCTCCAACCGTGCTGGTCGCTTTGCATCGTTTTGTCCGCTTCTGGAATTTGCTCCTGGACGATTACCGGCTGCAGATTTCAACAAAAAATAATCTGGTAAGGCTGGCTCTAGCAGAAAGAACACCTGGTACGCAGGTCACGCCACTCGGGCATGAGTTGATGATGAAGCTGATACACGGCATCGCATCCTGGCTGCTGGGCAGGGAGATCAACCTGCACCGTGTCGAGTTCAGCTTCACCCGGCCCAGACACGCGGATGACTATGCGTTCCTGTATCCCGGTGAGGTGAGCTTCGATGCTGGCATGACGGGCATTTACTTTTCATACCAGGATTGTGCAGAGTTATTCAAACGCGAAAAGCACGAGCTATGGGCATTCCTGAAACGTGCACCGGAGGACTGGACCTTCAGCGCATTTCACCGCGCTTCGCTAGTCGCCAAAACGCGCGAATACCTTGAACCGCATATTGCCCAGCCAGTGACAATACAGGATCTAGCAAAGGTATTGCATACTTCCGTGCGCACACTGAACCGCCGATTTGCAGAGGAAGGAACGCATTTTCAGGCGGTGAAAGACGGGCTGCGACGCGATATTGCCGTCCATAGGTTGACAAACTCGAACACGGCAATAGCAACGCTGGCCTTCGATCTGGGCTTCTTCGATGCCACTGGTTTTTGCCGCGCATTCAAACATTGGACCGGTAGCAGTCCTACTGATTATCGCAAGGGCAGCCGTCAGGATGAATAGGGTTTAGAGACAGTCAGCAGATGTGATAAAGCCGCAATGCCGATCAAAGCTGATCAGCACGGCGGCTTATTTTATTGCCTGTTTTATTACTGACGAACTGGCTTCTTGGCACCTGTGGCGGCGCTGGATTTTGCCTTGTAGGCTGGTTTGCCGTTATTGGCTGGAAAGCCAGGTGCCTTCTTCAAATTTGATGTGGCTGGAAATGGAAATTTCACAGCAGATTTTTTCTCAGTACTGGCTGCAGGTGCGCTGTCCGTTTTAACTGGAGTTGCACTGTCTGCTGCCTCAGTTTTTGCGGCTGGCTTTTTGGCCGGACTGGTTTTCTTTTCCAGAGTTTTTTCTATTACAGCAGTCGTTGCTGCTGGCAAAGGCTCTGCCGGGGTAATGACTGGAACAGGCGCAGCCGGTGTAGCTTCAACTGCTGCTGCTGCGGTGGTTTTCACAGGTTTTTTTACTGCTTCAGTTTTGGCTGGAACTGGCTTGATCACAGTCTTTGTCGCGGGGGCCTTGGCCGCAGGTTTGGCTGCGACTTTGGCTACTGGCTTTTCTGCGACCTTGGCAACAGCTTTCGGTTTGGCAGGTGTTTTTGCGGTTTTGACTTCTGGCTCAGCCAGCAAAGTCAGTTGCTTGGTCGCTGCAATAGGTTTGGCAGCGAGTTTTTTGACCGCTGGCTTTGTAACTGCTGGTTTTGCAACGACTGGCTTTGTAACTGCTGGTTTTGTAACTGCTGGTTTTGCAACGACTGGTTTTGTCACTACTGGTTTTGTAACTGCGGCAGGCGCGGCTTTAAGAGCTGGCTTAGCAATGGCAACTGTAGCGACTATCTCAGCATTACCTTGCTTGCTGACGATTTGCCACAATTCAGTGCGGGTATCAATGCTGATGGCGGCCAGTTCGCGGCCATAGGACAGGATTTTTTCCAGTTGTGGCTGAGCCTGCGAGCGGCTCAAGTCCAGCAATTCTTGCGCTTGTTTGACCGCAAACAGTTCATGGGTCACGCTATTTGCATTTTCCAGTGATTGTTTGGCAGTATTGAAATTCAGGGTGATCAGTTTTTCCAGGCCGCCAAAGGCCAGTTGTGACCATGCCTGAAAAACGGCAATTTGTTTCGCCAATTGATTCTGGGCAGCAGATGATAATTGTTCAGTAAGCAAAGACATGAAACTCTCCAGAGTGTGGGATGAGGCGGCAATAACTAAAAGTCTTTAAAACGATATTCTGTTTTAAATGGCTTTAAAAAATGGCGCAATGCAGCATTATTTGTTAATAACGCATTTTAGCGCTAGCCTGCTTAATTTGTAAGCATTATTTTTGCATCGCAATATCTGCTGGTGAAATATTGCTGTATTGAAGAAAAATCAAGGGGCGCTGATTGTCTGGGCTAGCCTGCTTTACTTAATAGCAAAAACGGCAAATCCGTCAGAATAAATAGCTGGCGCTGAATACCAGGCTGTTGCGGGAGTTGCTCTGGTACTTTCCTGTGCTGTAACTGTACTGTGGTCTGGTGATGCCATAAGCCAGTTGCAACTTCCAGGAAGAAAAATTACTGCCTACCCCTATGCGCACATCAACGCGGTTGCGGTTTACCTGCCCGACTTTACCATCTGGATAAACCAGCCAGCCTATGTGGGAAAACAGATCCAGACGCTCTCGCAACTGGTAGTCTGCATTGGCTTCCAGATACAGGGTCTTGCTATTAAGTCCTATGTAATTGGGAGAGTAATAAATTCTGGCATTGAGATTATCGAACATCAGTCCGGTAAACACTTCGCCGTAATTAAGGTCGGTAGATTTAGGGAAAAGTGCCGCAGTAGCGCCAGCCTCCCAGATCAAGCCGCTGCGCAGACGTCGAGAAAATCCCGAATACAGCAAGATTTGTTCGCCGTCACTGCTATCCCCATTCAGTTTAACTTTTGAACCGAAAGCACCGGCATACCAGCCGTCTGGCGCATCATAGACCATGTTTAATTGCACTACTGGCTGCTCATTACTCAGCGAGATACCGCGGTAACTATAATCGGAAGCAAGCGTGATACTGCCACTGACTTGTGCGCATGCCTTGCCAGCAACAGCAAAGATGGAAAAGACCAGAATCACACAAAATTTAAGCAATACCATTCCTTAATGAAGATACATGGGATATAACATATATCTACTAGGGTTGATGTGCTGCCGTTGCTGAAGAGGGTGTCAAATGGCAAGAACAGGCGCATTTACTCGTCAGTTTGCTGAGAGTGGCGCACAGGTTGACTTGCCCACTGATATTAGTGTCACCCTGGCTCACCGGATTAACCACCAGGTCAGCACGTATTTGTGCGAGGCTGGCTGATGGCTTCAGTTCGCTGAGCAAGGCCATCATGCCTGAGATATGCGCGGCCGAATATGATGAGCCAGAGACAAAGCTCCAGCGAGCCCCTGGCGCAGTCGTAGGAATATCACGCCCTGGTGCTATTAGTATGTCATTCGTCAGCAATTTCGTTTTGCTGTCTGCTACCGCAAACACACCAGGATGTGAAGCCGGGAAGCCGCCATCGGCACGGTTGGGGTCCATGGCACCTACTATCTTGATATTGCGGGAAATGGCAGCATCAAGCAATTGCCTCAACAGGCGGTCTGGCGGGCCAGACAAACTCATGTTAATCACTTGCACACCCTGCGTCAGGGCGAAATTAAGTGCCTTGCCGAGGGTGAAGCTATTGCACCTGGTTTTATTTTCTGGCTCTTGCCAGCACGCTCTGAGGGCCATGACATGGGTATTCGGCGCGATGCCCTCTATACCGACGCCATTGCCAGCACGCGCGGCGATAACGCCAGCCACGCCTGTACCATGGTTTTCACCAATATAAGGATTACCATCGATGAAGTTTTGATTCAGCGAGATTTGTCCGGCCAGATCAGGGTGCTTGATTTCTACCCCGCTGTCGATGATCGCCACGACCACATTGCGGCCAGTCGCAATCTTGCGTATTTCATCAAGCTGCCAGTATTTGTTCGCAGGCTGGACCGGGAACAGCGGGTCGCTTTTTGCCTGTGCATCAAAGGTATTGATGGTCTGCACCCAGGCTACACGGGCATCCTTGCTCAGGCTGGCGATGGTCTGTTCTTCAGAGATGGCATCGCTTTCTTCCATGACAAAGCAATCCACATTCAGCACTGGCATGGGCCAGTCTTCCAGCAGTTTCAGGCCATGGGTGCGCGCCAGTTCTTCAGCGATACGACGACGTGCGGTGCGGCTGACATCATTGCTGTAACCACCGCTATAACTAACATCCGGGCGAAAATGCGGGGCAGGCAAGTGCAGCATGACCAGTATCCGGCGCTTGGCTTCAGGTTCCTTTGCTGTGTTCTGCTCCTGTTCGACGACAGTGTCTGCACTGGCCAGCCTGGCACCGGATAGCGCTGTCAATGTGAGGAAAAGGCAAAGACCGAATTGACTCAGACGATTAGTCCAGCGTGCTTTCATTTTGCAGCTCCCGAACCCAGGGATTCAACCAGCTCTATGCCCGCCTCAGAGCGCAGTTCCCTGATGCTTTGCTCCAGCCTGGAATCATCGACATTGAGCAGGTAGGCATTGGTGACGGTCGGGCCATCGATGATGCGGGCGTCGTTGATGGACATGATGCGTTGTATATCTTTGACTGTGGTTTCTGGTTTGAATACAACCACAATATTACCGGAAGAACGCTCACCGCTGCCAAGTACGCGATAACTGCTGTCGTCCTGCCTGGGCAGTGCCATAAACGCGACCAGTCCGACAATGACGGCAGTTTGTGCTGCCATGACCGCCATTCCCCAACGCGCAGGAGCCTTGCCATCCGCAGTAAACAGCGTCCACAAGCGTGCCATGAAGTTATTGGTATTGTTAACTTTGGCTGCTTGTACTTGCCTATCCAGCTTTGGTAAAAGACGGGCGAGGGCTCTGTCCACATTGGGAACTGTACTTGCCGCCGGTTCACCAGCCTTCAGCTTTTGTTGCCATTGCAGGTCATTCTGACATGCAGTGCAGGTTTGCAAATGCGCTCGTACCAACTGCTGTTCATCAGCTTGCAGGGTATTGTTGGCATACCAGGGCAACAAGTCCTGCACCTGGCTATGGTCAGACTCATCAGATTGATGAACCTGGTTTGTTTTCGTGTTCATAATATTTCCTCCATGCTGTCGGAAAGCATGAATCTCAAACGCTGTCTGGCGTGGAACATCCGGGTCTTGACGGTATTGACCGGGCATTCCATGGTTTCAGCGATTTCCTTGTATCCCATCTCATGATAATAAGTGAGGCTCACGACTACGCGTTGCTCCATTGGCAGGGCACGCAGGGCGCGGCTCAGGTCGGCATCAAGCTGCTGGGCTGACATCTGTTGTTCTGGCTCGTATCTGGTCTCTGCTGCATGATGCTCAAAATCGGATTCGACTGCTTCATCAAAACTGTTGATGGCTTTCAAGGCCTGGCGATAGGCTATCGCAAATACCCAGGTGGATACGCGGGAAGTATGGTTAAAGCTGGGCGCTTTTTGCCAGACGACCAGCATTGTATCGTTGACTATTTCTTCTATTAGATGTGTATCGCGTGTCATTTTGTCCAGAAACCTGGCCAGCCTGCCAAAGTACAGACGATACAAGGCCTCAAACGCCTGGCGATCGGCGTTTGCTATCAAAGTGATCAATTCAACTTCCTGCGCTTCCGGGGTATCTGGACGTTTCTTGTCAGTTTTACCTCGCCATCCCCAATTCTCAAACATGCCTGCACTCTCCTCGATTAGCTGTTAATACCTGCTCAGGTGGAAAAGGTTCATGTCGGCGTAAAAAATATCTGGCATTAGCCTGATGAGGGATTGTTGTTTAAATAATAATGCTTTCTGGTCAACCAGTCATCTGCCATATCTTGCTCAGTCCAAGCGTTCGCAAATGATTGTAGCGCATCGCCATGGTGAAATTTTTATCTTCGCTCACCATATTTTCTCTTCAAATTTCCACCGCAAAAAAACCGGCAAGTTCGCAAACTGCTGATGTTTTTTCTCGCATCAAAAAAATATTTCATTTTTCTTTGAACCAATTTCAATGATTCACGTATTAACCGCTTGAAACAAACGAAGAGGTCTATTTTTTCATGTGAAGAAAAACCTCTTTTTTAATCCACCCGCATTGCTTATCGATGAACCTTATCTCTCCTATTTTTGTTCAGCAAGCGATGTGTGGAAATCAGTTGTGGTCAGTGGATATGGCAACCCTGTTGCGGCTATTGCTGCTGGCACCGGTTCTGGAAGAGTTGGTCGTGCGTGCTGGTTTGCAGCAATACCTGATAGACCGGTTTTATGAGCCGGGTAGCCATACAAGGTTGATGCCGGTGTTGTTGTCTGCGACGGCGTTCAGCGGCTTGCATCTGGCATCTGGCTGGGCAGTAGTGTCGGCTGTTTTTTTACCAGGCTTGCTGCTGGCGATGCTGTACCAGGCGACACGTGACTGGAGATTATGCGCGCTGACCCATGCCGTATTCAATGGAATGGCTCTTGGTGTTTGCATGCAGTAAAAAATTTAATCATTGAAGGGAACTATGATGAACTTGCATTTTCGTTTTACGCGCACGCTACGGCAGCTCAGTGTGCTGGGGACTGTGTTATTTGCTGGCATGTCAGCAGCTCATGCAGCAGATGCCCTGAATGGCAAAAGCCTGTATCTGAATGGCCCAACAGGCGGCGGCACCAGTTGCACCGCCTGCCATGGCGCTACCCCTGCCAATAACGTCAACGGTATTTTGCGTGGAGCGAATAATCCAACAGAAATCAGCAATGCCTTTGCCCAGAATAAAGGTGGCATGGGGAATTTATACAGGAATAAATTCACCGCAGATGAAATCGCTGACCTTGCTGCATTCATCGGCAACCCCAGCGTCGTAGCCGGGCCGATAGCCACAGTTTCATCTGCCAGCCTGGTGTTTACCGGAACCACGGTAGGCCAGACCAGCACGGCATTGAGTGCCACGCTTAGCAATACCGGGTCTGCCGCATTGAATATCACTTCGATTGCGCTGACAGGTGGATCCGCTACGGACTTTAATCTTGCTGGCGGTAGCTGCGCAGGTGGCAGTTCACTGGCGCCAAGTGCCAGTTGCACTGTGTTATCTACATTCAAACCAACTGCACAAGGCAGTCGTACTGCCAATATCAGTATCAGCCACAATGCGACTGGCGGTGTTAGTCTGGTTACGCTGAGCGGCACCGGAAATGCCGCTGCTCAGGCTGGCCTCACAGTGTCAGCCAGTAGCCTGAACTTTGGTACGCTGCTGGTGAATGCTGCGTCTGCACTGCAGACTGTTAACATCAGCAATAGCGGCCAGGCAGCCCTGAATTTCAGTTCCATTGCCTTGAGTGGCGCCAATGCAGGTATCTTTGCCGTTGGTGGCACCTGCAGTACACAGACTGCAGTTGCCGCAGGTGGCCAATGCACCATCACCTTGCAGGCAACACCAGCCACTGCAGGTGCTTTTGCGGCAGCATTGAATATCGCCAGCAATGCCTCGAACGGCAATGCCGTCGTCAGCCTCGCGGGCAGTGCGGCGGCAGCTTCACCGGCCATTACCGCGACACCCAGCGTGCTGGCCTTTGGTGCCCAGACGGTAGCTGCTTCACCATTGACACAACAGATCAGTTTATCCAATACCGGCAATGTCGCACTGACTTTCACATCAATCAAAATCAGCGGTGCATCAGCAATTACGCTGGGTGCAGGTAGTACTTGTGGCAGCAGCCTCGCAGTTGGTGCGAATTGCAATGTACCCGTGGTATTCACACCGACGGTCGAGGGTGATGTCAGCGCCAGCCTGGCTGTGACATCCAATGCTGCGCCTTTGCAGGTAGCTATTACTGGTACGGCGACCAAACAGGCAGTTGCGAAACCGGTCTTGTCAGATACCGGCACAGTACAGTTCAGCGACACCCAGGTTGGCACCACTTCTGCCAAGCATACGACCACGCTGAGTAATACCGGCACTGCAGCGCTGAAAATCACCAGCCTGGTCTTGAATGGCAGCCAGCTCAATGACTTTATATTGGCCGGTACTTGCAGCACAAACGGCACGCTGAGCCCGGCAGCAAGCTGCACCATCGATACCAGCTTCAAGCCGGGCAGCGCAGGTAGTAAAACCGCAAATGTCTTGCTGGTGACCGATGGTGGTGCGCAACTCAGTCTGGGGCTGGCGGGCACTGGCGTAGCGATCCCTGTCAAGACTGTTACGCTGAATATCAATCCGCAATCTTTTGACTTTGGTTCTGCCACGATAGGCAGTGCCAACCTGGTAAAACGCTTCACGCTGACTAACCCAGGCAGCGCTGCGATTGCGCTGACAAATGCTGCGTTCAGTGGTGCATACGCAGCGGTGGTGGATGGCTCATCCTGCCCACGCTTCCCATTCAGCCTGCAGGCAAATACTTCTTGCGAACTGGTGGTCAGTTATGCCCCAACAAATGCAGGTACTAACAATGGTAGCGTCGTCATCAGCTCTTCAGACACCAGTACGACCTGGAACATCGCCTTTTCAGGCACAGCCGTGAATGCGACCACACCAACTGTGACAGCCAATGCGCCAAGAAATGAAGGTGGCGGTGGTTGCTCGGTTGCCCGCGATGGCAATGACCCCATGCTGCCGGTTCTCGTCATGCTCGCTGTGGCAGTCATCATCTGGCGCAGGAAGCAGACACGTCAGGCCAGGGTACAGGATTAATCAGTAAAGCCGGGCTGCGGTCCGGCTTTCAGGTTTAAGAATATGAAAACGATAGGGCCAAGAATATGAAATTCTCTATGAATATATACAAAAAACGCTTTGCACTGGGCATTGCTGCACTGCTCATGGCAACCTCAGCAATGGCGCTGGATAAAGGTAGCACCGCCCCGGCATTTGATCTCAAGGGTGTGGAAGGCAATATCAATCTGGCCAAGTATCAGGGCAAGTTGGTGTATCTGGATTTCTGGGCTTCATGGTGCGGCCCCTGCCGCCAGTCTTTCCCATGGATGAATGAGCTGCAATCGAAATACGGTGCGCAGGGTTTGCAGATCATCGGCGTCAATCTCGATCAAAAAAATGAAGATGCCCGTCAATTCTTGACGACCACACCGGCCCGCTTTTTGGTGGCGTTTGACCCTGCTGGCGCGACTCCCCGTAGCTATGGCGTGAAAGGCATGCCGAGTAGCGTGCTGATAGGTCCGGATGGAAAAATCATCTTTGAGCATGCAGGCTTCAAGGAAGCAGACAGGGCGGCGCTGGAAGAAAAAATAAAATCCTCGTTGGGAGCAATCAAATGAAGGTCATCGTAAAGAAAACCACGACGATGTTATTGATAGCCAGCGCTGCATTGGCGTTGTCTGCTTGCGGCACGATCAAACCCGTACAGCCCTGGGAAAAAGGCAATCTGGCGAAAACAGCCATGACCTTTGAAAACGACAGGCTGGAATCCCGTTATGGCGAACACATCTACACCAGCCGCGAATCAGCTTCTGGTGGTGCCGGTGTGGGCGGCGGTGGTTGTGGTTGCAATTAATCAGAGAATTTCGACATGACTAAAATTATTGAAAAAACTTCGGTTCCCCTTATTGCCTCTACCGAGTCTGAAACCTTGCCTGCTTCATCTGATATGCAAACCATCGGTGCAGCATTGCTGACTGCCGCCTTGTTACTACCTGGTGTTGTCAAGGCCGAGACGCCGCCTGAGCATGCCAGCCTCAGCCTCAAGTATCTGAACTATGAAGAAAAACAGGCGGGCCTGAAACGTATTACAGCAAACTCGCCTTCGCTTTCACTGATTACTCCCCTGGGTGCAGACTGGTCGCTGGATGCTACTCTGACTTCGGACGACGTATCCGGTGCATCGCCGCGTTACCATACCGCGATCTCTGGTGCATCGCGCATGAATGACCAGCGCACTGCCGGTGATGTGGCGTTTACCCGTTACTTCCCGCGTGCCAGCCTGACAGTCGGTACCGCATATTCAACTGAGCATGATTACGAGTCGCGTGCCTTGTCTGCAACCGGGAATTTTTCTTCAGAAGATAAAAATACCACCTGGACTGTTGGCCTGGGTGGTAGCCATGACCGTATCAATCCTACCAACCTGATCGTTAAAAACGAGACTAAAAAGACGATCAGCATCATGGCAGGTGTCACGCAGATATTGACCGCAGAAGACATCGCCCAATTGACGCTCAGTCATAGCAGAGGGGAGGGATATTTCTCTGACCCTTACAAGGCGCTGGATCGCAGGCCTAGAGAGCGTAATCAGACTACCTTGTTGGCCCGCTGGAATCACCACTTCCTGGGCACGGGTGGCACAGGCCGCTTCAGCTATCGCTACTACAGCGACACTTACGATGTCAAGGCGCATACCCTGACAGCAGAGTATGTACAGCCATTTTCGCAAGGCTGGACAATCGCGCCGTCGCTGCGTGTGTATAGCCAAAGTGCGGCCAGTTTCTATTTTGACCCTGTCTATGATGCACAACTCGGAGCACCTTTTCCGCCAGGCTATCAGTTTGCTTCTACCCAGCCCAGCTCTGCTGACCAGCGCTTGTCGGGTTTTGGCGCATTGACCTTTGGCTTCAAAGTGAGCAAGCAATTGACCAGTGATTGGACTGTAGATATCAAGCTGGAAAACTATGAGCAGCACGGTAACTGGCGACTATTCCACAAGGGCAGCCCCGGTCTTGCAGCGCTGAAGGCGCAAAGCATACAACTGGGTATCAGCAAGCAGTGGTAGCAGTCTTGCTGCTAAAAAACAGGAGTTCATATGAAACAGTATTTTTATAAATTATTTTCTGCCTTGCGGCTGTTGTCGCTATTGCCGGTGTTGTTGATAGCAACTCTATTGCATCCGCCTGCCCATGCCGATGATTTTCTGGAACCAGAGCGCGCGTTCCAGTTGCAGGCTGAATTGCGCGATGTCAGTCGAGCGAAAACCCTGGTGCTGTCGTGGGTCATTGCCAAGGATTATCATCTGTATAAAGAGCGCCTGAGTTTCAATGCAGTAGAGCAGGGCATCACTCTTGCTGAACCGCGCTTGCCGGACGGCATACGCAAATTCGATACCACCTTCAACAAGGAAGTTGAAACCTATAATGATAAACTGGTGGTGGAATTGCCTGTCGCCGAAGCGGACAAGGTCTTCACTTTGAAGGTAGGCTATCAGGGCTGTGCCGATGCCGGCTTGTGTTATCCGCCCGCAGAACAACATTATAAGGTTGATACCTCTGTACCCGGCAAGTTGAGCCTTGTGCCCGCAGAGCAGATCGCGCAAGTCGCAGCGGCCAGTGCCCCTGCTCCAACAGTGACTGCCTCCAAGGATGTCAAGCCCCCGGAAGATGACAGTTCGCTGGCACAGCGCACCTTGCAAAGCGGCAGCCTGTGGCGCATAGGCCTGGCCTTCCTGGTATTTGGTTTGCTGCTGTCTTTTACTCCCTGCGTATTGCCCATGGTACCTATCCTGTCATCCATCATCGTGGGTGAGGGCAATGTATCGCGTGGCCGTGGCTTCATGCTGGCTCTATCATATTGCCTGGGAATGGCAATGGTGTATACCCTGTTGGGTGTGGCTGCAGGCCTGGCTGGCGAAGGCTTGGCCGGAGCCTTGCAAAAGCCCTGGGTCTTACTGACATTTGGTGCCTTGCTGGTGGGTCTGGCATTGTCCATGTTTGATGTCTATCAATTGCAATTACCTGGTGGCTTGCAAAGCCGCTTGAGTCAAACCAGTGGCAGTTTCAGTGGTGGCAAATTCCTTGGCGTGTTTGTCATGGGGGCTTTGTCTGCATTGATCGTCGGCCCCTGCGTGGCCGGGCCACTGGCGGGTGCTTTGCTCTACATCAGCCAGACACGTAATGTGATGACAGGTGCCTGGGCCTTGTTCTCCATGGCAGTGGGCATGAGTGTACCTTTGCTGTTGACGGGCATTTCTGCTGGCAGTCTGTTGCCGCGTGCTGGTGCCTGGATGAATCATGTCAAGAAATTGTTTGGCCTGTTGCTGATTGCAGTTGCCATCTGGATGGTGTCGCCAGTATTCCCTGTTACGGTGATGATGGCTGCCTGGGGTGCTTTTGCCATACTGTGCGCGGTCTTCCTGCATGTATTTGATCCTATCCCTGCAGGTGCCAGGCTGCGTCTCTATTTTGCCAAGGCCCTGGGTATCACCTTCATGCTGGTGGGGATGTTTGAATTGATCGGTGCCGCCAGCAATGGCAAAGATGCCTTGCAACCTTTGGCACATTTGCGCGTTACAGAGAATAGCGGCGCGCAACTTGCCGCAGGCGATGCAAAAAACCATAGCGACAATAAATTCACCCGCATACAAAGCGTAGCTGAGCTTGAAGCCACTCTGGCAAAGGCAGACGCGCCAGTGTTGCTGGATTTTTATGCCGACTGGTGCGTATCCTGCAAGGAGATGGAGAGGTTTACTTTTTCAGAACCCAAGGTCAGCGCACAACTCAAGCAACTGCGCTTGTTGCAGGTGGATGTGACCGCCAACAGCGATACGCAAAAAGCGCTGATGAAACGTTTTTCCCTGTTTGGCCCACCAGGCATCATCCTGTTTGACCGTAACGGCAAGGAAGTTCCAGATAGCCGCATCATAGGCTACCTCGAACCTGAGCGTTTCATTGCTCACCTGTCACGCCATTTTGCCTTGTAATTCATACTATTCTAATCACTGCTATGTCCACACCCAAACATGCCCGCGTATTAATTCTTGGCTCTGGCCCCGCAGGTTATTCCGCCGCCGTGTATGCTGCCCGCGCCAATCTGAAACCTGTACTGATCACCGGTGTAGAACAAGGCGGCCAGTTGATGACCACCACCGATGTAGAGAACTGGCCTGCCGACCCTATGGGCGTACAAGGACCAGAACTGATGCAGCGTTTCTTGCAACACGCAGAGCGTTTTAATACAGAAATCATTTTTGATTACATCCACACCGCCAAGCTTGATGAAAAACCGATACGCCTGATCGGCGACCAGGCAGAATACACCTGTGATTCTTTGATCATCGCCACTGGTGCATCTGCCCAGTACCTGGGGCTGCCATCTGAACAGGCCTTCATGGGTAAAGGCGTGTCTGCCTGCGCCACTTGCGATGGTTTCTTTTACCGCGGCAAGGAAGTGGCTGTCGTTGGTGGTGGTAATACAGCGGTGGAAGAAGCCCTCTACCTGTCGAATATCGCCAGCAAGGTTACCGTCATCCACCGTCGCGACAAATTCCGTGCAGAGGCAATCTTGATTGACCGTCTGATGGCCAAGGTTGCTGAAGGCAAGATAGCAGTCAAATGGAACCATACGCTGGATGAAGTCATTGGTGATGACTCTGGCGTGACAGGCATTAATGTCAAGGCTGCGGATGGAACCATTACTCCAATTACTTTACATGGCGTATTCATCGCGATTGGTCACAAACCAAATACCAGCATTTTTGATGGCCAGCTCGACATGAAGAATGGCTATATCAAAACCCGTACCGGTACCGAGGGCATGGCAACAGCCACCAATGTACCAGGTGTGTTTGCTGCTGGCGACGTGCAGGATCATATCTATCGCCAGGCGATTACCAGTGCTGGTACTGGCTGTATGGCAGCGCTGGATGCGCAACGTTTTCTGGAGAATTGATTTTTGTGAATTGAAGTGTAGTCTGCTTATAAAGAAGGCGAAAGGGATATGGCTGCTTTAGCCATGTACAATACCGTCCGCGGTTGTGGAAGGCCACTTATGCCACTTAGGCCACTTAGGCTCATTTTAAGCAGACCCTCTTTTTCAATTCATTATGTCCCAGACTACGCCAGTACCTGAAGTTCAATATACAGATATCCGTGACCGTTTGCGCCAGTTCGTTGCCGAACGTGACTGGGCACAATTCCATACTCCCAAGAACCTGGCCAGTGCGCTGACAGTAGAGGCAGCAGAGTTACTGGAGATTTTTCAATGGCTGCCAACTGGCAAGGCGGATGAGCTTGACGAACATGCAAAAACTGCTGTGCGCCACGAGATGGCGGACGTACTCAATTATCTGGTCATGTTGGCTGATGCGCTGGAAGTTGATCTGTTTGCGGCCAGTATGGAAAAGATCGTGCTCAATGCTATCAAGTACCCGGTAGAGCAAGCCAAAGGCGATGCCAGGAAATATACGGCCTACGAGCAATCCCCAAAAACGGATGCTGTCTGAAATTCAGCCGGAATATATTTGGCGTTAAGTCGGAATTTTGCCAAAATTCAGCCTGAAGTCAGTCTTCAGGAAGCCTGTCTGGCGCGCCGGATGATGCCTGGGTTTCTTTGACGGTATCTTCGTCCGGCTTTTTGCCACTGCCCTCGAGTTTGTAGAACAGCAGGCACATGGCGGGTGCAAAGACCAGCCACAAGAATACGGTCCACATCTGTGATTGTAGTTCGCCAGAGGTGGGCAGGGCGAGGTAGGCCTTATTGGGATCAGTTGAAGATACATAGACCTTCAGCGGTGCACCGGGAACCAGTTCTGCCGGTTTTAAACCTGTCATTCTCAGCACGTGCTTGGCTTCGCACACTGTGCAGATGGGGGAGATGGTGTCAGTGCTTCTTTCCATGCCATTGAAATTGTAACTATAGGTCAGTTTCAAGAGCTGTTTGTTAAAGCTGCCATTGACCACATAGCCAGGATTGTTATCCACCTCGTGCACCATCAGCACAAGATTGCCATCGACTTGTTCAAGCTCGCTGACAGGAACCCGCATGGTGCGATATTTTTGCAAATTGTCTATGCCAAAATAAATCGAAACGATGGCACAAATGACGACTAAGGTTCTGACTATCATAGGCAAACAACAAGCGTATAAGGAAACGACAGGGGTAGTTTAACATCAAGCTCAACTGGCTGGCGGCGCAGACGCTTTCTTTTCGCTGGCATCCTGGATGACGTTTTTGGCAGGCAGCCAGCCGGGATGGGAAGTTTCCAGTTTTTTCCAGATGGCAGCATGCTTGCCGAGTTCACCAAAGCTCAGTGCCTTGCTTAATTTTTTGCGGGTGATGGCGGCCCAGGTTGGCAAGTCGTCACACTTGCTTTTGGTATCCATGAGATTCAAGGTAAAGCTGAGGCTGTTTTCCTTACCTGGTGCGATCAGGCGGCAATAGGTATTGTCTTTGCCAATTTCCAGTACATAGGCTTGCTGCTGCTCATCGTAATACGCCACGTTCTTTTGCGTCATCAGGTCATCCCATTCATTGGCAGCCATACTGGTGGTTTGCAGCAGTTTGCCGTGAAAATCGACGCGCTTGACGATCAATTTGTTGGCCTTGCTGATTTCTACGCAATCTGCAAAATCACTGTTCGCTGGCGCGTTGATCATTTCCGCTGATGGGCAGAGAGAGATTTCAGCGCCACCATGGACGTTAAGAAGCCTGACCTGTGTGTCGGCAGGCTTGCCGTCTTTTGCTGCCTGGGTCTTTGCATATTTGCTGCTCCTGGCGACGAGAATATTCTTGTCATCGATAAGGTTGACCAGATCGTAGTCTAGGTCTGGCCAGTCATCATAGGCAATGAACCAGATGCGTTGAGGTTTGCGTATCGCATATCGCAGTGTTGGCGCTGGTGGTGCGCCAGCAGCCGGGATTTCTGCCGCCAGATTGCTGACCCTAAGCCAGTCTGTCAGTTGCAGGGCTTTACCACCATCCTTACTGTCACAGCCCGACATGCAGACAGCCGCGAGCAAGAACAGCATGGCTGCTGCCCAGGGGCGTATTGGCAGATCAGGAGGAGTGGACTGTAATTGTGCAGGCAAACTGGTTCTCTATGTCAGGTAAACGATCAGGCGTCATTGTAACGCCTGACTTGTGCCACTTCATAGACAGTATCAGTTTAAGCCCAGGCTGAGTTGTAAATTTGTTTCTGCATTTGCGTGTAGATATGGTTCTGCTCCCTCATGACCAGTATCAAACCAGTCTTTGGCGACACCCATGGCTGAGGCAATCACCTGCATATCATGTTCGCTGACGGCAAACAGGCCAAAGCGGAATTGATAACCCCAATTCTTCACTCCTGCAGAAAATTCCAGTGTCTGAAGCAAGGGCAGGATGCTTGCGTGCCGTGATGGTGTCCACACTACTTCACGCCGGAATGGATGAAAATCATCTCCCATGTCTGCCTGATAGGCTTCGCTCGGCCTGACCCTGCCTATGGCAGTGAAAGTCTGCAATCTGATCTTGCTGCCAAAGACCTGGCTTGGTGAGTAATACGCGACCCTGTCGCCCGCTTGCAGGCGTCGCAAAGGTGCTGCCTTGCCATGGCAGACTTGCATGTAGCCATCTGCCTGACCACGCAGCACGTGGTCGGCAGAGGCAACAGCGATCCAGTTACGGCACTGTTGGGCAGCCATGATCAGGCTGGCGCGAAAACGCGCAGGCGGTGACCGTCAGGGTCTTGCGCGACGAAGGTATAGCCAAAATCCATGCTGCAAGGGTTTTGGATTATCGTCGTGCCGCGCGTGGCCCAGTTGTCATGGGTGCTATTGACCGTGGCATTGTCAGCGACTGCAAAAGCCAGCTCACTGCCGCCAGCCTGGGTAGCACCCGGTTCTACTGTGTGTTTTGACCACAAACCCAGTTTGTGGCCTGAGTCCAGTATGAACAGGTAAAAAGTAGGGGATGCTTCTACTGGTGTCAGGCCCAGTATCTTGCTGTAAAAGCCTGCGCTGGCTTCTGGACTATCGACATATAAAAGGACATAGCTTGGGGTCATCATGGTATCTGCTCCTAAAGGTGATGTTGTTTGCATTGATATGTTGTTCAAGGCAAAGACATCTTAGGATGTGCCAGTGTCAGTTTCTGTCAGCAGTGATGGCATGATAAAAAAAGCCTGCAGTTGCAGGCTTTCGGTAAAGGACAGACTTAGCTGGCACCAGGAACCCTTTGACCAGCATCGTAATAAAGCGCGGGAATTTTTTTCTGGCTGAGCATCATCATGGCAAGGCTGGCCAATGCCAGCATGAACCAGTTGACCCCTGGCATTTTCAGGAACTGGGCAAAATCAAACAAGGCGCCACCCGCCAGGCTGCCGACCATGGTGCCCATGCTTTGGTAAAACATCTGCTGCGACATCAGCCTGCCAGTATCCGCCGCCGATTTGTTGGCAAAGCGTGCGACCAGCACATCCAGCGAAGGCCCATAAAATACCTGGCCAAAAGACAGCAAGATCGCAGAAACAATGACGGCAGCAGCACTATGGGTAAACACCACCATGATGGCAAAACTGACAAACAGGCAGGCATAGCCTATCTTCAGGAAACGGAAATGGTCCAGCGTGCGCACTGCACGTTTGGAAATTGGTATCTGGAAAAAAATGATCACCAACGCTGCCAGCCAGAAAGGCGTGGACACCGGTATCTCAGGTGTGAACTTCGGAATATGCAGGCTGAAACCTATCATGGGTTGCACGGCAAAACACCAGAATACTGAATTCGACAAATAAAACATCAGTGGCAGTTCTACCGGTTTTTCTGATTCAGCAGCGGCTATTGCAGTTGTACTGGCTGCTTCATCTGCCTGAGCTTTTTGTTCCAGCGCCAGACTCTCTTGCTCATGCTCGCTGATGGCACGCATGGCAATCAGCATGAACAACCCATACACGATGAAGGTGATCAGTACGATCAGGAACACCAGCTTCAACTGATCATGCGGTACAAAACTGGCAGTCAGGTAGCCGCCAACCAGACCCATGCGTATCGCGAAAGCCAGTTTGCTGAAGATGGAAGTCTGATCCAGACCCTTGAGCTTCAATAAATAATTTTTCAAACCGGGGAAGGACAAGCCGCTGCCAAGGCCCGCCAGCAAGGCAAACAGCGCCAGCGCCCAGGCCTGATTCAGGTAAGCCATGAAGTACAGGGCGATGCCTTCGAGCAGGATATTGCCTGAGATCGCCAGCGGGTGGTTCGCCATACGGGAAAATCTGCTACCCATATAAGAACCCAGCACCCGGCCCAGGTTCAAGCCAAACAAAATTGATGCTGCCCAAAACCCTGAGAAAGCCTTGCCCGTTTCAGAGACAATGATAGGTGTATATAAAGCAACGCCACCAGATGCGATGGCGACACCGACATAAATCAGATAGGAATTGAAGACAGGATCGAATTTCTTGGTTTGCATAGGTCAGGGCGTCAGCGCCTGGGCAGCGCTAAAGATACTTAAAGCAGGAATGGTAAGAAGTGCAGATCGTTAAGACCGAACTTCATGTTGTGATGCTGCACAACAGAAAAAGTTCATCGATATAAGCAAATCAAATAAGCTTTAAATTGTACGCCTAATTTTAAAAAACCTGTTGCCGGTTCGCAAGTTTTGACGAACCCGGCCTGAATCGGGAATAAATCGGGCCAGCGAGGTGAGCCCTGACAAACCCTAGAACCAGATTTTTCCCAGATACAACCAGGCCCAGCCTGCCATCAGGCACACGCTGAGCACTAGCAAACCAGTCGCCCCGTTTGGCCGCAAGATACCGAGATAGCCTATGGCTACCGTTGCCACACCTTTCTTGACGCGCTTCATGCTGCGCCAGCGTTGTATGAACTTCAGCATGGACAGGACAAAAGTAAACGTCGCACAGGACAGCAAGGTCACCCTGAATACATTCAGGAGATTCAGTTCACCCATCGATATTTTTTTATACGCCAGACCAACCAGCGCCATCAAAACGGCTGCACCTATGGAGATGGCTACATTCGCATACATGGTCTTGCGGCTGTTGACGGCAGCGTCTTCTAGCTCACACTTGAGCAAATCAACTTTCTCATTGATCAGTGTGGAGGTTTCATGTTTGATGGCCAGTATGCGCTGGTCTATCGCCGCACCTATCTGCGCCGTGGAATAATCAATCAGCTCCCTGATGTCATCCTTGGTCATGCTGCGCTGGCTATGGATTTCATCAGACAGCAGGGCGATATTCCTGTCCACCTGCTCGCCAGCCTGACGTATAACTTCAGACAATTCATTACTGACCTGATGGATGGACCTGTCCACCAATGGTGCTACCCGTTCATCAATGACACGGTTCAGACTCTGTTCAAAGGCAGATGATGCCTGTTTCAGATTCAATGGGTCAAACGCCATCTTTTCTCCGGTGAATAGCTTCGTGCCAGAGTATTTGATGTTGCCGCTGGAAATTTCAAGACCAGCACCCTGATTGGGGCTAAAACTCTTTGTTCAATGCATATAGTCAGAGTTTAGTCAGGTGATACCAATAAGACATTAAAACGGTACTTGGGCATTTTTGATTTAAATTTTGCAATCCTTTGTATACCCTTAAATTGCTTCCTGGGCAACGAAACAGCTAAATACCTGTTTGGCGATGTGCTTTGATGCTTCAGGCCAGCTATCTGAGACTGTTCAGATATACCAACTAGTGAACAAAGGATACTTATGTTGATCAAAAAACTTACTCTCATCGCGTGTGCAGCGGTGGGTATGCTCGCCAGCTCTTTTGCTACTGCCCAGACTTATCTTGGTGCTTCCGTAGGCCAGAGCGATAACAGCAACTACTGCAACTACGCCACCACTTGCGATTCCAAGGCCACCAGCTACAAGCTGTTCGGCGGCTACAACTTCAACAAGAATTTTGCAGTAGAAAGCAGTTATTTTTCTGGTGGCAAGACCTCAATCAATTCAGGTGTGCCGCTAGGCCATAGCGAACAAAAGAAAACCGGCTTCAGCCTGGCGGGCGTGTATAACTATGAATTCAATGAGGCTTTTGCTGGTTTTGCCAAGCTCGGTATTGCGCGTGTAAAAGCAGAAACGACTTACGACACTTCAGGCCTGCCTTCCTATTCAGCCTCCAACACGGGCAACCAGGCACTGCTTGGGGTAGGCGTGTCTTACAAGATAACTCCTAACGTAGCCGTTCGTGCAGAATTCGAGAAATACAATGCCCGGACGTTCTCGAATAGCGGCACTTCCGGCAGCAATCTGTCGGCTGGTTTGCAATACAATTTTTAATTGATTGTTACCGGTGGCGTTGATGAATAAATTCCATCAGCGCTCACGGAATTTGAAGATAAAAAAGAGCCATGCCTGGGTTTCAGTTCAGTCTCAGGCCTGGTTCTTTTTAGTGGTTTTGCTGGTCTTTTTGACTGGTACTGGCAAAGCATTCGCAGTGGCACGCGCCAGGGTGGTCAGGCCATCCCGGTCTTCCAGCAAATCACTGTCGATGAGATACCAGGGCTTGGCCTGAGGGTAGGGCTGTGCTTCGGTGACTGCCGTTTGCAATTGTGTTAGGCGTTGCTGCCCCGCCGTTGTCGGCTTGATGAAGAGTTGATCATCGCATATCAGCGCAAACATCTTGCCCGACATATACAGTGCGTATTCACCAAACATTTTTTTCGCGACCACGTCTTCACAACTGCTTAACTGGTCGAGAATAAATTCTACAAAGCTTGCTTGTGAGCCCATGGTCTCGCTGTGGAAGAAAATTGAATTTTAATCTGGACGACGAAAATCATCCGCTATCCAGGCCCTGGCATTTTGTTGGTTCAATTTATAGTTGGGGGCAACCCTGACTCTCGCCAGCTCGGTATTGCCTGCATCTTGCGCACTGAGCCAGGCATAGGGATCATCCTCATCCGGCACGATGTCGAGCATGATCTTGAAGTCTGCCTCATCTGTTGCAACCATCAGGCTCTTGTGCAATGTTGCATGCAATTGCTGCTCATGGCGGCGTATTACCTCGGATGCAGTTTTCACCAGCGTGCCAAAGGCATTTGCATCCAGTGGTTTGGGATTTTTTTTATCGCGCCCCATGGTCCATGGGCCAACCAGTGCAGGTTCAGGTTCACCATCCTTGATCATGGCAACTGCCCAGCCTTCATCGTCGTCATTCTTGATGACCTGGGCTGTCCAGCCCTTGTCGCGCCACAGGCGTGGCTCGTGGATCTTGTTGTCCTCTTCCTGAGGTACCTGATCTTCTGATGTGTAATCGCTATTGTTGTCGTTCATCAAGGGAATTCCCAGTTTATTTTTTTCAGGCTGCACATGCTACACGCAAGTTTTCAGTTTGTCTGAGACCTTTTCAGTTTTGTATGGCAGTGCGGCCAAACCATGCCTGGCGCGGGCTTGCTGGCACTTGTCGTCACCGACCTGCACCTCGCGGCATGGTGAGGGTCTTTGCTCATACATAGTGCATTTGACGAACTTTCCTACTTCCCCCGCCAGAGCCTGGCAGTGCGGGCTGGACTGGTTGGTGCCACGCAGGCAAGAGTAAACCGGCGTCAATGCTTCGACCATGGAATCGTCTATGCCATTTTCCTCTGCCTCGGCCCAGTAAAATGAAACCCGGTAACTGGCGCAGCAGGCTCCACAATCGAGGCAGGGTTCGTAGCTGTCTGTAACTTGTATTTCCATAAATGTAAGTGCTTCTGAGATTGGCCGTCTTGACGACAGGCCCGGCAACTGAACAATGTGAAAAAGAAAAATCTGCACTGACCTTAACACATGTCCGGCAAGAATTTTAAATTCACTCGTTTTGCCTGGAAAGGGGCATGCTCAGCTGCAAGCTCAGTAACCTGCTCAGCTACCTGCTCCAGTCCTTATTTGATATGTGTCAAACCGCCTGCTTGCCTGACTTGTCAAGCGCTGTGTCGCATACTATTTTGATCACATAGCAAGTATGGATTTTCATTTTGTGTCATATCTTTCTGAAGGAGAGACAAATGGGAGCATTAAGCAATCGTGGTAATTTTTTCGATGATTTTTTTCGGGACGTCAATCCAGGTTTCTTTGTAAGACCATTGCATGGTGATCCTTTGCCTAGTCCGGCACAGATCAAGCTTGACCTGAAGGAAACTGATCAGGCCTACACCGTGCATGCAGAGGTACCTGGCGTTGCCAAAGACGATATCCATGTCACACTGGATGGCAATGTGGTTACATTGCGGGCAGAAATCAAGCAGGAAGACAAAACAGGTCCAGACCAGAAAGTCTTGCGCAGTGAACGCTATTTTGGCGAAGTATCGCGCAGCTTCCAGTTGCCGGTAGAAATAGAAGCGAGCGAGGCCACGGCTAAATACGACAATGGTGTATTGAATCTGACCTTACCTAAAAAGCGTGCGGCCAGCGGAGTGCAAAAACTTAAAATAGAATAGGCAGCCAGCATTGCAGGAGGAGACTTGAGCAGCATGGCAAACCATGCTGCTTTTTTATTGCTGGCGGGCCCCTTGTCTGAGTGAAATAAACAGGCCACCTGATATCAGCATGGCACCCAGCAGCAATGATATGGTCATGGCCTCCCCCAGCACGAGAACGGCCAGGCTTACCCCCACGATAGGCATCAGCGCGGTGAACATCGACGCTTTGGCCCCCAGTTGCTTTACCGCCAGGTTGAATAGCAAGACAGATACCACACTGACCAGCAAGCCCTGATAAACCGCCTGTACTGCAATGGCACCGGCATCAAGCTGGAACAGGCTGGTACCGGCAAAATAAAAATACACAGGCACATACAACAATCCACCCACCTGTACTACGCTGACCACAGCCAGGGGATTGGTATTCCAGCGTCGCATCAGCACCGTGTAAAACGACCACATCAGCGCAGCCAGCATGAACAGCAAGTCACCACGCCAGGCCTGGGCATAAGCTGCTGATGGCGCTTGCAGTATGCTGCCAGCCTTGACCACCACCACCCCGGCTAATAACAAGCCCAGGCCCAGCATGGGGATGCCATCGCGCTTATCCAGCATCAGTTTCGCCAGCAGGGACGTGAACAAGGGCGTAAAAGCAGGGTAGATCAGTGAGCTGTGAGACGCAGGTGCCCAGTGCAGGCCACCGACCAGTACCATGTTATACAAGGGCCCGGCAAGCAGCAGCAAGACCAGCGCCCTGGGCCAGCCCGTGCCTGCGGCATTCTTTGCCCCAGCCTTGATGAAAAAAGGCAGCATGATCAGCCCGCTGACGGCAAACCGCAATACCGTCAGGTCGAAGATATCGAGTGATGCGCGGTAACCAAAACTGGCAACCACAGGCTGTGCTCCCCAGATCAGTGCGACCAGCAGGCCATAAACCAAACCCATCAATTCCATCGCCTGCATCCTCTATGTAAGGGGGCTTTCAAAGTACCGAGTAATCGTTATTACGCAAATCTGTCAGCAACATGTGACCCGGCGTATGAGTGATACACAGCTCAGGTTTTGCATGCATTAGTGCTGCTTGCGGTGTGACGCCACAAGCCCAGAATACCGGCAGCTCGCCCTCGTTAATCGTCACTGCGTCACCATATTCAGGCTGGGCCAGGTCCCTGATGCCTATCAGCGCCGGGTCACCTATATGTACAGGCGCACCATGCACGCCAGGGAAGCGTGAAGTAATCTGTATCGCCCGTATTGCATCTGCCGCCTTCATCGGGCGCATGGTGACCACTAGCGGCCCCTGGAATGCACCGGCAGGCGAGGTTGGCACATTGGTGCGGTACATGGGCACATTGCGCTCCTGCTCTATGTGGCGTATGCCTATGCCATTTTCTATGAGCGAATGTTCAAAGGTGAAAGAGCAGCCGAGGGCAAAGGTAACCAGGTCGTCACGCCAGACATCGCTGATATCATCAGGCTCCGCCACAAGCTCACCATGGCGGAACACGCGGTAACGTGGTACGTCGCTGCGGATATCAAGATCAGCTCCAAGGAAAGGCACGAACGGGTCGCCCACCTCTGACACGGCAATCAAGGGGCAGGGCTTGGGATTCTTTTGACAAAAGCGATGAAAGTCGCTGGCATCTTTGGCTGGCAGTATCACCAGATTAACCTGTACATAGCCAGGCGCAAGACCCGAAGTTTCTTTACGCCATAAACCCTGGCGTATGGCCAGGCGTAATTCTGAAGGGGACTGGGATATAAGGGATGTGGAAGACATGGGCGGCTCCATAGCATGGGAAGAGTGAGTACTTGTCAATGAATTATGAAAATCAGCACAACTCAGAACTGATACAGCCAGTATAAAATGTAGCCTTGATAGAAGATAATTGAAGTTATTGCCAATAGTTGATAAGATTTATCTATCATGCGACCTTCACTACAACAGCTGGAAACCTTTTACTGGATAGCCCGCCTGGGTGGTTTTCATGCGGCGGCCAAACACCTGCACCTGACCCAGCCGACCATCAGCGCCAGAATCCAGGAGCTTGAAGACATACTTGGCCTCAAGCTGTTTGAACGTGGTGGCCACCGTGCCGTCATTACTCCGATAGGGCGTGATGTACTGGTGCAGGCAGAAAAAATGCTGCGCCTGTCTGATGACCTCGAACAAATCAGCAAGCGGCGCAACCCCATGCGTGGCCTGTTACGCCTGGGGGCGAATGAATCAACCGCCATGTCTGGCTTGATTGAGCTATTGGGGCGGCTGAAAGCCCAGTACCCCGATGTACGCATAGAGCTGACTATCGATGTGGGGGCCAACCTCAGCCGCAAACTGAATGCCCGTGAACTTGACATCGCCATTCTCAGTGACCCTGTCTCGGCACCGCATGTTGTTGATGTGGCGATAGGTCATGTCGATCTTGCGTGGGTGGCATCTACTCAAACTGTGCTCAATGAGCAAGCCTTGCACCCCGCAGGCATGGCGGCACTGCCTGTGGTTGCCATGCCTTCACCAACGACGATTTGCAATGTCGTCATGGAATGGTTCAGGCTGGCAGGCCATGAACCAGAAAACCTCAGCATCTGCAATTCCATGGCGATGATGATCAAGCTCGTTGCAGCAGGTCACGCCATTGCCGTGCTGCCACGATCCGTGGTTGATGCAGAAATCAAGAGTGGAATCATACGCACCCTGACAGTCAAACCACCGCTCAATCCACTGATGTATTACGTTTCCTATTTACGGCAAGAGCAGGGGCTGGCGGATGGCAACCTTGTCACCATGGCCCGTGAAGTATTGCAGCAAAGCGGATTGTTGTTACCTCTGTCGTTACCCTGACCTTACCCCTGACATTGCCCCTGCCACGTTAAAACTATCAGCCCACTGCGGCATCAATTGTGTACAGATGCGCGCGGTATCCACGAACAGTTCGTGCATTTGGTTCCTCAAAATTCCACATTCAATCCCTTAATTTGCACTTCTGTCTCAATCTGCCTACTTGAAAATCAGGTATTGCCTATATTGCGCCATGTGCTTGCAATCAAGCAGCACCGGCGAAGCAATAAACCTGCCTTCGCACAGTTATTACCAGTTTGCAGATCTCTCCATGAGTGGGTCTGGGTTTCTTAATCCTGAATCAGAAAGCACAACGAACATGAAAAAAACTTCCCGCCTTCTCCCTGCGAAATTACTGATGGCAACGCTGGCACTCGGTGCCATTCAGGCACACGCAGCAACATCCATGTCCGACGCAGACATTTTGAACATCCTCAAGCAGCGTGTTGATACAGACAAAAAAGCGGTGGGCCTGGTGGTCGGCATCGTCGATGAAAAAGGCAGCCGCGTGATCAGCTACGGCTATGCCAATCTTGCCGAGCGCCGTCCTGTCGATGGCGATACCCTGTTTGAAATTGGTTCCATCACCAGCGCATTTACCGGCGTGGCCATGATGGACATGGCAGAGAAAAGTGAAGTCAGACTGAAAGAACCTATCGAGACTTACCTGCCTGACGGTGTCAGGATACCCTACTATGAAGACAGGAAAATCACACTCTCTGACCTGTCCTCGCATCGCTCCGGCCTGCCTGCCGTACCTGGCACCCCAGGCACAGGTACCGACAATCCCTATGCAGGTTTTACCACCAGTAAAGCCTATGAATTTCTGGGCAGTTACCAGATGAGATACGATGTCGGCAGCCGTTATCTGTACTCCAGTTTGGGCAATGGCCTGCTGGGTCAGGTGCTTAGCCAGCGCGCCGGCACCGATTATGAAACCCTGATCAAGAATCGCGTAACTACACCCTTGGGCATGACCGCCACCAGCGTGAACCTCAATGCAGACTTGCAAAAGCGCATGGCAACAGGCTATAGCAGCAAGGCACAATTCACTGTAGCACCGACCTGGAACTTCAGCGCCTTCGAAGGTGCGGGTGGTTTACACTCGTCCGCCAATGACATGCTCAAGTTCCTCGCTGCCAATATGGACCAGACCAAGACGCCGCTCAACGGTACCATGCATAAATTGCAGATGCCCTTTGAAATAGGCAACCGCCTCTTGCTGGTCTGGGGTGGCTACAACAATAAATTCAACAGTTCCATCCTGGGTCTTGAAGGCCGGACAGGCGGCTATAGCAGCTACATCGCCTTCGATAAAAAAGCCGGCAAAGGCGTCGTGATATTATCGAATGCAGATGTCAGCGTGGCTGATATCGGCAACAAGATTATCAATACAGATTTTCCGCTGGCACAGTAAACTAAAGGCTGCAGGCAGAAGTGTCTGCAGCCTTAAGCGAAAAAACGCATTAAAAAATGGAATGACATCGCTACAGCAAACATTGCAATTTAGTAGCCATATCAGGATGCGACCCTTGATCGTCATCCTGATAATGCACGTCCTGTTTTTCGTCGCTTTATCACGCAATTACACTCCGCAGAAAGACAAGGCAGAGTTTGGAACAGCAGTGACTTTCCTGACGCCTGTTACTCCGCAAACAGATACATTGCCGCCAAAAAATGAGCATCGAAAAGAAGGACATCAATACCTGGAACATCAAAAAGCAGATGATCAAAAGCTGCCACCTGCGGCCAAAAAAGAATCTGCGCAAACACCAAGTACGGCTGTGAGTCCGGCACCCATCGAGAAATTGCCCACACCTACGGCAACAGCAAAATCACTTGCCGACATAACAGCTGGCACCGAAGCAGAAGCACCCGCCAAAGCCGCAGTCAGTCTTGCCCAGCTTCGCTCGCAGGCAACATCAATAGCCAGGGAATCGGCACAAGCTGAGGGCAGTGAATCTGGCTATACCGGTATTCTTGGAGATTATTACGGCAGCTATAACGGTGCCGATGCAGGCACGTTTTATATCCACGTCGATCGGTTGGGCAACATCTTCGGCTCTGCCGATTCAGACACAGCCCACAGCAGCTTTACGATCACCGGTAAAGTATCAACAAATGGTGTCGTGCAAATGACAGGGAAGGGGCTGGCAGGCTCAGCGAGTTTCGATGGCAAAATCAATCTTAAGACAGGTAGCGTTTCTGGGCACTGGAATTTGACGGGATTTGGGAGAGGGCAGTTTGCTGGACAACGTTCTAACGCTATCGGTGGTGGGGGTAAATGATGGAGTAATCTGCGCTTTAAATTTAGATTGTGAAGTTCAATGATACACAATTGTGGAAACGGTTAAAAAGGTAACATTTACGTTGCGATGCTATCGAATGTTTAAGTCTGTGTGAGCTAAATCGGCATTAAAATCAGCGAATGTGAGCTGTAGCTTTAAAATGTCTCAGTCAACTTATCTAAAGTAACTGTCTATATAAATTGATACTTGCTTTGCAAAGTTCTTGGTTCAATAAATTCCAAGAGTCTTCGTCGATTTCGATAGGCCTTACAGCTGGACGTAAATGAACCACAGAATTTCGTATTTTGTAAATCCGTGCTGCCGCATTAGGTTTCACTGCAGAAAATGGCGCTAGGTTGGCAGTGGCATTTACGATGTCGTCATGGATGCCTTGAGGAAGCAAAGAAAAAAGGTGGGCTAAAGAAGGTTCTTCCGATGCTCTCCAACTGAGTGAGTCTTCAACGTGTTTCGCTATATCTAAAACACTTATTTGTGATTGGATTAATCTTTTAAGTTCGGCAGCTTGAGGTATGGAATAAAGAAATTCAAGTTGTTTATAAATTTCCAGAAATGCTAATTCCCACCTAGCAGAATATAGTGAATTGATTAAGCAATAGTAGGGGTATTCGTCATGAGGAACTGTAAGTGTGTCCTCAAAAGAGTCAATAGCGTTTTTATTCCAATTCAAAGTTAACTTGTTTGGATTTTGCAGAGTGAGCGCTAAAAATAATTGAGTGGTATCGAATGAACTATATATCGAATTTTCTGAAATATAGAAGATTTGTATTTTTGGAAAAAAAAGTTTTAAAGCGTCAACACTTATCCCAATTGCATTAGCTTTTTCATCTGTAATTAAAATTTGGAGTATTTCGTAACCACTTGCTATGCTGGGTTCAATTTTTAACTCTGCCAATATCAAAGTCCAAAGTCCACCTTCAAAATCTGGAAAATTCATTTGGTCGTCTGTAAAACATTGATCAATATGCGCGAAATCAGTGGGATTTACAGATTCAAATTTATCTTCGGAAACCACGACGAAGAGTTGGTGGCTGTTAAGCGAAATTTTTGTTGCAATTATTTTATTTGGTAAGTATATAGGAGCATCAAGATTGCCATTAATTATCCATTCTTTTGAATCAGCATTTGAGCGGATGTAATAATTAGTCTTGGAGATTTCGGCTCCAATTGGCGAATTTGTTTTTTCTGCAGCATGCGTTTTGAGGCGATCAAAAATCGCTTTGTTACATTCAATTGCTGATCTGGCCACTTTAAAATGCTCTCCAGCACTCTGCCATATTTTGAGTTTTAAATTGATCCTCAATCAGAACTTGGAATGCCTTAAGAAAAAACTCTCTTTCAAATTCCCCGATCTTTCCACTTTTTCGTGAAGACAAAAATGAATTTAATGTTTCTAAATCTAAAAATGCTCGCATGTCCTCAAGACTTAAAGATTTTAATCTGGTGACAAAAGAAGTTCCCCATGTATTTATATCTAAAATTGCTTTCACTTGCTGTGAATGCGATTTTTGCTTACTTCCTGGCCGCCCCAAGACGTAGATCGCTATTGCCGTCATAAATCCTACACAAGCCGGTTGACTTGAAAAAATATCCTTTCCAATCGAAAATCTTCCGTCAACAATATCATTTGTTGTGCTGGTTTGAGATATTTCATCTAGTCGGTCAAACTCTTTGTCAATGTTGACTAGTAAACTTAATGCGTCAAAAAATAATTTAGTGAAACCATCATCCGAAGATGCCTCTATAAAATCAAGACGCGTGAATTCATCCGCTAATCGTTCTTTTGTGTCTACCTTTTCTTTTCTGGCGCCAAATACGAGGAATAGTTCAATCAACGAGTCTGATTGAAATTGTCCTCCTTTTGTTCTCCGGCCTTTATTCTTTAATTCTTTAACTTCAAGGCCTTTAACATTTTTCTTTATCTCTGAAAGCACTCCGCTAAAAACAACTTCAATCTGACGACGAAGATTCCAAGGAACCTGACCGGAATTTAATACTAACATTCTATAAATCAAACTGTTTGTTTGAGCTGACATCCAAAATTCAACTCGAATAGTTCTCGTTTTTAATTCAGCTGGTTTTTCTAGATTTAAATCTTGAATAGCAGTTGTTCGTTGCATACCGTCAATTATGGAAATGTCGTCTTCTTTGATATCCTTTAATAAATCTCTCATTTGAGGTCTTGTCGAGGTACCAAATTTTTTTAGAATTTTGCTTTGTACAATGAGCCCAATCACTACAGGAGGTAATACTGCACCCTGTAAGAAGTCCTCTGACATTCTCTTTCTAATACGAATAGCGGTCGATGCTGTAAGTTGATCTCGCTGTCCTTCAATGCCTCCACGATTGCTATATGCATGAGACACAAAATTCAAATAGTCTGCAACAGCCATTTCGGTCATTACTGAAAAACAGTCAACTCGTTCATCTTTGAGTACGCTAATAATTTTCATTTTCAACTTTCTTGTCGTTACTTGAACGAATCCTTCAAAGTCGTCACCCGATTAAACACCGGCTTCCCAACAACCGAGTCCACACGGTCCGCCACAAAATAACCATGGCGTTCAAACTGCAATCGTGTATCCGGCGTGATTGTCGCGAGGCCCGGTTCTACATAAGCGCGTACCACTTCCAGCGCATCCGGGTTCAGCAAGGCCATGAAGTCTTTGCCACCAGCATCAGGGTTGGCATCCGTGAATAAGCGGTCGTACAGGCGTACTTCAGCTTCCAGTGCATCTGCTGCATTGACCCAGTGCAGGTTGCCTTTGACTTTGTAGTTGGCGCTGCCTTCTGTGCCGGATTTGCTGTCGGCGAAGTAGTTGCAATGCACGGCGATGACATTGCCGTTTTCATCCTTGTCGCAGCCTGTGCATTCGACCACATAGCCATAACGCAGGCGTACCTTGTTGCCGGGGAAGAGGCGGAAGTAGCCTTTGACTGGCTCTTCCATGAAGTCTTCCTGTTCTATCCACAGTTCTTTACCTATCGTGAATTCGCGGTTGCCCAGTTCTGGGTGGTGCGGGTGGATAGGTGCGGTACAGGCGATGTTTTCGCCTTCCGGGAAGTTGTCGATAATGAGCTTTAGCGGGCGCAATACGGCAGTGGCGCGTGGTGCTTTTGGGTCCAGGTCTTCGCGCAGGCAGCCTTCCAGCGTGCTGTAGTCTATCCAGCCGTCAGAGCGGGTTACGCCTATGCGCTCGCAGAACAGTTGCAGGGATTCTGGTGTGTAGCCACGGCGGCGTATGCCAACGATGGTAGGCATGCGCGGGTCGTCCCAGCCGGTGACGATGTTTTGTTCTACCAGTTGGCGCAGTTTGCGTTTGCTGGTGACGACATAGGTCAGGTTCAGGCGGGCGAATTCATATTGTTGTGGCACTGGTTTTTTGAAGAAACCACCTTCGGCGGCGCGTTCTATGATCCAGTCATAGAAAGGGCGGTGATCCTGGAATTCCAGCGTGCAAATCGAATGCGTGATGTTTTCTATCGCATCAGACAGCGGATGCGTGTAGTCATACATAGGGTAGATGCACCATTTGTCACCGGTACGGTGATGATGGGCGTGGCGTATGCGGTAGATGGCGGGGTCGCGCAAATTCATGTTCGGCGATGCCATGTCGATTTTTGCGCGCAGGATGTGTTCGCCATCCTTGAATTCACCCGCTTTCATGCGGCGCAGCAAGTCCAGTGACTCTTCTACAGAGCGATTACGGAAAGGTGAGTTGACACCGGGGCGGCCAAAGTCACCACGGTTGGTGACCATGTCGGCAGCGCTTTGGCTATCGACATAGGCATGGCCAGCACCGATCAGGTATTCAGCGATTTCATACAGACGGTCAAAATAATCGCTCGCATAGTGCAGGTGTTCTTCACCCTTGTTGTTCCAGTCAAAGCCAAGCCATTTGACGCTGTCCATGATGGTATCGACATATTCCTGGTCTTCTTTCTCAGGATTGGTGTCATCAAAGCGCAGGTGGCAACGGCCAGCGTAATCGCGTGCCAGGCCAAAGTTCAGGCAAATCGATTTTGCATGACCGATGTGCAGGTAACCATTCGGTTCAGGCGGGAAGCGGGTGATGACTGTGGGCAGGCCGTCACGGGCGTATTTGCCAGCAGCCTGGTCATTGTCGATGATGGCGCGCAGGAAGTTGGACACTGGTGCAGTTGTTGCATTATCGTTATTTTTTATATCTTTGCTCATAGCTAATCACTGTTGTGAACCTTGTAAGGCACTTTATAAATAGGGAGATGACAAGCATTTTACCGTAGCGCAGCATGGATGGCGCGAAGTTTGCTCGTGGTTTGCTTGCAGTTTGTTCCTGCATGGGCAGGAATGCCTGCCCGTTTGATGGTATCAAAGCCAGTGTACCCTAAAATCTGGACTATCTGGCAATGCCAAATCTACATTTCGCTGGATTCTACGCGGTTCCGCCCACAATTCTTGGCATGGTAGAGGGCATTATCAGCCCGCTTCATCATCTCGTTGATATTGTCTGGATGGTAATAGCTGGTGACGCCAAAGCTGGCGGTCTTTTTGCCGACCACCTCGAATTCATGGTTGGCAATGGCGCAACGCAGTTTTTCTGCAGTGGCTATTGCTGCGTGGATAGTCGTTTCTCGGAAGATCACTAAAAATTCTTCGCCACCCCAGCGGCCCACTGCGTCCATGCTGCGTACGTGGTCTTGCAGGATGCGGGCGATATTGATGAGAACCTGGTCACCGGTCTGGTGGCCATGGGTGTCGTTGACTTGCTTGAACAGGTCTATATCGACAATCGCAAGTGAAAAACTGGTTCCATAGCGCTGGCTGCGCTGGTGTTCTTCATCCAGTATCTGTTCGAGCTTGAGGCGGTTATACAGACCGGTGAGCCTGTCGGTGCTGGACAGAAGTTCAAGATCACGGTTGCGCAATTCCAGTTCGCGGGTGCGGGCAACGACCAGGTTTTCCAGGTTGGCGTTGACTTCCATCATGGATTTATGGCTGGCTTCGAGCTTCTCAGCCATCTGGTTGAAGCCTGCTTCCAGCTCCTGCAATTCACCGCCAGAATTTGCGGTGATGCGGGTATCAAGCTCGCCTTTTTCCATACGGTGCACGCCATCGAGCAGGCGTGATAATGGCCGTGTCAGGTCACGGCTCATGCGCATGGCGAGTATGGATGCACAGACTGTTCCGACCAGGCCTATCAGTACGCTGAGGGCGACAAAGACATTCTTGGACTGGTGGCTGGCATGGGTGCTCAGCTCCAGATAGACGCGGCCCAGCAGCTTTTGTTTGGTAGCTTTGTCATTCGGGATACGGTCAAACAGGTCAAAGGCATCGGCCTCAGATTTACCCTGATAAATCGGGGCGGCAAAGATCAGTGACTCATGGTCGCCGCGCAAGATCTTGCCATTGTCGGCGGCTTTGGCATGTTCCGGCCCCAGCTTGCTGGGTTTGCCGCTGACGGCCAGTACTTTATTGTCGGCATCGGTGATGACCACGGCTTTGGCGTCATCTTCTTTCATGACTGACTGTGTCAGTGCCTGCAAGACTTCTCGGTTGCCGGAGAATGCACCATATTCACTGGCTGGTGCCAACTGGCGGGTGATGACGGTGCCGCGTGCCTTGATGGCACCATCAATTTCAGTAATGCCAACGATGACAACCAGCAGTACCAGCAGGGCAGAAATGACCCAGACCGGGGCCAGTGCCAGGAATAATATGCGGTGGGCGAGTGGCCAGTTTTTCATTGGACACGCTCCGGCAATGATTTGATCTTGCGTGTCAGGCTGACTTCATCTTCCATTTCCAGGCTCAATGAGCGGCTGACCTGGGTATTGATATTGACACTGAAGTGACGTGGATATTGTGGCAGCGGCAGGTAGCCATTATTGGGCAGCGTCGCGATGATCTCTGCTACCTGCTGGGCTATCTGGGTGGCAGAGCTATAGACGCCAGCCAGCGCGCCGGCCTTGACGTAGGCGGCAGAAAAACCGAATAGCGGCACTTTTTGCCGGTAACTGGTCAGCAATATGCTGGGGATGTTATTGCGGTTGTAAATGGCGGCATCGGGCAGGGCCAGCAGGCTGTCGCTATTGTTCAGCAAGCGGCGCAGGGCGGGCAGTAATTCAGAATCATCGGTGACGGTTTCAACATTGATTTGCAGCTCCATTTCTTTGGCGATGGCTGATAAGCCGACCAGCATCTCGTTGCCGTCTTTGCTGAGTAATAATCCCACGCGGTTGCGCCCTGCCATACTGGTACGTATCAAACCCAGTTGCCGGTACCACGGCTGGTCAAAATAAATCGCCGAGAAATGATGCGGGTCCTGGTGGCGGCCATATTGCCTGGCTATTTTTTGAAAGGTATTGCGTGGCACCAGCACGCTCAATACCGCCATGGCAGGCGGCTTTTGCGCCATGGCTGTCATGGCCGGTGTGCCAACCGCGATCAGCAGGTGATTGTTGGCATTGCGCGGCACATCTTCTGCCTTGTAGGTGTTCAGGCTCAAGACCTTGATGGTATTTTTTGCGTTGCCTTGTCCCTGCGCCAACAGACTGCTTAACTGGCTGGAAAATTCAGTATAAGCAGAGCCTTCTTCGCTCAGCAGGATGGTGATGTTGTCCAGTGCCAGAACCGTTTGCCCATACAGCAAACTCAGGGTCAGGCCTAGCAAGTTGACTACATACCGCAAAAGCCTTGTTGACTGCCAATGCATGGTCACATGTCCAGTCTGAGGTTCAGCCTCAGCGTCCGGCCTGGCAATTCATTGTCGTGCCGGTACTCAAAATACCGGGAATCGGTCAGGTTTTGGGCAATCAGCGAACACTCGGCAGACTTGCCACCGAGCTTGAACTGGTAATTTAGCCTGGCATCCACGCGCTTGTTACCATCGATGAAATAGCCACGGTTTTCGCGTGGGTTGTAGTCGGTGGCATTGAATTTGGTTTTTGCCATCTGGTAAGCTACCAGGCTGCCACTCCATTGTTCATTGAATTTATGGCTGAGCATGATGTTGTGGTTGTATTTAGGTAGCGAATCGCTATACACGACGCCATTCACATTATCACTTTTTACGCTACCACCAGAGAGGCCATAGATAAGTCGCGTCTTGTCTGTCAGTTGCGCCTTTAGCTGCAATTCATAACCACGCATGATGGCTGTGCCTGCATTAAGGTTGCCGCTGGCAGCCGAGCGCCTGTTCCTGACATCAATCAACTGGCTGTAGTCATCATAGAACAGGCGAAAATCCACATCGAGGTTGCCGTATTTACCTATGTAGCCTATTTCGCTTGATTTGACTCTTTCAGTCTGCATTTCCGGCAAAGTTGGGTACAAGTCTGCACTGCGCCAGTAATTGTCATAAGTTTTTTCATACACAGAAGGCGAGCGCGTAGCGCGTGAATGACTTAGGCGCAGAGTATGGCCGGGCTGCACATGCCAGTTGACAGCAACCCTGGGCGTGGTATCAGTGCCGGTATAGGTATTGTTTTCTATCATTCCACCGACATTGAAGACCAGGTCAGGGCGGGCGTGCCATTCAAGATTGCCAAAAAAACGGCGCAGGTGATAAGGGAAATCGCCATACAGATACTGGTTGTCGCCTACCCCTAGGTAGTAAGGTGCATACGTCTGGTCATAGCGTATGCTGCCACCCCAGACCAGGCGGGCGTTCTTGAATGGTGAAAAGGTGTGCTGCACTTCCAGGTCATAGCGCCGCAAGATGGCATCGCCATCACTGACGCCGTCAGAATCCTTCAGGCGTGCATACACTCTTTCTACAGTGTGAAAGGCTTGCACGGACAATTCGCCACCACCTTCGAGGGCGCGGCGCCAGTGCAGCATCTGAAAATGACTTTCTGCCCGTCTGCTGATGGCGGAGACATTATTGTATTCACCGACTTCACGCGGACCACCGTTATAGCCGAACTGGAATTCCAGTGTATCGGCAGAATTGACCTGGTAATCAGCGCGCAGGTTCAGGTTGTGTATGGTCTTGTTGTCATACTTGTTCAGGTTCCAGAAAGTGAAGCCGGAAGTCGGCTTCTTGATAGTGTCATCTTCGCCCTTGTCATCCCTGATGCTGGCGGTCAGGCGGTAGCTTAATGCACCAGTCTTGCCGCCATAGCGCAAGATGCCCTCCTTGCGGCCATTGCCAAATGCCATGGACAGAGTGGTACCCTGGGTCTCTGCCGGGTGGCGGGTAATGATATTGATGACGCCGGAATATGAATTCGCACCGTAACTGGCAGAGTCTGGCCCGCGTATGACTTCTATGCGTTCTATGTCATCAAGGACGATGGGCAAGTCGCTCCAGTTCACACCACCAAACAGACTGGCATACACAGAGCGGCCATCGATCAGGACCTGCATGTGGTCTGAGGTCGTGGTGGTGACCATGCCATGATAGGCGACCGTGCTGTCTGCTGAGTAATAGGGATCGGCATGGTAAGCCACATACATGCCTGGTACCAGGCGAAAAATCTCGGACAAGTCCCAGGCACCAGAGTCCTTGATCATCTGCCTGTCTATGATGGTGACTGCGACTGGTGCTTCATTGATGGGTTGTGACAGGCGCGAGGCGGACAGCACCACAGGTACGTCATCCAGAAAAATCGATTCTTCTCCGCCGCCGGCCAGTACTACCTGATGCATTAGGGAAAAAAGCAGGGCAGCGCAGCCAGCACGCCCGTAAGAGCGCTTGCCAGAATAGTTGCTATGGATGCGGAGTTTTTCTTCTGCTAACAAGTTATGCCCCAGAGCCAGAAAATGCATTGATTTAGAGTAACACAGCAGAGGCTGGCGAATGTAGCTTAAATGCAAAGACGAGAGTCACAAGACCTATTTACATTCCTGAATTTGTTGTTTTTAGGGCTCAGATTTTTTGGACATGGGGCCTTATTTGGAATTTGCATAATAGGCAAATTAAAACCTTATTTATTGTCGGCATGATGAATTAGCTTGTGCGAATGCTCATTAAATTAAAGTTAAATTAATATAAATTGCATATTTGAAAACTTTAGCAAGGCAAAGCTTCTGATCAGCTTGGGCAACAGGTAGAATAGCGGTATGACTACAGAATTAATTACCTCCCCTGAAGCGACCACCGAAGTTGTCGTCAGCAAGCCCTACGAGCCTGCCTTTGTCCATCTGCGCATCCACTCTGAATATTCGATAGTCGATGGCCTGGTGCGTATTGATGATGTTATCAAGGCAGCAGTCAAAGACAAACAGCCTGCAATGGCAATTACTGACCTGGCGAATTTGTTCGCCATGGTGAAATTTTATAAAGCCGCACGCGGCAAGGGCATGAAGCCTATCGCCGGTTGCGATGTGTGGATCAGCAATGATGTCGATCGTGACAAACCATCCCGGTTGCTGTTGCTGGTCAAGAACAAGCTGGGGTATTTGCAGTTATGCGAATTGCTGGCACAGGCCTGGCTGACGAACCAGCACAAGGGGCGTGCAGAAATCCGCTATGAATGGTTGCAGAGTATTTTTGAAGAAGGTAAGGGTGGTGGCCTGATCGCCATCTCTGGCGCGCATTTTGGTGATGTCGGCGTTGCTATCGACAATGGCAATCTTGATTTGGCAGAACAAAACGCCAGGCGCTGGTCCAGTATTTTCCCCAATCATTTTTATATAGAAATACAAAGAGCAGGCCAGGCGAACATGGACAATCATGTGCGTGCTGCCGTGGCCCTGGCTGGCAGGCTCAAATTGCCGGTGGTGGCAACCCATCCTGTGCAATTCATCAGCAAAGACGATTACACCGCCCATGAAGCACGCGTCTGTATTGCCGAGGGCGATATGCTCGCCAATGGCCGCCGCGTGCGCAGGTTCAATGAACAGCAATGCTTCAAGACCCAGGCCGAGATGGCAGAATTGTTTGCCGACTTGCCAGCCGCACTGCGCAATTCAGTTGAAATCGCCAAGCGCTGTAACCTGATGCTGGAACTGGGTAAGCCGAAGCTGCCGGATTTTCCTACGCCTGAGGGCATGACCATCAATGACTTTTTGGAGCATGAATCCCGGCGTGGTCTCGAGTTTCGCCTCAATCAAATTTTCCCGAATGAAGAAAAGCGCGAGAAAGAGCGTGCCCGTTATGAGGCGCGCCTGAAGTTTGAAACCGACACCATTATCAAGATGGGTTTCCCGGGTTACTTCCTCATCGTTGCTGACTTTATCCAGTGGGCCAAGAACAATGGCGTGCCGGTAGGGCCGGGCCGTGGTTCTGGTGCCGGTTCCCTGGTTGCGTATTCATTGCTGATCACCGATCTTGATCCTTTGCAGTACAACCTGCTGTTCGAGCGTTTCCTGAACCCGGAGCGGGTATCCATGCCCGACTTTGATATTGACTTTTGCCAGGAAGGCCGCGACAAGGTTATTCAGTACGTGAAAGACCGTTATGGCAAAGAAGCGGTGTCGCAGATTGCCACCTTCGGTACCATGGCTGCCAAGGGCGCGATACGCGACATCGGCCGCGTGCTGGACTTTGGCTACATGTTCTGCGATGGCGTCTCCAAACTGATCCCGTTCAAACCGGGCAAACAAGTCACGATAGCCGAGGCGATTGTAGAAGAACCCTTGCTGGCTGAGCGTCAGGAAAACGAAGAAGAAGTCAAAACCCTGCTCGACCTGGCGCAACAGGTAGAAGGCATCACCCGTAATATCGGTATGCATGCCGGTGGTGTATTGATTGCACCAGGCAAGCTCACAGATTTTTGCCCGTTGTATACCCAGGGCGGTGATTCTGGAGTGGTGTCGCAATACGATAAAGACGACGTCGAGGCTGTGGGCCTGGTCAAGTTCGACTTTTTGGGCTTGACCACCTTGACCATTCTCGACAGGGCAGTGCGCTATATCAAGATGATGGACCCGGCCATGGCCGACTTTGATCTGGCCAAATTGCCACTGGATGACAGGGCGTCTTATGATTTGCTGACCAAGGCCAAGACCGTGGCTGTGTTCCAGCTGGAAAGCCGCGGCATGCAAGGCATGCTGAAAGATGCGCGTCCTGACCGCTTTGAAGACATTATCGCGCTGGTGGCTTTGTACCGCCCTGGCCCTATGGACCTGATCCCGGATTTCTGCAAACGCAAGCACGGTGAGAAATTCGATTATCCTGATCCCCGTACCGAAGGCATTTTGTCTGAAACCTACGGCATCATGGTGTATCAGGAGCAGGTTATGCAGATGGCCCAGGTGGTCGGTGGCTACTCACTCGGCGGTGCCGATTTGCTGCGCCGTGCCATGGGTAAGAAAAAAGCAGAAGAGATGGCCGAGCATCGCCAGATTTTCCGTGACGGTGCAGCCAAGGATGGTTTGCCGCAAGAAAAAGCCGACGAGATTTTCGATTTGATGGAAAAATTCGCGGGCTATGGTTTTAATAAATCCCATGCTGCCGCGTATGCCTTGCTGTCTTATCACACCGCTTATCTGAAGGCGCATCATGCCGCTGCTTTCATGGCAGCCAATATGTCGCTGGCCATGGATGATACCGACAAGGTCAAAATCCTGGTCGAAGATGCGATTGATATCTGCAAGCTCAAAATGCTGCCGCCAGATATCAATCTGTCCGATTATCGTTTCATGCCAGTTGCCGAACCTGGCAAAAAATCCAGCCAGATACGCTATGGCATGGGCGCCGTCAAAGGCTCGGGCCAGAATGCGATAGAAAGCATCATCACTGCGAGAAAAGAAGGCGGACCATTTAAGGATTTGTTTGATTTCTGTAAACGCGTCGATAAACGGCAGGTCAACCGTCGAACGGTAGAGTCACTGATACGTGCCGGTGCCATGGATTGCCTGGGCAAAGACCGTGGCGTCTTGCTGGCTACCGTCGATTTTGCAATGGAAGCAGCGATGCAGGCAGAAGCCGCAGCAAACCAGGTCAGCCTGTTTGGTGATGACGATGATTTGATCGCGCCACCAGATTACCTGGATGTACCGCCGTGGACAGACAAGAAGCGCCTGACCGAAGAAAAACTGGCGCTGGGCTTTTACCTGTCCGGTCATCTGTTTGATTCTTATGCGCCAGAAGTGCGCCAGTTCATCAAGACCACTCTTGCCAAGCTGGAACCTTCACGCGACTTGCGCCTGATTTGCGGCATCATTACCGGTGTGCGCACCCAGATGACACAGCGCGGCAAGCTGCTCATCGTCAGCCTTGATGATGGCACTGCCGTGGTTGAGGTGACGGTGTATAGCGAACTCATGGAAGAGTTCAAATCCTTGTTCAAGGAGGATGAATTCCTCGCTGTTCTGGGCAAAGTGTCGGAAGACAGGTTCTCTGGCGGCTTGCGTATCTCGGCTGAAAAAGTCATGGACATAGGCCGTGCCCGCGTGCAGTTCTCGCAAGGTTTGCGTCTGACGCTGACATCGACTGCAGACACGAAAAAACTGCAAGAGATGCTGAAACCACATTTGAACGCCGATGGTTGCCCGGTATTGATACGTTATCAGAACGCCAATGCCAGTGCTGAGCTGTATCTGTCTGACCAGTGGCGGGTGAACCCGGATGATGTCTTGCGTCAGAACCTGGGTGAATGGCTATCCATGAAAAACGTCAAAATTGAATACGCCTGATTCCATGGATACCAGTAGTGTATTGCCAGCGCGTGGTGGTTCGCCGCAGGCAGAGCCGCAAACCGGCTGGCGCCAGTCCTTGCCGCATCAGATACTGACAGGCTTGCCGCTGACCCTGTTTTTCCCGGTTGGTGTCATGTATGCCGGTGTGCTGCTGTTTTATATCAGTTTGCTGGTGTCCGGTGGCTACCTGAAGAAGATGCACAGGATCAGGCAAAGCGCCATGTTGCTGCCGGTACTTGGCCTTAGCCTGGTGAGTATCGTGCTGGCGGCAATGCAGGATATCCCGCCAGAAATCAGTAAAGAATTCTGGCCGGGGTTTGTGCATTACCAGACGTATTTGTTTCTCTTGCCTTTTCTGACCGTGACTGCGGGCGTGTGGCAAAGGCGGGCGATGTATGTTTTCTTTGCTGGTGCAGTGCTGGCGGCAACGCTGTTTGTTGCCAATTTTTTCCATCTCTTGCCGGTCAATACGGTATTTCGCAGCTATGTGATTTATGAGGGTAATAAATCCATCTTGCTGGGCATATTGATGGCGATTGCTGCCGCCTGGATGTTGCATGATTTGCGCAGTCACCGCGACCACCTGGTCTGGCGTGTACTGGCAATCGTGTATGTGGCAGCAGCCCTGGTCTTGCTGGCAAAAACCAGGACGGCCAGTCTGCTGTTTTTTATCCTGTGCGGTGTGCTGATATTGCGCCAGATAGGTTGGTCATGGCGGGTAGTGGCTTTGCCTCTGATCTTGCTGGCAGCACTTGGCGGCGGCTGGAAATATGCCTTGAGTCTGCCACCACCGGCAACTTGTGAGGTACGGTTGGTACAGGCTGGACCGTGGGAAATTTTTAAATTGCGCAGCCTGTGTACTGTGCATCAACTGCATGATTTTTCCCAAGGCCGCAAAGTCAATGATGATGGCATGCGTCTGGAACTTTACAAGATCACCGGTGAGATCATTGCCGAGAAACCCCTGGCAGGTCATGGCATTGCTACCTGGATGTATCTTTACCAGAAAAAAGCCAGGGGCCTCATCAGTGCAACCATGACCACACCACACAATGATTATTTGTTGTACCTGACAGAAGTGGGTGTCCTTGGCTTGTTGGCCCTGCTGGCGATCTGGGCGACCCAATACTGGGTGGCCTATCGTATGGCAAGTATGGCAAGTATGGCTGTGCATGAGAATCCCAACACCAGGGAAATGGCCATGCCCTTGCTGATGCTGACCATCGCCATGATGCTGGGCGGTATGTTCAATGCGATTTTGCGCGATGCTGTGTTTGGCATGGCTTTCATGATCCTGCTGGCGATACCGCTGGCTGGCATGCGTAATAAAAATTAGTCACGCCGCAGATAGATTATTTATGCGCAAGCCTGATTGATTAATTGATTGAGCGGCTTGTGCCAAGACAGGATATGAATTTCATACTATGAGTTTGATCAATAAAGAAACCATCGATGTATTCCGCCGCTTGTGGCAGTCCATCGCGCCTTATCGCTCCCGGGTGTGGTGGGCCTTGCTGACCATGCTGGGCACAGCTTCGACGGAAGTCATGTTCCCCAAGGTGCTGGGCTACATTCTCGATCACGGTTTTAATGCCGATGCGAAAAAGCTTGCCCTGTGGATGGTGCCAACGGCAATTATTGCGATTTTCCTGTTTCGTGGCATTTGCACGTTTACTACAAGTTATCTGATGACCTGGATTTCGACCAGATTATTGAATCAACTACGCGCCAAGGTATTTGACCGCATCCTGAATGTGCCCATCAGCTTTTACCAAAGTGAATCGAGTGGCCGCATCATCAACACCATCATGTTTGAGGCGCAGCAAATCGTCGAGATGCTCAAGGTCTCGATGACCACACTGTTCCGCGATTCATTGACGGTCATGGTCTTGCTGGCTGCCTTGTTGTGGCGCAACTGGCAGTTGACCATCATTGCTCTGGTCATGATGCCGGTCATGGCTTTTCTGGTACGTGGTGTCAGCAAGCGCCTGCGCAAACTCAATCAAAGCCAGCTCGATGTCAGCAATGAACTGACCCAGGTCATAGAAGAAGCCACACGTGCCAGCCAGGTCATACGTATTTTTGGTGGGCAGAAATATGAGCAGGAAAGGTTCGAAGCCAAGAATGAAAAGTTGCGCGGCTATGCCATGCGCACCACCATCGCTGTCGCATCAACGACACCGTTGACACAACTCGCAGCTGCGATTGCGGTAGCGGTGGTCATCATGTTTGCGGTGTCGCAAGCAGCGCAAGACGCCACCACAGCAGGCCGCTTTATTGAGTTTGTCAGTCTCATGATGCTGTTGCTGACACCTTTGAAACGGCTGGCAGACTTGAATGGCCCCATGCAGCGCGGCATGGCTGCGGCAGAGTCGGTATTTGCCCTCATCGATACCCTGCCAGAAACCGATAGCGGCAAAGCACTGCCAGCCCGTGCGCAAGGCAAACTGGAATTTGTCCATACCAGCTTCTCTTACCCAGGCCAGGAGCAGGAAGCGCTGAAAGATATCAACCTCAGCATAGCACCGGGCGAGACCATCGCTCTGGTTGGCATGTCGGGCGGCGGCAAGACTTCTCTGGTGAATCTGGTGCCGCGTTTTTACACGCCGGATTCTGGCGACATCCTGCTCGATGGCATTTCATTGCATGACATTTCCTTGACCAGCCTGCGCGAACAAATCGCCATGGTCAGCCAGAATGTGGTTTTGTTTGATGACACTCTGGTGTCAAATATTGCCTATGGTGATGCCAACCCTGACCCAGCACGCGTGGCAGCGGCAGTGCAGGCCGCACACCTGACTGACGTTGTGCGTGATTTGCCCGACGGCTTGAACACCATGATAGGCGACAACGGCATGCGCCTGTCCGGTGGTCAGAGACAGCGCCTGGCTATTGCCCGCGCCATCTATAAAAATGCACCTATCCTCATTCTGGATGAAGCTACCTCTGCACTTGACAGCGAGTCTGAACGTGCCGTACAGGCCGCACTGGACGAGTTGATGCTGGGCCGTACCACGCTGGTCATTGCTCATCGCCTATCTACCATAGAACGTGCCAGCCGCATTGCTGTACTGGTCGATGGCAAGATCATAGAGATGGGTACGCATGCAGAATTGCTGGATAATGGCGGCACTTATGCGAACCTGCATCGTCTGCAGTTTGCCGCTTGATTGAAAAAGGAGAAGCCATGACTACTGCGATTTCCCGTTTCCCTGTTCCAGAAATAAAGGACCTGCCTGACGATATACGCGAGAAGGTATTGGCCGTGCAGGAAAAAGCCGGTTTCGTACCGAACGTATTCCTGACACTGGCCCACAGGCCAGATGAATTCCGCGCCTTCTTTGCCTATCACGATGCCCTGATGCTGAAAACCTCAGGCAACTTGAACAAGGCCGAGCGTGAAATGATAGTTACTGCCACCAGCGCCAAAAACAATTGCCTGTATTGCGTGGTGGCTCACGGTGCGATTCTGCGTATCTATGCCAAAAATACTCTGGTGGCTGACCAGGTCGCCGTCAATCATTTAAAAGCAGAGATCACGCCGCGCCAAAGCGCCATGCTGGATTTTGCGATCAAGGTTTGCCTGGATTCGCAAAGCGTCAATGATGCTGATTACGCCTTGTTGCACAGTCATGGCTTTGATGATGAAGATATCTGGGATATCGCAGCCATCACCGCATTCTTTGGCTTGTCGAACCGCATGGCAAATGTGATTTCCATGCGGCCAAATGATGAGTTCTTTCTCATGGGGCGCACGCCAAGATGAGTGTCGTCGTGCACAGTCCTGCCAGCCGCATTCTCGTCATTGCCCCCAACTGGATAGGCGATGCCGTCATGGCCCAGCCTTTGTTGCAACTACTGAAGCGCGACCATCCGCAAGCTGCGATCGATGTGCTGGCACCCGCCTGGGTAGCGCCGGTTTTGCGCGCTATGGTGGAAGTGGATACGGTACTGGAAACACCTTTCAAGCATGGCTCACTGCAATTGCGTGAACGTTGGCGCTATGCAAAAATCTTGCGCCAGCGTGGCTATGCTGCCGCCTATGTGTTGCCTAATACCCTGAAATTTGCACTGCTGCCCTGGATGGCTGGTATCAAAAAGCGGGTGGGGTACAAGGGGGAGAGCCGTTATGGCCTCATCAATGTCATGCATCAAGACAGCAAGTCCGCACCGCGACCCATGGTGGCATTTTATGCAGCGCTGGCGCATGCGCCAGTAACTGATCTGGTGCAGAGCTTTCCAAAACCGCGCTTGCAAATTGCCCCCGCACAGATAAATGCCGTCTTGCAGGAGATGGGCTTGTCGGCAGAACAGCCTTTGATCTGCTTTGCACCTGGTGCAGAATTTGGCAATGCCAAGCGCTGGCCTGTCAGCCATTTTGCGGAACTGGCAATGACCATCCTGCGAGCACATCCAGATGCACAAATTGTCTTGCTGGGCTCACCCAAGGATGTTGAAGTTTGCCAACAGATACAGGCAGCTTGTCCTGCAGTTCATCAGTTCGCTGGCAAGACCAAGCTTGATCAGGCGCTGGCACTGATAGCAGCAAGCGACGCCATGGTGTCAAATGATTCTGGCTTGTTGCATATTGCTTCGGCATTGAACAGACCTGTGATTGCTATCTACGGCCCGACTGATCCTGATCATGCACCGCCATTTTCTGATATCGCCCACTCCCTGTCGCTGCGTCTGTCCTGCGCGCCATGCAGGCAAAGGGAATGTCCTCTGGGTCATCATGACTGCATGAACAAGCTTGATAGCCAATTGGTATGGCAACCTCTGCAGGCTATATTGACGTCCACACGTTTGCCATTACCCGCTTTGTCATGACCCATACCAGACGTTTGATGGAGCAGGCCGCAGGCGCGGCCTTGCCTGGATGGGATATCCTGCGCCCTTTCACGAAAAAATTACACTTCCACAAAGGCGAGCTGGTGTTCGCGGCTGGTGAATGGCAACCCTATGTCTATGTGGTTACCAGTGGCATTGTGAAGCTGACCTACCTGGGGATTGATGGCGTAGAGTGGATCAAATCCTTTATTGGTCCTGGCGATTTCTTTGCATGCCCAAATGTCTTGATATCCGGGCAAGCCACGGACTATTTCGCCGCTGCCATTGATGAATGCGTGCTTGAACAGGTTGATTACGCACCTGTCAGGCAATTGTGCGATCAATACCCTCCGTGGCAAAAAGCCATACGGCAGTTGCTGGAGCAGCACATAGTCAGGAAAGAGCAGAGGGAACGTGAGTTACTGACCATGACGCCGGAAGACAGATACCTGTCATTCTTAACAACCTATCCCGAATTGGCAGAGCAATTGCAACTGCGCGATATTGCACGTTATCTCGGTGTGACGCCTGAAGCATTGAGCCGAATTCGCAAGCGATTGCGACTGTAAATGATTGTGTAAAGCCGCAATTGACATAGCCAGTTATTGTAAGATGGAAATAAGTTGGTGCTCTGCCGGTAGTCCACACCTTTGTGACTGCTGCCTGTGAATGCTGCATAAACGCACCAGGCTGCATGGCAAAAATGCCAGGCTTATTAATATTATTTTACATTGCAACTATGACCAAGCATGGAAAGTTGTGGCTGAGCCTGACATGCTTTTGCATGCAATTCCTGCTCGCGCCTGCCAGTTTGGCCGTTGACAAAATACATCTGCAACTCAAGTGGACTCATGCATTTCAGTTTGCCGGATATTACGCCGCAAAAGAGCTGGGTTATTACCGGGAAGCAGGCCTCGACGTTGATATTTTGCCAGCCCAGCCAGGTTTGGACGTCATCAATCAGGTCGTTACAGGCAAGGCAGAATATGGTGTTGGCACCAGCAGCCTGATACTTGCCCGCAAGGCAGGTCAGCCCGTGGTTGCCCTGGCTGTCATATTTCAGCATTCCCCATTGATACTGCTATCCAGAAAAGAGAACGATGTACAGACTGTGCACGAGCTCAAGGGCAAGCGCATGATGCTGGAGCCGCAGTCGCAGGAATTGCTTGCCTATCTCAGGCGTGAAAATGTGCCTTTCGAGCAACTGCAGCAAATCGAACACAGCTTCAATCTTAATGATTTGATACAAGGGAAAGTCGATGTCATTTCTGCTTACCTGACCAATGAGCCATTTCGCCTCGGGCAGGCGGGCGTTGCCTACACTATCTACACGCCGCGCGCTGCCGGTATCGACTTTTATGGCGATAATCTGTTCACTAGCGAGAACGAGATACGTACCCATCCTGAACGTGTAAAAGCCTTTCGCGCTGCCAGTTTGCGTGGCTGGGAATATGCGATGAGCCATCAGGATGAAATCATAGACATGATATTGCAGCGCTACAAGAGTACAGATGTGGGGCAGCACAACAAGAAATTTTTTCAGTATGAAGCAGCACAAACCAGTTATTTGCTGAGCCGGGAACTGATCGCGATAGGGTATATGAATCCAGGGCGCTGGCGTCATATAGCAGATACTTACGCAGAGCTGGGCATGCTGCCAGCCAGTTATCCTCTGGATGATTTTTTGTATGACGCCAATCCCAACGTGAATTTGCGCTGGTTGTATTTCTGGGGTGCACTTGCCCTGGTCTTTGTCAGTATAATCGGTGGCGTGGCATTGTATATTTTCAAGGTCAATCAAAAGCTGGCAAACAGTCTGGATGAATTAAAGAGAAATGCATTAAGACTTAATCTCCTGTCGTCTGCCATAGAGCACAGCCCGACCTCGGTGATCATCACTGATGTCAATAGTGTGATCGAATACGTGAACCCGCACTTCATTCTGGAAACGGGTTATTCTGCTGAAGAAGTCATCGGTAAAAAACCGAGTATCCTGCAATCTGGCCAGGTACCTGCCGAAACCTATCAGGCCATGTGGACGCAGCTCTTGCGAGGTGAAGTCTGGACGGGTGAATTGATCAATCGCCGCAAAAACGGCGAGGCATATTGGGAAGAGGCACACATTGCCCCTGTCAAGGACAGCAAAGGCAAGACCCGTCATTATGTCGCCGTCAAAGTCGATGTCAGTGTGCGCAAGGAAGTCAATGACAAGCTGGCCTATCTGGCGCATCACGACAGTCTGACGCACTTGCCAAACCGCACCCTGTTCTTTGAACGGCTGGCGCAGGGGCTGGCACTGGCGAAAAGAAACAATACCCGCCTGGCGCTCATGTACATAGATCTGGATCGCTTCAAACCTGTGAATGATACCTATGGCCATGCAGTAGGTGACATTCTTTTGCAGCAGGCGGCAGAACGCATGAAGCATTGTCTGCGCGATTCTGATACGGTAGGACGCATAGGTGGCGATGAATTCGTTGCGCTGACTTTGAACGTCAGTGATGAGCAGAGTGCCTGTCTGTTGGCAGAAAAAATACGTGCTGCACTTGGGCAGCCGTTTGTCATTGCAGGCAATGAGCATACAGTGTCGGCAAGCATAGGTGTCGCCATTTATCCCGACCATGGGGCAACCGAAATTGAATTGGCCAAGAAGGCTGACCTCGCTATGTATGCCGCCAAAGCGGGTGGGCGGGATCAAGTCAAACTGTATTGTCTGGAGGTGTGAAAAATCCTTGAATAGAACACTGACAACACATCATTTTTTTGTCAGATGGATAGCGGGTAAAGAGCCTTCTTGCTGGCCTTTCCTGATGACCTTGTCTATCTGTTCAATGATGCCATCATCTTTGGATGCCAGTATTGCAAAGTGGATGTAATCCACGGATAAAAACTTATCCAGTACCTTGAATGAAACACCAGGTGGCATGGGCGTATCTGGTGCTATGTCGGGCATGGCCTTGTTGAGCATGGCTTCGACCTTGCGCGGGTCAGGATCATGGTGACTGAACAGCATGACATCCGTGCGCCTGTTCAATAATTTTTTCAGGCGGGAGGGCAGGGAATACAGATCTTCTTCTAACAGCAATAACTCGGATTTTGCCTTTTCAAATTCATCGCCATAGGTAGAGCCTCTTACCATGCCCACGGTTTTGCCCTGCAGGTCGGCGAGGCGGGAAAACGCAAAAGCTTGATCACTTCTGACGACCAGCCAGACATGGGTAGCAAAAGCGGGCAGGGAAAAATGCAGGGTTTGTGCCCGTTCCCTGGTTTTTGACAAACCAAAAGCCAAGCCTTCACCCTCATTCAGGCTTTGCAACAGACGTTTCCAGGGATAACGTCTGTACTCAAATTGCAGGTGCAGCTCCTTTTCCACATAAGCCACGGCTTGCTGAAATATGGGGTTATACGGCACCTGCGGGGTATTGGTGGCATTCGATTCTGCAATCAGCAGGACGAGTTTGCGCGGCTCTGCCGCCCAGCCCGCTGTGAAATACAGCGAGGTAAGAGCGCCCAGGAAGTATCTTCTTTTTTGATGTGCTTTTTTTAATATCGTCACTGCGATCTTTTCCTGCCTTGAGATTCGCCATATCAAAAAATATTTTACTCCTTATGGTGACGCTATAACTTCCTAATGCGACTATTTAAGCTTATTTTTCAAATACATAACTGCCTGGCGCAACACCCAGTTCTTTATCGCTGACAACTCTTGCCTTCACTTGTGTGCTGCTGGAATGCCGTGCCAGCCAAGCTTGCCAATGTATCCACCATGAGCCTGTCTCCGTTGTTGCCGCCTTGACCCAGTCTTCGGCCTGCTGGAAAGACTGGCCGCGCTGATCAGATGGCAAATGTTGAAAGCTGCGATGCGCATGTCCCGGTTCTGAAACTATGCCAGCATTGTGGCCGCCAGACGCCAGTACAAAGTCGATAGGCGCATCGGTCAGCACATGGATTTTATACACAGAACGCCACGGTGAAACATGGTCGCGTGCCGTGCCAACCACGTACATGGGGGCGTGTATATTATTCAATGCTACGGCATGGCCATGCACTTCATAGCGGCCTTCTGCCAGGTCATTGTGCAGGAACAGGTGTTTTAAATATTCACTATGCATGCGATAAGGCATGCGGGTGGTATCCGCATTCCAGGACATCAGATCATTTGGCGAATTGCGTGTACCCAGCTGATATTCACGCATGATTTTTGACCAGATCAGGTCGCGCGAATTCAGCAATTGAAATGAACCCGTCATCTGCTCACCGGTCAGGTAACCTTGCTCCCACATTTGGGCGTCCAGCATGGCAATCTGGCTTTCATCTATGAACAGGCCAAGTTCGCCAGGCTCGCTGAAATCAGTTTGTGCAGCCAGCAGATTGACCGTTTGCACAGGCGGCAAATGGTGTGCGTATTCCCTTGCGTGATCGCTTGCCAGCGCCGCCGCGGCAATGCCTAGCAGGGTGCCACCTAGGCAGTAACCAACCGTGTGCACGGCTTTGTGCTGAGTCAACTTGCCAACTTCTCCCAGTGCTGCAAACAGGCCGCTGTCGAGGTAGTCTTGCATGCCCAGGTCACGGTCCTCTTTGCCAGGATTTTTCCAGGAAATCATGAATACCGTATGACCCTGGCTGACCAGGAAACGTACCATGGAATTATGTGGCGACAGATCAAGGATGTAATATTTCATGATCCACGAAGGTACGATCAGGACAGGCTCTGCATACACCTTTGTGGTCTGCGGGGCATATTGTATGAGTTCTATCAGGTGATTGCGAAATACCACCTTGCCCTCAGTGACAGCAACATCACGTCCTGGTTGATATGCCAGTTGCTCGGTTTTATGTTCGCCAGCTTCAACCCCAGGCACTTGAAACTCCAGCCCATTATCCTGCATCCAGTGCGCCGCGCCGGTCATCAGGTTCTTGGCGCCCGTGGCCCGGGTAGTGGCGATGACTTCGGGATTGAGCAAGGGAAAATTCGACGGGGACATCATGTCCAGTAACTGCCTGGACATGAAGTTGACGACATTTTCATGATGCGCAGTGACGCCGCGCACGCCCTTGGTCGCATGTTGCCAGAACTCCTGTCTTTGCAGGAAGTATTGGCTCATGGCGTTGAAGGGCCAGTTGGCCCAGCCTGCATCGGCAAAGCGGCTGTCGCCTGCCGCATTCATTGCAGTTTCTGCAGGTTTTCCGGTCAGCGCGGGTGCCAGAAATTGGGGCCAACTGGCGATTTGTTTTTGCAGCAGATTACTTAGTTCCAGCTGTTTTCCCGGTGACACGGCGATATGCATGCCCCAGTCCATCCAGGCGAGAGCCACGCTGGCGGGTGAGATGCCGCCGGTCAATTTGGCAATATGGTTTTGCAAGGCCATATCGAGAGGATGCACTTCGGCCTCATCGTCACCAAGATAGCAAAGCGGACGGGCAGGGCTTGCATAGTTTTTCTTTTGACCGGCTTGTTGTGGGGTGGTGGCAGGGCTGTAATCAGTTTTCATTGGCGCATCCTCGTTGATGTAAGCCTATTCTGGCAAACATGTCAGTCTATTGAATTGATTCGAATCAATTGCATTGTGCAAATGCAGCAATACACTAAGGATACTCTTTTTTGGTGAATTCAAGATGACACTGTTCAGACCACTTTCTCTCTGTAGAGACGCACAAAACCCTTCCCTGCGCAGGCAAATGGATACTCGTGCAGGCATGTTGGAAACAGCTGGAAAGCCAAATAAAATCAAGGCTTTCGCACAAAGTTTGATCTGCATCAATATTTTACTGACTGGCGTACCAGCACTTGCCGCAGAGAACCTTGAGCAAGTATGGAACATCGCTTTGCAGCGTAATCATGTGCTTGCTGCTTCGCAGCAAAAAGAACAGTCGGCGCAACATCAACTGGCTTCTGCGCAAGCCAATTACCTGCCTAAACTGAGCCTGGAAAGTGGCTACATGCGCACCGAAAGCGAACCGGCAGCCAAAGTGAATATACCTGCGCTTCCCATGCTGAAAGGCACTACGCTGCCGTTTGCGCAGGAATCGGCCTATTTCGGTAGTCTCAGCATTTCTGCACCTGTATATACCAGCGGCAAAATTTCGTCTGGCGTTGAGGCAGCCCAGGCGCAATCCGAAGCGAACCTGGCACGCACCCAGCTTACCCGCAGTGACCTCAAGCTGGCGATTGCACAAAGTTATATCGCCGTATTGCGCGCCGAGCATGCGGTGCATGTCAGTAACAGCCATGTCGCTGCAGTCAGCAAGCATGTAGATGATGTACAGGCACTCTTTGACAAGGGCTATGCTGCCAGACACGATTTACTGGCTACCCAGGTGGCGATGGCAAATGCACGTCAACTTGGGCTGCAGGCAAACAATGCGCTGGAGCTGGCTCGCGCAGCATTGAATCGCTGGCTGGGGCGTGAATATGAAAGAGCGGTCGAGATACAGGATATTGCCGGTTTTAACAAAGAGCCCGCCATGGCAGATTTGCCTGCTCTTTTGCAGTCTGCAAACAATGACCGCAAGGAGTTACAAGAGTTATCCAGCCAAAGCCTGGCCTACAAAAAACAGGCCAATAGCGTCGCTGCTGGACACATGCCGCAGATAGGCGTCACTGCCGGTTATAGCAAGCTGGAAAACCGCTACCTGGCTGAAGACAAGGGCTGGTATGTAGGCGTGGTGATGAAATGGGATTTGTTTGATGGTGGGCTGGTCCGACATCAGGCTTCGCAGCTTTCTGCAACAGCACAGGCGATTAGTGAAATGGAAGCTGACACCCGTGAGCGCATCGCCTTGCAGGTGCGGCAATCCTGGCTCACACAACAAGAGACCAGGGCGCGCATGCAATTGGTGGAAAAGGCGGTAGAACAGGCCGAAGAAACACTGTCTCTGGCACGCGAGCGCTACCGCTCAGGGCTGGCGCCGAACAGTGATGTGCTTGATGCAGAGGCACGCCGCTTGCAGGCACTGTCCAATCGCGATAACGCACTCTATGACCATGAATTCGCCCGCCTGCAATTACTGCATGCTGCGGGAAAATTGTAAGTGACGCATTTCATATTACCTATCAGTATCCAGGAAAAATGATGGAAAATAAATCCAAATTGCTGGGCCCGGCCTTACTCGGTGTTGCTGCCGTGCTCATCGCTGGTGGCTATTTTTACTATCTGGCACAGTCACGCAAGATGCCAGAAGGTCTGATCGTCGCCAATGGCCGTATTGAGGGCGACCGCATCGTCGCCGCTGCCAAATACCCTGGCCGCATCAGCAAGGTGTTTGCCAGGGAGGGCGATAGTGTCAAGGCAGGGGCCGTTATTGCGCAACTCGAAGATGACAGTGTCCAGGCCAAGGTCGAGCAGGCTAGACAGGCTTCCAATGCAACCGAGGCACAAGTCCGCGCCGCACAGGGTGCCCTCGACGTAGCTCAAAAAGAAGTACCCTTGGGTATCAACCTCGCAGATGCAACAGTCAGCCAGGCCCAGGCTGCTTACGCCAAAGCCATGGCAGTCGAACAGCAAGCAAGGCTTGATGCACAACGTCACAAGGACTTGTTTGAGCGTGGCGTGATCGAAAAGCACAGATACGAGCAGGCTGACCTTGCATGGCAGGTAGCACAGTCAGATGTCAAGGCTGCGCAAGAGGCGGTTAATCGTGCCAGGCAAGGGCTCTCGCAGGCGCAACTGGGTAACGACAAGGTCAAGGCAAGGCAGCAGGATATCGCAGCTTTAAAAGCCCAGCACGACAGGGCAGATGCTGCAGTGACAGAAGCCAGTTCCGTACTCGCCGATCTGCTCATCAAATCACCAGGTTCTGGTGTGGTGCTGACACGTCTGCGTGAGCCAGGTGAAGTTGTCATGCCTGGCGGGTCCATCCTGGAGATGGTCGATCTTGATCATTTGTACCTGAAGGTCTATGTGGCCGAATCCAAAATTGGGCAATTACGCCTGGGTTTGCCTGCACGTATTTACGTGGATTCGCAGGGCGAGCAGTTCTATGAAGCGAAGGTCAGCTATATCGCCACGAGAGCAGAATTTACACCCAAGGAGGTGCAGACCACCGATGAGAGAGTCAAACTGGTGTATGCAGTCAAGCTCAGTATAGACAAGAATCCCGACCACAGGCTGACCCCAGGCATACCGGCAGACGCCGTCATACGTTGGAAAGAAGATCAGGCCTGGCAAAAGCCACGCTGGAAATAAATGCCCGCGATGACGAAACAAATGCAGCCAGTTGCGACGATTCCCGGACCAATCGTTCTCGCACGTGCACTGATGAAATCCTACGGCAACTCTATTGCCATGGATGGCATCAACTTGCAGGTCCAAGCGGGCGAGATCTATGGCCTGATTGGTCCTGACGGGGCGGGCAAGAGCAGTTTGCTCAAATCGGTGGCAGGTGTGCTGGCACATGATGGTGGCGACTTGCAGGTGTTTGGCACGCTGATCAATTCGGAAAAAAGCAGTGAATTGATCAAGGACAGGATAGGTCTCATGCCTCAGGGTCTGGGACAGAATCTGTATGGTGATCTGTCGGTAGAAGAAAACATCGATTACTTCGGAGGCTTGCGGCTGCTAAGCAAGGCTGAACTGAGTGAGCGCAAGGAAACCCTGCTGCGCAGCACCAGGCTGGAAAGATTCCGTGACCGTCCGATGAAAAACCTGTCCGGCGGCATGAAGCAAAAACTGGGGCTGGTTTGCACCCTTATCCACGAGCCACAACTGGTGATACTGGATGAGCCAACCACGGGCGTTGACCCGGTATCCCGTCGCGAATTCTGGAGCATCCTCGCGCGCCTGCTCAAGGAAAAAGGCATCACAGCACTGGTGTCCACCGCCTATATGGATGAAGCCAGCCGTTTTCACCGCGTGTCGCTCATGCATGCAGGCAGGATACTGGCATCAGGCGAGCCTGAACAAATCAAGACCCTGGCGGCAGGCTCTGTGGTCAGCATGGTATGCAGCAAGGCGGAGCAGCAGATAGCTGCTGTCCATCAGCTAGGCCAGCAATTCCCCCAGATGGAAGTATTGGGGCAAGACATACGTGTATTTGTCGATGAGACCGATGCAGGCAAGGCCAGCGCACAAGTGCAGCTATGTGTTCCTGATGTCACTATCAGTCACAGCGAGGTGCTGGAGCCAGAACTGGAAGATGTCTTTATCGCGCTCCTGCGGAAAAAACAGTTATTGGCCGGCAAAGCGACTCAGAAAAATCCTGACTCTACTGATCTCCCTGCTCAACGTCATGCCGATCATGGCCTGGCGATAGAGGCAGAAAATCTCTCGCGTATTTTTGGTGCTTTCAAGGCAGTGGATGATCTGAGCTTTCGCGTACCGCAAGGCGAGATTTTCGGTTTGCTGGGCGCGAATGGTGCAGGTAAAAGCACAGTCATCAAGATGCTGACTGGCATACTCAGCCCCAGCAGCGGCAAGGGCAGGGTAGCGGGGGCTGACATGCGGGATGCTGGCCGGCAGATACGTGAACGCATAGGCTATATGTCGCAGGCGTTTTCCCTCTACCTTGACCTTTCTGTGCTGGAAAACATACGCCTGTATGCAGGTATCTATGGCCTGACCAGGCAGCAAACCGCAGCCCGCATGGACTGGATACTGGATATGGCTGGCTTGCGTCCTTTCGGCAGTGCACTGGCAGCCAGCCTGCCCATGGGCTTGCGCCAGCGTCTGGCTTTGGGTTGTGCACTGATACACAGGCCGCAAGTGCTGTTCCTTGACGAGCCTACTTCTGGAGTTGATCCCCTGGGACGCCGCGCCTTTTGGGAAGTCCTGTTCAGACTTGCACGCGAAGAAAACGTCACCATCCTGGTCACGACCCACTATATGTCAGAGGCAGAGCACTGCGACCATATCGCCCTCATGTATGCCGGACGCATAGTCGCAGATGCGTCGCCAGATCAATTGAAAGCTGACGTGGAAGCGCAGGCTGGCAAATTGTATGAATTGAAGACAGCGGGGGATGCCAATCAGGCGCAAGCCACACTGGAAATTTTGCACAAGAATGGTTTTTCCAGTGCTGCTTTGTTCGGTTCGCGTATCCACGTGATGTTGCCGGAACCTGAACAGGATCTGCCGAATCTCCATGCACTTCTGCAGACACCTGACATCCAGTTCCAGCAAAAGCGTTTGAGCATGGAAGACGTCTTTGTCCACATCGTCACCAGGCTTGAAGCAGAAGACGCCAAAGCCAGGGGAGAGCAGGCATGAATCTGCGGCGTATCAGTGTAGTGGCGTATAAGGAATGGCGCGAGATCGTGCGCGACCGCCTGTTTTTTGTCCTGGCTTTTGTCGTACCATCCTTATTGATGCTGCTGTTTGGCTACGGTCTGTCACTGGATGTGGAAAACATTCCCCTGGCGATTGTGGATTATGACCAGTCTGTCAGTTCGCGTGACTATGCGCATCACTTCAGTGACTCGCGTTATTTTTCTTTCCAGGGCTATGCGCAGCGGGAGTCGGACGTAGAAAAGCTCCTGGTCGATAACAGCTTGCGGGCTGTCATCATTATCCCGCCCGATTTTGGTACACGCTTGAAATCAGGCCAGGCAACGACGGTGCAAACCTGGATAGACGGTACTTTCCCTTTCCGTGCACTGACGGCAAAAGGCTATGTGACCGCCATCAATGCCGCCATGAATCTTGATAATTTGTCGGCCCATTTCTCTGCGCTGACAGGCATAGGACAAGAAACTTTGCGTAACAGCATGCAATCGGTCAAGCTGGAGACAAGGTATCTGTATAACCAGGAGGTCAAGAGCATCTGGTCGATAGCGCCCAAACTCATCATGGTTATCCTCATGCTGTCACCACCATTTCTGACTGCTTTGGGCGTAGTCAGGGAGAAGGAGTCCGGTGCCATCTATAACGTCTATTCATCCACCTTGTCACGGGGTGAATACCTGATTGGCAAGTTGTTGCCCTATGTTGGGATTTCCATCGTCAATGCCTGCGCACTGACTGCGTTTGCCCTGCTGCTGTTTGGTGCGCCATTCAAGGGTGATCCGCTATTCTTTTTGCTATCCACCATACTGTATGTAATTTGTACTACCGGCATAGGTTTGCTGGTGTCGGTGATGGTGAATACCCAGGTGGCAGCCATGGTGGGCACGGCCATAGTGACTGTAGTACCCGCTGTACTTTACTCAGGCATGATTATTCCTATCCCTTCGCTGTCTGCCATTGCTTCAGTCATTGCCCATGCCTTGCCCGGCATGTATTACGCAGAGATTGCCATGGGTAGCTTTCTCAAGGGGGTAGGCATTTCGGCGTTGTGGCAAGACATGCTGATCCTGGCTTTGTATGCCATAGCCTTGTTTACAGCAGGATTTCTTGGTTTTTCCAAGCGGCCAAAAAATTGATGCGGAGTATGATGAAATGAACAGTTTGTTCGATCGTATCTGGTGGAGCCGCTTGCAGGCCATGACCTGGAAAGAGTTGTTGCAACTCATGCGTGACCCTGTCTTGCTGGTGTTTGTGCTGTATGCATTTTCTGCAGATATTTACAATGCTGCTTCTGGTGTGTCATTCCAGTTAAATAATGCGGCATTAGTATTGTTTGATCTGGACCGCAGTGCGGCATCACGCGAACTGGCTGGACGCTTCATGTCGCCTGAGTTTCGCTGGGCAGGCGCCATCACGCATGCCAGCCAGGGCCAACAATTGCTGGATGATGGCAAAGCGATGGCGGTGCTGGATATACCGCCAGGTTTTTCGGATAAGTTGGCGCGTGGCGACACGGCATCCGTACAGATGCAGATTGATGCCTCCAATTCTGTGCAGGGCTTTCTGGCAGCCGTGGATGCAAGCCAAATTGTTGCCCGCTATGGCCTGGAGCAAACCGCGCAGCGTTATGGTGTCGGAATTGGCGGAATTGGTGGAATTGGCGGGGCAGGAGGGGCTGTGGATGCACCACTGATCAATAACCAGACCCGGGTCTGGTTTAACCCTAATCAGAATGATGCCTGGTTCATGGGCATTTCAGAATTATTGAATGTGATTACCCTATTTTCGCTGTTACTGCCCGCGGCTGCCATGGTCAGGGAAAAAGAACGTGGCACCATAGAGCAGTTGCTGGTATCACCGCTGTCACCATTGCAGATCATGATACCCAAGATAGTGGCGATGGTGGCGGTGATCCTGGGCGGCACCGCTCTTGGGCTATTCGGCATTCTGGTTCCGGTCTTTGCCGTGCCGGTAGCAGGAAGCTTGTTATTGTACTTTGCACTGACTACCTTATATGTCAGCACCCTGGCCGGCATAGGCATATTGATCGCCACCATGACGCGTAATATGGCGCAGGCAGGCATGATGGTGATACTTATTATCGCCCCCATGATGTTTTTGTCGGGCGCATGGACTCCCCCTGAAGCCATGCCCACCATCATGCGACTGGGCATGTATGTATCACCGCTGTATTACTACATCAATGCCAGTTACGGTATTTTGATGAAGGGGGCTGGTTTCAGTGTATTGTGGCCCATGTTTTCAGGCATATTGCTGATAGCCGTACTGGTGAGCCTGACGACGATAGCGCGTTTCAAAAAACAGTTTGCCTGATGTGTCGGGCAGGCAAACACCTGGTTCAGGTTCAATCAGGTTCAACCGAGATAGGTAAAAAAGATGACTGCAGCAAGTTCTTCATTTTCATTACAGGGCAAGCGCGGCCTGATCATAGGTCTGGCCAATGAACACAGTATTGCCTATGGCTGCGCGGCCATGGTAAGGCAACTGGGTGCAAGGACAGTATTGTCCTGCGTGAATGCCAAGGCGCATCAGTTTGTTGCGCCGCTGGCAGCAGCGCTGGAATCCACGCTGGTCGTTTGTGACGTGGAACAGGAAGGTTCGCTGGAAGCACTGGTTGACGCGGCAGTGCAGGAACTGGGAGAACTGGATTTTGTCATCCACTCCATCGCCTGGGCACCTTTGGATGATTTGCATGGCCGCGTCATTGACAGTTCCAGTGCAGGTTTCTTGCGCGCCATGAATGTCTCCTGCCATTCATTTGCCCGTCTCACCAGACTATGCGAGCCGCATTTAAGCAAGAGCGCCAGCATCATGACCATGACCTATCTGGGGGCAGACGAAGCCGTTGCCCACTATGGCATCATGGGGCCGGTCAAGGCGGCACTGGAATCAACCGTGCGCTATCTGGCGACTGAACTTGGCCCGGCAGGAATACGGGTGCACGCGATATCCCCAGGCCCTGTGCCTACCCGTGCAGCATCCGGCCTGCAAGACTTTGATGGTCTGATGCAGAAAGCGGTTGCCCGCTCCCCTCTGGGCAGGCTGGTGACACTCGATGAGATAGGTCGGCTGGCTGCATTCCTGGTCAGTGATGCTTCGTCAGGCATGACGGGGCAGACGCTATATGTCGATGGCGGCTATCACATCGTAAATTAATGAGAGTCCAAAACAAATGAATACCATCAGCACAGCAACGAATGAACAAGACTTGATCTCCAACGTCGTTTATGAAGACTTGCAGATAGGGCAGACCGCGAGCCAGATACGTACGCTGACGAACACCGATATCCAGGCCTTTGCCACTGTCTCGGGTGACGTCAACCCCGCTCACCTGGATGCTGAATATGCAGAGCACACGCTATTCCATGGCGTGATCGCCCATGGCATGTGGGGTGGGGCGCTCATCTCCACCATACTGGGTACGCGTTTGCCAGGGCCAGGCACGATCTATCTCGAACAAAACCTGCATTTCGTTAAACCCGTGCGCATAGGTGACACCCTGACTGTGTCAGCGACAGTGGTTGCCAAGGATGATGCAAAAAAGCGCGTGACTCTCGATTGCGAAATCAGAAACCAAAAAGGTGACAAGGTCGTATATGGCAATGCTCTGGTCATTGCTCCCACAGAAAAAGTCAGCCGCCCACGCGCCCACCTGCCCACCATGGCCATGTTCAACCTGGGCGAGCGCCAGCAGCACCTGGTTGATAGTGTCAAAGACCTGGCGGCCATCCCTTGCGCGGTCGTCCATCCCTGCGATGTTGATTCCCTGCAAGGCGCGGTCGATGCTGCAAAACATGGTCTGATCATACCCGTCCTGATTGCCCCGTTGGCGAAACTGGTCGCTGTCGCTGCTGCTGCCAATATTGATATAGGCAGCTATGAGCAAATCGATGTGCCACACAGCCATGCCGCTGCTGAAAAAGCCGTAGAACTGGCCGCCAGCGGCAAGGTAGAAGCTCTGATGAAAGGCAGCCTGCATACCGATGAACTCATGCATGCCGTCGTTGAATGTGCTGCCCTGCGTACCAAACGGCGTCTATCGCATGTCTATCACCTGGATGTACCCATGTATCACAAGCTCTTGCTATTGACGGATGCAGCCCTGAATATTTATCCGAGCTTACCGGAAAAAGCTGACATACTGCAAAACGCCATCAACCTGGCTCATGCCTTGAACATCGCTGAACCCAAGGTTGCGCTCTTGTCGGCAGTCGAAACGGTCACCCCAAAAATCAATTCCACCATTGATGCCGCTGCCTTGTGCAAGATGGCAGAGCGCAAGCAAATCACCGGCGCTATCGTTGATGGCCCGCTGGCTTTTGATAATGCCATTTCTGCCCGGGCCGCACAAATCAAGGGCATAGTCTCAGCCGTTTCTGGCGAAGTAGATATCCTCATGGTGCCTGACCTGGAATCCGGCAATATGCTCGGCAAGCAATTTGAATATCTGGCAGGTGCAGCCACCTGTGGCGTTGTCCTCGGTGCCAAAGTACCCATTGCCCTGACCAGCCGTGCCGATGGCCCATCTTCCCGGGTTGCTTCGGCGGCACTCGTCAAATTACTGGCGCATGAATACCGGAAGAATGCACCATGAAGCAGCCCGTCATCCTATCGGTGAATTCAGGTTCATCCAGCATCAAGTTTGCCCTGTATCCTTTTACTGAAGAGGGCGTGACAGGCAGTAATCTGACAGGTGTCATTGAGGGTTTGCAACCTGGGGGCAAGCCCGTCATACAATGTCGTACAAGTAATGGAACACAGACCTTGACGCTGGATCAAACGGATATCAGCACCGCAGGTGGCGACCAGTTCGCGGCTGCGCTGCAAGCTCTGCATCGTGTGTTGATGAGCCATAGCGCAGACATGCAGATAGCCGCCGTTGCCCACCGCATCGTGCACGGCGGCGAGCGGTTTTCATCTTCCATCGTGATAGATGACGCAGCCCTGGTCTATCTGCATACCCTGGATACACTCGCACCACTGCATCAGCCGCATAACCTGGAAGGCGTAGTAGCTTTTCGCCGCGCCTATCCCGGCATACCACAGATAGCCTGCTTCGATACAGGCTTCCATGCCGACATGCCCGTATGCGAAACCACACTGGCCTTGCCACAATCCCTGCGTGCGACTGGTATACGCCGTTACGGTTTCCACGGCCTGTCTTATCGATATGTCGCCAGCCACCTGGCCCAGCAGTCCGCACGCGCATTTGATCCTGCTGCCGGGCGCGTGATCATGCTGCACCTCGGTAATGGTGCCAGCGCCTGTGCCATGAAAAATGGCAAAAGTATCGCCAGTTCCATGGGTTTCTCGGCACTCGACGGCTTGATGATGGGCACCCGCTGCGGCGCACTCGACCCCGGCGTCTTGCTACATTTGATGCAGCAGGGCTGGGATGAGAAAAGAATAGAAACCATACTGTACAAAGAATCCGGCCTGCTCGGTGTGTCAGGCATCTCCGCCGACATGCGTACCCTGCGCGCCAGCAGCGACCCGCGAGCTGGTTTTGCCATCGATTTATTTACCTATCGCGTGATACGCGAATGTGGTGCATTAAGCGCGTGCCTGAACGGTCTTGATGTATTGGTGTTTACCGGCGGCATAGGGGAACACGATGCGCTACTCAGGCAGCAGGTAGCAGAAGGTCTGGCTTATCTGGGCGTGCAGATAGACACGGCAAAGAACAATGCCGCCCGCGGTGATGGCATTGCGCCCATTCATACCCCCAACAGCAGCACTGAAGTGTGGGTAGTACCCACGGATGAAGGACGCATCGCAGCCATGGATGCGCAACAACTGCTGCAAGCCATGCTTTGAGATGTTTGCCGTCGGCGACGAAACCCACGCCAGCACCTCCATGGCCCTGGCTTAATTCAGGGCTACTTTTTTGCGGATATTTTTTTGATATCTTCGATCTTGGATTTCAAGGCCTTCAACTCATCCAGCGACTTGGATGCCCTGGGCGACAAAGTTTCAGTCTCTTTGACGATATCCAAAAGTACATCAGTGATCAGGCCCAACTGTGTACCGTATGACGCAGCATTGAATACTTGCTCTTCTATAGCAGCATCCCCAGAAACAGGCGGAATCATGGACGTGAACCAGGTCGTTCTAGGCTCAATCTTTTGTGCAACACTGCCACTCCAGGGAAAGTGAACCTGTGGTGACCACACCCAAAGCCATGGATACATGATAGCTCCTTGTTTTGATAAAACTTGCGGACAGGGGAAAATGAAACGCGGTTTCGGTACTCTGAAAAGCGGTGAATCCAAATTCTGCAACTTTACTCTGGTGAACGAATTGCTTCGATAGATGTTGCCTAAAAAATATCATCTTTTATGACAATGTGCAATCAACATTTGCTGCATTGTGCAGCGCAGCAACATGATTCTAGTTTGGGAATAACTTGCATCATTAGGAAAGGCTGGGCCTGCTTGATTGGAAACCAAAATCAGCCAGGGATGCTGAGACTATACGATTTAAGAGACTTATCGCCCGATGCATGTAGGAGATTGGTCCACCAGTGATCGCTTAGCCCATTCTGGCGCATCGCGCGGGTCGGGTTTATCGCCGTTGAAGTCAGCTAACACCTGCTCAGTCTGATCATCTCGCTGCCAGTGCAATTTTCCATTGGCTGTAAAGATCAGGCGATTGCGTTGGTCGCGGCCTGACCATTCTGCTCCTGCCACTTCATTACTGGATGATTTGCGTTCTCCACCGCTGGAAATAACTTCCAGTCCAAGAGGAATATGCTCAGGGTGAGCTTTACACGAACGACCGTTTTCGAGGGAAATTATGCGGTTCGTTATAAAATAACCGCCACCACCCCAAGTATGGCCCTGTGGCCAGAGTCCTAGCGCATGTAGCCAGGGCAGGCGACTGACAGCTGTCCAGGATGATTCATAGCTCGTGTAGCCGCGTCGCTTCTGAAACACAAAATAGAGTAACAGTTCGCCATCTGGCGACAGGTCGCAACGTTGAGGGTATAAGCGGCCGCGCATCCATGCACCAGATTCAAAGACGTCGTTGCGGGTATCCCAGCGAATGACGTGAAACCAGTTGGTTGGTCCTCGTGCGAAGATTGCTGCTACATGCGCTTCCTTGGCAAAAATAACGAATAGTCTTGGGCTGGGTGGTGGAGTACTCATGGATCACACGGATGTATTGCTTGATTTGAACAAGTGAAGTTTGGTGCAGGCGCATGAATCCCTTCATGCCTTGGCAGGGCCGACATGAAGAGATTCACGGGTCTTATTCTGAGTACTCTGTATCGCGCATCACATCAAAATAATATCGTACTGCTCCTGATGAAACACATTCTCCACTTGCAGCGAGATAGGTTTGCCGATGAAGTCACCGAGCATGGCCAGGTGCTGGGATTCTTCTTCGAGAAACATGTCTACCACGACTTGGGAAGCCATGATGCGGAATTCTCTGGGGTTGAATTGCTTGGCTTCGCGCAGCAGTTCGCGCAGGATTTCGTAGCAGATGGTGCGGGCGGTTTTGACCTGGCCTTTGCCGCTGCAGGCGGGGCAGGGCTCGCATAGTACGTGGGCCAGTGATTCACGGGTGCGTTTGCGGGTGACTTCTACCAGGCCGAGGGCAGAGAAGCCGGATACGGAGAGTTTGGTGCGGTCGCGTGATAATGCTTTGTTGAGTTCGGCCAGCACGGCGGTCTTGTGTTCTTCATTCTCCATGTCGATGATGTCGAGAATGATGATGCCGCCGAGGTTACGTAATCTTAGTTGGCGGGCGATGGCGTGGGCGGCTTCGAGGTTGGTCTTGAAGATGGTGTCATCGAAATTGCGGCCAGCGACGAAGCTGCCGGTGTTGACGTCGATGGTAGTCATGGCCTCGGTTTGGTCGACGATGAGGTAACCGCCAGATTTCAGATCGACGCGGCGGCCCAAAGCTCTTTCGATTTCTTCTTCTACGCCATGCAAATCAAACAGCGGGCGCTCACCTATGTAGTGTTGCAGCTTGCCTAGTACGGATGGCATGTAGTGCGTCGCAAACTCTTGCAGCATGATGTAATTTTCACGCGAATCGACTTGTATGCTGTCGGTTTCTTCATTGACGAAGTCGCGCAGTACGCGTTGTGCCAGGTTCAGATCCTGGTACAACAGAGTAGTCGGTGGATGGGTCTTGGCGAGTTGCAGTATGGTGGACCAGGTGCGGCGCAGGTAATCAACGTCGGCTTTGAGGTCTTCATCGGAGGCATCTTCTGCCATGGTGCGGACGATGAAACCACCTTTTTCATCTACTTGCTGCAGGTTTTGTACCTTGGTGCGCAGAGCCTCGCGTTCCGCTTCGTTTTCTATTTTTTGCGAGATGCCGATATGTGAGTCTTGCGGCAGATAGACCAGCATGCGGCCTGCGATGGAAATCTGTGTCGAGAGGCGTGCGCCCTTGGTGCCTATCGGGTCTTTGACGACTTGCACAGTCACTGACTGGCCATCGAACAGCAGTTTTTCTATCGGTGTCAGTGGCGCATTGGTATTGCCATTGGCATCCTGAGGGCGGGCATCCCAGATGTCGGCAACATGGAGGAAGGCGGCGCGTTCCAAGCCTATGTCGATAAAAGCAGACTGCATGCCAGGCAAGACGCGCACGACTTTACCCAGGTAGATATTGCCGACCAGACCGCGTGACAATGTACGTTCTATATGGAGTTCTTGTACCGCACCCTGGAACATCAGGGCAACACGGGTTTCTTGAGGGGTGATATTGATGAGGAGGTTTTCGCTCATAAGCTTCTCTGATACTTCAATTTAGGGAATAAAGATACCTGCCTGACGAAGTAGCTGGCAGGTTTCAAATAAGGGTAATCCCATGATGCCAGAATAACTGCCTTTGATGTGTGAAATAAAACGGGCAGCCGCACCCTGTATGCCATAGCCACCGGCTTTGTCATAGGGTTCATTACTATTGCAGTAGGCCAGTATCTGCTGTTCATCGAGGTTGGCAAAACTGACTTCTGAACGTTGTGTGACTGCTGCGCGGCCCAGTGCTGAATGCACGGCAATGCTGGTCAGTACTTGATGGGTCTGGCCTGCCAGCATGCTCAGCATTTGTATGGCTTCTTGCTTGTCGGCAGGCTTGCCCAGTATTTGCTTGCCGAGTACCACAGTGGTGTCGGCGGCAAGCACGGGGCGTGGCAGCATTTTGCGCAGATGCATGATTTCCCATGCCTTGTCTGCTTTTTCCTGGGTGACACGGCTGACATAGGCTTCTGGTGCTTCGCCGGGCAAGACGATCTCGGTTACATCTGGCCCGCGTGGTGGGGCATCACGCAGCAGCAAGAGGTCAAACTCTATGCCTGCCTGGTGCAGCAGTTCGCGGCGTCTTGGGCTTTTGGATGCCAGGTAGATTTTATTTTCTTTTAGCATGGCGGTCTCCTTGGTATGACTTATACCCGGTGATAAGGGTGGTTCTGGGTAATTGACCAGGCGCGGTATAGCTGTTCAGCCAGCAGCACTCGTACCATGCCATGTGGCAGGGTCAGGCTGGAGATGCGGATCAGGGTATCGGCCCTGGCCTTGAATTCTGCATCGAGGCCATCAGCACCACCGATGATGAAGACCACATCGCGGCCATCCTGCTGCCATTGCGTGAGGTTTTGCGACAGGGCGACGCTGGTCCAGTCCTTGCCGCGTTCATCCAGGGCGACGATGCGCGCATTCTTGGGTATCACGGCTTCGATTTTGGTGCGTTCCAGTGCCATGACGGTTTCAGCAGTTTTGCTGCCCGAGCGTTCTACCGGTTTGATTTCTTTGAGGATGACACGGCATTCTGGCGGCATGCGTTTGGCATACTCCTGAAAGCCTGTTTCTATCCAGGAGGGCATTTTGTGACCGACGGCGGCGATGATCAATTGCATGTTTGTGTCTGTTTGCTGCAAGTAGTAGATTGAAACCTGGTCTGCTTAAACAAATGGCTGCACGAGGCAGCCATTTGAAATAGTACTGTAACAGAGAATTATTCCTCTGTTGCTTTCTTACGTGCCGGAGCGCGTTTTGCTGGCGCTGCAGCAGCATTGGCAGTGCGTTTTTCTGCGGCTTGCTTGGCAGAGGCAACTGCAGTTTTAGTCGCTGCTACTTTAACGCGGGCACCGGTTGGTATCTTGGCAGGTTTGGCAGCAGTAGTGCCATCAGCAGCTTTGCGGGCTGCCGGTTTGCGTGCTGGCTTGCCATCTGCATCGCCAGTAGTTTTGGTGACGCGTGGTTTGCGCGCTGGTTTCTTTTCATCTTCCAGCGTGGTCTGGATAGCCATCATGTCATGCGTGACTTCCAGCGGAGCAGCTTTGCCAGCCACTTTACGCACGCGCTTAGGCTTGTCGCTGGCTTCATCAGCATCAGCAGCTTCGGTTTTTTTGCCGGATGTGCGCTTGGCTGCACCGAGTTTTACCGGTTTGTCGCCCCATAACTCTTCGAGACGGTAGTAAGCGCGGATGGCTGGCTGCATGATGTGGACGACGATATCGCCCAGATCGACCAGTACCCATTCGCCGGTCGCTTCACCTTCCATACTGACGATAGTGCCGCCGTTTTCCTTGACTTTGTCGCGTACGGACGCGGCCAGAGCCTTGGTTTGACGGTTGGATGTACCAGATGCGATACAAACACGGTCAAACAGGCTGGTCAGGTGAGAGGTTTCAAACAATTGTATGTCTTGTGCCTTGACGTCTTCCAGAGCGTCAACGACCAGGGTTTGCAGTTTTTTAATATCCATATTTTTTATTGGTAGATAGTTTGTTGTTGTAGGTAGTCTAGCACCTTGTGCGGGACTAGCAATCTTGTTGTCGGGTTATGCTGTTTTAATTCAGTACGTAGTTGGGTCGCAGATACATCTTGCGCCAGATTTCTCTCCAGATAAGTGCCACCGGCTGGCCGTGTGCGCATTTCCAGGGCGCTGATGGCATTTTTCTTCCAGATGTCAGCAATGTCGGGGCTGCTGATATCGAGGCTGAAACCCGGGCGTGATGCAGCACACAAATGCGCTACCTCAAGCAAGGCTTGCCAATTGCGCCAGGTGTGCAAATTTTGCAACTGATCTGCACCCATGGCAAATACCATTGATGCCTCATCGCCAACTTCTCTGCGTAGCTGGTGCAAGGTATCGATGGTGTAATTACTTTTACCCTGTTCTGCGCGGATGATTTCTTGTTCATCTATGCTGACAGGGCAGAGTTGCCAGTCTTCAAATGCCAACTTCAGCATGGCCAGTCTTTGTGTTGCTGTAGCTTGCAACTCATTCTTTTGCCATTGCTGGCCCACAGGGATGATGCGCAATTCATCCGGCTGCAATGCCGTCGCCAGGCTATGGGCAAGGGCGACATGCCCCAGATGCACAGGGTCAAAGCTGCCACCCAGTACCAGGATACAAGGTGGTGCTGCAGTTTCCGTAGTTTCCGCAGTTTCCGCAGTTTCCGCAGTTTCTATAACCATTCCCGGTGTACCAAAAAGTCTGTAGCCAGTGCTGCTTCCGGGCTACCTGCCTCCGGTTTCCAGTCATAGCGCCATTTGACGATGGGGGCATGGACATCAGTATGGACTCTGTCCTGCCGCCAGACTGCAGGCCAAAATGCGTGCCGCGGTCAAATACCAGGTTGAATTCTACATAGCGGCCACGGCGATAAGCCTGGAAATCACGTTCACGTTCGCCATACTCCTGCTCTTTGCGACGTTCCAGGATAGGGCGATAAGCCGGGATAAAGGCATCACCCACACTACGCATCATGGCAAAACTGCTGGCAAAATCCTGCTCATTGAAATCATCAAAGAAGATGCCGCCTACGCCACGCGCTTCTTTACGGTGTTTCAGGTAAAAATACTCGTCACACCATTTCTTGAAGCGGGCATGCAAGTCTGCACCATAAGGCTGGACCGCCATTTTACAGGTTTGGTGGAAATGCACCGCATCTTCTGTAAAACCGTAATACGGCGTCAGGTCCATGCCGCCGCCAAACCACCAGACATCTTCCTGTCCTTCGGCGCGGGTGGTGAAAAAGCGCACATTCATATGCACGGTAGGCGCATAGGGGTTACGCGGATGCAGGACCAGCGAGACACCCATGGCTTCCCACTGACGGCCAGCCAACTCAGGGCGGGCAGCAGCGGCGGATGGTGGCAGGTTTTTACCCATGACATGGGAAAAATTGACGCCGCCACGTTCAAATACCTTGCCTTCTTCTATCACGCGCGAGATACCGCCACCGCCTTCAGGGCGTTCCCAGCTATCTGTAATAAAAGTATGGCCATCAACTTCTTCAAGAGCCGCGACTATAGCAGCCTGCAAGCCCAGGAAGTAATTTTTAACCGCAAGTGTATCTGTCATTCTGCTATCTACTCTAAAAAACGCAAGGGGCTGGACTAGTCTTTGGACTATTCTCAACCCGCTTTAAAAGACCGGTGGCGCACATGAAACATGTACGCCTGGCAAGGATTAATGCTTGCGGTTCAACGCACGCCAGCCTATGTCACGGCGATATTGCATGCCGTCGAAATGGATTTTTTCGACCACGTCATACGCATGTTTTTGCGCCAGTTTGACGGTGTCGCCCAGGCCAACCACGCATAACACACGGCCACCGGTCACGTTCAAGGTCTTTTCATTGAGCGATGTACCAGCATGGAAGGTTACCGTGTCTGCTGTTTCTGCCGGGATGCCGGTGATCTTGTCACCTTTGCGCGGCGCATCTGGGTAGCCAGCGGCGGCCATGACGACACCCATGGCGGTTCGCCTGTCCCATTCCAGCTCAACCGTATCGAGCGTGCCATTGACTGCGTGTTCAACGACATGCAGCAAATCTGTTTTCAGGCGCGCCATGATGGGCTGGGTTTCCGGGTCGCCCATGCGGCAGTTGAATTCCAGGGTTTTTGGATTGCCCTGGTCATCAATCATCAGGCCTGCATACAAAAAGCCGGTAAATACGATGCCATCCTTGGCCATGCCTTGTACCGTAGGCACGATGATTTCGCGCATGACACGGGCGTGCAGTTGTGGCGTCACGATAGGAGCAGGGGAGTAGGCACCCATGCCACCAGTATTCGGGCCTTCGTCATTGTCGAGCAAGCGCTTGTGATCCTGGCTGGTTGCCAGTGGCAAAATATTCTTGCCATCAACCATGACGATGAAACTGGCTTCTTCGCCTGCCAGAAACTCTTCGATGACGACGCGTGCGCCAGCATCACCGAGCTTATTGTCAGACAACATCATATCGACGGCTGCATGCGCTTCTTCAGCGGTCATGGCAACCACCACGCCTTTACCAGCCGCCAGGCCATCGGCCTTGATGACGATAGGTGCGCCCTTGGCATTGATATAGTCGTGCGCAGGAGCCAGCTCAGAGAACGTCTGGTATTCAGCCGTAGGGATAGCATGCCTGTGCATGAAAGCCTTGGCGAAATCCTTGGAGCTTTCCAGCTGTGCAGCTTCTTTGCTCGGGCCAAAGATTTTCAGGCCACGGTCGCGAAAAATATTGACGATGCCGGCTGCCAGCGGCACTTCAGGGCCTACTACGGTAATACCTATGTTTTCTTGCTCAGCAAAGTCTGCCAGTGCTGCCGGGTCTGTGATGTTGATGTTTTTCAGGCGGCTGTCAGCAGCGGTACCACCATTGCCGGGGGCGACAAAAATGGTTTGTACGCGTTCAGATTGTGCGAGTTTCCAGGCGAGGGCATGTTCACGGCCACCAGAGCCGACTACGAGTAATTTCATCTTAATCTTCTATGATGGCGTTGGTGAATACTTCTTGTACATCGTCGAGGTTTTCGAGGGCGTCCAGCAGTTTTTGCATCTTGATACCTTCATCACCAGCAAATACGGTCTCAGTATTTGGCTTCATGACGACTTCAGCGACTTCTGCCTTGAAACCGGCTTTTTCCAGGCTGGCACGCAGGTCAGACAGGCTGAATGGTGCGCAGATGACTTCGATACCGCCTTCTTCATCTGTAATAACATCGTCAGCACCGGCTTCCAGGGCGGCTTCCATCAGGGCGTCTTCATTCGTGCCTGGGGCAAAGAACATCTGGCCGCAATGCTGGAACAAAAAGGCAACCGAGCCTTCAGTACCCATATTGCCACCGTATTTGTTGAAGGCATGGCGTACTTCAGCCACGGTGCGTACGCGGTTGTCGGTCATGCAATCGACGACAATGGCGGCACCACCTATGCCATAACCTTCATAACGTACTTCTTCGTAATTTGCGCCTTCCAGTGTGCCCGCGCCGCGTTGTATAGCGCGCGTGACGTTTTCTTTTGGCATATTGGCGTCCGCCGCCTTGTCTACTGCCAGACGCAGGCGCGGGTTGGAATCGACATCCTCACCACCCATGCGTGCTGCAACCGTGATCTCCTTGATCAGACGCGTCCATATCTTGCCGCGTTTGGCATCAGTTGCTGCTTTTTTATGCTTGATATTGGCCCATTTACTATGTCCTGCCATGATCGCTCTTTCCTGAATTGACAATAGCTCACCCTGAGGGCGGCAATTTTGCCTGGCTTGGTTTTATAATGAAGACCAGTATTTTACCATAGTGGCACCGACCGACTTCCCCAAATCACCCTCCAAAACTATGTCAAAACCTCTGTTGATCGCTAAAAACACCGAATTCGACTTGAATTTATTGTCAGACTGGGCCAATCGCCATGGTTGTATCACTGGTGCTACGGGGACTGGCAAGACGGTTACCCTGCAAACGCTGGCCCAGGCTTTTTCTGCCATAGGTGTGCCAGTCTTCATGGCGGACGTCAAAGGTGACCTGTCCGGCATGGCCAAGGCAGGCAGTGCAACGGGCAAAATCCAGCAGAGACTGCAAGCCCTGCAACTTGATGAACCCAAATGGCAGGCTTGCCCGGTGACATTCTGGGACGTGTTTGGCAAGCAAGGCCACCCGGTGCGTGCCACGGTATCTGACCTCGGCCCCTTGCTGCTGGGCCGCATGCTGAATCTGAATGATACTCAGGAGGGCGTTTTGCAACTGGCCTTCAAGATCGCCGACGACCACGGTTTGCTGCTGCTTGATACCAAGGATTTGCGCGCCATGCTGCAATACCTGGCCGAGAATGCGCCTGAATTCCAGACAGAATACGGCAATATCTCTGCCGCCAGTGTTGGTGCTATCCAGCGTTCATTGTTGACGATCTCGGAGCAGGGCGGCGAGCAATTCTTTGGCGAACCCATGTTGAATCTGGATGACATGATGCAGACTGACGGCGATGGCCGGGGTTTTGTGAACATCCTGGCGGCAGATCAGTTGTTGCAATCGCCACGTCTGTATTCGACCTTTTTGCTATGGATGCTGTCTGAATTGTATGAGCATTTGCCTGAGGTTGGTGACGTCGATCAGCCCAAGATGGTGTTTTTCTTTGATGAGGCCCATCTGCTGTTTGATGAGGCACCCAAGGTCTTGCTGCAAAAGATAGAGCAGGTGGTGCGCCTGATACGCTCCAAGGGTGTGGGTGTGTATTTTGTCACACAAAACCCGCTGGATATTCCTGATACTGTGCTGGGGCAACTCGGCAACCGTGTTCAGCATGCCCTGCGTGCCTATATGCCCAGGGATCAAAAAGCAGTGCAGGCTGCGGCAGAAACTTTCCGACCCAATCCCAAGCTCGATACTGCAGCGGTGATTGCCGAGCTGGGTGTTGGTGAGGCGCTGATTTCCTTTCTTGATGATAAAGGCAGGCCCAACATCGTGCAACGTGCCTTGATCGTGCCGCCATCGTCACAGATAGGGGCGATAACGGCGGATGAGCGCCAGCAAGTCATGCAAGCTTCCATCGTTGCAGGTGTGTATGAGAAGCACATAGACCGTGAATCTGCTTATGAAAAACTGACAGGCAGGGTGGCAGCGCGTGCCGCTACCGCAGATAAAGAAGAGAATCTGCAACCAGGTAGCAGGGAAGAGCCTGCAGTTGCAGATACCAATGGCTGGGGTAATGCGCCCTCGGCTTCGTCTGCGCCGGCAGCACCAGCAGCGCCAAGTCGCCCCGTATTCAATTCAGGCCGTGCGGCACAGCCTGCGCCTGCACAGGAAAGTGGCGGTGGTGTAGGTGATACGCTGAAAAGCGTGTTTGGCAACCTGCTCGGCGGCGGCGGTTTGCGCCGCAAGGATAATGTGGTCGAGACCATGATCAAATCGACGGTCAGGACCATGGGTTCTCAGGTGGGGCGTGAAATTATTCGCGGTGTGCTAGGTTCCATCCTGAAGAAATGAGCTTGCTGGTATTTCACGCGGCATTGCACATCTAGCAGCAGAGCCCAAAAGCTCTGCTGACAAGGAAAATTATTCCTGATCAGGGTTGTTCTTGACCAGACGCCTGAAAATGCTGTTCAGGGAGCTGTCGTTTTGCTTTGGCGATACATCCTTCGTCTGTCTTTGCGGCGCAGCTGTCGTCATCGCACGTTTTGGACGGAGCACCGGTTGATTGGCATATTGTAAGCGTGGCGTGTACATTTGATTTTCTCCAGCAATGTGGTTCACGAAAATCAGTGTATTGAAAAATGCATTATTTAATAGTCACACAAAGTCAAATTTGGCAACTAAATGTCAAATACGGTGTGAAACATTGTCAGTTCTTTTCTGTGTGGAAATTATTTACTTTCTGCCTGGTAATTTATGTGTGAAATTACGGATTCAGACCATGTAACAGTTTTTCCCTCATTCAGAGATTTATGCTTACAGAACAAACGAAATTACTTGCCCGCCGCCATTACCTGACTGGTCTTGCCATCGCCCTGATTGGTGCCATCCTGTTTTCTACCAAGGCTATCGTTGCCAAACTGATTTATCGCTACAACGTCGATGCGGTGACACTGATCTGTTTTCGTATGGCGTTTTCCTTGCCTATTTTTGCTGGAATTGCCATCTGGCAAATGCACAAGGGCGGCAGCCTCAGCAAAGCAGACCGCTGGCGTCTGGTGGCTTTGGGGCTGGTTGGTTATTACCTGTCATCTTTCCTGGATTTTCTCGGCTTGCAATATATCAGCGCTGGTCTGGAGCGTCTGATCCTGTTCCTGACGCCGTCCTTTGTCCTACTGATATCTGCCTTCTTTTTGAAACGTGCTGTCAGCAGACTGGAGTGGGCAGCCCTGGTCGTGTCTTACCTGGGCATCGTCCTGGTGTTTTTTCATGATCTTAAGCTGGGTGGCGATTATGTGCTGCTAGGCTCTGCCCTGGTGCTGGGGGCGGCAATTTCTTATGCCATCTATCTGATACAGTCGGGGCAACTGGTGCAAAGACTGGGTTCCCTGCGTCTGGTGTCGTATGCGATGTGTGTTTCCAGTGCTGCTTGCATAAGCCAGTTTTTTATTTTGCGTCCTGCCAGCATGCTGGTGCAGCCGCTTGCTGTATATTCATTATCTATCGTGAATGCCATCATGTGTACGGTATTGCCAGTGTTTATGACCATGATTGCGGTAAAGCGCATAGGCGCAGCGACAGCTTCGCAGGCTGGCATGATAGGCCCGGTATCAACCTTGTTCCTGGGCGCTTACTTTATTGGCGAACCCATCACTGGCTGGCAGCTGGCTGGGACAGTATTGGTCATGGGCGGCATGTACTTGCTGTCCAGAAAAAAAGCCTAAACGCAGAAAAACTTATTCAGGAGAGGTAAATGGTCAAGGCAATCCGCATACAGCAAACCGGTGGTCCGGAAGTCATGGAATATGTCGACGTAGAGCTGGGCAAGCCCGGCCCGGGTGAGGTGCTGGTAAGCCAAAAGGCTTGCGGCCTGAATTTTATTGATGTGTATTTCCGCACCGGTTTATATCCGCAAGCGCTGCCGGGTGGCCTGGGCATGGAGGGGGCTGGCGTCGTAGAGGCCATAGGGCCGGACGTGAAATATGTGCAGGTTGGCGACAGGGTGGCTTACGCGGGAAGGCCAACCGGCGCCTATGCCGAGGCTCGCATTATGCCGACAGATAATCTCGTGCGCCTGCCTGACAGCATCAGTTTTGAAACTGCCGCCGCCATGATGCTGCAGGGCTTGACGGTGCAATACCTGTTTCATCGTACTTTCCCTTTGCAGGGCGGGGAAACAATATTGTTTCATGCAGCCGCTGGCGGCGTAGGCCTGATTGCCTGTCAGTGGGCACGTGCCATCGGTGTCACCATGATAGGTACGGTGGGCTCGGATGAGAAGGGCGAGCTGGCCAAAGCGCATGGTTGTGCCCATGTCATCAACTATAACAAGGAAAATTTTGTTCAGCGTGTCCGTGAAATTACAGATGGAAAAGGCGTGCCTGTCGTCTATGATTCCATAGGCAAGGATACTTTCATCCCGTCGCTTGATTGTCTTTCGCCGTTGGGCATGATGGTCAGCTTTGGCAATGCCTCTGGTCCTGTACCTGCTTTCAGTCTTGGCGAGCTTGCCTCACGTGGCTCGCTGTTCATTACCCGCCCCAGTTTGATGAGTTATACGGCCAAACGTGATGATCTGGAGCAAATGGCTGCTCACTTATTTTCCATGGTCGAGAGCGGCAAAGTTAAAATAGACATACGCCAGCGCTATCCCTTAAGTGAAGTGGCGCATGCGCACCGTGAGCTGGAGGCCCGCAAAACAACAGGTTCCAGCATATTGATTCCCTGAAGTAAGAAAATATGACAGAAGTAACACCACCATCAAAAACACAGGCAGAAAAAGACAGTGGCAGCCCAAAATTTGGAAGGCTGCTGCTGGTACTTATTTTTGCAGTTATGCTCATAGTAGTTATTACGCTGGGGTCAGAGGCTTACTATACTAATTAGCGAGGCTTGAATACCGGGCAGTGCAATTTTGCAGCTTTGTTGTTTTACTGCACTATTCCGTAGGATTCTGGCATTGCGCAAGCCTGTGTGGCTTGGCAGAATGCAAGTTTTTGGGCGCACACGCAGGCGCCTGAGTATGATTTATAACCTGAGCATAATAAAAAAGAGCGATGGATACCATTCCACTGAATAATGCCAAGACGAGCGAATTTTCCAGCTCTAGCCGCTTGCTGATACTGCAAAGTCTGGTGCCTATCGCCACCAATCTGGTTTCCTCGCAAATTGAGGCATTTGCAGGGCGCCTGACTGAGTCCCTGTTTAAGCTGTCTGACCAGACTGTCAGGCCGGAAGAGGTTGCCACGAGTTTTGCTGCTTACCAGCAATTAAAGCGCAATGGCACCACCTTCTACCGCCTGGTTGCAGGGCAGGTCAATGCGGCGCTTGCCAAAGAAGTCAGTGTCGTCAATACCCGCAAGCGTGCCAGGACGGACGAAGGCAAGCAGGATTTTTCCCTGGTCAGTTTTGAAGAAATGGAGAGCAAGGTGCTCAGCCGTAACCTGAGCCAGTCGCTGGAAGTCACCAATGCAGAGTTGCTGGTTGCCCTGAATGTGCGCATAGGCCATATCCTGCGCCGCACACCCATCAGTGTTTCGCAAAACCCTTTTCGCCCGGAATTATTTGTCAAGGCTGTCCATCAGGCATGGATGGAGCTGGAACCCAATCCCGAAACCCATCACCTGATCTTGCGCTTGCTGCGGCCAGAATTGTTCCTGCAACTTGGCGCCATTTACCGCGAATTGAATCAGGCCCTGGTAGAGCGCGGTATTTTGCCAGAACTGAATGATGGTTATCGTAACAAGCAAAAAAAGAACATGATGTCTGGCTCAGACGATATCAGTAACCGTGACCCTTATCTGGAAAACAAGCTGCGCAATATTTTCTCAGGCAATGCGCCCGCCGGGTCCTTTGGTAATACAGTAACCGGAGGTGGCGGTGGTAACGGGGGCGGCGGCCCTGCCATGGATGGTGGAGGCATGCCTTACACTGGTGGGCAAGATGCTGGCGGTGGCAATGGCAGTGGAAACGGCGGCGGTGGAGGTGGCTATGGCGGTGGTAGCGGTGGTGGTGGCAGTGGTAATGCGCCCGACATGGTCACCATAGACAGGCAGTTTTTTGATTACCTGACGAGCGTACAAAGAGATTTTTCTGCCAATCCCATGCCCACAGATACGGCGCATCTGCGGCAATTGTCGCAGCAGCCCAATGCTGGTGGCCTGACCCATATAGACCAAAGCACGATAGAGTTGCTGGCGCGTATCTTTGACTATGTCTTTAATGACACTAGCATACCCGCCGATATCAAGAACCTCATCAGCCAGTTGCAGATACCGACTTTGAAAGTGGCTTTGCTGGACAAGGATTTCTTTTTCAAGGAAAGCCATCCTGCCCGGGTATTGATAGACACACTGGCAAAATCCAGCGTCCTGCTCAATAGCGACACCACTTCAGAAGACCCGCTCTATCAGATGATAGAAGGCATAGTTGAAAGGGTGCAGCAGGATTTTGACCAGCAGATAGAACTGTTTTCAGATGTCGTTGCTGACCTCGAAGCCTTCCTCAAGGATGAAGAACAGCAAACCGAAGTTGCCATCAGTGAACCGGTAGCCGTCGCGCTGAAGCAGGAAAAAATGCGCCTGGCGCGCGAGTTTGCCGAAAATGATGTTGCCATCCGGGTAGAAACTGGTGAGGTTGCGGGTTTCCTCGAAACCTTCCTCAAGGAACAATGGATCAGGATTCTGACGATATCGCATAACGTCAAGGAAGAAAAACCCAACGCCCTCGAAAATGCCCTGCGGACGATGGATGACCTGATCTGGAGCCTGAAACCCAAGAACAGTGCAGAAGAACGCAAGGAGCTGGTCAGCAAACTGCCAGCCATGCTGTCTTTGCTGAATGCCTGGCTCAATGCGATCAAGTGGGATGAGCCAGAACGCGTTATCTTCTTTTCCAAATTGGCTGAGCGCCATGCCGCAATTGCCCGCGCCCCGCTGGAATTCTCACCACGTCGCCAGCTGGAAATTGCCGTCAATATCGCCCAGCGCGCCAGTGAAAAACGCCTGAACCGTCATGTGCAGGATCAGATAGAACAACCGGTAGATGAATGGGCGCGCGTTATTGAGACCATGGAACGCGGCATCTGGGTTGATTTTACGAGACAGAATGGTGTTACCACGCGCTTCAAGCTGGCCTGGGTCAGCCCCAAGCGTACCCGCTATATCTTCACGAATCGCCAGGGGCATGATGCCTTCTCGGTTTCCAGCGAAGAATTGATTACCCAGTTCCGCGAGGGCAGGGCGATACAGATTGTGGCTGAATCTGTGGTCGATCGCGCGCTGGTCGAGGCATTGCGCGACCCTCCGGCAACTTAACCAGTACAAGCAGTGTAGTCACTCCATCAGAGTGACTATGCCGGTTAATCCTTGACGGTCAATTCCACCTTGCTGGTGCTGCCATTCTTGCCCGGGAAGTCCTTGAGCGCGCTATCCATCAGATAAGGAATATACAGCGAAATCTCAGGGTTGAATTGCTCTGTACTAGCCTTGATGTCAGCCAGTTTCTTGTTACCGTTCAATTCAGTGATGCGAATTTGCAACTGGTGCAGATAGGTGCAGCGCACGCTGATATCCGTCCATCCACGGGGGTAGCCGGGCCAGCCCCAGTATCCCGGATAATAAATATAGTGGCGGCGATAAATGCCACGGCTGAAATGCAGGCCCCAATAGGGGTCATAGATACCAGGTTGCCAGAACGGCGAGGCCTGGATTTCCCTGAGAGTACTGGCATACTGCAATTCAACTTTCAGGACAGGCGCTGTGCCAGTCTCCACCTCCTTGAAGCCCAGATTTTGCAGACGGGTTTTGAGCAAATCTTCATACAGTTTGTGCTCGGGATTGTTTTCCTGCCCGGGTGCACGTTCAAAGATGTAAGACTTGTCTTGTGTGGCGCCTGGCCATTCGTGGAAGACGCTGACCTGGCTCGTGAATGTTGTCGCACATCCGCCCAGCAGCAAACTGCAGGCCAGGGCGAAGAATAAGGTGAACTTTTTCATTTTTACCGCTCCTTCAAACATACTTTTACTCTAGTTCTATAGTATGCCTGATTAAGAAAATTTGTTGCTCTTACTGTAACGGGTTGTATCGACTTTGTTACCAGGTCTTGATTTACATGCTGGTCAGGCCAGATCAGTAAAAATTTGATGGTTTTACCAAACTTTCTGCCTTATTTTGCGTCTATTCAAGTGAATTTATCCCTGTAAGTGCGCAGCTTGGTAAAATGGCGGTCTTTGCAGGGTTCAAAAGACTTTGTCATTCAACTTATTTTCGCGAGATATTCCATCCATGCGTAACGATATTGCCAGCAAACCAGAGACAATTTTCCGTAAAGACTATGTAGCCCCGGGATTTTGGGTAGATACGGTCGAAATGGGTTTCGACCTTGATCTGAGTGCCACCCATGTAGCCACCCGTATGACCATGTGCCGCAATCATGACAGCAGCGAGAAAGACCTGGTCTTGTTTGGCGAATCCCTGAAATTGCTGCAACTGCGCATGAATGGCGTGAACCTCAAAAAGTCTGCCTACAAGATAGAAGGCGAGACCCTGCGCATAGCCAATGCCCCGGACGAAGTCACGCTGGAAATTGAAACCCTGATCAATCCGCTCAAGAATACCTCCTTGTCCGGCCTGTACGCATCCAACGGTAACTTCATTACCCAGTGCGAGGCAGAAGGTTTCCGCAAGATCACCTGGTTCCCGGACCGTCCTGACGTCATGGCGAAATATACCGTCATGCTGCGTGCCGACAAGAAAAAATTCCCTGTGCTGCTCAGCAATGGCAATCTGATCGAAGAAGGTGACCTCGGTGATGGCCGTCATTTCGCCAAATGGGAAGACCCGTTCAAAAAGCCTTCTTACCTGTTCGCCCTGGTGGCTGGCAAGCTGGTTTGCCAGGAAGAAGACTACAAGCTCAAGTCCGGCCGCAAAGCCTTGCTGCAAGTCTGGGTAGAAGATGGCAATCTGGATAAGACCCAGCACGCCATGGATTCTCTCAAGAACAGCATACGCTGGGATGAAGAACGCTTTGGCCTGGAGCTGGACCTTGACCGCTTCATGATCGTTGCCACTGGCGACTTCAATATGGGCGCGATGGAAAACAAGGGCTTGAATATTTTCAATACCAAGTTCGTGCTGGCGAATCCATCTATCGCTACTGACGTTGACTATGCCGGCATAGAATCCGTCGTAGGTCATGAATACTTCCATAACTGGACAGGTAACCGCGTCACTTGCCGCGACTGGTTCCAGTTGTCGCTGAAAGAAGGCCTGACAGTTTTCCGTGACCAGGAATTTTCTGCCGACCTGGTGGGCACAGCCACTGGCCGTGCCGTCAAACGCATAGAAGATGTACGTCTGCTGCGCCAGGTACAGTTCTCTGAAGATGCAGGCCCTATGGCCCATCCTGTACGCCCTGATTCTTTTGTAGAAATCAATAATTTCTACACCGTCACGATTTATGAAAAAGGTTCAGAAGTCGTACGCATGTATTACACCTTGTTGGGTCATGATGGCTTCCGCAAAGGTATGGACCTGTATTTTGAGCGCCATGATGGTCAGGCCGTTGAATGCGATGACTTCCGCGCTGCGATGGCAGATTCCAGTGGCCGTGACCTGACCCAGTTTGAGCGCTGGTATAGTCAGGCTGGTACGCCACGCGTGAAGGTCGAGGCGACTTATGATGCAGATGCACAGATTTATTCCATCACCCTGAGCCAGTCTTGCCCTGCAACGCCAGGCCAGACAGAAAAACTGCCTTTCCACATCCCGGTTGCCATGGGCTTGCTGGGTGCAGATGGGAAAGATATTCCTTTGCATAGCGCAGCGTACGAAGCAAAGGCTGGTGCGACCAGTCTGGTGCTGGAACTGACAGAAGCCAGCCAGACTTTTGTCTTTACGGGCGTTAGCAGCAAACCAGTACCATCATTGTTGCGCAATTTCTCTGCTCCAGTCGTGCTGGAAATCGACTACAGCGATGAAGAACTGGGCCTCTTGCTGGCCAATGACAGTGACCCATTCAACCGTTGGGAAGCTGGTCAGCGTCTGGCTACACGCCGCCTCGTCAAACTGACGACTGCTGTACAGCAGGGCGAAGAGCTGAGCCTGGACAGCATGTTCATCGAAGCCCTGCGCGCTACCCTGAACGATGCCAGCCTCGACCCGGCTTTCCGTGAACTGGTGCTGACACTGCCATCCGAAGCCATGATCGCTGAAGAATTCAAGGTAGTAGATCCACAGGCCATCCATACCGCACGCCAGTTTGCCCGCGCCACCATCACAGAACATCTGCGTGCTGATTTGCTGAGTGCTTACGAAGCTCACCTGACACCTGGCAAATACAGCCCGGATGCACAGTCCATGGCAAAACGTGGATTGAAAAACCTGGCCCTGTCTTATCTGCTTGAATGGTCGGACGAATCTACTTTTGAGCTGGCGAAAACCCAGTTTGATGAAGCAGAAAACATGACAGACCGCCTGGCTGCGCTGACTGCATTGACTAACTTCAGTGGCAATGACAAGCAAGCCAAATCGGCAGCCAAGTCCTTGAAAGCTTTCTATAAAGACTTCAAGAAAGAAGCCCTGGTCATCGACAAGTGGTTCATGTTGCAGGCAACTGCACGCACCACTGATGTTGCCAAGGTGCGTGAATTGATGACGCATCCGGCTTTCACACTAAACAACCCTAACCGTGCGCGCAGTTTGACGTTCGCTTTCTGCAATGCCAATCCATCCCGCTTCCACGCCGCTGATGGCAGTGGTTATGCCTTGTGGGCAGAACTGGTGATTGCTCTCAATAAACTCAACCCGCAAGTCGCAGCCCGCCTGGCACGCAGCATGGACCGCTGGAAAAAATATCCTGAGAGCCTGCAAGTGCACATGAAAGCCGCTTTGCAAAAAGTGGCTGACACCAAGAAACTGTCGAAAGACGTGCTCGAAGTCGTTAGCAAGGCCCTGGCTTCATAAAGAATTTAAAAGTCACTGAAATAGAAACTGAAAGAACAACATGAAACGTGTAAGCCTCACCCAATACCTGGTCGAAGAACAACGACTGAATAACTCGATCCCGGCAGAATTGCGTCTGTTGATTGAGGTTGTCGCCCGCGCCTGTAAGACTATCAGCCATGCGGTAGGCAAGGGCGCGCTGGGTGAAGTGCTTGGTACGGCGGGCAGTGAAAACATCCAGGGTGAAGTACAGAAAAAACTCGACATCCTGTCGAATGAAATCCTGCTTGAAGCCAATGAATGGGGCGGCCATCTGGCAGCGATGGCGTCAGAAGAAATGGAAAGTATCCATCCGATACCGAATCGCTATCCGCAGGGCGAATACATGTTGCTGTTCGATCCACTCGATGGCTCCAGCAATATCGATGTCAATGTCTCCATCGGTACTATCTTCTCGGTATTGAAAGCACCGGATGGCATGGGCAAGCCAACCGAGCAAGACTTTTTGCAACCCGGCAGCAAGCAGGTCGCCGCTGGTTATGCGGTATATGGCCCGCAAACAGTGCTGGTGCTGACAACGGGTAATGGCGTCAATTGCTTCACCCTCGACCGTGAAATGGGTTCATGGGTGCTGACACAACGCAATATGCAAATCCCGGCAGATACCAAGGAATTTGCCATCAACGCCTCCAACACCCGTCACTGGTATCCACCAGTCACGCGCTATGTCGACGAAATGCTGGCAGGCGGCACTGGCCCGCGCGGCAAAGAATTCAATATGCGCTGGATCGCCTCCATGGTCGCCGATGTACACCGCATCCTGAACCGCGGCGGCATCTTCATGTACCCGGCAGATATGCGTGAACCGGACAAAGCAGGTAAGCTGCGCCTGATGTACGAAGCCAACCCCATGTCCTTCATCGTGGAACAGGCTGGCGGCGCATCGACAGACGGCAAACGCCGTATGCTGGACATACAGCCAGAAAAACTGCACCAGCGTGTGGCGGTGTTCCTCGGTTCAAAAAATGAAGTGGAAAGAGTGACGCAATACCATCAGGAATGATGGAGTCATGATTCTTAAAAACGCGAAGTATGAGCTTCGCGTTTTTTTGTGCCTGTCGTGTTTTGAGTAAAGACCTCTCAACACAGGGGAAGGAAAGACTTCTTGCAAGAAGTCTTCGTTGCGCAGGCGTGTGGCATACCAGACTACGCGTCCCGCACGAATTCCCTGCTACACCACGGAGACACAGAGAAAGGCAAGAGAAAACCTGAGCATCTTTTTAAAATTTGATTTTCTCGGTGTTTACTCTGTGTCTCGGTGCCTCTGTGGTGAGTCTTTAGGTCTTGAATTTAATTAATACTCAATTCGACCTAATTCTCAATAAATTCCATATTTGACATATGATTATACGAAGCGCATGCTCATATAACATTTTCATTTTATCGCCAGCCTGGAGTCAGACATGCCCGCATACCGTTCCCGTACCACCACCCATGGCCGCAATATGGCCGGTGCCCGCGCCCTGTGGCGCGCGACTGGCATGAAAGATGGTGATTTCGACAAGCCTATCGTTGCTGTCGTCAATTCCTTTACCCAGTTCGTGCCTGGCCATGTGCATCTGAAAGATCTGGGTCAGATGGTGGCGCGTGAGATTGAAGCGGCTGGTGGCGTGGCCAAAGAGTTCAATACGATAGCCGTGGATGATGGCATCGCCATGGGCCATGGAGGCATGCTGTATTCACTACCTTCACGCGAACTGATTGCTGATTCGGTTGAGTACATGGTCAATGCGCATTGTGCTGATGCCATGGTCTGTATCTCCAACTGTGACAAGATCACGCCCGGCATGCTGATGGCTGCGATGCGTTTGAATATTCCTGTCGTGTTTGTTTCCGGTGGCCCTATGGAAGCGGGCAAGGTGCTGGAGACTTTGCACCCCAAGCAGACTGGTGAACAAAAGATCATGAAGATTGATCTGGTTGATGCCATGATCAAGGCCGGTGACAGCAATGTATCGGATGAAGAGATAGGCCGTATAGAGCGTTCTGCCTGTCCGACCTGCGGTTCCTGTTCTGGTATGTTCACAGCAAACTCGATGAACTGCCTGACCGAAGCGCTTGGATTGTCCTTGCCAGGCAATGGCACGATATTGGCGACGCATGCTGACCGCAAGGAATTGTTCCTGCGCGCTGGCCGCCTGGTGGTGGAGCTGGCCAAACGCCATTATGAGCAGGATGATTATTCCATCCTGCCACGTTCCATCGCCAATAAAGCCACTTTTGAAAACGCCATGGCGCTTGACGTTTCTATGGGCGGTTCTACCAATACCGTTTTGCATTTACTGGCTGCTGCACATGAGGCTGGCGTGGACTTCAAGATGGCCGATATTGACCGCATCTCACGAAAAGTACCTTGTCTGTGCAAGGTAGCACCGATGACCGATAAATACCATATCGAAGATGTCCATCGCGCAGGTGGCATTATCTCCATCCTCGGTGAGCTGGCACGCGCTGGTTTGCTCGATACCACACGCCCGACCGTACATAGCCCGACCATGGCAGATGCGATTGCGCAGAATGATATCGCGGTGACTGACAATGTGGCAATCCGCAAACTGTTCAGCGCTGCACCGGGTGGTGTGCCTACCCAGACGGCCTTCTCGCAAGACAAACGTTTTGACAGCCTCGATACTGACCGTGAAACTGGTTGCATACGCGACAAGGCGCATGCTTATTCGCAGGATGGTGGCCTGGCGGTCTTGTATGGCAACCTGGCAGAAAAGGGCTGTATCGTCAAAACCGCAGGCGTCGATGAAAGCATCTTGAAATTCACCGGCAAGGCTCGTGTGTTTGAAAGCCAGGACTCTGCAGTAGAAGCCATCCTCGGTGACTCCGTACATGAAGGTGATGTCGTCATCATCCGTTATGAAGGCCCCAAAGGCGGCCCCGGCATGCAGGAAATGCTGTATCCAACTTCGTACATCAAATCCAAGGGCCTGGGCAAAGCCTGCGCCTTGTTCACTGATGGCCGTTTCTCTGGCGGTTCGTCCGGCCTGGTCATCGGCCATGCCTCGCCAGAAGCTGCTGAAGGTGGAACGATAGGTTTGGTGGAAGAGGGCGATATCATAGAGATCGATATTCCGGCCCGCACGATTAATCTCAAAGTCAGCGACGCCGACCTGGCACAGCGCCGGTCAGCCATGGAAGCTCGCGGGCCAGATGCCTGGCAGCCGGTAGGCCGTGAGCGTTATGTCTCGCAAGCCTTGCAGGCTTATGCTGCTTTGGCAACATCGGCTGATCGTGGTGCAGTCAGGGATATTACACAGTTGCAGCGTAGATAAGAATCTGGAGTAGGTAGCTGGTCTGCTTGCGAAGCCATGAGGAAGAGAGCACCTTGCAAAAGCAGGTGCTCTTTTTTTTCGGGGAAACGCTCTACTCCGGCAACTACTTGCTTTTCTGGATGCAGACCCTATATAGCTTTAGTTAAATCTGGTTAGCTTTGATTAAGAATAAAACGCCCGTTCGCAGCGGCAGGTAGAAAATGCCTGTCTCGTTTATACTCTAGCCTTGGCCGATGTAATCAACGCCACTGATGGCGCTAAGCCAGGCAATAATCCATAAAAAGAATCCGCGAGAATTGTATGTTAAGCAATGACCAGCCTGTCAAATTAGATGAACAGGCTTTGGAATATGTCGATTCCTGTAACCTGCCCACGACCTGGGCAACCTTCCGCATGCATGCCTTTGTAGAAACGGCAACGGGCAAAGAGCATATCGCCCTGACTCTTGGCGATGTGGCTGATGGCCAGCCCGTGCTTGCACGCATACATTCAGAGTGCCTGACCGGTGATGCCTTATTCAGCAAGCGCTGTGACTGTGGCCCGCAACTGGAACTGGCCTTGCAAAAAATCGCCCAGGAAGGGCGCGGCGCTTTGCTGTATCTGCGTCAGGAAGGGCGTGGCATAGGCCTGCTCAACAAGGTACGTGCCTATCATCTGCAAGACGAAGGTGCCGATACAGTAGAAGCCAATCAAAAGCTAGGCTTTGCTGCCGACCTGCGCGACTATAGCCTGTGCGACCCCATGCTCAAACATCTGGGTATAGAGTCGGTACGCCTGATGACGAATAACCCGCGCAAGATTTCAGCAATGGAAGGCATGAATGTCAGGGTACACGAGCACGTCCCTCTGATCGTCAAGCGCAATCCCTATAATGAACGCTACCTGAGCACCAAGGCGACCAAGCTGGGGCATTTGATACAACCTGACTTGTAATTTACAGGTGAGCTTATACTTCAACCGCTTCCTGCAATTTTTCAAATTCTACGGCGGCTTCGGCCAGTACTTCATCAAGCAGAGTCTGGTCCAGACCCAGGCTCTCCCATGACTGACCGGTGATTTCTGGCGGTGCCAGATCAGGTGTGGTGGTCACTCCAAGAGCGTGGGCTATGCCATCTGCAACATGGACTATGGTTGCCAGAAAACCGAGACCGGGCTTTTCTGGGTGATGGTGACCAGCGATCGCTTTGATCATGACTTCTGAAAAATTCCACTGTGTTGCCAGGGTCTCTCCAACCAGGGCGTGATCTATCCCCAATAGCTGCTTTTCAGTTTCATACTGCGTTGTTTGCAGTTCCTGCCTTTGCTCCAAAACCTTTTCATAGGCTCCGGTATAGCAGGTCGCCAATACCAGTGCGCCTATGTCGTGCAATAAACCGGCAGTGAAAGCTACATCTGGGTTGAGCTTGAGGCGGCGGGCCAGTATGCGGGCCGCAATGGCAACGGCATTGGAATGCCGCCAGAAATCCTTGTGATTAAATCCTCTACAGTTATTTTCAGGGAAGCAGCCCGTCAGTGCCGCGGTGATCACGATCTGTCTTACTGTACTCAAGCCCAACAGTGAAATCGCCTGTTGCACAGTCGTGACCTTGATCATGGTCGAGTAATAAGGTGAGTTTGCGTAGCGCAGGGTCTTGGCGGTCAGCGCCATGTCATGGCTGACTTTTTGCGCGAGGTCATGCATATTCAATTCTTCATTATCGATGTTATTCAATAATTCCATCACGATGGCAGGCAAAGTCGGTAAGTCCTTGACGCTGTCAATAATCTGGGTAAGAGAGATGGTATTCATAAACCTGGCTCCTATGAAGAATATTTCTCTTAGCTTGCCTGAATTACCAGCGGCTGACTTGGATTTTTATCATCAGCGTACACTGGCAACAACGGCACGCGCATATTTTTATGCGTTTTTGCGATGCTGGATTTAGAATCGCCCCCTTTGCCCCTTAAGTAGCTAGAACTCATTTCATAAATATGAATGAGATGCGTTCGCCTCATAACACGGATCGGTAACACGTTTGTGGTTGTCAATTGTGGCACTATTTTCAATAAATCAATGTTGTCTGATACGTGTTATGAGGCAAACCCTTCGGGAACTGACGATTTGGGCGCATTGCTGCGTTGCGTCCTTTGCTAAGGCATGAGCCTTAGCTGCAGGCCACGCCTTGCACTGCATCCCAAACCACTACAATCGCCTTGTTCGCACTCATCCCTATTTATGAAATGAGTTCTAAAAAGCAGCTCAATAAAATGTTTAATTTTCACGCATCAGGAATAGCCAGACTTGGTTACATAATAATGATTTGCGCGGCAATGTGTGCCTGTAGCAAGCAGCAAGGGGATAGTAAACCAGACTCACCTGCATCAGAAAATGCTGCCGTATCCAGCGTTGCCAGCACAACTGCCAATAGCCTGGCAGCAAAACCAGACCTGGCGGATACTGTGGATAGCTTCATTGCCAGCCTGCAACTTAAAATGAAGTCTTACGACGAGGCGGTTTTGCGCAAATGGATAGACGCGTTCAATGCCCGGCAATTGACATTGCACGGCGTGGCAAAAGCAGGGGAGGATTTGCCGCCCTTGCCCGCAGGTGTCATACAAATTGAATTCGAAGACCTGGGTGAGCATATGTTGTTGCAAATACGCGAAGTGCTGACTGCACATAGCGATGACATTGATGGTGGCACAGATCAGTTTCGTTCCGTCTTTTTCAATAAAAGCGATATGAGCTTGCTGACAGACATTCCGACAAAGAGCCAGGCCATGCCGGGCACCAGCATGCGCATTGCGATTGGCAACCAGCAAAGTTGCATGGGTGATAGTGCCGGTGAAGGCTTTGCCATTTTTGACCTGAAACAAAAGGGTAAAACCTATCTCGATGAAAAATTCCAGGATCAGGTGCAAGGCTTTGAGGTGAAACCGGTCAAGACCGGCACCATACAATTATTGACACGCAGTGAAGCAGATTTCAAAGGCAATACAAATGATGCGCAACAATGCGAGATAGGCAGTTGGGTGGATGTGCTGGAAACCACCTATACGATTAGCTGCGATGCCAAAGATGGCAAGTGCACTTCGCAGAAAAAGCAGAAGACTTACCAGGCTTGTAGTGCAGTTGGTAGCTGTGATTGATGCTGTACGAGGGCACTGGAAGTTCATGTCAATGTAATAAGCACGCCATACAAGGGGATTGCTGCTGGGAAGCGCAGGTGTTTGATTTTTAAATATAAATGAGAATGATTTGCAATTGCATTTATGTGTGAGTAAAATAAGCCGAAATTTTTAATTCTGACGCTCTCAGAGGCTCTCTCTGTACAGCTAGTCAATTTCCAGGCTTATTTATGACTTTGCGCTCACATCGTTCGTCCTTTCCCCATGCTTTCCCTCGCAAGATACAGGCATCGCTACAAAAAAATGTACATCTTGTAAATTCTCTCCATCCCTTGAGCCCAATTGCATTGGCGCTGTCCATGCTGCTGGCGGCTCCGGCTTTCGCCGATGAGCCCGCGCCAGCCAAGGCTCGGCAGGCTGAATTGCCTGAGGTGCTCGTGACTGGCGTTTCCGGGAATGAACCGAGTACAGAAAAAACAGGCGCATATACAAAAAGAAAAAGCAGTTCAGCAACCAGACTTGATCTTTCTTTGCGTGAAACACCGCAATCGGTATCCGTTGTTACCCGTGCCAAGATGGACGACTTTAAGCAAGTCAATGTGAATGATGTGCTGTCTAATACCACTGGCGTGTCGGTAGAAAAAGTGGAGACCGACCGCACTTATTACATGGCACGCGGTTTTGATATTACCAATTTCCAGTACGATGGCGTCGGTTTGCCATTCACCTCTGGCAACGTGGCTGGTGATATTGATACTGCGATTTACGACAGGGTGGATATCGTGCGCGGCGCGAATGGCCTGATGTCAGCGACCGGCAATCCATCTGCGACGGTTAACTTCATACGCAAGCGTCCGGTCTATCAGTTCCAGGCGTCCGCAGGTTTGACACTGGGCTCGTGGAATACACGCAGGCTGGATGCAGATGTATCCAGTACATTGAACAGCGCTGGCACAGTTGCTGGCCGTATCGTAGTGGCAAAGCAGGCCGGTGATTCTTATCTTGACCGCTATTCGCCTGAAAAAACCGTCGTATATGGCGTGATTGAAGCCAACCTCGGCGAATCCACAGTGCTGACACTGGGGCATTCACATCAGAAGAGCGATGCCAAAGGCGGCATGTGGGGTGCCTTGCCGCTGTATTACACCGATGGCAGCCCAACCAATTACAGAACTTCTACCAGTACTGCTGCAGACTGGTCGCGCTGGTTGACCCAGGATGATCGCAGCTTTGTTGATCTGAGTCATCAGCTCAACAATGACTGGCAGATCAAGGCGACACTGAGCCGCAACAGATCTACGGCCGACTCCAAATTGTTTTATGTCTATGGCACGCCAGACCGCACAACTGGCCTGGGTTTATATAGCTACCCGTCCTTGTATAACGATGTGAATACTCAAACCCTGTTTGACTTGTCTGCCAGTGGCAAGTTCACCTTGGCAGGACGTAAGCACGACCTCAGTTTTGGTATCAACTGGTCGAAATCGAAGATGGATGATATTTCCCATTACGGCGTGGGCATAGGTACGGCACTGCCTGATATCAGCAACTGGACTGGCAATTACCCGCAACCCGCATTCAATGCCTACACCGATGGCAGTGCGTATGAAGACACGCGCAAGACTGTATTTATTGCATCCCGTTTCAACCTGGCGGATCAATTCAAATTCATCGCCGGAGCAAACCATACCAAGGCAGAGAGCACCGGTTATGCTTATGGCGTCAGCAGCCGCAAGAATGCCAGCAACACCTCGCCTTATCTGGGCCTGGTCTATGATCTGACACCTTATGCTTCTGTGTATGCCAGCCACACGGAAATCTTCAATCCCCAAAGCGAAGTGGATGCGAGTGGAAAAACCCTTGACCCTGTTAAGGGTAAAGGCGATGAATTGGGTCTCAAGGTCGAACTGTTCAACCGCAAGCTGAACCTGTCTGCGGCTGTTTTCAAGATACAGCAAAACAATGCAGCGGAGCAGGCAGGCTATATAGGCACCAAGAGCTATTACCGTGGCATAGATGCGCAATCACAAGGCTTTGAACTTGACGCCAGTGGTGAATTGGCAAAAGGCTGGAACCTCAGCGCAGGCTATACACAGTTGAGTCTCAAGGGTAGCAATGATCAGGATGTCAAAACTTATGTGCCGCGCAAATTGTTCCGTCTGTCGACTGCTTATCAACTGCCTTTCATGCCAAAGGCAAAAGTGGGTGGTAGCCTGAACTGGCAGTCGGCTATTTTCCGTGATGAAGGCTCAGGCAACATCATACGCCAGGGCAGTTATGCAACGCTGAACCTGATGGCGCGCTATGACGTGAATCAGAATCTCAGCATATCGGCCAACCTGAACAATGTCAGTGATCAAAAATATCTGACCAGCCTGTACTGGAGCCAGGGCTATTACGCTGCGCCAAGAAACGGCAGCGTTGCGGTCAACTGGAAATATTGATAAGCCAGGAAGTTTATGTTGATGCGTCCTGTCTTTGTTTTACTGCACCGCTGGTTTGGGCTTGCGGTGGCGGTATTCCTGTTTATCTCTGGCCTGACGGGTGCTTTCATCTCCTGGGATCATGAGCTGGATGCTTTGCTCAATCCGCATTTGTTCCAGGCGCACAGCCAGTCGCAAGGCAAGGCTGGCAAACCCATGTCAGGACTGGAACTGGCCAACAGGGTAGAAGCACGTGACCCGCGCATCTGGGTGACCTATGTCCTGAGCGAGGCAGAGCCAGGACACACCAGCCAGATGTCGGTAGAAGGCAGGATAGATCCTGCCACTGGCAAGGCTTATCCCCTGGGCTTTAACCAGATTGCAGTCGACCCTGTCACTGGCGATGTACAGGGCAAGCGGCAATGGGGTGAGATATCCCTGAGCCGTGAAAACCTGCTGCCATTTTTATACAAGCTGCATTACACCATGCATATACCCGAAGTATCGGGCATAGAGCTGGGTGTTCTGTTCATGGGCATCGTCGGCATAGTGTGGGCGCTCGATTGTTTTATCGCGCTATGGCTGTCTTTCCCCAACTGGCGTAGCTGGCGCAAGTCATTTGCTTTTCGCTGGCGTCAGGGAGGGCATAAACTCAATTTTGATTTGCACCGCTCCAGTGGTGTCTGGCTATGGTTGTTCATGCTGCTGCTGGCGATTACCTCAGTATCGATGAACCTTAATGCACAAGTGGTACGCCCAGTCGTTTCATTATTTTCACCTCTGAGTGCGGATGTATTTGCCAGCCGTATACCGCAAGCACCGGACAAGCCTCTGATACCCGTGATCAGCCGTGAACAGGTTACGGAATTGGCAAAACAGGAGGCGCAAAAACGCGGCTGGACCTTGCCTGCTGGCGGCATATTTTATTCACCCGCATTTGGTGTGTATGGTGTGGGATTTTTTGAGCCTGGTAATGATCATGGCGATGTCGGCCTGGGTAATGCCTGGCTGTATTTTGATGGCAAGGACGGCAGTGCGCTGGGAGGTAAAATCCCCGGTACTGGTTCTGCTGGTGATATTTTCCTGCAGGCGCAATTCCCATTGCATTCAGGCCGCATACTCGGCTTGACCGGGCGTATCCTGATTTCACTGCTGGGCCTGGTGGTCGCCATGCTGAGCGTCACAGGTGTGATTATCTGGATGAGGAAGCGGCGTGCCAGGGTAGTAGCCAACGCCGCTATGCAAACTGTTTGACGTTGGCCTAATTGACCTTAACCTATCTTGGGTACAAGCCGTTTCTCACTGATACTGGCCTTGGCTCTTTCCAGCATATCGATGGCCGCAGGGCCACGCAGCAAGGTGACAGCCACTGCCAGTGCATCGATATAGGTCAGATGCGCAAGGCGTGAAGTCATCGGTGTGTAGATGTCGGGGTCTTCTTCCACATCAACACCTATGTGCACATCAGCCAGTTCTGCCAATGGGCCGCCACTGGCGCACAATACCAGTATTCTGGCACCAGCCTGTTTCGCCAGTTGCACGCTGTTGATGAGGTCACGTGTGCGTCCAGTGCGGGAAAATGCCACGACCACACAATCGCTGTTCAACAAGGTGGCGGATTGCGCCTGCAAGTGGGCGTCGCAAAATACGGTAGTCGGTATGCCAAAGCGGAAAAACTTCAACTGCGCATCAATCGCCAGTGCGCCAGAATAACCCAGGCCATAACATTCTATGCGGCGTGCGCGTGCCAGCAGATTGACTGCAGCTTCAAAGGTCGCGGTATTGGCATTATTGCGGGCTTCCATCAATGCGGCGATGGTGCGGTCAAAGACCTTGGGCAAGACATCACGCACATGATCAGCCTGGTTCACATCCAGATGCAGGAACGGGATGCCGGTGGCCAGGCTTTTGGCAAACGCCAGTTTGAAGGTCTTGAAGCCATCAAAACCCATGCTCTGGGCAAAGCGGGCGACCGTGGGTTCGCTGACGTCGCAGGCCTGGGCCAGAACCCGTATCGACATTTCCAGTGCATCATGCGGTTTTTGCAGTAAAAATTCTGCTACCTGGCGCTCGGCACGGCTTAAAGCCGTGCTGGCAGTGCGTATGCGTGCCAGCAAACCTTTTTCAGGAGGATTGTTGGGTTTATTGTCAGAAAACGGATTGGCCATATACATGAGCTTTACGGGCACCAGAAAACATCTATGGTACAGCCTGCTTCACGCAGCAAGGAGGCAACTGGCAGATTATTTTCTACTGCCTGTTCCAGTACCTGTCGTTTTTCTGCACCGGTGATGACGAGCCAGATGCGTTTGGTATTCAAAAGACGCGGCAAGGACAATGACATGCGGCTCTGGCGGGTTTGCGGATGCACCGCTGCCAGGCAAGCCAGGTCATCATGCTGGGTAGGTGCGCCAGGGAAGAGGGAGGCAATATGCCCGTCTGCGCCCATGCCCAGCAAGACTGCACTGAAGGCTTGCGGCAATTGTTCCTTCAGACGCACATTGATGGCTTCTGTCGCCACTTCCGGCGTGCTCGAAGCATTTTTCAGGGACACCAGTTGCCAGCGCTTGCCCGTGGCAGAACCGGACAGGCAGCGGCGGAACAGACCCTCATTGCTCTGCGCGTCCTGATCCGGTACCCAGCGTTCATCGGTAGCTACCAGTTTGATGGGATTGTGCGCATCGATATTCGATAGCAACTGATCCAGGCGCTGATATACAGGCGCAGGTGTGGAGCCTCCAGCCAGGGCAAAGCTGCTGCCATCCGGTGTGGTCTTGATCACATTCAGCCATTGCTGGCTCAGGGCTTCGGTCAGTGCCGTGAAGTTTTCAAAAGTATGGTATTTCATAGTCATTTTATCGCTTAGCTTTCAACGAATTCTTCACCCCAGGCTGCCCCATGCTGTGCCAGCAAGTAACTGGCAGCAGATGGACCCCAACTACCGGAGATATATGACTTCAGGCCTTCGCTATCGTTTTGCCAGGCGCTCATGATGGGGTCTATCCAGGCCCAGGCAGCACTCAGTTCATCATCGCGCACGAACAGGGTCAGGTCGCCGTGCATGGCGTCAAGCAACAGACGCTCATAAGATTCAACGCGGCGTGAATTCGACACTTCGGCAAAATCCAGGTTCAGGGCAACGTCGGACAGGCGTATGCCTTCGCCCGGTTCCTTGGCCTTCATATACAATTGCACGCTTTCTTCAGGTTGCAAAGAAATGACGAGGCGGTTCGAACGCAAAGGCCCTTGTGACTTGCCAAAGATGGAGTAGGGGATAGGCTTGAAATTGATCGTGATTTCCGCACTGCGGCTGGCCATACGTTTACCTGTGCGCAGATAGAAAGGCACACCAGCCCAGCGCCAGTTATCTATCTCGGCACGGATGGCGACAAAGGTTTCAGTGCGGGATGCAGGCGGTACGCCGGGTTCATTCTGGTAAGCAATGACGGGTTTGCCATCAACGGCGCCGGCACGATATTGGCCGCGCACAGTTTTCTTGCTGACTTCGTCAGGCGTGAACTTGTGCAGGGCGCGCAAAACCTTGACTTTTTCATCGCGTATCGCATCCGGGTTGGCATTCACTGGTGGTTCCATCGCGACGATGGACACCAGTTGCAGCAAATGGTTTTGCACCATGTCGCGCAACGCGCCAGTATGGTCATAGAAATCACCGCGTGATTCGACGCCGACCTGTTCAGAGATGGAGATTTGTACATCCTGTATCCATTTGCGGTTCCATAATGGCTCCAGGAAAGAATTGGCAAAACGCAGTGCCAGCAGGTTTTGCACCATCTCTTTACCGAGGTAATGATCGATACGGTAAATCTGGTTTTCGTTCAGGTAAGTGCGCAGGGACTGGTTGATCTCTTTGGCAGATTGCGCATCGCGGCCCAGAGGTTTCTCGACCACGACACGGGCATTACCTTCTACCAGGCCATGCTTGGACAATTGCTCAACAACGGGGATGAAAATGTCGGGGCCTGTCGCCAGGTAAAACAGGGTGGCATTGGTTTCACTGGTATGCAGATTGTCTTTGAGGGCAGCAAAGTCTTCAGGGATGCGCGCATCTATTTTGGAATAATGCGTGGTCGCCAAAAAGGCAGATCGTTTTTCTTCCGTCGCACCATCTACGTTGGCAGCATAGGATTCAATGGCAGTCGCAACACGCACCCGAAATTCTTCATCAGTCAATTTTTCGCGGGCGGCACCAATGAACTTGAAGTTCTGGTCCAGCCTGCCATTCACAAATGCGCTATACAAAGCAGGGATGATCTTGCGCTTGGCAAGGTCGCCGGTGCCGCCAAATAAAACAAATGTGGTCATGCTGACTCCGTGTTGTGTCGGTTGTTATGTTGGGTGCAACACAGACGGCAGGTATATGTTCCCGTAAGTTACCGTCTGTTGCCAGATGCTGCTGTTTTGCTTGCCTGAGTTTGTCATGCATTGCAAAAGATGTACTACATTGATGATAGTGATTTATCCCGATTATGCCAGAAAATATTCAAAAATGTAGTTTCATTACGATAAATTTGATGTTTTTGCCAAAAAAAACAGCTAAATATCAAAATACTGAAAGTTTGTTACAGAAATGTGGGGATTTATGCTATCTTTGCTGCATTGATTCAGTATTGCTACAGCTTTCTTATTTTTCGCCCGAACGGGCCACAGGTGTTATATGACGACATCCCCATCCATTGCGCTGCATCCTGTTATCGACAAGGTTACCCAGCGCATTACCGAGCGCAGCAAAACCTTGCGCAGTACTTATCTTTCCCATCTGGAGCAAATGCGTGGCCGTGGCCCGCGCCGCGCCAGCCTGTCCTGTGCTAATCAGGCGCATGCCAATGCAGCGATGGACAATGGCACCAAGATCTGGCTCAACCAGGCGCAAAAACCAAATATCGGCATAGTCACTGCCTACAACGATATGCTGTCGGCACATCAGCCTTATGAGCACTATCCAGCGCAGATACGCCAGACAGCGCTGCGCTTTGGTGGCACTGCCCAGGTGGCCGGTGCTGTGCCTGCCATGTGTGATGGCGTGACACAGGGCCGCCCTGGCATGGAGCTCTCGCTCTTCTCACGTGATGTGATAGCCCAGGCAACTGCCGTGGCGCTGAGCCATGATGCTTTTGATGCGACGCTCTGCCTCGGTATTTGCGACAAGATCGTACCTGGCCTGCTGATAGGTGCGCTGGCCTTTGGTCATCTGCCAACCATCTTCATCCCTGCTGGCCCCATGGGCTCTGGTTTGTCGAATAAAGAAAAAGCAGCAGTGCGTGAACGCTATGCCCAAGGCAAAGCGACCAAGGAAGAATTGCTGGCGGCAGAAAGCGCCGCCTACCATAGTGCAGGCACCTGTACTTTCTATGGCACAGCCAACAGCAACCAGATGCTGCTGGAAGCCATGGGCCTGCATTTGCCAGGTGCCGCCTTTGTCCATCCGGGAGACCCATTGCGCAGTGTGCTCACAGATGCAGCAGTAGAGCGCGTCCTGCAATTGACCGAGCAAAGCGGCAACTACAGACCCATAGGTCAACTGGTCAATGAAAAAACCATCGTCAATGCCATCATTGCCCTGCTGGCGACGGGTGGTTCTACCAACCACACTATCCACTGGATTGCCGTGGCACGCGCCGCTGGCATCATCATCGACTGGCAGGATTTTGATGAACTGTCATCCGTCATCCCTCTGCTGACGCGTGTTTATCCTAACGGTACCGCAGACGTGAATGCCTTTGAAGATGCCGGTGGCCCGGTCTTTGTTATACGTGAACTTTTGTCTGCCGGACTCATGCATGCAGATGTCATGACAGTGTATGGCAATGATGGTTTGAATTCACACACGAGCCGCCCGGTATTGACTGAAGATGGCAAAGTTAAATGGGAAGCGCTGCCTGCAGAATCGACCGACACAACAGTGGTACGCAATGTGACTGATCCATTCGCACCTACTGGCGGCCTGCGTTTATTGCATGGCAATCTGGGCCGCGCGATTGTCAAGGCATCTGCCGTGCCTGAAGATGCTTGGGTCATCAAGGCACCGGCAAAAGTATTTGAATCGCAGGATGCACTCGTCAAAGCGTATAAAGCAGGCGAGCTGAATATGGATTTCGTCGCTGTCGTCATCTTCCAGGGCCCGCAAGCGAACGGTATGCCTGAGTTGCATCAGTTCACCCCTGTGCTGGGTAGCCTGATGTCGGCGGGGTATAAGGTTGCACTGGTGACGGATGGCCGCATGTCGGGTGCATCCGGCAAAGTGCCAGCGGCCCTGCATGTCAGCCCGGAAGTGGCACAAGGCGGCCCGCTCGGTAAAGTGCGTGACGGCGATGTTGTTGAACTCAATGTCCACACGGGTGAATTGCGTGCCCTGGTGGATGCTGATGTCTGGTCACAACGCGCCGTGCGTGAACTCAGCAAGGAAGTCACTTTCGGTTATGGCCGCGACTTGTTTGCCGCACAGCGTCGTGTCGTGACAGCGCCTGAGCATGGCGCATCCACTCTTTTCATTGATTAATTTTCTAAAAGCGAAACCATCATGAGCCTGAATATCAGTATGAGCAAGCGAAACATCATCGCCCAACTGGAACAAATCCGTGTATTGCCTATCCTGGTTACTGATGATGTCGATCAGGCGATACGTTGTGTGACTACGCTGGCAGAAAATGGTTTGCCAGCAGTTGAAATCACCTTGCGTACGCCAAATGCCATGACAGTCTTGCGCGAAGTCGTCAAGGCCTGCCCGACAGTGACGGTGGGTGCAGGTACCATTCTGACGCAAGCGCAACTGGATGCAGTCAGAGAGACAGGCGCAGCCTTTGGTATCAGCCCTGGCATCACGCCTTTGCTGGCAAAAACCGCTGCTGATTCTGGCCTGCCATATTTTCCTGGGGTTGGCGGTGCGAGTGACCTGATGCTGGCGCTGGAACATGGCTTCAATGTCGTCAAACTTTTCCCTTCTGATATCGTCGGTGCGACCAAGATGGCGAAGGCCCTGGGCGGCCCTTTCCCTGATGTGAAATTCTGCCTGACGGGTGGTGTTACGGTGGAGGCGACGCCTGCGCTATTGCAACAATCAAATATCCTGTGTGTAGGTGGTTCGTGGATGTGTCCAGCCTCCCTCATCAATGCAGGCGACTGGGCGGCGATTGGTGCGCTGGCGGCAGCCGCTGCTGCAGCTGGCAAGAAGTAAATACAGTTTGGAATAATATTTTTTAGCACTTTCACTCATCACTTTTCGTCTATAAGCAAGATTATGGTCACTTCCGTATCGCGTACTCCTATCTGGGGTTTGTTGCAGCAACGTGCCACCAACATGCCCAACCTGAAAGATCTGTTTCGTGCTGACCCTCAGCGCTTTGCGCATTTTTCAGCGTCCGCTTGCGGCATCATGCTTGATTACTCCAAGCAACGCATAGACACGACAGCAAAGCTGAATTTGCTGGCGCTGGCCAGGCAGCAGGATGTAGAGTCACGCCGCGATGCGATGTTGCGCGGTGAAGCGATCAACCAGACGGAAAACCGCGCAGTGCTACATACGGTATTGCGCTTGCCCAAGGGCGAGTCTTTTTATCTGAATGGTGAAAACATTGCTGCCGACGTGCACCAGGTGCTGGCACAAATGCGGACATTTAGCGATGCGGTCAGGGAAGGCCGCTGGCTGGGATATACAGGCAAGGCCATACGCACTATCGTTAATATCGGTATCGGTGGTTCAGACCTTGGCCCGCAAATGGCTTGCATTGCTTTGGCACCGTGGTCGCAAAAAAACCTGTCCCTGCATTTTGTCTCCAATGTTGATGGCCGTCATGTGGCTGATGCGCTGGCCAATGCTGATCCTGAAACAACTTTGTTCGTGGTCGCATCCAAGACCTTCTCGACTATGGAGACCCTGACCAATGCCCGCACTGCGCGTGAATGGATGTTGTCGCATGGTTGCCCGGTCGATCAGATATGTCAGCACTTTGTTGCACTCAGTACCAATGTTAAAGCCGCTGCTGATTTTGGTATCGCCCCTGAAAATGTTTTCCCGTTCTGGAACTGGGCTGGTGGCCGTTATTCGATGTGGAGTGCCATTGGTCTGTCAATTGCGCTATATGTAGGCGCAGACCGTTTTGAAGAAATGCTGGCTGGTGCGCATGAAATGGATTTGCATTTCGCCCAGGCACCGCTGGAACAAAATCTGCCGGTATTGATGGCCTTGATAGGTGTGTGGAATATCAATTTCCTTGGCTTGCAAGCACTGTCGATTGCACCTTACCACCAGCGCATGACACGCTTGCCTGCCTATTTGCAGCAACTGGAAATGGAAAGCAATGGCAAGTCTGTCACGCGTGAAGGACAGCGGGTTGATTACACCACTTCGCCTATTTTGTTTGGTGAAGCGGGCACCAATGGTCAGCATGCTTACTTCCAGTTATTACATCAGGGCGCAACGATTATCCCTACCGACTTTATCGTAGTTGCTGATGATGATGCAGGTTTGCCTGGTCATAATCAGGCACTGCTGGCAAATTGCTTTGCGCAATCCAAGGCCATGGCCTGGGGCAAAAGCATGGCAGAAGTAAGGGCTGAACTTGGCGACTTGCCTGACAAGGTATTGGCACCACGCGTGTTTGAAGGTAATCGCCCGACTTCAACTGTTTTGCTGGATTCTCTGACGCCACGCTCTTTGGGCGCATTGATTGCCCTGTATGAACACAAGGTGTTTGTGCAATCGGTTATCTGGGATATCAATGCCTTTGATCAATGGGGTGTCGAGCTCGGTAAATCGCTGGCGCAGCAATTGATCAGTCTTGATCCGAGTGCCGTCAAGGAAGATTATGACAGCTCGACCAAGGGTTTGTTGATGGCAGTTGGCCGTAGTCATAAATTGAAAAAAGCTGCTTAGCGTTTCATTTCTGACGCCGTGGTGTTGTAGGCGAGCCTCATTGTATTTGATATATTAAATTTATATGATGGTGTAAGCATGCTGTCAAGACAGCTGCTTACTCTGTAGAGTCGCAGCCCTGGCTGCCGCAAATATATTGCCACTTATTTGCCACTGCAGGCACGCAAGAATTTTCATCGATCTGTTTTTATCCTTACCGTAGAATTTGTCAGCATGAATGCCCACCTACATCCGCAATTAAAAATGAACGATATCAGCGACGACAAAGACCAGAGTCTGCGTGAAGACATACGCAGGCTGGGCCGCATATTAGGCGACACGGTAAGAAACCAGCATGGCGATGAAGTATTCGACCTCATCGAACAGGTGCGCCAGAATTCCATACGCTTTCGCCGTGACGCAGATGAAGCTGCACGTGCCGAACTGGAAACCACACTGGATACCCTGACCAATGACCAGACCACGCAAGTCATACGTGCTTTCAGTTATTTTTCACATCTGGTGAATCTGGCGGAAGACCAGCATCACATACGTCGCACCCGTGCGCATTTGATTGCAGGATCAGCGCCGCGTCAGGGAAGTTTGGCGCACACCATAGAAGCACTGTACAACACCGGTCACAGCAGCCAGCAATTGCTGGATTTTTTTGAGACTGCACAAGTGTTCCCGGTATTGACTGCTCATCCAACAGAAGTGCAACGCAAGAGCATCTTGAATTGCCAGATGGTGATTACCCGCCTGCTGGATGAGCGCGATCGCATGCAGTTGACGCCGGAAGAATCAGCCGCGAATGATGAAGCCCTGGGACGTGCCGTACTGACTCTATGGCAGACACGCATGCTGCGTACTTCCAAATTGTCAGTGCTCGATGAAGTGGAAAATGGTCTGAGTTTTTACGACTACACTTTCCTGCGTGAATTGCCACATCTGTATGCGGGCCTGGAAGATTTACTGGCAAGCAAAGATGCAGCGCTGGCCCAGCATGAACTGCCCAGCTTCATGAAGATGGGCAGCTGGATAGGTGGTGACCGTGATGGCAATCCTTTCGTCACGGCCACTGTGCTGGAAAAAACCCTGGCCATGCAGGCCACGCGCGCCTTTAAATTCTATCTTGATGAATTGCATACCCTGGGTTCGCAATTGTCGATGGCGAATTTGTTGGTGAAAGTCTCTGACGACTTGCTGGCCCTGGCGCAGCGCTCACCTGATCATTCGCCACACCGTTCTGACGAGCCTTATCGCCTGGCCATCAGCGGTGTGTATGCGCGCCTGTCTGCGACCTACAAACAATTACTGGGCCTGGAACCAGTCATCCACCCCAGTGGTATCGCCGAACCTTATGCGACAGCAGAAGAACTGGCTGCGGATCTGGATATTGTTCACTATTCCTTGTATGACAACGGTTCTGCTGCGATCACGCGTGGCCGTTTGCGTCATTTGCGCCGAGCGGTCAAGGTGTTTGGTTTTTATCTGGCACCTGTGGATTTGCGCCAGAATTCAGATGTGCACGAGCGCGTAGTGCATGAGTTATTGCAGGCGGCTAATCCTGAATTGAAGTACCTGGATTTGGATGAAGATCTGCGCATAGAAGTCTTGATTAAAGAGATCAGCTCGGCCCGTCCACTGGCTTCGCCTTACCTGACGTATTCAGAAGAGACACAGTCTGAACTGGCGATTTACCGTGCCGCCTGCACCGCTCAAAAGCGCTATGGCAAGGGGACAGTGCCTAATTGCATCATTTCCAAGACTGATGGCGTGTCCGACATGCTGGAGCTGGCCTTGCTCCTGAAAGAGTCTGGCCTGCTGCATCCGGCTGAAGGGCGTGTTGACGTCAATATCATCCCACTGTTTGAAACCATAGGCGATCTGCAAAATAGTGCGCCTGTCATGGACAGGTTGTTTGGCATACCGGCTTATGCACGCCTGCTGGCCAGCCGCAACAATGCGCAGGAAGTCATGCTTGGTTACTCTGACAGTAACAAGGATGGCGGCTTTTTGACTTCTGGCTGGGAGCTGTACAAGGCTGAGCTTGACCTGATCGCCATATTCAGCAAACACCAGGTGCGCCTGCGCCTGTTCCATGGACGTGGTGGTTCGGTTGGCCGTGGCGGCGGCCCCAGCTATCAGGCGATATTGGCGCAGCCTGCGGGTGCTGTGCAGGGGCAGATTCGCCTGACAGAGCAGGGCGAGGTTATTACTGCCAAATACGGCAATCCTGAAGTAGGGCGGCGTAATCTTGAAGTATTGGCTGCGGCCACCATGGAAGCCAGTTTGCTGGCACATACCGAGCCAGCACCACGCCCCGAGTTTTTGTCAGCGATGGAAGAATTGTCCGACCATGCTTTCAAGGCCTATCGTAATCTGGTCTATGAAACCGAGGGTTTCGAGCAGTATTTCTGGGAATCGACAGTCATTTCCGAGATCGCTGGCCTGAACATAGGCAGCCGCCCGGCTTCTCGCAAGAAATCTACAGCGATAGAAGATTTGCGTGCCATTCCCTGGGTATTCAGCTGGTCGCAATGCCGTTTGATGTTGCCGGGCTGGTTTGGTTTTGGCTCTGCTGTACAAGCTTATCTGAGGGCACATCCTGATACCGGTTTGCAGACTTTGCAGGCGATGTTCAAGGACTGGTCTTTTTTCAGTACTGTGTTGTCGAATATGGAGATGGTACTGGCCAAGAGCGATATCGGCATTGCCAGCCGTTATGCGCAACTGGTCAAGGATGAATCCTTGCGTAACCGCATCTTCCCGCGCATACAGGCTGAGCATGAAGCAACGATAGATATACTGAAGGCAATTTCTGGGCAGGATGAATTGCTGGCAGCAAATCCTTTGCTTGCGCGTTCGATACGTAACCGTTTCCCCTATCTGTCGCCATTGAATCACGTGCAGGTGGAATTACTGGAACGCTACCGTAAGGGCGATGAAGACGAGCGCGTGCGTCGTGGGATACATTTGTCCATCAATGGTATTGCTGCCGGTTTGCGTAACAGCGGCTGATTCTTTTATTTTTTGTCACTTATAAAGCCTTCCTTTATTTATTAGGGAAGGTTTTTTATTTGCAATAAAGCAAGTTATGCTTTTGCTTGCGCTGATTCAAGGAGAGGAATAGGTGACCCGGTTATAATATTGCTATCCGGCTACAAGTATGTGTGTTTTTATTATTCATGCCCTTGCAGTCTGCAATCAGGTTCGCCAGCAAAAAGTATCTACTTTCAAAGAATATGCACACCTCAGCATCGCCAGATCCATCTGTCTCTCAGCTTGATATTTCCTTGCTAGGTAGTTTTCAGTTAAAGCTTGACGGTCAGGACATCGCTGGCAAGCTTAAATATCGAAAAGCCATTTATCTGTTGGCCTATCTGGCAACAGCGAGTGGCCGCTGGATAGCCAGGGAGCATTTGGCAGAACTGCTGTGGCCTGACTTGCCCGCTGCCTCCGCGCTGACGAACCTGCGCCAGGTACTCAACAACCTCAGCAAGGCCATCAATACGCCCATGGGGGCGGAGGTCATACAAAGCAGGCGCGACAGTATTGCTTATTTTTCAGATTCGCGAGTACATGTGGATATTGCTAGCTTGCTTAATGAATGGCAGGCAGATGACCCGGGAAATCTGTTTTGCTCGTGGCTGGCAGATAGCTTTGAACCACGGCTAAGCCAACTCAATCATGATTTCCTTGAACGCATGGAACTCAATGTTGGTACTGATCTGCAAGCCTGGATACACCAGGTGCGCAAGCAATTGCGGGAACGCTGGCGTGACCTCGCTGCAAGACTTTGCCGGGAGCAAGAAAAGACCGGACGTATCGCCTCTGCTGTTGCAATAGCCAATCAGCTATGGGAGCAGGACAGCTTGAACGAAAATACTGCTGCAAAGCTGATACGCCTGTTGTTGTCCTGTGGTGATTTCAAGCGTGCCAATTTTGTGTTGACTACGCTGGAGCAGAATTTACTTGCTGCCTTTGGTACGCACGCGTCTGCATCGACCAGGAGATTATTGCAACAGGATCCCATGTCAACTGTCGTTGATCAGAAAGTTAAAGGAGAAAAACAGGTTTCGACCATCATACGGGCTATTACCGAAATTCGCTGGCTCACGATTGCCTATGTGGAATTTGATCTTTCGCCGCTCCCGGGAGCTGATGAGGCAGACGCGGTTTTGCGTATGGAGCAAATACTTTGCGCAGCGCAAGATAAAATCAGCCTGTGGGGCGGGACTTGCAAGCAAGTATTTGGTCAGGGTTTTCATGCGAGTTTTGGTATGCACACTGAGCCCGAGCAAGCTGCCCTCAGGAGTATTTACGCTGCGCAAGAAATCATGCTTGCAGATGGAGCGCGGCAGCATCTGCGCATTGGAATTTGCGCTGGCAATGTCCAGTGTACTGTTGATGAAATGCGCTTTCTTGGAGCCTTGCCAAGAAAAGTGCAAGAGATGTGCTGGTCTGCTGCGGTGGGTGAAATTGTGTTTGACCGGATGGTCGCAGAGCAAATCAGTAGTAAGCTGACAAACGATGCCATGGAATTGTTGGCACATGACGGCTATGCAAATGACGTAATCAAGTACAGACTAGCAAGGCAACTCATGAGTACCGGAGGGCAACAGGAATTTCCTCTGGTTGGGCGCGGTGAAGAGTTACAGGCTGTATGGCGCCACTGGCAGTTGGCAAAGCAGGCGCAACCACAATGGCTGATATTGTGCGGCAATGCTGGCATGGGCAAGACCAGGCTGGCTACCGAAGTGAGCCGCCAGCTCGATACTGCAGAAAACCTTGTCATTCGTATTTATTGCACGCTTGAATACCAGCATCAATCCTTGGCAGCCTTGCGACAAGCGCTGGCTGAATTGTTTGCCTTATCGCCTTTGAAAGCGGATGAATATCCGCGCAGAATAAGGGCGTGTTTGCGGGAACTGGTACCGGCTTATGAGCCAGAAGAAGCGATGCTCCATGCACTTATTTCTCTGTTTGACCAGAGCATGCAAGTGGAGGCGGATAGCAAGAACCAGATATTTGCAGCGCTGGGCACTTTGTTCGACCAATTGTCCAGACAAAAGACTTGCCTAGTATTGATTGATGATTTTCACTGGTCAGATTTCGCTACCCGCGAATTTCTGGCCCGTTATGCGGGCAGCCTGGAACAACAACGGCTATTGCTATTGGTAACAACAAGACCAGACGCTCCGCTGGAACATGCGGGTGCCTCGCCCGTTATCATTGAACTGAGCCCGCTTGCTTTTGCTGCTGCGGAGCAAATGGTCGCTGCCTGTGACCACCGCCATATTTTGTCAGAACAGGAGCAAACGCGCATAGCGCATGATTGTGGTGGTGTTCCCCTGTTTATTGAAAGGCTTACCCGCAGCCGTACAGAAGACGGACAGCATCATCTGATACCGGTTAAGGAATTGTTGCAGAGCGAGTTGGATAAGCTCGGGCCATACAAGAATATTTTGCAAATGGCAGCCGTCATTGGTAACAACTTTAATGCGCGTATACTCAGTGGCTTGTTGCCAGACGAAGATGTAGCTGGTCCACTGCAACTGGCCATTAGCTATCGCCTGATACAAGCAGGCGCGCAGCATGGGCACTATCGCTTTCAACATGCCTTGATTGCTGACGCGGCGTACCAGAGTTTTCCTGAAAAACAGAGGCGGACAGCACACCTGCGTGTCGCAGAGCATTTGCTCAATGAGCCTGGCATAGCGAGTGCAGAAATTGCCCGGCATTTTGAAGAGGCACATGATTTGCAACAGGCAGCCTCCATGTGGACGATCAGCGGCCAGAAAGCATTGGCGAGTGAATTCGCCATGGATGCCTTGCATGATTTTGGCAAGGCACTGGATATCGCCTTGCAGCCACAGTCCGGGCTGGCGCATTTGCAAATTTCCCTGCGTTTATCCATGGGTAATGCCGCCCTCTTGTGCCAGGGGTATGGATCCCAGTTGGGGCATCAGCAGTTCCGAGCTGTCTGTGATAGTTTGAATGACTTACCAGCACCAGATCATGAAGAAACAGAGTCTTTGTTCTGTGCCTTGAGTGGTTTGTACATGGGGGGAAGTTCACAAGGCAAGAGCGATGGCCTGGGTATAGCGCGACGCCTGGAGGAGCTGGCAAATACGCCTGCCAAGCGCCTGATGGCCTGCTTTGCGCTTGGCAATTCATTGTTCTGGCGCGGCCTGTTTGTAGAGGCACTGCGCTATCAACAAGAGGGCTTGTCCATCGCCAAGACACTTAGTCTGGAAGAGCGCCAGCGTTACTGGGGCGAAGATCTTGAGATACTGATACGCGCCTTCCTGTGCTGGAACCTATGGTTTTTGGGGGATGCCTATGCCCATGAATTGGCAATAGAAAGCACTTTGCTGGCCAGGGAGCGCAAAAAAAGCCATGCTTTGTGCTTTATGCTGACCTTCAATACGGCGATGTGCTGGACTGCAGGCCAAAGGGATGAAGCCGCCAAGCTCGCAGGAGAGGGTGTGCAACTGGGTACACAATTTGGATTTCCATTATGGCAAAGCATGAATAGTCTGTTTTATCTATCTGCCCAGGCCAATGGCAACAAGCTCAAAGACATCATGCCCGCACTTGAGGCAGCAGAAAATTTGCACAGCGCCTACCGGGCTGGCACAACCACGGCCAGTTGGGTTTTGGCCAGCACCCTAATCAAACTGCAATGCTGGGACGAGGCAAAGTCTTTGCTGATAAAGACGCTTGGCGAAATTGACAAATACGAGGACTATTACTGTCATGCAGACTTGCTGCGTTTGAGCAGTTTGTGTCACATGCAAGAGGGTGATATCGGTCTCGCCAGTGAAACACTCGAGCAGGCCTTGCAAATGGCAACAGCACAAGGAGCTGTGGGATTGTTAGATGCAATCAGGCAGGCAATGGCAGATTGCCAGCTACTGCAGCAAAAGCATGCTTTGCCGCAGTAGCCCATCAACAACTCAAACCGGCATAAACCTCGCCAGATACTCAGGCGAATTAATAAACTGCCCGATCAGCGTGACCACATCCGTACCCGACTGCGCCAGCAGCGCGTCAAACGTTGCCTGATCCGGCGCATGCCCCAGCAAACCGATGTAATCCAGCGTCAAAGACACTTTGGACTGCGAATTCGCCTTGAACTCCGACGATTCCGTAAAGCCCGCCAGCATATCGCCCCTGGAGAGGCCATTGCCCAGTTGCCCCAGCCAATAGGCCTTGCCTGCGGCATCTGAACTACGGTGCAAGACATTCTGATAGACCCGGTCCACAAAGGCCGTATTGTCCAGCGCCCCATAAGTCTTCTGGAACTCAGCACTCGACACAAACGAAGCGCTGACCTTGGAGAGATTCATGCCATCCTTTTGCGCCTGCATCCAGTAAGCCAGACCTTCACGGTCAGGCAAGCGGTCAAAGGCCCCAAAGTACAGACGCGTGATGCCGCCTATGCCGCTCTGGAATTCAGCTGACTCCATGAACGACGCCGCCACCTGCGCCCGGCTCATCTTGCCACTGTCGATTTGCTGCTGCCAGTACTGCACACCTGCGGCATCTGCCTCACGGAACAGCACGTCACGATAAAGCTGCATGGCAAACAGGTCAGAGCGGTGCAAGACATCATTGTCCTTGACATCAAGCTTGGTACCGACTCTGGCTTCTATCGCATCCGGGATGCCATCACCATCCTTGTCGCCGGGCAGGGAACTGTTCCTGTATCCCAGACCACCGCTGAAACTGATCTTGCCATCCACCTTGCCGTCCGCATCAAATATGCCACCATCGGTGATCTTGAAGTCCACCTTCAGTTTGCCATTCACCTCAGTGATCGCGCTGGCAATATTTGTCCAGTTACCCGCCTTGTCCTGTACCCAGTAACCATTTACTGAACCCAGCTTATCGGTATAAACCGACAAATTGATTTCTTTACCTGTACCCACGCCATTAATTTGGCTGTTGATCAAGCCATACTGTAATTGCAGGTCACTGGGTAAATTGAGCGGGCTGGCTGATGTCGTCGTATGAGACAAGGCCAGTGAAGAATCAATACTCAAAGTCGCGTAGTGCGTATTGACCAGGCCACCATTATTCCATAGCAAGGAACCGACTTCTTTCTGCGCCTGATCAGCTTTGCCATCGCCGTTACCATCCCCCTTGCCACTACCGATCCAGTTGGGCACTTCTGCTTCTATGGTTTGCAGGATGCCGTCACTATCGGCATCCGGATCAATGACAGGAATGGTATTGTCAGAAGGATTGGTCCCGGTATTGTTGTCATAGGCAAGGATGGAATAAGCCTGTTGCAGTACCGCTCCGCTATTACCTGCCAGATCACTTACCCTGACCTTCAGGGTGTTATTACCACTGACAGTCTGGTTTTGCAGGGCCCAGCTATTACTACCTACTGTTGCTGTCGCATTGATCCAGTTCGTGCCATTGTCGAGCGAGACCTGGACGGTTTCACCGGCGAGCAAACTGGCACTGAGTGTACCGCTGATGGTCTGTTGAGTCGCTGTCGTCACGAAGTCGGTGCCGCTGATGCCGTCATCATTAGAGAACTTCAGGTTCGCAATGGTGGTCGTCGGCGCCGTATGATCGACCTGATACAACTGCCCGGTAAAGCCACCATTCAGAGCCAGGCTGGACGTATCCACAATGCCAGTACCGGCATTCTTCAGATTCAGGCCCAGTGTCCCATCACCAGTCAATCCCGTGATCCTGACGCTGTAGGTAGAAGGATCAAGCTGGGTCACATTGCTGATGGTTCCTGCCACTGTCCCCGTCGTCGCCAGCGCAAAGGCTGCCGCATTCACGCCCGTCACCGCTTCACTGAACGTGACCTTGTAGTCTATCGTGCCCAGGCTGGTGTTTTCAGGTTGGATGCGGGTAATACCGGTCGCGGTTGGGGCGACATTGTCACCAACGGCGATGATGAAGTTCTTTTCATAGGCAGAACCCATGGCATCCGTGGCTCTCACAAAGATACTGTAATTGCCCGGTGTCATGCCCACAGGGTTCTTCGCCACCAGGGTATTGCCCGAGATGGTGAATTTACTGTTGTCCTTGTCATTCGTCCCATTACCACTCACCAGGGTAAAACTGGCGGTATCACCCGGATTCGGGTCAATCGCTGTCAAAGTACCAACACTGGTATTGTCAGCAGAACCCTGCTGGACAGCAGCATTTGACAGCGTGATATTGGTCGGCGCCGCATTGACACCCGTCGCAATCACGGTGGTGGTGTTATTGAGTACCGCAGAAGCAATACCATCATTGGCACTGATGGTGAAGGTCGTGGTTTCTGTGCCGCCCACAGGGACACGGCCCGCCGCTGGCTGGAATACCAGGCCACGGATAGCTGCCTCAACGGCAGCCGGGGTACCGGCTGCATGGGTATAGGTCAGACCACCATCGGCGGTTGAGAAACCTGTGGTTGCCAGTGAAGCGGCAGTAAAGGCGCCTTTGGCCGCGGTATCGAGGCTGATGATGATGGTTTCGGAAGCACCGACATCAGGATCGGTGATGGTGACACCGGTAAAAGGAGAAACCGTGGTGGTTTCAGTCACGGTCTGGCCAGCGACGACACCGCCGATGACGGGAGCGACATTGTTACCGGTGACGGTAATGAAATTGCCAAACAGATCAGCGATGACGACAGCAGTAGCGGCACCGGTATTCCAGTCTTCCAGCATGCCGATGTTGTAGGTGGTGCCGTCGGTGGAAGAGTTGCCATCCTTGTTGAGCCTCAGTGCCAGTTGCGTCTTGTCGGCGACACTCATGGTCATGGTGAAGCTGGTGTTGGAGGTGATGTCTATATTCGGGGAAGTGGTCAGGGTGTAGTTAATGGCACCCTGGCCCAGGAAACGGATACGGTTGGCGGTAATGTCGTTATTGGCTCCTGCCAAGGACAGGAAGTTATTGCCTGTAACGACCAGCACGCCCGTGCCGACGTTGTATGTCGCCGAGGCAACGGTAGGTGCCACCACATTGGTAACGGTCACGCCATTGCCGGTCAGATCAGCAATGACGACAGCGGCATCAGCCCCGGCATTCCAGTCTTCGTTGGCGATCAGGTTGTACGTGTTGACACTGGTGGAGCTGGTGCCATTCTTGTTCATGATGAGATTGGCACCCAGCCTGTCCGCCGCACTCAAGGTCATTGTGAAGGAAGTGGCGGAGGTGATCTCGACATTGCTGGTGGTGGTGAGGGTATAGCTGGCACCACCTTCGCCTTGCAGGCTGAATTTGTTGGCAACGATGTCGTTGTTCGCCCCTGTCAGGCCGGTCAGGCCGGTACCTGTGACGGTCAGTACACCGGTGCTGGCGTTGTAGACCGAGGAGGTGATGGTCGGCACTGCGACATTGGAGACGGTAATCGGGGCCGTGGTGACGGCAATGTCACCACCGGTAATGACGCTGTCCCAGTCATCGGCTGCGGCCAGGTTGTAGGTGGTGCCACCGGTGGAGGTGGTGCCATTCTTGTTGAACAGGCCTTCAACGGTAGTCTGGTCAGCACCGGCCAGTGTCACAGCAAAGCTGGTGGCGGAGGTGACTTCGACATTGCCGGTGGTCGACAAAGTCCGGACGATACCGCCTTCGCCTTTGATGGTCAGGGCAGTGACAGTGATGTCATTGGTGGCGCCGAGGGTACTGACGAGGCCGGTGCCGGTGACGGTCAGGACGTGGGTGTTGACGTCGTAGGTGGCTGAGGTGATCGTTGGGGCGGCGACGTTCGATACGGTGACGGCATTGGTGGCGTCTGCTGCTGCACCAGCCGTGCTATCCCAGTTCAGTGCACCAGTCAGATTGAATGTGGTGCCGCTGACAGCGCTGGTTCCATTGTTGTTCAATAGGCCGTTGATAGCCAGTTTGTCGGCGGCACCCAGCGTGACGATGAAAGACGTGGCACTAGCGGCAGTTGGATTGGGCGTGGCAGCTGTCAGCGTGTAAGAACCACTGGTTTCGCCTGACAGTGTCAATTTACTGACGTCGATGGTGTCATTGGTCACCATGCCAGTACCTGTCACCGTCAGGATGCCTGTCGCGGCATCGTAACTGACGCTGGTAATGGTCGGTGTTGCAATGGTAATTGTCAGGCCAGTGCTCAAGGCGCTGATATTGCCAGCAGCATCGGTAGCTGTGGCTTTTACGGTGTGTGAACCGACCGCCAGTGCAGAACTGGTTAAGGTCCAGTTGCCAGCACCATTCGCTGTGCTTGTACCAAGCAAAGTGACGCCATCTGTATCGTACAGTTTGACGGTGCTGTTGGCTTCTGCAGTGCCAGTAAAGGCGGGTGTCGTGTTGGAGGTGATGTTATCTGTATTGGAGACCCCCGTATCGGTGCCTGCCGTCATGTCTGGTGTAGATGGTGCTGCCGGTGCTGTGGTATCGAGGGTATACTCCTGGCCAGCGGTATAACCAGTGGCAATCGAATTGCTTGCTGCGTCGGCAATACCTGTGCCTGCGTTTTTAAGATCCAGTCGTAACGTACCATCACCGGTAATACCATTGACGGTGACGGTATAAGTAGTGCCACTGCCGGTGACGCTGGCAATGGTGCCCGTCACACCGCCTGTTGCGGTCATCACAAAGTCATTGGTATCGACGCCTGTGACGCTTTCTGAGAAGGTGACTGTATAGCCGACACTGGTGGCATTAGTAATGATCGCCCCTGTGCAATTGATGGAGGAAATGGTAGGAACGACGCCGTCGACCAGTACGTTGGTTAATGCGCCGACGCTGTTGAGTGTCAGCGTCGCGTCGTTACCTGCGGTATCTTTTAAGCTGCCACCGTTCAGGACGATATTCGCACCCAGACTGACACCATTGGTATCGAGATTGCCACCTGCGACTGTGTAGCGGAATACCAGGGCATTGGTGCCAGATCCACTCAGGTAAGTCGCCGCGACGGTGCCGCCGGTATCAAGGGTCAGGTCAAGTTTGGGCGAACCGGCAACAGTCACGTTTTCGCTCAAGTTCAGCGTGAAGTCGAGGTTTTGTCCGACGCTGTAAGTAGCATTGGCAGGTACACTGACCGAGTTGACTGTGGGGGCAACTCCATCGACGAGCACGCCAGTCAATGCACCCACGCTGTTCAATGTGAGTGTGGCATTGTTGCCTGCACCATCTTTTAATGTGCCGCCATTCAACACGATATTGCCACCTAAACTTACACCATTGGTATCAAGATTGCCGCTCACAACCGTGTAGCGGAATACCAAGGCATTGGTACCAGATCCACTCAGATAAGTTGCCGCAACAGTGCCGCCGGTATCAAGTGTGAGGTCTATCTTTGGTGAACCGGTAACAGTGACGTTTTCACTGAGATTAACGGTAAAGTCGAGATGTTGTCCTGCAATGTAACTCGCATTGGCTGGTGCCGCCACCGAGCTCACAGTCGGTGCTGTGGTATCGAGGGTATACACCTGGCCAGTGGTATAACCAGTGGCAATGGCATTGCTTGCTGCGTCAGCAATACCTGTGCCTGCGTTTTTAAGGTCCAGTCTCAAAGTTCCATCACCGGTAATCCCATTGACGGTGACTGTATAAGCGTTACCACTGCCGGTGACGCTGGCAATGTTGCCAGTAACGCCGCCTGTTGGGGTCACCACAAAATCACTGCTATCAACGCCTGTGACGCTTTCTGAGAAAGTCACCGTGTAGCTGACACTGGTGGCATTGGTAATGGCTGCACCCGTGCGATTGATGGACGAAACGGTAGGTACCACGCCATCAACCAGCACATTGCTTAATGCGCCAACGCTGTTGAGCGTCAGTGTTGCGTCGTTACCTGCAGTATCTTTTAAGCTGCCACCGTTCAGGGCGATATTGGCACCCAGACTGACACCATTGGTATCGAGATTGCCATTGACGACGGTGTAGCGGAATACCAGGGCATTGCTGCCAGATCCACTCAGATAAGTGGCCGCAACGGTACCGCCAGTGTCGAGAGTCAGGTCAAGTTTGGGCGAACCGGTGACAGTCACGTTTTCGCTCAAGTTCAGCGTAAAGTCGAGATTTTGTCCGACGATGTAAGTGGCATTGGCTGGCACACTGACAGAGTTGACTGTGGGGGCAGTTGTGTCGATGGTGACCGCCAGTCCGGTTGATACGACACTCACATTTCCAGCCGCATCGGTTGCTTTGGCTGTCAGTGTATGTCCACCTGCACTTAATGTTGAAGAGGTAATTGAGTAGCTACCACCAGTTGCTGTAGCGGTACCTAGTGCAGTTGTGCCGTCGGTATCGTAGAGCGTCACAATACTGCCAGCCTCTGCTGTACCCGTGAACATAGGTGTTGTGCTGGAAGTGAGATTGTCTGTATTGGAGACACCGTTGTCGGTGCCCGCCGTCATGTCTGGTGCACTTGGGGCGGCAGGTGCCGTCGTGTCAATGACGATGTTCTTGTTCGCGCCCAGCGAATTGGCAGCACCTGGACTAAATAGTGTCAGCGTCGCATCGGAGCCCGATGACGTTGATTTGATGGTGCCACCATTAAGCGATAGTGCGGTGGTACTGTTGTAGTCGAGATCAGCATTGGTATCACCAGCCTGGACTGTATAAGTGAAAGTCAGCGTGCTGCTTGTTGAGCCACTGACGTAATGAATCATGCGGTCCGTCACGCCTGTTTCAAGCAGCAACTGTGGAGTGCCAGTAACGGTGACTGTTTCACTGAAAGTGATCTGTATCTGTATGACTGTACCGACCGGATAGCTGCCGTTCAGCTTGCTGGATGTGACGTTGGTGATAGTGGGATTGTTGAGTATCGTGAAAGTGCCAAGTTTCTGATCGTAAGCAATCCCGTCGGCCCCTGGGGAACTACCTGAATCAGCATACCCCCCAGCGCCCGCACCAGCACGATTACCAGTTGCGAGTGAATTATTGGTCGCGCTATCCAGAGTGACCGTACCACCATTGTTCCATATGCCGCCGACTCCATTGCCCCCAGCACCACCGTCTTTGCCTATATCCGATTTACTGCCGCCGCCGCCGCCGCCGCCGGCACCAATGTTGTTGGTGATGCTACTTCCGCTAATGGTCAATGTTCCGATGTTGTAGATACCACCAACCGCGTTCCCGCCAGCACCGCCTTTTGCATCGGCACCGCCACCACCGCCGCCACCGCCAATACTCAGCCCTCCACCTGCATTGGCAGTGCCACCGTTACCGCCTCTGGAGTAAGTTGCAAACCCACCCGAACCATTCCCTCCTGTGGTCGTGCCGCCTTTCCCGCCCAGCAAAAAGTATTGTCCCGAGAGCGGCCCTCCATTGCCACCGGCGCCAGCGGTGCCTGGCGCTCCCGGGTGCGAATACGCTAAACTGGAACCGCCATTACCGCCGTTGCTGCTTCCGTATCCGCCGCCACCGCCACCACCGCCACCATTGCCAGATGTCAGGCCGCCAGCACCGCCGCCTGCTGAAGCCTTGTTATTTGTGATGGTGCTGTTTGAAATTGTTAAAACACCAGAATTCCATATGCCAGCTCCCTTGGCATCATCGCCCGGCTTTCCTACATCGTTGAGGTCTGGTCCGTTGGCACCAGCGTTACCGCCATTGCCGGTGACAAAGCCATTGGTAATCGTCAGGTTTTGAATAACGACGGCAGATCCTGCGCCGTTTGTACCGACAGTCATCACCCTTGCCATATTATTGCCGTTGAGGGTGTTACCACCCCCGACGATGGTCATCGTGTGGCCATCGGTAACATTGATAGGGACGCTATCAGAGGCGTTGCTAAAGATGATATTGCCGGTAAATGTAATGATATCGTCGACACCATCGCTGTTACCGGTGGCGATAGCAGACTTAAGGCTATTGATGCTGTTGACCGCGGTCGTCACCAATAAATGATCGTAGTTGCCAAGCTTGCTGGTATCCAGAGCACTATCCTTATGCAGGGTGCCAGTCGATATTTCCAGGTCCCAGTTGCCCCCCGGCTTGCTGTTCCTGTTGCATCGGTTGAGGCTTCTACCGTGGCGCCGGTTACCTGGGCAATGCTTTGAATAAAATCCTGACCAACACTGTCTTTGCCAATATCGCAGCCATACAGCCTGATTTCTCCACCGGTCTGTAAAGATGCACTGATGGCTTTTAACTGTTCAGTATAGTTGGCGACATTACCGTTATGCAGAGGTGAGTTACCTAGCAAGAGAACACCATCATCACCATGCGAAATGATGCTGATAGACGAAGCATTGTGGACATCCTTTAATGCATCGGCAATTTGTTGCACGCCATCATGCTCTGTATCCAGAACGATGACTTTAACCCCTTCTTTGGCTGCATTGATCAGCGTGGCCTGATCTGGTACCCGACCATCAATGATCAGAATCTGCTGGCCCGCGCTTGGATTTGCCGCAGTACCCAAGGAGAGGGAGGGGGCGGGCGTGGACAAGGTAGCCATCAAATGCGCAACGGTTGAGTTAGCAAGTGCGTCTTCGTGGACAGACTGAATATCGGTTGCGGCAGTTTGATTGAGCAGATTCATTGTGTAGACTTCTGACTTAAAGAAAAGGTGTACGCATGTCGAGCTCGCGGGCAAGATGGAGGAATCTTGAAAGCTAAGAAGTTGCTCAAAACATCATGCAATAATGGCTATGAAAAAATTGCTCGATGCTATCAAACTGCCGTAAGAGATTCGTAAGAAGGGCGGTGATTTTTGATTGCCGAAATCTGGAAATCGTAATTAAATGCCCATGTCTGATGCCGACTTAGCCAGGACCTCCCTCCTAATGGCGGCAACTGGATAAAGTGGGTGGTGGAAAATGCCGGAGACCGCAAGCCGTTTTCTGACAACTGGCATCGTAGACAGACGTTGCTGACTTTGTGCTATTGATAGTGATGAGATGGCGATTTCGTGTTGACTTTGCTATTGTTTAGTTCCATCGTCGAGGGAGAAGGAACTTACTGGTCCTTATGTCGAAATAGCATGTGATTTCGTTTATATTATCTTCAAATGACAGTTGGGTCACGGTTGACGTTCCGGGCTGTGTCAGGCAGCTACTTTCTGGCCAACTGGAAATCCAGAGATGCACAGTAGGGCAGGGTTGCATCTCAATACTATTCTTGAAATGTACTGGCATTGCAGATACAGCATTGCCAGCTATTTCAATCCCGTTCACTTGCGCATTTTGATATAGACCCGTGACCATACTTCCCGGCGGTGTGGGGTAATGATTTAGCAAAGTAAATACTTGGGCATTGCCATCCCCTGTGGAATTCTCAATGATCCCATTTTCCTGCAATGAATAGAGCTTACCTGCTATGGCTGGAATTTCTGTTTCCGATATTTTTCTCAGCTTCGCACCATTTTGCAATAATGTTGAAGATGCATAAATACCGTACTCTTCTTCCCAACTGATTGTGTTTCTGAGCGCTGGCCGAAATACCTGCCATGCGACATTTGGCTGGCCTCCGGAAAAAGTCTTGGCTACGATAATTTTGTAATTGACTTGTGAAAGTAAATGCAGGTCTTCGGAGGAAAGGTCAATATTCAATTTAAAGGATGTCATGACCTTATTTGCTATAAATGTTGCTCAAATCAGCCTATAAACCTCGCCAGATACTCAGGCGAATTAATAAACTGCCCGATCAGCGTGACCACATCCGTACCCGATTGGCTGAGTAAAGTATCAAAGGTCGCCTGATCCGGCGCATGACCCAACAGACCGATGTAATCCAGCGTCAAAGACACTTTGGATTGTGAATTCACCTTGAACTCCGCTGACTCGGTAAAGCCCGCCAGCATGTCACCACGCGAGAGGCCATTGTTCAACTGCCCCAGCCAGTAAGCCTGGCCTGCCGCATCAGCAGTGCGGTGCAGGACATTATGGTACACCCTGTCTACAAAAGTAGTATTGTTCAGATTGCCATAGGCATTCTGGAACTCGGCACTGGCCACAAAGGCGCCGCTGATGCCGCTGAGGCTGGCCCCGGCTTTCTCCTGCCCTATCCAGTAAGCCAGGCCATCCCGGTCAGGCAAGCGGTCAAAGGCGCCAAAGTACAGGCGGGTCAGGCTGCCGACATTGTTCTGGAACTCGGTCGAAGCCAGCATCGACGCTGCCACCTGGGTACGGTTCAGATGCCCGCTGTCGATTTGCTGCTGCCAGTAAGTGATACCGGCAGTATCTCCCTCACGGAACAGCACATCCCGGTAGAGCTGCATGACAAATAGGTCAGCCCTGTGCAGCACATCATTGTCTTTCTGGTTCTGGTTGGTGCCGACCTTCACTTCTATGGCATCGGGGATGCCGTCACCATCCTTGTCGCCTGGCAGTGAACTGGTTTTGACACCCAGGCCGCCACTAAAGCTGATTTTGCCATCGGCCTTGCCGTCGGCGTCAAACATGCCGCCATCGGTAATCTTGAAATCCACCTTCAGTTTGCCATTCACCTCAGTGATCGCGCTGGCAATATTCGTCCAGTTACCGGCCCTGTCCTGTACCCAGTATCCATTCACCGTCCCCAGCTTGTCGGTATAGAGAGACAGACTGACATCCTTGCCGGCACCCACGCCGCTGATCTGGCCATTGATCAAGCCATATTGCAGTTGCAAGTCCTTGGACAGATCAGCCGGGCTGGCCGTAGTCGTGATGTTAGACAGCGCCAAAGCCTGATTGCTACTCAGGGTCGCATAGTGGGTATTGACCAGACCACCATTATTCCAGGGCAAAGAGCCGACTTCTTTCTGAGCCTGATCGGCTTTGCCATCGCCGTTGCCGTCGCCCTTGCCACTACCTATCCAGTTTGGTACTCCTGCTTCTATGGTTTGCAGGATGCCGTCACCATCGGCATCCGGACCGGTCGCTGGGATGGTGTTGTCGGAAGGATTGGTACCCATACTGTTGTCATAGGTGAGGATGGAATAAGCCTGTTGCAGTACAGCTCCGCCATTACCTGCCAGGTCAGTGACCCGGACCTTCAAGGTATTGTTGCCGCCCAGTGTCTGGTTCTGTAATGACCAGCTGGTGCTTCCCGCCACTGATGTGGCATTGAGCCAGTTGGCGCCATTATCGATAGAGACCTGGACTGTTTCACCTGCTACCAGACCATTGCTGAGACTGCCACTGATGGTTTGTTGAGGCGCTGTCGTCACGAAGTCAGTACCGCTGATCCCATCATCATTGGATAAACGAACGGAACTGATGTTGGTGGTCGGCGCTGTGTGATCGACCTGATACAACTGTTCAGTAAAGCCGCCACTCAGAGCCAGGCTGGTGGTATCAACGATGCCGGTACCAGCATTCCTGAGATTCAGGCCCAGGGTGCCGTCACCGGTCAGTCCCGTGATCCTGACAATATAGGTAGAAGAGTCCAGCTGTGTCACATTGCTGATCGTCCCCGCGACTGTGCCTGTCGTTGCCAGGGTAAAGGCTGCCGCATTGACGCCCGTCACTGCTTCGCTGAAGCTGACTTTGTAATCGACGCTGGTCAGATTGTTGTTTTCTGGCTGGAGACGGGTGATGCCTGTCGCAACGGGGGCAACATTGTCGCCGACAGCAATGACCAGGCTTTTTTCATAGGCAGCGCCGCTGCCATCTGTCGCGCGAACGAAGATAGTGTAATTGCCGGGCGTCATACTCAGTGGGTTCTTGGCCACCAGACTGTTACCCGAGATTACGAATTTGGCATTATCCCTGTCATTCGCCCCATTACCTGTCACCAGTGTAAAGCTGGCGGTATCCCCCGGATTGGGGTCGGTCACAAGAAGTGTGCCGACGCTGGTGTTGGCGGTAGAGCCTTGCTGGATGGCCGCATTCGAGAGACTGATATTGGTCGGCGCCGCATTGATACCGGTCGCAATCACTGTCGTCGTATTGTTCAATACCGCAGAAGCAATCCCATCATTGGCGCTGATGGTAAAGGTCGTGGTTTCTGTGTTGCCCACAGGCACACGGCCCGCCGCCGGCTGGAACACCAGGCCACGGATGGCCGCCTGCACGGCTGCCGGTGTTCCTGCGGCATGGGTATAGGTCAGGCCGCCATCGGCAGTCGAGAAGCCAGTCGCTGCCAGGGAGGCGGCAGTAAAGGCTCCTTTGGCTGCCAGGTCCAGACTGATGATGATGGTTTCGGAAGCACCGACATCAGGATCGTTGATGGTGACGCCGGTGAAGGGAGAAACCGTGGTGGTTTCTGTGACGGTCTGGCCAGCGAGGGCACCGCCTATGGCGGGAGGGGAATTAGTATAGATGACGATGGCTTTGTTGCTGCCCAGCGAGCTGGCAGCACCGGGCGCAGCCAGCGTTAATGTGGCATTATTGCCCAGCGAATCCTTGATAGTACCGCCATTCAAGCGCAAAGCAGTACTGCTCTGGTAATCGAGATCTGCGCTGACATCACCTACCTGTACGGTGTAATTAAAGGTGATCGTGTTAGTGCCCGAACCGCTGACATAATTAATTACCCGATCTATGGTGCCAGTTTCCAGTGTCAGTTGTGGTGTTCCGGTGACATTGACAGTTTCATTGAAGGTGATGGTGACCGGTATGACTGTGCCCGCAGCATAGGTGGCATTGGCTGTGCTTGAGCTGACATTCATTACCGCAGGGCCACTGTTATCCAGTGTATATAGCTCGTCGCCAGTATGCCCGCCAACGATGGCATTGCCGGCCACGTCGGTGACACCAGTGCCGCTGTTCTTGAAATTCAGTCCTAAGGTGCCGTCACCACTGATAGTGTTAACCCGAACGGTCCAGACGTTGCCAACGGGGCCTGATAGTGAGGCAATGTTTCCGCTGGCTGCGCCGGTCGTCACCAGCGCAAAATCGGAAATATCCAATCCACCATTTGCCACGCTCTCCGAGAAAGTGACCTGGAAATCTACAAAGCTGCTGTTGCTGGGGCTGGCTGACGCACGGTTGATGCTGGTGATGGTGGGCGCAACGCCATCCACCATGACAGCATTCGTACTGCCAACACTATTCAGATTGAGAGCAGCATTATTTCCTACTGTGTCTTTGATGCTGCCACTGTTCAAAGTAATACTGCTGCCCAGACTGATGCCATTGGTATCGAGGTTGCCGCTGACAACCGTATAACGGAATAGAAGTGCGGAAGTGCCACTTCCGCTCACATAAGTAGCTGCTACGGTACCACCGGTATCGAGCGTTACTGGAATAGTTGGTGTTCCTGTAACGTTGACGACTTCATTGAAATTAACCGTAAAATTCAGGCCTTGTCCTGGCACATAAGTGGCGTTGGCGGGAACCGTGACAGTACTGACAGCAGGGGCAATGCCATCAACATTGACTGCGGCTGTGCTGGCTACTCCGTTCAAGTTAAGAGCGGCATTATTGCCTGCACCATCTTTGATGGTACCGCCATTGAGGGTGACGCTGCCGCCGACAGAAATACCGTTGCTGTCCTGATTGCCATCAACGATGGTATAGCCAAATAGAAGTGAGCTGCTGCCGCTGCCACTGATATAAGTAGCTGCAACGTTGCCACCAGTGTCCAACATAACTGGAAGGCTGGGCGTGCCAGTTACTATCACTGCTTCATTAAAGTTGACGGTGAAATTCAGATTTTGTGTTGTCGCATAGGTGGCATTTGCTGGGACACTGACCGTGCTGACAGCAGGTGTTCCCGTGTCAAAAGTCAGTGCAGGGCTGTTGCCAGCACCACCGCTGTTGCCTGCCGCATCGGTGTAGCTGCCAGACGCAACGGTGATACTGGCTGAGCCGGCATTGGTTGCCGGATCTGGTGTGAATGTCGCAGTACGTGTCGTACCTGAACCATTAAGACTACCTAAGCTACCGCCTGTAACCGAAATGTCAACCGCAGTAAAACCAGTTGGAACTTCGCTGAAGGCGAAGCTAATCGTCGCCGTTTCGCCGGCTTTGAGTGCGCTGACGTTGCTGCTGATGATAAGCGTTGGCGCCTTGGTGTCGACAACGAAGTTGCTGCTGCTGGTAATGCCTACACCCGGTGTATGAGTCGAATTATAGGTACCAGGCAAATTAACTGAAATGACATTGCTGGCGCTTTCAAAATTGGTATTCGGTGTAAAAGTCGCTGTGAAAGTGATGTTGTTGGCGGTTTGCAAGCCTGACAGTATGCCGTTGGCAATATAGATATCGGCCGTTCCAAAGTCAGAGACGGCTTCGGAGAATGTAAATGTCACATCTTGCGTATCGCCAGCCTTCAAGGTGGGTTTGGACAAAGCTATATTCACGGTCGCGGGGGTACTATAGGCGGTAATCGTGCCCAAACTGGCATCAATGCTGTTGCCGTTGGTGCCTGCAATATTGCCAGTTCCAGAAGCGGTGCCGCCAAAACCTCCAGCACCTTTGTTTCCAGTACCTAAACTGGCGACTGATGCTGTATCCATCAATAGGGTGCCGGTTGACCAGATACCACCTATGCCGTTTCCGCCAGCACCACCGTTGCCGTGATTTGTATAGTTGGAAGCTGCGCCGCCACCGCCACCACCTCCGGCAGCAAGGTTATTGGTGATGACGCTACTTGTTATCCTTAATGTCCCGCTGTTAAAGATACCGCCAACCGCATTGCCGCCGGTACCTCCAACATAAATGCCGCCACTTCCGCCACCGCCACCACCAATAGAGATCGCGCCGTTGCTGGCCGATGCTCCCGCACCTCCCAATGTATAGGATGAACCGAGAAACTGTACGTGCGCGCCGCCGCCCGCACCGCCCGTGGTACTGCCGCCGTAACCGCCACGTTGCCCGCCAGACGTGCCAGAGCCGTTACCACCATGACCAGCACTTGGTGCTGTGGGTGCTTCGCCAATCCGGTCCATTCCGCCAATGCCACCCAAGCCAGCGCCGTAGCCACCTCCGCCACCGCCGCCGCCACCTTTGGGGTAACCGCCACCTGTGCCACCACCGCCTGACGCTTTGTTGGCAGTGATCGTACTGTTGCTGATGGTTAAAGTACCAGCATTGCGTATCCCGCCGCCAGCACCATCAAGACCAGCTCTGCCAGGCCCATCCAGATTACCTGTGTTGTCCCCACCATTTCCAGCAGCCAGTCCATTGGTAATGACCAGGTTTTCCAGGCTTGCTGTCGCTCCGGCTGCCACATCAATGACGCGAGTTAAATTTCCGCCGCTGATGGTGACCACGCCACCTGCATTGTTTTTGCTTCCTATGATGGTCAGTGAATGGCCGGAATCAGCCGCGATGCTGATGGTGTTGTTGCTGGCAGTGAAAAGAATGTCACCCGTCAATGTCAGGGTGTCGTCTCTGCCATTGGAATTTGCCGTTGCCATGGCTGCTTGCAGGCTGGCCAGATCAGAAGCTGAAAGCGTAGCTGCGAGATGGTTCCAGTCCGTCAATTTCTGGATGTCAAGTGCACTCTTGGTTTCGATTTTGCCAGTCGAAATTTCCAGCTGCCAGTCACCGTTTTGTATTGCCGCGCCTGTGTCATTGGTAGATGCCGCGACATCTGCTCCTGTCATACTTGCCAGGTCGTTGATAAACCTTGATCCTGCCGGGCCAGCGCCTATGTTGCAGCCATATAACATCAGATCGCCACCGGGCTTCAGGGATGCGCCTATGGCTTGCAACTGGCTTTGATAGGATGCCATATCACCATCATGCAAGACTGCGCTACCCAGAAGCATTACGCCATTATCACCATGGGAGATGATGGAAATGGAATCCAGGTTGCTGCAATTTTTGAGTGCATCGGCAACCTGCTGCACGCCATCCAGGTCTTTATCCAGCACCACTACTGTGATACCAGGTTTTACTGCGTCCACGATCTGCTGGAAATCAGGCAGGCGGCTGTCAATGAATACCATGGCCTTTTGCCCCGGTATCTGTGTAGAGGGCTGGTGCAGATTCAGTGCTGATCCAGTGGTTGGGGAGGTCAGAAGTTCACTGTTGACAGATTTTGCTTCTTGTTTTGCTTCTTGTGAAGCAGCAGAGCCATACAGAGTCATAACAAACAATTTTCAGGATTGAGGGCGCATGCAGGCTCAGCAGTGATGCAGTGACAATGAAGGTCTTCATACACGTCATGAAGCGACCAGGGAGACTGACAATCCTGACAATCGGGCAAGCAAATAGCTGATTGTAAATACTGACCGTAAGGACTTCGTAAGAGACATAAGCAAACTTGCTCGGCAGGATTTGAAAACTGTGGGGATAAGGTGGAGGAGGGGGGATGCCTGCTAGAGGCGAAAGTCTGGAGCTTGGGGGAACTTGCTTTGTCAGCAGCAAACGATGAATTTGCTGCTGACAATATGGCGCAAAATTAACTGAGTTCTTGTATAACTAAATCAATACTGCGCCTTAACAACTTTTGTCAGATATTGCGGTATCAAGCGCAATATCAGAACGATGCCTGAACACCAATGTTGAAGTTGGTGATATTGCCGTCGCCGCCAACAAAATCGACTTTACGGCTGGCGATTTCAGCGCGTGCAGCGATGTTAGGTGTGAATGCATAAGTTGCACCTATGCCCAACATCACTTGTGTAGAGTTTTTGCTGGTAGAGCCGCGCACGTTATTGAATGCAGCAGTTGCTTCGCCTTTGGAGTATGCCAGACCCAATTTTGTGAACAGGCCCCAGTTGTTGCCCAGTTGTGCACGGTAAGTACCAGCCAGGTCTATGCCTGTTGCTTTCGCTTCTGCTGCGATACCATAGACATTTGCCTTGACTGTGCCCAGGTTGTAATAGCTGCCTTCTACGCCCCAGTTTGGAGTGATGTTGTAGCCGCCCAGGATGTTGAAAGACGTGTCATTGGTTTTGCAGCTGGATGTGCCTGCGCAATCCATATTCCAGCGAGCCTGACCTACAGTGGCACCAGCGTAAAATTGTGCATTTGCAGTTGTGCCGATGAACAAGCCAGAAACTGCCAGAGCTGCAGCGATAATTTTTTTATTAAACATGATGTACCTGATTGATTTTTTTTGAATAGCCGCAAACTTGATTCATGCATTTACCGAATAAGTAAATTTTAAATTCTCATGTTGCGGTGCAGCACTCTATTCTAAAATCACAACAATGTCAAAAAACGTTATTTGTTTTTGTTCATGCATGTCGTTTTTTGTATGAATGCACTATTGGCAATGGAAGGTGTCTGCTACTTAAAACAGCAGCCCCCCGCCTTTCCTGAAGAGTGCCATATCAACATAGTTGGACATGCGGTGCGTACTCTCTGATGGGGTCAGGGTGACACCACCGAGGTCGATGACGTTTTTTTGTGTTGCCAGCGTCTGCAGGCCATCACGCCCGCCTTTTCCTGCCTGTATTGCTTTAACCAGGGTCTTGGCGACCATGAAGCCTTCAAATGTCAGGGCAGACAGATCTTCATCCCTGAATTTTTTCATCATATTGCTATGATCTATCTGTATCAGCGACTTTTTGCTCAAGGGATTGGGTACCACCTGGGAAAATACTGTCCATTCCAGCGCCTTGGGGCCTGCCACTTCTGCCAGGGTATCAAGATTGATGAGTGACATGCCGGCAACAAAGGTGCGGGGAGCCTGTTTCCTGAATTCTTTCAGGAAGATGCCCGTGCCCAGCGTATCGGCAATAGCAATCACGATGCCAGGATTGCTGCGTGCCAATACAGCAGATTCTCTTTCCATGTCCGCGGCAGACGCACCTATGCGTACCAGGCCGCTCATGAGCATATTGCGTTTGCGCAACTCGGTAACAACATATTGGTACATGTCCTGGTTCAGGGCGTTTTCCTGATAAGCGATACCTACACTTTTGATGCCCAGTTTATCGAAGTAAGAGAAGATATATTGCATCTCTTGCTCAGGGCTGGGCCGCCAGAACAGGACGCGGGAGTTGTAAGTCTTGACTGATGCCACCAGCGGAGCAAACAGGGTCTGGCCACTTTGTGAAAATCTGGCGTTTGCCAGCACTGCATCGGTGACGGCAGCGCCTATGCCACCCAGCAGATAATCAGCCTTGTCTTTTTCCAGCAATTCGCTGACTGCCTGTGCCGACACTGCAGGGTTGCCCTGATCGTCACGTACCAGGTACTTGATGCGTTTGCCACCTATGCCACCACTGACATTGATACTGTCAAAGTAAGTCGTGATACCTGCCACATAGTCGCGGCCAATGCTACCATTCGGTCCGGACAAGTCTATTGCCTGACCAACGACGATGACATTGCCTTGCGCCTGTACATTCATGGCGAACAGGAAGCATAGCAGGGTGAAGCAAAAGGACCATAGTCTGAAGGGAAAACGCATACTGATAACCTGTGAAATATTGCAATGTAACAATTGTTACATTCAAATATGACTATGGAATGACGAGGCGGGTATAGAGCTCATACTCCTAAGTTATTTGCATATAATGAATTTGAAAAAAGTCTGGAGGCAGTGTGGCTGGCGGTGAAAAGAATGATGTGATTGATGTGGCTGAAGCAGGGCAAATACTGGGCGTAATAGGGTGGTCAGGTAGCGGTAAAACCAGCTTGCTTGAACATCTGGTCAGGGAGTTGACGGCGGCAGGGTATAAGATCAATGTCGTGAAGCATAGTCATCATGATGTCACGATAGAGCCCCCGCAAAAGGATAGTTCGCGCTTGCGCATGGCCGGGGCACAGGATGTCTTGCTGGCATCCCCTTATCGTTACGTGATTGCCCATGAGCTAAGGCAGGAAGCTGAACCATCGCTGAACGAGTTGCTGAGCCGTCTTTCTCCAGCGGACTTGACATTGGTGGAGGGCTATAAATGGGAGGCTATGCCCAAGATTGAAGTTTATCGCCCATCCCTGGCTAAGCCAGCTATTTATACTGAGGATGCACATGTGGCCCTGGTAGCATCCGATGTTGCCGCACCGGCAGACTTGCGTCCTGGCGTGCAATGGCTGGATTTAAATCAGCCGCAACTGGTGCAGGACTGGGTTCGTGCTGCGATGCAAAATAATATCTTGAAAAAAATCTGAAATATCCCTAAAGACTTTGCTCAAGCCGCCGTTATTTACAGTAGACAGATAAGGAGAATTGTCATGGACGTAACCGGTATTGCCAGAGTGGCAACGACACTGGCGGATGTAGGTACCAGCCAGGCGGTGAGTATTGCTGTTTTGAAAAAAGCGCAGGATATTACTGCTGAAAGCGCCACTGCGCTTATAGAGGCTATTCCAGATAATAAATCTGTTGCCAATCTGCCACCTAATCTGGGCAGGAATATCAATACGACAGCTTGATTGCTGTTTTTGTTCATAGATATTCAAACAGATGTCCAAAAAGCGCGCTGATAGCGCGCTTTTTGTTTGTGACTCCTGAAATGTTTTCTGGTGGTTGTCTTAGTGACCACCCCTGGTCACCTGTGGCCTGATCTGACGCAAGCACATTATTTGCTGATCAGCGATAATCTCGCCATCTCTTTCTATCTGGATCTGGTATGGAACAAAATTCTTGGGGCTGGTCTGACCGCCTCAGCCTCAGTTATGAACCTATGGATGATACCCATAAGGAGTTTGTCGAACTCTGTGCGGCTTTATCTGAAGATAATCCGGCCACTTTCGTCGCCAGGCTCGATGCCCTGATCGTGCATTCCATTGCGCATTTTGAGCAAGAGAACCAGTGGATGGCCGAAACGGCATTCCCGCCTGCAGGTTGTCACAGGCAAGAACATGATGCAGTACTTGAAGTGATGCAAGAGGTGCGGCGCAGGGTAGAGCTGGGCGAGACCGATCTGGCTACGCGCCTGGCAGAAGAATTGCCTTTATGGTTCGAGCATCATGTCGATACCATGGACAATATGCTGGCGCGTTTCATGGCAAGCAATCCTGAAAGGCTTGTTGATACAGCGGCCGATGCGACTGATGCTGCCCAGATTCAGCCTGCCTGAACCCGTATTTCTATATCGCCGAGACTGACCACCTGGCCTGCACGGATTTTGGCAGTCTTGCGTAACTCCTGCTCACCATCAACGCTGACATCGCCGCTGGCAACGATAGCCTTGCCAGCGCCACCGCTTTCGCACAGACCAACCAGTTTCAATAACTGGTTCAATTCCACATATTCGCCTTCCAGGCTAAAACTCAGGCTTTGCATATAAATTCCTTTACCCTGCAATAAAAGGGACGCAGCTTACACTATTTTGCCAGACGCAAGGCGTGCATCTGCTTTCTCCAGCCACATTCTCAGTTGGGCAATCAGGTCTGTCTGACTGAAAGAACAGCTTTCTTCTGTAAACAGGCTGCCAGACTCCAGCCTGCTCAACAGGTTTTCCATGACTTCGGCAAATTGTGGTGGCAGGGCGGCTAATAAATCAGTCTGGCTACGCCAGATTTTGCAAAAACCACTGATATTGATCTCATTACGAGATAAATTTTCGATACTTTGTCGCAATTCTTGGATGAAGTTGAGCATATAGAAACTTTTAGCTTGAAAAAAAGTCATAAGCTAGTAGGATAATCTCATCGCTGCCTGAATCCAAATGAAAATGTGCTGCGTAGAAGATAGTGCAGATAGCGTGACTGAAAATATTTTACGAAATTGTGTAAGTTTGCTTTATCTGCGCCGACTATAGGCTGTAGTTTTAAATTTGCCCATGTGGGATGTTGTGCTTAATTAAGTTCTTGAATCAATTTACAGGAGATGAACATGAGTAATAAAACAATGGTTGCAGTCGCACTGGCAGGTTTGTTGGGTTCCAGCATGGCAATGGCAGCAGAGCCAGCCAAAACAGAAAAATGCTTTGGCATTGCCAAGGCAGGTCAAAATGATTGCGCCACCAAATCTGGTTCCCATTCTTGTGCAGGTCAGTCCAAGAAAGACAATGATCCAGCTGAGTGGAAAAAAGTGCCAGCCGGTTCTTGCGAAAAAATGGGTGGCAAGCTGGAAGCTCCTAAATCTTGAGTATGTCTGACGTGATGAGCCTGGGTTATTCTGAATTCGCCTGACTGATTTACCTTGACTGACCCGGCTCGCGCAAACTGCTTACCCGCGTTCACCCTGCAAGGGGTGGGCGTGGGTTTGCGTACTCAGCATTACCGTGATTTTCTGCATGCATCTGCCCCAGTTACTGCTGACTGGCTGGAGGTGCATTCAGAAAATTATTTTGGTGATGGTGGCTATGATTTGCATGTACTGCAAACTTTGCGCCAGGATTACCCCTTAAGTCTGCACGGTGTTGGTATGGGGCTGGGGTCAGCCCAAGGCTATTCTGACCTGCATATCTCACGCTTGCAGCGCTTGATAGAACGCACGGAACCTGCACTGGTTTCTGAGCACCTTTGCTGGGGAGCCATCGCTGGCAGGCATTTGAATGACCTCTTGCCTTTGCCGCTGATGCAAAGCGCGCTTGACCTGGTATGCGAGCGTGTCGATGAATTGCAGGCGCGTTTGTGCAGACAGGTCTTGATAGAAAATGTCTCGACGTATTTACGCTTTGCCCAGGACGATATGTCAGAAGCAGAATTTCTGGCGACCCTTGCTAAACGCACAGGCTGCGGTATTTTGCTCGACATCAATAATCTGTATGTGAATCAACACAATCATGGTGAAGACGCGCTGCAAGCCTTGCGCATCATGGCAGGTATGCCAGTTGGTGCGATAGGTGAAATCCATCTGGCAGGGCACTTGCAAACTGATATCTGCATCGTTGATGATCATGGCAGCCAGGTTGCAGATCCGGTGTGGGCGTTGTTCAGGCGGGCAGTGGATATGCTGCCTGCTGGCATACCCGTATTAGTAGAGTGGGATACAGCAATCCCTGATCTGCCTGTGCTGCTGGGCGAGGCGCATAAAGCCAGGCAAATTCTGGCAACAACGTCAAGGCCAACGTCAACGCCGGCGCCATCGCAAGAGATAGCGGCAGCCTGATGCGTACGCAGATTGATGCCGCTATGGACGCGCTTTCGCTTACCGAGATTCAGTCGCAATTTGCCCGGGCATTATTGCAACCATCCTTTGCAACGCAGACCGCTGCCTTATTTAATGCTCACCCCCATCAGGATGACAGGCTGGCCTTGTACCGCGGCAACCTGACTGCCATCTGGACGGCGGCATTGAAAAACGCTTTTCCCGTCCTGTATCAATTGGTGGGTGATGATTACTTTGAACAGCTGGTGCGTGCGTTTGGCCGTGCCTTTCCTTCAGAATCGGGTGACCTGAATCAGTTTGGCGCAAAGCTTGCTGCATTCCTGAAAACCACACCTGATGCCGCAGATTACCCTTATTTTTCTGATGTCGCCGCGCTGGAGTGGCAGATACATGCTGCATATTATGCTGCTGATGCAGAAGCTCTCAGCCTGACAAACCTGTTACAGGCAGTGGCTGCATCGGGGCAAGATGTGCAGGCTGTGCGGCTGTTGTTTCATCCTGCTGTCAGTCTATTTACTGCTGAACTGGATAGTGTGGCTATCTGGTTTGCTCATCAGGTACCTGCCGAAGCGGGGGGCCGGAAAATATCAGGCAGGCTTGTTATGGACTTGTCAGCAGACCCCATTGGTCGGTTGAATTGCAGGGAATCAGCAAGGCCAGCTTTTTAGCGTTGACTGCTTTGCAGCAGGGCAGCAACCTCGGCACTGCGTTGGAAATTGCACTTGATACAGACGGTGAATTTGATATCAATGCCCAATTGCAATCCTGGTTTGCCAATGGATTATTTGCCAATTTCAAATTCCCTGAAAATCAGCTGTAAGGAATTCACCAGCAGACAGACTAAGTTGCAGGAGACTAATTGGAGAATTTCTATGTATAACACCCTGCAATACTTTCATCGCCTGAGCACACGTTTTGATGACAAACTTAATGTCTGGGGCGGTTCAGCCCTTTGCCTGACACTCAGGCTATATGTAAGCTGGCAGTTTTTTAAAGCTGGTCTGGTAAAAATCGCTGACTGGCAATCTACCCTGTCCTTGTTCCGCGAAGAATATATGGTACCTGTCATACCGCCAGAGCTGGCAGCCTGGATGGGGGCGGGGGGCGAATTGATCGTGCCGGTTTTTCTTGTACTCGGTTTTTTTTCCCGCCCGGCAGCACTGGCCTTGTTTGCTGTGAATGTCATGGCCGTAATTTCTTATCCGCAGTTGTTTGAACTGGAATGCCCCGCTGCAGTCAATTCGCATTTTTACTGGGGAATCCTGTTGCTGGTGCTGGTCAGTTTTGGCCCTGGTAAGTTGTCTTTGGATACCTGGCTGGATAAAGGCAAGTCTGCGAATACGGCAAGTTAAGTTTGCAAATCATTCCACGAAATCAGTGCCCAATCAGAGCCCGCTAAGCCGGGCTTTTTTTGGTCAATTTTGCATTATTTTTTGTACTATTATTGGATGAACTTATCCTGTGCCGATTAGTCAAACCGCTAAACAAAGTCTGGCCTGCCTGGCGGCAGAGCGGATATAGCGCACACACACTGGAATATCTTCATCATGCAAAACAAATTTCGCTTTCGTAATTCCCAGGGGCAGATTCAATGGCGCACGCCTGTCGTGACTGTTGCAGCACTGGCAATTTGCAGTGGTCTCTGGATGTTTTATTCCAGCAAAATGACTGCGCAAGCCAGTACCAATGAAAAAAAACAGGCCGACAAGGAAGTGGTCTATGAACTGGCTGCTGCAGATATTGCCAGTGCAGAACTCAAGGAATTGTCAGCACAACTGCCCATCTCGGGTTCGCTGGTGCCTGATAGCCAGGTCACCGTGCGTGCCAAGGTGATTGCTGAAGTTGCCGATGCTTCCCTGCAAGAGGGCATGGCAGTACAAAAAGGCCAGATCATTGCCCGCTTTACCGCTGCCGACTTACATGCGCGCCTGACCACGCAAGAAGCTGCGGTTGATGAAGCCCAGGCCAGGTTGGCGCTGGCGCAAAAAAACCGCCTGTCTAACGAGACTTTGTTGAAACAAAACTATATTTCACAAAATGCCTACGACACTACTCATAATGGCCTGGAGCTGGCACAGGCCAGCCTGAAGTCGGCATTGTCGCAAAAACAGGTGGCACAACTGGCGCTGGCAGATACGCAAGTGCGTTCGCCGCTGGATGGTTACATCAGCAAGCGCCATGTGCAGGCAGGTGAAAAAGTATCACCAGATACTGCCCTGTACAGCATCGTCAATCTCCGCCACATGACGCTGGAAGCGCAAGTGCCCGCAAGTGAAATCCCCCGGGTCAGGACAGGGCAAAAAGTCGCGTTCCAGGTCGATGGTTTTGGCAAGCGCGAATTCGTCGGCAAGGTAGCGCGCATCAACCCGGCGACAGAAACAGGCTCACGTTCCATGATGGTATACATCGCCGTCGATAATGCAGATGCAGCATTGCGGGGCGGCATGTTCGCCAAGGGTAGCCTGGTGCTGGAAAAATCAGCACCGGCCACGACCGTGCCGCTGACTGCCGTGCGCCAGGTGAATGGTGCTGATGTCGTCTATCAAATCATTAATGATCAGGTGAAAATGCAAACCGTCAAACTGGGTTTGCGCAGTGAAGACGAAGGCAAGGTACAAATTGTGCAGGGGCTCGATGCCGGTGCAGTGCTGATTTCTTCCCGTCTTGATGGCGTCAAATCCGGTAGCAAGGTGAAGATGCCCAAGCCTACTCCAGCATCAAAGGTCTGAGCCATGTGGATGACCAAAGTCAGTATACAAAACCCGGTGTTTGCCACCATGGTCATGATAGGCCTGATGGTGCTCGGCATTTTTTCATACCGGGGCCTGGGCCTGGAAAACATGCCCAATGTCGAGTCACCCGGTGTCTGGATGGAAGTGCTGTATCCCGGTGCTTCGCCAGAGATCGTTGAGAATGACATCACCAAACCGGTAGAAAATGTCGTCAATACCATCAGTGGCGTCAAGCGCATCATGGCCAGTTCGTATGAGGGCAGGGCTGGCATCTGGATAGAATTTCAGCTGTCCGTCAATGGTGACAAGGTCTTGCAGGAAGTGCGCGACAAAGTGGCGCAGATACGTCCGGGCTTTCCGCGTGATGTGAAAGACCCGTTCATCGTCAAGGGTGGTGATGGTAATGGCCGCCCGGTCGTACAAATGGCGATCAGTTCTGGTGAGCGTAGCTTGCGCGATCTGTCGAATATGACAGATCAGATCATCGTCAAGAAATTGCAAAGCGTGCCAGGTGTGGGCAGGGTCGATGTGCGTGGCGCTGTCGTGCGCCAGGTGCAGGTCAAGCTTTTGCCTGACCGCATGGCAGCTAACCATATTGGCGTCAATGAAGTATTGGCTGCGATACAGAGCACCAATCAAAACATGCCGGCAGGTTTGATCACCCGTGGTTCGCAAGATCAACTGGTCAGGCTGGAAGCCAAGATAGCGGACACCCGTGGTTTTAATAAAGTCATCGTCGCCCGCCGTGCCGGTGCGCCTGTCTATCTGGAACAGATTGCAGAAGTGCAGGATGGTGAGAAGGAAGAATATTCCATCTCACGTGTGAATGGACAAAGATCAGTTGCGGTCGCGATCAGCCGCATACAGGATGCCAATATCGTTGAGGTAGGCGACGGCATCATGGAAGCGATTGCTGATCTTAAAACGCGCCTGCCCAAAGACGTGCAAATGACCATCAGTGAAAACAATGCTGACTTTGTCAGGCACTCCCTCGACGGCGTCAAAGAAACCATACTCGAAGGTGCGGGCCTGACAGTGCTGATCGTTTTCCTGTTTCTGCATTCCTGGCGCAGTACCATCATCACCGGCCTGACTTTACCTATTTCGGTGATTGCGACTTTCATTGCACTCAAGGCTTTTGGTTTTACCCTGAATTTTTTGACCATGATGGCGCTGTCACTCTGCATAGGTTTGCTGATTGATGATGCCATCGTTGTGCGGGAAAATATAGTCCGGCACCTGGGCATGGGCAAGGGGCACAAGCAGGCAGCAGAAGATGGCACCAATGAAATTGGCCTGGCAGTCATGGCGACTACCTTTGCCATCGTCGCCGTGTTCGTGCCCGTGGCTTTCATGCAGGGCATGATAGGTAAATTCTTTTTCCAGTTCGGCATTACCGTGACCGTGGCCGTGCTGGTATCGCTGTTCGTCAGCTTTACGCTAGACCCCATGTTGTCATCGGTATGGCGTGACCCTGAGCAAGACCGCTTCAAACGTCTGCCCTGGCTGGCCAAATTCATGAATGCCATAGAACATGGCATAGAAAAGCTGCACGTCATTTATGGCAAGTTACTGCAACTGGTTTTGCGCAAACGTAAAACCACCTTGTTGCTGGCGACTTCTTTATTTGCTGGCAGTTTTTTCCTGGTGCCCATGATAGGTACTGAATTCGTACCTGAAGCAGATGAAGGCCAGATCACCATCAACCTGAAAACTCCGGTAGGTTCCAGCCTGCAATATACCGACGATAAAACTCACCAGGTTGAGGCTGTTCTGAAGGAGATGAAAGACATCCAGACCATCAACACCTCGGTCGGTATTGAGAATGAAAGAAATACTGCACAAATCAATATGAAGCTCAGTGAAAAGCGCATCAGCCATCGCAAATCTCAAAAGCAGATGGAGATGCAAATACGTGAGCGCTTGAAAAGCATACCCGGCATAGAAATGGCAGTTGGTTTCGACAAGCCTATCTATGTAGCGATACTCGGCCCAGATGCTGACAAGTTGCAGGACGTTATCGATAGTGTCATGAAAAAAATGGCGGGTATCAAAGGTATCGCTGATCTGGAGAGCAGCCTGACAGGCGCTAACCCTACTGTCCTGGTCAAGGTCAATAATGAGCTGGCAAACGACCTGGGCTTGTCAGTGCAGCAGATAGGCGCTGCGCTGCGCCCCTTTGTTGCGGGTGACACCCTGGGCCAATGGCTGGCACCGGATGGTCAGAATTATGAAATCAATGTGCAATTGCCCAAATCAGGCAGGCAAAAAATTTCTGACCTGGGCGACCTGTCACTTGCGAGTAGCAAGATTGATGCAAACGGCAAACCCATGATGGTGCCTTTGCGTCAGGTCGTACAATTTATTCCCAGCACCAGCCCGCGCGTTATCAAGCGTCAGGACTTGCAACGCCGGGCAGCTATCTATGCCAACGTCGAAGGCCGCCCAGCCGGTGACGTAGGGGCAGAAGTACAAAAACTGGTGAAGACCATAGAACTGCCACCAGGCTACCGCTTTGATATTGGTGGGCAGACCAGGGAAATGCAAGAGTCCTTCCAGGCTGCCGTGGCAGCGCTGGGCATAGCGGTGATCTTTATTTACCTGATTCTGGCTTCGCAATTCGGCAGCTTCCTGCAACCATTGGCGATCATGACGGCCTTGCCGTTTTCATTGATCGGTGTACTGCTGGCTTTGCTGATTACTGGCAGCACTCTGAATATTTTCTCCATCATCGGTTTCATCATGCTCATGGGTCTGGTGACCAAGAATGCAATCCTGCTGGTTGATTTTATCAATCAGGCGCAAAAGCAGGGCATGAGCCAGTTTGATGCAGTGCTGGCTGCCGGACAGGTGCGCTTGCGCCCCATCATGATGACAACGCTGGCGATGATATTTGGTATGCTGCCCATGGCCATGGGGATTAGCGATGGTGCAGAAACCCAGGCACCAATGGGCCGGGCAGTGATAGGCGGCATCATTACATCGACGCTGCTGACTTTGCTGGTCGTGCCTATCGCCTATACTTATCTGGATAATCTGGGCAAAAAGGCGAAAGCTTATTTTGCTTATCGTGAACCAGCGCGTGAACCATCACCAGTAACCGCAGTTGTGCCCGTGGTGCAGGATTAAAGCGAAAAAATTCTATCTTGAAGTAGGTATTTGCGTATCGAAAAAGGTATACTTGCCGCCCGTAAAAAGAGAAGCCTGCGAGGTCTCTTTTTGATTGATTTTTTAAGAGTGTTGTATTTGCCCCGTATGGAAAATCTTTGGGGCAAGTTCAGGCTAAATTTTTAAGAGTGTTTACTCTAGATGTGAAATTTTCGCTATTCACCAAATTGCGTAAATGACATACTGTTTGCTAAGTTTTAGAACGCTCGTTCCATTTTATGTGGTACTGGTTAAATCTACTGACTTGCAAAAAAATACTTAACAGGAGACAACAATGCGTCAAACTCACATAGCACTGGGTCTGCTTTCTGCTGCCGTTTTAACGGCTTGCGGTGGCGGCGGTAGTGCTGGTCCAGTCATCGATAACACACCTGCCCGCGGCACTCTGGTCGCCAATCCACCTGTACTGGTGCCTATTCCTCAGGCAAGTGGCCCGGCATTGACCAAGCTTGATCCGGTCGTTTTCAAAGCTTCCCTGGATGCTGCCAAACCAGGTTTGACACAGATCACAGGCGCTCCCAAGTGCGAAATCAGCACTTACTACATGAAATACACCACAGTCGGCGGCGCTAATGAAGCGACTGACGCAACTGGCGCCATCATGGTTCCATCTGGCAGCGATCCGGCATGTACCGGCCCACGTCCGGTCATCCTGTATGCCCATGGCACGACAGTGGAAAAATCCTTCAACATGGCCAACCTGCGTGACAACTCAGAAGCCATCCTGATAGCCGCCATGTATGCAGCGCAAGGTTTCATCGTGGTTGCACCTAACTACGCAGGCTACGATACTTCTGCACTGACTTACCATCCTTACCTGAATGCTGAACAGCAAGCCAATGATATGGTCGATTCCCTGCGTGCTGCACGCAAGGCTTTTGCTACTATCGGTGCGCAGGATTCTGGCAAGCTGGTGATCAGTGGTTATTCACAAGGTGGTCACGTTGCCATGGCAACGCAACGCGCCATGCAAACGACTTATGCATCCGAATTCAAGGTAAGCGCGTTGGCCGGTATGTCTGGTCCATACGCGATGTCCTTGCTGGGTGACGCAACTTTTGCTGGTAGCCCGAATGCAGGTGGCACAGTGTTTATCCCGCTGATCACAACCAGCTGGCAAAAATCCTATGGTGGTTTGTACACCAGCCCGAACGAAGTCTATGAAGACAAATACGCCACTGGCATAGAAACACTGTTGCCAGGCGCATTGACTTTCAATGACTTGTTCACGACTGGTAAATTGCCAGCGTACGCCATGTTTGCCAAAGACTCTCTGCCAGGTCCATCATCTCCAGCATTTGCAGCCTTCTTTGGTGACGGTAACCTGGTGAAAACCAGCTATCGCAATACCTATCTGGCTGATGCACAGAAAAATCCTTGCAACGTCAATCCTGCAGATCCTTTGAACTGTACTCCTGCCAATTCTTTCCGTAAGGCTGGCGTGAAAAACGACTTGCGTAACTATGTACCTAACGTACCAGTCATGCTGTGCGGTGGTAACGGCGATCCTACCGTGTTCTTCGCAAGTACACAGGCAACAGCAGGCTTCTTCCAGGCTAAAGGCTTGCCAGCAGCAGCGTTGACAGTATTGGACGTCGATTCTTCCCCAACCAGCGCAGCTGATCCATTTGCTGCAGCTAAAGTTGGTTTTGCCCAAAGCAAGCAGGCAGCAATCAATGCTGCGATTGCTGCCAAGGTAGATCCAACGACAGCGGTTGCCAGCCAGTACCACGGTACTCTGGTGCCACCGTTCTGTAACGCTGCATCCCGCGCGTTCTTCCAACAAGTTTTGGCTAAATAAGAAAGGACGACTCCATGAAAAAAATTCATTTCGCCGTCAGTGCACTGTTTGGTCTGGCTTGCGTTTCTTCTGCTCATGCTTATGAAAATTCTGTGCGAGCAGGTGTTCTCAATGTTCAGGTTCATTCTGAATCACCGGACTTTACCAGCAATGGCCCGGCATTCTTAACACCACAGCCTGCAGGCCTGGTCGTCCAGAATGCAACTACGGTCGTATTTGGTTACACCCGCCGTATCAATGATCATCTGGATTTTGATTTCGTTGCCGGTATCCCGCCTGAGCATGAAGTGACAGGACGTGGTACGTTGGCACCTTATGGTGTGATTTCCAAGGTCAAACAACGCGCACCTACTTTTTTTCTCAATTACAATTTTGGCGCACCGACTGATGCATTCCGTCCGTTCGTTGGCCTTGGTTTGAATTACACACAGTTCTTTGATGCTAAATCAACTGCTGTTGGTAATATCGCTACTGGCGGGCCAACAAAAATTGATTTGAAAGATTCCGTTGGTTTGGCGGGGCAGGTAGGTGTCAATTACCATTTCAACGACCGCTGGTTTGTCAGTGCCTCTATTGCAGCTGCCAAAGTCAAATCCGACATGACAGCAACGACAGGTAGTATCGAGCGCAAAACAACAATCGATTTCCGCCCAGTTGTATTCGGTGTAGCTCTGGGTTATAGCTTCTAAGCGAAACGTCAAAAACTAGAAAAGGGTTCCAATGTAAATTGGAACCCTTTTTTATTTACTGCGTCGGCTTAAACATCATCGCTTAAAGCCTGCGCGATTTAGTTGCGCAAAGTGGCCTGCAAGATGCTGTCTGCGCGACCTGGTCACGGTGACCCGGCTTGCACACCTATCAGCTATGTTTTTTCTTGCCCAGCTTCAGGTTGGCAAGCAGAGTCTTGCCATGCCGTGCAGGGGCTGCTGTGTGATGGGTGACTTTAGGTGCTGGTGCAGCACGGCGGCTACCAGCAGCTGCCAGCATATTGGTCTGGTTGACCTGGGTGACGATAGGGGTCTGTATATGCAGGGTCTGGCCGTGGGCCACATTTTCACGTTTCAGGTGATTCCAGGTCTTCAGTTCTGCGACGCTGACACGGAAGCGTTTGGCGATTGCGGCCAGATTGTCGTGTTTGCTGACCTTGTAACTGACCTGGCGGGTAGAAGTTTTTTCTATGACCAGTTGCGCTTTTTCAGCAATTTCAAGCGAGATATCATTGTCTGGTGCCTTGGCTGACTTTGGTACCAGCAAGGTGGAGCCCGCCTTGACCATCATTTTTGCAGGAATGAAATTCACTTCGCGCACTACCTCAGGCTTGAGCCCGAGTTTGCTTGCCAGCGCTTCTACTCGCTCGGTTTTTTGTACGGTGTGGGCAGACCAACTGGATAAAGGACCTTGCCATTTGTTTAGGTTTTCTTTGAACAGGGCAGCATTATCCGTGGGCAGCAAAATTTTTGTGCCTGTGCCGCCGGTAATAACAGGGCGGCTGAATTGCGGGTTCAATGCGGTAAATTCATCGAGTGGCAGTTCTGCCAGTTGCGCGGCCACGCGCACGTCGATATCACGGGTTTTTTCAACCGAGACAAAGTAGGGCTGATTATCCAGCTTTGGCAGCGCCAGATTGAATTGTTCTGGATGGCCTATGATGTTTTTAACTGCCTGCAGTTTTGGCAGGTAGTTTTTGGTCTCATTTGGCATGTGCACCGACAGGCTCTGGAAGTCTATCGGCAAGCCTAGTGCCTGTTGTTTCTTGATGGCGCGTTGCACTGAGCCTTCGCCCCAGTTATAAGCTGCCAGCGCCAGTTGCCAGTCACCGAACATGCCATACAATTTTTCCAGGTAATTCAGGGCGGCATCGGTAGAGTCGATGACGCCGCGCCTGTCATCCTTGAACATGGTTTGCTTGAGGTTGAAGTCGCGACCTGTCGCTGCCATGAACTGCCACATGCCGGTTGCCTTGGCAGAGGAAATGGCTTGAGGATTAAAAGCAGATTCTATGAAGGGTAGTAATGCCAGTTCGGTTGGCATGCCGCGCTTTTCCAGCTCTTCCACTACATGATAGAGATAGCGGGAACCGCGCTGCACTGTGCGCAAGATATATTCAGTGCGTGTGCCATACCAGGCTAGCTGGTTGGCGACCAACTGGTTTTCCAGGTCGGGGATGGCGTAACCTGCGCGTACCCGCTCCCATAAATCCGCTGCCTTGTCATCGACACGAATGACCGCATCGGAAGGTAATTCCTGCGGAATGGCTGGATTGGCCGTGGTTTGTTGTACTGAGTTGGTGGTTTCCGGTGCTGACACCAGGGAGAAAACTGGGGGCGGAGCGTCTGCAAGACATATTTGTGGCGCCAGGCCAGCTAGCAAGGCGGCGGTCAATATGCTTGGGGAGTGTAGTCGGAATCGTTTCATAGGCAATGAATTGTCTAATCGACCATAGTCGACGTGGATTGCAGAATCGTGTGAGTGTACGCAAGTGCAGTTTGCAGCGTCAAGAAAAATGTCAGTTGAATGACAAGTTTTACATCTGTTACATGGGGATGCCTTCAGATTTCACTTTTTCCTCAGTGAAAAATCTGTAAATTCCGACCAATATCGCTTTACGTGCAATTAAATATCCCTAATTTCATCTTTTGTTGTAATTTTTCTGGGGCTGATTCCCGGTTTTAATTTATATGGCAAGGAAATATAAGAGCAGCTTTAAAACACTTGTTGCCAAAGAATATTGAAATACAATACACATCCTCATCGATGTATCTATTCAGTCTGGACGTGGCCCATGCAAAGCACATTGAAACCCTTGATATTGGCAATCGCCACCATGAGCGCAGGTCTGGCAACTGCCGACACGATTATCGATAACGTCCGGGGCTACACTCTGAATCAAGAGGGAAAGCTGCAGCACTTTGAGTCGCTGGCTTTTGATGATGCAGGCAAAGTAATTGGAATTGGTAGGACTAAAGAGCTGGTCACCAGATTGCCCAAGGCCAGACATGTCGATGGTGGAGGTAAAACCTTGTTGCCTGGCATGATAGATGCACATGGTCATGTATTGAGTCTGGGGGCAAGTCAGATGCAACTCAGTTTGCGCGCTACCGCCAATCTGGCAGAAGCGCAAAAGGCTATTGCTGATTATGCAAGCCGCTTTCCTTTGAACCAGTGGATCATAGGTGGCGAGTGGAATCAGGCAAACTGGAAGCTGGGCCGCTTTCCCACTGCGCAAGAGATAGATGCAGTCGTTAAAGACCGCCCCGTCTGGTTGTCGCGGGTAGATGGTCATGCCGGTTGGGCCAATAGCAAGGCTTTGCAACTAGCCGGTATTACAGAAAATACCCCTGATCCTACAGGCGGCAAGATAGAAAAAGATGCCCAGGGCAAGCCTACTGGCATACTCGTCGATGCGGCCATGCGCCTGGTCGATAAGGTGGTACCGCCTGCGTCGAATGCCGAGCAAAGGGCCGCCCTGGACCTGGCCTTGCAGGAACTGGCCAAGGTCGGCGTCACCAGCGTGCATGATGCCGGTGTTTCAGAATCTGCCGACAAATTATTCCGAGAATATGCAGACCAGGGTAAATTGACGACGCGCATCTATGGCATGGTGCGTGGTACCGATGGTTTTTTCGACAAAGTTTCGCAGCAAGGTCCTTTGCTCACTTATGGCCATGATTTTTACTCGCTGCGTGCGGTAAAGCTGTTTGCTGATGGCGCACTCGGCAGCCGTGGCGCGGCCATGATGGCACCGTATTCAGATGCGCCACATACACATGGCCTGCTGTTCAAGACTGCCGGTGAGATGTACACGATGATAGAAAAAGCCGCAAACAAGGGCTATCAGGTGAATGTGCATGCGATAGGCGATGCTGGCAACCGCCAGATACTGGATGGCTTTGCCCGCTTGCCAGCATCTGCATCTGCCAACTTGCGTCACCGTATAGAGCATGCCCAGGTCGTGGCGCTGGATGATATTCCACGCTTCAAACAACTGGGTATCTTGCCCTCCATGCAGCCTACTCATGCGACATCGGACATGAATATGGCCGAGGACAGAGTAGGGGCTGAGCGCATCAAGGGTGCTTATGCGTGGCGCAGTTTCTTGCAGCAGGGTTCACGCATAGCCTGTGGTTCGGACTTCCCGATAGAGTCCCCCAATCCATTCTGGGGTGTGCATGCAGCCGTCACCCGTCAGGATATGACGGGCAAGCCTGCGCAAGGCTGGTATGCCGAGCAAGCCATGACGGTACAGGAAGCCTTGCGCTGCTTCACTGTTGATGCGGCCTATGCAGCGCACCAGGAAAACACTCTGGGCACGCTGGAGGCAGGCAAGTGGGCAGACTTCATCCTTATGGACCAGGATATGCTGAATATGCCCGCCACCGATATTTACAAGATCAAGGTCTTGCAAACCTGGGTGGCTGGCAAGCAGGTTTATTCAGCCACTAAATAAACCCTGCTGTCATGTTGACGCAGCGCGGCCTAGGCTGCCTGCAGTTGCAATTGTTTTTCCCGTATGGGTAAATGTATCAGGGCTGCGCCCACTGCCAGCGTGATATCGATATACCAGAGCAAATTGAAGTTGCCATTTGCCTCCAGTACCTTGCCACCCAGCCAGACACCCAGGAAGCCACCGATCTGATGTGTCAGCATGACGATGCCAAACAGGCTGGCCATATTTTCTGGGCCAAACAACTTCGCTACCAGACCGGCAGTCGGTGGTACCGTCGATAAGAAAGTCAACCCCATGACGGCGGCAAATACCAGTACAACGGCGCCAGTTTTAGGTGCCAGCAAAAACAGGATGACGGCCAGTGCACGTGTCGCATACAGCAAGGACAGCAGTGACTTCATGCGCCACTTGCCAACTGCCCAGCCCATGGAAATGCTGCCTATGATGTTGAACAGGCCCAGCATGGCCAGCGCCCAGCCGCCAAACTCTGCAGGCAAACCACACAGGCTGATTACGCCCGGCAAATGGGTGGCAAGAAAAGCCACATGGAAGCCGCACACAAAAAAGCCTGCTGCCAGCATCAGGTAGCTGGGATTTTTCAGGGCGATGGAGATTGCTTTGGACGTGCTGATCGGTGCTTGCCCTGTACTGGCAGCTTGCACAGGTTTTCCACGTAACAAATAGGCAGCGGGCAAGGCCAGCAAGACTATCAAGCCCATGATCTGCATGGCATTATTCCAGCCATACAAACCCATCAGCGTGATGGCGATTGGTGCCATCAAAAACTGACCAAAAGAGCCGCCCGCATTGACGATGCCGGTAGCGATGCCACGTTTTTCTGCTGGGATCATGCGGGTGGCAGTTGCCATCAGCACCGCTGGCCCGGCCATGCCAGCACCGCCAGCCGCCAGCATGCCTATGGCAAAGATCAGGCCTGCCGTTGTCGTCATCAGCGGCGTGATGAAAGTGCCCACTGCCACCAGAATGATACCTGCGCACAAGACGCGGCCAGCACCCATCTTGTCAGCAAAGGCCCCCGCAAATGGCTGCGTCAGACCCCACCACAATTGCCCAAAGGCGAAAGCCAGGCTGATATTGCCTACGCCCAGGCCAGTGGCAGTATTCATCGGGCTAAGAAACAAGCCCATGCTTTGCCGTGCCCCCATGGTCAGGGCAAAAGTGCCAGCAGTACCCAATAGCACTAGCCAGATAGCTGGATATTTGTGCAATAGATTGTTCCTGGTATCCATATTGTTTTCCGTGAATGTAAGGGCGGATCTGATTTAAATGATGGTCATCATGATTGTATATATTACGTTTATAATCTATAATGTCAAGAGAATTTATTGATGGAGTAGTGCCATGAAAGTCAGCAGAGAACAGGCAAATGAAAATCGCCAACGCATTTTGGATGTGGCTTCACAGCTATTCCGCGAGCGTGGCTATGACGGTGTCAGCGTGGTCGATCTGATGAAGGGTGCAGGTTTGACCCATGGTGGCTTTTATGGAAACTTTTCTTCCAAAGAAGACCTGATTGCGCAAACTTGCGCATTGAGTCTGGGGCGCTCCGCAGAGCGCTGGAAACGCTGGCAGGCAGAATCCCCGGATACTGCCCTGTCACGCATCGCCAATGATTATCTGTCTCCAGCGCACAGGGACAAGCCAGGCAGGGGTTGTGCCCTCGCAGCTCTCGGGTCAGATATGGCCAGGCAAAACGACACTGTCCGCAAAGTTGCCGATAAAGGCGCGCAGGACTTGATGGCGGTGCTGACGGATTTGCTGCCTGGCGAAACGAAAGAGAAAAGAGAGGCCAAGGCAATGCTGGCTTTGGCCAGTATGGTGGGCGCGGTAGTGTTGGCGCGTGTCGCAGAAGATGAGAGATTTTCCCAGCGCATTTTGCAGGCAGTTGCCACTAGTCTGGAAAAGACTGCTGCGTAATTTAAGGCTTAGGCTGTTGCAAAGTCAGATGCTTTGCAACAGCCTCAAGGTTTTTATTCTTCGCTTCTGTGCAAATCAAATTGTAGTGCTGCCAGTTTTGCATAAACCCCGCCTTGCTCTACCAGCGAGGAGTGAGTGCCGGTTTCCACAATGCGGCCATGCTCCATGACGATAATACGGTTGGCACGCTGTACGGTGGCCAACCTGTGTGCAATGATCAGGGTAGTGCGGCCCTGCATGGCTACTTCCAGCGCACCTTGTACCAGGCGTTCTGATTCTGCATCGAGGGCGCTGGTGGCTTCATCCAGCAATAGCAGTGGCGGGTTTTTCAGCAGGGCGCGGGCAATGGCTATCCTTTGTTTTTGTCCGCCAGACAGTCGCACACCACGCTCGCCGAGGAAGGATTGATAGCCTTCTGGCAGTCTTTCTATAAACTCATGCGCGGCTGCCATTTTCGCTGCCGCTATCACTTCTGCATCGCTGGCATCGGCGCGGCCGTAGCGTATGTTTTCCATGGCATTGGCTGAGAAGATGACGGTATCCTGCGGCACCACACCTATCGCGCCACGCAGTTCATGCAAATTCAGTTCGCGGATATTGATGCCGTCCAGTGTGATCCTGCCTTGTTGCGGATCATAAAAACGTAAGAGCATCTGGAACAGCGTCGTCTTGCCTGCGCCTGAAGAGCCAACGATGGCGACAGTTTCGCCAGGTTGTATGTCCAGGTTCAGATTTAGCAGGGCTGCGGTGTTGGGGCGCGAAGGGTAATGAAATTCCAGTCCCTGCAATGAAAGCGCTGCCCCTCTGGGGTCATGCTCGGCACGGGTAGGCAAGCTCAGTGCTTTTACTGGATTTTGTATCGGTGATTTGACCTCGATCAATTCCAGCAGGCGCTCGGTTGCGCCTGCTGCACGCTGGGCATCGCCCATGACTTCAGACAAAGCACCAACAGCACCCGCTACGATGGATGCATACAAAATAAACTGACCCAGCTCACCACCACTCATGCGGCCTTGCATGACGGCATGGGCACCCAGCCACAATACAAAGACGATAGCTCCAAAGATCAGCAGGATAGCCATGACTGTCAGCAGTGAACGGGCACGTATGCGGCGCATGGCAGTTTTAAATGCGCCTTCCACTGTGCCAGAGAAACGCTGGGCTTCTATATGTTCATGGGTGAATGCCTGCACAGTTGGCATTGCATTCAAGATTTCACCAGCGATTGCTGATGCATCTGCAATCCGGTCTTGGGAGTCACGCGACAGCGTGCGTACACGACGACCAAACAGGATAATGGGCAAGACCACTACCGCCAGCATGACAATGATGATGGAAGACAATTTAGGGCTGGTGATAAACAGCATCACCAGGCCGCCAAGGAAGAGCAGGAAGTTACGCAAAGCCATGGAGATACTGGTGCCCACCACGGTTTGTATCAGCGTGGTATCGGTAGTCAGGCGCGACAGCACTTCACCGGTTTGCGTGGTTTCAAAAAACTCCGGGCTTTGCGTTACCACATGCGAATACACCGCATTGCGTATATCTGCCGTCACTCTTTCACCCAGCCACGACACCATGTAAAACCTGGCAGCCGTCGCGATGCCCAGCACACAGGCCACCCCAAACAGGGCAATAAAGGTCAGATCCACATGTTTGATACTGTGGTCGCCGCCACCAAAACCCAGGTCTATCATCTGGCGAAAAGCATAAGGTATTGCCAATGTAGCACCGGCTGCCACCAGTAAGGCAATACCGGCTAATACAAACTGCATCTTGTATGGTGTTAGAAAAGGTAGCAAGCCTTTAAGGGTTTGGAAACTGCTACGCTGGGAAATATCAGCAGAGGAGGTGGCTGTTGGTGGGGAAGTGGTCATGCGCAGTCCAGAATAGTGGGCAAGCGTGGGCTAAGCAAATAGCAAAACGTATAGATGATGATAGGTGAGCCAAAATCAATAGTCTATGAGGGTCTTTTTCTGGTGATAAATTATTGACAATATTGACGGCAACTCGCTCTCAGCGTGATTCTCGCGACTGAGTGTAGAATCTGATCACTATGCCACATGGAAAGCGAACGAATGAAACGCCTGCTGAAATGGAGTCTGCTTGTATTGCTTGGCCTGCTGTTGATCATTATCACCGCCGCCACTGTCCATCTGTATGGCAAGCGCGTGCAACGCTCGGGAAATCAGGTGCTCACGGGTTTGCAAGCCGAAGTGACGGTGCAATATGACGAGCGGGGTGTGCCACATATTGAAGCGAAGAACGAAGCAGATTTATATCGTGCCCTGGGTTATGTGCATGCGCAGGACAGGCTGTTTCAAATGGAAATGGTGCGCCGCCTCGCTAAAGGTGAGCTGGCAGAAATTCTTGGCCCCAAACTGCTGGATACGGACCGCTTGTTCCGCACCCTGGGTCTGCGCAAGCATGCGGCTGACTATGCGGCCAGACTGGACAAAAACTCCCCCGCAGTCAAAGCACTGGATGCCTATCTCGATGGCATTAACCAATATCAGGCTACCCACGCAGCACCTCTGGAATTTGAATTGCTGGGCATACCCAAGCGGCCATTCACTGCTGAAGATACAGTTGCTGTATCTGGTTACATGGCCTACAGCTTTGCAGCGGCTTTCCGTTCTGAACCAGTATTAACACAGATACGTGACAAGCTGGGTGCAGATTATTTGCGTATATTCGATTTTTCCTGGCATCCCGAAGGCGTCATCAAGCCCCTGCAATTGAGCGCGACAGACTGGGACAGGATGAACCGCATCGCAACGACGAGTCAGCAAGTCATGGAAGAGTTTGGCCTGCCGCAGTTCGAAGGCAGTAATGCCTGGGTAGTCGCTGGCAAAAATACTGCGAGTGGCAAACCCTTGCTTGCAGGTGACCCGCACATTGCTTACTCTGCACCAGCAGTCTGGTATGAAGCCCATCTCAAAATGCCTGGCTTTGAATTATATGGTCACCACCAGGCGCTCAATCCCTTTGCTTTACTCGGCCATAACCAGAACTTTGGCTGGACGCTGACCATGTTCCAGAACGATGATGTTGACTTCATTGCAGAAAAAATCAATCCACAAAATCCCAATCAAATCTGGGTCAAAGGGCAATGGGTGGATATGCAAAGCCGCGAAGAAATTATCAAGGTCAAAGGAGCTGACACAATAAAATTGCTATTACGGACGTCTCCTCATGGCCCCATCATCAGCGACGCCTTTCGTCAGGCCTGGGGTGACGATATGACTGCCAAACCCATCGCCATGTGGTGGGCATTTCTGGAAACTGAAAACCCCGTGCTTGATGCGTTTTATGAGTTGAACCGTGCTGGCACAAAAGACATCGCTGCCCATGCTGCCAGCAATATCCATGCGCCTGGCTTGAATGTGGTCTGGGCAAATGCGCAAGGCGATATCGCCTGGTGGGCGGCGGCGAAACTGGTCAAGCGGCCAGCTGATGTGAATCCTGCTTTCATCCTTGATGGCAGCAAGGCAGAAGCTGACAAGCCTGGCTTTACTGATTTTGCCGATAATCCGCATGAAGTAAATCCTGCCCGTGGCTTTATTGTCTCCGCTAACCAGCAACCTTTGCCAACAGCTGATTTTGCCATCCCCGGTTATTACAACTTGAACGAACGCGCACGCAGACTGGAAGCCTTGCTTTTGCAACCAGGAGTCAAGTGGAATACCAAAAACAGCCAGGCGCTACAGCTTGATAACAAGACAGCTTATGCCGCCCAGATTTTGCCATCCATATTGCCTATTTTGCGCAAGCAAATAACTGATGCAGATGGTAAACGCCTGCTGGAGCAGCTGGAAAAATGGGATGGCAGCTACCAGGCGAATAGCATAGCACCCACCATCTTCGGCCAATTGCTGTACCAGATCATCTATGCGGCAATGGCTGATGAGGTGGGTGAAATCCAGTTCAAGAATCTCTTGCGTACCCGCGCCCTCGATGATGCTTTGCCACGCCTGCTGGCAGACGCGAATTCTCCGTGGTGGGATAATCGCTCAACAGCATCGCTAGAAACTCGCGACGATATCCTGGCACTGGCATGGCGCGACAGCATCTCACATCTGCAAAAGACGTTTGGTAACGACAGCAAGCAATGGACCTGGGCGAAGGCGCACACCCTGACACACAAGCATCCGCTTTCCCAACAAAAGCCGCTGGACAAGATATTCAACATCGGCCCGTTTGAAGTTGCTGGCGGGCGTGAAGTGCCTAATAACCTGGCGGCAGCAATAGGCCCGGCACCATGGGATGTGGTATATGGCCCATCGACAAGGCGCCTGATCGATTTTGCCGATGCGTCAAAAGCTTTAGGTATCAACCCGGTAGGGCAGAGCGGGGTGTTGTTTGATGCGCATTACAATGATCAGGCCAAAGGCTTTGCGGCTGGCGCTTATGTGCCGCAGTATTTGAGTGATAAGGATGTTGCTGCTCACGCTACTGGTACGCTGACATTAAGAGCGAAATAATTAAGGAAGTCAAAAACCTCAACAATACTATTTGAAATGTTTTTTTGACGGTTTTTAAGAATAATGAGTAATCGTACTTTTGCCTGTCTTGACTGTAAGAAGTTGCAGCGCAAGGATCAAAATATCCCGGCCTTTTTTTGTCCGCATTGTGGCAAGGAGAGCATTCGTGTGCACTGGAAGCTGCGTGTGCCTTCCCCCAGGAAAATCAAGAAATGGAATTCATTCTGGAGTCGCTATCTTTCAGAACTGAGGCAGTTGAAAGAATTTTATACTGGGCGAGGTGCGGCTAGGCTTTATCTTCCTTTACTGAATCAGGAACATCGTCGTAATGATTAGACAAAAAACTGGACGGCATGATTGCCGCCCAGTAGGTGCCGACTCAATCGGACTTAATCAGACTTAATCAAGATATAGTCAGATTTATTTACAACTCAGTTTTGCCAGAGAAGTGCCAGCACCCGCGACCGCAGGCAGTTTTTGCTTCAGACAGGCAGGTGCATCTGGTGTATAGCTATAAGGTATGCCAACTGGTAAATGCGATGTCGTTACCCAGTCTGTTGCATCACGGCTGGGCTTGGAATCGCTCGCTACCCAATTGATGCCATAAGTGTTGAAGTCGGCAGGCGTCTTGATATTATTGTTGCGCAATTCCCAATAGCCAAGCACATCACTGTCGCGTGAGGTGACGGGGTTTTGTGAGTTTTCGAAGTAATTGCTTTCGATCAGGGAATAGCCCTGCATGCGCACATTGATGCCCGAGGTTTTGATATCGCTATACAGATTATTATAGATATGGGTATAACCACCGCGCTGCAGTGGCAGGCGTGAGCCTACGTTTTTATAATAATTATGATGGAAAGTGATGTAGCGGTCACTTGCATCGCTGTCGCTGGAACCGATCAGGCCTACTTTGTGATGATCATGGATGTAGTTATAAGAGTAGGTGATGTGATGCGCACCTGCCTTGTTATCCACCAGGCCATCAAACTCCAGGTCACCCGCACCCGGGCATTCGGCAAGTGAGCTGAACAGGGTGTTGTGGTCTATCCAGACATAGCCTGGGAATTTGCCACTCTGGCCTTCAATGCCTATGGCATCAATAGAGCCAGGCAGTAAGCCTATGGTCATGTTGCGGATAATGACATTGGTCGCGCCACCTTTGACCGCGATTCCAAAATTAGCCGCCGAGCCATTGCTGCCTTCTATCGTGATATTGCCCTTATTCTTGATTTCGACTATCGCACCTTTGGCTTTTTTCCATTGTGTGCATGCATCAGGAATAGTGCGGAAATCAAACGTGCCGTTATAGCGTATCACCAGGCCACCAGTGCCGTTGTAGGCATCAATTGCTGCCTGCATTTGTGCCGCAGTCGTGACTGTTACAGCGGCAACTGTACCACCACCAGTGACCAGCCCGGCAAAGCCGCCACTGTGTCCGGCTGGCGCGGTTCCTGTGCCAGTGCCTGAACCTGAGCCATCATTTGAGCCACTGCCTCCGCCAGTATCTGGCGTGCCAGCTGGGCCAACGGCACATTTTTCTTTGGTGTCGGCGGTTGCTGCCACGCCAAAGGTGGCGGCTGTACAACTGACATTGCCCGACAGGGATTTGATGACCCATTTATCCTTCAATCCAAATGATACCTGCAGTGCTTTGTCGCCTACTTTGCAGGTGCCGCCTTCATCGGCGCATTTAGAAAAGCCCGAGGGCCAGTCTGCTGCAAAAACATTAGCTGCACTGCCAGACGCTGCAATAATGGCAAAGGCGATCAATTTCAATTTCTTGTTATTCATTTTCCCTCCGGGTTTTTGTTTCGTTAGTTAAAAAAAATTCGCTTACCAAAACATCTGCACAACTGATCTCTTTTGAATCAAGAAATCTGGGCTGGCTTTCAATTTGGTGAAGCGAATATTTGCACTATAGAAATAAAATGCGAACCTAGAGTAACAAGGGATGCTGATCATTCTCGTGATTGTTTCCTCTTCAAACAATAGTTACAAATTAATACAGAGATGAGCGTCAAAACAGATAGTGGTCTGGTTGATTGCGGTTTTGTTTATCAGACTGTCGTAGTAAGTTTCGCGTAAGTTTCAAGTAGGTTGTATAAGTGGTTTTATTGCTCGCAAACTTGCTATATTTGTCGTTACTTGTCGTTTTGGTCATTTTTTAACTGTGCGATAGGCTTTTATGTAAATATTTCCACGCTCAACTATCCAAGCCCTTGCAAGCCTTATATAATCGCGCTACTTGATCGGGAGAGCGTGACGATAGTCGCCGCCGAAGGGGCTAATACCCAAAAAACTCTCAGGCAAAAGGACCGATCAACGGGGTAGTTAAAAGTTGCCCCAACTCTGGAGAGCGGTAGCGGCAGATACGTTTATTGTTATAAATATTCGCCGGACTACCCACCGAAGGTGCGCGCGGGCAGCAAACATACATGGCTCCCGTAATCTCTCAGGTACCAGGACAGAGGGGTATGCGATTTCAGCGCATGCGGCGTTTATTCGTCGGCATGCGTTTGTTCGTCCCTTCAATCTGGCAATCTGGTAATGAGGCACTCATGACGCAAGCAGCGACATCACTCAAGGCAACTCCCCTCAATGCAGCCCATCGTGCGGCTGGTGCAAAAATGGTTGATTTTGGCGGTTGGGACATGCCCGTCAACTATGGTTCCCAAATCGAAGAACATCATGCAGTGCGCACAGATTGCGGCATGTTTGATGTATCCCATATGTGTGTCGTTGATTTGCAGGGCGAGAATGTACGCAGCTTCCTGCGTGGCCTGGTTGCCAATAATGTCGATAAATTGCAGGTCGCGGGCAAGGCCTTGTATTCCTGCATGCTGAAGCCTGAAGGCACGGTCATCGACGACCTCATCATTTATTTCTTCAACGAAAACTGGTTCCGCCTGGTCGTCAATGCTGGCACGGCAGAAAAAGACATTGCCTGGATGAACGCCCGCAATGCAGAAACCAATAGCGGCCTGACCATTACCCAGCGCCGCGATGGCGCTAATGCCTTTGCCCTGGTAGCAGTGCAGGGTCCGAACGCCCGCGCCAAGGCATGGGAAGTCTTGCCAGAAACCAAAGCTGCCAGTGCAGAAATCAAACCTTTTAACGCAGTCATCGTTGCTGACACTTCCTTTGGTGAAGTCATGGTGGCACGCACTGGTTATACCGGTGAAGACGGTTTTGAAATTGCTGTTTCCGCTGATCGCGTCACGGATTTGTGGAATGCCCTTGCAGCAGCAGGCGTCAAACCTGCTGGCCTTGGTGCGCGTGACACCCTGCGCCTGGAAGCTGGCATGAATCTGTATGGTCAAGACATGGATGAAACAGTCAACCCGCTCGATGCTGGCCTGGCATGGACCATCGACCTGGTCAGTGAACGTGATTTCGTGGGCAAGCAAGCGCTGCAAGCACAAGGCCAGAATGCCCAGTTCCTGGGATTGATCCTGCGTGAAAAAGGCGGCATCCTGCGCGCCCATCAAAAAGTAGTATGCGCACAAGGTGAAGGCGAAATCACCAGCGGTACTTTTAGCCCGACCATGCAGCTGGCAATTGCGCTGGCACGTTTGCCTATGGGCGTGTCTGTAGGCGATACTGTGCATGTTGTTATCCGTGACAAGCAATTGGCGGCGTCTGTGGTCAAACTGCCTTTCGTCCGTAACGGCAAAATCCTGGCTGCGTAATTTTTGCCCGCAGTTTGAACCGATTAAAAAAGACTAGTATTTAAACAATTTCTTTATTTGGAGCCCATCATGAACGTACCAGCAGACCTGAAATACACGACATCCCACGAATGGGTACGCACTGAAGCAGACGGCACGATCACTGTCGGCATTACTGAGTTCGCTCAAGATGCTTTGGGCGATATCGTTTTCGTTGACTTGCCTAAAATTGGCACAGCACTTGAAGCTGGCAAGGATTGCGCAGTGGTTGAATCCGTCAAGGCAGCGGGCGATATCTATGCACCAGTGACTGGTGAAGTTGTCGCCATCAATGAAGAACTGGCAGATGCACCTGAGTCCATCAATGCTGATGCTTTTTCTGCATGGCTGTTCAAACTGAAACCAGCAAATATTGCTGATGTCGATGCTTTGTTGACTGCCGAAGCTTACGCCAAGAACATCGCTTGATGATGTAATTAAAAGAGGTGGCCTTGTTGCTGCCTCTTTTAATATGGATTTGCCTGAATGCGGTTTGCCCCGCATAGCTACACCTGATATTCCACGTTACTCTTCTGTACCCCATATACCATGACCCGTCCTTCACTGATCCAACTGGAAGCGCACGACGCTTTCATCGCTCGCCATATCGGCCCTTCTGACGCAGAACAAGCCGCCATGTTGAAAACCCTGGGCTATGCTGACCGCACAGCTCTGATTGATGCCATCGTCCCGGCCAATATCCGCCGTCACGATGTGCTGCCACTGGCGCAATTCACAGAAGCCAAGTCTGAACAGGAAGCACTGGCCACATTGAAGGCATTGGCGTCAAAAAACCGTGTACTGAAGTCTTTGATCGGTCAGGGTTATTACAATACGCATACGCCGGGCGTCATACTGCGCAATATTTTCGAAAACCCTGCCTGGTACACGGCTTACACACCATACCAGCCAGAGATTTCCCAGGGCCGTCTGGAAGCCATTTTGAACTTCCAGCAAGTCATCACTGACCTGACTGGCATGGACATCGCCAATGCCTCGATGCTCGACGAAGGCACGGCTGCGGCTGAAGCCATGACGCTGATACAGCGCGTAGGCAAATCCAAATCGAATGTGTTTTATGTCGCTGCCGATGTCTTGCCACAAACACGCGAAATCATCGAAACCCGCGCCAAGCCGCTGGGTATAGAAGTACGCACCTGTGCTGGCAATGAAGCGCTGGACAATGATTGCTTCGGCGTCTTGTTGCAATACCCAGGCGTTGACGGTTCCATCGTCGATTACCGCGAATACGCAGCTGCCTTGCATGCCAAGGGCGCTATGGTTATCGCTGCTGCTGATTTGCTGGCACTGACACTGATCGCTTCCCCAGGCGAGTGGGGTGCTGACGTTGTTGTTGGTAACAGCCAGCGTTTTGGCGTACCGCTGGGCTTTGGTGGCCCGCACGCGGGTTATATGGGTACACGCGATGCATTCAAACGCAGCATGCCAGGTCGTCTGGTTGGCGTGACGATTGATGCGCAAGGTAACAAGGCTTATCGCCTGGCCCTGCAAACACGCGAACAACATATTCGCCGCGAAAAAGCCACATCGAATATCTGTACCGCCCAGGTGTTGCTGGCAGTGATTGCTTCCATGTATGCTGTTTATCACGGCCCTGCAGGCTTGCGTCAAATCGCCTTGCGCGTACACCGTCTGACTGGTGTTCTGGCTGGCGGCCTCAAGCAACAAGGTCTGACTATCGCGAACACCACTTATTTTGACACTCTGACAGTCAATGTCGCCAATGCGGCGGCATACCATCAGGCTGCTGAAGCTGCTGGCTACAACCTGCGCCAGATCAGCGCAACACAGGTCGGCGTTTCTCTGGATGAAACAGTGACACGTGCCGATGTTGAGGCCCTGTGGGCGATTTTTGCCAAGGCAAGCGGCGTTACTACGGCGCCTGATTTTGCGGCGATAGAAGCAGGCGTCAATGATGCCTATCCTGCGGCGCTGACACGTGGCACGACTTATCTGACGCACCCAACCTTCAACCGCTATCACGCAGAACATGAAATGCTGCGTTACCTGCGCAGCCTCGCTGACAAAGATCTGGCGCTGGACCGCACCATGATACCGCTGGGTTCATGCACGATGAAGCTCAATGCCACCAGCGAAATGATCCCTGTGACCTGGCCAGAGTTTTCCAACATCCATCCTTTCGCACCAAACGACCAGACCATCGGTTACCGCGAAATGATCTCTCAACTCGAAGCCATGTTGTGCGCAGCAACTGGCTACGACGCCGTATCCCTGCAACCGAATGCCGGCTCGCAAGGTGAATACGCAGGCTTGCTGGTGATCCAGGCTTACCACGCATCCCGTGGCGAAGCACATCGCAATATCTGCCTGATCCCATCTTCTGCACACGGCACCAATCCAGCATCCGCTAGCATGGTAGGCATGGACGTGGTTGTGGTTGCTTGCGATGACAAGGGCAACGTTGATCTGGCTGACCTGCAAGCCAAGGCAGAAAAACACAGCGCCAACCTGGCAGCAGCGATGGTGACTTATCCATCCACGCATGGTGTGTTTGAAGAAGGCATACAACAACTGTGTGAAATCGTGCATAGCCACGGTGGTCAGGTGTATGTCGATGGCGCGAACATGAATGCGCTGGTCGGTGTAGCAGCACCAGGCAAGTTTGGTGGTGATGTCAGCCATCTGAACCTGCACAAGACTTTCTGTATCCCTCACGGCGGTGGCGGCCCAGGCGTAGGCCCGGTTGCTGTTGGTGCGCATCTGGCGAAGTTCTTGCCTAACCAGAAATCGACAGGCTATGTTCGTGGTGAAAGCGGTATCTCTGCCGTCAGCGCTGCCCCATTTGGGTCTGCCAGCATCTTGCCTATCTCATGGATGTACATCGCCATGATGGGTGCAGAAGGCTTGAAGGCCGCAACAGAAACAGCGATCCTGGCTGCGAACTACATCGCCAAACGCCTGGCCCCGCATTACCCTGTACTGTACAGCGGTCATGATGGCCTGGTTGCGCATGAGTGCATTCTGGATCTGCGTCCATTGACTGATGCCACCGGCATTTCCAATGAAGACGTGGCCAAGCGCCTCATCGACTTTGGTTTCCACGCACCGACCATGAGCTTCCCTGTGCCTGGTACCTTGATGATAGAGCCGACAGAAAGCGAATCCCAGGCTGAACTTGATCGCTTCATCGATGCCATGATCAGCATACGCGAAGAAATCGCCAAGGTAGCCAGTGGTGAGTTTGATGCCAAGGACAATCCGCTGAAACATGCACCACATACAGCGGAAGTACTGATTGCCAATGACTGGTCACATGCTTACAGCCGTGAAGTGGCTGCTTACCCTGTGGCTTCCCTGCGCAAGAATAAATACTTTGCGCCGGTTGGCCGCGCGGACAATGTTTACGGTGACCGCAATCTGTTCTGCTCTTGCATCCCAGTCAGCGATTACGAATAAGGCCTTGCTTGCTGTGCTATAAATGAAAACGGACATGCAAGCATGTCCGTTTTTTTATGCATCTCAAGCAAGGGTATTTGAGTTGTACACGACGAAGTGTGGTGAGTTGTCAAAACTCTTATCGACGTCTGATAGATGTCTGTGTTCCCATTTCGTGTCTTTGCATTCCATGTCATCTGCGGCCGAAAGCATGAATCTCGCTATCTTTCGTAGTTCTTGAGCAGAGGCGAGCAGGGTGATTTCAGCCAATTCATCAGGAACTATCTCCTCCGGTGCCAGTTCTGTGCACTTGTAACCATAAATTTTCAATACATACTCCAGGCTATTGTCGAATTTTATATGCCTCACTTTATATCAGGCCAGGCAATAGGTTCAGTAAATAATTCTGAGAATATTGTTTGCAGTTCAATCCGGCATCAGAACGGGAATCGGCGCATGTGGCGTTACACCGAGGCGCAGTAATTTTGCAAATTGTTCTGCCGCCAGTGGCCGGCTGAAAATATAACCTTGTCCTTCTTCACAATGCTGTGCTTTTAGAAAAGAAAGTTGACCGTGCTTTTCTATGCCTTCTGCTATCACTTTTTGATTCAGGCTATTCCCCATCGCAATGACAGCACTGACGATGACGCCATCGCCATCGCCATCGGTTTTGGAAGTCCCTATGTCGTTTACAAATGACTGGTCAATTTTCAATACATCAATCGGGAATTGATTCAGATAACTCAGGCTGGAATAACCCGTGCCAAAATCATCAATGGCCAGTTGTATGCCCATGTCTTTCAGTTGCTGGAGGATGGCGACACTGGTCTCGGCATTATGCATCAGGACGCTTTCGGTAATTTCCAGTTGCAGGCAATTCGGTGACAAGCCAGTCTCCTCAAGTATCGTCCGCACGCCTTCCACAAAATCCTGACGACGAAATTCAACTGCAGAAATATTCACTGAAATCGCCGCTATTGTTAGTCCCGCGTCTTGCCATTGTTTGGTTTGTGCACAAGCTTCACGCAAGACCCAGCGGCCTATCGGTATGATGACGCCACAGTCTTCTGCTATACCGATGAATCGTATTGGCGGTACCATGCCCCATTGTGGATGCGACCAGCGTAGCAAGGCTTCTGCACCAGTGATGACGCCACTTTCGAGATTGATCTTGGGTTGATAGTGTAGCGAGAACTCATTGCGTATCAGAGCCAGTCGCAAATTTGCTTCTATGACTTGCCGTTCCACTGCGCGCACATTCATTTCCGGTTTAAAGAACTGGAAGTTATTGCGCCCCCTTTCTTTGGCCTGATACATGGCCGTATCCGCATTCTTGATGAGAGTCTCTGCATCTGTACCATCAGCAGGGTAAGAACTGATGCCTATGCTGGTAGTGACATACAGCTCATGCTTGTTGATGCTGTGAGGCGTCGCCAGCGATTTTAATAACTTCTCGGCGGTAAAGGCAGCATTTTCGGCAGACTTGTCATCTGTCACCAGGATCACGAATTCGTCGCCGCCCTGGCGGCTCACAGTGTCTGAACTGCGCACACAAGCACATAACCGCTCGGTGACCGATTTCAATAACATGTCACCGATGGCGTGGCCCAGGGAGTCATTAATATGCTTGAAATTATCCAGATCCAGAAAAAGTATGGCCAGATGTGTTTCTCGGCGTTTTGCCAGACCGATTGCCTGAGCAATGCGGTCATTAAGCAGTGCGCGGTTGGGCAGGTTGGTCAGGAAGTCATGCTGCGCCAGATGTGCCATTTTGACTGCCATGGCCTGGGTCGCCGTAATGTCATGAAATACCATGACTGCACCAGCGATATTGCCATCAGAATCGTGGATGGGAGCCGTCGAATCCTCAATTGCCACTTCGCTGCCATCACGTCTGAGTAATATCGTTCCTGGGGTTAAGGTTGTGGCTTTATCCTGTCGCAATACCTGCATGACGGGATTGGCCTTGGCTTGTTTATTTTCGCTATGAATGAGAGGCATGACAAGATTGATGGACTGGCCTTGTGCTTCTTCACGTTTCCACAGCGTCATGTGCTCGGCGGCGACGTTGAGGTAATCGACATTACCTGCCATGTCCGTGCCGATGACCGCATCACTGATAGAGTTGAGTGTGATTTCTGCTCTTGCTTTTTCTAAATAAGCAGCTTCTTCAACCGCTTTGCGCTGGATGATGTTGCGCAAGGACTGGGGCACGAGATAACTGGAGAAGTGACCCTTGGTCAGATAGCCTTGCGCGCCCAGTCCTACCGCTTCGACTGCCAGGCTGTCATCAACATCGCAGAGTGTGAGTATGGGGATTTTGGAGGCAACTGCAAACAAGGCCTCGAAAGTCGCAATGCCTTCGCTATCCGGTAAAGACAGATCAGCCAGAATTGCGTCTACACGCTTTTGTTGTATTTGTTCGAGTGCATTAGACAAGCTGCTGGCGAACTGGGTTTCGTATGGACCGTCGTGGGCTTTGCGCAACGCGTCCTGAAGTGCCAGGGCATCGGTAACAATATTTGTGACGATAAGAATTCGCTTGGCCATGAGCTGGCTCCTTATAAACTTTTCAAAAAATGAAGACAGCCAAGGAAAAAATTGCTGACCGTTTTGCTATAAATCTCTTGCGCATGCAAGAAAATTATCTGTCTTGATGTCTGGACAGAAACTACTTGATAGAAATTTATGCGTCTGTGCGATGTCGCACAAAGTGTTTGAAAAGATATAAATTCAGCGTATTGCAGGTATTCTGCCAGCCACAGAAAATAAAATAGGACTTACGCAAAACCGTCCCAACTGCGTTGCAGCTCCTAGCCGTACTGAAGTACTGTCTTCGTCGCTACGCCTTGTTGGGACAATTTTGCGTAAGTCCTATAAAAAAAGGTATCGAGAACATCGATACCCTGTCGTGGGCCCAAAGACCTAAAAAGCTACTTCCCTTTATATATACCAGCTTCAAGTATCACATCATTACTGCGGAAAATATAGGTGGTCTTGTTTTCTATCTGCTTGCTGACAGGATTATTGTAGCGGTAATCTACCCAGCCTTTGCCCTTGCTCTTGGCTAGTGCAATGATCTCCTTGCGATAGTATTTACCATCGGCATCTGGCAAATCCAGCATGTTCTTGCCTATCAGTTTGGGGTTGATAGGGTGGGCAATGACGATGCCGTCAAGACCGCGTACATACAGGTAAATCGAGCCATTGATGAAGTCGGGAGTTTTATTATTGATTTCCTGTACCAGGGCATCCTTGCCATTCTTTTGCATATAGGCCAGGCCCTTTTCTACCATGGCAATCGCATCGGCAGGATTGTCGTCGGCCATGACAAATTGGCATTGAGCTGCCAGTAGCAATGCCACCAGTAATTTGAGAATTTTCATGGCTTGTCTCCTTAAAACTTTCCATTTTTATCATCAGCTTTCTTGGCAGCTAGATGTCTGATTTAAGACTAGTGGAGATATGGCGTAAAAGCAAAGTCGCTATGTATGGAAGCGACAATTCTTAACGAGTATTGCCATAGCGCAAAGGGAATAATTTCAGGTAGTAAGCAGGCACAATCTTTAACATTCTCGCTGTGAATTTCCTCAGGAAAATATTGCACTGCGGAAAAAATGTGCAGTAAAATACGCACCTGTTTCCATGTGGCAATATCAAACTTTCCCTGAATCTTGTTCCTCACTTTACTCCCATGAAAAAATTACTTCTCGCTACCGCCATCCTTGTTTCTTCTTTCTCCGCATTTGCCAGTGAAGTTGCTCCTGCTGTCGATAAGCAAACTTGCGAAAAACCAGTTTATCCAAAATCGGCCCTGATGAATGAAGAAACCGGCACCGTCGTATTGTCCGTTCTGATTGGCCCTGACGGCGCGGTAGTTGATTCCAAAGTAGAGAAATCCAGTGGTTCCAAGGCTTTGGACAAGGCAACACAGAAAATTTATTCTTCCTGCAAATTCAAACCAGGTGCTAAAGATGGCAAGCCACAACAAGCCTGGACCAAGCTGGAATATGTCTGGAGCCTTTCCTGATCAGGCATGCTGCTTGCTGATCATCTGGTAAAACAAGAGAGATGCCCTGGCATCTCTTTTTTTATGTGCAAGGCAATATGAATTTTCCTGATTTTTCATACATGTTTGCTAAAGAAATAATGAACATTGTCGATAATCAATTGAAAATTAAGCAAGGATTTATTTCAAGGACGTAAGCAAGCCATGTCAACTATCTCTACCAGTTTGAATACGGTGGTAAGCCCTGGCGTTGGTCAGGCACAGATTCAGACGCAGAATGTGAACCCTCAGCTTGCGCCTGCCTCATCAGCCCCTTCATCAACATCAGTATCCGCGCCTGCAAGTTCTTATCAAGTCAATCTACGCTCCTCTGCTAGTGGCACGGTAGGGCAGACTTATAATCAGGCCGCTGTTGTATCTGCATCTGCATCCACAACTGTGGCTCCTACGGCATGGTGGGAAAATAAGGGCGATGATCATTTCAGTTATCTTCTTGAACAAAATGCCGTTTCAGCGACGACCACAGCAGGGCGTTTCAATGGTCTTGCTAGCGGGCTTATAGAACGCCTGCATGTGACAGGTGCTAACGTCAAGCAGGCATATATCACCACCTCCGTGGATGCAGATGCAGGCAGCAAGGCTGTGGCTGAAGCAGGGCAGGTCAGTTTGAGTGACTTGCGTGACCGTCCCGACCAAAGCCTTGGGCTGAGCGTCAAACTCGCTTCCGGGCAGAAGGTCAGCCTGTCCATCAAGAGCAATGGCAATGGCCTCAGCGTAGAGGCCAGCAGTGATGCAGAGTTGAGCGAGACCGACAGCAAGGCGCTCGATAAACTGGCGGCTGGCCTGGAGGCTGCGGCGCAAAGTTATTTTGGCGAGCAGAAGATCAACCTCAATGCTTTGTCTGGCTTTGATACTGCCGTCATCAGTTCGCTGGAATTGAATATCAAGTCAGGTGACAGGCAAGTCGATTTCAGGATAGATCAGTCACATCATCAGCTCAAACTGACCTCACCCAGTGGCGTGATCGATATTGATGTCAAGCACGACAATGCAGGTCTCAGGGGAAATGCGACTCAAAGGGAGCAGGCTATCCAGCAATTCCTGGGGCAAATCGATAGTGCTGCCAAGCGTGGTCATGCAGATGAAGGCTTGATAGCGCAGTACAAGGAAGCATTTTCTGCCGTACAAAAAATCAATACCACAGATGATACTGGCAATCTTTCAGCGCTGGCACCTGCCAAGGCCCCATCGTTCTGGGATGCCGGCGCGGGCTCCCTGCTAACTGGACTGGCAGATTTTGACGCAAAGATCACGGGGGAAACAACTACGCCAAATCCTTTGCGCTTGCAGGAGAGCGATTATTTCAATTTCCAGACCAGCCAGAAGACGACGCAGGAAGGCCAGTTGTCGAGTGGGAAAATCAGCCAGAAGCTGGAATCCAGCCTTAGCGCAGCTTTCCACCTTGAATTGAAGTCTGGCAAAAAAGCGGAGCTAGGCGAGAGCAAGAACTCGCAGAATTATCGCTACTTCAAAGTAGATGATCATGAGAGCAGCAAGCTCGAATTAGGATTTGAAAAAAATCAATTGAATAGTGCGCGGCTGGAAAAAAGTCATGACCGCAATCTGAGCATCTCCAGTTATGAGTTCGGTAAGCTCATTGATAGCACAACTGTGCCGGATAAACAGACAACCGTGATTGACTTCTCAGCCAATGCGACCCGCGACAATACGGCAACTGAGCAGGCTTTGCAGCGCCAGCGCATCATTACCGGATTGAGCGGGAAAATCTTTCTCTAAGTGATAGCTCTCTAGCGCAAGCGGCGTGGCTGATTCGCCTGGCCAGTTGGCGCTGGACGCACGCTGGCAAGGCTGATCTGCGGCCTAGCGCCAGCTTCTTGCTGCACCTTGAAAATATTGACCACCTGCGCCAGCGCAGCAGCCTGTTCATTCATGGCCTGGGCAGCAGCAGATGCCTGTTCTACCAGTGCGGCATTTTGCTGCGTCATATTATCCATATCCACAATCGCATGATTGACCTGTTCTATGCCCGAGCTTTGCTCCTGGCTGGCTGAGGCAATCTCGGCGACGATATCAGTCACGCGCCTGACGCTGGCCACCACCTCATCCATGGTGGAACCGGCGATGGCAACCAGCTTGCCACCTTCTTCTACTTTTTCTGCAGAGCTGTCTATCAATGTTTTGATTTCTTTGGCGGCAGAGGCCGAGCGTTGCGCCAGGTTGCGCACTTCACTGGCAACCACGGCAAAGCCACGACCCTGTTCACCGGCACGTGCAGCTTCTACTGCAGCATTCAATGCCAGGATATTGGTCTGGAAGGCGATGCCATCAATCACGCTGATGATATCGACGATTTTTTTTGATGATTCATTGATGGAGCCCATGGTCGCCACCACCTGGCCCACCACGCTGCCACCCTGGGTGGCAACTTCAGATGCCGAGATCGCCAGTTGATTTGCCTGTCTGGCATTGTCGGCATTTTGTTTGACCGTAGAAGTCAGTTCTTCCATGGTGGATGAAGTTTCTTCCAGTGCCCCTGCTTGTTGCTCGGTACGGTTAGACAAATCCAGGTTGCCTGAGGCAATTTCACCAGATGCCGTGGCGATGGATTCTGAGCCTGTGCGCACTTCACTGACGACAGAGGCCAGCTTGTCGCGCATGGTCTTGATCGCAAACAGCAGGCTGGACTGGTCATTATCCTTGACTTGTATATCCGCAGTCAGGTCGCCTTCTGCTATATGGCCTACTACCTCGGCCGCATAAGCGGGCTCGCCGCCCAGTTGACCGAGAATAGTGCGTGTCATGTGCCAGGCAAGGGCACCGACCATGGCCATCATGAGGGAGCCCAGGCCGAGCAGGATGCCAGCCTGCTGCCAGAAGGCTTCATTAATATCGTCCAGATAAGTACCGGTACCCACGAGCCATTCCCACGGAGCGAAGCGCATGACGGCATAGATTTTCTCAACCTGGCCTTGTACACCCGGTCTTGTACCCATGGCCTGTACAACACCAATGCTGCTTTTAGCCAGTGAGGCACGGTAGCGGTTTCCAGATTCCTTCATATCCTTTTGCGGTACACCTATGCGGTCTGCCTTGGGGTGCACGAGCAACAAATCATCGTTGTAGCCGCGTACGAAGAAATACATTTCATCTTTATGAAAACTGGAAATCGCCAGCTTGGCCTGTTTTTGCGCATCTTCACGTGAGAGCTTGCCTGATTGTTCCAGTGCATAGGCCTTTGCTATGGCGGCATGGGCCATTTCCACCATGTTGGAAATTTGCTCAGTGCGCTCCCTGGTCATGGTCTGGCGCAGGGAATATAGCGAAATGGCAGAAATAACGGAGATGCCAAACAGGGTGATGGCGCACAGCAAGATGATGCGGGTGCTGAGTTTCATGGTGTGGTCTCACTGGTTTGTTGCAGTATGCTGCAATGCAGTGCGGATGTGAGAGATAAAAACAGGTATCCCCTCTATTTAATCCACCTACATTTGGGGCAGGTCTGCATAGTTTATTAATTGGCGATCACGCAATGTGTCCCGCAAGGTGCAGGGGGTAAGCGTTATCTGGATTGTAAGTGAAGCCAAGATGCCTTAGAGGAAGAATTTGCAAACAAACGACAAATCAGGGCGCGGGTCTTGCGCAGAAGGAAGGACAAGAGGATGGCATTAATGCCATCCTCTTTGATGTAGCCTGATGTCAGGCTTGTTTTATTTATACAGTGGCAGATTCATGCTGACGGGCCGTATGTCCAGGCGCAGATTGTGTACCGTATAGCTTTCTGCCCCGGATGCTCCAGAATAATAGCCCTCGCTGTCAGCCACTTTACTGAAGCTGAATTCAAAACCCAGTTCAGGCTGGGCATCCATACCAAAAGCCAGGCCAGTCGCACGTTGCAGCTTGCTGTCAATCAAATGAAACATCAGGTCAGTGACTACGGTATTGGCGAGGATGTCAGGATAAAAACGCTGCTCAGTATTGTATGCCTGGGCAGGATTAAGCTTGTTTTGCAGCTTGTCAACTGATGGCGTCAGTGTCCTGGTGTGCAAATTAAAGCGGTCGCCCCTGTCCAGATAGCTGATGCGGGCATTGCTGATATTAAAATTCTTTTGTGTGCCATCGGTGGTTGCCTGGTTCAGGTCAAACAGGATTGCGCCTTTATAACCTATGACTTCAACTTCCCCCTGGTTGCTGACCACCATCGCCGTATTTTCATCTACGCCCAAGCCCAGTTTGTAATTCTTTTTGAGCATGACAGGCAGCATGCGGGCAAAACGGCCACGGATGATCAGGTGCTGATCTATGAAAACGTCGGGGCCTATAAAGCCCAGACCAGCCGCAATCTCCTTGCCATCAGTGACACCGAGCTTCAAGGTAGGCAGTACTGGCTTGGCATCATAAAACATGGTCGTGCTCATAATGGCAGCACCGGCACTGCTGCCAGCGATGACACCGCCACGCTGATATAACGCCCAGATCGCTTCCAGCATCGCTGTTTTGCTGCCATCTGGCTTGACCAGCGCCTGTATGATGCGACCCTGGTCACCACCGGTGAAATACACGCCGCTGGCATCTTTCAGTTTGTCCAGCCAGGTCGTGTTGCTGACGATTTCGTCTGGCTTGAATTGCGCATGCTTGACCGACAGGGGTATCAAAAATGCCTGGGCGCCGTTCTGGTTCAGGGATTCCACCGCAAACGCCCCTGATTTTTCCGGGCTGCCAGCTGCTGCAGGGATGACGGCAATCTTTGCGCCCCTGCCGCCGGCCTGCCGTACGATGCGTTGCCACACCACAGAATTATCCATGCGCAAGGCACCGCCTATGATGACGAGTGAGCCTTTTGATTGTTGAAGGGTGTTGTCTTCTGCGTGAGCATTCATGGGCAATTGCCAGATTAAAAGAGTTAGCCAGCTTAGCAAACTACGCAATAGCCAACTGGAATTTTTCAGAGAAATTGTCATTATTTTCATCCTGATTTTTTGATATTGTAAGTGATTCAATTCATCGCTATGCGTATGCGTTTAAAAAAAGGGACAACACCAAGTGTTGTCCCTAATATTCACGCAGGCGCTGCTTTGGAAGTGATTATTGATATAGCTTATTTAAAAGAGTAGTTGCCAGATATGTAGATGAAGCGGCCACGTGGGTCGGTATAGCTGGGGTCATAACCAGCGATGAAGCTATATACCTGGTTGGAACGTGGCGGATTCGTATCCAGCAGGTTCTTGATGCCTGCACGCAAGCTGAATGCCTTGCTGAATTTATAGCTACTACTCAAATCCCACAAGACATAGGCGGGCACGTCACGGGTGCTGCCATCGGCCAGGGCATTCTGATCGTGATAACCCTGGTAGTAAGTCTGCTGCAGTGTCGCGCCCCATGGGCCACGGTCAAAGTCAAATGTCAGGGTATGTCTCCAGCGTTGTACTACCTGGGTGTCGGTGTAGATACCTACGCCATTCACTTCCGGGCTGGCAGCCGTGTTACGAGTCTTGTAGTCGATGACATAAGTACCGTTCAGGCTGATATTGAATTTGCCCAGACTGTTTTCTGGCAGCTTCCAGTTGACGTTGACATCGACGCCTGAGGTTTTCAACGAGCCTATATTTTTCACACGACCATCGACTGACAGGATAGGGCCCGGGATGCCTGGCAGGCTGGGATCAGCCGCACCACGTATCGCGTAGCCTGGGTTGGACTTGGGGGCGCTGAAGTAAGCACCTTCGTTGGCCAGCAGGGTGTCAGACTTTTCTATGCGCCAGTAATCGAGGGAGGCAGTCAGGCTGCGGCTGGGTTCAACGACGATACCGGCAGAAAACTGCTTCGATGCCTCAGGCTTCAGATTGGCCGTACCGCCCTTGATCAGGTCAGGCTGTATGCCGCAATAATCCGGGTTCTTGGTATTGTCGATATTGCCGGTCTTGATACAGCCAAGCGGGTCATTATAGATACCGCTGGTCTGTCCTGTGCGTGCTGGTTCATTGATGTCAGCCAGGCTGGGGGCGCGGAAACCGGCACTGTAGGAGCCGCGTACCACGACTTCCTTGGCTGGTGTCCAGCGCAAACCAAATTTTGGATTGGTGGTGCTACCTACATCGTTATAGCTGTCATGGCGCACGGCAGCCTGGGCTTCGAGATTGCTGAGTATGGGCAAATTCAATTCGGCAAACAGGGCCTTGACGGTGCGGCTGCCACCGTAAGCTGTTGCAGCACCATCACCGCGTATCTCACCTGCAGCCAGCAAGGCAGACGGGGTGAACTCCAGTTTCTCACGACGGTATTCTGCCCCTATTGCCAGGCCTGCATTGCCGCCTGCCATGGTAAATAATTCGCGTGAAGCCTTGATGTCAAACGCATCGGTAGTCGCTCTTGACTGACGGGCAGCATCGCTGATCTTTGCTGCATTCAGCAGACTCGTACCTTCAGTTCCTGATGGGCCGAAGGGATTGATCTTGCCTGTCAAAAAGGCGCTGTCAAAAGCCGATGTCCTGACATAACCATCGACATATTTGTCATCAACCTTGCTGACGCTATGATTCAGGGCAGTATCATAATCCCAGCCTGCGATTGTGCCTTTGGCACCGACTATCAGGCGTTGCGCAACTGCATTGACTTCATTGGTGCGCGGGCCCGCCGCACTGAGACGCAAGCCTACGCGCAAAGGAGTCTTGTTGGTCGTGATCAGGTCATTCGGATAATAAATTCCAGTGACCGGGTAATTCAGGTTGGTGACCGTCAGTGGGCTGATGCGGTAAGTGGTTTTGGTGTCGCTGTGGAGTACTTCAGCAAACAGGGTATTGTCGGCATCGATAGCAAACTGGGCACGACCCAGCAGCGATGCGCGCTGCGATTCAGGGAAAATCTCGGTGTCATGCATGTAATCATACAAGCAGGCTTTGCTGCCGACAAAGCTGTCTGCCGCAAACACCGTGGCAGGTGGGTTGCAAGTCGGGGCGCTGGGGTTCAGGCGTGAGCCGGTTGCCCCGCCACTGGCCGTGGTGCGGCGTACATTCGCCGGGAAAGTGTTGGAGCTGCCCACATCCAGATTGATGTCAGGCTGATAGGCAGAGCCTATCCATGAACGTTGGGTAGAGCGCAGGCTACCGGTGTTCTGGAAATTCGCCACACCCATGAGGTTGTACCTGTCCTGAGTCAGGCTGCCTATCCCGCCAGACAGGCTGATGATTTTTTTATCTGCACCATCGTGCTGGGTATTGCCCGCGTAAGCGGATATTTCTGCACCCTGGTAATCAGGGCGGGTAATGAAGTTGATGACACCACCAATCGCATCTGCACCATAGATCGCTGATGCACCGTCTTTCAAGACTTCCACGCGCTGTATGGCGGCGGAAGGGATGGAATTCAAATCCACACCAGACGAGGTACCAGGTGAAGCGAAGTTGGCAAGGCGGCGGCCATTCAGCAAGATCAGGGTGGATGACACACCGATGCCACGCAGGTTGGCACCATTGAAGCCACGTTGCGTACCACCGTTGTCGCTGAAGCTGGCACCGTCCGTCAGGCCCGCTGTGCTGGCCGACACTTTGCTCAATAATTCTGCCGCCGTGGTGACGCCTGACTTTTCTATCGATTCGCGGCTGATGATTTGCACGGGCAGGGCAGTTTCTGCATCAATGCGCTTGATTGACGAGCCAGTAATCTCTACTCGCTGCGGTTTGTTGGGATCATTCTCAGTTTGCGCCCATGCAGTCTGCTGGGCCATGCCCAACATCGCCATGACACTCAATGCAGACCAGGTTGCGACAGCCAATTTCTTGGGTATGGGCTGACATGCTTGTTTTTTCGTTGCCATTGCCTTCTTCTCCTCAGGTTTTACAGAAATTTAAAAAAAGCATCCCCCTCAGGCACTCCGGGGAGTGACTGTGATTCGCTAATTTTGTTTATTTACTTCTTGGGTTTATTGCTATCCGGCTGTGTGTATTTGACGTTGTTGTCAGCGCTATGCAAATAGGCTGATATGGCTTCGGTCAGGCGCATGGCTTTTTCCACGTTCTTTTTATTTGACACCATCATGCTGCTGACCAGGGCTTCGATGACGGCGATCGCAGCACTGGCACTGCTGGGCAAGACGCCGTGGGTGCTTGGTGCCAGCAGCAGATAATGACCCAGTTGTGCGATCGGCGAGGCTGGGGAATCGGTGATCGTGACTATGCACGCATCATGGTCGCGTACAAACTGCGTGAGCTTGATGACGTCCAGCGCATAGCGTGGGAAAGAGATGACGATGAGTACATCCTTGTCAGTAATATTCGCGAGATGACCTGCCGCGACTTCAGTGCCGCCATACCCCACCACTTCCACTACATGTGAGCAGAATGGCTGCAAATGCAGGGCCAGCATGCCGGCCAGATGGGCACTCAGACCAAAGCCCATGACATACACGGTTTTAGCCTTGGCGATGTGACTGACTACCTCGTTCAGGTCTGATTCAGACATGCCCTGGTTTGCTGCATCAATATTGGCAGCAGCAAACTGCATGCTGGTATGGGCAGGCGAGGGCGCATTCTTTTTTGCTTCTATGGTATTGCGCAGTTTTTCTACCGGCTGGAACACGGCCTGCACCACTTCTGCAATCTGGTTACGCAGTCCCGCATAATTATTAAAGCCCATGTCACGCGCAAAGCGGCTGATGGTGGCGGTTGATACATCACATTGTTCTGCCATGTCTTCTATGCCGAGCGCCGTCACCTTGACCTGATTACGCAAGAGGAAATTGGCAATGCGTTTATAGGATGCTGAGCCTTCCTGCAAGACCAGCATCAGGGATTCACCCAGCGTGGATTTGGCAAAGACCATTTCCGGCGAGGCAGATTCAACAGGGGGATTTAATTTTTTCATGTGCCGTATTCGGTAAAGCATTCAGTAAAACATTGAGTAAAACTTTTTTCGATGAATGAACTGTAGCCCTGTTTAAAAATATTTTCAATACTATTTGTCGTTTTATTTTCATAAATGTAGAATATGTAAAAAATCGTTCATTAATCGCAGTGAGGACGGGTTCAGCAGTGTTGTATTTTTCTGCTTGCAAAAGCTGCTATTGAAAAAATGCTGTGGAAGCATGAACAATATGTGCCACAAGATAAATACTGTATGAGTCACTTTTTGGTCTTACCATCACCAACAAAAGAAAAGAGTTTTTTATGCAAATACAAAGCCATGCCTTGCCAGATATCAGTAGCGGGACAGTGCGGGAGTTGCGGAGTTTTCATTACGGCACTCCAGACCAGGGCCGGAAGGTGTATATACAGTCGTCCTTGCACGCAGATGAAATACCCGGCATGCTGGTAAATCATTATTTGCAAGAGATGCTGGAGCAGTATGAAAAAATCTCTGCAATTGCGGCCGAAATCGTACTGGTGCCGGTGGCCAACCCTATAGGTCTGGCACAGGATATACAGGGCACGGCTTTTGGCCGCTTTGATCTGGCGACTGGTGTCAATTTCAACCGTGGCTATCGCTACCTGACACCACATCTTTTGCCTCTGCTGGAAGGCAAGCTGAGTTCGGATGAAAAAGAAAATGTAAAGCTGATACGCCAGCAGGCACTGGCAGTGCTGCAGGCATGGCAGCCAGAAACAGCAACAGAACAGCAAAAGAAAATCCTGCAAACCCTGGCAGTCGATGCTGACATCGTGCTGGATTTGCATTGCGATAACCAGGCTGTCATGCACTTATATACGGGTACTCCATTGGCGCAAGATTGCATGCCACTGGCCGCCTACCTCGGGGCGCAGGCAGTGCTGGTCTCGGTATTGTCGGGTGATGATCCTTTTGATGAATCTTGCTCACGCCACTGGTGGGAGCTGGCACAACATTTCGGTACGGCGACGCCTGTTCCAAATGCCTGCCTGTCCATCACGGTGGAATTGCGTGGAGAAACTGAAGTCAGTCACGAGCTGGCGCAGGCAGATGCCACGGCCATCATCAATTTTCTCAGACATGCGGGTTACCTGCCTGGAAAAGCATCGGCCTTACCTCAGGCCTTATGCCAGCCTACACCGCTGGAAGGTGTTGAGCCTTTGCGTGCCCCACATGCAGGCATCCTGGTGTTTACCAGAGAGACAGGCGATCACGTCAAGGCAGGTGAGAAAGTGGCCGACATCGTTGACCCGATCAGCGCGAAGCTGACACCAGTACTGGCAACTGTATCCGGCATTTTATTCGCCCGTGTCGCCAGACGCTATGCCACGCACGGCATGCGCATTGCCAAAATCGCTGGCCCCGTTGCCTATCGCAGCGGTAATTTACTGTCCTTGTGACCAGGAATGCATCATGCTGAAAAAACTCAGATTACCGAATACCTTTGTTCTGCTGTTTTCCTTGCTGTCACTGATCGCGCTGGCTACCTGGCTGGTACCCGGTGGTAAATATGATACCCATGTGGTGAATGGCAAGACGCTGATAGATCCTGCCAGCTTTCATTATGTCACCAGCAATCCGCAAGGTGCTGTGGCCCTGATGATGGCGCCGATCAAGGGCTTTGTTGAAGCGGCATTGATCATCGGCTTTGTACTCATCGTTGGTGGTGCTTTCGCGGTCTTGCAAAAGACCGAAGCAATTGATGCCATGATCAAATCCGTGGCTCGTGCGCACACGCATTCAACCCTTGTCAGGGCAGGCATCATTCCCTTGTTCGTAACGCTATTTTCTTTGGGCGGGGCGACCTTTGGCATGGCAGAAGAAGCCATACCTTTCGTCATGATCTTTATCCCGCTGGCCCTGGCACTTGGCTATGACTCGGTGATAGGCGTATCAATACCCTTCGTTGGCTCGCAAGTCGGGTTTGCAGCGGCGTTCCTGAATCCTTTTAATGTTGGTATTGCCCAGGGGATTGCGGGTGTACCGCTGTTTTCTGGCATAGGTTTCCGGCTTGTTGCGTGGTTGCTGGCGACAGTCGTGACTATTGTTTTTCTCAGCTGGTATGCAGCACGTATCAAGAAAAATCCACAATTAAGCCCAACCTTTGTTCTTGATGAAGAAAAACGCAAGAATCTCAGGATCGATGAATTCACCAGTTTTACCGGGATGACAGCTACTCACAAGGCGGTGCTATGCATGTTTCTGCTGACTCTCATTACCATGGTCGTGGGAGTCGTTAAATACAGCTGGTATATAGAAGAGATTGCTGCTCTGTTCCTGGTCATGGCCATCCTGGTAGGCATAGTCGGCAAGCTCAACGCTGACAGTTTTGTCGAAGCTTTTATGCAAGGCGCGAAAGACCTGGTGACCACTGCACTGGTGATAGCCCTGGCACGCGGCACCATGATACTGGCGCGGGACGCGAATATCATTGACACGATGTTGAACTTCCTCATGCCGTTCGTGCAGTCCTCACATCCCATCTTCGCTGCACACAAGATGTTTGTGATCCAGTCTGTCATCAATTTCTTTATCCATTCCGGCAGCGGGCAGGCGGCACTGACCATGCCCATCATGGCACCTCTGGCTGACCTGGTTGGTGTGAGCAGACAGACGGCGATACTGGCATTTCAGTTTGGTGAATTCACGACACCGATGATACCGACATCCGGCATTACCGTTGGCGTGCTGGCGCTGGCACGCATACCCTGGGCAACCTGGGCGAAGTGGATGATACCCTTGCAGTTGCTGTACTTTGTCCTGGCCCTGGGTTTGCTGGCTTTGTCTTGTGTGATCAGTTGGTAGTGCTAATGGGTAGTGTTAGTGCATCAACCAGCGCCGCACCGCGAAGCTCAATGCATCTACCAAGGCAACCAGTATCAGCATGGCGACGATAACCGTGGCGGCGGTCTGCATCTGGAATAGTGACAGATGGTACTTCAACATCTGCCCCAGACCGCCGGCCCCGACGACGCCCAAGATGGCGGCGGCGCGGATATTGTTTTCCCAGCGATACAGTGTATAAGACAGCATTTGCGGCAGGCTTTGTGGCAGTGTCGCATACAGGAAGGCATTGATGGCAGATGCACCGTTCAGGCGCAATGTGGATTCTGCGTGCGGCGCAGCGTTTTCCAATACTTCAGCAAACAGGCGGCCAAGTACGCCGGTAGTATGGGCGGCCAGCGCAATAGTACCTGCAAATGGGCCCAGGCCAGCGGCGATGAGCATAATGGACGCCCACACCAGTTCGGGGATGGCACGCGCCACATTTAAAAATAAACGCGTACTACTTTTTGCAGTTTTGCCAAAGCGCCCGCTGGCTGGCAGAGCCAGTAACAGACCCAGAATGGCGGCAATCAGGGTGCCCAGTGCCGACATGGCCAGGGTTTCAAAAGAAGCCAGCGCGGTTTTTGTCAGCAGGGCAGGGCTGACGTCAGGAGGCGCAAAGCCTAGCAAAAACTCCCAGGTTTTGCCTGTGGCATCGTCGCTGAACAGGGCGCGCCATTCGATATTCAGGCTGACAAAGCTGGCGATGACCAGCAAGATGATGCCCACACTTAATACCAGCTTGAGCGGACTGAATAGTGCCGGTGCAACTGGCATCTTGTTATCAAGTGCACTCATGCCAGTGCCTTGCGGAATAATTTACTGGCCAGGTCTGCAAGACCCACCAGCAGTACGAACACGATCAGCATGGTGGATACTTCCGCGCCAGACAGCATTTTCATGGATTCATCCATGCGCTGACCCAGGCCACCAGCACCGACAAAGCCCATGACGACAGAGCCGCGTATCGCGCATTCCCAGCGATAGATGGTGTAGGAAATCAGTTCTGGTGCGGCATTTGGCAATGCACCATACAGAAATGCTGTCAGGCGGCTGCTGCCATTCCTGAGCAGGCTGTCGGTGGCGTGGGCATCACTGGCTTCCAGTATTTCGGCATAGACCTTGCCCAGCATGCCTGCATAAGTCAGGGCGATGGCAAATACGCCCGCAGTCGGCCCCAGCCCGACCAGCCGCACGAACAGCAAGGCCCAGACCAGCTCGGGCACGCTGCGTAGCAAGACCAGCATCCAGCGCACGAGCTGGCGCAACAGTCTGGCCATGCCATGCATGCGCCCGCTACCTATGCGTGAGATCGATAAATGCTCGTTGACGATCAGGGTCATGGGAATGGCCCCCAGCAGCGCCAGCGTCAGGCCTGCCGTGGCAATGGCAATGGTTTGCCAGCTTGCCTCCAGCACGATGAGTAAAAATTCCGTGGAATGCGCTGGTGGAAAAAAACCGGACAGGAAGCGCCATGCTGCGCCCAGGCTTTGTGCATCGATCAGTTGCCAGGGTTTGAATTCAGTGATTTGCAGCATGGGCCAGAGCAGCACCAACATGCCCAAGCTGACTGTCACCCGCATGCGCCATGCGGGATCATGTTGTATCTCTGGATGACTCTCCTGCTGTGTCATCGTGCTTAAAAACAGCGGGGAGCGTCAGAGAAATCAGCCTGATCCGGCGCAGCCATATCCAATGACTGTTGCCGGGGACTGCCCGTGTTCCGGTACAGGTCGGCGATCATCTGGTCATCGACCTTGTCGCTGTCGAACAGGATTTTACCGGCGCGCAAGCCTATGATGCGCGGGAAGTGCTGGCGCGCCAGCTCCACCTGATGCAGGCTGCAGATCAGCGTCGCATTGCGTTGCTTTGCTTCCTGCTGAAGGGTGTTCAAGGTTTGCAGCGCCAGCGCCGGGTCGAGTGCAGACAAGGGTTCATCAACCAACAAGAGACTGGCGTCGGACAAGAGCAGGCGTGCCAGCCCACAGCGCTGCCGCTCACCGCCAGACAGTTTATCGACCCTGGCATAGAGCTTATGTTGCAGATCAAATCGCTGCAAGGCTTGCCAGGCGGCCAGCGGGTCGGTGGGCTTGATCAGATTGCGTAACGCCTGCGCCAGTGTCCAGTGCGGCAGGCGTCCGGCCAGCACCGCAGTTACGACGCGCTGGCGTGCAGGTAACGGCGGTGTTTGTGGTGCAAGAAACAAGTGAGGGCGCAAGGCATGGCGCGCCGTGTGCGACAGGGCCCATACATCCTGCTCCATGAACTGGAATTGTCCACTGGCCGGTTGCTGGGCCGCAGCCAGGGTATGTAGCAGCGTGGTTTTGCCGGCACCAGACGGGCCTATGATGGCAATTTGCTCACCCTGGGCTACTGTCAGGTTCAGGCTCTCAAGTAGGTATTGCTGTTGCCCTTGCCCTGCCACCGGTGCAGTGTGTGCCGCACCGGGAAAAGCCACACTCAATTGCTGCAAGCGCAGCTGTACTGTAGCCATTACTGCCGGCATTACTTCAGCAGGCCTGCATTATGGGCTGCCGCTTCTATGGCTTTGTAGTTGTCAGCCCTGGTGGGGATGAAACGGGTGGCACGTTGTAGCTCAAGTATTTCTTTGTCTTGCGGGTTGGCTGGATCAAGGTTCAGGAAGGCATCGCTGATCTTCTTGCGCAAGTCGGCAGGCATGTCGGCACGTACTGACCAGTTGTAGTCATAGTAGCCAGGGGTAGTGTAGAACACATGCACCAGCTTGGTATCGACCTTGCCCTGCGCCAACAGTTTTTCCCAGACTGAGATATTCAGGGCGCCAGCATCTACCTTGCCACCAGATACGGCAGCGACAGTCGCATCATGGGCGCCGGAAAAAGCGATGCGTTTCATGTCTGTATCAGGGTTGATCTTCGCGGCCAGCAAATAAGACCTTGGCATCAGATGGCCGGAAGTGGATGACTCAGAACCAAAGGTGAAGGTTTTGCCCTTGAGGTCTTCCAGCTTGGTAATATTTTTATCGGTAGTAATGAAGACCGATTTGAATTTTTCATCTTCTTCACGTTGCACCAGCGGTATGACCTGGTCTTTGCTGCGTACCTTGGCCTGCACGAAAGTGAAGCCACCAAACCAGACCATGTCCAGTTTCTTGTTGATCAGTCCTTCTACCGACGCGGCATAATCAGTGACGGGTATGAATTCTACCTTCATGCCCAGTTTCTTTTCCAGCATGGTACCCAGTGGTTTGAACTTGCGTTGTAATTCAGTTGGTGCTTCGTCAGGTATGGCGGATACACGCAAGACCTGTTGTGCTTGCGCCAGGCCCGTGAACGTCAATAAACCCAAGGCCACGATCATGCAGCGACGGGATACGGAAAAACATGAAACAGAATTCGTCATAATATGTCCTTATATGCTCTAAAACGCGTGGGGCAATCAGTGGCAGGCCCGCATTAGTGGCCTGTATTCAATGGCATTTGTTAATGACTGATAGATTTATGCAGGGTGCCTGCGGGTGCTGTAGTTTGGGTATTGAATTGCTGCAGGGGCAGAAAATAGCTTTGATTGCGGCCAGCCTTTTTGGCTTCATAGAGTGCTGCGTCAGCGCACTTGAGCAAGGCATTGGCATCAACGTCTGGATGCTTGTGGTAATTGCTAAAGCCTATGCTGACGCTGATGCGCTGGCTGATGTGTGATTTGAAATGCGGTATGTTCAGATCCCAGACTGCAGTACGCAGTTTTTCTGCAAACAGCATGGCTATGTCCGGTGCCATGTTAGGAAGCATCAGGATGAATTCCTCACCGCCGAAACGTGCCAGCACATCAGTCGCCCTGAGTAATTGCTTGCGCAGGGCTGCGGCCACCTGTATCAAGGCTTTGTCACCGGCCACATGGCCATAGTTATCGTTGTATTCCTTGAAGTAATCTATATCGACCATGAAGACTGTCAGGGGAACATGATGGCGAACCGCATGGCCGATGGCCATCTTGTAGTGTTCATCAAAGAAACGGCGGTTATAGATGCCGGTCAGGCTATCGGTCGTGGCTTCACGCTTTAATACTTCAGAATGCGTGCGCAGGATTTTTTCGCGTTTGATCGAGGTCGTTGAATCACTGATCTGTATCAGGCACTGGCGTGCGCCGTCCTCTGCCGTGATCGGCGTGATGGTAACAGACTGGTCTATCCGTTTTTTCTCAACTTCCTGTTCGCCACGCTGAAACAGGGGTAAAGGGGAGCGGTGCAGGGCATTCGACAAGACGACAGGCAAGCCATAGCTCAGGGTATTGGTAATTGCGCTTAATATGGCACGGCTGGGTAATTCTTCAAAGGCTTCAGATACATGTTTGCCCAAGGCCTGGCTGGCCGGGATGCCGCTATATCTCTCTACCCAGCCATTCCAGAGGAGTACTGTTTGGTCCGCATCAAGCACGATCAGCCCCAGGCTGATGGTATTCAATATCTCATCTACCCGGTAGGCAGAAGCAGGCATCAACTGCGCCATTTAAACAGCTCCCAGAAAGTGATCAAGCTGCGTCACCAAATCGGCCAGTGAAGTTGAACTTAGCAAGAAAATCAAATGTCCCTCGGAATGACGGCTTTCTATCGCCAGGTCAATATGCAGCAGCAGGACATAGGGCTGTTGAGCATCATTGCTGACGCGACGGAAAATTTCCTCAGTACTGGCAACGGAGTAATCTGGCAATGAACAATTCAAAGGAATATTTAGCATATCCGCCATTGCTGACAAGCAGGCATTGAGGATAATGTTGCCCAGTTCGCACATCGCTTCCTGTTCAAATTCGGCAAGGTCTTCGAGGCTGATTTGCGAGCCCATCATGTCGCGCACGATTTTGAGTGCATGTTCCTCAGTGAACAGCAGGATGGCGTCTGCTTCAAAAGAGCCGCTGAAAGTTTGGTGTACTGCACCAAAGCGATCACTCTGCAAACCCATGGAAGAAACATCTATTTCTGAGGACTTGCGAATTTCGACCGAGGGAACAGAAAGGCGAACTTCTTCACCGACAATATCGCTGAGGCTGGCAGCAGCCCTGCCAGCGCCGACATTGAAGACCTCGCTTAATGCATCGAGATGAAGTTCGGTGAGGGAATTCATTTGCCGCTCGCGAAATAATTGAGGACGATAGTGATGGACTTTTCAGTCACCGGCTTGGCGACAAAGATGGTGCCTATGGAGGTGGCCCTGTTTTGCATGGTGTCCTGCACATTCGCGGAAAAAATGGCGATGCGCACTTCGGGGTGTTGCTGCAAAATTTGCTCTGCAGCATCAGTACCCAACATGCCTGGCATATTGATGTCCATGGTGCAAAAGTCTGGTTTGTTCTCTGCGGCTGACTTGATGGCGTCTTCACCAGTGCCCGCCTCAAAAAACTCCCAGTCTGGGTGCACTGCTTTGACGTGTGCACGAATCACCATGCGGGAGACTTTACTATCGTCAACAATTAGTAGTTTTTTCATAATATTTTTTATGCAAGATAAACGCACCCAAAGATTGTGAGTGGCAGCGCAAATTCATTCTACCTTAGAGCGACACAAAATTCGCCCTCCAGATGATCAATTAATGTTTCAAATGATTACGTTTTTTGCTTGAGACGTCGCCACAAAGTCGTCCTGCTGATACCCAGGTAGTCTGCCGCCGCTTCCCGGTTGTGCTTGAATTTTTCCATGACCAGTTCCAGGGACTCTGGTGCTGCCAGATCGCCAGTGCTGGCTGGACTGCCCGACACCTCTGCACCGGGCTGTTGTTTATGTAGTTCAGGCAGGATTTTTGCCACAAAGGCAGGTGTCGGGGCTTGTAGGGGTTCTGCCGCCAGGAACAGGGCCAGGCGCTCCATGAGATTGCGTAATTCTCTTACATTTCCTGGCCAGTCGTAGGTTTGCAGCAGACTGCCGCAAGTGGCTATTTCTGCATGCAGGTTGGCGTGTGGTCTGGCACCCATGGCAGCCAGTGCATGCTTGAGGCACCATACTGCGAGGGGCAGCAGGTCGTCAGGACGCTGACGCAAGGGGGCAGATGCAGGCGTAATACAGCAAGGCGGAAATACAGGTCAGCACGAAACTTTCCTTCTTTTACCCGGCTTTCGAGGTCGCAATGGGTAGCGCTGATGATGCGCACATCTACGGGAATTGGGCGCATGCTGCCTACGCGGTTGATTTCGCGCTCTTCCAGCACCCTCAACAGGCGGGTTTGCAAAGTCAGTGGCATTTCGCCAATCTCATCGAGGAATACCGTGCCTCTGTGGGCAATCTCAAACAAACCTGCATGACCGCCACGCTTTGAGCCGGTGAAAGCCCCTTCTTCATAGCCAAACAATTCAGATTCCAGCAGGCTTTCAGCAATCGCACCGCAATTCACGGCAACAAAGGGCTGGCGTGCACGTGTGCTCTCCCTGTGCAAGGCCTGGGCTGCCAACTCCTTGCCTGTGCCTGTTTCACCTTGTAACAACACCGTTGCCGGGGAGCGGGCAAACAAGGCAATGGACTTGCGAGTTGCCTGCATGATAGCAGACTCGCCGCGCAAATCATTCAGGCCATGCTTGGCTCGTAATGATTCTGCCGCAGGGTGATGTCTGCCTCTGGCTGATTCCAGTCGCGTCAGACGGGCGATCTCCAGTGCATCGTCAAAAGCCTGGCGTATTGAGGTGGCAGAATACATGAAAATGCCAGTCAGCCCGGCTTCCTCCGCCAGGTCAGTAATCAGGCCCGCGCCGACGATGACCTTGGTGCCGCCCGCCTTGAGTTCACTGATCTGGGCCCGTGCATCTTCTTCAGTAACATAGGTGCGCTGCTCCAGCGGAAAACCGAAAGTGGTTTTGAAATCTGCCAGCTCAGGCATGGTCTCCTGGTAATTGATGAGGCCTATGGCTGGCGACACTTTGCGCGCTCTTGCCAGTGCCTGCATGACATCAAAGCCACTGGCCTTGGCGATAACGACAGGGACGGGCAGGCGGTTTTTGAGGTAAGCGCCATTCGAGCCTGCCGCGATGACGGCATCACATCTCTCGGTTTGCAGGCGTTCTTTCAGGTATTGCGCCGCTTCTTCAAAACCCATGTGTATGGGTTCTATATCGGCGCTGACGTCATACTCAACCATGATGTCACGGAACATATCGAACAGGCGCGAGATGGAGACTGTCCAGATGACAGGTTTGTCGTGGGTGTCGCGTAGTGCGGGAGGTTGTTTCATATATGTTTCAATTGATGTTTCATAATTCAATATGAAACATCATTATGAAACATAACTGCGTTACTGAACAGGATTTATTATCCTGGCTTGACGAATAAGTGTTTGATTTATATGCATATCAGACTGAAACAGTAGTGATCCCACGCATGCTGGCACACTGATTGCAATACGGATGCCAGAATCTGTTCATTAACCTGAAAGCATACACATGAGTACATACTCCGCAGGTGCCGCCTTCCGCAAGGCGATGCAGGAAGAATCCCCTCTGCAAGTCGTCGGTGCAATCAATGCCAACCATGCCTTGCTGGCTAAGCGTGCTGGTTTCAAGGCGATCTACCTTTCTGGCGGCGGTGTCGCTGCCGGCTCCCTGGGTTTGCCTGACCTGGGTATTTCCAATCTTGACGATGTCCTGACCGATGTACGCCGCATTACCGATGTTTGCGACCTGCCTTTGCTGGTCGATGTGGATACCGGTTTTGGTTCCTCTGCCTTCAATGTGGCGCGCACTGTCAAATCCATGATCAAGTTTGGCGCTGCCGCGATCCATATCGAAGACCAGGTAGGTGCCAAGCGCTGCGGCCATCGTCCTGGCAAGGAAATTGTCAGCAAACAGGAAATGGTGGACCGCGTAAAAGCTGCAGTCGATGCGCGTACTGACGACAACTTCGTCATCATGGCGCGTACTGACGCGCTGGCAGTTGAAGGTCTGGACGCAGCGATAGACCGCGCCCTGGCATGCGTAGAAGCAGGCGCCGATATGATCTTCCCGGAAGCGATCACTGAACTGGCGATGTACAAGCAATTCGCCAATGCCGTCAAAGTACCTATCCTGGCAAACATCACTGAATTTGGTGCTACTCCTTTATATTCGGTCCAAGAACTGGCCGCTGTGGATGTGGGCCTGGTCTTGTATCCATTGTCCGCTTTCCGTGCCATGAACAAGGCTGCAGAAAACGTTTATGGCGCGATACGCCGTGATGGCACGCAAAAGAATGTCGTCGATACCATGCAGACCCGTATGGAATTGTATGAACGCATCAATTACCACGACTTTGAACAAAAGCTCGATGCTCTGTTTGCTCAGCAAAAAGCCAAATAATAATGATATAAGCTGTCCCGTCCTTGCGCTGCATCAAGCTGGAGGGTGGGAACAGCCCTGAATATGAACCTCTGGAGAAATAATCATGACTGAAGCAGTTCCTTTCAAACCTAAGAAATCCGTTGCCCTGTCTGGCGTTACTGCTGGTAATACTGCCCTGTGTACTGTAGGCAAAACCGGTAACGACCTGCATTACCGCGGCTACGACATCCTGGATGTGGCTGACACCTGCGAGTTTGAAGAAATTGCCCATTTGCTGGTGCATGGCAAATTGCCTACCGTCGCAGAATTGCGTGGCTACAAAGCCAAGCTGAAAGCCTTGCGCGGCTTGCCAGCCAATGTCAAGGCAGCACTGGAATGGCTGCCTGCATCGTCCCACCCTATGGATGTCATGCGCACTGGTGTGTCTGCACTGGGTTGTGTGTTGCCAGAAAAAGATGATCACAATACCCCGGGCGCACGCGACATCGCTGACCGCCTGATGGCATCGCTGGGCTCCATGCTGCTGTACTGGTACCACTACAGCCATAATGGCAAACGCATAGAGACAGAAACTGATGATGAATCCATAGGTGGTCATTTCCTGCATCTGCTGCATGGCGAAAAACCAAGCGCATCATGGGAAAAAGCCATGCATACCTCATTGATACTGTATGCAGAGCATGAGTTCAATGCATCCACCTTTACTGGCCGCGTCATTGCTGGCACAGGTTCTGACATGTATTCCGCCATTACTGGCGCGATCGGCGCTTTGCGCGGCCCTAAACATGGCGGCGCGAATGAAGTCGCGTTTGAAATCCAGAAGCGTTATGACAATCCTGACGAAGCAGAAGCCGATATCAAGAAGCGCGTAGAAAACAAGGAAGTCGTGATCGGTTTCGGTCACCCTGTGTATACCATCTCTGATCCACGTAACAAGGTCATCAAGGAAGTGGCGCGCAACCTCTCCAAAGAAGCCGGCGCGATGAAGATGTTTGATATTGCTGAACGTCTGGAAACCGTGATGTGGGATATCAAAAAGATGTTCCCTAACCTGGACTGGTTCTCTGCCGTGTCTTATCACATGATGGGTGTGCCAACTGCGATGTTCACACCTTTGTTCGTGATCGCCCGCACATCCGGCTGGGCGGCGCACATTATAGAACAGCGTATCGACAACAAGATCATTCGTCCTAGTGCCAATTATGTAGGTCCTGAAGACCTGAAATTTGTTCCATTGAGTAAACGCAAATAAATCAACGAGCATAAATAAGCCAGAGGTTGCAAGATGAAAGTGCAGGCAGACCTTTCTAAGCTCAGCATCAGACGCGCTGTGAAGCAGGATCTGCCGCGCCTGCTGGAACTCATCGCCGATGATGATCTGGGCAAAAATCGTGAAGGCGTCGGGTCGGATGCGGCATGTTATGCAGAAGCCTTTGACCGTATAACAGCTGACGACAACCAGTTCCTGATGGTGGCCGAGATGGATGGTCGCATCATTGCGATGCAGCAGGTCACTTTCATCCCCGGCCTGAGCAGAAAAGGCGCTACCCGCGCCATGATAGAAAGCGTGCGGGTTGATGGCTATCTGCGCGGCCAGGGCATAGGCCACTGGTTCATAGAGCAGGCAATACAACTGGCGCGCGAACGGGGTTGCCAGCTGGTGCAACTGACTAGCGACAAGAAGCGCATACAGGCGCACAGATTCTACGGAAGCATGGGCTTCACGGCGTCCCATGAAGGCTTCAAATTGCAACTCTGAGCTGTTTTACCCAATATTAATATCTAAGAAATAGCGAGCCATGAATACTCAATTCCGCAAGCCACTACCCGGTACCACCCTGGATTATTTCGATACACGTGCTGCCGTCGATGCTATCGTGCCTGGTGCGTATGACAAGTTGCCATACACTTCACGCGTACTGGCAGAAAACCTTGTGCGCCGCTGTGATCCCGCTACGCTGACTGATTCCCTGCGTCAGTTCATAGAACGCAAGCGCGACCTGGATTTTCCATGGTTCCCGGCGCGCGTGGTTTGCCATGACATCCTCGGCCAGACTGCCTTGGTCGATCTGGCTGGTTTGCGCGATGCGATAGCCTTGCAAGGCGGTGACCCTGCATTGGTCAATCCTGTCGTACCTACCCAACTGGTGGTCGATCATTCTCTGGCGGTTGAATGCGGTGGTTTTGATCCCGACGCTTTCGACAAGAATCGTGCGATTGAAGACAGGCGCAATGAAGACAGGTTTGATTTCATCAACTGGACCAAGAAGGCATTCAAGAATGTTGATGTGATCCCGCCTGGTAATGGCATTCTGCATCAGATCAATCTGGAACGCATGTCGCCGGTGGTGCAGGTCACAGACGGTGTCGCTTACCCGGATACTCTGGTGGGCACAGACAGCCATACCCCTATGGTGGATGCACTTGGTGTGATCGCGATTGGTGTTGGTGGCCTGGAAGCAGAAAGTGTCATGCTCGGTCGTGCATCCTGGATGCGTCTGCCAGACATTATTGGTGTGGAACTTACTGGCAAACCGCAGGAAGGTATCACCGCTACAGACACGGTGTTGGCATTGACAGAATTCTTGCGCAATCAAAAAGTCGTCTCGTCTTATCTGGAATTTTATGGCGAAGGTGCATCTCACCTGACCCTGGGTGACCGCGCCACTATTTCCAACATGGCACCTGAATTTGGTTCCACTGCGGCGATGTTCTACATCGATGAGCAAACCATCAAGTACCTGAAACTCACAGGCCGTGATGATGAACTCGTCAAGCTGGTAGAAACCTATGCCAAAGAAACCGGCCTGTGGGCAGATACTCTGAAGAATGCAGAATATGAACGCGTACTGAAGTTTGACCTGTCTTCTGTCGTGCGCAACATCGCTGGCCCATCCAACCCTCATAAGCGCGTGCCAACGTCTGAACTGGCAGCGCGCGGCATCAGTGGTACGGTAGAAAATGAGCCTGGCTTGATGCCAGACGGCGCCGTCATCATCGCTGCGATTACCAGCTGCACCAACACCAATAATCCACGCAATATGGTGGCTGCCGGTTTGCTGGCACGCAATGCCAACAAGCTGGGGCTGACTCGCAAACCCTGGGTCAAGAGTTCACTGGCCCCTGGTTCCAAGGCGGTGACCCTGTACCTCGAAGAAGCCAATCTCATGCCTGAGCTGGAACAATTGGGCTTTGGCGTGGTCGCTTACGCTTGCACATCCTGCAATGGCATGTCGGGTGCGCTTGATCCTGTCATCCAGAAAGAAATCATAGACCGTGATCTGTATGCGACGGCTGTGTTGTCGGGTAACCGCAATTTTGATGGCCGTATCCATCCGTATGCGCAACAGGCCTTCCTGGCTTCACCACCACTGGTAGTCGCATATGCGATTGCTGGCACTATCCGTTTTGATATCGAGAGAGATGTGCTGGGCCTGGATGCAGCAGGCAAGCCGGTGACCTTGAAAGATATCTGGCCTACGGATGAAGAGATTGATGCCGTGGTGGCTGCCAGCGTCAAGCCTGAGCAATTCCGTAAAGTGTATATCCCCATGTTTGCCAAACAGGCAGATGATGGCGAGAAAGTCAGCCCCCTTTATGACTGGCGTCCACAGACCACCTATATCCGTCGCCCACCGTATTGGGAAGGCGCGCTGGCAGGCGCGCGCAGCATGAAGGGCATGCGTGCGCTGGCAGTATTGGGTGACAACATCACGACTGATCATCTGTCACCATCAAACGCCATCATGCTCGACAGTGCCGCTGGTGAATACCTCGCCAAGATGGGCTTGCCAGAAGAGGATTTCAATTCTTATGCTACTCACCGTGGCGACCATTTGACGGCGCAACGTGCGACTTTCGCCAACCCGACTCTGAAAAATGAAATGGTCGTGGTTGATGGCAAGGTCAAGGCAGGTTCACTGGCACGTATAGAACCAGAAGGTCAGATCACTCGCATGTGGGAAGCGATCGAAACTTACATGGAACGCAAGCAGCCGCTGATCGTGATTGCCGGTGCCGATTATGGCCAGGGTTCTTCGCGTGACTGGGCCGCCAAGGGCGTGCGCCTGGCGGGTGTAGAAGTGATTGTCGCTGAAGGCTTTGAGCGCATACACCGCACCAACCTGGTGGGCATGGGTGTCTTGCCGCTGGAGTTCTTGCCAGGCGTGAACCGCCTGACGCTGAACATAGACGGCACAGAGACCTTTGACGTCATCGGTGATCGCATGCCGCGTGCAACCCTGACCCTGATCATCAACCGCAAGAATGGTGAATCAGTGGCAGTGCCTGTGCTGTGCCGCCTCGATACTGCAGAAGAAGTATCTATTTACGAAGCCGGTGGTGTCTTGCAGCGTTTTGCGCAAGACTTCCTGGAATCTGTCAAGGCTGCGTAAGTTTCATGCGATATATTTCCAGTGCTTTTCTTGATGGAAAAGTGCTGGATTTGAGTTGAATTAAAAAGAGAAATTTTAAAGAGAAGTATATGGCCCACCTCCCACAAATCAAAATCCCGGCGACCTATATGCGCGGTGGCACTAGCAAGGGCGTGTTTTTCCGCCTGCAGGATTTGCCTGAGGCTGCTCAGCAGCCAGGCGCAGCACGCGATGCATTGTTGTTGCGCGTAATAGGTAGCCCCGACCCTTACGGTAAACAGATCGATGGCATGGGTGGCGCAACTTCCAGTACCAGCAAGACTGTTATCCTCTCAAAAAGTAGCAAGCCTGATCATGATGTTGATTACCTGTTTGGTCAGGTGGCGATAGACAAGGCCTTTGTCGATTGGAGCGGCAATTGCGGCAACCTGTCTGCTGCAGTCGGTGCCTTTGCCATCAGCGCTGGCCTGGTTGATGCTGAACGTATTCCACAAAATGGTATCGCCACCATCCGTGTCTGGCAGGCAAATATCAGCAAGACTATTATTGCCCACGTACCGATGACTGATGGTGCAGTACAGGAGACTGGCGATTTTGAGCTCGATGGAGTGACCTTTCCGGCGGCAGAAGTCCAGCTCGAATTCATGGACCCGGCAGCCGATGAAGAGGGCGCAGGTGGCTCCATGTTCCCGACAGGTAATCTGGTCGATGATCTGGAAGTGCCTGGCGTGGGTGCGCTCAAGGCAACCATGATCAATGCCGGTATTCCCACGATCTTCATCAATGCAGAAGCGATAGGCTATACCGGTACAGAATTGCAGGACGCCATCAACAGTGATGTTAAGGCGCTGGCCATGTTTGAGACCATACGTGCCCACGGCGCGTTACGCATGGGCCTGATCAAGGATATCTCTGAAGCTGCACAACGTCAGCATACCCCCAAGGTAGCTTTTGTTGCCAAGGCTGCTGACTACACCTCATCCAGCGGCAAGCAAGTCCAGGCAGCGGATATCGATTTGCTGGTGCGCGCCCTGTCCATGGGCAAGCTGCATCATGCGATGATGGGTACTGCAGCGGTGGCCATCGGTACAGCGGCAGCGATACCAGGCACGCTGGTGAACCTTGCCGCTGGCGGTGGTGCACGCACTGCCGTGCGTTTTGGCCACCCGTCCGGTACTTTGCGGGTAGGTGCCGAGGCAACGCAAGTCAATGGCGAATGGAGTGTTACCAAGGCCATCATGAGTCGCAGTGCGCGCGTACTGATGGAAGGTTGGGTACGCGTACCCTCAGACTGACAAAATTTTGGATTTGAAACGAAGTAGTTTTATGCACGTGAAAGTGCAGGCCTCACCACGTGCCAGCGCCACTGTCCAACAATAATAATTAATGCTCAGGGCCGATGCGAATGTTAAGAACATTTTGTGATATCGAAGGAGACAGCATGACCTACGCAGCGTTTTATCAGGAATCTATACAAGACCCGCAAGGGTTCTGGGCCAAAGAAGCGAGGTTGATAGACTGGCACAAGCCTTATGATCAGGTACTCGACCATAGCAAGCCGCCATTTGCCAAATGGTATGTCGGTGGTGAAACCAATCTCTGTCATAACGCAGTCGATCGCTGGTTGGCTAGCCAGGCAGACCAGCCTGCGCTGATCGCCATTTCTACCGAAACCAATACCGAAAAAACTTATAACTTTGCCGAGCTGCATGCAGAAGTGCAGCGCATGGCGGCCATCATGCTGGGCTTGGGTGTAAAGCAGGGCGACCGGGTATTGATCTATATGCCCATGATCGCTGAAGCAGCGTTCGCGATGCTGGCCTGTGCCCGCATAGGTGCGGTGCATTCCGTCGTATTTGGTGGCTTTGCTTCAAAGAGCCTGGGCACACGTATTGATGATGCGAGGCCCGTGCTGGTAGTGTCGGCTGATGCCGGTATGCGTGGTGGCAAGGCCGTACCCTATAAGCCCTTGCTGGATGAAGCGATAGCCCTGGCTGAGTACAAGCCAGCGCATGTCTTGCTGGTCGATCGTGGCCTAGATGCGATGCAAGTCGTAGCTGGGCGTGATGTTGATTATGCGGCAGCAAGGGCGCAGCAGATGGACGCGCAAATACCTGTGACCTGGCTGGAATCCAATGCCATGTCCTATGTCTTGTACACCTCAGGCACGACAGGCAAGCCCAAGGGCGTGCAGCGTGATGTTGGTGGTTACGCAGTGGCACTGGCGTCCTCAATGAAGCACATTTTCTGCGGCAAGCCAGGTGAAACTTATTTTGCGACATCAGACATAGGCTGGGTGGTCGGCCACTCTTATATTGTGTACGGCCCGTTGATCGCTGGCATGGCCACCATCATGTATGAGGGCACGCCTATACGTCCTGACGCAGGCATCTGGTGGAGCATAGTCGAGAAATACAAGGTCACGCGCATGTTCTCGGCACCGACTGCCGTACGTGTCTTGAAAAAGCATCCGTCCGAGCTGATGCGCAAATATGATTTGTCCTCGCTCAAAGCCCTTTACCTGGCGGGTGAGCCGCTCGATGAAACTACGTCAAGCTGGATAGCAAGCGAGCTTGGCGTCCCTATTATCGACAATTACTGGCAAACCGAGACGGGCTGGCCCATCCTGTCGGTTGCCCGTGGCGTTGAGCAGACTGCCACTCGCCTTGGTAGTCCGGGTGTAGCCATGTATGGCTATGACGTGCGCATCATCAATGAAAACACCGGTGCTGAGTGCGCGGCAAATGAAAAGGGTGTGGTTGCCATCAAAGGCCCATTACCACCAGGCTGCATGCAAACCGTGTATGGCGATGACCAGCGCTTCGTCAATACTTACTGGTCCAATTTCTCGCATGAACAGTTATATTCCACTTTCGACTGGGGCATCAGGGATGCTGACGGCTATTATTTCATCCTGGGCCGTACCGATGATGTCATCAACGTAGCGGGACATCGTCTGGGTACACGCGAAATAGAAGAAAGTATTTCCAGTCATGCTCAGATTTCTGAAGTGGCGGTGGTAGGTGTTGAAGACAAACTCAAAGGGCAGGTAGCGGTTGCTTTTGCGATACTTAAAAACCCCGCTCTTGCCGGGACTCCAGAGCAAAAACGCAGCCTGGAAGCCGAGGTCATGGCCGTGGTGGATAAGCAACTGGGCGCTGTTGCCAGGCCATCACGCGTGCATTTCGTCAACGTGTTGCCAAAGACACGTTCTGGTAAATTGCTGCGCCGCTCCATACAGGCGATCTGTGAAGGGCGTGAAGCCGGTGACTTGACTACGATAGAAGACCCTTCTTCCTTGCAGCAAATCCGGGCGGCCCTGAAGGCCTGAAAGGGCCTGAACGGTTGAGAACCACGCATTGAAAACCGTGTTTTGAAAAAAACAAGGGAGCATAAGCTCCCTTGGTCTTGTTGCAGGCGAAATTAAAAAAAACTCAGAGTTGCAACGCCGCAGCCAGGGTTTGGACTTCTTCTTCTGATTCTTCCAGTATGCTGTTGAGAGTACCATCACCGACGACAAAGTCAATTTCTGAAGAATACTGTTCAGACACCTCGGCATAGGAATGGATATCCATGGGTGAATGCGTGGTTGCCAGTTCGTTCGCCAGTAACAGCGTATCCCCCAGGGTTTCTGGCGGCATGGCACGCAGCCCGAACCACAGGGCTTCTACTGCTTCTACCACTTGCTTAGGCAGCATCAGGCTCTTGATCACAGCGGCACCGATTTGTGATTCAGATGATTCGCGGTCTATGATGGTGTCGAGGAAAGAGGGCAGATCATCTGCGCTGGAATCTGGTGCAGGTTCATCCCTTTCTATGAGAGAAGGGTACTCATCGACACGGGACAGCAGGTAAAAATTTCCCACTTCATGCACGATACCGGCAAACATCGCTGTGTCCGGGTCCAGCTTGGTGATACGCCTGGCAATGACGCGTGACAGCGCTGCTACCTGGGCCGTATGCTCCCACAGCTTATTCGTCATGGCCTGCAATTGTTTGTTCTTGCTGGTGCCAGCGAGTTGTCGCACCACCAGCGAAGCAACCACCGCACGCAGGGTGCGGAAGCCCAGACGGCTGATGGCCGCCTTGACATTGGTGACATCATTGCCGCGGTTGTAGGCGGCAGAATTGGCAATGGCGACCATGCGGGCCGCCAGGAAGGGTTCGTTCAAGACCAGTTTGGTTGCCGTTTCAATACTGCAATCCGGGTCATCCAGGGTCTGCTGCAATTTAATGGAAGCCGCCACATTCGTGGGGAAAACCAGCTCTCCCCGTTTGGCTTGTTCAGCTATGCTGTTGAGCGCATCGATTTTATTCATCGCTATGTCTTTTGCACAAGTTAAACAAACATATGACAGGTGCAAGCTACACCCGGCCGGTCAGCACCGGGCTTGTTTATTGATCAACAAGCCCGGTGCTATATTCGATATATTGCTTATGCTGGAAAATAAGTTTGAAAATGAGTTTGCAGAATGAGTCTTATGTTTCATTCTGCTTCAGATAGTGTTACAGGTCAATCAAGCGATAGAAAATAAATCCAAACTTGCTCAATTTGTCTTTTGGCTGTCTATCCACTTGTTGACTTTTGCTTCCAATAAGGCCAATGGCAGGGTGCCGTCACTGAGTATCACATCATGGAACTGGCGCAGGTCAAAGCGCTTGCCCAGAGCTGCGCTGGCTTTTTGCCTCAGCTCGACAATTTTCAGTGAACCTATCTTATAGCCAAGAGCCTGACCTGGCCAAGCCATATAGCGCTCTGTTGCCTGGCGTGAGGCAGCCTCACTGTACCCTAGAGTGGCTTGCTGGTATTGGATGGCTTGTTCACGTGTCCAGCCTTTTGAGTGCAGGCCGGTATCGACGACCAGGCGGGTTGCACGCAAGAGTTCATCTGTCAGGTGGCCGAGATAGGCACTTGGGTCATTTTCAAACAAGCCCATTTCCTTGCCCAGTGTTTCGGCATACAAGGCCCAGCCCTCGGTATAAGCATTATTGCCGCCGAATTTACGGAACTTGGGTATGTCCAGTTCCTGTGATGTTGCTAAATGGAAATGATGTCCTGGCTGGCCTTCGTGCAGGTACAGGGTTTTCATGCCTGTCGTGCTGTAGTCCGCGGGGTTGTTGATGACGGCCCAGAATACACCGGGGCGTGAACCATCAAAGGCTGGCTGGGTGTAATGGTCAGACGCGGTCTGGCGGCTGATTTCAGGTTCGGCCCGGATATCCAGCGCAGCCTTCGGCATTTTGTTGAACAGTTCTGGCAGTTTGGCCTTGACCATTTTTTCTATCTGACGATAGCCGTCCAGCACCTCGGCCTCTGTTTTATACGGGCGATACTGGTTTTGCGTATCTATCCAGGCTGGCAGGCCCACCGGGTCGCCGCTATAACTCAGTTTTGGGCCTAAGGCGACAAATTCGCTTTGTATGCGCGCAACTTCCTTCAAGCCTATCGCATGTATGGTTTCAGGGTCCAGGGTAGTCGTGGTCTGGTCGCGTACCAGGGCGCGGTACCAGGCGTCACCACCTGGCAATGCGCCAAAACCACTGCTGCTGCGGCTGGCGGCCAGATAATCCTGTGACAGGAATTGATTAAACTGACGCAAGGCGGGCAAGACTTTTGCGGTTAATACCTGCTTGTATTCTTTGCTCAGGCGTTGCTTGTCTGCTTCACTAAAACCTTCGGGGAAGTTTTTGACAGAGGCAAAGTAGGCATGATCTTCCACTTTGTCTGTCACCAGTTGTGCAAACTGCGGCAGGGCAGAATTCACGAGGGCTTTGGGCAGTACGATGCCGCGTTTCATGCCTTCACGCATATTAGCTGTGGCCTGGTTTATCCACACAGGCAATTGCGCCAGGCGACGCAAGAAGATTTCGTATTGTTTGACCGTCTTCAGGGGTTGTGCGCTTTGGCCGGAGGCAAAGTGGGCCAGGGTCACGGGCAGACTGTCCATCTGATTGACCGGTAGCAGATGCCCGTCAAATTTGGACATTTCCAGGCTGGCCTTGAGTTCATAGTCCAGGCAGTCATAGGTGACGGCATCGCTTGCTGATAATTGTTCGCGCTGTATGCGCGCCAGTCTGCTGGAAACATCCTTCAATACGGCAATCTGCCTCGCCCTGACAGGTGCTGACAGTGTCATTGGCAGCCTGTCGTCATAGCGGGTGTCGCCATTATAAGTGGCACCTATGGGGTCGAAAGCGGTTTGTTTTTCATAGTATTCGTCAGCCAGCTTGTTCAGTTGCTGCCCTTGCTGCTGCCCGGCTTGCGCGACTGCCGCCTGCTTGCCAGTTGCGTTGCCTTTGTCATTTGCAGCCAGCGCGTTGACGCAACTTAGGACACCGACAGAAATAAGGACACTGGATAGTAAACGCAACTTGAGCATAGTAATTTTCCGGAGAAGATAAAAATAGTTTGCAAGCATACCACTGTGTGTACGCAGACTTGTTATGAGCTTGTTCTGAACTTGCTATGGCCTTGCCATAGCCCAGCTCAGACCTTGCTAAGACCTGGTTTGATATTGGCAGTTCCCCTGCCACTAAAGCTGGCTGAAAAAAAATGGGCTTGTCTGCCTCTTTGTCATAAAGCTTTTTGAACTTTGACCGTTATCCAGTTAGATCACGCACATTCCATTTGACGAATGAGCAATACTGAAGTGCGTGCGGACGGAAGGTATATCGGGCTGACAAGCTTCGTGTAGTCGTGTCCTGTGTGTTGAGCGCAGGAGGGCGAGGGGGAGCTGTTGTATGTAAAAATATAAGCCCCCGGTATGTGTTCCAGGTTTACTTCATCATCAGCTCATGGCTGGAGCACATCATGAAAATTGCTTCCTCGGATATTTCCTTTTCTTCACAACATACTGCCACTACAACGCTGGAAACGCAGGAAAAACTGCGCGCCTGGATAGGCAAGGAACGCCCTGATTTTGAAGGCAGGAATGCCAGTCTCCCGGCGAACTTGAGAAACGCGTCAAGCAATGTGCAAATTTCAGACGCTGCCAGGGCCGCCCAGCTTGCGCCAGCAGTGCCAGCCGACAATGCGGCTGCACAGACTGACGCCGTCCAGCAAGCCAGCGATGAGGCTGACAATGACCCGCGCATACGCCTGATCAGGTACATTATAGAACTCATGACTGGCAAACAGATCAACACCCTGAGCAGTGCAGATATACAGGCGGATACCAGTGCGCCGGCAGCACCAGCATCCCAGGCGCCTGCTGACGCAGCACAAAATGCCCAGCCAGCGCAAAAAGGCTGGGGTGTTGAGATAGACACGCATCAATCCTATACCGAGACTGAACAGACTTCTTTCCATTCGACTGGCAAAATAGTGACCGCTGATAATAAGGAAATCAGCTTTGATCTGTCGTTTGAATTAAACCGCAGCTACCACGAAGAAAGTAGCAGCAGTGTTCGCCTTGGCGATGCCAAAAAAGTCGATCCTCTGGTTATTAATTTCTCTGGTAATTCTGCCCAACTGACATCGCAAAAATTTGCTTTTGATCTGGATGCCGATGGCAAGAAAGATAATATCTCTTTCGTTCAGGGCGCGGGTTTTCTGGCGCTCGACAAGAACAATGATGGCAAGATCAATAATGGCGGTGAATTGTTTGGTCCGGGCACAGGTAATGGCTTTTCTGAACTGGGAGCCTATGACAGTGATGGCAATCACTGGATAGATGAAAACGATGCGATATACCAAAAACTCAAAGTATGGACCAAGGATGGCGCAGGTCATGATCAATTGCAAACCTTGAAACAGGCGAATGTTGGTGCACTGTATCTTGGCAATGTCAGCACTGAATTCGATTTGAAGAATGCGCAAAATCAGTCTAACGGACAGATACGCTCGTCCGGCGTATGGTTAAGCGAAGACGGCAAGGCACATAGTTTGCAGCAGGTGGATTTGTCGGTATAGATGACCTGAGCTGTCTATCTGTTAGCACAGATGTCAGCACCTGCAAAAACAGCTCCCTTTGTGGAGCTGTTTTTGTGTGAGTTCATCTATTTTTATCTAAAACTTAGAACTCTTCCCAGTCATTATTTGTCACAGCAGTCGGTTTTTCCATGCTGGATGTTTTCATCGCTGGTTTCGTTGCTGCTTTTGCCGGTGCCTTGCTGATTCTTAACGGTGCTGCCGCAGCTCTGGGGGCTGGACTGACAGCTTTGCTCGCTGCGGGAACAGCTGGCTTTTTCACTACTGCATCCAGTTTGAAAACGCTGACTGCCTGTGTTAAAGCACCAGCCTGTTCCTGCATGCTCTCGGCGGCCGCTGCTGCCTGTTCGACCAGGGCTGAGTTTTGCTGCGTCATTTCATCCATCTGCGTGATGGCGAGATTGACTTGTTCTATGCCAGCACTCTGTTCCTGACTGGCGGCAGTGATCTCACTCATGATGTCAGCTACATGCTTGATGGAAGTGACAATTTCATCCATGGTCAGGCCAGCTTCATCGACGAGCTTGTTACCGAGATTGACTTTCTCTACAGAGTCATCAATCAGGGTCTTGATTTCCTTGGCGGCGCTGGCGCTGCGTTGCGCCAGGTTCCTGACTTCGGCGGCTACCACGGCAAACCCCCGGCCTTGTTCGCCAGCACGGGCAGCTTCGACTGCGGCATTCAAAGCCAGGATATTGGTCTGAAAGGCAATACCGTCAATGACGCCGATGATATCAACGATCTTGCCCGAGCTGTCCTTGATGGAGCCCATGGTATTGACAACCTGACCAACGATATTGCCGCCCTTGGTAGCAACTTCAGTCGCCGAGATTGCCAGTTGATTGGCCTGGCGGGCATTATCAGCATTTTGCTTGACGGTAGATGTCAGTTCTTCCATGGAAGACGCGGTTTCTTCGAGGGAGCTGGCCTGCGACTCCGTCCTGCTTGAAAGGTCGGCATTACCAGAAGCGATTTCACTGGATGCAGTCGAGATCATCTCCGTGCTGTTGTGCACCTGGCTGATGGTCATGACCAGGCTGTTGTTCATATCTGCCAGTGCACTCAGCAATTGGCCGGTTTCATCCCTTGAGCGTACTTCTATGCGACCAGTCAGGTCGCCATTGGCGACCTTGGTGGCAACCTGAACGGCCTCATCCAGTGGAATGGTAATTGAACGCGAGATCCAGGCTGCAAATGCAGCACTGATGACGAAGGCAATAATACCCAGCACTATCATGAGGTTACGCGAAAACATGATGATGCTTTTGATCGCCTCACCATTAGTTTCCATATCATTTCTTTGTATGGCGCTCAGATTCTGTATATCAATCAGGGATTGTTTCAGCGCAGGGAAGGTGGATTTTCCCATCATGGCGGTGGCTTCATCCTTTTGATCCAGCTCTATCAGGTCGCCAGTCTTGCTGAAAGCCGCGACGAATGCAGCATTGGAGGCGATGAGTTTTTCTACAGCGTCTTTTTCCTTCTGAGGTATCGCCAGTTTCTTGGAAATCTCAAGCAGGGCGTTGATTTTTTTCTTGTTTGCATCAATGGAAGCATACTGTGCCGTGCGGGCTTTCTGGTCTGATGTAATGAACAACTCCAGTGTACGGCTGCCGTTTTCCTGTATCAGGGCAGAAATTTCCAGGGCGCTGATGACGCCGACTGCATCATCTTCGAGTATTTCCCTGTTCCGGTCCGCGATCTCATTAAGCCTCACAACGCTGATGACGACCATGAGCAGCATGGTCAACAAGGTCAGGCCGAAGCCAAAGCTGAGACGTACCCTGATTTTTAAATTACTGAAGTTCATGGTAATTATTCCTGTGCAGATCAGTTTTGAGGGGGGGGCAGGCAACGGTAGTTTGAGGTTTTAGCATACCTAAAATTGCGCTGTTCTGCTAAGTAAATTGGTCATTAGTCGCGGCACCTGTCAGTTTCCTGACAATTTCATCAAACCCTTCGGGTAAAATCGCAGAATACTTGATAAAAACAGAGGAATTATGAAGCTTGCAACACTGAAGGATGGTTCCCGGGACGGGCAATTACTGGTTGTTTCCCGTGACTTGAAGACAGCAGCCATTGCTGACGGCATCGCCCCGACCTTGCAGCGTGCCCTGGATGACTGGAATTTTATCCAGCCCCAGCTCGAAGAGCTGTATAACCGCCTGAATTCTGGCAGGGCAGCCTATAGTTTTGAGTTTGAAGCAAAAAACTGTATGTCACCTCTGCCACGCGCATTTCAATGGGCGGACGGTTCATCCTATGTCAATCACGTGGAACTGGTACGCAAGGCCAGGAGCGCCGAGATGCCAGACAGCTTTTGGCATGACCCTTTGATGTATCAGGGCGGCAGCGATGACTTCATCGGCCCTTGCGATGATATCGTCATGACGTCGGAAGAATGGGGTATAGACTTTGAAAGTGAAATCGCCGTTGTGACCGGCGATGTACCCATGGGTGTCAAGGTGCAGCACGCACGCGACCACATACTATTGCTCATGCTGGTAAATGATGTATCCCTGCGTAACCTGATCCCGGCTGAGCTGGCAAAAGGCTTTGGTTTCTTCCAGTCCAAACCTGCATCGAGTTTTTCACCGGTCGCGGTCACGCCGGATGAACTCGGGGAATTCTGGAAGGAAGGCAAAGTTCATCTGCCCCTGCGCTCCAGCATGAACGGCATGCTGGTAGGGCAGCCCAATGCGGGTGTCGATATGGTGTTCTCTTTCCCGCAACTGATCACGCATCTGTGCAAAACCAGAAATGCCAAGGCGGGCACTATCATTGGCTCCGGCACGGTATCAAACAAGGATGCCAGCAAGGGTTATAGCTGCATCGCTGAGAAACGCGCGCTGGAGATGATAGCGCTGGGTGAACCAGTCACACCGTATATGAAATTTGGTGACAGCATCAAGATAGAAATGCTGGATAAAAACGGCAAATCCATTTTTGGGGCGATTGATCAAAGCGTAGTTGAGTCTCATCTTTAAGTTGCCATTTTTTACCTGTTTTTGTTGCTAGCTTTTGCTACCTGATTTTATTAGCTGCTTTCATCGTCTATTTTTTTGGAGTCACCGCATGTCCCTGATCTTTTCTTATTCCCTGCGTGGTGCAGTCGTCGCAGCTTTGAGCTTGGGTAGTGTCGTGGCGCAGGCGCAGATCAGGGTGGGTATCAATTTATCTACCACTGGGCCGGCAGCGGCCATCGGTGCCTCATCCAAAAATGCCATCATGCTGTGGCCCAAGGAAATCGCAGGTAAGAAAATCGAGTACATCCTGCTTGATGATGCCAGCGACCCCGGCAATGCCGTCAAGAATGCGCGCAAACTGATCACCGAAGAAAAGGTCGATGTCATCGTCGGCCCGAATACCACGCCGAGCGCGCTGGCAATGCTGGAAACGGTGGCAGAGAATGAAACGCCGATGATCACCCTGGCCGCATCTGCCAGTATCGTCGAACCCATGGATGCCAGGCGTGCCTGGGCTTTCAAGATGCCGCAGAATGATACCCACATGACCACCATACTGACACAACACATGGCTGATCACGGCGTGAAGACCGTGGCCTTCATTGGCTTTGCTGACGCGTATGGTGAAGGCTGGTGGCGTGAGTTTTCCAAGCTGGCTGAGCTGCGCCATATCAAGATCGTTGCGAATGAACGTTTTGCCCGCACCGATACCAGCGTCACAGGGCAGGTCTTGAAAATGATGGCTGCCAAGCCAGACGCAGTACTGATCGCCGGTTCTGGTACACCCGCAGTCTTGCCACAAAAGACGCTGATAGAACGTGGCTATAAAGCGCAGATTTACCAGACCCATGGTATCGCTAGCCAGGAATTTTTAAAGCTGGGCGGCAAGGATGTGGAAGGCACTTTATTCCCTACCGGCCCGGCAGTGGTGGCATTGCAATTGCCGGAAAAGCATGCGGTCAAAAAGGTCACTACCGAGTTTGTGCGCAAGTATGAAGCTGCTTATGGCGCAGGCACGACAACCCAGTTTGCTGGTGACGCCTGGGGAGCGTATATGTTGCTGGCAAATGCGATTCCGGTTGCCCTGAAAACCAGCCAGCCTGGCAGCAAGGCTTTCCGGCAAGCTTTGCGCACTGCGCTGGAAAACACCAGGGATCTGATCGTTCCCCAGGGCGTCATCAATATGAATGCTGGTGACCATGTGGGCCTGGACCAGCGTTCACGCGTCATGGGCAAAATTCAGGGCGGTAAATTTGTGTATGCCTACGGCGGTTGAAAAAAATTATTGCCTGCCCAACTGGAAGAAGACATTTTTTGCGCCACTTTGCCCCACTGCAAAACCCAGGTAAATAGGGCCGATAAAACTGTTGAAGCCGGCGAACAGGCTGGCACTCTTGCGTAATGACTTGAATGACATATCTTCACCCCTGTTCCAGACACTGCCTGCTTCCAGTGACGTGCCTAGGAACAGGCTTTGTCCCGCCAGATCAAACTTCACCGCCCGCAGCAAATAAGTCACGCTGCCATAAACCATGAAGTCCCCCGTGAACTGGTCAGGCTGGTAGGCGGATAATTGCTGGAAACCGCCCAGGGTATAGCCTATACCGCGCACATCTGTGCCTTTCTGGAACAGGCCTGCCGCATTCAGTTTCAGATTGATGCTGTGATTTTCTATGCTATTGGCCCAGGTCGTATTGATCGCCACTTCCTGGAAGTTTTTCCGGGTATCACTGGTGCCAAGAAAAGCGCTGGCATCTACCTTGTAGCCATAGCGCGGGAAGCTGGCATCGCTGAGCTGGTCGATGACGATTGCCGACTTCAGACCAAATTGTTGCAAGTCTGCGCTGGGCAGGGATTCGACTTTCGTGCTGCCATCTTCATTCAATAGCAGGAAACCACCTATCTTGGGGCGCACGCGGTAGTGATTGAAATTAAGGCCCAGCTTGGCCTCACCCAGTGTGCTTTGTTCCCCTATGCGGAAACCAAGGTCCAGCCCCAGTTTATCGCTGCGGAAATTGTATTCGGCAATACGGGTATTGCCGCTATACAGGTTGCGGGTGTTCTGGCCTATCTCTGCAAATGGTGCGAGGTACATGCCTTCACGTTCAAACAGGGGCTGGCGCATTTCAGTGTGATATTTGATACTGTTACCAAATTCCAGGTCATTGCGCCATTCCAGCCCGCCATCGGTCAGCCAGGGGCGACGGTGACCGACTTGCAGCTTGAAGCCGCCAGCACCTTCAAAACCGCTGGATAAAGCCAGACCAAAACGCAGGAAATGCGGGCCCCAGTTGCGGCCATGGGCGTTTACCCGTATGCCATACTCACCGTCACGTTCAAGCAACTCATGGCTGACGCTGTCAAACTCGCGGGCATTATTCAGTATGGCCAATTTGCGGTTGATCTCTTCCGCCTTGTATTCTGTGCCCAGGCTGATATTCAACTGGCGGCGTATGTCACTCTCGGGCACAGCACCATTGGTACTGATATCGACAAACTGGATTTTGATCGGCGGTAATTGCGGGTTCAGGCGTATCTCATGCTTGACGGTATACATGTCTGGCGGCAGGCTCAGAGTCAGCAAGCGGGCATCCAGTTCATGTGTGGCTTTTTCACCTATCTTCACCGCTTCCTTGGATCTGGCGAAATCCATAAAAGTGATATTGCCCAGGCCTGGTTCTATCAAAATATCTTTTGAATTCAGCATGGCTTTTTGTGCTTCCACATTTTGCTCAGTCAGAATATTCACCATCTGCTGGCTGACATTGAACAGGGTGAGTAACTGGTCGCGTGGCATCAGCGGTGTGCCTATGTTAACCGCGATGACTATATCTGCCCCCATTTGCCGGGCGATATCGACGGGCAGGTTCCTGACCAGGCCGCCATCAGACAATAATTTGCCATCTATTTCTACTGGCGCAAATACGCCAGGTGCTGCCATGCTGGCACGTATGGCTTTATGCAAGGGGCCTTTCGTAAAAAGCACCATCTTGCCGGTTTCCATATCGGTCGCTACGGTGCGAAAGGGGATGGGCAGGCGGTCAAAATCGATGTCAGGTTGCAGGTGCGCAGTCCAGTTCTGCAAAATTTCCAGGAACTGGCTGGCCTGCACGACGCCTGCAGGCAGGCGCACGCCATTGGCGCTCAGGCCCAGAGTGGCACCAAGAGGGTATTGCTCATCTTCTTCCCTGACGCTTTGCGGCAGATAGCGTCTTTCTACCCTGTCTAACGCGATATCGTTGAGCTTCAAGGCATCCAGACGCTTTTCAATTTCGCTGGCAGAAAAACCCGCCGCATACAAGCCACCGACCACTGCACCCATGCTGGTGCCGGCAATACAATCGATGGGGACATGCAATTCTTCCAGTACCTTCAGCACGCCAACATGAGCAAAGCCACGCGCACCACCACCAGACAGGGCCAGGCAAATTTTCGGTCTTTTAAGTTCTGGCCCCGGTACGGTAATACTTTCTGCCAAGGCAAGAGGTGCTGTCGTTAAATAAACGAAAAGGCTCAAAACTGTTACTAATAATGATTTGTGCATGTTGTAATTGGTGGAAACATGGAATTCTTGGCTCAGGGTCTATATACTAGCGCATGCATATAAAACGATGCTAACCTAGGTCTAATTGCATAAGAACGTATTTACGATCTGTAGCGAGCGAGTGTCAGCGGGGTCACGGTAACAAAAACGCAGCGCAAAAAGCGGAATGTACTCTAGTACATGAGCATTTTGAGCAGCGCATGAGCCCCGATCACACTCGCGCAGTAAGATCGTAGATAGGTTCTACGAGATTATCCTCGCCTTTACAAAAAAAACTACCCATGAACCTACATCAATTGCGTTTTGTACGCGAAGCTGTAAGACAGAATTTTAATCTGACTGAGGCTGCCAAGGCCTTATTTACATCGCAACCAGGTGTTTCCAAGGCAATTATTGAGCTTGAAGAGGAGTTGGGCGTTGATATTTTCACCCGTCATGGCAAGCGCATACGCGGCCTGACCGAGCCGGGCAGGGCAGTGTTGAAGTCAGTTGAGCTCATCATGCAGGAAATTGATGGGCTTAAACGCATAGGCAAGGAGTTTGCGGCGCAGGACAGCGGCAGTTTTACCATCGCCACCACCCACACCCAGGCACGCTATGCATTGCCCAAGGTGGTGCAGGCCTTCATGCAAAAATACCCCAAGGTAAGATTATCTTTATTGCAGGGTAACCCCAAGCAAATTGCCGAGATGGTCATGCGTGACCAGGCAGATATTGCGATAGCAACTGAGGCCATTGCCGGTTTTGATGGACTGATCTCCTTGCCATGTTATCAATGGGAGCATGTTGTGGTCGTGCCAGCCGAACATCCCTTGCTGAAATTGAAGAATGTCAGTCTGGAAGAAATCGCCAATTATTCCCTGATTACCTACGATGCTGCCTTTGCTGGCCGTAGCAAGATAGACCATGCCTTCCAGATACGTAACCTGAAACCGGATATCCTGCTCGAAGCCATTGATGCTGACGTCATCAAGACCTATGTAGAACTGGGCATGGGCATAGGCATCATAGCAGGCATGGCCTTTGATGCCGAGCGCGACAAGAATTTGCGCGCCATACCAGTCGGCCAATTGTTTGGCATGAATATTTCGCGGGTGGCGATCAAGCAGGGTGCTTATCTGCGCAGCTATATTTATACCTTTATAGAATTACTGAATCCTACCCTGAACCGTAAAATGATAGACAATGTCATGCAGGGCAATAAGGATACTTACGATTTATGAGCATGCAGGCACTGAGTAGCTGGCCTGCAGAACAACGCAGGCAGGTGCGCGGTATACTGACGGACATTGATGACACCTTCAGCAGCCATGGCAAGCTGACCGTGGCTGCGCTGACCGCGCTGGACCGTGCAAAAAATGCGGGTTTGCGGCGCATAGCCGTGACTGGCCGACCTACTTACTGGACCTTGCCTCTATTAAGGCTATGTGATTTTGATGCAGTCATTGCCGAGAATGGCGCGAGTGCTTTTTGGCTCGATAAAAATGGCAAGCAGCAGGCGATGTATTATGCCGATGCACAAACCCGTCTGCAACACAGGCAGCGCCTGCTGGATTTTGCTGACACCATGCGCCAGCATTTCCCGGATGTATTGCCTGCTGCAGATGCTGCGCAACGCATCGGTGACCTGGCATTTGATATTGCTGAAGATATTCCTGCGATACCGCTGACGCAATTGAATGAAGTTGTCGCCCTGATCCGTGAACATGGTTTTCATGCGACTACCAGCAGCATCCACGCCCATGCCTCGGTTGCGCCCTTCAGCAAACAAAGCATGAGCCAGCGGGTGTTGCATGAAGTATTTGGCGTCAGCGATGAAGCTGCAAAAAAGACTTATGTATTTATTGGTGATTCTGCCAATGATGCCAGCATGTTTGCCCATTACCCGCTCTCGGTCGGAGTGGCAAACATACGCAATTACCTTGACAGGTTTGAGGCCCATCCAGCCTATGTCTGTCATGCCGAATATGGCGCGGGATTTGTAGAGCTGGTAGATTTTCTGTTGAAAGATAAAAATGAGTGAAAATAAAATGCGCGAATACTATGCGCAACGTGCACAAACGCTGGAAAAGGTTTACCAAAAACCTGAGCGCCAGCAAGACTTGCGTGAAATCCAGGGCAAAGTCCTGGACGTATTGAAAGATCAGCGCGTGCTGGAAGTGGCCTGTGGCACAGGCTACTGGACTGAGCGTTTTGCCCCGGTGGCAGCAAGCGTCGTGGCGACTGATTATAACCAGTCCATGCTCGATGTGGCCCAGGCCAAAGCTTACCCTGAAGGCAAAGTGCAATTTGCTCTGGCGGACCTGCATGACTTGCCTGCTGCGGCGGCAGGTCAATACTCTGCATGTTTTGCCGGTTTTTTCTGGTCACATGTGATGCGTGATGATCAGACCAGCCTGCTGGGTCATCTGAGCAAGGTAACGGGTAAAGGCACGACACTGGTGTTGATCGACAATAACTATGTCGAAGGCAGCAGCACAGTGATTGCCCGCACTGATCTGGAAGGCAATACCTTTCAGTTACGCAAGCAGGAAGATGGCAGCAGGGTAGAAATACTCAAAAATTTCCCTACTGATAGTGCACTGCGCAAAAAATTTGGTCCTGCGGTGCGCGACATCCGCATTTTCAGGAACACTTACTACTGGATGCTGACTTGCATATTGAAGTAAGTATAGGGATTGAGTTCCATACTCTTCTAGTATTGTCCCTCGAAAGCCTGCCGTGATACATTGCAAGTCGTTTAAATTTTTTCTGGAGTAATTCATGGATCTGCAAGCTTGCACAGAAGCGATACGCGCTAAAGTTGGTGATGATAGTGGTTTGAACGCTACCCTGAAATTTGATTGCGGAGATGATGGCGTGGTATTTGTTGATGCATTGGTGACACCAAATACGGTCAGCAATGAAAACAAGGAAGCAGGCTGCACCATCACAATTTCTTTGGAAAACCTGGCAGCCTTGCTGACGGGTCAATTGAATCCTATGAACGGTTTCATGATGGGCAAACTCAAAGTGTCCGGCGACATGGGCGTGGCCATGCGCTTGCAGACTGTGGTGTAAGAACCAGTCTTACAGGCAAGCTTTACAGAGCGGCATTTCCTTGGCGATAGCGAGGAAATGCCGTTTTATTTTGGACTTGCGATATTGCTGACGTTGCCGATATTGCTGTTGTCAAACCAGTGACATGGCACTCAATGCCAGTGCCGACGTGCCGTCTGGATATAAGGCATCATAGCAGCGTGTGCAACTGCTGCAAAAAAGGTGGGAGCGCTTGACGAATTTATAGCGCAGTATGAGCTGTAACTGTACTCCACTGCAGTGGGGGCAATGCTCACGCATATAACCTGCCGAGGGCGCATCCTCGGATTGAAAACCTTCTTCTAACATTACTCCTTCTATGACATCGCGGGGATCAAGCTGCATCAGTATAAAGTCTGGTGCGCGGGCATTGCGCCTTTCTGAATAAGTGTCTTGCTGTTGGGAAAGTAGATGTGCACTGGCTGTCATCATGTTGAGCTCCTGGAAAGACTTCTGCCACTGCTGGTAGTCAACAGGAGGGCAGGCTTTCAATCTAGTAAAATTCAGGCATGAAGACAAGGTTGATTGCGAGAAAAAATGAGTAAGCAGGATGTGTTAGGGAATAAGGTATGGACTGTGACCATACAACCCCAGGGCTGGACTTGCCAAGCCATAGATGAACTCAGCCTGCTGGAAGCTGCCTTGCTGGAAGGCATACGCATTCCCAATTCATGCCGCAACGGTACCTGCCGCACCTGCATGTGCCAGATGCGGGCCGGGGAGATACGCTACCAGATAGACTGGCCGGGACTGAGCCTGGAAGAAAAGCAGGAGGGCTGGATATTGCCCTGTGTCGCCCAGGCTTGCTCGGATGTTGTACTGGATGTGCCCGCAGCAGTCAAAGTGTAGAGGCAGAAAATTCATTCAGCGTTGCTGCATTGCCTGAGCTGCCCATCCTTGCGGTTCCAGCACGCCGTGCTGGCTTCGGGTACAGGGTGGGGCACGCCATCATCATTTATCTTGGCCAAACGTGTATCCCAGGCTTTGACACCTTTCTTGTCTAGTTGCAGGCGGATGACCCAGCCACGGGTTTGCGGTTCATTGTCGAGCTCATCCATGACGAAATTACCGAGGCTGTAAATGATGGGCTTGCCCTTGTAATGCTCAACATCCTGTATCACATGGGGATGGCCACCGATGATGGCATCTGCACCTGCATCTAACATCAGCCTGGCCAGTTGGCGTTGCCTGTCAACGGCGACTTTGTCATTTTCCCAGCCCCAGTGCATGAAGGGTATGACCAGATCGGCATGGTATTGCTGACGTGCCTTACGTATGTCAAGTACTACCTGTTCATCTTCACTCCAGGCTACACCGGCTGCCTGCGCTTCCGCTTCAAAGCTGCGCGGCATGTATTCGTTGTAACCCAGCAGGGCAATGCGCAAGCCTTTCTTTTCTATGATCAGTGGTGTATGCGCTTCACGCAAATTATTGCCACCGCCAAAGCGTTTGATTTGCTGCTGATCGAGTAAGGTCAGCATTTCCTGGAAAGCCCCACGGCCAAAATCACCGGAATGATTATTGGCAATCGACACTGCATCAACATGCTGCTTCAGCGTAGCAAGGGTACGGGGATGGGCACGGAAGGTGAAGTTCTTGTCGGCAGCATCACCCGTCGTGGCCACTACACATTCGAGGTTGACCACGCGAATGTCTGCACTTTTGAATAATTTGGCAAAGGCAAAAAACGGGTCTTTGCCCTCGGCGATCATTTTGCCTGGCTTGCCATCAAGGACGACATCGCCTGCAAACAATATGCTGACACTGTCGTCTTGTTCCTGAGCCTGGGCTGTTTGTGCGAGCGTGCCAGTCAGAATAAATGCTGCCAGAAGATGACTTAAAGACTTGAGTTTCATTGCTGCACCTCCTGCAAAGTGCAGCGGTACTGCAGTTCACGTTCTACATCACCCGCATAGACTGAATTTTGCGGCGTCAGTGGGCTCTCTTTGCTGCTGACTTTGAAGGGAGGGCGGTAAGTCGCCTGATGGACGGGGATATCGCTGCGACGAGTCTGGAAATAAGCGTACAGCTTGATATAGTCTATCTGCTGCGCCTTGCCGACCATGACTGCCTTGAAAGTAAAACGCTCGCCTATATCGGTAGTCTTCACATCATACGGGTCAGGCACGATCTGGCTCTCTATGGTCTGCATGCTGCCAGCATAACTGACATAGCAACGCAGCAAAGGCTTTGCCTGGCTGTTTGTACTCAGGAGGCATGCCATTAAAAAAGCGCTGCCCGCTAGTAAAGATACACGATACCTCTTCCTGGTTCCCGCAAGTGCCTGCATAGATTCACCGATGTTCGTTTATACGAACAGCGATTATCACAGTATTTGTGGACGCAGGGAAGTCAGAGTTTTGCCTTCTATCCTGTAGCAGGATAAATGTTCAGGAACTTCGCAGCGCCAACCCAGTTCACGCTCTATTTGCTGGCGCAGATGGTCAGCCGCTGCTGGCTCGCCATGGGTGATAAAACTGCGCAAAGGTGCTTGCTTCAGGTGTTTCAGCCATCCCAGCACTTCTTCATAGTCAGCATGGGCCGATAAACCGTCAACCATCACTACCTTGGCGCGCACCCTGACATCCTGGCCGTGAATACGCACCGTGCTTGCTCCATTGACCAATTTCTCGCCTCTTGTGCCACCAGCCTGATGGCCGCAAAAAACGATGGTGTTCCTGTCGTCGGGCGCGATGTATTTCATGTGATGCAACACCCGTCCACCAGTGGCCATGCCGCTGGCAGAGATGATGACTTTTGGCCAGCGTTCATTGTTCAGGCGCTGGGATTCTTCTGGCGTCCTGACATAGGTGGTCATGGCTGTTATGCCAGCGATATCTTCAGCCGAGAGCTTCAGTGAGTCGGCATAGTGACTATAGATGCTCGTCGCACTTTCAGACATGGGACTGTCCAGATAAATCGGAAAGTCATGTATCTGCTTGTTCTTGCGCAGCTGGTATAACAGATACAGCAATGTTTGTGCACGCCCAACGGCAAACGAGGGTATCAGCACCGAGCCACCACGTTGTACGGTGCTATTGATGACATCGCGCAAATCGTTTTCGGGAACACTGTTACTGTGCAGTCGATCACCGTAAGTTGATTCTACGATGAGGTAGTCAGTTCTTTCCGGGAATTCTGGCGCCTTCATGATGTAATCGCGCGGCCTCCCGACATCGCCAGAAAATAACAGGCTGGTCTGTTCCATTTTTAAAGAAATGCTGCAAGAGCCCAGGATGTGCCCGTTCGGTATCCATTTTGCCTGAACGTCATCGGCTATCTTGATGCTGGTATGTTCGTCAATGTAATGGAAATGCTTGAGTGCCTTGGCAACGTCATTACTGTCATACAAAGGCAGGGCCTGCTCATGCTTGGACAGGTGGTGACGGTTCAGGTAGGCTGCTTCTTCTTCAAACAGATGGGCAGAATCGCGCAATAATAATTTACAGAGCGCGAATGTGGCCTTGCTACAGTAAATCTTGCCTTTGAACCCCAGTTTGACCATCAATGGGATATATCCAGAGTGATCAAGATGGGCATGGGTCAGTAAAATCGCATCGACTTTCGATGGATCAAAAGGGGGATCTTCCCAGTTACGCAAACGCAGTTGTTTGTAACCCTGGAACAAGCCGCAATCCACCATGATGTGGCTGCGGTCCGACACCAGCAGATAACGTGAGCCAGTCACAGTGCCAGCGGCACCCAAGAAATGCAGTTTGATCAAAATACACCTCCAGTCAGGGATAGTGTTTGCCTGCTCTGTTGCCAGGCAAGTACCAAGAACACAAACACTATTGAACACGTACAGGCATATTCAAGTCAATGACCTGCCAACTCCAGGTCAGCCTTAGTTTTACTTTGTTTGTGCTAACTCAATCATGAGCACCAGTTTGTATCAGTCTCAGATAATTTTCCGGCAGAGAGAAGCGTTCTCCATAGAGTGACCACAATTCTGCTGCACGCCTGGCAAATGCCTGTGAGCCCACATGATGCACATATTGCACGCACCCCCCCGTCCATGCCGGAAAACCTATGCCAAAAATCGAACCTATATTGGCATCGCGAGTTGACTCCAGCACACCTTCATCAAGGCAACGCAAGGTTTCTATAGCCTGTATGTAGAGGAACCTGTCTTGCAAATCGGTGTAGGGCAGGCTGTGTCCTGCTTTACCAAATAATGCGCTTAGCTCGGGCCACAGATACTTCTTGCCACCATCTGCAGGATATTCATAAAACCCCGCACCAGCAGCCTTGCCTGCGCGTTGATGTTCATCAAGCATGGCATTGATGATGGCCGCAGATGCGGGTGCCTGCCAGTTTTTGCCTTCGGCTTCCAGATCAGCCCTGGTTTGCGCTGCGACATGGCGTGACAGGCTCAGTGATACTTCATCCTGCACTGCCAGAGGCCCCACCGGCATACCAACCGAGAGTGCTGCATTTTCTATCAGTGCAGCCGGCAAGCCTTCTGCCAGCATACTCAGGCCCTCGTTGACAAAACTGGCAAACACCCGGCTGGTAAAAAAGCCGCGTGAGTCATTGACGACGATGGGTGTCTTGCCTATTTGCAGTACATAGTCATAAGCGCGTGCCAGTGTGGTCTCACTGGTTTGCTTGCCCTTGATGATTTCCACCAACTGCATTTTCTCGACGGGTGAAAAGAAGTGTATGCCTATGAAGCGTTCAGGATTTTTGACGGCTTTTGCCAGGCCGCTGATCGGCAGGGTAGAGGTATTACTGGCCATGATGCCATCCGTAGCCAGCATGTTTTCCGCCTCGCTGCTGACGCTGGCCTTGATCTCACGGTTTTCAAACACGGCTTCGATGATGAGGTCGCATCCTGAAAAATCAGTAGCGCTTGCAGTAGGCTGTATCAGTTCCAGCTGATTCGCTGCGTTTTCTGCAGACAGGCGACCCTGGCCGACTTTTTTATGCAGGCTGTTGGCAATGCCGGTCTTGCCCTGCTCAGCTTTTTGCTGTGTCTGTTCTTTTAATATTGTATGTATGCCGCGCGCTGCACTGACAGCGGCTATGCCAGCGCCCATCATGCCAGCACCAATGACGCCGAGTTTGTTTACTTTGGATTTGGAGATGTTCGACGGGCGGCTTTTGCCAGAACTGATTTCCTGCATCTGGAAGAACAGGGTACCTATCATGTTCTTGGCGACCTGGCCAGTTGCCAGATGTGTGAAGTAACGACCTTCAATTTTCAGGGCGTTATCAAAATCAACTTGCGCACCTTCTACCATGGCTGCCAGTATCGCTTCGGGCGCTGGATAATTGCCCCTGGTTTTTTCGCGCAACATGGCAGGTGCTACCATGATCATCGGCAGCAACTTGGCAGAGTTGGCTGCACCACCGGGTAGTTTATAGGCTGCATCATCCCACGGCTGCTGTGCCTGCGGGTTTGCCAGTATCCAGGCACGAGCCTGCTGCAACATATCTTCATGGCTGCTGGCGATGGCATGTACCAGGCCAGCCTTGACGGCTGCTGCAGGAGAAACTTGCTTGCCTTCCAGCAGATGAGGCATGGCCTCCTGCAAGCCCAGCAGGCGTACAGTACGCACGACACCGCCAGCGCCTGGCAATAATCCCAGCGTCACTTCAGGGAAACCAATTTTTGCTTTGGCATTTTCCAGGGCGACGCGGTAATGACAGGCCAGCGCCAACTCCAGGCCACCACCAAGAGCACTGCCATTGATGGCGGCAACTACCGGTTTGCCCAGTTTTTCCAGGCGACGCAATACTGCCTTGTTTTTCTCCACCATCTCCAGGCAGGCTTTGGCATCTTGAATGCTGATGAGTTCACGCAAATCGCCTCCTGCGAAAAAACTGTCTTTGCCAGATGTCAGAATGACGCCGCTGACTTGCTCTTTTTCCTCTTCCAGCCTGGCTGCGGCAGATGCCAGTGCATCGCGAAATGCCGCGTTCATGGTATTCACTGACAAGTCCGGCATGTCGATGTTGAGAGTGACTATTTGATGTTCGTCTTTGCTGTAATTGATCATGATGTTTTTCTCGTTCTTATGTTCTGGTTTATACGCGCTCTATGATGGTGGCGATTCCCATACCGCCACCCACACAAAGGGTGATCAGGCCTCGTTTTAACTGACGCGCTTCCAGTTCATCAATCAGATTGCCCAGCAACATGCAGCCAGTTGCCCCCAGCGGGTGGCCGAGGGCAATTGAGCCGCCATTCACATTGACTTTTTCTTCCGGTACCTTGAGGTCTTTCATGAACTTCATGACGACAGCAGAAAAAGCTTCGTTGACTTCAAACAGGTCTATGTCTTCAATACTCAGGCCTGCTTTGTTCAAGGCTTTCAGCGTCGCAGGGCCAGGGCCGGTCAGCATGATGGTGGGGTCTGTTCCAGTGACTGCGCTGGCGACGATGCGGGCACGCGGGTTCAGGCACAGGCGCTTGCCCATGGCCTCTGTACCTATCAGGGCGAGGGCGGCACCATCGACAATGCCGGACGAGTTACCAGCAGTGTGCACATGGTTGATACTCGCTATGTGCGGATACTTGCGTATGGCGACACTGTCAAAACCCATCTTGCCCGGCATCTCAAATGAAGTCTTGAGAGAAGCCAGTGCTGCCATGCTGGATTGTGGTTTGATGAATTCATCTTCAGCCAGTATTACCAGGCCATTCATATCGCGCACAGGGCGCAGGGATTTGAAGCGGCCCGCCGCCCGTGCCGCCGTGGCTTTTTCTTGTGAGCGCAGGGCAAAGGCATCGACATCTTCGCGGCTGAAGCCTTCCAGAGTAGCGATCAGGTCTGCCCCTATGCCTTGCGGTAAAAAGTCGGTTTGCATACTGGTTTGCGGTTCAGTTGCACGCCAGCGACCTGCCAGTCCCAGCCTGCTGCCAGGGCCGCCGTCTTGGCGATGTCTGCTCCCTGGTCGCCTATGGGGGTAACGCAACCCAGCACGACATCGTCAATCAGTGCAGTGTCCAGCGACAGGCGTTGCTGCATATCCTGCATCAGGCCCGACAATAAAGAGATGGGCTTGACGCTATGCAGCGAACCATCTTTCTTGCCTTTGCCACGCGGTGTGCGTGGCGCATCAAAAAGATAGGCTTCGGTCATTTCATTCTCCTTTTTGCTGGTCTGTATATGAGGGCTAGATGGCTTTATTGCTGCTCAAGTGTATGATGATACAATTAATAAAGCAAATGCTTGATTAATTATTTTGTTACCATTTTACTCACAGGATAGTAGGAAAAAGGCAATGACACAAAACATCATTAATAATCCAGAGTTTCAGGGCATGCTTAAAATGGTGATAGAGGAAAAAATCCCGTTTTGTCATTTGCTGGGCATGAAACTCGACAGTTTTGACCCGGATGCCCCACGCCTGTCCATAGGCATGCGTGACGAATTGCTCGGCAACTTTGCCCAGGGCATGCTGCATGGTGGCGTCATCGCGTCTGTGCTCGATAGCGTAGCGGGATTCGCCATCCTGCTGAAAATGGCGCAACACAACCCACAGGACGATGTGATCTCGCAGATCAAGGAATTTGGCAAGATGAGCACCATAGACTTGCGTATCGATTATCTGCAACCAGGGCGCGGCAAGCACTTTGTGGCTACTGCCGAAGTCACGAGGCTGGGCAAGCGTGTCGCCAATGTCTTGATGGACTTGCGTAACGAGAAGGGTGACAGAATTGCGACAGGAGCCGCCGCCTTTATGTTGCATGGCCGTGCCTGATTGCCTTTCTGCCCACTTGTACTAGGATGTAGATACAAACGTGTAGATACAAGCGACAACAAGGGGGAGCAGCATGAGCATACGTCTGGAAAAAGCAAATGGACTGGCTACCATTATTTTTGATAATCCAAACTGCATGAACGTTATGGGTGCAGCAGAGATACGTGCCCTGAACCAGTTAACCGAGTTGCTGGCAGAAGACCGCAGCATACGCGTGGTCATTATCCGTGCCGAAGGCAAAGTGTTTGGAGCGGGCGGGGATATTGCCAGCTTCAAGCCCGGCGACCCGGCATCTCCCGAGGCCATACGTGAAATTGGTGCCGAGCTGAATCAGGCAATATTGCGCCTGCACAAATTGCCTGCGATCGTGATTGCCTCTGTGCATGGTGCGGTTGCTGGTGGCAGCATGGGAACCATGAACGCGGCAGACCTGGTCATTGCGGCCAAGGGCACACGATTTAATATGGCGTATGCGAAGATAGGTGCCAGCCCTGATGTGGGCAACACCTGGTTTTTGCCGCGTCTGGTTGGTAACCGCAAGGCACTGGAATGGTTGTTGTTTTCAGAAAATTTTGATGCTGATGAAGCCCTGGCGTTTGGCCTGATTAACCTCGTGGTACCACCTGAGCAATTAAAAGATGTCACAGAAAAACTAGCAATGCGCCTGTTGCGCGGGCCGCAGGAAACCTATGCCAGAATGAAACGCCTCGTATATCAGTCTGACGCGACTTCGCTTGAGCAGCAGGTTAGTGATGAAATCGAGGCTTTTGCCTCAGTCACCATGACCCCGGACTTTGCTGAAGGGTCTCGGCTTTTCTTGACAAGCGTACCGCACACTTCGGCGGCAAGCTGAACTAAGAACCTGTTCGAGATCTTATTGTAAACAAAAGGAATATTGCGTAAACTCGGTTAGATGAGAAAAATCTACCCAAGCGACATAAGTCGAGAACAGTTTGCAAAGATAGAAGATATTCTGCTGAGCGCACGCAAGAAAACCAAGCCGCGCCAAGTGGATTTATATGATGTTTTTTGCGCGGTATTGTACGTGTTAAAAAGTGGCTGCCAGTGGGACATGATACCGAGCGACTTTCCTCCTAAAAGTACGGTGTACACGTACTTTAAGCAATGGAAAGAGAAGCCGTTGGGAAGTGAGTTAAGCCTGCTGGAGCAGGCTTTAAAAAAATCAGGTTGGCGCGGCCCGTACCAAACATGGTCGGAACGTACACAGCACCTTTTTGATTGTTGACGCCCAGAGTGTCAAAAACACGGATACGGCAAAACACAAAGGCTACGATGCAGGGAAGAAAATATCAGGAATCAAGCGCCATATTGCCGTTGACACAGAGGGGCTACCTCATGCCATTGCCGTGACAACAGCCGACATCACGGATAGAAAGGGAGCACTGGAAGCGTTTGAGCAGCACAAGCATTCCTTGGGCAAGGTTGCCAGCGTGCTCGTCGATGGTGGTTATACGGGACGCCCTTTTGCTGAGGGTGTCCATCAAATTCTGGGGGCGTCCGTACAAGTTGCCAAGCGCAATGAACTCCACACCTTTAGTGTCATGCCTCAGCGGTGGGTGGTGGAACGCTCTTTTGCCTGGCTTGAGAAATGCCATCGCCTTTGGAAAAACTGTGAGCGACAATTAAATACCAGCTTGCAATTCGTTAATTTGGCATTTCTCACTTTGCTCTTGCGGCGCGGGTGATCAAAAAAGATCTCGAACAGGTTCTAAGCAGTATTGATTGCTCCTGTTTAGATGGAATGTGACAGTTTCGTGACGTTTTTTCCTTTGAAACTCGTGTTTTCCCTCTGAAAATGCAAGATTAATCGAGTACCTGGTGTTTTATTTTACTTTTTCCCGAAATTCTGCGTATAATCGTTCAGTCGTTGAGATTCAAAGTGGTAGTGCAGTATCAGTCTGTCATTTCTTACTTGGTTGAAACGATCTATCGGGCATATGCCCACATTAACTGAAATAGGAAATTGTAATGGCAACAGGTATTGTTAAATGGTTCAATGATTCAAAAGGTTTCGGCTTCATCACTCCAGATGAAGGCGGTGAAGATCTGTTTGCTCATTTCTCCGCTATCCAATCTAACGGCTTCAAATCTTTGAAAGAAAACCAACGCGTTTCTTTTGAAGTAACTACAGGCCCTAAAGGCAAGCAAGCTTCTAACATCCAAGCAATCTAATTGCTGATTTGTTAGTCTGGCGTTATGTCAGATTTGCTCAAAAAATCCCCGGTTCTCCGGGGATTTTTTTTACAAAAATACAAAATTTTCTTTCCCTAATATTTCTAAACTTATTTATACTTAATTTCCCACAGACGCACTAAAGTTGTCTCGGATCAATACTCTCAACAAGAATTTTTGTATTCTTGTTCCGAATTTGGAACATAAAAAGGGGAAGTGAAGATGTTCAATCTGACAATCAGATTAAGACTGATAGGTGCTATGGCTTTCATGGCAATCATGCTGGTAATCGGCGGATTGATGGGGATATATGGCGTCAGGAACAGCAATGCCGTCATCAAGGAAATTTTCACTAATCAGTTGCCTTCGGTCGAAGCACTTGGGCAATCCCGCGTCTTTATCCTTCGTGCCCGTACTTCTCTGGACAGGGCCATCGCCCATCCAGAATTCCCGGACACTGCGGAAACGATCAAGCGCTCAGAAGAATTCTTAAAGCAATCTGAAGATTACTGGAAAAAATACCTGGCTTTGCCGCAAGACGTCGAAGAGAAAAAGATTTCCGATGAAGTCACAGCCTTGCGCGATAAGTACATCAACAGTGCGCATCTTCCCATGCTCAATGCCATCAAGGCAGGTAATAAGGAAGAAGCGGACAACATCAATATGAAGATAGTGCCGCCAGCCTACAGCGCCTATTCTGATCAGATGGCTAAGCTCAGTGATTATCAATTTGCTGGCGCTGCCAACTCCCTTAAAGATAGTGAGCGGGCTTTTACAACGTTTTTATGGGTTGACGTATTGGGTGTGATCGGTGGTCTGGTTGCAGTGATTATCTTTGCCTACTTTTTGCTGGCTGCCATTTCTCATCCACTGAAGCTGGCGATTAGCCAATTTGAGGCGATAGGCAATGGTGACCTGACCCAGCAACTGAAACCAACATCCCGCGACGAAATGGGGCAACTTGTTACTGCACTGGAAAACATGCGTCAGAGCCTCATGCAAACTGTCACCATGGTGCGGCAATCAAGCGGTTCTATCGCCGTATCTTCAGAAGAAATTGCGACTGGCAACATGGATTTGTCCAGCCGTACCGAACAACAGGCTGCCAGCCTCGAAGAAACCGCTTCGTCCATGGAAGAGCTGACATCGACAGTGCAGCAGAATGCCGATAATGCACGCCAGGCCAATACCCTGGCATCGAATGCGTCTGAGGTCGCTAGCAAAGGTGGCCAGGTGGTGGGTGATGTGGTGCACACCATGTCATCAATCAAGGAAAGTTCCAAAAAGATTGTCGATATTATTGGTGTCATTGACGGCATCGCCTTCCAGACCAATATCCTGGCCTTGAATGCTGCCGTTGAGGCTGCCCGTGCGGGTGAGCAGGGCCGTGGCTTTGCCGTGGTCGCGACTGAAGTGCGTAATCTCGCGCAGCGCTCGGCCAATGCCGCCAAAGAAATCAAGGAACTCATCAGTGATTCTGTCGATAAGGTCGAAGTAGGTTCCCGCCTGGTCGATGATGCGGGCAAGACCATGGACGAAATCGTGGTCTCCATCAAGAACGTCGCCGATATCATGGCAGAAATCACTTCTGCCAGCGCCGAACAGAGAGATGGTATCAACCAGGTCAGCCTTGCAATAGGCAAGATGGATGAGGCTACCCAACAAAATGCCGCGCTGGTAGAGCAGGCAGCGGCAGCAGCCAGCAGCATGCGTGACCAGGCCAATAACCTGAACCATGCCGTAAGTATCTTCAAGATTGATGCAAACGATGCGGGTGACAATAGTAGCAAGCCTGCCGTGGTTTCACCTGCAAAAGCTGTCATCAGGGATAATCCTGTGACTAAGCGGTCTGCAGTCAAATCACTGCCTGCGGCAACTCCGGCTGCGCCGAAAAAGACAGCCAAACCGGCAGCTTCAGCAGCGCAGGATGACTGGGAAGAGTTTTAATTCGCCACACTCAGGAGTCAAACCTGAATGGCAAAAATCATGCTCAGGATTTTTGCCAGTAATCCGGCTGGCTATAGGCATGACGCAAAAAGTCGATGAAGGCACGTATGCGCAAGGGCAGGTGACGGCGCTGGGCAAAGATCGCATAGATATCATTGCCCGGTGCATTGAATTCATCTAGCACCGTGACCAGCTTGCCTGATTCAATTTCTGCACCCACTTCCCACATGGAGCGCCAGGCCAGGCCTTTGCCTGACAATGCCCAGTCGTGTAGCACTTCGCCGTCATTGCAGACCATATTGCCTTCCACCTTGAGCGTAACATTCTTGCCGTTCTGGCGAAAGGTCCAGCCACGCTGGCTGCCATCAGCACTGAAAGCCAGGCAATTGTGTCTGCTGAGCTCATCCAGGGTGCGCGGTGTGCCATGGCGTTTGATATAGACAGGGGAGGCAACCACGACACGCTTGTTGTCTGCCAGCTTGACGCCTATCAGGTTGGAGTCCGTCAAAGCTGCAATGCGTATCGCCACGTCTATACCCTCGCCGATCAAATCAACGACCCGGTCATTCAGGCTCAGCGTCAGCTTCACATCGCGGTGCTCACTTAAAAAAGAGGGCATCAGCGGGGCCACATGCTGGCGGCCAAAACCTGCGGGGGCTGAAATCGTCAAGGTGCCACTGGCACGGGCGCTGCGTTCTGATACCGCACCTTCCGCTGCTTCCAGGTCTGCGAGGATGCGCTGGCAATCTTCGAGAAAGGCTTCGCCCTCATTGGTCAGCGCCAGCTTGCGGGTGGTTCGTTGCAAGAGTTTGACCCCCAGTCTTTCTTCCAGCGCATCCAGACGGCGGCCTATCATGGCCGGGGCCACGCCTTCAGCACGGGCGGCTGCAGACAGGCTGCCACGTGTTGCTACTTCAGCAAAGGTAGAGATTTGTTTGAATTGATCCATGGCAGCCTGGCTTCTTATCTCTCCATTTGCAACTAAAATGAAAAGATGTAGTGATGAAATTCGATGATTATAGTATTTTATATTGAATATACTGCTTTCATGATGTTTGCCATTTAATCTTTCACATCCAGGCCAGTCTCACACATTCAGCGCAATCAATAAAACCATGACCATCTCTGCCATCGCCTTTGACGCCTACGGTACTCTGTTTGATGTGTATTCCATCAGCGAACTGGCAGACAAGCTGTTCCCTGGCAAGGGCAGGGCACTGGCAGAACTGTGGCGCGACAAGCAGATTGAATACACCCGCCTGCGCACCATGTGCAGCATGTACAAACCATTCTGGGAAGTCACCCAGGATGCATTGATATTTTGCTGCCAGAAACTGAATCTGGATTTGACGCTGGATGCACAAAACAGCCTGATGGGTCAGTATGCGCGACTGAAAGCTTTTCCTGAAAACCTGCCTGTCCTGCAAGCCTTGCAGGCACAAGACATGAAAATGTCTGTTTTATCGAACGGTAACCTGCACATGCTACAGTCAGCGGTGGATGCGGCAGGCATGCAGGGCATATTCAGCCATTTGCTGTCCGTCGAAGTCGTCAAGAAATTCAAGACCGCACCTGAAGCCTATCAAATGGCACCCGATGTATATGGTGTGCCAGCAAAAAACATTTTGTTTGTATCCAGCAATTGCTGGGATGCCTGTTGTGCCACCTGGTTTGGTTACACCACCTTCTGGGTCAACCGGCAAAACGCACCTCTGGAACAACTGGGCGTGACGCCGCATGGTGTAGGGCACACGCTCAAAGACCTGATTCCCTTTATCGCAAAACACCGCAACTGATTTCGTTTTAATTCATTTTTTGGAGACTACAATGACACAACTGACTTTACCTGAAGGCATGCAAATCAGCGGCGAAATCAAGCCAGGCTTCGCCGAAATTTTGACCCCAGATGCCCTGGCCCTGGTTGCCAAACTGAGCCGCGCTTTCGAGCCACGCCGTCAGGAATTGCTGGCTGCCCGCGTAGAACGTGCGAAGCGCCTGGATGCCGGTGAACAGCCAGACTTCCTGCCAGAAACACGTCATATCCGCGAAGGTGACTGGAAGATCGCACCTATCCCCAAAGCACTGGAATGCCGTCGTGTAGAAATCACCGGCCCGGTAGAACGCAAGATGGTCATCAACGCCTTCAACTCAGGGGCTGACAGTTACATGACAGACTTTGAAGATTCCAATACGCCTAACTGGGACAATCAGATCACAGGCCAGATCAATATGCGCGACGCCGTGCGCCGCACTATCAGCCTGGAGCAAAATGGCAAGTCTTACAAACTGAACGACAAGATCGCCACCCTGGTCGTACGCCCACGCGGCTGGCACCTCGATGAAAAGCATGTGCTGGTCGATGGCAAGCGCATCTCTGGCGGCATTTTTGATTTCGCCCTGTTCCTGTTCCATAACGCCAAAGAACAACTGGCACGCGGTGCTGGCCCTTACTTCTATCTGCCCAAGATGGAATCCCACCTGGAAGCGCGCCTGTGGAACGACATCTTCGTCATGGCACAAAATGAAATTGGTCTGGCACAAGGTACGATCAAGGCCACAGTGCTGATCGAAACCATCGTTGCTGCTTTCGAGATGGACGAGATTCTGTATGAACTGCGCGAGCATAGCTCAGGCCTGAACGCAGGTCGCTGGGATTACATCTTCTCCTGCATCAAGAAGTTCAAGAACGACAAAGATTTCTGTCTGGCAGACCGCGCCAAGGTCACCATGACAGCGCCTTTCATGCGTTCTTATGCTTTGCTGTTGCTGAAAACCTGCCACAAGCGTAATGCACCAGCTATCGGTGGCATGGCAGCACTGATCCCTATCAAGAACGATCCAGAGAAAAACGAGATCGCCATGGGCGGTGTGCGCAATGACAAAGCCCGCGATGCAACTGATGGCTACGATGGCGGCTGGGTTGCTCATCCAGGCCTGGTAGAACTGGCGATGACAGAGTTCAAGAAAGTATTGGGCGATGCACCGAACCAGATTTCCAAACAACGCCCTGATATCGAAGTCAGCGCCAAGGATTTGCTGAACTTCCAGCCAGAAACACCGATCACTGAGGCGGGCCTGCGTTACAACATCAACGTCGGCATTCATTACCTCGGTGCATGGCTGGCTGGCAATGGCTGCGTACCTATCCATAACCTGATGGAAGATGCGGCAACGGCAGAGATCAGCCGCTCACAAGTTTGGCAATGGATACGTTCTGCCAAGGGCAACCTGGAAGATGGCCGCAAGGTCACCGCCGACATGGTCCGCGCCATGATCCCGGAAGAGTTGGCCAAGGTGAAAGAAGTTGCTGGTACAGGTCCTACTTATGACCGTGCCGCACAAATTTTTGAAGAGATGTCAACGTCGGAAGACTTTGCTGAATTCCTGACCCTGCCTTTGTACGAAGAAATTTGATGTTCTGACAGTATTAGTGCTGTAATCAGTTAAAAAAGCGAACCTTGTGTTCGCTTTTTTATTAGCTTCTTGTTTCTTTCAATGAGTCTTGCTCAGCTATTTGAAAAACATGTTTAATTCACACGTTTGGCGAGGCGAAAAATAGCAATACATCACACATTTTAACAATAAGGCAATATAAGTTTGTTATATTGTTGCTCACTGTACTGGCGCGATCTGGAATCTGCCAGGCAGCAAAACCGGGCAACCGATACCTTAGAAAGTGAGCGAAAAAATGAAACAATATGGTGCTGAATTTTTGGGAACATTCTGGCTGGTACTTGGCGGCTGCGGCAGTGCAGTGCTGGCGGCCGCTTTCCCTGGTGTGGGCATAGGCTTGCATGGCGTGTCACTGGCTTTTGGCCTGACTGTGCTGACCATGGCTTTTGCGATAGGCCATATCTCTGGCTGTCATCTTAATCCCGCGGTCTCTATAGGCTTATGGGCAGGTGGCCGTTTTCCTGCTAACCAATTACTGCCTTACATCGTCGCCCAGGTATTGGGCGGTATTGTTGCCGGTGGTGTCTTGTACCTGATTGCCAGCGGCAAGGCCGGTTTTGACGTGTCTGGCGGCTTTGCTTCGAATGGTTACGGTGAGCATTCGCCTGGCGGTTATTCCATGGTGGCGGCACTGGTGACTGAGGTTGTCATGACGATGATGTTTCTGGTGATTATTCTTGGTGCTACCGATAGCCGCGCGCCACAGGGTTTTGCGCCTATCGCCATAGGCCTGGGTCTGACATTGATACACTTGATCAGCATTCCTGTCACCAATACCTCGGTCAATCCTGCCCGTAGCACGGGTGTGGCCATCTATGTGGGCGGCTGGGCTCTGCAGCAATTGTGGCTGTTCTGGCTTGCACCTGTCGTTGGTGCTGTGCTGGGTGCGGTCAGCTATAAGGCGATTGCTGGTGAGGCGAAGTAAAGACTGAACAGCAGGGCAGGGGGCAAGGGTTGAAGGCTCTGAAATACTGTGGATATCATGCAAAATTGTCGGATGTCATGCATCAGCAAATTTGCCATGTTATTCTCGGGCCTTCACTCTTTTTTTGTACATCATGCCCAGCAATCTCATTAACACCGACGACGTCATTTCCGCAACCGCAGCCTGGCTGGACAAGGCCGTCATCGGTCTGAACCTCTGCCCCTTTGCCAAGGCTGTGCAAGTCAAGCAGCAGGTACGCTATGTCGTCAGCGAAGCAAAAACGCCAGACAGCTTATTGGAAGACCTGGAGCGCGAACTCGAATTGCTGGCAGAGGCCAATCCCGAGAAGATAGAAACCACTTTGCTGATCCATCCCTTGGCCTTGCATGATTTCCTGGACTTCAATGATTTCCTCGATGTCGCCGATGGCATGCTGGAGGAAATGGAGCTCGACGGCATCTTGCAAATTGCCAGCTTCCATCCTGATTACCAGTTCGCCGGTACCGAGCCGGATGATATAGAAAACTACACCAATCGCTCCCCCTATCCGACTCTGCATCTGCTGCGTGAAGAAAGCATAGACAGGGCAGTTGAGGCTTTCCCTGAGGCTGAGCAAATTTATGAAAAGAATATGGCAACCATGCGCGAGCTGGGCCACGAAGGCTGGCGTCGCCTGTTTTCCAAATACGCTAAAAAGTAAATTAGGTAGGTGCGCGCAAAATTTGCATATCAATTGAATTCTTATATTGATATGCAAATAAGTAATTTGCGATTCCGGGTCTTGATGAAATGATTGATGGTGCCGTCAATCCAATATACTGGTCTGGAGTATGTTTTATCAACTCCTTGATTTAAAACATAAAAATAGAGGTATTTCACACTCTGTCTGTTGCGATAGGCATTATTCCTGAATGCCATCAATTATTTTTCTTTCTCCAGCAGTTCCATAGACGCCCGCTTTCTTGCAAATTCCTTGATTGAATAACCATGCTTCTGTAGAAAATTTGCTTTTGCTAAACCTTGAGCCAGCATTTCTTCAGGTTTTCTGCGTGCAAGTGCCTTGTTATTTTGCAGGGCAGCATGTACAGTAAGAGGTTGATTTTCCGCATTTTTCACCCTTTGGTCTTCTATCTCAGTTTCTATCTCAGTTTCTATATCTATGGCTTTAATCGTCCACAAATACGGCGGTACTTCGATGGGTTCGACAGAACGCATCAAGAACGTCGCCAAGCGCGTCGCCAAATGGCATGATGCCGGTCACCAGATAGTCGTGGTGCCTTCAGCAATGTCTGGTGAAACAAATCGTATCATTGGCCTGGCAAAAGAAATTTCTGCACAGCCAGATCCTCGTGAACTCGACATGATCGCCTCTACCGGCGAACAGGTCTCCGTTGGTTTGCTGGCCATTGCCCTGCAAGCGATAGGCAAGCAAGCCGTGTCCTATGCAGGCTGGCAAGTTGCCATCAAGACGGATTCTGCCCACACCAAGGCCAGGATCGCCTCGATTGATGAAGCCAAGGTCAAGGCTGACCTTGATGCAGGCAAGATCGTCATCATTACCGGCTTTCAGGGCGTTGATGATCTGGGCAATATCACGACCTTGGGTCGTGGTGGTTCTGACACTTCGGCTGTCGCTGTTGCTGCCGCACTCAAGGCACAAGAATGCCTGATTTATACTGACGTTGACGGAGTCTACACGACCGATCCGCGCGTGGTATCTGATGCGCGCCGCCTGAATACTGTTACCTTTGAAGAAATGCTGGAAATGGCTTCGCTGGGTTCCAAAGTTCTGCAAATCCGCTCCGTCGAATTTGCCGGTAACTACCGCATGCCTACCCGCGTTTTGTCATCACTGACCGACCCATTAATACCGCTGGAAGAAGAAGCGAATTCCGGCACCCTGATTTCGTTTGAGGAAGATAGACACATGGAACAAGCTACCATCACCGGCATCGCGTTTAACCGTGATGAAGCAAAAATCACCGTCCTGGGTGTGCCAGACAAGCCAGGCATCGCCTATCAAATCCTGGGCCCGGTTGCTGATGCCAATATCGAAGTCGATATGATCATCCAAAACCAGTCCGTCGAAGGCAAGACTGACTTTACCTTCACGGTACCACGCGGTGAATACACCAAGGCCATGGACGTGCTTGAAAACAGCGTCAAGGCCCATATCGGCGCAGGCAGCATCGTTGGTGACTCCAAGGTATCCAAGGTCTCCGTGGTTGGCGTAGGCATGCGCAGCCATGTTGGTATCGCTTCCCAGATGTTCCGTACCTTGTCGGAAGAGGGCATCAATATCCAGATGATCTCCACTTCCGAGATCAAGATTTCGGTCCTGATTGATGAAAAATACATGGAGTTGGCAGTCCGCTCCCTGCACAAAGCATTTGGCCTGGAAAGCGCCTAAAAAATTTTCTGGCCTGACTGTTGACCAAAGTCATACAAGCAGCTATTATCACGGTCTCAATTGCAGCTGAGTTTTAGCGGCTGCAATAGTGTGGAGATGTGGCCGAGTGGCCGAAGGCACTTCCCTGCTAAGGAAGCATTTGGGGTAACCTGAATCGTGAGTTCGAATCTCACCATCTCCGCCAGTAACACGTAAGAAGGGGTTAAATCAAGTATGATTTAACCCCTTTTTCCTTTTGTAATTAACCGTTTACAGTCAGTTTATGCACTTTGGCATAATCTATTTAAAATAAGATAAGTAGGTGGCATGACTGGCAGGGTTACGATGGTTATGGACTAGGCTATGGGCTTGGCTTATCTGGAGCATTCTGCGAGTAATTTGATCAGGGTACTGTCTTCAATCCGCGCGCGGCGTCACATCGCCTATATTGATGTCAGCGAAAAGCCAAAGCTGTTTAAAGACATTGCGGGAATGGAAGAGTGGATATCGAAGCCGGGCTTGATGTTGCTAGGGCATATGGTGAGCCGTAAATCGCTCTTGGGTGAGATTGGAATTGCAGCATTTAATTAGGCTGATCGATTGGATGACTGGCTGATTGAGGCGGCTTGGACGATGTTAGGTAGACATGAGGATAAGCAGGCATTACAGTTGAAGTATGTGATGCACTGGTCAGATGAATGAGCAGATCAGGCAGAAATTGCGCATCCATCGTGTCAAGCATGTCGGTCTAATCTTTGCACGTGCAAACAAGTTTACAACGAGTACTTGATAAATTAAAAAAAACAGACCGCAATTTGGTCTTACAACTTATCTGCCGGTATCCCGCGCTTTCCGTCTGAAATCCCATGATTGAGAGAATAGACGCGGGTTTAATAGACAAAGCCCTGATCGCTAAAATGTATCTGGGTTTTTTTGTGCCCTGGCACCAGGATTCTCAAGTAAACGCTATCGCGCTATCAAATGCGGATGGCGCAAATTTCTCGCCTTCTAGAAGCCCATTTTGATAAATTTTCATCATGACGGAATCCAAATGGTATTTTTCCATAAGGGCATAAGTTTCAATTATTTTTCTAATGCGACGACCTTGTGAAGTTGAGCAGTAATAAAAAAGTATGTCCCATTCGGTTTTTGAAAATTGGTCAGTCAAAATACCAAAGTAAAAATCTTTTTGAGAGATATCTAAATTCGGATTCTTATGTATCCAATATAGAAATCGTTCTAAGAACCTGTTCGAGATCTTTTTTGATCACCCGCGCCGCAAGAGCAAAGTGAGAAATGCCAAATTAACGAATTGCAAGCTGGTATTTAATTGTCGCTCACAGTTTTTCCAAAGGCGATGGCATTTCTCAAGCCAGGCAAAAGAGCGTTCCACCACCCACCGCTGAGGCATGACACTAAAGGTGTGGAGTTCATTGCGCTTGGCAACTTGTACGGACGCCCCCAGAATTTGATGGACACCCTCAGCAAAAGGGCGTCCCGTATAACCACCATCGACGAGCACGCTGGCAACCTTGCCCAAGGAATGCTTGTGCTGCTCAAACGCTTCCAGTGCTCCCTTTCTATCCGTGATGTCGGCTGTTGTCACGGCAATGGCATGAGGTAGCCCCTCTGTGTCAACGGCAATATGGCGCTTGATTCCTGATATTTTCTTCCCTGCATCGTAGCCTTTGTGTTTTGCCGTATCCGTGTTTTTGACACTCTGGGCGTCAACAATCAAAAAGGTGCTGTGTACGTTCCGACCATGTTTGGTACGGGCCGCGCCAACCTGATTTTTTTAAAGCCTGCTCCAGCAGGCTTAACTCACTTCCCAACGGCTTCTCTTTCCATTGCTTAAAGTACGTGTACACCGTACTTTTAGGAGGAAAGTCGCTCGGTATCATGTCCCACTGGCAGCCACTTTTTAACACGTACAATACCGCGCAAAAAACATCATATAAATCCACTTGGCGCGGCTTGGTTTTCTTGCGTGCGCTCAGCAGAATATCTTCTATCTTTGCAAACTGTTCTCGACTTATGTCGCTTGGGTAGATTTTTCTCATCTAACCGAGTTTACGCAATATTCCTTTTGTTTACAATAAGATCTCGAACAGGTTCTAAGGTATTAAACTTTCTACTAAGAATATGCTCGTATTCGTGATAGAACGACGTCCATTTTTTGTGCGCATCAATTGCCGGATTTTCTTGAAAGGAATTAGACTTAATGAGATTGAGTGAAAATAATGGCGAGTCTTTAATCATGTACTTCAATGCTTCCGCACCTTTGCAATCTAAGCGGTCATTGTTTTCGTCCATGTGAGTATAGGTAACAGAATCAATCGCATCTCTAAGATTGTTGAGCCATGAGAAAAAAGTTTGTTCAAAACTTTGTACTATCGCATGGCGTGCTTGTTCTAGATTAATTTCATGCGCCTTTTCGGCTTCTTTTTTTGCGTTACTCAATTGCCTCCTTTGATATACAAGATTTAGAATCAGTAGAAATATCGTTATCCATCCAATGACTGGATTTGCAAGCCCTCCAAAAAAATCGCCAAGTTGACCCCAGGTAGCGGCTTTATCAAGTAGAGCCTTTTGACTGGCTTCAGATAAAGAAGACTTACCTAAATCTGTAAATGTTTTGGCATATAGATATATTAGGAAAGCGAAAAATCCTGTTATAAGGAAAAAAATAATGAACAGTACATCTACTATTCTTTTATCGCGTTTGATCTCTTCTTGGTCGTCCATTTATTCCTCGTCAATTTAAGTGCTTTTTTGACAATACCATATTTGTGCAGAAGTCAGCATTTTAATATGGCTAATAGACTATAAAAAATGTTAATTATTTAATAAATGCCATGTGGCCTCGATTGGTTTATTGCATTCGATGCTTTTCTTTTTAGGGACGAAAAGTGCAGGCGTATTCCCCGTTTGAATCCGAATGGCTTCAAAGGGAATGAAATCACGCGGGGTATTTTCCCTGCCATGGGACACACATCATCGATTTGTTCATAAGTTTGTTTCGCTATGCCAGATTATTTATATCCATGGCGACTCCTGTTTAGTGCGCAATCCTGCGTCGCCTGATGAATAAGGGTAGAACTCGTTGACGTGGTTTTGCCAGACGGTATTCCGTGGCGACACATTCGTGACCAGTTTTCCGGCTGGTTTGACATCTCGCGCTGAAGTTTGTATTAAAAACACAACGACAATCCAGCCGCAATTAAAATATTTCCACTGATTGCTAAAAACTTAAGAAATTGGAGTATAGTGAAGTCGAAATTATAAAAAAAGCAATTAAAAATATAAACAACTGGCAGCTCTGCCAAACTGCACCCAGGTTTATCGCACCCCAACTTTCTTGAAATGGAACCGAGATGAAATTCCTTTCTATGATAGGCGGTAGTTTCGCCCCCATATTACTCATGCTCGCCGCTCAGGCTCACGCCCAGGCTGCGCCGGATAATCTGGCTGCTGCGCGTTGTGAACGCATCGTCACGGCGGACGTGGTGGCGATAGACCAGGCCATGATGATTAACCGCCTCGGCACTTCGCAACCGGGCGGCATGGTGTATGCGCTGCGTGGCGATGTGGTCGCTGTCAGAGGCAGCACGCCAGGGCCAGGCAATGCACAATTGCGGCCAGGCAAACGCCCACGGCCCATGGTCTTGCGGGCGAATGTGGGCGACTGCCTGGTGGTCAATTTCCAGAACTGGCTCAATCGGCCACATTCCAATTCCAACCCGCCTGCGACGCGCAATGCATCGGTGCATGTGGCCGGTATGGAGCTGGTGCAAACCATCACCGATGACGGCGCCTTTGTAGGTAATAATCCTGTGTCTGCGACAGGAGATGCCAGCGGTATTATCCAGCCTGGCAAAGCGATCACTTATCGCCTGTTCGCGGCAGAAGAGGGCAGTTTTTTACTGTATAGCCTGGCCGGGCAGGAGCAATTGACCTATGGCCTGTTTGGTTCTGTGAATGTGCAGCCACGCGGCTCAGAATGGTATCGCAGCCAGGTCACGCAGGCTGAAATGCAACAGGCTTCGGTTACCGGTACTGCGGGTTACCCAGTGATCAATTACGGTGCGCTGGTGCCTGGCAGCAGCAAGCCGGTATTGAAAATGCTGGATGCTAAAAATAATATTGTCCACAGCGATCTGACTGCCATCATCACCGGACCAAATCATGGCCCTTTCACGGTGACTGGTGCACGCAATCCCTCCTATCTCAACCCGGAATCGCCATACCGTGAAGTGACGGTGATGTACCATGACTCCTTCTCACTTGTTCAGGCATTTCCCCAATTGGCGGATCAAAATAATGTGCTCAGCGGTGCCAATGATGCTTTTTCCATCAATTATGGTTCAGCAGGTATTTCTGCTGAAATTCTCGCTAACCGTCTCAAGGTCGGGCCGACTGCTGATTGCCCTGAATGCAAGTTTGAAGAATTTTTCCTGAGCTCGTGGGCGGGTGGTGATCCAGCCATGGTGGTTGATAATCCCGCCAATCTGACATGCTCGCCCCAGCCTTGCACCCCACCCAAAGCGACGGTGGCGCTCTACCCGGATGATCCATCGAATGTGTATCACACTTACCAGGGTGACCGCGCCCGTTTCCGTGTCCTGCATGCGGGGCAGGGGGTATTTCATGTGCATCATCATCATGCTCACCAATGGCTATATTCACCGGACAGTGATGCCAGCAGTTACCTCGACAGTCAGACCATAGGCCCAGGCACTTCCTATACAATGGACCTGGTCTATGAAGGCAGCGGTAACCGCAACCTGACGCCGGGTGATTCTATCTTCCATTGCCATTTCTATCCGCATTTTGCCAGCGGCATGTGGGCCTTGTTCCGCGTGCATGACGTGCTGGAACTGGGCACGCCCCTGGGCAGTGATGGCAGGCCAGTGCCAATGTCGCGGGCGCTGCCTGACGCCGAGATATTGGCTGGCACACCCATCCCCGGCTTAGTGCCCCTGCCAACCCGTGCCATGGCACCATTGCCGGCGGCAGTGCATATCGATAAAGGCCAGGTCAAAGTGACTGGTGCAGGCAACCCTGGTTATCCCTTCTTTGTACCGGGCATCGCCGGCCACCGTGCGCCGCATCCGCCCAATGATTTTGCCGTCGAGAATGGCGTCGCACTGAATGGCGGCTTGCCACGCCATCTGATCACCGGCGGAAAAATTTCTGTCGATCAATACACGCAGACCGACTTTACCAAGGAAATGAGCAGTATCAATGCCATAGAATTGCCAGAGCAGGGCACCGTCACAGAACAGGCGGCAATGGCCATGCATGAACAAAAATCAGTTGCTACCAGGTTGCCAGATGGCAGCCCCGCGCAGTTTGCCATGAATGGTTTGCAGCGTGCACCTGGTGCACCGTTTGCCAACCCAGCCAGAGGTGCTACCGTCACACCACCAGTACGCATCTACAAGGGCGCTGCCATGCAGACTGACGTTGTGCTCAATAAAAAAGGCTGGCACTTCCCGCAGCAACGCATACTGGCCTTGTGGCAGGATGTGAAACCGATATTGAACGGTGACAAACCGCCAGAACCCTTGTTCTTCCGCGCCAACAGTAATGATGTGGTGGAGTACTGGCACACCAATCTCGTTCCCAGTTATTATGAGCTCGATGATTTCCAGGTACGCACACCGACGGACATCATCGGTCAGCATATCCACCTGGTGAAGTTTGATGTGCTTGCATCCGATGGTGCAGCCAATGGTTTCAATTATGAAGACGGCACCTTCAGCCCCGACGAGGTGCGCGCCCGTATCACCGGCATCAATCAGGCTGGTGGCATTGCCGTGAATGGCAAATCAGTCAAGCTGACCGCCAAACCCATAGCCAGCTTTGGCGATGGCCCTACACCCGGCAGCAAGCAGTGGGTGGGCGCACAGGCGACGGTTCAGCGCTGGTGGGTTGATCCGGTAATGGACAAGCAAAAAGCCGACCGCACCCTGCTGACCGTATTTACCCATGACCATTTTGGTCCGTCTACCCACCAGATGGTGGGCCTGTATGCCGGGCTGGTGGTAGAGCCAACAGACTCACGCTGGACTTCGGTCGATGGTAAAACCTGGCTGGGTGGCCGTAGCGATGGTGGCCCCACCAGTTATGCAGCCAACATCTTGCCACGCCAGGGCAAGGCCTACCGTGAATTTGCGCTGGCTGTTGCAGACTCACAATTTGCCTATTTGCCAGCCAGCCGTACCAGCTTTGATTGCTATCCCGGCCAGGACCCGATATACAGCGGTTGCAAGCGCAGCGCAAATGGTAGTTACACTGGCTGGGCTGATCCGCTCAATGGTATCAACTGCGTCGGCTGTTTGCCATTTGCAGTCAGCAATCCGGTCAATCCACCGATTCCGCCAAACACCACGCCAAGTATCATTGGTGGTTTTGGTATCGGTGTGTCGGTACTCAATTACCGCAATGAATCCCTGGCCTTGCGGGTGGCGTCCAGCAATGGTGCCGTCAATTCAGGCACGGACCTGGCAGGCTCTTACAGCTCCATTTTACGTAATGATGCACAACTGAATGTGCAACCAACGGCTGGTGCAAACATCAATCCGGGTTGCGTAAAAACTGCCACGAATAATTGCTTTACTTTCCCAAAACAGCCAGTCAGTGCACAGATGGGAGGCACTGATCCTTTCACGCCGATCTTGCATGTCTATGAAAACGACCCTGTGCAATTACGCATCATCGATGGCGCACTGGTGGGTAACCATACCGTCACTGTCAATGGCAACAAATGGTTGTTCGAACCCTTCGATACCAACTCTGGCTACCGCGGCAGTCAGACCATGGGCTTGTCCGAGCATTTTGAAACCCTGTTCACCATCCCGCAAACCGGTAAGGCGCAGTCGCTGGATTATCTGGTCAACGCCAGCAATGCCTATGATGGCAATGTCAGTGGTGCCTGGAGCCTGATGCGCAGTCATAATAATCAGGTGTCATGGCTCTCGCCCTTGCCTGGCAATACCAGCATCAGGCCGGTTGCCACCACCATGCCCAACCTGCCCACTGATTGCACTGCGCGCGGCCCTTGTGTGCGTCAGTTCAAGGTATCGGCCACGACCATACAACAACTGCTGGGTTCCGATAGCCCCTTACTGTATAACAGCCGCGGTGCCAAACTGTCGAATGGCCAGTTCTCGAAAGATACCCTGAACGACCCCAATGCCATCGTGTATGTGCAAGACCAGGACCTGAACCCGAACGGCACCTTGAAAGCCGGGCTCAATATTGAACCTCTTGCCTTGCGTGCTGCTGCTGGCGATGTCATCAAGCTGCAACTGACCAATCGCATCAATGCCATGGCGTCTGTATTTTCCACACCTGAGTCAGCGGCAAGGCCTAATCCTGGATTTACAGGCGCCTACGCCAATATCAATCTGCTGCCGTCTACCCAGGCAGGTCTGCATCCACAATTGCTGGCGATGGATGTCAGTCATTCAGATGGTATGAACGTTGGGCTCAATCCTGTACAGACTGTCCTTGCTTGCAATCCTCTACCTTGCACAGGTACTCTGCCATCCATTACTTACACGTGGTATGCCGGTACCCTGCAAAACGAAAACGGCGTCACCAAGGCCACGCCAGTAGAATTTGGTGCCCTCAACCTGACACCGGCCGACCCGTTGATGCAGGCTTACCATGGCTTGTTTGGCGGCATGATCATCGAGCCTATCGGTGCGAAATGGCAAGACGATCCGGGTACGCATATCTCCAGCACGGTGTCGCCTGCAGCAGGCAAGCCTTTCCGTGATTTTGCGGTCTTCATGCAAACCGATATCGCCATGCAGTATCAAGGCAAATCACTGTACAGCGCGGGCGCGCCCATGATGGCGGTGAACTACCGTACCGAACCTTTCTTTTATCGCTACGGTACCCAGGTCAATCTGAATCTTCCGGCTATCGACACCACGGCTGAGGTATCAAATACCCTGGTCAATGGCGATCCGCAAACACCAGTCTTCCGTGCCAATGCAGGCACGCCAGTACGCTTCCGCTTGTTTGGCCCGCCAGGGCTGGCTGATAGCATGAATGTATTTGAGCTGACTGGTCATCATTGGCAGTTTGAACCTTATGCCGGTAACTCCACCAGGATAGCCAGTAACCCAGCCTCATTATCGACGGGTACCCAGTCCGGCTATGGCACGACCTCGCATTTTGATGTGGTAGTGGATAAGGCAGGTGGAACATTCGCAGTACCAGGCGACTATTTGTACCGCAGCTGGCCCAATGGCCAATATGGCACCGGCGGCTGGGGCGTATTCCGCGTCAGTCCTGCTCCACAGATTACTGTCGGATCTGTCACAGCAACAGTGCAGGAAGTATTTGCCGATATCGTCGTGATTGACAATGTGGTGTCGGTTGAGGGCATTCTTGAAGTCACCGGTAGCGTCACGGTGCGCCCCGGCAGCGTGCAATGGGAGCAGGCAGACTCTGTCACCATCATGGCTGACGGCAAAGTGCTGGGCAAGGTCGCAGTTGACCAGACCGGGCGCTGGCAATTCAAGGCCAATGTAGCAACGCCCGGCATGCTCGAAGTGCGCTCTTCTTTCGGTGGACTGGCGCAGCACAAACCTGCAGCGGCTATCCTGACAGCGACCAATAGCGCGAAAGTGGCTGTGGATAAGTTGGCCGAACCACCAGTGTTGCCATTGCAAAAAATAGAACGTCGGAAACGCTAATGGGGTATGCCAATCTGAGCAAATTCGCCTATGTACGCAGTCGCCAGCATCAAGCCCTGGCGGGCTTGGTGCTGGCGACTGCCCTGTCAGTTATTTTTGCTGGCAAGGTCAGCGCAGCATCTGTACCAGAGAGTAGCATCACACCAAATCAGGTGATCAAGGATGGCGTTTCCTTACAACTGGAGATGTCGCAGTCCATGCAAGAAGGGGCAGAAGCACGCTTCACCCTGAGCCTGCGCGATGCCGCCAGCACCAGGCCTATCCGAAATGTACGGCCTATCGCCTGGGTCGATGGGCACGGCGGACAAACCCAGGGGGAAGAAAGCAGCGAGCAGGCTTGCCGCCGCAAGGTCGCCACCTTCATAGGAGGTGATTTACTGCATGCACCTGCACTCAGCCTGAATGCCTATTACGTGCTGGCACTGAATGAAGACAATTCCATCTCCGTCATCAATCCGCAAACCGGTTTTGGTGGTTCTAAACTGCTGACCATGGTGATACTGCATGGGCCAGGGCAAGACTGGTTGCTGACACCCGAGCAAAACCTGTTGGTCAGCCAGCCACAGGTGGATGAAGTGGCGCTGGTTGATACCCGCAACTGGCAAGTCAAAACCCACGTGCCCGTACCTGGTCATCCGGGGAAAATGGCTTTGCGCCCTGGCGCACAGCAAGTATGGGTATTGACGGACGATGGCGTGACAGTATTGTCAGCATCCAATGGCCAGGTGCTGGCAGCAATCAAGACGGGACTGGGCCACCACACGATCGCCTTCAGTGATGACGGCAAGAGCGCATTTGTCAGCAATGCCAAAGACAACAGCATCAGCCTCATCGACGCGGGCAGCCTCAAGAAAACTGCTGATCTTACAGCTGGCACGAGGCCTGTCGCCATGGCTTGGTCATCCAAGGCGCAACTGCTGTACGTCGCGCACGAAGGCGATGGCCAGATTATCGCCTTTGATGTGGCTGGCAAACAGGCGGCAAGTATCAAGGCGCTGCCCGGCATATCCACCATCCGCTTTACACCCGATGGCCGCTACGGCGTTATCCTCAATCCACAAAAAAACAAACTCGATTTGCTCGATGCTGCTACCAACCAGATCGTGCAAGGCGCAGACATTGCACATGGGCCAGACCAGGTCACGTTTTCTGATCGCATGGCCTATATCCGGCGACGCCACAGTGAAATCGTGCAACTGGTGCCGCTCGATGCAATAGCACATAACATACAGGCAGGACAGCCACTGGCGCTGGCATCAGTCAGTAATGGTCAAAAAGCCTTTGACCAGGGCCACAGCGCAAGCAGCCTGGCAGACACCACCGTGATGGTGCCCAATGGTGCCGCCGCCTTGCTGGCCAACCCCGCTGACCGTACCATCTATTACTACCAGGAAGGCATGAGCGCACCCGCAGGCAGCTTCCGCAATTACGGCCACGAGCCGCGTGCCGTACTGGTGCTGGACCATAGCCTGCAAGAACGCCAGCCCGGTCTATACCAGGCCAGTGCACGCTTGCCCAAGGCTGGCAATTACCAGGTAGTGTTTTATCTCGACTCACCCAGGATGCTGCATTGTTTTCCGATCACAGTGCAGGCTGATCCGGCCAAACCACCTGCAACACGTTATGCGGTGACACTGGCTGGAACTGCGCCAGCATTGAGCAAAGGTGAAAGCCAGAAACTGCAATTCGCTATCCGCGATGCGCTCAGTGGCCAGCCAAAGACCGGCATTCCTGATTTGCAGGTCTTGCTGTTTAATGCAACGGGTAATCAACAATTACAACTGGATGCACAGGAACAAAAAAACGGCGACTATGGCATCGACTTTGCGCCTTCCGTCAGTGGGCATTACTATGTTTACTTCCAGTCAGCATCGCTGGGCATGAGCTGGAATCAATCGGCACGACTGGTATTGACGGTGAAATAAAGACTGACTGGAGTGTATCAATATGTGGCAAGTGATGAATGACATAACAGGCGTAATAAACAAAATGCTACTCATAGTGTGCAGTGTCTTGTTCGTAGCAATGCCATCTGCACAGGCAGCCATGCGCTCTATACCAGAAGCTCAACTGGTCAACCAGGATGGCAAGAACGTCGCCTTCTACCGTGACCTTGTGCAAGGCAAGACAGCGGTCGTCAATTTCATCTTCACGTCCTGCACCATGATCTGCCCCACCCAGACCGCCACCTTGCGCCAGGTGCAGCGTGACCTGGGCGCGCGGGTAGGGCGCGACGTGGTTTTTATCTCCATCAGCATAGACCCCAATACCGACCAGCCGCCACGCCTCAAAGCCTTTGCCAAACAATTTGAGGCTGGGCCGGGCTGGCAGTTTTTGACGGGTAATAAATCCGTCGTCGATAAATTATTACGCTCCCTCAATGCCGGTGTCGGCGACATCAGCAATCACAGCGGCCTGGTACTGGTCATCAATGAAAAAAAACAGGCCTGGCAACAACTCGCCAGCATGCCTGAGGCCAAACTGATCCAGAGTACGATCGAGCAAGTTGCCGGGCCTGACCCTGCCATGCAGTCAGCCAATAGCCGCTACTTTCCCAATTTGCCTCTGCAAACGCAAGATGGCAAGACCGTGCATTTTTTTGATGATGTCATGAAAGACAAAGTCGTCCTCATCAATTTCATCTTCACGACCTGCCCCGGCATCTGCTCACCCATGACCGCCAATCTGGCAAAGGTACAACCCTTGCTGGACCCACGGGTGCAAATGGTCAGCATTACAGTCGATCCTGACACGGATACCCCACAGGTATTGAAAGACTTTGCCAGCAAGTTCAAGGTGCGCCCCGGCTGGCTGTTTTTAACAGGCAGTGCAGAGAATATCAGCGCGGTCGCTAAAAAACTCGGTGGCAGTGGCGAAGACAAAGATGCCCATAGCGGTATTTTATTGGCAGGCAATGTACAGACCGGCGACTGGAAAAAAATCTATGCGACAGCAAAGCCAGAAGATATTGCCCTGGCTGTAGGAAAGCTATTGCCCGCAAGATGATGGCAAGGCTTTGGGTTGCACTTGCTGCTTTGCTCTGCCTGTTCTGCACAGACCTTGCCAGGGCTGACGGTCAGGCATGGCAACGCGGCCAGGCCACGTACTACAAAGGCTGGAACGGCCAGGCAGCCTGCGTGCGCTGTCATGGCAGCCTGGGGCAGGGCAAAGAAGAGGGCGGCTTGCAAGCCCCGCCTTTGGCAGGTAAACCAGACCGTCAGCATCTGCAACGCGCCTTGCTTGACGGCGTGGGCAGCAATGGTCAGTTCTTGCATCCACTCATGCCCCGTTATCACATCGATGCCGCAGACCTCGATGATTTGCTCGCTTACCTGAGTGTCATCGGCAAGGACACTCCCGGCCTTACTGACACCGTACTACGTGTGGGCGTCTCTTTGCCTGACAACGTCTATGGTGCCGCCATACAGGCAGGTTTGAACAAGGCTTTTGATCAGGTCGCCAATGGCGTATATGGGCGCAAACTGGAACTGCTTGTCAATCCAGCACCTGACCAGGTATTTGTCGAGGTCGCTAGCTTGCAAAGCGGCGCGCAGGCCACGACCAGTTCAAGGATTGAAGTGAACCAGCTGGCAGTCATCGGCCCCTTACCTGCACCAGGTCTTGACAGTTTTTCTGACGCGCTTGCACAAGACAGCTTCCACCTCTTGCCGCCAGTACGTGAACAAGCCAGCGCTTTGCTGGTACGGGCTGCGCTGGATGCTCATGGCGTAGCTAGCAACAATAGAGCGACACAACAACTGACCCTGATCTATGATCAGAGCAATGATCCCGCCTTGCATGCATTGCTCAAGGAATTACGCGAGCAGGCGCGGGCAAATCACCAGTCATTGCGTGAACAAATATGGTCTGCCAAGGTCAGCCAGTCCGGCGAAGCAGTGATTTATCTGGGTAGCGCCGCCAACTTGCGTGAAGTACTTGCCGCCACTGGTGATGGCCTGGTATATGCGAGTGCCATTCACACAGGTCCCGCCAGCCTGCAACTACCACCCGCACAAGCAGCCCGCCTGCGTCTGTTGTTACCATGGCGTACCAGCAGCCCGGTCTTTGACCTGCCTGCTGCCTACAATGACGTCGCCTACGCAGCAGGTATGGTATTGATAGAGACACTTAAACGCAGTGGCCGCCAGCTTGGCCGCGCAGAACTGCTGCAACAACTGAACCAGCTCAGAGATTTTACTGTGCCAGGATTTGGCACAATAAGTTTTCATTCTGGCCAACACTACGGCAGCCGTGGCGGGCAATTACTCACCGTGGATGTGGAGCATGGCATATTCAAAGTGCTGCGTCGCTGGTAAGCATCAGTGTATGCCGATATTTGCAATCGCTGACCCAACTGATTCATACAAAACCTGTTGATGCCGATTGCAAGGCGCATGGAAAGTTTGGGTATTACCAGTAAAGATTGAACATCAAAACCACCCCGGCGCAGGCAATGGAAATAAAGCTTAATCGAGGCCGGTGATCTTTTGCAGTATGGGTATTGCTTCGCCCAGAATCGCCCGTTCACGGGCACTCATGCGTGTAGATAATACCTCGCTTAGCCAGAGTGTACGGGCCTTGCGGGCAGTGGCATTTTCTGCCTGGCCCTTTCTGGTCAGGGTGATGAGTTGGCTGCGGCCATCTTTGGGATCGGGAGTCTGGGTGATCAGGCTGTTTTCTTCGAGTTTGGCAATGACCAGGCGCATGCTTTGATGTTTGACACCCCGGTTCTCTGCCAGGGTGGCAATGCTGGCAGGCCCATTGCGCTCCAGGAAGGCCAGTGTTTCTCCCTGGGCAGTAGTCGGCGTTCCCGCCTGGCTACGGACGGCACGGACGAATTTGCCTATGGTGTCTCGCAAATTTTCTGCCAGGGTTTGCACGCTTTCTTGATCATTCTCATGGCCGCTGTCAGTGACGGTTGGTTTTTTCAAAGCTGGTTTCCTCCCGGTGCGATGATGGCGCATATTGCTGGTTTCGCCAAGTTTCATGGGGTGAGGACAAGCGGCATCATTGCTGCTCATGTCGGGTGGATTAGTCTGTGCGTAATTGCGCAAGTACGGCGCTCAGTGTATTGATGCCCCAGTGCTCAAGGTAGCGGCCATTCTGGACATGGACGATGTCGATGACGTCTATGGAAATGGATTTGCCAGTGGCAGCAATACCCAGCAGGCTTCCAGTGTGTTTTCCAGTAATGCTTTTTCTCGTGGTGACTTTTTCACCTTCGCACAATTGATCATGTATCTGCACCTGCAAGTCGCTCAGTGCAGGTCTGAGTATGTGCTGGAAGGTGTTCCACATGCCCTCGGCGTCATTTGCGGTGCCGCGTGGGGCTGAGTGATTGATGAAACGGGTATCCATGAGCGCTTCGAAAGACGCACGGTTTCCTTCTTCTATGACTTCCTTGTTGAAGCGTTTTACGACTTCTTTGCGAGCATGATTATCCATGTGATCTGATGGTAAATAGTTGATGTTTATATTTTGTGTGTTGGGAGGTGATATCTTGCTGGCAGCGACCGCCTTACCCGTCATTAAGCAATTCGGGACAACAAGAAAAGTCGTGAAGTGCCCCATGAATGCACGTCTTTGCATTATTTACTCTTGCATGAAATACGTCTGGCAAAAAGCCGTTTGCTATTGTCAGTAATCTTCATTTTGTCATTATCTGAGAGCTGTCCGGGTCTCGTCCAATGATTCCCAGATGGGTAAAGCGGAAACCGGACGAATACTTCAGGCCGTAACCCAGGGCCCTGTCAAAACCTATGTGTGCTATCCATATCATGCCGGCAGTGATTGCCAGGTGCGCAGAAAACAAAATCCCGGACGCCAGCATCAACGTGGCGCCAGCGTATGAATGTGCAGTGTTGTACATCAGTGCGCCTGCTCTGGGGCCAGCCAGGTAAGCAAGTAGCGATAAGTCGGGCGCCAGAAAGAACAGGGCAAACACGCCCCAGCCTGCACCAAATTTTGAGTAAGCAATCAGACCGCTCAAAAGTATGCAGACGCTTTCAAGGCGAAGGACAGTGCGTACACCGCCGGATGCTGTGCCTGTCATAAATTCTCCTGTTACTTGGCATGAGGTAAAAAATTATATACAGTCTAACTGTATAAATCAAGGAGGATTCTGCGTGACTTTTTACCTGACTGCGTTGGCAAGTATTTTTCTACTGCTGGAGAATAAGGGGGGAAGCGCAGCATGGCGTTGCCTGGATTTGTTGATGGACTGAAAAGCAGGTAAACGAGGCTTAGTCACGAAATAGCCAGACTACCTTATCACAGCGCTATGTAGTGCATGGGGAGTGTCCCAGACAGTAAAACCAGAACTCATTTCATGGACAAGCGCAGTGAAAGTGATTACATTAAACAATTGATGGCAATAGTTTTCAGAAAAGCGGCTTTTTCCGCTTGCCGTGCTTGTTGTATCAGGAATAAACCACTTATAAACCATTTATGGGGAGTATTCATGTCTGCAGATAGCAAAAAATTTCGTTTGATTACGCGCAGCGACTTTGATGGCCTGGTTTGTGCTGTCTTGCTCAAGCATCTTGATCTGATTGATGACATCCTGTTTGTGCATCCCAAAGACATGCAGGACGGCAAGATCGCTGTCAGTGATGCTGACATCAGTACCAATCTGCCCTATGTCGAAGGCATACATATGGCTTTCGACCATCATTTGTCCGAAACCCTGCGTAATGCGGAGGGTGGCGGCAGAAAAAATCATGTGATTGCACCTGATGCACCTTCCGCAGCCAGGGTTGTGTATGATTATTATGGCGGCCTCAATGCATTCCCGGCATCCTGGGACAGCATGATGGCAGCTGTCGATAAGGGTGACTCGGCACAATTCAATCGCCAGGAAGTCTTGCACCCGCAAGACTGGGATTTGCTCAATTTCCTCATGGATGCCCGTACTGGCCTCGGGCGTTTTCGCGACTTCAGGATATCGAACTACAATCTGATGATGAAGTTGATAGACCTGTGTAAGACGCAGAGTATCGCAGAGATCATGCAAGACCCGGATGTGAAGGAAAGGGTGGATCTGTATTTCGAGCATGAAGAGAAATGCAAGGAGCAAATCCTGCGTTGCGCGACTGTGCATAAGAACCTGGTGATACTTGATTTGCGCAATGAGGAAACCATCTTCGCCGGTAACCGCTTCCTGATCTATGCTTTGTTCCCTGAGACCAATATTTCCATCCATGTGCTCTGGGGTTTGAAAAACCAGAATACCGTGTTTGCCACCGGCAAGTCTATCCTGAACCGTAGTTCCAAGACCAATATAGGGCCATTGATGCTGGAATTTGGTGGCGGTGGTCATGAAAATGCGGGTACCTGCCAGGTAGCCAATGAACAGGCTGAACAGGTATTGGCGACCCTGATAAGCCGTATCAATCAGGATGGTTGAGAGTAGTACTTTTGCTTCAGAAGGCTATCTGTATTCCCGTGGGCAGGAATTTGGCATACCTGCTCAGGGAGTTGCTGATAGCGCTGGCCGCAATGCGGTAATAAAAATCCTCAGTGCTTTCGCCTGTCTTGATGGCACCAAAGCGTTCATGGAATTTCCAGACTGACTCATTGCCTTTTCTGACATCAAAATGCGCACTCTGGAAACCCAGCGCCAGTCCATAGTGATATACCATCAGGGCAGATTCTATCGAGCTGCTGCTGGCAGCGCCTGCCTGTATGATCCAGGAACCCCAGCAGAATGAATCTGCCTGCTGATCATACAGGCGCACCGTACCTATATTCTCACCCTGCATGTTTTGTATGATGAAGTAGATTTGCCTGTCATCGAGCGCATATTTTTCCAGCCATTGCTCTTGCGGTTTGATATCGGCTGAGGTGCTGGAGATAAAGCGTGATTTTTGTTCATCCGTACGTAAGGCGACTATATAGCTGGCGTCTGCCACGGTGGCATTACGCATGATCAGTTTATGGCCGGTGATTTTTTGCGGTTTTAAAAAAGCAGGCCCGCCTGCCAGCCCGAGGTCGGCAAGGCGCTGGGCAATGCCAGCCCGTTGGGCACATGCCTGTATCTGGGCGGCGATGCCGGACGATGCGGATATTGCCGGGGTGGATGACGGTGACGATGGTGACATGGCTGATTCATCTGAGGTTTTCACGAGAGATGATTTTACTGTGCCGTTTGCCCTGCGTACAGGCAAACGGCACGTTTGCCGTTTATTTTGCGACTGGCGTAGCATTCACAATGATGCTCTTGTAATAGATATGGCTGGTCGATTCAAAGCCGGAATCAAGACCGAACAAGATCCACAGGCTGCCATCGGCTTCTGTCTTGACGTTCAACGGTGTCATGTTGCTCAATTTTTTCTCCATGTACGGCGCTTTGCCACAATCGGTACTGGCATTGCCTATAGTACCCAGCACCTGGGCAAATTTGCCTGAGCCCGATTGGCCGCCACGGTCTATGTTCATGACGAACTCATCGCCCTTTTGTACTGTCAAAGGTTCAGTTGGTGATGCGCCGCCAAAAAACCAGACGCTGTCACCTGGAGAACCGCCTACGCCAAAGCAGCCAGTGGCGACATTGCTGACGATGGTGGCCTGAAAGCTTAGTACGTATTCTGTATTCGGGGCAAAGCCAGAATATTTCTTTTTGATGTAGATGAACAGGTCATCACTGCGGTTGGTGCCATAGGTATACAAGCCCTTGCCGCTGAAAGGCAGAGGCAGGGTGCGGTATTCGGTGACGACGTCAGTTGGTCTGGTTTGGCTGCTGAAGTCTGAAGTGCCAAAGGCCCAGCCGGGTGGCTCGCTGCCAAAATCAGTGTTGATCTGGACTGGTACTGGCTTGGGAATATAATTGGTAGTGCCGCCACAGGCAGCCAGCAGGGTAGTGACGACAGTCGCTGCGAAAAAATGCGTGAATGTTTTCATAATCAAGATTAAAAAAGATTTGCCTGTTGGGGATGGTATGGCGACAGAGAATAACGGGCGGCAGGGATAAAGTCGTTCTTGAAAATGTCAGATAATTGTCTTTAATTTGTAAATCTTGCCTGGCTTGAAATTGTCTGAAAATTGTAAGTGGCGTCGCAAGCATGAGCAATTTGCGTAGAATCGCGCGCTGCCCGCTCTACAATGCGGCAAATGCGGCAAATGAGGGCAATGCAAAAAGGAGAGAAGTATATGTTTCGTGTAATGCTGGTGGAAGATGACGCCAAGCTGGCAGCGCTGGTTGCCGAGTATCTCAGAGAATACGAATTTACAATAGACATCGTCAGCCGTGGCGATGCTGCGCTCAGCCATTTTCAACAAACATCACCGGATATTGTGGTGCTAGACCTGATGTTGCCTGGCCTCGACGGCATGGTAGTTTGCCGTCAGTTGCGTGCCATCAGTGCCGTGCCTATCCTGATTTTGACAGCGCGTGAAGATGCCTTTGATGAAGTCTCGGGTCTGGAGCAGGGGGCTGACGACTATGTCAACAAACCTGTGCAACCAAGGATATTGCTGGCCCGCCTGCGTGCCTTGCTGAGGCGCGTCAAGGATGAGCCTGAAGATGAAAACGCTGACCTGGTTTTTGGTGCCTTTCGTGTCTGCCGGAGTGACCGCACGGTATTTTGGCGCGACGAAACTGTCACACTCAATAGCGCAGAATATAAATTGTTGCTGGTGCTGGCCGAGGCTGCAGGCAAGGTTTTGTCACGCAACGATATACTGATACAGATGCGTGGCATAGAGTTTGATGGCCTGGACCGCAGTATCGATAATAAAATTTCCCGTCTGCGGCGCAAGTTTGATGATCCGCATGCCGACAAGATCAAGACAGTCTGGGGAGAGGGCTATCTGTTCAGCCCGTCTGCCTGGGACTAGCAGATGAATCGCCTGTTCCTGCGTTTTTTTGCTTTGGTGATGCTGTCCATCAGCGTCGCTACGATTGCCATCTATGTGTCCATCACCGTTTTCTTTGGTGATCCTCTGGAAGAAGTCGCACAGCAGCAGGCATCAGGGCAGATTTTATTATTGACGGAGTACGTCGATCAGGCAGGTCAGAATGAATGGCTGACACGCCTCAACAAGATCAGGGAAATCACTCGCGCGCGGATGGATTTGATACCCATGCAGCCGGTACTGGCCAAGTTGAACCAGACAAGGCGGGCGCAACTGATGCGTGGTGAAGTGGTCATCGATGTTGCCAGCAAATCCTTTTACCGCCGCGTTGATCTGAAAGGCGAGCGCTATGTGGGTAGTGATGAAGAAGTCATCCATGCGCAGAATTTACCGATTGATGTTGCGCCCGTTCTCAAGACCGAGGCGCTGCGCTACATCATCGTGGCACTCTGCCTGCTGATCCCGATTGCGGTCTGGTCCAGCTCGCACTGGCGGGGTTTGCAGGCGCTGGAAAAAGTGGCCGATGAATTTGGTGCGGGTCATTTGAAGGTCCGGGCACAGACCAAAGAACGTGACAGCATACACCCGCTGGCACAGCGCATGAACCAGATGGCGGCCCGTATAGAGAGCCTGCTGGATGCGCAAAAAAATCTCTTGCATTCAGTCTCGCATGAATTGCGCACGCCCATCGCCAGGCTGGAATTTGCACTGGAGCTCTTGAGAAACGCCGCCAAAAATCCGCAGCTTGAACCACGGATGCAAGCCATGGAAGCCGATATCAGTGAGCTCAATGCGCTGGTCAGTGAGTTACTGGACCTGGGCAAACTGGACCAGGATGCCAGCCTGAACAGGAGTGAATTCGATATTGCCAATAGTCTTTCCAGTTGTGTCGCCAGCTTGCAGCATGTGCTGGATGTGCATGTAGTCAATACAGATTTTTCCGTCGATCTGGGGACTTATTGCGGCGATCAGCGCTTGTTGAAACGGGCAATCAGCAATCTCTTGCGTAATGCTGCCAAATACGCCACTGCATGCATCTGGCTGCATGCCAGCAGGAATGCGGATGGCAGCCTTGAAATCATGCTTGAAGATGATGGCCCCGGCATACCTGCCGAGGAAAGGGAGCGCATTTTTGACGCCTTTTTCAGGCTGGACCGCAGCCGTGACCGCAGCACTGGCGGTTTTGGCCTGGGCTTGGCTATTGCAAAAAAAGCCATCGCTGCCCATGGCGGTGAAATAGTGGTGCAAGAAGGGCAATATGGTGGCGCCAGGTTTGTTATTTCCTTGCCTGCTATTTCCTTATCTGTTTTGCAGCATCTGTCACCAGTAAATCCATCAAATTCCGGGCTTACAAATTGATGACATTTGCCAGACAAGTTGGGGAAGACTTGCACCTTGCCGCTCTCTATCATTATTCAATGTCGCCGTGTTGTTTGCGTTCTGTTTTGCCCTGATCAAGGCCCGCCATGAAAGTATTGCATTTTTACCGCACTTATCATCCCGATACGTTTGGGGGAATAGAGCAAGTAATACGACAACTGGCGGTGGGAACAGCCCGCCTTGGTGTGGATGCCGAGGTGCTGACTCTGACACGCAAGCGTGGAGATCTGGAACTGGAGCTGGAAGGGCATAAAGTACACAGGGTAATACAGAGTTTTGAAATTGCTTCCACCGGGTTTTCCTGGCGGGCGCTTTCGCGATTCAGGGAGCTGGCGAATAGTGCGGACATTATTCACTATCACTTCCCCTGGCCTTTTATGGATTTGATGCATCTGTTTTGCGGAATCAGAAAGCCAACTATCGTGACCTATCATTCAGATATTGTGAGACAAAAATTCCTGGAAAAAGTGTATCAACCTTTGCGCCACTGGTTTTTGAATGATGTGGACAGGATCGTTGCCACTTCGCCCAATTACCTGTCCAGCAGCCCGGTGTTGAACCGCTACCGCGACAAGACTGAGGTGATTACTTATGGACTGGACAAGGATATCTATCCGCAGCCATCGCCAGAATTAATCAACAAATGGCAGCAGCGTTTTGCTGACCGCTTCTTTCTGTTCGTCGGTGTGCTGCGCTATTACAAGGGCTTGCATATCTTGCTGGAGGCAGTGGCCGGTACAGGTATGCCTGTGCTGATCGTTGGCAACGGGCCTGAGGAGGCTGCGCTGAAGCAGCAAGCCAGGGATTTGAATTTGGACAATGTGCATTTCCTCGGAGCCTTGCCGGAAGAAGATAAAGTAGCCTTGCTCAGTCTTTGCTATGGCGTGGTGTTTCCCTCGCATTTGCGCTCAGAAGCTTTTGGTATTTCGCTGCTTGAGGGGGCGATGTATGCCAAGCCCATGATTTCGAGCGAGATAGGAACTGGGACCAGTTATGTCAATGTTGCAGATGAAACCGGGGTAGTGGTGCCTCCCGATGATGTGCCGGCCCTGCGGGCAGCGATGGTGCGTTTGTGGGATAAACCCGCGCTGGCAGCGCAAATGGGGCAATTTGCACAAAAACGTTATCAGACCATATTCACATCTGAAATGATGGCAAGAAACTATGTACGTCTGTATGTGGATGTCATATCAGGAAATACGAGAGTACCTTGAGCATGGGCGTTGATGTTGCGAAATTGGAAAGAGGTGTCTATGATGCGGATTTCTTCCGCCCTTATGCCCGTAATGCAGCTTCGCTATTTTGATGATATTGAAGATATTGGCGATAAACCGGGTATACACACGACTACAATTGATCAGCATGAAATCTATACTATTTGCCTCCCTTTTTTGCATCGCCAATCTTGCTAGTGCTCAGACGCCGGCAGCGAGCATGTTGCCAGACGGTAGTTCGGATATGTATGTCGGCCTGGGGGTGGTTTCAGAACCAAGTTGTGAAGTGGGTGGTGAGCAGACTACCCGCATCATGCCTAATGTACAAATGCAATGGAGTAATGGCGTGTTCTTGCGTAACACCAATCTCGGCATGCATTTGAGCCGCTCCAGTGGCTATGAGTATGGTCCTTTGTTGTCTTATCAGCGAGGTTGCAGTGCCTCAGCTGCGCGCAAGCTGGCCGGGTTTGGTGATGTAGATGGCAGTTTTCAAGTCGGTGGTTTTTTTAACTTCCGTCCTATGAGCAACTTGCGTCTGGGGTCCAAATTATTATTCGGCACCGGCGCAGGCAAGAAGACTACGTACCTGAATGTAGAAGCACGCACTTATTACAAGATAGCATCCCATCATGGGCTGGCTTTCTCTTCTGGCCTGGCCTGGAGCAGACGTTATTATGATTCAGCCAACTCAAGGTTTGATCCTAATTTCGCAGATGGCTATCCTGTCTTTGTCAACGGCGATGGAAACAATTTTGTCGGTTCTGGCAGTCATGTAATGATCGCAAAGTCGGGCAAGGACTTGGTGCATACCAATGCCAATGTCAGGAATTTTTATCTCGGTGCGAATTGGAACTGGGAGTTGAGTTCATCCTGGATAATCACCTCGCATGTGACCGGTGTGCATCAGTTTGATATCGACAATGACAGTTTGTGGTTGGGTAAGAAGAATTACGTCACCGTGTATTCTGGCCTTGCATATCGATTTTAATTCGATTTTAATTTTACTAAAGCATGTTCAATAAGTACGCCTCCATTTTTGTCCTGATGCAGTTAGCTTCAGTACAGGCTTTTGCGCAAATGAATAGCGCAACGCCTGTTACGAAGCCTGCGGCTGCACAGGTGGCAGAAAGCCAGGCCGAGACTGAATGGATCAGCTATCGCAGTGCTTACCGCCTGATGATACAGTTTGAGAAGTATGGCAAGCCCAAGAACCTGATCCAAAGCCATTTCCAGGTGAGCGCAAAAAATGGTAATCCTTTGCCAGACAATCTGCAATTGCATCTTGTCAGCAAAAACATGCGCTTGAATTTGCCACTGGATGCAGTTGGCCGCGCCAGTTTTCCCTTGCTGAAGTCTGCCTATGATGAAAATGCTGAGCTGGTATTGAACCAGCCTTCTGGTCAGGTCAATTTTCAAAGCAGGATATCGATAATTGCCAGGGCCGATGGAATTTATGAAGTTGCCGAATTACGCCAGGCATGCGAGCAGGCACTGACTTATCTGAAAAATATGGGCGATGCCAAAACTGCTGCCAAATCCTGTGTGGGCGTAAGATTTTCCTATTTGAAGAGCGCAGCGCAGGCAGGTATCAAGCTCAGGAACATAGACATGTCTGCGCACGCACTGGCATGGCAAGAGAATAGTGCCTTCCCTGATGAAAACAATAAGTCTTATAAAACAGTGACCCTGCGCTTTACCGATGCGCCGGAAAAAGGACAGTTACTGGCGCAACAGCCACCTGTGGCAATTGCACCAGTCTTCGAATGAGACAGGCTCAGGCCTACCAGCGACGCCAGTGCCTGCCACCACCGCCCCAGTAAGGGCGGTTCTGTATTATAACGGGGGAGGACTGACATACACCCGTGGCCCATAACCATATCCATACCCATAGGGTTGTGCCGGAGCTACGACACAGCCAGACAAACCCAGGGCGCCTATGAGTATGGCAGCCAGACCAATAATGTTTCTTCGCATGATGTACTCCTGTTGGTACTCCAGTTGTAATGCTTGACAGGGCGTTTGCGTTGACAATTCAAGTGTAAGACTCTGTTGCTGATGTTTCAAAAAATAATTTGTAAGAATTGATAAGAGTGTTGCTTATTTGAAAACTGCAATGAGCAATAACTTGAGCAAACATTTGTTGCGTCGCGGAACTTGACGCCGTATGGTATGGTCTAAGGTTTGTTCTCTAACGACTATTGCCACAATAATATCTATATGCAAACCCACAGTTTAGCCTTACGCCCAACTATCTTGTCCCTGGCTATCATGGCCGCCTTCAGCCAGTCTTCCTATGCGCAAACTACTGCGCCGGCGACGCCTGCCAAAGCCGAAACTGCTGAAAAAGCAGATTCCAAGGCCGTTGAACCCAAAATACAAAAAGTAGAAGTACAGGGTAACCGCGTCTATGACGAACGCCGTCAGGACACAGCGTCCAAGATCGTCGTGACCCAGGAAGAAATCTTGCGCTATGGCGACACTACTGTCAGCGAAGTACTTAAACGCTTGCCAGGTGTGACTATTGGTGGTGTACAGGGCCGTGGCGGTGATATCCGCATGCGTGGCCTCGGCGCAGGTTATACCCAGATCATGCTCAATGGTGAACCCAGCCCACCAGGTTTTTCGCTGGACTCCCTTTCCCCTGACCTCATAGAGCGTATAGAAGTCATACGTGCAGCGACGGCTGATCTGAGTACGGCATCTATTGCGGGTACCATCAATATCGTCTTGAGAAAGACCGTGCAGACAGCACAAAAAGAACTGAAGCTAGGCCTGTTTGAAGATGGCGGCAAGTTTGGTGAGAATATCAATTACCAGGTGTCTGACAAGGCTGGGCGCATGTCCTATTCCATCTCAGGCAACATGAACCATGGAAAATATGAAAGGCCTTCATATTCCGATGAGGTGCGCACGGATGCGAATGGCAATTTATTGGTCAAAACGCATACCTACAACCTTGGTTGGGGTACTTTCAATAACGTGGGGTTTTCGCCAAGGGTAAACTGGAATCTCGAAAATGGCGATACTGTTACCACCCAGAGCTTTGTCAATGCTAGCCGTTTTGACGGCTATTCCAGTGATGTCAGGTCACCTGTATTTGGCGCAGTAACAGACAAAGACAAACAATTCTTGCAACCAACTTACGCAAGCGATTTTCAAAAAATAAACTCTGATTTCGCGATGCTGCGCACCAATTTGAACTGGATACATAAGCTGGCCGATAGCGCCAAGCTGGATGTCAAAATGGGTGTGAACTATAACAAGCGCAATTCTGAGGTTGGATTTGCGGGATATGACGATACTCACGCGCAAATACTGGATCGCAAGAGTGTTTCTGAAGCTACTGACAAGGGTTTGACCATGAGTGGCAAATACAGTGCGCCATTTGTTCAGGATCACTCATTTGTATTTGGTTGGGACGGTGCGTATAGCAAGCGTGGTGAGACACGTACGCAAGTTGATATTAGCAATCCAAGTATTTTAAAACCGATTAATCTTGACGAAAACTTCAATGCCGATGTTACCCGTCTGGCAGTGTTTGCCCAGGATGAATGGAATGTCACCAAGCTGTGGTCTGTATACGGTGGCTTACGCTGGGAAGGCATTGATACTAGCAGCAGTGGTGACTTCAAAGGCAAGGTCTTGGACAAGGACAATACGTTTTACAGTATTCATAACAAATTCAGTGTCTGGAGCCCGATACTGCAGACTTTGTACAAACTGCCGGATAGTAAGAACGACCAGATCAGGCTGGGTATTACCCGCACTTACAAGGCACCGGATACCAGTCGTTTGATACCGCGCCGCTTTATCTCAAGCGATAACAAGAACCCGAATAGTCCGGACAGTATGGGCAATCCTAATCTCAAGCCAGAACTGGCCTGGGGTCTGGATATGGCTTATGAGCACTACCTGCCTGGCGGTGGCATGCTCAGCGCTAGTGTATTTTTCCGCAGGATCAATGATTTTACTCGCACAAAGTTGACCGAGGAGGTGACTGACCAAGGCAAAGTTTATGTCACCATGCCAGTCAATGATGGTCAGGCAACGACTAGAGGTATAGAGCTGGAAGCGAAATTCCCCTTGCGTGCGATGATGGAGGGTGCACCAGCCATCGACTTCAGAGCAAATCTCTCTTTCAATTGGTCCAGCATCAGCAGTGTGCCTGGGCCGAATAATCGTCTGGATTCACAAACGCCTATCAGCGCCAATCTGGGCTTGGATTACAAACTGGATAAAATACCATTGACTCTGGGTGGCAATGCCAGCTTCCAGACCGGTGGTCCGGTAAATATTTCTGCGGTACAGAGTTCTTATTCTGTACCTAAGCGCGTACTGGATGTATATGCCTTGTGGAAATTTGACCCCAAAACCAATTTACGTGTTTCCCTGGGTAATCTTTTGCATCAGGATAATGTGAATATCTCAACCTACAGTGATTTGGGTTCAACAATCCAGACTTCGGTCACCCCTACCACGGTGACTGCCCGCGTCATGTTTGAACACAAGTTCTGAAATATCAGAGATTAAATCCGGTCAGAAACAACAAAGGGCACTTCATGATGAAGTGCCCTTTGTACGTACAGGAAGGCTACAAGTTCGCGCTAGCTAGCGAAGTGCCTTATTTCTTGCTCTCTTGCTTTGGTCTGCAGTATGAAGGCAGGTTGGCTGGCGGCACTGTGGTCTTGTCTATGCCTTTGACTGTCATTTTTTCTGGCGGTGTACCTGTGGCGCATACCCATGCCACTGGTACGATGGGTGCATCTTCAACCACTGCCGGGCGCAAGCTCAGAACCTTGCCTTTGATTGCACCATGGGCATTATTGCCAAAAGTGATATTGACCACGCCGTCTTGCACCGCCACCGAGCTGACGAGGTTGCTGACAATTTTGTCGGCGACCGGCAAGCCAGCTGCAATATTGTCTGCCGGAAATTTCTTTTCAGTTTGCCAGGTAGCGGCGACCGGTTTTTTCGCGATATCGGCAAACTGTATGCCGACTTCCAACTGCTCCCTGACGACCTTGAACATATAGGATGGAACAGCCATGGCCGCCAGGATGGCAATGACGCCGATGACTATCATCATTTCCAGTAAGGTGAATCCTGAGTGTTTTTTCATAAAGCTGATTTTTGTTGAATGTGAGTTTTTAGGAATATAGCGGATAAGCCTTGCTTATCACAATCTAAATATCAAGAGAATGTACTTGTGTAGCGTCTGGCGACGCCTGTTGGTGCAATAAGCTATGACACAAGTAGCCCTATCGTTGATAATGCGGGCAAACCAATTATCCTTTGCATCATGAATGATCCTATCCCCTGTTCGGCTTCAGTACCAGTTGGCTGGAGCTGGCTTCCTTTGCCTTGTCTGTCATCACGGTCGCTCTGAATATACGGCAGATACACTGGGCCTGGCTGTTTTCCATCCTGTCCTCTGGCATGTATGCGGCCGTGTTTTTCAACACCAGATTGTACGGAGACATGGGTTTGCAGTTTGTCTTTATCCTGGTATCGGTCTGGGGCTGGTTCAACTGGCTGCGTGGCGATGATAGTCATGAGCGCTTGCAAGTTACGCGTTTGAATGCGCTGGGCAGGTGGAATTCTCTAGGGATGACTGTGCTGGCCTTTGTCTTGCTGGCCTGGTTCCTCAAGAGCTATACCGATACTGATGTGCCTTATGCTGATGGCTTCCTGACAGCAGGCAGCTTGCTGGGGCAGATTTTGCTCAGCCGTAAAAAACTGGAAAACTGGCATGTCTGGATCATCGTTGATGTGTTGTATGTTGGCCTGTATGTCTATAAAGGCCTGATGCTGACGGCGCTGCTGTATGCAATTTTCGTTATCATGGCCATCATGGGTCTGCGTGCCTGGAGTAAAACATGTCCTCAGTAAATCGTGTCGTCATATTGGGGGCCGAGTCCTCAGGTAAATCCATACTGGCCGAGGCTTTGGCTGCGCATTACCAGACCCTGTGGGTGCCAGAGTATTTGCGTGAGTTCGTTGAGCAGCATCAGCGTGTTCCAAGGGCAGAAGAGCAAATCCTTATCGCCAGGACACAGGTGCAAAGGGAGGCTGAATTGCTGCCTAAGGCTAAGCAATGGCTGTTCTGCGATACTGGCCCCATCATGACAGCTATTTATAGCCGCCATTATTTTGGTGATCCTGATGCAGAACTGACCGAGCTGGAACTGTCGCATCAATATGATTTTTGCATAGTCACTGCACCAGACTTTCCCTGGCAGCCAGATGGCTTGCAGCGTGAATCCGCCTATGTGCGTGACCGCGTACATCAGGAAGTATTGGATGTGCTGGATGAGAGGGAAATCCCGTTCTTGCTGGTCGAGGGAAATACCCAGTCCAGGCTTGAGCAAGTACAGTTCGCTCTATCTTTTCTATTGAGTTGAGTTCAATAAAAAAAGCACTGCAATCCTGAAGATGCAGTGCTTTTTATTTGAGCTTGTTTGAACCCCCGGGCCAGGCTTAATTACTTTCCATCAGGCTCTTCAGGTGATCAGCGCGGGCAGGGTGGCGCAGTTTTTTCATGGCCTTGGATTCAATCTGACGTATGCGCTCGCGCGTCACTTCAAATTGTTTACCTACTTCTTCCAACGTGAATTCAGTACTGGTTTCCAGGCCAAAACGCATGCGCAAGACTTTGGCTTCACGCGGGCTTAAAGAATCCAGTGCTTCTTTCAGTTTCTCTTGCACGGATGCCTGCATCGCCGCTGCCATCGGCGACAAGGTCATGCTGTCTTCAATGAAGTCACCAAGTTGTGAGTCACCATCATCACCAATAGGTACGTCGAGCGAGACTGGTTCTTTGGCGATCTTCAGGATTTCCCTGACCTTGCCTTCTGGCAGACCCATTTTTTCAGCAATTGCTACCGGCTCTGGTTCCAGTCCCGTAGTTTGCAAGAGCTGGCGACGTACGCGGTTCATCTTGTTGATGGTTTCTATCATGTGCACTGGCACACGGATAGTACGTGCCTGATCGGCAATCGCCCGGGCAATCGCCTGCCTGATCCACCATGTTGCATAGGTAGAGAATTTGTAGCCGCGACGGTATTCAAATTTATCCACTGCCTTGAGCAAGCCGATATTGCCTTCCTGGATCAAGTCCAGGAATTGCAGGCCACGGTTCACATATTTCTTGGCGATGGAAATGACCAGGCGCAAATTGGCCTCAGTCATGGCGGCCTTGGCTTCGCTGGAACGTTTTTCACCAGCGACCATCTGCTTGTTGATTTCACGCAGGTCATGCAAAGGCAGGCTGACATTGTGTTCCAGGTCGATCAGCTTTTGCTGCAATTCACGCGCAGCATGAATATTGCGGCCGAGGATGGCAGCATAGCTGGATGTGCCATTCATTTCCTTGTTCAGCCATTCTGAATTGGTCGCATTCTGGCGGAAATGTTCAACAAAATAAGCACGTGGCATGCCGCATTTATTGACCATCAGTTCCAGCATCTGTTTTTCAGTCTGGCGCAAAGTCTTCATTTGCTTGCGCAAAGAATCGCACAGTTTTTCTGCGGTCTTGACACTGAAGCGCATGCCTTGCAACTCGCGTGTGATGGCAAGCTGTGCCTGCTGGTAAGCCGGTGATTTATAACCATCCGTCGCGCGGGCCGCCTGCATTTGCTCAAAGCGCATGCCGACTACAGCAAATTTTTGCAGTACCACAGTCTTCATTTGCTGCAATTGTTCGTCGCTGATGCCGCTGGCGTTTTCTGCCACCGCGTCATCGTCATCATCCAGATCATCCAGATCATCGTTGTCGCTGAGTTCTATGGCGGGTGCGTCAGATGCGTCCGGGTCCAGCAAGCCATCGATGATGTCGTCCACGCGGATTTCATCGTTGGAGATTTTGTCGGCAATCGCCAGGATTTCCTGTATCGTGCCAGGGCAGGCAGAAATCGCCTGCACCATGTCTTTCAAGCCATCTTCTATGCGCTTGGCGATTTCGATTTCGCCTGAACGTGTCAGCAATTCCACGCCGCCCATTTCACGCATATACATGCGTACCGGGTCAGTGGTGCGGCCAAAATCTGAATCCACAGTGGCCAGTGCGGCAGCTGCTGCGGCTTCTGCTTCATCTTCAGTGACATTGTTGGCGACGTTATCGGTCAGCAGCATCATCGCAGCATCAGGTGCGGCGTCATAGACGGCAATACCCATGTCGTTGAGGGTGCTGATAACGCCTTGTATCATTTCAGCATCGGCAACGTCGTCAGGCAGGTGATCATTGATCTCGGCATGGGTCAGGTAACTGCGGTCCTTGCCCAGGTTGATCAACTTGGTCAGTTGCTTGCGGTATTGTTCCAGTTGTGCTTCCTGACTGGCGGCATTGCCCGCACCAGGTTTCTTTGCCTTGACACGTGCGGCACGCTTCATCTCTGCTGATTCTGCTGCGTTCAATGCCAGGATTTCATCATTCTCGAATTGAAATTCAGAAGACTTGCGGCCACGCTTGGCTGGCTCGCGCATGGCTGGCAAGATATAAGCTGAAGTATCTATATCCTTGATGCTGGTAACGCTGCTTGCTGCAGCCGCAGGGGCAGTAGCCATCACAGTGGGTGCAGTGGCCGGTGCCAAGGCCGCCGCCACCGGCTTCATGGTCACAACGGGTGCGGGTGGTGCCAGCTTGCCCGAGCCTATGCGTGCCTCACGCTTGATGATGGCAGGAGTGGGTGTTGCCGGCTGGTCAGCCAGCAATAATTTCTTTGCCAGTTTTGGGCCGCTTTTTCGTATGACGACGACACGCGGCTTTGCCGCCTCAGCATCGGCCACATTGCCAGCAGTATTTCCGGCACCCTCTGCCTTGCCGGTGCTTTCAGCGATATCGCTGGAAGCGGTCTCGATATGGGTATCAACTGTCGCTGCCGACAGTTCCGTGCTGCTGTTCTCGCTGCCTTCAACTGCCGCTGCTTGCGTCTCTGTGGACATGCCGACCGTCTCTTCAGGCGCACTACTGCCGTCAGCCATCGCGGTCTGTAATCTGGAGCGGCGTTTGGTAATTACTGTTACCGGTGTCGATACCAGTGTCGGTGTTTCCTCTACCGAATCAGCAGGGTTCGATACGGGAACCACCACTTGCACAGTCTGTACCGTGGCCGTGCGCGCTACGCTCAGCGGCTGACGGTTCAGTTGCAGTTGCGGTTTTTTACCTAATGTCAGCGTTGAGCCTGTTTTTGTTGTAGGAGAAGTGTTTGAGTCAGTTAAGCTGTTTTTCATGTAACAAATTCGAATACGACAACAAATGCTTGTCAATGGTGTTAGGCAATAGCAAGGGCGAAAAAGCTGCTGGCGATCATCATCTACGGGATCAACGGCAGGCGTGGCGCGGATAAAAAAGCCCGCTGGTAAAAGCGGGCCAGGTCATCTTGCTGAATCTGGGCCTCAAAAGAGACGAAAGGGCAGAATTATCCTCGGCTTAGGCATTCTTGACAAGCAAGACTTTGCTTTCTTTTGCAGAAAAATTTATACCTCGCCCGCGCCGGTAAGCTGGCAAGTGTCCAATGGCCTGATATCTGCAGGCTTTGCACCTTTTTACGGCATTTTTGCTTGAGGGTTCAAGTAGTGAATAGCTTGGCAATGTTTGATGCAGATCATATGTTCTTACGTTTGCTCTTAAAGAAGTTGGACAAAATGTTAAGCTAGCGTCTTTGTGCCATGATTTGTTTTTATCGCCATGCATTTTACTTTTCGCCTGAAAGCCAGCCTGTTATGCATGTGGCTGGGCTTGCCGCTAATCGCTGCGGCACAAACTGCTCAGCCTGCCCAGTCAACTTTGAAGGTGCCTGACACTCTTGAACAGAGACTGAAGGCTTGTACCTCCTGTCATGGTGCTGAGGGCAGGGCAGCTACTGATGGCTTTTATCCGCGTATCGCTGGCAAGCCAGCGGGTTATCTGTATAACCAGTTATTGAATTTCAGGGAAGGCAAGCGTGCCTATCCCGCCATGCGCTATATGGTGGCCCATATGTCTGACGCCTACCTCAAAGAAATCGCTGACTATTTTGCCAGCCAGCATCCGCCGTATGCCGCACCACAGGCCAGTGATGCAAATGCCGTTCTGCTGGAGCAGGGCAGGCAGCTTGTCATGCAGGGAGACAAAGCCCGCAATTTACCGGCCTGTGTTTCTTGCCATGGCAAGAGCATGACAGGTCTGGCACCTTTTATGCCCGGCCTGGTTGGCTTGCCGCGTGATTATCTGATTGCACAACTGGGCGCATGGCAAACCGGTAGTCGCAAGGCACTTGCGCCAGACTGCATGCAACAAGTGGCCAGCAAACTCAAGCCTGAGGATATTGCAGCGGTATCAAGCTGGCTGGCAGCACAGACTGTGCCTGGCGATAGCATCGCTCCCATACTGAAACCGACAGAATACGGACAATTGTCGATGAAATGCGGCAGCCTGTCTCAATGATCTCCATAAAAATCATGAAAAAAATTCTCATGTCCGTCCTGCTGTTCTTGCTGGTCTGCATTGTTGCGGTAGCGGGCTTTGGCTATTATCTGGTCGATGACAAAGGTGCTGCAAACACGGCTGCTGACATAACAAATACGGCAGATCAACTGCTCAGAGGTGAATATCTGGTCAAAGCCGGTAATTGTATGGGCTGCCATACGGTACGTGGTGAAGCCGCCTTTGCTGGTGGACGCTTGTTGCAAACTGATTTTGGCAACTTCAGGACACCGAATATCACGCCGGATGTAAAGACCGGCATAGGCAGCTGGACCGCAAACGATTTCTGGCAAGCCCTGCACAATGGCAAATCCAGGAATGGCAGCCTGTTATATCCATCCTTCCCCTATACCAATTACACCCAGGTTTCACGCGCAGATGCTGATGCCATGTATGCCTATCTGATGTCCTTGCCCAAGGTGGAAAAACAGAATCAGGCACATGAACTGCGCTTCCCTTATGATCAACGTGCTTTGCTGGCCTTCTGGCGTGCTGCGTATTTCAGGCCAGCCAGCTATCAGGAAGACAAGAGCAAGTCTGTTGAGTGGAACCGCGGTGCTTACCTGGTCAATGGATTGGGGCATTGCAGTGCCTGCCATAGCAGCCGCAACAGCCTGGGGGCAAATGCTGGTGTCAAAGATTTGTCCGGTGGCGAATTGAGCAGTTGGTATGCGCCTGCACTGACCAATAGTAAAGAAGTCAATCTGGCCAAATGGTCTCCGCAAGAATTGATCGCCTTGTTGAAATCCGGTGTCAATCAGCACACTGCCGTTTCTGGCCCCATGGCTGAAGTGGTGGCGGGTAGCACCCAGTATCTGTCAGACACCGATATCAAATCTATGGTCAGTTATCTGCAGGCCATTCCTACCGTGCAGGTGGCTGAGAAGGATATGCTGGACAAGTTCATGGCAGGTTCTGAGCTGAGTGCGGAGCGCATGGATGCAGTCATGAAGCAGGGCGGCGCGCTCTATAAAACCCATTGCATGGATTGCCACGGTGCCCAGGGCGAAGGGGTGACCAATATTTATCCAGCACTGAGGTCTAACCCCGGCTTGCTCAGCCATGCCTTGTCGAATCCGGTGCGCATGGTCTTGTCTGGCGGCTTCCCACCTGTGACCAAAGATAATCCGCGTCCTTATGGCATGCCGCCTTTTGCCCATACCCTCAGCGATAGCGAAGTCGCCCTGGTACTTAGCTATGTGCGCAATGCCTGGGGTAATAAGGCAGAGCCGGTGACCCCGGCAGAGGTCAATCGCTACCGTACTGCTGCGATGGAATAGTGTGGCAAATTACAATTTGATGACAATTCACATACATTTTTAAACATTCTTGCACTTCATCCGCTTTTACACTTGTGTTTATTGTTAATGAACATTTAATGGACATTTAGTGGACATCATTCGCAGATAGCTTGAAATCTGCAAGCAGCCTGGCGCCCCGTTTTTTTCAGTTATGTTGGCGGCGTGTGGTGGTGTCTCGAGCACTGGTGTGAACGCTGATGTAGTGAGGTCAGTGAAAAGGCTGGAATTTTTCTGGCCCGGTAATGGCAGACATGGTGTTATCCGACGCCCCTGTTGCTACCACTTGTCGCACTGGAAGTGACACCACCACGAAGTGGAGCATGACAGCAGCCTTTTGGCGTTGACTGTAATCGTTACCATACTGCCGACATGCATCAATAACCCCATCCACCTGCCCAGGAAAAGTGCTATAGATCAGCAATTTCAGTTAAGATTGCTTCTTTATAAATCTTTTTCATCATATGCGATCCAGAATTGTCACCCTGCTGCCAGCACTCGCTCTCGGCATCACCTATCCTGCGCTTGCCGCCAATAATGTAGATCAACCCACTAAACCTGCGGGGCCTATCAAGAGCCTGGCGGTGGATCAAAAATCCGATGCACGCTATGTGATTACAACGGTGCCGCAAGAGTCGGCCATGGAACGCTTTGAGATGAAAGATGCCCAGGGGCGCAATATTGCCTATGTTGCCATGACAGATGGTGATGTCGGTGGACTGGTGTTTGTTGAAAACAAACTCACGGGTGCGGTTTCCAAACAGGATGCACTGGCTTTCTATAGCTGCCGTGGCTATGCTTCCGCCACCAAATACCATTGGGCTAAAGACGCCAATGCCTGGATAGAGGGTTTGCTTGCCGCCAGCCAGCCGACCTCCGCAATCACTTTGCAATTCTCTGGCAAGTCGAGCTGGCGCAGTATTGTTGAAGTCGTCAATAATCCTTCCCTGTCACAAATTGGCTCGCTGGTGGATATCGGTACCAATCCACTGGGTATTTTGCGCAAACTCAATAATGCGCGCGAATCCATGGCTGAGCGTGAATTGTTTGAAAAAACCAGGCTGCGCCTGATGGAAGTCACCACCGGCACCAGTGAAGGCAAAGTAGCAGAGATCATCAAGCCTGAAGATGTTTCATTTGCAGTCGGTGGCCTGGTCATGGCTTATCCACGGTTTTCCATTGAGTATTTTATTGCTGATGGTACGGTGAAGGCGATACAGCAGCCATCCTTCCATGTTCTGTCCCACAAGCAGGCAGCATTGTTTTATGTGACCAATGCAAAATGGGAAATGTGCACGCCAGAAAACTGGAGAAATGCAATGCCGGTAGTGAATGTTCCAGCCCCTGCAGTGAGCACTACGCCACCTGCGCAAACGACTGAGCCAAAATAAGTATCTGCGTCAAGGTGGAATCCATCGCCCATCTCCGTCTTCGGCTGTTAGGCCTGGTACTGGCATGGTCTTGTGCAGGGCTTGCATCAGGGCTGGCAAAAGCACAAGAAAAAGCGCAGGCCAAAGCAAGTACCTGCTATGGAACAGTCGCCAATGGCAGGCTGGAAGCTGGCATCAGTTTGCCAGAAAAAGGTAATAATTTTTCTGCGTATAGTGCCCTTGGCGTCAGTCTGGGGCGCACGTATGTACATTCCACTGTTGCAGAAATTATTTCCCTGGCCTATCAAGAACTCGAGCAAACTGCCATAGACAAAGTTTTTGTCTATGGTGAAACCGGCTGGAAAACAGGTGGGCGCATGCGGCCTCACCGCACGCATAAAAATGGTCTGTCTGTCGATTTCATGATGCCCGTGCTAGATGCTCAAGGTATTTCCCGGCCTTTACCTCGGAATATGAGTAATAACTATGGCTACGATATCGATTTCGATGCACAAGGACGTTTTGGTGACTACCGCATCGACTTTGCCGCCCTGGCTGAGCATTTATACCAGCTTGATCTGGCGGCAAAAGCCAAGAGCAGGGGGCTAGCCCTGGTGATCATTGACCCGCCCTACCAGGCAAAATTGTTTGCCACAAAGCGTGGGCCTTATCTGCAAAAACACCTGAAATTCATGAGGGGAAAAGCCTGGATCAGGCATGATGAGCATTATCATGTTGATTTTGATTTGCCCTGCAAGAAGAATCCTGCTTAATTGTAAAACGTACTAACGGATGACCTGAACTTACTTTACCTGAACATGCCCTGGACCTTTGCCCATCCACTCGCCATATTGCCCTTGCGCTGCCTGGTGCCACAGCGTTTCAATTTGATGGCTCTGGTTATTGGCAGTATTGCGCCTGATCTTGGCTACTATGTGTTTGCCTTTGACCTGGCGACACTGGCGCACCAGTGGCCGGGCTTGGTGCTGGTGTGCCTGCCTTTGGGTTGGGTGATATTCATCTTCTTGCGCTTGATGCAAACACATTTTATTTATTTGCTGCCGCAGATACAAAGACAGGCGTTGCAGGCGCATCTGTCTGAATCTCTGGGACTGAGTGTTTCGCAGATGATCTGGATATCCTTGTCTTTGCTGCTGGGGGCCATGACACACATAGTCTGGGATGCATTTACCCATGCCAGTGGCTTTGCGGTCGCCTATTTTGATGTCTTGCGTGAGCCAGTAGAGATAGCCGGTTTTCATACCCGTGTCTTCCATCTGTTACAGCATCTGAGTACCTTGATTGGTGTAGGTGGACTGGCTTATTGTTACTGGCAATGGCTGAGAAAACTTCCGCACATCGTCATACTCGAGCCAAGGGAGAGTGATCAGTGGCGGTATATTTTAATTGCCAGCACTGCCCTGACTGCGTTATTGCTCGCATTGCCAATGGCGTTTGCCATATCTGGTGCTAAGAGCGCCAGTGCAGCCAAAGAGGCATTTTTGTTTCGCTTTGCCTTATGTGCAACGACCTGTTTTGCCATGTTGCTGACGATTGCCGCTTTACTGATCGCCAGGGCCAGAGCAAGACCAGAAGCACCGGAGTAAGCAATTGATAAGTAATCAGTGGCAATATGCCTTTTACTACATCCCCCTCATCAACATAAATGCATAGAGAATCATGAAAATTCAAAAACTGGCAGTCCTGTTTTTCGTCGCTACCCTGTCGGCTTGTGCTCAGGTACCAAAACAGGCGACAGTATTTCATTACGCCACGATAGATGCACTGCTCGCAGGTGCCTATGAAGGTGAGCTGACGGTTGATGAACTTAAACGGAAAGGCGATTTTGGTATCGGCACCTTCAACCGCGTTGATGGTGAAATGATTGTGCTTGATGGCGACGTGTTCCAGTTCAAGGCAGATGGGACTGTGGTTAAAGCCAGTGGCGGACAATTGACGCCCTTTGCCGTGGTGACTAGCTTCAAGGCAGACAATCGCTATGAAGTCAGCAAAGAAACCAGCATGAAGGAGCTGGAAGACATGCTAGATGAACGACTGGTCAATAAAAATCTTTTTTTTTTGATCAGGGTAGATGGCGAATTCAAGCAGTTGACTACACGTGCCATCTCGCCGCAGGACAAGCCTTATAAACCGTTGGCAGAAGTGACCAAGACACAAACACTGTTTAACTTCAGCAATACCAGGGGCACCCTGGTTGCATTCCGCAGCCCCGGTTTTGCCAAGGGCTTTAATGTGCCGGGTTATCACTGGCATTATCTTTCGGATGACCGCAAGGCAGGTGGCCATGTGCTGGCACTCAGCCTCAGCGAGGGCTCGATCAAGGTTGGGGCGGTATCAGACATAGAAATCAAACTGCCCGCCAACAGCATGTTTGCCAATACCAATCAGACAGTTGACCGTGCAACGGAATTGAAGGCGGTAGAAAAGCTGCGCAAGGATTGAAAATAGTCCTTGCTTTATGTTTTAGTTTTTTGAACCAGGATCAGTACTCAGATTCCAGTTCAGGATATTACCGTTCTTGTCGGTGACGGTCGTCATTTCCTTGAATATCCTGGCTTGCAAGCTATCGGGCAGGCGCACGAAATCGACGCTGTTGACAAAGCGGTCACCGCGCATGAAGGCCCAGGTAAAGAACTTCATGGTAGCGGTGGTTTGCTGCGCATCCCTGGCACGCTTTTGCATGATGATAAAAGTACCCATGCTGATAGGCCAGGTTTTTTGCCCCGGTTTGTCGGTCAGCATTTCCTCAAAATTGGCATCGGTTTTCCAGCTGCTGTTTGACAGGGCGGCAGAAAATGCTTCGGCAGAAGGGGTGATGAATTTGCCATCGCGATTTTGCAGCAGCGCATAGTCGAGTTTTTCCTGCGTTACATAATTAAAGTCGATGTAACTGATGGCATACGGGGTTTTCTTGAGCGTGCTGGCAATATTGCTGCTGCTTTTGACTTGTATCAAACGGCTGTTCCAGGGAATGGTGAAATTCCTGCCATACCTGGTTTGCCAATTCTTGCTGACCTTGCCCAGATAATCAGAGAAATTATAGGTCGTGCCTGAACCATCCTGGCGCACGATGACTTCGATATTCTTGTTTGGCAAGCGCAAGCCGGGATTGAGTGCCGTGATCGCAGTATCGTTCCAGCTGATGATTTCGCCAGAAAATATGCCCGCAAGGACTTCGCCAGTCATGCGCAGTTCGGCGGTTTTGATGCCTGGCAAGTTGATGACGGGCACCACGCCTGAAATAGCAGAGGGAAACTGTATGAGTTTGTCTTTTTTCAGGTCGGCCTGGCTAAGGGCCGCATCGCTGGCGCCAAATTCCACACTGTTTTCCTTGATTTTCTTGATACCGGCGGACGAGCCGCTGGCCTGGTAAGTGACGGTAATCCCAGCGTTTTTGCTATAAGCATCTGCCCATTTCTGGTACAGGGGAGCCGCTGCAGACGAGCCTGAGCCCTGAATGTCAGCATGGGCAGGAAGGCTGACAAGAGGGGAAAGCAGTAAAACCAGGGGAAAAAGCAGGGAGTTGCGTGTATTCATGATAAAAAATAAAGCTGAAAAGCGGGGGGGCTGGAAACGAATTGGCGCGGATTATCTCACGAGCCTGAAAATTTCTCCCTGAAGCGGTATTTTCCGTAATGAACCTGTCATTTCTAGTGGCTATGCTTCTTCCTTGCATATCTACAATAAATTGTTTATATTGTTTACATGTTTTCTAATCTGGAGGCTGGAATGGTAACCGCAGCAACGAAAAAAGTAAGTACTGTAGTCGCAGGTGCAGAGAAAAAAGTCGTCGCCCTCAAAAAAACGCCTGTTAAGCCTGCTGTTGTGGCTGCCGGGAAGAAAGTCGTCAGCAAACCTGCTGACGAGGTGAAAGTCGCTGCAAAAGCGCCCGTGAAAGCCCCTGTGCGCGCCAAGCTGGCTGCCAGGCAGCCTGAAGCCAAACCCGTGGCCGACGTGGTTGTCGAAAAAGTCAAAAAGGCCAAGCTGGTGCGCGACAGTTTCACCATGCCGGAAAGCGAATATGCGGCGCTTGGTGCTGTCAAAAAAGCCTGCCTGAAAGCTGGCGTTGAAGTCAAAAAGAGTCAGTTGCTGCGTATAGGCGTCGCCCTGTTGAGCAAGACTGACGTGCCAGCCCTCAAGAAACTGATTGCTGGTCTGGCGCCGCTGAAGGCGGGCAGGCCAAAGAAAGAAAAATAATTCAACCGCAGGAATGCGCTGAATAGCAGGAGCACGATGCCGGGAACGTACCCGGCATGCGGTTTTGCCCTGCTGAGCTACAGTTTTTCAAGACTATCCCCGTTCTGGCATCCGCTCAATATCAGCCAAAACGGGGATTGTTGTTTTTCAGACTTGTCATAAAACCGACATCTTGCTGTCATCTTGCTGAAGTAATCCTTGATTATTCTTCGTTCGTCGGATAAACGAACAACATGACAAGGACGATGAATGCGATTACTCACGATACCCGCCGATGCTAATCCCAGTTTTTCCAAACTCAATCTGAGCCTTGCTACCACGGCAAAAGAAGTCAAAGAAGTACAGCGCCTGCGCTATAAGGTCTTTATAGAAAGCATGGGCCTGTCTGCTTTGTCCAACCCGGATGGCCTGGACAAGGATGAATTTGATGAGTATTGCGATCACCTGATCGTGCGCGATTCCAAGACCCTGAAAGTGGTAGGTACCTACCGCATCCTGGGGCCAAATGCCGCCCGCCAGATGGGCCGCTATTATTCCGAAACAGAATTTGACCTGTCGCGCCTGCAACATATACGCAATAGTGTGGCAGAAGCCGGTCGTGCCTGCATACACCCTGATTACCGCAGCGGTGCCGTCATCATGCTGCTGTGGGCTGGCCTGGCTGCCTATATGCGCCGTGAGCGCTGCTCGCACCTTGTCGGTTGCGCGAGTATCAGCCTGACTGATGGTGGCCAGAATGCTGCGGCGATATACCGCGGTTTGTCTGCGGCAGATTTCTCTCCGCTCGAATACCGCGTCACGCCACACACGCCTTTCCCGCTCGATGAAATCGATAGCAGCACGACTGAGGCACGTATTCCGCCATTGTTGAAGGGCTACCTGCGTGCCGGTGCCTGGGTGTGTGGTGATCCTGCCTGGGACCCTGATTTCCATAGCGCTGATTTATTCGTCATGTTGCCACTGGCGAATCTGGATGACCGTTACGCACGCCATTACGGCACAGGGGAGCAATAAACATGAAACCAGCCGATCAGTTCCTGAATAGCAAATTGTATAAAACCGGTAAGAAAGAAACCCAGCGTTTCCGCACTATCTGGATTTCAGATTTGCATCTGGGAACGAGCGGCTGCCAGGCGGCCAAGTTGCTGGAGTTTTTGCGTGCCACCGATTCAGATACCCTGTACCTGGTCGGTGACATCATCGACGGCTGGCAACTCAAGCGCCGCTGGTATTGGGACCAGACCCATAATAATGTGGTGCAGACTGTCCTCAAAAAAGCCAAGAAAGGCACGAATGTCATCTTCGTTCCTGGCAATCATGATGAATCGATACGTCAGTTCATCGACCTCGATTTTGGCGGTATCAAGATCAGGGACGAGCTGGTGCACACCACAGCAGCGGGCAAGCGCATGCTGGTCTTGCATGGTGACAGGTTTGATGGCGTCATCGCCTGTGCCAAATGGCTCGCCTATGTGGGTGACAGCCTGTATACCGTCATCCTGAAATTCAACCAGATCTTCAATAACTGGCGCGCCCGCGCTGGCATGCCTTACTGGTCGTTGTCACAATACCTGAAGCAAAAGGTCAAGAACGCGGTCAGCTATATCACGCAGTTTGAAGATGCACTGGCAGATGAAGCACGCCGCAAGGGACTTGATGGCATCATCTGCGGCCATATCCACAAGCCAGAGATACGCGATATAGGCGGCATTCTGTATTGCAATGATGGTGACTGGGTAGAAAGCCTGTCAGCTTTGGTGGAAGATGCCAAGGGTGAACTCAGACTGGTGACCTGGCATGACATCTGCCACCCTGAATATGTGACAGATTCGGTGGAGGACGCTGTGGCAGATACCGATGCGGAAGAGGCAGAACTGGAAACCGTTGCGGGCTAATTCAGGTTGCTGTAGCCGGTTTGAACCACGACCAGATACGCAGGCCAAACTGGTTGCAAGCCAAGCCACCAAGTACCAGCAAACCTGCACAGATTTTCCACCAGAACAAAGTCTCGTTCAACACGATAGATGCGGTGACCATGCCAACTACTGGCACCAGCAAGGTGAACGGTGCTATCGTCGCGGCGGGGTATTTGCGCATCAGCCATGACCAGATGCCAAAACCGACGATGGTATTCGGGTAAGACTGGTAAGCAATGGCACCTATAGACGTCCAGTTCAGTTGCGCATAGGCGACTTGCCAGGCATCCATGCCTTCCATCATGTAAGACGCCAGCAGCAAGGGCGGGCTGGCAATGGCCGAGCCCCACACCACCATCGCCAGCGGATTGACTACACCTATCTTCTTGGTGACGATATTGGCGATACTCCAGCATACCGCACCGGCGACAACGAGAAGGAATCCTATGATGGTTGCCTGTGCTTCCAGATGCATGGCAACCAGCGCCATGCCGGACAGGGCGATCAGGGCACCCAGCACCTGCACGAATAGCGGTTTTTCACCCATGATGACAACGGCCAGACCCATGGTGATGAAGGCCTGCAATTGCATGACCAGAGATGCCAGCCCGGCAGGGAAGCCGAGCTTGATACCGCAAAACAAAAGCGTGAACTGGAAGGCAAACTGAAACATGCCGTAGGCAGCCACCCATTTCCACGAGGTCTTCGGAAATGACACAAAAAATACCAGGGGCAGGGCAGAAAAGATAAAGCGCGATGCGGTGAACAGCACAGGCGGCAAACCTTGCAAACCGATTTTAATGACTACGAAATTGATGCCCCAGGTGATGACGGCAATCAGGGCGGCAAGGATGTGCGTGGGTTTCATCGTGCTTTATGGGTAAAGACGGCCCTACATACTAACAGCAAGCAGGATTTGCTGCAGAGCGCCAGTATTTTTACCTATGGCGGGTTTGCTGGAGGCGCGTGCTATTTCACCACCAGGTCGGGCGACATGATGGCTTTCAGATAGGTTTGCACGATGTCGTTCTCTCGCTGCTTTTGCGTGATCCACCAGACATTTCCTTTGCGCACACTATATTCTTGCAAAGGGTGGCCCAGCAATTCAGCGGCGACCTGGCCCAGGTAAGGCTGGTGGCCGATGATGAGTACAGGTTCGCGGCTGTGCGGCCAGTTGGCCGCCGTTAATACGTCACTGACCGTGGCTGCTGGCCCCAGTTCAGGAACGACCTTATACTTCCTGCCGCAGGCGATCAGGGCTTCAGCCGTGTCCCTGGTACGTATGGTGGGGCTGGCCAGTATCCTGCAGGTTTCAGGCAAGGTGCTATCGAGCCAGTAAGCAATTTTGCTTGCCTGTTTGTTTCCCTTGCCTGTCAATTTTCTGAATTCATCAGTCAGTTCAGCCGTCGCCGGTTCTGCTTCTGCATGACGCCAGAGGATAAGATCCATTATGATTCTTCCGCCTCAGATAAGGAACCCAGGGTTTGCATCAAATGTTGCTGGGCGCAAAAGCGCACTTGTTTGGCTCTGGCTTTCTTGCGCTCATAGCGGCCATCCGAGTCCAGTGTCCATGCGTTCACATTGTCTTTCAGATAGGGCTCCAGCCCTTCGGAAATAACCCGTTTTTTCAAGGATTTTTCGAGTACCGGGAAAGCCACTTCTATACGGCGGAACAGATTGCGGTTCATCCAGTCGGCACTGGCAAGATACACATCATGCGCCAGATCATTACGGAAGTAATAGATGCGGCTATGTTCGAGGAAGCGGCCTATGATGGAGCGCACCTTGATGTTTTCAGACAAGCCAGGTACGCCCGGGCGCAAGGCGCAGGCACCGCGTATGATAAGGTCAATTTTTACGCCATCTGCCGATGCCGCATAGAGCGCACGGATGACAGATTCATCCAGCAATGCATTCATCTTGGCGATGATGCGGGCAGGGCGGCCTTCGCGGGCTATGCGTGCTTCATTGCGTATGGCTTTAATGATTTGCGGTTGCAGGGCAAACGGTGCCAGCCACAGGTAATCAAGTTTTTTAGGTTTGGTCAAACCAGTCAGGTGGATAAACACTTCATTGACTTCTGCCGCCATTTCAGGGTGGGCTGTCAGCAAGCCAAAGTCTGTATAAAAACGCGTGGTCGATGGGTGGTAATTGCCAGTGCCCAGATGGGCATAGTGACGCAGATTACCGCCTTCTTCACGGCGTATCACCAGCGCCAGTTTGGCATGGGTTTTCAGACCCACCACGCCATACACAACCTGGGCACCAGCGCGTTGCAATTTGTCGGCCCAGTTGATATTCGCTTCTTCATCAAAGCGTGCCATCAACTCGACGATGACGGTGACTTCCTTGCCTAGCCTTGCCGCTGTGATCAGCGACTCCATCAAATCCGAATTCATGCCGGTGCGATAGATAGTCTGCTTGATCGCCACCACGCTGGGGTCTTGTGATGCCGAGCGTATGAAGTCAATAACAGTCTGGAAAGGCTGGAAAGGGTGGTGCAAGAGTATGTCTTGCTTGCGCAGCAGGGTAAAAATATCGGCATGCGCGTATTTACCGATGGCCTTGGCCGAGAACGGCGGAAAACGCAGATTCGGCTGCTTGACATGATCGACCAGCTCACCGAGTCTGACCATGTTGACCGGGCCATCCACAGGATACAGACGGTCACTGTCGAGATTGAATTGTTCAAGCAGGAAGCGTGACAAATCCTCAGGGCAGTTCTTTGCGACTTCCAGGCGCACTGCCGCACCGAACTGGCGGGTTTGCAATTCACCCTGCAGTGCCTGGCGCAGATTCTTGACTTCTTCTTCATCCACCCACAAGTCGCTGTCGCGCGTCACGCGGAACTGTGAATAATTGATCACCTCACGGCCATTGAACAAGTCTTCTATGTGGGAGTGTATGACAGAAGACAGCAGGCAAAAAGCCATGCCATTGTTGGAAAGTTCATCTGGCAGACGGATGATGCGCGGCAAAACGCGTGGCGCCTTGACGATGGCAATGGCTGTACCACGGCCAAAAGCATCCTTGCCTGCCAGCGAGACAATGAAATTCAAACTCTTGTTGACTACTTGAGGGAAGGGGTGAGCAGGGTCCAGGCCGATTGGCGTCAACAGGGGTCTGACTTCACGTTCAAAATAGGATTTCACCCAGGCACGCTGGGCTTCATTGCGCTCGGAATGGCGCAACAGATGTATGCCTTTTTTGGAGAGCTGGGGCAAAATCTCCTGATTTAGTAATTCATATTGTCTTTTTGCTAACTGATGGCACTCATCGCTGACGCGTTTGAGCATGGCCTGGAAGGTTGGGTGTTGTACCAGTTCGCCATCGATCGTGTTCTGTGCCAGCAGGCTGGCCACCCTGACTTCAAAGAACTCATCGAGGTTGCTGCCGACGATGCACAAATATTTCAAGCGTTCGAGCAAGGGGATGCTGCGGTCCTCAGCCTGGGCCAGCACACGCCAGTTGAAGGCAATTTGTGACATCTCCCTGTCCAGGAAAATCACCGAACGTGACAATTCTGGTGCTGCCACTGGTTTGACTTGCTTGGCAAGTGCCTTGATTCCAGTGTCAGGAACTTGTTTCATGTCTTCTGGCGCGGTTGCTGAAGAGGGTGTTTCCTGATTTGGCATAGTTTTTTGCATGTCATAAAGGGCGTCATATATATACGCAAGCATTCTAGACGTCTTAAATGACAAGTTTATGACAAAAAAGTGATAACAAGTGCAATTATTTCACAGGCTTTGCTTCACGTCATAATCTTGTCATATTTGGCTTGTACAGTGCGCCTCGTAGTACTGAATACTGTTATTTAACTCTGAGGTGAACATGCAAATCAAACGTGTTGTCAAAACTCTCATCGCTGCAATTGGCGTCGCTGTCACATTTGGCGCTGCCCAGGCTGCCGATATTACAGGCGCTGGCGCGACTTTCCCATATCCAATTTATGCAAAATGGGCAGAAGCTTATAAAAAAGCCAGTGGCAACGGTCTGAACTATCAATCCATCGGTTCCGGTGGCGGTATCAAGCAAATCAAGGCAAAGACTGTCGATTTTGGTGCGTCTGACATGCCTTTGAAGGCAGAAGAGCTCGACGCTGAAGGTCTGGTGCAATTCCCGGCCATCATCGGCGGTGTGGTTCCTGTAGTTAACCTGGACGGTATCGCTCCTGGCAAAATGAAGATGACAGGTGAAGTACTGGCTGGCATCTACATGGGCAAGATCACTAAATGGAATGCACCAGAAATCGCAGCCATCAATGCCGGTCTGAAATTGCCGACAGAAGATATCACTGTTGTACATCGTTCTGATGGCTCCGGCACGACTTTCCTGTGGACAGATTACCTGAGCAAAGTCAGCCCGGACTTCAAAACAGCCGTTGGTTCTTCTACCGCTGTTAAATGGCCAGTTGGTGTAGGTGGCAAGGGTAACGAAGGCGTTGCTTCCAGCGTCAAGCAAATCAGAAATTCCATAGGCTATGTTGAATACGCTTATGTGAAGAAAAACAAGATGACTTACACCTTGTTGAAAAATGCCGATGGCCAATTCGCTGAACCAGATGATGAAAACTTCAAATCCGCTGCTGCGGGCGCTGACTGGAGCAAAGCACCAGGCATGTACCTGGTATTGACTAACCAGCCTGGCAAAATCACCTGGCCAATCACTGGTGCTTCTTTCATCCTGATGCACAAAGCACAGGCTGATGCTGAAAAAGGCAAAGAAGTATTGAAATTCTTTGACTGGGCATTCAAAAACGGTGGCGCAATGGCTGCTGAACTGGAATATGTTTCCTTGCCAGCACCAGTTGTTAAACTGATCGAAGACAACTGGAAAGCAAAAGTCAAAGATGCTTCCGGTAAAGCGCTCTGGTAATAAAAAGTTTCAACCTGTTCAGACGTTGAACTAAACAAATCGAGGTAATCCGGAATTGTCCGGATTACCTTCCGGTGGAAAAGACACCCATGACTACCCAAATGTCCTCCGTCAACATGACTGCACCAACTGCAATCCCACCTGCGACTAACACATTGCCACATCAAGCCGATCAGATTGATCCGGCAAAAATGGCAGCAGTAATGCGTCGCCAGCGTTGGCAAGATTTCTTTTTTCATAAACTGACCTTTACTTTCGCCGCTCTCGTGCTGGTGGTACTGGTTGGTATCATTATTTCTTTATTCCTGCGTGCCATTCCGGCCATGAAGGAATTTGGTTTGCCATTCATCTGGACCATAGAATGGGATCCGGTCAATGATAAATTCGGTGGCATGATCGCCATCGTTGGCACGCTGGTGACTTCGATCATTGCCTTGCTGATCGCTTTCCCGGTCAGTTTTGGCATTGCCCTGTTCCTGACAGAGATTTGCCCCAACTGGCTCAAGCGCCCACTGGGTACGGCAATTGAATTGCTGGCCGGTGTACCCAGTATTATTTACGGTATGTGGGGTTTGTTCGTATTCGCCCCCTTGTTCTCGCAATATGTGCAACCAGCTTTGGCCGCTACGCTGGGTAAGCTGCCAGTGATAGGTATCCTGTTTTCTGGCCCCATGATAGGTATGGGTATTTTGGCTGCTGGCGTGATCCTGGCCATCATGATTATTCCTTTCATTTCGTCTGTCATGCGCGATGTGTTTGAAGTTGTGCCGCCAGTCTTGAAAGAATCTGCTTACGGCCTCGGTTGCACGAAGTGGGAAGTAGTACGCAAGATCGTTTTGCCTTACACCAAAATTGGTGTGGTCGGCGGCGTCATGCTGGGCCTGGGCCGTGCCTTGGGCGAGACCATGGCAATTACTTTTGTGATTGGTAATTCCCATCACTTGTCCTGGTCTTTGTTTGCTGCTGGTAACAGTATCGCTTCTACACTGGCCAATGAATTTGCCGAAGCTGAATCACCACTGCATACTTCTTCATTGTTCTTGCTGGGTTTGATATTGTTCGTCATTACTTTCATTGTCTTGTCTGCAGCGAAGCTGATGTTGCTGGGCCTGTCACGTAAAGAAGGGGCAAAATAATGGAAAATTCTACGATGCAATCTGCCAGTAATCCGGTATATCGTCGTCGCGTGCTGATGCACAAGATAGGTATCAGCCTGTCTTCGATCGCCATGGTGCTGGGCGTGTTCTTTTTGATGTGGATACTGTTCACCTTGCTGCTCAAAGGTGCTACTGCAGTCAACATCGCCATGTTCACCGAATCGACACCTGCACCTGGCAGCGACGGTGGCGGTTTGATGAATGCCATCTTTGGCAGCTTTGTGATGGTCGGTATCGCTACGCTGATTTCTACTCCGATAGGCATATTGGCAGGTATTTACCTGGCAGAGTATGGCGACAAGAGCTGGTTTGGCGGTGTAACGCGCTTCGTGACTGACATCATGCTGTCTGCTCCGTCCATCGTGGTTGGCTTGTTCGTCTATGCGATTTATGTCGCTAACGTCAAACACTTCTCTGGTTGGGCAGGCAGTATTGCGATTTCTCTTATCGCGATTCCCGTGGTTGTCCGCACTACTGACAATATGTTGGGCCTGGTACCTGCCAGCTTGCGCGAAGCCGCATTTGCACTGGGTGCGCCACGCTGGAAGGTCGCCCTGATGATACGTTTGCGAGCAGTCAAGGCAGGTGTGGTGACCGGCATCTTGCTGGCAGTAGCGCGTATCTCTGGTGAAACAGCACCTTTGCTGTTCACAGCCCTGAATAACCAGTTCTTCAGCAGCAATATGAATCAACCGATGGCAAACTTGCCAGTCGTGATTTATCAGTTCGCCATGAGCCCTTACGACAACTGGCGTGAGCTGGCCTGGGGCGGTGCACTGCTGATTACCTTCAGCGTTCTCGGTTTGAATATTTTGTCGCGTACTTTGTTTAACCAAAAAACACAGCATTAATACTGGCCTCGATATGACTACTACTCAAGACAACCAACAGAAAAAAGCAATCGAAATCGGCGGGCTGAATTTCTTTTATGGTGCGACACGCAGCCTGCGCGATATCAATCTGAATATCTACGACAAAAAAGTCACAGCCTTCATCGGCCCATCCGGCTGTGGCAAGTCAACTTTATTGCGTACCCTGAACCGTATGTATGACCTGTACCCAGGTCAGCGTGCAGAGGGCAGCATCATTTATAACGGTAAAAATATCCTTGATGCGGATCAGGACATCAACTTGCTGCGCGCCCGCGTCGGCATGGTGTTCCAGAAGCCTACGCCTTTCCCTATGTCGGTATATGACAACATCGCTTTCGGTGTGCGTCTGTATGAAAACCTGTCCAAGGGCGAGATGGATGAGCGCGTAGAATGGGCCTTGAAAAAAGCCGCGATCTGGACTGAAGTCAAAGACAAGCTCAACAAGAGTGGTCTGAGCCTCTCTGGTGGTCAGCAACAGCGTCTGTGCATCGCCCGTGGTGTTGCAGTGAAGCCGGAAGTGTTGCTGCTGGATGAACCGACCTCAGCGCTGGACCCTATCTCTACAGTCAAGATCGAAGAACTGATCAATGAACTGAAAGAGGAATACACCATCGCCATCGTCACTCATAATATGCAGCAGGCAGCCCGTTGTTCTGATTACACTGCCTATATGTATCTGGGTGAACTGGTCGAGTTTGGTGAAACTGATCATATCTTCATGAACCCGGTGAAGAAAGAAACTCAAGACTATATTACTGGCCGTTTCGGCTAACAGACGTACCATGCTTGCGCAGATCTATCCGTGGGAGCACGGATAGATTATTTTGCGCGAGCTGGCGTTTATATTTTGCAATTGCGAATTCAGGAGAAACCTGTGACAGGCGAACACTCTTCAAAACAATACGATATGGATCTGGAGACGATACGCTCCAAGGTCTTGTTGATGGGCGGCTTGGTGGAAAGCCATTTTCACGATGCGATGTCCTGCTTCCGCACCGGTAATGCAGAACAGGCAGAAGCCGTGATCCAGTCTGACCTCGAAGTCAACCGCCTCGAAGTGTCGCTTGACGACATGTGCAGCCATCTCATCGTCAAACGCCAGCCAGCAGCAAATGACTTGCGCACTGTCATGGCAACCGGCAAGGTCATTACTGATCTTGAACGCATCGGTGATGAATCAACAAAAATTGCCCGCATCTCCAGAGATGCAGCGGCTGGCAAACGTGGCGTGCCTATGTTCAGCGGCTATGATACTGTTCGTGTACTGGCCAGCAGTGTGGCAGACATGTTGCATCAGTCTCTCGATGCCTTTGCCCGTCTTGATGGTGGCAAGGCGGTACAATTGATTGCTCAGGATGCACTGATCGACAATGATTTCCGCTCCATCATGCGTAATCTGATTACTTTCATGATGGAAGACCCAAGTACGATATCATCGTCGCTGGACGCCCTGTGGGTGGCCAAGGCGATAGAACGTATCGGTGACCATGCCAAGAACATTGCCGAGCATACGATTTACATCGTTGAAGGCAAGGATATCCGTCATTCGGACTATGTGGCAAGCAAGCAGGAACAACAGAATTAATTATTGATGATGGCTACAGACACAACAATACTCATCGTAGAAGATGAACCGGCAATCGTAGAACTGGTCAGTTTTTCCCTTCGTGCGGCAGGCTGGAACACTTTTGCTGTCAATACGACGGCTGAGGCCTGGGAGTATTTGCAGCGCCGTACTCCGCAATTGATTTTGCTGGACTGGATGTTGCCTGATCAGAGTGGTTTGCGCCTCTTGTCCAAGATACGCTCAGACCGTCAGTTCAATGAAATCCCTGTCATCATGCTGACCGCAAAAAGCATGGAAGAAGACAAGATTGCTGGTCTCGACCATGGTGCTGACGATTATGTGACCAAGCCTTTCTCGCCGCGTGAACTGACCGCCAGAATCAAGGCCCTGTTGCGTCGCAAGAGCCCTGAGCATGCACAGACCGCCCTGACGGCAGGCTCTGTAGTACTTGACCCTGTCAGCTGCACGGTCAAGATAGAAGACAATAAGGTCGATATTGGCCATGCTGAATACAAGCTGCTGAAATTCTTCATGGCCCATCCGGAACGCGTATTTTCACGCAGCCAGTTGCTTGACAAAGTCTGGGGCGACCATGTCGTCATCGAAGAGCGGACGGTAGATGTCCACGTACTGCGCCTGCGCAAAGTCTTGAAGAATGCCGAGTCACTGATCAAGACCGTGCGTAGCGTTGGCTACATGCTGTCTGAAAAATAAACTGGCATCAGCTCATGCTATTTACGGCATCGCTCACTGCATAAGCTATATGCAGTGTGGCAGCGCCATTCCTGTTTTGGAATAGCTTGCAAACATTGCTCACTGATATCAGTAAAACCTATATCATTACATCTGTGCATTACATTTCAAGCAATTACTGAGAACCCTCAGGACCCACTATGTCTCCACGCCTTATTTTCTGGATTTCTGCATTTGTACGCATCGCCCTGGTTCTCATGGGAGCCGCATCCGCTATGTATATATGGGGTCCGGTAACAGGTTTGGTGTTAGGCTTGATCGGTATGGTGACCCTGTTTTGCGTACAGCTATTTTATTTGCAGCGCCTGGCAGACTGGCTGGATAACCCGAATAGTTCACGCCTGCCGGATGGCTGGGGTGCCTGGACTGATATTTTTTCACGCCTGTATAAATTGCGCCGTGATGATGAAAAGAACCAGGCAGAACTGGCAGAATGGCTGGCACGTTTTCGCCAGGCCATGACCTTGCTGCCAGATGGCGTGGTCATCATGGATGACGTGCTGTTTCTGGAATGGTGCAACCCAGCAGCAGAAAGCCACCTGGGCCTGAGCCACGCACAGGACAAGGGCATGCGGGTTACCAACCTGGTACGCAGCCCTGAGTTCATGGATTATATTATCCTCGGACGCTACGAAACACCGCTGACGCTGTCATTCCGTGACCGCAAGCTGATTGCCCACATCATCCCGTTTGAAAACCGTCGCCAGATCCTGGTGACCCATGATGTGACTGAATCAGAGCGCATAGACATGATGCGGCGCGACTTTATCGCCAATGCCTCGCATGAATTGCGTACTCCATTGACGGTCATTAATGGTTTTCTGGAGATCGCTTCCATGCAGGACGACCTCGATAACCACACCCGCAATATGCATCTGAAACTGATGACAGAGCAGGGCGAACGCATGCAGCGTTTGGTAGAAGACATGCTGACACTGACGCGACTGGAATCGGTGGATTATCCACCTCGCCCTGAACGCATCAGCATGCAAGGCTTGCTGGAGCAAATCATGCAGGAAGCGCATGCTCTGTCTGCTGGCAAGCACAAAATCACGCTGGAATGCACAGGCCCGGATATCCGCGGCAGCAATGATGAAATCCGTAGTGCCCTGACCAATCTGGTAACGAATGCAATCCGCTATACACCCGAGAATGGCAACATCAAGATCAGTTGGATAGATACTCCAAATGGCCCCAAATTTGCAGTGCAGGATGATGGCATAGGTATCAGCGCAGAACATATCTCGCGCCTGACAGAACGTTTTTACCGCGTCGATAAAAGCCGTTCCCGCGAAACCCAGGGAACTGGTCTGGGCCTGGCGATTGTCAAGCATGTGCTGCTCAGGCACAAGGCGAATTTGTTGATTGAATCTACGCCGGACGTAGGTAGTAAATTCTGCGTGCAGTTTCCGGGTTCGGCAATCACTGCTTAATTTTTGCAGTCCAGTAGAGCTGGTGAATTGATAAATTTGCCGGCACTATCTCCTTCTTTGCTGCCTGCTCCTTGTCCGCTTATTGTCCGCCCCTGTCCGCCTGCTCCAAGTGGACAGGCGCGTCCATAAATATTCTCTATAAAATCAAATGCTTACATAATGGCATATTTCATGCTGTGGGATTGTGTATGGCAGCATGGTCCATTTGTCTTGCGATCCGTGCCTGTTGATTTGTGACGGCAGATTTATATGGAGAGAGATAAATTGAAATACCCCATCCTAAGCAGCGCTTTTAAATTCAGTATGATGGCACTCGTACTTTGCGCTATGAGTGCGCAGGCAACTGCCTCACTGAGCGATACGGAAATTCGGGCTATCCTCAAGCAACGTATCGATCAGGAAAAAATGGCCGCCAGTATTGTTATCGGCATCATCGATGATAATGGCAGCCGTGTCATCAGCCATGGCTATGCCAGCTTGGAAGACCGTAAATTGGCAAATGCCGACACTGTGTTTGAAATCGGTTCGATTACCAAAGTATTTACGAGTCTGGTCTTGATGGATATGAATACAAAAGGCGAGCTTAGCTTGAATGATCCGGTGGCAAAATACCTGCCAAAATCAGTGACAGTACCTGGCCGTGCTGGCAAGCAGATCAGCCTGCGTGACCTCTCTACCCATGTGTCTGGCTTACCCAGGATGCCAGGTAATTTTGCCCCCAAAGACCCCGCGAATCCTTACCCCGACTATACCCAGGATTTGTTATACCAATTTTTGTCCACTTATCAGTTGCCCCGCGACATAGGTTCAAAAATGGAGTATTCAAACCTTGGGATAGGTTTGCTTGGCCATGTGCTGAGCTTGAGAGCGGGTGTGGATTATGAGCCACTGGTAAAAAGTCGTATTCTCTTACCTTTGAAAATGCAGGACACAGGTATTAGTCTTACCGCCGACATGAAGAAACACCTGGCTACCCCCTACATCGTGACTGAGGAGGGCGCGAGCGAAGCAACATTGACAGCTACTTCCAACTGGGACCTGGGAATATTTAACGGAGCAGGTGGCTTGCGCTCATCCATGACTGATATGCTCAAATTCCTCGCTGCAAATATGGGGAAACAAGAGAGTCCTGTGCAAGCCATCGTCGATAAAATGCAGGAGCCTTTAGATTTCCAAGCGTTTGGCAAGCCAGTCAGGTTAGCCTGGGGTGGCGGTAATAAATATGGGAGTGAAATTATTTCTCATGCTGGCGCTACTGGTGGTTACCGCAGCTATATCGGGTTTGACAGAAAAGCTGGCAAAGGCGTAGTTGTGCTATCTAATGCTACGACAGATGTAGACGACATAGGTAGCAAGATTATCAATGGCGAGTACCGTTTGCGGCAATTGAAAATGCCACTCAGTTTTGTGCAAGCAATAGAGAAAGCGGGTTACGACCAGGCGTTTGCTGTCTATCAGGATTTAAAAGCGAGAGATGCAGACTTCTATTTGCGCGAAGAAGTCTTGAACGAATGGGCTTACGCCAAAATGAAAACCGGGAAGCCACAATCGGTTGTGGAATTATTTAAACTAGGTGTTTACCTGTATCCCAAAAGTGCCAATACTTACGATAGCCTGGCAGAAGCCTATGAAACAGCAGGCATGAATGAACTTGCAAAGAGCAATTACCAAAAATCCCTGGAGCTTAATCCGCAAAATCAGAATGCCATCCAGCGCTTGCAAGTGTTGGCAAATGGCACTAAGGGGGCTTTTAGAGTATAGAAGGTAGTGCATGCGCCACCTTCTATCTTGTGCCTCATTTAACTCAAACAGTATTTCTCAAGACGGGTAAACAAACAATCAACTGGCTGGGCGCAACAAAGGCTGGGTTCTTGCCTTCAACCATTCCAGCGCTGCACCGCTGACGCGTGGTGACAGGCGCTGCAAGACTGTCGCATGGTAATCATTGAGCCATTTGATTTCGTCTTCGCGCAATAAGCTTACCGTGATGCAGCGTGTATCTATGGGGCAGAGCGTCAGTGTTTCAAATTCCAGGTATTCACCAAATTCGGTTTGCATGGCTGGCACGTTCAATAGCAGGTTTTCTATGCGTACACCCCATTTGCCAGGGCGGTAAATGCCAGGCTCATTGGAGGTAATCATGCCAGGTTCCATCGCCATATGTGCCTCTGCTATCGCAGGAGAAATGTTCTGCGGACCTTCATGCACATTCAGGAAATAACCTACGCCATGGCCAGTGCCGTGACCGTAGTTGACGCCGTCAGCCCAGATAGGGGCGCGGGCTACAGTGTCAAGCATGGGTGACAGGGTGCCACGCGGGTAACGCATTTGCGAGAGGTTGATCATACCCTTCAAGACCAGGGTGAAGTCACGCTTTTGCGCTTCTGATACCTGGCCCACAGGAACGACGCGGGTGATGTCTGTCGTGCCGTTCAGGTATTGTCCACCCGAGTCGATGAGCAGCAGGCCATCACCTTCGATGACGGAATGTGATTCCTTGGTGGCGCGATAATGCGGCATGGCACCGTTGGCATTGAAGCCGGCGATGGTATTAAAACTGGGTGAAATAAAATGAGGCTGGCGTGCACGGGCAGCGCAGATCTCTTCATCAATGGTCAGTTCAGTGATGCGCTGCTTGCCTAATGCACCTTCCAGCCAGGTGAAGAATTCACACAGCGCCGCACCATCCTGTTCCATTGCTTCACGCACAAATTGCGCTTCTTCCGCAGTCTTGCGGGATTTGGCAAATACCGATGGGTTGATGGCTTCGATAACGTTGACAGTTGCTGGTATACCCTGACGGAAGCCATAAGTGATCCTGCGCGGGTCTATCATGATGCTGCTGTCTGCTGGCAGAGCCGCCAGTGCAGAGGCAGCTTCGCCGTAGTCTGCCAGACTGACGCCATCTTTGGCCAGTACCACAGCCAATTCTGCCGGAACTTTGCCTGCCGAGACGAACAATTTCGCCTCAGTCTGGCTAATGAGCGCATGACCAACAAAGACCGGGTTATAACTGACATCAGCGCCACGCAAATTGAAAATCCAGGCCAGGTCATCAACCGTAGAAATGAAGTGCCAGTCAGCGTTTTTGCTGCGCATCTGTTCGCGTAACATCGCCAGCTTGTCGGCGCGGGCGACTACCGCATATGGTGCTACATGTTCATAGATCGCAGCCTGTGGCAGGCTGGGGCGCTCGTCCCACACTTTATTCAAAAGATCATGGCTGGTATTGAATGTAATGCCCTTGCTTTGCAAAGCATGTTCCAGCGCCCTGGCAGTCGCCAGCCCCAATACCGCACCATCGACGCCCACTGTTTGCCCAGGCTGAAGGTTGCTGGCCAGCCAGTCTATATACAGGGTGGCTGCGGCTGAGGCAATCTTCATCATCTTGATACCAGTTGGTGCCAGCTCTGTTTCTGCTGAACTCCAGTAGCGGCTGTCTACCCACAAACCTGCAAAATCTGCCGTAACGATCAGCGTACCTACCGAGCCGGTAAAGCCAGAGAAATAGCTGCGTCCTTGCCAGCGGTCAGGCAAATACTCTGACAGATGCGGGTCGGAGGACGGCACGATATAGGCATCCAGCCCTTGCTCCCGCATGGCGGCGCGCAATTGCACCAGACGGGCAGGGATGGGGGAGGTAATGGCAGACGGGCTAACAGGGCTGTTCATGGATGGATTTCCAAAGCAGATAGACAGGAGTGAGACTAAGTTTAATACGAAGGCGGCGTAAATGCAGACGGAGTTTGGCGATATTGCTTAAGTCATTGCTTAAGCATCATCACTCATCTGGATTAACAAAGCCGGAGGATAGTATACCTAAAATATATTAGATGAGGGCAAGTATGCCGATTTCTTTAATTTCTCAAGAATCGCCGCATGACATGCGGAGCTGGCTCATTTGGATTGGCGTGGGAATATTCAAGCTCGGGCGCGAGTTCAAACTCGAATGCGGCATACAAGTCCAGCAAACGGGGCTGGTCACTGCGTACACCGAGGCGTAATTCTTCTATGCCAGATGTCTGTGCCGCATGAATGACGGCTTCGAGTAAATGCTGGGACAGGGCTTCACCCCGAAAAGCAGGCAAAATGCCCATGCGCAGCATTTCCCAGCAATTATTTTCTGTATCCAGCGGTAGCCAGCGCACCGAGCCTACCGGTTCATCATCGAGCAATAATACAAAACCGCCACCCTGCATCAAGTCATTGCAGACGCGCTCACTGCTTTCATGATGGCCGCTGGAGGTAGCAGCCACCTTGTCAGTCCAGCATGTGCGGGTCAGATGCGCGATGAGTTGCGCATCTTCTATGGCAGCTTCACGGACAACAATATTCATACGCTGACAAGATATTAACGAACACAAGTATTTACATACACAGGTATTAACGCACACGCATACCAGGTTGCGCACCAGGCCAGGCTTCCAGTATGTACAAACCTGGATTGGCTTTTTCATCTGCGGCCGATGCAGCCAATACCATGCCTTCTGACATGCCAAATTTCATCTTGCGTGGTGCCAGGTTAGCCACCATGACAGTGAATTTGCCTATCAGCTGTTCTGGCTGGTAGGCAGACTTGATGCCTGAGAATACATTGCGGGTACGTCCTTCGCCCACATCCAGCGTCAGGCGCAAGAGTTTGTCTGAACCCTCTACATGTTCGCAATTGACGATTTTGGCAATGCGCAGATCGACTTTGGCAAAGTCATCGATCTTGATTTCTTCTGCCAGTGGTTCGATATCTGAAGCAGCAACTGATGTCGTTTCAGAAGCAACAGTAGCTGCCGGTGCAGGTACATCAAACAAGTCGTCAAATATCTTCAAATCCACCCTTTGCATCAAGTGCGTATAAGGATTGATCTTGTGATGATGCGGCAATGGTATCGCAACATCTGCCCATTGCAAAGGGGCGATATTCAATTGTGCTTCTACCTGTGCTGCCAGTTGTGGCAAGACGGGTTTCAGGAAGATGGTCAGAATGCGGAAAGCTTCCAGCAAGCGGCTGCATACTTCCTGCAGCTTGGCGTCGTTCTCTGGTTTTTTCGCCAGTTCCCACGGTTTGTTGGAGTCGACATAGGCATTCACCAGATCTGCCTGTTCCATCGCGGCACGTAGGGCTTTGCCGTATTCACGTGCTTCAAACAAGGCCTGGATTTCTGGCGCGACATTGCGCAGATTATTGAGGAAGGCATCATCTGCCGTCGCCCAGTCAGTCGCCACTACGCCATCAAAACGCTTGCTGATAAAACCGGCAGCGCGGCTGGCGATGTTGATGTATTTGCCGATCAGGTCAGAATTGACACGCGCAACGAAGTCTTCCGGATTCATGTCCAGGTCTTCTACCTTGGCATTCAGTTTGGCGGCGAAGTAATAACGCAGCCATTCCGGGTTCATGCCGATTTCCAGATAGCGCAGTGGTGAAATGCCCGTACCGCGTGACTTCGACATTTTTTCGCCAGAGACAGTCACAAAACCATGGGCATACACATTGTCCGGTGTCTTATAACCAGAGAACTTCAGCATCGCTGGCCAGAACAAGGTATGGAAATAAGTGATGTCCTTGCCGATGAAATGGATTTGCTCAGTCGTCGGGTCAGCCATAAAAGCATCGTAATCACGACCTGTCTTGCCGAAGTAATTTTTCAGCGAAGCCAGATAACCCACAGGCGCATCCAGCCAGACATAGAAATACTTGCCCGGTTGATCAGGAATCTCGATCCCAAAATAAGGCGCATCCCGGCTGATGTCCCAGTCACCGAGGCCGCCTTCGCCTTCTAGCCATTCCTTGCATTTGTTCGCAACTTCAGACTGCAGGCGGTTATCTTGCAAGGCCCAGCCACGCAAGAATTCCACGCATTTTTCATCCGACAGTTTGAAGAAGAAATGCTCTGACGATTTCATGATCGGTGTGGCACCGGTCAGGACAGAGTAAGGATTCTTCAATTCTGTCGGCGCATACACGGCACTGCAGACTTCGCAGGAATCGCCATATTGATCCTTGGCGCCACATTTAGGGCATTCGCCCTTGATGTAACGGTCAGGCAGGAACATGTTTTTGACCGGGTCAAAAAACTGTTCTATGGTTTTGCTCGTGATGAAACCGGCAGATTTCAGTTTGCGATAGATGTCCTGCGACAACTGATGGTTTTCTTCGCCATCAGTTGAATGCCAGTTGTCAAACTGTATATGAAAGCCATCGAGGTATTGTTTGCGTCCGGCAGCGATCTTCGCCACAAATTCTTGTGGAGTGATATTGGCTTTTTCAGCTGCAATCATGATGGGTGCACCGTGTGCATCATCCGCGCCGACGAAATGTACCTCGTGACCAGACATTCGCTGATGCCTTACCCAGATGTCAGCCTGGATATATTCCATGATGTGACCAAGGTGGAAGGGCGCATTAGCGTACGGCAGGGCAGTGGTAACAAACAGCTTACGGGTCATGGTTGATGCACTTTTTATGAACGGACAAGAGCATTATTCTAACAGCGAATGCACATATTGCAGCCGCTATGCCCTGATCCGGAGGGATAGTAATTGGGTTTTTGTGTTGTTTTGCTAATGGATGCGGCTCAAACTACCCAGGCACCATTCCTGTAGACCACTTCATCATCCAGTTTTACCGCTTCGGTAACGGCGAAAACATCGACATGATGGCGGCCTTCACCACGCTTGATATGCGGTTTGGCATAGCTGCCATGCTTGGCACCCAGGGATAAATGGACGCCGCACATGCGCTCATAAGTGCCTATGTCACGCACGGTCTTGTCCTTGGAAAATGCCTTGTTCATGCCAAAACCCAGTTCACGCACCCAGACTATGCTGTCATCTGCCCGGATGTTGGCCAGCACCTGATCAAATTCAGGTGTGGAATTGATGGTGTCAACAACCTGGCCTTTTTCAACGATCAGGGTAATAGGCTGTGCCGGGCGATTGACGGTAAAGCTGGTGTCACCAAAAGCAAAGATGCGAATTTTGCCATAAACGTCTTCCAGCGCCACCGATTCGGTGAACACTTCACCGATAGGGAACTGGCCGCCGACATTATTCATCTGGCGATAGTCACCGACATTGAGCTTGGCCGGTTCAAAGCGGCCACTGAAGACCAGTTCAGCGCCGCCACTATCGACGACACCACGGCTGGCGCTATCGATTTTTTGTTTGAGCGCATTGCCAGTACCGCGATAGTAGTTGGCATCATAGGCCAGCGACTCTATGTAATACAGGTTTTCGTCACCTTCCATGCGTGCGAGATGGGGATGTTCTATCACTTTCAGGCCGCGCTTGAATAACTCCACCCGCAGTCTGTAGGCTTCCAGGCGAAAATTGGTGGATTGCACCAGCACTGCGAGATCAGATGCCTGCAAGGCATTCAAGGTCGATAAAATCAATTCTGGTGTCTCTGCATCGAAATTGATAAAGCGTGCATTGGGCAGGCAGGCGCGGTAGGCACTGGTCAGCGCCACCGCGAGAGGGCTGCGCTGGTCATATACGACTACTGCCTGATGCTGATCAGTATGTTCAAAGGCCAGTTGCAGGATGTCGCGCAAATGCTTTGTCGCTATGGCGACTGTTGCCGCAGGCAGTATCTCCAAAGGTTTTTCTGGGTTTGTAGCTGGATTAACGATGGGGGTGGTCATGATTTTGCCTGCGCCTGCCGCATCAATAGATGCGGGCAGTTTATTTACGGTGAGAGCTTTAGCTGAGGGTGCTATTTTAGCTCCTAAGAGCCTGGCCTGGATTTGATTTAGTCCAGTTTTCAAGGCATTATGCTTATCTTTATGGAAACTAAGTGTGTGTAAATGCACAATATCCATGAATCTGCAGTACTTGATCTGCAGTATTTAATTCAGCGCACTCAATAAATGATGACAAATGCCAGGATGCCAAATTGCTCATCAAAATATAAATTCACAGGGAATGAACATGATCGCCAAGCAGTTTTTAAAGTGGGTATTAGCCTTATTTGTTGCAGTCTTTAGCCATTTTGCTTACGCGCAAAATGCGGCTGCCGATGCAGAAGTGAAAGCAGCATTCGACGAAGCAAAAAAAGTCATGCAGGCAGGTCCGGCAGAAATCAAAATGATAGATCAGGCAGTATTGAAAGTGCCAGCCGGCCAGATTTTTATCCCCATGCCTGAGGCTGGCCGCATCATGCGTGCCATGGGCAATTCATCTGACCCCAGTTTGCTTGGTGCCATCTTCCCGGAAGAAGGACACTGGATGATTGTCGCGCGCTACCAAAAATCTGGTTATATCAAGGATGATGATGCCAAAGACTGGAATGCTGACGACTTGCTGAAAAGCTTAAAGGAAGGTACCGAACAGGGAAATAAAGAACGTGTACAGCGTGGTATTCCTGAAATGCAACTGGTGGGCTGGGCAGAAAAACCGAATTATGAAGCTGCAACCCACAGGCTGGTATGGTCCGCGATCACCAAGGATAAGCAGAGCAGCAGCGACAGGCAGGGCGTGAACTACAATACCTATGCGCTGGGCCGTGAAGGCTATATCAGCCTGAACCTGGTGACGGCATTGAACGATTTGCCACAACAAAAATCCATCGCCAAAGATTTATTGGGGCGTCTGGAATTTACAGACGGCAAGCGTTACAGCGATTTCAATATCAGTACCGACAAAGTAGCTGAGTATGGCCTGGCAGCTCTGGTTGCCGGTGTCGCTGCCAAAAAGCTGGGCCTGTTTGCCCTCATCTTTGCTTTCTTTGCCAAGTTTGCCAAACTGGCGCTGGTTGCCGTGGTAGGCTTGGGCGCCTTGATAGGCAAGCTGTTCGGCCGCAATAAAGCTTGAAGTTATAAAACTTCAAGTTATAGAGCTTGAAGAAGTCCAGGCCAAAATAAATAGGATGTAATAAAGATGATGAAGCTGCTGTTTCTGCTGTTTTCCGGCGTCAAGTTTGGCAAGTTGCTGACCACTGGCGGCACCATGATTGTTTCTGTCGCCCTTTACGCCTGGATATTTGGCTGGTGGTATGCGGTGGGGTTTGTCTTGCTCATGTTTGTGCATGAGTTGGGGCATTTTTTTGCTGCTCGTCAGCGTGGCTTGCGTGCGGGTTTGCCTACTTTTATCCCTTTTCTGGGAGCGTGGACTGAGATAAAGGATCAGCCTCACGACGCCGAGACCGAAGCATATATAGGCTTGGGCGGCCCTTTGGCAGGCACGGTTGCTTCGATTCTTTGCTATTTTCTCGCCCGCAATTACGATAGCGACTTATTGATGGCGGTAGCGTATTCGGGCTTCTTTTTGAATCTGTTCAATATGATACCGCTGTCGCCTTTTGACGGTGGCCGCATCACTGCCGTGCTGACGCCGCGCATCTGGTTTGTCGGCGTACCCGTCTTGCTGGCTTTGTTCTATTATCGCCCCAGCCCCATGCTGATCATCATTGGTTTATTGGCCTGGCCACAATTGTGGCGTGCCTGGAAATATGATCCTCAGGCGGAAGAGAACAAGGCTTACTACAATATGTCTGGTGAGGTGCGTTTCACCTATGCGGCTTATTATCTGATCTTGCTGGGCTTTCTGGCGGTAATGACGAATGATGTGCACGAGTTGGTGCAGGCGGCACGTCAGGTCAAAGGGATTTAGTTTATTGTTCTGCAAGCATTGCTGGTCAAAGGCGGGTCTGAGTAATGATTCCGCCTGCTTCTGTATCTTCCCATCTTACCATCCTCCTGGACTTGCTCATGCTTGCTGGCAGTATGCATGAATTTACTCTTCCATTGACGCTTCCCTTTAGCTGAATGATGGTGCTTATTGCGCTACCATTTTTCGTCTAAATCTCAGATGAAAAAGCAATTTTCTCAAAATTTTTCCATGCTTGTAAAAATAATCATGTGCTTGATTGATGTAAAAATCAATTGCTGAATCTGTCATTTTCATAGGAGGAATGCGTACAGAATCCCATTTTTCACACCATTCTGTTGATGGTATCTGGTCTTGACCTCTTGTTTTGATAGCGCTACCATTTTCATCAATACGCTAAGCTTAAGTTGTCACTTTTTTGATGAAAAGAACCATGCCTAATCCATCACGTACGCCTGTCCTCGTCAATTTACAAGTCATCCCGGTTGCCGGGCATGACAGCATGTTGCTTAATCTCAGTGGTGCACACGGCCCATTTTTTACCCGCAATATTGTGATACTCAGCGATAGTCTGGGTAATACCGGTGTTGGTGAGGTGCCAGGTGGCGAAGCGATACGGCAGACCATACTTGATGCGCGTGATTTGCTGATGGGTAGAGGTATCGGTGATTATCAAGGTATATTGAACCGGGTGCGGGATGCTTTTGCACACCGGGATAGTGGCGGGCGCGGCAAGCAGACTTTTGATTTGCGCATCGCCGTGCATGCTGTCACAGCACTTGAATCTGCCTTGCTGGATTTGCTGGGCAAGTTCCTGGATGTACCAGTCGCTGCGCTGCTCGGCGAAGGGCAACAGCGTAGTGCTGTAAAAATGCTGGGCTACCTGTTTTTTGTCGGTGACCGCAGACTCACTGAACTTCCCTACATCAGCAACCGCGATGCCGACGATGACTGGCTGCGCTTGCGCCATGAAGCAGCCATGACCCCGCAAGCGATTGTGAAGCTGGCCGAAGCTGCCTATAAACGTTATGGCTTTAACGATTTCAAACTCAAGGGTGGTGTTTTGCGTGGTGAAGATGAAATGGAAGCCGTTACTGCGCTGGCCGAACGATTTCCACAAGCGCGCATTACGATTGACCCCAATGGCGGCTGGTTACTCCAAGATGCCATACGCCTGTGTCGCGACAAGGCAGATGTACTGGCTTATGCAGAAGACCCTTGTGGCGAAGAAGGCAGTTTCTCTGGCCGTGAAGTCATGGCTGAATTCAAGCGGGCAACAGGTTTGTCAACTGCCACCAATATGATCGCCACTGACTGGCGCGAACTTGATCATGCAGTGCGTTTGCAGGCAGTGGATATCCCTTTGGCTGATCCACATTTCTGGACTATGCGCGGGGCCGTCAGGGTTGCTCAGTTATGCCAGCAATGGGGGCTGACCTGGGGCTCGCATTCCAATAATCATTTCGATATTTCGCTCGCGATGTTTACGCATGTGGCCGCTGCAGCACCTGGTGACATCACGCCAATTGATACTCACTGGATATGGCAAGATGGCCAGCGCCTGGGCAAGCAGCCTTTGCAAATCATTGATGGCATGGTGCAGGTACCGCAAACGCCAGGCCTGGGTGTAGAGCTGGACATGGCCGAAGTGGAGCGTGCGCATCGCCTGTATCGCAGCATGGGCCTGGGTGCGCGTGACGATGCAGTGGCAATGCAGTACCTGATACCCGGCTGGAAGTTTGACCGTAAAAGACCTTGCATGTTGCGTTAATGCGCATCGCTGTTTCATATTCTGCACCGACAATTTGTGCTGACTTCAACCATTGATGGGTAGATATCCATGCGAACATCTCGATTATTCATGCCAGTTCTGAATGGCTTCCTCTTCCTGTTTATGAGTTTGTCTGCGCATGCGCTGCAAGCAGCACAGACTAGTCCAGCTATGCCGACGCGCAGCGTCTATGACTTTAACCCTGGCTGGAAACTATTTGTCGGCGATGCACCGGGCGCAATCAGCCCCGCATACGATGATGCCAGTTGGAAGTCCATTACTTTGCCACATGCATGGAACGAAGATGAAGCATTTAAAAAGGACATCGCCGATCTTTCGACTGGCATTGCCTGGTATCGCAAGCGTTTCCGTTTGCCTGCGGGGGCTGTTGCTGGCAAGGTTTTCCTGGAGTTTGAAGGCGTGCGGCAGGCGGCAGAGGTGTTTGTGAATGGCAAATCCGTCGCCTTGCATGAAAACGGCGTCATGGCTTTTGGCGTCGATATCAGTGAGGCTGTGACTACGGGTGAAAACACCATTACAGTGCGCACCGACAATGCCTGGGATTACCGTGAAAAAGCGACTAACCAGCGCTACCAATGGTCGAACAATAATTTCAATGCGAATTACGGTGGCATCCCCAAAAATATCCGCCTGCATCTGAGTGGCCGTCTGTATCAGACCTTGCCCTTATATTCCAATCTGGGTACTACCGGCACTTACATCTATGCGCAGGATTTTGATGTGGCTGGCAAGGCCGCCACAATTACTGCAGAGTCCCAGGTCAGGAATGAAACGGGGGTAGCCAGCAAGCTTGTCTATGAAGTTGTCATCACTGATCTGGATGGCAAAAAAGTCGCTGCATTTGCCAGCCCGGCCCTAACTATAGACGCCGGACAGACTGCGAATGTCAAAGCCGCAGCACGCGTAGGCAAGCTGAATTTCTGGAGCTGGGGTTATGGCTATCTCTACGATGTCAGCACAACGCTGAAAGTGAATGGCCGCGCTGTGGATACCGTACATACCCGCACCGGTTTTCGCAAAACTGAATTCGCGAATGGCATGATCAAACTGAATGACCGTGTACTGCAAATGCACGGCTATGCACAACGTACTTCGAATGAGTGGCCAGCAGTTGGCATGTCGGTGCCACCCTGGTTAAGCGACTATAGCAATCAATTGATGGTAGCAAGCAATGGCAACCTGGTGCGCTGGATGCACGTGACACCATGGAAGCAGGATGTGGAATCTGCCGACAGGGTAGGGCTGATACAAGCCATGCCGGCTGGTGACTCTGAAGCCGATGTCGATGGTCGCCGCTGGGAACAGAGAGTGGCTTTGATGCGGGATGCCGTCATTTATAACCGCAATAATCCCAGCATCCTGTTCTATGAATCCGGTAACAAGGGCATCAGCGAAACTCATATGCGCGAGATGAAGGCCATACGTGACCAGTATGATCCGTATGGCGGTCGTGCCGCTGGCAGCCGGGAAATGCTGAACAGCCAGGTGGCAGAATATGGTGGTGAAATGCTCTACATCAACAAGAGCGCCAGACTGCCATTCTGGGCCATGGAATATTCGCGTGATGAAGGCTTGCGAAAATACTGGGATAACTATACTGCACCGTATCACAAGGATGGTGATGGTCCTCTGCACAAAGGGCAGGATGCAAGCATCTACAACCGCAATCAGGACTCACACGCCATAGAAAATGTACAGCGCTGGCATGACTATTGGCGCGAACGACCGGGCACCGGCAGGCGTGTCAGCAGCGGCGGTGTCAATATTGTTTTCTCTGACACCAATACCCATCATCGCGGTGCTGAAAATTATCGACGTAGTGGCGAAGTTGATGCCATGCGCATCCCCAAAGACGGCTTTTATGCGCATCAGGTTATCTGGGATGGCTGGGTGGATGTAGAACAGCCACGCATACATATCATAGGCCACTGGAATTACACGCCAGCGACCACCAAGGCGATAACAGTGGTGTCCAGTGCAGATGCAGTGGAACTGTTCCTGAATGGTAAATCCCTGGGCAGAGGTGAGCAGAGTTCACGCTTCCTGTTCAGCTTCAAGGACGTAAGCTGGCAGGTCGGTGAGTTGCGCGCCGTTGGCTATGCTGCAGATGGCAACAAGCTTTGTGAAACCGTATTGAAAACAGCGGGTGAACCGGTGGCTTTGCGCCTGAGTGTCAAAGCTGCGCCAACTGGCTGGCGTGCCGATGGCGCGGACCTGGCGTTGGTTGAGGTGGAAGTCATAGACGCAAACGGCCAGCGCAATCCTGTGGCATTGAATCTGGTTGATTTCAAACTGGATGGCCCGGCAGAATGGCGCGGCGGTATTGCGCAAGGTGAAAATAATTTCATCTTGTCTTCCAGTTTACCGGTCGAGGGTGGTGTCAATCGCGTGCTGTTACGCAGTACTACCAAAGCAGGGAAAATACGTCTGACCGCCACCACCGCAGGCTTGCGATCAGCTAGTCTGGAAATGACTACAAAACCGGTCAGAGTGGATGCCGGTCTGGGTACACAACTGGCCAGCGCGCAATTGCCTTCCTACCTGGGACGTGGCCCGACACCGCTTACTCCTTCATTCAAGGCATCGCGCCTGGCGATGGATATTGCCAAGGTCACAGCGGGTAGCAATGCCGACACTACCACCAGGTCCTTTGATGACGATGAAACCACCGCCTGGCATAGCAGCAGTGTGCCTGGTGAAGCATGGATAGCCTATGAGCTGGTTCGCCCTGCCACACTGACCGAAGCCGTTTTCAAATTCACTGGCTGGCGTGAGCGCAGCTACCCCATACGCATCAGCGTTGATGGCAAGCTGGTCTACGAGGGTTTGACACCCAAGAGCCTGGGCTATGTCAGCCTGCCTTTGAAAGCGGTACAGGGCAGTGTCGTCAAAGTCGAATTGACCGGTATTGCAAGTGACAGCGACAAGGCATTTGCCATGCAAGAGGTCGCCAATCAAAAGAATACGGATACCGGTGCCAAAGTTGTCGCCAAAGGAGCGCTGTCGATTATTGAGGCAGAATTCTATGAGGCGCTGCATTAAATAGTGAGGGCAGCCAGTCTGTTGCCGTCAGCAGGCTGGCTATATTTGGATGTCTCCAGTTATTAAAAACTGGGCTTGTTCACCATCAGGAAATAAACACCTATCATGGCGATGAATGCAGGGTAGCCCAGCCATTCCCATATCTTTGCATAGCGCCAGTACAGCTCTGGCAGCACAGTCGTGTTGTTGGCATCTGCAACTTCGAGCATGGCTTTCATGCGTATTTGCAGCCATACCACAGGCAACCAGCAGGCACCGGCAAACAGGTACAAGACAAAGGACCACATGATCCAGGGTGTGCTCAAGGGCCAGCCTGCCATGTGCACCATGGCAAAGCCGGTCAGTGGCTGGATGATTACGGCAGGTGTGGTAAAGCACCAGTCAGCCAGTACGACCAGCCGTGCAACCACGACTTGTGCCTTGAATTGCCTGCTGCGATTGGTGAAAAACATATAAAACGCCGAGCCAAAACCGGTACCAACCAGTAAGACAGAAGACAGGACATGCAGGGTTTTAAGCAAGAGATAGGTGTTCATTTTGTGTCTTTTCGTGTGTCTGTTTGATGAGCAAATAAATAAGCGAGTAAAGCCAGGATAGGAAGGTTTTTCAGAACCGGGCCAAATGGATGTAAATAATATTCAGGCGAGTAAATCGCAATGATGCCGCTATAACCGACAATCAGGGCAATTTGCATCAGCCATAAAATGCGTCTTGGCCAGAGCAGGGTAGCCAGACCCAGACACAAATCAAGGGTCGATGCGGCCATCAGCATGAACATCGCAGGTGCCCCGCTGAGTCCTAAAGGCTGCAATAAAGCCAGACTGCCAGAGATCGGGTAAAGACCAAACGATACAGCCGCAGTGACAAACCAGACCAGGGCCAGTGCATAGCGAAATAATGGCAGGCTCCAGCCTGCAATCGCGCTGCTGGCGAGCATATGGTCAGGGATGCCCGTGAACCAGTCTTTATGCGATTTTGCTGGCCTGCCCAGATGTGTTGCAAAGCTCGTGGCATCGGCTACATTGTCTTGTTCCAGCATGCGTAAACTATCTGGTGTCAGCAGATTTTGCGGCAACAGTGTGGCCGCACTGGCAGCGAAACGCATCACAGGCATGGGGATAGAAAACATGTATTGTGCAGGCATGCCCATGGCTGATCGATAAATTTCCAGCATGCCCCGGTAAGACATGGCTTGCGGGCCAACGGCATTCAAGACCATGCTATGACGGTTTTCATCTGCAAGCCAGAGCGCGATTGCCGCGCACAAGTCATCTACATGAACGGGTTGTACTTGTTGCTCACCACGCCCCGGCAAGCCAAGCACAGGTAAGCTGGTCATGCCCCGGAATAACTGGCTACTACCACCATCAATGCCAACCACCAAAGAAGGGCGCAGGATCAGGTAGCTGAGGCCACCAGGGCCGATATCCATGAGTACCTTGTCAGCAGCGCGCTTGCTGCGCATATAGCCCGTCATGGTTTCAGGATGTTCAGCCTCGTTCGTACCACCGAGGGCAGATATTTGTACGACTGCTTTGACGCCACATCTGTCTGCTGCATAAAACAAGGCAGCAGGTGCATCTCGATGGATGGCATCAAAACTTAATTCTGGTGTTTCATTGAGTATGCCGACGGCATTGATGATGACATCAATTTGCCCAAGGCTGCGCAGACGTTTTTCCCAGATGGCTGGCTCGGTATCCTGCGCATAATTGATCGCTATTTCTTCAGGATCAGTCAGGCGTTCAGGCAGTTTGGGTTGGCGTACGCCATGCCAGACTTCATGCCCGGCGTCTTGCAAAACATGGCTGATATGGCGGCCTAAAAAACCTCGGGCGCCGCAGATAAGAATTTTCATGATCTTGTTCTTGTAAGGGCTTACGCAACATTGTCCGGGCCAGGCGCTGCACTGCAACTGTGCCGGTTTTGCGTAAATTCTATTTGATGTTGCAGCGCCCTTCTTTACATGCGCGGCTCCGTTTTTCAGCGCGTCTTGCAGCAATGCGCAAGATGGAATCGGCAAATACTTCAGAAACCCAGTGACGGTTTTTGGCGAAATGCTCATAGCCCCAGTTGCAGATGGGTTTGAGTATGGGCCAATTGCTGAATGCCGTCAGCCAACCCAGACCAGCGGCGCGATAGGCGAGGTGTATGACTTCTACACCAGTCACGACTGTGCCATCGGGTTTGATGCCATGGATGACGCGCATCACTTCTGTCAAACTCACGCCATATTTTGCGACATCAAAACCAGGCGCTGAAGCATCAATGAAATTTAATTTATTCAATTGATCGCGCTCACGCAAATTGTCCATCTCCAGCTTGCAGACAGGGCAGGATGCGTCATACAAAACGGTCAGTGGATAGTCGCTCATTTTAGTCTTTCTCAATTTTAACTTTTATTTCTGATATTTCTGTCTAAACAGAAATTTATCTTCAAAAAAAATGCCTGAGCATTTTTTCTTGTGCGAATCAGATGGCAAACTTATTACAGCAAGCTTATTGCTTGTCATCCCCGCGCACAAATTTTTGTACTGCCGCACCCATCTTCAAGAGCTTCATCAGGGTATTTGGTTCCAGCCTCAGCATTTCATCGGTCCAGGTGGTGACAGTCTTCATCAGCGCCAGGGTTTCTGCTATACGCAACTGCGTGGCCTTGTCTTCCTGATCCAGTTCCGGGCTATCCAGACATTGCTGCAGGGTAGCGATGGTAGGATTGAATTCTCTTTCCTTGCGTTCACGTACTACCGTGCGGAACAATTCCCAGACATCCAGCGAAGTTTCATAATGCGCCCTGCGGTCACCCATGACATGCGCCAGTTTTACCAGCTTCCAGTTTTGCAGCTCTTTGAGCGAATTGGAGACATTCGATCTTGCTACACCCAAGGTGTCCGCAATTTCTTCTGCCTGCATGGGGCAACCGACGATATACAGCAGAGCATGTATCTGGCTTACGGTACGGTTAACACCCCATAAGGTGCCCATTTCGCCCCAGTGCAGGATAAATTTTTGTTTGACGGGTGTAAGTTCCATGAGCACAGTGTAGTTAATTCCTTTATTTCAGTCAAGACAGAAATAAAAGAATTATTAATTTCCTTAATGAAAAGATAAAATTGCTCACAATGAAGCTTAAATCTGAGGGGCGCATAGATGGATGATGTACATGCAGTATTAAATTTCTGGTTTGGCCTGGATGTCGACGATGCAAAGACTGCGCAATCCCAGGCCAAGCTATGGTGGTCCAAGAGCGATGACCTGGATGCTGCAATCAGGGACGGTTTTGCCAACCTCACCGAGCAAGCCATACAGGGGGAATTGTCGGGCTGGGAAAATACCGCCGAGGGCAGACTGGCGCTGATTATTCTTTGTGATCAGTTCCCCAGGAATATGTACAGGAACCTGCCTGAATCTTTTGCCTATGATGCGCAGGCCAGGCTTTACTGTGAGGCAGGGCTGCAATTGCAGGCAGACCGTCAGTTGCGCCCCATACAAAGAGTATTCTTTTATCTGCCACTCGAACACTCAGAGTCGCTGGCAGATCAGGACAAATCGGTTGCTTTGTATGACGCATTGCGGCGCGAGGTGCCAGAAGCACAGCGCGAGACTTTTGATGGCTTTTATAAATTCGCGATAAAGCACCGTGCGATTATTGGACGCTTTGGTCGTTTCCCGCACAGGAATGCGATACTCGGACGTACATCTACTGCGGATGAGCTGGCATTTTTAGCTGGACCCGGCTCATCATTTTAAAGCCGGAATTATCAGGCACACTACCAGGGAGTATCCAGGCATGATAGAACAACGCGCAACACCAGGTGTTTATGTCACGGAAGTGGATGGTTTTTCCAGTACCGTGGTGGCAGTGCCCACCGGTATTCCGGTATTTCTTGGCTATACAGAAAAAAACGGCGCCAAGGCAGCCAATGCAACTCTGCCGGTACGCATTTCGTCCCTGGCCGAGTACATTGATATCTTTGGTGCTGCTCCACAGATAGAGTATGACTACGTCAGCAATAGCCAGGCAACACCGCCATACCAGGCCAATAATGCTGCTCCGGCTTTTGGCCTGTACTTTGGCCTGGAATTGTTTTTCAATAATGGTGGCGGGATTTGCTATGTACTTTCTCTTGGTACGTATGATGAGGTGATTGCTGCTGGCGCCTTTGGCAAAGACGCGTATACCAACGCTCTGCCCATAGCTTCTGGCTGCACAGAAGCCGATTTGCTGGTCATGCCAGATGCTGTGCATCTCAGTCTCGATGACTGGGCCAGCGTGTCGCAACTGGCATTGCAAAGCTGTGAGCAATCGCAACATCTCATGTGCGTGCTGGACGTGCGCAATGGCTATTTGCCTGCGGATGGCACTGCGCAAGATCCCATCACAGGTGGTACGGGTAGTGGTGGTTTTTACAGGATTGCCGGGCTCGGCGAAGAGTTCAATAAATATGGTGTCAGTTATTATCCCTGGCTGAACACGAATATCGTCAGCATGAGTGATATCGACTACAGATGGATTTCAGCCACCACCTTGGCTCTACTGGTGGCAGATTTGACGACGGAAGCACCCACTTTATTTCCACCCTCTGCAACGGATGCGCCAGCGCCCAGGTTGCAGTCTTATCTCAGTATTGTCAGCTCGTTGACTCAGGCAGGTGATGCAGTGGCAGTGCGTCAGCGCCATCAAAGCCTGATGGCAGTATCACCTCTGTATCAAACCTGCATGAACAATATCGCTACCAGCGTTAACCTGTTACCACCAGCTGCAGCGATGGCTGGCGTATATGCACGTACAGACCATACTTTTGGCGTTTTTCAGTCGCCCGCCAATTATTTCCACCCTCTGCAACGGATGCGCCAGCGCCCAGGTTGCAGTCTTATCTCAGTATTGTCAGCTCGTTGACTCAGGCAGGTGATGCAGTGGCAGTGCGTCAGCGCCATCAAAGCCTGATGGCAGTATCACCTCTGTATCAAACCTGCATGAACAATATCGCTACCAGCGTTAACCTGTTACCACCAGCTGCAGCGATGGCTGGCGTATATGCACGTACAGACCATACTTTTGGCGTTTTTCAGTCGCCCGCCAATACAACCATCATCAATGCCATTTCTCCTGTAGTAACGATTAGCGACCAGGAGCAGGGCAGCTTGAATGTACCCTTGAATGGCCTGGCCGTGAATGCGATACGCATGTTTCCCAACTATGGCTTGTTGGTCTGGGGCGCCCGTACCCTGGCGGGGAATAGCGATGACTGGCGCTATATCAGTGTCAGGCGTACGGCGATGATGATAGAGCAATCGGTTAAAGCTGCCTTGCAGGCCTATGTATTTCAGGCTAACGATAATCTGACCTGGACCAGCGTGAGTGCCGTCATCAGCAATTTCTTGAATGCGCAATGGAAGTACGGTGCACTGGTTGGCAGTAAACCAGCGGATGCATATAGTGTCAGTGTAGGGTTGGGAACTGCCATGACAGCCCAGGACATACTTGACGGCGTGATGAATGTCACGGTCATGGTCGCGCTCGTGCATCCTGCAGAATTTATCGTACTGACTTTTCAGCAGCAAATGCAGACCAGCTAAGGCGTGATTAAGCGCTCATTAAGTTGATTACGATTGCCTGGCGCAATGCCAGGCAATCTGCAAATTGCAGGCAATCAGTCATAACCAAATGTCGCACTCTTGCTCAAGTTGCGGGGTGCTGGCGGTGCCTTGGGCACGAAATTGAACTGAAATTTGACATTGGTTGGCCCATCATTGGCCACTTGCACGGTTTGTGCCAAGGGTTCGCCAAACATATTCGGTGCCCAGGCTTTGACTTCATATTTACCTGCTGGCAGATTGTTAAGGGCGACACTGCCCGATGCATCAGTCCTGGAAAAATATGGTGTATCAACCACATAAATATAACCGCGCATCCAGTCGTGGAAGTGGCAAACCAGGGCTACTTCACCCGCTTTATCAAACAGGATAGGCGCAGGTTCTTCTTTCTTGCTGTTCACGCGCAATTCAAAGGTCTTTGCAGGAGAAAATGATTTCAGGTGATGCTCGTGATTATCCTTGTTGGGAAAACGCACCTGTGTGCCGCTGCGTATGACAGTCAGGAAGGGGCTGAAGGCATAATTTTCTTGTGCCACCACACTGGTTTCGCCCGGTTTTTTGGCGGGAGATGGGGTGTCCAGCGGCGTTGCGAACAGAACAGCATTGCCCATGGCTTGCCCGTTCTTGTCGGTCAAATGCCCCACCAGCAAGCCAGCCTGGGCAGTTAGTGAATAACTGAGCAATCCCAAAACAGATAATGGCAGGCGGAATTTGCGGGGCGGCAGTTTTGCTTGGATTTGCATCAATTTCTCCTGATTTTCTTATAAAAACAAATGAGCGCAGGGCTATTATGCTTGAACTTTATTTGGCAAAGGAGTTTGTATCTTCTCAAGATGCACCCTTACAACAAGCCTATCAGCAAGGGTATTGCAGCCCAGACGCACAAATTGCGCTAGACTTGCAGGATATCTATGGAGAATTGCATGAGTATTACAGTTGACGACATTAAAGCCGCATTGGCAAAAGTGACAGACCCAAACACGAATAAAGACCTGATAACGACTAAATCAGTAAAAAATATCAAGATAGAAGGCGCAGATGTGAGCCTGGATGTTGAACTGGGTTACCCGGCCAAAAGCCAGTTTGAAATGATGCGCGCTGCCGTAGTTGCAGCCATTGCTGCCCTGCCTGGTGTGAGCAAGGTCAGTGTCAATGTGAGTTCAAAAATCATTGCGCATGCGGTGCAGCCTGGTATCAAGCTCATGCCCAAGGTCAAGAACATTATTGCAGTTGCCTCTGGCAAGGGCGGGGTCGGCAAATCGACCACCGCTGTGAATCTGGCGCTGGCGCTGGCTGCAGAGGGTGCGGCGGTCGGTATTCTGGATGCCGACATCTACGGCCCTTCGCAACCCATGATGATGGGTATTTCTGGTCGCCCTGAAACGGTCGACGGTAAAACCATGGAGCCATTGGAAAACCATGGTCTGCAGGTATCCTCTATCGGTTTTATGATAGACCCGGATGAACCCATGGTCTGGCGTGGTCCCATTGTTACCCAGGCCCTGCAGCAATTGCTGGGGCAAACCAATTGGCGTGACCTGGATTATCTCATCGTTGATATGCCACCAGGTACGGGTGATGTGCAACTGACTCTATCGCAAAAAGTGCCGGTGACTGGCGCCATTATTGTGACAACGCCACAAGATATCGCCTTGCTGGATGCGCGCAAGGGACTCAAGATGTTTGAAAAAGTCGGTATCCCTATCCTGGGCATCGTCGAAAACATGAGCATCCATATCTGCTCCAACTGTGGTCATGCCGAGCATATTTTTGGCGAGGGCGGTGGTCAGAAAATGTGCGCCGATTTTGGCGTCGATTTCCTCGGTGGCCTGCCTTTGACGATGAGCATACGCCAGCAAGCTGATTCTGGTACACCTACCGTGGTTGCCGAACCTGATGGGCAAATCGCCGGTCTGTATAAAGACATCGCCCGCAAGGTTGCCATCAAGGTTGCGGAAAAGGCCAAGGACATGACCAGCAAATTCCCCACCATCACCATACAAAATACCTGAGGTGCAGGCGAGTATGGATAAGCAGGCTGATTATGCTTACATGCAGCAAGCGCTGGAGCTGGCCAGACGCGCGACCATAGAAACTTCACCCAACCCCAAAGTGGGTTGCGTGATAGTGCGTGATGGTCAGGTGCTGGGGCAGGGCTGGACGCAGCCAGTAGGGCAGGCGCATGCTGAGGTGCAGGCCTTGCGTGACGCCGCCGCAAAAGGCCATGATGTGCGTGGCGCTACAGCCTATGTCACGCTGGAACCATGTAGCCATTTTGGCCGTACACCACCTTGTGCAAACGGTTTGCGTGATGCCGGTATTGCGCGTGTGGTCGCTGCCATGCAGGATGCCAATCCACAAGTAGCAGGGCGCGGTTTAAGTATCTTACGGGAAGCTGGTGTTGAAGTTGAGTGTGGTACTTTTCCTGATCTCGCCTTGCAGGCACGCGAATTGAACATAGGTTTTTTCCAGCGCATGGAAACCGGCAAGCCCTGGGTCAGGATGAAAGTTGCCGGTAGCCTCGATGGCATCACCGCCTTGAGCAATGGCCAAAGCCAGTGGATTACCGGGTCAGCAGCCAGGCGGGACGGTCATCAATGGCGGGCGCGTGCTGATGCGATTTTGACTGGGATAGGTACCGTGCTGGCAGATGACCCCATGATGAATGTCCGCGGCGTAGACACGCCACGTCAGCCACAAAAAATCATTGTTGACTCCCATCTGCGCATGTCGCCACAAGCCAAAGTGTTGCAAGGCGGGGCCTTGATTGTCTGTGCTGAGCCTGATGCTGAAAAACAGGTGCAACTGGAACAGGCCGGGGCAGAAGTGATTTGCTTGCCAGGTGCAAATCAGCAAGTCGATTTGCCCGCCCTGATGCAAGAACTGGGACGCAGGCAAATCAATGAATTGCATGTGGAAGCAGGCGCGACTCTGAACGGTGCATTGATTGCGCAAGGCTGTGTCAATGAATTATTGCTGTACCTGGCGCCCAAGCTGTTGGGTAGTGGAGCTGGTTTATTTAATTTACCTGAATTGACACATGTGGATCAGGCGAGTGTTTTGCAATTTCACGAAATCAGCCAAGTGGGTGATGATTTGCGGGTACTGGCTCGCTTGAAATAAATCATTTATATGTGAAGCAAAAATATGTGAAACCGGAAAATGTAAAGCAGAAAAGAAAAAAGGATCGTTGAATTATCAACGATCCTTTTTAACTGGTCGGAGTACAAGGATTCGAACCTTGGACCCCCTGCTCCCAAAGCAGGTGCGCTACCGGGCTGCGCTACACTCCGAAAAACTGGTCTGTCATTTATTATTTTAGGCGATTCAACTTAAAACTTCCAAGAAATGAATCTACCGAAATAAAAGGGACCGTCGCTGACGATCCCTGCAATCTGGTCGGAGTACAAGGATTCGAACCTTGGACCCTCTGCTCCCAAAGCAGATGCGCTACCGGGCTGCGCTACACTCCGAAGACCGCAATATTACCGCTTTAGAGACTTGCTGTCAACCCGTTTGCCCGTACATCCCTCTATGGCAGTCGTTCATAATGACTTTTTACTTTCAAAATAGCGTTGCTTGCCGGTAAGTGGATCATCGAAACAAATGGATTTTGCCAGCAACTGCAAGGGCGCCGAAAAATCATCTGTCTTGCAGGGCAGGGCGACTGGATAAAATGCATCGTTAAGAATGGGCGTACCCAGGCTGCTCATGTGCAGGCGTAATTGATGCTTTCTACCAGTCACAGGCTGCAATTGATAAAGGCTATATTCACCACGCCTTTCCTTGATGTCGATCAGGGTTTCTGAGTTTGGCATGCCTGCCACTTCACGCATGACAAAGAACTTGTCGGCTTCTTCCATGCGGCTGCGATGGCGTAGCGGGAAAACCAGTTCTGGCAAATGCTTCGCAATGGCGTGATAGGTCTTTGCCATGCTTTTGCGCTGAAACAGGGATTGATACTGCCCGCGGGTGGCTGGATTGTGTGAAAACAGCATGACGCCTGCGGTTTCCCTGTCCAGCCTGTGTATGGGGGTCAGATCCATCAGGCCAGTATTTTTCTTTAGTCTGACCAGCAGGGTTTCCCGCAAAAATCGACCAGATGGAATGACTGGCAGGAAGTGCGGTTTATCGACCGCCAGCAAATGCTCATCCTGGAACAGGATTTCTTCATGAAACGGGATAGGTGTTTCATTCTCGATTTCACGGTAGTAGTAAATACACATGCCGCGTTTGACAGCGCTATCTGCAAGCAGGACTTTGCCGTGTTGATCAACGACCTCTTGTCTTCCCAGGCGTGCTTGCCAGATGCTTGCACTCACATCCGGGAAATGAGCTTGCAAAAAACTGAAGACATTGTTCCAATGGCCTTCTGGTATCCAGATATAGCTGGGCGCGATGCCGTCGCGTACTGGCAAAGGCAGGGACGGGGGAGGCTGGGCTTGCATATCTGTTGCTTTATCCGGGTGTTTGTTTTCGCCGCCATACTATCACGCAGGCTTCATTCCAGAGTTCAGTGGGGCGCCCTACGTCATGAAACTATCCGTCCTGGATGTTAAAACGGTAAAATGCTGGTTTTAACCATTATCGCGTTCTTGTATGTCAGCTGCATCGACAGCAGGGCGCAGGCTAGTGATCTCATGACTGTACGTACCCGTTTCGCCCCCAGCCCTACCGGCTATCTCCACGTTGGCGGTGCCCGCACTGCTTTGTTCAGCTGGGCATTTGCCCGTCATTTTGGTGGCACTTTCGTGCTGCGCATAGAAGATACCGATCTTGAACGCTCGACGCCAGAAGCTGTGCAAGCCATTCTTGATGGCATGAACTGGCTGGGCTTGCATCATGACGAGGGCCCTTACTATCAAATGAAGCGCATGGAGCGCTACAGCGAAGTGCTGGCCGACATGCTGGCAAAAGGTACTGCCTATTACTGCTACTCCTCGCAGGAAGAAGTTGAAGCCATGCGTGAACGTCAGCGTGCAGCAGGTGAAAAACCGCGTTACGACGGCACCTGGCGTCCCGAAGCTGGCAAGACTTTGCCTGCGATTCCGGCGGACCGCAAACCGGTAATACGTTTCAAAAACCCGCTGGATGGCGAAGTCAGTTGGCTGGATGTCGTCAAGGGGCAAATCACCATAGCCAACCGTGAGCTCGATGACCTGGTCATCGCCCGCCCCGATGGCACACCTACCTATAACTTCTGCGTGGCAGTCGATGACTGGGACATGCAAATCACCCACGTTATCCGTGGTGATGATCATGTCAATAACACACCGCGCCAGATCAATATCCTGAACGCACTTGGCGCGACTCTGCCGCATTATGGTCATTTGCCTATGATCTTGGGCCCTGATGGCCAAAAACTGTCCAAGCGTCATGGCGCTGTCAGTGTGATGGAATATCCCAAGCAAGGTTATCTGCCTGAAGCCATGCTGAATTATTTGGCGCGCCTGGGCTGGAGCCATGGTGATGATGAGATATTCTCCATGGAGCAAATGTGCAGCTGGTTTGATTTAAGCCATTTATCTGGTTCTGCTGCCCAGTTCAATCCTGAAAAACTGGCCTGGATCAATAACCACTACATCAAGGCCGCTGACAATGTGCGCCTGGCAGGTTTGATCAAACAGCAAATGCTGGATGACGGTGCACAGTTTGATAATGCACCCGCACTGGAAGCCGTAATCGCGCTGTTGAAAGAACGCACAAATACCACAGTAGAGCTGGGACAGGCTGCCATGCTGTTCTATCGTCAGCCAGCAGCAGATCCGGCATTGTTGACCCAGCATGTGACTGAGGCAATCTTGCCAGCCCTGCGCCAATACGCCGAGCTTTGCAAAACCGTGGAATGGAACAAGGCAGCCCTGTCTGCCGCCATGAAACAAACCTTGGCCGACTTCTCACTGAAGATGCCGCAACTGGCCATGCCTTTACGCCTGCTGCTGACAGGTCAATTGCAAACGCCATCTATCGATGCCGTCATCGAGTTGTTCGGCCGTGAAGTCGTTACGCAGCGCCTAAGTGTAATTGCAGGCTAGAAAGTCTGGGGGCTTTACATCTGACGATGTATCCCCTATAATCTTGTTTCTGTTCTGCAGCGTCGGGGGTATAGCTCAGCTGGGAGAGCGCTTGCATGGCATGCAAGAGGTCAGCGGTTCGATCCCGCTTACCTCCACCAAATAAAGTGGCAGAGCAGAACATTACTTGTTGTCCCCATCGTCTAGAGGCCTAGGACATCACCCTTTCACGGTGAGTACAGGGGTTCGAATCCCCTTGGGGACGCCAATAAACTTTATTATTTATTGTGGGCAGCAAGTAATTTACGATTTAGGTCAGCAACACGGACAGAATCTGTCCCCATCGTCTAGAGGCCTAGGACATCACCCTTTCACGGTGAGTACAGGGGTTCGAATCCCCTTGGGGACGCCAGTAAGTTCTCGTTAAGAGAGTGAAAAAAGCCTTGAGAAATCAAGGCTTTTTTTGTTTTTGCGGTATGCTTTTCTATTCAGTTTATTTCAGCTACGTATTTTGACTATATTATTTCGATAATAAGCATTCAACATGATGTGTCAGCGAGGATGAGGGCGGAAATGGGTAAAATAAAAAATCCCCAGGTCGCAAAAGTATTCAACAACTATCCGTCGCACCTACGGCAAAAGCTGATGCTCCTGCGGCAGTTGGTATTGGATGTCGCATCGGAACATAAAATTTCTGACACGCTGGAAGAAACCCTGAAGTGGGGTGAACCGAGTTATCTAACGAAGACTGGCAGCACCGTCAGAATAGATTGGAAGAGTTCGGCGCCAGAACAATACGCCATGTATTTTCATTGTCAGACCAGGCTGCTTGATACATTCAAAGAGCTTTACAGCGATAAGCTAAAGTTTGAAGGTAATCGTGCCATTATTTTTCATCAGGATGATGAAATCCCAATTGATGAAGTGAAGCACTGTATTCTATTGTCTCTGACTTATCACGACAGAAAACATCTCACCATGCTGGGTATATGAGCAAAACATAGATAGATGTTTTACCTGGATGATTTCTGTCGTGCCGTCTATCTTGGGTTTAATGCAAACCTATTTTTTTACATAGATGCGGTCAAACTCCCCGCCATCATCAAAGTGTTTTTTTTGCGCCTGCTTCCAGCCGCCGAAAACATCATCGACAGTAAACAAATTCACGGGTTTGAAAGAGGCTGCATATTTTTTTGCTGCGATTTCTGAGCGTGGGCGCAGGTAGTGTTTGGCGATCAGATCCTGGCCAGCTTCGGTATAGAGGAACTGCAAATAGGCTGTGGCGATTTTGCGGGTACCCAGTTTGTCGACTACCTTATCTACCACCGCAACTGGAGACTCTGCCAGGATAGAGATTTTTGGATAGACGACTTCAAAGTTGTCACCAAATTCCTGACGTACGAGTTGCACTTCATTCTCAAAGGTTACCAGTACATCACCAATTTCACGCTGGGTGAAGGTGGTGGTGGCACCGCGTCCACCGCCATCAAGTACCGGTACATTCTTGAACAGGTTTTCTACCAGTTGGCGTGCCTGAGCTTCAGTACCACCAGCCTTGATGATTGAGCCCCAGGCTGCCAGGTAGCTGTAACGGCCATTACCTGAGGTTTTTGGATTGGGGATAATGACTTTCAAGCCGGGTTTGCCAAGGTCTTCCCAACTGGCGATGTGCTTGGGATTGCCCTTGCGCGTCAGGAACACCATGGTTGAATAAAACGGTGCTGCATTATTTGGGAATTGTTTGGCCCAGTCTTGTGGCAGCAGGCCCTTGTCTGCGAGGATGTCGATATCATTGGCCTGGTTCATGGTCACGACCGAGGCTTCCAGCCCATCAATCACCGAGCGCGCCTGTTTGCTGGAACCACCGTGGGATTGGTTAACACTGATGCTTTCGCCGGTTTTCTTTTTCCAGTCTGCGACAAAGGCGGGATTGATGTCCTTGAATAACTCCCTGGTCACGTCATAGGATGCATTCAGTATGCCGGTGGCAGCTTGTGCCGTGCTGTAAAAAGCAAGCAGGCTGACACTGGCAATCAGCAATGCGGCGGCGAAAGACGTGCGGCGCTGACGTTGGCGGGTTTTGATTAATTGTTTTATATGTGCGATTTTGCTCATTTTTTACTCTCGGTTTGCAGATCGTCCATCTTGCGCAAAAATGCCAGACTTGTGAACGATGATATTTTTACTTGCTTAGACGCATAAGGCATAAGCGACATGGCATGAGCGGGCCAGGTATTTCTTGCTGGAGAAAAACAAATATGCATACTCAAAATTAGTCTGATAACAGCTTGCGTCCGCTGTACTGCAAAGACACTAAATTTGCTACACTGAGTCTCTTGATATATTTATCCAGGTCAAAACCGATGAAAATGACTACTCCCCTGATGGCAGCCCTGTTGGCTGCAAGCACCTCAATTTCACTGACTGTCATGACTGCATTGCCCGCACAGGCGGCGGATAGCAAGGCGGCCAGCGCCTCTGCACATGCAGCCAATGCCGCGCAGGGTGGTATAGACTGGCGCAAGGACAATAATGTGGATGCGGCTTTTGCCCAGGCCAAGACCAGCAACAAACCCCTGTTTTTATATTGGGGTGCAATCTGGTGCCCGCCTTGTAACCAGGTAAAGGCGACAATTTTCAATCGCCAGGAATTCATCGATAAATCACGTCATTTCATTCCGGTATATCTGGATGGCGATACCCCGGGTGCACAAAAATTTGCATCGCAATTCAAGGTGCGTGGTTATCCGACCATGATCTTGTTTAAACCTGACGGCACAGAGATCACCCGTTTGCCCGGTGAAGTTGATTCTGAACGTTATCTGCAAGTGCTGACCCAGGCTTTGAATACCACGCTGTCTGTGCAAGACACCATGAAGCTGGCACTGGCGGGTAATAAGAATCTCAAGGATGAGGATTGGAGCCTGCTGGCCGATTATTCATGGGACGATCCTGAGCAAAAACTGGTGCCCGGCAAAGAGCTGGTGGCGACTTTGCTCAAGCTGTCTGAACTGAGCCCGGCTGGTTTGCATGCCACACGTTTGTACCTACGTGGTATTTACGCAGCAGCGACAGCCAAGCCAGGCCAGACATTGCCAAACATAGACAAGGCCCAGGCAACAGATAAAGTCTTGAAAGCCATCAATGACCCCAAAACAGCACGCGACAATATGGATTTGCTGAGCAATGCCGCCGGCGAAATCACCGAGTTTCTGACTGTCGCCAAATCTGAACCACGCAACAAGCTGGTACGTGCCTGGAATGCGGCCGTAGTCAAGCTGGCTGATGATGCCACGATTTCCAAGACCGACAGGTTGGGTGCAGTTGGTGCCCAGGTTGCTCTGGCCAGTCTGGATAATGCCAAGCCAGAAGCGGCTTTGCAAAAGGATGTGCAAAAGCGTGTAGCTGCGATAGAGCAGGCTACTACCGATGCCTATGAGCGGCAGTCTGTCGTCAATGCTGCCGCCCATGCTCTGGGTGATGCTGGTTTGCTTGATGATTCTGACAGCTTGCTAAAGGCTGAACTCAAGCGTTCACATTCACCTTACTATTTCATGTCCACCCTGGGTTCCAATGCCAAGAAGCGTGGTGACAAAGTGGCGGCAGCCAACTGGTATGAGCAAGCCTATAACGCCGCTAAGGGCCCGGCCACCCGTTTGCAATGGGGTTCCAACTATGTCAGCAGCCTGGTAGAACTGGCACCAAATGATGATGCGCGTATAGAAAAAGCCGTGCAAAGTGTCTTTGGTGAAGCTGCAAAAGTAGATAATGCCTTCTATGAGCGCAACCGCGCGTATCTGGAAAAAATGGGTAAAAAACTCATAGACTGGAATAAGGAAGGCAAGCACCAGGTCGCTTACCAGAAAGCCCGTAGTCAGCTTGATGGCATCTGCGGCAAGCTGCCCGCGAATGACCCGCAAAAAGCAGTTTGCCAGGGTGTGCTTAATAAATCCTGATACATAAATCTTGATACATAAATCTTGATACATAAATCCTGATTCCCGATAGCAGTCTTTGCATAAAACAAAAATCCCGCGACTTCATATCGCGGGATTTTTTTTGGCATTTTCAATGCAACTCAGTCTGGTTTGAACTGGTGGGCAAAGGTAAATTCATCCGTCCTGGCCTTGTAATGCAAGCCCTTGCGCATGGCCCAACTGGCGTACTGGTGATGCAGGGGGATGGCCGCATAATCCAGCAAGGCGGTCGCCATGGCCGTTTTGGCAAATGTTTCGCGCTTGTCTGCTTCGACAGATGCGAGCGAAGATTGTATCGCCTCATCCAGTGCACGGTTGCTGTATTTGCCCCAGTTCCAGCTGCCCCAGCCATTGTCGGCATTAATAGTACCCAGAGTGGTACGTAACGCGAAGTCACCAGCCAGTGAACCCCAGCCCAGCAAGGCCATGCTGTAGTCGCCCTTGGACGCTTTGGGGAAATACACTGCCAGTGGTTGCGTCTCCACCTTGGCCTGTATACCTATCTTGCTGAGAAATTGCGCAACAGTCTGCACTATCTGTTCATCATTGATGTAGCGATTATTGGGGCCATGCAGGGTCATCGCAAAGCCATTTGGATAGCCGGCTTCAGCCAGCAATTTTTTAGCGCCTTCCGGGTCGTAGGCTTCGACCTTCAGACTATCGTTATAGCCAAACACACCAGGGGCGACGAGATTGGATGCTGGCACTGCAAGGCCCTCCAGTATGCGCTCTGTCAATGCCGTACGGTTGATGGCCTTGGCAATCGCCTTGCGCACGCGTATGTCTTTCAGGGGATTGGTCGCCAACGGTTTGCCAGCCTTGTCAGTGATATAAGGTGGGACCCTGGCCAGGTGATCCAGTTGCCAGAACAGGGTACGCCAGGAAATTTTTTGTTCCAGCTTGAATTTGGCATTGCTTTTGAGTTTGCTCAAATCTGCTGGAGGAATACTCTCTATCGCATCGACATCACCAGACAAGAGTGCGGCCATACGTGGCGCACCGGCGGTGATGATGCGGAAGGTAACCTTGTCCCAAGCCGATTTTTCACCCCAGTAAGCATCGTTTTTTGTCAGCTCAACTGCATCACCGCGTTTGAAACTGGCAAATTTATAGGGGCCGGTGCCGATTGCTGCCTTGCCGCTGTTGAAATCATCGGTGCTTGCCTGCAATGCTGCTTTTTTTGAAACGATGAAGACTGAACTCATGTCCAGCGGCAGCGGGCCGTATGCCGTCGCCGTTTTCAGGCGCAGGGTATGGGCATCAACGATCTGTTTGCCAATGATTTGTTTGGTAAAGCTGGTGTAGGGGCCAGGGCTGTTTTTTATCTGTGCTGGCCTGTCCAGGGAAAACACCACATCTTCTGCCGTCATCTCGCTGCCATCATGGAACTTCACGCCAGGCCGTAATTTGAATTCCCAGGTGGTCGGGTTAATCGCCTTCCATGACAGCGCCAGGCCAGGTGCAACGCGGCCATCTGAATCAACACTGACCAGTGCCTCGAACAAATGGGAGGCCATGGCGTTGTTTGGCCCGCTATTGAAATAGTGCGGGTCGATGGAATTGACGTCAGCGGCTAGGCCTATCTTGAGATTCGCTGCAAGACTGTGTGCTGGTTGGAAAATGCCCAGCGAGACCGCAAGCAGGGCAGGGAGCAGGAGCTTTTTTGTGGTGAGAAGCATAAGCAACTTTCAAGTTTCAATCTTGCAAGCTTACCATTGCCTGCGTTTTTCATCAGGGCCGCGAATGTATTTGTATATTTGAAATGAGATGAAGTGAGATGGAATGCGTTCTGACATGATGATAAAACCAGCTTGCAAATTTAGAAATTTCGAATTTGAAATTTACAAATCGAAGTACATTCTGCAAGAGCGAAATGTATCAGGTAGTCGCGCAGGTTTTGCGAGGGGCTACAAGGATTTTTCCTGTAACAATCCGCAGTTTTGCTTATTTTGATTTACATGTCGTTACTTGTGAAAGCTATTCGCATGAAACTATATTGAATACATTGTACGAATGAATAAGCAAATCATTGTTCTTCTGCATAAATACTTCAACAGTTTCAATAACGGGTATAAAAAATAGATGAGAAACCTGACAAAAATTCCTGGCTTGCTGGTGTTGTTGATTACCGTAAATATCTGTGCTCTTCCTGTGCATGCTGCAGGTCCTTCGACTGAGGCCGAAGCCTTGCACGTACTGAACCGCCTGGCCTATGGCCCGCGACCTGGTGATATAGAACGGGTCAAAAAAATGGGTGTGGATGCCTATATAGAGCAGCAGCTGAATCCGCAATTCCTGCCCTTGCCAGATGGTTTGCAAGAGAAATTGAAATCACTCGATGTCATGAGTCAGAGCGCAGGCTCGGTCTTGTTTGATTATCAAAAAGCCTTGAAAAACACCAGCGATGAATCCGACGCTGCGCAAAAGAAACGCCGTGAACTGGTTGGCCGCATCATTGAGCAAACCGCAGAATCCAGACTATACCGTGCCATAGAAAGCTCGCATCAGCTGGAAGAAGTGATGGTCGATTTCTGGTTCAATCATTTCAATGTGTTCAATGGCAAAGGCCTGGACCGTGCACTTGTCGCCAGCTATGAGCGCGATGCGATACGTCCCTATGTCTTTGGCAACTTCCGTGATTTGCTGGGTGCGACTGCCAAGCACCCTGCCATGTTGTTTTATCTGGATAACTGGTTATCCACGTCAGCAGATTTTCATGCGAATGGCAAACAGGGCAAGGGCGGCGGACAAAAGGCCAAGTCCAGCGGCCTGAATGAAAACTATGCGCGTGAAGTCATGGAGTTGCATACCCTGGGTGTGGATGGTGGCTATACCCAGAAAGACGTGACCGAACTGGCACGCATGCTGACCGGCTGGACCTTTGATCCGCGTGCCATGGTCAGGAGTAATCAAAACTTTTACTTTGATGCTGACAGACACGATAAAGGCAGCAAGCTGTGGCTGGGCAAATCCATACCTGTGCGTGGTCAGGCAGAAGCAGAATTCGCGCTCGATGTGCTGGCAACACACCCATCTACTGCGCATCACCTGAGTTTCAAACTGGCGCAATATTTTGTCGCTGACAAACCTGCACCAGCCTTGGTCGAGAGGCTGGCCAAACGTTATCTCGATACCCGTGGTGACATACGGGCCGTATTGCAGACGCTGTTTGCCAGTGCCGAATTTCGTGATCCCCAAAATGCGGGCGTGAAATATAAAACCCCGTATCAATATGTGGTGTCCGCCATCCGCGCCAGTGATGTCAAGGTGCAAAATGTCAGGCCCGTGTTGGGCGTACTGGCACAACTCGGCATGCCTCTATACGGCAGCCAGACACCCGATGGCTATAAAAACACGCAGGATGCATGGATGAACCCGGATGCCATTAGCCGCCGCATCAACTTTGCCACCGCACTCGCAACTGGCCGCCTGCCATTTGATAAAGAGATAGAGGATGGAGACAAAATGGGCAAGAAGCAGTTGGCAAAACAGGCTGAGGAAAAATCAGACCGGCCCGCAGTCATGCCTGCGGTCAGCGCCACGGCCTTGTTGCAAACACTGGGGCCAGGCTTGTCCGGGCGCAGTATAGAAATTGTGAATGGCAATCCCGAAGCCTTGCGTGCCTCACTGATATTGGGTAGCCCGGATTTTATGCAGCATTGAAGCAGGCAAGCGCACAGATCGTACAGATAAAGAGAGCAAAATGAAACGCAGAAATTTCTTATATTCCATGGCCGCAGGAGCGGGTTTGCTGATTCCGGTGGGACAGGCTGCCTGGGCTGCCAGGGCAAATGGTGCAGCAACCGAAGCAACAACAAAAAACAAGCTTATCGTCATCATGTTGCGGGGCGCTGTCGATGGCTTGAATGTGGTTGCACCTTATGGTGACAGCAATTATGCGCGCTTGCGCCCGACTATCGCACTGGCAAGGCCGGGGCAGACCGATGGTGCAATTGATCTCGATGGCTATTTTGGTCTGCATCCCGCACTGGCAGACTTGCAGGATCTTTGGCAGCAAAAGAAACTGGCTTTCGTGCAAGCCAGCGGTTCACCGGATTTTACCCGTTCGCATTTCGACGCCCAGGATTATCTGGAGTCTGGCACGCCTGGGCGTAAAGGCACGACAGATGGCTGGATGAACCGTTTGCTTGGTAACTTGCCGGGTACGACGACGCCAACGCGTGCCGTCAGTGTCGGTGCGGTCATGCCCCGTATCTTGTCGGGCACGGTTGCCGCCAGCAATATCGCCAGCGGTGCGGCGGGCACCAAGGCGAATGTACTGGACAGACCCAAGGTTGGTGCAGCTTTTGAACAGATGTATAAGGAAAACGATAAGTACGCGAAAGCCTTTAGTGATGCCAAAGAAGCGCATCAGGAAATGATGGGCGCGTCTATGGAAAAAGAACTGCAGGCTGCCGATGGCGGCGCGCCCTTGCCTAATGGTTTTCCTGACGACAGTACCCGTGTTGCCATCTTGCTCAAGAATGATCCTAAAATCCAGATGGTGTTCATGGCATTGGGCGGCTGGGACACCCATGCCAACCAGGGAGCCGGCAAAGGTCAGTTGGCAAATCGTTTGTCACCGCTGGGTCTGGGCCTGGCGAATCTGGCCAGACGCCTTGGCCCCATGTTTGATGACACCACGATAGTCGTGATGTCAGAATTTGGCCGTACTGCCAAACAGAATGGCAATGGCGGCACCGACCATGGGCATGGCAATGTCATGTGGGTGCTTGGTGGCAAAGTCGCTGGCGGCAAGGTATATGGCGACTGGCGCGGCCTCGGCAATGATCAGTTATATGAGGGACGTGATGTGCCTGTGACTACCGATTTTCGTTCGGTATTGACGCAGATCTGTGAGCGTCATATGGGTTTGTCAGACAATCAATTGCTCAAGGTTTTTCCTGAACAAGCTTACGCCAGGTCCAGCTTTAATTTATTTGTGAATAAAGCCTGATTGCTGATTAATTGCTGATCATAGTAAGTAAAAAAGCCACTCTGGATTTAATCGGAGTGGCTTTTTTGTATGGGTACGGTGTTCAGGCAGTGGTATTGATGGTTGTGCCAGTCACTTGTCCGCTGGTATTGACCACTGGTTTTGGTTGTTCTGGCGGCGGTGGTTCTGGCTGCTTGACATTCTGCTTGCTGGCCAGTTGCGCCTGTTGCTCAGCCTGTGAGGCGGTAATTCTTTTTTGATCTGCAATGGCATCAGCCGTACCGGAGTCGCGGTCTGCAGCCGCGCCTATGGTTTCCGCACTTTGTTTCTGTTGCCCGGCAGCAGCCTGCTGCAAGAGTTGCTGTTGTTGTGCAACTTGCGCTGCGCTCGAAGATGTAACGGACGTGACCATGATATTAACTCCTAAGACTAGAACCAGGATCATTTCAACATAGCGAGCCTGGACCAAAATTACAAGCGATTTAAACACAAATCGCAGTTTATTGCCACGTGTCAACTTTAATCAAACCCGCTCAATTGATAGTGCGTATTCATTTTTCACCTTTGCTTATACGAATAGTTGTATATACAAATGCATATATATGATTGGAAAAAACTTGTTGCCTTCGATAAAGTTGAGTCCAACAGCAACAACAGCCGGTCAGATATTCAGTGATACGTATAGAGCAGTTAGCAAAAATTTATAGCCATCAGGGCCGCGAAGTAAGGGCCTTGCATAATATTAATTTCAACATAGAAGCGGGTCAGGTTCTTGGCATCATAGGCCGTTCCGGTGCGGGTAAGAGCACTTTGCTGCGCACCTTGAATTTACTGGAACGTCCCAGCGCGGGCAAAGTAGTGATTGATGATGAGGACATCACCAGTTTGGACACTCAACAACTGCATGCCTTGCGCCAGCGTGTGGGCATGGTGTTCCAGCATTTCAATTTACTGCATGCAAAAACGGTCATCGACAATATTGCCTTTCCGCTCAAGCTGAGTGGCAAATACACAAGGCAGGAAATCCTGGTAAGGGTAGAAGAATTACTTGAGCTGGTAGGTTTGCAAGACCAGGGTCATAAATATCCATCGCAATTGTCTGGTGGACAAAAGCAGAGGGTGGGCATTGCCAGGGCACTGGCAAATTATCCGCATCTATTGTTATGCGATGAGGCGACCTCGGCATTAGACCCTGAGACCACGCAAGCGATCTTGCGCCTGTTGCTCGATATTAATCAAAAGCTCGGCCTGACCATCGTCCTGATCACACATGAAATGCAGGTGATACGCACGATCTGCGACAAGGTGGCAGTCATAGATGCGGGAGAGATTGTTGAGCTCGGTGATGTAGTTGATGTGTTCCTGCATCCTCAGCATGTGGTGACGCAAAGCCTGGTGGCAGAAAATCAGGCGTTGGATTTGTCTGTGCTGGAACGCAGCGACCAGGATGCTGACCGCCATTTGCTGCGTTTGAGTTATGTAGGCACAAGTACGCATGACCCCATCATTACGCGTATTGCGTCGCAGGCTGGTGTCGATATCGCCATTCTGCAAGGTGTGATAGGGCGCATCAAGGATACGCCTTACGGGCAATTGCTGGTGGAGTTGCACAGTACGCAGGAACAGTCCGCGACTGTCGAGGATTTATTGAAAAATGCTGGCGTCAGGGTGGCAAGAATCAGCGCAGCAGCAGGGGTGCACTGATGGATTTTTCTCAAATTGACTGGAGTGATATCGCACTGGCGACTCTCGATACCCTGACGATGACAGGTGCCTCTTTGCTGTTCACCGTGGTGCTGGGTTTGCCCTTGGGTGTACTGCTGTTTTTGACAGGTAAAAAGCAATTGCTGGAGCAGGGCCTGCTGTATGCAGTGTTGTCGGTAGTCGTGAATATTTTGCGCTCTATCCCTTTCATTATTTTGCTGATCGTATTGATCCCTTTCACGCTGTTATTGATGGGGACATCGCTGGGGGTGCCGGGAACCATACCGCCGCTGGTAATCGGAACAACGCCATTCTTTGCACGCCTGGTAGAAAACGTCTTGCGGGAAGTGGATAAGGGAATTATTGAAGCCTGCCAGGCCATGGGTGCCAGGACCTGGCAGATTATCTGGCATGCATTGTTGCCAGAGGCATTGCCGGGTTTGCTGGCTGCCGCGACAGTAACGACGATTGCCCTGGTGTCGTATGCAGCCATGTCGGGCGTGATCGGTGGAGGTGGTCTGGGTGACCTGGCGCTGCGTTATGGTTACCAGCGCTTTCAAACTGAGGTCATGGTAGTGACGGTATTTATTTTGATTGTGCTGGTGCAGTTGCTGCAATTTGTCGGTGACAAGCTGGTGTTGAAATTCACACGTAAGTAATTAAGTAACTGAGTTTTTATTTTTATTGGAGTCACTATGTCTTTAAATTTGAAACGCCGTTTTACCCTGATACTGGCAGGTAGCCTGACAGCCGCTGCCGTGTTTTCACCAGCTGCATTTGCAATCGAAACCTTGAACATCGCTGCCAGCCCCGTGCCGCATGCAGAGATACTGGAATTTATCAAACCGCAGCTCGCCAAAGAGGGTGTGGATTTGAAAGTGAAAGTGTTCACTGATTACATACAGCCAGCAGTGCAGGTCAATGAAAAACATCTGGATGGTAATTTCTTTTTGCACCAGCCTTACCTGAACGAATTCAAGAAAAGCCACAAGAATGATATCGAAGTGCCTATCGCCAAAGTGCACGTAGAACCTTTTGCTGCTTATTCAAGCAAGTACAAAAAGCTGGCTGACTTGCCCGATGGTGCAACTGTCGCTATTCCGAATGATCCATCCAATTCTGGCCGTGCCTTGCTGTTGCTGGCAAAACAGGGTTTGTTGAAACTGAAGGACCCAAAAAATATCTCTGCAACACAAAAAGATATTATTGAAAATCCAAAGAAACTGAAATTCAAGGAACTGGAAGCTGCGACTCTGCCACGTGTATTGAACCAGGTTGATCTGGCCTTGATCAATACCAATTATGCGATAGAAGCAAAACTCAATCCTGTGAAAGATTCTTTGTTTATTGAAGATGCAAATTCACCTTATGCAAATTTGCTGGTGGCGCGTGAAGATAATAAAAATAGCCCGGCTTTCAAAAAACTGGTGGCAGCTTTGAATTCACCTGAAGTCAAGAAATTCATTGAAGACAAATACAAGGGCGCAGTGGTTCCTGCTTTTTAATCGGCTCTTCGGATAATGAAACACCCCGGCAGAATTTTTTTTGCCGGGGTGTTTTGTTTTATATGACGCTTTATCTGCTGGTTGATGCCGGTTCAGTTGCTGCCTGCTTCAAATTCGCATAGGGGCTGTGCGCAAAGCTTTTCAGATAATCGATATTGTCCTTGAATTCTTCATCTCGCATGGCATTGCCTTTTGGCGTGCTGTATTCCAGCAAAAGATTGTCGTCATTGGAGAGTGTGGTTTCACTCAATGCCAGCATTTGTTTGACTTGTTCAGGATTGAGCACCTGTGCGCCAGAAACAGATTGGATGCCGTTCTTGTAAAGATCGATATAGGTCTTCATGGTCTGGTTATTGGCCATCGCTAATAAATGTTTTTCCTTTTCTGAATTGGGGAAAGCATCCAGGCTATTGCTGGCTATCATTGCACCTTGCTTGCCCACGTTATAAATCCAGACATAGCGGAAGGAGTGGGACAGGCTCGCAATCATGACTCTCAAGTTTTGTTTGGACATATGCGCCAGTTGAAACCATTGTTTCAATATGCCTTTGTCGGCCAGCCTGGATTTGGCCAATGCATAAAACTCCTGGTTATACAGAGAGGCTGCACCTGCAAACCAGATAGAGGACAGTTGTATCGCAATTAAGTCGTATTTTTTGTCGGTCAGCGACAAGTGATTCCTGCCATCGGTATACAGGAATGACACACCAGGTTTTGTAGCGAGATTCTGATTGACGTCGGCAAAATGACGGTTGGCGATATTCACCAGGTCGCGGCTCAGATCGACCACTTCCATGGACTTGAAGCCGGATTCATGGATAGCCATGGCCGTGACGCCAGTGCCATATCCTATGACCAGGGCATTGTCGTAGTTATTCAAATGCAGCATGGGTATCAACCCAAAACCTGCCTGCGCCAGCATTTCACTACCAGCTTCCATAACATTATTGCCCTGGAATTTGCCATTCGTGGTCAGGGTTTTAAATTCCTTGCCTTGTTCGGTTTGCGCCATGACCGCAGTCAGGCCACCATCGGCACTCTCCGCATGGTCTATCATTTTCCAGCCCGCATAGTAAGTCGGCTTGAAATAAGTGTTGATGCCAGTGGCGATTGCGTTCAGGTCCAGTTGTTTGGGACAGGCAATGAGCAAGATTGTGGCGGCAATAGCACTGCCATATTGTTGCAGGGCGGGCGCAGATTTGTCGCGCGACTTCCAGGTCGCTATCAATAGCAGGGTGAAGGCCACCACACCGCACAACAAGCTGGTATAGAAACCACCGATAACTGGCAGGAGCAAAAATCCAGCCAGTAACACGCCAGCGATATTTCCCAGGGTATTGATGGCAGAAGGAAAGCCTATGCCGTCATGCTGACCTTTGGAAGCGATCGTCATGCTGACAGGATAGAGAGCGCCAATTGCAAATGCTGGTGGCAGGGCAATGATGACGGCAGGAATAGCGCGCAAGAATTCCCTGAACCAGAAAGAGTAGGGGACCGTGCTTTTTGCCAGGCCATAGAAATACAAAGAAGAAAGATGCCACAAAAAAGTGGAGCACAAGATCGTGCAGGTCAGCAAGAACAAGGCGTCATTTAATTGCTCATTGGTGGAGCGCTTGCTTGTCTTGCCTGCATATTTGCCACCGAGGGCCAGGCCAGCCAGAAAGCACGTCAGCATCAGGGAAAAAGCATAAGTGCTGTTGCCTATGACTACGGCCAGCAAGTGTATGGTCGAGACTTCCATCATCATCGTCAGTGCGCCGACGATGAGCAGGACGAACAGGCCAAAGCGGTAAGAGCCTTGCGCCGTCACATCAGTTTTGCCTTGCTCGTGTGCAGGCAAGCTGTCCGCTGTTTTTGTTTCGCTGACCAGTAAGAATGCCAGCAGCGCCACCATGATATCGATGGCTGAGGACAGCCACAGCGTGCCATTCATGCCCAGGGCAGGAATGATCAGATAGCCCGACAATAAGGCGCCAGACGCCGCACCAAAGGTATTTGCTGAATAAAACCATGAAATAGAAGCCATGCAGGATTTGCTATCCGCAACGGCACGTACCAGCAGGGGAAAAGTCAGGCCCATCAGGATGGTAGGGAAGAGCAGGACCAGGGCGCCCAGCAAGACCTGATAAATGACGAGAGAGCCAGAATCGGGCCTGTAGCCGACTGCAATCGTTAAATAGATATCGTGCGCGAACGAAAATATATAAGGCGTACACAGGCAGTACAGGGCGATGGCCAGTTCTGCCATGGCATACATGCGCACCGGGAAGCGTGTGCGTTTTGCCACGCCCGCACCTATCGCAGCCCCGATTGCCATGCCAGCCATGTATATCGCCAGCACGGTGTAGGTGGCGCTGGACTGGCTACCAAAGACCAGGGCAAGCTTCTTTGCAAAATAGATCTGGTAAGCCAGTGCAGCAAAACCGGAGGCAAAGAAAATGCCAAACAAGGTGTTTATTTTTTTCACGGTGATATTTTTAGTGAGCGTCTTCCAGGCGCTGGTGGATGGGAATTTATTCTTTGCTATTTATACCATATTCGCCAATAGATTAAGAGAATGATAGTAAAAAGAATTTGAATGTTAGTGGCGTTGCTAAATATTGTCAAATGACTAAATTGTGACATTGCTCTTCCGCGCATGATCGTTTGATGGAAAGGCAATCTTGTCTCTGTCAGCCTATGCTTGACAGGAGAGAACTGTCCTCATGCAAATTGCCAGACGAAAAAAAACGCCGCTGATTCAGCGGCGTTTTTCGCAAAGTCTGTCAGTCTTAGTTGCGTACGACTTTTTTGTATTCGTTAGTGCGTGTATCGATTTCGATCATGTCGTCCTGGCTGACGAACAGTGGAACTTGAACGATATGGCAGTATTCTTCGATCGCGTTTTCGATCTTGGCTTCTTTCAGGACGTTGCCTGAAGTGTTGCCTTTAACTGCTGGCTCAGAGTAAATAACCTGACGAACGATAGTTGTAGGCAATTCAACAGAGATAGCTTTACCGTCGTAGAAAACGGCTTCGCATTCCATACCATCTTTCAGGTAGTTGATGGATTCGCCCATGTTTTCTGCTTCGATTTCATACTGGTTGTATTCTTGATCCATGAATACGAACAGTGGGTCAGCGAAGTAAGAATAAGTAACTGGTTTTTTGTCCAATACAACTACGTCAAACTTGTCGTCGCCACGGAAGACGTTTTCTTGTGGGCTGTTAGTCAACAGGTTTTTCATTTTCCACTTGTAAGTGAAACCTGTACGGCTGGAGCCGTTGACATCAGAGCGCAATACGATCATTGGTTTGCTATCGACCATAATGATGTTGCCAACACGAATTTCTTTTGCAAATTTCATAGCGAGTATACGTAAAAAGTAGGTTGCATAAAAATCATCTGTTGCCTACTGGCAAAAAATCACCGCAAGCCCACGTTTGATTGAGATTTAAAACAGGTTAAAAATTAACCCAACATTATACTGCATCTTTTTGGCTTGCCACCCTAACTGCATTGACGAACTTCAATAAATTGCCCGTCATATCCCCATTTTCGCGCATTTTTTCCTGCCACTTGCCAGAAAGCTGTGCAATTTCAGGGCGGTCGGCTTGAAAGGCCTGCCATATTTCTGCCCAGTCCAGTGGCGGGTGGCTGACGCCATTCCAGGCATGTGATAAGGCTACGAGGCTTGCCGAGACAGATGCAGTGGTTTTTAAAAATGCATTCAATTTCACATGATGCAGGTTTTCATCCTGAGGATAGATATGCCAGATGAAAGGTCTATTGGCCCACTGCGCCCGCACGAATGAGTCTTCACCACGGACAAAGTTGATATCGCAGGCCCACAGCAATTTGTCGTAATCTGCCTGGGGGATGAATGGCAGGACGCGCACTGTTAATGCACCTTGACTGCCACTGACACCTGCTCTGGATGCTTGCCCCAGAAATGCTTCGATTGCTTCACTTGCGACGCCTTCAGGCACCAGGCAAGTCATGGCCTGGTCAGCCTTTTGCCATGTCTTGAGCAAATCAGCTACTGGCGCATGTGGGTAGCAAAACAGCGATACTTTTGTGCTATTGATCTCAGTGTCAGTCAACCCCAATTGCTGCAGAAAGGCAGCGACAGCCCGAGTATCAGCTTGAAATGCGGCTCTTTCATGATCCAGGCTGGCTTCGCGCAACAAGCCACCGGTTTTGTTATTGAAGCCGGGAAAAAAGAAATGCTTGGTCAATGACAAGGAAGGATGGGGCGAGGGCAGGGTATGGCAGCCTTCTACCCATTCTTCTGCGGTCAAGCCTTCAAGATTGAGCCAGACCGGGCGCGGCTCGCACTTTGCCATGGCCTGAATATAGCCTGGCGGGATATCGCAGGCAAAAAACTCTATAACGATGTCGGCAATATCGGCCACAGTAAATGTACCCTGCTGATCACTCCAGTGCCTGACGGTGACGCCCGCAATTTCCTGCACTTCGGCATCAATATTCACTGGCGGGCAGATGCGCTGGAAGCTGCGCAAATCATCTACCCATAGCGTCACGGCTATTCCATGTTCTTGCTGCAGTTGCCTGGCCATGCGCCAGCAAATGCCTATATCACCAAAGTTATCGACGACCTTGCAAAACAGGGCCAACGTTTTTGCTGCGTGCGTCGTATTTATTTCTGTTAAATGCATTGCAATGTGTTTTTAAAAGCGTACCTGAAAGCGTACCTGAAAGCGTACTTAAAAGCGGTTTTTCCATTCACGCAAAGCGGCGAAATGGCTGACATCGTTTTGTGCGGCTGGGATTTTACCGCGTTCCAGAAGTCGTTCGATAACTGTGCTTTCGCGGCTGCGCAAGAATGGATTGGTCTGTTTTTCCAGGCCTATCTGGGTAGGCACGGTAGGTATGCCTTGCTCACGCCTTGCTTGTTCGTGTTTGATACGCTCCAGCAAATCCTGGTTACCAGGCTCGACCTCTTTGGCAAAACGCAGATTGGATAGCGTGTATTCATGGGCGCAATATACTGCCGTATCATCGGGCAGCGCAGCGAGCTGGTCTAGTGAATGCAGCATCTGAGCAGGCGTGCCCTCAAACAGGCGGCCACAGCCACCGGCAAACAGGGTGTCACCACAAAACAGCCAATGCTGTTCAGGTGCGAAGTAGGCAATATGACCCAGTGTATGGCCGGGAACGTCCAGCACTTTCAACTCCAGGTTGATGCCGGGCACGGTCACTACATCATCCTGTTGCAGTTTTTGCGTGACCACGGCGATCTTGTCATTGGTGGGGCCAAATACGGGCACTGCCGCATGTTCCAGCAGACGTGGCACACCGCCTATATGATCTACATGGTGATGAGTGAGTAAAATAGCGGACAATGTCAGTTGATGCTGCGCCAGAGCTTGCAAAATTGGCATGGCATCGCCAGGATCAACCACGGCAGCATGCTGGCCGTCATGGATAATCCATAGATAATTGTCGTCAAAGGCGGGGACAGTCAATATACTCAGGGAATTCTTCATATCAGGCATGGATGCTTTGGAAAAAAACATTATAGACCTTGGAGCATGGTTAGAGCTGCCGGCGGGTAGCTATATCCGTCAATGGGAGCAGGCCATGCTCGATAAATTGACGGTGGATATCTTTGGTTTCAATGCATTGCAGATAGGTTTGCCGCAAATTGATGCGCTGGCAGCCAGCCGCATGCCACATCGCTGGCTGACCAATTCCTGCATGCCAGATGAAAATCAGCCGGGGCAAAAGCGGCCTGTCGTGGTCGTGCACGACTTTGCTGAGCTGCCTTTTGATGCGCACAGCATAGATTTGATCGTCTTGCCGCATGTGCTGGAATTTGCCGAAGAGCCACACCAGATATTGCGTGAGGTGGAGAGGGTATTGATACCAGAAGGCCGGGTTATCATCACCGGCTTTAACCGCGCCAGCCTGTGGGGTGCCAGGCAGGCGACCGGGCGTTTGAGCAAAAATTATTTCCTGCCCAAAGAGGGGGAATTCATCAGCCCGCCGCGTTTGAAGGATTGGCTGAAGTTATTGAATATGGAAGTGGGTAGCAGCGATTTTGGTTGTTATGCCCCTCCTGTTAAATCGGAAAAATGGTTGCAACGTTATCGTTTCATGGAAAAAGCAGGACAACGCTGGTGGCCTTATTTTGGCGCAGTGTATATATTGCAGGCCGTGAAAAGAGTCAAAGGCATGCATTTGATAGGACCGGCATGGAAACAAAAGCGGGTGTCCAGCGCACATGCCTTGCCAGTTGCAAACAAATCAAAAGAATCAAATGGATAATATAGAAATTTACACAGATGGCGCCTGCAAGGGTAATCCTGGCGTTGGCGGCTGGGGCGCTTTGCTGATCGCTGGCAATAAAGAAAAAGAACTATTTGGCGGTGAAAAAGAAACCACCAATAACCGCATGGAATTGATGGCAGTGATACAGGCGCTGGGCGCATTGAAACGCCCCTGTCATATCACCCTGCATACCGATAGTCAGTATGTATTAAAAGGTATCACCGAATGGATCACAGGCTGGAAAACCAAGGGCTGGAAAACCGCTTCTAAAGCACCAGTGAAGAACGTCGATCTCTGGCAGCAGCTTGATGCTGCGCGTACCATCCACGAAATTGACTGGCGCTGGGTGCGTGGCCACACTGGCCACCCTGGTAATGAAAGAGCAGATCAACTGGCTAACCGTGGTGTTGAATCGGTATTGTAAAAGCACACAAAATATCTCATGGACATAGCGAACATCCACTCAGGTATCCAAAAAGGTGATCATGAACAAGGCGACCAGGGCGCTTTGTCCATGCCCGGTGTGCCAGAAAGCTTTGAACATGTGAGTGACCGTGCCGAATTCAAAAGGGCACAGCATCGCCCAGGTGTAGAGCTATACCGCGCCCATATTGTCGCCCATGCTTTTGAACCGCATACGCATGAAGCATTTGGTCTGGGTTCTATCGCCAGCGGAGTAGAGCGTTTTCGTTATCTTGGTAGCGATCATCTGGCCCCGCAAAATTCAGTAGTGATGATGAACCCGGATGAATTGCATACTGGCAGGGCAGAGACTGATACCGGCTGGCGTTATCGCATGATGTACATCGATCCTGATGTCGTGGCCGAAGTCACTGGTGAGCAAGGCTGGTGGTTCAGGGATGCGGTTGCTCATGATGCCAGCAGTGCGCGCAAGCTGGGTGTCATGCTGGAGCAGATCTGGCAAGCAACCGACAGGCTGAGTTTTGATAGTCTCCTGTTTGATATCCTGTTTGAGTTCAAACGCTTTGCCAGTGCGCCGCAGGCGCCAGAGGGCCTGGCGAAACAACGCTTTGCCACGGTGCTCGATTATATGCGTGCCAGCATGGCAGAACGCATCAGCCTTGAGCAACTGGCGCTGGTTGCCGGGCTTAGTCCCTTTCATTTTTTGCGCAGCTTCAAGGCGCAATATCATGCGACACCGCAGCAGATGCTGATGGCCTTGCGCCTGTATGAAGCCAAATGTCTGTTAGGCAAGGGTTTGCCTCCAGCTCAGGTGGCGGCAGCAACTGGCCTGACGGATCAGTCTCATTTGAACAAGGCTTTTGTGCGTCGCTATGGCGTGACACCGGCCCGCTATCAGTTGCAGATGCGCGCGTAGCCCGCACTTCAAAACTGTCCACAAGCGCAATCTGGTACAAGACTGTTTTCCCGCATTGTTTTAAGCTCATTCTTTTCAGGGGATGAACAATATGGGTATCGGTGTTTTATATGCGATGGCAGCAGGTTTGATGTGGGGGCTGGTATTTATCGGCCCTTTGCTCTTGCCTGAATACCCGGCTGCCTTGCAATCATTCGGCCGCTACCTGGCATTTGGTTTGATCACTCTGCCTATAGCCTGGATGGACAGGCGACAATTGCGTTTGTTGAACAAATCAGACTGGATAGAGGCACTGAAGCTGGCAGCGGTCGGCAATATTCTGTATTACCTTTGTCTGGCCAGCGCGATACAGCGCTCAGGCGCACCATTGCCTACCATGTTGATAGGTACGCTGCCAGTCGTCATCGCCATTACCGCCAATTACCGCAATGCACAGCGCGACGGCAGCATCGCCTGGCGACGCATGTTGCCATCACTATTGATGATTTTTGCTGGCGTCGCGTGTGTCAATAGCGTGGAAATAGCCGCATTGCAGGCAGCTTCAAACAAAGATATCCAGACCTATATCATCGGCGGCCTGTTTGCCATGGTTGCAGTGGCCTGCTGGACCTGGTACCCATTAAGAAATGCAGACTGGCTACGTCATCATCCTGACCGCAACCCCAGGGTCTGGGCCAGTGCCCAGGGAGTTGCAACCTTGCCGCTGGCTTTGCTCGGTTATATGGGATTATGGATATATATGGGTGTGACTGGCCAGGATTTTTCCATGCCATTCGGCCCCCGGCCACAATACTTCATCACCCTGATGCTCATCATCGGTTTGTTTGCCTCATGGCTGGGTACGATGTGCTGGAACCAGGCCAGCCAGCGCTTGCCCACCAACCTGGCCGGGCAGCTCATCGTATTCGAGACGTTGGCCGCACTGGCCTATGCCTTCATTCTCAATAAACGCATGCCAGAACCCAAGGTTTTGCTGGGTATCGTTCTATTGATTATTGGCGTGATGACTGCCTTGCGCGCCAAGCCAGTAACAGCCTCGGTTTCATCTCCTGCACATTAATGACGATGGCCCTGATGATCATGTTTTTATCATCAGGGCCATGGTACTTTTGCTCAAGCAAGAGTCAGGTCATGCACGTCATGCAAATCAGAAAGCGTAATTGACGGTAGTCATCAAGATTGGGCTGGTTTTCTTTTTCGTCAGCGGGCTGTCAGCCGCATCACCCATCACTTGCGATACACCGGCAGCACTACGTACGGACCAGTTTTTATCGATTACATGGGTCCATGCAACTGTTGCCATCGCCTGTGAGAAACCTGCTTTAGGCGCAAAGGTTTTATAACCGGAATTGGTGCTTTGCGTTGGCGTTACACCAAAATAAGTCTGGTTATATTTAGCATCGCTGTAAGTCAGGTTACCACCAATTTCTACCCTGTCTGTTGCTGTCTGGAATACAGGTGCTGCCAAACCAAATTTGTAGGCATTGCCATTCTCTCTGTGCGACAGTGCCAGGTTAGCATCTACACTTGCCTTGATGCCAGGACCAAATGTAGTGCCTGCATGCAGGTTGACTGTTGCTGAGCCAGAGATATTGCCCATGCCTTTCAAGTCATCTGAGCTGAACAGGGATTTGGAGTCGCGTGAATCTTCACGGCCGGCACGGTAACCCAGTGCGGCGCTGAATGAAAAGTCATCCACTTTTGTACCAAAACCGACGCCACGCATGGTGCTGGCAAAGAAACCGTTCTTGTTTTGGTATTCACCATAGATAGCAGGGCCAAAGCGATTTTTCTTTGCACCGATGTACTCGGGTGCGTAGAACACACCAGCACCGACCACTGCAGTTGATTCCGGTTCTTGCGCCGTTTTGTCCTGTGCTTGAGCAGAGAATGACATGGCCATCAAGCTGGAGAAAGCAATAGCTGTCAGTGTAAATATGTGTTTCATGGTGATCCTTTAATCAATAAAAGCTAAACAGTCCTGGCAGTATTTGCGCCGCGCTGCTACTCCCCGGCGGAGAGCACGGAGCGAAGTCTCGCAAATATAAAAAAACTATGCCAATGGAAAATCGCAGGCTCTGCCTGCATGCACAAAACGTATCGCGATACAGTACTTTTGATGAGGTTGACTTATGCAAGGGTTGCAAAGAAAGGCTTTCAGGCGTGGTGCAGATAAACAGCTCAAATACTTGTTCCCGCATGAAAGAGACAGGATTGTTAAATTTTATTTGTTTTTTAGATAATCACTTGCGCAATTTGTAATCATGATAGATGATGTTAAATAAGCTAGTAAAAATGTTAAATATGCCATCCATATTCAGACTGGCATTTCGCGTCAATGGACTGTTACCCGTCGGGAGAATTCATGATTCGCCTCAAGCACCTGTTAATAGAACACCGTGACAATAGTTTTGATCACAGGCTCAAGCTGCTCAAGCATTCCCTGCAGACCGCCATAGAGTTGGAGCATTCGACCATACCGCCGTATCTGTATGCCTTGTACTCGATCAAGACAGACCAGAATCTGGAAGTCGCCCATCTCATCAAATCCATCGTCAAGCAAGAGATGTTGCACATGTCGCTGGATTGCAATGTCCTCAATGCCATAGGCGGACATCCAAAAATTGATCATCCGCGTTTCATTCCCCACTATCCCGGAAACTTGCCCGGCTCAGTGGAGGAAAGTTTGATTGTTCCCTTGGCTGCACTTTCCAAGCAATTACTGCTCGATGTATTCATGGTCATAGAAGAGCCAGAAAAAACCGTGGATGGTACAACACCTCCGGCAGACGGTATGACCATAGGCGAGTTTTATGCGCACATAAAAAAAGAGATATGTGAATTGTCGAAGATGGGCAATATCTTTACCGGTCCACCAGAAAAACAATTGGTGACGGGCTTCAGGGAATTGCAAAACAAGGGGGTCTATGATGAGGCAACGGCGCTGGCGGCGATAGACATGATCGTTGAGCAGGGTGAAGGCAGTGATATCAGCCCTCTGGACCCTGAGCATGAACTTGCGCATTACTACAAATACGCAGAGATTTATCATGGCCGCAAACTGATCGCCAACCCCACGCCAAAACCGGGCCAGCCTGCCTGGGTATTTGAAGGCCACCGCATAGAGTTTGATGCTGGCGGTATCTACCCCGTCATCAGTAATCCAAACCGGCAAAGCTATGCTGGCAAGCCGCGCATTACCGATCTGAACCTGACTTTCAACAGCACTTACTCTGACATGCTGCGCAAATTGCACAATGTCTTTAACGGCCAGCCTGACAATCTTGCACTGGCCTTACTGTCCATGCAATCACTCAGAGAGCAGGCACAGTTGCTGATGACGCAGGAAGTCGTGCCTGGTCAGACTGCCGGCCCCACATTTGATTATATTCCCGCCTGATATTCTGGAGAGCAGCAATGACGCAAACTAACTGGTGGATGTTCCATGGCGATACTGCGCACACGGGTGAAGTGCAGGGCAGTGATATCAGTCGTGACACACTTGATCAATTCAAATTACTGCACGATATCGCCATCCCTGGCCCGGTCTTGTCCGTGCCTGCGATTGTTGATGGTTATCTGTATGTAGGCCTGGCCAATAATCATGAATTGCCTGGTGCGAATGGCGGCAAGTTCATGAAAATAGAATTATCCAGTGGCAGGACAGTGGCGCATTATGAATGGCCGATAGACCCGACAGAGGGTGATACGCATGGCTTCATGGGCATGGGTTGTACCCCTGCTATCTGGGACAATAAAGTCTATTTCAGCGCCTTCAATGGCAAGTTCTATTGCCTGAATGCGACAGACCTGAGTTTGAACTGGGTCGTGGATTTGCGTCACGCTGATCCTGATTTCAATCAACCCACATCCAATCTTGGGGATGTGTCAGCAGGTGTGCCAGCAGCTGGCTGGTCATCTCCGGTCGTAGCGGCTGCAGATGGCACTAATGGCCTTGTTTTTGTTGGCATGGGAGAGGGCGAAAACCCCGGCTGCTTTGGCTTCATCTATGCCATGGATGCCCAGACCGGGCAAGTGCAATGGATATACTGCACCTGCCAGTACGAAGAAGGTGTGCCCAATTTGCCGAACGTCTTGCCGCCAGAATCTGTGAGTGGCACTTTGCCAGCCATGTATTCCATCGGGCCAAATAATCCTGCCATACGCGGCGCCTCGGTATGGTCGTCTATTGCTTATGATGAGCGGCTTGATCGCCTGTACTGCGCAACCGGCAACCCTGTGCCTGACAGTGCATTGCCCAGCAAAGGTTTTTCCAACGGTATATTGTCGCTGGATGCATCCAGCGGCCAATTCCGTGGCTTTAGCCAGCCACCGGCAGAAAGCAGTTATCGTGCTACTGATGTCGATGTTGATTTTGGTGGCTCACCAACATTGATGACGATCAATGGCCGCCGCATCGTCACTGCTGGTTGCAAGAACGGTGGTTTCTTCAGGTTTGATGCAGCGACACTGGAATTGCTGAACTGGCGGCAATTACTGCCTTTCTATAACGATGGCACCCAGATACCCACTGTCGATCCGCATGTGTCTCCGAATGACCAGCGCATGGACCCCTATGTGCCAAATCAAGAGTCAGATGAAGAAGACCAGGAAAATTATTCCGGCACCTACAGCACGGCAGCAGTGCACACTGCGCTGGGTCGTTTATTCATCGGTGTGGGTGGCAATAATTATCACAATGTCGAAGCTGGGATTGATTACCGCACGACCCCTTTCATGCGTGCCCTGGATTGGGAAACGCTGGAAGATGCTTGGGCCATGGATGACAGTGATCCGCGTCTGTACATAGAGTCACAACCACCGATGTATCGCACGCCTGGTGAATCCGGTTTGAGTTCACCCGTTGTCGTCAATGATCTGGTGTTCTTTTCCACCTCCAAAGTGGCTGTGTATGCCTTTGATGTCTATAGCGGCAAGATGCTCTGGCAAGATAATCTGGGTGACCAGACCGGTGGTATGAATGGTGGCTATGGCTATTGCCTGGGGCCAGCAGTGGCAGGTAATTATATGGTGGCCGGTGCGCTGGTATTCGGCAAGCAGGGCGGGGTATTGCGTATCTATGGTTTGAAAGACCAGGAGAATCAACATGCTTGAAGTTATCTTGTTTGGTATTGTCGCCGGGCTCGACAATTTGCAGGCCAGCACTTCGCTGGGGCTGTTACCCATGCAGCGCAAACGCATGCATATGCTGGCAATCGCGTTTTGTGTCTGTGAACTGGGTGCGGCCATCCTTGGTCTGATGCTCGGGCATGGCCTGATCAGCATGCTGGGGCCGCTTGCCTCAACAATTGCACCATTTGCGATGCTGGTTTGCGGTGTGATTATCTTGTGGCTGGCTTACAGAAGTGAAGCCAGGGGCTTGCCGCAATTTGTCAATCACCCAGGCTTTTTGCTGGGCTTGCCAATGGCGCTGAGTCTTGACAATGTCGTCGCTGGCGCAGGTGTCAGCTTTTCCAGTGCACCCGTGTTGAATTCGGCCATTATCGTCGGTGTCATCAGCGCAGGCATGGCTTGCTTTGGCCTGTATTTCGCTAACTGGATACGTAATTTTTTGCCCAAGCGTGTGGAATTGCTGGCAGGTGCTTATATGTGCTTTCTGGCAGTACGCATGATGTATAACGACTGACGATTGGGCGCTTGAGTATGCCAAAAGACCAAAGCGAGCGCACGGCCATGCATGCCTATCTGCGCCATCTTAATTTTCCCAGCAGTGTGGCTGTTTCTCCTGCGGGGCAGGTATATATTGCAGAGACGGGTTTGCCATTTGATGGTGCTGCCAAAGGCGGGCGGGTACTCAGTGTCAATGATGATGGCAGCGTCCAGGAATTATTGAATAATTTGAGCCAACCAGTGAATGGTCTGGTCTGGCATGACAACAGCCTTATTATCTCTGAAGGCGGTTACCCAGGCCGCATCAGCCGCCTTGATATTCATAGCGGTAACTGGACAGTGTTGCTCGACGATTTGCCCGGCTTTGGTAATTACCACACCAATATGGTGGCAGTAGGTCCAGACAATAAAATGTATTTCGGCCAGGGTGCCATGACCAACAGCGGCATCATAGGTACGGACTCGCACGACCTGGCCTGGCTGCGTGAAACCAGGCACGCGCCAGATATACCCGGCTATGACATTGAGCTCAGTGACCATGTAGCGACAGTCACAGCCCCTGAAGGTCAGCAGATATCCACCAGCGCATTTGCCCGTTTTGGACACGTGCATGCAGGTGGAACCCGCTTGCAAGGCCAGACTCCATGCACTGCCAGCATCATGCGTTGTAATCTGGATGGCACAGACCTGGAACTGGTGGCCTGGGGCATACGCAATGCTTTTGGCTTGCTGTTCCTGCCGGATGGCAGACTCATCGCGACGGAGCAGGGTACTGATGTACGCGGGGTGCGGCCAGTCTGGAATTGCCCTGACTTTCTGTTTGAGGTGAAAACGGGAGCATGGTATGGCTGGCCAGATTATCTCGGCGGCTTGCCTATTAACGCACCTGTTTATCGTAATCCGCAAGGTGAAGGCCAGGCCTTTGTGCTGGCTAATCATGCAGAACTGCCAGTGCCAGAAACACCCTTGCTGGCTTTCGATGTCAATGCCTGCGCTGTCAAGATGGCGCAGATACCTGCCGGGCTGCGCCATGCCGGTGATCTCATCGTCGCGCAATTTGGTGATGAACGTCCGATGACCGGGCCGCCGGGGCCAAGAGTGGGGCGTAATCTTATCCGTGTAGATACCAGTGACTGGAGCAAGCATGCCTTGCCAGCTTTGGCGTCTGTACCATGGCATAGGCCGATTGATGTTGCTTTTTCGCCAGATGGTGCATTCATGTATGTGGTCGATTTTGGTGATTTTGAATTCACCGCAACAAAAGATATACGCGCACGCGCCGCTAGCGGCTGTGTCTGGAAAATTTCTGTCAATAATATGGAGCTGACATCATGAGCCAGGTTTCATTTGAAAAAGATATTGCGCCGCTGTTCAATCAGTTTCGCGCATCCATGATGTGGCGGCTGGACCTGACCAAATATGATGATGTCAGGCTTAACGCCAGCATGGTGCTGAACCAGTTACAGGGCGGCATGCCACCACCACCTTACCCGCCTTTTACCAAAGAACAGGTTGCGATGTTCCAGACCTGGATCAATGAAGGTTTTCCCAAATAGCTTGTTCACACAAAATTGTGGAAGGAAATTCACATGAGCCTCAACGCACAAACCCTCATCGGTAGCTGGGAAATGGTCGAAGCATGGGACATAGGTGACGACCCCAGCGACCCGACCAAGAAAACTTATCCCTGGGGGAATCCGTCAGCCGGTTACTGGGTGTATGACAAGAGCGGTCACTTCAGTTTGATGATCTCGCAAAACCCGCCGCTGGCGATACCAACAGACCCTTTCAGCGGCCAGCCACAATCATCCTGGCTGACACCGCAAAAGCCCTGGGAGGTACCACATTCCCTGCTGATAGACAGCTTCGCCACCGCCAGCCCGTATGCGTATTTCGGCACCTACACAGTAGAGATGGATACCAATCACCCGCATCTGGGCGGCACGATCATCATGAACGTATTTGCCGATGTCATGCGTGCCTATACCGGCACAGTGCAAAAACGCAGCTTTGTGTTTGATGGCAAGGATTATCTGAATGTAGGTACGCCAGGCCAGTATTTGCGACGCTTGAAGCGGCTGACGTGATTTTATGCATGTGAGCATGCAAGTCTTACCCGGGCATTACCCTGTTGCAAAGCAAGGTAAGGCCCGGTTTTCGATTGCCTCAGGGATTGCCAGAAAATTCCATGTCGTTCACAAGCCAGCCAGCTTGCGCAGAGCATCACCTTGTACGCGGCGTACCATCATGTGGCTGGCTTCCACAGCGCCGATGGAATCATAAAATTCCTTGCTCATCTGTTTATCCTTGACGGTCAGCCATTCTATCCTTGAGCATCCTTCATCGACAGCAATACTGGCGAGATGCTGCATGATGGTCAGGCCAAGTCCCTGACGCCTGAATTCAGGTCGGACATAGATGGCTTGCATGTACATGTCGCGCACTCCAGTAAAAGTGCCCCATTTCCAGGAGTAAATGACAATCCCGGCGATAGCATCATCCATCATGACAAATTTGGCAGAGATGGCTGGATGGTCGCCAAACAGGGCCAGTTCAAGCGCTACTGCATCTGTGCGAATTTCGGTTACACCATCGCTCTTCCCCAAGTCCATGAGCATATCCAGCAAGGTGTTGATATCCGTCGTCGCGAGGTCTTTAAATTTCATTTTTTGGTCAATGATATTTTCTTGACAGACTCAGCAAGCGAGCCACATCAATGCATCTGTGTGAGCCTTGCCTCAGTTTGAACATGGAATGATGCATCAACGTGTAAATTACTTGCCCAGCATGCGCTTTAAGGTAGCGTCTTTGTCTATGAAGTGATGTTTGAATGCACCAGCCAAATGCAGGATTATTGCTGCAATCAGGATGTAGGCAGTCGCTTGATGCAAGGCTTCACCAGCTTCAGCCCAGAATTCGCTATAGGCTAACACCTGGTCCGGGTTGCCTGGCATATGCTGGGCTGGTACGATGACCAGGCCAAAGATGCCAAAGCCATGGCCGCTGGCACCAGAAAACAGCATGCCTGTCATGGGCAGAGCCAGTGTGGCAATGATCAACACCCATTTGATGATTTTTGCCAGGCGCTGTTCAAGCTGTGTGTAGTCTGCCGCCGCTGCTGGCCAACCATTTTTGATGCGCCAGAAAACGCGCAACAGGGCAACAAATAAAACCAGCACACCCACGGATTTATGAACCGGGTACAAAGCCCAGGCCTCGGCACGCGTCATATATAAGCCCACGGCACATAAAGCCATGATGACGATGCCTGTGATCCAGTGTAAAGAAATCGTGATCTTGCTGAGTTTACCCGCTTTGTCCATTGCCACATCCTCAAATTTATTTGTTAGTAGCAGGATGGACATGCGATGGCATTGAAAGTTTCAAATTGGCTCACAAACTTTCAGGATTTTTATGCCGTTTATCTGGATAGATGTTCCCTGAGTTGGATAACATTGCCTTCCGGGTCGTAGCCATCGCAGATGCGGCAATGCTGGAATTCCCATTCGTAGTACTCTGCATCTACCTTGCCACCAAGGCTGGCTGCGACACCCCTGGCTTTGCTGATACTGGCAACAGGCAGCATCAATTTGATAGCCGTGTCTGACCTCAGTCGTGGTGGAACCGAGATTTCAAAAGTGCTCGCAATCTGTGCAGGTATGGCGTGGACGACCAGATGAAAATGCGGCAACTCAAGTATGGTGTAGTCGTCATTGGCATGGGTGGCAGTAGGTAGCAGGACTTGCTCGTAAAAACAGCTGAGTTTGCTCAAGTCCTTGGCATAGATAACGGCACCTGGGGTAGGTAAGTGTGACATGATGTCCTTGGCTCGGATAAGTGAGTAAGTTTCTTTTGATTTTATGTTGTTTTTATATAAATATAAGGGCGGAAATATAGATCAGCCAGCTTCTCAGGAGCTTGCCCAGGCACTGTTGATGAAGTGAGTTTTAGTACATACGCAAATCACTTACAAATTTTACACGGATTGGTTTTTTCTTATGCGTTAATATATAAAGGCGTATACAAAAACGCCAAAGACGGTGGGTATCGTAGTTCAGTACGAATTATGAGGAAAAAGTCTTTTGCGGTTTATAATTTCAGCTGTTACAACTTTAATGTGCATTTTTTGTCACTGACATGGTCAACATTTCCGGAACCAAGTCGGGCAAATAAAGTCTTAATGACTATGAATCAGGTTTCCAAGCAAGTACATCCGGATTTTCATCAACATCAGAAGGGGCAATTGCGATCCGTAGCGCTGGCCGCCCTTGTGCATGTCGTTTTGTTAAGTTTCTTATGGATAGGTGTGCGCTGGCAAAACAAGGAAACCAGCGCAGTAGAGGCGGAGGTCTGGGATATGACCACCCGTGAAGCTGCCCCCAAGCCCGTCCCTGTTCCTGAGCCCGTCGTAGAAGAAAAACCGAAAGAGCCTGTGCCGGTCAAGGAAGAAGTGCGCCAGGAAGACCCTGAAATTGCCCTGGCACAGGAAAAAAAGCGTAAATTGCTCGAAAAGAAAAAAGAAGAAGAGCATCAGCGCGAACTCGCAGAGAAAAAACGCAAGGAAGAGCAGCAGGAAAAACTTGCCGAGCAAAAACGCAAAGAAGAAAAACTGGCTCAGGAAGCCGAGAAAAAGAAACTCGCTGCCAAAGAAAAAGAGAAGAGCGACAAACTCTTTAAGGAGGAGTTGGCCAGAGGTACCAAACCTGTTATCACCAGCGACAGTGGTGGTAATGGTAGCAGTGAAAAATCGACGGGTAATAACCGAGGTGACCCAAGCTATCTCGCAAAAATTGCCGCCAAGGTCAGGTCGAACACAAGTTACGGCGGAATTGATAGCACGATCGGTAATCCTACAGTGGAATACACCATTAACCTATTGCCAGATGGATCACTCCGTGGTGCAATACGCAAAGTTAAATCCTCAGGGATTCCAGCTTTTGATGACGCGGTTGCGGCAGCCATAGAAGCATCAGCCCCATTTCCGCGCGACAAGACTGGTCAAGTTCCATCCAGCGTGAAGCTGGTTCACCGTATGAAGGAATAATAAAAACCAATGATGTCTATTTTTAAAAAAGTTTCAGTTGCCGCGGTGATTGTTACCGTTGCTAGTTTATCCGGGTTTGGTCTTGGCTCTGCCTATGCGCAAATTACGGTTGAAGTTGCAGGCGTGGGCTCAAATCAGATTCCCATTGCCATTGCAGGTTTTTCAGACGAGGCACTGACTCCTCAACAAGTCACCGGCATCATCAAGGATGACCTTGGTCGCAGTGGTTACTTCAAAATCATCGATGCCAACGTGGTCCTGAACGAAAATTCCCCAATCAATTTTGGTGACTGGAAAGCCAAGGGGGCCTACGCCTTGGTTGTCGGCAGTGTGCAAAGTCTAGCCGATGGCCGCTTTGATGTACGCTACAAACTGCTTGATACTGTGAAATCCAGTACCCTGTCCGGCTTCTCCCAGACCACACCACCCAGCAGGGTACGCCTGGCGGGACACAGAATTGCTGACGACATCTACGAAAAATTGACCGGCGTGCGCGGTATATTTTCTACGCGCATTGCCTACGTGACCAAGGCGGGCGCTGAATACCGCCTCGAAGTGGCTGATGCTGACGGCCAGGGTGCAATACCAGCTTTGCGTTCTTCTGAACCTATTATTTCCCCAGCCTGGTCGCCAGATGGTACCAAGGTCGCTTATGTTTCCTTTGAAAAGCGCAAACCGGTGATTCTCGTGCAAAACCTGATCACGGGCGATAGGACAGAAGTTGCCAATTTCAAAGGGAATAATTCGGCCCCTGCGTGGTCGCCCGATGGCAGCAAACTGGCTGTGGCTTTGTCGCGTGACGGACAGACGCAGATTTTTACAGTGAGTGCCAGTGGTGGCAATTTGCAAAAACTGACCTCCAGTTCTTCGATTGACACCGAGCCGCAATTTTCTGCCGATGGCCAATCTATTTATTTCCTCAGTGACCGTAGTGGCGGCCCGCAAATCTATAAAATGAGTGCAAGCGGTGGAGACCCCAAACGCGTGACCTTTACTGGATCGTACAATATCACCCCAAGAATATCCCCCGACGGCAAGACTTTGGCTTATATTTCACGTCGTGATGGCAAGTTCCAGTTATATGTACTGGACTTGGCTAGCGGCCAGGAATTAAGAGTGTCTGATACCACCAGGGACGAGTCACCGAGTTTCTCACCAAATGGACGTTACATTATGTACGCAACCGATTCTGGGCGTCGCGGCGAGCTGTCAGTAGTGTCCATTGATGGCAAGGTGAAATATAAATTACCGGTCCAGGCCGGAGATTTTCGGGAGCCCACCTGGGGTCCTTTCATGAAATAAGCAGTATTTACTATTTGATTAATTAGGAGAGAAAATGCGTATTACATCCCAATCCAAAACCCTGGCGATCTTGATTTCCAGCGTTGTTCTGATGACAGCCTGTGCTTCCAAAGTACCACTGGAAGAAAAGAAAGTCGAAGATAAATCCACTAACACAATGGCAACAGCCGGCGCAGATACAAACACTGTGAAACAAGTCACTGCGACTGTTGATCCGCTGACTCAAGGCGCATTGGCTAAGCGTAGTGTTTATTTTGACTATGACAGCTATGCCGTCAAAGAAGAGTTCAAACCAGTCGTTGATGCACACGCAAAATTCCTGGCGACAAACAAGAACCGTAATATCCTGATTCAGGGTAATACCGATGAACGCGGTGGCCGTGAATACAATCTGGCACTGGGCCAAAAGCGTGCAGAAGCCGTGCGCAAGTCCCTGACTTTGCTGGGTGTGTCCGATGCGCAAATCGAAGCGGTTTCTTTGGGTAAGGAAAAACCAAAGGCAACTGGTAGCGATGAAGCCTCCTGGGCAGAAAACCGCCGCGCAGACATTCTGTACAAGTAATCCCATATTTGAAAGCCTCTGTTGAGGCTTTCTTTGCATTTGGCGCAGCAACTTTGCCATGAAGCTGCTGCGCGTTTTCATTTTTTCAGATCGCCATGAAACTCAATTCCTTACGTACTACCATTCTCGCGGCCGCGCTGTCTTGCACATTCTTGCCTGGCCTGGCTTCTGCAGGTATTTTTGACGATGATGAGGCACGCAAAGCCATCTTGGATCTGCGTGCAAAAGTGGATGCGGTCAATGCCAGGCTTGATTCCAAGCTCGAGACCAAGGCAGACAAGGGTACTGCGCTGGAGCTGGCGAATGAAAATGAAGCATTGCGCGCAGAAATTTCAAAACTCCGTGGTCAGATAGAAGTGCTGACAAACGACCTTACCAATGCCCAGAAGCGCCAGCAGGATTTTTACGTTGATCTCGATAACCGGGTGCGCAAGCTCGAGCCAAAGCGCATGACCGTTGATGGACAGGAGGCCACAGTTGACGTCAATGAGCAACGCACCTTCGATGCTGCCATGGCCCTGTTCAAAGCAGGTGACTACAAGGCGGCAGCACCGGCTTATACCAACTTCCTCACCAATTACCCACAATCTGCCTTTGCCGGATCTGCGCAATACTGGTTGGGTTTCTCATATTTCGCGCAACGCGATTTCCGCAATGCGATTGCAAACATGCAGCAAGTGGTCAAGAGTTATCCAGATCATCCCAAAGCACCAGATGCCTTGCTGAACATCGCTTCTTGTCACATAGAGCTCAAGGAAAAACCTGCAGCTAAAAAAGTACTGGAAAGCGTCCTGGCAAAATACCCTGACACCGAAGCCGCACAAGCGGCCAAGAACCGTTTGGCAGCATTGAAGTAAGCCTGGCTTTATCATGGCGTTGCGTAAGGGCGACGCCAGAATCTCCTGCCTGACATACTATCCTCCTATGGCAGGACCGGAAAATCAGGCCTGCCTGACAGGCCTATCCTTTCTTATTCCAGTAACGCCGTTGACAGAGTATCTGGAACATACTATAATTTTGGTCTTTCGGGGGTCGTTAGCTCAGCTGGTAGAGCAGCGGACTTTTAATCCGTTGGTCGCAGGTTCGAATCCCGCACGGCCTACCACGAACATGAAAGACTTAGGTCACATTACTAAGTCTTTAAATTTTTTAGCAGTAAGCAGTTTTGGGTCGTTAGCTCAGCTGGTAGAGCAGCGGACTTTTAATCCGTTGGTCGCAGGTTCGAATCCCGCACGGCCTACCAAGACATATAGCAAAAAGCCAATCTTAAGGGGTTGGCTTTTTGCTTTTCTGCTTTCGGTATTTACTCAGTTTTGAGTATGAAATTGTTGCTGGTATTTCAATCGGGTGAGTTATCAGTAATGACAACTCCAGGAGCTGGCATCATGAATAAATGGCTGTTACTAGGCATTGCCATCATTGCTGAAACTATCGCTACTTCGTCACTGAAGGCCAGCGAAGGTTTTACGCGCTTGTGGCCATCTGTATTGGTGGTGCTCGGGTACGGGCTGGCGTTCTACTTTCTATCGCTGACCCTAAGAGTTATTCCTGTGGGCGTGGCTTACGCTGTCTGGTCTGGTGTTGGCATCGTGCTGGTCACACTCATCGGGTGGTTTTTATTTGGACAAAAACTTGATATGCCTGCCCTGATTGGTATCGCCTTCATCATGGCTGGTGTGATTATCATGAATGTATTTTCCAGGGCTGCCGCGCATTAAGTGGCGCAGCCTCTGGTCTGTGGGGTGATGCAGTGTGACTCAGGTGCGCTGCCAGTGCATGACCCAGTTCTCCTGCCAGCTTTGTCCCTGGTCGCGTGAGATGGTCTGGTACCAGCGGCAGGAATTGCTGGTGATCTGGTCCCAGACACCACGTACCAGTATGGCTTGTTCGCCGTCCTTGTCTTCGGATTCCCAGGTGCCTATGCCATTGACGAAGCTGCCCAGGGATGGTGGTGGGGTCAATATGCCATTATTTCCATTGACCCAGTAGTCAGCCCATAACTTGCGTTCTGTATCGAGCAACCTCAGGCCCATGCCGCTGAAATTGCGAGCCGGAATGCGCAGCTCTTCTATGCTGGCGACGCCACCAAGTATTTCAATAACGCTGGCTTCGCCTTCAAAGATATCCCATTCCTTGTCTTTCAGGCGGCGGTGTTTGATTTTCCAGGTACCAGACAAGAAGTGGAAGTCTCCGGGTTTGCCTGTTGCAGCAGGAGCAACTGGAGATGATATGGCCGCTGTTGTTTGTATTGCCGTTGTTGATGCGGCAAGCCCTGCAGCCAGTTGTAGCAAACTGCGGCGTTTCAGGTCAGATGGGTCTGTCAGTTCGTTTTCGTGTTTGGCGATGGTGTTCATAGGGCGTCCTTGCTTATTGATCAGGGGGAGTGTGTTGCTGTCATTCATACTGCTGGCAACGAGTAAAGCTTAAATCACTAATAGGCTATTATTTGTCCTAATACTTTGCCCTTATTATTTACCCTAGTTGTTTGCCATGATGCATGCTTGCCCTTTAATGATTGTGTAATTGACACAGACTGTGTCATTCATGCTTTTGAGGGGGAAATTTCTCTGAAAGACTGCTAAGGTAAATTGCAGCCCGATTTGACAGCGTCTGTGTATGACGCGAGCCTGTTTTTTTTGCCGGGTAGGGGCTTATGCCTTATCATGCTGGACCTTATGTTAGTGCACGATGAATGAAAGCCATGAAAAAGAAAACTGCCAGTATCGCCCCTGCGGATAAGTCGGAAAAGCATGAAATACGCCCTGGCCAGTCGTTGGAGTTGCTCAAGGAACTGCACATCCTCACGCGTGATGGCAAGATGAATCAGGATAGCCGCCGCAAGCTCAAGCAGGTTTATCATCTGTATCAGTTCATAGAACCGCTATTGCAGAAATTGCAGCAAGACCATGCTGATATCAGCCTGGTGGATCATGGTGCGGGCAAGTCTTATCTGGGCTTCATTCTGTACGACCTGTTCTTCAAGTCAGAACAAGCACAAAGCAAGGCCAGGATTTATGGCATAGAGACACGTGATGAACTGGTGCAGCGCTCCACCGAGCTGGCGCAACGTCTGGATTTTCCTGGCATGTCTTTTTTGAATTTATCTGTTGCCGATTCGATTACTTCATCTGCCTTGCCAGAAAAAATCGATATCGTCACTGCCTTGCATGCCTGTGATACAGCGACAGATGATGCGATACAGTTTGCCCTCAAGAAAAAAGCCCAGTTCATGGTTCTGGTACCTTGTTGCCAGGCAGAAGTCGCAGCTGAGTTGCGTAAGTCCAAGGGCGATGCGGTAAAAAATAACCCTTTGTCAGAAATGTGGCGCCACCCTATCCATACGCGTGAATTTGGCAGCCAGATCACCAATGTGCTGCGTTGTTTGCAACTGGAAGCGCATGGATATCAGGTCAGGGTCACAGAACTGGTAGGATGGGAACATTCGATGAAAAACGAACTCATCGTGGCAGAATACAAGGGCTTGCCAGCCAAACGACCTGCAGAACGTCTGGCCGAAGTGCTGAAGACCACAGGACTGGAAGCAATGCAGAGAAGATTTTTTGTGCAGCCCTGAGATTTGTGGTGCACTGACCACCGCAGTTTGACATGGTCACTGTATGGTCATAAAAAATGATTAATATCATTTATGCTTATTCTGTAATTCATCTGGTTTTTTCTGTACGTTTTTTTGATTGTCATATTCACATTCAGTAAAGGATAGAAAGCATGCTGGCCGCCGTTGATCTGGGTTCCAACAGTTTTCGCATGCACATTGCCCGGCATGAAGGCGATGTCATCAAAGTCATCAAAAGCGCGCGCGACCCGATACGTCTTGCAGCAGGCCTGGATAAAAACGGCAATCTGACGCCAGAGGCCATGCAAAAAGCGATTAACTGCCTGGCGCGCTTTCGTGAAATCCTGAATGCCTATCCGGTAGAAAACTTGCGGGTAGTCGCCACCAACACCATACGCATCGCAAAAAATGCGGCGCAATTATTGCCACTGGCAGAGGCCGCCATAGGCTGTCCTATCGAGGTTATTTCAGGTGAAGAAGAGGGGCGTCTGATTTATATCGGCGTATCAAATGCGGTGGCGATACCTGGTGAGCGTCGTTTGGTGCTGGATATCGGTGGTGGTTCAACTGAAGTGATACTTGGCCATGGTCATGAGATACTCAGAGTGGAATCCTTCAGCATAGGGACAGTCAAGCACAGCGCCAGCTTCTTCCCGGATGGGCGTTTGACGGATGCCGCATTTGATGCCGCCATCCTGTCAGCCCGCTCGATGTTTGAAGATGCCGCACCACCTTATCAGCCACAACACTGGCGCAAGGCTTATGGCTCATCAGGTACCATGCGGGCGATTTCTGATGCGATCAGCAAAGGTGGGCTCGGCGATGGCACCTTGACCTTGAAAAGCCTGAATGCACTTAAACAATATTGTGTGCAATGCGGGCAGATAGATCAACTGGAGTTAAGTGGCATCAAACCAGAACGTGTTGCCATGGTAGTAGGTGGGCTGGCCATACTGATAGGCCTCATGACAGAATTTAATATCAGTGTCCTGCTGCCCATAGAAGCCGGATTGCGCATGGGTGTGATGTGGGATTTGTATTTGCGCGCCACCAAGCGTGACCGCCGTGAAGTTGCAGTACAGTCTTTTGCCAATTTGTTCCGTACCGATATGTCGCGGGCGAACCGGGTGGCGGACATGGTGAAGTCCTTGTATCTGCAATTGAAACCTGCTGGCGACACCTATGTGCGCTTATTGCAATGGAGTGCGACCCTGCATGAAGTCGGCATGGCGATCTCGCATACCGGTTATCATAAGCATGGCGCTTACATGATAGAGAATGCCGACATGGCAGGCTTTACTACGCGAGAGCAGCGGGTGATGAGCAAGCTTATCCTCAGTCAGAAAGGCAATCTGCGCAAGGTTGGTGATGGCCTGGCTGACCAGGATTTTGCCAAGGCGGTGCTGGCATTGCGTCTGGCAGTGATGCTCATGCATTCACGCGCAGAAATTGATTTTGAAGATGTGCGCCTGAAAATGAAGGGCAGGGTTGAGCTTGAGATGAAACGCGACTGGGTCAGTGTCCACCCCACAGTCGCTTACTGGCTGCAAAAAGAAATTGAAGCCTGGCGTGAGATAGGCATAGATTTTCTGGTCAGGGCGAACGTGTAATTTTCCTGCGTACTGCTTACCACTCCTTGCCTCACGAATTGTATCTGGCAAGCTGGGGTAAGCAAATGCAATCAAATGCAATCCGCCACCATGATGGACCTGAACACGCGACCCAGGCGCTTGCCTGATTTGTTATAGGCCTCGAAAAGTATCGTGCCACCAAATTTGTTGGCTTTACTGCCTGCACCACCGACCATATCGTAATAATGCACCTTGCTCACTTCCTTTAGGGGGAATGAAACGAGCGGCTTTTGTCCGGCATACGGGTCCTGCTGCAATTTATGGATATGAATGAGGGCGGTCTCTGCTTCATTGAGCTTGCCAAAGGCCGCTGAGTACGGATCTGTCTCATAGTCCATTGCAGGTGATATCAGATATTCTTTCATCTTGATGTCTTGATTGGCGGGTTTGCCGTCAATTTTCCCTGCCAGCTTGCCATCTGCCAGCTTGTCTATCTGTATTTCAAACTGGTGCTTGCCATTCCCAAAGTCGGAAAAATTGGCGCGGCATTTCAATACTTCTTCCGCGCTTGCAAGACTGGCGAGCAGACTGCCTGCGATCACAAAAATATACTTGAAGGTATTCATCATGTCCTTACTCATAGGTTTGCCTGAATGCGGGCTATAAGGATGACATATTCTCTATCTAATGCCACGTATAGACTGAAAAGTATTAAATGGCAGTACTGCGGGCAATAAAAAAGCGATGCCAGATAAGCTGGCATCGCTTTTTGAATGGATCGGGCAGTATCAGAAATCAAATTGCGCTGACACTTTATAAGTGCGCGGCGCCCCAGGGAATAAATAACCACCCAGGGATTGTGTCACATCGCGCCAGTAAAACTTGTCCAGTGCATTATCGATGTTAAAACGCAGGGTGGCGGCGGTATTGCCGATTTGCGTCGCATAGCGTGCGCCCAGATTGACGACGTGATAGCCAGGCACGGTAACGCTATTGTCCGGACTGAAGGCCTTGCTGCTGGCGTATTGCCAGCTCGCATTCACATTCAAACCCTTGACTTCAGCTATCGCATAATCTGCATAGACTGTCGATTTGAAGCGCGGCACATTCATGACACGCTTGTCATCGAGGCTGCTGATGCCGGTGTTTTGCTGTTTGGCGTCCAGTGCAGTGATGCTTGCACCCAGATTCAGTTGCGATGTCAGCTTGCCCTGGGCAGAGAGCTCCAAACCAGTATGCAGTGCCTCACCATTGCTGACATAGGTATTGCTGCTATTGGTATATTCCAGTGGCTTCTTGATGCGGAAGATGGCTGCAGACAGGCTCAGATCGCGTTGCACATCGGCCTTCACACCAAATTCAATTTGTGTGGATTTGCCGGGGTTCAGCATCTGGCTGGCATTGCTGGTGCCGAATGGCGCGATGCCGCCGTGTTCCAGCCCCTGGGCAAAGCTGCCATATACAGAAATTTGTTGTGCTGGCTTGAAAACCAGTGCTGCCGTCGAGAGGAATTTGTTCTGGTCATAGCCAGGATTATCAAGCTGGGTGCGCGAGGTATTCAGATGACGCAGGCCCAGATGCAGTTTCAGATTGTCTTGCAGACTGATAATGTCCTGTACAAATGCGGACCATTCCTTGTCAGTACGACGCAGCAAAACCGGGCCGGTTTTATTTGCAGATGGCATTACGCTGACAGGGTGGAACAAATTACTGCTGCCCGCATAGTCATACACATAATCACCAAAATAATCTTTACGCTGTGAATTGCTGAGGCCAACAGCCAGCTCGTGCTGCATGCCACCCACATTGAGTTTGCCATTCAACAGGGCTTGTGTGCCCCACAGTGATTTGGATTCATTCACGCTTTGGTAATCATACACATCATAGCCGCCATTCGCGCAATAGCCTGGATACAGATTGGCTGCGCCACAACCATAAGGGAAGGCGGTATAGTCATCTCGCTTGAATTCATGTTTGTTGGCAGAGACACTGGCGCGCCAGTCAGCATTGATCTGATACTCAAAACGCATGCCCAGATTGCTGTTGCGGGTATCTACCGGTCTTGCCCACGGCTGAGCATTGAGCATCAGGTCAGCAGGGACACCACGTGGTAAATCAGTGCCATTAAATAATTGAAAACCTGGTACCGACAATTGCGATTTGTGCTGGTAGTCAGCATCGATTTGCAACAGGGCTTGTGGTGTGATGTGCCAGTCAAATGCAGCAGAAACGAACTGGCGGTTACCGTCAGCCCCTTTGACATAAGAGCGTAGGCGCTCGCCCGCTGCATTGATGCGGAAGCCAAATTGCTTGTCGCTGGAATTGTCACTGATGTCCGCTGCGCCATATACAGTGCCACGCTCGCTGATTTCAAATGTGGCAGAGCGAACGGCATAGCTGGCAGGGCGCTTGGTCACATAATTGATGATGCCACCTGGCGTGCCAAAGCCAGCCTGGAAGCCAGCTATTCCCTTGAGTATTTCTACACGTTCCTTGTTTTCCAATGGAATGGAAGCGTCACCGGGAATGGCAAAGCCGTCTTTGCGGTAGCTGCTGGAATTATCCAGGGCAAAACCACGTATGGAGAATTGCTCGGCATAGCCAATGGCGTTATACGCATCATTGACACTGGCGTCATATTTCATCGCATCGGTAGTCTGGCGTATGCGCAGGTCTTGCATCTGTGCCGTGCTAAAGGCATTGACTGAGTTAGGCGTATCCAGCAGTGCCGCATCAATAAAACCGGTGACTTTGCTGCGCTCTACCTTGTTTTCTGTGCCTTTGCTGCCAGTGATGGTCACTTCAGGCAGGGATTTGTCGTTTCCTGCGTTGCTCTGGGCATACGCAGATGACAGCAACAGGCAAGCCTGGGCAATCGAGAAGGCAATGGCGGTGGGGCGTAAAAAGTATGGGCGTACAGTAAAATCAGACATGATGTGCTCTTGGTTTGCTTTTTAATGCGTTGTGGATGACAGCGCGGGAGCAAACAAAGAAGCAGGAGGGGCCGGGACTTTGCGCTTCCCTTCGCTGGCATTATCCAGATCAGGTATAAGGGACTCTCTCACCCGGAAATGTTATTTCCAGGACCCCTAGCGTAGGCCGCAGTTTAACACGAAACCATTTATATAGCCTTTTTGCGGCAATTGGCGCTTAGCTGCCTTGTTTTGCTTCTATTTTGACAGTGCGGAAATTGCGCCACAAACCTTCTGCCGAATAGACAAACAGTGCTGCCCAAATGGCGATAAAGCCCGCCAGTTTATTGTGGTCGAAAGGTTCATGATATAGCCAGACGCCGAGCAATAACTGCACCAGCGGCGAGATGTATTGCAGCAATCCCAGTGTCGTCATCGGTATGCGCCTGGCGCCAGCAGCAAACAATAATAAGGGAATGGCAGTGATAGGGCCACTGATGAGCAGCAGCATTTTGATGTCCACGCTGCTGGCGACGAAGCTGTTTTGTCCTTGCAAAGTCATCCAGCATAGCCAGCCAAAGGCAAATGGGAAGAGCAGGGCGGTTTCCAATGACAAGCCTTCCAGTGCGCCCAGGGCAGAAGTCTTGCGCAGCAAGCCGTAAGTGCCAAAAGTTGCTGCCAGCACCAGGCCTATCCATGGCAGATGGCCTGTCTGTATGGTCAGCCAGGCAACGCCAACAGCAGCTAGCGCTACTGACAGCCATTGACCTGGACGCAGTTTCTCACGCAGCAAGACTGAGCCTATGAGGATATTGACGAGAGGCGTGATGAAATAACCCAGGCTGGCATCAACGATATGACCATGATTGACAGCCCAGATATACACAAACCAGTTGGCCGATAAAAGTACTGCGCTAAGTGCAAAGCCGCCTATCAGTTTTGGTTGCCTGACGGCTGTGCTGACCCAGGCCCATTGCTTGCGCCAGGTCAGCACACCAACCAGGAATAGCAATGACCATAGCATGCGGTTCAGCAGGATTTCCAGCGCAGGGACGTCGTGCAGGGTCTTGAAATAAATAGGGAACAGGCCCCAGAGGAAATACGCGGAGCCTGCAAACAAAATACCTTGGCGCATGAGTAGCAATCAATCTGTAAGGCTTGCGGCAGCAAGCGAGACAAACATTATCGCTTGAATAGAAATTGTTTGCTGCCAGCGCCTATTTGCTTCTTGCTGTGGCCAGGTGTTTGCATAGTGCTTCTGTACCATCGAGTATGCGTGGCCCGGCGCGATTCAGCCAGTCACCTTTGACTGTGTAGAAGTTGTTTTTCTTTACGGCTGTCAGTATCGGGTATTGCTTCCAGTCTGCCATGCTGTCGATATTTTCACCGCTGCTGAAGATGACATCAGGGTTCGCCGCCAGCACTGCTTCATTGGTGATGGTGGAGCTTAACTCTTTGAGCTGGCCAAACACATTTTTGCCGCCGCACAGACGTATGGAGTCAGACACCATATGCGTGTCATTGATGGTCATTAAAGGCCTGCGTATCATTTGATAATACACGCTGACCGGCGCTGCCCCTGCTGGCAATTGATAAGTCTTGCGCAGATTGTCGAGACGCTGCCTGAATTTTTGGGCATTGGCTTTACCAGTACTTTCAGTGCCAGCCAGTGTCGCCAGTCTTTCTATCGAAGTTGCCACCATTTCAAAATTATGGGGCTCACTTTCAAACACTGTAATGTGGTTGCTGCGCAATTTATTGGCCAGGATTTTTGCATTACCCGTACCCCAGACGATGACCAGATCTGGCTTGAGGGAGAGCAGACGCTCCAGGTCCAGTGCAAAAATATTACCTATCGATGGCAGTTTTTTCGCAGCCTCGGGATAGTCACTGTAATCAGTCACTGCGATGATGTTATTTGCCGCGCCTGCCTCGAACAGCATCTCAGTGATATGCGGTGCCAGGCTGACGACGCGTTGCGCAGGTTTTTCTAGCGTGACTGGGCGTTGTGCATCATCCAGTACCGTGATGGCAGCATACGAACTGGTTGATGCAAGACTCCCAGTCAGGCAGGCTGCAAGTGCAAGGCTGCCTGTTAGCAATTGAAAACGACGCATCAGATTTCCAGATTGTCGATCAGGCGTGTGCCACCCAGTTTGGCGGCAGCGACTACCACCAGCGGTGATTGCTGGGCGAGATCGCCAGCAGATGGTGGTTGCAAGTCGGCGCGTTTGCGTATCGAGATGTAATCCGGTTTCCAGTTGCGTGTCGCCAGTTTTGCCATGGCCTGACGTTCGAGTTCAAACATATCCAGATGGCCGCCACGTACTTCTGCTGCGACTTCATTCAAGACTTTATACAAGGCAGGTGCCTCGGCGCGTTCTTCGGGTGACAGATACATATTGCGCGAAGATAGTGCCAGGCCATCTTCTGCCCTGAAAGTTTCGGCGGCGATGATTTCTGTCGGCAAGGCAAATTGTTTGCTCATATTGCGCACGATCATGAGCTGCTGATAATCTTTTTTACCAAAGACGGCAACGCGTGGCTGCACGCAAGAGAACAGCTTTAGTACAACGGTGGTGACACCAGTGAAAAATCCAGGGCGGAATTCACCTTCGAGGATATTGCCCAGATCATCCGGTGGGCGCACGCGGTATTCTTGCGGTTCTGGATACAAGTCTTTTTCAGTCGGTGCAAACAGGACATACACGCCTTCTTTTTCCAGCTTCTCGACGTCAGCCTGGAAAGTGCGTGGGTATTTGTCGAAATCTTCATTCGGGCCAAACTGCAGGCGGTTCACGAAAATCGAGGCGACTACAGGGTCGCCATGTTTTTTTGCCAGCCGCATCAGGGATAAATGCCCTTCATGCAAATTGCCCATGGTGGGTACAAATGCAGTACGCAATTGTCCACTTAACTGGTCGCGCAATTCTTCAATGGAGGAAATGATTTTCATGTTACGGCTCTTTAGTGAGGAATGGTTTTTGTTCTTGCCATCAGGCAGGCGAATAGGCCAGGCGCACATAAATAGGCGCAAAGGCTTCAGCCTGGGTGATTTCTATCAGGGTTTCTTTGGCCAGTTCAAGCAAGGCGACAAAATTCACGACCAGCACTGGCGCACCACGGCTGACGTCAAACAAATCTGAAAATTCAACAAACTTGGATGACTGCAGCTTGCGCAAGATACCCGTCATGTGCTCGCGCACAGACAGTTCTTCGCGGCTGATCTTATGGTGGGCGACAAGCGTAGCGCGCTTCAATACATCTGCCCAGGCAGACTGCAGGTCAGCGATATCGACATGCGGCCAGTGCAGCACGGTGTTTTGTTCGACAAACACCTGGGCATGCAAAAAATCACGGCCCAGTTGTGGTACGGCATTGAGATCGTAAGCAGCCAGCTTCATCTGTTCATATTCGAGCAGGCGGCGTACCAGTTCGGCGCGCGGATCATCTGCTTCTTCGCTGTCTGTGCTCTTGTTGGAGGGCAGCAGCATGCGGGATTTGATCTCGATGAGCATGGCCGCCATCAGCAGGTACTCGGCCGCCAGTTCCAGATTGTGTTTGCGTATCTGATCGACGTACTGCAGATACTGCAGTGTGACTTGCGCCATTGGAATATCAAGGATATTGAAGTTTTGCTTGCGTATCAGGTACAGCAGCAAATCCAGCGGGCCTTCAAATGCCTCCAGGAATATTTCCAGCGCGTCGGGGGGATGTACAGATCTGTCGGCAGCTTGAACAGCGGCTCACCATACAGCTTGGCAAATGCCAGACCATCGACAACATCAGGCGTGCTGTCGGTTGCGCCAACCAAGGGTAAATCGGTTGGGGTTAACGCTGCTGTGGCGCTCACTAGCTTTCCGGATTGATCAGAGTATCAAGGCAGGCTGTATTAGCCTTAGCCTTTGTTTTGATACACGTAGGCTTGCTGGTTAATGCGCGATTCCAGATTGCGTTTTTGCGTATCCAGATCTATCGCTTGCTTGTCCCACAGCAGGGCACGGCCATCGCGCTGGCTTTGTTCCAGCGCAGGATTGGCTTTTTTCAGGTCTTTGATGAAGTTGGTTGCTTCGGATTCGTACAAAGAGAATTGCTTGGAGAATTTCATAATTTGAAATAAACACGAAAAGTCGGATGAAGCCGCATTTTACTCTGCTTTTGGCCTCGCCATGCGGTTTTGGCCCTTGAGTAAAGCTTCAGGCGTGCAGAGAAATCAAAGGTCTTTGACTTCCAGCCATTTTTTCACGTGCACTGGGCGATAGTTGGCAAACTTCTGCAAGAGCCGGGCTGGGTCGGTTTCCATATAAAGCAAGTCCAGGTGGCCAGGCCGCAAGAAGCCCTGTTCTACCGTGTGCAAGAGAAAATCATGCAGTTTTTGGTAAAAATCATTGATATTATATAAACCAACAGGTTTTTCATGAAAACCCAGTTGAGACCAAGTCAGCATTTCAAATAATTCTTCGAGTGTGCCTATGCCGCCAGGCATGGCGATGAAGGCATCCGACAAATCGGCCATCATGGCCTTGCGTTCATGCATATTGGCAACGACATACAGGGAGCTCAGGCCAGTATGGCCAACTTCTTTATCCATCAGCGCTTTAGGGATGACACCCGTGACTATGCCGCCCAGGCGCATGACTTCATCGGCAATGACACCCATGAGGCCAACATTGCCACCGCCATACACCAGGCCAAGGTTTTGCCTGACCAGTTCAGCAGCCAGTTGGCGTGCTGCAATGGCATAGTCTGCCGTAATGCCTGGCGAAGAGCCGCAATAGACGCAAATATTCTTCATGCTGGATTGATCTTGCGCAAATAGTCTTGCGACAGTTTCTCAAAGACGTTCTTGGTTTCGCCACGCAGGTAAGGGCTGATCAGCACAATCACCTGGTAGCAGCCACGTGCCAGCGACTCTGACATGGTTTGCAGTTCAGTATATTTGCGCGGATTGCGCACATATTCATACGACAGCCAGTAAGTTGCGACAACCACCATATTGGTGGCCAGTGCATCGATATCGATGTCGCTGGCTTCAAACTCACCATCGGCGCGCAAGCCATTGCACAATTCGGTCGCGACCTTGATCTTGTGCATCAGTATTTCTTTGAAGTTGAGTTCGAGCTTGCGGTTTCTGGAGAGCAAGTCATTGAGGTCGCGATAAAAAAAGCGATAGCGCCAGACCAGTTCAAAGGTCAGGTGCAGGTAAGTCCAGATATCCTGGATATTGGCTTTGCGCCCTTCAGGGAACGCGAGCTTCTTGTTGATCTCTGCCTCGAACTGCACAAAGATAGAATTGACGATATCATCTTTGTTGCGGAAATGATAATACAGATTGCCCGGGGAAATATTCATTTCCTCAGCAATCACGGTCGTGGTGATATTGGGTTCACCGAATTCATTGAAAAGGCGCAGGGATAACTCTAGTATGCGTTCCCTGGTGCGACGAGGAGCTTTGTGTTGCATGTCATTCTTCTCGATAATTTATTTCATAAGAATAACATTGAAAGCGCAACATCAAAAGAGTATCAGGTCCCTGACTGCGCTTTCAGCTCAATTTCTGAGGGAATATGGATCAATCTGGTCTTGGCCAGACGGTCATGCAAGAACTGGCCTTGCTTGTCGAAACGGGCGGTGTATGCCCAGGCCAGCATGCCAGCGATGACCACGCCAGCCATTTGCCACTCTTTGAGGCCTAGTTGATGGTCCAGTGCCATGGCGGGCAAAAACCACATCCATGCCAGGCAGTAGCGCACAATGGCCTTGACTACGGGGAGTTTGCTGCCATCCAGATCAACCACCTTGATGCGCCAGGTCTGCATGGCCAGAGTTTGGCCGCTGCGGCTCCAGCAAAATACGAAATATGCACCAATGACAAGAAACAGCCAGAACTGACGGGCATGACGTAAAGTCAGGGCATGCCTGCTCTGGGTGATCACATCAAAGATAAAGCCGGAGACAAAAACGATACCAAACAGCAGCATGGCTTCATAGACCATGCAAATCAGGCGGCGGCGTATGGCTGGGGCAGTCAGATCAGAATTCACGGGATTACTTGTTTTGGGACGCAGGTGCGCTGGCAGCAGTGCTATCGGTAGCGGTAGATGCCGGTGTGGCAATGACAGATGAAGCGACTGGAGCTGCAATCACTGTTGCAGGCGGTGTAATTACTTTAACTGCTGGCGCTGATGTGGTGGACGGCGTCGGGCCTACCTTGATTGGGGCCAGAATTTTCGGATTCTTGACAGATTCCGATGGCAGATTGGTCACACTTTTCTTTTTCTGGTTTTCATCTGCGAGGCGTTTTTTTTCTTCTTCACTCAGCTGTTGATATTGTTGCCATTGGGCCGACTTGTGCTCAGGCTTGAGTTGCGTTGATTTTGCATAGTTTTCGCGGGCAGCCATGCGTTGCTCAGGGGTCAGTTTGACCCAGTCGCGCATGCGCTCTTGCAGCCTGGCTTGCTCGTCCGGCTTCATCGTTGCGTAACGATCGGCGATACCCAGCCATTTTTTCTTACCGAGTTCTGACATCTTGTCCCATTCCGGACTCAATGGTGCCAAAGCCTGTTTCTGTGCGGCACTGAGTTCTGTCCACAGCGGTTTGCTCAAAGTGCTGCCACCCAGCAGGCCAGTGCTGGCTTTAGCTGTGCTTTGTGGATTGGACGCAGGAACAGAAATACCGCCAGCAAAAGCCAGCGGTATTGCAAGAGACAGAATAATGAGACAAACAGTATTCGGTATTAACGCAAACGTCACTACTACTCCTCCGTTTTGTTCAAATAAGCACTGAACCCGGTATCAACATAGGCGGCTGGCGGTAATTCATCCACCAGGACGGCAGTATCAATATCTGCCAGTTCATTAATGTTTTGCTGTTGCTCGTATTCATAAATGCCCAGCAAGCCGACAACCAGCACCAGCAAAGGCAGAGCCAGGCCCAGTTTGCCCATCCAGGAACCTGGTCCCTGGAAAGAAAAGCCAGAGTTGCCAGCGAATACGCCCTTGAATACCTGTACTGCCGCAGGCGCTTCCTGCTTTTTGCGTGCCAAAGCCGCCTTGCGTGCTTGCGCCAACCTGTCCAGAGTAGGAGCAGGCAGGCTTTCTGCAGACTCATTCAGAGCCCGTCTTACCTTGTAGGCAAACTCAAGGTCTTTTGCTTCTTTTGAGTAATTCATAGGTGTATTCCTTTCGCCTTGAGCGTGACGGCCAATGCGTGTGTTGCCCTGGAGCAGTGTGTTTTGACGCTACCTTCTGAGCAACCCATTGCAGCGGCGGTTTCCGCTACATCCATGTCTTCCCAGTAACGCATGAGGAATGCTTCCCGTTGACGTGCTGGAAGTTTTTTTATTTCTTCGTCAATTATGTTAAGAACTTGCTCACGTTCTATCTTGTCGGCACTGGACTCGGATGATTCCGAGCCTTCTTCAGCATAACTTTCCAGTAAGTCAAAACTATCGTCGTCCTGGTTATTTGACGGCGTAATGCTGGAAAACAAGCTGACCCAGGTGTTTCTGACCTTTTCCCGACGAAAAAAATCCAGGATAGTGTTTTGCAGTATGCGCTGGAACAGCATGGGCAATTCTGCCGCCGGTTTGTCGCCGTATTTTTCGGCGAGCTTGATCATTGCTTCCTGGACAATGTCCAGAGCAGACTCTTCATTTCTTACCGTATAGACAGCATGTTTGAAAGCGCGTCGTTCGACACCTTCCAAAAAGCTGGATAATTCTTTGTCTGTGGCCATTGTTGGCAGTTACGCGCTTTACGTTCGCTTTGCGTTGAGTTACGTTGTTAAAGCAGGCGCGGCTTCCTCATTGTCGTTACGCGTTGGCTTTGATCAATGGCGTTGAGCTAAAGAAGCTGGCTATGCAAAATTGCGCACATGCTAGCAAAAATACGTGCTTATGTCCTGAATTTTGTGGTTTATTGTCATTTGATAACATTTTAACGGTAAATAAGTTTCTTTTCTTATAGAATTTTCCTTGACCAAATTGCTGCGACGCAGTACCTTGTGAGTCCGCTCCAAAATCTCGGGGCACAAAATACTTGTCTGTAACAGCCCACAATGCCGTTGTCGACAAGTTTGCTTTAAGTAGCTGTTTGTTCTGACCCATGCCACAAGCGTGAGAAGTCTGTCGTTGTAAAGCCTTAATACTGATTGAACGAGTGCACTAAGCCTTGCCTGGCACCACATCCAACGGATGTGTAAAGGGGAATGTGACCGCACGTAAAGGGATTTCAGCTTTCCGGTATTTACATGTCGATTTCGCCAGGAAAGAACATCCGATCAATCTCCTATGGACCTTGAAAGGACACAATTTATGAGTTCAGAATTTACAGGCGCAGAGATACTTGTCAAGTGTCTGGCCGAAGAGGGTGTTGAGCACGTATTCGGATATCCGGGCGGTGCCGTACTCTATATCTATGACGCGATTTTCAATCAGGACAAGTTTCAACACATCCTGGTGCGTCACGAGCAGGCTGCAGTACATGCTGCTGATGCTTATTCCCGTTCCTCCAATAAAGTAGGCGTGGCCTTGGTCACTTCCGGACCTGGCGTTACCAATGCGGTAACCGGCCTGGCAACTGCTTATATGGATTCGATTCCCATGGTGATCATTTCAGGTCAGGTGCCCAGTGCCGTTATCGGCCAGGATGCTTTCCAGGAATGTGACACCGTTGGCATTACCCGTCCTTGCGTCAAGCATAATTTTTTGGTGAAAGACGTCAGGGACCTGGCCGAGACCGTCAAAAAAGCATTCTATATAGCAACGACAGGTCGTCCTGGCCCTGTGCTGGTTGATATCCCTAAAGATATCAGCATGCACAAAACTACCTATAGCTACCCTAAAGAAGTCGAAATGCGCTCTTACAAGCCAGTCGACAAAGGGCATGCAGGTCAAATTCGCAAGGCTGTGCAATTGCTGTTGCAGGCTGAGCGTCCCATGATTTATACCGGTGGCGGCGTGATACTCGCGCATGCGGCGCCGGAATTGAACAAGCTGGTCGATTTGCTGGGCTTCCCATGTACCAATACCCTGATGGGTCTGGGTGCTTATCGTGCCAGTGATGAAAAATTCGTCGGTATGCCAGGCATGCATGGTACTTACGAAGCCAATATGGCCATGCAGCACTGTGACGTGCTGATCGCCATTGGCGCCCGTTTTGATGACCGCGTGATTGGCAATCCCAAGCATTTTGCCTCGCATCCACGCAAGATCATTCATATTGATATTGATCCATCGTCGATTTCCAAGCGCGTCAAGGTTGATATTCCTATCGTAGGTAATGTCAAAGACGTGTTGCAGGAAATGCTGTCGCAACTGAGTACGGTTGAGACACGTCCTGATCCCAAGGCACTGGCCGCCTGGTGGAAGCAGGTCAATGAATGGCGTGGTCGTGAATGCCTGAAATACCCGACTTCGAATGAAGTCATCAAGCCACAGTCCGTGGTTGAAAAAGTTTGGGAAGTCACCAAGGGCGATGCCTTTGTGACCTCAGACGTAGGCCAGCATCAGATGTGGGCAGCACAATACTATCGCTTCGACAAACCACGTCGCTGGATCAATTCCGGTGGTCTGGGTACCATGGGCGTAGGTTTGCCGTATGCCATGGGTGTGCAGATGGCCAACCCTGATGCGACTGTTGCCTGTATCACTGGCGAAGCCTCGATACAGATGTGTATACAAGAGCTGGCAACCTGCAAGCAATATCACCTGACACCAAAAATTATCTTGTTGAACAACCGTTTCCTTGGCATGGTCAGGCAGTGGCAGCAGATTGATTATGGTTCACGTTATTCCGAGTCTTATATGGACTCTTTGCCTGATTTCACCAAGCTGGTGGAAGCCTATGGTCACGTCGGCATGAAGATAGAAAACCCGGCAGACGTCGATGGCGCCGTGCGTGAAGCCTTTGCCATGAAAGACAGGCTGGTATTCATGAATTTCATTACTGATCAAACCGAAAATGTCTGGCCTATGGTCAAGGCAGGCAAGGGCTTGACTGAAATGTTGCTGGGTTCGGAGGATCTGTAATGAGACATATTATTTCCATCCTTCTTGAGAATGAAGCCGGTGCCTTGTCACGCGTGGTAGGTCTGTTTTCTGCCCGTGGTTACAATATTGAAACCCTGACCGTTGCACCGACTGAAGATGCGACCCTGTCGCGTATGACCATCGTGACCTCCGGCTCTGACGACATCATCGAACAGATCACCAAGCATTTGAACCGCCTGATTGAGGTGGTCAAGGTGGTTGATCTGACCGAGGGCGCGCACATAGAACGCGAACTGATGCTGATCAAGGTAAGAGCGGTCGGCAAGGAGCGCGAAGAAATGAAGCGCACCGCAGATATTTTCCGTGGCCGCATCATCGACGTCACCGAAAAGACCTACACCATAGAATTGACCGGTAATAAAGGTAAATTGGATGCTTTCATCGATTCAATCGACCGCACGGCAATTCTGGAAACGGTACGTACCGGTGGTTCAGGCATAGGGCGCGGCGAACGCATCCTCAAGGTTTAAAAATAGTTTCGGGCATACGCCATCCTCTACAAAAATACTTAATTATTAGGATACAAAATGAAAGTTTTCTACGACAAAGATTGTGATCTCTCCCTGATCAAAGGCAAAAACGTTGCTATCATCGGCTACGGTTCTCAAGGTCATGCACACGCACAGAACTTGAATGATTCCGGCTGTAAAGTCACTGTCGCCCTGCGTAAGGGCGGCGCTTCATGGGACAAGGCAAAAAATGCTGGCCTGAACGTGGCTGAAGTCAATGACGCAGTTAAAGCAGCTGACGTCATCATGATTTTGCTGCCAGATGAAAACATCGCCCAGGTTTACGCTGAAAACGTTGCGCCTCACGCCAAACAAGGCGCAGTACTGGCATTTGCCCACGGCTTCAATGTTCACTATGGTCAAGTTGTGCCACGCGCTGATCTGGACGTCATCATGATCGCTCCTAAAGCACCTGGCCACACTGTGCGCGGTACTTACAGTCAGGGTGGTGGTGTGCCTCACCTGATCGCTGTATATCAGGACAAATCCGGTTCTGCCCGTGACATCGCCTTGTCTTATGCGATGGCTAACGGTGGTGGCCGTGCTGGCATCATCGAAACCAACTTCCGTGAAGAAACAGAGACTGATTTGTTCGGTGAACAAGCAGTTCTGTGCGGCGGTGCGGTTGAGCTGATCAAGGCCGGTTTCGAAACCCTGGTTGAAGCTGGCTATGCACCAGAAATGGCTTACTTCGAATGTCTGCATGAATTGAAGCTGATCGTTGACCTGATCTATGAAGGCGGTATCGCCAACATGAACTACTCGATCTCCAACAATGCAGAATACGGTGAATATGTGACTGGCCCTAAAGTCGTTACAGAAGACACCAAGAATGCCATGCGCCAGTGCCTGAGAGATATTCAGACTGGTGAATACGCGAAGAGCTTCATCCTGGAAAACAAGGCAGGCGCACCGACTTTGATCTCCCGCCGTCGTTTGACTGCTGAGCACCAGATCGAAGAAGTGGGCGCGAAATTGCGTGCCATGATGCCTTGGATCGCTAAAAACAAATTGGTTGATCAATCCAAAAACTAATTTTTAAGATTACCTGACATCATCCAGTGTGCGCTCGTAGGCGCACACAGCTCGAAGGCTAAAAATCGCCCGCAGGGGCGATTTTCTTTACGCCTTCAAGTGCGCTTGGATCGCTAAAAACAAATTGGTTGATCAATCCAAAAACTAATTTTTAAGATTACCTGACATCATCCAGTGTGCGCTCGTAGGCGCACACAGCTCGAAGGCTAAAAGTCGTCCGCTTGGACGACTTTTTTACGCCTTCAAGTGCACTTGGATCGTTAAAAACAAACTGGTTGATCAATCGAAGAATTAATTCTTCAGATCGCCGGGCGTCATCAAGCGTGCACTCGCAGGTGCCCGCAGTGCTAAGACTAAAAATCGCCCGTGAGGGCGATTTTTTTCTTTAACTTTATCGAGATTTTGTAACTGCCGTGTTTTCCGCAAAATCAATTCTAAGCAAATTTTTAGTCTCGTCAGTTTGCAAGTAAATAACGCGTAACGGAGAGATGGTATGGTAATTATTAAAATTGCATATCTTCTGGTAAAGTGGCGGGTTTTTGGGTGTTCAAACAAATTGTAAGGGTTGAGAATGAAAGTCGTTATTGCAGTATTGATAGTGGGATTGTCTTTAGCGGCTTGTGGCGGTGGGGGTGGTTCAAATCCGCAGTCCAGTATCACTACCGGAACCACGACAGGTACGACTACCGGAACCACAACAGGTACGACTACCGGAACCACAACAGGTACGACTACCGGAACCACAACAGGTACGACTACCGGAACCACAACAGGTACAACTACTGGAACCACAACAGGTACGACTACTGGAACTACAACAGGTACGACTACCGGAACCACAACAGGTGGCGGAGTTGCAGTAGCTGTTTCCAATGATCCCGGACTCGCACTGGCTCCCAATGCATTGAACGCGGTTATATGGCCAAATGAAAAGCGTCAAATCGTTGTTCAAGCCCGTGCGACCCGGAATTTCCCTGACATCATCAACATAGGCATTATTGACATCAACGGCGGGATTAAACCTGATGTGAAAGTTAATGCTATTGATACTTATACCTATCAAGCCACGCTGGAAGTCGCGTCTAATCTATCACCTGGTGTTTATTCCGGTGTCATCGAAATACGCCTGTGTAAAGATAATCCGCTTATATGCAAGCAAGCGCATCAGGGCTCGCCATGGAAATTGCCGTATCGTTTTGAAGTCAAGGCCGCTGTTTTGTCGCAGTTGTCAGCACTCCCCGGTGCGTATGACTGGTCGGCCTTTCAGGGTAATTCCAGCCATAGTGGAAATGTGCCTGTCAGCCTTGATCCGAATAAATTCTCATATCGTTTCGAGAAAAAAATTCAGGCAAGTGATGATTATGGTAATGCATTGTCAAGACTTGTTACGCAGAATAGTGGTTTTTATTTTGTGCAACTGGACGATACTAAAAACCAGATTCTTTACGCTTTAAATGAACATGACGGAAGCGAAAAATGGCGGGTTAACCTCAGCAATGGCCCTGTTTATAAACCAACCTATGTTCCACCTGTATCACCGACACCGGCAATCTACCAAAACAAGATTTATGCGCAAACCTCGACCCAGCCTGAAGTAAAAGTATTTGATCTGGGCAGTGGTCAGTTTTTGGGGCAGACCAATATTGGACAAGTATACTCTGTCAATGGCATTGGTGAGCTGGTTGCTGATGTCAGCGGCGTTTATGGACAGGCATCCTATAGTTCGGGTAATTCAAGCTTTGTAGATTTTGGCGTCAGTTTATTCAGATCAGCGTTTGTTATTGATCCGGATACGTACAAAGTCAAATCTGTGGCCAAGTTCCGGTTTGATTCCAGCATGCTGACATTTAATGATCAATCCGTAATGGCGTATCGTTCAACCACGGTGCAGAAAGAAAAGAATAGTCAAGCAGCAGAACGTGTTGGGTTAAGCATTTTCAATAAATTTGGTAATGGCGCACCCGTGACACTTTTTTCTGATTATCAATTCGTCAATATGAATGCGATTTCTGTATATTGCCCTGACAGGAATGCGTTTTTGAGTTTTCAAAAGCCAGAGGGCTTCAATTCATCAATTGTTATTTTTGATCTTGCCGCAGGTAAATTTGCTGGTAGTTCATCAACCAGTTATACAAATAGTTCACTTGTTTGCTCAAAAAACACAGTATTTGCCATTACCTGGCCCGGGACTTTAAGCGCATTGGATATCAATACAGGGCAAGTGCTATGGCAGTGGAAGCCGGCTTTGGATGATACGTTGCAGGTATACAGTACTCCACAGGCTATGTTGGTGACAAACAATCTTCTTTTTGTTTCAGGCGATAAAAATACCTATGCAGTTGATTTGAACACACACCAAACTGTATGGACTTATTCTCATGCGGGCGAACTATCGCTATCCAGGAATGGTATTCTTTATATTAAGAGTAGGGATAACACTATCGTTGCATTCAATTTGAAGTAAGTTGTGAATGTCTTCAGAGACAGATCAAAGTAAAAATCGCCCATCCGGGCGATTTTTACTTTGATCTTCCATGATCGCCTTACCAAACGGCACGTCTATTTTTTAATTGAATGTGAATGAAGATGTATATTGGAGCCTGCAACGTGAAAGATGCATTTGTTTTCATTGCTAATAATCGGGGTTATACTTCGCACACTTTTTCATCCCTTGCCCAGGTAAGAGATATATTTTACAGATTACGATAGCAAGAATGGCACCAATACTAAAGCGAAAGCCAAAAGGTAGTTTTAAGCTCTTTCCCAAGGGTGCGCGCAAGAATGCACCTGTGACTGCTCATGTGGATGAAGATGTGCGTGTGCCAGTCAAACCCAGGCGTGGCATCTATCTTTTGCCGAATGCATTTACAACTGCAGCCTTGTTTTGCGGTTTTTATGCGATTGTCATGGCAATGGATCAACGTTTTGACCGGTCGGCCCTGGCGATTTTCGCGGCCATGGTGCTGGATAGTCTGGACGGTCGCGTCGCCCGCATGACGAATACCCAGAGTGAGTTTGGGGCGCAATACGATAGTTTGTCAGACATGATTTCCTTTGGTGCCGCTCCGGCACTGGTGGCTTATGAATGGTCGTTGAAGGGCATGGGCAAGCTGGGCTGGCTGGCTGCCTTCGTATATTGTGCCGGTGCTGCTTTGCGCCTGGCTCGCTTCAATACCAATATTGGTGTGGTCGATAAGCGTTATTTCCAGGGCTTGCCCAGTCCTGCGGCCGCTGCTTTGGTTGCGGGCTTTGTATTGCTTATGGAAGATCTGCATTTCCTCGGGCGTGACTTGAGCTGGAGTACCTGGAGCATTACCTTGTTTGCCGGTTTGACGATGGTGACCAATGTGCCTTTCTATAGTTTCAAGGACGTGAACCTGCGTAAGTCTGTACCATTCATCGCGCCTTTCCTCGTCGTGCTGGCCTATGTTGCGGTAGTCAGTGACCCGCCCAAGGTTTTGTTTGGTTTGTTTGTTCTGTATGGTTTGTCTGGTTATGTCGTCTTGCTGTGGCGCTGGCGCAAGGGCAGGCCAGTGAGCATAGTGCAGACCAGTGTTGATGATCATCACCATGACGATAAATAAGCCGGTATCAAAACTCGCGCTGCCAGATTAAATTCGGTGTTTTTCAAGAAAAGTCGCAATACAGGAAATGTATCGCGGCTTTTTTGCTTTTCTGCCTCATAAAAACAGGATTTTCCTGCTATAAATTCTTGCACTTTTCTGCCTTTAAGCTTATAGTCTTTGGCATGAACTCCGCATCTACATCAATAGCAAAAAACACTATGGCAGGCCTGTCTGGTCTGCTATCGCTATTGCTGGCATCTCTACTAGCGTTCACGCGCTAAATCCCCCTATACCCACAATTCGAGTAGTCTCGCCACCCATGTGCGTCTTGCAAGGGCAGGTCAAAGAATATTCTCAGTTTGCAGTTTTTCATCTACAACATTTCAGACTTAAATTCATATCAGGAGCAATAACATGGCCGACAAACTCATCATATTCGACACAACTTTGCGTGATGGCGAACAATCCCCTGGTGCATCCATGACCAAGGATGAAAAAATCCGTATTGCCAAGCAACTGGAGAGAATGAAAGTCGATGTGATTGAAGCCGGTTTTGCGGCAGCATCTCCTGGCGATTTTGAATCCATCAAGGCGATTGCTTCCATCATCAAGGACTCGACGATCTGCTCTTTGTCGCGCGCCAATGACCGCGATATCGCCCGCGCAGCAGAAGCCTTGCAGGCGGCGCAACGCAAGCGTATTCATACCTTCATCGCAACGTCTCCGCTGCACATGGAAAAGAAGTTGCGCATGACGCCGGATCAGGTACTGGAGCAAGCCATACAAGCCGTGCGCTATGCCCGCAATTTTACGGATGATGTTGAGTTCAGTCCTGAAGATGGCAGTCGTTCAGATATGGATTTTTTGTGCCGGGTGCTGGAAGCGGTTATCAAAGAAGGTGCGACCACGATCAACTTTGCAGACACGGTCGGCTATGCCGTGCCTGAACTGTACGGCAATATGCTGAAATCTTTGCGTGAACGCATCCCCAATTCTGACAAGGCGATCTGGTCTGTGCATTGCCACAATGACCTTGGCATGGCCGTGGCCAATTCTCTGGCTGGTGTCATGATAGGTGGCGCACGCCAGATTGAATGCACCATCAATGGCCTGGGTGAGCGTGCAGGCAATACTGCACTCGAAGAAATCGTCATGGCAGTGCGTACCCGCAAAGATTACTTTGATTTGCAACTGGGCATCGACATTAGTCAGATCGTGCCCGCATCCAAGCTGGTGTCGCAAATCACTGGTTTTGCCGTACAGCCTAACAAGGCTGTGGTAGGCGCGAATGCCTTTGCCCATGCATCTGGCATCCATCAGGACGGTATCCTGAAGGCGCGTGATACTTACGAGATCATGCGTGCCGAAGACGTGGGCTGGAGTGCGAATAAACTGGTGTTGGGTAAATTATCTGGTCGTAATGCATTCAAGCAGCGCCTGGAAGAATTGGGTATAGAGCTGGAGTCGGAAACTGAAGTCAATGCTGCCTTTGCCCGCTTCAAGGAACTCGCCGACCGCAAGTCGGAAATATTCGATGAAGATATTCTTGCCCTGGTGTCGGATGAAGAGCATGCGCACAACAACGATGCCTTCCATTATGTGTCTTTGTCACAGCGCTCAGAAACGGGTGAGCTGCCTTACGCCAAAGTTGTATTTACTTCAGATGGTAAGGAAGTCACTTGCGAAGGTAATGGCAATGGCCCGGTCGATGCTATCGTCAATGCCATTGATTCCAAGGTGCAGAGTGGCGCAGAGCTGCTGTTGTTCTCTGTGAATGCGATCACTACTGGTACCCAGTCGCAGGGTGAAGTCACCATGCGCCTGTCCAAGGCTGGCCGCATTGTCAATGGCGTGGGGGCTGATCCTGATATTGTTGTTGCTTCAGCGAAAGCTTATTTGTCGGCATTGAATAAATTGCAATCCAAGACAGAGAAGTTGAACCCCCAGATTTAAAGCAAATTTGATTCTGGCTAAAAACGGTGTTATAGTCACGCGTTCCGTCATTTCGGCGGAATTGTTATGTCACGATAATGATGGTTTTATAGCTGTTTTTTAAAGCGGCGACTATTGTTATCGCATGTTAAGGAAAATCATGTCTATCGAAAAAAACGCAAAAGCCGCTATCGTAGCGGACAATGCCCGTGGTCAAAACGACACAGGCTCTCCTGAAGTGCAAGTTGCTCTGTTGACTGCACGTATCAATGATCTGAATGGTCACTTCAAAGCTCACTCTAAAGATCACCACTCACGTCGTGGTTTGATTATGATGGTTAACCGTCGTAAGAGTCTGTTGTCTTACCTGAAAGGTAAAGACCTGAATCGCTATCGCTCACTGATCGAAAAACTCGGCTTGCGTAAGTAATTCTTGCTGAATTTAGCAAAAGATTTGTAGCAAAAAGCCTGCGTCAGTTAACTGTCGCAGGCTTTTTGTCCATCTAGAGTTTTAGTTTTTCCCAGTTTTAGCCCGGTTTTTGATGTAAATATTAAAAAACAGGCAAAAAGCAATCCAGGCGGATTGCTCGTGGTGAGGTGAACGACAGCGCCTGAAAATCTGTCGGCAAAATAGAAAGGACACATTGTGTTTAATAAAATTACCAAAACCTTCCAATACGGCCAACACCAGGTAACACTGGAAACCGGCGAAATCGCCCGCCAGGCTTCCGGCGCGGTCATGGTATCCATAGAAGATACTGTTGTACTGGCAACCGTAGTTGCAAAAAAAGATGCAAAACCAGGTCAGGATTTCTTTCCTCTGACCGTGGATTACATGGAAAAAACTTACGCTGCCGGCCGTATTCCTGGCGGTTTCTTCAAGCGTGAAGGTCGTCCATCAGAAAAAGAAACACTGACTTCCCGTTTGATCGATCGCCCAATTCGCCCTCTGTTCCCAGAAGGCTATCTGAACGAAGTTCAGGTCATTGTGCATGTTTTGTCTGTCAATCCAGAAATCGATCCTGATATCGCAGCCATGATCGGTGCTTCTGCAGCGATTTCCGTTGCTGGCATCCCATTCAGTGGCCCGGTTGGTGCAGCACGTGTTGGTTATATCGATGGTCAATATGTATTGAATCCAACTGCAACGCAACTGAAACAATCCAAGCTGGACCTGGTTGTTGCCGGTACTGAGCAAGCCGTGTTGATGGTTGAGTCTGAAGCGCAGCAATTGTCTGAAGAAATCATGCTGGGCGCGGTTGTTTACGGTCACACGCAAATGAAAGCTGTGATCGATGCGATCCATGAACTGGTCCGTGACGGTGGCAAGCCTGAAGTTCAGTGGGCGCCTGCTGCGAAAAATGAGCCACTGATCGCTGCTGTTACAGCGGTTGCAGAACCTCTGTTGCGCACTGCATATCAAACCAAAGAAAAGCAGGCTCGTACCGAGCAATTGAAGGCGGCAACGTCTGCAGTTGCTGCGGCACTGGCTGAGCAAGCTGCTGCCAAAGGCGAAGCTGCTCCTGATTCAGCAGAAGTCGGCAATATCCTGTTTGATCTGGAAGCGAAAATCGTTCGCTCCCAAATCCTGGAAGGCGAGCCACGTATCGATGGCCGTGATACACGCACTGTGCGCCCTATCACTATCCGCACTGGCGTTTTGCCACGTACGCATGGTACAGCCCTGTTCACGCGCGGTGAAACGCAGGCTCTGGTGATTGCTACTCTGGGTACTGCTCGTGATGAGCAAAAAATTGATGCGCTGATGGGTGAATACTCTGACCGCTTCATGCTGCATTACAACATGCCTCCGTTCGCTACTGGCGAAACAGGCCGTGTTGGCACGCCTAAACGTCGTGAAATCGGCCATGGCCGTCTGGCTAAACGTGCATTGCAAGCAGCTTTGCCTGATCCAGAAGATTTCAGCTACTCCGTCCGTCTGGTTTCTGAAATTACAGAATCCAATGGCTCTTCTTCCATGGCTTCTGTCTGTGGCGGCTGCCTGGCCTTGATGGATGCTGGCGTGCCGATGAAAGCACACGTTGCCGGTATCGCCATGGGCCTGATCAAGGATGGTAACAAGTTTGCCGTTCTGACAGATATCCTGGGTGATGAAGATCATCTCGGTGACATGGACTTTAAAGTAGCCGGTACTGCAGAGGGCATTACTGCCTTGCAAATGGACATCAAAATCCAGGGTATCACCAAAGAAATCATGCAAGTCGCTTTGGCTCAGGCTAAAGAGGGCCGTATCCATATCCTGGGTAAAATGCAGGAAGCCGTACCTGTTGGCAAATCTGAATTGTCTGACTTTGCTCCGCGCCTGATCACGATCAAGATCAACCCTGAAAAAATCCGTGATGTTATCGGTAAGGGTGGTGCAGTGATCCGTGCTCTGACAGAAGAAACTGGCACCCAAATCGATATCAGTGATGAGGGCGTCGTGACTATCGCTTCTGTTGATGCCGCCGCTGGTCAGGAAGCCAAGCGCCGTATCGAAGAGCTGACTGCAGAAGTTGAAGTTGGTAAAATCTACGAAGGTACAGTATTGAAATTGCTGGACTTCGGTGCGATCGTGCAAATCATGCCAGGTAAAGATGGTTTGCTGCACATCAGCCAAATCGCCAATGAGCGCGTGAATGCAGTTGCTGACTACCTCAAAGAAGGTCAGCAAGTACGTGTAAAAGTGCTGGAAACTGATGACCGTGGTCGCTTCAAGTTGTCGATGAAAGCAGCAGCTTCTGAATCTGAAGCGCAAGCTCAGCCGCAACAACAGCAACAGCAGCAACAGCAGCAACAACAGCAGTAGTAATAAATTCACGCAGCCTTTGGGCTGAGTGAATTAAAAATAAGTTGCAAATGAGTTGAAAACGCCCGTCTCGCACGGGCGTTTTTTTATTGGCTTACAATTGCGCACTGTATCGCTGGAACCCTACAAAGGCTGAAGATGAAAACTGAAATGCGCGCAATTGAAATTACCCAATATGGCAAGCCTGAAGTCTTGCAAATTTGCAGCAGGCCTGTGCCAGTGCCGGGTAAGGGAGAGCTATTGATCAAGGTTGCCGCAGCTGGCGTGAATCGCCCTGATGTCCTGCAGCGCCTTGGTTTTTACCCTGTGCCGCCAGGTGCTTCAGATTTGCCGGGTCTGGAAGTGGCCGGCGAAATAGTCGGTGGTGATGTGCAAGGCAGTGGTTTTGAGTTGGGTGACCAGGTTTGCGCATTGGTGCAGGGCGGTGGTTATGCGGAGTATTGCGTGGCACCTGCGGGGCAGTGCCTGAAGACACTAGCGGGCATGTCCATGATAGAGGCGGCCTCGCTGCCAGAAACCTATTTTACTGTCTGGAGTAATGTATTCCAGCGCGCGCATCTGTCGCCTGGCGAAAGTTTTCTGGTGCAGGGAGGTACTTCAGGTATAGGTGTCGCAGCAATCCAGATTGCCCGGGCATTGGGGCACAGGGTTTTTGCTACTGCTGGTTCTGATGAAAAGTGCAGGGCGACTGAAAAGCTGGGCGCGGAGCGCGGCATCAATTACAAGACTGAAAATTTTGTCGAAGTCGTCAAGGAATTAACAGCAGGTAAGGGGGTCGATGTCATTCTGGATATGGTGGCAGGCTCCTATGTGCCAAAAGAAATCAATTGCCTCGCCGATGATGGCAGGCTGGCGATTATTGCCCTGCTTGGTGGTAATTCGGCGGAGCTTGATCTGGGTCAGCTCTTGCGCAGGCGTTTGACGGTGACGGGTTCCACACTGCGCCCGCGCTCTGTTGCCTTCAAGGCAAAAATATCGACAGAGCTGCAAGAACATGTCTGGCCACTGCTGGTATCAAAAGAAATAGTCCCCGTAATACACCAGGTTTTTCCTCTAGAGCAGGCTGCCCAGGCACATGCAATGATGGAGGAGGGCTTGCATATAGGGAAAATCATGCTGACGCTGGATTAGCTTGACGCTTGTTGTTTTTGATTAAACCTGGTCTGGATGTGCTGATGCTTGCAAAATTGCTATGTTGGTCATAAATTTGATGTAATTATGTCTTTATAGTAACTTCGGAATGTAAAAACTGGTCTTGCTGGTTTGACCCTGTCTGCGGCGAAGGCTACAATAGACGGTTATTTATATTTTGGCTCACTATGCGACGCACCTTAATAGCCGGTAACTGGAAAATGAATGGTAGTTTTGCTGCTAACCGTTCATTGTTGTCTGAAGTCAAGGCGGGTTTGCCTGCCAGTTTGCAGTGTGATGTGCTGGTTTGTGTTCCTGCGCCTTATTTTGCACAATGTGCAGAATTATTGAGTGGTATTGCTGTGAGTTGGGGTGCGCAAGACGTGTCTGTGCATGCGCATGGCGCTTACACAGGTGAGATTTCCGCCTCCATGTTGCAGGATTGTGCTTGTAAATATGCAATTGTCGGGCACTCTGAGCGCCGTGCTTATCATGCTGAAACAAATGAGCTGGTAGCGCACAAGGCTCAGCAATTATTGAAGCATGGTGTCTTGCCTATAGTTTGCGTGGGCGAAACCCTGGAGCAGCGCGAAAGTGGTCAGACGAATGCGGTTGTAGCGGCGCAGTTGAATGCGGTGCTGGATGTGCTGAATAGCCTTAATGACCTGGTGATTGCCTATGAACCCGTCTGGGCTATAGGTACGGGTAAAACTGCAACACCTGAAATGGCGCAAGAAGTGCATCATTTCCTGCGTCAGCAAGTGGCCGTTCGTGATGCGGGTGCGGCAGAAAAAGTACAGATTTTGTATGGTGGTAGCATGAAGCCGGAAAATGCCAGGGAGTTATTGGCAATGCCCGATATTGATGGTGGTTTGATTGGTGGGGCTGCACTGAAGTCGCAAGATTTTCTTGCGATCATCGCTGCCAGTTAATTGATTTATTGTAGTACTTAATTTTTACTTGGATGTTTTGAATGCAAACTTTACACACGTTGGTCATCGTTATTCAGATTCTGTCTGCTTTGACAATTATTGGTCTGGTTTTATTGCAGCACGGTAAAGGTGCTGATATGGGTGCCTCTTTTGGCTCTGGCGCTTCTGGTAGCTTGTTTGGTGCGACGGGTTCTTCGAATTTCTTGTCCAAGGCAACGGGTATAGCTGCTGCGATATTTTTTGCGGCGACTTTGGGTCTGGCGGTGTTTAGTACTGGCGCACGCAAGCCTTCCGGTGGTGTGATGGAGGGTGTTACTACCGTATCTCAGCCAGCAACTAATGCCGCTGCGGTCAGTGCGCCAGCATCGGCTCCTGCTGCAAGTGCAGCATCTGCGGCATCTGTGCCTGCCTCTTCTGCGGCTCAGTCTGGTCAGATTCCAAAATAAATTGATTTTGCTCAGCAAAAAACTTTGAATTGCTGCAATTGCGCGTTGAACAATGAGGCTATACATAGTAGAATGCTGGGCTTAAGCCGACGTGGTGAAATTGGTAGACACGCTATCTTGAGGGGGTAGTGGCGAAAGCTGTACGAGTTCGAGTCTCGTCGTCGGCACCAAAAAAATAGGGTCAGTTTTCTTTATTGGCCCAGTCGAGGAAGTGGATGTCTCTTGTTGTGTGATCTTGAGAAACATCTCGCTTCAATCTGGCATTCAATTACAGGTGGCCTAACGTGAACCTCGAAAATTATTTCCCAGTTCTTCTCTTTATTCTGGTTGGTATCGCCGTTGGCGTGGTGCCGCAAATTCTGGGGCGTGTTCTTGCTCCATACAAACCAGACTCACAAAAAAATTCTGCTTACGAATGCGGTTTTGAGGCATTTGAGGATGCGCGCATGAAGTTTGATGTGCGTTATTACCTGGTCGCGATTCTGTTTATTTTGTTTGATCTGGAAACAGCATTCTTCTTCCCTTGGGGTGTGGCAATGCGTGACCTGGGTTGGGCAGGTTTTCTGATTATGCTTGGCTTCGTGCTCGAGTTTGGCGTTGGATTTTGGTACATCTGGAAAAAAGGCGCTCTGGATTGGGAGTGATGGATTATGGCAATTGAAGGTGTATTTAACGAAAACTTTGTTACCACAACAGCCGACAAGCTGATCAACTGGACGCGCACCGGCTCCATGTGGCCGATGACTTTTGGTCTGGCTTGCTGTGCGGTAGAGATGATGCATGCTGGTGCGTCGCGCTATGATCTGGATCGTTTTGGGGTGGTGTTTCGCCCATCTCCGCGTCAGTCTGATGTCATGATTGTTGCTGGTACGTTGTGTAACAAGATGGCACCTGCGCTGCGCAAGGTATATGACCAGATGGCCGAGCCACGCTGGGTGATTTCCATGGGGTCTTGCGCCAATGGTGGTGGTTACTACCATTATTCGTATTCTGTTGTGCGCGGTTGTGACCGCATTGTGCCAGTTGATATTTATGTGCCAGGTTGCCCGCCAACCGCTGAGGCGCTGATGTACGGCATCATACAGTTGCAAAACAAGATCAAACGTACCAATACCATTGCTCGTTAATCGCGCGATCGCTGGGGCAATAATAAATTATGACTACCAAACTGGAAAACCTTGAGGCGGCAGTAAAAAATGTCTTGGGTGAGCGTATTCTGGACTTGAAGAATGCGCTGGGTGAAATCACCATCGTGGTTTCTGCAACTGCTTATCTGGATGTGATGCGCACTTTGCGTGACCATGCAGAAACCAGTTTTGAAGAATTGATCGACCTTTGTGGTGTCGATTATTCTGCTTATGGCGATGGTTTGTGGGAAGGTGCACGTTATGCTGTAGTTTCACACTTGCTGTCGATCAAACATAACTGGCGTTTGCGTGTGCGCGTGTTTGCAGCGGATGATGAAATGCCGGTCGTGCCTTCGCTGATCGATATCTGGAATGCGGCTAACTGGTATGAACGCGAAGCGTTTGACCTGTTTGGTATTCTGTTTGATGGTCACAATGATTTGCGCCGTATATTGACCGACTATGGTTTCATCGGTCATCCATTCCGTAAAGATTTTCCAGTTTCCGGCTATGTTGAAATGCGCTATGACGCAGATCAAAAGCGCGTTGTTTACCAGCCTGTCACGATAGAGCCGCGCGAAAATGTGCCGCGTGTGATTCGTGAAGAAAATTACGGGATGAAATAATGGCTGAGATTAAGAATTACACCCTGAACTTTGGTCCTCAGCATCCTGCTGCGCACGGTGTGTTGCGCCTGGTACTGGAGCTTGACGGTGAAGTGATACAGCGTGCTGATCCGCACATTGGTCTCCTGCATCGTGCGACTGAAAAACTGGCTGAGCAAAAAACTTTCCTGCAATCCGTGCCTTACATGGATCGCCTGGACTATGTGTCCATGATGGCCAATGAACATGCCTATGTCATGGCCATAGAAAAGATGCTGGGTCTGGAAGTGCCTTTGCGTGCGCAGTATATCCGCGTCATGTTTGACGAAATCACGCGTCTGCTGAACCACTTGCTGTGGATAGGTGCGCATGCGCTGGACGTGGGTGCGATGGCGGTTTTCCTGTACGCCTTCCGTGAACGTGAAGATCTGATGGATTGCTATGAAGCAGTCTCAGGCGCACGCTTGCATGCTGCTTACTATCGCCCAGGTGGTGTGTATCGTGATTTGCCGGACCAAATGCCGCAATTCACTGTATCGGCCTTGAAGAATGAAAAAGCGATGAAGTTGCTGAATGAAAACCGTCAGGGTTCCCTGCTGGATTTCATTGAAGACTTCACTAACCGTTTCCCAAAATATGTCGATGAATACGAAACACTGTTGACCGATAACCGTATCTGGAAACAGCGTCTGGTTGGTATTGGCGTAGTGTCGCCTGAGCGCGCCATGGCCATGGGTTTTAGTGGTCCTATGTTGCGTGGTTCCGGTATCGAATGGGATTTACGCAAGAAGCAACCGTATGAAGTCTATGACTTGCTGGATTTTGATATTCCAGTTGGTGTCAATGGTGACAGTTATGACCGCTATCTGGTGCGCGTGGAAGAAATGCGCCAGTCCAACCGCATCATCAAACAATGCGTAGAGTGGCTGAGAAATAACCAGGGCCCGGTAATTACTGATAACCACAAGGTTGCGCCACCACATCGCGTGAACATGAAGTCGAATATGGAAGAACTCATCCATCACTTCAAACTGTTCACCGAAGGTTTCCATGTTCCTGCTGGCGAAGCTTATGCCGCAGTTGAGCATCCAAAAGGCGAGTTTGGTATTTACTTGATGTCCGATGGTGCTAACAAGCCTTATCGTCTGAAAATCCGTGCGCCAGGTTTCGCGCATTTGCAGGGTTTGGATGAAATGGCAAAAGGTCACATGATTGCTGATGCGGTAACGATCATCGGTACTCAGGATATTGTGTTTGGTGAGATTGACAGATAAAGCGGCGTCCTGAGGACGTCGAATCGAGGCATTAGCTATGGTGTTATCAGAGCAGGCATTTAAAAAAATTGATCGTGAACTTGCAAAGTTCCCGGCTGACCAGCGACAGTCCGCTGTGATGGCCGCATTGGCTATTGCGCAGGATGAAACTGGCTGGGTTTCCCCCGAAGTTATGCAGACTCTGGCTGACTACATCGGCATGCCCGCAGTAGCAGTGCAGGAGGTCGCGACTTTCTACAATATGTACAACACCAAGCCGGTGGGCAAGTTCAAGATTTCGGTCTGCACCAATCTGCCTTGTGCCTTGTCTGGTGGTGAACGTGCAGCACATCACCTGAAGCAAAAACTCGGTATCGATTACAGGGAAACTACGGCAGACGGCCAGTTCACTCTGGTTGAAGGTGAATGCATGGGTGCCTGTGGTGACGCACCTGTGATGCTGGTTAATAACAAGCGTATGTGCAGCTTCATGTCGAATGAAAAAATTGACGGTCTGGTCAATGAATTGAAAGAGGTTAAATAATGACGAGTCTGCATAATCGCCATATTAAACCTTTGATATTGGCTGGCCTGGATGGCAAAAACTGGCATCTGCAAGATTACGTAGCACGTGGTGGCTATGAATCCCTGAAGCGTATCCTGAATGAAAAAATCCCTCCTGAGCAAGTCATTGCTGAGTTGAAGGCTTCTTCCTTGCGTGGTCGCGGTGGTGCGGGTTTTCCTACTGGTTTGAAGTGGAGCTTCATGCCACGTCAGTTCCCTGGTCAAAAATATCTGGTCTGTAATACAGATGAGGGTGAACCTGGTACATTCAAGGATCGCGACATCATCCGTTATAACCCGCATGCGCTGATTGAAGGCATGGCCATAGGCGCTTACGCCATGGGCATCACGGTAGGTTACAACTATATCCATGGTGAAATTTTTGCTGACTACGACCGTTTCGAAGAAGCGATCGAAGAGGCGCGCGCTGCGGGCATGTTGGGTGACAAAATCGCCGGTTCCGATTTTAATTTCCAGTTGCATGCTTTCCACGGATATGGCGCATACATCTGCGGCGAAGAAACAGCCTTGCTCGAATCGCTGGAAGGAAAAAAAGGGCAGCCACGCTTTAAGCCGCCTTTCCCGGCCAGCTTTGGTTTGTATGGAAAGCCAACCACGATCAATAACACAGAAACTTTTGCAGCAGTCCCTTTCGTGCTGGCCATGGGCGGTGAGAAATACGCTGCATTAGGCAAGCCTAACAATGGCGGCACCAAGATTTTCTCCATGTCTGGCGACGTAGCAAAACCTGGTAATTACGAAGTACCTTTGGGTACGCCGTTTGCCACTTTGCTGGAGTTGGCTGGCGGCATGCGTGACGGTAAAAAAATCAAGGCAGTGATCCCTGGTGGTTCATCCATGCCGGTCTTGACTGGTGATGTGATGATGGCGACTGACATGGATTATGACTCCATCGCCAAGGCTGGTTCCATGCTGGGTTCTGGTGCTGTCATCGTCATGGATGAAACACGCTGCATGGTCAAGTCACTGTTGCGCCTGTCTTATTTCTATTTTGAAGAATCCTGTGGTCAGTGCACACCTTGCCGTGAAGGTACCGGCTGGTTGTATCGCATGGTGCACAGGATAGAGCATGGTCATGGCCGTCCAGATGATCTGGATATGCTGAACTCCATTGCTGACAATATTCAAGGCAAGACTATCTGTGCCCTCGGTGATGCAGCAGCGATGCCGGTACGCGCAATGATCAAGAATTTCCGCGAAGAATTTGAATATCACATCGAGCATAAACATTGCTTGGTGCCCACTTACATGTAAGCCAGCTTCGGTTAGCACACTTAGAGTAGACCATGGTTGAAATCGAAATAGACGGCAAAAAAGTCGAAGTCCAAGAGGGCAGTATGGTGATGGATGCTGCCAATAAGCTTGGCACTTACATCCCGCATTTTTGCTATCACAAAAAATTATCTATTGCGGCCAACTGCCGCATGTGTCTGGTTGAGGTTGAAAAAGCACCTAAACCTTTGCCTGCCTGCGCGACTCCGGTCACGCCGGGCATGATCGTCCGTTCTTCCAGCGACAAGGCAGTAAAAGCACAAAAAGCAGTGATGGAATTCCTGCTCATCAATCACCCGCTGGATTGTCCTATCTGCGATCAGGGTGGCGAATGTCAACTGCAGGATCTGGCAGTTGGATACGGTGGCACGGCATCCCGTTACGAAGAAGAAAAACGTGTGGTATTCCACAAGGACGTAGGCCCTCTGGTATCCATGGAAGAAATGAGCCGCTGCATACACTGCACACGCTGCGTACGTTTCGGCCAGGAAATCGCTGGCGTCATGGAACTGGGCATGCTCAACCGTGGCGAGCATTCTGAAATCACTTCCTTCGTCGGCAAAACGGTTGATTCCGAATTGTCCGGCAATATGATCGATCTGTGCCCAGTCGGCGCACTGACATCCAAGCCTTTCCGCTATTCCGCCCGCACCTGGGAATTGTCACGCCGTAAATCGGTCAGTGCCCATGATGGCCTGGGTTCCAACCTGATAGTTCAGGTCAAGAATAACAAGGTCATGCGTGTGGTCCCGCTGGAAAACGAAGACATCAATGAGTGCTGGATTTCTGACAAAGACCGTTTCTCTTACGAGGCACTGAACAGTGCAGAACGCCTGACCAAGCCCATGATCAAGCAGGGTGGCCAGTGGCAGGAAACTGACTGGCAGACAGCATTGGAATACGTCGCGCATGGCTTGCGTAATGTCAAGCATGAGCATGGCGCTGATGCTATCGCCGCGGTTGCTGCACCTAGCTCCACTCTGGAAGAACTGACATTGTTGCAACGCGTTATCCGTGGCCTGGGTTCAGACAATGTTGATTTCCGCCTGCGCCAGTCTGACTTCGCACTGAATTCTTCTGTCAAGCCTTGGCTGGGTACCAGCATCGCCAGATTTGGTCAGCTGAAAAACGTTTTCGTTATCGGTTCTTTCCTGCGTAAAGACCATCCTTTGCTGGCAGCGCGTCTGCGTCAGTCAGTAAAAATGGGCGCCGAGCTGAGCATCCTGCACGCGGCCAATGATGAATTGCTCATCAAGCTGGCGAATAATGCAATCGTAGCTCCATCAATGTGGACAGCGTTTTTGGCTGAGGTTGCCGTTGCTATCGCAGTCAAAAAAGAAATCGCCAAACCAGCTGGTTACGACGCAGTACAGGCATCTGCCAAAGCAGAAGCAATTGCGGCCAGCCTGCTGGCTGGCAAGGCTGGTGTATTCCTGGGCAATGCAGCGTCTTACCATCCAGAAGCATCGCAATTGCATGCACTGGCACAGTGGATAGCAGAAAACGCAGCTACGGAATTTGGTTATCTGACAGAAGCGGCAAACACTGTTGGCGGCTACCTCGCAAATGCGATCCCTGCCAACAATGCCAAGCCAGTATTCACTGAAGCCAAAAAAGCTTACATCGTTTTACACGCCGAGCCTTTGCTTGACAGCGCACATCCGGTACAAGCCAAAGCCGCTTTGGACAATGCTGAAATGGTCGTCGTCATGTCGCCATTCAGGCACGGTGCTGAATATGCTGACGTCTTGCTGCCAGTTTCTCCTTACACAGAGACATCCGGTACTTTCGTGAACTGCGAAGGCCGTGCACAAAGTTTCCACGGTGTGGTCAAACCTTTGGGTGATACCCGTCCTGCATGGAAAGTCTTGCGCGTACTTGGCAATTTGCTGGGTCTGGACAACTTTGATTTTGAAACAGCAGAAGCAGTGCGCGCAACAGTATTGACGCAAGCTGACCTGACTACACAGTTGAACAACTCATCCAAACTGGCTCCATCAGTTCCTGCTAACGCAGCTGCTGGCATGGAACGTATTGCTGACGTTGGTATTTACAGCACAGACGCTATCGTACGCCGTGCAGAATCCCTGCAACTGACAGCCGATGCACGTGCACCGCAAGCATGGATCAGCTCTGCTGACGCCAGCAAGCTCGGCATCGCCGAAGGTGACATGGTCAGACTGAGCAAAACAGGTTCTACCCTGATCCCCGTCGGAATAGATAAATCCTTGCCTGATAATGTGGTCAGGATTGCTGCAGGCCATAGCCTGACAAGTAATCTGGACGGCATGTTCGGTGCCATCAAATTGGAGCGTGCATAATGAATTTGCTGCTCTCTATTCATGAATTTGGTCAGCACTACCTGGGCACTTTTTGGATGCCTTTGTGGACACTGCTCAAGATCGTCTGCATCACTTTGCCAGTGATGGGTTGTGTCGCCTACCTGACCTTGTGGGAACGCAAGATGATAGGCTGGATGCACATCCGTCTTGGTCCTAACCGCGTGGGGCCTGCAGGTTTGCTGCAACCTATTGCTGACGCGCTGAAGCTGTTGCTCAAAGAAATCGTCATCCCCGCCAAGGCAAATAAAGTCTTGTTTGTGCTGGCACCTATCATGACCATCATGCCTGCGCTGGCAGCCTGGTCGGTGATTCCTTTCGGCCCTGAAACTGTCTTGGCAAACGTCAATGCAGGCTTGCTGCTGATCATGGCAATCACCTCGATGGAAGTTTACGGCATCATCATCGCCGGTTGGGCATCCAACTCCAAGTATGCTTTCCTCGGTGCCATGCGTGCGTCTGCACAGATGGTGTCGTATGAAATCGCCATGGGCTTTGTGCTGGTCATTGTGTTGATGGTGTCTGGCAGCCTGAACATGACTGATATCGTCAATGCACAGACCAAGGGTTTTGCCGCCAGCCATGGTTTCAACCTGTTCTCATGGAACTGGTTGCCGCTGTTGCCTATGTTCGTGGTGTATGTGATTTCCGGTATTGCTGAAACCAACCGCCATCCGTTTGACGTGGTTGAGGGGGAATCCGAGATCGTTGCCGGCCACATGGTCGAATACTCAGGTATGTCTTTCGCCATGTTCTTCCTGGCTGAATACGCCAACATGATCTTGATCTCCGCGATGGCATCTTTGATGTTCCTCGGCGGCTGGTCTGCACCGTTCAGCTTCCTGGATTTCATCCCTGGCTGGATCTGGCTTGGTATCAAGACTTTTGTTGTGGTTTCCATGTTCATCTGGGCACGTGCTTCCTTCCCGCGTTATCGCTATGACCAGATCATGCGTTTGGGCTGGAAAGTATTTATCCCGCTTACCCTGGTGTATCTGGTGATCGTCGCAGCATGGATGCAAACTCCATGGAATATTTGGAAGTAAGAGGCTAAAAAAATGGAAGCAATCAAGGATTTTTTTGGCAGCCTGATGCTGCGCGAACTGATCAAGGGCCTCGCCCTGACAGGCCGCTATATGTTCGCCCGCAAGATCACGGTGCAATTTCCTGAGGAAAAAACACCACAGTCTCCACGTTTTCGTGGCTTGCATGCTCTGCGTCGTTACCCGAATGGGGAAGAGCGCTGCATCGCCTGTAAGTTGTGTGAAGCAGTGTGCCCAGCCATGGCGATCACGATTGAATCTGATCAGCGTGCTGATGGCAGCCGTCGTACTACCCGTTATGACATCGACCTGACTAAATGTATTTTCTGCGGTTTCTGTGAAGAATCCTGCCCGGTCGATTCCATCGTGGAAACCCATGTACTGGAATATCACGGTGAAAAACGCGGTGACCTGTATTTCACCAAAGAGATGTTGCTGGCTGTAGGTGATCGTTACGAGCCACAAATTGCAGCAGCGCGTGCCGCTGATGCCACATACCGCTAACTGGACCTGGTTCGATATGGAATTTACTACCGTTTTATTTTATGTTTTCGCAGCGATCATGATAGTCGCCGCGATCCAGGTCATTTCTGCACGTAACCCCGTGCATGCGGCCTTGTTCTTGGTGCTGACCTTCTTCAATGCTGCAGGTATCTGGTTGCTGTTAAAAGCTGAGTTCCTGGCTATCGTGCTGGTACTGGTGTATGTAGGTGCGGTCATGGTGCTGTTCTTGTTCGTTGTGATGATGCTGGACATCAATCTCGACAAACTCAGGGAAGGTTTCTGGAGTCACTTTCCATTGGCCGCTGCAGTCGGTGTCATCATCGTACTAGAAATGTCGGCAGTCTTGCTGCGCGGCTTTTTGCGTCCGGACAATCATGTGCCGGCAGCAGCTGACAAGATAGGTAACACCAAGTACCTTGGTATGGAAATTTTCACGCATTACCAGTTTGCTTTTGAGGTTGCGGCAGCCATCCTCTTGCTGGCTATTATCGCTGCAGTTGCTTTGACTTTGCGTCGTCGCAAAGACAGTAAATATTTTGATCCTGCTGCGGCAGTCAAAGTAAAAGCCAAGGACCGTATCCGTATCGTCAGCATGAAAGCTGAATCCGAACGCGCTGAGAACAATGCCACTGCTGCGGCAACTACTGTGAATCCGGAGGCTTAAATGGCTTTGACTTTGAGTTTGACGCATTACCTGATTTTGGGCGCAATCCTGTTTGCGATTTCCATCGTCGGTATTTTCCTCAACCGTAAAAACATCATCGTCTTGCTGATGGCGATTGAATTGATGTTGCTGGCCGTGAATATCAATTTCATCGCGTTTTCCCATTATCTGGGTGATGCGGCAGGGCAGGTATTCGTGTTCTTCATACTTACCGTTGCTGCTGCTGAGTCAGCGATAGGTCTGGCGATCCTGGTGGTCTTGTTCCGTAATCTGGATACCATCAATGTCGAAGATCTGGATGCATTAAAAGGTTAATCAGGTTAATGGTGCGGATTGTCGCCTGCTGCGGCAGTCCGGTAGTCCGGTATACGCTGGCGATTTAGAAAAGTAATAAAGCTAACAAAGGGTCATCATGGCGGGGCAACTTAACCCACAATTATTATTGGCAGTACCACTGGCGCCTCTGGCCGGGTCTGCTATTGCAGGTCTGCTAGGAACGAAGTTTTTCGGCAATGTGGTTGGCCGCAAGGTATCACATACAGTCACCATACTTGGTGTACTGATTGCACTGATCATCTCCTGCATGACCTTGTCTGCCGTGATGGATGGCGCGACATATAATGAGACCCTGTACCAATGGATGAAGGTCGGTAACATGAAGCTGGAAGTTGGCTTCATGGTTGACAGCCTGACAGCGATGATGATGTGCGTCGTGACCTTTGTGTCGCTGATGGTGCATATCTACACCATAGGCTATATGGCAGAAGACGAAGGCTATAACCGCTTCTTCTCGTATATCTCCCTGTTCACTTTTGCCATGCTGATGCTGGTCATGAGTAACAACTTCCTGCAATTATTCTTTGGCTGGGAGGCTGTAGGTCTGGTTTCTTATTTGCTGATTGGTTTCTGGTACACCAAACCAACGGCAATCTATGCCAACATGAAAGCCTTTCTGGTCAACCGTGTTGGTGACTTTGGTTTCATCCTGGGTATAGGTTTGCTGGTCGCTAACACTGGTTCCATGAACTATGTTGAAGTATTCGCCAAGAAAAATGAACTGGCAGCGATGTTGTTGCCGCACACTGACTGGATGCTGATCACCGTTGCCTGTATCTGCCTGTTCATCGGCGCTATGGGTAAGTCTGCACAATTCCCTCTGCATGTCTGGTTGCCAGACTCGATGGAAGGCCCGACCCCGATTTCTGCTCTGATCCACGCGGCGACCATGGTTACCGCAGGTATCTTCATGGTGTCACGCATGTCACCATTGTTTGAATTGTCTGACACTGCCTTGTCCTTCATCCTGGTGATAGGTGCGATTACTGCGCTGTTCATGGGTTTCATGGGCATTATCCAGAACGATATCAAGCGCGTCGTGGCTTATTCCACACTGTCACAACTGGGTTATATGACAGTGGCACTGGGTGCTTCTGCCTACTCGGTTGCGGTATTTCATCTGATGACGCATGCTTTCTTTAAAGCACTGCTGTTCCTTGGTGCTGGTTCCGTGATTATCGGTATGCACCATGATCAGGATATTCGCAACATGGGTGGCTTGAGGAAGTACATGCCGATTACATGGCTGACTTCTCTGGCTGGTTCGCTGGCGTTGATAGGCACACCTTTCCTGTCTGGTTTCTATTCCAAGGACAGCATTATTGAGGCAGTGCAGGCCAGCCATCTGGCAGGTGCAGGTTTTGCCAAGTTTGCGGTGCTGGCAGGTGTGTTTGTCACGGCATTCTATTCCTTCCGCATGTATTTCCTGGTCTTCCACGGCAAGGAAAACTTTGGCAAGGCGCATGCCCACGATCATCACGATGATCATCATGCTGCTGACGACCACCATGACGATCATCATCATGGCCTGGCTCCAGGGCAAAAACCACACGAGTCACCTATGGTTGTCTGGTTGCCACTGGTCTTGCTGGCAATTCCTTCGCTGTTTATTGGTGCGATTGCGATTGAACCCATGCTGTTTGGCGGCTTCTTCAAGGACGTGATCTTTGTTAATGAAGCACATCACGCAATGGAAGAGCTGCGTCATGAATTCCACGGCGCTGGTGCAATGGGCTTGCACTCGTTCCTGACGCCACCATTCTGGCTGGCACTGTTTGGTGTGGTGACTGCTTATGTGTTCTACATGGTCAAGCCTGAAATTCCAGCCAAGATCAAGAATGCTGTCATGCCACTCTACACTTTGCTGGACAACAAATACTACATGGATCGCTTCAACGAGATCGTGTTTGCTGGTGGCGCACGTGTACTCGGTGGTGGCTTGTGGAATATTGGTGACAAAGGCCTCATCGATGGCCTGGTAGTTAACGGCAGCGCAAAACTGGTTGGCTGGGTCTCCAAACTGATACGTCATTTGCAGAGTGGTTATATCTATCACTATGCATTTGTGATGATACTCGGCGTGATGGGATTCCTGGCTTATACAGTGCTGTTTCCCTTTGCTAAATAAGTGACCACGGCTATAAAAAGATAATTACTATGCAGTCAACTTCTACTCTACTTAGCCTTTCGATCTGGTTACCGATAGTTTTCGGTATCTTCATACTGGCATTCGGGCGCGATAACAATCCCTCGCTTGTGCGCGGTGTTGCACTGATCGGATCTATCTGCAGCTTTATCGTGACGCTGCCTTTGATCAAGCTGTTTGATAATGCTGCGCATGGCATGCAGTTTGTTGAAAAATACAGCTGGATAGAACGCTTCAATGTGTTCTATGCACTGGGCATAGACGGTATCTCTTTGTGGCTGGTGCCTCTGACAGCTTTCATCACCGTAATCGTCGTGATTGCTGCATGGGAAGTCATAGAAAAGCAAGTCGCTCAGTATATGGGTGCCTTCCTGATCTTGTCTGGCCTGATGATAGGTGTGTTTTGCGCAACTGATGGCATGTTGTTCTATGTCTTCTTTGAAGCCACGCTGATCCCTATGTACATCATCGTCGGTGTCTGGGGTGGCCCGAACCGTGTATATGCTGCATTCAAGTTCTTCCTGTACACCCTGATGGGCTCTTTGCTGACGCTGGTTGCCATCATCTACCTGTACCTGAAAGCGGGTCATTCCTTCGATATCCTGGTATGGCATAAACTGCCTTTGCCGTTGACGACCCAGATCATGATTTTCTGCGCCTTCCTGATGGCGTTTGCAGTCAAGGTTCCTATGTGGCCAGTACATACATGGTTGCCAGACGCCCACGTTGAAGCGCCGACTGGTGGTTCTGTCGTGTTGGCAGCCATCATGTTGAAACTGGGTGCTTATGGCTTCCTGCGTTTCTCTTTGCCTATCGCTCCTGACGCCAGCCATTACATGGCAGGTTTCATGATCACACTGTCGCTGATCGCTGTTATTTACATCGGCCTGGTGGCACTGGTACAAAAAGATATGAAAAAGCTGGTGGCGTATTCTTCGATTGCGCACATGGGCTTTGTGACTCTGGGCTTTTTCATGTTCAACGACATGTCAGTGCAGGGCGCTATCGTGCAAATGATTTCCCACGGCTTTATCTCTGGCGCGATGTTCCTGTGTATCGGTGTTTTGTATGATCGCGTACATTCCCGTGAAATTGCTGACTACGGTGGTGTGGTTAATACCATGCCTAAATTTGCTGCCTTGTTCGTGCTGTTCTCCATGGCTAACTGCGGCTTGCCGGCAACTTCCGGTTTCGTCGGCGAGTTCATGGTTATCCTGGGTGCGGTGCAGTTTAATTTCTGGATAGGCATGCTGGCAGCAACAGCCCTGATTTTTGGTGCAGCGTACTCTTTGTGGATGGTCAAGCGCGTTGTGTTTGGCAATATCACGAATGAGCATGTAGCTCACCTGAGCGACCTGAATAAACGTGAATTCTTCATGCTGGGTGTGTTGGCAATAGCGGTATTGGTGATGGGTTTGTATCCAGCACCATTTACAGATGCAATGCAGGTGTCGGTAGCCGATCTGTTGCGACATGTGGCAGTGCCTAAGCTGATACCTTGACCGGGAATTTGGATACGCAAGCCACGGCAGTCTGCATCAGATAGTCGTGGCAGCAGATCAATGCTAGTAAAAATTGAATAATATGAACCTGATACCACTTTACCCTGAAATCTTTTTGCTGCTGGCGATTTGCGGCATCTTGCTGACTGATATGTTTTTGCCGGACAGCAAACGCAATGTGACTTATGCGCTCAGCATACTGGCATTGACGATCTGTGGTGTCCTGACAGTGGTATTCGCTGATCCGGTGAAGTCGGAATACGTCAGTAATAATATGTTCGTTTCTGATCCCATGGCCGTATTGCTGAAGCTGTTTTCTTATATCGCAGTAGGCGTGACCCTGATTTATTCCCGTCAGTATGTCAGCGACCGTGCGATGACCAATACCCACCTTGGCGGTGAGTACTATGTGCTGGCGCTGTTTGCCTTGCTGGGCCAGATGGTGATGATCTCTGGTAATAATTTCCTGGTGATCTATCTGGGCCTGGAATTGATGTCCCTGTCACTGTATGCCCTGGTGGCCCTGCGTCGTGACCATACCGTTTCTACCGAAGCGGCGATGAAGTATTTCATCCTCGGTGCACTGGCGTCCGGTTTCATGCTATATGGTATTTCCATGTTGTACGGTGCTACCGGCTCTTTGCAGTTGAATGAAGTCGTTAAAGTCACTGCAACAGCTACGGCAAACAAAACTATCCTGGTTTTCGGTATCGTTTTCCTGGTTGCGGGTCTGGCATTCAAACTGGGTGTGGTTCCTTTCCATATGTGGGTACCTGACGTGTATCAGGGTGCGCCAACTGCTGTGACTTTGTTACTGGGTGGTGCACCCAAGCTGGCGGCGTTTGCAATTACCTTCCGCTTGCTGGTCGAGGGCCTGTTCCCACTGGCAGTTGATTGGCAACAGATGCTGGTAGTGCTGGCGGTCTTGTCGATGGCGATAGGTAATCTGACCGCGATTGCGCAAACCAACTTGAAGCGTATGCTGGCTTATTCCACCATTTCGCAAATGGGTTTCATGTTGCTGGGCATGTTGTCTGGCGTGGCAAATGGTAATTCTGACCTGGCAGTCGATGCTTACAGCTCTTCCATGTTCTACAGCATCACCTATGTATTGACGACGCTCGGTACTTTCGGCGTCATCATGTTGCTGGCACGTTCAGGTTTTGAAGCAGAAAACCTGGAAGACCTGAAAGGCCTGAACAAGCGCAATCCATGGTTTGCCCTCGTCATGCTGCTGTTGATGTTCTCGCTGGCAGGTATTCCACCTATGATGGGCTTCTATGCCAAGCTGTCAGTTTTGCAGGCGGTCTTATCGACTGGTAAATTGTGGCTGGCTATCGTTGCCGTACTGTTCTCGCTGATAGGTACTTTCTATTATCTGCGTATCGTCAAACTCATGTATTTTGATGATCCAGTAGATAATAGTCCTATCGTTGCCAGCGCTGACATGCGTATGGTCTTGAGCGTGAATGGTCTGATGGTCGTTGTTCTGGGTATCTTGCCAGGCTCGTTGATGACAGCCTGCGTGAACGCCATCTCCAATACACTTAAATACTGATACGGCCAGCAGTGGGTAATTCTGCATCAAGCTGGTTGATCATCGTGTTGGCAGTTTTAGCTGCCAACCTGCCTTTTTTGAATGAGCGCTGCTTTGCTATCATAGGCTTGCAGCGCTTTGCATTTCTCAAATCTATTTTCTTTTGGAAATCCGCGTCCTCATCTGCAGCCGATTTGATTGTTGCAGAAACTACAGACGACGATGCAAATGCGGCAGCAATTACCACGAATGACGCGCCCATGCGCGCCATGCCTGCACAGCCCGAGCTATCGGCGCAATTAAATATGATTCAGGTCAAGTCCTTGTGGTTACGCCTACTTGAACTTATCATCCTGTATTTCTGTGTCGGTGGAATCGCCTTTGTTCTTGAGTCTGCCGCAGGTAACCGCTTTCCGCAAGGATGGGAATTCTATGCCATCAATGCCTGCCTGTTCCTGGTATTGGCTTTCCCCGGTTTTGTGTACCGTTACCTGAAGCGCGATCATGGTTGAGAAAGTCACGAGCAAACTTGATCTGCAAGAAAACAAGATCAGCAGTGAACTGGTGTATGAAGGCAGTTTTCTGAAGGTTGATAAAGATGTCGTGTCCTTGCCGGATGGGCAGACTGCCACCCGTGAATACGTACGTCACCCTGGTGCTGTGGTTATCATCCCTCTGTTTGACGATGGCCGCATCCTGCTGGAAAAACAGTTCCGCTATCCCTTGCATCAAGTCTTCATAGAATTTCCGGCAGGCAAAATAGATGAGGGTGAAGACCCCTTGCTGTGCGCCCAGCGAGAGTTGCGCGAAGAAACCGGCTATACAGCCAGTGACTGGTCTTTCGTCTGCACCATACACAACGCCATCGCTTACTCCGACGAGCATCTGGATATCTACCTGGCCAAGGGTTTGACAGCAGGGCAGGCCGCCCTTGATGAAGAAGAGTTCCTCGAAGTATTTACCGCAACACTGCCAGAAATGCTGGACTGGATCAAATCCGGCCAGATCACCGACGTGAAAACTGTCATAGGCACATTCTGGCTGGAAAAAATCCTTGCCGGTAAGTGGTGATTGCAAATTGCGATCACGAGAGTCTGGGAAACGAAAATGCCGCTGATCAGCGGCATTTTTAATTAAACATCCATTTCGACAGTAGTATGTTAAGAAGTCCTGAGTAAGCGTAGCGAGCAGGGCTAGTTTGAGTTAAGAAGCGCAGTCGTACATACGTACGACGAGCATCGCTGGCTCAAAATCGCACTGCGCGGTAGCTTAATCAGGACTTCGATTACATGTTTGGATAATTGGGTCCTCCCCCACCTTCAGGCGTTACCCAGACGATATTCTGTGTTGGGTCCTTGATGTCGCAGGTCTTGCAATGCACGCAGTTTTGCGCATTGATTTGCAGGCGGTCAGCGCCTTCTTCGGTTTTCACGAATTCATACACCCCAGCCGGACAGTAGCGTGACTCGGGCCCGGCAAATTTTGCCAGGTTGACTGAGACCGGGATATCGGCATTTTTCAAGGTCAGATGTATGGGCTGGTCTTCCGCATGGTTGGTATTGGAAATAAACACCGAAGACAGGCGGTCAAAAGTCAGCTTGCCATCGGGTTTTGGATAAACGATGGGCGTGAATTCTGAAGCAGGGCGCAGGCATTCATGATCAGCCTTGCTGTGATGCAGCGTCCATGGTGCCTTACCGCGCAAGACCACCTGATCCAGCCACACCAGAGGTGAGCCATAAGTACCGCGCTTGAGCAAGGGTTTAACATTGCGTGCGGTATACAACTCTTCATGCAACCATGATTGCTCGAATGCCGTTGAATACGCACTCAGTTCATCATGCTGGCGGTTGGCTGATACTGCTTCAAATGCAGCAGTGGCAGCCAGCATGCCGGTCTTGATCGCTGCGTGACTACCTTTGATGCGGCTCATATTGAGGAAGCCAGCATCGCAACCTATCAGTGCACCACCTGGGAACACCAGTTTTGGCAAGGATTGCAGGCCACCGGCAGTAATGGCACGCGCACCATAAGAAACGCGCTTGCCGCCTTCAAAGAAGGTCCGGATAGCGGGATGGGTCTTGAAGCGCTGGAATTCTTCGTAAGGAGACAGGTAAGGATTTTCATAAGCAAGGCCAACCACATAGCCAACTGCCACCAGATTGTCTTCCAGGTGATACAGGAAAGAGCCGCTGTACTGATCCATCAGGGGCCAGCCGGTCGTGTGCACGACCAGGCCAGGCTGATGTTGTTTGGGATCGATTTCCCACAATTCCTTGATGCCTATGCCGTATGACTGCGGGTCTTTGCCCTTGTTCAAATCGTATTTGGCAATGACTTGCTTGCCCAGGTGACCACGGGCACCCTCAGCAAACAGCGTGTACTTGGCATGCAGCTCCATGCCAAGCTGGAAAGAAGAGGAGGGCTGGCCGTGGCGATCTACGCCCATATTGCCAGTTGCAACACCTTTGACGGAACCATCTTCGTTATACAAGACTTCTGCCGCAGCAAAGCCTGGGAATACCTCTACGCCCAGCGCTTCGGCCTGCTGACCTAGCCAGCGCGTCACATTGGCCAGCGAGACGATGTAGTTGCCATGATTCTCGAAACAGGCTGGCAGCATCCAGTTAGGTGTGCGGTAAGCCTTGGTTTCTGTCAGGATCAGAACGCGGTCTTCTGTCACTTCAGTGTTCAGGGGGGCACCCATTTCCTTCCAGTTGGGAAAGAGTTCAGTCAAGGCCTTGGGGTCCATGACGGCACCAGACAGGATGTGGGCACCAGGCTCGCCACCTTTTTCGAGCACGCAGACTGAGACCTCAGTGCCTTTTTCTGCGGCCAGTTGCTTGATCTTGATCGCTGCTGACAGGCCAGCGGGTCCGCCGCCGACGACGACGACGTCATATTCCATCGCGTCGCGTGGGCCGTACTGTTCAAGTATGCTTTGTGTCATGGCTATTTTCACTTTCTGAAGATTTTCGAACGAGCGTGCTTATTTGCTGTCAGCATGTTATCTGCTGTGAATGTATTGCGCAAGCGAGGGTGTGCTCGAATTTTTATTGTTGTGGATGTACAAAACACTCGGAATTATCGCAGAGCCAACTTTGGTGTGCATCAAGATCATGTGAAATGGCAGGAAAATTTCTGTAAATATCCTCAACTAATTCAAATCCATACAACACAAGCATAATCAGTATGTCATCATAGCGGGTAGATAGAGTAGTAAGCTTATTCAAATTATTAGTGGAGAATCAGATGGGCATAGAAGTCAATTTCGAAGGCAAGATTGCGTTGGTAACTGGCGCTTCCAGCGGCCTAGGCGCGCGATTTGCCAAAATCCTAGCGCAGGCTGGTGCACAGGTCGTGCTGGCTTCGCGCCGTATAGACAGGCTCAAGGAATTGCGTGCCGAGATCGAATCTGAAGGTGGTGCGGCCCATGTGGTTGCTCTGGACGTCACGGATTACGGCAGCATCAAATCAGCGATTGCCCATGCGGAGACAGAGGCTGGCCCTATCGATATCCTGATCAATAATTCTGGTGTATCGACCACACAACGCCTGGTCGATGTGACGCCGGACGATTATGCCTATGTCATGGATACCAATCAGCGCGGTGCGTTTTTCGTGGCGCAAGAAGCAGCCAAGCGCATGATCGCCCGTCACAAGGGTGATCCAAAAAAACAACATCGCATTATCAATATCGCTTCAGTAGCCGGTCTGCGCGTCTTGCCGCAAATTGGCATTTATTGCATGAGCAAAGCTGCCGTAGTGCACATGACCAAGGCCATGGCAGTGGAGTGGGGCAAGTATGGTATCAATGTGAATGCGATTTGCCCAGGCTATATTTCAACTGAAATCAATTCTGACTATTTCTCTACCGATGCAGGTCAGAAACTGGTCGATATGCTGCCAAGAAAACGTGTTGGTACACCAGAAGATCTCGATGGTTTGTTGCTCTTGCTGGCGGCGGAAGAATCCCGCTTCCTGAATGGTGCCATCGTTACTGCCGATGACGGTATGAGCGTGCAATGATAGAGAACAAGGTCACGGAAAAGAAGCTGGTCTATACCGTCACCATTCCTATCAGGTGGGGCGATATGGATGCCATGGGCCATGTCAACAATACCGTGTATTTCCGTTATATGGAACAGGCGCGTATTGAGTGGCTGAGCATGATGGGTTGCCTGCCGGATGACAAGGGTAATGGTCCGGTGATCGTCAATGCCTATTGCACCTTCAAAAAGCCCTTGAAATATCCGGGGCAGGTGGAAGTGTGCACCTATATCGGCGCAGCAGGCCGCAGCAGTTTTGAGACCATACAGGAAATGCGTTCAGTCGGTGATGGTTACGCCCTGTATGCGGAGGGTGGGGCCAAAGTGGTGTGGGTATCTGCCGAGACAGGTAAATCCGAGGCCTTGCCTGAAGCCATCAAGCAAAAACTCAGTGAAATCAAGGTCGCAAAACGTCCATCCAGGACCGCGAAGATTTGAATTGCCTTGAGCTATGTATGATGTAAATAAGTGATGAAAGGGGCGGGCCAGGCCCGCCTCTGTACTTGAGCTTATTGCAGCGCTCAGCGCATGATGCCCAGCAATTTGTGCACCAGTTCGCTGGATGTGGCTGAATTGAATTTGCGCATGAGTTTAGCCCTGTGCATTTCCACTGTCCTGGGGCTGAGGTCTATCTGGCGGGCAATCAGCTTGCTGGTCTTGCCTTCTACCAGCAGGGCAGCAATTTCGCGCTCTCGTGGTGTCAGTTCGGCGGTGACGGAGCGTTTTGCACTGAGATCCTCAAAAGTCCAGATACCGGCAGCATGAGGGTTGTCCTTGTTCAGGCCACGGCCTGAGACGTGGCACCAGAACAGCTCCTGATTGGCACGTTTCATGATGCGCTCGTCAGAATAATAGCCCTTGGCATTCATGATGGGCGTGATCCTGGCTCCGGTACGTTCAAATTCGTCCGGACTGGGGTAAAGTACCAGAAAAGACTTGCCCAGCAATTCATCTTTTTGATAGCCAAACATTTTAGCCAGATCATCATTGCAAGCCTGGATAATACGGTTTTGCGACACGCACATACCGACAGGTGCGTGTTGAAAAATGGATTCAAAATCGATGGGCTGTGCTGCGTTCATTTCTGCGGTCCACTGACAGGTTACTGGTAAAGGCGTATTTTTACGGTATTGCGCAGTATAACGCAGCATCATATCCTGTAAGACTAATGATTTGTGTGGCTGTTTGCGGTAATTTGCAAGCAGCCATTTGACAAAAGAAATATCGATTTACAACCTGGAGAGGGGACAATATGGACAAAGTTTATCCTGATGCAGCCAGTGCCCTGGCTGGCATTATCAAGGACGGTCAGACTATCGCTGTAGGCGGTTTTGGCCTGTGTGGCATACCTGAGGCTCTGATCGCTGCCTTGCGCGATTCCGGTGTCAAGGAATTGACCGCCATTTCAAATAACGCCGGTGTAGACGGTTTTGGCCTGGGCCAGTTACTGACGACCCGCCAGATCAAGAAAATGATTTCATCCTATGTCGGTGAAAACAAGGAATTCGAACGTCAGTACCTGGCTGGCGAACTCGAACTGGAATTCACCCCACAGGGCACGCTGGCAGAAAAGCTGCGTGCTGGTGGTGCCGGTATCCCGGCCTTTTTTACCAAGACCGGCGTGGGTACAATAGTTGCCGACGGCAAGGAAATTCGTGAATTTGATGGCCAGAAATATGTGATGGAACGCTCACTGGTATCCGACGTCTCTCTGGTCAAAGCCTGGAAGGCTGACAAGGCCGGTAATCTGGTATATCGCAAGACCGCACGCAACTTCAATCCCAATGTGGCGATGGCTGGCAAGATCACCGTAGCCGAGGTTGAGGTACTGGTAGAAACTGGCGAACTGGACCCGGATGAAGTTCACACACCAGGTATTTTCGTACAGCGCATCGTCGTTAATGCCAATCCAGAAAAACGTATAGAACAGCGTACCGTACGCCCATCGAATTAAGATAGCAGGAGACAAGACATGGCATGGAATCGTGATGAAATGGCTGCGCGTGCAGCACAAGAATTGCAAGACGGTTTTTACGTCAACCTGGGCATAGGCTTGCCTACCCTGGTCGCCAATCACGTGCCGCAAGGCATGGAAGTCTGGCTGCAGTCAGAAAATGGCTTGCTCGGCATAGGCCCATTCCCGACTGAAGAGGAGGTTGATCCCGACATGATCAACGCCGGTAAGCAAACAGTAACAACCTTGCCGGGTTCTTCCATATTCAGCTCAGCTGACTCTTTCGCCATGATACGTGGCGGCAAGATCAACCTGGCTATTCTTGGCGCGATGCAGGTCAGCGAACATGGCGACCTGGCCAACTGGATGATACCTGGCAAAATGGTCAAGGGGATGGGCGGTGCAATGGATTTGGTGGCAGGTGTAGGTCGCGTTGTGGTGCTGATGGAGCATGTCGCCAAGGGCGATGCGCACAAAATATTGAAAACCTGTAACCTGCCATTGACGGGCGTGGGAGTGGTCAACCGCATTATCACTGACCTCGGTGTCATTGATGTGACCCCGGCGGGCTTGAAACTGGTTGAATTGGCCAGCGGCGTCAGTAAGGAAGAAATCATCGCCAAGACCGAGGCAACACTGGACGTCAGTGCAGTAGCCTGATATTCAGGGGGACTTAAAAACTAAGGCCGGTGTCATGCACCGGCCTTTTTGTTATTGTTGAGCAATGAAAGAGATTTATTTTTTCGGCGGCATGGTGAAGGGTTTGGTGGTGCCACAATCACCACCCAGCCATTTGCCTGTGGTTTCCATATGATGATCAATCGGCTTCCCGTGTGAGACGCCTTTAAAATCATAGACCGAGTTCACGCTATCAGGAGTCATGCTGCCCTTGACTATACCTGTGCCTTTCATGTCCGGGCTGTCGCATACCATCTCGGCAGTGTAGGTATTGCCAGAACGGTTGAAACTCTTGTTCTGGCAGTGCTGTTCACGGCCACCGGTGGGTGGTTTTTCCTGATCTACCATTTCCTTGGTGAGACAGACCTTACTCACCATCGCACCGTTTTGCATGTCAGGCATTTTAATGCCCATCTGCTTCATTTTTTCCAGCTGCTCAGGTGGAATCTTGGGCATGGCCTTCATGGCATCTGACTTGGTCGTCATTTCCCATAGACCCGGCTTCATCTTGTCAGCCGCAGCGCAGGTGGCGGCATTCAGTAAAATTGCAGAAACCAGGACGATGCGCATTGCAGTTCGCATGGGTGCTCCCTATTCAAATGTGTGATGAAACTATACATCTGAATTCGGGGCACTACCAGTGAAACAAAATACTTTGACGTACCTTAGCTCTGTTTTGTGGCTTATTGGGCTACCCAGCCACCATCCATATTCCAGGCTACGCCACGGATCTGATCGGCTGCTGCGCTGCAGAAAAATACGGCAAGTGCACCGAGTTGTTCTGGCGTCACAAACTCTCCTGAAGGCTGTTTTTCAGCCAGCAGGCGTTTTTTTGCCGTTTCATTATCAACCCCGTCTTTTTCTGCACGCGCATCGACCTGTTTCTGCACCAGGGGCGTCAATACCCATCCCGGGCAGATCGCGTTGCAGGTAATGCCTGTTTGTGCGGTTTCCAGGGCCGTGGTCTTGGTAAAGCCGACCAGGCCATGCTTGGCTGCGACATAGGCAGATTTTTGTGCCGAGGCAACCAGGCCATGGACAGAGGCTAGATTGATGATGCGGCCCCAGTTTTTTTGTTTCATGTACGGCAAGGCCAGGCGGGTGGTATGAAAGCTCGATGTCAGGTTGATGGCGATGATGGCATCCCATTTCTCTACCGGGAAGTCTTCAATATTGGCAACATGCTGTATGCCTGCGTTATTGACCAGGATATCGACACCGCCAAAGTTACTGTCAGCGTAGGTCATCATTGCTTCGATTTCTGTCGCTTTGCTCATGTCGGCGTTGTGATAGGCCGTTTTCACGCCGAATTCGTTTTCTACGGCAGTTTGCAAAGTCTGTATTTCCTGTCTGTCGCCAAAGCCATTGAAAATGATATTGGCGCCTTCGGCAGCCAGTGAGCGGGCTATGCCCAGACCTATGCCTGATGTGGATCCTGTTACCAATGCGGTTTTACCGGTGAGGAAAGATGCTGCCATGCTGTCTCCTGAGATGTCGTTTTTTGCAAGGGAAGTTTGGTTTTAATGCCAGTCAGCGCATGTTGTTTTGTTAAAAAAACATGTATGCCAACAGTTAACAATGATTTTAAGCGCAACGAACGGTAAAATGTCGGTCATAAGCGCTAGTAAAAATACTGTTCACGAGGAAAATCCATGCAGGCAAGACGCAAATCAGTGCAATGTATCTCGCCTACCGGCTTGCACGCCATGTCATACAAAGAGTGGGGTGACCCGCTTAATCCCAAGGTTCTGGTCTGTGTCCACGGTGTGACGCGGGTGGCTGAGGACTTTGATTCCTTGGCCGTGGCATTATGCAATGAGTATCGTGTGGTATGCCCTGACGTGGTCGGGCGTGGCTATTCAGGCCGTTTGCGCAATCCCATGCATTATCAGATTCCGCAATATGTCAGCGACATGGTCAGCTTGCTGGCCAGACTGGACGCACAGACCGTGCACTGGTTTGGTACATCCATGGGTGGCCTGATAGGCATGAGTCTTGCGAGCCTGCCTGACAATCCCATCAAAAAGTTGATTCTGAATGATGTTGGCCCCGTGCTTAATCCTGATGCACTTGCCAGAATAGGCGACTACATAGGCCAGGATGTGCGCTTTGACAGTTTTGAGGAAGCGCAAGCCTATATCAAGGCGATCTCGATCTCCTTCGGCCCGCACAGTGAGGCTCAGTGGGGAAAACTGGCGCGCGATGTCCTGCGTCAAAACGAGCAGGGGCAATGGGTGCGACACTATGATTTAGGTCTTGCGCAGCCTATCAAGGCCAGCACGCCAGAATTGGCAGCAATTGCGCAGACCATGTTGTGGGCAGCGTATGATGCAATAAGTTGCCCGACCTTGCTGGTACGTGGCGCAGAGTCAGATTTGCTGACGGCTGAATCAGCGCAGGCGATGACTCAACGTGGCCCACGCGCCCGGCTGGTGGAGTTTGCCGGCGTGGGACATGCACCGACGTTTGTGCAGCCTGATCAAATAGCGGTAGCTGTTGATTTTTTATTGAACCAGGAATAAGTTTAAAAATAGAGTCAAAAAATGAGTATCCAAAGATTTCACGTAGGTCCGCGTTTGTCCGAAACCGCCATTTTTAACAAAGTCGTCTATCTGGCCGGGCAAATCCCTGATGATGCCAGCCAGGATATAGCAGGACAAACAGCGCAAGTACTGACCCATATCGACCGTTTGCTGGCCGAAGCAGGCAGCGACAAATCGCGCATACTCAGTTGCCAGATATTTTTGTCTGACATCAGCATGATCGGTGGTATGAACCAGGTATGGGACGCCTGGGTTGCCCTGGGTAATACACCACCGCGTGCCACGGTAGAAGCTAAACTGGCCAATCCTGCCTGGCTCATTGAAGTTGTCGTCACTGCAGCACAGATATAAATCATATGGTATCAATCTCGACCACAGCAACTGAAGCAGCTTTGCTGGAAGGCTTGTCTGAAGCCGACGCAGAGCGCGTCATCGCGGCGCTGGAATACGTCACCCCTCTGTATGCCAACAAATGTGTCGTCACAGAGCAAAATGCCCTGCAATTTGTGAACGGCGTGGTGGCGACGCTGGCCATGTTGCGTACCGATGTTGATACCCGTATTGCGGCCATCCTGTTTGAATTGCCAGAACTGAACCCGATTGCGGCAGAGCAGATAGAAATCCGCTTTGGCAAGGAAATCGCCGATCTAGTTACCGGTATACGCCGTCTGATGAAGTTGCGCGAAGCCGCTTTGACGCAGCATGATGTAGGCCGTGGTAAAGATGCTGCTGAAAAAGCCGCCAGCCAGATGGAAACCCTGCGCAAGATGGTGCTGGCCATGGCCACCGACATGCGCGTAGTGCTGGTGCGCCTGGCATCAAGGGTAACCACCTTGCGTTACTTTGCTGAGTGCAAGCGCGAAGATGGCGCGGCCCAGCAATATGCCAGTGAAACCATGGACTTGTACGCGCCGCTGGCAAACCGCCTCGGTGTCTGGCAACTCAAATGGGAGCTGGAAGACCTGTCTTTCCGTTTTCTCGAGCCGCAACAATACAAGCGCATTGCCAAGATGCTGGAGGAAAAGCGCCTGGAACGTGAGAGCTTTGTCGTCAATGCGATAGAAAGACTGAACAAGGAATTGCAGATAGCTGGCATCAAGGCCGAAGTATCAGGACGGCCCAAGCATATCTACAGTATCTGGAAAAAAATGAAGGGCAAGTCAGTCAACTTTGATGAGTTGTACGACGTGCGCGCTTTTCGCGTTATCGTTGATGATATCAAGGATTGCTATACTGTCTTAGGCTTGGTTCACAATGCCTGGACACCGATACCCAAAGAGTTCGACGACTATATTTCCCGCCCCAAACCGAATGGCTATAAATCATTGCATACGGTCGTGGTGGTAGAAGACGGCAGGCCGCTGGAAGTGCAGATACGTACGCGTGAAATGCACCAGTTTGCAGAGTATGGCGTAGCGGCGCACTGGCGCTATAAAGAGTCGGGTGGCTCAAATTTTTCAGCTCAGGAATACGACGAAAAAATCGCCTGGCTCAGGCAATTGCTGGCCTGGAAAACTGACGTCACCGATGTCGTCGTCGAGCAAGAAGAATTGCAACGCGAATGGGTAGAAAAACTCAAGGCCGCCAGCCTGGATGACAGAATTTATGTGCTGACCCCGCAGGCCCGCGTCATAGAATTGCCCTGCAATTCCACGCCCGTGGATTTTGCCTATCACCTGCATACCGATGTTGGTCATCGCTGCCGTGGCGCGCGGGTTGATAATGTCATGGTGCCGCTGAATACGCCCCTGCAAAATGGTCAGACAGTGGAGATCATTACTCTCAAAGTCGGTTCTTCCCAGGCTGGCCCGTCGCGTGACTGGCTCTCGCCGGATTATTCTGCGAGTACCCGCACACGTACCAAAATCCGCGCCTGGTTCAATGCCATCGATCAGGAAGAAACCCTGTCGAATGGCCGCGCCCTAGTTGAAAAAACTTTGCAGCGCGAAGGCAAGACTGCAGTCAACCTTGAAGAACTGGCACGCAAGCTGGGTTTTGCTGATGTGAATGATCTCTTCCTGTCCGTTGGTAAAGATGAATTCAGTCTCAGGCAAATTGAAACAGTCTTGCGTGAGAATGTGGCGGAAGTTGAGCCGGATGAACTCAGCTTCACCAATAAAAGCCGTGCATCCAGCGTCACGCAAGGCGCCAAATCCGGCGTGCTGGTGGTCGGTACTGAAGGCTTGATGACACAACTGGCGCGTTGCTGCAAACCGGCACCGCCAGATGATATCGTCGGTTTTGTTACCCGTGGCAAGGGCGTATCCATACACCGCCTGACTTGCAAGAATTTTGCCGAGATGCGTAATAAGGCACCCGAGCGCGTCATACAGACGACCTGGGGCGATCATGGCAAGGACACAGTTTATCCCGTCGATATCTTTGTGCTGGCGCAAGACCGCCAGGGATTGCTGCGTGATATTTCCGAGGTATTTTCCCGTGAAAAAATCAATGTGATAGGCGTCAATACCCAAAGCGCAAAATCACAAGCGCGCATGTCATTTACTGTGGAAATAGGTGGTACTACACAGCTCCAAAAGGCACTGCATGTGTTGCATGAAGTCAGTGGTGTGCTGGAAGTGCGCAGGAATTGAATTTCAAACATATGAGCTTGCAAGTATTGAAGCGAGTGGAGAAGTAATTTGTTACTGGAGATAGCGATAGGCGATGCCTATGGTGCTGGTTTTGAGTTTTGCGGGCGCGAGAAAATCATGCGCAGTAATACACTTGAAAGTTACGTGCCACATGAACTGGGGATACAAGCAGGTTGCTATACTGATGATACGCAGATGAGTATCGCGGTTGCCGAAGTCTTGCTGGCGAATAGCGATTATTCAAGTGACGCATTTGCCGATGCCTATGTCAGATGTTATAAACGCGACCAGCGACAGGGGTATGCCAAAGGCTTGCAGGGTTTACTGGATTTGTGCGTGAATGGCGCTGATCTCAGACAGCGAATTTCACCAGAAAGCCGTCGCAATGGTGCTGCAATGCGTTCGGTTCCATTGGGTTTGATCGCAGATAATAATGTGTTGGCGCAAGCTGCACGCGAGCAGGCCATGGTGACTCACAACACGGCTGAAGGTACTTTGTCTTCGCATGTTGTTGCACTCATGTCGCATGCACTTTTATATGACAAGGCAAAATTGGTCGAGTTGCCTGATTTTATATTGGAAATCACAGGCTTCATATTGCGAGGCGATTGGGCTGCTGAAGTTGAATGCGATGCCTTGCAAACTTTGCATGCGGTCAATACAGCCTTGCAGGCTAATCGCTGCATGTCAACACTCTTGCTCGATTGCGTTAATTTTGGTGGCGATGTCGACAGTGTTGCGGCGATCGCTATGGGGCTTGCTTCATTGACGCCAGAATATGTTGTTGATATTCCAGCATCGCTGGTAAATGGCCTTGAGGCCGGTAAATTTGGTAGCAGTTATTTGCGTAAGCTTGATGTCGCCCTTGCTGGGCGCTATCCAGTGTTAAGTGCGCATCTTGTGCGACAGTCATAACTATAAAGGCTGCGAAGCCGTATCATTCTTCCTCTTCGCTTACCTCTGCCTGCAAAGTTATATGATCAATCTTGTGCTTACTGAGCAGCATGGCCTTGACACTTTCCAGTATGCGTGGCCAGGCGCTGAGGTCTTCGATTTCGAGATGGCCGATCAGGGCAGGGTAGCCGGGTGACATTTCCCAGACATGCAAGTCATGCACTGACAATATGCCATTAATGTCTTCGAGGTCGGCACCGATTTGCACATAGTCTATGTGATGTGGCACACCTTCCATCAGGAAGTGATAAGACTCCTTTAGCACCGAGAATGTAGATTTCAAAATCAGCAGGGATACGAAAATCGACAGCAGCGGATCGATTTGCATCCAGCCCGTTTTGTAGATCACCGCACCGGAGATGATGGCTGCGACAGAGCCCAGCAAGTCGCCCATGACATGTACCAGCGCAGCTTTGGTGTTCACGCTGTCCTTGTCATGCGAAAGTACCCAGGCAACTACGATATTGATTGCCAGGCCTATGCCAGCTACCAGCATGACAGTGCCGCCTTGCACCGCTTCTGGGGCAGAGAAACGTTGTATCGCTTCTTTGCATATCCAGACGATGACGCCCAGCATCACCAGACCATTGACAAAGGCGGCGAGTGCTTCGGCGCGGCCAAATCCAAAAGAATTTTTTGCCGTGGGAGGGCGCTTGGCGATGATTTGCGCGAGCAGGGCCAGGCCCAGGGCGGCAGCGTCAGTCACCATATGCCCGGCATCAGAGATTAATGCCAGGGAGTTGGAGATGAAGCCAAACGCGACTTCGACGCCAGCAAAACTCAGGGTCAGGCCCAGAGCCCAGGCGAGAATTTTCTGGCTGCGGTTTTCAAAATAATGTCTGTGCTCGGCATCGCCGCGCCTGTGGTCATGCAAATGTTCGCTGCTCTGATGATGAGAGGGGGAGGTCATGTAGAGTATGGTGCTGTGTTAAATATGGCATTAGTGTAGCCTAAGGCTGGGTCATATATATACATGGAAATTTTATGGATGCTGTTTTTTCAGTTGATAGAGCTAAATAGGCAGTCTTGATATTCAGGTTTATACAGGGCGTGGAAATATTTTGCCCGAGGGGGCTAGCAATTTTCCTAAAGGCTCTGCTATACTCTTGTTTCTTAGGCGCGTAGCTCAGCTGGTTAGAGCACTACCTTGACATGGTAGGGGTCGTTGGTTCGAGTCCAATCGTGCCTACCAACGGATTTAAAATTATTAAAACATTATAGTTAAGAGCGAGAAAGGCATCCCTGGTTATGACACCGCGAACTACCACTAAACTGGTTTGGGAGCGACTCTAGTCGAGGATACTTTTCGTTTGAAACAAACTGAAAAAGCACGGCTAGCCGTGCTTTTTTTTCGTCTGCGTTTTTAGACTCATCTTTTATCTCAATTCTTTTTGTATTTTTCCGCTTTGGAGAGTGACATGGTTTCAGTAAAACTTCCTGATGGTTCGCAACGACAATTCGATGCGCCGGTAACGGTGGCGCAAGTTGCTGCCAGCATCGGTGCTGGCCTGGCAAAAGCTGCTCTGGCTGGTCGCGTTAATGGCAAGCTGGTCGATACCTCGCATCTGATTGATGCTGATGCGGATCTGGCTATCGTCACGGACAAGGATGCTGATGGCCTGGAAGTGATACGTCACTCGACTGCTCACTTGCTGGCTTATGCGGTCAAGGAGTTGTATCCAGATGCGCAAGTCACTATTGGGCCGGTCATCGAAAATGGTTTTTACTATGACTTTTCCTACAAGCGCCCATTTACTCCAGACGATCTGGTGGCGATAGAAAAGAAAATGGCTGAACTGGCAAAAAAAGACGAGCCAGTAATACGCAAGGTCTTGCCACGTGATGAGGCTGTTGCTTACTTCAAGTCCATAGGCGAAGCCTATAAGGCCGAGATCATAGAGTCAATTCCTGCTGATCAGGATGTGTCGCTATATACAGAAGGCAATTTCACTGACTTGTGCCGTGGCCCGCACGTACCATCGACTGGCAAGCTGAAGGTATTCAAGCTCATGAAACTGGCTGGTGCCTACTGGCGTGGCGACTCCAAAAACGAGATGCTGCAACGTGTCTATGGTACTGCTTTCGCCAAGAAAGAAGATCAGGAAGCTTATCTGCATATGCTGGAAGAGGCGGAGAAGCGCGATCATCGCAAACTCGGCAAGGCGCTGGACTTGTTTCACTTTCAGGATGAGGCGCCTGGCCTGGTGTTCTGGCATGCCAAGGGCTGGACTATCTGGCAGCAGGTAGAGCAATACATGCGCAAGGTCTATCAGGACTGTGGCTATCAAGAAGTCAAAGGCCCGCAGATTCTGGATAAAAGCCTGTGGGGCAAGACTGGTCACTGGGAAAACTATAAAGACAATATGTTTGTCACTGAATCCGAGAACCGTGAATATGCCCTGAAGCCTATGAACTGCCCGGGCCATGTACAGATTTTCAATTCTGGCATAAAGAGTTATCGCGACCTGCCGCTGCGTTTCGGTGAGTTTGGTCAATGCCACCGTAATGAGCCGTCTGGTGCACTGCATGGCATCATGCGCGTGCGTGGCTTTACTCAGGATGATGGTCATATTTTCTGTACAGAAGAGCAAATTCAGGATGAAGTCATGGCTTTCCATCCACAGGCGATGAAAGTGTATGAAGACTTCGGCTTTGACAAGATTTTCATCAAGCTCGCCTTGCGCCCTGAAAACCGCATCGGCAGCGATGAAATCTGGGATAAGGCAGAAGCTACTCTGCGTACCGCCTTGAGTTCTTGTGGTGTTGAGTGGGAAGAATTGCCGGGTGAGGGGGCTTTCTATGGTCCTAAAATTGAATACCACCTGAAAGACAGCCTGGGTCGCCCATGGCAGGTTGGTACCATGCAGGTCGATTTCTTTATGCCAGGTCGTCTGGGTGCAGAATATGTCGCAGATGACAACAGCCGCAAAGTGCCTATCATGTTGCACCGCGCGATTGTCGGTTCTATGGAGCGTTTCATCGGTATCTTGATAGAAAATCATGCTGCTGCCTTGCCTTTGTGGCTGGCGCCAGTGCAGGTTTCTGTCCTGAACATCTCGGAATCGCAGGCTGAGTATTCACAATCTGTTGCAGAAATCCTGAAGAAACAAGGGTTTAGAGTGAAAACTGATTTGCGTAATGAGAAAATTACCTTTAAAATACGCGAGCATTCCATTCAAAAACTGCCATATATCCTCGTTATAGGCGACAAAGAGAGGGATGCCAATACAGTGGCTGTGCGTACGCGTGGCAATCTGGATCTGGGGGTAATGCCTCTGGACGCCTTTATAGCTCGTTTGAAAAACGAAGTTGAAACCAAGGTTTAACAGATTAGCAGCGACCCTGTTTTAAACAGGGCTGCATAGCTTTTTATTATTATTTTCGAAGGAAACTGCAATAGCTACTGACAAGTCACATCGCATCAACGGTGAAATTACAGCGCCTGAAGTGCGCTTATCCGGCGTTGAGAACGAGCCTCTGGGCATCGTAAAACTGGGTGAAGCCTTCCGCTTGGCGGAAGAAGCCAATGTTGATTTGGTGGAAATAGCGCCGACGGCGCAGCCGCCAGTTTGCCGTTTGATGGATTACGGCAAGTTCAAATACCAGGAGCAAAAGAAAGCTCACGAAGCCAAGCTGAAGCAAAAAGTCATTCTGGTCAAGGAAGTCAAATTCCGTCCGGGTACAGATGATGGCGATTACAATATCAAATTGCGTAATCTGACCAAGTTCCTGGATGATGGCGACAAGACCAAGATCACACTGCGTTTCCGTGGTCGTGAAATGGCGCATCAGGAAATCGGCATGCGTATGTTGGAGCGTTTGAAGGCTGATCTGGAACCGTATGGCCAGGTCGAGCAGTTTCCAAAGATGGAAGGTCGTCAGATGATCATGATACTGGCGCCTAAGAAAAAGAAATAAAGAGAAATAAGTTTTTGCTTGTTTCTGGTTAGAGTTTGTGAGGCACGCATCAGCGCGCATTACGACAGACCCGCCTTAACAGCGGGTCACAATAAGTGAGAAGTAGGCATCCAAGAGTAGCGATTGTTGCTGCCACCTACCATCATATAAAAGTGGAGCTGTCTTAAAAGACAGATAGTACTATGCCAAAAATGAAGACGAAAAGCAGCGCCAAGAAGCGCTTCCGCGTCCGTCCAGGTGGTACCGTTAAACGCGGTCAAGCTTTCAAACGTCACATCCTGACCAAGAAAACTACCAAGAACAAACGTCAATTGCGCGGTGCTGTAGGTGTTCATGACACCAACATGGTCTCCGTCATGCGCATGATGCCAACAGCTTAACCTCATACTCATTATTTAAGGAGTTATTATGCCTAGAGTAAAACGTGGGGTTACAGCTCGTGCCCGTCATAAAAAAGTTCTTAACCTTGCTAAAGGTTACCGTGGTCGTCGCAGTAAGGTATTCCGTATTGCCAAGCAAGCAGTTATGCGCGCTGGTCAATATGCATACCGTGATCGCCGCAACAAGAAACGTGTATTCCGCGCTTTGTGGATCACACGTATCAATGCAGCGGCTCGTCAGCATGGCCTGACTTACAGCGTGTTTATGAACGGCCTGAAAAAAGCCGCGATTGAACTCGACCGTAAAGTACTGGCTGATATGGCTGTGACTGACAAACCAGCATTCGCTGCGATTGTTAATCAAGTCAAAGCTAACCTGGCTGCCTAATCATATTAGAACCTGCTTACGATCTGTAGCGAGCGAGCGTCAGCGGGGTGAAGAGCAGCACAAAAAGCGGAATGTACTTTAGTACATGAGCATTTTGAGCAGCACATGAGCCCCGATCACGTACGCGCAGTAAGATCGTAATTAGGTTCTAGTGATCGCAATCAGTGAGTCGTAGTGACTGGCACAAGCCAGTTGCAAATATCAAGCGGGGCAGAGGTTGAATCCTATGCCCCGTTTTGTTTTCAGATCATTATTTCAGCTTCACAGTAAGCGGGAACAAGGCATGAACCCTTTAGATCAAATCGTCAGCCAGGCACGTGCTGATTTTCTGGCAGCAAATGATGCTGCAGCATTAGAGAACGCGAAAGCGCTTTACCTTGGTAAGAGTGGTCAGATTACAGAACAGATGAAGAGTCTGGGTAAATTGCCACCAGAGGAAAAAAAAGTACAGGGCGCAGTGATCAATGCCGCCAAAGTACAGATAGAAGAAGCCCTGACTGAAAGACGCGATGCCCTGGCGAATGCACAAATGCAGGCGCGCCTGAATGCAGAAGCGATCGATGTCAGCCTGCCTGGCCGTGGCCGTGGCGTTGGTGGTATCCACCCTGTCATGCGTACCTGGCAGCGTGTTGAAGAAATCTTCCGTTCCATCGGTTTTGACGTGGCAGACGGCCCCGAAATCGAAACGGACTGGACCAATTTTACCGCACTGAACAGCCCTGAAAACCATCCTGCACGCTCGATGCAGGACACCTTTTATGTCGATGGCAAAGATAGCCAGGGCAAACAATTATTGCTGCGTACTCATACCAGCCCCATGCAGGTGCGTTATGCACGCATGAACAAACCACCTATCAAAGTCATCGCGCCTGGCCGTACTTATCGCGTCGATAGTGATGCCACGCACTCCCCGATGTTCCATCAGGTTGAGGGCTTGTGGATTGCTGAAGACATCAGCTTTGCTGACCTCAAAGGCGTGTACCTGAATTTCGTCAAAGCCTTCTTTGAAACTGACGATTTGCAGGTGCGTTTCCGCCCATCGTATTTCCCATTCACGGAACCTTCAGCCGAGATCGACATCGCCTTTGGTAGTGGCCCGTTGAAAGGCCGCTGGCTGGAAGTGTCCGGCTCTGGCCAGGTACACCCTAGCGTGGTACGTAACATGGGTCTGGACCCGGAAAAATACATAGGCTTTGCCTTTGGCTCCGGTCTCGAGCGGCTGACCATGCTGCGCTATGGCGTCAATGATTTGCGCCTGTTCTACGAAGGCGATTTGCGCTTCCTGAAGCAGTTCAACTAAAAGAATTACACAGCGCATCCCTGAATTTTTGAGTGGCGCATCGCGCCCTGCATCCAACATTAGACGGCTGAATTATGCAATTTTCTGAAAACTGGCTACGTACCATGGTCGATCCGAAGATGACTTCGGATGAGTTGTCCCATCTGCTCACCATGTCGGGATTGGAAGTCGAAGAGGTGGAGCCGGTTGCTCCCCCATTTAATAATGTCGTCGTCGCGGAAATCCGCGAAATCGCCAAGCATCCCGATGCTGACAAGCTCAATGTCTGTCAGGTTGACGTAGGTACTGGCAGTCTCTTGAATATCGTTTGCGGCGCACCGAATGTGCGCGTAGGCATGAAAGTGCCATGCGCCATGGTTGGTGCCATCCTGCCACCTGGTGCAGACGGTAAACCGTTTGAAATCAAGATAGGTAAGCTGCGTGGCGTTGAGTCCTACGGCATGCTGTGCTCCGCCCGCGAATTGAAATTGTCGGAAGACCACGGCGGCCTGATGGACTTGCCGTCCGATGCACCAGTCGGTCAGAACTTCCGCGATTACTATCAACTTAATGACCTGAAATTCACCATCAAGCTGACACCCAACAAGGCGGACTGCCTGTCGGTACTCGGCGTGGCGCGTGAGGTATCTGCCCTGACTGGCACAGCCATGCACTTGCCGGAAGCAGTCGTGCTGCCAGTCACTTTGCAAGAAGTTTTGCCTGTTAAAGTCAGCGCACCTGACCTGTGCGGCCGTTTTGCTGGTCGTGTTATCCGTGGCGTCAATGCCCGTGCCGCGACGCCGGAATGGATGAAGCAAAGACTGGAGCGCAGTGGTCAGCGTCCTATCTCTGCACTGGTGGATATTTCCAACTATGTCATGTTGGAACTGGGCCGTCCGTCCCATGTGTTTGATCTGGACAAGATCCACGGTGGCCTGGAAGTGCGCTGGGGTAAAGCTGGTGAATCGCTGAAGCTCTTGAATGGCAATACGGTTGAGGTGGATGACTGGGTTGGCGTTATTTCAGATGATAAAGAAATTGAATCCCTGGCCGGTATCATGGGTGGTGACTCGACATCCGTGACTCTGGATACGCAAAACATTTATCTGGAAGCCGCTTTCTGGTGGCCACAGGCGATACAGGGCCGTGCCCGTCGTTTTAATTTCTCCACTGATGCAGCGCACCGCTTTGAGCGCGGCGTCGATTTTGCCTCTATCGTTGAACACATAGAGCGCATCAGCGCCCTGATCGTTGAGATTTGTGGTGGTGCCGAACAAGTCAAGCTGGGTCCGGTGGATGACCAGATCGTCAACCTGCCACAACGTCTGCCAGTCAAGCTGCGTACTGCACGTGCAGTGAAAGTCATCGGTGTGGCGCTGGATGATGCCAGGATTGCGGATATTTTCACCCGCCTGGGTTTGCAATTCACCCAGCAGCCAGGTGAGTTCCTGGTGACGCCGCCATCTTATCGCTTCGATATAGAAATCGAAGAAGATCTGATCGAAGAAGTGGCGCGTGTATATGGCTTTGAAAATATTCCTGCATTGCCGCCAGTAGCTGCCAATGCCATGCTGATCGCACCAGAAAACCAGCGTTCGCTGTTTGCCGTGCGTCGTCTCGTGGCTGACCAGGATTATCAGGAAGTGGTGAATTACAGCTTCGTTGAAGAAGCATGGGAAAAAGATTTTGCTGGCAATGATGCGCCAGTTAAATTGCTTAATCCTATCGCCAGCCAGATGAGTGTCATGCGTACCAGCATGATAGGCAGCCTGGTAGCGAATGCCCGTTATAACCTTAACCGTAAACTGAATCGCGTCCGTATTTTTGAAATCGGCGCAGTGTATTTGCAAGATGCTGGCGTGCAGGATGGTCCGCTGGAAGTGGCTGGCTATCACCAGCCTAAACGCCTGGCTGCATTGGCCTATGGCCCGGTAGCAGAAGAGCAGTGGGGCCAGGATACCCGCAATGTTGATTTCTTTGATATCAAGGCTGATCTGGAGGCCTTGTTTGCACCTGGTTCTTTGCGCTTCGTCAAGAATGAGCATGTCGCCCTGCATCCGGGCCGCAGTGCAAGCATAGAATTTGAAGGTAAAGTCATCGGCTTTATCGGTGAGTTGCATCCACGCCTGCAGCAAAAATATGACCTGCCTTTGGCACCCGTGGTATTTGAAGTTGATGTGACAGCCTTGCAACAAGTGCAAGTGCCCTCATATCAGGAAATATCCAAGTTTCAGGCAGTCACCCGCGATCTGGCGCTAGTTGTCAAACAGACAGTTGTAGTGCAAAATCTGCTGGATGTTTTCAAGCAGGAAGCGCAGCAGAACGAAGCATGTAAAATCGTGCAAGGCTTTGTTTTGTTTGATGAATATCGTGGAAAAGGTCTGGAAGCAGATGAGAAAAGTCTTGCTTTCCGCTTTAGCTTGCAAGATACTCAAAGTACGCTGCAAGACGATAAAGTGGAGGCTGCAATGCAAGCCCTGGTGCAAGCTGCGAGTCAGCAATTTGCTGCCAAACTGCGTTGATCTTGTCTGTAATTGTTAGTATTAATTGAGAAGAGTTTCGAAATGAATGATGTAATTTCCGCCGAGTTCCAGTCGGTGCTGGATGCTGATTTGAATCGCGCAATGCAGGAAGCCCGGGCGCGGTCACAGGCGGAAAAGGAATTGCCTACCTTGACCAAGGCAGAATTGGCCGAGCTCCTGTTTGAACATGTAGGTTTGAACAAGCGCGAAGCCAAGGACATGGTAGAAACTTTTTTTGATGAAATCCGTGATGCACTGGAAAGGGGCGAGGCCGTCAAGTTGTCCGGCTTTGGCAATTTCCAGTTGCGTGACAAGCCGCAACGTCCTGGTCGCAATCCTAAAACCGGTGAAGAAATCCCTATTACTGCACGTCGTGTCGTCACTTTCCATGCCAGCCAGAAACTCAAAGGCATGGTCGATGATGTCGGTAATCAACCTCTTGCCCATGCTGCCTGATATTTTCCATGACTGAAATCAAGATTGAGTCTTTTGTACTGCCGCCTATCCCGGCCAAGCGGTATTTTACGATAGGCGAAGTTGGTGAATTGTGTGGCGTCAAACCGCATGTCCTGCGCTATTGGGAGCAGGAATTTACGCAACTGAAGCCAGTCAAGCGTCGCGGCAACCGTCGTTATTATCAGCATCATGAAGTGTTGCTGATACGCCGTATCCGCGAATTATTATATGAGCAGGGCTTTACTATCAATGGCGCGAGAAATAAACTCAACGTCAATGGCGGTCATGCGGAGTCGGCATCCAATGAGCCAGTTGAAGAACCGGTGAATTTGCATCAGATCAGGGATGAATTGCAATCCATCCTGGGTTTGCTGAAGGTCTGAGACGGTCGGCAGCGACATAAACCTGCAAAACAAACTGTCATTCACAAAAAAAGCCACCAGCGCATTTGCCCGGTGGCTTTTTTCATGCACATGCAAATGCCACCCAGACGGCGGCATTGTCTTATGCTGCCAGTTTTTTCTTCTCTTCTACTCTTGTCCCATGTACTTTAGCTACTGTCAGCGCCAAGCGGTCCTCAGTGCTGCTGGCCAGATGTAGTCGCTGCGCTTCTGTGGTGACCACCTCCAGAGTTTTGAATGCGCTGACTGCAGCACCGAGGGAGGCAGCCTGTTCTTCCAGCTTTGCAGTAGATCCACTCGCCATTTCCACCAGCCGGGTATTATCTTGCGTGATTTGATCAATATCGCCTATCGCCTGGTTCACGTCAGAAATTCCTGTACTTTGTTCCTGGCTGGCTTTGGCGATTTGTTTGATGAGTTCGGTCACCACTTCCACATTGTCGGCAATATTGCGCATGGTCTGGCCTGCCGTGTTAATCATTTTGCTGCCAGCTTCCACTGCCTGGCCTGAAGAAGCGATCAGGCCCTTTATCTCTTTTGCTGCATTCGCGCTGCGTTGTGCCAGGTTGCGTACTTCTGCAGCCACTACGGCAAAGCCGCGGCCTTCCTGACCAGCCCTGGCAGCTTCTACGGCAGCATTCAGTGCCAGGATATTGGTCTGGAAGGCAATGCCATCCATGACGCCGATGATTTCAGTAATTTTTTTGGAGCTTGCACTGACGGTTTGCATGGACAAGATGCTGCTCTCCATGACTTCCAGCCCTTGTTGCACGCGTTCAGCCGAGCTATGCATAAGGCTGTTTGCTTGCGCCAGGTTGCCAGCATTCTCGGTAATGGTGGCGGTCAGTTCGTCAATTGCCGAGGCTGTCTGCTGCAGGGAGCTGGCCTGGCTCTCAGTGCGGCTGGCCAGGTCGGTGTTTTCATCGTGAATTTCCCTCGCAATGATATCCACCGTTTGTGCGCTGTGGCGGATATTGGCGACCAGGTTACTCAACTCCACATTCATCCTGCCGACGGAATTGATTAACTGCGCCAGTTCATCTTTGCCGTTGCTGCTGACGCGGTTCTGTAAATTGCCGGCGGCAGTTTCTGCGATTGCTTTTGTCAAGGTATTGACGTCCATCGTTAAGGCCTGATAGATCGCCATCAGAAGATAACTGGCGATCAGCAAGAGCAAGATAATGCCTGCGGACATTTGCCAGGCATATTGATTGGCCTTGTCAATTTTTTGCGCCAGATTGCTTGCGATAAGGCCAGCTATCGCTGTTTTGGTCGCGGCCAGTTTGTTCAGATTATCTGTACCTGCCTGCAAAAATGCGTCGCCGCTACTTTGATTGACCGAGGCCAGTACTTCATCCTGTGAGCGCTCCAGAAATTTCTTTGCATCAGCAATGCTGGCCTGCATGCTGGTGTTTGTTGATGCATAGGCTTTCCCATACCCACCCAGATTCTGCATGCTCATGGCAAGCTCGGATAAGTTCAGCTTTACCAGCATGTGCAGGGAATTGAGCATCACATCTTCGCCAGCCTCAAACAAACCTGTGTCTATGTAAGCCGCACCACGACCGGCAATGACAGACAATCTCTCTTCTATTTGCGGCAGGGTATTGAGATAGATATTGACGAGTTGATGGGTTTTTAAGTCGCTATCAAGGGCCAGTTTTGAACTATTGGCTATTTCTGCCATCTCAAGTTCCAGCGAATTTAACAGCTTGCCATATTCAGTAAAACTTTCTGCCGACTTGAGTTGTGCTTCTCTTGCCAGCAAGGCAGGCCACAGATTTTTGACCGGGCTGGCCTGATCAGTTTGCTTTAGCAATGTCTCGATCTTGCCCTGATTTTCTGTCAGGCTGGCTGCCAGCTGTTTATTGCCCAGCAGTCGCATGTGCTGCAAGGCGCGCTGTTTTTGTATCAGCAGGCGCAGATCATTTTTTGCCGCGATGCTTTTAATCGCGACTTGCTTTGCCTGCGTTTGCAATACATCTTCCCGCAGGTTTTGAAACAGCAGAGCCAGCACTACAAGCAAGGGCACAGCAAAGGCAAGGGCGACAAAACTGAGCTTGTGGGCAATTTTAAAATTGCGTAGCAGGTGTATGGCGGGGGAGGTAAGCAGGGTCATTTTGAGATACCAAATGAGTTTGTCAAAGCATTAGGCCGAAGCCTAAACCTGCAATGTGACTATGCAGTGACAACGGGCAACGTCCTTATGAATAACAAGGATTTGTCTGTTCGTCATATGTAGAGTTTTTGAATTGCAATTTGTAAAGGTCTAGTACTCTGGAATGGAATAGTTAAATCAAACGTTTGATTTATATGTTAGTATGCTTCGCATGAAAATACCCGGCCAGAAAAAAAACGCAGCGCAACAAGCTCAGCGGGCCCAGCCAGATAGCCAGGTTTCTACTCCTGATGGAAAGATTTTACGTGTCGATGGCATGGAGGCGCGTACACGTCTGCTGGATGCGGCCCTGATCTTGTTTGCCGAAAAAGGCTATGCCAAAACCTCGATACGTGAAATTGCCAAGGCGGCCGACGTCAATATTTCTTCCATCAGTTATTATTTTTCTGATAAAGCCGGTTTGTACCATGCAGTGTTCAATGACCCGCGTACCAATCCAAATGTCGATCCTGCGATATTTGAAGCGGACGTCGCAGACATGCGTGCTGTTTTGCTGAAACTGATCTGCACTTTTACCGATTCGCTAAAGCAGGGCGAAATCATGGAAACCTGCATGAAGCTGCATTTCCGCGAAATGCTGGAACCCACAGGCCTGTGGGTGGAAGAAGTTGACACCGTCATCAAGCCTTCGCACCAGGGCTTTGTCAGGCTTTTGTGCCGCTATCTTGGCATCACCAAGGCAGATGATGATGTACACAGGCTGGCGATTTCAATTACCGGCCTGGCGATTTCACTGCTGATCAGCGGTGACGTGATACAGGCGACCAGACCGGCGTTGATCGCCAAACCCAAGGCAATTGATGCTTATGCTTCGCGCCTGGTCGATTACGCTATCGCCATGTGTGAAGATGAAAAGCGGCGCCGCTTGATAGCAAAAACTGACACTGATAAATTAACTTCTCCGACAGCGATATGACTATACGACGTTCCATTTTAATACCTGCCATTGCCGTAGCGCTGACAGCATGTTCGACCACCAGTCCGGTTACATCCAGTAATGGCAGCGTGCCTGCACAATGGCAAGCGGTATTGCCAGCTACCGAAAAAAATACTGATTTGCGCAACTGGTGGCAAGCCAATGGTGATGCCAGTTTGCTGGAGCTGATCGAGTCGGCACAGAAGGTAAGCCCGACCATTGCACAGGCATGGTCACGCATAGAAACAGCCAGGGCAGCAAGAGTTGCCAGTGGCGCTACACTGTTACCTTCGCTTGACGCAGTTGCCAATGCAACTCGGGCAAAAAACCAGCCAGGTATGCCAGTTGCCACCACGTCGCAAGCTGGCTTGCAGACAGCGTGGGAAATCGATGTGTTTGGCGCCAACCGCGCCACCAATCAGGCTGCCCAGGCAGAATTGGAAGGTACGCAGGCGCTTTGGCATGATGCGCGGATATCGGTAGCGGCTGAAGTAGCGCAACTGTATTTCTCTGTCATCAGTTGCCAGCAAACGGCAGATCTGACCTGGCAAGACGCCAAGTCACGCGCAGAAACTGCCAGGCTGACTGAACTCAGTGCCCAGGCAGGCATGTCATCCAGTGCGACATCCGCACTGGCACGCGCCAGCGCTGCCGAAGGTAATAGTCGTGCTATACAACAGGCCGCATTGTGCGACCTGGATGTAAAGGCCCTGGTCGCACTGACTGCCAAACCAGAGCCTGAGCTCAGGCAATTGCTGACAATTGCCCAGGCCAGTTTTAAGAACCTGTTGCCTTTGGCTGTCACGACCTTGCCTGCACAATTGTTGGCACAAAGACCGGACGTATACGCGGCCGAGAAAGAAGTGGCAACCGCCAGTGCCCAGGTCGGTGCTGCAGAAGCACATCGCTATCCACGTCTGACGCTCAGCGGTTCCATCGGTACCATGCGCTATGACGTTGCGGGCAGTACGACGAGGATGGATACCTGGTCAGTCGGCCCTCTGGCTTTGACCTTGCCGATATTCAATGGCGGCCAGACCACGGCCAATATTGAAGCTGCCAAGGCACGCTACCTGAATGCCAGCAGCAATTATCACGGCAAGGTGAGGCAGGCGGTGCGTGAGGTCGAAGAAGCGCTGGTTAATCTGAACAGCACAGATGCCCGTCGCCTGGATTCTGAAATTTCAGCCAAGGGCTATGAGCAGGCTTTGCAGGCAACGGCGCAGCGTTACAACAAGGGTATGGCCAGCCTGTTGGAGCTCGAAGATACAAGGCGCAGCGCCTTCGCTTCACAGTCTGCCCTGATCGCCCTGCAGCTGGAAAGAAATCGTGCCTGGATCGCGCTATATCGTGCGCTGGGCGGCGGCTGGGACTTGAATGCGCAGGCTGCTACCCAACCACAGACAAATTCCTGAATTTAAAAATTAAACAGAAAGCGTATCAGACATGATGAAATTCATTTCACGCAAACCATTATCCCTGAGCCTGGCTGGCATGATTGCTGTTGGCGCCGGCGGCGTCTGGCTGTCAGCGACATCCAATGCGGCTGATGAACCGCCCAAGGCAGCCAGTGCCTCTGCACCTGCCGCCAAGGTCAAGCCCGCCCTGACTGTGACTACGACCAAAGCCAGCAGCGGCAATCTCGTCATTAAACTCGCCGCCAATGGCAGTGTCGCTGCCTGGCAGGAAGCCTTGATCGGTTCAGAAGCAACAGGCCTGCGCATACAGGAGTTGCATGCCAATATAGGTGATGTGGTGCAGCGCGGCCAGTTACTGGTCAGCTTTGCCAGCGAAACCGTCAAAGCTGATCTGGCACTGGCACAAGCCAGCCTGGCAGAAGCGCAGGCCAATCTTGCTGATGCCGCAGCCAATGCAGAGCGTACCCGCGCCTTGCAAACCAGCGGCGCACTCAGTGCCCAACAAGTAGGCCAATACCTGACGGCAGAACAAACCGCCAAAGCCAGGGTGGAATCTGCCAAGGCCAGCGTAGAAGCACAGCAATTGCGCATGCGTCATACCCGCGTTCTTGCGCCCGACAGCGGCATCATCACGGCGCGTGCAGCTACCCTGGGTTCTGTCGTCGGTAATGGCGCAGAATTATTTCGCATGATACGTCAGGGCCGCCTGGAATGGCGTGCTGAGGTAACAGCCAGTGAAATGGCAAAAATAGTGCCGGGTACAGAAGCCGTCGTTACCGCACCTGGCGGCACTCAATGGAAAGGCAAGGTCAGGGTGGTATCACCGACAGTAGATGCACAAACCAGGATGGGTCTGGTGTATGTTGATCTGGTGCCAGACGCAAACAGTACAGCCAAACCACAGGCAGCCACGGCCTCTCTGGCATTCAAGCCTGGCATGTATGCCAAGGGTGAATTTGTGATGGGTAGCTCACAAGCCCTGACCATACCGCAGCAGGCCGTAGTGGTCAGGGATGGGTTCAGCTATGCCTTCCGTCTCAATGCGGATAACCGCGTCACACAAATCAAATTGCAGACGGGGCGTCGTGTATCCAATGCTCAGGGTGATCTGGTAGAAGTGATTTCCGGCTTGAATGCAGACAGCACGATTGTTTCCAGCGGCGCAGGCTTCCTCAATGATGGTGATACGGTAAAAGTCGTGGCTGCAGTCAAACCAGCCAATGCTGCCGTAAAAAACTAAGGGGATCTTGTGAACTTTTCTGCCCTCTCCATTAAAAATCCCATACCGGCGATCATGCTGTTTATCTTGCTGACGCTGGCAGGGATATTGTCGTTTCGCTCTACCATAGTCCAGGATTTTCCGGATATTGAATTACCCATCGTCACCGTCAGCGCACCTTTGTCTGGTGCCGCACCGGCGCAGCTGGAAACTGAGGTCGCCCGCAAGATAGAAGATGCAGTCGCTTCACTGCAAGGCGTAAAAAACGTTTACACCAAAGTGCTCGATGGTGATGTTGAAGTCACGGTCGAATTCGTGTTGGAAAAAGTGATTTCAGACGCAGTCAATGAAGTGCGTGATGCAGTGGCAACCGTGCGCGCCGACTTGCCCAGCGAAATGCGTGACCCTACCGTGACCAAGGCATCTACTGCTGGCCGCGTCATCATGACTTATACCGTAGAAGCGGCGGAAGATGGCAAGGACAGTAAAGTCGTGGCTGGCGAAAGCAGCAAGCCAGATGCACAAGAGCTGAGCTGGTTCGTTGATAACACCGTGGCAAAACGCTTGCGCGCTGTACCCGGTGTCGGTGCAGTCAGGCGCATGGGTGGTGTCAGCCGTGAAGTGCGGGTTGAACTTGATACAGACAAAATGGCAGCACTCAATGTTGCCGCTGTTGATGTATCCCGTCGTTTGAAGCTGGTGCAGCAAGAGGCACCGGGTGGTCGTGGTGATGTCAGTGGGGCCGAGCAATCCGTGCGCACCATTGCCACCGTCAAGACAGCGGCTGAGCTGGCTGTACTGGATATTCCCTTGGCAGATGGCAGACATATACGCCTTGATCAGGTGGCACGCGTACTTGATACCGTCAGCGAGCCACGCTCTGTGGCAACACTCGATGGCAAACCCGTGGTCGGCTTTGAAGTGTTCCGTACCAAGGGTGCCAGTGAAGTTGATGTCGCCAGGGGTTCACATGCCGCAGTCGATGAATTGCAGGCTGCGCATCCGAACATGAAGTTTCATGAAGCCATAGACAATGCCCAACCGGTAGAAGAAAACTTCGATGGCTCGATGGACTTGCTGTACGAAGGTGCATTGCTGGCTATCCTGGTGGTATTCTGGTTCTTGCGTGACTGGCGTGCAACGCTGGTGGCTGCTGCTGCCTTGCCCTTGTCCGTGATACCTACTTTCCTCGGCCTCAAGTATTTTGGTTATACCCTCAACACCGTGACCTTGTTGTCCCTCGCTTTGGTGGTGGGTGTGCTGGTTGATGATGCGATTGTGGAAATTGAAAACATCGCCCGCCATTTGCACATGGGTAAAACGCCAATGGAGGCGGCAACCGAAGCGGCTGATGAAATCGGCATGGCGGTAATTGCCACCACCTTTGCCCTGGTAGCAGTATTCTTGCCAACGGCCTTCATGGGTGGCGTGCCAGGCCTGTTCTTCAAGCAGTTTGGCTGGACGGCGGTGATTGCAATCCTGGCTTCGCTGGTAGTGGCACGTTTGCTGACGCCGATGATGGCGGCTTACATCATGAAGTCGCCCAAGCCCGGCAAGTCTGGTGAACATGGTCAGACCGATGGCTGGCTCATGACGCGCTATATGAAAACCATGCAGTGGTGCCTGCGTCACCGCTTCATCACGATGGCGGCTGCCACGGTATTTTTTGTCTGCTCGATTGCCTTGGTGGGCCTCTTGCCAACCGGTTTCGTTCCCTCTGCAGACCGCGCGCAAACACAGGTCAATATCGAGCTGCCACCAGGCAGTACGCTGGCAGAAACCCGCGCAGTCGCTGAGCAGGCCAGGATCGCCATCATGAAGAACAAGGAGATTATCAATGTCTTCAGCTCTATTGGTGGTGGTTCCAGCGGTGATGCTTTTGCGCCAGGCGCGGCAGCAGAAGCACGACGCGCCGTCTTGACGGTGACCGCAGTGCACAGAAATAAACGCAAAGATTCGATCGCGGATATTGACGCCAAAATCCGTACTGGCATAGCAGATATTTCTGGTGCCAGGTTCACTGTTGGCCCACCGGATACTGGCGTCAAGATGCAACTGGTCTTGCAAAGTGAAGACCCCTTGGCTTTGCTTGAAGCAGCACAAAAAGTGGAGAGGGAATTGCGTACGCTCAAAGGTGTGGGTAATGTCAGTTCCAGTGCTTCACTGGTGCGCCCTGAGATTATCGTGCGCCCCGATTCAGCCAGGGCAGCGGACCTGGGTGTGACAGCTTCTTCTATAGGTGAAACAGTGCGTGTGGCGACAGCAGGTGATTATGACCAGGCTTTGCCAAAGCTGAATCTGTCACAACGCCAGGTGCCTATCCGCGTCAAGTTGCCAGATAGCTTCAGGGCAAACCTGGCTGAGATAGAGCGTTTGACCGTGCCTGGTAAAAATGGCCCTGTCATGCTGGGTAGCGTTGCCACTGTCACCATGGAATCTGGCCCCGCGCAGATAGACAGGTTGAACCGCAAACGTAATGTGACGCTGGATGTAGAGCTGGGCAGCCGTCAGTTGGGTGAAGTTAATGAAGAAGCACGCGCCTTGCCCAGCATGAAAAACCTGCCACCATCCGTCAGCATTGCTGAACTGGGCGATGCGCAGGAAATGCAGGCTCTGTTTGCCAGCTTTGGTATCGCCATGTTGATTGGTGTGCTGTGTATCTATGGCGTATTGGTTCTGCTGTTCAAGGATTTCCTGCAGCCGGTGACTATCCTGGCAGCCTTGCCTTTGAGTATAGGTGGTGCCTTCGTGGCCTTGCTGGTGACGGGGCGTGCCTTGTCCATGCCATCGATGATAGGCCTGATCATGCTCATGGGTATCGTCACCAAGAACTCCATCCTGCTGGTTGATTATGCGGTGCTGGCAAGGGAAGCAGGCATGAGCCGTTTTGATGCCCTGGTTGATGCTTGCCACAAGCGTAGCCGTCCCATCATCATGACCACTATCGCGATGGGGGCCGGCATGATGCCGCTGGCCCTGGGCTGGGGTGCTGACCCTAGCTTCCGCTCACCGATGGCGATTGCAGTGATCGGCGGTTTGATTACCTCAACTCTGTTGAGCTTGTTGGTGGTGCCCGCAGTGTTCACCTACATTGATGACTTTGAGCATTTACTGGGGAAAATCAGGCGGAAATTATCTGGCAAGTCTGCTGCTGCTATCGCAACAGAAGCAAGTTGAACTTGTAGTTTGAGACCGTTTCATCGGAATAATCAGATAAAACGAGTCAGGACAAAAGCCCCGCAACCTCAAGTGCGGGGCTTTTTTATTGATAGACCATGTGAATTGATGCTGTCATGGAGGAGGGGGGGGGCTAGGAAAAGGTATTTAACAATTGCAAATGTAAATGATATTGATTCTCATTGTTAATAATTGTATCATTCGTATTAATTTGTGATACATCTGCAGTAAAAAAATCTTTCCAATAATTTCCTTAAAAAATCAGGGACTTACATGAAGCACTCGCAAGCGCAGAAACCAAAAAGCCTACGTGATACAGATGATCTGGTATTTGGTTCTATGAAGAAGACTACTTTGGCCTTGGGTATTTCCAGCGCGATGCTGATGCCTATGGTTGCGATGGCACAAGATACAACGCCACCTGCTGCCAAGACACAAAAAGAAAAATTGCCAGAAGTAGAAATCCTGGGTAAGCGCGTAGAGTCCAATCCAAATGCAGAAGTTGGTTCCCCATACAAAGCCAGGACTTCTGCTGATTCCCGTCACACACGTCCGCTGGCAGAAACACCACAGACAATTTCTGTGCTGACCCGCGCTGCGCTGGATGATTCTGGCCTGACAGACTTGAAACAAGTGCTGGGTGCACAGCCAGGTATCACACTGGGTACTGGTGAAAACGGTAATGCCTTTGGTGACCGTTACATCATCCGCGGCCAGGAAGCGCGCAGCGACGTGTTCGTCGATGGCTTGCGTGACCCAGGCATGTCCACTCGCGAAAGTTTCGCTGTTGAACAACTGGAAATTTCCAAAGGTCCAAATTCCAGTTTTGCTGGCCGTGGTACTGCTGGCGGTGCGATCAATGCGATCACCAAACAAGCAACACTGGACCATGACTTTGAGCGTGTTTCCATAGGCATAGGCAGTGATTCACAAAAACGTATTTCTGCTGACATCAACAAGGGCTTTGGCGAGCAATTTGCACTGCGCACCAACTTGTTGTATGGCGATGAAGATGTACCTAATCGTTCACCAGCCAACCGTTCACGCAAAGGTATTGCATTGTCTGGCTTGTATGAAGTCAGCAAAGACCTGTCTGTGACACTGGACTACTATGGCCTGCGCACCAAAGACACATCACCAGACCTGGGTTACTACCTGGTCGGTACCGTACCTAGCCGCTTCCCTGCGACCAATGTGCCTGTCTATGGCCAGGCGAATGATTTCCTGAAATCTGATGTCGATACTGTCACAGCACGTGTCAACTGGACCATCGCTCCAGACATGAAAATCACCAGCCTGACACGTTATGGCAAATCCAGTAACGGCTATGTCACTACCGGTGCATCTTCTGCAACCCGTTACAACGGCACGACGGGTGTGGCATACACAACCGGCGTTCTTGATGGTGGCCACACTGGCTGGCAAGATATTGATTACTTTGCTCACCAGACCAACCTGCGCTGGGACAAGCAAATCGGCGGCATGAAGCATGAATTCATCTTCGGTGCTGAATATGCAGACCACAAAGTTGTCTCAGGTACTTATGGCATCACCAACACAGGCACATTCAATTGCAAAACTACAGCAGGTATTGGTGCTAACAATGGCTTCTGCTTCACAGACAGCAACGGCACACCTGTTGCCAACCTGAGCAACCTGGCCGGCCGCAATTCCACCCGACTGAGCTGGAACCAGGATTGGCACATCAAGGCGCTGGCCCTGACTTTGATGGATACAGTTGATCTGACTGATAAATTCACTGCATTCGGCGGTGTACGTGCAGACTCGTTTGACCTGAGTCTGACACGTCGTAACAACACCACTGGCGTGATCACTGGTGACTATGGCTACAAAGACACTTTGCTGAACGGTCATTTTGGCCTGAGCTACAAGATCACACCTAAACTGATCGCCTACGGTTCTGTCGCCAGCGCACAAGACATCAATGGCGGTGAAGCCGATGCCGGTACCAGCAGTGGTTACGGTGGCGCGGTGCTGTACCAAAACCAGATCGCAGGTGCCAAGCCAGAAACCTCAGTCAACTATGAACTGGGCCTGAAATGGAACTTGTTGGATGACAAATTGCTGGCAACAGCAGCCTTGTTCCAAACTACGAAAAAGGACGTGATGGAAGGTGCCAACTACGATACAGTCGGTACCTTCAATACAGGTAAAAACCGTGTGCAAGGTGTGGAATTTGGCCTGAGTGGTAACCTGACTGACGATTTGTCTGTACAGTTTGGTGCGGCATTCATGGACTCCAAAGTGCTGGCATCGACAACAGCAGCCAATATCGGCAATCCTTTGAGTAACTTTGCCAAGAAGACTTTCTCGGCACAAGCCAAGTACCAGTTGACGAATGCATTCTCGTTTGGCGGCGTTGCCCGTCACGAGAGTGACCGTTGCGGTGGTCAGCCAGATACGGCAGCTGGTTACACAACTGCAGGCCTGTGCTCACAACCAGTACCTGGCTTTACCGTGTATGACGTGTTTGCTGCTTATCGCTTCTCCCGCCGTTTTGACGTTCGTGTCAACGTCCTGAATGCGACTAACAAAGACTACTACACAGCGGTATATCGTTCTGGCGCATTCCTGTACAAAGGTGACGCACGCGCTGTTCGCTTTACTCTGAACTACGAAATGTAAACATTTGATGGAGAGCAAGGGCCCATGTCACCTAAAGCAGTGGGTTCTTGCGATTCAGCTAGAATACGGGTTCTTTATTCATAATTTTCAGTAATGAAAAACCCTGCTACTCCTGCTAATCTTGTTATCCCGCCAGACATACGCTGTGCCCAGGACTATGAGTTTGCAGCACAGCGTAGCATGGCCGCACCCAGCTACGCCTATGTAGCAGGTGGCAGCGGGCGCGACCTGACTGTTGCTGCCAACCTGGCAGCTTTTTCGCAATGGTCAGTCTATCCCCGCGTTTTGCGCGATGTCACCGCCGGGCATACGCGGCTTAGCCTAGGTAATCAAAGTTTCCTTCATCCCATTTTGCTGGCACCCGTTGCTTTTCAAAAGCTGGCACATCCGGCTGGTGAAATCGACACCGCCCGCGCTGCCAGTGCGACTGACACCTGCATGGTATGCAGCACCTTGTCCTCCAGCCTGCTGGAAGATGTTGCGCAGGCTGCCGGCCCGCATAAATGGTTTCAGTTGTATTTTCAAACCAGTCGCGACGCAACGCGCAACTTGCTGGCAAGGGCAGAGGCGGCTGACTATAGCGCAATTGTCGTGACGCTGGACGCATCAATACAAGTGGCAAGTGCACGCGCCATGGCGGCAGGATTCCGCATGCCAGCTGACTGCGTTGCGCTTAACCTGCAATCGACAGATGTAGATTTGCCCGTGCAACTTGCCGCTGATGACAGCCGTATCTTCCAGGGGGCGATGCATGCTGCACCAGGCTGGCCAGATCTGGAATGGTTGTTGGCTCAAACATCCTTGCCTGTATGGGTGAAGGGCATCTTGCATCCCGATGATGCACTGGCCCTGAAGGCGGCAGGTGTGGCGGGTGTTGTTGTTTCCAATCATGGTGGCCGCAGTCTTGATGGTGCGCCTGCCAGTCTCGTTGTATTGCCTGCAATACGGGCTGCTGTCGGCGAAGATTTTCCTTTGTTGCTGGATGGCGGCATACGTTCAGGTGCCGATATCTTCAAGGCCCTGGCTTTGGGTGCCAATGCGGTATTGATGGGGCGACTGCAGATGTATGCACTCAGTGTTGCCGGTGCGCTGGGTGTGGCACACATGATCAAGCTGTTGCGGGAAGAGCTGGAGATATGCATGGCACAAGCCGGATGTGCGACCCTGGCTGATATCAATAATGCCGCCTTGCTGCGCAATGTATGATGCAATAAAAAACAGGATGGATTTATGCTGAATGTGATTGAAGGAGTATTGAGCAAGGATGAAGTACGGCAGTTCCGCAGTTACCTGGATCAGGCTGACTGGCAGGACGGTGCGCGCACGGCGGGTACGCTTGCCTTGCAGGTCAAGAACAATTTGCAGATAGATGATGAATCAGATCTGGCGATACAGCTTGGCAATCATATCCTGCGCAAACTCGGCGAGCATCCCGTGTTTATTTCTGCCGCCTTGCCACAAAAAATTTATCCGCCAAAATTCAATCGCTATCAGGATGGCGGCGGTTATGGCCTTCATGTCGATAGTGCCGTCATGATGATGCCTGGTACCCGCCAAAACCTGCGCAGTGATATGTCTGCAACCCTGTTCCTGGCCGAGCCCGACGAATATGAAGGAGGGGAGCTCGAAATCGAAACCGACTTTGGCGCGCAGACCGTCAAGCTTGAAGCTGGCGACATGGTGCTCTATCCTTCTTCCAGCCTGCACAGGGTTGCGCCTGTCACAGAGGGCGCAAGAGTGGCGTCCTTTTTCTGGATAGAAAGCATGGTCAGTGATGAGGCTGAGCGCAGCATGCTGTACGATCTGGATCAGTCCATACAAAAATTGACGCCTCTGGTAGATGCACAAAATTCTGCGCTACTGAGGCTGACGGGCGTTTACCATAACTTGTTGCGCCGCTGGGCAATTACTTAATTTACTTTACATTGTCAGGAGTTATCCATGAGATTGAATAAACAAGCTATTTTTGCTGCAATTGCCCCTGTGGTATTTACCATGTCTTCTGCTAGCGCCTGGGCGCACGGCGACGTCAAATGCACCACCGAGCCAAAAGAAAAATGGCGCCCACATACAGAACTGGAAGCAAAACTGGTCAAGGAGGGTTGGCAAATCCGCCGTATGGAAAAAACCACCAGCTGCTACGAAGTGTATGCCAAAGACCCTAAGGGCAAACGTGTAGAAGCTTTCTTCAACCCGGTTACCTTCGAACGCGTTGAAGAATAATCCGTCCGTACGGGATACGCCCGTATGGGATTTGCCTGTGCGCCTGATGCACTGGGCGCAGCTTATTGCCATCATCGCCGCATGGATCACCAGCGCCATGACCAATTCTGTCCATGAATACGTGGGCTACAGTGCTGGCGTACTGGTACTCATGCGCCTGTTCTGGGGCGGCATCGGCAACCGCTATGCACGCTTCAGCCAATTCCTCAAGCCAGTTCCGGCAACGCTGCAGTATCTGCGTCTGGTCATTCGCTCCAAAGCCCCGCGTTATATAGGCCACAATCCCCTGGGTGGCTGGATGATGCTCGCACTTTTATCCTGCGTGGGTTTGCTGGTTTTGACTGGCTGGGCCATGGGCACGGACTTGCTATGGGGTTATGCATGGCCAGTGCGCGTGCATGTCGCCATCGCCTGGACCATGGTCGGCTTGATTGCCCTGCATGTGCTGGGTGCCATCTATACAGGCTGGCTACACCGCGAAAACCTTGTCAAGGCCATGCTGACGGGTAAAAAAGCAGCACCGGAACCTGATGATGTCGATTGAATGCCGTTTGACAGTTGACTATCAAAATCGTCTATAAGATTTTTTCAAAACGTCGTGGGAGTTTGCTGCGAAAGGATGGGGAAATACTTGTACGATTTTCTTTGCCCGGGATAGTACGTCAACCGGTATTTGTTCACCTGAATTCTTGAGTTGTTGCGAACCGCTATTTACGCCGCGTACATAAAGCCTGGCCCATGAAACTCTGAACTCTGTATTACTTGTCTGTCATGCCTGATAAGGGCAGAGCAGAAAAAAAAGAGTTACTGGCTCTGGCAAGTAACTCTTTTCTAAATTTGGCTCCCCGACCTGGACTCGAACCAGGGACCTGCGGATTAACAGTCCGTCGCTCTACCGACTGAGCTATCAGGGAATAGAAGATATGATGATCTTCATAAAACTTTTACTACATTCTTTTTGGCAGTGATTTTTGTCAAGTTCACTGCTCACTTCATTTCTTGCTGCGAAACCCGTTGCAGGATTTCGCTTCTTCATGCTCTGCCAGACAAATCTGGCGGAAAAAAAAGAGTTACGAGCATTAGCAAGTAACTCTGCTTTTACAAATTTGGCTCCCCGACCTGGACTCGAACCAGGGACCTGCGGATTAACAGTCCGTCGCTCTACCGACTGAGCTATCAGGGAATAGAAGATTTGATGATCTTCGTTAAACTTTATAAACTAATACTTATTGCTTCGTTCGCAGTGATTTTTTGATAAGTTCACTACTTACTTCGAATTCTGTGGCTCCCCGACCTGGACTCGAACCAGGGACCTGCGGATTAACAGTCCGTCGCTCTACCGACTGAGCTATCAGGGAACAGAGACAAAAATTATATTCGCTCGCCCCTGATTTGTCAATACGCAAGTCTTGGTGAATTACAGAACCTTGGTAATTGCTTCAATAACGTTGTTTATATTCTTGTTATTCAGGGCAGCCACGCAGATGCGGCCTGTATCAACCGCATAGATGGAATTGTTCTCACGCAATTTGCCGACCTGTTCTTTCGTCAGGCCAGAGTACGAGAACATGCCGCGCTGCTGAACGACAAAATCAAAGTCATGGCCCGGAGCCTGTTCCTTGAGTTTGCTGACAAAAGCATTACGCATTTCGCGTATACGTACGCGCATGCCAGCCAGTTCTTCTTCCCACAACTGGCGCAGTTCTGGCGTTGCCAGCACGGTTGCCACTACCTGGCCGCCGTGGGTAGGTGGGTTGGAGTAATTGGTGCGGATCACGCGTTTCAGTTGCGACATGATGCGCGCTGCTTCTTCTGCACTGGAGGCAGCAATGCTCAGTGCCCCGACGCGTTCACCATACAGGGAGAAAGATTTGGAGAAAGAGTTGGAAACAAACAGGGCGCCGCCAGCTTCAGCAAAGCGACGTACTACTTTGCCATCTGCCTCTATACCATCACCAAAACCCTGATAAGCCATGTCGAGGAAGGGGATCAGGTTGCGCTGGGTAACTACGGCAATGACGTCTGTCCATTGCTCGTCTGTCAGGTCGGCACCGGTTGGATTGTGGCAGCAGGCGTGCAGCAATACGATGGAGCCTTCAGGCATGGATTTCAATGCATCCAGCATGCCAGCAAAATTGACGCCGCGTGTCGCCGCATCATAGTAAGGGTAAGCGTTGACTTTAAAACCAGCCGATTCAAACAGGGCGCGATGGTTTTCCCAGCTTGGGTCGCTGATCCATACTTCAGAATTTGGTGTGAAGCGTTGCAGGAAGTCTGCACCCAGTTTCAGCGCGCCAGTACCGCCGATTGCCTGGGCAGTAATGGCACGTTTTTCCTTGACGACATCGCTGTCAGCACCGAACACCAGTTCCTGTACCGCTTTATCATAGGCAGCCAGGCCTTCGATAGGCAGGTAAGTGCGTGGGGCGAATTTTTCCATCAAAATAGCTTCGGCTTTTTTGACGCATTCCAGCAATGGCACCTTGCCATTGTCATCATAATAAACGCCTACACCCAGATTGACCTTGGCAGGGTTCTGGTCAGCATTAAAGGCTTCAGTGATACCCAGGATAGGGTCGCGGGGGCCATTTCTATGGCGGAAAACAGGGGTGAAGATGTGGAAGCAGTCATCGTGATAATATGGAAATATTTGTCGTTGCCGACAGTAATGGTTGGAATGAGGCAGATTGCATAGTACAGCCACCTATTTTAGCAAAGGTAATCGCATCATGGCCGTAGCACCAGTTAATTCAACAGCTTTGTCAGAACAGCTGGACGAATCAAAATTTATCAGTTTCCCTGATTCACCTTATCAGTTGTATCAAATGTTCCAGCCAGCGGGTGATCAGCCAGCGGCAATTGCACAATTGGTTGAGGGTATCAGTGACGGTTTGTTTTTTCAGACACTGCTGGGAGTGACGGGGTCGGGTAAGACTTACACGATGGCAAATGTGATCGCCAGGACAGGTAGGCCGGCCATCATTTTTGCACCTAATAAAACCCTGGCAGCACAGTTGTACAGTGAGTTCAGGGAATTCTTTCCACGCAATGCGGTAGAGTATTTTGTCAGTTATTACGATTACTATCAACCAGAAGCGTATGTGCCGCAGCGTGACTTGTTCATTGAGAAAGATTCTGCCATCAATGAACATATAGAACAGATGCGTCTGTCCTGTACCAAATCGCTGATGGAAAGACGGGATGTCATCATTGTGGCAACAGTCTCTGCCATCTATGGTATCGGTAACCCGAACGAATACCACAAGATGATATTGACGCTGCGCGCCAGGGACAAGGTCAGCCAGCGTGATGTCATTGCCCGTCTGATACAGATGCAGTACAAACGCAATGAAGTTGATTTTGGACGCGGCACTTTCCGTGTGCGTGGCGATACTATTGATATCTTCCCGGCAGAACATGCCGAGATGGCCGTACGTGTTGAAATGTTTGATGATGAAATCGAAAACCTGCAATTGTTTGATCCACTGACCGGGCGCATCAAGCAAAAGATACCGCGCTTTACTGTCTATCCAAGTTCTCACTATGTGACCCCGCGCGAAACAGTCTTGCGTGCCATCGAGACCATCAAGGAAGAATTGCGTGAGCGCCTCGATTTTTTCCGCCGTGAAAACAAACTCATCGAAGAGCAACGCATAGAACAGCGTACCCGCTTCGATCTGGAAATGATGGCCGAGATTGGTTTCACCAAGGGTATCGAAAATTACTCGCGTCACCTGAGTGGTGCCAAGGCCGGCGAACCGCCGCCGACCCTGGTCGATTATCTGCCGCCAGATGCGCTGATGTTCCTGGATGAATCGCATGTGCTGACTGGCCAGTTGAATGGCATGTACAACGGCGACAGGGCGCGCAAGACCAATCTGGTGGACTACGGCTTCCGCTTGCCGTCGGCACTGGATAACCGCCCGTTGAAGTTTGCAGAATTCGAAAGCAAGCTGCGCCAGACTGTATTTGTTTCAGCAACACCGGGTGATTACGAAGACCAGCATTCTGACCAGACAGTAGAGCAACTGGTCAGGCCTACTGGTCTGGTCGATCCAGAAATTGAAGTGCGCCCAGCGCTGACGCAGGTCGATGATTTGATGAACCAGATTATCGAGCGTGTAAAAAAACATGAGCGCGTACTGGTCACCACCCTGACCAAGCGCATGTCAGAACAGTTGACTGAATTTCTCAATGAAAATGGCATCAAGGTGCGCTACCTGCACAGTGATATCGACACGGTAGAGCGGGTGGAAATTATCCGCGATCTGCGCTTGGGCACTTTTGACGTGCTGGTCGGCATCAACCTGCTGCGCGAAGGCCTGGATATCCCTGAGGTGTCACTGGTGGCTATCCTGGATGCAGACAAAGAAGGTTTCCTGCGCTCTGAACGCAGCCTCATCCAGACCATAGGCCGCGCCGCGCGTAACCTGCATGGCAAGGCTATCTTGTATGCCGACAAGGTGACAGACTCCATGCGCCGCGCCATGGGGGAAACCGAACGCCGTCGAAACAAACAACTGGCCTTCAATCTGGCTAATAATATTACGCCGACAGGCATACGCAAGCAGATCAAGGACATCATCGACGGCGTCTATAATCCGCAAGAAGCGAGGGAGGAACTGGCAGTAGCGCAAGAGCAGGCGCGTTATGAGGTCATGAGCGAGAAACAGATCAGCCGTGAAATCAAGCGCCTGGAAAAACTTATGCTGGATCATGCAAAGAACCTTGAGTTTGAAAAAGCGGCCCAGGTCAGGGATCAGTTAGCGCATGTCAAGGAGCAGTTGTTTGGGGCGGGTGGGCATGATTCTGTGCTTTGATGCTGCTTGCCTATGGTGGAACAGCGCGTAGGTTGGGCTACGGGTTATCAGCCCAACACTTGGCGTTTAAATAACGTAAACGTTTGTCGAGACCCAGTGCCTGGATGGCGAAACGTAGAGGTAGCTGTAGCCAATTTAAATCGTTGCATCAAATAGAGGCGCAGGCATGAGTGTTAGTTTTTCAGAGTTGATGTGGTGGATCTTGTTTCCTGTAATTACTTCACTCGTTTTGTTTATTCGAATGATTGTAGAAGGAAGAGGTGGCAAAGCTTTTTTCTCGTTATTGATTATTTCATTTATATTTTATGTGGTCAGTGCTAGTTTTCAAGATGGTAGGGGTGTTTTTCTGTGTTTGCTGTTTGGGCCATGGTTAGTTTGTATTACTATGTTTCTCGCCTATTTATTTAAAAAAAAGAAAAAGCCAGATATTGTTTTAGAAGGCGAGAGTCATCCAAATCATTACTACACAAGGCGTGTTTCCGATCCATGTCTGTTCTATGGTAAAGATGGCAGGCTGCTTACATATGAAGATTCTTTGGATCACCTGTCTTTGTTTGATATAAATGATTGCAATGAATTCTTAAGTTCAATTGGTTATCCGCTTGCAAAAAAAGGTGAGTCACTTGACCAATCCAGGCAGCGCTGCATTGATGCTTATAAAAAAGAGTACATAAAATACTCGTAAACTGACTTTTGATACTATTTACCTATGCTGAAACAGCGTGAATTCCGGCCTGTACTTCCTTGGAGAAAGCCAGTCGTGCGCATGGGCAGGATAGAATTAAAGCACCAATTGACAAGAGTATTGATACTTGAGTACAGGAACACAATAAAGAAACCCTTTCCTCATTGGGGATGGGAAAAGCCAGTAATAATGCACCAGTTGCGCAGGAGGCGATTGCGTCTCGCGAGACAGTATGTTTTTGCTGTATGAACCTGGAAGAGCGCTGGTTTTTAAAAAAGATTTTCCACGTGGAAATGAGTGGCCAGGGACTGGAAAATTACTCTCGTTGCCTGCTTTTTTGTGAAACGTGAATGCGTGGGCTTATATTGTAGGTTGGGCTACGTTTTATCAGCCCAACACTCGGCGGTTAAATAAGGTATGCGTTTGTTGAGGCCCAGTGTTGGGCTGGTGAAGCGTAGCCCAACCTACGAGGTTAATCCAACCTACGACTCTGGTAATAAGCTTGATGGCTTTGAGTTGTATTATTTCCCAATAACACAAACCTGATTCCGCCCACCTTGCTTGGCTTGATACAGCATCGCATCCGCCTGCAAGAACATGGCATTCTCGGTATTCCAGGTTGGGAAGTCGGCGATGCCTCCGCTGAAGCTGAAGTTTTTATTTTCACCAGGTTTGACTTCGAAGACGATTTTGCCAAAGGCTTCGCGCATGGCGTCGAGTTTTTGTTTTCCTTGTGCTGGTGTGCAATCCCAGAAAACCACGACAAATTCTTCGCCACCAAAACGGCTCAGCAAATCCTGTTCACCGAGTTGTGCTGACAATACCAAGGAAAGGCGCTTGATGACGATGTCGCCAAAGTAATGGCCCCAGGTGTCATTGATGTTCTTGAACTTGTCGATGTCGATGATGCCGTAGGCCAGAGGTTTGTCTTCGCGACTGGCGCGGCGTATCCATTCCTGGGCCTTTTTCTGCAAACCGACCTTATTCAACAAGCCAGTGGCGCGGTCGCGGCTGATCAGGTCTTTGCTGGCGCGGATTTTATTGACGCGGTTCAGTAGCTGGCGTGTCAGTACATCAGCGTCGCTGGGTGTCAGGATTTCATCAAAACCGCTATCAAGTGCGCGCCTGGCCATGGCCGGGTCAGGGCGGCTTTGCAGCAGGATGATTTCGCGGCTGGGGTCAAATTCTATATTCTTTTTGAGTACGCGTACCAAGGCTTCTGTCTGCAAATACTGGGCCTCATCAATGAGCACGATATCTGGTTGAGCTTCCTTGACGCGCACATGCAAAGAACGTGCATCGGGATTGTGCAGCAGTTCTATATGGTTTTCTGCCAGCAGGGCAGTGTCGAGTGAAGATAGCTCGCCGCAAAGCACGATGGTATTAGTCTCACCGCGCTTTTGGCGGGCAAAGATATTGAACAGTTTGTCGACCAGCACCTCATTGGTGATGGGTTTTTCTGCGTAGGCCATGCAATTGCTATCGACCAGTTTTTGTTGCAGCAAGAAGCGCTCACCCTGGCGCACGGTCTGCAGGTAGATATAGTTTTGATCATCTGGCAGGCGCTGCAGCAAATCGCTAAGGAACATGGTCTGGCGGCGGGTGTGCTGCATGTCATCCTGCATGTTGTACAGCACATCAAGGTCTATCACGAACAGGTCATGACCTTCGGAAGTCTGTACAGCCTTCACAAAGTCACTCATCTGGTCAAAAAACAGGATATCGAAGTCGTACTTATGGGCACCGATCAACAATTCTTTCTTGTTATCGATGATGAAAAAGGTTTGCGTGAGCAGCAATACCCGATTTTTATACAGCGGTCCTGCTTCTGCCATGTTGTCTCCAGGCTATAAACGATACCCGCCCCGTATGATCGAATTCCAGAGCATGATTTGATTTTATACGAGTTCCTGTTACTGTTTGATTAATACGTCGCAAAATATCAATAAGAATGCGCAAAATATAGTTAATTTCCAGACGGAAATTTCTTGAGCCATGTAGTAACCAGTCATTACCTGCGATGCTGAAATTTGCTCAACAATGGGTCTCCTTCAAACCAATATTCAGGAGACATCATGGCAGCCAAAAAAATTCTTATGCTGGTCGGTGATTTTGTAGAAGATTATGAGGCGATGGTGCCTTTCCAAAGCCTGCTGGCTGTTGGACATGCAGTACACGCAGTTTGTCCTGACAAAAAGCCAGGTGACTATGTGGCTACCGCCATCCATGATTTTGAAGGCCAGCAGACTTATACCGAAAAACCAGGTCACCGATTCAGCATCACCCATGACTTCGCCAGCATCAAGGCGCAGGATTATGATGCCTTGTTGTTACCTGGTGGCCGCGCACCGGAATATCTGCGTCTGAACCCGCAAGTGATTGCTATCGTGCAACATTTCGCGCAAACAAAGAAGCCGATAGCAGCCGTTTGCCATGGTGCTCAGATTTTGGCAGCCGCCAAGGTGCTTGAGGGCGTCAAATGCTCAGCTTACCCTGCTTGCCAGCCAGAAGTTGAGGCAGCAGGTGGCCATTACGCAAATATTGCTGTTACCGATGCAGTAACGGACAATAATTTTGTCACGGCACCTGCATGGCCTGCACATCCAGCCTGGATAGGGCAGTTCCTGCAATTGTTGGGAACGGAAATCAAGTTATAGTCATGTCGTGGCTTGGCTTGCAAATCAGGCAAGTGCCGTATAATCGTCAGGAAATCTTTTTCTTGACGATATGCGGGAGGAAAAATGTGCGAGATTTTTATCAAAGCCGACCCTGGCCTGTATGAATCCAGGGCGCGTTCCCTGCGCCTGCATGGCGTGGTGACTTCCATCAGACTGGAAAATATATTCTGGAATGTGCTGGAAGAGATTGCCCAGCGCGATAGCATGAATACCAATCAACTCATCACCAAGCTGTATGATGAGTTGATTGCCTACCGCGGTCAAATCGACAATTTCTCATCCTTCCTGCGGGTTTGCTGTTTGCGCTATACCTCGCTGATGCTGGATGGCGAGATCACCACTGACAAACATCTGCCACTGGCAGGCTTGCACAATGTTAAACCTGAAACCAAGGGTTTCATGATTTGATGGGCAAGTGGGTCTGTGCTGCATGAGAGGCAAGTCCCAATAGTTGAAGTCGTCATTAGAACTCATTTCATAAATAGGATGAGTGCGAACAAGACGATTTGGGATGCAGTGCAAGGCGTGACGCGAAGCTAAGGCTGGTGCCTTAGCGAGGGGCACAACGCTGCAATGCGCCCAAATCGTCAGTTCCCGGTGGGTTTGCCTTATAACGTGCGCTGGACTGCGTTGGACTCGTTGTCAATAGGCAAAGCTATTGACTGCCTCGTCCGCCTTGCCAGTCCACGTTATGAGGCAAACGCATCTCACCCTATTTATGAAATGAGTTCTAGTTAAAAAGCCGGGCCAGTTGTAAACTGGTCCGGCTTTTTTGATGCATTCAGCGAGTTTTAGCCTGCTGCAACACGCTTGGCGATATGCGACAGTGCTTCTTCTACCTGATCAATCAGGATCAGGCACAGGTCGCCTGCTTCCAGTCTGTCCATGGCGAGATCAATCGCAATGAATTCACCATTGATTTCATCGATGCGTGAGGTTTTTGTTGCCTGCTTCAGGCCTTCACGCAAGAGGGCGACAACTTCGCCGTCCGCACGGCCACGCTGGCATTGGTCCTGGTACAGCACCACATCATCAAAGGATTCACCAAGAATTTCAGTCTGCTGGCGTATGTCCTGGTCACGGCGGTCACCGGCACCGCTGATGACGACAGAGCGGCGTTTGGCTGGCATGGTTTCTACTGCGCGTACCAGTGCCAATATCGCATCCGGGTTGTGGCCATAATCAGCAATCAGTGTCGCACCGCGGAAGTTGAAGACATTGAAGCGGCCAGGCGCATTGTCGGCTTCATTGGCAAAAGACAACAAACCTGCACGTATGCTGTCCCAGTCAATATTGATTGCCCAGGCTGCGGCGACGGATGCCATGACGTTCTCGACCTGGAAACCTATGCTGCCATTGCGGGTGATAGGGATATCAGCCAGCGGTACGCTATGGCGTGTCTTGCCTTCAGCAGCGATCAGATGGCCGTTTTCTATATATACCACGCGCTTGCCCTGAGCCCTGTGTGTTGCCATGACAGGATGCTGGTGATCAGCCGCGAAGAAGATGACGGCAGACGGGCAATTGCTGGCCATAGCCGCAACGATAGGGTCAGCCGCATTCAGTACTGCATAGCCGTTATCAGCAACGTTTTGTACGATGACGCGTTTCAATACGGCGAGATCTTCTACCGTGGTGATGTAATTCAAGCCAAGATGGTCACCAGAACCGATATTGGTGACGACTGCAACCTGGCAACGGTCATACGCCAGACCTTCACGCAAGACACCACCGCGTGCTGTCTCAAACACGGCTGCATCAACATCAGGGTGGGACAAGACATTGCGGGCACTGCGCGGGCCGCTGCAATCACCGCTATCGATCTGGCGGCCTGCAACATACACGCCATCCGTATTGGTCATGCCTGTACGCAGGCCGCTGGCTGTCAACAGATGGGCAATCAGGCGTACGGTCGTGGTTTTGCCATTCGTGCCTGTAACCGCAATGATAGGGATGCGGCCATCGTCATTGTCATCAAACATCGAGGCGATAATCGCTTCACCAACCTGGCGGCCTTTGCCAAAAGAAGGGGAGAGGTGCATACGCAAACCTGGCGCAGCATTGACTTCAACGATGCCGCCATTTTGTTGTTCTATCGGTTTCAAGACACTGTCACAGACCAGATCGACACCGCAAATATCGAGACCCACCATTTGTGCTGCAGCTACTGCGCGGGCGGCAACTTCAGGATGAACATCATCTGTCACATCGGTCGCTGCGCCACCGGTAGAGAGATTGGCATTATTGCGCAATACCACGCGCTGCCCTTTTGGTGGGATGGAGTCAGCCACAAAACCCTGCTTGGCCAGGCTGGCCAGAGCGATATCGTCAAAACGTATCTTGGTCAAAGAAGTGGAATGTCCACTGCCACGGCGCGGGTCTTTATTGACTTGTTCAACCAGTTCACGCACGCTTTGCTTGCCATCTCCCACCACTTGCGGCGGGTCACGGCGGGCAGCGGCAACCAGCTTGTTACCAACTACCAGCAGGCGGAAGTCATTGCCGGGCAAGAAGCGCTCGACCAGAATGTCATCTCGGAATTCGCTGGCGGCATGGAAACCTGCATCCAGTTGTTCACGCGTGGTGACATTGACAGTCACGCCTTTGCCCTGATTACCATCCTTGGGTTTGACTACCACGGGCAAGCCGATTTCAAGAGCTGCTGCCCAGGCATCATCCGGGTCGGATACTGAACGGCCCAAAGGCACAGGTACGCCAGCGGCATGCAAGAGTTTCTTGGTCAGTTCCTTGTCTTGTGCAATGGCTTCTGCAATGGCACTGGTGCCATCCATTTCTGCTGCCTGTATCTTGCGCTGGCGGCTACCCCAACCAAAAGCAACCAGACTGCCATCTGTCAAACGCCGGTAAGGGATATTGCGAGCTACGGCCGCATTCACGATAGAGCCTGTAGATGGCCCGAGGCGCACGTCTTCATCCAGATCGCGTAATTGTTCAAGCGCAGCTGACAGGTCAAAGGCCTGGTCTTTCAGTGCTGCATTAATGATTTGCTCTGCCAGTTCAATGGCCAGGCGGCCAACGGCTTCTTCTGAATATTCAGCGACGACCTGGAAAATGCCTGCCTCCAGGGTTTGCGTAGTGCGGCTGAAAGTGACTGGGCAACCGGCTTCTGCCTGCAGGCCAAGGGTCAGCAATTCAAACACATGGGCCATGGGGATGGCATCATCATGACCGGTGGGTTGCAAAATGCTGAGTTGCGGGAAAAGGGCGCGCAAACGGTCTTCAAATCCGTTCAGGCTGGCAATTGACATCTCTTCATTTGTGCAGGCAACAATCGCTTCTACGGCCGTATGGTGGCTCCAGAGATTGGGACCGCGCAGGGCACGGATGCGTGATACTTCCATAAAACTTAATCCTGTTGAAAAGGGCGTCAAACGAGGGTGTGCCGATATTTACAGCCTGAGCATGCAAGCACCAGAAATCACACCATCAGATAAATAGCAAATTCTAAGAGTAAACAATATATCTTGTATTTGTACGGATGCCAGATTTGACATCCGCACTATGCTTAAAGCAATCAGTAAGGAGCTTTCTTGCTTGAGTCAAAAGTCCTGAGACCAGCACCTATCAGTTCTGGGGTGATGTTCAAGGCCCATGCTGCTGCAACTGCTGCCAGTACACTTTCCGCCTGGGCGACTTTTGCAGGTTTCAAGGCGCTCAGGGGCAGCAGGGCGGTTTCAGTTTCGCCATCTGCCAGCACGATATTGTCATCACGCAAAAATACCACCCGCTCACCGAGAGCTCGATGATTGACTATCGCTTCCAGTGACGGGTCCTTGGCGTAAAAAATCACCTTGCCATCGCAGAGCTCGGCCAGGTCTGCCACGTCTGGGTCGGCAGCATTCAATACTGCAACGCCGTCAGGCAAAATCACATCAACCTGAGTACGCAAGACTTTGCGCATCTGGTCCGGGCTATCTATGTAATAGGCGCCCAGGCCGGCGTAGCCATCCAGATCGGTGACGACGCCAACTGCGCATTTGTCATAGGCCAGACCGTCGCTGAGCATGGCCTTGGCATTGGTTTCAAATACGGCAGCTTGCACTGAGCGGTTGATTAACAATCTCTGGCCAGCTTCCCAGTTGGCGCAATCGCCATCGGTAACCAGGCGTTTGTTCAGAAACAGGCCCTGGGCGCAAGCGACGCCGGTTTCCTTGCCGCTGATATTGATCAGTGCACCGATCAGGCGGGCAATCAGGCTGCAACCTTTGGTGCCGGCAACACCGACGATGCTGATGCGGCCACTTTCTTCAGGTGCAAACAAATGATTGATGATGGCTTTGCCGACAGGGCGGCCTTCACCATTGGCGGGTTTGATATGGGCCAGCAAGCCGGGGCTGGCATTGACTTCAATAATTGCCGCACCTTGTTCCGCCATGGGGCGGGAAATATCTTCTGCCACCAGATCGACCCCGGCGATATCCAGGCCGACAATGCGCGCGGCCAGTGTCGCTGCATAGGCAATATCGGGGTGGATTTTATCGGTGACATCAAGAGCGACGTTACCGTTAGGCTGTATCAATACTTTTTGTCCAGCGAGAGGGATGGAGTTGGCATCCATACCCTGACGTTTTAATTCGAGAATGATTTCTGCGCCTGCTGCCGGGTCCAGCGCATTCAGCGGGCAGTCTTCTGTTGTGCCACGGCGTGGGTCAGTATTGATCTGGTCATCGACCAGTTCAGTAATATTCGATTTGCCATTGCCCGTGACCCACAGCGACTCACCTTTGCCGACTGCAACGACCTCGTTGCCAACTACCAGCACACGGTGCTCGTCACCAGTGACAAAACGCTCAACGATGACGCTCTTGCTATCACCCTTGCGTGCAGCCAGCTCATAAGCAGCAATCACATCTTCCTTGCTCATCAGGTTCAGTGAAACACCGCGGCCATGGTTGCCGTCATAGGGTTTGATGACGACGGGTAGGCCGATGTCCTGCGCTTCTTCCCAGGCTTCTTCAGCACTGCGCACGAGAGAACCCTCTGGGACAGGCACGCCACAGGATTGCAGCAGGGTTTTGGTCAGGTCCTTGTCGCTGGCGATACTTTCGGCAATGGCACTGGTGCGGTCAGTTTCTGCTGTCCAGATACGGCGCTGTGCAGCACCATGGCCGAGTTGCACCAGATTGCCATCTGTCAGGCGTATTGATGGGATGCGGCGTTCAGTGGCTGCATCAACGATGCTGGCCGTACTTGGGCCCAGGCAACGGTCATCCACCAGTTCGCGCAATTCTGTCACTCTGGTTTGCAGGTCAAAAGGCTGATCTTCAATCGCCGCCATCAACAAATCACGGCCAATTTGCAGCGCTGCCCGGCCTACCTGCTCTTCACGGGTACGGAAGGCCATTTTATACACGCCGACTACATTGGTAGAGCGGGTTTGGCCAAAGCCGGTGCGCATGCCCGCCAGGTTTTGCAGTTCAAGTACAACATGTTCAAGGATATGACCAGACCAGGTGCCCTCACGCAGGCGCTCCAGAAATCCGCCACGCTCACCGACACCACAGCGATGCTCTATGATGCCAGGCAACCAGGTCGTCAGGCGTTCATACAGGCCGGGGATTTTATTCGATGGAAATTCTTCCAGCTCACCGATATCCAGCACTGCTTCAATGACAGGGCGGTAAGTCCAGATATTCGGGCCACGCAAGTGCGTTGCGCTGAGAATGCGGATGTCTTTCTTGTTTGTTGTCATGTATGTAAACTTTTATAAGCCGGGTTTATGCAGACCAGGTCTTGTCATTTTTAGAGCGTTTCTTCGTTTTCCCTGAATGCACCATGTCCTGGGCTGGCTAGGCTAAGTGAGATTTCCTGGTGTCTTGAAAATCTTGCTATAGCTGCAATTTTACTTCGCATATCCTGTTGAAAGCGGCTTGTAAAGGCACGCTTGCTGATATACTTGCGCGCCAGCGCAAAAGCAGTTCATCCTCTTGATCAGATTTATCTGATTATTTTTCTTCCGATAGAATACCGTAAATTGCTGCTTCCGTGACATGGCTTATGCCTGAAACGGAAAGCAAGTGATCTCTTTTACTAAAATTAATGTCCTGATTTGATTCGGGACCAGCTCTTGAGCCGGAGTTCGTTTCACGATGACCACAACACAATTCAGTCCCGAGCAGCCAGTTGCATCAATTCCAGTATCCTGGCAGGCTGATCTGAACAGTCAGATCGCCAGAGGCGAGAACGTTTTAACTGCCCTGGAGGTTGACCTCGACAACAAACTTCGCTTCCGCAAGGGCTTGCTGGTAGTTACAGACCAGCGCTTGCTGGTCAGGTCCCCAGGCGAAACAGACTGGAAAGCATGGCAATTTTGCCAGGGTTTGCAATTAAGTCATCATGATCATGCCGGTGTTGGCCACCTGGAACTCGTCGATGAACAGGGCTTGCAAGGGAGCTGGCGTTTTACACTCGGTCAGAATCTGCATGCGATACGCCTGCTGGACCAGTTCAAGGAGCAATTGCAAAGTCACATTACTGGCAAGCCGGTTGTGCGGGCAGAGCAAAATATCTGCCCCAGCTGTAAAGCTGTACTGGAACCGGACCAGGAAGAATGCCCTGTCTGCACCAAGGTCATCTATACACCGCCATCGACATGGACGCTGTTGCGGCTGTGGCGCTTTGCCCATCCTTACCGCCTGCAACTGTTCATAGGCTTCACGCTGATGTTGCTGGGTACGGCTGCGCACATGATCCCGCGTTACCTGACCAAGCCGTTGACGGATGAGGTCTTGATTCCGTATCAAAACGGTGCGCATGTTGATCCCAAACTGGTGGTGTTTTATATCGGCGGTCTGCTTGGCTCAGCCGTGATTGCGTGGCTGCTAAGCTGGGGCAAGACGTATATCCTGGCGCTGGTGTCAGAACGCATAGGCGCAGATTTGCGTACTGCTACCTATGAGCATTTGCTGAAATTGTCTCTCGAATATTTTGGCGGCAAACGTACCGGTGACCTGATGTCACGCATAGGTAGCGAAAGTGACCGTATTTGCGTTTATCTTTCACTGCACTTGCTGGATTTTGCGACGGACGTGTTGATGTTCATCATGACAGCCGGTTTCCTGTTGCAGATCAATACCAAGCTGGCCCTGGTGACCTTGTTGCCATTGCCATTCATTGCCTGGATGATCCATCTGGTGCGTGACAAATTGCGTACGGGTTTTGAAAAGATAGACAGGGTATGGGGTGAGGTCACCAATGTCCTGGCTGATACTATTCCAGGCATACGTGTGGTCAAAGCCTTTGCGCAGGAAAAGCGTGAGGCTGCCCGCTTCCGTGAAGCCAACAAGCATAATCTGGCGGTTAACGACAAGCTCAACAAGGTCTGGTCTCTGTTTTCACCAACGGTATCATTCCTGACAGATCTCGGTATTCTGGTGGTCTGGGGCTTTGGTATCTGGCAGATTTCAAAAGGCGATATCACCGTCGGCTCTCTGGTTGCCGCTGTGGCTTTCATCAGTAATTTCTATGGCCGTATTGATTCCATGAGCCGCATCGTGTCCGTGACGCAGAAGTCTGCCTCGGCTGCCAAGCGTATTTTTGACATTCTTGACCATGTATCGAGTGTGCCTGATCCGCAAAATCCGGTAAAAGTAAAAGAAATCAAAGGCCAGATAGAATTGCGTGAAGTTGGTTTCCGTTATGGTAACCGCGCTGTCAATCGCGGTATCAATCTCAGTATCAAGCCAGGTGAAATGATAGGTCTGGTCGGCCACAGCGGTTCTGGCAAGAGCACCCTGGTGAACCTGATTTGCCGCTTCTATGACGTGTCTGAAGGGGCGATTTTGCTCGATGGTGTTGATATACGCTCTTTCGCCGTATCTGATTACCGCAGCAATATCGGCCTGGTCTTGCAGGAGCCTTTCCTGTTTTTTGGCACGATTGCCGAGAATATCGCCTATGGCAAACCAGATGCCACCAGGGATGAAATCATCGCCGCAGCCCGTGCTGCCCATGCGCATGAGTTCATCTTACGTCTGCCGCAGGGTTATGACTCCATGGTCGGTGAGCGAGGTCAGGGCTTGTCGGGCGGTGAGCGCCAGCGTATTTCGATTGCTCGCGCCTTGCTGATAGATCCTCGTATCCTGATCATGGATGAAGCGACTTCTTCTGTCGATTCGCAAACAGAAAAAGAAATCCAGAAAGCCCTTGATAACCTGGTGCAAGGTCGTACCACGATCGCGATTGCGCATAGATTGTCTACCTTGCACAAGGCAGATCGTCTGGTTGTCCTCGACAGGGGACAGGTAGTCGAAGTGGGCAGCCATGATGAACTGATGGCTAAAGAAGGTGCTTACTATAATCTCTATCAGGCGCAAGCCCGTAATGCTGAATTGGTCGAGGAGTAAAACATGACAACAACAAAATTTACCCTGACCCGCAATTCTTTCGGCAAACTGATACTCAGTAATGACGATGGCGAAGTCTTCGAAGGCGTCAGCCCGGTGCGGGCATTTCCTATCCAGTCACCATTGACGGGTATATCCCTGGTCTTGACAGACGGGCGCGAAGTGGCATGGATAGACCAGCTCGATGATCTGCCAGCGGATGCGCGTGAACTGGTACTGGAAGAGCTCGAAGGGCGCGAATTCATGCCCGAGATCAGCAGCATCATCAGCGTTACCAGCTTTGCCCTGCCATGCACCTGGAAGGTCGCAACCGACAGGGGAGAAACTGATTTCGTGCTCAAGGGCGATGAAGACATACGCCGCATTGGCAAGACATCTTTATTGATTACCGATAATCACGGCATACAATTCCTGATACGTGACATGTATGAGATAGACAAGCACAGCCGCAAGATACTTGACCGCTTCTTGTGAGGCGGACTTGCACAAAACCGCCCCAGCTGCGTTGCAGCTCCCGCGTTTAGCAAATTCGGTACCAGAGTACTGTCTTCGTCGCTGGCGCATTGCTGGGACAATTTTGTGCAAGTCCTATTTAAAAAAAGCCAATATATCCGATTTAAAACTCATAGCCATATAAATTGGTATCTCTGCTTTCACCTGCCAACACCACCACAGCTTCCAACTGAAAACCCAAATCTTGCAATAATTGATTGGAGCGGCCATTGTCAGGTGAAGTAATGCCGGCCAGTTTGCTTATACGCAGATGCGTATGCGCGTAATGCAGGGTTGCCCTGGCGGCTTCCCTGGCAAAGCCTTGTCCTGTAAATTGCGGTAACAGGGCATAGCCTATATCCACATTCTTCAAGGTTTCCCGCTTGACCAGGCCACAAAGGCCGATTGCCTGCCCGTCTTCCTTGCGTTCCATCACATACAGGCTAAAACCTATCTTGTCCTGGTTGGCCATCGGGCCATTGATGATATCTGTCCTTGCTTCTTCCAGCGTGCGTATGCCCTTGTCACGTATGTTGGTGATAAAGGCAGGATCATTCACCAGTGTCAGATAAAACGCGGCATCATCTGTTGTGATAGTGCGCAGATTGAGTCTTTCTGTCGTGATGATGATAGTCATTGTTGACTCCAGGGAAATGCACAGTGTAAAGCGGCAGCTTTAAAAAGCCTAGTCGCATTTCCTTGTCTGTGAGCAAGAATTGAATCAAGTTGATTTAAGCCGGATTGATGTTGCAAACCGACAGACTTGTGAACTTGTTTTACAAAGTGGTAAATAGGGAAAAATTTTTCTCATATTGCGTAATCTGCGGCGTAATATTGTTGTAAGGCATTAAGCTTTTCTATATGCGTGCTCGCGCGCATCTGGATTTGCTTGAGCAAAGTCTTGTTACTTATTTATATCCGTACTCAGGGGAAGCTATGAAATCACTCAAGGCCAGACTCATTGTTGTTATAGGATTATTGCTCGCAATTTGTACCATAGTCCTGACTATAGGCAGCTATCTGAGGATGAAGTCGCAGATAGAGAATGACCTGAACAATGAAATGCGTGGTGTTGCAGCAGGTTATAACGCGGTATTGAGTAACTGGATACAAACCAATTTGTCCATGATGGACAGTTTGTCGCAAGGCCTGGGTAACGGCGCTGATCTGCAGGCCAGCCTGACAATGATGCGGGGTGGCGGCAGTTTTCTCAGCGTTTATCAAGGCCAGCCTGACAAGCAATTCACCAATATCCCGCCTGACCCACCACCTGCAGGTTTCGACCCTACTGTGCGCCCCTGGTATAAAGCTGCGATGGAAGCCAAAAAGCCCATCGTCACTTCTCCCTATATGGGCGTTGCGCCACCTGGCCTGATGATCACTTTTGCTGCACCTGTCAAAGGCGGTGAGGGCGGTGTGGTGGGTGCTGATGTGTTCCTGACCAAGATCGTCGATCAGATTTTGACCATCAAACTGGCTGGCGGCGGCTATGCCTTCTTGCTGGACAAGAGCGGTCAGGTGCTGGCCCATGCAGATCAGGCCAGGGTCATGAAAATGGCAAAGGAAATTACCCCTGATCTGGCACTCGATAATCTGGCGAACCTGTCCAAACAAAAAGACCCGATACTCACCGAGATAGGCGGCAAGCAGCATTTCATGCTCTTGCAGCAAATTACCGGTTCTGATATTTACCTGGCGCTGGTCATCGACAAGAAAAAAGCGCTGGAAGCCTTGGATCAGTTGCTGATACTCTCCGCCGTTGTCCTGCTGGTTTTGCTGGGTGTGATCATGCCTTTGACCACCTTGCTGGTGGGCCGCATGCTGGCTGGCTTACAAAGGGTGCGCGATGCGATGTCAGACATCGCCGCTGGTGGCGGTGATCTGAGCCGTAAGATAGATGTCGAGGGCGATGATGAAGTGGCCCAGACTGCATCGGCCTTCAATCGCTTCCTGGAGCAATTGCGCGTCATGGTTGTCGATGTACGCAAGGCGACCGATTCCATTACTGTGGGTGCGACAGAAATTGCCACTGGCAATATGGATTTGTCTGGCAGGACCGAGCAACAGGCTTCATCCCTCGAAGAAACCGCCGCAAGCATGGAAGAACTGACCGAGGCCGTACGCAATAATGCTGACAATGCCCGCGAAGCCAACAAGATGGCCGTGAACGCATCTGATGTCGCAACTCAGGGCGGTGAAGTGGTAGGCAAGGTGGTCACAACCATGCAAGGTATCAGTGATAGCTCACGCAAGATTGTCGATATCATCAGCGTCATCGAAGGTATCGCCTTCCAGACCAATATCCTCGCTTTAAATGCGGCGGTGGAAGCGGCCAGGGCAGGTGAGCAGGGACGTGGCTTTGCGGTGGTTGCCAGTGAGGTGCGCACCCTGGCACAACGCAGTGCTGCAGCGGCGCAAGAGATCAAGAACCTGATTGAAGATTCGGTCAATAAAGTCAGCGAAGGCTCAGAGCTTGTCGATAAAGCTGGTGAAGCCATGAACCGCATCGTCTCTGCGGTTGATCAGGTTGCTGCCATCATCAATGAAATTACCACCGCCTCGGTAGAGCAAAGCGATGGCATTCAGCAGGTCAATGTGGCGCTGGCGCACATGGATGAAGCAACCCAGCAAAACGCTGCCTTGGTAGAAGAAGCTGCTGCGGCGGCAGGATCACTGGAAGAGCAGGCCAACTTGCTGAAAACTGCAATGTCGGCCTTCCGTATGGAAGATTCAGCTTCTGGCCCACGTATAGCACCTGCTAAATCAAGCTGGGCGAAGAATAAGGCTTCTGCACCCAGTCTGGGATATGACGATTAAACTTGTTGACGAAAAATTTGTTGAATTTGTTGACTAAAGCTCAAGCCAGGGTAGCAATCACCGGTGCATGATCCGATGGTTGCTCCCACTTGCGTGGTACGCGGTCAATAACGCAGGAGGTGCACTGCTTAGCCAATTCTGCGGATAGCAGGATGTGGTCTATGCGTACACCTTTATTCAGACGGAAACCGAGAGCACGATAATCCCACCAGCTAAAGGATTTTTCTGCCTGCTCAAACTGGCGGAAGCTGTCACTCAGCCCCAGGCTCATTAGGCTTGTTAGCGCCGCCCTTTCTTCTGGTGATACCAGGTTCATGCCCACCCAGGCGGCCGGATCATGCACATCCCGGTCTTCAGGGGCGATGTTGTAATCTCCCAGGACAGCAAGTTTTGGATGGCGTGTCATTTCTTCCCTGACCCAGTTTTCCAGTGCCGCAAACCATTTCAACTTGTACTGGAATTTGTCTGACTCGGGTGACTGGCCATTCGGCACATAGGCACAGATAACGCGTATGCCTTCTATGGTGGCGGCAATGATGCGTTGCTGTTCATCTTCAAATTGCGGATTATTCTTTTGTATATCCGTCATAGCGTGTTTCGATAAAATCGCCACGCCGTTATAGGTTTTCTGGCCAGTAAAAGCGACGTGATAACCTGCCGCTTCTATCTCTGCCTGAGGGAACTTGTCGTCGGTGAGCTTGGTTTCCTGTATACACAGCACATCGACAGGATTAGTTTCCAGCCATTGCAAGACTTGTGGCAGCCTGACTTTCAGGGAGTTTACGTTCCAGGTGACTAATTTCATGGGGGCTTTTACTTATTCTAGTTTGAGGTGTCATTCAATTTGCCGGGAAGCGGATCTGAGGGATTGAACGAGTTTATACGTATAGTATTTTATACGATGTTGTGAGTTTGGAATTCACGGGATATTTGCTGCCATGCAAACCAGCTTACCAGAGGGTGATAAGACTTTTTAATTTTTGACTTTTTAATCAGGCACGTAACTTATTTCATCATGGAAAGAGACTAAAATGCAGCAACAAGCTTTCTTTTAGACACGCTATGCGCAAGTGCTCAGTAATCCTGTTTATCGCCACGTTGATCTTTGGCTCCCAGTCTGTCTATGCAGATATCACCGTCATACGTTACCCGGGTCCGGCGGCCAAGACAGATAGTCATTTTGAATATATCCACGAATTACTGGCCGAGGCCCTGACTTCATCCGCCAATAAATACCAGCTATTGCCGAGCAAGGCGACCATGCAACAAGGGCGTGCTGTGCATGAGATGAAATATGGTACGGGTGAAGTTGATCTTTTGTGGAGCATGTCCACGGATGAAAGAGAAAAAGTGCTGATCGCCATTAAAATCCCGATAGACAAAGGTTTGCTGGGTTGGCGCATACCTTTTGTCATCAGTGAAAACCGTCAGATGTTCAAGACTATCAGAACTTTGCGGGATATGGAGAATTACTCCGCAGGGCAAGAACAGGATTGGCCAGACGTCAAAATCCTGGAGCATAATGGCCTCAAGGTGAATACAGCTAATTCTTATGAAGCTTTGTTCAGCATGCTGGAAGCCGGGCGCTTTGATTACTTTCCCAGGTCTATCATGGAAATCTGGAAAGAACAGGAATTGCATGCCGGTAAAAATCTTGTCATCAGCCAGGACATCGCCCTGCATTATCCTGCTGCCTACTACTTCTTTGTCACTCCCAGCAAGCGCCGGTTTGCCGAAGACCTGAACAATGGGCTGGAAAATATGGTGCGTAATGGTCAGTTCGAGAAAATTTTTCTCAAATATCACCAGGGCGCCATACAACGAGCCGCCCTGAAACAAAGAACGGTGCTGGAATTGCAAAACCCTTTTCTCAATCCTGCAAACATGCCTCTCAGCCGCTCTGAGCTTTGGTTCCAGCCCTGATGACAGCAAAAATAAAGCCGGGGTCTGAATAGATCAGACCCCGGCTTTTTCATTTCATCTCAACACGGACAGGTATCAGCCTGCGCGATTGATCAGGAATGTCGTCAACAAAGGCACTGGACGGCCAGTAGAGCCCTTGGCTGCACCAGATTTCCAGGCTGTGCCGGCGATATCCAGATGAGCCCAGGTGTATTTCTTGGTGTAACGCTCAAGGAAGCAGGCTGCCGTAATACTGCCGCCAGCCGGGCCGCCAATATTTGCCATGTCAGCAAAATTGGATTTCAGTTGCTCGTTATACGCTTCTTCGATAGGCATGCGCCATGCTGTATCACCAGTTTGCTTGCCTGCTGCCAGCAATTCTGCTGCCAGTTGGTCATGCGCTTCATCGTGACGGGTGAACAGGCCAGAGTTGTGGTGACCCAGGGAAGTCACGCAAGCACCTGTCAAAGTTGCGACGTCAACCACGGCTGCTGGTTTGAAACGTTCTGCGTAAGTCAGGGCGTCACAAAGGATCAGGCGGCCTTCGGCATCCGTATTCAGGATTTCGATAGTCTGACCAGACATGGACGTGACGATGTCACCAGGACGTGTTGCGCTGCCAGAAGGCATGTTTTCGCAAGTAGGGATGACGGCAATGACGTTCAGCTTCAGCTTCATTTCACCGATGGCGCGCATGGTGCCCAGTACAGAAGCTGCACCGCCCATGTCGTATTTCATCTCATCCATGCCAGCACCAGCTTTCAGCGAGATGCCGCCGGAGTCAAAGGTAATGCCTTTGCCGACCAGAACAACAGGCGCATCCTTGACTTTACCGCCATTGTGCTTGAGCACGATGAACTTCGGTGGCTCTACCGTACCATTGGTGACAGACAGGAAACTATCCATTTTGAGGGCTTGTATCTGTTTGCGGTCCAGCACTTCAGCGACCATTTTGTAGTCGGTAGCCAGTTTCTTTGCGGTATTGGCCAGGTGTGTTGGTGTGCAGATATTTGGTGGCAGGTTGCCCAGTTCTTTGGTTAAATCCATGCCATTGGCCAGGGCTACGCTCTGTACCAGTGCATTTTTGGCAGCAGTTGCGTCTGCAGCATCAACAGCGATGGCAACCTTCTTGACGCCAGCGGTTGAGGTGTCTTTTTTGCTTTTCAGGCCATCAGCACGGAAAATGCTTTCACGGAAAGCCAGTACCGTAGCGCGAACAGACCAGCCCAGGTCACGGTCTTTGACCGCAGGCAGGGCGATCACTGCATCATTGGCACCCAGACCAGCGAGGGTGCGGGCAGCAGCCTGTACCGCCTGGCTGTAGGCTTTTTCGCCAACAGTCGCTGCTTCTTCACCCAAACCTACCAGCAATACGCGCTCTGCAGCGACATCAGCCAGTTTGCGCAACAGCAGGGATGTACCCGCTTTGCCTGTGATATCGCCAGATTTCAGGGCGGCGGCGATGTCGCCGGACTTGTCCAGACCTGCTGCAGCGGCAGAAAGTTTCTTGTTTTCATAGACGCCAACGACGATACAGCCTGTCTTAATTGCTTTATGGGCAGTCGAGGCACTTTTTGCGTCGATTGTTTTTATGCTAAAGTCCACGTATTACTCCTCTTTGTAAGTCTCGTAAAACAGACATTATAATCCTACTCATGATTTTTCAGCGCGCGCTTCGACGTGAATTAAACAGTGCCGCCGGCGCAGTCTTCACAACTCTGTTCACCATCACGATATCCGTGATGCTTATTAACATCCTTGGAAAAGCCGCAGGAGGCAAGGTTGCGTCTGCTGACGTGGTTGCCCTGATCGGGTTTACCGCATTGATGAACATGCATATCTTGCTGCTGCTGACGGGCTTTATCTCGGTCTTGCTGGTGGTGACCCGCAGTTACCAGGATTCTGAAATGGTGGTCTGGTTTGCCTCTGGCCTGAGCCTGACCCAATGGATAAAGCCGGTTTTGCGCTTTGGTGGCCCACTGGTCATTCTGACTGGCTTGCTGAGTTTTATTGTCACCCCCTGGGCCAATCAACAAAATGTGGAGTTCCGTGAGCGGTTTGAAAAACGCTCTGATATTGCCAAGGTGGCACCGGGCAAGTTTCAGGAATCTGCATCATCCGACCGCATTTTCTTTGTCGAAGAAGTGGCAGGCGATCTCAGTAAAGTACAAAACATTTTCATCAATACCTATAAAGATGGCCGCTCCAGCATCGTCGTTGCCAAAGAGGGCATGGTAGAAATCGACAAAGCTGGCGACAAGTTCCTGGTCATGAGCAAAGGGCGGCGCTACGATGGCTTGCCAACTGCGCCTGATTTCCAGATGATGCAGTTCGAAAAATATGGCGTGCTGATATCCAGCCAGAATGCCAGTATCGCCGGAGACAAATCTGCCAAATCCATGCCTTTGACAGCTTTGGTGGAAAATCTGGACAGTACCAAGTTCGGCGAGCTGTTGTGGCGTATATCTTTGCCTTTGATGTGCGCGGTGCTGTTGCTGCTGGCTATCCCTCTGGGCTATGTTAATCCGCGTGTCGGGCGCTCTGCCAATCTGATCGTTGCGCTGCTGCTGGTAGTGATCTACCTGTCAGTCACGAATATCCTGCAGGCGCTGGTGGTACAGGAGCGTAGCAGTTTCGGCATGGCCTGGTGGCCACATCACTTGTTTGTGGCTGTCCTGACTCTCTGCATGTTTTTATGGCGTTTAAAAGTGAATAGCCGCTGGCACCCTTTAATGTTGTGGGTACGTTTTAAATCAGGTTTGCGCGGTAAGGAAAAGTGCCCAGCATGAAAATTTTACAAAGATATTTTGGCGTTGAGATATTACGCTCAGTCCTGTTCGTCATGCTGGCTTTGCTGGCCTTGTTTTCCTTCTTCGACCTGGTCAACGAATTACAGTCTTCGGTGAACCGGGGCGGCTATCAGCTCAAGCATGCAGTGATTTATGTGTTACTAGGCTGGCCTGGCCGTATCTATGAATTCATGCCTATTGCGGTGTTGATCGGTACGATTTATGTACTGGCGCAATTTGCTTCCAATTCTGAATTCACCATCATGCGTGCATCCAGCATGTCCACCATGATGGCGGGTAGTATCCTGCTCAAGATAGGCATGATCTTCGTTTTGCTGACCTTCTTGTTTGGCGAAGTCATTTCGCCGGTTTCCAGCAAGTTTGCCGAGAAAATGAAACTCAGCGCTATCGGTGAATCACTGGAGCAGGAATTCCGCACAGGCTTGTGGACGAAGGACCTGGTGCGGGAAAATGGTTTGACTGGCGACATCATCGGTTCCCGTTTTTTGAATGTCAAAGAAATCCTGCCCAACCGCCATTTGAAGAGCGTCAAGATATTCGAGTTTGATAAAAACTTCCACCTGTCGCGTGAAATGACAGCGACGGATGCTGAATACATGGGCAAGAACATCTGGCGACTTTCCGATGTGATAGAAACTTCTTTCCCCAAAACCCTGACCAGTGAAGATATTGCCGCTGTCAAGAGCGAGAAGCTGGCAAGCCGCGACGTCGTATCAGAAGTCACACCAGATATCTTGTCAGTACTGTTTGCTGATCCTGACCGCATGTCGGCAACCGATCTGGCCGCGTTCACCAAGCATCTGGCAGATAATAAGCAGGATGGTGAGCGCTATGAAATCGCCTTCTGGAAAAAAATCACTTATCCATTTGCAGCGCTGGTCATGATGGCGCTGGCGCTACCGTTTGCTTACCTGCATGTGCGTAGCGGTGGTGTCAGTCTGAAGATTTTCAGCGGCATCATGATAGGTATGACTTTTTACCTCATCAATGCCTTGTTCTCGCATGTGGGATTGCTCAATACCTGGCCTGCGCTGGTGACTGCGGTGGTACCGAGTATCCTGTTCCTTATTATTGCCTCATTGGGCCTACGCTATGTTGAAAGAAACTGATGGCAAATAAATCAGCCCTGATCCTGTTTGCCCACGGCGCCCGCGACCCGCGCTGGGCTGCGCCTTTCCAGCGTCTGCAAACGATGACGCAAGCCAGTTTGCCGGATGTCACCGTAGCTCTGGCATTCCTCGAATTCATGACGCCGTCATTGCCAGAGCTGGCGGCGCAACTGGTCGCAGACGGATGTGCAAGTATCACTTTGGCCCCCGTGTTTTTGGGGCAGGGTGGTCATGTCCTGCGGGATTTGCCAGTACTCGCTGAGACAATACGTGCAAGCCATCCTGGTTTGCAATTCAAGATAGTAAATGCTGTTGGCGAAGATGAAACGGTTCTGCAGGCGATACGTGATTATTGCCTCAATGTGCTATAAAGGCTGTTGCTATTCCTGGTAAATGAGTGCAAGGTTATTGTTCATCAATAATGCTGTTTCTGTGCTGACCCCGAATGCAGGAAAAAGTATGATTCAGTTGAAAACAGTATTTTCAATTGCCTTGCTGGCACTCGTTTTCGCACTGCCTGTCACTGCCGCTAACGCTGGCCAGGTATTGGCTGTCGGAACAGAATTCGCCAATGTATTTGAACGTACTCCCACTGGCGAATTCACTGGGCTGGGTGCCGACATCATACGTGCGCTTGCCAGGCAAAATGGCGATGAAGTCAAATTCGAAATTTACCCTTGGGCCAGGGCGCAATGGATGGTCGAACATGAGCAGGCGCAGATACTCATAGGCCCGTATAAAACCGCAGAAAGAGAAGCCAAGTATGGGTTCGCCAGGCGTGCTTTTTATCGCGACATCATGGCCTTGTATATACGCAAAGGATCAGACATGAACTGGGATGGCAATTATGCCAGCATGCCCGGTCTCAAACTTGGTGTCATCAATGGCTGGGTATATGGCCCCCAGTTTGAGAACCTGCGTACCATCATCAAGCCTGTGGTTGCCAACACCCTGACCAATGGCCTCAATATGTTGCTGGCAAAGCGGGTCGATTATCTTGCCAGTAATATGCGAAATACCGAGGCGACTATGAAAACCATGGGCATCAGCAATGAATTGCTGATGATAGAACCCTTCATGGATATGCAGGATGGTTATCTGGCTTACTGTAAAAATGCCAATTGTGAGCAATTACGCCTGCGCTACGACGAATTGTATGAACAACTGCGAGATGGTGGGATATTACAATTAATGGCACGCAGACTTGGTGTAAGGTTGCCACCTTAGTCTTATTCGAGCGTCATTGTCACGATGATTTGACAGTACGTGCCCGCATTGCTTCACCCATCATCACTAATACCGGCCCTGTGCTGATGGGCAGACCTTTGGATAATTCATCCAGACTCAAGGCCTGGCTGCATTCATTCGGGCGACTGCAATTTTCTATGATGACCACAGGCAAATTGCCAGGGAAATTGGCCGCCAGCATGCGTTGCGCTGTCAGCGTGGCTTCTCTGCCTCCCATGTATTGCACCAGGGTGTCGCATTCAGGAATGCGGGTATCTGACCTTTCGCCAGGGGCTGTGCTGGAAGTGAACAAGGCAACGCTGCGTGCCACGCCACGCTTGGTCAGCGGTTGCCTGACGCTGGCTGCCGCTGCAAGTGCAGTGGTGATGCCGGGTACGATTTCGTAGTCTATGCCTGCAGCTTCCAGCGCAGTCAGTTCTTCATCAGCTCGGCCAAATAGCATGGGGTCACCGCCCTTGAGGCGAACGACGAGGGCATATTGCGCCGCGCATTCCAGCATTTGCTGATTGATGTGCTCTTGCGCAGCAGACCGTTGTCCGCTGCGTTTGCCCACCGAGATTTTGACCGCCTGTGGACACAGATCCAGCATCTCTGCCGTGACCAGGGCGTCATACAACACTACGTCTGCCAGTGCCAGCAGACGGGCACCACGTACCGTAATCAGGTCCGCAGCACCGGGGCCTGCTCCTATCAGATAAACCTTGCCCTGAGCACCTTGCATGACTCAGGCCAGTCTTATCATGCCTGCTGCCACGGTCTGGTGTGTCACTTCATCAATGAGGATGAACGCACCAGTAGAGCGTAAGTCCTGATAATCGTCGGCTGCCAGTGCCTGGGCCACATTCAGGGTGACGGTGGCGATGTCATTGAGCTTCAGGCTGTCAGCAGGGCGGCGTTCCTGCGTATTGATATCCAGCAGGGTATCAATGCCAGTGACTCTGGCGGCGACTTGCCTGGTGGTGTGCTTGAGCCAGTATTTGCGGCGTATATCCAGCGCATCTTCTGACAACCAGCACAAGTCAGCCTTGACGGTTTTCAACAGCGTCGCAGGGCGGTCTGCGCCCACCAGCATGTCGCCGCGTGAAATATCTACATATTCATCCAGCAAGATAGTCACTGACTGGCCGACGACGGCAGTGTCAAGCGAAGTATCCAGCGTCAGAATGTCTTTGACGGTGGCAGTCTGGCCACCAGGTTGCACTAGCAGTTTATCGCCCTTGCTGACCTTGCCAGCTTCAATACGGCCCATGTAACCACGGAAATCATTTGCTTCATGGCCATTGTGGCGTGCCACCAGTTGCACCGGGAAGCGGAAAGGTTCGTCGTGGCAGGCATCATAGACGTTTAAGGATTCCAGTAACTCTATCAGCGTCGGGCCCTTGTACCAGGCCAGTTTTTCGCTCGCTGTGACGACATTGTCACCCGCCAGGGCTGACAGCGGGATAGGGCGTATGTCTTTCAGGCCCAGTTGATCAGCAAACTCCTGGTAGGCGCCAATGATGCGCTCATATACCGTCTGGTCGTAGTTCACCAGATCCATCTTGTTGACAGCGACGATCACATGTTCAATCTGCAGCAAATGGGCAATGGTGGAATGACGTTTGGTTTGCGTCAGCAAATCGACACTACCATCATCATTGAGTTTGACCTTGGACACGTCGATCAAAATGATGACTGCATCGGCAGTCGATGCACCAGTCACCATATTGCGCGTGTATTGTTCATGGCCAGGTGTATCGGCGATGATGAACTTGCGTTTTGGTGTCGCGAAGTAGCGATAGGCCACGTCAATAGTGATGCCTTGTTCGCGTTCTGCTTCCAGTCCATCCGTCAGCAGGGACAAGTCTATGGTGTCACCAACGGTGCGCTTGTGCTTGGCGCGTGAAATGGCATCAAGCTGGTCAGCAAAAATACCCTTGCTGTCAAACAGCAGGCGACCGATCAAAGTGCTCTTGCCATCATCCACTGAACCCGCCGTGATGAAGCGCAACAGGCCACGTTCTCTACCAACGGCGGCAGTCAATTGTTCTACGGCGTTCATTAGAAATATCCTTCTTTTTTACGTTTTTCCATCGATGCTTCTGATGTCTGGTCATCCATGCGTGTGGCGCCACGTTCTGTAATCTGGGTAATCGCTGTCTCAGCGATGATGGCTTCTACTGTTGCGGCGTCAGACGATACCGGGCAGGTGCAGGAGATATCACCAACGGTACGGAAGCGGACAACCTGCGTCTCTACCGTTTCACCATCACGTGGCGGCGTCAGGTCAGTCAGTGGCACCAGCAAGCCATTGCGTGGTATGACCTGGCGTTCATGGGCAAAATAAATCTGTGGCAATTCCAGTTTTTCACGGGCGATGTATTGCCATACGTCGAGCTCGGTCCAGTTCGAGATAGGGAAGACGCGCATGTTTTCGCCAGCGTGGACGCGGGTGTTATACAGGTCCCACAGTTCAGGGCGCTGTGCTTTCGGGTTCCATTGACCAAATTCATCACGGAAAGAGAATATTCTCTCCTTGGCGCGGGCTTTTTCTTCATCGCGACGGGCACCGCCTATGCAGGCATCGAACTTATGCTCTGCGATAGTTTCCAGCAAGGTCACGGCTTGTGCCGCATTGCGTGAGTCCGTTGCCGGGTTGCGCAGGCGTACTGTGCCACGGCGTATCGATTCTTCTACCGAACCAACGATGAGGCGTTCACCCAGTTGGGCAACCCGCTTGTCGCGAAAGGCGATGACTTCAGGGAAGTTATGGCCAGTATCAATATGCACCAGCGGGAAAGGGAATTTACCCGGGCGGAAAGCCTTTTCTGCCAGGCGCAGCAAGACGATAGAGTCTTTGCCGCCAGAAAACAGCAGGGCAGGGTTGCTGCATTCAGCCGCGACTTCGCGCATGATATGGATGGCTTCGGATTCCAGCCAATCCAGGTGGCGATTGCTCGCAGCATCAATAAAATGGTTTTCCACGACAGTATTCATGATTTTTCTTCTTCAGACAGCTTGTTTAATTCGGATCAGCTTGCCATCCACCACATGCAGACCGCATTCCTTGGAATCGGGGTTTTCCCACCACCATCGTCCAGCCCTGACATCTTCACCTGGTTGTATGGCGCGGGTGCAGGGTTCACAACCTATTGATGGATATCCTTTGTCATGCAAAGGATTGTAAGGCACATTGTTGCTCCTGAGATAGTGCCAGACATCATCTTCTGACCAATCTGCCAAAGGATTAAACTTTTGCAGGCCATGTGTCGTATCGTCTTCCTGTATCGCCAATTCAGTACGTGTTGCAGACTGCGCGCGGCGCTGGCCTGTGACCCAGGCCTTGTTGCCTGCCAGTGCACGTTTCAGCGGTTCCACCTTGCGTATGCGGCAGCATTCCTTGCGCATTTCCACGCTGTCATAAAACGCATTCAGCCCATGCTGGCTGACATAATTTTCTACTGCAGCAGCATCCGGCTTGAACAGCTTGATTTCTGTGCCATAGGTTTCCTTGACTTTATCCAGCATGCCCAGGGTTTCTGCATGCAGGCGTCCAGTTTCCAGCGAGAAAATCGTGATATTCAATTTCTTGCGCAAAATCAGGTCAGTCAACACCATGTCTTCTGCCGCCAGGCTGGAAGCAAATACCGCTGGCTCAAAGTCGTCAGCGATTCTTTCCAATATAGCCTGAGTTGCGGCAAGGCGCTCCAGAAAATCACTCATGCTTCAGCCCCTGTGCGCTCTGCGCGGCGGAACAAGGGGTTTTTCTCATCCCAGGAAGTCTGGTATTTTTCAGAAAAATCAGTCAGACCTTTGATTGCATCTTGGATATTCTTGTCTTCCCGTGTGGCAAAGGCATTGAAACCAACGCGCTGCATGTAAAACAATTGGTCGCGCAAGACATCGCCGATGGCACGCAATTCGCCAGTGAAATTCAATCGTGAACGCAGGTTATAGGCAATGGAGTAACCGCGGCCATCGGCAAATTTAGGGAAATCCACTGCCAGCAGCTTAAAGCGGCCGATATCTTCTTTCAATTCTTTTGCCTGCTCATCGCTGCTGAACCAGACGGCAATATCAGTACGGTTCAACAGGCTTTCGCGTTGCAGCAACCATACTTTCAGCGGGATGATGACTTTGCCCGCAGGTACGCTGACGGCATCCGGTGTTTCATTTTCGGTGAGACGCAATACTGTCCAGTCGTCGGCTACGATGGCTTTGTCTTTAATAATTTCTCGCATGATGCACTTTCTTAATTTCAGTAGCTGACAGCAGTACCGGCGTCTTCACCATGATGTTCATTGGTACGTATCGGTGTTGCATACACAAATTCCTTGAATGGCGCGATCCCCAGACGTTGTGCAGTGTCGATGAAGCGTTCGTTTTCGAGACGGTCGCGCACATACACCTGGATGATGCGGTCTATCACCTCCGGCATTTGTCCAGCAGCAAAAGACGGGCCTATGATCTTGCCTATGGCGGCGCTATTACCCTGCGCACCACCTATGGATACCTGGTAAAACTCGCTGCCATCTTTATCCACACCCAGAATGCCGATATTGCCGACATGGTGATGACCACAGGCATTGATACAGCCAGACATATTGAGTTCTATGTCGCCAATATCATGCAGATAATCAAGGTCGTTGAAGCGATCGGTGATATCCAGCGCGATAGGGATGGACTTGGCATTTGCCAGCGCACAGAAGTCACCGCCTGGGCAGCAGATCATGTCGGTCAGCAAACCGATATTTGGTGTCGCCAGGCCGTGGGCCTTGGCTTCTTGCCAGACGGTGAACAAGTCAGCGACTTTGACATCAGCCAGCACCAGGTTTTGTTCATGCGTGACACGGAGTTCGCCAAAGCTGTATTGATCGGCCAGATCGGCGATGAAATCCATTTGCTCAGAGCTGGCATCACCCGGAGGCACGCCTGGCTTCTTCAGTGACAAGACCACGGCTGCATAGCCAGCCACCTTGTGTGGTTTGACATTACGCTTGACCCAGTTGGCAAAGGATTTATTGTCCTGCAAGTGCTGTTCATAAGCGGCATCTTGCGCAGGCAGATTTTCATAATCTGGCGTTGTGAAGTAACTGGCAACGCGTTTCAATTCTGCTTCTGTCAAAGTGGCTGGGCCATCCTTGATGTCTTGCCATTCTTCTTCTACCTGACGGGCAAAATCCTCTGCACCTATGGCTTTCACCAGTATCTTGATACGTGCTTTATAGATATTGTCGCGACGACCGTACTGGTTATAGATACGCAATATCGCTTCGAGGTAAGTCATGACATGTTGCCACGGCAGGAATTCGCGTATCACGCTACCCAGTATAGGCGTACGGCCCATGCCGCCGCCAACCATGACCTTGAAGCCGACTTCGCCAGCTTCATTGTGTACCACAGTCAGTCCAATATCATGCACTGCAATCGCGGCACGGTCTTCTTTTGCACCATTGATGGCGATCTTGAACTTGCGCGGCAAGTAGGCAAACTCAGGGTGGAAGGTAGTCCATTGACGCAGGATTTCTGCATAGGCGCGCGGATCTATCACTTCATCAGCAGCAACACCAGCGAATTCATCTGAAGTGATATTGCGCATGCAGTTGCCAGAAGTCTGGATGGCATGCATTTCTACTGATGCCAGTTCTTCCAGGATGTCTGGTGTATCTTCCAGGTTAATCCAGTTGTACTGGATATTCTGACGAGTCGTAAAATGACCATAACCACGATCATATTTGCGGGCAATATGAGCAAACTTGCGTACCTGGTTCGACGACAGCATGCCGTATGGCACTGCCACCCGCAGCATATAGGCGTGACGCTGCATGTACAGGCCGTTTTGCAGACGCAAAATACGGAATTCATCTTCACTCAATTCATTCGAGAGCCGGCGGCTAACCTGGTCACGGAATTGTGCAATACGTTCCTTGATGATTTGGTGATCGTGCTGGTCGTAACGATACATCTTTAATTACCCATAAAATGCGTCTGTAAGTACGCGTTTGCAAACAGAGTCAAAGGACAAGCTTGGCAGCAACCAAAGTCAGAGTGGTTGCCAACAGGCCACGTAAAAATTTTTCTGGTACTGCACGCGCTGCCATCGAGCCCAGGGTAATGCCTGGCAAAGAGCCAATCAGCAGGCTGCCCAGCAAAACCCAATCTATGGACCCCAGCCACCAGTGACCAAAAGCGGCAATGGCTGTCAAAGGTACAGCATAGGCGATATCGGTACCGGCGATATGCGCGGCAGACATGCGTGGGTACAGCATGACTAGCAGTGTTGCGCCAATTGCACCAGCACCGATGGAGGATATCGTCACCAGTGTGCCTAATACTGCGCCTGCAATGATCGTGGCAGCAGCCAGGTTTTTTCCATGCAGTTGTTTTTCAGGATGCTTGTTGAGCCAGTTCAGCATCTTGCCTTTAAACAGCAAGGCAACCACCGTTAGCAACACAGAAACAGCGATGGAGTAACGTATGAGCTGGCCTATTTCCTTGTCGAGTGCGCCAAATTGCTTGAGAAACAGGGTCGCAATGACGGCGGCAGGTAACGCGCCGTAGCACAGCAGGCGTACCACATGCCATTCAACCGTGCCACGCAATCTGTGGGTAAAAGTACCCGCTGCTTTGGTAATCGATGCAAAGGCGAGGTCGGTGCCTACCGCCACTGTTGGTGAGACACCAAACAGCAAGGTAAGCAGGGGAGTCATCAGTGAGCCGCCACCTACACCGGTCAGGCCGACCAGGGTGCCAACTGCAAATCCCGAAAATATATAGGTTAACGTCATATCGCCTCGCGCAAAGTAGGTGCATCGTAATGAATTCAGGCTTTATTCCAAACTACTTAGTATTCATTTGCTTATATACGTATTTGACATATATAAAATCGTTGGACTGATATTGCCTTTAGTTTAATCCGCAGAATCAGCTTAAATTATTTAAGTAATAATAATTTATGCAAAAAGTGTGCAATTTTGATGCTTTATATAATCCGCCATCTCGTCAGAAGTTTGTCCGGGTGCGATTTGTAAGGCTGCTGCTGTGAAAAAGGCTGGAATGCCTTTTGAAATAAGAATAGATGTTGCCATGTGGAAATGCGAGTCAATTCAGACAATATTTTTAACAATTCTCATGTGAATATATGTTTTTCGCATGAAGGGATATTGGGGCTTATATATCTTGTAGTTATAAATAGAATATCTGTGAATGATGCGCCGGATTAATGCTTGTTCAAACAGTAATGTCATTTTTGCGTATAATTCCTGTGCCGAATATATCGGCAGGTTGTACGTCTTCAGGGCGGGGTGTAATTCCCCACCGGCGGTAAATTCACCACATTGCCTTGGTAATGCGCGTGAACAAGCCCGCGAGCGCTTGCAGTAAAAAACGGTTGCAGTGAGTTGCAGCAGTTTGCAAGGTCAGCAGATCTGGTGAGATTCCAGGGCCGACGGTCATAGTCCGGATGAGAGAAGATGCGCCTTATACAAAACTCCTGTGGTGAAAACCATGGGCGTTGGTGTTTGGCTATTCGTTTTTTACTCCCTGAAACGTCTTTTGCACATTCACTTTTGCCGGAGCGTTTCATTATGTTGAATACTATTGGTAATACCAATACTACTGTCCCATCCCCTGTTTCCGCCCAGCCGGAAATTTTATCCCTCAGTCCTTTTGAGCAGCGCCTGTCCAGAGCGTTGGCAGACTTGCGCAATGGCCGTCCCGTGTTGCTCATGGATGATTTTGACCGCGAAAACGAAGCCGATCTCATTGTTGCAGCAGAAAAAATCACCGTTGAATCCATGGCCAGGCTGATCCGCGATTGCAGTGGTATTGTTTGCCTGTGTCTGACTGACGAAAAGTTGCAACAACTTGATCTGCCCCCATGGTCAGCCACAATGAAAGCCGTTATGGCACAGCTTTCACGGTGTCTATAGAGGCCAAACAAGGCGTGACTACCGGTGTTTCTGCTGCTGACCGCGTCACGACTATCCTGACTGCCATCGCCGCAGATGCTAAAGCTGAGGATTTGGCACGGCCTGGCCATGTCTTCCCTTTGCGGGCTGCACCTGGTGGTGTACTCAGCCGTCGTGGGCATACTGAAGGTTCTGTTGACTTGGCTATCATGGCAGGGTTGTCTCCAGCAGCTGTATTATGTGAATTGATGAACCCGGATGGCAGCATGGCCAAGGGCGCACAAATCATAGAATATGCAGTGACTCACGATATCGTGATCTTGACGATTGATGAACTTGCAGCTTATCGTGCATTATCAACTACAGCGCTAAGCTAAGCCTTTATTAACCACAAAACCGGGGGGCAAGTATGATCATGTTCAGAAAGATAATTGTACTGTGCATGGTATTACTCGTCACCCCGACGCATGCTGCGCCAGCCGCCTGGTATAAGTGGCGCAGCAAACTCAATGCCCATGTGGTCTGTTCCCAGACTTCGCCGGGTGAGGGCTGGGAGCAACTGCCCCAGGCGTATCAGGATGGTCGCTGCGAGCGTCCAAAATCAAACTGATCGTCAGTTCATCTGTTCTTTAAATCCTTTTATTTGTTTTTTCAAAACTGCCATTGCGCGTATCCGTTTCTTTGCATAAAGTTAATTGGTAAACATGCTTTGCATGCGGCCATCTTTCGCATACGCAAGAATTGATACAGTTTCGCTGCTTAGCTCTGTGTATCACTTCCTGATAAGCCAAGGATAATCATTCTTTGAAGCCATACACTCAGCGAAGTTGGCGTTGTGTGTTGCTGGCGAAAAATTGACTGTCCTGCAGAACTCTTCAGATGGCAGCCACATGATGAAAATAGAAATGAAGGAGTGAACATGTTGATAGAGCGCGAGGCTGAGAGTTGCTACCTGGGCCAGTTTATCCCCCTGCAATACCATCACAATATGTTGATGGACCTGAACCGTATGGACAACTTCAAGGCGGCGATACGCCGCCAGGTATTTGAGGGAGCCAAGGTGCTGGAGTTGGGTGGGGGGACAGGCGTTTTGTCGTGGTTTGCTGCACAGGCGGCGTCCAAGGTGTATTGTGTCGAGTTTAATCCCGACATGGTCGATGAAGCACGTCGCTTGCTGGCCATGAACCGCGATGGTGAAAAAGTCGAAGTCATCCATGCCGATGCCTTTGAATACCTGCCACCAGAACCTGTCGATATCGTCATTTGCGAAATGATACATGTCGCGATGCTGCGTGAAAAACAGGTGGAAGTCATCGAGAATTTTAAAAAACGCTATGCCGCAAAATTTGGCGGTCCATTGCCCCTGTTCATACCAGAAGCCGTCGTCATGGCAGTGCAGCCTTTGCAGCAGGCTTATGATTTTTCTGGCTATCAGGCCCCGATTATCCAGTTTCAGCAGGCTGGTGTTTTTTCTGCCGACACGATAGAGTTGGCGCAACCGGCCTTGTACAGCATTATTGATTTCAGTCAACCCAATGACTTGCAAGTCAAATGGGAGGGCAGTTTTACCATAGAAAAATCGGGAACGGTCAGTGCCTTGCGTTTTGTGACCAAGAATATCCTGGCGGTATTGATGGAAACCTCATCCACCATAGACTGGTTGAATCACTATATGGCCTTGCCATTGGCCCAGCCAGTTGCGGTGAAAGAAGGTGATCTGTTGCAAGTCAGTTTCCAGTACCGTGCTGGTGGTTCTATCGCTTCTCTGCAAAACTCCATGCAGGTGGAAGTGAAATCCACTGCAAGTGTCCGTGCAGGGCATTTGTCACTGGCTTACGGCTGATTCCAGTAAAATGTAATGAGCCTGCATTTTTTCAAATGCAGGCTCTTTTTCTTTGTGACGACGGTTTTAGTCTGGTGAGCTATCTTCCCCGTCTGCCTGACTAGCCAGTGCCTGTTGTATCAAATCCTCTTCAGAGATTGGCGGCAGCTCATTCAGCTCTTCTGGTCTGGCTTGATGTGGCAGGTTCAAGGCATGCTCGCCCAGAAATGTTAGGGCATCCCGCTCATCTTCTGGCTTCTCTTGCGAACTTGCCAGCGCATTCAAGTCTTCATTTTCAGCATCGTCACCAGCCTCTCCATCCAGACCATATTCAAGTCCATCCCCAGCAGTCGCTAGCGCTTGCGTCAATAAATCATCGTCTGCTACAGGTGGAAGTTCAGCAAGTTCTTGCAGGTGCAATTTTTCCTCGAAAGTCAATTCTTGACTTGCTTGAAAAGCGGGCAAGCCATAGTCTGGCTCAGGATGTTGTGGCGCCCCTGCTGCGCTTTGCTTGCCCAGACTTTCCAGATAAGCGGCAAAGTCACCGTTTTTGGGAACATCATTATTCACGATGAGTTTTTCGTTCTATAGTTTTAACCAGGAATCAGTTTTCGTGACCATCGTGCATGGGCAAGGTATCTGGATCAGGTTTGAGCAGCTTGATATCGCGCACATTTTTTTGTACTGCAACAGCAGCAAACAGGCTCAGCAAGAATGCCATGGCAAAGAAGCCTTTTTCGCTCCAGCCCAGTGTTGCATTGAACAAACCTACAGCCAGTAACAGTATGGATAAACCCAGTGACAGCCAGCACAGGCCAAAGTAGATGCCGGTAACAGGTATCCCTTCGAGTTTGTCGCGTACTGATTTTTGCAGGGAAACGGCAGCAAACAGGCCATACATCAAGACGGTAAAGTAATAACCTTTTTCATTCAATTGCATCTCTGCATTCCAGACGCCAGCAAAATAAGTGGCTGCACCTATAAACAATGCGGCCCATGATGCGCCCACAAATGCACCGGTAGGTGCGTGAAGTTGAGGTTTCAAACAAGGACTCCTTGAAATAAAAGATTGAATCAGGTTTTACCGGATTCGCCGGAATTTTGCAATATTACAATGAGAAGAGCCAGGAAATAGCATATTTGACCCAAATAATAAGCCAAGTAGCTAGTTAGATATATTGGGGGTATATGGACAAAATTAATTCATTCGCGTAAGGTCACCCCTTCTTGCCTGAGCGGCAATGGTCCTCTGTTTCTTTGTGCACTTTACCGGAGTCGAATAATGTCTTTACGTTTTGTTGCTGTGCCCGCTGGAAAATCCTTGATAACTTGCCTGGTCGCAGGCCTGTGCTTGTCTGCTACCGTACAAGCTGCACCAGCTAAAGCCAAGAACCCGCCAGTCAAGGCAGTGCAGGCATCCAAACTGAATCTTGGTGATATTCTTAAAGATTCCAAGGCCACGGACTGGAGGCCACTTGATCCTGAAAATACGCTGTACCTGAATCTGGACAAAGGCCGTGTCATCATAGAGCTGGCCCCCAAATTTGCCCCCAATCATGCACAAAATATCAAGGCACTGGTACACGAGGGTTATTTTGATGGTTTGGCTATCGTACGTTCGCAAGAGAACTATGTCGCACAATGGGCAGATCCGGATGAGAAGCGTGAAGTTAAAACGGCCAAACGCAAGCTTGACGGTGAATTCACCGTCAAATACCCCACCAATTTACCGTTTACGCAGTTGCCTGATATCGACGGCTATGCACCACAAGTGGGCCATGCAAACAGTTTTCCGGCGGGGCGTGATCCCAAGACCGGCACGGCCTGGTTAGCGCATTGTTATGCCAGTGTAGGCGTTGCCCGTGGTACTGATGCGAACAGCGGCAACGGCACATCTTTGTATGTGGTGACCGGGCATGCGCCAAGACAGCTGGATAGAAATATCACGGTAGTTGGTCGTGTTGTGCAAGGCATGGAATTACTGACGACCTTGCCACGTGGTACAGGGCCTTTGGGGTTTTATGAAAAAGCCGAAGAGCGCACTCCCATCAAGAGCATGAAAATAGCTGCCGATGTGCCCGAGTCCGAACGCAGCAAACTGGAAATCATCCGCACTGATACTGCAACTTTCAAATCAATTATCGATGCACAAAGAAATCGCGGCGGTGACTGGTATAAGGTGCCAGCAGGGTATATAGACCTGTGTAATGTGCCGCTGCCAGTCAGGCCGCAAAAATAACCATAAGTATGGGGGGCAGATTGGCGCGTGGCGCTTATTCCCGTGTTACGCGTATCTGCCCTAACGGAAATTTACTAATTGCTCCCGCTGTCAATACTTAATGTCTGGCAAGAGCTTGCCATGTCAATACTGCAAGCGATACTTGTAGCTGAGCTGGTATCAATGGCATCTTGTGACATTGCTGCTGGAGTATTGTTGTTGGTGATGGAATCCAGTCCCGGTGGGTTTGCAGCAAACCACAGCCATGCGGGATCAATAGCTCCCTTATTGATACTCCACTGATTAAAACCACCCCTGATGATGATAGTCAGGTATAGGGCAAAGGCAAATACAAAAATGCCCAGCGCAATATAAGGGAATACACGTAATGGGGAAATATTTGGAACCAGGCTGCGCAGAAAAACAATCAGCAACGCAGAGATGGCAAAAAAGCAGATGAGGGATTTGATAATATTAATACGCAATTGGGACATCTCGGTTCTCCGGTAAAAGGATCAATAGGCATTTGTTGCAATTGCGCTTGTATTTTATGCCAGTTGAAAACTTTTTGCCGGAGTTGTTATTTTGCCGACGTTCCACCACGATAATATTACTGACCTGGGTTGTTCAGCTCTTCGTGAATACGGTTGATGCCAGCCATGATTTCGTCACTGAGCCTTACATCCAGCGCATCAATATTCTCCTTCAACTGCGTCAGATTGGTCGCTCCTATGATGGTACTGGCGACAAAATTGCGTGAATAACACCAGGCCAGTGCCAGTTGCGCTGGCGTCAAGCCATGTTCCCGTGCTAGAGCCGCATAACGTTTGCTGGCTTCGAATACGCTGGCGCGCATGTAGCGTGGGCTCCAGGTCGGCGGGAATATTGTCAGGCGGCCATGGGCCTTCGCATCGTCAGTATATTTGGCGGTAAGCTGTCCGAACGCCAGCGGGCTATACGCCAGCAAGCCTACATTTTCGCGGAAGCAGGTTTCATCCAGACCCTGTTCAAATGAACGGTTCACCAGGTTGTAGGCATTTTGTATGCTGGCGATGTTCGCTGCGCCTTGCAGTTCTGCCTGCTTGATAAACTCACTGACACCCCAGGATGTTTCATTCGATACGCCAAAAGCGCGTATCTTGCCTTCCTTGACGAGGGCATTCAATACCGCCACTGTTTCAGCTATATCTGTACAGGGTCTTTCCAGTGCTGGATCAAATTGTTTTTGTCCAAAGATGGGGGCATTGCGGCTGGGCCAGTGCAATTGGTACAAGTCGATATAATCAGTTTGCAGGCGTTGCAAACTGGTCTCGATAGCGGCACGAATATTCTTTTCATTCAAATCATTTTCGCCATTGCGTATCCAGCCCATGCCGCGTGAGGGGCCAGCCACTTTAGTCGCGATTACGATCTCATTACGCTTGCCAGATTTTTTGATCCAGCTACCTATGTACTGCTCGGTCTTGCCTTGTGTAGCTGCACGCGGCATGACCGGATACATCTCTGCAGTATCAATAAAGTTAATGCCACGCTCCAGCGCATAATCCAGCTGCTCGTGCGCTTCTGCTTCTGTGTTTTGCTCGCCAAAGGTCATGGTGCCCAGGCAGATGGTGGTTACATTCAGTTGGCTATTGCCAAGTAAAATTTTCTTCATGATGATAGGGATAAATTATTTATGTCCGCGCAAGGCATCTGCGCAGTCTTTGACTAATGCCGGGCCTTGATAAATCAGGCCAGAATACACTTGTACCAGCGCTGCTCCCGCCTGCATTTTAGCCACAGCATCGTCACCAGAAAAAATCCCGCCGACACCGATGATGGGTAACTCATTACCCAGTTCTGCCTTCAGGGCACGGATGACACGATTCGATAATTCAAAGACGGGTTTGCCAGACAGTCCACCCGTTTCTTCTGCATGCGGCAAGCCTTGTACGGCATCGCGGGTGATGGTGGTATTGGTCGCAATCACTCCATCTATCTTGTGACGCAGCAGGGCTTCAGCTATGGTCTTGATCTGTTCTGCGTCGATATCAGGGGCGATCTTCAGGGCAACTGGCACATAACGTTTATGTTCATCCGCCAGTTTTTGCTGCGCCTCCTTGAGTTGTGACAGCAAGGCATCAAGCTCGGTTGCACCTTGCAACTGGCGCAGGTTCTTGGTGTTGGGGGAAGATATATTCACTGTCACATAACTGGCATACGGATAAACCTTGGTCAGGCAATGCAGGTAGTCTTCAGCAGCGCGTTCTATTGGCGTATCGGCATTCTTGCCTATGTTGAGGCCAAGCACGCCTTGTTTGTCCTGGTAAAAACGCGAAGCCTGCACATTTTTGACAAAGGCATCAACGCCGCCATTGTTGAATCCCATGCGATTGATAATCGCATCAGCCTGTGGCAGGCGGAACATGCGTGGCTTGGGGTTGCCTGCTTGCGCGCGAGGCGTGACCGTGCCAATTTCTATGGAACCAAAACCGATTGCCGCCAGGCCATCAATATACGCACCGTCCTTGTCCAGGCCAGCAGCAAGACCTACCGGATTGGGAAAACGCACACCCATGACTGTGCGCACATCTTCTGCGGGCTTATTGCCCAGCAAACCACCCAGGCCAAGTTGATTGGCACGCTGCAGCGCAGGTAAGGTCAGGTGATGGGCATTTTCCGGATCCATGGCAAACAGGGCAGGGCGGATCAGGGAGTAAAGAAGTTTTGCAGGCATGTAAATAGGATGGGAAAAAAAGTTGAAAATAAAATTTGAGAGACAAACAGGACGGAGCCTTTCACAACTCCCGCAAAGTTTGCCAGCGCCCCTGCATCAAGGCATCCAGAGGGCGGAAATTGGTTTTGTAAGCCATCTTGGGGCTAGCTGCAATCCAGTAACCCAGATAGACATAGGGCAGCTTTAATAAGCGTGTTTGCTCTATCTGCCACAAAACATTGTAGGTGCCATACGATGCCGTCGCATCATCCGGGTCATAAAAGGTATATACCGACGACAAGCCATCTGTGAGTACATCAATGATGCTGACCATGCGCAGGATATTGTTGTCATCCCTGAATTCAACCAGGCGTGTATTCACCCGGCTTTGCAACAGGAATTGTGCATACTGGTCACGACTGTCATTGTCCATGCCGCCGCCAGAATGACGCTCACCCTGGTAGCGCTGGTACAGCTCATAGTGTTCATGCACATAACTGAGGCTGCTGACGCGCGCATGCAGATTGCCATGTTTTTTCCAGGCACGGCGCTGGCTGCGGTTGGTTTCAAATTCATTGACGCGCACACGAACAGGTGTGCAAGCCTGGCAGTTATCACAATGCGGCCGGTAAATAAAAATGCCGCTACGGCGAAAACCACTCTTTACCAGCTCCGAGTATGCATCCGCATTAATCAGATGCGCGGGCGTGGCCACTTGCGAACGCGCCTGCAAGCCTTCCAGATAACTGCAAGGGTAGGGCGCCGTCGCATAAAACTGTATGCTGGCGAAGGGGAGTTCGTTAAGCTGGGTCACGGGCTGATCTTGTTGACTATGGTCCAATTGCTAATCGCTGGCAAGGCACTGGCATGTTCTACCCAGCGCAAAAACTCGGTTCTGCTGATCGCTTTTGCGCCCAGAGATGCCAAATGTGCCGTCTCTTGCTGGCAGTCTAACATTTTCACCCCATGTTCACGCAAGAAAAATACCAGATGTGCCAGCGCTATCTTGGATGCATCCGTGACCCTGGCAAACATGGATTCGCCATAAAACATGCGGCCTATGCAAACGCCATAGGCGCCTCCTACCAGTTCCCCGTCCAGCCAGACTTCGATGGAATGGGCATAACCGAGCTTGTGCAAGTCACAATAACCCGCGACGATGTCGTCAGAAATCCAGGTGCCGTGTTCTTCTCCACGAGGCGCAGCGCAGGCTCGCATGACGTCTTCGAAGGCAGTATCAAAGCGCACTTCCCAGCGCGGGTCTTTACTGACCTGGCGCAAGCGCTTTTTCAGACTGAGTGACAGCTTGAAGTCTTGTACCTGCAAGACCATGCGCGGATCGGTGGACCACCACAAAATAGGTTGCCCATCAGAAAACCAGGGAAAGATGCCATTTTTATAAGCATACAGCAAGCGTCCCGCTGACAGGTCGGCACCCGCTGCCAATAAGCCTGCGGCACCGTCTTTTTCAGTCAGTGCGGTGCTGGGATGAGGAAAGGGACTATCGGTTTCCAGCCAGGGGATCACGCAGCCCCCAACATAGCTTGCACCAAAAAGATGCCATATTTTAGTGCATCAAACTTCTGCATTGCATAACCAGGTTTTAAAAATCGCATTAAATCAATCACTTATCGTTTGCACCAAATTGGAATGCATTTTGCTTTATCAGTGCATCTTTAATTCGGATTTGCACATTAATTGGGAGATATTTTGCATGAATGCACAAAATAGCAGCGCTGACGCCTTGTTTATCTTGCTTGGCGCAATCATGATTTTAGCAATGCATGCGGGGTTTGCGTTTTTAGAATTGGGTACTGTGCGCAAGAAAAACCAGGTCAATGCCCTCGTCAAGATACTGGTTGATTTTGCCGTATCGACCATCGCCTACTTTTTTGTCGGTTACACCATTGCTTACGGCGTGCAGTTTTATTCAGGTGCCGAGGTGCTGGTTGCCAAAAACGGCTTTGAAATGGTCAAGTTCTTTTTCTTGCTGACCTTTGCCGCTGCCATACCCGCCATTATCTCAGGCGGCATTGCCGAGCGGGCAAAATTTCACCCTCAGTTGATTGCTACTGCCTTGCTGGTCGGTGTGTTGTATCCTTTCTTTGAAGGCATAGCCTGGAACCAGCGTTTTGGCATGCAGGCATGGCTGAAGGCAATGTTCTCTGAGGAATTTCATGACTTTGCCGGTTCTGTGGTTGTGCATGCCTTTGGTGGCTGGGTCGCCTTGCCTGCCGTGCTGCTACTGGGAGCACGCCGTGGCCGCTATATGAAGAATGGCGCAATCGCAGCTCACCCGCCATCCAGCATCCCTTTCCTGGCGCTGGGCGCCTGGATACTGACGGTGGGCTGGTTTGGCTTCAATGTCATGAGCGCACAAACCCTGGATAAAATGAATGGGCTGGTTGCCATGAATTCACTGATGGCCATGGTGGGTGGCACCCTGGTCGCCTTCATCCTCGGCAAGAATGATCCTGGCTTTGCCTACAATGGTCCCCTGGCTGGCCTGGTGGCGGTGTGCGCGGGTTCTGACCTTATGCATCCTCTCGGAGCGCTGATCACTGGTGGTATGGCAGGTGCGATCTTTGTCTGGATGTTCACCTGGACGCAAAACAAATGGAAAGTCGATGATGTACTCGGTGTCTGGCCCCTGCATGGCCTGTGTGGTGCCTGGGGTGGTATTGCCGCTGGTATCTTTGGCTTAAAGTCTCTGGGTGGTCTTGGTGGCGTCAGCTTGATGTCGCAATTGCTGGGCACCGTCATGGGTGTTGCGATTGCCTTCATCGGTGGCTATATCATCTACGCCAGTCTGAAAAAATTCATAGGCATACGCCTTGATCCTGAAGAGGAATTTGAAGGTGCGGATTTGGCTATCCACAAAATCTCATCAACTGCAGAACGCGAAACCAGTTGGTAATATCGAAAAAAATGGGCAAATTAAAATTTGCCCATTTTTGATATTAGCCTGGCCAATGGTATTTCAGCCATCCCGCATGGGCTTGAAAATATCATGCTCGTGCATGTGAAAGCGCCCGCCGTCCCTGACCTTCGCGAGGTCTTCAAAGAAAAACTTCAGCGTATGGCCTGTGGTGGGAAAGGCGATGTCATCCCAGGGGATTTGCTCTTCAGAGAAGAGTGCTACTTCCAGGCTCTCGACTCCAGCGGCGTAATTCAGATCCAGTAGAGTGGCGCGATAAAACAGGTGGACCTGATGTACATGCGGTACATTCAAGATAGAAAACAGCTCATGCAATTTGATATTAGCACCAGCTTCTTCTTCTGTTTCACGCTGCGCTGCTTGAGCCGTGGTCTCATTATTTTCCATGAAACCGGCAGGCAGGGTCCAAAAGCCCAGACGCGGTTCTATGGCTCGCTTGCATAATAATATCCTGGTGACACCATCTTCTTCCCAAACGGGAATAGCACCCACCACCATCTTCGGGTTTTGATAATGGATAGTGCCGCAAGCTGGGCAGACAAAACGCTCGCGGGTATCATCAACAGGGATTTGCAAGACCACCGGGGACGCGCATTCAGAGCAGAATTTCATGGGTAAAAAAGAGTCAAAATTGGCGAATCCGCAGAGTGTAACATCTGTCTGTAAAAGCGCGGCAAAAGTCCATATTCTATAAAAGAATTGCGCGGAGCAGCAAAATCATGTATAGTTTCATTCTTCAGACGCGGGGTGGAGCAGTCTGGCAGCTCGTCGGGCTCATAACCCGAAGGTCGTAGGTTCAAATCCTGCCCCCGCAACCAAGTATTCAAGCCCTTGACCAGAAATGATCAAGGGCTTTTGCTTTTCTTGCTTGTCACGCACCTGCTGCTTGTGTGATGTGAAACCTGTTTGCCGTAGTCGTGGAATTGTGGCGTAGTTTTGTTGGTGATATTTCTGGTACTCGTGGTCTATTTTTCTCTTGCTGATGCAGACATTGGTAATGCAATGACTGTTGGTGCAAACGCTTGCCTCGCTGCTTTTGGATGTTCGGAAATATTGTGCAGCCTGGCGGCAGTGGTTGGCGTGGTGTTGCTGGTTTTAAATATGCTGACAACGTCAGCTTGTTTTCTTGCCTGATCCTGCAGTGATTCGGCTGCTGCGGCTATTTCTTCGACGAGAGCAGAGTTTTGCTGGGTGGTGTTATCCAGTTCCACAATGGCCCGGTTGATCTGTTCTATGCCTGCCGTCTGTTCTGCGCTGGCAGAGCTGATTTCCGCAATGATATGGGTTACATGCCTGACGCTGTTGACGACTTCCCCCATGGTCAGGCCGGCTTCATCAACAAGCTGGCTTCCTGCATTCACTTTTTCTACAGATGTATCAATCAAGAGCTTGATCTCTTTTGCTGCTGTTGCCGAGCGCTGGGCAAGATTGCGCACTTCTGAAGCAACCACGGCAAATCCCCGGCCTTGCTCTCCGGCGCGCGCCGCTTCGACGGCGGCATTCAGTGCCAGGATGTTGGTCTGGAAGGCGATGCCGTCTATGACGCTGATGATGTCAACAATCTTCCTGGATGATTCACTGATGGAAGACATGGTATCTACCACCCGCGTGACTACATTACCGCCTTTGACGGCGACTTCGGATGCATTTCGTGCGAGCTGATTGGCTTCAAGGGCGTTATCGGAGTTTTGCTTGACTGCGCTGGTGAGCTCCTCCATGGAGGACGCGGTTTCTTCCAGTGCACTTGCCTGTTTTTCAGTGCGGGCGGACAGGTCCTGGTTCCCTGATGCGATTTGTGTGGATGCGGTAGCGACAGTGTCTGTGCCATTGCGTATCTGTTCGACGATGTCTATCAGGTTCTTGTTCATCAAAGCCAGCGCGCGCAGCAGTGAGCCCATTTCATCTTTGCCGGTGACATCAATGTCACTGGTCAAATCGCCGCTGGCAACGGTCTTGGCGATTTTTACTGCACTGTTAATGGGGGTGACTATGCGTCGTGTAATTGACCAGGCGATAAGGCAACTGACGATGGCGGCAAGTATGCCAGTGACTATCATTAGCTGAGTGGCTGATTCTGCTGTTGTCCTGGTTTCTATGGCTGACTCGGCCATTAATCCCTCTTGAAACTTGATCAGTGACTCCATGGCTTCCAGGTAACTGAGTTGTTTGGGGCGAACTTCTTTGAATAGAAAATCTTTTGCCTCGTCTTTGCTGCCGTCTGTCACGAGCTGTATCATTTTGTCTCTGATGGGAATATATTGCGTGCGCTGTTCTATGGTAAGCCTGAGCAACTCCTTGGCTTTTGGGCTGCGTATAGTGGTCGATAGCTTGTCGAGTTCGACGGTAATCGTCTGAGAGGATTTTTGTACGCTGTCGATTTCTTTTTTTATTTCAGCTTCATCACTCATGAGCAAGATATTGCGCAAATTCCTGGCTTGCAGATTCAGGTTTTTGATGGCGTCGTTGAGTGCATATATTTTTTGATAGCGGTCATTGACGGTCAGGTTGATTTCGCTGTTGAGCAAAGTCAGACGTGAGGTGCCTATAAGTACAACAGCAATCAGCATCAAGATAACTATGCCAAAACCTGAATACAGGCGCTGGCTGATTTTGAGATTTGCAATAAACATTTTTTGTCCCCTGAAAGGCTGTGCTGCTGGTCGGATGCGATTGACAATGAGCGGCGGCTAAAGCGAGTCGTTCCTGAAGGCAGTACTGCAAAAAAAGATGTTGCAAGTTTCTGGCAATTGTTTCCGGGGGATCCGGGTTTCTTGCCTAAGTTGCCAGGCGTGAATGAGCTTGCTTTATTTGCATTGAATTGCATTTTACGCATCGTCTTTGCTTGAAGTCCACGTGAAAAATCAAAGTGTATGTTTTATGCAAAAAATGCAATTTATTGTGAATTCAACCAAATTTTGCATGTTTTTTGAATTCTGTAAAAATAAGTAAAATACAAGATGCTGTCACAAAACCTGAGCCCGGCCTGGCAAGGAAAAATGCCATGAGTATTGAACTTGATCGCACTATCGTTCCTTCGCACAACAAGCTGGGTTCGGCAAAGTTGCTGGCTGACCTGCTTGGTGTGCCCTGGACACCGACGGCTCTGGGGCCGTTTGCTCCAGTATTTGTGAGTGAGGTTTTGATACTGGATTTTATCCAGACTGACGAAGACTTCCCTGTTTATCATTTTTGTTTTCGTGTCAGCCCGCAAAAGTTTGATGAAATACTGGGGTGTATCAAGCTGGCAGGCATCACCTATCGCAGCTCCGTGCGCTGGCCTGTGGATATGGAGATTAATACTGATTATGGCGGCAGCATGATTTACTGGAATCAGCCAGATGGTCATCAATGGAAAATGTTGATGGTGAGTTATGCGCGCCAGTCAGATTAAGCTTTGATTGTGAAAGAAAAGCGATATTCTTCAAAAAAACGGAATGCGGCGTCGCTGACCTCGGCCAGATTGACTTCGATGTCATCGATTAGTGTTGCTGCATCATTTTGTTCATGTGCCCATGCATCAAGACAATCCACATTGGCGCCTTGCTGTATCAGCATGCGTATGCTTGCTGCAATTTGATGTGTTGCTTCAATAGTGTCGTGATCTTCTTGAAACCATTCTTCCGGTTCGCCAAATCCTAGCTCTATGCTGTCGCCAGATAAATGCCTGAAGTTGCAACTGCATCCGGCATTTGAGGCGAGGAACCATTTATTCTCGAAGCGTAGATATTTTTCTTCTGGAATGCCGGGTAGTTTTTTTACGAATTGAATGAGCTCATTGTTGGCAAGAGATAGGTCGTAGTCGGAACTGGTGCTTAAGATGGTCATGAAACACATAGTTTGTCATAAGTTTGATTGAAGATCGCATGGTATTTTTCCATAAAATCTTATTCGGTGTTGTTGATATAAATATAATTTAATCTTTGTTTTACTTGAGTCGCATGCAATCTGTCCAGATTTTTCCGTGCAAACTTCCCAAATGCATGCTAACCTCGCGCCCTTGCAATGGTATGCAGGATGTTGTTGGAAGGCTTGTGGTTGGCTTTCCGGATTGGGTGCAGAAGTGGGTATCTATGCGGAAATTCGCTTGATTTCCCCGCTTGCCGACGGAAATAATGAGTAAAGCCACGTATCAGCGTGGCTTTTTTATTGTTTGTTGACGATATTTTTTGATCGTGTGTGAATTTCTGGACTACAATCCAGTGTCTACTAATTTTAGGGATTGTGCGCTGCTAAGTTCTTTGCGCGCTCCATGCAGTCCCAGCCGCCCGCATAAGGGGCGTTGCTGCCAGGTTGGTGGCAACAAATTTAATACAAAACTGATGTGAACAATAGCGAAATGGTAACTGAGTATCAGTTGCCGTGTTGCGTGACATCAACTAAATAAACCCGTGTACTTTAATATTGCATGAATACTGCTGAGGCAAAACGAGTCCTCGAAACAGCCTTGTTATGCGCGCCAGAGCCGCTGACAGTCAATACGATGAAAAAGCTGTTCCAGGATGCGGATGATCAAGGTGATGTGGTCGGCGCAGATACTATCAAATTGATGCTGGAAGGCTTGCGTCAGGACTGGTCCGACAAGGGCATAGAACTGGTGGCTTTATCGACAGGCTGGCGCTTTCAAAGTAAACCGGAAATGCGCGCCTATATAGACAGGCTGAACCCGGAAAAGCCACCAAAGTATTCAAGAGCAACGCTGGAAACACTGGCGATTATTGCTTATCGCCAGCCAGTGACGCGTGGTGATATAGAAGAAATACGTGGCGTGACCGTGGCTTCGCAGATGATCAAGACACTGGAAGACCGTGGCTGGATAGAAACTATAGGCCACAGGGATGTGCCAGGTCGCCCATCCTTGTTCGCCACTACCAAGCAGTTCCTGGATGACCTGGGCCTGTCTTCATTGGATCAGTTGCCGCCTTTGCAGCAAGTAAAGAGGGATGCAGAAGAAGAGGCTGCGCCCGAGTTGGCAGCGCTGGATGGCGGCATGTTTGCCGCTGTTGATGCAGATGCGGCAGAGGTTGAGCCTGTGGCTGAAGATGTGCCTTTGGCAGAGCAAACTGAGGATGTGGATGTGCCTGGTGAAGATGCTTCTGATGCTGTGCAGGAGTCGGCTGATGCTGCAGAGGTGCTTGCAGAAGAATCGGGGCCATTGGTGCAGGTGACACCTGATGTGCAACAGCAGATTGAAACCTTACAGAATGCAGAAGTTGAATCCGAGCAAGAGTCGCATGAGCAGGATGAGATTAGCGTTGAGTCAGGTGTGGCGATCGATCACGCCTCAGATGCATTGCCTGCAACTGATGTGGCAGTGGAAATTGTCGCTGAAGAGCGCGTTGAAGCTGCAAGCGACGCAGAAAATGTAGCAATTTCAGAAGAGATAGTAAAAGAAATTACTGAAGATATAGCCGAACAAGTAATCGAAGAAATAAGTGAGGTTGGGGGAGATTCTCAACCTGTCACGCAATTGAGTGATCAGGTAGCCGATACTGCGGCACCGGATAGTGTATCGGGCGCTGCAGCGAGTCAGTTGCCTTCAATAGAACTGAAGAATGAATCCAATGAATCCTGAAGATGTAAATGCTGACCAAGCTGATGGTGCGGGCCCAAATGACAATGGCCCGGCTGCTGGTGATGACGCAAAACCGGCAAAGCGCGGTGTGCGTACTCCACGTACTAGTGTAAGCCGATCCAAGCCTAAGCAAGCGAATGCAGAGCAATCAGCAGGGGCTGCAGAGGCGGCAATAGCAACTGTAGTAGTGACAACATCAGCCGATGATGTCGCTGAAGCGCCAGTTAAAAAAGCGCGTGCCCCGCGCGCGCCGCGTATTCCTAAAGAACCTGGAGCAGCGCCACGCGCCAGCCGTGCCAAAGCCAAGCTTGCGGAAGTTGTCGAAGAGCATGCAGCAGTCGCGCCTGAAGCTCCTGTAGTTGCCGAGCCGGATGTGCGTACTGAGCAAATAGCCGAGCGTAGTGAACGTCCACCACGCAGCGAACGTCCGCCCCGCACAGAGCGTGCGCCAAGGACAGATCGCGAAGAACGGACAGTGCGCAGTGAGAAAACTGAAAACGGCGAAAAAACTGAACGTCCAGTCCGCGCTGATCGCGGAGAGCGCACCGACAGGTCCGAGCGTTCAGATCGTGGCGAACGCAGTGAGCGTAATGAACGCGGTGACCGCAGTGATCGTGGTCCGCGTCAAAATGCTGGACAGGCAGGTGCCAATAAATCCAAACGTCCGCAACAGCAGGCTCGCGGTGGTCGCCCTGGTGCAGGCAATAATGCCGATGACGTGTTTTCTTTTGTTACTTCCGAGGCATTTGATTCTGGTGTTGCCGATGATGTCAAAGGCAAGGGCCGTGGCAAGCCAGTGCGCCGTGATCTGACTGCAGATGATGATGCACCTAAATTGCATAAAGTATTGGCTGAGGCTGGCCTGGGTTCGCGCCGCGACATGGAAGAGCTGATCGTTGCTGGCCGTGTCTCCGTGAATGGTGAGCCAGCTCATATTGGTCAAAGAATTTTGCCTACTGATCAGGTGCGTATCAATGGCAAGCCCATCATGCGTAAAGTCAGTAAAAAGCCGCCGCGCGTGCTGATTTATCACAAGCCTGCTGGCGAGATCGTCAGTACCAATGATCCTGAGGGGCGTGCATCCGTGTTTGAGAGCTTGCCAACCATGAAAGTAGGAAAGTGGCTGGCGGTTGGTCGTCTCGATTACAACACTGAAGGTTTGTTGCTGTTCACCACATCCGGTGATCTGGCCAACCGTCTGATGCACCCACGTTATGGTATTGAGCGTGAATATGCCGTGCGTACCCTCGGTGAGCTGGAAGAGGGTATGCGTCAGCGCCTGTTGGCTGGTGTTGAGCTCGAGGATGGTCTGGCGCAATTCTCCAAAATCACTGACGGTGGTGGTGAGGGTGTCAATAAATGGTATCGCGTCATCATTGGTGAAGGCCGTAACCGTGAAGTGCGTCGTATGTTTGAGGCGGTAGGTTTGACGGTTTCACGTCTGATCCGTACCCGTTATGGTGCCATGACCTTGCCCGCCAACCTCAAGCGTGGTCGTTGGGAGGAGCTGGAAGAAGATGCGGTCCGTGCCCTGTTGAAGTTGAGTGGTCTGGAAAAGGCTGGTAGTGACAAGCCTGCCACGCCAGGCAAAGGCGGCAAGCCATTTGGTAACAAGGCTCCAGGTTTTGGTAATGGTCCTTTTACCCAGAAGCAAGTTGGTTTTCCCATGTCCAGCGGTCGTGGCGACCGTGCTGAATACGGTGCGGGCCGTGGCGGTAACGCCAATGGCAACGGGTACGGCAATAAAGCCGCCGGCAATGCTGGCAATAATGCCAACAACGCCAATGGTAAAAAACGTAGCCGTCAGCCAGATCCCTTGCAGACAGCATTGGGTTTTCCTGACGCAGGCCAGCAGCGTCGCGGCCCGACTGCCCGCGGTAGCGGTCAGGCCATCGGTCAGGGTATTGCAGCGCGCAGGCGCTCACGTGGCGCATAATGTTTTTCGGTTGTTTTACACGTTTTGCAGTGGTGCGACGTGTTGAAATTACCTCGTTTTCCATTGCGACGAGGTAATTTATCGTTTATAATCTTGTAGTTAGCAGATTTTGCCTTTATTTGAACCTAAATCAGGGCGCTACAAAAAAAGATGGGCAGTTGCCCATTTTTTTTTGGTTTTAGCGATTGATATCGTGTTGAGTAAGTTGCGGTGCAACGCTCAATAGTCCGGATCGCCAGGCCTGTAGCGGGTTTCGCCCGGTTTGCAAATTGTCAGTGTGTTTCTCGGAGAATAAGTTTGGCTTTGTTGGATTTGATAGAAAAAACCGTCAACGGTACCGGATATGATCTGGTGGATTTTGAGCAGGCCGAGCGCGGCTTGTTCAGGGTTTATATTGATTTTTTACCGGAAGACCTCGAGCGCGGCAATATCACGGTGGAAGACTGCGAAAAAGTCAGTCACCAGTTATCGCATGTGCTGACGGTGGAAAATGTCAATTACAGTCGCCTGGAGACTTCTTCTCCCGGTCTCGACAGGCCGCTCAAGAAAATCGCTGATTACGTGCGTTTTGCTGGTGAGAAAGCCAATGTGAAATTGCGCATGCCCATGCCGGGCACGCCAAATCGCAAGACTTTTGAAGGTATCTTGCATGAGCCTGAAGGTGAAAATCTGAAGCTGGAATTTGAAGTAAAAGATGGGTCGGCCATGCTGGAGTTTACGCTCGCCGATGTGGATAAGGCACGCCTTGTGCCGCAAGTGGATTTTAGGAGTCGCAAAGCATGAGTCGTGATTTGTTGTTATTGGTGGATGTGCTGGCGCGTGAAAAGAACGTCGATGAAGAGGTTGTTTTCGGATCGCTGGAGCATGCTTTGGCGCAAGCGACAAAAAAACGTTTTCCCGGTGAAGTCGATATTCGCGTAGAAATCGACCGCGATACTGGTGAATTCAGGTCTTTCCGCCGCTGGCACGTGGTGCCGGATGAGGCAGGTCTGCAATTGCCAGATCAGGAAATCCTGCATTTTGAAGCAGTGGAAGACGATCCTGAAATTCAGGTTGATGATTACATCGAAGAAGAAATTGAATCGGTCGATTTTGGCCGTCGTTTTGCACAAGATACCAAGCAAGTCGTCTTGCAACGTATCCGTGATGCAGAGCGTGAACAGATCCTGGCTGACTTCCTGGAGCGTGGTGATTCCCTGGTAACAGGTACCATCAAGCGTATGGAGCGCGGCGAAGCCGTGGTTGAATCTGGCAAGATTGAAGCCCGTCTGCCACGTGATCAGATGATCCCCAAAGAAAATCTGCGTGTTGGTGATCGTGTTCGTGCCTATATTTTGCGCATAGACCGTAATGCACGTGGTCCGCAAGTTATCTTGTCGCGTACGGCGCCAGAATTCATCATGAAGTTGTTCGAGCTGGAAGTGCCGGAAATCGAGCAAGGTTCCTTGGTGATCAAGTCTGCTGCACGTGATCCTGGTGTGCGTGCAAAAATTGCTGTGTACACCGCCGACAAACGTATTGATCCTATCGGCACTTGCGTTGGTATGCGTGGTTCACGCGTGCAGGCAGTGACTGGCGAACTGGGTGGTGAGCGTGTTGATATCGTGCTGTGGTCTGAAGACCCGGCGCAATTCGTGATTGGCGCACTGGCACCAGCCAATGTTTCATCCATCATGGTGGATGAAGAAAAGCACGGCATGGACGTGGTCGTTGATGAAGAAAACCTGGCAATCGCAATTGGCCGCAGTGGCCAAAACGTTCGCCTGGCCGCTGAATTGACCGGCTGGCAAATCAACATCATGACGGCAGAAGAGTCTGCGAATAAGGCCGAGCAAGAGACTGCCGGTATCCGCAGCCTGTTCATGGAAAAACTTGATGTAGATCAGGAAGTCGCCGACATCCTGGTAGATGAAGGTTTCTCCAGCCTGGAAGAAATCGCTTACGTACCGATCAGCGAAATGCTGGAAATTGAAGCTTTCGATGAAGACACTGTTAATGAGTTGCGTAACCGCGCTCGTGACGCTTTGTTGACAGAGGCAATTGCTTCTGAAGAAGGTCTCGAAGGTATGGAAGATGAATTAATCAACCTCGAAGGTATGACCCGCGTAACTGCAGGCAAGCTGGGTTTGGCTGGTATCAAGACCCTGGCGGCTTTCGCTGGATTGGCTTATGACGAATTTGGCGCGATTTTGGCATTATCTGCAGACCGTGCACGTCAATTAATTAAAGATGCATTTGAAGATGTGACCGATGATGAGATGAAACTCATCGACGCTAAATATGATGATCAGGCCAAGGCATTGTTAGCCAAAGCCTGGAAACTCGTAGAAGCTAAGTAATTCACGGGTTTCAATCTCATAACGCGCACATAGAAAAAGAGGACTGAATGGCGAGTAACAACGTAGCCCAATTTGCCACCGAGCTAAAGATGTCAGCAGATTTGCTGCTCACGCAATTGCGTGCGGCGGGCGTCAGTAAGAGCTCGACGTCAGATTCGCTGACAAAGGAAGACAAAGATAAATTGCTGGAGCATCTGCGTCGTTCCCATGGCGTTTCTGCGGACACCGAAAAGAAAAAAATCACCTTGACTCGTAAGGAAACGACCGAGATCAAGCAAGCCGATGCGACTGGGAAGTCTCGTACCATTCAGGTTGAAGTTCGTAAAAAACGTACTTTCGTCAAGCGTGACGATGCTCCCGCAGATGAAGCGCAGACAACTGCACCTGTAGTAGATGCTGCTGAGCAGGCTCGCCTTGACGAAGAGGCGCGTCGCGAAGCTGAGCTGATCGCGCGTCAGGAGGCTGAATTGCTGGAGAAGCAGGAACGACTGGCCAAGCTCGAAGCAGAAAAAGAAGCCCAGGCGCAAGCCATGCGTGAAGCTGAGCTGGCTGAGGCTGCCAAGGCAGAAGCTGAACGCGTCAAGGCTGAGCAGGCTGCTGCTGCCGCCAAGGCGCTTAATGCGAGTGCTAACGCCAAGCCTGCAGATGCCAAGCCTGCCGAGGTAAAACCTGTGCCGGTCGCTCAAACTGCTCAAGCTGCTGCTGACGAAGATAAAAAACGTCTCGAAGCAGAAGAAGCGAAGAAAAAAGCCGCCGCTGACGCGAAAGAAGCAACTGAGCGTGCTGCTGCTACTGAAAAAGCCAGGAAAGCTGTGGCTGATGAAGTTGCGCAAATCAAAGAAATGATGAACGCGGCACGTCGCCCTGCCAAAGCTGCGGAACCTGCTCCTGTAGCGGCTCCCAAGGTTGCTGAAGGTACTTTGCACAAGCCTGCTGATAAAAAAGTGGCTGAGAAAAAACCTGGTGCAGCAGTCGAGAAAAAAGACGAGAAAAAACCAGCTGTTGGCGACAAGAAGGCAATCAAATCTGCCAATGTGTCATCAACCTGGCAAGAAGACGCTGCCAAAAAACGTGGCGGCGGTCTGAAAACACGTGGTGATACTTCTGGTGGCCGTGATGGCTGGAAGGGCGGTCCTAAAGGTCGCCGCAACAGTCATCATGATGACCGTGAATCCAACTTCCAGGCGCCGGTTGAAGCCATCGTCAAAGATGTATTCGTACCAGAAACCCTGACGGTTGCAGAGCTGGCGCATAAAATGTCGGTCAAGGCATCAGAAGTCATCAAGCATTTGATGAAACTGGGTCAGATGTGCACGATCAACCAGGTGCTGGATCAGGAAACGGCAATGATCCTGGTCGAAGAAATGGGCCATAAAGCCTTTGCTGCCAAACTGGATGATCCGGAAGCGATGTTGACGGATGCCACAGAGCACGGCGAATATGAATCCTTCCCGCGCGCACCTGTGGTCACTGTCATGGGTCACGTTGATCATGGTAAGACATCCTTGCTGGATTACATCCGTCGCGCCAAAGTCGCATCTGGCGAGGCCGGTGGTATTACCCAGCATATTGGTGCCTACCACGTAGAAACACCGCGTGGCATGATCACTTTCCTTGATACGCCAGGCCATGAAGCGTTTACCGCGATGCGTGCCCGTGGTGCCAAGGCGACGGATATTGTTATTCTGGTCGTGGCAGCAGACGATGGCGTCATGCCGCAAACCAAAGAGGCGATTGCCCATGCTAAAGCAGCTGGTGTGCCTCTGGTAGTTGCTATCAATAAAATTGATAAACCAGGTGGTAATGCAGACCGCGTGACCCAGGAATTGATCGCTGAGAGCGTCGTGCCTGAAGAATACGGTGGCGATTCACCTTTCGTGCAAGTGTCGGCAAAAACTGGTCTGGGTATAGATTCCCTGCTGGAAAACGTTTTGTTGCAAGCTGAAGTGCTGGAACTGAAAGCGCCGATAGATGCACCTGCCAAAGGTCTGGTCGTGGAAGCGCGTCTGGATAAAGGTCGCGGTACTGTTGCCACTATCCTGGTGCAGTCCGGTACCTTGAAGCGTGGTGACGTGGTACTGGCTGGTTCCTCTTATGGCCGTGTCCGTGCGATGCTGGATGAAAATGGTGCGAATATTTCAGAGGCTGGTCCGTCCATCCCGGTAGAGATTCAAGGCCTGACCGAAGTGCCGTCCGCTGGTGAAGAAGTCATGGTCATGGCAGATGAGCGCAAAGCGCGTGAAATCGCCTTGTTCCGTCAAGGTAAGTTCCGTGACGTCAAACTGGCGAAGCAGCAAGCGGCCAAGCTCGAAAACATGTTCGAAAACATGGGCGAAGGCGAAGTCAAGAACCTGCCTATTATCGTCAAGACCGACGTGCAGGGTTCGCAAGAAGCGCTGGTGCAATCCCTGGTCAAATTGTCGACCAGCGAAGTGCGTGTACAAGTCGTGCATGCAGCTGTGGGTGGTATTTCCGAATCCGACGTCAATCTGGCGGTCGCTTCCAAAGCGGTCATCATTGGCTTCAACACCCGTGCTGATGCGTCTGCCCGTAAATTGGCAGAGTCCAACGGCGTTGACATCCGCTACTACAACATCATTTATGATGCAGTAGATGAAGTGAAAGCAGCCCTGTCCGGCATGTTGGCCCCAGAGAAGCGCGAACAGATCATAGGTATGGTCGAGATTCGCCAGGTTTTCGTGGTCAGCAAAGTTGGCGCGATTGCCGGCTGTCTGGTTACCGATGGCATGGTCAAGCGTACCTCTTCTGTTCGTTTGCTGCGCAACAACGTGGTTACCTGGACAGGCGAGCTGGATTCGCTCAAGCGTTACAAGGACGATGCCAAAGAAGTCAAAGCCGGTCTGGAATGCGGTCTTTCACTGAAAGGCTACAACGAGATTCAGGTTGGCGATCAGCTTGAAATATTTGAAGTACAAGAGATAGCACGTACTCTGTAACTCAAGATAACCCCGGACTAGTTCCGGGGTTGTGGTTTATGGAGATGTAAGAAAATTATGGCAAAACATAGCAAAAATATTCCTGGTCGGGGCCTGCGTGTAGCAGACCAGATTCAAAAAGACCTGGCAGAAATCATCTGGTCTGAACTGAAAGACCCGCGTGTAGGTATGATCACGCTGACTGAAGTACAGTTGACTCCCGATTACGCCCATGCAAAAGTGTATTTCACTACCCTGGTAGATGATCCTGTGGCCGTCAAGAATACTGTTGAGGCCCTGGTCAAGGCAGCTGGCTTCCTGCGCAATCAACTGGGTTTGCGTCTGCGCATCCATACTTTGCCGCAACTGCATTTTGTGCACGACACATCCACCATTCGCGGCATGGCCATGTCGAAGCTGATAGATGAAGCCAATGCCATCCGCGCCAAAGACGATGGCGAAGAATAAATCCTGAACGATACATTGCGCAGCCTGGTAACGGGCTGCTGACAACATGACGACTCCGCAGATTAAAAGAAAGCGTGTGCCTGTGCACGGTGTATTGCTATTGGATAAGCCGGTTGGTTTTTCCAGTAATGACGCCCTGATCAAGGCCAAGCGTTTTTTGAATGCCGCCAAAGCGGGACATACCGGCACGCTCGATCCGTTTGCTACCGGCTTGCTACCTCTGTGCTTTGGTGAAGCTACCAAGTTTTCCCAGGATTTACTCGAAGCGGACAAGACCTACACTACGGTGGTACACCTTGGCGTCACGACGATAACCGGGGACACAGAAGGTGAAGTGCTGGAAGAAAAGCCGGTAGCGGTCAGCATTGAGCAAATCCTGCATGCTTTACAGCAATTCACTGGCCCGATACAGCAAGTGCCGCCCATGTATTCAGCGCTCAAACGTGATGGCAAACCTTTGTATGAGTACGCACGCGCTGGTATCACGCTGGAACGTGAAGCGCGCAGTGTCACCATTCATGAACTGGAGTTGCTGGCTTACGAAGCGCCTTTCTTGAGCCTCAAGGTTAAATGCAGTAAGGGTACTTATGTGCGGGTGCTGGGTGAGGACATCGGTGCAATGCTGGGTTGCGGCGCACATCTGAAGGAATTGCGCCGTATCGGTGTGGGGCATCTGGTATTGGAGAAATCCATTACTCTGGAGCATCTCGAAAGCTTGCCAGAACCAGAGCGTCTGGCATTGCTTGCCCCGGTTGATGCCTTGTTGTCCAGCTTTGATCCTGTTTACCTCACAGGTGAACTGTCGCGCCGCTTCCTGCACGGCCAGCGGCTGGCATTAAATAAAGAAGAAGTCACACTGCCCATTGAAACTGGCCGCGTTCGCGTCTATCGTGAATCAGATGGGCAGTTGCTGGGTTCTGCCCAGTTGCAGGAATACGGCATACTCGCGCCCGAGCGCCTGATTGCCACTGAACATTAATTGTGTCATCGCGCGGTAGCAACTCCTTGAAATAATAGGAGTTTTTCTACTTTTGCGCTGCAACATGTTATAATCGCAGGTTATCCGATTTACCTCATAGAATTACCCAATAAGAACGCTATCATGTCTACTTCAAAACGCGCTATTCGTAACATCGCCATTATCGCTCACGTCGATCACGGCAAAACCACTCTGGTTGACCAGTTATTGCGTCAGTCCGGTACTTTCCGCGACAACCAGCAGGTTGATGCCCGTGTTATGGATTCGAATGATATCGAAAAAGAGCGCGGTATCACTATTTTGTCCAAGAACTGTGCTGTTGAATACAAAGGCACACACATCAACATCGTCGATACACCGGGCCATGCTGACTTTGGTGGTGAAGTAGAACGTGTTCTGTCCATGGTAGATAGCGTTTTGTTGCTGGTTGATGCGCAAGAAGGCCCAATGCCGCAAACACGTTTCGTGACGCGTAAAGCGCTGGCTCTGGGTTTGAAACCTATCGTTGTCGTTAACAAGATCGACCGTGAAAACGCTGATCCACAAAAAGCAGTTAATGCGACTTTTGAACTGTTTGACAAACTCGGCGCAACTGACGAGCAACTCGATTTCCCTATCGTGTATGCATCCGGCTTCAAGGGCTATGCTGGCCTGGAAGACACTGTGCGCGATGGCAATATGGAACCATTGTTTGACGCTATCCTGAAACACGTTCCTGCGCGTGAAGATGATCCAGATGGTCCTCTGCAATTGCAGATCACCTCCCTGGAATATTCTTCCTACGTCGGTAAAATCGGCGTTGGCCGTATCCTGCGTGGTCGTGTAAAAGGTTTGCAAGATGTGGTCTGGATGAATGGCCCTGATGACAAGCCAACCAAGGCACGTATCAATCAGGTATTGACTTTCAAAGGCCTGGACCGCGTTCTGGTTGATGAGGCACTGGCAGGTGACATCGTCCTGATCAATGGTATCGAAGAAATCGGTATCGGCTCCACCATCTGCGCACCGGACACGCCAGAAGGCTTGCCGATGTTGAAGATTGATGAACCAACTCTGACCATGAACTTCATGGTTAACAGCTCTCCACTGGCTGGTCGCGAAGGTAAATTCGTGACGACACGTCAAATCCGTGACCGTCTGGAACGTGAATTGAAATCCAATATGGCTTTGCGCGTTGTGCAGGCTGAAGGCGATGATTCCACGTACGAAGTTTCTGGTCGCGGTGAGTTGCATCTGACTATCCTGATCGAAAACATGCGTCGTGAAGGCTTTGAGCTGGCGGTATCCCGTCCACGCGTGGTCTTTAAAATGGTGGATGGCGAACGCCACGAACCTTATGAAAACCTGACAGTAGACGTAGAAGAAGTCAACCAGGGTGGCGTCATGGAAGAACTCGGTCGTCGTCGTGGTGACCTGCAAAACATGGAACCGGACGGCAAAGGTCGTGTCCGTCTGGAATACCGTATTCCTGCACGTGGTCTGATCGGCTTCCAGGGCGAATTCATGACACTGACACGCGGTACAGGCTTGATGAGCCACGTGTTTGATGAGTACGCACCAGTCGACAATTCCAAAGGTGAACTCGGTGGCCGTCGCAATGGCGTACTGATCTCGCAAGATGATGGTGCCGCAGTTGCTTACGCTATCTGGAAATTGCAAGACCGTGGTCGTATGTTCGTCAGCCACAATGACCCAGTGTATGAAGGTATGATCATCGGTATCCATTCCCGTGACAATGACCTGGTTGTGAACCCGATCAAGGGCAAGCAATTGACCAACGTTCGCTCTTCCGGTACGGATGAAGCGGTACGCCTGGTGCCACCTATCCAGTTGAGCCTGGAATACGCGGTTGAGTTTATTGATGATGATGAACTGGTAGAAGTTACACCAAAGAGCATTCGTCTGCGCAAGCGTTTCCTGAAAGAGCACGAACGTAAAAAAGCATCACGCGAATAACGTGATCTGCTCTGACTAATGCGGCGGCTAGTGTTCTAGTACTGCCGCATGAAAATCAACCCGTTTTGCTCTAGCCAGTCTGGTCAGGGTCAAACGGGTTTTTTTATTTGGACCCATATGCAAAATAAAATGTCTCACCGCAAAGCGGTGATGCTGATGATTTGTGCTGCTACTTTGTGGAGTATTGCCGGTGTATTTACCCGTCACCTCGAAGTGGCACGTAATTTTGAAGTTACTTTTTGGCGCAGTTTTTTTGCCGCAGTTTTTATTGCAGGCGTCATGCTCAGACAATACAAATGGGCCTTCATACCGCGCCTTAAATTATTGGGCAAGATAGGCTTTTTGTCTGGTTGTATGTGGGCCACCATGTATAGCTGCTTCATGATTGCCCTGACCATGACCACGGTCGCCAATACCTCCATCATGGAAAGCCTGACACCCTTGTTCACTGCCTTCCTGGCATGGATGATATTGCGCCAGCATATACCCGCGCGTACCTGGTGGGCAATTGCCGCCGCAGGTGTGGGTATGTGCTGGATGTTTGCTGGCAGTTTGACCGAGGTGGATAGCCGCGGCCTGGCAGGTATGCTGATCGCGCTGGGTATCCCGTTTGCATCTTCTATCAACGTCATCATCCTGAAAAAAGGCGGGCATGCCGTAGATCTGGTGCCTGCGGTGTTTGTTGGCGGCAGTTTGTCGGCATTGATCATGTTGCCATTGGCCTGGCCATTCCATACCTCCATGCACGACATTGCCATTCTGGCGATTTTGGGATTTTTTCAGTTAGGTTTGCCTTGTATGCTGATGGTCAAGGCATCCAATAGCCTGTCTGCGCCAGAGATCGCCTTACTGTCCTTGCTTGAAGTTTTGCTGGCGCCGATCTGGGCCTGGCTGGGGGCAGGTGAGGTGCCCGCGCAATCGAGCATGATAGGTGGGGCTATTGTGTTGACTGCGCTGGTTTTCAATGAATTGACTGACATGCGCCGGGATTGATCTGCATCAAATTCTGTAAAAGTAAATTTTGAGCTGACAGGGCAGGGGCTTATCATCGCAGACATTTTTCTTTTCGGATTCCCCTGCCATGTCTGTCGCCTCAGTAAAAAACGCAATAAAATCCCCGGAACTTCTCCTGCCCGCCGGTTCGCTGGAAAAAATGCATGCCGCTTTCGACTTTGGTGCCGATGCAGTGTATGCAGGCCAGCCACGCTATAGCCTGCGTGCCCGCAATAATGAATTCTCTACCCTCGATGTATTGCAGCAGGGCATAGATGGTGCTCATGCGCGTGGCAAATTGTTTTTCGTCGCCAGCAATATCTTCCCGCACAATAGCAAACTCAAAACCTATCTGCGCGACATGGAGCCAGTCATCAACATGAAGCCGGATGCACTCATCATGGCCGACCCCGGCCTGATCATGATGGTGCGTGAAAAATGGCCAGAAGTGCCTGTACATCTGTCAGTACAGGCCAATGCCGTCAACTGGGCCGATGTCAAATTCTGGAAAAAGATGGGCCTGACCCGCGTGATCCTGTCGCGTGAATTGTCGCTCGATGAAATAGAGGAAATACGCCAGCAATGCCCGGATATGGAGCTGGAAGTTTTCGTGCACGGCGCTCTGTGCATAGCTTACTCAGGGCGTTGCCTGTTGTCTGGCTATTTCAATCATCGCGACCCCAACCAGGGTACCTGTACCAATTCCTGCCGCTGGGACTATAAGGTCGAAAATGCGGCAGAAAATGAAACTGGTGATCTGGCACGCATCCCGGTTGAAAGTATCAAATTCAATTACCAGCAGGCGCTGGAAGAAGCCAATCAATCTTTTTCTGCCATGGGCGACATGCCACGCCATCCATTGGCGGATCGTCCTTACCTGATAGAGGAGAGTGGTAAACCAGGTCAGTTCATGCCCATACTTGAAGATGAGCATGGTACCTACATCATGAATTCAAAAGACTTGCGCGCTGTTGAGCATGTAGAGCGTCTGGCAAAAATTGGCATCGATTCATTGAAGGTCGAAGGGCGCACCAAGTCCTTGTACTATGTTGCCCGCACCGCCCAAACCTACAGGCGTGCGATAGATGATGCTGTCGCTGGTCGTCCGTTTAACACTGACTTGCTGGGTCAGTTGAATGGACTCGCCAATCGCGGCTATACCGATGGTTTTTATCAGCGCCATCATACACAAGAGCACCAAAATTACATGGAGGGCGTGTCGAAGGCGCACCGCAGCCAGTATGTGGGGCAAGTCTTGCAAGTGACAGATGGCTGGGCAGAAGTCGAAGTTAAAAACCGCTTTGCTGTTGGCGATGAGATAGAAATCATTTCACCAAATGGCAATGAAATGATCAGGCTGGCCGAGATGCGTAATACCGATAATCAGCCACTGAACATCATAGGCGGGGCAGGGCATAAGGTACGTATTCCGCTGGATGCCAGGCATGAAAAAGCCTTGATTGCCAGGATGTTGTAATCAGAGCGTTGACGCTTGTTTCATAGCGTGTATTCTTGCTTCAAAAGAGGTATCAAATTTGGCAAAGGGAGCATGGCTATGAAAAGACTACTACAGGGTTTCTTATTGACCTGCTCCCTGGTCATGATTTCGGCTATTGCATCAGCAGCAGAACCTTTGCCCATATTTGATGCCCACATGCATTACAACATCGAGGCGCGCAATACCTGGTCACCACAACGCGTCATCGCCTTGTGGCGACAGCTTGGTATACGGGCCGTATTGGCAACCAGTCGCCCGAATGATGGCACGCTGGATTTGATTGCGCAAAATGCACCTGATATCAAGATCGTCCCTTTCTTGCGTCCTTACAGAGTACAGCCTGACAGGCATGACTGGTTTGCCAATCCCGATATAGAACGCTTTGTAGAAAAAGAACTGCAGCGCGGTATTTATCGTGGCATAGGTGAATTCCATATCTTCGGCAAGGATGCTGATGCACCTTATATGGCAAAAATTGCCAGGCTGGCCAAGGCCCGTGATTTGTGGTTGCATGCCCATTCCGATGAGGATGCAATAGAGCGTATTTTGCAGCACGCACCCGGCGTCAAGCTGATCTGGGCACATATCGGCATGAGTACTTCACCGGATAAAGTCGAAGCCGTGTTTGCGCAATATCCCAATCTGGTTGGTGAGCTGTCTTTCCGTTCTGATCTTGAGCAAAACGCTAGTCTTAATCCGCAATGGAAACGCCTGTTTTTGCGCTACCCCGACAGGTTCGTGCTTGGCACCGATACCTGGGTCACATCACGCTGGGATGAAGTGCCGCAATTGATCGCCTTTTATCGCCGCATGCTCAGTGAGTTGCCAGCAGATGTGGCAGAGCGCATCGCCTATAAGAATGGACTGGCGATGTTTGGTCTGCAATAATCCGGCATCTTCCATTTTCCTTGCCTGGCGCGGTTTTTCAAACAAATGACAGAAGCATTTTCTGTGTTGCACGACGTTCATAAACTACTGTGGGCTGGTGTTGGCGTTCTTTATGTCGTCATGAGTCTCATTGTATTTTTCATGTATGGCTTCGATAAAATGGCGGCACGCAAGAGTGCTTCAAGAATCTCTGAGCGCACTTTATTATTATGTGGCCTTGCTTGCGGCTGGCCGGGTGCCATGTTGGCGCAAAAAATATTTCACCACAAAACCATCAAATCTTCTTTCAGGTTGGCGTTTGTTGCGACTGTCATCGTTAATTGCCTCGCACTCTGCATACTTTTTTTCTTGTAATGAGCTTCATTGAATTTATTGATGTAGTATTGCCTAATTGGTAATGTGAATTTTCTTCTCTCGAAGGCGGATAGCCTGTTTCTTGCGGAAGAACCATATTCTTTAAGGAGGCTAAGCATGAAGATAGAGTCCTAGAAAACTTATGTTGCACTGGCTGCAGATGGCTTGGCCACCGTTTTGACTGAAGGGCCGGCATTCTGGAGCTTGCCTGAGTCGGATATTGAAGCTTTCGGAAAACACTGGTTGATCAGTGAGTTCAGTTGCGATTCAGACTGGCCCAGCTGGGAAATGCATCCACAGGCAGACGAATTCGTCTATTTACTATCTGGTCTCGCTGATTTTCTTATAGAGGTCGACGATGCGGTTCAGCATATACACATGAAGGCAGGGGAGGCTGTACTGGTGGCCAAGGGGCGTTGGCATACAGCAAAAATCTTTGCACCCAGCCGCATGCTGTTCATGACGCGGCGAAGGGACTCAGCACAGGCGTGCGCTTAAAGCGTGATAAGAATTTGGTGAAAGTTTCATAGAAGTTTGAATAATAGCCTGATTTCTTTGCTGCTGAGCTAATTGATAGAGTCCAGGATAGCTATTCCTGTTGTCGTGAGTTTGAGCTCCAGTTAAAGGCGATTTTCCAATGGCAAGGTACAATACGGTATCGTAAATTGCTGTCTTGTTTTATTGTGAATACAAAAGCACTACCCTCACGCCGCGTATCCGTGGCCCCGATGCTGGATTGGACTGAATAAGGTACTTTTCTCCTATGAAAGTCTCTCCGTAATCCGTAATTTCTCCGTAATGAGTTTTAGCTTGAGACGAAAAAAAAGCCGCGATTTGCGGCTTTTTGATTGATAAGGTTGGTGGTTTTAGGCTGCTGTTTCGCGTACTTTATCGAGGTATTTTGCAACATCGCGTATGTCTGCCCGTAGTGGTTTTCCTGACATTGGGACAGGGAACGTGCCGTTTGATCGTTGGACATAAGCGGTGTTAGTACCGACGCCAACGACCTGGCAGACTTCTTCAAGACTTAAAACCGGCTTGTTATAGATCGCCAGTAACATGAACTCGGCATTCATTAATTTGCCTCCTTAGTATGCTCAATTGCTTTGTCTGGGTCAGCCGAGCGCCAGTTCGGCCAGGTGCGTTGCTCGTTCCTGCTGAGCTTTTGCGTCAATGCTTCTCCAATCTGTTCGGGCGTTGCTCCAGTTCGCCAAGCACCGTCCAAGGCAAGCAGAATCAAGTCTGTCCACTCGGTGATATCTCTCGGCGCTGCCTCTATCTCAATCAGTTCCTTGATGATGTGGTCAATCACCATGCTGGTGCGCAGGCCGGGTCCAAAAGTGTTTTCAGAAAATGCTTTCTGGCGGTTTAGATGCTGTACAAAGTTAAAGCTGTTTGCATTGATTTCTGCTTTAGCGGTGCGCAACTTCAAGACTAACTCACGAGTTGTACATACCATTGCGTCAATGTGGTGGCGCTTGTTGCGGATAGTGCCATCGAAGGCAGCAAGCTCTCGCTGCCAGGCATTTGCGTACATGTCGGCATCAGCATTGGCATTCTTGACCTGTATCTCTAAATCGCGCATGGCTGATTTCTGTTGCTTCAAGTCGGCTTCTTTTTGATGCAGTTGCTTTAAAATTCGTTCCAGTTCTGTGCCGGTCTGATCGTCTGATAATGCCCAGTAATGCCTGGCTGGAATGCCGACAGAGCTATCGCCAGAATCTGAATAAAAATAAAAATGACAAAGTGGTACATCGCCTTCCAGTCCATCAAGATCGGAGTCTTCATGGACAAAAAGCGTGTGAGGTCCATTCCTTGCGGCATCAAGCCCGCTTTCAAACGCGAACTCTTTTGCATCGTGTAACTCTTCCTTTAACAGGGCAATTAGAGCATTTTTTTCATGCAGTTCTTTACCTGCAATCCACCACTTAAGGTGACGTAGAATCCATTGCTTCATTATTTTGCTCCTTTCGGGAAAGGCCAGGAAGTGTTGGGGCTTATTACTGGGTGTTCCTTATCCTGGTTATCTGGCTCTGCATCGGATTCAGGGCTTTGTACTGCTTCAGGTTGTTTCGCCTTTGGCCTGGCCCCTCTGATTTTTGTGGTTTTGGGTGCATCATCTACCGTTGTGATTGTTTGCACCTTGCTGGCCTGGTTGGGTTCCTGGGCTGTAGCTGCTTTCGCTGGCCTGACGCGCTTTGCCGGTTTTTGTACAGGCTCTGGCTCTTGTTCAGGCTCGACAGGTTTCTCCAGTTCTGCGCGTACCTGGGCTGGATCAATGCCTTCAGCCCTGGCTATTGCTTCAACAGTCATGAAGCTATCGTCACCGTCACCGATTGTTTGAATACCCCATTGATCAACTAGCAGGGAATCTGACAAGACTAAGTCCACCAGTACGAGCTGGACTACATCAAGGGGCGCGTTATCGATGAATTCAAAAGCACTTTCACGGGTGTAGTTGTCCATAAACGGGTAGATGCCGGGCAGTTCTTTAAAGACGTCATCGTTCAATTCGTAGTCGTTGGCGTCAGTCAGCATTTGCTTTACGAATGCGCGAAGAGACTGCAGGCTGAAGCCATTGAAGCCGCGCTGGCGGACACGTTTGTACAATTCCACACGGTAGCGGGTTTCTTTAGTTGCGCGTTCTTTGAGTTCGTCTTCTTTCCTGAGTTTTTCCAGGTAAGCATCGTTATTTTTTTGAGTGAGTACTGTGCCATTGCCGGAAGTGACTGTACGAGGTGTGGCAATGCTTGTTTCGTCTGCACTTGGTTTTGAAGCGATTTCTTCAAGGGTAAACACTTCTTTACCGGTGAATTGACCATAACCATTACTAGCGCATCTGGCAGCGTGAGCTGCGGTGTAACGCAACCAGGAGAGGTAATAGAGATTGGCGAGTCGAAATTCGGCTCGACTGTCGGCATCATGTTTTTTGGTAAGAAAAAGCGTGATGATTGGGGTAACTGGGACGTCGAAGAGGGTGATGTCAGCAAGCGTCAGAGCCTGAAAGTCATTATCAAAAAAGCAGACTGGCAAAAGATCTACCGCCGTCTGATGTCGCTGACATCCATCCCATGCGCTTACATCGGCGTTGCTGAAATCGGCTATGAGCCTATGGTGCAGTACGGTTACTTCACCGATGCCACCATTGAGGTCAGTTATCCAACTGAGTATCTTTTATCTATTGAAATTGAAGGGCTTACATGACGCCTATAGAACCATTAAATCGATTTGCGGCTGATTTCAAAGCAAGAGTAAATAATTTGTTTATGACTGCTTTGAGTCTGTTCATTACAGAAGCAAATGCGCTTGAGACAAATGTGGTTGCCAGGCACACCAACATCATTGACAGACATAGCGACATCATTATCAAGCAGGGTCTGGTCGATGATGCATTGGCAAATGCAACAGGGCAGGCCGGTATTGCTACTGCTGCAGCAGCTACTGCGGTCAGCGCTCCTGGTACTTCGGCCACAAGCACAACTGCCAATACTCTTGCGCTTGGCCCTATGACTTTCTCCATTCAAACAGGAAAGTCGCTTTGTAAGGGGCTGTGGCTTTCAATTTGCGATACAGCCTCACCCACTGATAACAGTATGGACGCACAGATCAGTGCGTACAACGGCACTACGGGTCAATTGGATGTTTATGTTTATGCCTATAAAGGAGGAGGTACAAGAAATAATTGGAGCATCGCAGTAGGTGGCGCGCCCGCTGTTAAAGATTTTGGGCAAAACCTATCTACGACTACAGGTCTTGTTTATGGGTATTTCGGTGGTATTGTCAGAAATGACAATCTGACCGTGTCAGTAGTCGGTGGGACGCTGACGTTATCGGCAAATGCAACGAATTATATTGAATGTTCGTCTGCGGGTGTCGTATCTAAAAATACGGTTGCGTTTTCTTCAGGATCGTATCCCATCGCTAAAATTGTCACTGGAGCGACTGGCATTACTTCAATACAGGATGCAAGAGCATCGGCGCTGGTGGCTCCTACCAGTGTTGCAAATACGGTGCAGATTGGTAGCGTCATACCATTAAGTCAAACTGCTAATTTGGTTACCTTGAACGGCTGCGATTATCTGAAGACTGGCGTGCTGGCATCTGCGGGGTCATACCCGGCAGCGCCATTGCAAAATAGCTTCAGCGACACGACAAAGATCATCCCGTCCGGCAACTGGGGTGCCGTTGCGGCAGGCGGTGGTATTGCAGTCACTATCCAGAACGGCAGTGCAACAGGGCAGATATCGTATGACAACGGTAATAGCTGGGCACCAATCACATTGCCTTCAACCAGTTACCTGGCGATTACCTATGGTGCTGGTTTGTTCGTGGCGGTAGGCAGCAGCGTGTGCGCGACATCACCTGATGGCGTCAACTGGGCACCTCGCACGATTGCTGCACAGGCCTGGCAATCCGTTATTCATGATGGCACAAATTTTGTGGCTGTTAGCAGCGGCCCCAGCACGGTGGGTACTTATTCTGTAGATGGTTTTACTTGGTCGCCCAGTACAATGCCATCCTCACAAAACTGGGCATCCCTATGTTTTGGTGGTGGCTTGATACTCGCAACTCCAAATGCGAACGTTTCGAATGTATGTGCATCTTCTGCTGATCATGGTCAGACCTGGACTGCACGCACTTTGCCTCAGTCCTATAACCAATATGCCAAAAACTGCGCCTATGGCGCGGGTCTGTTTGTAGTCAATGCCCGTGACAACGGCGGTGGTTCGACAAGTAATACTTTTACATCGCCAGATTGCATCACCTGGACGCCGCGCAATCTGGGGGTCTCGGTCTCAGAAACAAAAACGCTCACCTTTGCTGGCGGTATGTTTTTGCTTACCAGGGCAGGTACCACATCTTGCTATACGTCGCCAGATGGCATCACATGGACTCCAAAAACCGCAGCCGTGACGCATTCAACGATAGCCACATGTGTTGCAAATGGTGGTCGTGTTATTGGCGTGCAAGGCTCCGGTGCTGTGGTGGATGTTTACACGATGGCTTACGGGCGTGGGTACCACATTGCCCTGTTTGCTGATTCACAAAATCAGGGATTACCCCTTTACATGAGGATGTCTTGACATGTCAATTGAACTGTTTGTAATCGATAGCGGTATTCCATTAGCGCAGCCTGATACATCAAAGCTGATCGATATTGGGCCATTCTTTGATCGATTTGGTGCGGCCAAGATGGCGGTGCTGACTTCGGGGATGTTGGTGTGCAAGCCATCATCAAGGATGCCCAAGTGCGCAAATGGATTGATTTAACAAATCCTGAGGTAGGTACTTCCCTGGATTACATCATGTCAAAAGTTGCGGCTGTCACGCCATCACTTAAGACAAGTATCTTAACCACGCCAGTGGCAGCAGCAGAAAATCTGGCGCTTTGCAAACTCTACTTTTCGTAGGTGATATATGCATGTTGCTTTTTATAGGGGTACTCGCCCTGGCTTTTCCGGGATATATAACCGGCTGGTGCGCTGGTGGACCAAGGGGCCGTACTCGCACTGTGAGCTGGTCTTTGATGACTGCATGTGCGCGTCGTCATCCTTCATGGATGGCGGCGTGCGCCTGAAGTACATCGAGTTCGACAGCCAGCGCTGGGACTTTGTCAATGTGCCAGACAGCTTGGCACCAGGCGCACTGCGCTGGTTCCGCGAACACCTGGGGGCCAAATATGACCTGAAAGGGAACTTTCATTTTCTGGTCAGCGCGGTAGGTGACGACAACGGGAAATGGTTTTGCAATGAGGCAGTAGGCGCTGCCCTTGGTATTAATCAGCCCTGGCGCTTTGATCCAAATTCCTTCTATGCGCTGCTGACTTCCGGTCTGATTAATGAAAGAAAGGACTGCGAATGCCTCCAGACAATGACGACCGGCTTTTAACAGATGCAGATGTAAAGGCAGTAGTGGACGCCCTGGAAAACCGCATCGTAGATCGCTTTTATAGCGATTTAGGCAAGGGCGTCTGGTCAGTCGTATGGAAAGCAATCATTATTTTCCTGGTTGGCCTCGCAGCAGCTGGTGCGGTTAAAGGTATCAAAATCACAAACTAAATTTGAAAGGTAATCATGAACACCATTAAGCGACTCGCGGCCAGGACCGCGATTTTTTTTGCCCTGACAATTCTCGCATTTGCCATCATGCGGCCCCTGACACATGTAACCGGCCACAGTGATGTACTGAAGTGCATGACGGCAGCCGCAGTGCTGGCCTGGGCTGAAATATCCATCATGTGGCTTCGTATTGCAGTGTCACCCAGGGTGGATGAACAAGATGCAGTACATGACGTGCATGAGCTGGCGCATCCGCTCTCCCTGGCAGTCCTATACTGTGCGCACTCGTTCAAATGGGCGGTACGGCTTGGCGCATTCATCTACCTGTATGCGGGGGTGTTGTGAACCGCTTTATAGCGCCTTTGGGCGCTTTTTTGCTATGGCTGGCCTTGTGTGTGCCAGCCATAGCGCAGAAAATGCCTGGCGATGCTGAGAAGCTGCTGCCATCGCTCAAGGTTGAGATAGATCAGTATTGGCCTGATCTGGCTCCCCGTGCATTCCTCCCGGCGCTGATTGAACAAGAAAGCCTCTGGAAGATTGGCGCTACCCTCAAGACATCGAGGGAGCTGGGCTGCGGCCTGGGCCAGTTCACGCGGGCAATCAATGCAGATGGCTCCACACGCTTTGATGCGCTGGCAGAGACCCGGTTGCTGCATCCATCACTGGCTGGGTGGTCATGGAAGGACTGCTATGCAGTGAAGTACCAGCTGCGGGCAGTGGTCATCAAGACACACCTGAGTGATGAGCGCTGCAGTGTTCTGCTCGATGGCCCAGATGATGTCAAGGCATGCGCTGCCGCCATACACAACGGCGGCCCCGGCAGCATCAGCAAGCGCATAAAGTTGTGTGATGTCACGCCTGGCTGTGATTCGCGCAAGTGGTTCAGTCACCTTGAGCGACAGTGTCCGCAGTCACGTGTAAAGGTGCAGGGCTACGGCGAAGACTTTTGCACGATCAACAGCCGGTATCCGTCCAGAGTGTTTGCCCGGATGCCCAAATATGAGGGGCGACTATGAGCCTGCTTTCTTATGTAGTGCCAGGCTGGTTACGCCTGGTTGCTGTAGCCGTTATAGCCGGTGCCATGTTCCTGCTCGGTCAATTGCATGGCGAGCGCGTCGCCGGTGAATTCCATAACGATTACATCTCCAAGCAGGCCAGCCAGACTGTTGCCATCGGCAAGGCACAAACCAAAGTCGTGACCGAAACGCAAACGGTTTATAAAGACCGTTTTATAGAAGTGTATGAACAAGGGGAAAAAAATGAACAAGATGCGCCTGCATTTGTTACGGCCAGTGATAGTGCTGCTTGCGTTATCAATGCTGGCTTCGTGCGCAACTACAACGCCGCCTGGGCGGGTAACGATACCGGACCTCCCGCCAGTGCTGACCGAGAACCCGCCGGAGTTTCGCTCACTGACGTTGCAGAAACAACTGCGCACAATGCAACCAGTTGCATCGCCTGGCGTGAGCAAGCGCTAGGGCTGCGAGACTTTTATAAAAAGCTCCAGGTGGTAACGAATACCCCACAGGAATAGTGCAGACGTCTGCACAAAGCAAAAAAGAACAGAGCGCCGGAGTAAGTTGCGCGAACAACCTATACCGGCCTCAATCCACTGCATGCACAGTGAACCGAGCAAGGCTCTGCCACCTCGCGAGGCGGGCAAAGTCTAGCACAATCAATAAGGTTTACTCAATGGCAATGCCTATCATTCCCTGGATCGGCGGCAAGCGTCGCTTGGCCGACAAGCTGATCCCTAATTTCCCTCCCCATAGCTGCTACGTTGAAGTTTTCGCGGGCGGGGCGGCTTTGTACTTCATGCGGCAACCGGCTGAAGTCGAAGTCATTAACGACATCAACGGCGAGCTGGTCAACCTGTACCGGGTCGTCAAGAATCACATGGAAGAGTTTGTGCGCCAATACAAGTACGCACTATCGAGCCGGGATGTGTTTAAGTGGCAACAGGAAACCCCGCCACAGACACTTACCGATATTCAGCGGGCAGCACGCTTTTTTTACCTGCAGCAGCATGCTTTTGGCGGCAAAGTGGACGGCCAGACATGGGGGACTGCCACCACGGCCCCTCCATTGAATTTTATGCGCATCGAAGAAAACATCTCTGCAGCGCACCTCCGCTTGGCTTCTGCTTATATCGAAAACATGGACTGGCACAAGCTAATGCTGCGCTATGACCGGCCACACACGTTCTTTTACCTGGACCCGCCATACTGGGAAACGGAAGGCTACGGTGTGGATTTTGGGATCGAGCAATATGAACTGATGGCCGACACGCTCAAGACGTTAAAAGGCAAGGCCATCATCAGCCTGAACGATCACCCGGATATCCGTCGCATATTTGCGGACTTTGAGATCGATACTGTGCCGATAAAGTATAGCGTCGGGGGTGGCGGTAAGGCCGTGGACAGGTTGGAAGTGATTATTTATTCATGGGATCGCGCAAGTGATCCAGTAGGACTCTTTTAAAAGGGAATTCAGCCGTCGACCATAGTCAAAATCAACTATGTGCCGCTCACCTCAAGCATTGCTGCCAGTATGGCCAGGCGCTCTCCTGGTGGCAATGCCCTATAATTATCTGCCCATCGAGCCGCCTTCCGCTTAATTCTCTGGCGCTCAGCAAATCCCTCTCCCGCGTACGTCGCCCAGTGCGCAGCACCCGCATCAAAACTCATCCATAGTTTCTCAGTGCGCGGCCCACCTCGCGTCATCACTTGAAATTCTACTGACCTCCATCCCTCTAAGATCGTATCGTAAAGCGCTGACGGATAACCCGACAGCATCACAGCCGCACCGGCCTCAGAAAGCCCGCGCAGAACGGCAAGCAGTTCCCTATGGTCGTCATCAGTGTATTCATGTTTGTAGCGGTGGCGTGACGTTCTGGTGCTCAGCAAGTAGGGCGGGTCTGCATAGATCAGCACGCGACCGGCGCAAGTGAAGTCAAACTGCTTCAAGTATGTTAGGGCGTCGCCCTGGTGCAGTTCAGTGCCTGGATTGTCTTTGCGGTATAGATCAATGACGGCCTGGTCCATGTCAATGCCGATAGACCGGTTTGCACCTGGCTTGCGAGACATGACAGCGCCACTTCCTAAATGCGTTTCAATATACGTGTCGTGCGGCGGCATATTGGCAATGATTACCTGATACGCGCCGCTTGCCGCCTTTGATCCCAAATACCCCATGCAGGCCCACCATAGATATAAATGACTATGTCGGCCAGTATAGTTATCGATGACTATGCAGGCAAGCTAAGAATGGAAAGTTCCTGCAGCATAGTCGTCAATGGCTATGCCTGCCGGATCCCATAGACATTGACGACTATGCTCGATGCGCACCTGGTGGCATAGTCGTTTTAATCTATGGTCGGGTTTTTGGTTAAAGCAGTTTATAGACAATGACTGCAACGGCACTTGTGGCTATCAGATAGCCAAAAACTACCTCACTGAATTCCCAATTAAAAATCGACTTTAGAAACGATGCGAAAGTTTTAGTATAAAAAGTGTACTTTGAAAATACTACATGCGCAGTTGTTTGAAAAAATAGTGTCCTACTCGATTTATAGTCGCCGGTATTGTGTAGCGAAGTTTCAAAGGCCGATGTGATATGCGATGCAAGTTCCGCTTCGACGTCCACGGTTATAATTCCATCAAATTCTATATTTACTATTATGTTATCGATGTAGTCTTTTTTTAACCGCGAATCAAAATCGCTATCGAACGAAACTGCTTTTACTTTGAATTTTTCCGGTAACGGTTTCCATGAGCTATTCACAAATGGTGTGAACATCACAGAGCCCAAGTAGGTTTTTTGGTCGTAGAGATATTTTTCTATAATGATTCTGGAGTCATGTCTCTTTATATTATGGAAAATTTCGCGTCTCTTTGCCTTCCATACTTCCCACGTTTCCAGTGTGGATTTAGACACTTTGAATCGATAAAACAAATACAGCCAAACTACAAGCAGCACAGGCCATAACCGTTCTTTATTGGCTATGTTGGCTTTTAATAGTAAGGGCTGAACTTCTTCGATTTTGATGCCAAGGAAAAATGCAATCAAAATTGCGGTGCAAAAAGCTACAAGGTTGCGGCGGACTTTATCCGAAGTGTCGTCCATCATTGCCTGTGTCATTTGTGAAATCCTTTCTCAATTAAACAATTGACAAACAATATCATCCGCCACAAAACATTATCAATAAGAAAAGAAATTTAACCATCTCAGCGTAACAACTCACAGCAGCTCATGTTGGCTAAGTCTTGGACAACTTTCTAAAGTTAGTTGATACTGATTGTATGTACAGTAATTGCAGGATGGTTGTATGAATGTGAAAGTATCAAAAATGCGCTGCATGGGCGTGGCCCAGGACAGGGATACTATAGAAAGTAAGTTTAGATATGGCTTACTATCAATGGGTGAGGCACCAAAAGATGAGGTCAGATTTAGAACTTTACGCCTGGCATGTTTTAAGCATGGCTCGATTCAACAGTGGAGCGAATACCTGTATGAGCCTGAGTTAGTATGGATCAGGGCAGACAGGTTCATGCTAAGTGGCTTTGAGCGAATCCAATCAGGTGACTATCACGTCGAATACACACAATCCTGGATGATAATTATCACTGACAATCAGAATGAAAAATTTGCGTTTAAAGCCAGTGCAGAGGCGCTGGCTTTAAAGTAGCTGATGACATAGCGAAATGGGTAAACGACTGCCGGTGTCATTGAGGTAGCTGCATTACCTTTGCGATGGTTTTGGCCTTATTTTCCATGGCCTTGCACTTTAATTCTGCCTGTGCCATGTCTTCCTTGGCCTCATTAAAAGCTTTTTGTGTGCCTAATTGGTGGGCGAATACGTCCTTGTGGGCTGCATCAATGAAGGCTGTTACACAATCCTCCTTGCTTTTCTCTAGGGATACAATCGTGCTGAATGCCGTTACTTGATATAGCAGAACACAACCACCCAAAAAACCAGCCATTCCAATCTTCAACATACCAACCCCCTATATTAAATTGTTGCTGCACATCAATATTTAATCATAGTTTGCAGTCGTTTTAGTGGCTTAAACGCAACGTTAAGCAAATACAAAATTCAATCGAGTAATTAAGCGCGATGCAAATCTTTTGCTCGCAACTGCACGTACCTGCTTAACATCTTCCAGGAGCGGTGGCCTGATACCAGTGCTACCTGCTCTATGGAGTAGCCTTTTTCAAACAGTCTGCTTACTCCTTCGTGTCGCAAATCGTGGAACCGTAGGTCAACAATGCCTAATTCCTTGCAGGCACGGGGAAACAAGCTGCTGGGCGTCCCGATAGCGATTGGAAAAATTCTATCATCTGTCCTGGGCATCGATTTAATTATTTTAAATGCATCACCCAGTAGCGGCACCTCTTGATCATTCCCCTGTTTCTCTGTCGGATGTTTCCGGTCCCTAATAATAATAGTGCGGTCTGCCTCGTTTAAATCATCCCATTTCAGATTGAGAATTTCTCCCAGGCGCATGGCCGTCTCAATGGCAAAAAGTATCAGGGGTTCCATTGGTACCTTCTGACGTACCTTTGTGGTGAAATAAAGACAAATATCGTCAATCTCTTTGGTGGTTGGTCGGCGCTCTCGTTCTTTGCTTTTGGTTGATACACCTAAATATCTGAGGCTGGTGCGTGCAGACTGAACAACATCCGTGTCCACGGGCATGCGCCAAAGCTCTTTTGCCGTTGTCAGTACGACGCCAAGATAGGCAAGCTCGACTGCGATGGTCGTACCTTTTACTGTTCTCGCCCTTGTCCTGGTCCATTCAATCAGCATGTCGCCGGTTAATTCTGAGAGCGGCCTGTCACCGAACCGAAGTTTCCAGACTCTCAATACATCGGCCTTATTTCTTCTGAATGGCTTGATTGCGCCAATTTCCTCGACGTATCGATCTATTAGCTGCCCAAGTGTTACGTGTGCCAGGCTACGGGCATCTTTAAACTGGAGGCTGTCAATTCTGGTCTCAATATCCCTGGCCCACTTTTCCGCAGCACCCTTTGTCCCAAACGATTTGCTGATAGACTTATGACCTTTGCGGCGAATATCCGCAACCCATGATCCATTCCGTAACCGTATTGATGCCATACCCGCTCCGTAATCCGTAATTTCTCCGTAATGAGCGCGTAAAATAGCATAATATTGATTAAGTTTAAATAAGATTGAAGCCGTAAGAAATGACGTTCTCCATAGAGAAAACCCCAGTAAAGCCCCCAGAACTGTTAGTGTAGCCCCGATGCTGGATTGGACTGACAGGCACTGCCGCCAGTTCCACCGCCATATCACCCGCAATACCTGGTTGTACACCGAAATGGTGACAACCGGCTCACTCCTGTATGGTGATGTGCAACGCCATCTTGAATTTAATCCTGGTGAGCATCCGGTTGCCCTGCAGCTAGGGGGCAGTGAGCTTGCTGATCTCGCGCATGCCGCCAAGCTTGGTGAGCAATGGGGTTATGATGAAATCAATCTGAATTGCGGTTGCCCGTCTGAGCGTGTGCAAAAGGGGGCATTTGGTGCCTGCCTGATGGCAGAGCCGCAATTGGTTGCTGACAGCGTCAAGGCGATGAAAGACGTGGTCTCTATCGACGTCACAGTCAAGCATCGCATCGGCATCAATGAAGTCGATTCTTATGGATTCATGCGTGATTTTGTCGGCACCGTTGCTGATGCCGGCTGCAAGACCTTTATTGTTCATGCGCGCAATGCGATACTCAAGGGTTTGTCGCCCAAAGAAAACCGTGAAATTCCGCCGCTCAAATATGACTATGCGTATCGCCTGAAAAAAGAATTTCCTGATCTGGAAATCATTTTGAACGGCGGCATCAAAACCCTCGAAGACATGGATTTGCACCTGCAACATGTAGATGGAGTCATGATAGGGCGTGAGGCTTATCACAATCCCTATTTCATGGCGAGTTTTGACGAGCGCTATTATGGTGATACTACGCCGGTGAAAAGCAGGGAAGAAATTCTGCAGCACATGATTCCCTACATCTATCAACAACTGGAATTGTATGGCAATGGCGGCAAAGGCCTGCGCCTGAATACGGTGATCCGCCACATGCTGGGACTGATGATGGGCCTGGTCGGTGCGCGTGTTTTTCGCCAGATACTGTCAGACAGTAAAAGACTTGCATCTGGTCAGCCAGAGTTGCTGCTGGAGGCTGCGTTAGCCATGAAAAGTGTAACTACCTTCGACCGCGGGCAAGAAGTGCAAGCCTCTGCTGCATGATCATGATTGAATGTGTTTGAGAGTCAAAGTTCAAGTCTGATACATGAGCTAATTTGTAAATGAAACCCGAGTATTCGTAAGAATTTGTAATACATGGTGGAGTTGGGTTCTTGTCGGAATATATTGATTATGTTTCATTGCACGCTCCTTCAACTCACTACCTCAGTGAGATTTCGCCTACGCATTTATTTGCGTGGGCTTTTTTATGCCCGCTACTTTTATTGGCAGGAATGATATGCACACTATCAACTTACGCAAAATAGCTTTATTCGCTTGTTTCACCCTGTTTGCCTCCTTCGCACATGCAACGCCAGTCATGGAAGTGCGCTTGGATAATTTACTCGCCAAAGCAGGGGAGTTGAAGAAGGAATTGAACCTGAATGACAATCAGCAATTGCTATGGCAGCAGACGGAAAGCAAGCTGACGTCCATGCAACATCAGCGCGATGTCCGTCGTAATCGCCTGCAATCCGAGCTGGAGTTGCGGCTGGAGCAAAGCAATATCGAATTGCGTGAGCTGAACCCGCAGATAGAGCAGGAAGAGCAAACTACATTGCAAGAAAACAAGCAAATCCGCGAGTTGGTACTGACCCTGAACGATGCGCTGGATGACAAGCAGCGTCAGACCCTGCAATTGTTTATCAATGCTTCCTTGCGCGCCACCGCAGACGCGCCCAAGGCCAAACGCCCGGATAGCGGCGAGGCTCCACAGCGCAAAGGCGGTATGGGGCGCCAGCGTGAGGGCGCTGGAAGTGGTGGCAAATTCTGATCAATCCATCGTGTTCAGCAGGCCGTAACGTGGTGTCGAGAGGGCTTGTGAAGTTGATGGCTTGAGTGGCAATGAACGGGATTACCAAGAATGCTATTGCCAGCAAGCCAAATTCCTCGTATAATGCGTAGCTCTCTTGCACTGCAATATTTGTGCTCGATACAGTGGTGGCCGTAGCTCAGTTGGTAGAGTCCAGGATTGTGATTCCTGTTGTCGTGGGTTCGAACCCCATCGGTCACCCCAGAATTCGCTAAGAAAATCAATTGCTTAGCTTCAAAAAGCCCGGTTAATTACCGGGCTTTTTGCTTTCTCAGTTTCTTATCCAGATGACGTCGCTTTATTGGGTTGTCATTCCATACTATTTCAAGAAAATTGAACAGATCCCGTGAGGCTTGAGCGCCAGTTCTATGACCGCTTTTGCTCTTCAGTTGAACTAAAAATGATCTAGGTTTTCTTGATGAATTACCTGTTTCTTGCGGTGTTTCAGATAATATTTCGATAAATCACTTATTCCTGGTGATATGTGTGCGCAAGCGCGCATAAAATTTTTGCATGGCGTGATAGGCTTGCGCTCCGCTACCCGGCTTTGTCTGTGTGACAAAATCTCTGGTGGAATTTTGAGGCCAAAAACGTTAATGCACACTTCCCCCAGTCCTATGCATAATCATCTGCTCGCTGCACTGCCAGTAGCGGAGTTTGCGTCACTATCGGGTGGGCTTGAACTGACTTCCATGGCTGTTGGTGATGTTTTGTATGAGGCAGGAGTGCGTCAGCAATTCGTCTATTTCCCTACGTCAGCCATCGTTTCATTGCTCTATGTATTGGAGGATGGCGTGTCTGCCGAGATTGCTGCCGTTGGCCATGAAGGTGTGGTTGGCATATCCCTGTTTATGGGAGGGGACACGACACCTAACCGTGCAGTTGTACAAAGCGCTGGTTTTGCCTATAGGCTCAAGGGGCAGTTGCTAAAGCAGGAATTTGACCGCGCGGGTCCTTTGTTGCGGGTCTTGTTGCGCTATACGCAGGCACTCATCACGCAAATGACGCAGACGGCCATTTGCAATTTGCATCATACAGTAGAGCAGCAACTATGTCGCTGGCTGCTGCTGAGCCTGGACAGGCTATCTTCAGAGTCGGTGAATATTACCCAGCAGAGAATTGCCAATGCTCTGGGAGTGCGTCGTGAACGTGTCACTGAGGCGGCAGGTAATTTGCAGCGCGCCGGTCTGATTTGTTATAGCCGTGGCGCTATTGTTGTACTCGACAGAGCAGGGCTGGAAAAAGTGGTTTGCGAATGTTATTTCGTCATACAAAATGAATTTACACGACTATTAACTTCCATTCCTTTTCAACAATGAACTCGTTTTAGTCTGCCGTGCGACAAACGGCTTGCCCAAGGTTGATATATCCTGCGTAATAGCAAGACTAGTGCCGATTTTTTCAATAAGTTGACATAAATCGAACTTATATGCGCGATGGCGCACATACGCCAGCCTCATACCTGCTACTTTGTGGATAGACAATCCAGTCTATACAACCCATGCCACTCGCAACTGAGTTGGCTGCTCAGAGCCCTGCCCATGACCATTCCGCATAATCCTTTGCAAAATCACCTGCTCGCTGCTTTGCCGCAAGCAGAGTTTGATCGCCTTTCCCTGCATTTGGAATTGGTGGAAATGCCGCTGGGACAGACCTTGTATGAAGCTGGTGGTACCCTGAATTACGTCTATTTTCCGACCACGTCCATCGTGTCGCTGCTGTATGTGCTTGAGAGCGGTGCTTCTGCTGAAATAGCCATAGTTGGTAATGAGGGTATACTTGGCATTTCTCTCTTTATGGGTGGCGAAACCACGCCCAGCCGTGCAGTGGTGCAATGTGCAGGCTATGGCTATCGCCTCAAGGCGCAGTATCTGAAGGACGAATTTAACCGCGCCGGACCGTTTTTGCGGCTCTTGCTGCGCTATACCCAGGCGCTGATCACACAAATGACGCAAACCGCTGTATGCAATCGCCATCATTCCATAGAGCAGCAACTTTGCCGTTGGCTACTATTGAGTCTGGATCGTCTGCCTTCAGATTCTGTTTCCATGACGCAGGAATTGATAGCCAATATGCTGGGTGTCAGGCGTGAGGGGGTAACTGCTGCTGCGGGCAATATACAAAGACTGGGTTTGATACAGTACAGTCGCGGGCGTATTGATGTAGTAGATCGCCCCGGTCTGGAGAAGGTGGTCTGTGAATGTTACGCCGTTGTCAAGCTGGAATTCGATCGTCTAATTGATGATATTCCTCGCGGTGATCCTTTGCATGTCTTGGGTGAGTCAGACCGTCGTGCTGCGGTGATTCGTCCTGCGTCTCGGCAAGTAGGATCGGGTAGGAAAGACAATTGAACATAACAGTATTTTTTTAAAAAAGTATTTTCAGCCAAATCTTCCGGATGAATAGCGGATTTCCCGCTGTATGTACGCTAGCGCACGTAACTATTTTTGTGAAACTGTCATAGTCTAGCTTCCATTATTTGGCAGGAATGGCGCTCGTTTAAGCAAGTGAAATAAGCTAAGTTGCTGAGAGCCACTGAGTTTTCTTTGCATTATTATTTCTATATGTGTGATATCGAACAGACACTATGCGCCTAAGCGCCATAGAGTCGGGTTGCTGGGTATGCTGAGCAGATTTTGTTGGCTCGTTTGCGCGCCTCGGGCTCCCTTATAAATTTATGCAGGAATTCGATATGGACAGTCCTATAGACCCGAATCAAAATCATTTGCTGGCAGCATTACTCGATACCGAATTTGATCGCCTGGCACCGTATCTTGAGTTGGTGCCCATGTTGCTCGGCGATGTCTTGTACGAATCAGGTGGTAAGCTGCAATATGTATATTTTCCGGTAACTGCAATTGTTTCCCTTCATTATTTGCTGGAAAACGGAGGCTCCTCGGAAATAGCCGGTGTCGGTAACGAGGGGTTGGTCGGAATTTCACTGTTTATGGGGGGCGACACCACGCCCAGTCGTGCGATTGTACAAACTGGCGGACATGGATATCGCCTCAAAGCGCATATCTTGCTGGAAGAGTTTAACCGTGCTGGCCCGGTATTACGCTTATTACTGCGTTATACCCAGGCCCTGATCACGCAAATGTCCCAAACTGCAGTATGTAACCGCCATCACTCCGTCGAGCAGCAACTATGCCGCTGGCTCTTGCTGACGCTGGACCGCATGTCAGGCAATGACCTGACGATTACCCAGGAGTTGATTGCTAATATGCTGGGTGTGCGGCGCGAAGGTGTGACTGAAGCTGCGGGCAGGTTGCAGAATTACGGTTTTATCAGTTACCGGCGGGGACATATTCATGTCATCAACCGTGTGGGGCTGGAAGAGCATGTATGTGAGTGTTATGGCGTGGTAAAAAAAGAATTTGCCCGCCTGCTGTCAGATGTCTTGCAGCGTCAGGGAAAAGCCATACCTGTTGCATCTGCCCCCATTGTCAGAAAAACCGGCTATGCGCAGAACAGCGTACAGAGCAATATACAGGGCTGCATATAGAGCAGAGCAGGTCTCTGAATACTGGCCGGAATTTCCAATTTGCTGAAGGATTGCTGTGAATGAAAATATATGAAGGCAATCTCGGTAGAGCGCCTGACCCTGATCGGCTTTGGTATCACCTTGCTGGCCTTGCTGATGATAGGGGGCATAGCCTGGAATATTGCTGTCCCTTTTGATGCGGTCAAGTCCATAGACCATACCCGCAAGATCATCGATGATTTCAATGAACTGAGTGCCAAACTGTCAGAGGCGGAGAACGGGCAAAAAGCTTATTTTCTGACCAGGGAAGATGCTTTCATCAAACAGCGCAATAGTCAATTTGACGAAATAGCGATTGTTATTCAGCATCTGCGTGGATTGACAATCGACAATGTTCAGCAACAGACACGCATACAGCAGTTGCAAAAGGCCGTTGACGAAAGAGTTGTCGTCATGCGGGAAAGTCAAAAGCAATTTGATGCGCATGGTTTTGCTGCTGCCAGGGCTTTGTTTCATACTGGGCTGCTGACATCGGCCAAAGTGCAAAATATTTTGACTGAAGCGGTTGTCGATGAGCAGGTCCTGCTCGATGAACGTAAATTAAAAGCAGCATTTCGCATCAAGCTCGTCGTTGGCAGTGTCGCTTTTTTGCTGGTATTTTTATTGCTCTGGGCTTTACAGATCCGCCGCGCTACTCTTGGTCGCCGGGCTGGTGAACAAACTTCACTCAAGGTACGTGAAGTTTTGCTCAAGATGGGAGCCTTGCAGGATGCCATATTTAATAGCCCAAACTTTTCCATTATTGCGACCGATGCTCAAGGTCTTATCCAGATTTTTAATGTTGGTGCAGAGCATATGTTGGGTTATGACGCTGCCGATGTCGTCAATCTGATTAGTCCCGCTGATATCTCCGATACAAACGAGCTGGATAGCAGGGCCGCCGCGCTGAGTGCAGAATTTAATACCCCGGTTGCCTTGGGTTTTGATGCTTTAATTTTCAAGGCGATGCGTAGCCTGGAGGATATTCATGAGCTGACGTATATTCGTCGTGATGGCAGCCGCCTGCAGGCGATTGTCTCAGTCACTGCCTTGCGGGATGCGGAGGGAGTTGTTATCGGCAGTTTATTGATAGGTACAGACAATACCGCCCGCAAGCAGGTAGAAGCTGAGCAGGCCTTGCTCGACCAGCGTTTTCGTGATCAGCAGTTTTATACGCGTTCATTAATTGAGGCCAATATTGATGCCCTGATTACCACAGACCTGAATGGTGTGATCAGTGACGTCAATCATCAGATGGAAGCCATCACCGGGTGTACGCGTGACGAACTTATTGGCGCACCATTCAAAAATTATTTTACTGAACCTGCTGCTGCAGAACTGGCAATGAAGCGTGCGCTGCAAACCGGCAAGGTCACAAATTGTGAACTGACAGCGGTTGCGAAAAATGGCAAAGAAACCGGGGTCTCTTACAATGCCAGTACCATCTATGACCGTGAGCGTCGATTACAGGGTGTTTTTGCGTCTGCGCGCGATGTCACCGAATATAAATTATTTGAGCAAAGACTACAGAATAGCAATATAGAACTTGAATTAGCCAAGGCAGTTGCTGAAAAAGCGAATCTGGCCAAATCAGAGTTTTTATCCAGCATGAGCCATGAATTGCGCACCCCGCTCAATGCAGTGCTCGGCTTTGCGCAATTGATGGCATCGGACAATCCGCCACCCTCTGACAACCAGAAGTTATCGATAGACCAGATATTGCAGGCAGGCTGGTATCTGTTGAGGCTGATTAATGAAATCCTGGATCTGGCGATGATAGAGTCAGGCAAGGTCAGCATTTCAAAAGAGTCTATCTTGCTAGCCGACGTCTTGCTGGATTGTCAGTCCATGATAGAGCCGCAGGCAAAGACGCGTGGAATAGTCATGATTTTCCCGGTCATCGATATGCCTCTGTATGTATTTGCAGACCGCACCAGGCTCAAGCAAGTCATGGTGAATTTGCTGTCAAATGCGATTAAATATAACCAGCACGAGGGTACGGTCACAGTTGAATATGCCATGCATGGTGATAACCGGATGCGCATCAGTGTCAGGGATGCAGGTAAGGGTTTGTCGCCTGAGCAGATGGCTCAGCTGTTTCAACCATTTAATCGCCTTGGGCAGGACGCTGGTAATGAAGAGGGAACAGGTATCGGCCTGGTGGTGACCAAACAACTGGTTGAGCTTATGGGTGGATCGATTGGTGTAGAAAGTAATGTTGGTATTGGCAGTGTGTTCTGGATAGAGCTCGCCCTGGCCTTAGCTCCAGCTTTGCATGATGAAAGCGCTGGCGAGTTTCTGATCGGAACGGGCATAGGGCAAAAAGTGGCTCAGGCTTCGTCTCAACGCAGTTTGCTTTATGTTGAAGATAATCCAGCCAATCTGGCGCTGGTCGAACAATTGATTGCGCGTCGCAGCGATCTGAAACTTTTGACGGCCGTTGATGCCCATCTTGGTATCAGTACGGCACAGCTTTGCAAGCCGGATGTGATCTTGATGGACATTAATCTGCCAGGCCTCAGTGGTTTTGGTGCGCTCAAAATTCTGGCAAATGACCCGTTGACTGCGCATATACCTGTGATGGCCTTATCTGCAAACGCCATGCCACGTGATATCGCTAAGGGCCTGGATGCTGGTTTTTTCCGTTATCTGACCAAACCGATCAAGGTTAACGAATTCATGGATGCACTTGACCTGGCGCTACATCATGCCAAAGAGCACGGATTGGCACGTAAAAAAGGTGACATTGAGTGCAGCCAAATAAAAAGTGAAGTTGAGTTGAGCTGAAAATGTAGTGGAGTGCAATGTTGAAGCAGTAACGATTTTGAAAGAATGAAATGCTTGAAACAGTCGAAATTCTTAAGGCCAGCATCCTGATCGTTGATGATCAAAAAGCTAATGTGATGTTGCTGGAGCAAATGCTGCGTAACATCGGATATTCCAATATCACCACGACCATGGATGCGCGTACGGTTTGCGCACTGCATATAGAGCACAACTATGACCTGATATTGCTGGACCTGCAAATGCCGGGTATGGATGGTTTTGAGGTGATGGAGGAATTAAAGAATATTAGTGCTGATGCCTATTTGCCGGTACTGGTGATCACTGCTCAGCCGGGGCACAAACTACGTGCCTTGCAGGCAGGTGCCAAGGATTTTGTCAGTAAACCTTTTGATCTGCAGGAAGTGCAGACGCGCATACACAATATGCTGGAAGTGCGTTTGCTATATCAACAGCTTGATACCTACAATAAACGTCTTGAGCAGACCGTGCTGGAGCGTACTGCTGAATTACGTGTCAGCGAAGCGCGCTTTAGAAGTTTTACCCACCTTTCTTCTGACTGGTACTGGGAGCAGGATCAGTTCGGCAATTTCACCAGTGTATCCGGGCCTGTATTTGAAATGCTGGGCATACGTGTGGAAGACATGTTGGGTAAAACGCCAAAGGGTGGCATGGAGGGCTGGGATGTTGATGAGCGTGAAAAACTTGATGACAATATCGCCAATCGTCGGCCATTCCTGGATTTTACTTACCGGCGTTGCAAACCGGATGGCACGATACAATACCTGCAAGTCAGTGGAGAACCTTTTTTTGATTCGGCCAGCCGCTTTGCCGGATACCGCGGCGTAGGTATGGATGTCACTCATCGGCGACCATAAGGCCATAAGATCAAAAGCGATCACTCGCATTCAAGAACCGCGCTATGAATAAACCGACTACAGGTTCGTCAGCAGACACCAGGGAACCGTCCCTGTTGAAAAAACTGGGGCCTGGTCTGATTACTGGAGCCGCCGATGATGACCCCAGTGGCATTGCAACCTATTCGCAAGCAGGTGCGCAATTCGGTTTCAATATGTTGTGGACGGTATTGTTTACCTATCCCTTGATGGTGGGCATACAAATCGTCAGTGCCCGTATAGGCAGGGTCAGCGGTCATGGTCTTGCCACCAATATACGTCGTCATTATCCCGCCTGGTTATTGTATGCGGTGGTAGGACTTCTGCTGATCGCCAATACCATCAATATTGCGGCTGATATTTCTGCCATGGGTGAGGCCTTGAAATTGCTCGTGGGTGGCAAGGCGCATCTGTATGCAATAGGTTTTGGCATATTGTCTTTGCTGTTGCAGGTATTTATTCCTTATCAGCGCTATGTGCGTTTTTTGAAATGGCTGACATTGGCCTTGCTGGCGTATGTTGCCACGGTGTTCGTTGTCCATACACCCTGGATGGACGTTGTTAAGAGGGCAGTCATGCCTCAGCTATCCTGGAAAAAAGAATACATCACGACAGTGGTGGCCGTATTTGGTACGACCATCAGCCCCTACCTGTTTTTCTGGCAAGCTTCGCAAGAAGTGGAGGAGATGCGCGCTGACCATCTGGCACGTCCACTGATACAGGCGCCTGAGCAGGCGCCAGCCAATCTCAAGCGTATCAAGCTTGACACCTACATAGGTATGGCATTTTCCAATCTGGTGGCTTTTTTCATCATATTGACTACCGCTGTTACGCTGAATTTGCATGGCGTGACCGATATCCAGACTTCTGCGCAGGCGGCAATGGCCTTGCGGCCCATCGCCGGTGACCTGGCTTTCATGCTGTTCAGTGCGGGTATCATAGGCACGGGTTTGCTGGCAATACCTGTGCTGGCCGGTTCATCTGCGTATGCCATGGCAGGCGCATTCAAATGGAAAAACAGTCTCGAAGATACACCGATGCAGGCCCGGCAGTTCTACGCCATCATCGCGCTTTCAACAGTGATAGGTATTACGCTGGGATTTACGGCGATTGACCCCATCAAGGCCCTTTACTGGAGTGCAGTCATCAATGGCGTGATTTCTGTTCCTATCATGGTGGTCATGATGTTGATGGCGACAAGGGCCGACATCATGGGTAAATTTGTGATTACCCGCAGGCTGAAAATATTGGGCTGGCTGGCCACCTGTATGATGGCACTTGCAGTGATGTCCATGCTGGCGACGTTTTTTTATTGATAGCGGTTCCAGCGCATCAGACGTTCATCCGAGGCTTCCTTGATCAAGTGTCTGGCCTTTAGTGGATCTTTTTCCACTTGCTTGCTACCGCTTTCCAATTCCATGGCCAGGGCCTGGATGGCGACCGGGTATTCAAGCTCCGCAGATTCTTCCAGCCACTTTCTGGCCAGTGCCTGATCCTGTTTGACGCCTTCTCCTGCGGCATAGGCGTTCGATAGCAGGAACATGGCCTGTGCATTGCCTTGCTCACTGGCTTTTTCCAGCCATTTGACAGACAACGCCAGATCTTGCGGTACTCCCTGACCATATTTTGCCATGCGAGCCAGCATGAAGCTGGCTTTGCCATAAGCATTATTGGCTGCAAGCTCATACCATTTCCAGGCTTGCGACTCATTTTTTGTCAATCCAAGACGGCCTTTATAGTTGGCCTCTGCCAGTTGAAACTGCGCTTCTGCGTCACCATGCTGATTTTTTGCGGCACGCTCCAGCCACAGCAAAGCCTGGGCTTGTTGTTCAGAATGTATTGCATACGCCAGACCCAGTTCGCGCTGGGCTACTGCATTGCCAGCAGATGCCCATTTTTGCAGTGCTGCGATGGCAGAGGGTAGTTGTGCATGCAAAGCCTGTATGCCGGCAGATTCTATTTCTGCCGTAGTTGGAACCGGTGCGCAGGCGCACAGGCTGCATAGTAGTACCACGCCTGCACTGATTCTTAAGTTGTTAAGCATATCGTCATCATGGGTAGGCACGCACTTCAAACTGAAGTGCGTGCTTGTTCTTTCTTGCTAAACTTTCTTGCCAAATTTCAGCGAGTTTACTTGCTTAAATCTATCGCATATTTGGCAAAGCCGCTGGCATCCAGGGTGCCTTCGGATTTGACGCGGCTCAATCCCAGTGCTTGTGCTACTGATATTTTGCCTGGAGCAGAGCGCAAAATTACAGGTCCCTTGGTCGTTACTTTAACAAAACTCCAGCTCTGGCCTGTGCCATTCGCTACACTGGTGATCTTGCCTTGTTTTTTGACGAAATTGCTGACCACAGCCTGATTGGCATCTGGCGATTTGATAATGGTCTTGCTGCCATCAATGCCAGGGAAATTACCGCCGCCACCTGCACGGTAGTCATTCGTCGCAACGATAAAGTCATCATTGTCGCCTATGGCCTTGCCCGCGTACGTCAGATTGACAATGCGCTTGCCTGCTGGCTGGGTAACATCGATCTGATAGATCAGTGCATTATTGTCTGCATAGAACACATCATAGTTATAGATGGTTGAATAAGACGGCACCAAGTCTTGCTCAGTCGTCAGTGCAGGGTCTATCTGGCCGAATTGTTTTGCTGCGGTTTCCAGCCAGTTCTTCAGGTCAGAGCCCTTGATCTTGACGGCTTGCAGATTGTTATTTCCATACAGGTAAAGATCACCTGGGTTGCGTACTTGCAAACCAAATGGCGATGCTGGGCTGGCGCCTGGTGCAACGTCCGTAAAGTCTGTTGGTCCATTGCGGCCTGCCTTGAATGGCGCGCTGCATGAAATGACGGGGATGGATTTGTAGCTGGCTATCGTCGCATCATTTGAAGTTGCGATAAAGTTTTTCACATAGTCGATTTGCGCCTGATTGACGATTTGTATGGCAGAGACATCGCCGACCAGGGAAAAGTAGGCGGACATTTCAAAGTCTGTCGTTGTGCCCAGAGCTTGTGTTGCGTAGTTGATGGTGGCTTTGTGTTCGGTGTCAACCAGTGGCGCGATAGAGGCATCTGCATCAATGATGTTGGTGCCATCTTTATACTTGAAGCCTCGTGCTTCTACATTGGTCAGGTCTTTTTGCACTACCCATTTACCACTTTGATACTTGAGTGTCATTTGTATGATGCCCAGGCGGCGGCCCCAGCTTTGAGCCATGACTGCTGGCACGCCATTGACCAGACCTTTTTTGGTATCGACAATCGTAGCAGGCAGGGCAGCTAGCGAAGCATCGATGGCCGGGGCACCAACTTCTTTTGGTGCCGGGAAAATCAAGTGGGCGTGACCCAGCATCAATGCATCGATACCAGTCGTGCTCAGGTGCAGGCTGCCGTTTTCCATTTTTGGGCTGTAGGGCGATGCATCCAGGCCGCCGTGGGACAGGGCGACGACCAGATCAGCACCTTTGGCACGCAGCTCAGGTACATATTTGTTGGCAGATTCTTGCACGCCATTGACGACGACTTTACCAGCAAGGGATTTTTGATCCCAGTCCATGATTTGTGGTGGTACAAAGCCCATGATGCCGACATTGAGTTTGACATTCATGCTGCTGCCATCAGGCTTGGTAGCGACAAATTGTTTATTGATGATGGATGTAGGGTTGAAGATGGGCTTTTGGCTGCTGGCACCGACTACATTCGATAAAACCAGCGGGAAGTTGGGGGCGCCACAAGTGCCAGCTTTGCTGACATCGGGCAAGCCAAAATCGGTATTGGTGATCTGGCTCAAAAAGCCCAGGCCATAATTGAATTCATGATTACCCAAGCCTGCGCCATCATATTTCAAAGCATTCATGACTTTATAGATGGCCAGTGTGCCGTTGCAGGTGACGGGTGCTGCCAGTGCCTGATAATCGCCAAGCAAAGTTCCTTGTATGACATCGCCGTCGTCGAGCAGGATATTATTGGGATTTTCTGCGCGTGCATCCTTGATCAGGGCGGCGGTTCTTTCCAGGCCCAGGCTGGTATCGGCTTTCAGGCCGTAATAATCGTAGCTGAGTATGTTTTGATGGATGTCCGTGGTTTCCAGCAAGGCCAGTTTGACGACGGTTCCTTCCGGTATGCTGTTGGGATCGACGGCGGGCGTTACATTGGTTGTTGTGGTCGGGTTGCTGCTGCCACAGCCTGCCAGTGCAAGAGCTACCAGTGCCGCGATGGGAGTGAGTGGCGGTAACCAGGAAATTTTTTTCATAAAATCTTTCAAGAGTAGCTTCAGACATCAAATGTTTAACGAATGGTGTCTCCGCAAGTTGCGGGACTTTCCGGATAATTGGGTCGGTAATTACGCGACAAGTGCGGGATTATCAATACTAATTATTTCTATGGCATGACATATAAATATGTGAATGCCGCATATCATGATTTTGTGATATATGGCTTGAAGGTGAATTCATCAAATCGGTAGTCTGCCTATGGTGATTTGGTCTGTTCAGCAGTTTTTTTCAGCATGTCCGGTGCTATGGCTATTTTAGAAATATAATCACGCACCTGCAAAAAATCCCTTTCGCCGGAACTTGCACCTCATTTACTGTTGAAACCTAGAAATCACATGTCGCGTCTATTTTCCCGTCCATCAGCTTTGGCTGCTGGTAAAAACTCTGTTCTTGCCCGTCTCGCCTTGCCGGTCATGCTGGTATTTGGCCTGTCTGCCTGCAATACTTCGCCACAACAGGCAACACCTGCCGTGACGCCCGCCATCCCTGTGGTCAAGACACTCAAGCCCGTACGCATAGGACTGGCGCTTGGCGGTGGTGCGGCGCGTGGGTTTGCCCATATAGGTGTCATCAAGGCGCTGGAGTCGCAAGGCATCAATCCTGATGTTGTGGTTGGTACCAGTGCAGGCAGTGTAGTCGGGGCCATGTACGCGGCTGGGAATAATGGCTTTGCCCTGCAAAAAATGGCTTTGGATATGGATGAAGTGACCATCTCTGACTGGTCGCTGCCTTTGTTTTCCAAGTCCAGTGGTGTATTGAAGGGTGATGCCCTGCAAGCCTACGTAAACCGTCTGGTGGTGCAAGCACCGATAGAAAAACTGCGCAAGCCATTTGGTGCTGTCGCGACCGACCTGGCAACTGGCCATGCAGTACTTTTCCAGCGCGGGAATACGGGTGCGGCAGTGCGTGCTTCGTCGGCTGTGCCTGGCGTATTTCAACCTGTGAAAATCAATGATCGCCTGTATGTCGATGGTGGTCTGGTATCGCCAGTGCCGGTACGTTTTGCTCGTGAAATGGGGGCAGACCTGGTGATTGCCGTCAATATTTCTTCGCCGCCTGAGCCGCTGGTTTCCAATGCGACTCTTGATGTGTTACTGCAAACCGTAGCCATCATGGGGCAGAGCATTAATCAGTTTGAGTTGAAGCAGGCCGAGATAGTGATACGCCCGGAATTGCCGGGTATGAAGGGTAACGATTTTAATGGCCGCAATCTGGCTATCCTGGCAGGTGAAAAAGCGGCAATGGCAATGATGCCAGAGATTAAGCAAAAGATTAAGGCGATGCAGGAGCGCTGATCTGACGGAGATGAGGTAAAGGAGGGAAGATAAGGCAGGGCATGATTTGCTCTGCCTTTGTTTTTTGAGGCTGGGAAAATCTGTAGTTAAAACTGCTTGGCACTAAATAATTTATTTTATGCTAATTATTTGACTTCATCATCATTGATGCGGCGTGCGCCATTGAAGCGTTTTTTCCAGTAAGCGATGTCCATGCTTTCCACCCTGACCTGGCCGCCTGCTGAAGGGGAATGGATGAATTTGTTGTCACCCAGATAAATGCCTACATGAGAAAAGCCGCGTTTGAGCGTGTTATAAAAAACCAGATCGCCGGGCTGCAAATCCTTTTGTTCTACGTGTTCGCCTACTTTACTGATTTCTGCTGAGGTGCGTGGCAAATTGGCGCTGACCACATCTTTGAATACATATCTGACAAAGCCGCTGCAATCGAGACCATTTTCAGGTGAGTTGCCGCCGCGCTTATAACGTATGCCCATCAAATCCATGGCTTTGACTGTGAGGTCGGATGCGCGTTGCTTGATTTCCTGCAGTTTGGTGTAGGCGGTCGAGGACTCGGGGAAGGGATTGTCTGCGCTCCAGGCTGGATTGGCCGCTGCTGCTAGCAGCATAGTTGAGATAAGCACTAATTTGGCTTTCCTTGATATTCTGGAAACGGTTATTAGCATCTTTGCACCTGGTTGGAAAAACCGGTCAACTGTAAGCGAACTCTGAAAAAATGTAAACTATTTGGGATACCTTTCTGAGTAACAATAAGTTTCCGCTATTTACTTGAAATAATGGCAATATGTTCAGGGGTTTTGTATCAGGCTGATTTCTGGCCTGGCGCTAAAAAGGACTCAATAAGCTGGCTAAATTGGTAAAAACTGTTTGTATACCTAAGCGCAATTGCTTGGCGTACAATCCGCAGAATTTAATGGAGAGGTATTTATGCAAACAAAACCTGTGATGACTCTGGATGATGTCAAAAAAATTGCTGCTGCTGCTGAGGCGGAAGCCAAGGCCAATAACTGGCCTGTCGTGATCGCTATCGTGGACGATGGTGGTCATTTGATGTGGTTGCAGCGTCTGGATGGCGTCGCCCCGATTTCTTCGCAAATTGCCCCAGCCAAGGCTGCTACTGCCGCACTGGGCAAGCGTGAGTCAAAAATCTATGAAGATATTATCAATAATGGCCGTTATTCTTTCCTGAGTGCTCCTCTGGAAGGCATGCTTGAAGGCGGAGTGCCAATTATTGTCGATGGTCAATGCGTTGGTGCGGTTGGTGTTTCAGGCGTCAAGTCGGCGGAAGATGCGCAAATCGCCAAAGCCGGTATTGCTGCTCTGGGTCTGTAATTCAAATATTTAAATTGAATAACACATTCTGTTTTGCGGGATGGTGTCAGAGATAATTTCTGGAAAATAATTAACGCACGCTCGTACACTATTGAGTTTGCAAGCAATTTCACGGCCCATCAGGCATTTCGTATTTGCCTGATGGGCCGTTTCGCGCTATAATTCGAGGGTTTAACTAATCCGAAATCTCGCCGTAGCGCCTACCCAAATTCACATCGCTCCATCATCTTTCCAGGCTGCGCGGCAATTCATGCGCGGCCAGGGAAACGACAGCTTGGGGCGTCGCAGCGGCGGTAACAATACAGGAGTTGCCCTTGCTGCCCATTCCGCAGTCCCTTCTTCGTTCCGGCCAGGACACCGCTATACTTGCTCTCGCCGATGGAAGCATTTTCACTGGATATTCGATTGGCGCTGCCGGTCAGACCATAGGTGAAGTTGTCTTCAATACCTCAATGACTGGCTATCAGGAAATTTTGACTGATCCCAGTTATAGTTCCCAGATCGTTACTCTGACGTATCCGCATATTGGTAATACGGGCGTTAATGCCGAAGACGTAGAGTCTGACAAAATCCATGCAGCTGGTTTGATTATTAAAGACCTGCCTTTGCTGGTATCGAATTTCCGCTCTGAACAATCCCTCTCTGATTATCTCAAATCCCAAAACATCGTTGCTATTGCCGGTATTGATACCCGCAAGCTGACACGTATTTTGCGTGAAAAAGGTGCGCAGGGCGGTGCTATCCTGGTAGGTGCTGATGCTGAAAAAGCCATCGCACTGGCCAAGTCTTTCCCTGGTCTGTCTGGCATGGATCTGGCCAAGGTCGTATCCGTCAAGCAGGCTTATGAATGGACTGAGGCCGAGTGGGTGCTGGGCCAGGGTTATGGTCAGTTGCAAAATCCGAGATTCCATGTCGTCGCTTTCGACTTTGGCGTTAAGCGTAATATCCTGCGCATGCTGGCCGAGCGTGGTTGCAAGGTTACGGTATTGCCTGCGCAATCCAGTGCTGCCGATGTGCTGGCATTGAATCCAGATGGCGTGTTTTTGTCGAATGGTCCTGGCGACCCTGAGCCTTGCGATTATGCGATTGCTGCTGCCAAGGAATTGATAGAGAAGGGCATTCCTACCTTTGGTATCTGCCTTGGTCATCAAATCATGGCGCTGGCATCCGGTGCTAAAACCCTCAAGATGAAATTCGGCCACCACGGCGCCAACCATCCTGTGCAGGATCTGGATACCAAGCAGGTATTGATCACTTCCCAAAACCACGGTTTCGCAGTCGATGCTGCAACTTTGCCAGCCAATTGCCGCGTCACCCACGTGTCTTTGTTTGATGGCTCGCTGCAAGGTTTTGCGCGTACTGATAAACCAGCTTTCTGCTTCCAGGGTCACCCTGAAGCCTCACCAGGTCCGCATGATATTGCCTACCTGTTTGACCGCTTCACCGCGATGATGGCCAAGGCAAAGACAGGAGAATAAGAGAATGCCAAAACGTAACGACATAAAAAGTATTTTGATTATCGGCGCTGGCCCCATCATCATTGGCCAGGCTTGTGAATTCGACTATTCTGGCGCGCAGGCTTGCAAGGCTTTGCGTGAAGAAGGTTACCGCGTGATTCTGGTCAACAGCAATCCGGCAACCATCATGACTGACCCGGAAATGGCAGATGTGACTTACATCGAGCCTATCACCTGGCAAGTTGTTGAGCGCATCATAGCCAAGGAAAAACCGGATGCAATTCTGCCGACCATGGGTGGTCAGACTGCACTGAACTGTGCACTTGATCTGCATCGTAATGGCGTGCTGACCAAATACAATTGTGAACTGATCGGTGCTTCACCAGAAGCCATCGATAAGGCTGAAGACCGCCTGAAATTCAAGAACGCCATGACCAAGATTGGGCTGGGTTCTGCACGTTCCGGCGTTGCTCATTCCATGGATGAAGCATGGGTAGTGCAAAAGGATGTTGGCTTCCCTGTCATCATCCGTCCATCGTTCACCATGGGTGGTACAGGCGGCGGTATTGCCTACAACCCGGAAGAATTCGAGACGATTTGCAAGCGCGGCCTGGAAGCATCTCCTACCAATGAATTGCTGATCGAAGAGTCGCTGATAGGCTGGAAAGAGTATGAGATGGAAGTCGTGCGCGACAAGGCCGACAACTGCATCATCGTCTGCTCCATCGAAAACCTGGATCCTATGGGCGTGCATACCGGTGACTCTATTACGGTTGCACCGGCGCAGACACTAACCGACAAAGAATACCAGATTATGCGTAATGCCTCTTTGGCAGTGCTGCGTGAAATTGGTGTGGACACAGGCGGCTCCAACGTCCAGTTTTCCATCAACCCTGCCGATGGCCGCATGATCGTCATTGAGATGAATCCGCGTGTGTCGCGTTCATCTGCACTGGCATCGAAAGCGACGGGTTTCCCTATCGCCAAGATCGCTGCCAAGCTGGCGGTTGGTTTCACGCTCGATGAATTGCGTAATGAAATTACGGGTGGTGCTACGCCAGCTTCTTTCGAGCCTTCCATCGATTACGTCGTCACCAAGATCCCGCGTTTCGCATTTGAAAAATTCCCGCAGGCAGATAACCGCCTGACGACGCAGATGAAATCTGTTGGTGAAGTGATGGCGATAGGCCGCACCTTCCAGGAATCTTTCCAGAAAGCCCTACGCGGCCTCGAAGTTGGCGTCGATGGCATGAATGAAAAAACCCAGGACCGTGAGACCCTGGAAAAAGAACTGGGTGAGCCTGGCCCGGACCGTATCTGGTATGTTGGCGATGCTTTCGCTCAAGGCTTCACGCTGGAAGAAGTGCATCAACTGACGCATATCGATCCATGGTTCTTGGTGCAGATCAAGGACATCGTCGATATCGAATTGTGGCTGGATGAGCAGTCACTCGACAGCGTTGACAAAGCCCTCATGCTGCAACTCAAGCAAAAAGGTTTCTCTGATCGTCGTCTGGCAAAACTGCTGAAAACAACTGATACTGCGATCCGTGAAAAACGTAAAGCTTTGAATGTGCGCCCGGTCTATAAACGCGTGGATACTTGCGCTGGTGAATTTGCCACGAATACAGCCTACATGTATTCGACGTATGAAGAAGAATGCGAATCGAACCCGACCGACAAGAAAAAAATCATGGTATTGGGCGGTGGCCCTAACCGTATTGGCCAGGGTATTGAGTTTGATTATTGCTGCGTACACGCGGCATTTGCGATGCGCGAAGATGGTTATGAAACCATCATGGTTAACTGCAATCCTGAAACCGTTTCTACCGACTACGATACATCCGACCGCTTGTACTTTGAACCGCTGACGCTGGAAGATGTACTGGAAATCGTCGATAAAGAAAAACCAGTTGGCGTCATCGTGCAATACGGTGGTCAGACACCTTTGAAACTGGCACTGGATCTCGAAGCCAATGGCGTGCCTATCGTTGGTACTTCACCAGACATGATCGATGCTGCTGAAGATCGCGAACGCTTCCAGAAAATGCTGCAAGACCTGGGCTTGCGTCAGCCGCCTAACCGCACTGCACGTACTGAAAGTGATGCGCTGGCACTGGCACAAGAGATTGGTTATCCGCTGGTGGTACGTCCATCTTATGTTCTGGGTGGCCGCGCGATGGAAATCGTGCATGAGCAACGTGATCTTGAGCGTTACATGCGTGAAGCCGTCAAGGTCTCCCATGATTCGCCAGTTTTGCTTGACCGCTTCCTCAATGATGCGATTGAGGTTGATGTTGATTGTCTGTCTGATGGCGAGCGCACCTTCATCGGTGGCGTCATGGAGCATATCGAACAGGCTGGCGTCCACTCCGGTGACTCTGCATGTTCCTTGCCACCCTATTCCCTGTCGCAAGAAACCATTGCTGAACTCAAGCGCCAGACTGCGCTGATGGCAAAAGGTTTGAATGTCGTTGGCCTGATGAACGTGCAGTTTGCGATTCAGCAGCAAGATGGCAAAGATGTCGTGTTCGTGCTGGAAGTGAATCCACGTGCATCGCGTACCGTGCCTTATGTATCCAAGGCTACTGGCCTGCAACTGGCCAAGATTGCTGCCCGTTGTATGGTCGGTCAGTCTCTCGATTCACAAGGCATAGGTGCAGAAGTCGTGCCACCTTATTTCAGCGTCAAGGAAGCCGTATTCCCGTTCGTGAAGTTCCCGGGCGTTGATACCATTCTTGGCCCAGAGATGAAATCGACGGGTGAAGTCATGGGTGTGGGTAAAACCTTTGGTGAAGCTTTCGTGAAATCGCAATTGGGCGCAGGCGTGAAATTGCCAACGTCTGGCAAGGTATTCCTGAGTATCAAGAACAGCGATAAACCACGTGGCGTCAAAGTTGCACGTGATCTGGTGGAGATGGGCTTCTCCATCGTTGCCACGCGTGGTACTGCAACGGCAATTGCTGCTGAGGGAATTCCTGTGTCAGTGGTGAACAAGGTTGTTGAAGGCCGGCCACACGTTGTTGATATGATCAAGAACAATGATATTGCCATGGTCATCAATACAGTGGAAGAAAAGCGCAATGCCATTACTGATTCACGCGCTATCCGTACCTCTGCATTGATTGCCCGTGCAACAACATTCACGACCATTGCGGGTGCTGAGGCTGCGGTCGAAGGCATGCGTCATCTCAATGAATTGCATGTTTATGATTTACAAGGTCTGCATAAAACCTTAAACTGATAGAAATAACAGTGTCCCTGACTTGGTCGGGGCACATGAACTTCGATACAGAGGTCACAAATGGCATCGGTAATGCTGGTGTCTGATGTGGCCTCTGTATTTTTACTTTTAAAAGTGTGAATGTCATGAGTACAGTACCTATCACCAAGTTTGGTGCAGAATTGCTAAAACAAGAATTGCATAAACTGAAAACCAAAGAGCGCCCAGATGTGATCAATGCGATTGCTGAGGCACGCGCACAAGGCGATTTGTCTGAAAATGCCGAATATGATGCCGCCAAGGAACGCCAGGCTTTCATTGAGGGCCGTATCGCTGAGCTCGAAGGCAAGCTTGGTTCTGCGCAGATTATCGATCCTAGCGAACTCGATGCCGAGGGGCGCGTCGTATTTGGCTCCACAGTCCACCTGGAAGACCTCGAAACTTCACAGAAAGTCAGCTATCAGATCGTTGGTGAAGATGAAGCAGACTTGAAGTTGAGCAAGGTCTCCATCACTTCTCCTATCGCACGAGCCCTGATAGGCAAGTATGCCGGTGATGTTGTTGGTGTGCAGGCACCTGCTGGTGTGCGCGAGTATGAGGTGCTGGATGTGATGTACGTTTAATCAATTCATATTCAGTCTGTGAATATGAATTTCTGCAGCAGTTGATGCAACAGCTGTTTAAGCGTAGGGAGAGGTAATTACCCGGCCGGGTCAGGCCGGGTTGTACTGATCAGATGTCAGCAGTATTGAAGCTTAGCTGTTGGCCAGAGATGATTTTTTTGCACTGCTTTGGCGTGGTTTTGCGCGCTTGATATTACCACCTTGGGTGACACGCTCATTGCCTTTGACCATGACTTTGGACACGGTAGGTTTTTTGGTGCCGCTTGGGCTAGGCTTGACGATAGTGACTTCTCGCATGCCTTTGCCTTTTTTAACCAGTTTGGTTTCTTTCGTGCCTTCCAGTTTTGGACGGTAAACTACCAAAAGTTTTCCAATATGTTGTACTGGGGCTGCATTCAGCTCGGCGCAGATGGTATCGTACATACCGATACGTGCTTCTCTATCATCGCCAAATACGCGTACCTTGATCAGGCCATGGGCATTCAGGCCAGCATCAATTTCTTTGATCACAGCAGGAGTCAATCCAGCTTCGCCGATTAATACGATAGGTTTCAGTGCATGTGCTTCGGAGCGGAGTTCGCTTCTTTCAGCGGGCGTAAGTTTTAACATAGTAATTCCTTTAAAAGCAGTATTTTACGCGAATGGCAAAGAATAAATTCAATCAAAATTGGGTTCACGACCATATTAATGATCCTTATGTGAAACTTGCACAAAAGGAAGGCTATCGTGCACGCGCCGTTTACAAGCTAAAAGAAATAGATGAATCAGAAAAATTGATACGCCCGGGGCAGGTTGTGGTCGATCTCGGGGCAACCCCAGGCAGCTGGTCTCAGTATGTAAGGAATAAGCTCGCAGGTAAAGAAGGTGGTGGCATCCTGGGTGAGATTTTTGCCCTTGATCTTTTGCCTATGGAGCCTATCGCTGATGTGCAATTCATCCAGGGCGACTTTCGTGAAGATGAAGTGCTGGATCAATTGGAATCCAAATTGTTGGGGCGCAAAGTGGACTTGGTATTGTCCGATATGGCCCCAAATCTGTCTGGTAACTCAACAGTTGATGCGGCGCGTGTCGAATATATTATCGAACTGGCAGTGTCTTTTTCCAAGGCGCATCTTAAGCCGGGCGGTGCTTTGTTGGTGAAATGCTTCCATGGTCCCAGCTATAACACGATAGTGACATTATTTAAAGATGAGTTCAAAACTGTACTCAACAAGAAGCCAAAAGCCAGCAAAGACAAGTCTTCCGAGATCTTTTTGCTCGGAAAAGGCTTGAAAAATCCCGAATAATTGAATTTACCTCTTGATAATCATCAATATTGCCAACATATGCTGGCTAGCAAGCTCTACCCAATGGGGGTAGAATGAACGTTTACAGTATCAAATGGCGCATCCTGCGTTCAAGGAGTTCTCGTGAATAATATGTTTTCAAAAGCTGCTATATGGGTGGTGGTTGCCCTGGTGCTTTTTACACTTTTTAAGCAGTTTGATGGAAAAAGCAGCGGTATAGGTGTCACATCCGTTGCGTATTCCGAGTTCCTCGATGAGGTCAGGTCCAAGCACATCAAGGAAGCGACCATTGATGAGGCTAACCGCACCATCGTGGCGACCAATTCTGAAGGTAAAAAGGTCAAATCCCAGATTACTGTGCTGGACAAGGGTCTGATACGCGATCTGGTGGATAGTGGCGTCAAGTTTGATGTCAAACAGCCCGAAGAGCAGTCTTTCCTGTCGCAAGTCTTCATTTCCTGGTTCCCGATGCTGTTGCTGATCGGTGTCTGGGTATTCTTCATGCGCCAGATGCAGGGTGGTGGCAAGGGTGGGGCATTCTCTTTTGGCAAGTCCAAAGCCAGGATGCTGGACGACACCAACAATAATGTGACCTTTGCGGATGTCGCCGGTTGCGATGAAGCCAAAGAAGAAGTCAGCGAAATCGTTGATTTCCTGCGTGATCCTACCAAGTTCCAGAAGCTTGGTGGCCGTATCCCGCGCGGCGTGTTGATGGTCGGCCCTCCAGGTACTGGTAAAACTTTGCTGGCACGCGCTATTGCAGGTGAGGCAAAGGTACCTTTCTTCACGATTTCCGGTTCTGATTTCGTCGAAATGTTTGTCGGTGTCGGTGCCTCCCGTGTCCGCGACATGTTCGAAAATGCCAAAAAACATTCACCTTGTATCATCTTTATTGATGAGATTGATGCTGTTGGCCGCCATCGTGGTGCTGGCATGGGTGGTGGTAATGATGAACGTGAACAGACATTGAACCAGATGCTGGTCGAGATGGATGGTTTTGAGGCCAATTCCGGTGTCATCGTGATTGCTGCTACTAACCGTGCTGACGTACTGGATAAAGCTTTGCTGCGCCCTGGCCGTTTTGACCGTCAGGTTTCCGTTGGCTTGCCGGATATCCGTGGCCGTGAACAAATTCTTAATGTCCACATGCGCAAAGTGCCTATCTCTGCGGACGTCAAGGCAGATGTACTGGCACGCGGTACACCAGGTTTCTCTGGTGCTGATTTGGCCAATCTGGTCAATGAGGCGGCATTGTTTGCAGCGAGACGCAATAAACGTCTGGTTGAAATGATGGATTTTGAAGATGCCAAAGACAAAATCTACATGGGCCCTGAACGTCGCTCCATGGTCATGCGTGAAGAAGAACGCAGGAATACTGCGTATCACGAGTCTGGTCACGCAGTGGTTGCCAAGCTTTTGCCAAAGGCTGATCCCGTCCATAAAGTGACTATCATGCCGCGTGGTTTTGCCCTGGGTGTAACCTGGCAATTACCTGAGCATGATAATCTGAGTGGCTATAAAGACAAAATGCTGGAAGAAATATCCATTTTGTTTGGTGGTCGTATTGCAGAGGAAATTTTTGTGGGCCAGATGTCCACTGGCGCGTCCAATGATTTCTCTCGCGCTACTAAACTGGCACGTTCCATGGTGACGCGCTTTGGTATGTCCGACAGCATGGGCGTGATGGTTTATGAAGATAGCCAGAGTGAAGGTTATTTTGGTGGCCCATCGAAAACGATTTCCGAGGCAACCCAGCAAAAAGTGGATGCAGAAATTCGCAGTATTCTGGATACTCAATATGCTTTGTCGCGTAAACTTCTGGAAGAAAATCGTGACAAGGTAGAGGCCATGACCAAGGCTTTGCTGGATTGGGAAACCATCGATGCTGACCAGGTTAATGACATCATGAATGGTATAGACCCACGTCCGCCAAAGCAGAGCCAGTCAAGCAACCGTCCTTCCTCGGGTAGTTCTTCCGGTGGTGTGTCGCCTAATGCAACTGCACCAGCTTGAACTGACGTACAAAAAACACACAATTAATTCTTGAATTTCTTGTACAAGGGTGGGGGTCATTCCTCACCCTTAGTCTTTTTAAAAAATGAAATATTTCCAATGTGGCCGTTTCCGCTATCCCTTAAGTGGGGCCCAGTCCCGAACCCTGGTCATGGGTGTGCTCAACATCACACCTGACTCTTTTTCTGATGGTGGCAAATACCTGAACCTCGAAAGCGCCATCGCCCGCGCTGAGCAGATGATAGAAGATGGTGTTGATATTATCGATATCGGCGGTGAGTCAAGCCGCCCTGGCTCTGCTCCTTTACCGCTGGATGAAGAGTTGAGCCGCGTCATGCCTGTCATCTATGCTTTGCGGGACTGCGGCAAGCCCTTGTCCATAGACACTTACAAGCCCCAGGTTATGCGTGAAGCGCTGATTGCAGGTGTCGATATGATCAATGATATCCAGGGCTTCCGCTCACCTGAATCCATCGCTGCCGTGCAAAATGCAGAAGCTGCCTTATGTGTCATGCATATGCAAAACACGCCAGAAGACATGCAAGTCAGTCCCGAATATATGGACGTCAATCAGGACGTGAAGACATTTTTGCGCGAAAGGCTGACAGCGTTGACAGATGCTGGCATAGAAGTCAATCGCATCTGTCTTGATCCTGGTTTTGGCTTTGGCAAAACCCTGGAACATAATACAGCCATGTTCAAGCACTTGCCGCAATTCCGGCAAGAGCTGGGCTTGCCTGTGCTGGTTGGCGTGTCGCGCAAATCCATGATAGGTGGCTTGACTGGCAGGGCGGCACCAGAACGCATGGCAGGCAGTATTGCTGCGGCCCTGCTGGCAAAACAGATGGGCGCAAACATTATCCGTGTGCATGACGTGGCAGAAACTGTCGATGCATACAAAATCTGGGATGCATTATCCCCTTGATGAGCAGGAAGAATATGAGCAGAAAATATTTTGGTACAGATGGCATACGTGGCAAAGTGGGTGTTGCACCTATCACACCTGATTTCGTCATGCGCCTCGGCTATGCTGCAGGCAAAGTGCTGGCGCAAGCCAATGTCACCGGCGACGCCCGCCCCACAGTCCTGATCGGCAAAGACACCCGTATCTCAGGTTATTTGCTGGAAGCCTCGCTGGAGGCCGGCTTTGCCGCCGCCGGTGTCGATGTCATGCTGTCTGGCCCGGCACCAACGCCCGCAGTGGCTTACCTGACGCGCGCATTGCGTTTATCGGCAGGTGTCGTGATCTCGGCTTCGCATAATCCATTTGATGACAATGGCATCAAATTTTTCTCGGCCAACGGCAACAAACTGGCAGATGAGGTGGAGCTGGCTATCGAGGCTGAGCTTGAGCAACCCATGCAATGTGTCAGCTCCGAGAAACTTGGTAAAGCCCGTCGTCTGAGTGATGCGAATGGCCGCTATATAGAATTTTGTAAAAGCACCTTCCCGGCAGAGCTGGATTTACGCGGCCTGAAGATCGTTATCGATTGCGCTCATGGTGCCGCTTACGATATTGCCCCGCATGTTTTCCATGAACTGGGGGCAGACGTTATCGCCATAGGTAATCAACCGAATGGCCTGAATATCAATGACAAGGTCGGCGCAACTGCACCAGATGCCTTGTCACTGGCCGTGCGCGCCAATCACGCTGATCTGGGTATTGCTCTCGATGGCGATGCTGACCGCCTCTTGATGGTGGATAAGCACGGCAAGATTTATAACGGTGACCAGCTCCTTTATTTGATGGTGCTTGACCGCATGGCTATCGGCAAGATTGAGGGCGTGGTTGGCACCTTGATGACGAATATGGCAGTTGAAGTGGCGTTCAAAAAACTCGGAGTCGGCTTCGCCCGCGCCAAAGTCGGCGACCGTTACGTGCTGGAGCAAATGCAGGAACGTGGCTGGCTGCTCGGCGGTGAAGGTTCTGGTCATCTCCTGTGCCTGGATAAACATACTACCGGCGACGGCATCGTCTCGGCGCTGCAGGTATTGTCGGCTCTGAGGCGCAACGGCAAGAGCCTCGATGCCTGCTTCGATGATCTGCAACTGTTCCCGCAAACCTTATTGAACATCAAAGTGCCAGCCGGTTTCGACTGGCAAAAAAATGAAATGCTGGTTGCAGAGAAGCAAAAGGTCGAGGCTGAACTCGCAGACCGGGGCAGGGTGTTGATACGCGCATCCGGCACTGAGCCTTTGGTGCGCGTGATGGTAGAAGCAGAAGACGCCGAACTCGCCTCCACCAGCGCCCGCCGCCTGGCAGATTGTATTCCACCTGCAATCTAAGTAAATTAGCAGTCAGCAGTGGTTTCATTCTTGAAAGTGAGAGCGATACCATGTACTATTCAGCCTTCAGTTTTTGGGCTCGCAAACATCTGTTTTGCTAGCCATCAACAAGACTGTCCATAGCTCAGTTGGATAGAGCACGAGCCTTCTAAGCTCGGGGTCGCACGTTCGATTCGTGCTGGACAGGCCAATAGATTCGATAAAAGCCCTTGAACTTGCTTCAGGGGCTTTTTGCTTTTGCCTGAATTCTAAAATTGAATGGTAGTGATGAAATCGCAGAAGGGTTGGGATCGCATATCTTCTAGATATCCCTTTTCTGATACCCCGGTGCCAGTACTGCATTACTTACCTCATCAAGCACGATCAGATCAGCCAGCCTCAATCTGGAGTTGCTGCCGTCAAGTTTGCCCTCTGGTGAGCAATCGACTTGCCACTGACGCAGGACGTAGCCAGCGATAGCAGCCCGTAATTTGACTTCGAGCTTGCCATTTTTCATCCCATAGTCGCGCATGATGGATTCTGGATATGGGTGCGAGGGATGGGGCTGTAATTCGATATCGACTATGCGTTGCCATTGTTCATCGGCAGCGAGTTGTTCGTGTGCTTGCAGCACGTGACTTTTATCGCCTGGCTTAATATCTGTGATGTCATCCATGCGCGTCAGTACCAGGTCGCGGAATTCTTGTTTGCTTCTGTCATAGGCCCGAACATGCCAGCGCAGGCCAGAATCCACCAGTGCCAATGGGACAATTTCCCGCTTGGATGGGCCAGTTTTCATGGAGTGATAGGTCAGCCTTAACGGATATTCGCCACGAATGGCGCGGGTTACTCTGGCCAGGTCCTGCAACGCTGGTTGATTCAAGCGGTTGGGGATGTCGTGTGCCAACAAGGATGTGCCAGTGCCACGCTCGCCATCTCCAAATCCTGAGCACAGTGCTGATAATACTCTGTCTGGCTGATGTTGAAACAGGGGCTGGAAGCTCTCCTGATAGTGATACATTTTTCCTTCATACAGCACATTGCCAGGTGCCAGTTCACGGTACAAAACCAGGTCGCGTGTGCCAGCCGCAGAGGCTATATCAAAACGGTCCATGACTTCTTTTCGTGTGACGGTACCGAGAAACCACAAGCGAAACTCTATAAATGCGAGACGTTCGCGCTGGGCGGCGGGCAGAGTGTGCAGATGCATGATGCTGATCGGTTGGTCAATTTTATGGAATATTTTAACATCGAATCAATTTGATGCTATTATTCAAACGGGTTTAAAATGAGATCAAATTGATTCGATGTTGGTCATTGCTGGTACTGCAACTTTGTGCTGCCGCAAGATATGCAGTCACTTTGATGGCTTCTGGAAAGCTGTAGCGTGGTAACAGAATAAAAGGAAAATGATGAGTCTGATTCAACAACTGCCGTCTGGCCCGCTGGATATTATCGGCGATATTCATGGCGAATATGAAGCCCTTTGCAACCTGATGCATCACCTTGGTTATGATGCCGATGGCAAACACTTGGATGAGCGCAGCTTGGTATTTGTCGGTGACTTTTGCGATCGCGGACCAGATAGCCCGGCTGTGCTGGCATTGCTTGAGCGCCTGGTCAAGGCGGGCAGGGCCGTGGCGGTATTGGGCAATCATGAAATGAATCTTTTGCGCGGTAGTGCCAAAGATGGTGCTGGCTGGTTTTTTGAAGAGCGAGCAGTCAGGGATGAACCCAAGTACGCGCCTTTCAAAAGGCTCGATACCGCAAAGAAAGCAGATACCCTAAATTTTTTAGCATCTCTGCCCGTTGCGCTTGAGCGCGAAGATCTGCGGGTAGTACACGCAGCATGGATCGCGGAGCATATAGAAGGAATACGTCATCTTGTTCTGGGAAGCGTGATGGAAAATGACCGCCGCCTGGACGCCGACACGCGGCAGTTGGCACAGGAATTTTCTGCGCAAATGCAGGCTGAACTGACTGCCCACAGTCGCGGTCTGGAAAACCCGGATCATCTGCCACCATTCATGCATGCTCATGCGGCATACGATGTGCTGATGCAAATGCATAATCCTTTGAGGGTGTTGACATCGGGAGTAGAGAGTAAATGGCATGAGCCATTTTATTCTGGCGGCAAATGGCGTTTTGTGGGGCGTGAGCAATGGTGGAATGAATACACAGAGCAACTGCCCGTGGTGGTTGGTCATTATTGGCGCCGCTTCAATGCGTTTGACCGCGCCCATATCGGCAAGGGTGGCGAAGACCTGTTTGAGAATACGTCGCCGCTTGCGTGGCATGGTGTAGCAGGCAATGTGTTTTGTGTCGATTTTTCTGTGGGTGGACGCTGGTCTGCGAGAAAAAATAAAGATTTTCCTGAGTCGGATTGCAAGCTGGCTGCATTGCAATGGCCAGAACGCAGCTTGTGTTTTGATGATGGTCAGGTCATGCAGACGGTGTCATTCAAGTCACCTACACCTGCTCCATAGAAAATAAATTTTCATCTGAAGCTGTGAATTGTTTTTACCGCGTGCATAAATACCTGAGTGAGCAATGAGTATGCAAAAAGGCGTTGTGATTTTGAGTCGATGTTGCAATTCGTCATCATTGACGCATGTGTACGGTCTTTTTTTCAGGCTATACTCTGAGCAAGTAGTACCACTTATTGCTCAGGGAATTTGATCTTAATTCTTTACTGGCAGGCCTATTCAAATTGCTATTACGAGTGCATGTAGAAGCAGGTTTTTTCTGAAGTTTTGCGTGTTGAAAATATAATAATCAGAGTGCCTGGAAAAATTGGGAGGTACTCTCAACTCTTCTCTTGTTAATCTGATATTCATCCTTCGTTAGTTGCGGATACTCAGGAAAATGTATGAATCAATTGTCACGTTTGAAGATTAGTGGTCGCCTGGCTCTGGGTTTTGGTCTGGTCATCTTGCTGTCCTGCGGTTTGCTTGTCCTTGGCTTGTTTCGACTGAGCCAGTTACAGGCTTCCACGGATTATATTTTTAATACCAAGGTCGCCAGTCTTGATGCTGCCACGGATATGCGTGAGCAAGGGCGGGCGCTGGCGCTGGTACTGCGCAAAATGACGGCGCCCAGTGACATGGCAGAGGCTGAGCGCGAAACCAAAAGACTGGCCAAGATACTGGAAGGCTATGATGCCTCTGAAACTTCAGCAAAGAAATTAATAGACGATAAAGAGGGTAAAGCTACCCTGCAAAATTCGCTTGATCAAAAACGGCAGGTGCTGGCGATTGCCAACAAGATCAAAAGTCTGGTCGCAGAAGGAAATTATTTCGATGCGGCATCTGTATTGCAGACGGAATTTAATGCGCCAAACGAAAAATGGATGCAGGCGCTGTCAGAGCTGGCGAGCCAGCAGCACAAAGCGATGAAGTCTGCTTATGATGAATCGCTGACCAACTACAAAAATGCCCGGCTGGGTATGCTGGTCATTGGTGTTTTGACGATAGTCATAGGCTCTGTTGCAGCATGGCTGATAGCGAGAACCATTGCTGGCCCGATCAAACGCTCTGCCATTATCGCTGACCAGATTGCCAATGGCGATTTGACTCAGCATGTAGAAGCAAGTGGCACGGATGAAATAGGTGATCTGCTGCATTCCCTGCAGATGATGCAGGAAAATCTCTTGACTACGATTTCCAAAATCAAGACAGGTACAGAGACAATTACCGTAGCTTCGCAAGAAATAGCCTCAGGTAATGCCGATCTCTCAAGCCGCACAGAATCACAGGCCAGTTCGCTGGAAGAAACCGCTAGCTCGATGGAAGAACTGACCAGCACGGTCAGGCAAAATGCCGACAATGCCCGTCAGGCCAATCAACTCGTGGTTTCTGCTTCCAGCGTCGCGGTCAAAGGTGGTGAAGTCGTAGGGCAAGTGGTCAATACCATGGGCTCAATCAAAGAGAGTTCGCGCAAGATCGTCGATATCATTGGTGTCATTGATGGCATCGCCTTCCAGACCAATATCCTGGCCTTGAACGCTGCGGTAGAAGCGGCGAGGGCAGGCGAGCAGGGGCGTGGTTTTGCGGTGGTTGCGGCAGAAGTGCGCAATCTTGCACAGCGCAGTGCCAGTGCTGCGAAGGAAATCAAATCCCTCATCAGTGACTCGGTCGATAAGGTTGATCAGGGTAGCAAGCTCGTCGATGAGGCAGGCAAGACCATGGATGAGATTGTCACCAGTGTCCAGCATGTGGCCGACATCATGAGCGAGATCACGGCGGCCAGCCAGGAGCAAAGTTCAGGTATAGAACAGGTGAACCTGGCGATTACGCAAATGGATGAAATGACGCAACAGAATGCGGCCTTGGTTGAACAGGCAGCAGCGGCGGCAGAGAGCATGGAAGAGCAGGCCGTAGAATTGACGCACGCAGTCAGCGTGTTTCAGTTGCCATCCAATATGCAAGCGGCTGAAGTGGCCGGCCCACAAGCACGCCGCTATACGCCAAGACAATTGACGAACTGATGGCGAACTGAAATTTATTCCGGCCTCAATGCAGTTGGTACAGCAAATGGATTGAGGCGGTTTACAAGACCTTGCCTGGATTCATAATATTCTGTGGGTCCAGCGCCATTTTGATGGCGCGCATCATGCTTAATTCCAAGCCGGATTTATACAGCCTGATCTCATCGCGTTTCAACATTCCCAGTCCATGCTCGGCAGAAATCGATCCTTTGAACTGATGTACCTGGTCATGGACTATGCGATTGATGTCGGCCTGTTGCAGGATGAATGCCGCATCGCTGCTGCCAGCAGGCGCTGAGACATTGTAGTGCAGGTTACCGTCCCCCATATGACCAAAGCAGACGATCTGGCAACCCGGAAATGCAGCTGTTAATTCTGCATCCGTGATGCGTATGAAGCGGGGGATCTGCGACACCGGGATGGAAATATCGTGCTTGATATTCTTGCCTTCTCTGGCCTGCGCTTCAGAAATATGCTCGCGCAACTTCCATAAGGTTCTTGATTGGTTGACCGAGCTTGCGCAGACCGCATCGGCAGCGTGGCCATCATTGATCGCTTGCTCCAGCACTTGCTCGATGAGGGTAATTGCATGGCTTTCTGATTCGTGGTCAGACATTTCCAGCAATGCATAATAAGGATAACTGCGAGGATGGCTGCGCTTGAATGGATGCTGAAGTTGCGGGAAATGTTTGAGTACCAGTTGCAGGCTGAAGTCAGAGATCAATTCAAATGCAGTCAGGGTTGGCCCTAATGCATGTTGACATTGCTTGAGCAGGTCCAGGGCAGCATCCGCACTATCAAGCGCTGCGAATGCGGTAATCTGGGCGCGAGGTTGCGGGAATAACTTCAACACGGCGGCTGTGATAATGCCCAGCGTACCTTCAGCACCTATAAACAAGTCGCGTAAATCGTAGCCCGTATTATCCTTGCGCAGGCCACGCAAGCCATCCCAGATGTCACCCTGAGCAGTGACGACTTCCAGCCCCAGGCATAATTCCCTGGTATTGCCATAGCGTAGAACTGCGGTGCCACCAGCATTGGTCGAGAGATTGCCACCTATGGTACAACTGCCTTCCGAGGCCAGCGACAGAGGGAATAATCTTTGCTCTTCGCTCGCTGCAGTCTGTACCTGCGCCAGCAGGCAACCAGCCTCGACTGTGATCGTGTTGTTGGCGACATCCACCGCCAATATGCGATTCATGCGTTTCAAGGAGATCACTACAGCCAGACCTGTCTGATCAGGTATGCTGCCTAATACCAGGCCGGTATTGCCACCCTGTGGTACGCAGGCGATTTTATGTGTTGCGCACAGCCGCACCAGGCTTGCCACTTCATCGGCAGACTTTGGTAGCAGCACTGCCATTGCCTTGCCGAGATAGCGCTGGCGCCAGTCTATCAAATATGGGTATTGGTCTGACGCATTCGTGATGACGAAATCATGGCCCAGAATCTTGATGCAATCAGCAAGAAAATCAACGCGCATGATATCGCCTTCGCTTGCCAGGTTCACTGTTCTGCTGCCTTTGCTGCATTCACTTTTGCCAGCGCCTTTGCGGCTTTTTTCAAGGGGCGTAAATACAGGATGACCGCAATAAAGAACAAGATGGACAAGCCAACTTCAGCCAAAGCCAGTGCTACGGACAGGGAGCTGCGGTCACTGTAGGCCCTGACTATGCCCTCGGTGAAGTACAGCCAGATCAACATTGATGACCACTGCATGGTGTAGTTATCGCGCTTGAGTACTCCGCGCAACGGTATGAGCAAGGGCAGGGTTTTAAGCACCATCCATGACCCACCCGGGCGTAAAGGTGCCAGAAACCATTCCCAGCAAATGCAAAGCAGCAGCAAGGCAATCAGGCTGGCAGAAGCGAGCAGGTAATATTTTTTCTCTGGTGTTACCGTGCTCATGCTGCAGCCTGCAATTTTTTACTGACTTCTGCCAGACGTTTGCCCAGGGCGATTGCCAGTTTGCGGCTGTCTTCTGAAATAGCTTGTGCGCCATCCTGGCCTGCCCAATGAGTTGCGCCATAGGGGCTGCCGCCGGTTGAAGTTGTCATCAGTTCAGCATTGCTATAGGGCAAGCCCAGCATCAGCATACCGTGATGCATCAGTGGCAGCATCATGCTGAGTAAAGTTGATTCCTGGCCGCCGTGCATGCTGCCGGTGGAGGTGAATACGCAGGCCGGTTTGCCAGTCAGTGTGCCAGAGAGCCAGTCGGCGGCAGTGCCATCGAGAAAATACTTCAAGGCTGCCGCCATATTGCCAAAGCGGGTGGGTGAACCCATCGCTAGTCCGGCGCATTCCTTCAGATCGGACAATTCCACATAGGGGGCGCCTTCCGACGGTACATCAGAGGCGGTTGCTTCTGCTACCGTGGAAACGGCTGGTACAGTACGCATGCGGGCATTGCAGCCTGGCACGCTTTCTATACCCTGGGCAATAAATTCTGCCATTTTTCTGGTATTGCCATGCCGTGAGTAAAATAAAACTAAAATCGTGAGTTCTTGTGTAGTCATGCTTGTATTATAGAAGTCTTTTTTCCTGGTCTCTCGTTAAAATCGAGGCACTTATATCTCTAGCTGCAAAAACTATGCGTGGTCTGTCGTGGAAACAAATACTCAATCTCTTCAAATTTGCCCTGCAGCGCCTGCAGGAAGGTCGTTTGCCACAGGTTGCCGGTAGCCTGACTTTTACCACGGTACTGGCACTGGTACCTATCCTGACTGTAGCATTTGCCATTTTTACAGCGTTCCCGCTATTTAATACCTTCCGCACTTCGCTGGAGGCGTATTTTATTCAAAGTCTGATGCCCAAGGGGATTTCCAATACAATTTTGGGTTATCTGACGCAGTTTGCCACCAAGGCGACCCGCGTTTCTGCCATCAGTGGCGTGGCCCTGATGGTGACCGCCATTACCACCATGGCCATGATAGACAAGTCATTCAACCAGATCTGGCAAGTCAAGCGCCCGCGCCCGGCTTTGCAAAGGCTGCTGGTATATTGGGCGATTGTTACTCTGGGACCTTTGCTGGTGGGTGTTTCCATCTCCAGCACGTCTTACCTGTTTACTGCCACCAGTGGGGTAGTGGGGGCAGTGCCGTTTTTGGGCGCGGTATTTTATACCCTGACTTCAATTGCATTCACGACAGGTGCATTTACCTTGCTGTATCTGATCGTGCCTAACCGTGCGGTTGAGTGGCGCGATGCAGTCTGGGGAGGTCTGTTTGCAGCGCTGGCATTTGAAATTGCCAAGCGCATATTCGCCAGCTTTGTGATTCAGTTTCCTACCTACACTATCGTGTACGGTGCCCTGGCAGCTGTACCTTTGTTTCTGGTCTGGATTTATGTGTCCTGGTTGATCATCCTGATTGGCGCGGTCATCGCTGCTGCTTTGCCGGTTGTGAAATTCGAGCGTTGGTGGCATGTGCCCACACCAGGCAGTGCTTTTGAAGATGCGGTCAGTATCTTGCAAGTGTTGGTTGACGCCCGTCTGGCAGATGCTACTGCAGCCGTGAGCGTGAATACCATACGTACCGAGACCAGACTGGGTATAGATGAAATTGAGGGTTTGCTGGAGCGCATGGCAGAAGCTGGCTGGGTTGCCAGGGTAAAAGTAGAAACCACGGCTTCACGCAGCCGCTTTTGGTTACGCAAAAATGAAGCAGGGGCTGAATTATGGATCATGCTGGTCAACCCTGCGAGCTTGCGCTTGTCAGATATTTATCGCCTGTTTGTGTTTGATTCAACGCGCGAGAGCCAATTATCGAGTCTGGTTGATCAAAGTATAGAGAATGGTTTACAACAAAGCCTGCAGACTTATTTTTATCCGGTGGGGCAAGGCTAAATGAAATTCCGTTTGATCAGTGCAAAAGAACTCGACGCGACTTTAGTGGCGCGCTGGGCGGAGTTGCGCAGTCAAAGCATTATTTATGATTGCCCGTATTATTCTCCGGCTTTCACCACCATTATCGCCAATGCCAGGGATGATGTCCGCATTCTGGTAGTGGAAGATGCTGGCGTTGTCGTCGGTATCTGGCCCTTTCATGCTTTGAGTAGTTTTCGCGCTGTCTCCGTAGGTGATTTTCTGGCAGATTATCAGGGGCCGGTGTGCGATGCATCTCTGAAATTGCACATCGCTGATGCCTTGAGCGCCATGCAGTGCCGCTATTTTTCCTTTAATCACATGCCATCCGGTTTGGGTAAGTTCAGCCAGTATGCGTGGACGAATAGTCAGTCGCATATCCTGGATTTGACCGGTGGATTTGAGGCTTATGCGCAGCGCCTGACAGAAATGCGCGACGCATCTCTTTTGAAAAAAGTGGCCACCAATGAGCGCAAGCTCAGCAAGAAGTTTGGTGAGCTGCGTTTTGAGTTGCAGAGTAGCAGCGACACTGATTTTGCTGCATTGATCGCGGGTAAACGCGACCAGTTCCAGCGCACTGTCGGGGCTGAACATGATATTTTCAGGCTGGATTGGGTCAGGCAAGTCATGGATGAAATCAGGGCAGCAAATGCACCTGATTTTGCCGGCATGTTATCGACGCTATATGCGGGCGATACTTTGATCGCGGCCCATTTTGGTATGCGTTCTGGCAAGGTAATGCATTACTGGTTCCCCTGGTATCACACAGACTTTGCCGAGCATTCACCAGGTTTGATCTTGCTGACGCAATGTGCCAGACATGCTGCGCAAACAGGTATCACTATGATAGATTTGGGCCGGGGCGACCAGCCATACAAACTGCGTTTTGCTACGGGCGCAAATCAATTGTGTGAAGGGGCTGTCAGCTCGCCGGCTATTTTGAGCAGCTTACAGGCAGGGTTGTATCACGCTAAGCAAAAATTGAAAGCTTCCAGTTTAGGGCAACACTTACGTAAATTGCGCCAGACTGCCAGGTAAGTCTGTATCAGTAAATCTGTATTAATAAGCGTTTTTATCGCCAAGCACAACCTTGATGGTGCGCCAGATAATCACGATATCCAGCCAGACTGACCAATGCTGGATATAGTAAAGATCGTATTCAATACGTTCTTCCATTTTTTCCAGCGTCTCGGTTTCGCCACGCAAACCGTTGACCTGCGCCCAGCCAGTAATGCCTGGTTTGATCTTGTGGCGGAACATATAGCCGCTGACCAGCTTACGGTACAACTCATTATGTTCAACCGCATGAGGACGGGGGCCAACCAGGCTCATTTCGCCCTTGAGGACATTGAAGAGTTGTGGCAATTCATCCAGTGAAGAACGACGCAGGAAGCGGCCAAATTTGGTAACCCGCGGATCACCAACGGTAGCCTGGACCACCCGCTCATTTGGGTTGCTCTGCCGCATACTGCGAAATTTATAAACATTGATAGGCCGCCCGGCAATGCCATACCTGACCTGTTTGAAAAACACGGATCCGGGGGAGCTCAGTTTAACGCCTATTGCGAGGAGTAGCATGATGGGCGACAGAGCAATCAGACCAAAGAAAGAACCTAGCAAGTCCAGTAAGCGTTTGGGCAGGGCGGCCAGACCTATGAAAGGAGTCTCTGTCGATGCCAGCACCGGGCGGCCTGCCAGTTCACGCAATTGTATGCCTGGCATGCCAAAGATCAGCGACTCGGGGACAAAGTAAGTGGATGCAGTGCTGTCTTCCAGAATCGCGATAATCTCTGCCAGTTCCGGTGGTTCCTTGGTGTTCAGGCCTATGAAAACCACATCGACATTCACATGGCCAGTCTCGGCATCAACGATCCAATTGGCTGCTTCAGTCAGGTCGCCCAGTCTTTCGAGGTTGCTGGGCGGGCGCGATTCATTGCGGTTGTCGAAAAAGCCGACAAAATCAATCGCAGCCAGAGGGGTGTTGCGCAGTGACTCTACCAGATCGGCACAGGCTGTATTAGACCAGATCAGTACGGCTTTGCGTCGTCTTACAGGATTTGAGTAGTAAAACACTGCCAGCTTGCGCATGATCAGCGCCGTCAGCAAAAGCGTGAATGGCGTGGTAAATAGCCAGATCAGCATGATGGCGCGTGACAGTCTTTCAGCAGACTTATCGACATAGGCGCTCATCAGCACGATCATGAACACCACAAACCAGCGAGCAGTAATGCTGGGAAAGGCGGCCAGCACATGCTTTTCTTGCAGTGTGCCCAGTAGTTGCTGGCTGGAGAAAACGATGATGCTGGAGAGGCCTGCAATCAGCATGCGCACGCCAAAAATTTCGATATCGCTATGGTCTGAATACAGGATGATGCCAAGTAGCGTCAGGTATGTCGTTATGCCAAACGCGACACCAGTAAACGCAGCCAGAATTTGCGCTGATTGTGAGGTGTTGGAGGCGGGTGAAGCATTGAGCATGGTGGTAAGGTTTTTCGCTGATATTCCTGGGGATGCTGCAGTGGTTTTTAAAACAAATTACCCGGCCTGCATATTTAGTTTTTTTGCCCTGAAAAGAGTTTCTTGATCTGGCCAAGCTGCCAGCGATGTAAATGTTCCCTGAATTCAGGATTTTCATATCTGGGCGCGCGTTTAATTGCAGCGCCGAGATAACCAGCAATAATCAATAAACCACCGATGACAAATGGTTTCTCGCGCATGCGGAAAATACCTGAGGCCAGTGCGTACAGGGGGTGATAACCCATGAACCAGATGCCACGCCCCCAACGCAGGCGGCCACGATAGACATTTTTGTCGGAAGAACCCATGAGGCGGTGATGCATGAGTATCGCATCAGGATGCAAGAAGCTTTTGGTGGTCCAGCCCTTCATGCGGGCAGTGTGGACATCTATGCCGTCCCACAAGACTTCTTCGATAAAACCACCAATTTCTTCAAATGCCGTTCTGCGGTAGAGCTTGAACTGACCCGCGACATGTTCATCAATGATGATTTCTTCTATCCTCTTGCCTTCTTCTTCGCGATAAACCTTGCCGGATACGGCGGCGAGCTTGGGTTCCTGGGCAAATTGCTCAAACATGCATTCCAGGTAGCGTGGTCCAAATGACATGTCGCCATCAAGTTTGGCGATGTATTCATATTCCTGATGCTCAATCTGGGTAATGCCATATTTAAAAGCTGCGACAACACCGCCACCTACTTTACGAAAACCTCGGTCGGGACGTTGTACCAGCCTGATGAATGGATATTGGGCAGAATATTCGCGTACGATGTCAGCTGTACCATCTTGTGAACCATCATCGACGATGATCCACTCTACCGGTTTGACGGTTTGCGCTACCATAGAGTCCAGCGTCAGCCTGATCAGGTCGGCCTCGTCACGCACCGGCGCAATGATGACCAGAGGTACCACTCTGGCAGGACTTGCTGATGGCTGTGTGCTCGGGCTTTGCATAATTAGTCTTTCTTACTTTTATTTGCATGTTAACTGAGCTTTGAGTTGCCCACAATTCAATAAAGGTTAATTTTTGTAATTAAATAGCAATGCTAATAATGCTGCCACCCTATTGCTACAAGGTTTTGTTGTCCTGACAAAAATTTGCATCTATTCTTACTATTGCAATATAAAATGAAGTTCTTTATAAGAAATGCCTGATTCAGATGACAATTTGGTCCAAATTTTCTGCTGTTACTGAGATAACTGCCCGCAAACTACTGCCTGCAGTGCTGGCGTTTGCATTTATCGGGCAGGTGCAGGCGCAAGAGATCAAGGCTATCCCTGCAAATGGTATGAAACTGGAAAGTCAGTTGTTGCAAATACCTCAGGCAGACAAAGCGCCGGCAACAGCATCTGTGCCAGTACCAAACACGGTAAAGAATGCCACAGATGACTTGCCTGGCGATGCAGCCTCTGATGTCATAGGCGAGGGCGATCAGTTGCTGATCAATGTATTCGGACAGCCCGACCTGACTGCCGACGTCACCATAGGTGAGAGTGGCGTCATCACCCTGCCGCTGGTGGGTACGGTAGAAGTCAAAGGCCGCACAGCGACAGAAATTGCCGCCACCTTTGCAAAGAAGCTGGAGCAGGGGCAATACATTAAAAATCCCCGGGTTTCCATCAAGGTCATACAACAGCTGAGCAGGACTTTTTCAGTCCTGGGCGAAGTATTGCGGCCGGGGCGCTATCCCCTGACAGGGCAAATCAGTATTCTGGAAGCCTTGAGCCTGGCTGGTGGTGTCTCACAGAAGGCCGAGAAAAGCTTGCGTATCTTGCGCCGTGAACCCGGCAAACCTGCTTCGGAATTGCAAGAATATGCATCCGTCAAGCTGGAGCTGGACGCAACAAAGCTGGCGCCAGAGCTGGCACAAAAAATCCAGCCGAATGATGTCTTGTTCGTGCCCCAATTGAAGAACTTTTATGTCTATGGTGAGGTACGCCGTCCTGGTATGTATCCTATGGAAGATGATTTGAATGTCATGCGGGTGTTATCCATAGGCGGCGGGGTGACAGAGCGGGGTTCGGTCAGGCGCATCATCATCCATCGCAAGACAGAAAGTGGCGAGTTGCGCGAAATTTCGGCAGGTATTGCCGACCGGGTATTGCCGGGCGATGTGGTATTTATCAACGAAAGAATATTCTGACGCGTATGATAAAAACCTCCCCAAGTGAATTGGTCTTGTCCTTCGCCCAGATAGGGGCAATGTTGCGGGCGCGCCAGTTGTTAATCGCCTTTGTCATGATAGTCGCTGTTGTTGGTGCGGCCATTGCCAGTTTGATTTTGCCCAAGACTTATGTGGCGGTAGCAGATATTTTTATCGATTACCGCGTCAATGACCCTATCGGTGGCCGCCAATTCCACCCCATGCAGGATGAAAGTTATCTGCAGACCCAGTTCGATGTTATCAAGAGCGTACAGGTTGCTGAACGCGTGATACAGGCATTGGGCTTGCAGACCACGCCAGAGGCCAAGCGCTTTGTGCAAAGGTATGGCGAGCAGCGCGGCTTGCGCGCACTGGCTGAATCCATCGTCAGGAATACCGATGTGTCGCCGCACAAGAATAGCCGCGTCATAGAAATCCAGTATTCATCGAGTGACCCCAAGCATGCCAAAGAAGTTGCCAATGCTGTCGTCAAGGCCTATATAGATTTGTCGCTGGAGATGATGAATGCACCAGCCAGGGCCAGGCGTGACCAATACAACGCCCAGCTTGAGTCCATGAGTCGGCAGATTGATGAGTTGCAAAAAAAACTGACGGCTTACCAGCAGGAATATCAGATTGTTGATGTCGATGAGCGAGCTGACATCGAATCCAAGCAAATGAATGCCTTGAGTGTGCGCCTGATTGATGTGCAACTTCAAAAAGTGGAAGCCCAGGCCAAGCGCCAGTCGCTGGAAAAACTCGTACGCGAAGGTAATCCAGAATCAGATATCCCTGAGATTGCTGGCATAGGCCATATCTCAGGCCTGAAAGCTGCCCTGATTTCGCTTGATGCACAGTTGGCCAATGCCAAGATTACTCTGGGTGTGCGCCACCCCAAATACATGGCGATCAATGACGAGAGGCAGGCGCTGCTGGACAAACTCAAAAGAGAGTCTGCCACTGCATTTGAAATGCTTGGTGCCTCTGAAGCGCGCCTGAGCCAACAGGAAAAAGTTATAGAAACAGAGATCGCCAGCTATCAGAAAAAGACGTTTGAAAACAAGAAACACAGGGACGTCATCAGCTCTTACCAGCGTCAGCTTGATAGCGTGCAAAAGATTTACAATGCCGCCATACAAAAATTTGATGAGTTGCTGATGACCAGTAATGTGGCCATCTCAAATGCCTCAGTCATGCAATGGGCAGAGCTGCCGGAGAAGCATGCCAAGCCACTGCTGCGCAACAACCTGGTGTTTGGCTTGCTGGCTGGCGTCGTGTTTGGCTTTGGCCTGGCCTTCCTGCTCGAATTGATGAACCGCCGTGTACGTTGCCTGGAAGATCTGGAACGTGAATTTGATGAACCTGTGATGGCAAAAATTGGATTTGATGAGAAACTGAGCGGCAATGGACAGGGTGAGGGTGGTTTGCATGCAAACAGCTGAAACCATGAATCCGCCAGCCTCTAAAATAGGCCGGCTAGGCGAATTATTCCTGCAAAAAGGTTTACTCGCGCCTGAGCAGATCGACCAGATCGCACAACTGCAAAAAGAAAAAAAACTCAGGTTTGGTGATGCAGCACTGGCGCTGGGTTACCTGAGCCAGACGCAGCTTGATCAGGCTTTGGGTGAGCAATTCGGTTACTCAACCAAGGACTTGATAAATGGCAGTGCCGACAAGTCCCTCAAATTCTTTTATTTCCCCTTCAGTAAAGAGGCAGAAGAAATCCGCCGCCTGCGCAGTGAATTACTGTTGAAGTTCAGCGGCCAGGAGAAAATCAAGATCACCCTGGTCAGCCCGGCACGCCGCGATGGTAAATCCTATATGGCAGCCAGCCTGGCTATCGCCTTGTCGCAAGTTGGCAAGCGTACTTTGCTGATAGATGCAGACCTGCGTAGCGGAAAGCTGCATGAATATTTCTCACTCGGCAAGCCAGATGGTTTGTCTTCTGTGTTGGCGGGGCGTATTAAAGCATCCGATGCCCTGATACAGCTGATGCCGAATTTACATTTCTTGCCAGCCGGGCCGCAACCGCCTAACCCGCTGGAGATTTTGCGTGCCCCGCGCATGCGCGAATTGCTTGATTCCTGTTCCGATCAGTTCGATGCTTTCGTGGTTGATACCCATACAGCGACACTGGCATCGGATGCCCAGATGGTTGCTCATCAGACCGGGAGTGTATTGCTGGTAGCCAGAAAAGACCATACCTATGTCGATGAGCTGCGCCAGGCCAAGGCAGACATGCAGGCAGCCGGTGTCGAGGTGCTGGGAACGATTTTCAATCAATATGAGCCTGCAGGGACAGTACGTTTTGCGCCATTCACCTGGGTAATGCGTTTGCTGTCCAGATTATTCCGGCGGAAAAGCTGAGTTCATAATGCCTGAACTGAGTATCTGCATTTGCACTTATAAAAGGCCGGAATTGTTACGGCGCTTGTTGCAAGCTATCTTGACGCAAACTTTACGGGACGTGGCTATTGAAGTAGTGGTTGTTGATAATGACGTCAACAAGTCTGCTGCGGCCGAGCTGGCTGAAATGGCAACTGGCTTCGCCGGAAGCCTCAAGGCGCTGAATCTGGCAAATTCAAATATTTCACTGGCCAGGAATGCAGCTATTGCCGCCGCCAGCGGACAATGGATAGTCATGATTGATGATGACGAAGTACCGGTGCCAGACTGGCTGGAGCAACTGTTGAAAGTGCAAAAGGCTGAGCAAGCCGATGTGGTATTTGCACCGGTGCTGCCTGAGTACTCAGAAAGTACACCAGCCTGGATACGTGAGGGCGGCTACTTTGACCGCCGCCGCATGCCTACCGGCACAAAAATAGATCATAAGGACGCCCGTAGTGGCAACGTGCTGGTTCGTCGTTCAATATTGCAGGATATAGCTGCATCCCAGAAAGATGGCATAGGCCCGTTCGACCCTGCCTTTGGTACGACGGGTGGGGAAGATACCATGTTGTTTCGCCGTCTGGATAAACTGGGGGCCGTCATGGTCTGGTGTGATGAAGCTCCTGCTGACGAATTTATTCCGGCGGACAGGGCTACCGCAAAATGGCTATTGCAAAGGTCCTACCGCACCGGGCAGTTATTCATCCGCACCGAACTGGCGATGCTCGAAGGTGGCAAAAAAATCAGTTCTGCACTGTTGCTCAGCGCCCGGGCCTGCGTGCAATTTGTGCTGGCTTTGTTATTCGCCTTGCTGTTATTGCCTTTTAAATTCCTGCGCAGCTTCACCTGGCTCAGGGTGGCTGCTTCGCAACTGGGCAAACTCAGTTATTTCTGGGGTAGCGCCAGCCATGCCTATGGCGCACTTGAAAAGCAAAAAAGACTATAACAATCTTTGTCGCACGCACTTCCTCGTTTGAGGAACTGAGGCTTCAGCGCGTCACTTTTTGTTTTGGTTTATTTGCTTCTTCCGCATGAAGTTTTAATCTCCTGGTGGTTGAAGTGGCTGCAATCATGCTGAACATGAAGAAGACATTTTGAAAAACGAAACCACGGAATAAGCTGCTTTCTGTGAAATTTGTCGTAACGACAATAATTAATATTGTGCTCCAGAAGGCTGCTTGCTGGCGGTCAAGGCGGGAGAGTACAATCAGCAACCTCACTTGCGTTGCCAGTGTCAGTATTACCAGTATCAAACCTATCAAGCCTTGTTCATTGAGTATATCCATATAGCCATTGTGTGACTGCAGTGGTATCCAGTGCAGGGCATCAATGATAAATTGGGATAAGCTGTCTGGCCCAAGCCAGAACGCACCATAGCCCAGACCAATAAGGTAGTGCTTGTTGATTTCCAGCCAGACCAGTTCCCAGATATCCGTCCTCCCGGTCAGATCTGTCCCCTTGCCAAACAATCCGGCAATGGGGGATGCCGCTTCCTGCCAGGTCGGCAGACGGGATTCGTGCATGAAAAATATGTAAACAACGACGATAAGTACACAAAAAAATGCAAGCGCTGCGCGCGTCAGCGCATAGGATGACGACAAATAACGTTTGCGCAATAGATGAAATACGCCTGTCGCCATCAACGCAATAATCATGCTGGTTGAGCTTTTACTCATGACCAGCATGAAAAAAGAGAATAGCAAACCAAGCATCAGTGGTTTGATTCCCATAGTTTCTGTACATGCCTTGACTTGCCATAAAAGTATGCTGAGTGCCGCTATCTGGCCCAATTCATTTTTTTGGGACAATGCGCCACGCCATGCACCGCCAAGCTCGTAATCCACACCTATGCTGGGAATGGCAATGGCAATGAAAAAAGACAGGATCAGCATGCACATCAAGGTATACAAAATATGATTGACCACCATTTGTAGTGGTCTTGCTGCGAGTTGTATGCTCAAACCTATCATGACCAAACCATAAAGCTGTATGGCTCGCTTGATTGTCGTGGCTGGCAAAGGCGACCAAATGCATGAAGCCAGACACCAGATCAGTACGATGATGAGAAAAGGATTCATCGCCCTCAAATCTTGCGTCGCCTCAGCCAGATGGCGGTAAAGTACAAAACCGGCCAGCAAGAACAGGCTACCCCACTGCAATTTAGTGGTCATGGACCCTTCCATTGTCAGGGAGGAAGAACCGGTGTAGTCCCAGGAGATACCATAAGGCATCAAAGAAAAAACCACGAACAGAATGATCATCAGTTTGACGATTCTGGTTTCCAGCAGGTTCAGGCTGGTATTGCCGGGCAGTACGGACAAATTTTGCATTTCTCAATACTAATGTCATGTGTTTGTGCGATATTCTAATGGCTACCTTGTCTGTTGCGACCCAAACTATGAAGTATTTTCGATTGCAGGCCTTTTTCGTCTTCAGATTGACGCTGCTGAGCCTTGTTTGTTTTCATTCATCTTTAGTGCTTGCCGGTGATATTGCCTGGTACCGCTTTGAGATTAATGAAGATGCATTGTCGCCAATGGTGGATTTTGGTGGTATGAATCACCCTTTGGATGCGGGTGACCGGATATTCGTTAAGCAGGGACATTTTTACCGGGTGGGCCCAGATGGCAGGGCGGGTACAAAAGACGATGCACGCGTACGTTTTTTTGGCATCAGCCTGTCCAGTGCGGCAAACTTTCCTGAAGAAAAAGACGCACAAAAAATCGCCCGCCGTTTGCGCAAGCTGGGTTTTAATGCAGTGCGCCTGCACCATTTGGATAGCATACTCAGCGATAGCCTGGATCAGCCGCGTGGTATTTTGACTACAGCAGCATATCCCAGCTTCAATGAAGCTGCCTTGCGGCGTTTGCGTGTGTTTATTGATGCGCTCAAGGCAGAAGGCCTGTACGTCAATTTGAACCTGCATGTGGGTTATCAATTTCGCCCGGCGGTTGATCAGGTCACGCCTTTGATGGCAGGTGAGCAAATGCCTTTTGCCAGCCATCCACTGCATTTGTTTGAGCCACGCATGATCAGTCTGCAGGCAGAGTATGTGCAGCAACTATTGCGCAGGCTGGAGCTCAGGGATGATCCCGCCCTGGCGATGGTTGAAATCAATAATGAATCTTCTTTGCTTGGCGCCTGGCAAAGAAAGCAACTCGACGGCCTGACAGGTGAATATGAAAGAGCCTTGCAGCAGCACTGGCAAAAATGGGTGCTGCGCCAGCATGGACATGCCGACAATGCCTGCAAGCTATGGGATAGCTGTTCAATGCCGCGCAAAGGCGTCATCAATGTCAAGTCGTCCGAGGCCAATATACTTGAATACGGCGAAGGCTGGGTCGCGGGTGTGCAGCGTTTTTCGCGACGCGCAATCAATAAGCTGGGTTGGGAGACGCCGGCATCCCTGCAACAGCAATACCGCCCACATCAAAAGGGCAATGGCCGCAGGGTGCTCGACTATGTACGGTTTTTGTCTGATCTTGATCAGCAATATTTGAATCTGATCCGCAAGACTGTAAGGCAGGAAGCAGGGGATTTATTGCCTGTGACTGGTACGCAAATGTATTTTGGTGGAGTAGCACTGGCCGACGCGCAGCAGCAGATGGATTATGTTGATGAGCACTTTTATGTGGATCACTATGATTTTCCGCATAAGGAGTGGGACAGGAATGACTGGCGCATACGCAATAATTCCGTCTTGCGCGAGGGTTGGCAATCGCTGTTGCAGCGTGCATATGTGCGCGATGCGCGCAAGCCCTTTGTGGTCAGTGAATTCAATCAGGCTTTTCCAAATCGGCAGTCGGCAGAAATTCTGCCTGTCATGAGTGCGTTTGCCAGCGCCCAGGACTGGGATGGGCTGTTTCTGTTTCATTACATTGATGGTGATGTATGGCGGTCCGTGCCGGACAGTTTTGGGCTTAGTGGCCACAGCGGTCAACTCGTGGTCAGTGGCATGGCGGCGGCCCTGTTCAGACAATACCAGGTGCAGCCATTGCCAACGCAGATGAATATCAACCTGGCACCTGAAGAGCGCACAATGCTGGGCGCTTTGCGTGATGGTGTCAGTGGCGGTGGAATGCCTGCCTGGCTACAGGCGCAATACGGCATTGACTACCGGCATGCTTTTTATACCCGTGTAGCCATGATGTATGGCACGCAAACAAGGCAGGTTGGGCCGGTGCAGCACACTGCCAGATTGTGGCATGAAGATGATATGACCTGGGCCGCAGCCGGGGGACAATTACGTTACGGTGAATCTGGCCCTTGGCTGGCAGCAGAAACTGCTTATACGCGCCTGTTCGCGGGACGCAAAGCGCCGGGCTCTGTCATTATGGAAGCAGATAAATACCTGCCTGTGTTTTCAGAAAAAGGGCGGCAATATGGCGTCATTATGCTGAGCAGCCGCGATGCTTTGCCTTTGAAGCATAGTCGCCACCTGTTGCTGGTATTGAGTGGTGCCACGACGACTACGCAAGCTGGCGTCCAACCTGAACGTCCTAAACAATTGTTGAATTACGAGGGGCAATCTGGATGGTGGACGCTGGAGCCTGACCTGGCAACAGCCAGAAAACCTTCCGGTTCGCTGGAAGGCCTTGCGCCAGTATGGCTGGAGCGTATCCCGGTCAAGTTATTTCATGCCAGCAAAAGCAAAAAGATGACGGTGTATCCGCTGGATGGAAATGGTGTACGCATGAAAGCACTGGCCAGTTCTGCCATCAGGAAAAAGCCAGATGGTTTTGAGCTTGACTTTGACTTTCCGTCGCCCTGGTATGAGATTGTGCTCGAATAAGCCTGCGGCTGTCGTGGGTGGTGATGTCAACAATGACAGCAATATGGACCCATATATGTATCCATATAAGTTCTGCGCAAAAAACTTCCAGTTTCCTCTGGGAATTTGAAACTTAATTTTCTTTGTGTAAAAAACTGAATTGCCAAATTTTATGATGTGAAATCAATTTTTCATATTGTGAAAAATACTGACTCGCTGCACAAATTATTTTTCTCATTCTAAGAAATATAATTTCATATCGCAAAAAATGAATTTTAAGTATTTGATTTTAAACGATTAAATATTTGTCATATGTCTTATATAAGACCTTGTTGCTCCGCAAAAAATACTCTATTATTTCTCTCAACGGATGCACCTTTTCATTTGATTTGCCCACAGGAGAGAAATATGACAACTCGCGCACAACAAGTAGCAGAATTGCAAAAAGACTGGGATACCAATCCACGCTGGAACGGTATCAAGCGTAATTACACGGCAGAAGACGTAGTTCGCCTGCGTGGCTCCATGAAGGTTGAGCACACTATCGCCAAAAACGGCGCGATCAAATTGTGGGATCTGGTCAATAACGAGCCTTTCATCAATGCCCTGGGCGCGCTGACTGGTAACCAGGCCATGCAACAGGTTAAAGCTGGCTTGAAAGCCATCTACCTGTCTGGCTGGCAAGTTGCGGGTGACGCCAACGTTGCCGGTGAAATGTATCCTGATCAATCCCTGTACCCAGCCAATTCTGTACCACTGGTTGTTAAACGCATCAACAACACACTGACACGCGCTGACCAGATTCAATGGTCTGAAGGCAAAGACGACATCGACTTCTTCGCCCCTATCGTGGCCGATGCCGAAGCCGGCTTCGGTGGCGTATTGAATGCCTTTGAACTCATGAAAGCCATGATCGAAGCAGGCGCATCTGGTGTTCACTTTGAAGATCAACTGGCTTCTGTTAAAAAATGCGGCCACATGGGCGGCAAGGTTCTGGTTCCTACCCGTGAAGCGATTGAAAAACTGAACGCAGCACGTCTGGCTGCTGACATCATGGGCACATCCACCGTGATTTTGGCTCGTACCGATGCTGAAGCTGCTGATTTGCTGACATCTGACGTTGATCCTAACGACCAGCCTTTCTGCACAGGTGAGCGCACAGTTGAAGGCTTCTACAAAACCAAACCAGGTCTGGAACAAGCGATTTCCCGTGGCTTGGCTTATGCAGAATATGCAGACTTGATCTGGTGTGAAACTGGTAAACCTGATCTGGAATTCGCCAAGGCATTTGCTGACGCTATCCATGCCAAGTTCCCAGGTAAATTGCTGTCCTATAACTGCTCTCCCTCTTTCAACTGGAAGAAAAACCTGGACGATGCAACGATCGCCAAATTCCAGAAAGAACTGGGCGCAATGGGCTACAAATTCCAGTTCATCACATTGGCAGGCTTCCATGCATTGAACTACGGCATGTTCAACCTGGCACATGGCTACGCACGTCGCCAGATGTCTGCCTTCGTTGAATTGCAGGAAGCAGAATTCGCAGCGGCAGAAAAAGGCTTTACAGCTGTTAAGCATCAACGTGAAGTTGGTACTGGTTACTTTGATGCAGTGACACAAACTATCCAGCAAGGTAAGTCTTCTACAACAGCTTTGCATGGTTCTACTGAAGATGAACAATTCTTCGATGCAAAAAAAGTGGCATAAGTTTGTAAGGATAAGCAGTAGATAAGCTCCCAAGAAAAAACCGCACAGATTGTTATCTGTGCGGTTTTTTTATTGTTTTACCTAAGCTTAGAGTGCAGCTTGCTGGAATTTTTTTGGATTCAGCGCATTTGCTTTTGTATCTTTCTCTCACGCAGCAAGAGCCCGACAAAGCGCCAGGCCTGCGTCGTATAACGTTGCCACAAACGGCGCGGTTCGCTAGCCAGGCGCCAGAACCACTCCATGCCTGTCTTTTGCATCCACAGCGGTGCACGTTTTTTCTGGCCCAATGCAAATTCCATGGCTGCACCTACACACAATATTAATGGCACGTTGTCAGTGATGAATTGCGCGCGGTAGCGAAATGCCAGTCTTTCCTGTTTGGGCATGCCCAGGCAAATGAAAAGGATATTCGGTTTCGCAGCCTGTATGCGCTGTATAGCCATATCACTTTCTGCACCATCTGCAGTGAACTGCATGGACGGGCAAAAAATATCGACTTTCAATCCAGGGTAAGTCTTGGCGAATGATTCCAGTAACAGGCTTTCTTGCCCTGGCATGCCACCCAAAACAAAAATCGACAATTCTTTTTCTATGCAGCCACGGCATAGCGATACAAACAAATCTGCACCAGTCACACGTTCTGGCAAGGGCAGGGCGCACATCTTGCTGGCCCAGATTATCGGCATGCCATCGGCAAAAATATAATCTGAAGTGGCATAGAGGTTCTTGAATTCAGGCTCATATTCGAGCTTGGTCATGTGATCCACATTTGGCGTCACCACCACGCGGCTGGCATGGTCACGGCTGCTGGCAACTTCCAGCAAATGCTGGTTGGCCTCTGCAAAACGCATATTGCAGATGTCCAATCCGAATAGCCGGGTAATGAGTGGTTTTGTTGCAGGTGAATTCATGGCGTCTATGAATGAAATGGTAATTGATTATCGCATGCTTCAATCAAGTATTTGCCTCTATATATGCTCGAGCGCTGGAAGGTTACATGTGTCAATTTTCATTCCCCAGTTTTTTTATAAGTGAGCGCTTTCCAGAATATCCTGATATTGTGATAATTGTTGGGTAACGTGCTACTTTGTAGTGTCAATCGCTTGCGCTTGGCTTGTTGATGGCACTAAAGGAGACTTATGGAAAATATGCAGGTCAAACAGCGATTAAGTTTGGAAAGAAAACTAATTATCTGTTTGGGAATTATTGGTTTTGTAATTAGCATCTTGGCTGAGCCTCGTGCTGAAACTCATTTGTCTGCAGTTGCAGCGCAAATCCTGAAGATATTCTGTGTGGCGTTTGGATTTACTACTTATGCGGTTGTAATTAACCCAAAAAATAAGACGAGTCATGTGCTCATACTGTTTGTCGCTACCGTAGTATCGTATTTGGTGTTGGTTTTCAGTTAATGCTTAGTGATGATTTTTAGCCCTTCAACCTAAAGAAGTCTGACCATGTTCGACGATATAAATGCTCTAAATTTCCTGATTGTATTGGCAGTTTTATTTCCTCCGGCTTGGCTAGCATATCGTTCCCGTCAGGGCAGTAACGCTGCTTGGTATATTTTATATGCTTGGCTGGCTGGTTCTGCTATCAACGCCTGCTTAGGTTTGACATATTTTATGGTGGCATTGATAGGGTTTGTTCTTATTGGATTTGTGTACAGACAAAAATTAATGCTGCCTCAATTTTTTAAGAATAATACGGAAGCGAAGTAAGCTGCCACTGTTTGATGCTGGCGATTACGGAGCGCGACAAAAACTTGTATTAGTTTGAATTGGAAAAGTTTTTACATTAGGAAGTGCCATGCTTCACAGAACCAGAATAAAAATTTGCGGCTTGACCCGAGCAAAAGATGTTTGCTTTGTTGTCGAATCTGGGGCTGATGCCTTGGGCTTCGTCTTTTATCCACCCAGCCCTCGTTATGTCACACCTGACACTGCCGGGGCTTTGCTGCGCGAAATTCCTCCCTTTGTCATGTCGGTGGGCCTGTTCGTCAATATTGACGAGGCAGGCTTGCAAGAGGTCATTAATAAGGCTCCCGTGCAATTGCTGCAATTCCACGGCGATGAAACACCTGAACAATGCGCCAGCCTGGCCGCTTGTGTGAATCGTCCTTTTATTCGTGCATATCGCGTCAAAGCTGACACAAGGCCTGAGGATTTGCTAGAATGTGAGCAGTCTTATCGTAAGGCTAGTCCTTTATTCAGTGGTTTATTGCTAGATACCCATGTTGATGGGTATGGCGGTAGTGGAAAGGTTTTTGATTGGTCTCTCATTCCAAAAGAGCTCGCGCCTCGGGTCGTTTTAAGTGGTGGCTTGAGCGTACAGAACGCGACTGGCGCAGTTAGTCAGGTTCGCCCGTTTGCGGTCGACATCAGCAGTGGTGTGGAAGCAGCAAAGGGTATAAAGGATGAGGCCAGCGTGCGCGCGTTTATCGAAGCGGTGCGTCTGGCAGATAATCAGGAATAGTGATGTGGCGTGGGGTAGCTCCCCAATGCATCGCTTTCAAGCCAGTTTGAAGGAAAGAAAATGAAAGAACTCCAGTCTTTGGATGCTCAGTTCGAGCGCCAGTCTATCGCCGGTCAGGCAATTTATCAGTCAGCCCAATATCATTTACCGGATTCACGTGGTCATTTTGGTCAGTTTGGTGGCACTTTTGTATCTGAAACCCTGACTCATGCATTGACGGAACTTAAAGAAGCGTATGCCAAGTACCAAAATGATCCTGAATTTTTGGCGGAGTTTCGCAATGAATTAAAGTACTTTGTCGGTCGCCCATCGCCTGTGTATCACGCCAAACGCTGGTCAGATTTGATGGGTGGGGCGCAAATCTATTTCAAGCGTGAAGATCTGAATCATACGGGTGCCCACAAGATTAATAATGTGATCGGCCAGGCTCTACTGGCCAAGCGCATGGGTAAGCCACGGGTTATTGCTGAGACCGGTGCGGGTCAGCATGGCGTGGCTACTGCCACTATCTGTGCCCGATTTGGACTCGAATGCGTGGTCTATATGGGGTCGGAAGACGTCAAGCGCCAGGCGCAAAACGTGTATCGCATGAAGTTGCTTGGTGCGACCGTGGTACCGGTAGAGTCCGGTTCCAAGACCCTGAAAGATGCGCTGAACGAAGCCATGCGTGACTGGGTCGCGAATGTCGATAATACTTTTTACATCATAGGCACGGTGGCAGGGCCACATCCTTATCCCATGATGGTCAGGGACTTCCAGTCCGTTATCGGTGAAGAGTGCTTATGGCAGATGCCTGAGCAAACCGGACGTCAGCCAGACTATGTGGTGGCTTGCGTAGGCGGTGGCTCGAATGCCATGGGTATTTTTTATCCTTATATCGATCATCAGCAAGTCAGGCTCATCGGTGTCGAAGCAGCGGGTGAGGGGCTGGAAAGTGGCAAGCATTCTGCCTCGCTGACGGCAGGCTCACCCGGTGTGCTGCATGGTAACCGTACTTATTTGTTGCAGGATGAGAATGGCCAGGTCATAGAAACCCATTCTGTCTCAGCTGGCCTGGATTATCCGGGTGTGGGTCCTGAACATGCTTGGTTGAAGGAAAGTGGTCGCGCGCAGTATGTGACCATCACAGATGATGAGGCGCTCGAGGCTTTTCATGATTGCTGTCGCATTGAAGGCATTATTCCTGCGCTGGAATCCAGTCACGCTCTTGCCTATGCCGCCAAGCTCGCTGCGACTTTACCCAAGGATAAGATCGTCCTGGCAAACCTGTCTGGCCGTGGTGACAAGGATATGCATACCGTGGCTGAACGGGCAGGGCTGAAATTCTGATTTGCCTTTGAGTAAACATGCGGGCGCATACATATAGAGATGTGGCCTGCATGCCTTCCCTATTAAGAATTGAGATTGATGCCACCGCAGGAGTGATGTCCTGGACAGCGCATAGCGCATCAAATAAGGACCAACAAGATGTCAAGAATTCAAAATACCATGGCTGCTTTGGCGGCTAACAATAAAAGAGGTTTAATCCCTTTCATCACTGCGGGTGACCCCGCACCTGATTTAACTGTACCTTTAATGCATGCTCTGGTCGAGGGCGGGGCCGATATTATCGAGCTGGGCGTGCCGTTTTCTGATCCCATGGCGGATGGCCCTGTCATTCAGCGCGCCTCTGAAAGAGCGCTGCAATTTGGAGTTGGCTTGCGGGATGTATTACAATTCGTCCGCGAATTCCGGCAAAGTAATCAAAAGACACCAGTTGTGCTCATGGGTTATGCCAATCCCATAGAGCGCATGGGGCAGGATGCATTCATTGCCAAGGCTGCTGAAGTTGGAGTGGATGGTGTGCTGGTAGTGGATTACCCGCCGGAAGAATGTGAAGAATTTGCAAGTAAAATGCAGCAACAGGGGATGGACACAATATTCCTGCTGGCACCGACATCGACTGACGAGCGCATAGAGCAAGTTGGTAAAATTGCCAGTGGTTATGTGTATTATGTGTCGCTGAAGGGTGTTACCGGTTCTGGTGCATTGGATCTGGATGCGGTTGCCGCCATGATCCCGCGCATCAAAAAGCATGTCAAAGTACCGGTAGGTGTGGGCTTTGGCATACGTGACGGGGCGACGGCGAGAGCCATTTCCACAGTGTCGGATGCGGTGGTGATAGGCTCGCGCATCATCCAGGAACTGGAAAATACCCCGCGTGGAGACGTAATTGCCGCAGTTGCTGCAGTGAAAAGCTTTATTTCTGGTGTCAGACAGGCTTTGGACGAGTAAAATACGCGCCTGACTGGTTCTTTTACCAGAATGAACCTGATGCCGGGTTGTTAAAAAGACAGCCTGGCGGCCATAAGGAGAAAACATGAGTTGGTTAGAAAAACTGTTGCCGCCGCGTATACAACGCTCGGAATCTGCAAATCGTAAGTCGATTCCTGAAGGTTTGTGGGTCAAGTGCCCCTCTTGCGAAGCGGTGCTGTATCGTTCTGATCTGGAAGCCAATATCCATGTTTGCCCAAAATGCAGCCATCATTTGCGTATAGGCGCACGTGAACGTCTGGATGCCTTGCTTGATGCCGGTGGTCGTTATGAAATCGGCCAGGAAGTCTTGCCTATCGATACACTGAAATTCAAAGACAGCAAAAAATACCCTGATCGCCTCAAAGATGCGCTGGAAACTACCGGTGAGACTGATGCCCTGGTAGTCATGGGTGGCTCCATCATGGCTGTGCCTGTAGTTGCTGCTTGTTTCGAGTTTGAATTCATGGGTGGTTCCATGGGTTCTGTCGTTGGTGAGCGGTTCGTGCGTGGTGCGCAAGCGGCACTGGAGCAAAAAGTACCTTTCATTTGCTTTACCGCTACCGGTGGTGCACGTATGCAAGAGGGTTTGTTGTCCCTCATGCAGATGGCAAAAACCACGTCCATGCTTACCAAGTTGTCTGAAAAGAAACTGCCTTTCATTTCTGTACTGACTGATCCTACCATGGGCGGTGTATCCGCTTCTTTCGCCTTCCTTGGCGATGTAGTGATTGCCGAGCCTAAAGCCTTGATCGGCTTTGCTGGCCCACGCGTGATTGAAAATACCGTGCGTGAGAAATTGCCGGAAGGCTTCCAGCGCTCTGAATTCCTGCTGCAAAAAGGCGCGATCGACATGATCGTTGACCGTCGCAAGATGCGTGAAGAAATCGCGCGTTTGCTGGCGCTGTTGCAAAACCAGCCCGCTGAAGCAGTATCCTCCTGATTTATAGTGTATACCTAATAAGCCCGAAGCATTTTGTTCGGGCTTTTTTTATCTTATGACAAATTTACCTGCCACCCTGGCTGACTGGCTGGCCGTACTTGAAACCCGCCATTCTAAAGAAATCGACATGGGCCTGGACCGCGTTGCTGCGGTCAAGAACAAGCTGGCGATCCACTATGATTGCCCTGTCATCATGGTCGCTGGCACCAATGGCAAAGGCTCTACCTGCGCCATGCTGGAAGCAGTGTTGATGCAGGCCGGTTACCGTGTCGGCTTGTACAGCAAGCCACATTTTCTTGACTTCAATGAGCGTGCCCGCATCAATGGCGAGATGGTCAAGGACGATGTCTTTATCTCTACTTTCAATGCGGTTGAAGAGGCTCGTGGCGATATTTCGCTGACCTACTTTGAATTTACTACGTTGGCAATTTGCAAATTGCTGGCTGATGCCAAGCTTGACGTGGTGATTCTCGAAGTTGGTCTCGGAGGTCGCCTGGATGCGGTGAATGTCATTGATGCCGATGTCTCCATTGTTACCAGCATTGATATCGACCATATTGATTACCTCGGTGATACCCGCGAAAAGATAGGCTTTGAAAAGGCCGGCATCTTCCGTCCGGGCAAGGCAGCTATTTGTGGTGATCCTTTGCCACCCCAGTCCCTGATAGACCATGCCAATGCCATAGGTGCAGACTTGTGGTTGTTTGGCCGCGATTTCAACTATAACGGTGATAAGCAGCAATGGAATTTTGCGGGCCGCAGCCAGCGCCGTAATTCCCTTGGCTATCCCAGTTTGCGCGGTGCCAACCAGCTCTTGAATGCGTCTGCCGTGCTGGCCGCGCTGGAAGCACTGAAGCTCGAACTGCCAGTGGGTGCGCAAGAAGTGCGTACTGGTCTGGTGATGGTGGATTTGCCGGGTCGCTTCCAGGTCATGCCAGGTCGCCCTACCGTGGTGCTGGATGTAGCGCATAATCCGCACGCCGCCGCTACGCTGGCACAAAATCTCGACAATATGGGTTTTCATGCCTATACCTACGCGGTATTTGGTTCCATGCTCGATAAGGATATTGACGGCGTGATTGCTCAATTGAAAGAAAAAGTCGATCACTGGTGCGTCACGGCCTTGCCTTTGCCGCGAGCGGCCCCAGTTGAGGTATTGAAAGACAAATTGGTCGCCGCTGGCGTGCTGGCAGATACTGAAAAAACCGTCACCAGTTTTGATACGCCAGAGCAGGCATATGCAGACGCCATCAGCAAGGCGGGCGAAAATGATAGAATAGTGGTCTTTGGATCCTTTCTGACGGTGGCAGGTGTGATGCGCGCCCGTCGTTCTGCACTCCATTGATGTTTTTTGCAAGCCGGTTTGTTGCTGACGGACCCGCTTGCTAACCAACCAGAAATTTGCACATGGGTTTGCTCTCGCGTTTTACACAGAAGCAAGAAACTTCCGATACTCAGGATAGCGGTGAATTCCGTTCCCGCGCTGAAGAAGAGAGTATCGAAACTCGTTCCAGGACAAAAAAGGCCGAGCCCAGAAGGCGCTCCAAGGTCGATGATCCCATATTGCCAGAGAAAAAACGTGCCAGGCGCCGCCTGATAGGTGCCGTTGCACTGGCACTGGCTGCCATCATAGGCTTGCCTATGATCCTCGATTCTGATCCCAAGCCTTTGCCGGATGATATTAATATCCGCATTCCCTCCAAGGATAAAACGCCGGACATCGCTGCCGATGCTGTCGCGCCAAAATCCAAAAAACAGCTGCCAGATGAGCCGCCTGAAGAAATAATAGAAGTACCAGCGACGCCAAAAAACAAAGTCGCTGCCAATGATGGCGCCGACAGACAGGTCAAGTCCATGACCACTGCGGGCGCTACTACGCTAGCCCAGACTGCGCCAGCCACAGCCAAGCCAGTCAAGCCTGAAGTAAAGACAGAAGCAAAACCAGAAACAAAGACAGAAACCAAACCTGTAGTAAAAGCAGAAAGCAAACCTGAACCAAAAGTTGAGGTAAAGCCAGTTCCAGCTCCAGTCAAAGCGGTGGAGAAGGATGTGGCTACGGCAAAAAATGAACCTAAAGCTGAAGCCAAGCCTGCCAAGCCCGAAAAAACTGATGTCAAACCAGTTGTCGCCAAACCAGGTAATGCCGATGATGAGGCCGCCCGTGCGCTGGCCATACTCGAGGGTAAAACTCCACCAGCTGCCAAGCCGGTAGTCAGCAAGCCAGAAGCCGCAGACAAACCTGCAGAAAAATCATCTTACACGGTGCAGGCAGGCGCGTTTTCCACACAATCCAAAGTGGATGAAGTGCAAGCCAAGCTGAACGCGGCGAATATACGTTCATATACGCAAAAGATCATCACCACGAATGGTGAAGTGACAAGGATCAGGGTAGGCCCCTTTGCTTCGAAAGAAGAGGCAGATAAAATGCGCGCCAAATTAAGCAAGCTGGGCCTGAGCGCCAGCCTGCCACCTAACTAATGAGTAAGGAATATCTGGCGTGACATTGTTTGATTATCTCGTGCTGCTGATCCTGGTTTGTTCTATCGTGATCAGTACGCTGCGCGGTTTAATTAAAGAAATTTTGTCACTGGTTAGCTGGGTGGTCGCATTTGTGGTTGCCAATGCCTATAGTGATGTATTGGCGACGTGGTTGCCATCCATGGTGCCTGGCCAGATGTTGCGCCTGATCGTTGCCTTTATTGCCCTGTTTATCGGTGTGCGCCTGTTGATGGCGCTGATCATGATGGCGGTGGATGCCATGATCAAGGCCAGCGGCCTGACATTGGCAGACCGGGGTCTGGGTGGTCTGTTTGGTCTGGCGCGTGGTTGCATACTGGTGTTGGCAGCCGTGCTGGTGTGCGGTATGACATCCATACCGCAGCAGCCATTCTGGACACAGGCATGGCTTAGCCCTCTTGCGGAAACTGCAGCGCGCACGGTGATCCCGTTGCTGCCGGTCTCGGTTTCGGAGCATGTAAAGTTTTAATTGTTTTTTTTAGGAGTCCACCATGTGTGGCATCGTAGGCGTATTCTCAAATAATCCTGTCAATCAACTGATTTATGACGCGCTGCTATTGTTGCAGCATCGTGGTCAGGACGCAGCTGGTATCGCAACAAACCATGGCAATAAATTCGCCATGCATAAAGCGAATGGACTCGTGCGTGACGTTTTTCGTACCCGCAATATGCGTTCTTTGCCTGGTAATGTAGGTATCGGGCAGGTACGTTATCCAACCGCCGGTTCCACCAGTGAAGAAGAAGCGCAACCGTTTTATGTCAATGCACCATTTGGTATCGTGCTGGCGCATAACGGCAACCTGACCAATGCAGTGGAGCTGAAGATAGAGCTGTTCAAGAATGACCGCCGTCATTTGAATACTGACTCTGACTCTGAAGTCTTGCTCAACATCCTGGCGCATCAGATACAGGAAGTCACCAGCGGCTATTCACTTGATCCTGAAGGCCTGTTCCGCGCCGTTGCCATGCTGCACAGGCGTGTACGTGGTTCGTATGCCGTTGTTGCGCAAATCTCTGGCTATGGCTTGCTGGCTTTCCGTGACCCTTTTGGTATCCGTCCTTTGTGTGTCGGTGTTTCACAGACCGAAAACGGCACTGAATACATGATCGCCAGCGAATCAGTTGCGCTCGAAGGCCTGGGCTTCAAGTTCCTGCGTGACGTAGAACCGGGTGAGGCTCTGTTCGTCGATATGGATGGCAAATTGCATACCCAGCAATGTGCTGATAATCCTAGCTTGAACCCATGCGCATTTGAATATGTGTATCTGGCCCGTCCTGATTCCATCATCGATGGTGCCTCGGTGTATCTGACCCGCCTGAAAATGGGTGAGTATCTGGCCGACAAGGTACGTAATCAATTCCGCGATGGTGAAATTGATGTCGTCATGCCGATCCCAGATTCTTCCCGTCCATCGGCAATGGAATTGGCGCAAAAATTGAATCTTGATTATCGCGAAGGCTTTATCAAGAACCGCTACATAGGCCGTACGTTCATGATGCCGGGCCAGGCAGTGCGTCGTAAGTCTGTACGCCAAAAGTTGAACGCCATTGGTTCTGAATTCAAGGGCAAGAGTGTTTTGCTGGTCGATGACTCCATCGTGCGTGGCACGACCAGCCGTGAAATCGTGCAAATGGCACGCGAATCTGGTGCAAGGCGTGTGATTTTTGCCTCTGCTGCGCCACCGGTGCAATTCCCTAACGTTTACGGTATCGATATGCCTACCCGCAGTGAATTGATCGCCTATGGCCGTAGTGAAGAAGAAGTCTGCCGTGAAATCACTGCTGATGCCCTCGTGTATCAGGATGTGGCGGCGATGAAGCGCTCGATTTCTGATGTTAATCCGCTGTTGAAAAACATAGAAGCATCCTGCTTCGATGGTTTTTACATCACGGGTGACGTCACGTCTGGTTATCTCGATAAGCTGGAAACAGCGCGTAATAGCCCGCGTCCAGATACTGAAGACTTGCTGCGTTCGCAGTTGAACCTGAACCTGGCCGACCGCGCCGACTGATCATGAAGATCCAAGCCAGCCTGAAAACGGTGGGCTGAACTTAAAAACCTGCTTACTTCAAATAAGCAGGTTTTTTTATGTCTTTGCGCTTGGTATTGCCATATCTGTTGCAAACTCGCGCATAGTCAGGATTCTTGTTTGCTGTAAAAGCATTGTTTGAATTACCATTGCTGACACTGGTTCTTTAAATTGTGTTCAATTGTTCTCCATTAAGGCAAATCCCATGGTTAGCACGCTGCTGGATGTACAGAACTTGACTAAATCATATGGCGCACGCAAGGTCGTTGATGATGTTTCATTTACTATTGAACGCGGGCAAACCTTGGGTTTGCTAGGGCCAAACGGAGCGGGCAAATCAACCACAGTCAGCATGATTTGCGGCTTGTTACAGCCTGAGCAGGGCAAGGTATTGCTGGATGGGCAGACCATGGGGGCTGGTAATAATGCGGTAAAATTCAAGATAGGGCTGGTACCGCAAGACCTGGCGCTGTATGACGAATTGCCAGCAAGAGAAAACCTCAAGTTGTTTGGTGCCTTGTATGGCCTGTCTGGCAGCAAGTTGCAACAGCGCTGTGATGCTGTGCTGGAACTGGTCAATCTGGCAGACAGGGCAGGCGATAAACCCTTGACGTTTTCAGGCGGTATGAAGCGTCGCCTGAATATTGCCGCAGCACTTTTGCATGACCCGGAATTATTGATACTGGATGAGCCGACTGTAGGTGTCGACCCGCAAAGCCGCAATGCGATTTTTGACAGCCTGGATGTACTCAAGGCACAAGGCCGCACGCTTATCTATACCAGTCATTACATGGAGGAAGTTGAGCGCCTGGCTGACCATATCGTCATCATCGATCATGGCAAAGTCATCGCCAATGAAACCCCGGCAGATTTATATCGCCGTTTGCCTGCCAAGGCAGCATTGCAACTGGATTTGAATACGCAGATCACTGAGGCAGATGTTGCTGCCATGAGTGTCTTGCCAGGGGTCGATAGTGTGCACATGTCAGACCAGGGCAAGCATCTGGATGTGACGCTGACTGAGCATGAGGTAGCTTTTGGTTTGCTGAGTTGGCTGGCAAAAAACGGCTACAAGACCAATCACTTTGCGACTGCAAAAACCAATCTTGAAGCGGTATTTCTGACCCTGACCGGGCGCAGTCTGCGCGACTGATTTTGTTTCCGATTTATTCCTGAAGTCTCTCCAATAAGAATGCGAAATACTAAGGAAACATAATGACTGCCCTGATCGCACTGATACGAAAAGACCTGATCTTGTTCCTGGCTGACCGCCGCGCTTTATTGCTTAATCTGGTGATGCCTATCCTGTTGGGGGCATTCTTTGGATTTGTCACTGGTGGCAGAGAGGCTAAAGATGCGGCCAAGATAGAGATCGCCGTGATCAGTCAGGATGATCATGTGATCAGCCAGAAAATAGTAAAGGGCTTGAAGGAGGAGGCCACTTTGTCGGTCAAGGAATTACCCCTGGAAGAGGCCAAGGCTCTGGTGCTGAAAGGCAAGCTCAATATGGCAGTCCTGATACCTGAGAAATTTGGTGACCAGGCTGGCGGGGCCTTGTTTGGGGGCAGGGAAAAGCCGGAGTTGCTTATTTTTTACGACCCTTCGCAAACCGCAGTGCTGGCCATGGTCAAGGGCATGCTGACGCAGCAAGTCATGCAAAGTGTCAGTGCTGAAATGTTTGGTGGCAAGTCAGGTACCAAGTTCATAGACCAGAGCCTGCAAGAGCTGGAAAAGATGGATGAAGCCAATAAAAATAAAGGTGAGCTGCATGATTTTCTTGGTAGCCTGAAAAAATTCCAGCTTAGCCAGCAAAAAACTGAAGTCGCAGATACTGCTGCAACTGCTGATTCAGCAAGCGCTTCTGCTGCAAAATCAACAGATGCAGCAAAGGCTGTAAATACTGGCTTGAGCATGCCCTTCGTTACCAAGGATCAAGCCATGACCGCAGGTGACCCGGTCACCAATAAATACAATGGCTATGCTCATTCATTTGCAGGCATGAGCGTGCAGTTTATTTTGTTCATGGCGATAGATGCGGGCATAGGCATACTGCTGGCGAGGCGGCTGGGTTTGTGGAACCGCTTGCTGGCCGCGCCAGTTGGCTTGAACACGGTGCTGATCGCCAGGGCCCTGTCATGTGCCTTGATTGCCTGTGGTCTCATGTGTTTTATTTTCCTGGTGGCCGTCTTCGTCTTCAATGTGCATATAGCGGGAAGTCTGCCCGGGTTTATAGGTGTGGTGATTTCTTTTTCCCTGATGACAGCCAGCTTTGGATTGTTGATTGCTGCTTTTGGCAAAACCCCTGAGGCGGCGCGTGGCATATCGGTGTTTGCGACCCTGATCATGGTCATGCTCAGCGGTGCCTGGATGCCGTCATTCATGTTTCCTCAATGGTTACAAAGTCTGACCCTGATCGTGCCTACACGCTGGGCTGTCGATGGTCTCGATGCCATGACCTGGCGTGGCCTTGGTTTGGATGCAGCTTTGCCTGCCATAGGTGTGCAACTGGCTTTTGCGGCTGTTTTTGGGGTAATTGCACTATGGCGCTTTCGTAAAAACTGAAAGCCATAGTTTTTGTCTGGTATCACAAAGTAACGATCACCGGCCCACTGTTTCAATTCTATACAAATATGAACCTGTGTTTGCTGGTATTCAAGCTTGCTTAAAAATACAATCTTGGCATGAGAGTACAGGTATGCCTGTGCTCATGCAGTTTTGTATTTTCTTGTTTGAAGCCTATGTATCCAAAATTTAGATTGCGTACCCTGACACTGGCGGTTGCCAGTGTTTTCTCAGTGACCACGTTTGCTTATGCGCAAACTACTCCACCAGAAACCGTAAAAAGCACTGAAGAAAATTCTCAGGATGCGAAGGCCAAGGCCAGGACGGGAGACAAAAAAACTGAAGCAGCCAGCAAGGACAATATACAAAAAGTCACCATCAGTGGTGGCCGTACTGACCAGGACGAGCGCCGTCAATCGACCGCCGCCAAGATTATCTTTGGCCGTGAAGAACTCGATAGAAATGGCGACAGCAATCTCGGTGATGTATTGAAACGTCTGCCCGGCGTCACCGTCGGTGGCAGACCAGGTCGTGGCGGAGACATACGCATGCGTGGCATGGGCAATGGCTATACCCAGATACTGCTCAATGGTGAACGTGCGCCACGTGGGTTTTCCATGGATAGCCTGACACCTGACCAGGTAGAACGCATAGAAATCATACGCGGTACCGTGGCTGAATACAGCACCCAGGCGATTGCTGGCACCATTAATGTTGTCTTGCGGGAGGATTACAAGCAAAAAGATATCGACCTGAAATTATCCCTTGGTTATGAACAGGGCAGGTTGGCACCGAATGTGTCGCTGACAGTGCCTGGTGAAATGGGTAGTTTGTCGTATGCCTTGAGTGGTTCTGTTTTTCAGAATCGTCAGCATGATGATGGCAGTACTTTTACCAATTCTTATGATCATAGTCCAGACCGTCCTTCTCAGACTTTAATACAGAATCAATATGATCAAACCAATAGGAAAACGACAGGTATCCATTTAACGCCGCGTTTTAATTATAAGTTTGAAAATGGCGATACTTTGATGGTGCAACCATTTTTGATGAATTCACGTAGTGATTCCAGTACTCAAAGTACTGTCAACGAGATTTATCGCTTTCCTCTGCCGGACCCCAGTACGAAAACTGTTGAGGACTTTGCAGTCGCAACCGGATCTGCGCATGCTGAAACAACATTCTTGCGCGGTTTTGGTAACTGGCAGCATAAGTTTGAAGGTAATTCCAAACTTAATATCAAATTTGGTGGCGGCCTGGGCAAGATGGATAGCAATTCCTTGCGCTATCAGTTTGATAAAAATGGTAACCAGATCGACATGATCAGCGATGTCAATAACACCCGGGACAGCAGTATCAACACTGGCGGTAAGTTCACCATGCCTTATGGCGAAGGACATACACTGGCAGCAGGTTGGGACCTGGAAATGGGCAAGCGCAGCCAGACCCGCATTTCTCTCGATAATGGTAAGCCGCAGTTTGCCGAATCCGGTGACAACCTGGATGCCAATACTCGTCGCCTGGCTGTTTTTGCTCAGGACGAATTTGATATCAATCCACAATTCTCTGCTTACGCAGGTTTGCGCTGGGAAGGCATCAGGACCAGCAGTACGGTGGGTGGTAATGCGATAGAAAATACCAGTAGCGTCTGGAGCCCGGTCTTGCATGGCGTCTGGCGTATTCCTGGTGCTGGCAAGGATCAGATCAGAGCAAGTTTGACTCAAAGTTACCGTGCGCCAGCATTGAATGATTTGATCGCTGTGACTAGTATTTCCAATCAAAACAGTTTTTATCGCCCTGACCGCACCGGCAATCCGTTCTTGAAGCCTGAGTTATCCAAAGGTATTGATCTCGCTTTTGAACATTATTTGACGCGCGCAGGTATTATCAGTGCTAACTTTTTTGTTCGCGATATCAATAATCTGATACGCAGAAGCACAGATCCGGTTCAGGTTTTGGATTTGGCAGATGGTTTGTACAAGACGCGCCAGATTTCCAAGCCTGTGAATATCGGTCACGCAACGACCAAAGGTATAGAATTGGAAGCTAAATTCCAGTTGCAGGAATTCTTCCCCGATGGCCCGGCTATTGATGTGCGCAGCAACTATAGCCATTTCTGGTCCACTGTGGATGATATCAAGGGGCCGAATAATCGCCTTGACCAGCAACCTACACAAACTGCCAATTTTGGCCTTGATTATCGTCCGGCAGGTATCCCGCTGACTGTTGGTGGAAATATCAACTGGACGCCAGCCTATGAAATACAAAGCAGCAACGTCCAGATCAACCAGACTGGTATCAAACGTCAAGTAGACCTGTACGGTTTGTGGAAATTCAATCCAAACTTGCAAGTGCGCCTGTCCGCCAATAATCTGCGGGCCAATGATTATCAGAATGGCAGTATAGTGAACTCGGACACGCTAAATCGTATTGACTACAATACATCCAAAACCTATACCACCTGGACATTGCGTGTAGAGATGAAGCTGTAAGTCATGCTATAAAAATAAGGGATCGTGCAGTGCAGCACGATCCTGTCTTGGAGAGTACAATACTTCAGTAGGGCGGTGTATCGGTGCACGATGTAAAGATGCATACACAAGCAATTCCTGGCTAAAACAGGCAGTCTGGAAAAAGATTAACACCGCTGGCCTGATTTTCCACCGTACTCATCATGTTATCTCCAGAATTAAATGCCGATTTACATAGTCACTCCGTCGTCTCTGATGGTGTGTTGACACCGTCGCAACTGGCGGAGCGCGCCAAGTTAAATGGGGTGGATGTCTGGGCGCTGACTGATCATGATGAGGTGCGTGGCATCCCTGAGGCGCGTGCTGCTGCCCTGGACCTGGGTATGGGATATATTCCCGGGGTAGAAATCTCGATTACCTGGGCTGGCAAGACTATCCACATTGTTGGCCTCAATATTGATGAAACCAATCCTGACCTGGTCAATGGTCTGGCGCAAACACGCTCAGGCCGTGAGCGTCGTGCACGCGACATGGCGGCAGAGCTGCTGAGCAAGGCAGGTATAGCCAATAGCTATGAAGGTGCGCTCAAATATGTCGGCAACCCTGACCTGATTTCGCGTTCGCATTTTGCCCGTTACCTGGTGGAGATAGGTGCCTGTGCCACAGTGTCAGATGTATTCAGGCATTATCTTGCAGATGGCAAGCCGGGTTTTGTTCCTCATCGCTGGGCGACACTGGCAGAGGCAGTGGGCTGGATACGTGGTGCCGGTGGTGTGGCCGTGGTGGCGCACCCGGGGCGCTATGATCTTAGTCCGCTGGCTTACGATGCCTTTTTTACTGAATTCAAGAATCTTGGCGGCCTGGCAATAGAAACTGTGACAGGTAGCCATACGCTGGATCAATATGATGAGTACACCAGGATTGCAGCTCATTATGGTTTCTTGTCCTCACGTGGTTCTGATTTTCACTCCCCTCAGGATGCCGAGGTCGATATAGGGCGTTTGCTCCCTTTACCAAAAATGGCCAGGCCTGTGTGGGAGCAATGGTCTCTGGCTTGAAGATGCTGCCTTGAAAACGCGCGCTTAAGCCATATTTAACAAAGCATGAATCGTGTGTTCCTTTGGGAGGTGTTCATGAAACGCATAGTCCTGTTTTTGCTGACAAACCTGGCGGTGATTGCCGTCATGTCTGTCGTACTGTCCGTGTTGGGCGTGAACCGTTTTTTGACGGCAAATGGCCTGCAATTATCGACCCTGCTGGCATTTTCCCTGGTTGTCGGTTTTACCGGAGCCATATTCTCGTTGTTGATCAGCAAGCCCATGGCGAAATGGTCAACGGGTGCCAGGGTCATTGAGTCTCCATCTACATCAACCGAGCTCTGGCTGGTCAATACTGTCAAGGCCCTGTCTGAAAAGGCGGGCATCGGTATGCCTGAGGTGGCGATATATAATGGCGAAGCCAATGCCTTTGCCACCGGTGCTTTCAAGAACTCTGCATTGGTTGCTGTTTCCACCGGTTTGCTGGAAGGCATGACACGGGAAGAGGTGGAGGCAGTACTCGGTCATGAAGTGGCGCATATTGCCAATGGTGATATGGTGACCATGGCGCTGATACAGGGTGTGGTGAATACTTTTGTGGTATTCCTGGCACGCGTGGTGGGCTACGCAGTGGATAAGGCGGTATTTCGCAATAGTGATGATGACAGGCCCGGCATAGGTTATATGATCACGGTATTTGTATGTGAGATACTATTTGGTATCGTTGCATCCATGATCGTTAACTGGTTTTCGCGTCAGCGTGAATTTCGCGCAGATGCCGGTTCGGCGCAGTTGCTGGGTAATCGTCAGCCGATGATGCATGCGCTGGCAAGACTTGGTGGTTTGCAGCCGGGCGAGTTACCAAAGTCTATGGCTGCATCGGGCATTAGTGATGCACCTGGCTGGAGCGCTTTATTCTCCTCCCATCCGCCATTAGAGCAACGTATTGCCGCATTACAGAACATGCGTTAATTTTCAATAAATAATGTGTGGCGGTAGCTGAGCTACCGCCTTTATTCTTTTTATGAGCCAATTTTTTCAAATTCATCCCGACAATCCGCAACTGAGATTGATCAAGCAGGCAGTGCAAATTATCGATGGCGGTGGTATCGTCGCCTTGCCTACGGATTCTTGCTATGCCCTGGTTTGCCATCTGGATGACAAAGATGCCGTCATGCGCCTGCGCAAAATACGTGGGGTCGATGAAAAACATCATCTGACCCTGCTGTGCCGTGACTTGTCTGAAATTGCGCAATATGCCAAGGTGGATAACCGTCAGTACCGCATGTTGAAGGCTGCCACTCCAGGACCTTATACCTTCATTCTTGAAGCGACCAAGGAAGTGCCGCGTCGCCTGAGTCACCCCTCACGCAAAACCATAGGTTTGCGCGTGCCAGAAAATACTATTACCCATGCCTTGCTGGAAGAGTTGAAACAGCCTTTGCTGGGCACCACACTGATTTTGCCTGATGAAGAAGAACCTTTGACTGATCCTGAGCAGGTCAGAGACAGGCTGGAGAAACTGGTCGACCTGGTTATTGATGGTGGCGCTTGCAGCCTGGTGCCAACTACCGTGATAGACATGACCGGTGATATACCGGAGCTGGTGCGGCAGGGGCGTGGTGACGCTGCTTTGTTCGGATTGTGATGGCAGGGCAATTTCCTCTTCAACGACAGATTTAAATAGAAATACTCAATGGACCTGATAATCCAAACAATTAGCATTTATGCGCTACCAGTTATTTTTGCAATTACTTTGCACGAGGCAGCGCATGCCTATGCCGCCAAGTACTTTGGCGATTTAACAGCATATAGCCAGGGGAGGGTAAGCTTAAATCCCATGGTGCATATAGACCCAGTAGGTACCATACTGATCCCTGTTGTTCTGGCTGTCATTTATATTTCTACCGGAACTGGATTTTTATTCGGTTATGCAAAACCGGTGCCAGTTAATTATTCCAATTTAAAAAAACCTAAGCGTGATATGGCCTGGGTTGCTTTAGCAGGGCCCTTGGCTAATTTAATCATGGCATTTGGGTGGCTGGTACTTGCTGCGTTGATTCAGGGATTACAGGTGCAGGACGAACTGTTTCTGAGCATGTCTGAGTTTTTCATGAAAATGGCAAATGCAGGTTTGATCGTTAACCTGATGATGTTTGCCTTCAATCTGTTTCCTGTGCCACCTTTGGATGGCGGACGCATACTTTTTAGTCTGCTGCCACATAATCTGGCCTATAAGTTTGCCCAGATCGAGCCTTATGGTTTCTTTATCGTCATGGGGCTGGCGATGATGAACATATTGAAATTCTGGATGGTACCAGTCATGCTGGCGGCGAATTTTGTGTTGTCGCTGTGCATGTATCCATTCGCTGTTTTATTTGGCGCAGGGTGATGTTCGCCTTTTGTTACTAGGAGGTTTTCTTTTGACTTTGTCTTCAGCCTGGCTACAGCGCTTCCATCATTTGTTCCACACAGCCTCCGGGCAAATACTTGATCTTGCTTGTGGAGCAGGTAGAAATAGCTTCTACCTGCACTCCCTTGGTTTGACTTTGCTGGCTCTGGATAAAGATGTTCAGAGTCTGGCTGGCTTGCAGGCTAAAGGGGTAGAAACTAAAGTACACGATCTGGAAGCTGGTGAGTCTGGTTACGACTGGCCCTTTGCCGAGCATAGATTTGCCGCCATTGTCGTTTGTAATTATCTGCACCGGCCATTATTCCCTCATATACTCGCCAGCCTGAAACCGGACGGTGTACTGATTTATGAAACCTTTGCTGCTGGTAATGAGAATTTTGGTAAACCCTCTAATCCTGCATTTTTGTTACGTCCAGGCGAACTTCTGACGCAAATGCAGTCTAATCCCGCAGTGACTATGTCCATCATCGCTTACGAAGAAGGCTATGTCGAGCAGCCAAAGCCAGCCATGGTGCAGCGTATTTGCGCCAGAAAAACTGGAAAAATCAGTGTTTTGGATAAGCTTTGAAGCAAATGCTCACAAGTTTAGAGCCTTATTCCAGCTATTTGCGCCCCGTTTAGCAGCGTATCCGCTACAATCAGGGTTTTACTTTTTTCTTGCATTAACATGACAAAGATTCAGGGTAGTCTGGTTGCGATCGTAACCCCCATGCATGCAGATGGCAGTCTTGATTTGCCTTGTTTGCGCAAATTGATAGACTGGCATATCGCCGAAGGCACAGACGGCATCGTCATCGTTGGTACGACAGGCGAGTCTCCCACTGTTTCTGTCGAGGAACATTGTGAATTGATACGTGTGGCGGTTGAGCATGCGAACAAGCGCATCCCTATCATTGCCGGTTCTGGCGGTAACTCAACAGAAGAAGCAATCAACCTCACCAAGTTCGCCAAACAGGCTGGCGCTGATGCTTCTTTGCAAGTTGTGCCTTATTACAACCGTCCTACCCAGGAAGGCATGTATCAGCATTTCAAAAAGATTGCTGAATCTGTTGATATTCCTATTATCTTGTACAACGTACCTGGCCGTACTGTCGCAGACATGTCGAATGAGACTATACTGCGTCTGGCACAAATACCTGGCATTATCGGAGTCAAGGATGCAACAGGCAATATCGCCAGAGGTACAGACCTGATACGTCTGGCACCAGCTACTTTCGCTGTATATTCAGGTGACGATGCTACGGCAGTAGCGCTGATGTTGTACGGTGGCAAGGGTAATATCTCGGTAACTGCCAACGTTGCTCCCAAAGCCATGCATGAATTGTGCGCGGCAGCCATGCGTGGAGACGTGAAGGAAGCCGTTGCCATCAATAACCGCATGATTCCTTTGCATAATAAATTGTTTATTGAACCCAATCCTTTGCCTGTCAAATGGGCGATGGTAGAAATGGGTTTGATACCAACTGGTATTCGTTTGCCTTTGGTGACTATGGCTGAGCAATATCATGAAACCGTTCGCGCAGCAATGCGTGAGGCGGGTGTATTACAATGACTCCCCTGAACGGCTTGGAAACTTGCACGTTTGCTTCACGCAGTTTTAATTGATACTCGATACTAATACGTAGGGACTTTCACATGGCAAAAAGCTTTGTTGCTAAAAACGGCATCATAGGCGCGCTGGCGCTGGCAGGTTTGACTGGCTGTAGTTCGATCGGCAATATCCTCGAACCTAACAAGATCGACTATAGAAGTGCCAGTAAGGCAACGACTGCATCCCTGGAGGTGCCACCAGATTTGACGCAAATTCGACGCGATAGTCGTTTTTCCATTCCTGAAGCAAACAAAAGCAGTGCTACAGCATCCAGCTATAACCTGGAAAAAGGAAACAAAGTCGCCACTAACTCTGGCGTAGTTGCGGTCAAGCAAGTGCAGAACATGCGTATAGAACGCAATGGGAATGCCCGCTGGCTGGTTGTTAAAGACACTCCCGAAGCCCTGTGGCCACAATTAAAGGACTTCTGGCAAGAGCTGGGTTTCTTGATCAATGTGGAAAACCAGGAAGCAGGCGTCATGGAAACCGATTGGGCAGAGAACCGTGCCAAAATCCCTCAGGACATTATCCGTAATACCCTGGGCAAGGTGCTTGATTCCCTGTACTCCACGGGTGAGCGTGATAAATTCCGTACCCGCATTGAGCGTAGTGCCAATGGTGAAGTAGAGATTTATATCAGCCATCGTGGCGCACAAGAAGTCCTAGTTGGTGCGCAAAAAGATGGTACGGTATGGACACCTCGTGCTGCTGATCCCGGCCTCGAAGCCGAGTTCCTGTCACGCCTGATGGTACGTCTGGGTTCTGATGGTGAAAAAGCCAAAACTGCTGTGGCATCACCTGCTGCAACAGGCAAGCCGCATTCGCAATTGCTGAAGGTCGATGGCAAGACTTTTGTTGAAGTGGATGAGGCATTTGACCGCTCATGGCGCAGGGTAGGTCTGGCGTTGGACCGCATAGGTTTCACAGTGGAAGACCGTGACCGCTCCCAGGGCCTGTACTTTGTCCGTTATGTTGATCAGGACATCGATGCCAAGACCAAAGGCGCCAGCGAAGGCTTCTTCTCCCGTCTGTTCTCGTTTGGTTCATCCAGCGATGCTGCCAAGAATGCGCAGAAATACCGCATCCTGGTCAAGAACACGACCACAGGCGAAACCAGCCAGGTATCCGTACATGGCAGCGATGGCAAGGTTGAATCTTCACCAGTAGCAGACAAGATCCTGCAACTCTTGAACGATCAACTGAAATAATCGTTGGTTACGTAAAAAAGCGAGGCTCAGCCTCGCTTTTTTACTTTGTGCAGACAGAATCTAAAATGCATATGAGCGGCGCGGTGGGCGGCTTAGGGTGTTCGCTCGATTAGCCGTAAATGAATTTGCGCACAGTAGGTAAACAGCTTAACTGCAACGCATCTTCAGTGATTCTATGTACGCCTGGCCATCCGGTGGCAAACCTGTCCTTTGTGAATTCCATATCATTTCGCCCAGGCACTCCATGATTTCATGGTGGGCTTCGTGTTCAGACTGATGCTTTCTGGCCAGGATCTGAAACGCCTGTTTGATGCCAGGCGGTTGATCAACCGAGATTTGCTCTGCTATCGACAAATGCATGGACAAGTGCAGAAATGGATTGGTCTGGCCTTGATCCACGCTGTAATTGGCTTCAAGGGCTTGTTCTATATCTGCAAGTTCATTGTCGTATTCAGGATGCTGTCTGATCCAGTCAGAGGCAATGATTTCTATTGGCGTTAACACCAGGTTCTCACGGGTTTTCCTGAAGGTTTCACAAAAAAAACGGCGTACATCGTGCTGGCTAGGGGTGAACATGAACTGGTCCAAATGAAAAAGTGCGCCTATTGTAAAAGGTATTTTATTTTACTGCGCTGAAGCTTTTGGCGACTTGGGTTATTATCCTCCGATTATTTGAAAGGACGCCCATGTTATCCAAAGAAGCTCTCGACACTCTGTTTACCAATGCACGTACTCATAATGCCTGGCTGGACAAGCCGGTGACCGATGCACAATTGCAAAAAATATATGATCTGATGAAGTGGGGTTCCACTTCTGCCAATTGTTCGCCAGCCCGTATCGTATTTGTCAGGTCGGATGCTGAAAAACAAAAATTACTGGGCTGTGTTTCCCAGGGCAATTTTGAAAAAACCAAAGCGGCACCAGTGACGGCCATCATAGGCATGGACATGGAGTTTTTTGAAAAACTGCCGCAATTATTCCCGCATGCAGATGCCCGTTCATGGTTCGTTGGTAACCAGGCTAACATCGATGCAACGGCTTTCCGTAACTCATCGCTGCAGGGGGCTTACTTCATGCTCGCCGCACGCGCTGTGGGTCTGGATTGCGGTCCTATGTCGGGTTTTGATGCAGACAAGCTCAATGCCGCCTTTTTTGCCGGCACGACGGTTAAAGTCAATTTCATCTGCAATCTTGGTTATGGCGATGCACAGCAATTGTTCCCACGTTCTCCGCGTCTGAGTTTTGATGAAGCGTGCAAGATAGTCTGAATCTCTTGATGCTCTGTTAAAAAACAAAAGCCTGCAAAAATGCAGGCTTTTGTTCTTGCGTGAATGCTTTTTAAACTGAATCAGGCAAGGGCGTTTTTTGCTTGAATTCACACAAGTCTGCAATCATGCAGTTCCAGCACTTGGGTTTTCTGGCTATGCAGGTGTAACGGCCATGCAATATCAGCCAGTGATGCGCATCTTGCTTGAACTCTGCTGGCACGAATTTCATGAGTTTGTGTTCTACGATATCAACATTCTTGCCAGGTGCAATGCCTGTGCGGTTCGATACCCTGAAGATATGCGTATCCACTGCGATGGTCGGTTCGCCAAAAGCAGTATTCATGACTACATTGGCAGTTTTCCTGCCTACGCCGGGTAATGCTTCCAGTGCTTCGCGCTGACGTGGTACTTCACCGCCATGCTCAGCCATCAAGATGCGGCAAGTTTCGATCACATTTTTTGCCTTGGTGCGGAACAGACCTATGGTTTGTATGTGGGGGATCAGACCATCAATGCCCAGGGCATGGATTTTCTTGGGCGTGTTTGCTACTGGATAAAGCAGGCGGGTAGCTTTATTGACTGACACATCCGTGGCCTGTGCCGATAGCAGCACTGCTATCAGTAATTCGAAAGGCGTGGTGTATTCGAGCTCGGTAGTCGGATGTGGATTTTGTTGTCGCAAGCGTTCAAAAATGGCCTGACGTTTTGCTGCATTCATTGCTTGTCACCTTTTGCTGGGTCTTCTGACTGTGTTTGCAGTTTCTTGATACGCGCTCTTTCTATGGCGGCCGCAATGATGGCTTTCTTGCGCTCTTTGCTGGCAATTTCTTCTGCGCTGAGTGCTGGCTCTGCTTCCAGTGCGACGAGTTTGGCCGCCGCCTTAGCTGCAAGGCGCTCATCGTTCTCCTGTTTTTCGCGTATCAGACGCTGATTGCGCAAAGTATAGAGTTGGCGTGATTTGTCTGCCTGACTCTGACTCCAGGCGTCCCAGCCAGTGTGTCCTGTTGTAACGGGCAACATGCTAATGCAATCGACAGGGCAGGGGGTAACGCAGAGGTCACAGCCGGTGCACAGTTCGCTTATGATGCTGTGCATTTGCTTGGGTGCGCCGATAATGGCATCGACCGGGCAGGCTTGTATGCACAGTGTACAGCCTATGCAATAGGCTTCTTCTATCTTGGCAACCGGTCTTTCGCGTTCAAGTCCGTGACTGATATCCAGTGGAATAACCGGTTTGCCGAGTATCCTGGCAAGCCGCACTACACCTTCCTGGCCACCTGGCGGACATTGATTGTAGCTGGCTGCGCCATTGGCCATGGCTTCTGCATAAGGGCGGCAAGCGGGGTAGCCGCACTTGGTGCACTGGGTTTGCGGCAAGGCGTTTTCAAGCTGATCTGCAAGAGAATCTGACACGGTGATCACAAAATACAATAGGGATCTGTGATTATCCCCCTAAACATCAGCACCCACAAACAAAAAAGCCACGAGGTCATGAACGTCGTGGCTTTTGTTTGCACTGATTTGATCTGTATGGATCAGGAGTGTTGCTTGATGAACTCGCCGATTTTCGGGCAAATGATGTCGCGCCAGCGACGGCCCGAGAATATGCCGTAATGGCCTGCACCCGGTGCCACATAATCCTGCTTCATATTGGCAGGGATGCCGCTGCACAGGTCATGTGCTGCCTGAGTCTGGCCAGGGCCAGAGATATCATCGAGTTCACCTTCTACCGTGAACAGGGCTACATTTTTGATATCTTGCGGTCTGACCAGTTTGCCTTCAACTTCCCAGGTGCCGGTTGGCAGGCGGAATTCCTGGAACACGGACTTGATGGTTTCGAGGTAGTACTCAGCCGGCATGTCCAGTACCGCATTGTATTCATCATAGAACTTGCGATGCTGTTCTGCGGACTCATCATCACCCTGTATCAGGTGCTGGTAAAAGTCCCAGTGGCTTTGCGCATGGCGGTCAGGGTTCATGGCGACAAAGCCGGTGTGCTGCAAGAAGCCTGGATAGACCTTGCGGCCATAGCCTGGATAATTCGCAGGTACGCTGTAGATCACCGTGTTTTCAAACCAGGAGAATTTCTTTTCCGTCGCCAGGTTGTTGACTTGTGTTGGCGATTTGCGTGGATCTATAGGACCACCCATGAGTGTCATGGTTTTAGGCAGCAAAGGATCTTTGGCCGTCGCCATCAGGGAAATCGCTGCCAGTACTGGCACAGTTGGCTGACACACGGAAATCACGTGTGTGCCTGTCCCCAGGAAATGGATGAAATCCTGGACGTAATAAATGTAATCGTGCAGATGGAAGGGGCCAGCAGACAAGGGTACCATCCGGGCATCTGTCCAGTCGGTGATATACACATCATGCTTGGGCAACAAGCCGCGTACGGTATCGCGCAGCAAGGTTGCATGGTGACCAGACAGGGGGGCGACCAGCAGTACTTTGGGCTGGTTCAGTTTTGCCAACTCTTTGTCACTCAAGACTTTTTTGAAGTGCAGCAATTTGCAGAAGGGCTTGATGACCGCCGTGCTTTGCGCAATTTCTACTTCCTGCTTGTCTATGGTGGTCGCAGTAATGCCGAATTCCGGTTTTTCGTAATCTTTGCCCAGGCGGAACAGCAGTTCATAGCCTGCAGCGATGCGTTGCGAATATGGCGTGTGCGCCAGGGGCGAAACTGGATTGGTGAACAGTTTTGAAGATGCTTCTGCCCATTGAGTCAGGGGATTCAAAAAGGCGCGATTGAGCTCATGAAATTGATAAAGCATAGTGAATCTTTCAAATAGGGGACCACGCATTCACCTGGTCAAAAACGGGATAGTCAAGGCCAAATGAGACAGGGCGAAACAAGCTTAGAAAAAACACTTAATCAAACTGTTGCGGACTGTTGCAATGCATCATAAACCAGTTTTAAAAATTTTTGGTTGAGCAAAAGACTTGCAGAACTTGTTGGTGTGAATTAATGTTAAATTATTGATTTATATGCAATGATTTCTTGTGGAAATGTTGAAATTTAAGTTATTTTTCAAGAATTCGCTGTTTCCTTTGTTTTCCTGAAGCCTGAAATCGTTTGATTTGCCTGTTTATTCAGTTAAATGACACAGTTTCTGGCGATGTTCATCCATAGACAGGTCACTCGCATTAATATTGCAGTGTTAAAGCTGCTGGCAAAAATACATGTATATGTTTCTTGGGCCGTGTGGCAAGCCAAGGGCGGAATGCCAAGATTCAATTTGATTTTTCATTGCATCATTTCTTTCTGAAGAGCTGAGTAGAATGAGTAAAGATAGTTCTCTAGCAGAAATCCACTGGCGCGAGCTCTGTCTCGATGCACTGGACCTGATGCGCGACAATCCGGCGGATGGACGCAAGATGGCAACTGCCATGCGCCAGCAAGAGCCAGGTAAATCCAATCCGGCCGCCATGATAGCGGCAGACCTGATAGACGCCTTTGCTGATTATTTTGATGATCACATGGAGCAGGCAGCCCCCGTATTTGACCGTGCAGCAATGCTGTTTGAATCAGTAGATGAGCATGAGGGCATGGCATTTGCCCTGTTTGGCACTGTTGCAGTATGGCGCCGCCGGGGGCAAGTGCAGGATGCGTATGCCTTATGTCATTCACGCATCGTGCCAGCCTTGCGTATGAAGGTAAGCCGGATTTCTGTGATGGTCTATAACACCCTGGGCATCCTGTCTCAGGAGCTGGGCTATACCGAAGAAGCCATACGCCATTTCTATACGGCATTGAATGATGCGCGGGCCTTGCAGATACCTAACCGTGTCGCACAAGTGACGGCCAACCTCGGTGAAATTTTTTACGTCAGCGGCAATGCCGAAGATGCCGAAGTCTTGCTGCAGGAGGCAAGAGATATTGCTGTTAATTCCAGCGAGCGCTGGCTGGCACCTTTTGTATCCACCATGCTGGCACTATGCAAAGTATCGCTGGATAAATACGAAGAGGCCTACCAGGCCATCGCCTCGTACATAGGCGGCATCAAGAGTGGTGAGAATGCAGACAATTCCAGCCGCGCATTTTGCCTGTCAGTAGCTGCTTATACGCTGGCCATGCGTGGCCAGGTTGAAGAAGCCGACAAGCTCAGTGAAACAGCGATGAACCTGTTGGACAGTTTTGAAGACAAACACTTGAAACCCTATAGCTGGTGGGTCAGTGGTCATCTGCACCGCAGCCATAAACGCTACCCAGAAGCCATACGTGATTTGCGCCGTGCGGTAGATGAGGTCGGCGGTAACGGCTATATCTACATGCCTCTGCGGGCAATCAAGGAATTGTCCGAAATATTTACCGAAATGGGGGATTGGAAAGAGGCTTACAACGAGCAAAAACGTTATCTCGACCTGTTTGCCAAGGCGCAGGGACTGGCAACCCGTGTTCATGTGCAGACACTCCACATCAGGAATGAGCTCAAGGAAGCCGAGCTGGCACGCCGCATGGCTGAACGTGCCATGGTGGAACGCCGCCAGTTGGAAGATGAGCTCAAGCGTATGCTGGCCGAGCGCGAAACCATCCTGGAAAACTCCATCGTCGGCATGGTTTTCCTGAATAACCAGGGGCGGGTACAATGGGTGAACACACCTTTGTGCCAGATTTTCGGTGTTGACCGCGACAATGTTCTCGGTGCTTCGCTCGAGCCTTTCTACGCTTCGCGTGAAGCCTATCTGGAATCAGGTGCGCAGGTTAATGCATCGGTGCTCAAGGGCGAAGCTTACGAGACTGAATTGAAAATGCGGCGCAGTGATGGCACGCTGTTCTGGGTGCATTTTTCGGGCCGCGCGGTGGATAAAACCAACCTGACTCATGGCACAGTCTGGGTGGTGATGGATATCTCGGCCCGTCGCCAGCTCGAAGAGGATTTGAGCAAGTCCGAGCAGCATTACCGGCAACTTATCAATAACGTGACTGAGGGCATACTGGTTGTGCAGGACGGGCGCATCGTTTTTGCCAATCCGCGCGTACAGAGCCTGACCGGGTACAAGGCTGACGAGCTGGCGCAGATGTCTTTTATCACCGCCATTTATCCTGACGACAGGCCCATGGTGATTGACCACCATACGCGCCGCCTGCGTGGTGAAGACGTTGAGCAGTACTATCATTTTCGCATAGAAAATAATCAAAGCCGTTCCATCATCTGGGTGGAATTATCTGCTGTCATGATAGATTGGGAAGGCCGCCCGGCCACCCTGTCTTTTGTCTCGGATATCACTCAGAGAAAGCTGCTCGAATCCCAGCTCAAGGAAAGCATGGCTGAACAGATACGTCTGCAAACCCTGCAAATGCAAAATGAATTGAAGGAAGCCGAAATGGCGCGCCGTCATGCAGAAGAGACGACGGAAGCCAAATCCATGTTCCTGGCGAATATGAGCCATGAAATCCGCACGCCCATGAATGCCATCATAGGCATGGCTCACCTGGCGCTAAGGACTGAGCTCAATTCCAAGCAAAAAGATTATGTAGAGAAAATTCACAAGGCGGGTATTTCCTTATTGGGCATCATCAACGATATCCTGGATTTTTCCAAGATAGAAGCAGGCAAGCTCAATATCGAGCAAGTCGATTTCAATCTTGATGATGTGCTCAATAATATTTCTGCAGTGACGACCGATAAGGCCGATGAAAAGGGGCTGGAATTCCTGTTTCGTGCGCCCCCAGACATACCGCGTTACCTCAATGGCGATCCCTTGAGATTGGGGCAGGTTCTGATCAATCTCATTAACAATGCCATTAAATTTACCGAGAAGGGTGAAATCTATGTGACTTGCCAGACGCTGGAAATGGCAGGTGGCAAGGTCAAACTCAAGTTTGAAGTGCGCGATACCGGCATAGGCATGTCGGAAGAGCAGTCAGATAAATTATTCCGCCCCTTCAGCCAGGCCGATGAATCAACGACACGCAAGTTTGGTGGCACAGGCTTGGGCCTGTCAATTTCCAAGGGCATGGTAGAGTTGATGGGCGGTGAAATTGCCCTGAGCAGCGAAAAGGGGCGCGGTACTTGCGTGTATTTCACTGGCTGGTTTGGCATAGCCCAGCCTGTAGTGCAGCGTCAAGTGATACCTGGTGCCATCAATGGCATGCGTTTGCTCATCGTGGATGATAATCCTGCCGCTGCCGAGATTTTGCAGGAGATACTCTCTGAATTACCGGTCGATATTGATGTTGTAAACAGCGGTGCCGCCGCTTTGCAAGCAGTCAGGGAAAGTAGTCTGAGTTATCCCTACGGTGTGATATTCACAGACCTGCGCATGCCGGAAATGGATGGACTGGAGCTCATCACCTACCTCAAGCGCGATGGTTCATTGCAACCCACGCCTCTGATGGTGTTGGTCAGTGCACATGGCCGTGAAGAAGTCAGCTACCGTGAAGATATTGCCTTGCCTGACGGCTTCCTGACCAAGCCAGTCAATGCCTCTACCCTGGTCGATTGCCTGGTTGAGCTGTTTTCCAGTACCAATTACGCTATTCCTGTCAGCCATGGTGTGCTGGTGCCCAAATATGCCGATTTGCGCGTATTGCTGGTCGAGGACAATGAGATCAATCAGCAAATCGCCCGTGAACTGATGGAGGCTGCTGGTGTTGCCGTTGATATTGCCGGTAATGGAAAAATCGCGATTGATATGGTGCGCAGGGCAGATCCAGGGTTTTACGGCGTGGTGTTCATGGATGTGCAGATGCCAGAAATGGATGGGCACGAGGCAACCCGTCTGATCCGCGCAGATGCCCGCTTTGACGACCTGCCCATCGTCGCCATGACAGCGCATGCGATGGTAGAAGAGCGTGAGCTCTGCTTTGCCTCCGGCATGAATGCTCACCTCGCCAAGCCTATCAATCCCAAAGAGTTGTATCACGCTATTTCGCACTGGTGCCCGGAGCATGTAACTGGCAGCAATTTTGATAATGTGCAAATGCCGATACAGGATATCAGCAACAGTCTGTTGATTGATGGCATTGATGTCGAGGAGGGTTTGAGCCGTACTCTTGGTAATCGCTCATTTTATATGGAGCTGTTATCGCGGTTCTGTGACGATCAGCGTCATGTCGTCGAGCATATCCGCAAGGCACTGGAGGCAGGCGATAATCTGCTGGCAGAACGGCTGGCCCATACCCTCAAGGGAGTGGCTGGTCTCATAGGCGCTAAAACCATACAGCCCTATGCTTCAGAGCTGGAATTGAAACTGCATGACAATGCCAGTCTGGCAGAGTTGGCACCGGTACTCGATGAATGCGCACAAACAATGTTGGCCACCATCAACGCGATAGATCAGGTATTGGCGCTGGAAAAATCCTCAGGTAAAGCGGATACGAAGATTGCCGAACTGGTGCCTGTCGATCACGAGCTCATGCAAAATTTACTTGTAAAATGCTGTAACTTGTTGCGCGATTACGATGGCGAAGCGGTTGACTTGCTGTTAGAGTCAGGGGAAATGATCGCCAATGCATTTGGCGTTGATGTGCAAAAACAGATCATGCGTGCGGTCAGGCAATTTGACTATGATGTAGCCCTGAATTTATTAAGCAATAGTGCGAAAAACCTCGGTTATGAAATACTTTGATGCGATGGTATCCAGTTTGATGTATGGCGTTCACGGGAATGCGGGGCAATTACTTCTTATCGGGGTGATGTATGAATGAAGTATTCGATCAAAATGCCAAGCAGGTAGTCCTGATCGTTGATGATACTCCTGACAATATCTCGCTCTTGTCGGGTTTGCTGAAAGACCAGTACAAGATCAAGATCGCCACCAATGGCCTGAAAGCCTTGCAAATAGCTTCCAGCCTGCCTGGCCCGGACCTGATACTGCTCGATGTCATGATGCCTGAGATGGATGGTTATGAAACCTGCCGCCGCCTCAAGGCCGATCCCGCCACTGCGGATATTCCCATTATTTTTCTGACCGCGAAAAGCCAGGTGCAGGATGAAGAAATGGGCTTGCGTCTGGGAGCGGTAGATTACATCAGTAAACCTATCAGCCCGCCTATCGTGCTGGCAAGAGTGGCTACGCAATTAAATCTCGTCAGGGCGCGCCATTTATTGCAAGACCAGAACAAACACCTGGAAAGCCTGGTGCAGGACAGAACCCGCAAGCTGGGCAAGATGCAGGATGCCATCATCATGGCCATGGCATCGCTTGCCGAGACCCGTGATAATGAAACAGGTAACCACATTCGCCGTACCCAGAATTATGTCGCTGCACTGGCACGCAAACTCAAAAGCCATGCGCGTTTCAGTAATGAACTGACAGACGAAAACATCGATTTGCTCTATAAGTCCGCTCCTTTGCACGATATCGGCAAAGTCGGTATTCCTGATAATATTTTGCTCAAACCTGACAAGCTGACTTCTGAAGAATTTGAAGTCATGAAGCTGCATACCGTTTACGGGCGTGAAACCATACTGTCAGTAGAAAAATATCTGGGTGAGAGTAATGAATTCTTGCGCTTCGCCCGTGAGATTACCTATTCGCATCAAGAGAAGTGGGATGGCTCAGGTTATCCGGAAAATCTGGTGGGTGATGCCATCCCCCTGTCTGCGCGTCTGATGGCCGTGGCTGACGTGTATGATGCCCTGATCTCGCGTCGTGTCTATAAACCGGCCTTTTCGCATGAAGAAGCGATCAGCATCATGCGTAAGGGGCGTGAGACGCATTTTGATCCGGATATACTGGATGCTTTCCTGCAAATTACCGATGAATTCAGGCAGATCGCCAATCAATTCAAAGAATCGGACTCTCACGTGCCAGCAAATTGACAGTCTGATTTCAGGCAAAAAAAAAGCGCAAAGAAATCTTTGCGCTTTTTTTGTCCTGGTTTTCGCGATTAGTCGAAAACTGGCGTTTCCACGCCCAGGATTTTGTGCAGTTTTGGCGACGTCGTGGTGTACTGCATGTGGATTTTCTTTTCAGGGAAAATATATGGTGCCGCACCAAACGCAGCCAGTGCAGCTTCATGGAAGCCGGACAGGATGAGTTTTTTCTTGCCAGGGTAGGTGTTGATATCACCTACGGCAAAAATACCGGGAACATTCGTCTCAAACTTCTCAGTATTAACGACTTTCAATTGCTTGCGTTCTATGTCCAGACCCCATTCGGCGATAGGGCCGAGTTTTGGTGAAAGGCCAAAGAAGACCAGCAGGGTGTCCAGCGGCATGCGGCGGGTAACACCATCAGCACCAGTGACCTTGATTTCAGACAATACATCATCTTTGGTCTCTATACCTGTTACCTGGCCGATAGTGAGTTGCATCTCATAGTTGTCGCAAAGCTCTTTCATCTTGGCGACTGAGGCAGGCGCAGCGCGGAAATCTTCGCGACGGTGCAACAGTACGACAGATTCAGCCTTGCCTACGAGGTTCAAAGCCCAGTCAAGCGCAGAATCACCGCCACCACAGATCACCAGGTTTTTGCCATGGAACTGGCTAGGGTCTTTGACGCGGTAGAACACTTGTGAGCCTTCGAATGCTTCTATGCCTTCGACTTTCAAGGTGCGTGGCTGGAAGGAGCCAACACCGGCAGCGATGAAAATGGTCTTGGTGATGAAGCGGGTGCCAGTCGAGGTTTCCAGGTCGAAGCGGCCATCTTCACGGCGTTCAACCAGGGTTACTTCCTGGCCGAGGTGGAACGTTGGTTCGAAAGGTTCGATCTGTTTCAACAGATTGTCTGTCAATTCCTGGCCTGTGCAGACTGGCACGGCAGGGATGTCATAAATCGGTTTGTCCGGATACAGCTCTACGCACTGGCCGCCGACAACTGGCAGGGAGTCAATAACGTGTGCCTTGATTTCGAGCAAGCCAAGTTCGAACACCTGGAACAGGCCAACCGGGCCTGCACCGATGATGACGGCATCTGCTTCAATGGCGGCCTGAACCGCAGTAGTTTGTTTGTTTTCCATACGACGTGATGATTCCTGATATTGCGGATTTGTTTGAGCCGATTAAGCAAAGCCCATATTGCTGCCCCAGATACTTATTTTTCCAGATATTGCAATTTGTCTTTGACGTCTTTCCAGTCGTCAGCATCTGGCAAAGGAGCAACTGTCTTGGTAATCGACGGCCATTTGCGGGTCAGGTCGGCATTGATCTTGATGAATTGCTGCTGATCTGCAGGTACATCTTCTTCGGCAAAAATAGCGTTAGCCGGACACTCTGCAACGCACACGGCGCAGTCTATGCATTCGTCTGGATCAATGATCAGGAAATTCGGGCCAGCACGGAAGCAGTCCACCGGGCACACATCCACGCAATCGGTATAGCGGCAGCGGATGCAGGATTCGGTCACAACGTGGGTCATAACAGTCCAATCTAAACTAAAAATTCGGGATTTAGGCGCAGCCTAGGCGCAAAAACAGGCTCAGGGCTGCAAAGCCTTGTATTTTAAGGCAATTTAGCAGTTCTCACAAATCAGGCTTATATAGTTTGCGCATAAGCAAATGCAGGCGTATCAAGTGCTTTGCTTATGAGGCGGGTCTGCAATGATCAATTTTAGATCAGGAATCCGGTGCTGGTCTTGATTTAGCTCACCTTCATGAATTTTCTTGCATGAATCTGTGTGAGGATGAAAGTTGTTGAACTGCCATAGTCTGGCAAGAAATAATGCCATGTAAACGGTATGATGCAGCGTCTGGTCTGCCCGCCATAGGCCGGGTAGTATCCTGGTCATTATTTAATATTTTTATATTCAAGGCCATACATGAAGCCTGCAATCCTGGTAACACGTGCCATTTTTCCTGAAGTGTTGACGAAACTTAAGCAGTATTTTGAAGTTGAGTCAAATCAGGAAGATATTATTTTTTCTCCGGCTGAGCTCGCCGCCAGACTCAGGGGCAAGGCGGGTACTCTTGCCACTGCCAGCGCCAAAATCAATACAGAGTTGTTGCAAAAGTTGCCAGATTTGAAAATGATTGCAAGCATGGCTGTTGGTTATGACAATATTGATGTGCCTGCTTGTACTGCACATGGTGTCATGGCCAGCAATACGCCAGAAGTTTTGAATGAAACCACGGCTGATTTTGGCTGGGCCCTGTTGATGGCCACCGCCAGGAGGGTAACCGAATCTGAGCACTGGCTGCGTGCAGGTCACTGGACCAAGTGGCGTTTCGACTCTTTTCTGGGGGCAGATGTGCATGGTGCTACCCTGGGTATCATAGGCATGGGCAGGATAGGTCAGGCTATTGCCCGGCGTTCCATGGGTTTTGATATGAAGGTCGTTTATCACAACCGTTCGCGCCTCAGCGCTGAGCAGGAGGCCTATGCAAATAACGCGCAATACGTCAGCAAGGAAGAATTATTGCAGCAAGCTGATCATGTCGTGCTGGTGCTGCCTTACTCAGCAGCTTCGCATCACACCATAGGCGCGGCAGAATTGCAGTTGATGAAGCCAGGAGCAACCCTGGTTAATCTCGCCCGTGGCGGTATCGTTGATGACCAGGCGCTGATTGTTGCCTTGCGTGAAAAACGGATTGCGGCGGCAGGTCTGGATGTATTCGAGAATGAGCCGAAATTCCATCCAGATTTTTTGAGCTTGAGCAATGTCGTACTGACGCCGCATATTGCCAGTGCCTCAGAGGCAACCCGGCGGGCGATGGCAAACCGCGCGGCAGATAATCTGATTGCCGGTCTGATTGAGGGCAAGCCCAGGGATTGGCTCAACCCTCCAGCTTAAGATGGCGACTTGATGATAGCAACTTAATCCTTGAGCGAAGTGATCAGATCTACATATTGCTGCATCGCTGCTTCCTGGGTAGTGCCTTTCAGGCCAGCCCAGGCATCGAACTTGGCGCGGCCGACAAAGTCGGTCATACCAGGACGGTCACCGGTGGCATCGCCAGCACTGCCTTGCTTGAACAGGGCATAAATCTTGAGCAAAGTCATATTGTCCGGACGCTCGGACAGGTTTTTGGAATCGGCTTGTGCCTGGGTGAATTGTTCTTGCAAGCTCATGGGAGTCTCCAGCATGTTGTTGAGAAGCGCAAAAATAGCATGAAGACATGCAGGCGGGGCAGTTTTACGCTAGAGGTTTCCCTCCAGCGCTGCAGGTTTGCAGATGATTAATTTTGTAGGTGATTAGTGCAGGGTAGGCTCAGCACCACAGCAGACTTTGTATTTTTTACCGCTGCCACAAGGGCAGGGATCATTTCTGCCTACCTTGGGCGTTTCACGCTTGACTGTGGTGACGCCAGATTTGCGCAAAGGTGCCCAGAAGCGGCGTATGGCAGGGATGGAGGCTTCCAGCGTCAGCGCCAGCTCATGGCATTTTTCTGGTGTATCGACGAATTTCAGTTCATCCTCTTCTATTTCTTCTGCGCCCAGCAAGTAAATCGGTTGCAGCAAGGGGCCGATTTCTTCCGATTCCCAGGCGGCTTCCCAGGCTTCTTCACGCAATTGCATGCCTTCCCAAAAGCCCCAGGCCCAGGTTTCGCCATCGATCAATTCCTTGCCATTTTGCTCCATGACGCAAAACAGGGGTTCGTACTCTTGTGGGGCGACCTCAAAGGTGATTTGTATTTCATTCATGAAGCGGGCCACCAGACCGGTCACACGCTGCATTTCCTTTTCGTTCTTGAACTTGGGTTCGCCCTGGTCGGGCAAGCCCCATACCAGTGGCAGCCATTCAGCCATGGGGATGATTTCTGGTCCCAGGGCAATGGCGGTCAGGTAGCCGTGCAGGGCATCCATGGTCATGCCATCGTCGCCGACTTTGTCCGACATCAGGAATTTGTCGAGTTCATTGAATTCTTTGTCGCTTAGTGGTTCGTCGAGATGCATGGTGTGACTCTTGAAAAAGATAAGTATGAAAATACCGGAAGTTTAGCGCTTTGTGTGCTGGCTGTGCAGGAGTTTTATGGTCGAACCTGCTGACAGCCACGTACAATAGCGGGATGACAGATTTTACTCCCCCAGATTCCTTCGCCGGGCTGACACCCGAATTCGTCCTCGATGCTGTGGAAAGCAGTGGCTTGCGCAGCGATGGCCGCATGTTGGCCTTGAACAGCTATGAAAACCGTGTTTACCAGATAGGCATAGAAGATGCACCTCCGGTGATTGCCAAGTTTTACCGGCCCTTGCGCTGGTCAGATGAGGCCATACAGGAAGAGCATGATTTCGTGCGTGAATTACAGGTGCAGGAGATTCCTGTGTTGGCCGCTTTGCAAACTGAGGATGGTAATAGCCTGCGACATTATCAGGGCTTCCGATTTTCCCTGTTCAAGCGTCAGAGTGGCCGTGCGCCTGAAACCGGTGATCCCGCCACGCTGGAATGGCTGGGACGTTTCATAGGGCGCATACATGCAGTCGGTGCTACCGCCAGCTATGCTGCCAGGCCAGCGCTGGACCTGCAAAGCTTTGGCGTCTTGCCGCGTGCCTGGTTGCTGGAAAATGATTTTATTCCCCCAGACCTGCTAGCTGCCTATAACAGTGTTAGTCAGCAGGCTCTGGATGGTATCCGGGCTTGCTACGACCGGGCAGGTGAGGTGCAGCAACTGCGCCTGCATGGTGATTGCCATCTCGGGAATGTTTTGTGGCTGGAGTCGGGACCTGAGGCTGGTCCGCATTTCGTTGATTTTGATGACAGCCGTATGGGGCCAGGCATACAGGATTTATGGATGCTGCTATCTGGCGATCGTAGCGATATGCAAAGCCAGTTGACCGACATTCTGGTAGGTTACGAAGATTTTTTTGAGTTTGAGCCGCGCCAGCTGTATTTGATAGAAGCCTTGCGAACCCTGAGGCTGATCCATTATTCCGCCTGGCTGGCGCAACGCTGGACTGACCCGGCTTTTCCGGCAGCCTTTCCATGGTTTAACAGCCAGCGTTACTGGCAAGACCGCATACTTGAACTGCGCGAGCAGGTTGCTCTGATGGATGAGGCACCGTTGTGGCGAATTTAATACTGTTTTAGTCTCGTTCTTGATCAAATTACGAATAAGTCAGGCCATACTGTAAAATCCCGCCAATTTTTAAACTATGATGGAAATGCACCATGACTCAAGATGAATTGAAGCTTGCTGTCGCACAGGCGGCAATTGCTTATGTAGTAGAAGGTGAAATTGTTGGCGTAGGCACGGGTTCTACGGCCAATTTTTTTATCGATGAGCTGGGCAAGATCAAGCACAAAATCAAGGCCGCAGTTGCGTCTTCAGAGGTAACCGCAGCGCGTCTGCGTTCGCATGGCATTACCGTGCTGGATTTGAATGAAGTGACGTCCATGCCAGTGTATATCGATGGCGCGGATGAAATCACGCCGCAAGGGGCCATGATCAAAGGTGGTGGTGCGGCATTGACACGTGAAAAGATTGTTGCATCCGTTGCTGAAAAATTTATCTGTATCGCTGATGGTTCCAAGCTGGTAGATGTGCTGGGCAAGTTTCCTTTGCCGGTAGAGGTGATTCCCATGTCGCATGCGGTGGTTGCGCGCAAGCTCAATGCACTGGGTGGTGAGGCGCGTTTGCGTATCAAGGATGGGGAGCCATTGTTGACGGATAACGGCAACATGATTTTGGATGTCTATGGTTTGCAAATCCAGGACCCCGTGGCCATGGAAGCAGAGATCAACAATATCGTGGGTGTGGTGACCGTAGGTTTGTTCGCGCGTCAGGGGGCAAATGTTTGTCTGCTGGGGACTGGCGAAGGCGTCAGGACATTGCAATTCTGACCGTAGTAAGGAAGGATTTCGGTCTGCTGTAAATCTGTGCAGATGCAGATGAATGAGAAGTTATCCGTTGTTTAATTTTATGAGGAGATGAGACAAATGAATACAAGCATGAATACCTATAAAAAAGCATCCACATCCCTGAGCTTTCTTGCTGCGTTGACGACGGCCTTGCTGGTGACAGCTTGCGCTTCGCAGTCTCCGACTGCAAGCCAGCCTCCCATCAGCGTTGCGATGACACAGTCCATGCAAAGCAAGATCAGCCCTGACGCTGCCATCGCAATGTTAAAAGAAGGTAACCAGCGCTTTGTCTCTGGCAATATGCTCAAGCGCGATTTGCCGGGCCAGGTGAAAACCAGTGGCAGGGATGGGCAATTTCCCTTTGCCAGCATAGTCAGTTGCATAGATTCACGCTCTGAGCCAGCGCTGGTGTTTGATCAAGGTATAGGTGACTTGTTTACTGCCCGTGTGGCTGGAAATGTCGTCAATGAAGACATACTTGGCAGCCTGGAATATGCCGCCAAAGTGGCAGGTTCAAAAACCATCGTTATTCTTGGCCATTCGCATTGCGGTGCCGTCAAGGGGGCCTGTGATAATGCCAATCTGGGAAATCTGACGCAACTGGTGGCCAAGATCATGCCAGCCGTCAAAGCTACGCCAGACACTCACGGTAGCGACCGTACTTCAGCAAATCATCATTTTGTTGATGCCGTGGCAGAGATGAATGTCAAGATGACGGTTAAGGCAGTTACAGAAAAGAGTGTGGTACTGAAAGAAATGGCTGACAAGGGTCAGATCAAGATCATTGGTGCCATGCTGGATGTGGAAACTGGCAAGATAGAGTTTTATTGAGATAGTCCACGTCGAAAAAAAGCCCGCTGATGCGGGCTTTCTTGTTTGCGACCACAGTTTTTTGCTATGGTAACAGGCTTTATTCTGTTGGCGGGACGTAGCCGCTGGCGGCATCTGCACCATCACCAAAGAAATGCTTTTCCATCTGGGTCGCCAGGTATTTGCGGGCACGGGTATCGGCCAGGTTCAGGCGGTTCTCATTGACCAGCATGGTCTGGTGCTTGAGCCAGGCGGCCCAGGCTTCTTTGGACACGCTTTCATAAATACGCTTGCCTAATTCACCTGGATAAGGTGGAAGGTCCAGGCCTTCAGCTTCTTTGTCTAGTTTAATGCAGTGGACCGTGCGGGCCATGTTGGTGCTCCTTAATATGAATCTTGGTCAATCTTGATAACAGCGTGAATTATACGGTCAATGCGCTAGAGTTGCTTGATCAAAACCAGAGACTTGCGTTGCCAGTTATACATTTTTTGTCTGTCTTTTGGTAAATCATCGACTGATGCACTGACAAAACCACGCTTCAGGAACCAGTGTGCCGTGCGTGTCGTTAATACAAACAGGCTGTGGAAACCAGCTCGGCGCGCACGTTTTTCCATATGCTTGAGTATGCGCTCGCCATCGCCCTGGCTTTGTACATCCGGGTTGACCGTCAGGCAAGCCATCTCGGCCATTTTTTCGAACGGGAAGGGGTATAGGGCCGCGCAACCGAAGATGACACCATCATGTTCAATGACTGAGAAGTAATTGATTTCCCTTTCTATCAGCTCTCGACCACGCTTGACCAGGGTGCCATCAGCTTCCAGTGGTTCTATCAGCTTGATGATGCCGCCTACGTCTTCAATCGTGGCTTCACGCAGGCTTTCCAGGTTTTCTGAAGACACCATGGTACCCACACCATCATGGGTGAACAATTCCAGCAAGGCAGAACCATCCATCTTGTAAGGGACGATATGGATACGTGGCACGCCTCCACGTGAAGCCTTGACAGCGTGCTCCAGGTAAAACGCAGAATCTGGTGGCAGATAAGCCGCCTTTAATTCCTGTTCTGCCTGCATGAAAGATAATTCACGTATTTCATCATTGTCCTGATCCACCATCATCGGTGTCTCAGAGATAAAAATCAGTTTGTCAGCACGCAAGGCCGTGGCGGCAGAGACAGCCACATCTTCCATAGTCAGGTTGAATGCTTCGCCAGTTGGGGAGAAACCCAGAGGACCCAGCAAAACCAGATTGCCAGCATCAAGAATGCGGTGAATGGTGTCATAGGCGACTTTGCGGGCGATACCAGTCAGTTGGAAATCTACCCCGCCGACTATGCCGATAGGTTTGGCCGTCACGAAGTTGCCGGAGATGATGCGTATCGCAGAATGTGCCATCGGCGTATTCGGCAAGCCCTGGCTGAATGCCGCTTCTATATCGAGGCGTAATTCACCGGCAGCTTCTTTCGAGCATTCCAGCGCAGCGGTATCGGTAATGCGTATGCCATTATGAAATTTGCCTTCGACATTACGCAAGGCCAGTTGCTCGGCTACCTGTGGTCGCGAGCCATGGACAATGACAACTTTAATGCCAAGTGCATGCAAAAGTGATAAATCTTGCGCCAGAACTGGCAGGGCACCTGCCATGACCAGTTCGCCGGGAAAGGCGACCACAAAGGTCTTTCCACGGAAGGCATGAATATAGGGCGCGACTGAGCGCAGCCATTGAACGAATTGAAAGGGATTTTCCATTCGCCAATTATAATCTGAGACGCAAAAATGCATGGAGTAACAACGTGGTCGAATTTCCACATTACTGTCATTCCACTCAGGAGACAGGGGCGATTAGCTCTGGTCACATATCCTGAATCACCTCAAATCGCCTCAAGTGATTTCAAATAATGTGCGACAGCTTAATTATGCGAGTAAGTTGCCTTGATTTTCTCCAGTTTGCTGGCGTAGAGGTTTTGCGCCTTGCGCGTTGTGCTATTGGCCTTGGCCAGCGTCAGTTCCTCGACTGCATCCCGGGTTTCGCCCAGTTTTAAATGTGCCAGTGCCAGCCACAAATGGAATTCATCATAATTCGGATCGCGCCTGAGTTCGCGTTTGAACAGGTTTTTTGCTTCGGCATAGTCGCCACGTTCCATGGCAGCCAGTCCGCGGTTAAAGAAATGGAAAGGTGGATAAGGTTGCAAGCTTTCCAGACGGCTCATGTAAATTTGCGCTTCGGCCCGGCGCTCGCTCTTGCGCAAGACTTCCACCAGATTGCTGAGTGCCATGATGTTTTCTGCCTCTTTGTCCAGTATTTGCCTGAACACATTTTCAGCCAGCGCCAGGTGACCATGCTGCCTGTAAACCACGCCCAGGGTATTGTAAGCCGCAGTAAAGTCGGGATCACTCATCAGAGCCGAGCGGGCAAACCAGTAAGCATCATTGACTTGTTGCAGCGCCAGGGATTCGGCAGCGCGGTTATTGAAATACATGGCGATCACAGTTTCTTCCTTGATCATTTCGGAGCGCTGACCACGAAGATCTTTTGGAGGCAGAAAATCTATCACCATGGATTGCGAATACTCCTGGGTAAAGCCCTTGAATGCAGATTTGTGACCCAGTACGATGTTGACATGTCCGGCAGCAAAATAGATGTCGTTATTACGGCTCCATGATTCATCGACGAGGACATTTTGATATTGCACATCCATTCCCAGTTCTTTTGCCAGTGCCGCAGTCATCAGGACCAGTGACAGGCAATTGCCAGAACGTGCCTTGAATGCCTGTGCTGCATTACGTGTAATTTCGGCATCATATTCCAGCCTGATCTGGCCTTTGCTGGAGAGTGCATCAAACAGAGCCTTCTGCGGGGATTTGAGTCTTAATTGTGAGTTGATATCATTCTTGATGTAAGAACGCATTTCATCGCTGAGCGCCACGACATCTTCAGCGCTGATGATTTTGGCAGGAGGCGTAAAACCTGCATCATGAAATTGCAGATGGCTGATTTTTTGGCTCGGTTGGGTGGCGCAGGCCGTGAGCAAAATACTGAACAGCAATGTGATCCAGGTTTTCATTTTTTGTCTCCCCGTGTAACCAGGTTTTGAACCTCGCATGCTTCATTGTCGTTAGACTGCTTGCCAAGTCTCTGGTTCATTATAGGATAAATAAAGATGGGTTTGATTTATATGAATTTCGCCTGTTGTCTGGCAGGCATGCCATGGCAAGCAATGCAACATTTCCTGCTCTGCACAAAAATCTGGGATAATGCGCAGCGCTATGTCTTCAAATCAAACACCTAAAAACTCCCCTAAGAAAGCAACGCCCGGTGCGATAGATGGTTTATCGGGATTGCGAGAGCTTCGACAACAGTTGCGTGAAACTACCGCGAAGTCTGAAGTGCCTGAAAACAAACCGCGCAATCTCAATGATGGTGGCGCAGAACAAGTGCGCCCTGTAAGAACGCAGCAAGCAAGGGCGCAAGGACCTAGTCAGCAGTCAAGGCCTCAGCCGGGGCGTGTGACTGGCACAGAGGCTGGCCGGGAAAACGGCAAAAACAATAACAAACAAAAAACAGCCGTGCCAGTAAGGGAAGAGCCAGCTCTGCCTTTTCGCAATGTCTTGCCACCCATTAGCTTCCCCGAAGAATTACCGGTGTCCGGCAAGCGTGCAGAAATTGCCGAGGCTTTGCAAAAACATCAGGTTATAATTGTCTGTGGTGAAACCGGCTCAGGCAAGACCACGCAATTACCAAAGATTTGCCTGGAACTGGGACGTGGGCAAAAGGGGTTGATAGGCCACACCCAGCCACGCCGTATTGCTGCGTCATCAACGGCCAAGCGTATTGCACAGGAATTGAATTCTCCTTTAGGTGAGCATGTCGGCTTTAAAGTCCGTTTCACCGATACTTTGAGCAAGGGCGCATCGGTCAAGCTGATGACCGACGGCATCTTGCTGGCAGAAACCCAGACTGATCCACTGCTCAAACAATATGACACCATCATCATCGATGAGGCACATGAGCGCAGCCTGAATATTGACTTCCTGCTCGGTTACCTAAAACAATTGCTGCCCAAGCGCCGTGACCTGAAGATCATCATTACTTCAGCCACGATAGATGCGCAGCGCTTTGCCAATCATTTTGCTGATGCTCGTGGTGGCGAACCCAAGCCTGCTCCTGTGATAGAAGTGTCAGGCCGCTTGTACCCTGTAGAAGTACGCTATCGTCCGATACAAGATACAGAAAAAGATAAAGAGCGTGATTTGATGACGGCGATTACCGACGCCGTTGATGAATTATGCCGCGTAGGTTCTGGCGATGTACTCGTATTCTTGCCAGGCGAGCGTGAAATTCGTGATGCTGCTGAAGCCCTGCGCAAGCATCATCCACCGCATGTAGAGATTTTGCCGCTGTTTGCCCGCCTGTCAGCACAAGAACAGGAGCGGGTATTCAAGACTTCAAATGCGCGTCGCATCGTGCTGGCCACGAACGTGGCAGAAACTTCGCTGACCGTACCTGGCATACGTTATGTCGTCGATGCTGGCCTGGCGCGTGTCAAACGTTACAGCTACCGTAACAAAGTCGAACAATTGCAGATAGAAGCGGTTGCCCAGTCTGCTGCGAATCAGCGTGCCGGTCGTTGCGGGCGTGTTGCGGCTGGTGTTTGCATACGTTTGTACGATGAGCAGGATTATCTGCAAAGGCCAAAATTTACAGAGCCTGAGATTTTGCGCTCGTCACTGGCTGCTGTCATCTTGCGTATGAAATCTCTGCGCCTGACCGATGTAGAAACTTTCCCATTCATAGAGCCGCCGCCTGGCAGGGCGATTGCTGACGGTTATCAGCTCTTGCAGGAACTGGGGGCCATGGACGAAGTCAATCAATTGACACCAGTAGGCCGACAGCTCGCCAAACTGCCGCTGGACCCGCGTGTGGGCCGCATGATTTTGGCTGCGCGTGACAACCAGGCCTTGCAGGAAGTGTTGATCATTGCTGCCGCCTTGTCGGTGCAAGATCCGCGTGATCGCCCCATGGATGCGCAGGCCGCTGCCGACATGGCGCACAAGAAATTTGCCGATGAAAAATCTGAATTTCAGTCTTACCTGAAAATTTGGAACTGGTTTGAAGATGCCATCGAACATAAAAAGACCAATCGACAGTTGCAAGATAATTGCCGCTCCAATTTCCTGAGCCAGATGCGCTTGCGCGAATGGCGTGAAGTGCATTCGCAATTGCTGACGATAGTAAAAGAGCAGGGCTGGCGCTTGAATGAGGCACCTGCCACCTACGAGCAATTGCATCTCTCCTTGCTGACGGGTTTGCTGGGTAATATAGGCTATAAGTCAGATGAAGAAGCACATTACCTGGGTGCGCGTGGTATCAAATTTTATATCTGGCCGGGTTCCACTCTCGCTAAAAAAGCCGGGCGCTGGATCATGGCGGCTGAGCTGGTGGATACCACACGCCTGTATGGTCGTTGCATTGCACAGATCAATCCGGAATGGCTGGAGAAGATAGGCGAACATCTGCTTAAAAAATCTTATGGCGAGCCGCGTTGGGAAAAACGTGCCGGACAGGTATCTGCCTTTGAACGCGCTACCCTGTATGGTCTGGTGGTATATAGCCAGCGTCGTACACAGTATGGTTTGACGCACCCTGTTGAGGCGCGCGAGATGTTCATCCGTGATGCCCTGGTCGAAGGCGAGTTTGATACCCGTGCGCCTTTCTTCGCGTATAACCAGAAACTGGTACGCGAGATAGAAAACCTTGAACATAAATCACGCCGCCTTGATGTGCTGGTCGATGAAGAGCTGATCGTAGCTTTTTATGATCAACACTTGCCAGCAGATGTCTGGAATGCCATACTGTTTGAGCAATGGCACAAAGAAGCGACCAAGGCCAATCCCAAACTCTTGTACCTGAACAAAGACGAGCTGATGCGCCATGAAGCAGCAGGCGTGACCACGGATTTGTTCCCCAAAACCATGCAGGTCTCGGGTGTGGCTTTGCAGCTCAGTTATCACTTTGAGCCGGGCAGCCCGCGCGACGGTGTGACCCTGACTGTGCCTTTATTTTCTCTGAATCAGGTGTCGGCAGACCGGTGCGAATGGCTGGTGCCAGGTATGCTCAAGGAAAAAGTACATTTGCTGATCAAGTCCTTGCCGCAAAAGATACGTCGTCATTGTGTGCCTATCCCGGAATATGCAGCAGGCTTTTGCGAGCGCAATGATTTCGGTAAGGGCAATTTCCTTGATGCCGTGATTGCTGATATACGCGAACAAAAAGGCTTGCTGTGCAAGACCACGGATTTCAAATTCGAGACCGTGCCCGTGCATTTGACGATGAATTTCAAAGTCGTTGATGAACATGGCCGTCAACTGGAAATGGGACGTAACCTGGCCAGCTTGCGCGCTGAGTTTGGTGGACAGGCACGCGAGAGTTTCCAGCGTATTGCCAGTGCAGAGAAACTGGCGCTGCTGGATACCAATCCTGTTGCCGCCAAACCGGCTGTTGTCGCAGAAGAAAAGTCGATCCGTAGTACTGGAAAACCTGTAACTGCGAATGTCCTGACCAGTGCTCCGGTACCGGCATTCAAACAGGAAAATCTGACAGCATGGACTTTTGACAGTCTGCCAGAATTGCTGGAAGTCCAGCAAGGCAAGCAAACTTTGATTGGCTATCCAGCACTGGTCGATAAACTCACGCATTGCCATATCGAAGTGTTTGATGACCCGGATGAGGCCGCGCGCGTACATCGCATAGGCTTGCGTCGTCTGTTTGCCTTGCAATTAAAAGAGCAGATCAAGTTCCTGGAAAAAAATATCCCAGGCTTGCAGCAAATGGGCATGCAGTTCATGGCGCTGGGTTCGCAGGAAGAATTGCGGGATCAGATTATCCAGGTCGCGATAGAGAGTGCTTTCCTGCAAAATCCCTTGCCTGCCAATTCAGGTGAATTCAATAAGCGACGAGATGAAGGCAAAGCTAGATTGAATTTACTGGCGAATGAAATTGCCCGTACTGCCGCGCAAATACTGGCTGAATACTACGGCTTGCCCAAGAAGCTGCAAGGCATCAAGGCGCATGCACAGGCTGCTGCCGACATGCAGACGCAATTGCAGATGCTGGTGACCAAGCACTTTATTTCGGAAAATGATTTCACCCAGTTGTCGCATTTCCCGCGTTACCTGAAAGCGATTACAGTACGCATGGACAAGTTGCGTGCAGACCCCGCGCGTGACCAGAAGTTGCTGGCAGAGTGGAATAGCGTGGCTCAGGCCTGGCAGCGTCATCCACGCAAGACAGGGCCGGACGCTGATCCAAAACTGCTGGAATTCCGTTGGTTGCTGGAAGAACTCAGGGTATCTTTGTTTGCCCAGGAGTTGCGTACGCCCATGCCTGTGTCCGTCAAGCGCTTGCAAAAAGTGTGGGAGAGTTTGCAGCGATAGTTCGCATTTGAGATGGATTGGCATGGCTGCAGGCAAAGCTTGTTTGCTTGTTGTATGCTGAGGGCAGGCTTCAGGCTAATCAAGCTGAAGCCTGCTTTTTTATCGCTTAATAAAATCCATGAATCATAAACTGAACCCTGCAACCATATTTTTGCTTGTTATCCCGCCTTTGCTATGGGCTGGCAATGCTGTCGTGGGGCGCATGATACATGAGCTGGTGCCACCGATTACCCTGAATTTCATACGCTGGGTGCTTGCCTTTTTAATGCTCTTGCCCATGGCTGCCCACATTTATCGCCGCGACAGCGTGTTATGGCGCAACTGGCGGCGCTATGCCTTATTGGGTTTGCTGGGCGTGGGCTTATACAATGCCTTGCAATACCTGGCCTTGCAAAGTTCTACTCCTATCAATGTCACTCTGGTTGCAGCCAGCATGCCGGTGTGGATGCTGATTGTGGGTCGCTTGTTTTTTCAAGCCAAAGTTACGCCTTGGCAGCTGGCAGGTGCGCTACTGTCTATTGCTGGCGTGCTGATAGTCCTCAGTCGTGGCGAATTTGCGCAATTACTGGCTTTGCGTCTGGTGACAGGCGATATCTTCATGATCATCGCTACCATTACCTGGTCAATCTATAGCTGGTTGCTGACGCGGGGGAATGATGGTGAATTGCGTAACCATTGGGCTGATTTTCTGCTGGCGCAAGTCAGCTTCGGTGTATTGTGGTCGGGCTTGTTTTCTGCGGCTGAATGGGCCATCACCACGCCGACGATACACTGGAGCCCTGCATTGTGTGCCGCCCTGGCCTTTGTTGCGGTTGGCCCTGCGGTGATAGCCTTTCGCTGCTGGGGGCTGGGTGTACAAAGAGTTGGGCCGAATGTTGCTGCTTTTTTCAGCAATCTGACACCCTTGTTTGCTGCTTTGATGTCATCCGCATTCCTGGGAGAATTGCCGCACCTGTTTCATGCGATGGCTTTCACGTGTATCGTTGGCGGCATTGTCCTGTCATCAAGACGCTAGTTCTTTCTCTTAGATTCTTTTTCTCAAACCGGATCGGCAACGCCTATCGGGGCTGGTGCAATATTGACAATCAGTGAGAATAGCTGCTCGTATTTGTAGCGTTCACCAGCGTCATCAAGCATTTTGCGATTTTCCAGAAACGCCGCATCGACTTGCTTCCAGTCCTGGTCATTCAGCACTTGCCTGGCAATAGGCATGATGCGTTCTTCTTCTGTACGCATGTGGGAAAAATAAAAATGTGCATATTGCTCCACCAGATCGCGGAACGCAGGGAAGGCAGTTTTACCTCCAAACTCATAGTCGAGCAAGACTTGAAATAGCCTGTGCACCATCAGCTCACCCTTGCCGTGTTGTTCGCTTAAGGCATCCAGTTCATTGTCAAGCTGGTGTGTTCTTTCCTTGATCTTGGCAAACAGGTATTGATCTTCCTTGGGGTGATGGACTTTCTCCGGATACTCCATGATGTAGTAAAGCATGGCACGGAAAACTTTCAGATCAGGCGCATTGCCACCATTTTCTACTTGCCGGACGAAATAGCGCATGCCTTGTATGACCGAAGACAAGTGTTCGTGTTCATCCTGAATGATGCGCAGCGAAGCAGGGTAAATATTTCTGACTGACATGGTGGGCCTCCTTGCTGTTCTTTTTTATTACTTTACTTTGACAAGAGTAGTGAGCTGTTGATCAAGATCAAAAGTGAGGGGCAGTGATAGGCTGATTAATAAAAAAGCCACGCGAGCTGATGCTGGCGTGGCTACAGGGATTTCCAGGATTGCCTTATTTGCCGCTCAACTCCTTCAGCAAGTCCTGGGCGTGGTAAATTTTATCCATGGCTTCCAGTATGCCACCGCTATGTACGGCGACACTGCGGTTGCTGCGTTCATCAAACCAGAATGCTCCGCCCAGGGAATGGATATTGCCATCAAAGACCAGACCGACAATTTCGCCATTTTTGTTAATGACAGGGCTGCCTGAATTACCGCCTATGATGTCATTATTGGTCACGAAATTGTAAGACTGTTGAAGGTTCAACTTGTTTTTCGCTGCATGCCAGGATGTTGGCAGGGCAAAAGGGTAGGCTCCGGTTTCGTGTTCGAAAGCACCAGCAAAATTGGTGAAGGGTTTAATGGCCTGCTCACCGGCTTGCCAGCCTTTGACCTCGCCATAAGACAGGCGCAGGGTGCCTGTGGCGTCCGGGTAAACGCTGGTGCCTGTCTGCAAAAAGCGTGCTTGTGCAATCAGTTCAGCATTTTTTTGCACGACGGATTGCACTTCCTGTTCCATGCGCTTGCGTGCGCTACGAGAATCCGCATCGACGGCCAGCGCCAGTTTGATGAACGGGTCATCAGACTGGATGATGGCTTCCTTGCCGCCATTCCATAAAGTCTTGCGGTATTCAATATCAGCCAGACGGGTTTTGCTGACCAGTTTTTCTGTCAGTTGCTCAGGCGAGAGTTTGCCCAGTACCTGTTTGACGAAGGCATGATTGCTACCCAGGTCTTCCCGCATTTTGGTCAGGGAATGTGTCAGTTTGACTTTTTCAAATTCGGGGTAAATTGGCGCTTTGGAAAACACCATCTGCTGGATACCTGGCAAGCGGGTGTCGGTAAATTCTGGCAGGCGCTCAGCATTGTTTTTGATTTTCTCATCTGCCGCACGCACAAGATTGCGGGCTATGCGGAAATAATCACTGGAGAATGCTTCGGTACCTTCTGTCATGCTGGAGATTCTATGTAACTGACGGTAGTTCTCCTGCGCCTTGGCGATGGCATCCCAGGCGCCACCGACTTTTGCCTTGAGCTCAGGCCTGGCATCGACAAATTGACGCAATGCGTCTTCTTCAGCTTGTTTGCGGGCGATGAATTCCGGGTCCAGCAGAGTTTTTAACCTGCCCACGCCAGCCTTGTAGCTGTTTTCTGTACCGAATAACAGATGGTCGGCCGTGCGCGCTGCTTCCGGGCTGGTTTTACGGTATTGCGTGAGCACACCGCGCAATTCTGCCAGATGCTGCAGCCTGTCGATCAAGCCTATGTCACGCAGGCTGTTCAGTTGCGCCATCGTCAACTGGCGCTGGGTAGAGCCAGGGTGGCCCGTGATGAAGGTCATTTCACCTTCTTGTGGCCCGGTTTTACTGAAGGGGAAAAAATTCTTGATTTCAACCGGTTTGCCATTCTCGTACACCCGCAACATCGAGATGTCGAGGTCATAGCGCGGGAAATTGAAATTGTCTGGGTCGCCACCAAAAAAAGCGATGGATTTTTCTGGCGCCCATACCAGGCGGGTATCGGCATAGCGGTGGTATTTATACAGATGGTAGCGGCCACCATGATAAAGATCGACGATGTCGCAACGGGTTTTTTCTTTATCTTCACCCATGCAGGCTGAGGTCAATTTGGCGTGAATGGCATTTTGTGCCTGTTTGAATTCTGTGCCTTCCAGACCTGCGGTAGCTTTTTTGACCTCGTCTGTCACGTCACTGATATCTTCCAGGCGGTTTAATTCCAGCGCTGGGCATATTTGTTCTTCTTCCCGTTTTTTTGCCAGGAAGCCGTTTTCTACATAATTTTGTTTGGCAGTCGATAATTGTTCTATGCAGCCTGAAGCACAATGATGATTGGTCATCACCAGACCATCTTTGGAGACGAAAGAACCAGAGCAGCCGGGCAGTTTGACTGAGCTCAGCATGGTATTCCTGACCCATTCTGCCGTAGGCTTGAAGCCATATTCCGCTTGCAGCCTGGTGCCGGGTAAATTGTCCAGTGTCCACATGCCTTCTGCTGCCATCGACAATGCAGGCAGTGCCAGACTCAGCAACAAGAATTTCTTTTGCATCTTTTTTCCATTACTTTGAAAATAAATTGCCTCTCGCCAGGGGGGCGGGAGGCAGGGTTTTTTCATGTTCAGAAACTCATTCATTGTTGAATCAGCTTCTGATAGATTTGCTTATTGTATTAGCGTTTTGCCTGTATTGCTTCAATCTGATCCATGATTTTATTCATGCGTGCAAACACCGCCTGATATGGGGCAGGTGAGGCCAGATCCACACCCGCACTCTTGACCAGTTCATAAGGATAGGCAGAGCCGCCCGCTTTCAATATGTTCAGGTACTTGTCCCTGGCGCCAGTTTGGCCCTTGAGGATTTCGTCGGCAAACATCGAACCTGCAGCGATGGATGTAGCGTACTGAAATACATAGAAGCGGTTATAGAAATGCGGGATATATGCCCATTCCACTGCATAGGTGTCGTCTATCTTCATGACGCCTTCTTTGTCGCCATGATAGCTTTTCAGAATGTCGCCATAGATTTTCGACAGTGCTTCGCCAGTCAGGGATTCGCCTTTATCGACCTTGGCATGTACTTCACGTTCAAAGTCGGCAAACATGGCCTGACGGAAGAAAGTGCCGCGCAGGTTTTCCAGTGCCGAGCCCAGGTAGAGCAGGCGCTCGTCATCGCTCTTGGCGATTTTCATCATATGGTCAAGCAAGAATACTTCATTGGTGGTCGAAGCAATTTCTGCCGTGAAGGTAGGGTAGTCCGCACTGATGAATGGCTGATGTTTATTGGCCAGATAAGAGTGCATGGCATGACCCCATTCATGGCCCAGGGTCGAGACAGACTCATAATCATCGTTGTAGTTCAACAGCAGGTAAGGATGGACATCATAGGCAGCGCCATTCATATAAGCGCCCGAGCGTTTGCGTGGGCGAGGGTAAACATCCATCCAGCGTTCGGTCGTGGCTTTTGCCATGGCCTTGGCGTAGTCATCACCCAGCGGTCTGACTGACTCCAGCATCAGCCTGACACCATCCTTGATAGGGTATTTGAAATCGCCAGACACCAGCGGCGGATAAATGTCGAAATAACGCAGGTCTTTTACGCCGAGCAATTTCGCACGCAGTTTGAAATAGCGGTGCAGGGTAGGGAGGTTGGCACGAGTCTGCGTTACCAGTGTGTCATACACTTCACGTGGCAGTTTATTGTTATCCAGCGCCTGTGTCAGCGAATCCGGATAACTGCGTATCTTGGCGTAGGCAGAGTCACGTTTCAGCTGTTCGTAGAAGGTCACGCCATAGCTACGCTCAAACTCTTTCCATTTGCCCCAGAATGCATCGAACACCAATTGGCGGTCAGCACGGTTGGGGGCAGCACGGTATTTGGTATAGGCAGCCTGGTCTATGCGTACTTCTTCACCTGTCGATAATTTGACTTTGGGCCAGGGCATTTCTGCGTTGGATAAAGTCGAATAGACAGCGCTGGCAGTGTTAGTGGCCATGCCAAAAGTGGCGATGAGTTCTTCACCCTTTTTGTCCAGGGTGTGGGCTCCTGAGCGCAAGATGTCATCAAGCTGGTGGGCATAAATCTTCAAGCCTTTCTCTTTGGCCTGGAATGCCTGGATTTTTTTTGCCCCTATGCTCAGAATTTCCGGGCGCAGGAAAGAGGTGGCTTCTTCGACCTTGCTCCCCAGAATATCTGAGCGCTGCCCCAAATCCATGCCGGCATTGTCACCAGTATCCTGATCGCGGAACTGGAAAGCATAGCTGGCCAGTTTTGCATAGCGTTTGGATAAATCAGCGTTCAAATCCAGGCAAGTCTTGAAGCGGGCGATATTGTCAGCCAGATGACCACTACAGGTTTGAAACTGTTTTAGCTGCACTTCCAGCATGACGGCATCCTTGTCCCAGTCTGCCTTGCTCTGATACATATCATTTAAATTCCAGCGGTCTGCTTCGGTCTCACTGGGGTGGGCAGCAAAGGCAAAGCTGGGTAAGGTCAATGCAACAGCGAACAAGTTGCGAACAAGATGTTTATGCATGGTTAATGGTCCAGTGTGGATTTTTTTGGATTAATGGATGTGCAACAAGCAGGGTAGTGGCTTATTATTTATTTAATATGAGTGCTTTTCAGTATGGTCATATTAGCCCTGCACTTGAGGCCATATTCTGGTCTGAAAGTTCACAATTGAAAAGCAAAATTGAAAATATATTTACCGTAAATCCAATATTTAATTATTAAATTATTACTTTTATTCCGGACGGCAAGAAATCATGTGATACACACGCACTCGCACGGGAAGGCGAACTCTGGCTCGCCTTCCCGTGCAGATGCGTGGTAATTATTTGCTAACTAACTCTACTTTGATCAGATTGTCATCCGGTTTGCGATCTACATATTTAATATCCGGATCTATGCCTGCCTTGGCGGGCAAGTCCTTGACGACGAGCTTGAACACCATTTCTTTTTGATTGATGAGCTGACGCTGACGCAGCAAAGGCTTGCCGTCTTTATCATCTATGCCTACATCCATCCAGTCTTTCAAGGGAACTTCTTTTTCCACACCCAGCTCATCTGCCTTGAGTTTGTTGCTGGTGACTTTGAGCGTCACTTCATACTGACCATCGGGCAAGGTATGGGCAATGGCTGAAATGGCGCGGTTTTCATACAGGGTGATAGAGTCAAACAGGTCATCAATCACATATTGCTGCTCAGCCGGTGTCACCTCGCGCAATGCCGTGGTCAGTGCCGTGCTGCTAGGGTAGGGCGCACCGTTGTTGGTATGGCGTGCAATGACCAGGCGCAGGGCCTGATTGACTTTGTCTTCACCAATCTGGTCTTGCAGCAAATACATGGCCAGACTGCCCTTGGCATAGTGGATATAGTCTTGATTTTCATTGCGTGCCAGCGGTAATTCTTTTTTCCTCTCCTGACTGCGGCCCTGCAGATATCTGTCCAGCTCAAACTGCAGAAAGCGGCGCATGGTTGCATCACCATAGGTATGCTTCATGACCATCAATGCAGAATACTGCGCCAGGGTTTCTACCAGCACGGTGCCACCCTTGCTGTTACCCGAGATGACCTGATGTGCCCACCATTGATGGGCGACTTCATGTGCGGTCACATAGAAGGGGTAATCCACTTCTTTGGGATTATTGTCATCAACTCGGGCAATGAAACCTATGCTTTCTGAAAACGGTATGGTGTTAGGGAAAGCCTGGGCAAATCTCGCATAGCGGGGAAACTCAATGATACGGACCAGTTTATGCTGGTAAGGGCCAAAATTCTGGGTGTAGTAGTCCAGCGATTTTTGTACGCCCTTTACCATGCGGTCCAGATTGTATTCATGCCCTTTGTGGTAATCGATTTCTATAGGGATGTCATGCCATTGCGCCTTTTTTACTTCATAACGACCTGACAGGAAAGCATAAAAATTCAAGATAGGCTGTTCAGGCACGTATTGATAATAATTACGCCCATGTTCTTGCCACTGGCGCTTTAAGGTGCCAGGCGCAACGGCCATCTGATCTGCCGAGGTTGAAACCACCGCATCAAAGTTGATCCAGTCAGCGTCATTGGCGATATAGCTGTTTTCCAATGCCTTGGGATCATCGGTTTCAGCCATTCTTTCTTTTTCAGGCAAGCCCTGCTCGCGCCTTGCTTTGTCTTCCCTCAGCTCCATTGCAGCTTGATAGCCTATGTGCGGCACGAGTGTACTGTTGAAGAAGCTGCCATTGTAATAAAGGTAGCTGCCCTGGCTCATACTCAGGAAGTTTTTGGGTTTGATGTCGAGTTCAAAATTGAGCGTCAGTTTCTCGCCCTCTGCCAGCGGTTTTTTCAGTTTGTAGCTATGGAACCCCAGCTTGCCATCGGCGATATTTTTTTCACTGGCGACATCAAACCCCATCTTGATGATATTGATATCTTCTTTTTGCGTGATAAATATTTCCTGTATTGCCTGCTTGCTGCGGTTGATCAATTGATAGTTGCCTTTGATATGGGCGCTACGGGTTTGAGGATAAAGATCGACGTTCAGTTTGACGTCACTGATACGTGGCTGTGCCTGGCTGGCATATTGTTTATAGCGTTTTTCATACTGGGCATTGTCAGTCTGTTGTGCAAACTGGTTTTGGTAAGTATTGAGGACGTTAGTGAAATAAAAGATCGCAGCGCCAGTTAACACAAAGATGCAACTGCCAGACGCGAGCAAAACCACATTGCCGCCCTTTAAAGCCTGTTTCGCAGAGCGCAAACGCAGGCGGAAATCAGTAGTCGTGCCGCGTACCCACATCATTAGTGACAGGCTGACTAGTATCAGGGCGGCGCCTGTCCAATAAGCCAGATACCAGCGTGAAAGGGCCAGCATATGACCATAGCCATTCATGTCAGAATAGGTGAAGGCTGGAGTGATTCCATAGCGGAACATGGGATGTTCGATACCCAGTGCAGGCAGGGCGATCGTAGCTGCGTAATACAGTACGATCAAAAAGTAAGCCAGGTATTTGTGATTGACGATGGCTTGCAAGGAAATCGCAAGTACTGCCAGTAAGGCATAGTCCGGCCACTGCAACAGGAACAATTGTTGCAGATACTGGGTCAACTCATAATTGGTGTAGCCCTTTACCGTCTGTATCAGGATGCCGCACAACATCAGCACAAACAGCATAATGCCTTGCAAAACGATCAGTGCAATCAGTTTTGCTGCGAAAGGCAGGTAATTTGGTATCGGCAGTGCATCAAGCAATTGCGCAATACGTGCATCCCGTTCGCGCCATACCAGTTCACCAGCATAAAAAGTGGTAATGGCAAGCATGAATATTCCAAAGCTACCACTGAGGATTTCCAGCACAGCATAAGTCACGGGATAAGTGGGCGTGCCAAACATCTTGGTGATGGAACTGGAAACTGCGAACATGAACAAGACGCCCGCCAATAACATGACGATGAAATACACGTTTTTGACTGACTCGCGCAAATTCAGCATGCTTTCGGCATACAGCAGTTTCCAGTTGCGGCTGTTGGCGAAATTCGGCGTGACTTTTTGCGGCTGGATAATGACAAGGGTAGCTGTGGCCTGATCCTTCTTTTGTTTGCCAGCCGTATTGACGGTAGCGAATTGAAAGCGCCAGTAGCATAGCGCCAGACTGGCGAAGCCAAGAACCAGCCAGATCAGACGGTTAATCAGGAATACACCATCCAGCGTAATCTGGCGGGTATTCTTGTCGGCGATGCTCCAGTATTCAGTCACCATGCTGACGGCAGAGGAACCAAAAGGATCAAGCAGGGCGGCCATGGTCTTGTTATCCAGATCAGCCCGCAATGAACGGGCGACCAGGTAGCCAATAATCAACAGCACGCTGGATACATACACCGGCATCATGCGGCGGCTCAGTGCCCCCAGGGTAAAGAAAATGCCACCAAAAATAATAAAATTTGGCAATATCGCATACAGATAAGGCATCAGATAAGACAGGGCTTGCACTGGCCCCAGCCTGACGGCCTCCAGACCCGGCAGATAGCAACCCAGCCATGCGCCCAGGCCAAGACCAGAAAAGATAATGATGGAAGTCAGTAGCGCACCAGAAAAGCGGCCAGCAAGATATTGGAATTTACTGATGGGGGCGCTATAGAAAAAATGCCAGGTATGATGTTCTATATCCTGATGTGTTGCCTGCCCCATCAAGGCCGCGACTGTGCTGATGCCCAGATAACCAAGAAAGGTGATGCTCTGAAAAACTGCTACCGGTGCGTTGACATTGACCTTGCCGCCAAAGCCTATGGAAACACCGGGAAATACACCGCCGGCAGCCGCCATCCAGAGCAGGGCCAGACTGAAAAAAACCAGAAAATAAACATAAGTAGAAAGACTGCGCGACTTCTGACGCAGCTCGAACATGAGTATCGCTAACATGACGACTCCTCAGGCTGTGCGTTGAACTGGCGATGTCGCTTGGCTCGTCAGCAAACCGGCCATCGCAGAGAAATAGACATCTTCCAGGTTGCCAGCAGCCGCTTCAAATTCATGGCCCGGTTTTTCATCTGCATACACATGGATGAGTGTGCGGCCTGAGGTCAGGCGGCTGGAGATCAGTTGGTATTTATTCTGGCAGTCGGCGAGTTCGCTTTTTTCTATAAAGCGTTTCCAGATTTTTCCCTGTATCTGTGCTATCAGGGAAAGTGGCTGTCCGGTCAGTATGACTCGTCCCTTGTTGATAACAGCCATGTTATTGCATAGGTCTGCAACGTCTTCGACGATGTGGGTAGAAAGGATGACGATTTTTTCTGTGCCTATGTCAGCCAGCAAATTGTGGAAACGTACCCGTTCTTCTGGATCCAGGCCTGCAGTGGGTTCATCGACGATGATCAGTTTAGGATCGCCAAGCAGGGCCTGGGCTATACCAAAACGCTGGCGCATGCCGCCAGAAAATCCGCCGAGGTGCTTGTTCCTGACATTGTAGAGATTGGTTTGATGCAATAAGGCCTCGACTGCCTCTTTACGCTGCTTGCGCTGATCAAGTCCCTTGAGGACGGCGAAGTGATCCAGCAAATCATAGGCGCTGACCTTGGGGTAAAGCCCGAAATCCTGCGGCAGGTAACCCAGCAGGCGGCGGATATGATCTTTTTGTTCATGTATATTGATATTGTCCAGCATTGCAGTACCCGCATCGGCATCCTGCAAGGTCGCCAATGTGCGCATCAGGGTTGATTTGCCTGCGCCGTTTGGCCCTAGTAAACCAAACATGCCAGCAGGTATGGTCAGGTTGATATCATTAAGTGCTTGGACACCATTACTGTATTGTTTTGATAGCTGCTGTATGCGAAGTTCCATGCTTTTGTCCTTGTTGTAATTGAACTAATCCATGCGCAACGGGCGCGGGCACAGATATCTTATGTAAATGGAATGGGCAAATGGAAGGATGCGATGAAACGGGGCCAGCCGGGGATGGAAATGAAGAATTGCGGCTTGAATCATTTAATCATTGAAACAGGGCAGGGGAGTTTGCCCACTGGTTCGACCGCTTAAGTCAAAATGAACCTGAGTGCTGCAAGTTTGCGCTTGATGCGATATAATATGAGTTGGCGGGCCCCTGCGCATTGCGGCATGGCCAATCTGGTCAGGTCGGGAACGAAGCAGCCACAGTCATTTCCCGCAAGTGCCGCAGATCAGGCTCGCCAACTTCCAGTTTTATATCCCCATCTTATTTTCGTCCCCATGAATTTTGCATTCATGGATTTTTGCTGTTCATGCCGCAAATCGGTCTGTTTGCTTGACAGGCGCAATCAATGGAAGCAACAAGTTCAAGCTTGTTCCCTGGCCAGGCTCGCTTTGAAGTTCGATTTTCCCTCCCAGCACATCAGTCACCAGGTTATAGACGATGTGCATACCCAGGCCTGAGCCACCTTTCCCGAGTTTTGTCGTAAAGAAGGGATCAAATACACGCGCCAGATGTTCTGCTGAAATACCCGCACCGTCATCACTGAAAATAATTTCTACCTGATTGGCCCCGGCCAGGCGGGTCTTCAGGTACATATTGCCATGCTCACAGTGTTCAAAGGCGTGTGTCAGTGAGTTCGTGATAGAGTTGGTCAGAATTTGCGCCAGTGCGCCTGGGTAGCTTTCCATCGTGACTTCCGGTGCCAGGTCCATGTGCAATTGATGTTTGCTCCTGCTATACATGGGTTCCAGGGTGGTCAGGATTTCGCTCAGAGTGATACTCAGGTCAAAACGCCGTCTTTGATTACCGGACTGATCTACTGCAACCTGCTTGAAGCTGAGTATCAACTGTGCAGCACGGTCGAGACTGCGTACCAGGATATTGGCACCTTTGATGGTTTCCTGCGTCAATTGTGTGAGGATGGAGCGGCGTGGCTGGCTGGTGGATAATTCGCTCTCCATGCTGGCCGCATGGTCTTGCATGGTGGAGGCGACGGTAACGCTATTGCCTATAGGTGTATTCAGCTCGTGAGCTATGCCTGCCACCAGTGAGCCCAGGGCAGCCATTTTTTCAGAGCGTATCAGCTCATCCTGCATGGTAGTCAGGCTGTCGAGCGCATTTCCCAGTTCTTCATTGGTTTTTTCCAGGCTGTAGGTGCGTTGCCTGACGCGTTCTTCAAGTTCAGCATTCAACTGGCGCATGTCATTTTCCATGGCGCGCATGCGGCTGATATCAATGGGCGTAAAAATGACCATTCTGTCGCCATCAGATTCCAGCAAGCGTGAAGACAACAGACAAGTCGCTACACTGCCGTCCTTGTAGCGAAAGCGCATTTCAAATTGATCGACAAAACCCTGTTCATTGAGTAATTTCAGGTAGGTAGATCGTAAGGAAATATCTTCCCACAGTTGCAATTCTTGTGGCGTTTTGCCGAGGATTTCGCTGAGGCTATAGCCAGCCTGTCTGGCGAGGCTGTCGTTGATTTCTACAAACCTGTCATTACTGAGACTGATCAGGGCGAGCGGGACCGGGGAATACTTGAATAAATTGACGAATTTGTTTTCGCTCATGCGCAGCGACATCTCCGATTTTTTCAATGAATCTTCGGAGCGGTGCAGGCGGCGTATGTGCAGCCATAGTAAAAATGTCAGCGTGCTCAATAATAATATTGTTGCCCCTGAAAACACGATGCGGTCACGGGTGCGGTCACGCCAGGCAGCCAGAATGGAATCACTGTCACGTGCAAACACAGAAACGATAGGGAAACCAGCAATTTTGCGATAAGTATAAAGGCGCTCTATTTGGTTTTTTTCGTCAAGAAACTGGCTGTCCATAAAATTACCTTCAACAGCCTGCCTGAGCATGTCCTTGATCAGTGGCGATTGCCGGACTTCTTTACCCACATATTCTTTATCAAACGGGAAGCGGACAATGACAGTGCCATCTTCAGTAAATAAAGAGACCATCGCCTTGCTGTCTTTGGCAACCCTGGCATACACAGAGCTGAAATAGGAAACACTGATGTCAGTGCTGATAATGCCAAGATGCTTGCCATTGTCTGCAAACAGGTTGCGGGCAATGGGAACGACAAGTTCGGTATCGTAAAAACGCTGAAAAGGATGGCCGATCACGGCATGCCGGATTTCAGGATGTTTCAGCAATACGGGAATGTAAGTTCTCTCGTCAGCGTCAACCTGAAAGGCTGGATAGTCTATGGTGCTGACAAAAGCTTTGCCCGAAGGATTAACGTACTGCAATGCTTTCAATACCTTGTTGAAGGGCTGTGCCTTGGTAATCAGTTCGCGGATGATGTCATCATTAAGCTCTTGTTCGCGGCTCATGGATTGTATGGCACTGATGACCGTGCTCAGGTTGCCATCTGCCTCGCGCAAGGTCTGGGTAGCATGTTCTTCCAGCAAACGGACAGTCACCAGACCATTTTCATATTCAGATTTGAATGTGACATTGCGGTCTTGCGAGATGGCCCACCAGGTTTGCAAAATAATGGCAACAATTGCCAAACCTGCAAGCAACAGGAAAATGACACCAGCAAACCTGGGTCGTTCAGCCGGTGCTGCCATATCTGTCCTTGTCTCTGTATAAATATTCTTTGTTTGTTTCGCAGGCGCCGCAACATCAGACAAGCTATTGGTGTCTTGTGCCTCAGTAGTATACCCCTGTCCCCAGGCAAAAATCCTGTCCGGGAACTCTTTCAACATAGCCTTTTTTCTTTTCCAGATCCCTGGTGACAGGATTGGGCCAGCGATAATTCACCCATCCTTTCCCTTTGGAGAAACATTTCTCTACCATTTCCCTGATCAGGAAAACACCATCCTGGTCACGCATGTCGAGCATGACTTTGCCAACAATCTTGGGGTTTTTGCCATGCACAGACTGATATCCCTTCTGGTCCAGGGTGTAAAGGTAAAGGTCACCTTTTTTATTGATTTCACTGACAGAGTTGAAGGGGCTGTCCAGCCGGTTGAATTCGATAACGGCCTTCTCTACACCGTAAGTCTTGATATATTCCTGGGCTTTTTGTATCAGGGCCAGGGCTTCAGCTTCCGTGCTTCTCTCTACAGCTATCGCCTGAAGTGGGACGCTGACAAGTAAACCCAAAACCAAAGCGTAGCAAATTCTTTTCATGCTGGTCTCCCTGTTCTGGCAGCATCTGAAGAGATATAACTGGTATCCGATTTTGTATCATCGGGTCAAAGCGGGCAAGCATAGGTCAAATAAAAGTTAATTGTTGCTTAAATTAGCTCGATTTAACAATGAAATCGTTGTTTTTCAGAAAGTGCATGCAGACCAGGATAAGGGGTCATGCATGAGCGGGATTTGATTGCTATATTGCTAGCGGCGAAGCAGCCGGGCGCGCATGATGATATGCGCGCCAGTGCCGGACTGCCTGGTGTTGGTGATGTACTATGCAGCAGCCCTTTTGTCCGTGACGGTGGCGATAGGGCTGAACTGTGTTGCAGTGATGACGATCAGGATCAGCAAGCTGCCACTGCCCATGAACAATTGCGGAATCGTGATGCCACGCAGCAGCCAGCCTGTAAAAGCAGCAGAGACCGGCCCTATGCCCATGAAGATAAACATGAACATGCTCATGGCGCGACCTATCATATATGGCGGTACCTGTTTTTGTACCCAGGTAAATACTGCCACATGCAGAAAACCACCGAGTATGCCCACGCTTAGCAAAATCAGTGCCCCTTGCCAGCTTGCGCTGATCAGGCCCATGGGTGCGAACAGGATGCCGACCAGAAAATCGACCAGCAGGATAGTGCGGCCAAGGTTGCCAAAGCGCAGATTGGGCTTCATGCCTGCCAGTGCCATTCCCAATAAGGTGCCCGCACCATGTGAGCCTGCCATTAAGCCCAGTGCGCTGGCACTATTGCTGAGCTGGTTTGCCATCACCGGTAGGGCAATCTGTATCGGCCCCATGATAAAGAAAGCGATTGCCGCCCAATAGATAAAGCAGCTACGCAGTTGTTTCTCATTCCAGCAATATCGCAAACCTTCTGCGAGAGACTTAAGCAGTGCCGGTTTTTGTGCTGCAGGTGTTGCGCCAGGTGATTTTGGCATGCCTTCATTCATCCTGACCTTGCTCAACGTCCAGGCTGAAAAAGCATAGGTAAAACAGTCAAAGAAAAATGCTGCTGCCAGGCCTTGCGCATCATGGACCATGCCACTTTCTTGCGTACCAAACAGGGCGATCAACAGGCCCGCCAGTACCGGGCCGATGAACATGGTCAACTGACGCATGCCCAGCATGATGCCATTTGCTGGCTGCAATTGCGATGGCTGTACGACACGCGGCAACATCGATGTACCTGAAGGTATGCTGAAGGCTGTCGATATACCCAAACCCAGGGCCAGCGCATAGACCATCCATAATTCCAGCTTGCCGTAAAAAATCAGGGCACTTAATATTCCCAGCAGCAGCGTATTGATGTATTTGGTTTGCATCATCACAGTCTTGGGCGAGTAGCGATCGACCACTGCTCCACCTAGTAATATCAATAATGCGCGTGGCACACTGATCAGTGCCAGCACGATGCCGAGTATCAGGGTGTCACCAGTCATCTTCAGCACCAGCCAGGGCAGGGCAATCAAAGTGAACTGGTCACCCAGCATGGAGATGGCGCCACCACCTATCATCCAGAGGAAATTGCTGTCCTTGAATAAGCCTTTAGGCGCGTTGCCCGTTTTATGCGTATCTATATTGTTCATGTTGTTTTCCTTACTTTTCCTTGCTGCTTTTCAAGAGAGTTTTTCTCCAAAATTGCCATCCCCTGACGGGCGTAGGCAATGATGTTGAGTGTCAACCCTCCGCCTATGCTTAGCTCCGGTTCTTTTTCATGGATGCTTCTGACTTTGAGCATCGTGGGCAAATGATTGCCCCATGCATCCATGAACAGCTCGCGCCATTTGATTAAAGTGGCTTGCACATCAGGATGGTCAGGCGGTAGGTTTAGAGCCATTTTTTGCCTTACTTCAGAAAAGATGCGTGTCCACGATTCTGCATTTCTGAAAAATGAGGCGCGAAAATACTTTAGTTCTTCTTCGCTCAGGTATTTTCTGTAAATGTCATACCTGAATTCTACTGATGCGCGGGTGATGAAATCCATCATCTCATCATCGACGCCGCTTAAAGACTGTAGTGATGGCTCTTTCCGGTGCATCAACGTGAATTTGCTGAGCAATCTGGGATCAGGCATGATTTGACTCATGGCCAGTACCCATTCTTTGGCCAGTTGTTTGGCCTTTGGGTCAAGTGGCGATATTTTCTGATCCAGCAAAAGCCTGGCAGCCTTGACGTAAGGGGCCATATGCGTTTCTATCTTGCTTTGTGCTTGTGATTCCAGTTTGCGCATATCCAGAATCTCATCACGGCTGAAATATTTGCCGATCAGGCTCATCATTTCCAGCGTCGATAGCCAGTATTCAAGATTGGGTTCGTCATCGGCTTTCAATAAGCCTGACAATTCTTGCAGCCTGTCACGCAGTTCCATGCTTTGTGCTATTTGCTGATCCAGGCCAGAAATCTGTTCGTCTATGACGAAGTGCAAATCATTGCCAGCGCTGTTGATGACATCGCCCACTTCTGCCAGCGATAAATCCAGGCGGCGCAGGGCTTGTATGTGATGCAGGCGTTTAATATCTGATCTGTCGTAGAGGCGATACCCTGCCTCTGAGCGCGCAGATGGCTTGAGCAAGCCAATTTTGTCGTAGTGATGCAGTGTGCGTATGGTCAGGCCAGTGCGGCTGGCCAGTTCACCGATTTTCAATAACATACCTGATCTCCTTCAATGAGGGAGACTATAAAGCCTCACCTAATGTCAGGGTCAAAGGTTTTTTGAAAATATTTTTATTGCTCGATTTATTTGTCTTTTTTGTATTGTTGTGGCCAATAAGCCCACATGACGCCAAGCAAACTGGTCAGCAGGATAAAGCCCCATTCCATGCCACCTTGACCAGGGCCGACAACATACCAGCCATAGTGGGAGTGAACATGGAGCAATCCAAAGCAAACAACAATGATGTGGCCGATGCACGCAGGGACGACCAACCGATTGGCCAGCAATGCCAGGCTGCTGGCAGTTTGCACCAGCAAGACCAGCCATGCCAGGGCTGTGCCAAAAGGATAGCCAAGTTCAGCCAGGAACTCGCCAAATTTGGGGATATTCGCCAGGTGGGTGTAGCCATGCAGTGGGTGCATCAAAATAATCAGTGCGACACCTATGCGTACAATATCCATACCACGGTGCTGGTTGGCTGGATTCGCTTGATTTAATTTATACCATTGTTGAATCATGGAAAGTCTCCAGAGTAATGAGCTATCGACAATGGCAGATAATCAAATTGGAAATTGGCTTATGTGATCAAACACTCATGCAGAGTGATGAATTCAAGCTGGATTTGAGATGGAGATAGTCTGGCGACGCGCCGTCACCAGACCAATGGATCAATAGACCAATAGAAATTAATGCTTGATTTCAGGGGCGGTCAGCGTACCTTCCGTCAGCGTGCTGGCAACGAATAACTGCGCGCAATCCACTTTGTCGAAACCATAGTGCTTGCCGCAGAAATCACAATTGATATCCAGCGCGCCAAGATCAGCGATGGCAGACTGGATTTCTTCTTCACCCAGCATTCTGAGCATGTCGCCGACTTTTTCACGGGTGCAGTTGCACTGGAACTGCGGATGCAGAGGATCGAATACGCGTATGGTTTCTTCCCAGAACAGGCGGTGCAAGAGCATGTCTATCCCTGTGCTGAGCAATTCAGGGCGTTTTAAAGTGTCACCCAGCATGACGGCGTGGTTCCAGGCTTCAGTTTCGTCTTCCACCTGCGCTTCAGCACCACCGGTTTTAGGTAGTTTTTGCAGCAGCATGCCACGTGCGACCTGATCGTCCGCCGCCAGCCACAGCTTGGTATCGAGCTGTTCTGAACGCTGCATATAGTTTTCTATGACAGTTGCAATGCTGTCACCATCGAGCGGCACGATGCCCTGGTAAGCCTGCTGGCCTGGCAATTTATTGTTCGGGTCGAGCGTAATCACAAAACGACCTTTGCCATGGGAATGGATCAGGTCAGTCAGGCTGGCGTCGTCTGCGATATTGGCATGCTCACCGAGTTTGGCAGTGGCACGCATTTTCAGTTCGCCATCGCATTCAACCACAAGCAATTTGACCGGGCCATCGCCATGGATTTGCATGATCATGGTGCCATCAAACTTCAGGTTGGCTGAAAGCAGGGCAGATGCCGCCATCAATTCACCGAGTATGGTTTGTACCGCAGCCGGATAAGTCTTGCGTGCCAGGGTTTGTTGCCAGGAGTGGGTCAGTTCGACCATTTCGCCGCGTACACCGGCATGTTCGAACATGAATTTTTGTAAGGTATCAGTCATAGTTATCGCTAAATCAGTCTATGCGTTTCAGTTGTGTTTTAAAGGCTTGCCCACGTTTTACGTAAGTGTCGGCATTGCGCTGCAGACTGGCAATATCGGCTTCGCCCAGTGTTCTGACAACTTTTGCGGGCGAGCCTATGATGAGGGAGTTGTCAGGGAATTCCTTGCCTTCCGTGACCAGTGCACCGGCACCAATCAGACAGTTTTTGCCTATCTTTGCACCATTCAGCACTACCGCCTGTATGCCTATCAATGAGCCATCACCAACAGTGCAGCCATGTAGCATGGCCTGATGGCCGACAGTCACATTTTTGCCTATCACCATGGGATAGCCAGGATCAGTATGTAAAATGCTGCCTTCCTGTACATTGCTATTTTCGCTGATGGTAATCAATTCATTGTCGCCGCGGATGGTGACGTCAAACCAGATGCTGGCATTGGCTTCTATTTTGACTTTGCCTATGATGTTGGCACTGTCGGCAATATAGGCGGATGCATCAATTTCAGGGCTGAGGTCACCGAATTGGTAAATGGGCATGATTTTTCCGTAAAATGGCGCTTTATTGTTGGCGCAATATTGGCTAAAGCCCGTATTGTAAACCTCAGCGGGCTTGCTTGCCCGACTTCGCATCGATATGAACGATAAACTTATTAATGAATTAAGGGGTGATGCCCTGACGGCTTTGCTTGAGTCTGATCCTCAACGTAAATGTGAGGTTATCCACGCAATTCTCAAGGAGCCTTTGCTGGATGTTGCCAAGGTTTTTGTGGAACCGACGGGCATACCCGGGCGCTTGAGCAAGCCCGAACTGGTGCCACCAGGTAAAGTAGGTCGTCGTGCCATGAATACAGTAGAGGGCAGGGCAGTACTCATCCATGCGCTGGCGCACATAGAACTGAATGCAGTCAACCTGGCTGCGGATATCATTTGGCGTTTTGCCGGTATGCCAACGCAGTTTTATCTGGACTGGTTGAAAGTGCTGAAGGAGGAGGCTTATCACTTCCAATTACTGGATGGACATTTACATACCCAGGGGTTTGCCTACGGCGATTTCACTGCCCATAACAGCCTCTGGGAAATGGCAGAGAAAACCAAGAGTGACCTGTTGGCCCGTCTCGCCCTGGTGCCACGTACGCTGGAGGCACGCGGCCTGGATGCAACGCCAGCCGTCATGGCCAAGCTTGCGCAGGCAGGTGACCAGGCTGCTGCCGATATACTGGCCATTATCCTGCACGATGAAATTGGTCATGTTGCCATAGGGAATTTCTGGTACAAGAAACTCTGCGCTGAACAAGGGCTGGATATTATTTCGACTTATGCCGAGATGGCCCGTAAATACAAGGCCCCGCCAGTGCGGGGGCCCTTTAACCTGGAAGGCAGGAGGGCAGCAGGGTTTGATGAGGATGAGCTTCGTGCCCTGCAGGCAGCGGCAAATATTTAATCTCCGGCACGTACCGAGCCTATACCTTCCACAGATTTGCTGACATTACGTGGGCGGCCGTAATAAATCAGGCTGCCTATGCCTTGTACGGATGCATTCAGGCTGTCGCGTGCATTGACGGATACCGAGCCTATGCCTTCTATATGCGCATCTACTTGTTCGGCAATCAGGTCCTTGGTTTCTACCAGGCCCACGCCTTCGGCCCGCAGGATAAATGATTTGACCTTGCCATTCGCTACCAGCATGCCTGCTCCTTCGTAATGCAAGGCAAAGTGGGGGCCGGAAAGATTGTTCAATACGGTTTTACCCGCACCTTCCATCTTGAAACGGCTCAGTTCGGGGATGCTGATGATGACCTGGGAGTTGTCGCTGACCTTGATGGAATTTTTTTCTTTATAAGAAATGACCAGTTCGTCACCAATGACTTCAGTAATGACGTTATTGACAAACCTTTCATTGCCCTTGACTTGTACAGACTGGGATTTGCCAACTTCCACCACCAGGCTGAAGGCACTGCGGGTCTTGATGGACTTGAAGGTTGGCAGGTTACGGGTTTGCTCATCGGCAAAAGCAGTAGAACTCAGCAGCAGGGCAGCTATCAACAAGATGTGGCGCATGGTTTTCTCCAATGTAGGTGTGTTGCATTGGTGCTAGTATTGCCAATTTTGTCCTTGCCTGCCCACGCTTTGCGATGAACTGCAAAATTCTGGGGATGAGCCGTCATTCAGGCTGGGCGCACCGTGTTCAGCTTTTCATAGTGCAGCATATCCAGCCATACACCATTGCGAAAGACCGAAGCATGCGAGTGACCATACTCTCTGAAGCCGCATTTGCGCATGATGGCCTGGGATGGCAGGTTGTCAATGATGACGGTGGCCTCAATCCGGTTCAATTTGAGTTCTTCAAATGCCTGCTTGACGACGGCATTGACTGCGGCTGTCGCATAGCCATGGCCTCCGTGCCGTTTGCTGAAGCGGTATCCCAGGAAAGCCTTATGGTATTGATCTTGCTCAACGCCACGCAGGGTGATGCGGCCAACGACTTCATTCTCTATCCATGCCAGGTAGTGATATTCACGATTGGCGCTGGCCAGGTATTGTGCTTGTTCCAGGCTGGAGCGCACTTCTGGCAGACAATAAAAGTCATTGCCACGGCTGGCTATCCATTCTTCAAAATGGTCGCGGTTTTCCTGTTCAAATGCGAGTACGGCAGCGGCATCGTCGGATTTGACGAGTGTAATGATCAGAGATGAACTCATGGATATGATGTCAAAGCTGGTTGATGAATGAAGGATTGTAATGGATGCTTAAAGTTGTTGCTGTTACTGTCGTAATCAAGATAAACCACTTGCATTGAAGAATGTCATGACAGCACTCATAAGATCAATCAGATCAATCAGATCAATGGTAAACCGGATTGCGTTAATTTTACTCGGCGTATTCTTTTCTGCGCACTCCATCGCACAAATGACCGATCCCGGTTTGCCGCCTAATTTGCCGTCCAATAAGGCCCTGGTATTGACAGGCTTTGCGGTTAACAAGCCTGTGCAGGTACTCGATATTGATGATGCTTCACAGGGTTTCCCCAAGGCGATTGCCCGCAGACTCATGCGTGAACGACAAGTGCAGGTACGCACCTCGCCTGATTTATTGTCGTTTGACTGGCAGCAGGATGTGCCGCCAGTGAATCTTTTGCAGCAACTGGGGCGCACTTATGCCAGCCGTTACATCGTATCAGGTGAAATACGCAATGCCGGTACCAAGATAGATACCAACCTGTTTGGTCTGACGCAAAAAAGAACCCGTGCCATAGAACTGGATGTGCGCATCTATGACGCAAGTACTGGCCAACTGCTGGCTCAGCAGGAATTCTCAAATGCCGTTGCGGGTAATGTGAGTATAGGCCGTGAGCATGTCTTCGATGGTGCAGCCTTCAATAGCACCCTGTATGGCAAGACCATCAGCGACATGCTGGACCAGGTTGCGAGTCTGGTCAGCGCCACGGTGATGGCGCAGCACTGATCACTGATTCTTGGCAACCCTATTTTTCTGCACGCTCTTCTTCACGCAGCCGTAATATGCGTCGCTGTATTTTACCGGTCGTAGTCATAGGCAAGGCGTCGATAAATTCTATCTCCTTTGGATATTCGTAGGGGGCGAGTTTGCCGCGCACATGGGCTTGCAATTCCTTGATCAGTGCATCATCTCCCTGAAAACCCTGGCTTAACACCACATAAGCCTTGACCAGGTTACCCCGTTCTTTGTCGGGCTTAGGCACGACAGCCACATTTGCCACTGCTGCGTGTTTGACCAGGCAATTCTCGATTTCTGATGGGCCTATGCGATAACCTGCCGCCTTGAACATATCATCTGCGCGGCCCTGATACCACAGGTAGCCATCGGCATCTCGCGTAGCCAGGTCGCCAGTCCTGCACCAGTCACCAGTGAATTTATTGCGGGTTGCCGTGTCGTTTTTCCAGTAACCCATGAAGAACACAGGGTCAAGATGGCCATAGGCATCATAGCGGCTCATGGCAACTTCACCTGTTTCACCGTCCGTCACTTCATTGCCGTCGTCATCAATGACAGCTACCCTGTGTCCGGGGTAAGGTCGCCCCATACTGCCAGGTTTGGCTGGCCACAATTGATGGCTATTGCCAACGATGTAGTTCATTTCAGTCTGGCCAAACATTTCATTTGGTGTGATGTGCAGCGCTCTTTCACACCAGTTGAAGACTGCGTCACCGACGGCTTCACCCGCAGTCATGATGGCGCGCAGGACGAGCTTGTATTTCTTCCTGGGCTTGGGCTCTGCCTTCATCATCATCTTCAAGGCAGTGGGGAACAGGAAGGTATTTGTGACCTGATATTTTTCCAGCAAATAATAAGCAGTCTCTGCAGTAAAACGCCCCTGGTAGCCAACGATGGGTTTGCCAAAATACAGGGTGGGCAATAATGCATCCATCAAGCCACCAGTCCAGGCCCAGTCAGCCGGTGACCAGAAGACATCTTCATCTTTCGGGAACCAGTTTTGCGAAGCCACAAAGCCAGTCAGATTACCGATAATGGCAGAATGCGGTAGCAGCGCACCTTTGGGCGCACCAGTAGTGCCGCTGGTGTAAATCAGGATGGCAGGATCGCTGGAACGGGTGTCAGCAATGTGTGCATTGACAGGCATGTTGGGTACATGGGTTTCCCAGTCTATGCAGGGTGGCATGTCGTCATTGGTATCGCAATCTACGGTAATGACGGTTTTCAGGTCGGGACAGCGGCTGCGTATTTCCTCAAATGCCTTTATCCCACTGCTATCCAGGACAATGGCGATGGACTGGCTGTGCTGCAGCCGGTATTCCAGCGCCTCTGGCCCAAACAGGAAAGACAGGGGCATGACGATGGCACCAATTTGCAGGCAAGCCATGATGGTGATGGCGGTTTCTGGCCTTTGCGGCAAGATGCAGGCGATCACATCACCGCGTTGTATGCCTTCCTGCAACAACAGATTGGCAAGCTGGTTGGCTTGTTCGTGTAGTTGCTGATAAGTCAGGCGGCGGCTATTGCCTTCGCTGTCTTCATAGAGGATGGCAGTTTTCTTTGCATGCTTGTGCTTTACTGCCCAGCGGTGACAACAGGCTTCTGCGATATTGAAATTACTGGGTACATCCCACCTGAATTCGTGATAAAGCTGATCATAATGATCAACATGGGTAACTTGATCAGCTTTTGTATCGTTTTTAGTGTTGTCTTTGAGTTTGTTCAACTGCTTCATCCTGCCTCCGTTATAATAATCGAACGGTCGTGCTATTGTATGCTTATGCTGTAAGTGCCCTGGGGCATTAGTATCATGCTACTTGATAATGCGCTGTACAGGCTGGCGTTTGCCCGTATTTCCAGATGAAAAATATTAAATTCTTATGAATACTCTATTCAAGCCTTCACGTACGTCCTTTCTTGATATCCGTGGTCTGCAATACCATGTGCGCAGTTGGGGGCGGGAAGATGCGCCCAAGATCATCATGTTGCATGGCTGGATGGACGTGTCTGCGTCTTTCCAGTTTGTCGTCGATTGCCTGAAACAAGACTGGCAAGTGATTGCACCTGACTGGCGCGGCTTTGGATTGACTGAGTCACCGAAGGTAGATACGTACTGGTTCCCGGATTATCTGGGTGACCTTGATGCACTGTTGAGGCATATCTCGCCGGATGAACCCGTGAACCTGCTGGGCCATAGCATGGGCGCGAATGTCGCTGGCCTGTATGCAGGTGTGCGGCCAGAGCGCGTGCGCAAGTTTATTAATCTTGAAGGCTTTGGCATGCCAGTGACACATCCCAAGCAGGCTCCGGGCCGTTACAGGAAATGGCTGGATGAGCTGGAAAACCAGGCTGGCCTGCGCACTTATGCTTCGCAGGCAGAAGTCGTCGCCCGTTTGCAAAAAACCAACCCTCGTCTGTCGGACGTAAGGGCAGCATTTCTTTCTGCCCATTGGGCCAAGGAAACCAGTCCCGGCTGCTGGGAGATTTTGGGTGACCCTGCCCACAAACAAACCAGCCCGCTCTTGTACAGAGTGGAAGAGGTCATGGCTTGCTGGCAAAAAATCACTGCACCAGTATTGTGGATGGAGGCAGATGACACCAATGTCTGGCACTGGATGGGGCCAAAAGAAGAAGCACGTGTAGAAATAGACAGGCGCCTGGAGCATATACCGCAGCTACAAAAAGAGATGATTTTCGATGCCGGGCACATGCTGCATCATGATCAGCCAGAGAAATTGGCAGAATTGATAGAGGCTTTCTTGCTGAAAGATTGATTTAGCTGCTCAGCTTACCTCTGTACAAGAATGAAAAAGCGAGTTCTGGGTTAAACTCCCAGAACTCGCTTTTTATTTTCTATTCATATTTCCGGCACCATGAGCACGACAACTCAATCACCCAAATACGGTTTCACCACCACCATTCTGCACAGCGACAGACAAAAAGAAATAGAGCACGGCTCTGTTCATAAGCCCATCCATACCTCAGTCATGTATGGTTACCGCGATGCGCGTGATCTGGCAGCTGTGTTCCAGAATAAACAATCTGGCTACCGCTATGGTCGCCAGGGCAATCCTACGGTCTCTGCGCTGGAAGAAAAAATCAGCAAGATGGAAGGCGGGCTGGCGACTATTGCGTTTGCCACCGGCATGGCTGCCATAGGTGCGGTGTTCCAGGCATTGTTGCGCCAGGGTGACCATGTCGTGTCATCCTCATTCTTGTTTGGCAATACCAACAGCCTGTGGCAAACCGTTGCTGGTCAGGGCGTTGATGTTTCTTTGGTGGATGCCACTGATGTAAACCATGTTGCAGCAGCACTTACGCCCGCAACCCGCATGGTGTTTGTCGAGACCATCGCCAATCCACGTACGCAAATCGCTGATTTGAAAAAAATAGGTGAACTCTGCCGTGAACAAGGCATCCTGTTTGTAGTCGATAACACCATGACTTCGCCTTATCTGTTCCAGCCCAAGGCTGTACATGCAGGTCTCGTGATCAATTCGTTGACCAAGTCTATCGCCGGACATGGCAATGTACTGGGTGGTGCCTTGACGGATACCGGTTTGTTTGACTGGAGCGCATTTCCAAATATTGCCGCCAACTTCCGTAAGCAGCCCGCAAAGATGCAGGGTCTGGCACAAATCAGGGCCAAGGCTTTGCGTGATTTTGGTGCCTCGCTGTCGCCAGAAGCAGCACATCAAGTTGCCGTAGGTGCAGAAACCATCGCTCTGCGCATGGACAGGGAATGTGCGAACGCCCTGGCTCTGGCAAAAATGCTGGCTGCCGACCCGCGTGTAGCGGCAGTGCATTATCCTGGCCTGCCAGACCATCCACAGCATGCCCTGGCGACTGAGTTGTTTGAAGCCTATGGTGCCTTGTTCAGTTTTGAGTTAAAACCCGAGATAGATTGCTTTGATTACCTGAACCGCCTGAAGCTGGCGATTAATGCAACTCATCTTGGTGATACCCGCACCCTTGTTATTCCGGTTGCACACACCATTTTCTTTGAGATGGGGGCAGAACGTCGTGCTGAGATGGGGATAGCTGACTCTTTGATACGCGTTTCTGTCGGCATAGAAGATACCCAGGATTTGCTGGCTGATTTTGCGAATGCCTTGGTAGCTGAGTAAAAAAGCTAGGCGAACTTTGAACTAAAGCCATTTTTGCAGCACCTCTGTCTGAGGCGTCGGATAGTGCTGCATTTGGCGTGTATTCGATTTTAATTTCTGTATTGGCAAGGTAATTATGTTCAAACTCTCTCTCAGTATGACGATGCGTGACTGGCGTGCTGGTGAGCTGCGCTTTTTACTGATTGCCTTGATGATCGCGGTAGCCTCCCTTGCCTCGGTCGGTTTTTTTACCGACAGAATGCGCAGCGGCCTCAACCGCGATGCCCATCAGTTACTAGGTGCTGACTTGCTGGTCGCGGCTGATCAGCCTATCAAGCCAGAGTGGCGACAAGAAGCGGAAAAGCGCGGTTTCAGGACGGCAGAAACTCTGGTCTTCCCCAGCATGGCTTTGGCAGGCGAGGGTGATGAAGCGATATCTCGCCTGGTCTCGTTAAAAGCCGTGAGTGCAGATTACCCTTTACGTGGCAAGTTGAAGCTGAACAAGGGTGAAACCGAAGTTGCTACCGATGTCGTCCCTCAATCAGGCACAGTGTGGGTAGATCCGGCCTTGCTGTCAGCCCTGAATTTGAATGTAGGCCAAAAAATCAAGCTGGGTGAGCTGCAATTGACGGTGACCCAGACTATAGGTACGGAACCCGACCGTGGTGCAGGTTTCATGAGTTTTGCGCCACGCGCCATGATATCGCTGACGGATATTCCTGCGAGTAAATTGATACAAAACGGTTCGCGCGTGACTTATCGTTTGCTCATGGCGGGTGACACCAAGTTGATCGCTGCCTATCAAAAAGAGTTGCAAGAAAAAATCAATAGCGAAAAACTCAAAGGTGTACGCCTGGAATCGCTGGAGGCTGGCCGGCCAGAAATGCGTGCTACGCTGGACAGGGCAGATCAGTTCCTGTCGCTGGTGAGTCTGTTGTCAGCCATGCTGGCCGCAGTTGCCATCGCTATGGCAGCGCGCCGTTTCATGCTGCGTCATCTGGATGCCTGCGCCATGTTGCGTTGCCTGGGTTTGACACAAAACCAGGTCATGTCCATGTATCTGATTGAATTCCTGATCCTGGGTTTGCTGGGCAGTATCGCTGGTGTGTTGCTGGGTTATGCAGGCCATTATGTCTTGCTCGAATGGCTTGGCAAACTGGTCGCCAAGGATTTGCCTGAAGCGAATTTCTTGCCTGCCGTGCAGGGCATTGCCACAGGTTTATTGCTGCTGGTAGGTTTTGCCTTGCCACCGATTTTGCAATTGCGTAATGTGCCGCATAACCGCGTCATACGCCGCGAGCAAGATGCGCCCAAGGCCATGACACTGGTGACGTATGCCTGCGGCCTGGGCATGTTCGTGGCCTTGTTGCTGTGGCAAACAGCTGACATCAAGCTGGGCCTGATGACGGCGGCAGGTTTTCTGCTTGGTTTGCTGGTGTTCGCACTGGTGGCATGGTTGGGCATGTTCGCTCTCAAGCGTATGCGTACTCTGTTTGCGCATTCTGCCTGGCGTTTTGCCATTACTGCTTTGCAAAGGCGGCCGGGTGCGACTATCGTACAAGTCGTCTCGCTGGCCTTGGGTTTAATGGCCTTGTTATTATTGACTGTGGTGCGTGGTGACCTCGTCACTGCATGGAAAAAAGCTACCCCGGCAGACGCACCAAATCAGTTTGTCATCAATATACAACCAGATCAAAAGGCAGATATTGCCAGGCAAGTGCAGGCTTTTGGCAAACCTGAACTTTACCCCATGATACGTGGTCGCCTGATCGCCTTGAATGATAAACCGATCACTGGCGACACTTATGCAGAAGACCAGGCCAAGCGCATGGTCGATCGCGAATTCAATTTATCGACCATGACAGATATGCCTGCTCTGAACAAGATCACTGCCGGCCGCTGGTATGATGATAGCAAGGCCACAGAGGCGGAGGCTTCAGTGGAAGAGGGTATAGCCAAAACCCTGAAGCTCAAGCTGGGTGACAAGTTGACTTTTGATGTCGCGGGCCAGCAAGTGACTTCGACTATTACCAGCCTGCGCAAGCTGGACTGGGGTTCGATGCGGGTGAACTTTTTTGTCATCATCAACCCCAAGGCCATGGTGGATATGCCGCAAACCTGGATCACGGCTTTCCGTTTGCCAGAAACAGATAAAACTTTCGTCAATCGCTTCATGCGCGATTTCCCTAACCTGACCGTGGTGGATGTTGGCGCCATGATCAAGCAAATGCAGGATGTGCTGGATCAGGTGATTACGGCTGTTGAATTCCTGTTCCTGTTCACGCTTGCTTCTGGTGTGCTGGTGTTATACGCAGCGCTGGCGGGCTCGCAGGATGTACGCATGCGAGAAGCAGCACTATTGCGTGCACTGGGCGCAACCCGCAAGCAACTCTCGCAGGCACAGTGGATAGAATTCTTGCTGATAGGTGGCTTGTCTGGCGTATTGGCAGCTTCTGGTGCGTCCGCCATAGGCTGGGCACTGGCACGCTTCAGTTTTAATTTTGAATGGACTTTCTCGCCGCTGGTCTGGTTGGCAGGCTTGGTTGTTGGTGCTACTTGCGCCGTGGTAGGCGGCTGGCTGGGTTTGCGCAATGTCCTGAATCAACCGCCTCTGCAAAGCCTGCGTGAAGCTTGATAGCAACGCACTACAAATTAATTTAAAAGGATATATCTTGCAGAAACAAGACATCAAACTGTATGTGGATTCACAATTTACCAGTCCGTATGCGATGTCGGTATTCGTCGCCCTGCATGAAAAAGGCCTGGACTTTGAGTTGTTGACAGTAGATCTGGAAGCAGATGCCCAGCATGCGCCAGATTATGCCGCCACGTCCCTGACGCAGCGTGTGCCTACCCTGATGCACAATGGTTTCGCCTTGTCTGAATCCTCAGCGATCACTGAATATCTGGAAGAAGTATTTCCACAGCACGCAGTTTATCCCAAAGACACGCACGCCCGTGCCAGGGCAAGGCAGGTGCAAGCCTGGATACGCAGCGCCCTAATGCCTATACGGGTAGAGCGCAATACCCAGGTCATCTTCTATGGCAAGAAGCTGGAGCCTCTGTCTGACGCTGCCAAAGCAGCAGCGGCGCAATTATTCCTGGTGGGTGAATCATTGATACCAGATAGTGCTGAAAACCTCTTTGGCGACTGGTCTGTCGCTGATCTTGATCTCGCCTTGATGATTAATCGTCTTGCCCTGCATGGCGACCATGTACCTGAAAAGTTGGCGAGGTTCGCAGCTCAGCAATGGCAAAGACCTGCAGTGCAATTATGGGTGAATCAGGCAAGACCAGCACTCTGAATGGTTTTAAGAGCTGTTTTAAATTAGCGATGACATGAATACTGAAGTTGAAAATAATGAAGAGGCCCAGGTCAATTTGTATGAGTTGCTGGGTGGTGCAGAAAAACTGCGTGAGTTGGTTGATCGCTTTTATGACTTGATGGAACTGGAGCCAGAATTTGCTGGCATACGTGCACTACATCCGACGCCCATGGATGGATCACGCGACAAGTTGTTCTGGTTCTTGTCTGGCTGGATGGGCGGTCCTAACCTTTATATAGAGCAGTTTGGTCATCCACGCCTGCGTGCACGCCATCTGCCGTATGCCATCGCCAGTAGCGAACGAGATCAATGGTTGCGCTGCATGGCCTGGGCTATGCAGGATGTTGGCGTAAGCGAAGATTTGCAGCAGCATTTGATGCAATCGTTTTACCAGACCGCTGACTGGATGCGTAACCGCCCTGGCTGAGTTTCCAGGCTTCGCAATTTGAAATTCCTTTTCACCTGAATATTTTTCTATGAGCCTGTTTGAGGTACTGATACTTTTGCTGGCTGCGCTGGCCGTTGTCCTGAATATTTTGCTTTTACTGAGTAAGTCTGGCACGCAGGACGCAAGTGGCATACTCGCCATACAGGAGCAACTGCGCCAGACTCAACAACAATCATTGCAGTCGCAAATGACGCAGGAACGCAGTGAACGTGCATTGAGAGAGCAGGTGCAATTGACAGCCCAGACTGGCCGCCAGGAACTGGCTGGCAGCTTTGGTCAGTTACAGCAAAACCTGGCTGCGCAGTTGACCAGCGTGGCGACGCTGCAAAATAACCAGATCGATGCATTCTCCCAGCAACTGGTGAAACTCAATGAAACCAATGCCCAGCAACTGGAACAGTTCAGGCAGGCTTTTATCCTGCAAGGGCAGGTTGCCCGTGACGAGCAAGGCCAAAGCCTGAAACGCTTTGGTGACAGTTTGAATCAAACCCTGCTTGCACTGACAGAATCAAATGCGCAGCGCATGAATGAAATACGCGCGACGCTGGAACAAAAAATACAGCAACTGCAGGCCGACAATGCAGGCAAGCTCGAAGAAATGCGCAAGACTGTCGATGAAAAGCTGCATGCCACGCTGGAACAGCGCCTGGGTGAATCATTCAAGCTGGTCTCCGACCGACTCGAAAAAGTACATCAGGGCTTGGGCGAGATGCAGCAGCTTGCGATAGGTGTTGGCGATCTCAAGCGCGTGCTGACGAATGTGAAAACCCGTGGCACCTGGGGCGAAGTGCAACTGGAAATGGTGCTGGAACAAATGCTGACGCCAGACCAGTATGCCAAAAATGTAGAAACCGTACCCGGTTCAGGCGAGCGGGTGGAATTCGCCATCAAGCTGCCAGGCAAGGAGGAAAACAGAGCCCCTGTATGGATGCCCATCGACGCGAAATTCCCCAAAGAGCAATATGAGCGCCTGATCGATGCCGCAGAACGTGCCGATGCAGAAGGGGTAGCGCAGGCTGGCAAAGAGCTGGAGAGGGCGATACGCCTTGAGGCTAAAACCATATCCGAGAAATACCTTTCACCACCGTTGACGACGGATTTCGCCATCCTATTCCTGCCGACAGAGGGTCTGTACGCAGAAGTCATGCGCAGGCCTGGCCTGGCTGATGAATTGCAACGCACTTGCCGTGTCTCCATTTCTGGCCCATCTACTTTGTCAGCCTTGCTGAACAGCTTGCAAATGGGTTTCCGCAGCCTGGTACTGGAACAGCGCTCATCAGAAGTTTGGCAAGTACTCGGAGCGGTCAAGACAGAGTTTGGCAAATTTGCCGATGTACTGACCGCCACCAAAGTCGCGCTGGAAAAAGCGGCAAAAAATATCGATCAGGCAGAAGTCAGAACACGGCAAATGACGCGGAAACTCAAAAGCGTCGAAGCCTTGCCTGCTGATACTGCGCAGAGCCTGCTGGGAACCAGCATTGATGCTGGTGACGCAGATATTGAATAAAGATGCTTCGACCTGATTAAACCAGGTCAGAAGATTTATCTCCCATCAAATAACGCGGCCCAGTACCTCTGGTATTGGCAATGTCTTGCGGATTGTATAGCGCGCAGGATTTGAGCGACAGGCAGCCGCAGCCTATGCAGGAGCTTAACTGGTCACGCAAAGATGTCAGTGCCTTGATGCGTTCTTCTATCATGGTATGCCATGATCTTGATAGTTTTTCCCAATCCTGTTTTGTCGGTGTGCGCTGGTCGGGCAGGGTGGCAAGACTATTTTCTATTTCTTCCAGTGTCAGCCCTGCTGTTTGCGCCGCCTTGATAAAGGCAACGCGACGCAATACCTCACGCGGGAATTGGCGACGTTGCGCAGGACTGCGCACGCTGGTAATCAAACCACGGCTTTCATAAAAGCGCAAAGCACTGGCGGCGATGCCTGATCGTTTGGCAAGTTCACCTATGCTGATCAGGTTTGTATTGTTTGCATCAGTCATCATTTCACCTCAAAGCATAAAAAAGTGTTTGACTTCAAGTTAACTTGAACTTGCATACTACAACACATCAACTATCGATGGAGAGTGGAAATGACGGCTTCAACAACAGCGATGTGCAGTAATTTGATTCTTAAGGACTTGCTGGATAAGAACAGGGAGTTCGCCCTGAATGGCAAGGGAACCACCAACCACTGCCCCATGGCCTTGTGTGCACTTGCTGGTATGGGAGCGAGTGACAGACGTTTGCAGGACTTTTTTGCGCATTGGCGCGATACTTATGCCTTGCCAGCCTTGCCTCCCGCTGTAACCATCAGGTACGAAGACTTTCAGGCTTACCTTGGCAAGAGAGAAAACTTTGCTGATCTGCAATCCTGCTTTGCCATTCGTATTGCGCAGCGAGGAAAAGATGAGGTCATCAGGGAAGTATTGGGCATAGTTCCATTCGCTCCCGCAACAACAGCCTTTCATGCACTGATAAGACTGGCTTATGGTTTGCAAGCTGAGCATGATGGGGAAGTAGCTGCCAGTCTCGCTGCACTGGTTGCAGCGAACTTTGCTATCAGTATCGATATCAAAGAGCGACAAGTAGCCAGCTCGGTTGCCTCTGGTTTTTATCAGTTATCGCAAGGCATGAGAGGCAAAACCTATCCAGGCAGGATGATTGCAGAGAAAATGCGTGCAGTCGTCAATGATGAGCAATTTTTGCAAAATTTACCGGGTATGCCTGTCACCGAAAATCTCTTGGATGAGTTGGCGCTCTGGGCGATTTCAGCTTATGGACAAACCAGGGACTTTACGATCTTGCACATAGTCACAGGTGTCGATGCGGCAAGACAGGTCCTGCTTTATCTCGATCAAAAAACACTGTTCAGCAGGCTGCAAGATTTATGGGTAGCGCTATGCGCAGCTTACGTCTCTGTTGGTGCACCAAAGCTCGTGCCGGAATCCGTGTATGAAAGCCGCATGCGCGTAAAACACAGGCAACTCTGCTCCTGGTCGGATTTGTTTGCGAGGGCGATAGAAAGCAATGACGACCACGTGATCAAGCTGACTTATACCTGCGCCCTGGAAATCAGCTTGCAGCCCAATCTGCTTTACCAGATGGTGGTCATGGAAATGCTGGAAGATCAAATAGTATCGTTTGCCTGTTGATGCTTGCTGCTGGCAAGATGGACAACGCGGTAGGCATTTTTGCCACTGCGCTTGACTTCATACATGGCGGCATCGGCTTGACGGAGTAAATCACTGGCATCAAATTCATTTGGGCCGGTATAGCTGATTCCTATGCTGGCACCGATTTGCACACACAGGGTTTCATTGATGACGATAGGCTGGCTGGCCAGGGTAATGATTTTTTGAGCAATCTCTTCTGCTTTTTCCAGATATGCCAGGTCTTTTAACAGGATGATGAATTCATCTCCACCGAGGCGGGCAATGAAATCTGATCTTCTGACCGTATTGCTGACCAGGCGTGAAAAATGTACGAGTACCTGGTCACCAACCGTATGGCCGTGGCTGTCATTGACTTGCTTGAATTTGTCCAGATCTATCATGAGCAGGAAAAAGCCTTGTGCATTGCCATTGGCATATTCCCTGGAGAGGCGGCTGATTTCTTTTTCAAAGCCCAGGCGGTTGTTGATGCCGGTTAAATGATCGGTTACCGCCAGTTGATTGGCACTTTCTTCCTGCGATTTGCGTTCGGTAATGTCATTCACCAGGCCTTGCAGTATGCCGTCTTCGGCCGGGCTGATGACGAGGTTGATCCACTTCTTGCTACTTGAACTTGCCAGTTGTATGTAAAAATCGTCAGACATGATCCTGGCTTCATTGATAGCCGCATCTATCATTAAGTGCAGGCGTAATTCCTGGCCTTCCAGCAATGAAGTCAGGGCATTCGCAATAATGTCTTTGCCGCCATGATCATCAAGACTGAACATGCGCAGGAAGGCAGGGTTATAAGAGAGCAGTTCACCAGAAAAATTGAGCTGGAAGATGCCGGTTTCTGCATTTTCAAAAATGGTCTGGAATTTTTTCTCACCTATTGCATGCTGCATGCGCAGGGTCCGTTCTTCATTGAGTGTCTTTAGAAGGCTGGCGACCAGGGTGTTGACGTCGCGTACCAATTGACCGATTTCGTCTTTTTCATTGCCATCTGGCAGGCTCAGCTTGTCACCAGATTCTGGCGCCAGGGTATGCAGGCGGTCTGATATATTTTTAATCGGCCTGGTAATCATCGTCAGTACGACATACACCGCTGCAGAAGCCATGGCCAGCGCCTGTAATAACAAGAGATAGACGATGAAGCGGGCCTTGGCTGCACTCTGTTCCCTGATGAAATCTATATTAGGGTCCAGATGAATTTCACAGACTTTTTCTTTGGGATTGAATGGAGAATAAACTTCATGCACCAGTTGATTGGACTGGCTGATGCCGGGCAGTATGGCAAGCGCGGATTGATTGCTGCCTTTGACCGGTGTCTTGTCAGCCTGGGCGAGGACTTTACCTTCTGAAATGATTTGTACCCGGCTGATGTCACCATTTTTCAGCAAGCCGCGTGCAAGCTCTGCTGCCAGATTTTGATCTAGTACGAAGCAGGCTATGCTGGCGGTATTTTCAACCGTGCTTAACGATGCCTGCATGCGCTGGCGGGCCTGTTCCTGTTCAGATTGGGCAGAAAAATGATAGCTGAGCAGTGCGAAAAATATACCTACAAGCAGGGCAATACCAAGCACAATGAATGCGCTGCGATAAACGATGCTGGTACGTAGTAGTCTTAACATGCAGGAATCACTTATTGTGCGGGGTCATAAATCATTCTGACCCGTTTATCCAGCTTCTTGCGTTCTATATAGCCTATGGCAGCCTTGTTACTGCTGACGATATCCATTACCTCATCCGCAGATTCTACCTGCATGGGCGGCGAGCCCTGGCCAGAAAACATCAACCTCGCCCAATAAGAATTTATTTCAGGCAGGTTTTTATTGACCAGCAATGCATAAAACTTTGCCTTTTCGGTATTGGCAGCCGTCATGTCCAGCGGCTTGGCATTCATGCCAGATGCCAGCTTGCGGTTTCTGCCCATATACAGGTTGATGACTTCATCCTTGCTCAATTTTTCTATGCCGCTTTGTGGATTGGCGATCACCACCAAATCAGCCTGTGCTGCATGACAACAGCCCCAGAAACCAAGACACAAGAGAAGATGGTAAAGAACTTTCATCATTTTCTCTTAAAAAATGAAATTGTAGGCAATGCTGATCAGCCTGGCTTTGCCATTCCATCCGGGCTGATTATTCCTGACCAAAAAATAGTCATCGGTCTTGATGTTATCTACTTGCAATTTCACATTGCTTTTCTCCGTCAGGTCATAGCGCACCCCGAGAGAAAAAGTGGTCTGGCGATTGTATTGATTACTGATCGCGTCATTGAAGGCTACCGCGAGCATATCGATATCGGGGTTAACGCCCAGCGGCAGGCGACTGGCAGTGCTCTTGTTAACGGGCCTTGATGCCGAGTAAGTAAAGTAAGGTGTCCATTGATCGATGCGATAGCCCACAGTCAGGTAGGCGGCCCTGTTGGTGGGGAAGAACAGGGATGCCGAGCTCAGTTGATTGAGCATGAGCTGAGCCTGCAAGGGTCCGTCGTCATAGGCAACACCTGCCGACAGATAAGTGAATTTTTTGTCAGTCAGTGACAGATCATTCGCCAGACCGGCAGCACTGGGAATAAAGGCGTTCAGGTAAGGTGAGCGCAGGTTGTCCAGCAATGACTGCAAAGGCGGGAATTCATTTTTGAATGTAAGCTGGCTGTAGCCCAGGCGATATATCCAGTTTGAAGTCTGGTATTCAAGATGTCCGCCGAGCAGGCGCGAACGGTTCAGGGACAAAAAATCGTCCTGGCTGCCTGTTGAAGTTTTTTCCCTGGCTACACCCGCGAAGACTTTGGCCCGCAATATGCCGCCGCTGAGTGGTGTAGAAAGCACCATGTCACCGCCATCGAAATAGGAAATGATCAGGCTGCCAAAGAAATCAATCGGAGGTCTTACCCATTGATAGGTATAGCCGACATTGCGTGAATCTGCCAGCAGATAGACATCAAATCCAAGGCGGCCTGCACGCAATTGCAGATTATCGTTGGGTACGTAGCGGGCATATGCCCAGGTGACTTCAGGCTGGAATTTGTTTGCAGATCTACGGCTGACAACTTGCAGGGCTGTGTCGGTATTGTCACTGACGCTCTTGTTGAGCTGAAGGCCAAAATTGGAGTCCATGCCAAAATCAGTTTGTCTGGTGTAACCAACACCGTCATTCTGCGTCAGGTCACGGACGATATCAACATTCCGGGTGTTACTATGAACGACGCCCAGTGTGCCAAAACCGCTGATGGTAAATGGCTTGCTGTCATCTGCAGCATGCACCTGCGTTGCCAGGGTGAGCATGCTGATGCATGGAATAAGATGTAAAAACCTGCTTGACATAGAACCTCACTATCACGGCAAAGTGCTACACGATCAAGGGCAAGCTATTCAGTGCGATTGAGTGCTAATTTATGCAATGTCTGTAAACAGATTTTACAGACACTGCATGGGACTACATGATTATTTTTTCTCAGCAGGTTTTTGTTTGGCGATCACCATATCTTTTATACCGTTATAAACATCTTCGGTTAATATTTTTTTACTAAGCAATTCATCCTTACCTTTGTAAGGACGCCCCTTGATAATTGCATCTGAGCGTACATCGCCAATTTTAGGCAGGGTCGCCAATTCTTTTTTTGACGCGCTGTTCAAATCCAGAGGTTCGGTTTTGGCCGATGCTGGAGCCGATGCCGCCGCAGATGCTGACGTTGCCGCAACAGCAGCGCTAGCTGATGCTTTCTTGGATGCGTCGGCAGCATAAACGCTGCCGATAGCCATGGTTGTCAGCGCGGTCGCCAACAGGATTGCCCGCCATTGTTTTTTCATCTTTACTCCATCCCAAAAAGTGAAACAGGAGCACTAGGCTCCTGTTTTTTACAAAGTTCATGAGCGCTGCTGAGTGCAGCATAGCATGTTATTGTGTTTGTACCATCGAATTAATGAAGACTGGTGATACAGGTACATCAGACATGCCGCCAGCTGTTGTAGTTGGCACGACATTGATCTTGTCCATGATTTCCAGGCCAGTCACAATTTTGCCAAATACGGCATAACCAGTACCAGCAGTCAGGCCATCAAAACCGGTATTGTCAGCGGCATTCAGGTAGAACTGGGCTGTAGCAGAGTTAGGGTCTGAGGTACGTGCCATGGCGATGGTGCCGCGCAGGTTGCTCAAACCATTTGGTGTTTCCAGCTTGATGGCTGGCAGTGTTGTCGGCTGTTGCAAATCAGACGTGAAACCGCCACCCTGGACGATAGCGCTCTTGATGACGCGATGGAAAATTTTATTTACATAAAAGCCATTTTCCACGTAGTTCAAGAAATTATCGACAGTAATAGGTGCTCTGCCAGGATTGAGCTCGATGACTATCGTGCCCATGCTGGTTGTCATCGTGACTTGTGGCTGTGCAGCCAGTGTCAGATTGACCAGACCGGAGAAGAGTGTCGTGCCATTTGCCGCTGTAATGGAGTAAGTCGTTGAACCAACGCCAACCAGTTTGCAGGACAATACACGCTGGGTAGCCGTGCCACCCGGTAATTCTGTAATAGTCAGGCAGGCGGGGATGCTGGCGTTATAGCCCTTGTCCAGATTTTGGCCGGTAATCGTGAAATTGGTCACCTTGCGGTAAACGACCTGATCCGTTGTGACTTTTGTCACGGATGGAATAACGGCAGCCGTGTCTGACTTGGACCCGCCGCAGCCGCTAAGTAATACGATAGATGCACAGGCACCCAAGAGCCATGATGTCGCTTTCAAACTGTTCTCCAAAAGTAAGTAAATGGCAGTATTTTACTTTGCTTATCCCTATTTTTATCGTCAAGCCGTAAGCTGTTACGATTTCTATACAATTGTGACTGTGTATTCTTAGATAAGGCCCGCAAATGGAAGTACGCTGAGCTTTTCGCCAGCAGCAATATTGCCTTGCTCATGATGCAGGATAATCATGCAATTGGCTTCTGACATGGAGCGCAAAATGCCGGAGCCCTGTGAGCCGGTAATGCTGACACCGAGCTCGCCATCCTCGCGTATGGACAATATGCCGCGCTGGTATTCTGTGCGCCCGGGCCGTTTGCGTATATCTGCATTCGATTTGACGCTGAATATGGGTAAGGGTGTTATTTCTGCTCCGCTCATTTGCTGTAAAGCCTGGCGCGCAAAAAAATAAAAAGAAACCATGACGGCAACCGGGTTACCCGGCAGGCCAAGCAGGTAGGCAGTTTTGCCTGCTGATGCGATTTTGCCAAAGGCCATGGGACGGCCAGGTCGCATGGCTATGCTCCAGAAGGCGACCTCGCCCAGCCTGTCCATCAACTGACGGGTATGGTCAGCATCGCCAACAGAGACGCCTCCTGAAGTGATGATGGCATCGGCATTTTCACAGGCGCTGCGCATCGCTGCTTCAAGTGCCTCGGGATTATCCTGAACCACGCCCATATCCAGCACCTCACAACCCATGCGTACCAGCATGCCATACAGGGTGTAGCGATTACTGTCATACACACAACCGCTTCCCAGTGTTTCGCCCAAAGAGCGCAATTCATCACCGGTAGAAAATATGGCGACCCGCAGCCGTCTCTGTACGCTGACTTCGGGGATGCCCAGAGAGGCAAGCAGGCCAAGGTCGGCTGGTGTCAGTATCTTGCCTTTGTGCAGGGCGATTGTGCCCATGGCCAGGTCTTCACCTTTGAGGCGGCGATTGTCGCCTGCGCGCAAACTGCCTGCGCTTATTCTGATTTCCTCATCGCTGATTTTTGTCGTGAATTCCTGCGGGACTACCGTATCGCAAGCCGCTGGCATGAGTGCGCCTGTCATGATACGCACACATTCTCCGGGCCCGACTGTACCGGTAAACCTTGCACCTGCCAGGACAGTAGCTGTGACTTTCAGTTTCAGTTCTTTGCTGTCTGTTATATCTTCGCCCCGTAAGGCATAGCCATCCATGGCTGAGTTGTCGTGGGCTGGCACGTTAATGGGGGAAATGATGTCAATAGCCAGTACACGCCCCATGGCCTGTCGTATGGTGAGTTTTTCCATTCCGCAGACGGGCTGGACATAGGCGCGCATGATATCTTGCGCCTGTTGGACTGTGAGGGCATTGGGGTTGTAATCAGACATGTATCCGGTGGTGTCTTGCAGCGTGCTGGCGGAGCCTGGGGCGGTATTCATATCAGTTTTCAAGTTCCCTTAATTCTTCCAGTGTATTGATATTCTTGAATGCTGCCTTGTCTTCAAACAAGACTTCGCTTATTTGCAGGCAGGCATGCCAGGCCTGCATTTTGCGTCCGCCATTCTCAAGATACGCTGTCAATCTGGGCAGTACAGTGGTTTTCATGAGTGCAAAAACAGGATGAATTTGTTTTTGCTGAATACCGTCGCGGTTTTCCAAAGTCGTGGCTACGGCGAGGTCTGCATTGTGTTGTAGCAATGCAGACGACAGGCGTTCAGCCAGATCGGTTGGCAAAAATGGCGAATCGCAGGGCACGCAAAGCAAATAGGGTGTAGTGCAATGTAGCAGGCCAGTCTGTATTCCCGCCAGCGGGCCGGCAAAACCTTGCATATGATCAGCATGGACTGGAAAGCCAAACTCCTTATAGGTGTCAGGATTCTGGTTGGCACTGATGATGACCGTTGCCGTTTGTGCGGTCAGTCTTTGAGTGACATGCGCGGCCATGGGTTTGTCGTGCAGGCATTGCAAGCCTTTATCTATTTCACCCATGCGCGTGCCGCGGCCACCTGCCAGTACCAGGCCGGTGATGAGTTTTCTGTCCAGGGGGAGGCTAGAATTTGACACGAAAATCGACTTACTGAAATCTAAAGTACTTATGATACTGTTATCAGCCGCCTATGTAAGACATTTCTATCTTCTTTCGTTGTTGGCCAGCAGTATTCTGGCTGCGCAATTCGGAGTAGCGATCAGTGCGTTGTTGCCAGATATGGGCGATGACATTCGCAATTGCCAGGTCCGGGAGTTGCTGAGGATCGCGCAACAGGGTGCGCAAATCATGTCCGTGGCTGGCAAACAGGCAGGTGTAAAGCTTGCCTTCAGTTGAGAGCCTGGCCCTGCTGCAGTCGCGGCAAAAAGCCCCGGTTACGCTGGAAATGAATCCCAGTTCCCCCTGACCATCCTGACTTTTCGCATGACGCCAGCGTGTGGCTGTTTCACCTGTATAGTTGGCATCCAGGGCAAGCAGGGGCATACCGGCATCCTGTATGCGTTGCGCGACTTGCGAGGAAGGGATGACTTCATCGAGTTTCCAGCCGTTGGATGCTCCTACGTCCATATATTCTATGAACCTGAGGATATGTGGCGTGTCCCTGAAATAGCGGGCCATGGGCACGATTTCATGGTCATTCAAGCCTGCCTTGACGACCATATTGACCTTCACAGGTCCCAGGCCAGCGGCTTCTGCTGCGGCTATGCCTTCCAGTACTTCATCGACGGAAAAATCGACATCGTTCATGCGCTGGAAAATGGCATTGTCCAATGCGTCCAGTGACACGGTCACCCGCGTCAGACCGGCATCTTTCAAGCTTTGTGCCTTGCGTGCCAGCAATGAGCCATTGGTTGTCAGTGTCAGATCAAGCGGCTTGCCATCGACAGTGCGTAGCCTGGCCAGCATTTCTATGAGGCGTTCCAGATGTTTGCGTAATAAGGGCTCGCCACCGGTCAGGCGTATTTTCCTGACGCCGTGTGCAGCAAATATGCTGGCGACACGGGTAATTTCTTCAAAACTCAGCAGGGATTTATGCGGCAGATATTGGTAGTCTTTATCAAAGACCTCTTTGGGCATGCAGTAAACACAGCGGAAATTGCAGCGGTCTGTAACGGAAATACGCAGATCATGCAAGGGGCGTGACAAGGCATCCTGCAATTGACCATCGGGTGTTGTTAATACTTCTGGAACAGACAATGCAGGGCGGAAGCGTGTTAGTTCTGATAGCGGAATAAATTTTTCCGTCATGGCTGGCGCAGGTAAATTTTGTACTTAATAAAGAACAATAGCACGACTTGGAATCTCATGTGACCGTGCGGAATTTTATTAAATTTAAGCCAACAAAAACAAGATATATCCCGCGCAGGAACAGGCCGCCAGCAGTTTGACAGTTGATAGCTTGAATTTGAAAACTGCAATACTGGCAAGGGTAGTGAGTATGATGGCTTGTATATTCAGGGTTGCCGCATCTTTGAAAAAGACATGGCTGGCAAATAACCAGGCCAGGCTGGCTATGACGCCAACTACTGCTGCTGAAATGGCATTCAGGGGCGCATTCAAGTGTAAATTATTCCTGCTGGATTCAACCAATGGGCCGCCTGCCAGGATGAAAATAAAAGAAGGCAGAAAAGTGAAAAAGCAGGCTATGCTGGCCCCCAGGCAGGCTGCCAGCAATTGATGCCCGGGTTCCAGGAAAACATGGTTCCAGCCGCCAATAAAACCGACAAAAGCCACGATCATGATCAAGGGGCCGGGTGTGGTCTCACCCAGGGCCAGGCCATCCATCATTTGTGCTGTGTTCAACCAATGATATTGCTCAACTGCTGCCTGCACCATGTACGGTAGTACCGCATAGGCACCGCCAAAACTGAACATGGCAGCCTTGGTAAAAAAACTGGCCATATCAGTCAAGGGGTGAGGCAGGCCAAAACTGAATGCCAGCAACAACCATACTGCGACAGTAAGCAATATCCCCAGGCTCAATGTGATGAGCAGCTTTAACCAGGAAAAGCGTGCGTGCACGGGTGTAGGTGTGTCGTCATCAATGATGGCAGGCAGATGCGGATGTGTGGTGTGATCAGAGGTTGATTTTACGGGATTGCAGTGTTTGCGAAATATCAGGCCGGTACATGCAGCCGCTATGATCACGAGAGGGAAGGGGAGATGTAACCAGGCGATTGCAGCAAAGGCGGCCATCGCGACCGCAACCAATACGCTGCTCTTCAGGGTGCGTTGCGCGATGCGCCAGGCCGCAGCCAGAACAATCGCGACTACCGCAGGTTTGATGCCGCTCATGATTGCTTGAACTGCAGTATTGTCACCAGCAGCCATGTATATCCAGGACAGCAGGGTTAATATCAGAAGTCCGGGCAAGACAAATAGCAGGCCAGCCATAATGCCACCCTTGGTCTTGTGCATGAGCCAGCCTATGTAGATGGCAAGTTGCGTCGCCTCAGGCCCAGGCAGGAGCATGCAGTAATTCAAGGCATGTAAAAAACGTGCTTCGGATATCCAGCGACGCTTTTCCACAAGTTCTGCATGCATCAGTGCAATTTGCCCCGCTGGTCCGCCAAAACTGATGAATCCCAGCTTGAGCCAGTACAGGAATGCAGTTTTCAGGGCGACTTCATGAGCAGGCAAAGTTTATGCTTTCTATATTTCACTGATTAACTGATAAATATGTTGCCAGTGGACCGCTGTTTATATGTTGATGCACACAAAAAAACCGGCAATCAGAAAGAAAGCCGGTTTTTTCTTGAGCCCGTGCAGAAGACTGTCCGGGGGGGCATATGCTCACATCAAGAGCGACGTGTTTCCACCATCACCAATGGCTCATCAGCAACAACTGGCAATGGTTTGCGCTCGCGGGGAACGCGTACCGGTGCCACCATTTTTTCTGCTTCCGCTTTGGCGGCCTGCAGTTTCACTGGGTCGGTGCTGGCCAATACCAATCCGGCGTCTTTCAGCATGCTATGCAGGGATTCCAAAGGCATGGTCGCATCCTGTGGTTTTGCTGCTGGCGTGCTGATTGCCGGCGCTGTAACTACCTGAACTGGTGCTACTTCAACTGCAGAAGCTTGAGGAATAACTTCTGCCGGAGCAGAGACGATTGCCTCAGTAACTGGAACTGGTTCAGTTGTGCTGACTGTTGTTGCAGTCTCAACTGCAGGAGCCACCACCGGGCTTGCTTCTGCTGGAGCAGCCATTACAGGAGCTTCAGGAGCCGCAACAACTGCTGGTGTGCTGATGGCTTCCTGTGGTGCCGCAGCAGCTACGGTTACTGCGACAGCAGGTGCCGCTGTGCTTACTGCTTCAGTAAAGGTCGCAGGCTGGCTGACTTCAGCAACGTGGTTTGCCGCGTTGTCAGGTGCTGCTGGTGTCGCAACTTCGGGAGCGACCACTGTGCTCACTGTAGCCACATCGCTGCCTGTAATGGCATCGACTATTTCACTGCCGTCAATCGGCAATTCGCCTTGCTCATTGACTTGCTCGTTACCATCGCGGTCGCGGCGGTTGCGGTTGCGGCCACCACGACGGCGACGGCGACGACGCTCTTCGCCTTGCTCGCTATTGTCGTTTTCTGCGCCAGATTCCAGTGCTTCCAGCTGTGGAGCTGCTGGCATGACATCAACTGGTGCTGGATCTACATGCTTGTGGATAGGTTCTTCCTTGCTTTCCTGAGCCTGGTTTTCCTTGCGCTCGTCGCGTTGACGTTGCTGACGTTCGCGGCGAGTTTCCTGCGATTCCCGCTCTTCACGCGGTGGCTTAGGTGCTTTTGGTGGGCGTGGATTTTCCGCTGCTACCGGTTTGACTGCTTCCTGCTCTGGCTTCTCAGCCTTTGCCGGGCGGTCTTCGCGCTCATCACGGTCACGGTTGCGGCGGTTGCGGTTACGCTGGCTGTTACTATTTCCATTGCGCGGGCCGCGGCCATTGCGGTCACGTTCGGCGGTTTTTTCTTCTGCTGGTTTTGGTGTTTCTACCTTGGCTGGCTCAGATTTACCAAACAGGAAACCAAACAACTTGCCGAAGAAGCCAGGTTCTGCTGGGGCTGCAACTGGTGCAACGACCACTGGGGCAACTTCCTTGCGTTCAACGATAGGTGCAGTTTCAGGCGTAATGCTCTTGACGACGGCTTCCTGACGTGGCTTGACGTCTTCTTTCTGACGTTTGCTGTAGCCAATGTCGGTATCGGCCTGCTCAGCCATGGCGTAGCTGGCGTGGTGGTCTTCGAGGCGTGGATCATCTGTTTTCAGGCGATCCAGCTTGTAATGTGGGGTTTCCAGATGCTTGTTGGGGATCAGGATGACCGTAACGCGGTGGCGCGTTTCTATCTTCAGGATCTCGCCACGTTTTTCATTTAGCAGGAAAGCAGCAACATCGACAGGTACCTGGACATGGATTGCTGCTGAGTTTTCCTTCATGGCCTCTTCCTGGATAATGCGCAGGACTTGCAGGGCAGAAGACTCGGTGTCGCGGATATGGCCAGTGCCGTTGCAACGTGGGCAAGTCACATGGCTGCCTTCGGACAGGGAAGGGCGCAGGCGCTGGCGTGACAATTCCATCAGGCCAAAGCGGGAAATTTTGCCCATTTGCACACGTGCGCGGTCATAGCGCAGGGCATCTTTGAGGCGGGTTTCAACTTCGCGCTGGTTCTTGGCGTTTTCCATGTCGATAAAATCGATCACGATCAAACCACCCAGGTCACGCAGGCGCAATTGACGGGCTACTTCTTCAGCGGCTTCCAGGTTGGTATTGAAAGCCGTCGTTTCGATATCGCCACCACGGGTGGATCGTGCCGAGTTAACGTCAACCGACACCAAAGCTTCAGTGTGATCGATTACGATCGCGCCGCCAGATGGCAGTGGTACGGTACGGGAATAGGCAGTTTCGATCTGGTGTTCGATCTGGAAACGTGAGAACAGCGGCACATCATCGCTGTAACGTTTAACGCGATGCACCATGTCGGGCATCACGTGACTCATGAATTGCTGGGCCTGTTCGTAAATTTCATCGGTATCGATGAGGATTTCACCAATATCAGGCTGGAAATAGTCGCGGATCGCGCGGATCACCAGCGAAGATTCCTGATAAATCAGGAACGCACCCGGGGAAGATTTGCCAGCGCCTTCAATGGCACGCCAGAGTTGCATCAGGTAATTCAAGTCCCATTGCAATTCATCGACATTGCGGCCTATGCCTGCAGTGCGGGCAATCACAGACATGCCGCCAGGCAAGTCCAGTTTGTCCATGGTTTCGCGCAATTCCTGACGGTCTTCACCTTCGACGCGACGGGAAACACCACCACCACGCGGGTTGTTAGGCATCAAAACCAGGTAGCGGCCTGCCAGGGAAATGAACGAGGTCAGGGCTGCACCCTTGTTGCCACGTTCTTCTTTTTCGACCTGGACCATGATTTCCTGGCCTTCGCGCAGTGCTTCTTTAATGGAAGCATTGCGTACGTCTACACCTTCTTTAAAGTAGGTGCGGGCGACTTCTTTGAAGGGGAGGAAACCGTGACGTTCTTCGCCGTAGTTGACGAAACAGGCTTCAAGGGAAGGCTCGATACGAGTGATCACGCCTTTGTAGATATTCGATTTGCGCAGTTCGCGGCCGGCAGTTTCGATATCTATGTCAATGAGCTTTTGCCCATTGACAATGGCAACGCGCAACTCTTCTTGCTGCGTCGCATTGAACAGCATACGTTTCATGTTTTTACTCCGTGACCTGGTGGTCATCTTGTGTTGCCATCCATTGAAGGGGCAACTGTACTGATACGGGATGTACGCGGGAGCGGAGTGTTTGAGGGGGAGGGAAATGCCTGAGACAAAACAGGGCGGAGTCTATATGGCCATGAAAAGCCAAGTAGAACTGATGTTATGGCAATATGGCCATCTGTTTTGCGTTGGGCGCGGATAATCAAGATAAATCAAGTTCGAGTGCACATGTCCCCCGCGTTGTCTGACCTGCTTATTGGTGAACAAGCAAGTGCAACGCCAGGCGATGAGCAACTTTGGTGCCAGACCATCTTATTGTGTTGTGTCTGGCGGAATCGACCCTATTACCTCAATCATCAACTGGCAAGCTCACTGATTTAATATGTAAACCAGCGCCTCTTGCCAGACTAATATCCTTACAATTCAAACTCTCTGATCCAACTTCACTTATCTAAGCCCGATAACAACAATTGGCGGTTACCTTGACCTGTAAATGACGCTGCATACACATCTTTTCCATCAAATTTGCAAACAGGCGAGGCTTATGGACATGCCCCTGTGTAAAATAGGCGTTTATTCCTCTTACACTGCTTACAGCGTTAAATGCTGAAGCGAAAATGATTATATATTCAAAATGAAGGACTTAGCGACAAATAATAGGGGAGCACATCAAATTCAGATGGAAAAGCCTTCCCCTCAGCAGCCTTCGGCCTCCCAACCCAAAGTTCAGATGCTCACGATCTCGGAAGAAGAGGCTGGGCAGCGCATCGATAATTTCTTGCTGCGCATCTGTAAAGGCGTACCAAAAAGTCACGTTTACCGGGTTTTGCGCTCTGGTGAAGTGCGTGTCAACAAGGGGCGCATAGACCAGTTATACCGTTTGGTGGAGGGGGATGTGGTCCGGGTGCCGCCAATCCGTATGGCAGAGGTCAGCGAGCAGGTCGTTCCCAAACACGAATTCCCTATCCTCTTTGAAGATAATTATTTATTGATTATTAATAAACCGGCAGGAGTGGCAGTACACGGTGGCTCTGGTGTCAGTTATGGCGTGATTGAACAATTGCGCGCATCAAGGCCGGATGCTAAGTTTCTTGAGCTGGTGCACAGACTGGACAGGGAAACCTCGGGCATACTCTTGCTGGCAAAAAAACGCAGCGCATTAACAAATTTGCATGAGCAAATGCGTGACGGTGTTACTGACAAGCGTTACCTGACCCTGGTGCATGGTGACTGGAAGAATGCCCGCCAGCATGTCAAGCTGGCTTTGCATAAATACACAACAGCCGAAGGTGAGCGCCGCGTGCGGGTGCAGGCCGATGGTATGGCTTCGCATACGGTATTTACTTTGCAAAAAAAATATCGCGATTTTGCCTTGCTCGAAGCCGAACTGAAAACCGGGCGCACCCATCAAATTCGCGTTCATTTGTCAGCCAGTGGTTTTGCTATTGCCGGCGACGATAAATATGGTGACTTTGCACTGAATCGTGCTTTGCTAAAGACTGGTGAAGGGCGTGGTGCTCTGAAACGCATGTTCCTGCATGCCCATCAGATCAGCTTTGTTCATCCCGAAACCGGCAAGACCGTGACGGTGAACGCAGGCTTGCCCAAAGAATGTGAAGATTTTCTGAAAAGCCTGGCTTAGTAGCCTTGTCAGGAAAAGTCTTAATGGTTTAGTAATGGTATGATGCCGTTATTGATGAGAAACATGTCGCGCATGCTGATGCATGCGCGTTTATTGAATATATGGCAAAAAAGCAATTCGATTTAATTGTATTTGACTGGGACGGAACCTTGATGGACAGCACCGCTGCCATCGTCAAGTGTATGCAGTCCGCAGCGAAAGACCTTGGTTTGCCTGTTCCAAAAGAAGATATTGCATCGTATGTCATTGGATTGGCCTTGCCTGAAGCAATACAGGTCGCCATGCCGGGCATAGATCCCAAACTGTATCCAAGAGTGATAGAGCGGTTCCGTCACCATTTTCTGACCAGAGATCACGAATTGCCTTTATTTAAAGGCGTCAGGGAAATGCTGGCTGAATTAGCGCAGGAAGGTTATTTCCTTGCGGTGGCAACCGGTGCCAGCAGGGTTGGCCTGAGCCGCGCTTTGCACACCGCCAAACTGACCTCAATATTTGATGCAACCCGTTGTTCCGATGAGACATTTTCCAAACCGCATCCCGCCATGTTGCAGGAATTGACGCGCGAACTGGGGCAGGATATGCGCCGCACTGTCATGATAGGTGACACCACCCACGACTTGCAGATGGCCAACAATGCCGGTGCTGCCGCGATCGCTGTTGAATATGGTGCTCACGACGTATTGGCCCTGAAAAACATGCAGCCTCTGTTTTCGGCAAAAGATGTGGCGCAGTTGCATGAATGGTTGCGTGAAAATGCCTGAAACACAAAAGGCAGATTAGAGGTAGAGATGACGGCAATTTCTGTATGTAAGTCAGATGAACTGATAGAAGGCGGCAAGGGCGTGCGCTTTCCTGTCACTGCGGGCAGTGACGATGCTGTCGGTTTTGTGATTCGCTATGATGGTGCAGTACATGGCTATTTGAACCGCTGCGCCCATGTGCCAGTGGAGCTGGACTGGAATCCGGGCGAATTCCTGGAGTCCAGCGGCCTATATATCATGTGCGCAACCCATGGCGCGATTTACCAGCCAGATACTGGCTATTGTACTGGCGGCCCTTGTCGCGGTGGTCGCCTGCGAAAAATTCATGTCAGTGAAGAAGAAGGGCAGATTTACTGGCATCCCGATGATTATATACAAGCTGTCATTGCCTGATTTCTGGAAAAATTATGAATGAGCAATTTCCGAGTTCGCCAGTGAGCGAAAGCGATAAAAAAGAAGCTGGCTGGGAACGACAGCTTTTAGAAAAACTGGCAACAGATTCCTTACGTGAACAGCGCCTGCGCCGACGCTGGAGTATCTTTTTCAGGTTCGCATTTCTGTCGGTAGTGATATTCGCATTTTACTATTTCAGCGATTATGCAACGGGTGAAATGGAAAATCTCGGACATCACACCGCGCTGATAGAAATAGACGGCACCATAGAGTCTGAAGGCTCGGGTAGCGCACACGCAGTGATACCGGCACTGAACCGGGCATTTGCTGATCCGGGTTCGGTGGCAGTTGTTATTCGTATCAATAGCCCCGGCGGCAGTCCCGTGCAGGCTGGCATGATCAATGATGAAATGGGCAGGTTGCGCAAAGAATATCCAGAGAAAAAACTGTATGTCGTGGTAGATGAGATTTGTGCCTCAGGCGGCTATTACATTGCCGTGGCTGCAGATAAGATTTTCGTCAATAAAGCCAGTGTGGTTGGTTCTATAGGCGTGCTCATGGATGGCTTTGGCTTTACCGGTCTGATGGACAAGTTGGGTGTTGAGCGCCGTCTCATGACAGCAGGTGAAAACAAGGGTTTCATGGACCCGTTTTCACCACAGACAGAAAAGCAAAAAGCGTTTTCACAAACCATGCTCAATGAAATCCATCAGCAATTCATCGATACCGTACGTGCTGGCCGCGGTCAGCGTTTGAAAGAAACGCCGGAAATGTTTTCTGGCTTATTCTGGATAGGCAGCAAAGCGGTACAAATGGGATTGGCAGATGATTTTGGCTCTGTGGATTCTGTGGCGCGCGATATCATCAAGGTAGAAAACATTGTTGATTACACCCAAAAAGAAGGTTTGCCTGAGCGTGTCCTGAAGAAATTTGGTGCTTCCATCGGTAGCAGTGCGGCAACTACCTTATTAAAGGGAAATACTCCCAGCATGCGCTAATTAGCTAATTTGTTTGGTTGATTTTGTTAATCCTGTTGGCTGCTTGCATAGTTATTTTTTTCTTCCACTCGTTATTGAGTTGGCATATATTAGGGGCGTAACTGGTTCAAAAGAAGGAGGTCGATATACAAAATATTTTTTGTATCCAAGGCGGAATGAATTTGAGCTCCGGTGTCTTGTGTGCCGGTTATTAATGAAGTGGATAGTCTACAATTTGTGAAGTGCCCATCCGTTTGAACGACGGACCTGAGGTTTCTAAGAACCCTCGCTAAGTTAGCAGCAATAATAGTAGCCACACAGCATCCATGAAGTAAAAAAAACGGTAGTGCAACGCTACCGTTTTTTTATGCGCATTTTCCTCTGGGATACTTGATTTGAGTCAAGTATCATTGCTTTTCCTCCTGTAATATCAAGGCAGTTTCATCCTTATACTCCTCTGAACAGTCATCATGGCATTTGTATTTTCATCTCTTTTTGAGACCATACTTTTCACCATAAAAGGAAGTGAGAAGATTGACTGTTTTCATTGCGGCGAAAAAATGCGCAAAAGCAATGCATTGACTACTCAGTTCGATGGCCGCGTGCAGCCAGTATGCTGCCATGGTTGCCTTGCGGTTTTACGTGCCGTGGAGCAAAACAAACTGGTGGATGAATATATGCAAAATAAGGTCGGCCAGGTCAGTGTCGGGTAAGTCTATGGCAAATTCAGGTAAGGCAGTGGCACCCCAGGACATTGCAGATCAACAGCCGCAGCTTGTCAGTGAGAAATTAAACCTCTCAGGCATGCGCTGTGCCGCCTGCGTGCAATTGATAGAATTTCGCATCAGGCAACTGTCAGGGGTCGCTTCTTTTAAAATCAATCCTGCAAGCCATCGTGCCGATATTTCCTGGGATAGCAATTTGCTGACGCTAAAACGTATCCTCGCTGCCATCAGCGATCTTGGATACGGTGCCTTACCTGCCAGTCAGTCTCCAGATGAACTAGAGCAAAAAGAAAACAAACGTGCCCTGTGGCGCCTGTTTATCGCCGGTTTTGCCATGATGCAGGTGATGATGTATGCCTTTCCTGCCTACATGGTGCCCGTGCCTCAGGTCGATGGTGACTTGACACCAGATGTCGATAAGCTGCTGAAGCTAGCCAGCATGATCATAGCGGTACCCGTGATCGGATTCTCTGCTTTGCCTTTCTTTTCTTCTGCCTGGCGCGATTTGAAAAATCGCCACATAGGTATGGATGTGCCAGTTTCCCTGGGGATACTTCTGACTTTCTTTGCCAGTATCTGGGCAACTTTTCATGGTGGCGCCGTGTATTTTGATTCGGCCATCATGTTTGTTTTTCTCTTGTTGGGGGCACGCCTGATTGAATCAAAAGTGCAGAAACGCACTACCGCTGCATTGCGGATTTTGACGCAATTGTCACCTGCAATGGCGCAGCGATTTCTGGCCTATCCGCAGCAAGCTCTTGAGACTGTCGATGTATCTGCCTTGCAGGCAGGTGATTATTTGATGGTCGCTGCTGGCGAACATATTCCAGCAGATGGCGTGGTGATCGCCGGTGACAGCAGTTGTGATGAGGCTTTGATGACGGGTGAGTCTTTGCCCGTCACTAAAACCAAGGGCAGCCATGTGCTGGCGGGCTCAGTGAATATTCACGGTGCTCTGGTGATGCAGGCAAAAGAAGTGGGTGGAGCGACGCAATTGTCGGCATTGATAGGCATGATGGAGTCTGCATCGCTGGAAAAACCGCCACTGGTTTTGCTGGCTGACAAACATGCCAGCCGCTTTTTGATCATCATTCTTTTGCTGGCGTTTGTCAGCGGCATAGTCTGGTGGCAGATAGATGCTGGCCGTGCCTTGTGGATAGCCATCAGCATCATCGTCGTGACCTGCCCCTGCGCCTTGTCTCTCGCAACGCCGGGTGTCATGTCTGCTGCCATCGGTATTCTGGCAAAAAATGGTGTATTGATGGCGAAATCAAAAGCCATACAAGCCATGGCGAATGCCACCCATATCGTCTTTGATAAAACTGGTACATTGACCATGGGCAAATTGCAGGTCATGGAAATGCTAAATACAGATGAAGAGGGCGGGAGCGTCGCAATTGCGATGGCGTTGTCCTGCCAGTCTGCGCATCCTGTAGCCCGGGCGATAGCTGACTACCTTGCGCAAAATGCCGTGCCTCAGGATATTGTTGACCTGGTCAACGTCAGGGAAGTCCCCGGTGGTGGCATAGAAGCTGAATTCGAAGATGAAGTATATCGCCTCGGTAGTGTGGAGTTTGCCAGCGGCGTACATGCTCATGATATCTGTGTTCCTGAGCGCTTTACCGGGCGCACGCTGAGCGTGCTGGCGAGCAGGCGTGGTAATCTCATCTGGTTTGCACTCGACGACATATTGCGTGAAGATGCGGCAGAAGCGATCAGGAACCTGAAAGGCAAGGGCAAGAAAATCATGCTCCTGTCTGGCGACAGGAAAGATGTGGTCAATAAAATTGCTAAGCAATGCGATATTCAGGATGCATACTCAGGACTGAGCCCTTCAGGCAAATATGAGATAGTACAAAAACTCCAGACCAATGGCGCTACAGTAGTCATGGTTGGCGATGGCATGAATGATGGCCCGGTGCTGGCGCTGGCAGACGTGTCGGTGGCAATGGGACAGGGCGCACCTATTTCCCAATCACGCAGTGATGTATTGCTGATGTCGAATCGTCTGCTGGACCTGGATTTTGGCATGACGGTGGCTGCCAAGTCTTATAGACTGATACGGGAAAATCTTGCCTGGGCTGTGTTTTATAATCTGTTGGCCATACCGGCGGCCATGTGCGGCTGGCTTGAACCCTGGCATGCAGCCCTGGGTATGTCGCTGAGTTCGCTGATCGTTGTGTTAAATGCGCTGCGTCTTTATTTATTGCCGCAACCCGTGTATCTGATGCAGGACTGATAAAAAGACTGACACAGGAAATTATGGATATACTTTATTTGCTGATACCATTGAGTCTGGTGCTGGTGTTCGCCATAGGTGCGGTATTCTGGTGGGCAGTCAATCACCGCCAATTCGATGGCCTGGAAGATGAAGGGCAAAGAATTGTCGATGACGTTGATGGCTGAACCTGCGGCTATGCTTAAACGCCATTCATGCCTGGGTTTGCCAGAGGCAATATCTGGTGTGCAGATTCAAGAAAATCTGATTCGTTTATATCGTTTTGAACAATGCGTCTTGCGTTAGCATATCCAGCAAAGTTTCTTGCAATTGACTTGCTATAGGCAGGGTCATAATGTTGTTCCAGCAGTTCTTTGACCAACTCAGTGAGTTTGCCGCATTCTGCCATTTGCCTCCAGCGGGAAATTTTTTCCTTGCCATGCAAAGGGGCCAGAAAGTCCAGTTGTTGCCCCAGGCTTTCTGCATTGCGTATGAAGTGCGCATATTCTTCCACCAATAGCCCTACACGTTTTTCCATGGGCAGGCAAAGTTGAACGCAGGGCGAGGCGCGCATGGCATGCATGAGGCTCTCCGGCACCCTGAGTCTGCCAATTTTCTTGCTTTCTGCTTCAACGAAAATCATTTTTTGCTGATCAAATCGTTGTAGCTGCTCAAAAATCAGGCTCTCGAATTTTTTTTGCGAAGCTTGTGCTTGCCCAGGGATGTCACCCAACACTGAGCCGCGATGATTGGCCAGTTGTTCCAGATCCAGTACTTGTGCACCCAGCCTGGTGAGGGTGTGCAGACAGCGGCTTTTACCGCTACCGGTTGGGCCGCATAAAACTTGCCAGTTGAATTGAGCGGGCATAGTGCTGATGCTTTGATTTACAAACTGCCGGTAGGCTTTGTAACCCCCATTTAGTTGTGTCACTGGCCAGCCGATTTTTGCAAAGATATGCGCCATGGAGCCACTGCGGTTGCCACCGCGCCAGCAATAAATCAATGGTTTCCAGTCGCGTGGTTTGTCCTGGAACAGGTTTTCTATGTGATGACCTATGTTTTTGGCTACCAGGGCCGCACCCAGGCGCTTGGCTTCGAATGAGCCGACTTGCTTGTACATGGTGCCAACAACTATGCGCTCTTCATTGTTGAGTGCCGGACAATTGATGGCGCCAGCAATATGGTCTTCGGCAAACTCAGCCGGGCTGCGGACGTCGATAATGGTGTCAAACTTTGACCTTTGCTGGAATACCTCTGGAAAATCCAGTAGTTCGGGATATTTCATGGTGTCATTTGCCGAGCAATGGCAGCAAATGCGGCCAGACATTATTGAGTATGGCCGGGTGTGCTTCTGCAATCGGGTGGATGCGGTCAGGCTGGAACAGGCTTTCTTTTTCTGCTATGCCTTCCAGCAGAAATGGGACTAAGGCAATCTTGTTGGCTTTCGCGAGTTTTCCATACATGAAAAAGAAGCGTTCAGAATAATCTGGCCCATAATTGGGCGGTATCCTCATTCCTGCCAACAAAACTTTACTATGCTGCGCCTTTACCATGTCTATCATGGCCTTGAAATTATCTTCAGAGGCCTTAAGTGATAGACCACGCAGGGCATCATTGCCACCAAGCTCGATGATAACGACATCTGGATGATGCTTTTCCAGCAGAGTGCCTAACCTGGCTTTGCCGCCACTGGTGGTGTCACCACTGATGCTGGCGTTGATGACTGTGGCAGGTATTTTTTTTTGCTGCAATCCTTGTTCCAGCAGTGTTACCCAGCCTTTGCCGCGTGCCAGGCCATATTCGGCTGATAAACTGTCGCCGAGCACGAGTATGGTTTTTGATGCAGAATAAGCAGGTAATGTAGTGAATGTGAATACAGTAAAGACGGCAAACATCACAAACATCAGGACTTGTTTCGATAGCCTGCTGACGTGACCTGACAATTGAGAAAATAGCATACGCAAAGACCTTATGGAATCAAACAAAGCGGCAATAGAAGTAAAGCACCTGAGCAAGCGCGTAGCGGACGCCATGGGCGAACTCAGTATCCTGAATGGTATAGATTTTACCGCGCAAGCCGGGCAGACGCTTGCAATTGTTGGCGCTTCTGGTTCCGGTAAATCGACCCTGCTGGGCATCCTGGCTGGTCTGGATACGCCAACAGAAGGCAAGGTCTTGCTAGATGGCGTGGATATTTTTGATTTGACCGAGGATGGCAGGGCACAATTTCGCAAGGAAAACCTGGGTTTTGTATTCCAGTCCTTTCAGTTATTGATGCACCTGAATGCGCTGGAAAATGTCATGCTGCCACTGGAATTGCGTGGTGACAAGCAGGCACGTGCCAAGGCAGAAAAAATGCTGGAGCATGTCGGACTCGGTTCCCGTCTCAGGCATTATCCCAAGTTTTTATCCGGTGGTGAACAGCAAAGGGTGGCACTGGCGCGCGCTTTCGTGACCGAGCCACCTTTACTGTTTGCTGATGAGCCTACCGGCAGTTTGGATGCTGCCACTGGCGAAGCGATTATCAACCTGATGTTTACGTTGAATCGTGAGCGTGGCTCAACCCTGGTGCTGGTCACGCATGATCTTTCGATTGCAGCGAGATGCGGCAGAGTCCTGACCATCAGTGCGGGTCATTTGCGCTCGGACACTTTAAACGCCTGATGGCTTAGGATTTATCTAAGCATTTATGTAAAGATTTATTTCAGGGTCCCATCCCAGCTATAAGTCTTGATGCTGCCATCGCTGTAAGCTGCGAGCCAGCCGCCTCGCTTGTCTTGGTCCTCACAATCCCAATCTGGCAATACATATCGGGTTTTTTCGCCGCTACTATGTATGGCTGGCCTGTGGGTGTGACCATGTATCATGGTGCTGGTACCTGTTTGCTGGAACAATGCTGCGATCGCATCTGCATTGACATCCATGATGGCGACAGATTTCTGTTTTTGTTCCATCTTGCTTTCGGTGCGTAAGCCTTCAATGATTTTTTTGCGCTGATCAAGCGGCATGGCCAGGAAAGTCTTTTGCCACTCCGCTTGCCGCACTTGCGCACGAAATTTCATGTAAGCGTGGTCATCTGTGCATTGTGCATCGCCATGAGCAATCACTACTTTTTTTCCAGTCAAATCAATGACAGTGGGGTCTTCCAATAGCACTGCACCTGTCGCTGCAGAAAAATCGTGACCTATCAAAAAGTCACGGTTACCTGCTATCCAGTACAGTTGTACGCCCTGATCATGGACTTTGCGCAGTGCATGGACTATGGATGCATTATAGGGATCGTCGATATTGTCGTCGCCCACCCAGTATTCAAACAAGTCACCCAGCAAATACAGGGCCTTGGCCTGCACCGCCTGTTTTTTAAGAAAACTCAGGAACGCCACTGTGGTGAGGGGCAGGGCAGGATTTAAGTGTGTGTCAGAAACAAAAAGCGCAACCAGTTCAGGTTGCGCTTTTGTCTGATTCGCGTTGTGGTCTGCGATCATGAAATAGGGTAGTGAGAGCGTAGGCGATTAAACGATCTGTGTTTTTTCGATCACGACGTTTTCTACCGGTACGTCCTGGAACATGCCAGTGCGTGTAGTTTTAACGCCTTTGATTTTATCAACAACATCTGTGCCTTCGACGACTTTGCCAAATACGCAGTAACCCCAGCCGTCCTGACCTGGATAATCAAGGAAGCTATTGTTAGCCGTGTTGATGAAGAACTGTGCAGAAGCTGAGTGCGGGTCGCCAGTACGTGCCATGGCCAATGCATAACGCTCGTTTTTCAAGCCATTCTTGGCTTCATTTTCGATAGGCGCATTGGTGGATTTTTGGTTCATGCCTGGCTCAAAACCGCCGCCTTGTATCATGAAACCGTCAATCACGCGATGGAAAATCGTGCCGTTGTAGTGACCAGATTCAACATAGGCCAGGAAATTGGCAACAGTTTTTGGAGCTTTTTCTTCGTTCAGTTCAATCTTGATGTCACCGAAGTTGGTGGTCAGAATAACGGCCATGATAGTCCTTCATTTTAAAAAGTTTAATGATTTGCTTATTTTAACAAGGTAGCGGATTGGATGATAACTGGTTTGTTTGGTACATTTTGCATCATTTTAGCTTCACCAGTTTCTACCACTTTGATTTTTTCTACGACTTCCATGCCCTTGATGACTTTGCCAAAGGGCGTATAGCCAGCAGTCATTGCCAGTGCGCGGGCGCGTCTCTCAGTGACGGTATTGCCACGGTACTGGAACTCGACCGGATCACCTTCTGGCAACACCTGGTGATTCAGGAAGTCATTATCTTTAACATTGATAAAAAACTGCGCACTGGCAGAGTTAGGGTCTTGCGTACGGGCCATGGCAACTACACCCAGATCATTTTTCAAGCCATGTTCCAATGCTTCGCGTGCTTCCAGCGGTACCGGTTTATTTGTCGGCTTCTCTTTCATGTCCTTGTCGTAACCGCCGCCCTGTATCATGAAGTTATCAATGACGCGATGAAAAATCGTCCCTTTGTAATGACCACTTTTGACATATTTCAAGAAGTTATCTACAGTCTTCGGGGCAGCTTCCGGATAAAGCTCAATAACGATTTCACCCATATTGGTTTTCAGGGAAACTTTAGGTTGCCCTTCGGCAAAACTAAAAGCGCTCGCCATCATCAGGCAGGTGCCCAGCAATACACTGCTCAATCCGGATTTTGAAATTTTCATATTCAGCATACGTTATAGGTTGATGAATTAAATAGTAGCAAATAGGTCAAATCGACAAGGCTCACACCGTTGTTTCGTAAATTATGCGCCATCTGGCAGCTTCTTTCATCCAGTACTGACGCTTACGAACAGCCGCTTTGCTTTTCCCATTGCTGGTTTCCTGGGTAAAGGTGCTGACTATCAGCTCATCTTTGCCGGGATAGCGGAAATGGGTGACGTCTTTTAATTTAATAGCAGGATTATGCCAGTTATCCCAGCTTTGCTGCTGTTTGGGAAACCAGGTATTCAGATTATCGCCCTGAGTGGTTTTGAAATTGCGTGAATAGTTTGTCAGAATGCGGTTGGCATTCTGGCTTTGCATGTCCAGGCGCCAGTCATCCAGCAGTTTTTCGGCAAAGTTTCTGTCCAATATCCATTTATTGCGGCTGACAAATTCTACTTGCTCACTGATGATGACGGGTGTTTTACCTATATCGACCATGGACGAGATTTTTAAAAAATCCGGATTCGTCAACACCACACAGCCATCAGAGGCCAGAGGAGGCCGGCTGAAGCTTTCAGGCGGCATGCCATGCAACCAGATGCCGGAGCCATTGCGACCATTGAATTTGTCCCATTCATTTGGATAATTCAAGGGCAGAGCGCCGGGGCCATAAAAGCTCGGCAGTTTGGTGCCAGCCAGGCGGCTGGTGATGTAATAAACGCCTATAGGTGTTTTTTGATCACCTTCCTTGAGCTTGTTGATGCCAAATTTCCCCTGGCTGATGTAGAAGTCATTGATCAGGCGTGGCTGCCCTGCGGCATTCTCATATACATATAAACGGGACTTTTTTGCATCGACGACGATGGCCTGTTTCTGGTCGTCCCGCAGTTGCAGGATGGCTCTGGGGATCAGGTCGGGAGCGGGGCGTTCGCGGTAAGAGCGTATGCGCGCCGCAGCCTCATCTCTCAAGTCTTTCAGTTTATCAGGCTGGGTCAGGGCACCGACACCAAAACTGCGTACCGGGCGGGTGTGCATCAGCAGCAGGTCGCCCTGTATCAGGTGTGCCAGCTGGAAGTGTGGGTAGGCTTCTACCAGCGCATCAATCTTGGTTTGCGCCTGTTGCAGATTATTTGCCGCCAGGTTTTTGTAAACCTCGATTAACAGGGCGTCTGGATCAGGGGCATTCGGATTAATCTCGGCCGGAGCAACTTTATTGGGGCGTGACTTGGCCATGACTTGCAGCGGCGTAACCATGTACGCCAGGCATGTCAGTGCAAGAACAGCAAAAATGCGTGATTTTCCGGCTGAGCATGTGGCCGGAACATCAGAATTGACAGCGAAAAACATTAGCTACCCGCACGCTCCTGTTTGATCTGCCACTTGCCATCCTGCTTCACCATGTGCAAGGTTTTGCGGCTGTTGGCAGTCAACTGGTCAGAAGTATATATCTGGCGGAACTTGACTGTCGCGGTATTGCCATCGACATCGATCTTGGTCGATTCAATTTTGACATTGATACGGCCTTTGCCTTCTATCCTGTTGCGGCGTTCTTCTGCCCAGGCTTTATAGGATTCGCCCTTGGGTGTCTGGAAGTCTTTTGCATAATGCCCCAGATAGGCATTGGTGTCTTTGCTGCTCCAGGCCTTGGCCCAGTTTTCTACCGCTTTGAGCACATCGTCTTCTGACTTGTCGCCAGAAGCTGTGGTCGCAGGTGCCGGTTTGGATTTTGGTTCTGGTTTGGCTGTTTCTGCTTCGGGTTTTGCAGCCGCAACTGTGGCAGCGCTGGTCTTGGCCTGGGTGGCTGTGCTGGCAGCAGCCTGGGATGCCATGGCAGTTTTAGGATTGGTGCCACCGGTAGTATTGCCCACCAGATTTTTGACCAGGGTCAGTTTTAACTTGGCAGTATTATTGCCGGCATCAAGTTGCAGGGCCTTGTCATAGGCCTGGCTCGCCAGTTTTGCGTACACATCACCTAGGTTTTCGTGGGCAGTACCATAAGTCGGGTTGGTCCTGATGGCCATTTCAAGGGCCGCGCGGGCCTTGTCATATTGACCTGACGAGGCATACAGGACGGCCAGGTTGTTGTAAGGCTCGGGCAATTCCGGGTAATCGTCAGTCAATTTTGAGAAAACGGTGATGGCTTCAGCGGATTTATTCTGTTCTGTCAGTATCAATCCCTTCAGAAAACGCATTTGCGCGTCCTTGGGGCGTTGCGCCAGGGCAGCCTCGACTTTTTGCAAGGCCTCGCTTACCTGACCAGATCTGAGTAATTTGCCAACGTCGGCAGCATCATCTGCCCTGACATGCGCGGACATCAACAGCAATGACAGGCTGGATAGGGTAAGAACATTCTTTAAAATCTGGCGCATGGTGTTCGGTCTTGGATTTATAGGAGTTTGGCAGAACATGTAAGCTGCAATGGTATACTGACTTTTAAGCAAAGCGCCATCTTATCAAATAAGTTGCTGGCTATGGGTGTTTGACAATTACTTTGACAAGGAAGCAGCACTTTGGTCCCTCTTTATTTTCCGGATGCATCAGATTCTATGGTTTTCTGCTTGTTGCAGGGCGAATGTTGCCAATGAATTTAACTGATTCAGGCGTTTTTTAAGAGGGTTTTTGGCAGCCTTTGCCCGGACAAAAAGTGCTGAACACTGGACAGCAAGACCAGTTTTGATATCTAATCTGCTCCGTCAGGACAATATGTCCAATATGCAGGCTTATGAATTTTGCAAAAAATCATTTAAATGGTTCTTTTGTACGCTTGGCAAAGCGACACTTTATTCAATTAAACATTGCGCCCGCGCCAGAATGAAATTGGATTTTTTTATCAACTCGTGTGATGTTAAGGAGGCACGATGACTAAAACGACATTTTTAAATTTTGAACAATCAATTGCAGAACTGGAAACAAAAATAGAAGAGCTGCGTTTTGTTCAGGATGATTCCGCAGTCGATATTTCTGAAGAAATAGACAGACTGTCGAAGAAAAGCCAGATGTTGACGAAGGATATTTACGCCAAGTTGACCCCATGGCAAGTGTCGCAGATTTCCCGCCATCCCCAGCGTCCATATACCATGGACTACATCAACCAGATGTTTACGGACTTCCACGAGTTGCATGGCGACCGCAGCTTTTCTGATGACCAGTCCATCGTTGGCGGTCTGGCCAGGTTTAATGGTCAGGCATGTATGGTTATGGGCCATCAAAAAGGTCGTGACACCAAAGAGCGCGCCCTGCGCAATTTTGGTATGCCCAAGCCCGAAGGCTATCGCAAGGCCATGCGCCTGATGAAGTTGGCTGAGAAATTTGATATCCCAGTGTTCACGTTTGTAGATACTACAGGTGCCTGGCCAGGTATAGATGCAGAAGAGCGCGGCCAGTCAGAGGCTATCGGCCACAACCTGTATGTTATGGCAGAGCTTAAAGTGCCACTGATTACGACGATTATTGGTGAGGGTGGTTCTGGTGGTGCGCTGGCGCTGGCAGTTGGCGATGCCGTTTTGATGTTGCAATATGCGACTTACTCCGTCATTTCCCCTGAAGGTTGTGCCTCCATCCTGTGGAAGACATCTGACCGTGCCTCTGATGCTGCCGAAGCATTGGGCTTGACTGCCCACAGGCTCAAAGCCATGGGCCTGATAGACAAGATCATCAATGAACCTCTGGGTGGAGCCCACAGGGATCCAAAACAAATGTGTGCACTGGTAAAACGTGCTTTGGCTGATACCCTGCGTCAGTTCCAGGGCGTCAAAACCAAGGACTTGCTGGCAGCACGTCATGAAAAATTAATGAGCTATGGCAAGTTTAAGGAAACGAAACTTGCTGAATGAGGCCAGATCAACATTGCTCCAGTCTTGAGCAAACATTCTCAAAGAAACTCGATGCCATTATTGCTGATTGCTGTGAAGGAAATCTGCAAAATGGCCTCGCTGTAGGCTATAGCGGCGGTCTGGATTCTACGGTCTTGCTTGACCTGGCAATCAATTATTGCCGTCGTGCCAAAATCTCACTGCATGCTTTTCACATCCATCATGGTTTGAGCCCGAATGCAGATGCCTGGCTAGATCATTGCCGGGCTATATGCGTTTCAGGTGAAGTCGGCTTTCATGCTCAACGTATTCAGGTTGCCCGCGACAGCGGTGATGGTGTCGAGGCTTCTGCTCGCAAGGGGCGCTATGAAGCTTTGGGGCGAATGGCGAAAGATACAGGCATCCCCTTGATTCTGGCAGCCCATCATCAGGATGATCAGGCAGAAACCCTGTTGTTGCAATTGCTGCGTGGCAGCGGAGTGGCCGGCATGTCAGGCATGGATGCTTGTCATCGTGCGCCTAATCTGTTTGGTCATGACCAGGTCATGCTGGGGCGGCCATTGTTGTCTGAAAAGCGGGCAACGCTGGAGGCCTATGCAAGTCAGCGAGGCCTGCGTTATATAGAAGATGAATCAAATACTGACCAGCGCTATCTGCGCAATGCCATACGCCATAGCGTCATGCCGGTACTTGACACCCTGTCACCGGGTTACTCGGAACGGATAGCCCGTTCGGCTACGCATTTTCAGGCTGCGCAAGATTTGATGCTTGAAGTCGCTCAGCAGGATTTCGCCAGTTGCTCTACTGATGCTGGACTGGGCATTGCTGCCATGCGTGCGTTGAGTCCTGCGCGCAGGGATAATTTGTTCCGTTACTGGTTTTCAAGGGCTGGCGTACGCATGCCTACGACTTCACGTCTGAAGGAAATGCAAAGCCAGCTATTTGAGGGGCGTGAAGATGCGCGTATTACGGTACACCATGATACTGTCGCCATACATCGCTATAAAAGCATCGTCTATTTGTCTGCGCAAAATACGAGAGTGTCAGAGCAAGACCAGTTGCGGGAGTTTGTCTGGGAAGGGCAGGATCATATTCATTTCCCAGCGTTTGCTGGCCGCCTGTATTTTGATGCGGCTGAGTATGGGCTGGATGCCTCCTGGTTAAAGCAGCAGTCGCTGACCATGCATTTGCGCAGGGGAGGAGAGCGCCTTAAACTTGCCGAAAACCGGCCTACCCGCGACATGAAGAGCCATTATCAGTCCTTGCAGATACCTTTCTGGCAAAGGGAGCGCCTGCCTTATGTTTCTGTTGGCCGCGATTTATTATTTGCCGCCGGAGTTGGTATGCAGAGTCGGTTTTGCCAGGATGGCTTGGCCGCCTGCATTTCCTTGCGCTGGGTTTTTGATTAAATTAAGTGTTGTAATTTAAAGGAATATTGAACATGCGTAGGCAGTTGGTCCTCGATACCGAAACCACGGGTTTGAATGCGCGCAATGGCGACCGCATTATAGAAATTGGTTGCGTAGAATTAGTAAACCGCAAGCTGACTGGTAATAATTTCCATCGCTACATCAATCCTGAGCGAGATTCCGAAGAAGGTGCTTTGGCAGTTCACGGCCTGACCACCGAATTTTTGAGCGACAAGCCCAAGTTCGCCGAGATTGCCGAAGAGTTTTGCGCTTATATCAAAGATGCCGAAGTCATTATCCATAACGCACCTTTTGACATCGGATTTTTGAATGCCGAGCTCGCGCGTCTGGATTTGCCCTTATTGACAGAATATTGCCCCAGTGTCATTGATACATTGGTTCAGGCAAAAGAATTGCATCCGGGTAAGCGTAATTCGCTGGATGCGCTCTGTACCCGTTATGAAATTTCGAATTCTCACCGCAAATTGCACGGCGCTTTGCTGGATGCTGAATTATTGGCAGATGTTTTTCTGGCAATGTCACGCGGACAGAATAGCTTTGAGATTGAAGTAGAAGAAGACGATGCGCCAAAAGTGCAGGAGGTCGTGGCTTTTGATATGCCGGTTGGCGAGATTGCTGTATTGATGGCCACGGAAGAAGAGATGGGTGAGCACGAAAAACTCCTGACAGGGCTGGATAAGCAGATTAAAGACAAATGCATCTGGCATGCGACTTTGTAGGAAATAAACCAGGTTCATGGTCTTATTGATATGCATGAAAGACAATAAATGCTGGAAGCAATAACTTAAATAGCCAAGTAATCGACCCAAAACTAATCACCTGTTGCAAACAGGTGATTTTTTTTTGATTTTTTTTGGGGGCAACCCTAAAGATTTCACAATTTGTTGCCGTTACAAGCTCATGAAAATAAATCGAAAATATTTTTAAATTTTCCCTAAAGTTTTCTAAAGTGCTGCCGTTAATGATTATAAGACGATGCGATAAAACCTAAATTTATGCGTAAGTCTTTGTTTTTATTAAATTTTTTCGAATTGCTCGATTTTGCTGGTTTGAAAAAATAAAAATCTGTTTTCTACGGAATTTAATTTTGTAGATGTCTAAATGTGCCTGTAGGATATTTTCCTACGGCATGTCGTCGTTTTATTCTTGCTTTAAATACGGAATCCCGCTTATACAGCCACTTTTGGCCAGCCTGCACAATGTATCTCACTGGCAACGCAAACATGCCGCTGATAACAAAACTGGAGGGTGGGAAAATGACGCAGAACGATATGATGGCCGAGATTCGGGATGCCAATTTGAGTTATTTGATGTTGGCACAACAAATGATTCGCGCTGATAAAGCGACCGCTATTTTCCGTTTGGGTATTGGTAAAGAAATTGCAGACCTGATCGAAGGTTTGAATAATGCCCAGATCTTGAAGCTGGCTGGCTCCAACATGATGTTGGCGCGCTTCCGCTTCGAAGATAGTTCCATTTTGTGCATGTTGACAAATTACAACAAGGAGCGTGCGCTTGCGCATTCCCATGCTGCGATTTTGATGGCTGGTCAGCCAGTTGAAGAAATCCATTAATTTGTCAGGCATTGAATCGAAGCGGACGGAGAAATATCATGGCAAGCAAAAGCGTAGTAAACGAGGCTCACGAAATTCAATTGGCAATTGAATTGGTCAATCTGGGTGCCAGGTTGCAGTTGCTGGAATCTGAGACATCCTTGTCGCGTGAGCGTCTGCTGAAGATATACAAGGAGTTGAAAGGGGTATCCCCTCCAAAAGGCATGCTGCCTTTTTCTGCTGACTGGTTTATTACCTGGCAGCCAAATATCCATTCTTCCCTGTTCATGAACATCCATAAGTATTTGCGTGAGCATGCTGGTGTTGATGGTATAGATGCTGTCATCAAGGCATACCGCCTGTATCTGGAGCAGGTGCCTGTTCCTGCTGGTGAAGAGCCTGTCTTATCCCTGACACGTGCCTGGACTCTGGTGCGCTTCTTTGAGGGGAAAATGCTGAGTTTTGCAAAATGTTGCAAATGCGGTGGGCATTTTGTTGCGCATAGCCTGGATTTGCATGATGATTATGCTTGTGGTTTATGTCACGTCCCGTCACGGGCAGGTAAAACAAAAAAAGCAAAAGATGCGGAGGCCACACTGGAAATGGTGGCATAAAATTCAGGAGGAGCCTTGGAGGTAGCGTCATCAAAAACCCGTAAAGGCAAATTCCTACCAGATGGCGGAGTGCTTTCTTCGCCCGTTTGCCTGGCAGTTCTTATCCAGCTATTGGCTTTAGGCCTGTCTTATCTATTGTATGTCGCCGACCGGTGGCAACTCGGCGGCAAACTTTCCCCCTTTTTACTGCTCTTCATTCACGCTAGCCTTGCTTCTGCGTGCAGCTATCTGCTGCGTATGAACTGGTGGTGGTGGTTTATTCAGTTCATCTTTCCCTTTGCGGTCGTCGCTTCGCTGGTTTTTCAACTGCATCCCGGTATCAGCCTGGCGATTTTCGTGTTGATGGTATTGTTGTTTTGGTCAACTTACCGCACTCAAGTTCCATATTTTCCTTCCAAATCCAGTTTGTTGCCGTGTATTCTTGAGCAACTACCTGTGCATGATGATTTGTCTTTTATTGATATTGGCAGCGGTTTTGGTGGCGTCTCAGTTAGTCTTGCCAGATTGCGGCCCCAGCAGTCTTTTTTTGGGGTAGAAGTCGCCCCTTTCCCCTGGCTGGTCAGCTGGTTAAGGGCTAAATGGGCGGGCCCTAAGGTTCGTTTCTATTTAAAAGATTATTTGCAGCTGGATTTCGCTGAATTCGATGTGGTCTTTGCATACCTGTCGCCTGCGGCCATGCCAGACTTGTGGGAAAAGGTCAGTGCCGAGATGCGGCCGGGTACTCAATTCATGAGTTATGAATTCAAAGTGCCGGGTGTTGAGGCGGATTTAACTATAAAAAGCAATGAGAATGACCCCGTTCTGTATGTCTGGCGCATATAATGCATATAGTGAAATGTATTCCTGAAGCAATATTTAACCTTCCATTTCTGGTGAATGCGTCCGGTCTGAGGTAGTGTAGTTGATATTATAAAAATTCCCTCTAAGGAGTAAAAGCTCGTGTTAGTTATCGTCGGCTATCTCGTCGTGTTGGGCTCAGTGTTCGGTGGCTTCGTCATGTCCGGTGGACACGTTGCCGTATTGTTTCAGCCACTGGAATTGTTAATGATAGGTGGCGCCGCAGTAGGTGCTTCACTGGTGGGTAATAATGCAAAAACTCTGAAGGCTTCATTGAAAGCACTTCCTGGCGTTTTGAAAGGCTCAAAATACAATAAAGCTTTGTACATGGAGTTGATGACCATGTTGTTTGATGTGCTAACCAAAGTGCGTAAGGAGGGTCTGATGTCCATCGAAGGTGACATCGAGCGTCCGGAAGAAAGCCCGCTGTTCAGTAAATATCCTGCAATTGTTCATGATCATCATATGATGGAGTTCATATCGGATTATTTGCGGCTGATGGTCTCAGGGAACATGGATGCTTTTCAGATCGAAAACTTGATGGATAATGAGTTGGAAACGCATCATCACGAAGGTGCAGTTCCTGCACATTTCATCGCCAAGCTTGGTGATGGCTTGCCTGCTTTTGGGATTGTGGCTGCGGTGATGGGCGTTGTGCACACGATGGAATCGGTTGGGATTCCGCCTGCTGAATTGGGGATTCTGATCGCGAAGGCCTTGGTCGGTACCTTTCTGGGTATCTTGCTGGCATATGGATTTGTCGGTCCTTTGTCGAGTTTGATGGAGCAACAGTTGGATGAGTCATCCAAGACTTTTCAGTGTATCAAGGTCACTTTGCTGGCCAGTCTGAATGGTTATGCGCCGGCATTGGCTGTAGAGTTTGGCAGGAAGGTGTTGTATTCCACTGAAAGACCAACTTTCAGCGAGCTGGAAGAACATATTAAGCAATCGAAATCTAAATAATAAAAAGTGGATTGATGATGGCAAGCGAAGAACTACGACCAATTATTGTAAAGCGCATCAAGAAGGTGGCCGGTGGTCACCATGGTGGTGCGTGGAAAATCGCCTATGCTGACTTTGTGACGGCGATGATGGCGTTTTTCTTGCTGATGTGGTTGCTGGGCTCTACTGCGAAAGGTAATTTGAATGGTATCGCTGAGTATTTTCAAACTCCTTTAAAAGTGGCAATGGCGGGGGGCGACGGTAGCGGTGATAGTTCCAGTGTGATCAAGGGTGGTGGCAAGGATTTGAGTGCGCGTGAAGGGCAAAGCCGTAAAGGTGAGATTGACACGCAAAAGAAAACTTATAACCTGCAAGCTGCCGAGGCTGCTCTGGCAAAGGTTGAGGCTGAGCGCTTAAAGGGCCTGAAGTCCAAGATTGAAGCGGCCATAGAATCCAACCCTACGTTGAAACAATACAAGAAACAGCTTTTACTCGATATCACCACAGACGGTTTGCGCATACAGATGGTGGATGAACAAAACCGCCCCATGTTTGCCTCAGCCAAGGCAGATCTGCAACCCTATACGAGGGAAATACTGCATGAAATAGGCAAGGCACTTAATGATGTACCTAATCGCATCAGCCTTTCTGGTCATACTGATTCTGCCCCTTATGGTAGTGGTGAGCGCGGTTATAGCAATTGGGAATTGTCTGCCGACCGCGCCAACGCTTCCAGGCGGGAGTTGATTTATGGTGGCATGGATGAGACCAAGGTGTTGAGAGTCGTCGGATTGTCGTCTTCTGTTTTGTTCGATAAGGCAGACCCTCTGAATCCGATCAACCGAAGAATCAGCATCATCGTCATGAATAAAAAAGCAGAAGAATCTGCTTCGCAGGATGGCGGCTCTATTGAGGTTGCAAATCAGTCTGACTCAAGCGCTGAAATTTCAGTCAAACCTTGATATAAGCAAGCTACAAGTAAGACTGCAGCATCATTAAGTCAATATGCATAGATAGGATGCTTAAGATGTCCAAAAAGAAACTGTTGGGTTCTCAGGTTAAGCAACTTTTATCAGGTGTGTCTGATCATGGAAATGCACATTTGCTGGAGGTTGAGACTGACCTTGCGCAAACAACGATACTCTTGGGTGAGGCGATAGAAAAGCTGGGTGTCAGCTTCATGGCGCTGCATGCAGCAATATCAAGCGAACAGGAAGAAATCAATCTGATCATCAGTTCTGGTAGTGTTGCAGATGACAGCGTGTTGCGGCTCAAGGCAATTCAGGGCGATATCGCAACACATATCAGCTCGGCTGTGACCAGTTTGCAATTCCAGGATTTGACCAGCCAGTTGATATCGCGCACCTTGCAAAGGTGTGAAGGTTTGCGTGAAGTGCTGGGAACCTTGGGTGTGGTCGGCAATGATATGCAGCATGACGGTGAAACGGACGAGTTGACAGCCTTGTTGCGTGAGACTACCGTGCGCCTGGAAAAACAAAGCGCCGACCTGAAGAATTTGTTACGTAAAGCAGTGCATCAAAAGCATATGGATAGCGGTGACATAGAGTTATTTTAAATCAAGTGGCAGCAAGCTTAAGCTGCCTACAATTCGTATAACGGAGTAAATATGGCCAAGACAATTTTAGCTGTGGATGATTCTGGCTCTCTGAGGCAGATGGTCGCTTTCAGTTTAAAAGCAGCCGGATATCAGGTAATCGAGGCGGTAGATGGCCAGGATGGTCTGGAAAAAGCGCGTAACCAGGTGGTGGATCTGGTGCTGACTGATCAGAATATGCCACGCATGGATGGGTTGACCCTGATCAAGTCCTTGCGTGGCCTGCCGTCTTATGCACGTGTACCTATCCTGATGCTGACAACAGAATCAAGTGATGACATGAAGGCGAAGGGACGTGCGGCCGGTGCGAATGGCTGGCTGGTGAAGCCCTTTGATCCACAAAAGCTGACTGAAGTAGTTAAAAAAGTGATTGGCTGAATTATTGGTCCGGTGTCTGGGCAAACAAATGTAAATCACGGAGTTTAATAATGACGATTGACATGAGTCAGTTTTTCCAAGTGTTTTTCGACGAGGCGGAAGAGCTTCTTGCCGAGAAGGAAAAATTGTTACTTGGCGTCGATATCTCTTCGCCTGATCCTGAGGATTTGAATGCCATATTCAGGGCAGCTCATTCCATCAAGGGTGGTGCTTCGACCTTTGGCCTGACAGATATGACGGAGGTGACGCATATACTGGAGTCACTGCTCGATAAAATACGCAAGGGAGAAATGGCGTTGACAGGGGAGCATGTAGATGCTTTTCTGATCGCCAAAGATATTTTAAAGATGCAGCTTGATGGGCACAGGCTGGGTACACCTGTCGATCAGGATGCGGTAGCAGATGTCAGGATGTTGTTGCAATCTCTGTCGCAGGACGCGGTTCCTGTGGCTGCGCCAACGGCCAGTTTTATTAGTCATCATTCAGAAATGGATCATGCAGATGTCGTATTCAAGACGGCATACAAAATCGAAATGCCTGAGGTGTCAGAGGCAGATGCTGCAGCGATCATGTCCGAGCTTGGACTTTTGGGGGCGATTTCACGGCTGGATAATAATGGCAAGAATGTGGTTCTTGCATTGCGCACCAATGAGAGCAAGGATGACATCATATCTATCTGCTCTTTTATTCTTAATCCTGATACGCTGAAAATTACTGAAGAACAGATAGCTAATCTGCCTGTCAATAAGGCCGCACCTACGGAAGACGAGCTTGGCTATGGTTTTTTTGAGCCGCTGGAATCGATGTTCCCGCCAGAAGAGGGTAAGGCTGATGCCATTGTCGAGAAAACGCCAGAGATAGTGCTGCCTGAGAAGCAAGCGCCGCATGCCGAGAAAAAAGTGGAAAAACCCGCTGCTTCTCAAGAGTCTTCCACCATCAGGGTAGGTATAGAAAAAGTTGATCAGTTGATCAACCTCATTGGCGAACTGGTCATTACTCAAGCGATGTTGGAACAACGTACCCAGGACCTTGACCCGATTGCCAATGAACGTCTGCTCAGTAGTGTCGCCCATTTGACGAGAAATACCCGCGATTTGCAAGAGGCAGTGATGTCCATACGCATGATGCCTATGGATTATGTTTTTTCGCGTTTCCCGCGCATGGTCAGGGACCTGGCCAGCAAACTGGGCAAGAAAGTCGAATTTGTGACTTATGGTGCTTCCACCGAGCTTGATAAGGGTTTGATAGAACGTATTGTCGATCCCTTAACGCACCTGGTCAGAAATAGTATTGATCATGGTATAGAGATGCCAGCCGCTAGGCTGCAGGCCGGTAAAGGAGAGGCTGGTAAATTGTCCTTGTCAGCCGTGCATCAGGGCGGCAATATCGTCATCGAAGTCAGTGATGACGGTGGTGGCCTGCACAGAGAGAAAATTCTTGCCAAGGCCAGGCAAAATGGTCTGGCGGTTTCGGATTCCATGAGTGACAGTGAAGTCTGGTTGCTGATTTTTGCCCCTGGGTTCTCTACTGCGGAGACGGTAACTGACGTTTCTGGCCGTGGTGTGGGCATGGATGTGGTCAAGCGTAATATTACCGCCATGGGCGGTGTTGTTGATATACGCTCAGCCATGGGTTATGGCACGACAATCACGATTTCCTTGCCATTGACACTGGCGATACTTGACGGCATGTCGATTAAATTCGGCAATGAAATTTATATTTTGCCCCTGGGCTTTGTCATGGAGTCGCTGCAGCCCGCCAAGGCAGATATCAAAGAAATCAGTGGCAAGGGCAGGGTGGTGAAAGTGCGTGACGAATATCTGCCGCTCGTACCTTTATACGAGTACTTTGATATTGAACCAAAGTATACCGATCCATCTGATGGCATAGTCGTTATCGTTGAAGTCGATGGTAAAAAAGCGGCCTTGTTTGTTGATGACCTGGTCGGGCAGCAGCAGGTAGTAGTGAAAAACATAGAGTCGAATTACAAGAAAGTCCCAGGGATCTCCGGCGCAACTATCCTGGGTGATGGCGGCGTTGCACTTATTTTGGATGTCGCTGCCGTTTTGCGTACTGCGCGATGAAGATTGAATCAGAAATTTAAGACGAGGAAAAAGAAATGACGCAAATTTCACAGGGTAGTGATCAAGGCTCGAACGATGGAGCTAAATCTGATATTGCCGGGCATGAATTCCTTGCTTTTACTTTGGGTAATGAAGAATATGGTATCGACATTCTCAAAGTTCAAGAAATACGTGGTTATGAGGCCGTGACGAGAATTGCTAATGCCCCTGATTTTTTGAAGGGTGTTATCAACTTGCGCGGCATTATTGTGCCTGTGGTCGATATGCGTATCAAATTCAATCTGGGGACGCCTACTTATGACCAGTTCACGGTGGTCATCATTCTCAATATAGAAGGGCGCATAGTTGGCATGGTGGTCGATAGCGTTTCCGATGTAACGACTTTGCTGCCCGAACAAGTCAGGCCGGCTCCTGAAATGGGAACGACTTTCAGTACGGATTTCCTGATTGGTCTGGGTACGCTGGATGACCGTATGTTGATACTTGTTGATATAGACAAATTGATGTCGAGTCCAGAAATGGGACTTGTTGATGCAGCAGCATGATGATCTAGTTTCTCTCTGAGTGGCTACTGAAAAAAAATGTAGACATAGAACTGACTAAAAAATAAATAGGAGACGCTATGAATCTGAGAAATTTTAAAATTGGTACCCGTTTGGGTGTTGGCTTTGGACTTATTTTGGTGAGTCTGATCGCCGTTATCTTATTCGTCAATGCATTGAGTGGCAACAATCGCAAGGCCATGATAGAAGGCTTGAACCTGGCTGCACAAAAGCAGGTGCTGGCCAACAACATGAAAAGCGCCTTGTTTGAAAGCGGCATAGCCATGCGCAATATCGGCATACAGTCCGATGTAGGTGAAATGCAAAAAGAAGAAACCAAGGTTAAGACGCAAAGGAAAAAGTATGAAGATGCTAAAGAAAAGATTGCGTCCCTTGGCCTGAACGAGGAAGAAAAGAAAATTCTCGGTGATATCGCAAGAATCGATAAGGAAATAGAAAAACCATTAAAAGATGCAGTCGGTCAGGCCCTGGCGTTTAATGCCGAAGGTGCCGCAAAAATTATTGCCTCTGTGATTGATCCGCTTAGCTCCAAATCCATTTTGGAAATGAATAAGCTCGTTGATCTGCAGGATGTCGCCTCCAAGCAAGTGTTTGAAAATTTCGCAGCGGCTGGTGCAAAACTGACTATCTGGCTGTATGCCATACTTTCATCTGCAGCCGCTTTGGGTGCATTGTTTGCCTGGACTATCACACGCAGTATTACCCAACCCTTGCAAGAAGCCCTTAGCCTGGCAGAGACCGTTGCTGAGGGGGATTTGCGCAGCCAGGTGAGTGTATCGGGTCATGATGAAGTGACATCATTGTTCCAGGCACTGAAAAACATGAATGACAATCTGGCTTCAACAGTCGGACAGGTCAGGACAGGTACAGAAACAATTACCGTAGCTTCGCAAGAAATAGCCTCAGGTAATGCCGATCTCTCAAGCCGCACAGAATCACAGGCCAGTTCGCTGGAAGAAACCGCTAGCTCGATGGAAGAACTGACCAGCACCGTCAGGCAAAATGCCGACAATGCCCGCCAGGCCAACCAGCTCGTGGTTTCTGCTTCCAGCGTCGCGGTCAAGGGTGGTGAAGTCGTAGGGCAAGTGGTCAATACCATGGGCTCGATCAAAGAGAGTTCACGCAAGATCGTCGATATCATTGGTGTCATTGATGGCATCGCCTTTCAGACCAATATCCTGGCCTTGAACGCGGCGGTAGAAGCGGCGAGGGCAGGTGAGCAAGGTCGCGGTTTTGCGGTGGTTGCGGCAGAAGTGCGCAATCTTGCACAGCGCAGTGCCAGTGCTGCGAAGGAAATCAAATCCCTCATCAGTGACTCGGTCGATAAGGTTGATCAGGGTAGCAAGCTCGTCGATGAGGCAGGCAAGACCATGGATGAGATTGTCACCAGTGTCCAGCATGTGGCCGACATCATGAGCGAGATCACGGCGGCCAGCCAGGAGCAAAGTTCAGGTATAGAACAGGTGAACCTGGCGATTACGCAAATGGATGAAATGACGCAACAGAATGCGGCCTTGGTTGAACAGGCAGCAGCGGCGGCAGAGAGTATGGAAGAACAGGCAGTGGCATTGGCCCAGGCAGTCAGTGTATTCAAACTCAACGGAAATGCCGCCCAATTAAGTCAGCAAGTCAAACCAGTTGTCAGTAAGGCAGCAAGCAATGTCGCAAATAAGCCAGTCACGAATACCAGGTCTCAGGTGAAGGCTTTGCCAAGGGCGGCGACTCCTGCTGCGTCTGCATCAGCCGGTGCAGGTGCGCGGGCCGGCAAGCCAGCCGCAGAGCAGGGCAAACCTGCTGAAGACGACTGGGAAGAATTTTAAAGTGTGGTTATGCCTGCACGTTTGCAGGCGTCCCGCTTAAAGCACTAGTCATATAAAAAGTGTCACGTAACGTATCAAAGACACTTGTAATTTAACTTAATTAACAGTAAATATCTTTCAGTCTGGCAAAATGTCTTCGTAATCTTGATTATCTGGATTTTTATTTGAAATCAGCTTTCGTCTCTGAAACAGGATGGGGAAAGTTTGGGAAAGCATTGAATGACGAAATCCATCGATAAAGCCAGATCAGACACTTCAAAGGAGTTTGCGTTTAACTCCAGGGATTTTGACCGTGTCAGGGATCTGATTTACAAACGTGCTGGCATTTCCTTGGCAGATAGCAAGCAGGAAATGGTGTATAGCCGGCTTGCACGTCGTTTGCGGGCGACTGGTATCAGCTCGTTTTCTGAATATCTGGATGGCCTTGAAAGTAATCAGATTGAGTCTGAATGGGAAGCATTTACCAATGCCCTGACGACTAACCTGACTTCATTCTTCCGGGAAGAGCATCACTTCCCCATACTCGCTGAACACATTGCCAGGAAGCATGAACCGGTTAATATCTGGTGTTCTGCCAGCTCTACCGGTGAGGAGCCGTATTCTATCGCCATTACGCTTTGCGAAGCATTCGGAACTCTACGTCCGCCCGCGCACATCATTGCCACGGATATAGACACCAATGTACTGGAGACAGCATCCCGTGGCGTATACAACCTTGATCGTATAGAAAAATTGTCTGCTGAGAGAACGCGAAAATTCTTCTTGAAAGGCAAGGGTGCCCAGGAGGGCCTGGTCAGAGTCCGGCCGGAATTACGGGACCTGATTACATTTAAACAGTTGAATTTATTGGAAGATGGCTGGCCTTTAAGTGGCGAATTCGATGCAATTTTTTGCCGGAATGTCATGATTTATTTTGACAAGCCTACGCAGGGTAAAATCTTGAAGAAGTTTGTTCCCTTGATGAAGCCAGACGGTCTGTTGTTCGCCGGTCATTCGGAAAATTTCCTGTATGTCTCAGATGATTTCAAGCTAAGAGGGAAAACAGTCTATGAGCTGGGTAAATCCCAGACGGCAGGCAACAAAGCGACATTGCGCAATTTGCAAAAGGGTAATCCATGAGCCAGCTAAGTGAAGAGCATTTTGCAACGAATGTCTATTACGACAGAACTTTCGATTGTGATGCCGCCAAAATACTGCCAGGTGAATTTTATTTTACCAACAAGGACATGCTGATTGTTACGGTGCTGGGTTCCTGTGTTTCTGCATGCATTCGTGACCGTGTTTCCGGTGTTGGTGGCATGAACCATTTCATGTTACCGGATGGTGGCGGGGACGCAGATAATCCAGTGTCGGCATCCATGCGCTATGGCACCTATGCGATGGAAGTGCTGATCAATGAATTGTTAAAGGCAGGTGCCAAGCGAGAAAACATGGAGGCTAAAGTGTTTGGCGGCGGCAATGTATTACGTGGCTTTACCGCGATCAACGTGGGGGAGCGTAACGCCAAATTTGTACTCGATTATTTGCGGGCTGAAAGGATGCGCGTCATTGCTGAGGATCTCAATGATATTTACCCGCGCAAAGTCTATTTTTTTCCCAGAACCGGCAAGGTACTGGTCAAGAAACTCAAAGTGGAACATAACGATACCTTGAGAAGGCGCGAGCAGGATTATGCCAGCAGGCTCAAGACGACTTCAGTTGGTGGTGAAGTCGATTTGTTCTAGTTATTTTGTATGTGTGAAGTCGGTGGCTGAGACTGAGCGCGGAGTATTTACGAATGAAGATTAAAGTATTGATTGTCGATGATTCTGCGTTGATCCGTAGCGTCATGAGCGAGATTATCAGCAGTCAGCCCGATATGGAGGTGGTCGGAGTTGCTCCCGATCCTCTGGTTGCACGCGAACTGATCAAGCAGACCAATCCTGACGTGCTGACGCTGGATGTGGAAATGCCAAAGATGGATGGCCTGGATTTTCTTGAGCGCCTGATGCGCCTGCGTCCCATGCCTGTCATCATGGTGTCGTCATTGACGGAGCGAGGCTCTGAAATTACCATGCGCGCATTGGAACTGGGGGCGGTTGATTTCGTCACTAAGCCCAAGTTGTCGATACAAAGCGGCATGCTTGAATATACTGAGCTGATCACGGACAAGATCCGGATCGCATCCAAAGCCAGGATCAGGCCCAGAACTGCGCCCATAGCAACTCCCGGACAGGCAAATGTTGGTGTATTGCCACAAGTTCGCAATCCTCTGACCAGTAGTGAAAAACTGATTATTATTGGGGCATCGACTGGTGGTACTGAGGCAATCAAGAATTTTCTGGTGCAAATGCCTTCCGATTGCCCGGGGATTTTAATCACCCAGCACATGCCGGAAGGGTTTACCCGTTCTTTTGCCAAACGTCTTGATGGCTTGTGCAAGATTTCAGTGTCCGAGGCCGCCGGTGGTGAGCGCGTCTTGCCAGGTCATGCTTACATTGCCCCCGGTCATTCTCATCTGTTGTTGGGGCGTAGTGGTGCCAACTATGTGACTCAACTGGATCAGGGTGAGCCAGTTAACCGGCACCGGCCCTCAGTGGATGTCCTATTCAGGTCAGCTGCGACTTATGCCGGTAAAAATGCTGTTGGCGTGATCTTGACTGGCATGGGCAAGGATGGGGCGGCTGGCATGCTGGAAATGAAAAATGCCGGTGCATACAATTTTGCCCAAGACGAAGCAAGTTGTGTAGTATTTGGTATGCCGCGTGAAGCAATTGCAATTGGCGCGACACATGAGGTTGGCCCTTTGAATGAATTGCCCACCAAGGTCCTGCATTACCTTGCCACGCATGGCAGCAGAGCCCTGAGGGTGTGACGTTTTGATAGAATTTAATGTGTTACAGCAATTTCACCACCGTTTTATCTCAATTTGTCCGATAATGCTAATAACTGTCCTTAAAGAAATAGTGGAGTAATTCATGGCTGATCAAAATCTCAAATTTTTAGTAGTCGACGATTTTTCTACTATGCGTCGCATAGTGCGGAATTTGCTGAAAGAATTGGGATATTCCAATGTCGATGAAGCCGAAGATGGAGCAATGGGACTGGCAAAGTTGAAGAATGGTGATTTCGATTTCGTCATTTCTGACTGGAACATGCCTAACATGGATGGGCTGACGATGTTGCAGCACATCCGTGCTGATCCAGCTTTGTCAAAAATGCCGGTACTTATGGTCACGGCCGAGGCCAAAAAAGAAAACATCATTGCTGCTGCGCAGGCTGGTGCAAATGGCTATGTAGTAAAACCATTTACTGCAGCTACTTTAGATGAAAAACTGACAAAGATTTTCGAAAAACTCGGGAAATAACAGGGCAATCAGTTTGCCAGGAGATGACATTGCGTAAGTGCTTTAACTCAGGCACTCAGGCATTAAATCTCCTGATTAAGCCAGTGCAAGTAAGCCAGTGCAAGTGAGCAGGCTGCCGCAACATGGCAAAACTTTGCGACAGTGCTCTGATTTGACAGGCAAAAATCTGTAAAAGCCATATTGCTTGCTCGCTTTTGCCCGGAAGGTGATAAAGAGAATAAAGTTGACCTGTGTTTACCTGCAATGCGCTGCAGGCAATTATATGAATGATGAGGTTGTCGTTGATAGTAAGGCGGTGGCTTGCGATTGCAGTCTTGAACAGCGTTTCAAGTTATGTTCAAGTTAATGTCCGGGTGTTGTAAGGCAGAGTCGGCTTTGTTGATTTTCACTGCAGCCCGGGGTCTGAATTTTTCAATCATATTAATCCAACATAAATAATACTAAGATGATAGAAGAAAGCTTCATCGTAAGAGAGCCACTACTCGATCCTAAACAGCGAGTCATTGGTTTTCAAATTTCCTGGCAGCAGCCGGATCAGAATGCAGAAGCAAGCACAGAAAGCCTGAGCGCCTTGCTTGAATTCGTTGCCGTACAATTGCATGACGATGACAAGGGCTTCCTGCTTGGCGATAGCCTGCTGTTCCTTGAAGCCGTTCCAGAGTTATTGCATGCAGAAGGCTTAAAGCAACTGCCTGCTAAAAATACTGTACTGATACTCCATAAAAAATACTTTGCCGACCCGGATACGCTGGCAGCAGTGACTGAGTTGCGCCAACTGGGTTATGGTATCTGCCTGCGTGGTGCTGAGGTGACTACGCTGGAGCGCGCTTATTTTGCGCAAATTACCCATCTTGAAGTCAAATTGAATGCGGCTAATTTTGCTTCACAGGCAAAGGTGTATGCAACATTGAAGCAATCGACGGTGCGCATGGTCGCCCGCAATGTCAATGCCTGGCAGGATTTTGATGCCTGCTCAGCCCTGGGTCTTGACAGCTTTGTCGGTAAATTGCATCTGACGCCAAGGCCAAGTACTGCGCCCAAGACTTTAAATACATCCCAGACGACCATTTTGCAGTTGATGGAAATGGTTAGAAAAAATGCCGACATCCAGCAGCTTGAAGCGGTTGTCAAACGCGATGCAACACTGGCCTATAAACTTTTGCGTTACATAAACTCGGCTGGCTTTGGTTTGCGTACTGAAGTGCAATCCTTGAAGCATGCCGTGCAAATGCTGGGTTACAGTCCCTTGTATCGCTGGCTGACGCTATTGCTGGCAACTGCGAGTACCAGCGGTTATTCCCCAGTCTTGCTGGAAACTGCCATTGTTCGTGGCCGCTTGGCTGAAATTCTGGGGCAGAGCAAAATGTCTAAGAGCGAGGCCGAAAACCTGTTTGTGGCAGGTATGTTCTCTTTGCTGGACAGGTTGTTGGGCATCCCCATGGAAGAGGTGCTGTCATCGATACAGTTGCCTGAAGTAGTCACTGAGGCCTTGATCTCCCGTGGCGGTACTTATGGACCTTTCCTGGCCCTGGCTGAGGCGTGTGAGTTGAACAGCATGCTGGTTGGCTCTCTGGCAGAGACGCTGAAGATCACCCCGCCAGATTTAAATGCTGCGCACATGGCAGCGCTGGTTTGGGCAAAAAATGTCGCTTCTGTAGCCTGATCAGCTTTTGCCTTAACCAAAAAGACAAGCAGTTTTGCTTGTCTTTTTTTTGCTTTATTTGGCAAGACTAGATAAAGTTCGCTACTTGAAAATTAAATTGAGACAAGTCCCATTCTCGTGGGAAAGAAGTCGTTCCAACTATGAATGTTGTACAAGCCAAAAATGAACTGCCTCAACCTGCCATACCTGCCTGGCTGGTCTGGTTGTTTGCTATCTTCTTTTTGGCTTACGGTCTTGGTTGCTACCCGATATTAGACAACAATGAGGGCCTGTACGCAGAAATCCCCAGGGAAATGCTGGCATCTGGTAACTGGCATCATTGGATCATTCCGCATCTGAATGGTCTGGCCTATATGGAAAAACCGCCTCTGCTGTACTGGCTGACGGCGATTTCTTTTGCAGTGTTTGGCGAAAATGAATGGGCGGCCCGGCTGGTGCCTGCGATGTCTGCACTGTCTTGCGTGGCTTTGATTTTGTGGTTTGGCAGGCAGATAGCACGGATCGCTGCCTCGCGTCTGGCTGCCTTGATGTTCATCAGTGGCTTGGGTGTCATGGCGATGTCACGCACTCTGATGTTTGATATGCTGCTGACCGTATTTTTGACAGGTGCGCTGATGTTTGGTTACCTGTACAGCGTCTCAGGAGAAAAGAAGAAGCTCAATTGGTGTTTGGGTTTATTGGCATTTGCCTTGCTGGCCAAGGGCTTTGTTGCCATTATTTTATTTGGCGCTGTGAGTTTTATTTACACCATATTGTTTTCCAGTTCGCTAAGAGATTTTCAAAAAAGAATCATCGCCTGGTTTGATATAAAAGCGATAGGGATTTTCTTATTGATAGCCTTGCCCTGGCATATTGCTGCCATTCTGGCTGAGCCTATATTTGCCTGGTTTTATTTCATCAACGAGCATGTGCTGCGGTTTTTGGGCAAGCGCGAACCGCATGATTATTATGCTGGTGCCTGGTGGTATTACCTGCCGAGGATGGTGCTCTACCTCTTCCCCTGGTCCTTCTTTTTGCCTGTGCTCTTATTTGTGAAGGCAAAGCAGCAAACACCAAGAACCCTGCATTTTTTCCTCGCTTGCGCCTGGATCATGCCAGTCCTGTTTTTTTCTTTATCCAGTGCCAAGGCGAATTATTATCTTGTCGTTGTCATGCCGCTGGCTGCATTGCAACTGGCCATCGCGCTGGAAGATAGAGGTTTTGGTGCTGCATGGGGCCGGGCATTGGTGGGTGTGTTTTTGGCAGCATTATTTGGCCTCGCCGCCTGGTGGATAGGTAAACAGACGAATCATCAGCTGTCTTCGCTAGTGGTGTATGGCATGGATGGAAAGCAGTTCTTACGGGAATTCATGCTGGCTGCATGTCTGTTGAGCGCAGGTATTGGGGGTCTTGTCTGGCGCAAAGTGCGCTTTGGAATCTTCCCGTTTATCGCTTTGCCAGCATTGATGTTGCTGGCGTTTATTGGGCTTTTACAAGCCGCCGCACAATGGACTTCTACTCAGCCCTTGTTGGCTGAATTGTCAACAATTGAAGCTAAGCATGAAGTATTTTTATTTAAGGTGTTTGAACATCAATCTTCATTGCCATTTTACTTGAAGCAGCCGGTAAGAGTAGTTGATAGCCGTAGTAGTGATTTGTTTTGGGGAAATAAACTTCATAAGAATAATATTGTTCTTTCAGATAGTAGTTTTGATACTTTGTTAGATAAGCAATCCGTCGTTTTGCTTGTTCTTGATGAGGATTTGGATAAAAACCCAAAACTACCAGACAGCCAGACAGAGTGCTTTATGTGTAAAAAATATGCGTATAAATTCAAAAAAATTAAAAAAATCGGCCGAACTACCTTGTTTATGAACTGAGTTTGGTAGTCAAGGCAATTTCTTCCTGCTGGCGTCTGGAGTCAGCTTGGGCATCAAGGTATAATCACGCTTTCTGATCCAACCAGCACTTGTGCACGGCAGGTTTTGTGTACATTGCCTCAACTACCTCGCTCACCATGTTGATATTGCCAGGCTCCAACGCCCTGTCTGCTTTTCGTACCTCCGGTCTTCTCTCTCGTTTGCAAGCTGTTGATGCCAATATTGTTGGCGTTACTGGTCGCTATGTCCATTTCGTTGATGTTGCCTCTGAACTGCTCAAAGAAGACGCTGACCGTCTGAATGCCTTGCTGGTATACGGCGATGCATTTACCGCCAGCAGTGAAGGTGATGTGTTTGTCGTGATTCCACGTTTCGGCACGATATCGCCATGGGCCAGCAAGGCCACAGACATCGTCCACAATTGCGGCATGACACATATCCATCGTCTTGAGCGCGGCATTATCTACTATGTGCAAGTCAAGACTGGTTTGCTGGGCGGTGCTAAAAAACTCGCCGATGGCAGCCGTGAGCAGGTGGCTGCACTCTTGCATGACCGCATGACAGAAATGGTGCTGGCCGATGCGCAGCAAGCGCAGGCACTGTTCTCTGAACTGGTTGCCAAAGATCTGGAGCATGTTGATGTACTGCAAGGCGGCAAGACGGCGCTGTTACAAGCAAATAGCGAACTCGGCCTGGCTCTGTCTGATGACGAGATCGATTATTTGGTTGATGCTTTCACTATAGCAAAGCGCAATCCTACAGACGTAGAACTGATGATGTTTGCGCAGGCGAACAGCGAACATTGCCGTCACAAGATTTTCAATGCAGACTGGACTATCGATGGTCAGAAGCAGGATAAATCCCTGTTCCAGATGATCAAGAACACGCATGAGTTGCAACCCAAGGGCACGATCGTTGCCTACAGCGATAATTCTTCCATCATGGAAGGTGCAGTCGTCAAACGTTTCTTCCCATCCGGTAAAGACCAAATCTATCAGGTAACAGAAGAACTGACGCATACCCTGATGAAAGTGGAAACGCATAATCACCCTACAGCCATTTCTCCATTTCCAGGCGCTTCTACTGGCGCTGGCGGTGAAATTCGTGACGAAGGCGCCACAGGTCGCGGTGCCCGTCCAAAAGCGGGCCTGACTGGCTTTACCGTATCCAACCTGATGTTGCCAGGCGCACGCCAGGCATGGGAAAACGCTGGTGACAGCCTGACTACAAAAGTTACTGTGGATGCCTACGGCAAGCCAGACCGCATTGCTTCACCATTGCAGATCATGATAGAAGGCCCTTTGGGGGGGGCTGCTTTCAATAATGAATTTGGCCGTCCTGTTCTGGGTGGTTATTTCCGTACCTTCGAGCAAAATGTCGGCGGCACGGTCTATGGCTATCACAAGCCCATCATGATTGCCGGCGGTATAGGCAATATCTCGGACAAACTCACCAAAAAGAATGATCTTCCTGTAGGCAGCCTGCTGATACAGCTGGGTGGTCCTGGCATGCGCATAGGCATGGGTGGCAGTGCTGCATCTTCGATGGCAACTGGTACTAATACTGCGGATCTGGATTTCGACTCGGTACAGCGTGGTAATCCTGAAATGGAACGCCGTGCGCAAGAAGTCATCAATTCCTGCTGGCAGTTGGGGGAGAATAATCCCATCCTGTCCATCCATGACGTTGGTGCTGGTGGTTTGTCGAATGCTTTCCCAGAAATCACCAATGATGCCAAACGTGGTGCGCTGTTTGATTTGCGTAAAGTACCGTTGGAAGAAAGCGGTATGGCACCAAAAGAAATCTGGAGTAATGAGTCGCAGGAGCGTTATGTCCTGGGTATAGCACCAGAAAGCCTGGAACTGTTCCGCCATTTCTGCGAACGTGAGCGTTGCCCGTTTGCCGTGGTTGGTACTGCGACTGAAGAACGTCAATTGCGCGTCATCGATCCGCTGAACGATACTTCACCAGTCGATATGCCCATGAATGTCTTGCTGGGCAAGCCGCCAAAAATGCACAGGGATGTTACCCACGTCAGCAATGACTTCCCTAAAATTGATTTGACGGGCATCGATCTGCAAGTTGCCGCTGAGCGCGTATTGAGCCTGCCTACGGTTGCTGATAAATCCTTCCTGATCACCATTGGTGACCGCACAGTGGGTGCTACATCCGTGCGTGATCAGATGGTTGGCCCATGGCAGGTACCAGTAGCTGATTGCGCCGTGACCACCATGAGCCTGGAAGGCTACCTGGGTGAAGCCATGTCCATGGGCGAGCGTACACCTCTGGCCGTGATTGATGCTGCTGCATCTGGCCGTATGGCGGTTGGTGAAGCCATCACCAATATCGCTGCTGCACCGATCAAAGATATCTCTGATATCAAACTGTCGGCCAATTGGATGGCAGCCTGTGGCCAGCCTGGGCAGGACGCCGCCCTGTTTGATACGGTAAAGGCAGTTGGCATGGAATTGTGCCCGGCGCTGGGTATCAGTATCCCGGTGGGTAAGGATTCCCTGTCCATGCGAACCACCTGGAAGGATGAAGGGCAAAGCAAGGCCGTGACCTCACCGGTATCACTGATTATTTCTGCCTTCTCGCCCGTGTATGACGTACGCAAGTCACTGACGCCGCAAATTCGCCTGGACCAAGGTGATACCAGTCTGATCCTGATCGACCTGGGCCGTGGCAAGAATCGCCTGGGTGCTTCCTGCTTTGCGCAAGTCATGCAGCAACTCGGCAATGATGCGCCTGACGTCGAAAGCGCAGAAGACCTGAAGGCCTTCTTTGCCGCTATCCAGCAGTTGAATAGTGAAGGCAAATTACTGGCTTACCATGACCGCTCAGACGGCGGCCTGTACGCCAGTCTGTGTGAAATGGCCTTTGCTGGCCGTGCTGGTTTATCGGTCAATCTCGATATCCTGACCATGGATAGCGAGCATGCAGCAGATCAGGGGGATGCCAAGAACTGGGCAAGCCAGGTGTCTGAACGTCGCAATGACATGACCTTGCGCGCCTTGTTCAATGAAGAGTTGGGTGCCGTGATACAGGTGCGTACTGAACAGCGTTCAGAAGTCATGGATGTCTTGCGTAGCTTCAATCTTGGTGCCTGCAGCCACATCATAGGCAAACCAAACAATAGCGGCATCATCGAATTTACCCGCGATGCCAAGCAAATTTATAATCAGCCAAGAACTGCATTGCACCAGTTATGGAGCAAAACCAGCTGGCAAATCGCCCGCCTGCGCGATAACCCTGCCGGTGCCGATGCTGAATACGCACGCATTGTGGATGCTAATGATCCAGGCATGCAACCCAAGCTGAGTTTCGACCCGCAGCAAGATGTGGCAGCGCCATTCATTGCGACTGGCGTGCGCCCCAAGGTTGCTATCTTGCGTGAGCAGGGCGTGAATTCGCATATAGAAACTGCTTATGTCATGCACAAATCTGGTTTTGAAGCAGTCGATGTGCACATGAGTGACCTGATTGCCGGTCGTGCAAAGCTGGCTGACTTCAAGGGCCTGATTGCTGTTGGTGGTTTCTCTTATGGTGATGTGCTGGGGGCCGGCGAGGGCTGGGCTAAAACGATTTTGTTCAATGCCATGATGTCTGATCAGTTCTCGCAATTCTTCCATCGCGATGACACTTTTGGATTGGGCATTTGCAATGGTTGCCAGATGATGAGTAATTTGAAATCCATCATCCCTGGCGCGCAGGCATGGCCTAAATTTACGAGGAACAAGTCTGAGCAATTCGAAGGCCGTTTTGTCATGGTGGAGGTGGCCGAGTCTGCTTCTATCTTCTTCCAGGGTATGGCTGGTACGCAAACACCTATCGCTATCGCTCATGGTGAAGGTTTTGCTGACTTCTCAACGACTGGCGACATTGCCAAAGCACAGGTTGCCATGCGTTTTATCAATAATGCTGGCCTGGCAACAGAAGCTTATCCATATAATCCAAATGGTTCACCACAGGGCATTACTTCAGTCACCAATGAAGATGGACGCTTTACTGTGTTGATGCCACATGCGGAACGTGTGTTCCGCTCAGTATTGCATTCATGGCATCCAGAAGGTTGGGGTGAAGATTCCCCTTGGATGCGTATGTTCCGCAATGCACGGGTATTCGTGGGCTAGACTGTCGCGATATCAGTTAAAAGGGAAGGGTGCAATCATGAAAATGATTGCCCCTTTTTTACTTGCCCCTCACTTTATGAAGATGATTTACATTCTCAGTACAGAATAAAACCTTTACGTGGCACAGCTTTCCTTATAATGAATCGTCAGGGAAACTTTCTCCAGATAAATGCGATATCTGCTCTTCTTTGCTATGCTCTTTTTCTTGCATCATGCTGGTGCGGCGGAGCGCGTACGTGCTTGTGGTGGGGATAGCAACTGGCCGCCCATGTCTTATATCAAGTCTGCAGGAACACCTGTTGAGGGACTGTCGGCGGATATCTTGCGTAACATCTTTCCCGACCCAAAAATAGAACTCAGGCCTTGGGCGCGTTGCCTGTTTGAGGTTCAGGCACGTGAGGGTTTCGATATTGTGATGTCGGTGTTCAGGAACCCTGAGCGTGAAAAGGTGTATGTGTTTTCCCGCAGTTACCATAGCCTTACGCCATCTTATTTATATTCTGCAAAAAAGTTCCCGCAGCCCCCACTGCAAATGCTCAGTGATCTGGAGAAATATAAAATCTGCTCTTTACATGGCTCATCGACTTTTTATACTCGTCTGCCACCCTCTGCCATCGAAAGTGGCGCAACCAGCTATACCAGCCTCATGCGCAAGATAGAGCGGGGGCATTGTGATATTGTGGTGGATATGCAAGAAGTGCTATGGGGCTTTGCCCGCCTGAGTCTTTTGCCTCTGGACATGAGTACATACAAGATACAGAGCTTGCCGCAGACTGAAAAATACCCCCTGCATTTTGGTGTCAGCAAGGAGCATCCCCAGGCTGTACAAATCATAGATCAGCTCGATAAAGGCCTGATGGAGTTGCAGAAAAATAGGGAATTGAACAACATTATCAATAAATACCAGTAAATATTGATAAATACGTGCTGGAAAAAACAAAAGAGGCGCATTGCGCCTCTTTTATCTTAACACTTCACCACTTTATTGGGTGATTTTAGCTTTTTTATACAGGGATTGCTGGAATGCCTGCAGGTGTTGTTGTGAAATGCCGTTCACAAAATCACGTTTCACTTCTTCAAGTGTAGGGAATTTCGCTGTACGCGTATCATCAAGCTTGACGATATGGAACTTGTCTTTGCCTTGGGCATCAGTCATTTTTACAGGTGTTTCTGTAAATTGACCTTTTTGCAGTTTGCTCAGCACAGGGGCGAATGCTGGAGGCCAGCCGCTAGGTATGGACCAGTCCAGATCACCACCTTTAGAGGCGTTGCCAGGATCTTTGGAGACTTGTTTGGCCAGCTCTTCAAATTTGGCGCCGCCTTTCAATTTGGAAATTGTGGCTTTTGCTTCATCTTCTGTATCCAGAACGATGTTGAACAGGTGATATTCCTTGTCGCCTGCCTGAGCTTTTTGCCTGTCGTATTCTGCCTGGACTTCAGCGTCAGTGACAGGGTTCTTTTTCAGGTAGTCAAACATCATTGCGCGAACCAGAATGGTTTGGCGTGCTTGTTCAATAGCTTGTTTTACATCGGCATTTTTTGCCAGGCCTGACTTTTCAGCCTCTTGTATCAAGACTTCATTGACGATCAGGTCTTGCTTGATCTGCGCGCGCAGCTGAGGCGTATCCTGCTGCTGGCCTTGCGTTACCGCTTGTTTTACTAATGCTTCAAGTTGGCTGGCAGGGATAGCCTTGCCATTAACTGTAGCTACGTTCTGAGCCATTGCAGGCAGGGCAGTTGCAAGAAGTACTACCAGCAAATGAGCAGGTTTAAAAGTCATTGTCTGTTCCTAAATAACAAAATAAATAAAACGGATTATAAATAAACTGCTTAGGTCGGTATCTCTGACGGACTTAATGCCACAATATTGAGGGCATGAATTTCCGTTTGCATCATAACGCCAACGGCATCATACACTAGTCGATGGCGAGAAATGCGGTTTAATCCTTCAAATTGCTGACAAACTATTCTTACACTGTAATGACCTGCACCACCAGCCGCGCCAGCATGGCCTTGATGAGCCTCGGAGTCATCTGTTAATTGACAGTCAACTGGCTGCAAGGTTTCAGTCAGACGGGCTAATATTTTCTCCGTGCGCGTCATTGTGCAGGTTCTTCCATGTATTTAGCCAGAAACAGGCTCTGGATAATGATAAATGCCGGCATGATGGCAACAACGGCCAGGAGTTTGAAATTGGCCCAGGTATCCGTAGAGAAATTAAACGCCACATAGAGGTTTATGAACCCCATTAGCAAGAAATACGCCATCCATACATAGCTGAGTCGTGTCCAGATATGTTCTGGCAACTTGATTTGCCCGCCCATCGCCAATTGAATCAAGTTACTCTTGAATACAAACTGTGCCAAGGCAAACGCACCGCAGTAGCACCAGTAAAGTACAGTTGGCTTCCACTTGATAAAGGCTTCGTTTTGGAAATACAGGGTGGCACCACCGAACACCATGATAATGATGAATGAAATCCATAGCATGGCATCCACTTTCTTGCGACGTATCAGCAGATAACCTATCTGAAATATCGACGCGACCAAGGTAATCGCTGTAGCCAACAAAATAGGAGCCAGTTCAGCGGTGGTTACTCCGCCAGAGACTACGCCGGAAAAATAGTCGGATACGATGGATTGTGCAGCAGTTGCATTTTTCTCACCCCATTTGAGGGTGAGAAAAAACAAAACCACCGGGAACATATCAAAAAGAAATTTCATTTACAAACAATCAGGTTTTAAAGGATCAAACTACAGGATCAAACTTCAAGGACGCTGAATTGATGCAATAGCGCAACCTTGTCGGTGGTGGTCCATCAGGAAATACGTGGCCCAGATGGGCGTCGCAGATATTACACAAAATCTCAGTGCGCGTCATGCCATGAGATGTATCAACTTTTTCACGTACATTGGCTGGGTTTAATGCCCTGAAGTAGCTTGGCCAGCCGCAACCGGAATCAAATTTGGCATCGGAGGCAAACAAAGGTGTGTTGCAGCAGACGCAGGTATAGATGCCTGCCTCATGGTGATCCCAGAATTTGCCTGTAAAAGCGCGTTCAGTGGCTGCATGCCTTGTGACTTCATACTCCATGGAGCTCAGCTGTGCTTTCCATTCGGCATCTGACTTAACGATTTTACTCATGATTTCCTCCTCACTTCTTTCTTGTATCAGGATGAACAACTGACTTCCAGATGCTTTGCCCAGTCTGGCGGCAAGCTTGCGTAGTCGTCGTGTTCCTCTTGTTCGTCATAGGGGTTTTCCAGGATGCTCAATAATTTCCTGACTTCTGAAAAATCCTTCTGTTGCGCTTTTTCTATAGCCTGCTGCGCAAGATAATTTCTTAAAATATATTTGGGATTGACTGAAAGCATACTGGGTTGACGCGTCTGTTCATCACTTTGTTCCATTGCCAGACGCGCCCGGTAATTCAGCAGCCATGTGTCCAGACTATCCCTGTCCAGAAACAAATCACGCACCAGCTCGTCATTGGTCGATTTCTGATTCGAAAGCTTACTCAAATGACGGAAACTCAGGGTGAAGTCGGCATGATTACTTTGTAATAAAGTGAAAAAGCTGGCAAATAAATCGAGATCGCCTTCTTGATCTGTTTTCAGGCCAAATTTTTGATGCATGAGTTCTGCCCATTTTTGTCGATAAACTGCGGGATAATGGCTCAGTGCCGCATTGGTGTCATCGACACTGCCTATGAGTGGCGATAAAGCTTGCGCCAAGGCCTGGCAATTCCAGTTGCCTATGGCAGGTTGCATGCGATACGAATAACGGCCTTGCTGGTCAGTATGGTTGCAGATATGTTTTTCATCATAAGCTTCCATGAAGCCGAATGGACCATAGTCCAGCGTCTGACCTATGATGGACATATTGTCGGTATTCATGACGCCATGCATAAATCCCACGGCCTGCCAGTGTGCCATCAGTTCAGCAGTGCGGGTGGTGACGGTGGTCAGCAGCGACTGGTAAGGATTGTTCTTTGTCAGCAGTTCAGGGTAAGAATGCTGGATGACATAATCAGCCAGTTGTCGCAGATCATCCATCATGTCGTTGTAATACCAATGCTCAAACGAGCCAAAGCGTACAAAGCTGGGCGCTACGCGGGCGACGACGGCGCTGGTTTCTGGGGTTTCGCGAAAAACCATCTGGTCTGAGCCGATGACACACAGCGCACGCGAAGTGGGTATGTTCAACGCCGCCATCGCTTCAGAGCATAAAAATTCACGTATGGAAGAGCGTAATACCGCACGCCCATCACCCATGCGCGAATATGGCGTCATGCCTGCACCTTTGAGCTGGATTTCCAGATGCTGACCTGCATGCGATATACCGCCAAGCAGCAAAGCGCGGCCATCACCCAATTGACCGGCCCAGACACCAAACTGATGGCCGGAATATACCGCTGCCAGCGGCTTGCTGCCAGGAAGAACCTGGTTGCCTGAAAAGTAATTCAAAAATTCTGGAGAATTAAGACTTGCCTGATCCAGGTTCAATTGTGTGGCAACTTCATCGCTGGCCGCGACTAGATAGGGTTTATCTATGGGACTGGCTGAGAGCTGGGTATAAAAATGCGGTGGAAGTTCTGCAAACTTATTCTCCAGCACGAATTCTTGCAGAGAGAGTGGGGGTGTGGTCATGAGGTGCCAGGTGGCGATAAAAAGAATAAACGCATTTTGACAGATTTGGTCAAAATGCGTTTATCAGTTGCTTGCTCGTGATGCGGGATCAGGCAGTAATACGTTCCCTGGTCTTGCAACCATCAATCAGGAAGGAAAGGCTGATCACCAGTACCAGTTCACCTTCAGCAGAGCGGGCAGTTCCCGTAATGCCTGGTGTGCTGATACAAGTCAACGGTTTAATGACCAGATCGGCGGTACCATCAACCGCATCAACAGACAAGATGTAAGGACTAGGAGCTGCAATGACGATACCAACTCTTTCTGACGCTGGTGTGTAGCCCAATATCTTGCCCAGAGACTTGACTGGCAAAGGCCGGCCCAGATCACGCAAAACAGGTTGGCCCCCGACGCTTTCAAAGGTTTCTGGTAATTCAACCACACGCTGTACGGTTGCCATAGGCAATGCCAGCGAAGCACCATCAGTACGGACCAGCATGGTTGGCACGATGGACAACTCAATAGGCAAACGTATCAGGAAGGTAGTGCCTGTTCCCAGTTGAGAGGCGATTCGTATAGCGCCACGATGGCGTTCCACCGCAGTTTTTACCACGTCCATGCCAACGCCGCGGCCAGATACGCTGGAGGCAACTTCTTTGGTCGAGAAACCTGGCAAGAAAACCAGCTGGAAAGCCTCGTCGTCGGTGCGGGCATCATGCGCATTGATCAAGCCTTTGGAGATGGCTTTATCGCGCAGTCTTTGTGCATCCATGCCCTTGCCATCATCTGTCACTTCTATCATGACGCTGCTGGCTTCCTGCCAGGCTTTCAGTGAAATCGTGGCACGAGGTGCCTTATTGGCATTGATGCGTTCCTCAGCAGTTTCGATACCGTGATCGAGGGCGTTGCGCAACATGTGGACCAAAGGGTCATACAAGCTGTCAACGACCACGCGATCGACTTCTGTCTCGGCACCGGCAATGTTCAGATCGACTTCTTTGCCAAGGTCACGCGCCAGTTCCCTGATCAGTCTTGGGAATTTCTGGAACAAACGTCCAACAGGCTGCATGCGCGTTGCCAAAGTAGCGCGTTGCAATTCAGTTGAATAGCGGGAGGCGCGTGTCAGGGTTTCAGTCAGGGCAGACATCAGCGGTGCCGCCTGGCCGTCAAACTTGAATTGCGACAGTTTTTCAAGTAATACGGCGGCCTGGTTGGCTGCCTGCACGGATTCACCTGCAACTTCAAGCAAGACATTCAGTTTGACTGCATCTATGCGTATGCTTTCTTCTTTTGCGGGCGCGTTCTGTTTGATTTCTGCGCCTGATAATGAAGATTTGACAGCTTCGGTTTCTTCCCGCTGTGTTGGTGCTGCAGCATGTACTTCCTCTTCCTCGGCGGCTTCGGATTCGGCCTCGGGTAAGGTTCCCGGCGGTGTCACGGCGCGGAAATAGGCTTCCCAGTCAAGTTCACCGTCGCTCTCTTTTTTTGCTACAGGTGGGGCAGCCTTTTCTACGGGCTTGGGCGTATCTGCCGGTTTGGCTTTGGCCGCCGCCGGTTTTTTGCTGACGCCCTTCATTTCTATGGCGTCTGTCAGCATTTTTTCCAGCGACTTGGGCATGGTCGAGAGCTTGTCTGGCTCAGTGCCATTATTGAGCGCGGTTAACTGGTCTGCGACAAAGCCGCTGGCCTCAAGCGCTGCTTCTATCGCCTCTGGCGTGACAGGAACTTGTCCCGTGCGCAGGGCGTCGAAGAGGTTTTCGGTTAAATGGCAGGCCGATACCATGGCGCTCAAGTTCATGAAACCAGCGCCACCCTTGATGGTATGGAAGGATCGGAATACGGCATTCAGCGTATTCATGTCGCCGGGATTACGCTCGAGCGAAAGCAGATGTTCTTCTACATTGGTCGCCAGATCGAGCGCTTCGACGACAAATTCTTTGAGCATGTCATCCATTAGAAACCCAGACTATCAAGTAGGTTATCTACATCGTCCTGTTCCAGTGCTGCGTTCGGGACGGAAGGGCCTTCCATCAATTCTACTGCCTTCTCTCTCAAGTCAGATGGTGCATTATCCAGCAGGATTTGCGCCAGCTCGTGTTCCACCCGTTTGTTGATGGCCACGACTTTCTTGATCAACTGACCAGTCAGATCCTGGAAGTCTTGCGCCATCATGATGTCGAGCAGGCGCGCTTTTTCTGCATCGGTCGCCGTCAACACATTATTGGCGAAAGTCTTGGAATCTGTCGCCAGGGTTTTGAATTCATCAACGCTGAGTTTTCCATCAAACAAATCTGTCCAGCGCGCATCCATGGACTTGGCTTTTTTTGCCAGCTCATCTTGCTCAGGCATGCCCAGATCTGTCGCGTTCAATACCTTGTTGGCCGCCTGTTCAGTCAGCGTGGCGACGTACTCCAGTCGCCCCTGGGCATCGGCAATCTGTACTGCGACATCGGATAGCGAACGGTCATAGCCGAGCTCGCGCATGGAGTCATGCAGCATTCTGACAAGACCACCTAAACGGTCAAACATAGGCTTTGCAGCATCCGCATCATCGCTGTGAAAATTGAACTTGGCGGGTGCTGGCTCAAGCTGGTCAGGCTCGCCGCCAGAAGGCGGGGAAGAGGGGGACTCTACATTGGTTTCCAGGCGCTGATTGGCCATTTCTTCAAACAATGCGTCCAGATCATCTGCTGAATCGGTCATAGTCCTTGGTTCTCCATAATCGCATTGATCATTGTGTATAGCTTCACAAATGTCACGGGGTGTCAGCGGGAGTATGCAGACATGTTCTGAGTATTACTGCCGTTCAGATACCACGTTTCTGCATGGACTCCGTTTTTTTCCTGATTTATTTTGCTTGAATCAGGGGGTAATTTTTATCCATGAACAAGACTGCTTTTTACTCACGTTCATAGTAGCAGGACATTACCGAAGAATAACCCAGAGTAATAAAATTTGTCATTCTTTTGTTACTCCCGATGCAGTTTTGTCACATTCTTTTACGTAAGTTCGCAAAAAATGTTCTGGCGTCTCTATTCTGAACATGCCGGCCTGCTTCATTTTTCTGGCGAGCTTGAGCAAAGCCTTGTCTTTGGTGATCAAAACTTCAGCATGGGCATCGCGTGCAATCTCCAGAAATTTCTGATCATCCTTGTCACTGCAGACAGGGAGTCTATGGCCGGTATCGGCGGGAGCGAGGCACTCAATATGGGCATCAAACAGGGCCGTCACCGCTTCGGCGCTTTCGTGTCTTTCTGCAAGGTGAGGGTAGGAGAGTACTGCCAGCCATTCATCCCGACAATCTGTGCGGGTCAGGGCCTTTAACTGGCCATTGCCGAGATCATCAAGCAGGATTGACCATCTGGGATCTTTGAATACAAACAAATCCAGACACACATTGGTGTCAAGAATTACGCGCTTAGGTATGATGTCGGTCATTTTTGTCTATTAAGTTCAATTTATGCTCATTGTATTATCTCCAGCCAAAAGTCTGGATTTTGAAACACCAGTAAAAACCAGGACGAAAACTGCGCCCCATTTTCTGGCCGAGGCAGAACAACTGGTGGAAATAGCCAGAACCTATAGTGCTGATCAACTGGGCAGGCTGATGGATATCTCTCCTGCGCTTGCTGAATTGAATGTGCAACGCTTTGCTGACTGGTTGCCGCAGCCGAACGCACAACATAGTAAACAGGCAGTATTTGCATTTAATGGAGATGTGTATGAGGGGCTCGATGTCGCGAGTCTGACGTCTTCGCAACTGAAATATCTACAAAACCATCTGCGTATTCTGTCTGGTTTATACGGTTTATTGCGTCCGCTTGATGTCTTGCAGGCATACAGGCTGGAAATGGGAACTGCGCTAGCCAATCAGCATGGTAAAAATCTGTACAGTTTCTGGGGAGATAAAATTAGTTTGCTGTTGAGTGATGCTATTAAGCAACATAAATCACAAGTTCTGGTGAATTTGGCATCTGATGAATATTTCAAGGCAGTAAGGCCAGCAGTTTTGGGTGCAAAAATCATTTCTCCCGTCTTTCAGGACTGGAAAAATGGCAAATACAAAATCATATCTTTTTATGCGAAACGCTCCAGAGGCTTGATGGCCAGATACTGTGCCCAGCATGGCATACGCAAGGTAAATGACTTGAAAGCTTTTGCTGAAGAGGCTTATGCTTATTGCGAAGAGGAATCTACCAGCACTGAATGGGTGTTCCGGCGCAAAATAGAAGATTGACTTGAAGTCAGGGCACATGCTTGCGCCCTGACTTTACATCAGGGTTGCTTGCATTCTTACCAGAATTTCCACCACGCATCGCGCTTACCTGCTTTGCCTGTCAGGTAATCACTTTTTGGGAAGTTCTGCAAGAAGACGCGGTTTGCATCATCCCGCAGCTCTGTCATGCCCATCGCATCGTAGGATCGTATCAAAATGAACATCGCTTCTTCAATGGATGGTGCATCCGGATATTCCTTGATGGCAGACTGCGCGCGGTTGGCTGAAGCCAGGTAGGCGCCACGACGCAGGTAATAGCGTGCTACGTGTACGTCATATTGCGCGAGTGCATTTACCAGATATTTCATGCGCAGGATCGCGTCTGGCGTATACTTGCTGTCTGGGAACTGGACTGCAAGTTGCTTGAAGGCATCGAAAGAATCTCGGGAGGCTTTAGGGTCGCGTTCGGTGATATCCTGGTTTGCAAGGAAATTGAGCAAGCCGACCTGGTCGTTGAAGTTGATCACGCCGCGCAAATAATACATGTAATCTACATGGCTATGATTTGGGTGCAGCTTGATAAAACGTTCCACTGCGGCCAGCGCCTGGGCCTGGTCACCTTGTTTGTAATAAGCGTAGGCAGTTTCCATCTGCGCTTGTTGTGCGTAAGTACCGAAAGGGAAGCGTGATTCCAGTTTTTCAAAGTATTGAATTGCCTTTTCATAACCCCCACTGGACATTTCGTCTTTAGCTTCAGCGTATAATTTTGATGCTGACCAGGTTTTGGTCTCATCGCCTTTTTCACCAAAGACCCCGCAGCCGCTTAAACTTAAGGACGCGGCAACAGCCAGAACCAGCAATTTCAAAGATTTAATGTGCATAAATTTGTGCGTGAGCATGAAAACAATTTACGGATTATAGCCGATGGCAAAAAATGTGAAACAAACTACTACAGTGATTTTGTCAGATTCCGACCTGGACACTGAATTGGAAGGGCTGAACGATACCACCGAAGTGGACGAAGATTTTGCCCTTGTAGTAGAAAATATAGAATTAAAGCTTACTTCGGATGCTTGTGGTGAGCGTTTGGACAAGACTTTGTCCAAACTGGTTCCACAATATTCAAGAAGCCGCATCCAGCAGTGGATAGAAGACGGTTTTGTCAGCGTTGATGGCAAGCCAGGTCGTGGCAAGATGACCATGCTCGGTGATGAAAAAATCATCATTGAGCCACAGGCAGCGCCCGACGAAGGTGCTTATGCACCCGAAGACATCCCTTTGAACGTGGTGTATGAAGACGATGACATCCTGGTCATCAACAAACCAGCTGATATGGTGGTGCACCCGGCAGCGGGTAACTGGTCAGGCACTTTGCTCAACGGCTTGCTATATCGCTGGCCTGCTTTGCTCGGCGTGCCACGGGCTGGCATCGTGCACAGGCTGGATAAAGATACTTCTGGCCTGATGGTGGTCGCCAAAACCCTGATAGCCCATACTGAACTGGTGCGTCAGTTACAGGACAGAACAGTCAAGCGTGAATATTATGCGCTGGTATGGGGTACGCCTAATTTGTCAGGCACAGTCGATGCACCCATGGCCAGACATCCGCGTGACCGCATCAAGATGGCGGTTTCACAAAGCATGCTTGCCAAGCCTGCTGTCACGCATTTCCAGCGGGTGGCGGCTGGCATGCTGGAAAAATTTCCTGTCAGCCTGGTGGCCTGCCAACTGGAAACTGGCCGCACCCATCAAATACGTGTTCACATGCTGTCACTGGGTTTTCCCCTGGTAGGTGATCCTTTATATGGCAAGCAGCATCTGGCCCGCTTTTTTCATCGCCAGGCGCTGCAGGCACGTAAGCTGGGTTTGACGCACCCGACCACAGGCGAGCATGTGGAGTGGGAGGTCCCATTAGCTGATGATTTTGCAGTATTGCTGCAGCAGGCTGGCATACAGACAGTATGAAACCAGGCAGCAAGAACTTGGCTGCTCTTGCTCCTTTCCCGGTAGTGCTGCCCAACTGGCAGCACGCGCCCGCTAACGTGCGGGCGTTCACCACTACCCGTCATGGCGGGGTCAGTCTTGGCCCCTATGGAGACGCAAGCGGCAGCAGTGGCTTCAATCTCGGTGACCATGTCAATGATGATCCGCTTGCTGTAAAACAGAATCGGGATAAATTAAATCGTCAATTGCCTTCGGATGTCATATTCTTATCACAAGTGCATGGCAATATAATACTGAACACGGCTGACCTTGGTATTGGTAAGTCCAATATCGGTGATGCGGTTCTCAGTACGCAAGCAGGGCAAGTCTGCGCCGTGCTGACTGCGGATTGTTTGCCGGTTTTATTTGCCGATATCGCCGGTAAGGTCGTTGCGGCAGCCCATGCTGGCTGGCGTGGGCTGGCTGGTGGTGTGTTGCAAAATACCGTGTTAGCGATGAGAGGTAAGGGCGCGCAAGAAATTATTGCATGGCTTGGTCCAGCTATCGGGCCGCAAGAATTTGAAGTGGGGCGTGATGTACTGGATGCTTTTGCTGCACAGATTCCTGATGCGCAGGCGTATTTCAACGTGCAAGCCCGGCAGGATGGTGCAGAAAAATATCTGGCGGATCTTTACGGGCTGGCAAGAAAATTGCTGAATGACATCGGTATTGACCAGGTTTTTGGCGGAGACCATTGTACAGTGAGCGAAGTGACAGAGTTCTATTCATACCGCCGTGACGGTGTCAGCGGAAGAATGGTCAGCTTGATCTGGATTGCGCCGGATTAAAGCTGTTTGATTTAATCCGCTTTCGTTTCGACTGATTGGTGTGCTTGATGCAGTTGATCGTCGTCTGAAAGTGTTGGCGTTTCAGATTGTTTTTGCAGTGCAGCTTGTTTTTCCAGTCGTTCACGCTTGCGCTGTGGTGTACGCATCAGGTATAAAACTATTGTTAAAGGAAAAACGCAATACAAGAGGAAAGTCATGATGCCTGCGGTGACGGAGTGTTCTGTGATCGACATCATCAATACGACATAAATCCAGGCGATTGCAACGATATACATAAAAACCTTGCTACTTATTATTGTGAATGCTTGATGTGGGCAAGCAATGGTAGGAACTGTATTGCAGCTTATTTAATCAGGGAAAGAAAGCTTAAAATTATTTCGAAACGATACGCGAAAATCAGGAGGCACGCATGAAGACTTTCGATCCTCAAGCTATGTACTCCGAGTGGATGTCACAGCTAGTGAATCAAGACAAATGGCAGGAGTGGATGAAACCTGCCGCAACAATGAACCCCATGCCAGCAGCAGATATGCTGAAGGACTTGGGGGCGCAGATAGATCCTGCCACCATGACGCGCTTGCAAACGGAGTATATGCAAGAGTTCGGCAAGCTATGGCAAGACTTTGCTGTATCCAAAATCCCTGATCTGAAAGACAGGCGTTTTTCAGCCCCAGACTGGCATAACCATGCCATGCACTCATATAGTGCGGCATCTTATTTGTTGAATGCACGTTTTTTGATGGCCATGGCAGAATCTGTGCAGGCTCCAATCAAGACAAAACAGAAAATCGGTTTTGCAGTGCAGCAAATGATAGATGCGATGTCGCCGGCCAATTTTCTGGTCACTAATCCCGAAGCGCAAAGCAAACTGATTGAGAGTAAAGGCGAGAGTCTGGCCAAGGGCATTACTCAAATGCTGGCCGATATGCAAAAAGGCCGCATTTCCCAGACAGATGAATCCGCCTTCGAAGTCGGCAAAAATGTCGCGACATCAGCTGGTACCGTGGTGTATGAAAACCATCTGTTCCAGCTTATTCAGTATCAGCCTACCACCAAGACAGTTCATCAGCGTCCCTTGTTGATGGTGCCGCCTTGTATCAATAAATTTTATATCCTTGATTTGCAGCCTGAGAACTCGGTCGTGCGTTATGCCGTTGATCAGGGGCATACAGTGTTCCTGGTGTCCTGGGCGAATCCAGATGAAAGCATGGCCGAAGTCAGCTGGAATGACTATATCGAGGATGGCGCGATACAGGCCATCAAGGTCGTGCAAAAAATCAGCAAGCAGGACAAGATCAACACCTTTGGCTTTTGCGTGGGTGGCACCATCATTTCGACTGCCTTGTCTGTACTGGCGGCGCGCCGTGAGCATCCTGCCAGCAGCCTGACTTTACTGACTACTTTGCTGGACTTTACCCAGACTGGTGTGCTCGACGTGTTTGTCGATGAAATGCAAGTCAAGATGCGTGAGCAGACCATAGGCCGTCGTGGCATTTTGCCGGGCAAGGACCTGGCCAGCACATTCTCCAGCCTGAGGGCAAATGATCTGGTCTGGAATTATGTGCAGTCTAATTACCTCAAGGGTGAGGCTCCACCACCATTCGATCTCTTGTACTGGAATGCCGATAGTACCAACTTGCCTGGCCCGATGTTTTGCTGGTACCTCCGCAATACCTATCTGGAGAACAAACTCAAACAGCCTGGCGCATTGACAGTCGCTGGCAGCGAGGTCGATCTGGGCAAAATCGATGCACCTTGCTTTGTCTATGGCTCACGTGAAGATCACATTGTTCCCTGGCAGGCAGCATTTGCTTCTACAGCCTTGCTTAATCCCCGCCATAAAGACAGGAATCGCTTTGTGCTGGGTGCATCGGGCCATATCGCCGGGGTGGTGAATCCCCCGGCCAAGAAGAAAAGAAGTTATTGGACTAATGAGCAGGCTGGCCTGGATGCAGAAAGCTGGTTTGCTGGTGCCACAGAACACCCGGGCAGCTGGTGGCCAGAATGGTCAGCTTTTTTAGGCGAGCATGGCGGCAAGATGGTGAAAGTGCCAGCTAAGCCTGGAAGCGCAGAATTTCCTGCAATTGAAGCCGCACCCGGACGGTATGTGAAGGTAAGGGCAGATTGAAGGTTTGTTGTTAAGTAATTAAAATTCAATGAGGAGAACAAGTATGTCAAAACGTGTTGCTTATGTTACTGGTGGTATGGGTGGTATCGGAACTCCAATTTGCAGACGTTTGTGCAAAGATGGCTATACAGTCGTTGCCGGTTGTGGCCCGAATTCAGCCCGTAAGGATAAATGGCTGGCAGATATGCGTGCAGAAGGCCTGGACATTCATGCTTCTGAGGGTAATGTCTCGGACTGGGAATCAACCAAGGCAGCTTTTGAAAAGGTCAAGGCAGAAATTGGCGAAGTCGATGTGCTGGTCAATAATGCGGGTATTACCCGTGATGGTCAGTTCCGCAAGATGAGCAAGGCAGATTGGGATGCGGTGATGGACACCAACCTGAACTCACTATTCAATGTCACGAAACAAGTTATCGACGGCATGGTGGATCGTGGGTGGGGCCGTATCATCAATATTTCTTCTGTGAATGGTCAAAAAGGCCAGTTTGGTCAGACTAACTACTCGACGGCTAAAGCAGGTATCCATGGCTTCTCCATGGCTCTGGCGCAGGAGGTGGCAACCAAGGGGGTGACGGTCAATACAGTATCCCCAGGTTATGTCGGTACCGACATGGTCAAGGCCATACGCCCAGACGTGCTGGAAAAAATTGTGGCTGGCATCCCTGTCAAACGTCTGGCTGAGCCTGAAGAGATTGCCTCTATTGTTGCCTGGATTGCATCTGATGAAGGTGGTTATGCTACTGGTTCAGATTTCTCCATCAATGGTGGTTTGCATATGGGCTAATCGCCGCCAACCATCAGAAACTGCCAGGAATTAGAATATATTTTTTAAATTGGCTTTTTAGCCTCCCTGATTGCTGTCTTTCTTCTGCAGTGCGGTAAAATATGCCCATCAGAGTCGCAAGATTTCGATGGGCATATCTTTTGCAGGCTGCAAAATACAAGATATAAAAAAAGGGGACAAACATGAAAGCTGTTTTGGCCGGGCCAGAATAAGAATCATGTTTGCGTGAATAGTCTGTGTTACTTTGACGAGTGATCCTCGTAAAGTGGCAGGATATCGAAGTGTTTAACTGAGATCTCAATGAATAGCGCAAAAAAATCAACACAGCATCTGATTAAGAAATATCCTAACCGTCGTCTGTATGACACCCAGACCAGCAGCTATATCACGCTGGTTGATGTCAAGCAGTTTGTATTGGAGAACGATGATTTCGCCGTAGTCGATGCAAAAACTGGCGAAGACCTGACGCGCAGCATACTGTTGCAAATCATTCTGGAAGAAGAGGCGGGTGGTACGCCCATGTTCTCCAGTGTGGTCTTGTCGCAAATCATTCGCTACTATGGTCACGCCATGCAAGGCATGATGGGCAATTACCTGGAAAAAAATGTCCAGGCCTTTATTGATATACAGAACAAACTGGCCGAGAATTCCAAGGGTATCTACGAAGGCAAGCCCTTCAGCCCTGAGATGTGGACTCAGTTCATGAATGTTCAGGGCCCGATGATGCAGGGCATGATGGGCAACTACATAGAGCAGAGCAAGAATTTGTTTGTGCAAATGCAAGAACAAATGCAAAGCCAGGCAAAAAACATGTTCAATGTCTTCCCCTTCAATCCAGAAGATGTGAATAAAAAGTAAATGATATTCAAGTCGAACGGGGACGTATTCTGACTTAAGCCCCTGATTCTTCAGGAAATTATGACAGATGCGGCAAGTTGGGCTGACAAAAAGGGTACAATAGCGGATTCGCTTTTGTACCCTTTTTGCTATTTATTGTCCTTATGTCTATCACTGAAATTCGTCGTCAAGAAATGCCTGCTACCCACAAGGTGGGATTTGTGTCCCTGGGTTGTCCAAAGGCGCTTGTCGATTCCGAACAAATCCTGACCCAGTTGCGCGCTGAAGGTTACGACACTGCCAAATCCTATGACGGTGCCGATCTGGTCATCGTTAACACCTGCGGCTTCATTGATGCCGCTGTGCAGGAATCTCTGGATGCGATAGGTGAGGCACTGGCTGAAAACGGCAAGGTCATTGTGACTGGTTGCCTGGGTGCTAAAAAAGATGCTGACGGCAAGGACATGATACAGTCCATCCATCCTAAAGTGCTGGAAGTGACTGGCCCACATGCAGTCGGCGAAGTCATGGCGGCAGTGCACAAGCATTTGCCTAAACCCCATGAGCCTTTCATGGATCTGGTGCCAGCACAAGGGGTCAAACTGACGCCCAAGCATTTTGCTTACCTCAAAATATCCGAAGGCTGTAACCACCGCTGCAGTTTCTGCATTATTCCCTCCATGCGTGGTGATCTGGTGTCACGCCCGATTGCAGATGTCATGCTGGAAGCAGAAAACCTGTTCAAAGCCGGGGTCAAGGAATTGCTGGTGATCTCTCAGGACACCAGTGCCTATGGCGTGGATATCAAGTTCCGCATGGGCTTCTGGAACGGCAAGCCAGTCAAGACGCATATGACGCAGTTGGTGGAGGCGCTGGGTGAGTTGGCCAAACAATATGATGCCTGGGTGCGCCTGCACTATGTGTATCCGTATCCGCATGTCGATCAGATCATTCCTTTCATGAATAATGGTCATGTCCTGCCTTATCTGGATGTGCCTTTGCAACATGCTCACCCTGACGTGTTGAAACGCATGAAGCGTCCGGCAAGTGGTGAGAAAAATATCGAACGCATCAAGGCCTGGCGTGAAATGTGCCCGGAGATCACGATACGTTCCACCTTCATCGCCGGTTTCCCTGGCGAGACAGAAGAAGAGTTTGAATACCTGCTCGACTTCCTTAAAGAGGCTGAAATTGATCGACTCGGTTGTTTTGCCTATTCACCGGTCGAGGGCGCAACAGCCAACGAGATAGAGAACCAGTTGCAAGATGAGGTCCGTGAAGATCGCCGCCGCCGGGTCATGGAATTGCAGGAAGGCATATCCAAGAAACGCCTGCAGGCCAAGATAGGAAAAACCATGCGTGTCTTGATCGATTCCCTGGATCGTAGTGGTGGCGTTGGCCGTAGCTCTGCGGATGCGCCTGAGATTGATGGCGTAGTCTATGTCAAGCCACCTTTCGAGCCACATCGCAAACTCAAGGTCGGTGAATTCGTCGAAGTGAAAATTACGGCAGCAGATGCCCATGACTTGTGGGGCGAAGCGGTCTGATGAGATTTTTGTATTTCGCTGTATTGCCGCTGACTCTGTTCTCGGGGATTGCGGCCCAGGCTCAGGTCAAGGCTGAGCCTGCTTCCATCCAGACTACACGCTTTGCTCCCATGGAGAACCCTTTTTTTGCGAGGGAAATTGAATTCCAGGGCAAAATCGGTGATGACAAGATACGTATGCATTTGCAACCAAAGGCCGAAGACAGGGACAGTGTCGAAGGTTCTTATGTCGTGGCAGGTGGCAAGCGTAATCAAGGTAAAAAAATTTTGTTGGCCGGTGAAGTCAGCGGCAACAAGCTCAGCATGGAAGAATCCGAAGACGGCATAGATGTATCCGGGCAGTGGGATGGTGAACTCAAGGACAATGTCATACGCGGTATCTGGCAATCAGATGATGGCAAAGTCAGTAAAGAATTTGTACTTGAATTGCTGCCACTTCCAAAAAGTAAAAAAACCAAAGCTGTCTTAACTAAATAAAATAGTCGATCGAGCTTTTCATCCAAGGCTGCTCATGCCGGCGTATATTTTTATGCGATGTGCAGTTCTTGCTGTTGCCCCGTAATCCCAAATAGCGTGTATTTGAGCCAAATCTCAAATGGTACAATCCAGGCTCTTTTTCTCGGGCCTGGACGATCATGTTTTCAATAAAAAAAATTTGCGCACTTGCATTGTTGCTAGTGTCAATTTCTTCATCAGTACATGCTGATAACGCACCCAATCCTGCATCCTTTGCCAGCTTTCGCAAGCAGTTCAAGACTCAGGTGGCTTATGAGGGGAATGATCGTAGCCCTGTAGGTAATTCACCAGACAATGTATTTAAATCTGTGCAGTATCAGTCAGCAGTAGGGCAGCTTGCTGCCATGTTGACTCCCGACCCCAAGGATGGGAAAAAACACCCGGCCATCATCTGGATTACAGGCGGCGATTGCAATTCGATTGATGGAACAACTTTATCCCAGGCTAGTCCCAGAACTAATGACCAGTCTGCTGCGGCTTACCGCAAAGCGGGTATCGTGATGATGTTCCCGACTTTGCGCGGTGGTAATGACAATCCAGGTAAGCATGAGGCGCATTTTGGTGAGATTGATGATGTGCTGGCAGCGGCAGATTATCTGGCCCAGCAACCCTGGGTAGATCCATCGCGTATTTATCTTGGTGGCCATAGCACTGGCGGTACTCTGGTATTGATGGTGGCTGAGGCTAGCAAACGCTTCAGGGCAGTTTTTTCATTTGGCCCGGTCGCTGAGTTGCGTCAATACGGGAAAATGATGCCGGTTAATTACGACAAGATGAGTAGTGCGGACTTGCTGGCTCGCGCACCATATTACTGGCTGCCATCTGTCGCAAGCCCTTTATTTGTTATTGAGGGGGTGGATGGAAATATCCAATCTCTGGAGTCGCTTCGCAGTAAATCCCGCAATCCCTATATCAAATTCTTATCGATCAAAGGAGCTTCACATTTTACGATTCTGGCTCCTGGTAACGATCTGATCGCCAGAAAAATTCTGCTGGATGATGGGTCTGCCAGCAACATCAGCCTGACAGAAGGTGAAATGATCAACGAGCTGTCAAAAAAATAGTTAACAAGACAGACTTCTAAAAGGCGCGTGATGCGCCTTTTTTCATGATGGAGTGCGTACTGCTTGTACGCTAATATGTGCAAACATTCGAACTATTAGCGAAACGGGATTGGCATGTCAGAAAATATTCGACCTGAGCCGGGATTTAATACCAGCATCATCCACAATGAATATGTTGCACCAGAAGGTTTTGCTGCCTTTCCTGTCGGCATACATCATGCATCTACTGTCTTGTTTGAAAATGTCGCCGCCATGCGCGAGCGTAGCTGGCAGGATAAGTCGGCGTATACTTATGGTCTGCATGGTACACCGACCAGTTTTACCCTGGAAGCCAGGCTGGCGCAGATAGAGAAAGGCAACTTCTGCCTGCTTGCACCCAGTGGCCTCGCAGCGATCACCTTGGTAGATATGGCTTTCCTGCAGAGTGGTGATCATGTTCTGATACCGGACAATGCCTACGGCCCCAACCGTGACCTGGCAGATTGGTTATCGCGCAGTTTCGGTATCAGTGTGCAGTATTATGACCCCTTGATTGGTGCTGGTATCGCAGCATTGATAGCAGAAAATACCCGCCTGATCTGGGTGGAGGCACCGGGTTCTGTGTCAATGGAAGTACCGGATGTGCCCGCAATATGCATTGCTGCCCATGCGCGCGGGGTATTGGTGGCGATGGACAATACCTGGTCGGCAGGGCTTGCGTTCTCTGCTCTTGAGCATGGAGTGGATATCATCATGCAGGCGCTGACCAAATACCAGAGTGGTGGTTCGGATGTCTTGATGGGAGCTGTCATTACCCGTGACAAGGCACTGAATACCCGGTTGCAACTGGCGCACATGCGTCTGGGCTTTGGTATTGGCATGGACGACGTCTATCTGGTACTGCGCAATTTGCCGACGCTGCAACTGCGTTTTAATGCACACGATCAAAGTGCACGCAAAATTGCTGCGTGGTTAGCCCGGCGACCAGAGATCAGCAAGGTTTTGCATCCAGCCTTGCCAGATTGTCCTGGGCATGAAATCTGGCAGCGTGATTTTACCGGGGCAGGCGGCTTGTTTTCGGTGCTATTGGATGCGAAGTATACTGAAGAGCAAACCGACCGCTTCGTCGATAGCCTGAAACTGTTCAAGTTGGGTTATAGCTGGGGTGGGGCGCATAGTTTATGCGTGCCTTATCGCATGCAGTATATGCGTAGCAACTGGACAGAGTCAGGGACTTTGGTACGTTTCAATATAGGCCTGGAAGATACGCAAGACCTGATTGCCGATATAGAGCAGGCTTTGATGACGCTGGAGTAAAGACAATGGCTGCCAGTTTGTTATTCAGGCAGCCTTCGTTTTACTAAATAAAGACTTATTTACTGGCACTGCTTGCTGCTGCTTCAGATGCTGGCGCGGCACTTGCGCTCGCTTCAGATGCGGCAACTGGCAGGCTTGCCGGAGCAGGAGCGGTGGCACTGGCGGAAGCGGAATGAACCTCGGTTGGATTATGGCCGGCTGCTTCACCTTGCATATCGACTTTGTCACCCGCTTTAAAAATCAGGAACAGGGCAGCGGCTGCAAAAATAATAAAGCCGACGAGAATTTTCCACATAATTGTCTCCAGAGTTGAGCTTATAAGATGGACTAAGCTTAGAGGAGCTTGCTTACATCATTCTTGCATGTTCATGCAATGAAAGAAAAACCAAATAAAAAAGAGTGAATTTCCATGGAAATTCACTCTTTTTCAATCCATCCCTGCAAGCAGGGATGGGTTTGCTCTAAGCTTAGGCTGCCAGCAATTGGCGCAAGACGAATGGCAAGATGCCGCCATGTTTGTAGTAGTCAACTTCGATAGGTGTATCGATGCGCAGCAAGACTTTGACTTCCTTCTTCTCACCGTTGGCACGGTTGATGACCAGAGTCACTTCTTGCTGTGGCTTGATTTCATCTTCTATACCTTTGAGATCAAAGGATTCATTGCCAGTGATGCCCAACGTATCAACACTGTCAGTGCCGATGAATTGCAGTGGCAATACACCCATGCCAACCAGGTTGGAGCGGTGGATACGTTCAAAAGAACGGCCGATGACAGCTTTGACGCCCAGCAATTGCGTCCCTTTTGCAGCCCAGTCACGGGAAGAACCCGTACCGTATTCTTCGCCGCCGAAAATCATGGTTGGCGTGCCTTCAGCAACATACTTCATTGCGGCATCGTAAATGGCCATCGGTTCGCCGGTTGGCTGGAACAGGGTTTCGCCGCCTTCAACGCGGGAACCGTCTTCTTTTGCCGGGATCATGAGATTTTTGATGCGGACGTTGGCAAACGTGCCGCGCATCATGATTTCATGGTTGCCACGACGTGAGCCGTAGGAGTTGAAATCGGCTTTCAAGACGCCGTTTTCTTTCAGCCATTTACCGGCAGGGCTGGATTCCTTGATGGAGCCAGCTGGGGAGATATGGTCAGTCGTGATGGAGTCGCCGAATACGCCCAGTGCACGCGCACCAGTGATACCTGTCGCGGCGGCTTTTGGTTCCATCGTGAAGTCAGCAAAGAATGGTGGCTCAGCGATATAGGTGGAAGTAGGCCAGTTATAGACTTCACCTTCTGCAACACCCTGGATGTTTTCCCACAGCTTGCCTGGTGCGCCTTTGACGTCAGCGTAGTTTTCCTTGAAAGTCTTGGAATTCATCGCAAATTTCATCAGCTTGTTGATTTCTGCACTGGTAGGCCAGATGTCGCCGAGGAAAATGTCCTTGCCTTTAACGCGGCCAACTGGCTCTGTCATCAGGTCGCGTGTCATATTGCCAGCAATGGCGTAAGCAACCACCAAAGGAGGGGAGGCCAGGAAGTTGGAGCGGATATTCGGATGAATACGTGCTTCAAAGTTACGGTTGCCGGACAGAACTGCAGATGCGACGACGTCGTTGGCAACAATTGCTTCATTCATTGCAGGTGTCAGGTCACCGGCATTGCCGATACAGGTTGTACAACCGTAGGCTGTGACGCCGAAGCCGAGTTTTTCCAGGTAAGGCAACAAACCTGCTGCTTCCAGGTATTTGGTCACAACGCGCGAGCCAGGAGCCAGCGAAGTTTTGATATGTGGGGCCACTTTCAAGCCGGCTTCAACGGCTTTCTTGGCCAGCAAACCAGCTGCCAGCAAGACGCTAGGATTGGATGTGTTGGTGCAGGATGTAATCGCAGCGATCAATACGTCGCCGTTTTTGACTTTTACGCCATCAGTGTTGGTGTAGACCGCATCCAGATCTTCTGCCTTTTTGTTGAAGCCATTTTCAGAAGTTGGTTTCGAGAACAGGTCTGCAAAAGTCGATTTGACGTTACCGATTTCAATACGATCTTGTGGGCGTTTAGGGCCAGCCAGAGATGGTGCAACGGTGGACAGATCAAGGCTGATTTCTGTCGTGTAGTCGATGTCGCCAGCAGCAGGGATGCCAAACATTTTCTGGGCTTTGAAATAGCCTTCGAATGCGTCTATTTCTGCCTTGGTGCGGCCTGTGCCTTTGAAGTAGTCGATAGTCGCTTCATCAACCGGGAAGAAGCCCATGGTGGCGCCGTATTCTGGTGCCATGTTGGCGATGGTGGCGCGGTCTGTCAGGGACAGGGAGCGTGTGCCTTCGCCAAAGAATTCAACAAACTTGCCAACAACCTTGGCTTTGCGCAGCAATTCGGTAATTGTCAGTACCAGATCCGTTGCCGTACAACCTTCGCGCAATGCGCCAGTCAGGTTCACGCCAACCACGTCAGGTGTCAGGAAATAGACCGGTTGACCCAGCATGCCGGCTTCGGCTTCAATACCGCCCACGCCCCAGCCGACGACACCAATACCATTGATCATGGTGGTGTGGGAGTCCGTACCTACCAGTGTGTCTGGATAGAAGACTTCATTTTTCTTGGCATCTTTGATTTTGTGTACGCCGCGTGCGAGGTATTCCAGATTGACCTGATGGACGATACCAAAGCCTGGAGGAACCACGCCAAAAGTATCAAATGCCTGCATGCCCCATTTCATGAACTGGTAACGCTCGTTATTGCGTTGGAATTCCAGTTTCATGTTCAGGTCCAGCGCTTTCTTTTCGCGGAAATGATCGATCTGCACGGAGTGATCGACGACCAGATCAACCGGAACCAATGGCTCGATATTTTTTGGATTTTTGCCTTGCTTGGCAGCGACGTTGCGCATCGCAGCCAGGTCAGCCAGCAAAGGGACGCCGGTAAAATCTTGCAGGACAACTCGGGATACGACGAAAGGGATTTCGTCCGTGCGGGCTGCAGTTGCACCCCAGTTCGCAAGCTGCTTGACGTGCTCTTCGGTGACTTTTTTGCCGTCGCAGTTACGCAGTACCGATTCCAGCACGATACGGATGGAGACTGGCAGGCGTGAGATTTTTACGCCGAGATTTTTTTCCAGTGCAGGCAGGGAAAAGAACTTGCCTTTCTTGGTGTCTGAAATTTTAAAATCTTTCAGGGTTTTGAATGCATCTTTGTACGCATTTTGGCTCATGGCTCTTCCTCTTATTTACAAAAATCAACGATCAAAAAATAATTACATTAAATTACTGCAATATCCACTCAATACCCACTCAACTCCATCCGGTCATACTGAGCAAATATTGCGTGTTATGGCACTAGAACTTACTTGACTGGCGCTGCACCGGTGGCGCTGCTATTCACTTCTGCCAGTGATGCTGCTTCTGTCTTGCATTCATTGGCCAATTGCTGGCCCTTGTGAGAATCCAGTAATAAACCTTTGGCGGGAATGCCTATCCAGACAAATCCAGACTTGCGGTTTTCAAAGCGCACGGCACCTGTAGTGGTATCGACTTTAGTCAGGCGGTACAGGCGTTTTTTCCAGCGCATGGCCACGTGGTCAGCATCTTCTGGATTGGTGTACATGGTCAGGGAGTTGCCGAGTTCGCACTTGTAGTCGAAATTTTTGTGCGATGCCACGTCTGGTTCTGGCTCGTCATCTTCTTTTGTTGCCTGGGTGGCTGCAGGTTTTGCTGCCTTTGCCGTGGATTTGGTTTTGCTGCGTGGCGCTTCCACCGCATGGGCATTGGCCACAAGGATGGTGCATGCGGCAAATGCCAGGCTGATAAAAGAAAGTAATTTCATGGTGTCTCCTAGATTAACTCTTGTGTTGCTGCTGGTAAAACAAATGACCCGGACTGGGCACGTTTTAAAATTGTCCAATAATAACGGTAACTGGCTCTGTCATGTAACTGTCCTTGCCATTGTATGGGCCCCCAGTCCTGTTTTTTTGCCTGACTCAGGATGCCTACGGCATCATGGATGTCGTTTTCATCAGGCGTAAATGCCTCAATGATGGGGCGTATCTGATCTGGATGTATGCTCCACATGCGTGTGTAGCCGCACTCACTGGCTGCGCGATGTGCGTCATTCGCCACGACGCTGGCGTCTTTGATCTCGGTGGTAACATTGTGTGAGGCTACCTTGCCGTAGCGATGACAGGCTGCAGCAATCTCAAGCTTGGCCCGCAAGACCAGGGGGTGGCTGAACTGCCCAGGTGAGCGCATCGCCGATGCAGGTATGGCACCAAAATGGGCGGACACAAAATCCATCAAACCAAATGACAGGCATTCTACCTGGGGCAGGGTGGCAATTTGCTGCACTTCTGCCAGCGCGCCATGGCTTTCTATCAAGACGTGGACAGGGACCAGTTGGCCATCAGTTCTTTTGCCAACATGATTAATGCGCTGAAGAGCAGTCTGCAATTCGGCAACATTGTTGATTTTTGGTAGAACCAGATAAGCGAGTTTGTCTGCACATGCAGGGAGGATGATTTCCAGGTCTTGCTCAAATGCGGGGTGATGTACATCATGCACCCGCACGCCCAGGCGCTGATAATGATTATCTGTACTGTTCACCAAACTGGTGACCAGATTTGCGTGGTTGATCTCGTTGCCAGCGGCCGCGCCGTCTTCGCAATCGAGAGTGATGTCAAAAACTCCACCCAGTTCCTGTTGTAGCGCAATCGATTTGCGCATCAATTTTTCAGATCCTGCGTAATGGTCGCAGACCGGTAATATAACCGGTAGAGTTTGATCCTGAAAAAGTACTGTAGATGGGTGCATTACTTAATATATCGTCGTGAATCAAGGCAGATTCCAGCGAGTGCCGGAACCTGCCCCCTTACCTGATTAACCTACCAGGTGTTTGACGCCATCACGCTCTTCTTGCAATTCTTTGAGTGTGATGTTGATGCGTTCACGGGAAAACTCGTCGATTTCCAGACCTTGAACGATAGTGTATTCGCCGTTTTCTGTTGTCACAGGGAAGCCGAACATGGTGCCTTCAGGGATGTCATAAGAGCCATCGGAAGGGATACCCATTGTTGTCCATTTACCATTTGTGCCCAGCAACCAGTCACGTACGTGGTCGATTGCTGCGTTCGCTGCAGAAGCTGCAGAAGAAAGGCCGCGTGCTTCGATAATTGCTGCGCCGCGTTTGCCAACTGTAGGCAGGAATACATCCTTGTTCCAGACTTGATCATTGATCAGGTCTTTGACAGATGCGCCGTCAACTGTCGCGAAGCGATAGTCAGCGTACATGGTTGGGGAGTGATTGCCCCATACGCACAGTTTTTCAACTGCGGCCACTGGCTTGCCAACTTTGGCTGCCACTTGAGACAAGGCGCGGTTGTGATCCAGGCGCAGCATTGCTGTGAAGTTTTTCGCTGGCAGGGAAGGTGCCGATTTCATCGCGATGTAAGCATTGGTATTGGCTGGGTTACCAACGACCAGAACTTTAACGTTGCGGGATGCTACTGCATCCAGTGCCTTGCCTTGTACAGTGAAAATCTGCGCGTTGGCTTCCAGCAGATCTTTGCGTTCCATGCCTGGGCCGCGAGGACGCGCACCAACCAGCAGGGCGACGTCGATATCTTTGAACGCTGTCATTGGATCGCTGTGAGCTGTCATGCCAGCCAACAGTGGGAATGCGCAGTCGTCGATTTCCATCATTACGCCTTTCAGCGCTTTCTGGGCTTTTTCGTCAGGAATTTCCAATAATTGCAGAATCACTGGCTGGTCTTTGCCCAGCATGTCGCCATTGGCGATACGGAACAGAAGGGAATAGCCAATTTGGCCTGCGGCGCCGGTGACAGCTACGCGCATAGGGGATTTCGCCATGATGCATCTCCGAAGTGGTGTGAAAACGATGTTCAAACAATTGCAGCGACTGATAAGCCGACGCTATGTAAAACACTTAATGATACCGTTGAAAGCGCTGTCAGTCAGCCAAAATCCGCTGCAAACATGTTTTCGTCCTTTACATTGAAAGCGTTCGAACTATATTGCTTGGTGTGACTGCTTTGTGACAGATTAATAGTTGAGGGCGGCCCGATGCAGACTTCAACTATTGTTTGTACGGGAGTGTAGGTCGTGCGGGGCTAAGTGTCAATCAATATCTTATGTCTTATATAAGACATATCACTTAGTTTTTGTTCTGGACGTGCTGGGTAGTTTTGTGGTGAAATTGCAGTCTATGAACGCTATCATACCAACCGCAAATAATCCGATTGCTACCCCGGTTACTCCAGGTGCTGGCGTCGGTGCATCGTCTTTGAGTGCTTCTCCCACCTTTAGTCCATTATATCAACAGATCAAGGCACTGATTACCCAGAGCCTGCAATCTGGCGAATGGAAACCGGGCGAGTTGATCCCCAGTGAGATGGAGTTGGCCAGTCGCTTCAAGGTCAGTCAGGGTACGGTGCGCAAGGCGATTGATGAGTTGTCGGCTGAAAACCTGGTGGTGCGTCGGCAGGGTAAGGGTACTTTTGTCGCCACCCACCATGAGGCGCGTTCCCAGTTTCGCTTCTTGCGTTTGGCGCCTGATGAGGGTGTGCCACATTATCCGGAGAATCGCATCATTGAAGTAAAGCGTATGCGTGCACCGGCAGAAGTGGCGCGTTTGCTCGATATCAAATCTGGTGATTCCGTCGTTTTTATTCGGCGTGTTCAATCTTTTTCTGGTGTCCCCACTATTCTTGATGACCTGTGGTTGCCCGGCTCCATCTTCAAAGGTCTGACGGCTGAGCGTCTGAATGAATACAAGGGGCCTATGTACGGTTTATTTGAAACTGAATTTGGCACGCACATGATACGGGCTTCCGAGCAAATCCGGGCAGTTTGCGCAGATGCAGCGATAGCCGGTTTGCTGAACGTTGATGCTGGCACGCCTTTGCTCAATGTGGAGCGTGTTTCTTTTACTTATGGCGACAAGCCGGTTGAGTTGCGCCGTGGTTTATATCTGACGATGAATCATCACTACAGAAATGAATTGAGCTAAATCAATCAGGTATTTGATTTGCTGTGGTTTTTGGATGTGAAAAGTCTCGTGATCTGCAATTTCGCTGGCTCTGCGTGTACACAGCTTTAGGTTTAAGATAGCGATATTTTGTTAATCGTGATGATTTTTGTTGGTGCAATGCACCAAAATGAGCGAAAATTGCAAGGTTTATGTACAGACTAGTTAATGGGGAGATTATTTATGTCTGAAGTTGTAAGAACCAAGCCACGCTTTGGTGTAATGCGCTTGATAGATGCAACCGGTTACCGGTTGCCGCTGGCAGGCTTTGTTTCCATCTTGCACCGGGCAAGTGGAATGCTGATGTTCTTGTTGTTGCCATTCATCTTGTATCTGCTCGATAAGAGTTTGACATCAGAAGCAACATTTGCCGAATTGCAGGCATTGGCATCTGGTGTTTTCGTCAAGCTGATCATCCTGGCTTTGTCGTGGGCTTATCTGCACCATTTCTGCGCTGGTATCCGCCACTTGCTGATGGATTTGCACTACGGTCTCGACAAGGACAGTGCACGTCAGTCAGCGGTGAGTGTGTTGGCGATCAGTCTTGTGCTGGCAGCATTGGTAGCCATGAAACTGTTCGGAGTATTTTAAAAATGGCAAATAATAATATTGGACCAAAGCGCCTGGTCGTGGGAGCAAGTTACGGTTTGCGTGACTGGCTGGCGCAGCGTGTTACTGCCATCGTCATGGCAACGTACACCGTCATTTTGCTGGGTTTGTTTTTGACGGGCAAAAACTTCAATCAGGCTGCCTGGGCTGGCATATTTGCCATGCAATGGTTCAAGCTGGCGACTTTCTCTGTTGTCATCTGCCTGCTGTATCACGCCTGGGTTGGTATGCGTGATATCTGGATGGATTATGTGACGCACAACGTATTTGTTCGTCTGGTATTTCAAGTTGCCACTATTCTGTGGCTGATTGCTTGTGCTGGCTATGCTGCACAGATTTTGTGGAGAGTATAAAAGTGGCTGCAATTAAATCCACAATCCCAAGCCGCCGTTTTGATGCGGTCATCGTTGGTGCCGGTGGCTCCGGCATGCGCGCTTCGCTGCAATTGGCAGAAGCTGGTCTGAATGTTGCCGTACTGTCTAAAGTATTTCCTACCCGTTCTCATACGGTGGCTGCGCAGGGCGGTATTGGTGCTTCCCTGGGCAATATGTCCGAAGACAACTGGTACTGGCATATGTTTGACACGGTCAAGGGTTCTGATTACCTGGGTGACCAGGATGCGATCGAATTCATGTGCCGTGAAGCACCAAAGGTCGTGTATGAGCTTGAACATTTCGGTATGCCTTTTGACCGTAATGCGGATGGCACGATTTATCAGCGTCCTTTTGGTGGCCACACTGCCAATTTTGGTGAAAAACCAGTGCAGCGTGCCTGTGCTGCAGCTGACCGTACCGGTCATGCCTTGCTGCATACTTTATATCAACGTAACGTCCGCGCACGTACCCATTTCTTTGTTGAGTGGATGGCAATCGACCTGATCCGTGATGCAGAAGGTGATGTGTTGGGCGTTGTCGCGCTGGAGATGGAAACTGGCGAAGTCATGATGCTGGAAGCCAAAACCACGATATTTGCAACTGGCGGCGCTGGTCGTATCTGGGCTGCTTCTACTAATGCATTTATCAATACCGGTGACGGTATGGGTATGGCTGCTCGCGCTGGTTTGCCACTCGAAGATATGGAGTTCTGGCAATTCCACCCGACCGGTGTTGCCGGTGCTGGTGTCCTGATTACTGAGGGTGTGCGAGGTGAGGGCGGTATTTTGGTGAATAGCCAGGGCGAGCGCTTCATGGAGCGTTATGCGCCTACACTGAAAGATCTGGCCCCACGCGACTTTGTTTCCCGTTCCATGGATCAGGAAATTAAGGAAGGCCGTGGCTGTGGTCCGAATAAAGATCACGTCATGCTGGACCTGCGTCATATCGGTGCTGACACCATTCAAAAACGTTTGCCATCGATTCTGGAAATTGCGCACAAGTTTGCCAATGTGGATGCAACCAAGGAACCGATTCCTGTCGTTCCTACGATCCACTATCAGATGGGCGGTATCCCGACCAATATCTATGGTCAGGTAGTTGCTCCGAAAAACGGTGGCAGCGAAATCGTCAATGGCCTGTATGCAATTGGTGAATGTGCCTGTGTATCTGTGCATGGTGCAAACCGTCTGGGTACGAACTCCCTGCTTGATTTGCTGGTGTTTGGCCGTGCAGCGGGTAATCATGTGGTTGCAAGTAACCTCAAGGCTCGCAGCAATAAAGATTTGCCTGCTGATGCAGCTGATCTGGCGCTGTCACGTTTGTCCAAGCTGGAAACCAGTACGGGTTCCGAGCGCGTGCAAGATGTTGCCAATGCGATTCGCGGCACCATGCAGCAGTACTGCGGCGTGTTCCGTACTGATGAATTGCTGCAAACCGGCTACAAGAAAATTATGGAGCTTGATGAGCGTCGCAAGCATGTTTCTTTCAAGGATAAATCCAAGGTCTTCAATACTGCCCGTGTAGAAGCACTGGAACTGGATAATCTGATCGAAACAGCCAAGGCAACGATCACATCCGCTGCCGCCCGTAAAGAATCCCGAGGCGCACATGCGCACCGCGATTACGAACAGCGCGACGACGTGAACTGGATGAAGCATACCTTGTGGTATTCCGAAGGCAATCGCCTCGACTACAAGCCAGTCGTGACCAAACCACTGACTGTAGAAACCTTCAAGCCTAAAGCCCGTACATTCTAAAGAGATACCGATATGGCACGTACACTGAAATTTAAAATCTATCGCTACGATCCGGACAAGGACGCCAAGCCTTACATGCAGGACTTGACCGTTGAGTTGCAAGACACTGACAAGATGTTGTTGGATGCCTTGCAACGCATCAAGTCTGATGTTGATGATTCTCTTGCGCTGCGCCGCTCATGCCGTGAAGGTGTGTGTGGTTCTGATGCAATGAACATCAATGGCAAAAATGGTCTGGCTTGCACCACCAATCTGAATGAATTGACTGAGCCCATCGTCTTGCGCCCTTTGCCAGGCTTGCCTGTTATTCGCGACTTGATCGTGGATATGACGCAATTCTTCAAGCAATACAATTCGATCAAGCCTTACCTGATGAATGATTCCATTCCTCCGGAAAAAGAACGCCTGCAGTCTCCTGCCGAACGTGAAGAGCTTGATGGTCTGTATGAGTGCATTCTGTGCGCATGCTGCTCGACTTCATGCCCATCTTTCTGGTGGAATCCTGATAAATTCGTCGGTCCGGCAGGTTTGCTGCAGGCTTATCGCTTTATTGCCGATTCACGTGATCAGGCAACTGGCGAACGTCTTGATAATCTGGAAGATCCTTATCGCTTGTTCCGTTGCCACACGATCATGAATTGCGTGGATGTCTGTCCTAAAGGTCTGAATCCTACCCGTGCTATCGGTAAGATTAAAGAACTCATGGTCCGTCGCGCGGTCTAAGTTGTTGTTCGTCAGCGATGCTCCTCAGGGGTATCGCTGCTATTTCATGCGGTTTTCCAGGCGAGCTGAGAGCCGCATGAAATAGTCAGTATGGAAGAGAATTAATTATGTCTGAGTCACAAGCTATATCCCATCAAAGCGACCCGGTAAAGCGGGCAAGGCTGCGGTGGCGGGCAAGGCGCGGTTTGCTGGAAAACGATCTGATCTTGACACGTTTTCTTGACGCCAATGAAGAATCCCTGACAGATGAGGAAGTGGATGCCTTCAGCCGCCTGATGGAGTTGCCGGACAATACATTAATGGATCTGATCATGGCCAAGACAAAACCGGAAGCCGAAGTCGATCTGCCTCATGTACATGCATTATTGCTGCGCCTGCAAACGGCGTAAGTCAATTTGATTTCTTGTGTTTTTTTGATTAACGACTCACCTCTTATCTGAAGGAAGAGCCATGACAAATTCTGAAACAAAAGCCACCCTATCATTCTCCGATGGCTCACCAGCCCTGGAAATGCCGATTTACAAGGGCTCTATTGGTCCCGATGTCATCGACATCCGTAAATTGTATGGTTCTACCGGCATGTTCACCTATGATCCAGGTTTCATGTCCACGGCAGCCTGTAATTCTTCCATTACTTACATCGATGGCGACAAAGGCGAGCTGCTGTACCGCGGCTATCCTATCGAGCAACTGGCAGTCAATGGTGGCGACTTCCTGGAAACCTGCTACCTGTTGCTGAATGGCGAATTGCCTAATGCAGACCAGAAGAAAGAATTTGTAGCGACTGTCACCAATCACACCATGGTGCACGAGCAGATGCAATTCTTCTTCCGCGGCTTCCGCCGTGATGCGCATCCTATGTCGGTATTGGTTGGTACAGTAGGTGCATTGGCATCCTTCTACCATGATTCGCTGGATATTAATGACCCGCATCACCGCGAAGTGTCAGCTATCCGCCTGATCGCCAAGATGCCTACACTGGTTGCTATGGCGTACAAATATTCCATCGGCCAGCCTTTCGTGTATCCACGCAATGACTTGTCTTATAGCGCGAACTTCATGCACATGATGTTCTCTACACCATGTGAGCCATACAAAACCAATGAAGTGCTGGTGCGCGCTCTGGATCGTATCCTGATCCTGCACGCAGATCACGAGCAAAATGCTTCTACATCGACGGTCCGTCTGGCAGGTTCTTCTGGTGCCAATCCATTTGCCTGTATCGCTGCTGGTATCGCTTGCCTGTGGGGCCCTGCCCACGGCGGTGCAAATGAAGCTGCATTGAGCATGCTGGAAGAAATCGGCAGCGTCGATAATATTCCTGAGTTCATCGCTCAGGTCAAAGACAAAAATTCTGGTGTCAAGCTGATGGGCTTTGGTCACCGTGTTTACAAAAACTATGACCCACGTGCCAAACTGATGCGTGAAACTTGCTATGAAGTGCTGCAAGAACTAGGTCTGCAAGATGATCCACTGTTCAAGCTGGCCATGGCACTGGAAAAAATCGCTCTGGAAGACGAGTACTTCGTCAGCCGCAAACTGTATCCTAACGTCGATTTCTACTCTGGTATCGTACAACGTGCACTGGGCATCCCAACTGCATTGTTCACCGGTATCTTTGCCTTGGCGCGTACAGTAGGCTGGATCGCTCAGTGGAAAGAAATGATTTCTGATCCTGAGCAAAAAATCGGTCGCCCACGTCAGTTGTTTGTTGGCGCGGCCAAACGTGATGTGCCAGCTATAGATAAGCGTTAATTCGAAGCATTAATTCAAAACCTTGATTTAACGTTAATCTTTAGTCATTTTATGTTGTTGTAAAAAGCGAGTCTTTACGACTCGCTTTTTTTTTCTTCAGTAATTATGCTATGCTTCGCCACGAAAGTGATTTTTAGGAATAACTTTCGCGATTTAATCAAAAAACATATTTAAATGACATGCTTTTTGATTTAATCACGAGGATAGATTGAATTAAGCCCTTCCCCACAACTTGATGTGCAATCCGCTAACCGGTCAGGCCGTGTCGCGGAAGGTTAGATTAACCCGCTAATCTCGCGAAACGCGAAGAAAGGTGAGCAAGATGATGCAACAATATAACGCTAACTCGTACTTGTTCGGCGGCAATGCGCCGTATGTAGAAGAACTGTATGAGGCGTACCTGAATAATCCCGGTTCTGTTCCTGATAATTGGCGCGCGTATTTCGACGCCATGCAAAATGTGCCTGCTGTCGATGGCTCTGCCAAGCCAGACGTCGCCCACGCACCTGTTATTGCATCGTTTGCCGAACGTGCCAAACAAGGTCCGATACGCACAGTCAATGCGACTGCTGATGCTGAAATGGGACGCAAACGCGTCGCTGCCCAGCAACTGATCGCCGCTTACCGTTTCCTCGGCAGCCACTGGGCCAATCTGGACCCGCTGCAACGCCAGGAACGTCCAAGTATTCCAGAACTGGAACCAAGCTTCTATGGCTTTACCGATGCCGATATGGACATACAGTTCAATATCAGCAATACCTATTTCGGGCCAGAAACAGCATCATTGCGCGACCTTTTGAATGCCCTGCGTGACACTTATTGCCGCTCCATCGGCGCTGAGTTCATGTACATCAGCGACCCGACAGAAAAACGTTGGTTGCAACAAAAGCTGGAAGCAATACGCTCCACACCATCTTTCTCTCCTGAAAAGAAAAAGCACATCCTCGATCGCCTGACTGCGGCTGAAGGCCTGGAACGTTATCTGCATACCAAATACGTTGGTCAAAAGCGCTTCTCCCTGGAAGGCGGCGAAAGCTTTATCGCCTCCATGGATGAAACTATCCAGCGCGCCGGTGAGCGCGGTGTAGAAGAAATCGTTATCGGCATGGCCCACCGTGGCCGTCTGAACGTACTGGTCAATACCCTGGGCAAAATGCCTCAGGATCTGTTTGCTGAGTTTGAGGGTAAACATGGTGATGACTTGCCAGCTGGTGACGTTAAATACCATCAAGGCTTCTCCTCTGATATCTCGACTCCAGGCGGCCCGGTTCACTTGTCCCTCGCGTTCAACCCTTCCCACCTGGAAATCGTTAATCCAGTGGTTGAAGGCTCTGTCAAAGCACGTATGGATCGTCGCGGTGACAAAGATGGCTCACAAGTCTTGCCTATCCTGGTACACGGTGACGCCGCGTTTGCAGGGCAGGGCGTAGTCATGGAAACCCTGAACCTGGCGCAAACACGCGGCTATGGTACAGGTGGTACTGTGCATATCGTCATCAATAACCAGATCGGTTTCACGACTTCTGATCCACGCGATTCACGTTCTACGCTGTATTGTTCCGACGTTGTCAAAATGATCGAAGCACCGGTATTGCACGTCAATGCAGATGATCCTGAAGCCGTTGTCCTGGCGACTCAAATCGCTCTGGACTACCGTATGGAATTCAAGAAAGACGTTGTCGTTGATATCATCTGCTACCGCAAATTGGGTCACAACGAGCAAGATACACCTGCACTGACTCAGCCTTTGATGTACAAGAAGATTGGTCAGCATCCAGGCACGCGCCGTATGTATGCAGACAAATTGTCTGCGCAAGGTACTATCCCTGCGGATGGCGGCGATCAGATGGTCAAGGCTTACCGCGATGCCATGGATGCAGGCAAGCACACGCATGATCCTGTCATCTCCAACTTCAAGAACAAATACGCTGTTGACTGGATTCCTTTCCTCAACCGTAAATGGACAGATGCTGCTGACACAGCAGTGCCATCCACGGAATTGAAACGGCTGGCTGAACGTATCACTGTCGTACCTGAAGGCTTCAAGCCGCATAGCCTGGTAGAAAAAGTATTGGGTGACCGTGCAGCCATGGGCCGTGGTGACATGAACCTGGACTGGGGTATGGGCGAACATCTGGCCTATGCATCCTTGGTTTCTTCCGGTTATGCCATCCGTCTGACCGGCCAGGATGCAGGTCGCGGCACTTTCGTACACCGCCACGCTGTTTTGCATGATCAAAACCGTGAGCGCTGGGATGCGGGTACGTATATCCCTCTGCAAAACATTTCTGACAAGCAGGCACCATTCACTGTCATTGATTCCGTGTTGTCTGAAGAAGCGGTATTGGGCTTTGAATATGGTTACTCCACAGCAGAGCCAAATACCCTGACTATCTGGGAAGCACAATTCGGTGATTTCGCCAATGGTGCCCAGGTTGTTATCGATCAGTTCATCAGTTCTGGTGAAGTGAAATGGGGGCGCGCATCCGGTCTGGTCATGATGTTGCCACACGGTTATGAAGGCCAGGGTCCAGAGCATTCATCTGCACGCCCTGAGCGCTTCCTGCAACTGTGTGCTGACAATAATATGCAAGTGGTACAGCCTACGACTGCAGCGCAGATTTTCCATCTGTTGCGTCGTCAGATGATACGCATGTTCCGCAAACCTCTGGTTATCATGACACCTAAGTCCCTGTTGCGTAACAAGGATGCAGGTTCACCTTTGTCTGACCTGGCGAAGGGTAGCTTCCACACCGTTATCGGTGAAGTGGATGAAAAGATTGATGCGAAGAAAGTCAAACGTGTTGTCGCTTGCTCTGGCAAAGTGTATTTCGACCTGGTCAATGCACGTAAAGAGCGTGGTCAGACAGATACAGCGATTATCCGTGTTGAACAACTGTATCCTTTCCCGCATAAGAGTTTTGCCGCAGAATTGAAAAAATTCCCGAACATGGCGGAATTGGTCTGGGCACAAGACGAGCCGCAAAATCAGGGACCATGGTTCCAGATCCAGCACAATATTTTTGAAAGCCTGGAAGAAGGTCAAAAACTTGCTTATGCAGGTCGTCCAGCCAGTGCATCGCCTGCTGTCGGTTACTATGACAAGCACTATGCACAACAAAAAGCATTGCTGGAAACGGCATTTTCCAAACTCAAAGGCTTTGTCCTGACCAAATAATGACGCGATGCGGTACCAGAAGCTGGTACCGCATTTGGCTACCCGAATCGGAGAGTAAAAAATGGCAATTATCGAAGTAAAAGTTCCTCAGTTATCTGAGTCCGTCGCAGAAGCAACCCTGTTGTCCTGGCATAAAAAAGTTGGCGAAGCAGTTGGCCGTGACGAAAACCTGATCGACGTGGAAACTGACAAAGTCGTACTGGAGCTGCCAGCCCCAGATGCTGGCGTGATCACACAAATCATCAAGGGTGATGGCAGCACGGTTGTTGCTGGCGAAGTTATCGCTATCCTGGATACAGCCGCAAGTGCTGGTACTGCTGCAACTCCAGCAGCGGCACCAGTTGCTGCTGCGCCTGCCGCAGTTGCGGCAGCTTCTTCTGACGCAAAATCTTCTGCTGGCGTGGCAATGCCTGCAGCAGCAAAAATCCTGTCAGAAAATAATCTGATTGCAGCTCAAGTTGACGGCTCCGGCAAAGATGGCCGTGTTACCAAAGGTGATGCACTGGCAGCCGTAGCCGCTAAACCTGCTGCGGCACCAGTAGTTGCTCCTCTGGCTGCTCCTGCAGCTGGCAAGCCAGCACTACAACAAGTTGCTGCACCAGCTATCGCCAGCCTGGGTGACCGTCCTGAAGAGCGCGTACCGATGAGCCGTTTGCGTGCCCGTATCGCTGAACGTCTGGTGCAATCGCAATCGACCAACGCTATTTTGACAACTTTCAACGAAGTCAACATGGCACCTGTCATGGACTTGCGTAACAAGTACAAAGACAAATTTGAAAAAGAACACGGCGTGAAACTGGGTTTCATGTCCTTCTTCGTCAAGGCTGCCGTTGCTGCATTGAAAAAATACCCTATCATCAACGCCTCTGTTGACGGTAACGACATCGTCTACCACGGTTACTTCGACATCGGTATCGCAGTCGGTTCTCCACGCGGCCTGGTAGTACCTATCCTGCGCAATGCGGATCAAATGACGATTGCTGAGATCGAGAAGAAAATCGGTGAATTCGGTGCCAAGGCAAAAGACGGCAAACTGACACTGGACGATCTGTCTGGCGGTACTTTCTCCATCTCGAATGGTGGTACTTTCGGCTCCATGTTGTCTACACCTATTATCAACCCACCACAATCCGCAATTCTGGGCGTGCATGCGACCAAGGACCGTGCCGTGGTTGAAAATGGCCAGATCGTGATCCGTCCTATGAATTACCTGGCTATGTCTTATGACCATCGTATCATTGACGGTCGTGAAGCAGTTCTGGGTCTGGTGGCAATGAAAGACGCGCTGGAAGATCCAGCCCGCCTGTTGCTTGATCTGTAATTCAGGTTCAACCCACAAAGCGAGAATCATTCCGTGAATATCGCTGACGAAATCAAACGTCTGCACGAACTGCATCAGGCAGGAGTCCTGTCTGATGCAGAATTTGCACAAGCCAAAGCCAGATTGCTGGCAACTGGTGACACTTCCGCATCCGGCAATCAACAGAGCCAGGGCTTTAATCATTTGAACCAGTTCCGCCGGTCAAAACGTGACCAGTGGCTGGGTGGTATCTGTGGTGGTCTTGGACAGTTTACTGGCCTGGATTCCTGGATATGGCGTTTGATGTTTGTCTTCTTCAGTCTTTACTTTGGCGCTGGCGTAGTGGCTTATTTGCTGGCCTGGATTTTCATCCCCGAAGAGAGCTGAAAACTACAGGGCGAAGAGTGGACGTCACGACTGGATTCGGCGCTAAATTCATATACACAAAATCAGGACATTTTCATGAGCAAACAATTTGACGTCGTCGTTATCGGTGGTGGCCCTGGTGGCTACATCGCCGCAATCCGCGCTGCCCAACTGGGATTTTCTACCGCCTGTATCGATGCATGGACCAATGAAAAAGGTGGCCCGGCTCCAGGTGGTACATGCACCAACGTTGGTTGCATCCCATCCAAAGCGCTGTTGCAGTCTTCCGAGCATTATGAGCATGCTGGTCATGCTTTCGCTGATCACGGTATCAACGTACAAGGCCTGGGTCTGGATGTATCCAAGATGCTGGGTCGCAAGAACACTATCGTCAAGCAAAACAACGACGGTATCCTGTTCCTGTTTAAAAAGAACAAAGTCACTTTCTTCCATGGCCATGGTTCGTTTGTGAAAGGCGATGCAGCCGGTTACGAAATCAAGGTTGCTGGCAAAACAGAAGAAACCATTACTGGCAAACACATCATCGTGGCTACTGGCTCGAATGCACGTGCATTGCCTGGCGCAGCATTTGATGAAACAACCATCCTCTCGAATGACGGCGCATTGAAGATTGCTGAAGTGCCGAAAAAACTCGGCGTCATTGGCGCTGGTGTGATCGGCTTGGAAATGGGCAGCGTCTGGCGTCGTCTCGGTGCTGAAGTGACAGTACTGGAAGCATTGCCGACTTTCCTCGGTGCAGTGGATGAACAAATCGCTAAAGAAGCACACAAGCTGTTTGTCAAACAAGGTCTGTCCATCAACCTGGGCGTCAAGATAGGCGAAATCGTCAATGGTGGCAGCGATGTGACTGTCAACTACACTGACGACAAAGGCGCTGAGCACAAGGCAGTGTTCGACAAACTGATCATCTCTATTGGCCGTACACCTAACACCAATGGTTTGAATGCAGAAGCTGTTGGCCTGCAACTCGATGAACGTGGTTTCATCGCGGTTGATGGTGATTGCAAAACCAATCTGGCGAATGTTTGGGCTGTAGGCGACGTGGTACGTGGCCCTATGCTGGCACACAAGGCAGAAGAAGAGGGTGTTGCAGTGGCTGAACGTATCGCCGGTCAGCATGGTCATGTGAACTTCAATACCATCCCATGGGTCATCTACACATCTCCGGAAATCGCATGGGTAGGCCGCACTGAGCAACAATTGAAGGCTGATGGCGTGGCTTACAAAGCCGGTACTTTCCCATTCATGGCGAATGGCCGTGCCCGTGCGCTGGGTGATACTTCAGGTATGGTCAAGTTCCTGGCAGATGCCACGACAGATGAAATCCTGGGTGTGCACATCGTTGGTCCTATGGCATCTGAATTGATTTCCGAAGCCGTAGTGGCGATGGAATTCAAGGCGTCCGCAGAAGACATCGCCCGTATTTGTCATGCACATCCATCTCTGTCTGAGGCAACTAAAGAAGCAGCATTGGCAGTCGATAAGCGTTCATTGAATTTCTGATTCAAGTCGCTTGTTTGAAATCTGGGCCTAAACTCGCGCCCACATTGGCAGCGCACTCTGCCCTCAGTTTGATTGGGGTAGGGTGCGTCGCTTTTTACCCGCTTGCCATGCGCAGGCAAGCTAGCAAAGATAGTATCCCTCGCCCATGAATGTCATAGAGTATTATCAGGATGCCTTGAGTCAGCGCGGTTTTCAGGCCGATGAGGCACAAAATCGCGCAGTTGATCGCTTGCAGACAGCCTATGAAGAATGGGTGGAATACAAGGGCAAGCGTGCAAATAAATTTACCCGTCTGATCACCCGTCCTGAAGTACCGCGTGGCGTTTATATGTGGGGCGGAGTCGGGCGCGGCAAGTCATTTTTGATGGACAGTTTTTATTCGGTTGTGCCAGTGGTGCGCAAAACCCGCTTGCACTTTCACGAATTCATGCGTGCCGTACACCGGCAGCTGGACGAACTCAAAGGCGTGGCAGATCCGCTTGATGAAGTGGCACGCAGGATCGCCAAGAAATATCGTCTGATTTGCTTTGATGAATTTCATGTGTCCGACGTGGCAGACGCGATGTTACTGTATAACTTGCTCAATGCCCTGTTTGAAAATGGCGTGTCTTTCGTCATGACATCGAATTACCAGCCTGATACTTTGTATCCAGATGGCTTGCATCGCGACCGCATGCTGCCAACGATTGCCTTGCTGAAGGAAAAACTCGATATCCTGAATGTAGATTCCGGCAATGATTATCGCAAGCGTGCTCTGGAACAGGTGCAGGCGTACCTGACACCATTGAGTGCAGCTACGGACAAGACTTTGCGCGATATTTTTGCCCGGGTTGCAGAAACCAGTGATGAAGACCCGCAAGTCGATATCGAGGGGCGCAAGCTCAAGTCCCTGCGCCGTGCTGGCAGTGTGATCTGGTTTGACTTTGCCACTTTATGTGGCGGACCACGCTCGCAAAATGATTATCTCGAAATCGCCAGTCGCTTTCATACTGTTGTTTTGTCGTCGATTCCACGCATGTCGGCTGCCATGTCTTCCGAGGCCAGGCGTTTCACCTGGCTGATAGACGTGTTTTACGACAACAAAGTGAAACTGATTATGTCGGCAGAAGTGCCTCCCGAGGAACTTTATACCAATGGTACCTTGTCTAATGAGTTTCACAGAACAGTGTCACGCATCATAGAAATGCAATCAAAAGAATATATGGATGCTGACCAACGCCAACTTGCGGAGAATATTGCCTGATGAAACGTTTATTGCCTGTAATCCTCGCATTGTTTGCGCAAATAATGTTTGCCGCACATGCGCTGGCTACTCCTGGTAGTACTGAACTTACACAGATTGCCAATCTGTCTGCGAGTCTGGATCAAAAATATGCTGCAGGTACTATCAGCAGCGCAGAGCAGGCCGAACTTGCCCTGCAAGAAAGTAATGCAGCGCAACTGCGTTTGCAAAGCTGGTACGAACAGTCTGAGCGAGCTTGTCACGATACATTTTTTGTCAATGATTGTCTCAGTGATGTTAAACAAAAGCGCCGTCAATACATCGTTGCCTTGCAGAGAATTTCCCTGGAAGCCAAAGCCTTGCAGCGTAAACTCCGTATAGAACAACTAGACAGAGAGCTGGCGCAACGCCAGGCCAAGCCCTGATCGCTGAGAGATTTGTAACTGGCTGTAAGTCTTTTTCCTTATCAAATGCCGCCATTTGAAGGCTGCCTCCGGGTTTTTGGTTACTGAAACCGGGATAGCACTGCTGGCGCAATGCCCACAAGTGATAGCTGTCTGTTGCCCACGGCAAGATTTGAATATGGAATCCCATCCCGCGCTGCGATATAAGTATTGCAAGTCTCTAAAAATTTCCTTACAGTCTGGCGTTAGCCGCATTGGCATACTGTAATCCAAGGAAATGATATATGTGGTTTGTGGGCGCAATCATAGGCTTTATTTTGGGCGTGGCGACCGGTTCTGGTTCTGCCATGTTCTTTTTTGCTTTGACCGGCGGCTTTGTTGGATATCTGATCGCCAGTTCGCGCAAGACTAATACCAATACCAAGCCGGTGGCGAATAAACCAATAAACCAGCCTGCGCAAAGCAAACCTGTCGATGCAATGGCAGAGATGCGCCAGAAAATTTTCACGCTTGAACACCGGCTGCAAACGCTGGAGCGTGAAATGGCCGAGCTCAAAGCCGGTGGCCTGATCATCAAGGATGCCGCAGCACAATCAGAACCGGTAAGCCAGCCGGCTGCAGAAGAAAAAGCAATGGCAGAGCCCCAGGTTGCTCTTGCTGCTGCAAAAGCAGCCGACGCCAGCACTAGCGTAGCTGTGCCGCTGACAACGGCATTTGGATCACAGGCTGACGCTGTTACTGCTGGCGCGCAAGAGAATGCGCAGCCACCAGCGCTGGACCTGGATATGCAGCCTTTGGAAGAAGCGATTCTTGCCAGAGAAATTCCGGCGGTCGTTACAGAGCAAGTCACTCCAATGGCAGTGGCTCAAGTTACAGAGCCCTTGGCAACTGTAGAAGCTGCAGCAATTGAATCGCCAATAGTAAGTCCCGCCATCGTAAAACCGCCGGTTGCCAAACGCCCACCACCACCGCCTCCAAAAACGTTGAGAGAAAGCTTGCCTGCGCCGCTGGCGAAACTGATTTTTGGTGGCAATGCACTGGTCAAAGTCGGTGTCCTGATCTTGTTTCTGGGCCTGGCATTTTTGCTGCGCTATACCGCAGAGCGGGTCACGGTGCCAGTGGAACTGCGTTACGCAGGTGTGGCTCTGTCTGGCGTGGTCTTGCTGGCACTTGGCTGGTTCTTGCGCAGCAAGCGCCGCGACTATGCCTTGATATTGCAAGGCATGGCGATAGGGGTGTTTTACCTGACCGCACTGTCGGCAATGAAATTGCATGCGCTGATCTCTCCTGATGTTGGCTTTGGCTTCCTGTTTCTGGTGTCTGTTCTCAGTGCCATATTGGCGGTCTTGCAAAATGCCCCTGTGCTGGCCATTGTTGCCGCAATTGAAGGTTTTGCCACCCCTGTTTTGATTTCCACCGGTGAAAACCGTCCGCTCGGTTTGTTCACATACATGGCCGTGCTGGATATAGGTATCTTCGTGGTCGCCTGGTTCAATGCGTGGCGTGTGCTGAACCTGATCGGTTTTGTTGGTACTTTTACCCTGGCATTGGGCTGGGCTGAGCGGAGTTATACCGATAGCCAGTACGGCATAGTCCAGCCTTTTCTGATTTTTTTCTTCGTCCTGTTTGCCCTGATAGGCTTGCTGTTTGCCCGCCGCACCCTGAAAGAAGCGGAAGTGCAGGAAGGTCCTTTGGATACCCTGAAGCGGGTAGGGCGGGTTGATAGCGCGCTGGTGTTTGGCAATCCCATCACCGCCTTTGGCATGCAATACATGCTGGTCAAACATACCGAGTTTGGCGCTGCTTTTTCTGCATTGGCTGTTGGCTTCTTTTACCTGTTGCTGGCCAGGTTTGTGTTTTCCAGAGCCAGGCAGGGATTGGCTCTGCTGGCAGAGGCTTATGTCATCGTGGCTGCCATCTTTGCCACGCTGGCGATACCATTGGGATTGGAAGGCGCATGGACAGGTGCTGCCTGGGCCATTGAGGGCGCAGGCATGTACTGGCTGGGCATACGCCAGCAGCGTCCTTATGCGCGCGGTTTTGCCTATGTCGTCATGGTAGGAGCTGCGTACAAGCTCTTGCATGGTATCTATATCAATCCCGAGGCAACTGGGCCATTGTTGCAGGGTGGTTTGCTGGGCCCGGTATTGCTGGCAATTAGCTGCTTTGTGGTTTGGAATCTGCATAGAAAAGCTAAGCCAGAGAATATTGCAAGCTGGGAAGCCATGCCAAATGCCGCATTGCCGTGGCTAGGCGTTGCTTCACTGGCCTTGTTGCCCTGGATGTTGCTTGCCCCGCAATTTGCAGCAGCGGCAATGGCAGTCGTGGCCTTGCTGGTATCGGCCATTGCCCGTCGTTATGCGCTGAAGGTTTTTGAACATATCTCTGCCACTTTGCAGGCTGCCGCGCTGGCTTCTTTCATGTTGACCCTGCATGTTGCCGTCAATGGTAATGCTGCGCTGGAAGATGGCTGGAAAGGTGGCTTGGCAGCTCTCATCATTGCTGGAAGCATATTGTTCAGTGCAGGGCGCTCCATGGTGGCGGCCAAGCGGGCTGCACAGGCGAAATCCTTGCCGCCAGCCTGGTCAATCTGGAACCAGGTTGCCATCGTCAGTGGTAGTGCACTGTTGCATCTGGCCATGCTGTTTGCCATCAACCTGACGCAGGCATCATTGATCTGGCCATTAACGGCCTGTCTCTTGTTGTGGGTAGGTTTGCGCATGTCGCATGGTGCGCTGGCAGGTTTCTCTGCTGCTTTGCAAGTCATTGCTGCTGGTTTGTGTCTGGTGGAGCCTGGCAAATACCAGGGCACGGCATTTGCGCATCTAGGCTTTTTGGTGCCTTTGTCGCTGGCTGTGTCAGCATGGCTCAGTGCTGATCTGATCCGGGCTGAAACTGCCAGAATGCGTGCCGTGCTGCTGGAACTAAGTGGATTTGGTCATGCTGCAAAACCGGATGAGATCAATGCTGCAGGGCAAAAATTGCCATCTGTTTGGCTCAATCCCTGGTGCAACAGCAAGCTGGCGCTTGGTTTGCCAGTTGTCTGGGGGCTGGCATGGTGGTTGAGTGCCTGGTTCCCTGAAAGTCTGGAATCCCTGGTGCGCACAGATCACCGCAATTATTCTTCGACCGTCGCTATCGTGATAGGTCTGGTCAGTTCAGCCCTGATGGCGGCACTGGCAGGCTGGCGTCAATGGCCTCAAATGGGTTTTGCCACCATCGTTACTTTGCCTTTGCTGATTTTTGCTGGTTTGATAGGCGTGGTCGGCGCGGATGGGTCTTATTTGCCATCTGCAAACCTGGGCTGGCTGGCCTGGCCCCTCGCACTGGCCTGGCATTTGCAGCTACTGAAGAAGCAGCAAAACTGGATGGCTGCTTCTTCGCCACTCTTGAGTCTGACGCATATCGCCGGATTCTGGTTCTTCCTGTTATTGGCAGCCCGCGAAGGTCAGGCACGCCTTGCGCCACTGGCTGATACTTGGTCAAGCTGGCCATTACTGGGTTGGGTGCTGGTGCCTGCGTTGGTCTTCTGGTTCATTGGTGCCAAACCGCTGGCAGTCAGGTGGCCGCTTAATTCTTACCGTAAAGCCTATATAGAGCAGGCATGTGCGCCCGTTGCCCTGTATTTGCTGGCGTGGTGCTGGTTGACCAATGCCTTCAGCGCGGGCGATGCCAGCCCCTTGCCTTATCTGCCTTTACTGAATCCGTTGGAATTGGGGCAATGGCTGGTGTTGGCGTCCTTATTGCACTGGTGGCGCGCTTTACCTATGGCGGCACTCAAAACAGACACCAAGCATGCCGCGACAGCATTGGTAGCCGCTACAGCCCTGGCGTTGTTGACGGGCATAGTCTTGCGTAGTTGCCACCATTTTGCCGGCGTGCCTTGGGATGCAGATGCCTTGTTTGCTTCGCGCCTGAGTCAGGCTGCCGTTTCCATTACCTGGGCAATTTGCGGCGTGTCTGTCATGTTGTTTGGTAACCGCCGCATGTCACGCAGCATCTGGATAGCCGGCGCTGCCTTGCTGGGCGTCGTGGTAGTGAAACTGTTCCTGATAGAACTGGCAGACCGTGGTGGCTTATACCGTATTGTCTCTTTCATTGGCGTTGGGATATTGCTGCTGGTGGTTGGCTACTTTGCACATGTACCTGTCAAGCCAAAAGAAATGCAGGCAGCTGCAGCATCCACGGATGACGAGACACCAGAAGACCAGGAGAAGGCGTCATGAGTATAAGCAAGCTGAAAATGAAATTGTCATTGCTGGCTGCCTGTGCGATAGCTTCAGCTGTAGTTGCAGCACAGGCGATTACTCCGCAGCTAAAGCACGCTGTCATCACCAGCACGGGAGTGGGGCCGTATTTTCAACTGGATATACCAACCAGTATTTACCCTGGCAGCCTGCATCCCGATCTGCATGATGTACGTGTGCGCAATGCTGATGGTGATCTCTTGTCGTTTGCCTGGGCAGACGTAGAAACGGCGAGTGCCAAGCTTGAGAGCAAAACAGTCAGCGCCTTTCCTTTGAAAGACATACAAAGCAGCAGCTTCAGCAGCTTCCGGCAAAATGCAGATGGCTCACTAAGCGCCTTGTCGCAAGTGAAAATCACCAGGCAAAATCCTGTGCCTGCCTGGATTATTGATGTCAGCAAGATCAAGGGCAAGTTATTGCAAGCCAGGTTCGGTATAGCTGAACAGGTAGATGGCATGTTTGGCTTCACGCTGGAAAGCAGTGATGACCTGAAAAACTGGCAATCGCTGGGTAGCGAACAATTGGTGCAATTGCGTCATCAGGGTTCCATGTTGCAGAATCTTGGCATCAGGCTACACCATGTCAGTGCGCAGTATTTGCGCCTGCGCTGGAATAATCCTGCAGATGCACCCTGGCTGGACAGCGTTATCATAGACAGCCAGCAAGAAGTCTATACACCACCGATTTTGCAATGGAGTAAGCCAATTCCGGTGAGGGCTTGTGGTGCAAATTATTGTGATTATTCCATCCCGGACAACACGCCCATAGACAGCCTGCGTTTGCTGGTGAGCGAGCCTAACACCCTGTTACATATCACAGTGCTGGCGCAGGTGACGACGACAACTGCGCCGGTGTCCTCTTATCATCACAGACATAGTCCGCTATATCCTCTGCATGTCTTAAGGAATCAGAAGCGTAATGCTGAAGTGCAGGTAGTAGATCAACAAGTCTGGTTGAATGACAGCATGGTTTATAAAATCAATCTGCAGAATGGTGAAGTGAAGTCACCTGATTTGCTCTTGGATGGTGCCAGTTATAAGACTTTGCGCTTGCGAACCGATAGCCCATTCAGCAAGTTGCGCAAAACCCTGCCTGAGATACAGATCGCCAGCTTACCGCGCAGGCTGGTTTTTCTGGCGCGCGGCAAACCGCCTTACCAACTCGAATGGGGAATGGAGAACAAAGAGGGGGCTGCAATACCTTTGACAACGCTCATTCCCAAAATGGATTTGAGTAAGCCAGTGCAGGCCGATATCGCCAGTGTGGAAATTGCCGACTATGTCGCACCTCAGCCTGTGGTCAAACCAGTCGCTGAGAAGACACCCGCCAAAGAGCACAAACCCTGGTTATGGGCGGCATTAGGTGTTGGTTTATTATTATTGGGCGGGATGGTATGGTCCCTGCTGAAGAATATGTCAGAAGATAAGGCAAAGACCTGAGTATTTGCTCAGGTATTAAATGCTTTGCAGGCGCTGCAAGGCGTCTTGCAGGGTAGTATCCTGCTTGGCAAAGCAAAAACGCACGATGCCAGATTCCTTGCCTTGCTGATAAAAAGCAGAAACCGGGATGGCTGCCACACCAATCTCAGTCGTCAGCCAGCGGGCAAATTCCAGTTCAGTCATGTCGGAAACTGCTGAATAATCAACAGACTGGAAATAAGTGCCAGCACATGGCAGCAAGCGCAAGCGTGAATTGGCCAGGCCAGCCCTGAACAGGTCACGTTTCTCTTGATAAAAGTCCGATAGCTCCAGATACGGGGCAGGCTTGCTCATATACTGCGCCAATCCCACCTGCATAGGTGTATTGACGGTAAAGACATTGTATTGATGGACCTTGCGGAACTCTGCCATCAGTGCTGCCGGTGCCGTTACATAGCCAACTTTCCAGCCTGTCACATGATACGTCTTACCAAAGCTGGAAATGATAAAGCTGCGCTCTGCCAGCTCAGGGTAGCGCGACAGCGATTCGTGGCGCTGACCATCAAACACCATGTGCTCATATACCTCGTCGGATGCAATCAATACCCTGGTATCACGCACGATATCGCTCAAAGCGGCGATATCATCCACACTTAGTACCGACCCGGTAGGGTTATGCGGTGAATTCAGCATCAGCAAACGGGTCTTGTCAGTGATGCTGGCTTTTACTTTTTCCCAGGGGATGGCATAGCCATTTGTCCCCAATTCCATACTGACAAACACCGGCACACCGCCTGCTAGCTTGATACTGGATACATAGCTGTCATACGCAGGTTCTATGACAATGACTTCATCACCTGCATGTACGCAGGCCAGCAAGATCGTCAAAATACCCTGGGTCGCGCCAGCAGTGACGGTGATTTCAGTATTCACATCATAAGCATGACCATAGATGTTCTTGATCTTGGTGGCTATTTGCTCGCGCAACTGCGGCATGCCTGGCATGGGCGGATATTGATTGTAATTATCCGTCATGGCCTGTGCTACCAGGGCAGGCAGAGCAGGGTCGCAGCTAAAGTCAGGGAAGCCCTGACCAAGATTGACCGCTTTTTTCTCTGCTGCCAGGGCAGACATCACTGAAAAGATGGTGGTGCCCACTTCGGGCAATTTAGACTCAGGTACGAAGCGGGCAGTAGTCGTCATCAGTGAAACTCTTCAAAAACTATAAGCGATTGATATAAAACGATTATTTTGTACCAAACAAACGGTCCCCGGCATCGCCCAGGCCAGGCACGATATAACCATGTTCATTGAGATGGTCATCAATTGAAGCAGTCACGATAGGTACATCAGGATGGGCCGCATTCATGACCTTGATACCTTCCGGGGCAGCCAGCAGGCACACGAACTTGATCGTCGTCGCGCCACGCAGTTTCAGGCGGGAAATGGCGGCAGCGGCTGAGTTGCCAGTTGCCAGCATGGGGTCAACCACGATCACCAGGCGGTCTGCGATATCTTCTGGCACTTTGAAGTAATACTCGACCGGTTCCAGTGTTTCTGGGTCACGGTACAGACCGATATGGCCTACGCGCGCATTTGGCAGCAAATCCAGCATGCCATCCAAAATACCATTGCCAGCGCGCAAGACTGAGATCACGCACAACTTCTTGCCACTGATGGTTGGTGCATCAATGGTGGTAATCGGCGTTTCGATCTTGACCAGTTCAATAGGCAGGTCACGGGTGACTTCATACGCCAGCATCTGGCTGATTTCACGCAACAGACGGCGGAAATTATCCGTCGGCGTGTCTTTGCTGCGCATCAGCGTCAGTTTGTGTTGCACCAGTGGGTGTCTGATTTCGGTAACGAGTTCGTTCAAGGTAATTCTCCGGCAATGTTGAGTTGACCGCTATTTTACGTCCCAGCCAGCATTAAGGGAAACGGATAAATCAGGAATTGAGGTGTTTTTCCACTTCTGCTCCAGCCATCGTCAAATTTTTCTTGATTGATAATCCAGTATAAGAAGTTCCGGCATGGCAGGGCCCGCGATGACGGTGAACGACTATCAGATCAGGAGTGCAGAAATGGACAGCAATCAGGCGTTGTTAAATAAATTATCTCTGGGAGATTACTCCCTCGATCGCCATGGCGACCGCAAGGACAATTATTTGCCACCAGAAGAGGCAATTGAGTCCAATACCCGCATCGATGTGAAAGGTATTCGTGAAGCCATCGCACGGGTAGAGGCAGAAGCCAGGGCCACCGTAGCAGCGGAAACAAGGCTGAAAGCAGAATCCCAAGCCAGGGCGCTGGCAGAAACCAGGGCGCAGGCAGAAGCAGAATCCGCCGAACTGGCTCAGCGCAAACTGGCATTGGAACAAGAAGCTATCGCCGGCGCGCAGGCAAAACTGATGGCAGAACGCCAGTCACGCGCCGCCAGTGAAGCCAGAATAGCTGCCACCGCCGAAGAAACCAGGAATCTGCAAGAACGCGCACTGATAGAGTCACGGGCCCGTGAACAATCAGAACAGCGTGCCAAACTCGAACAACAAGCCATAGAAAAAGCCGAGCATCAGTTCAAAGCTGAGTCAGAACTGGCTTCTCAAGCCCATGCAGAAGCAGAAAAACTCGCAACGCAAACCGCCAATGCCCGCAACTGGGCTGCAGAACGCTTTGCCGCATCCCAATCTGCACGCCAACAGGCAGAAGAACGCGCCCGCGCTGATGCCCGTATTACTGAACTGGCACGCGAACGTGAAAAACGCGACCGCGAAGCCCGTGAAACTGCAGAAATGCTGGCCAAAGTCCGCAGCGAATCCCTGCAAATCAGCAAAGAACGCGACCAGGCAGAAGCCATGGCGCTGGAATATGCCATCAACCGCGCCCCAGTGGAATTGCGCGCCCGTGAAGATGCATTGGCGCGCGTTGCCTTGGAGCAAGGTCAAGAGGCAATTGCCCAGGCCAGAATGGAGTCTGAAAGAAAAGCAGCAGAAGCCATACAGTTGCGCATGCAGTCGGAAGAAGACTTGCGCATTGCTGCCAACAAACGCGAACAGGCAGAAAAGATTGCTGCCGCGACTGCCCAAGCCCGTCGTGAAGCAGAGGACAAAATCCGCATGGTGACCGAGTCACGCATACGCGCAGAGCGCGAACTGCAATCAACTGCCATGACGCGCATAGAAAACGAACAGCAAGCTGACCTGCAAGCGCGGGCAAGACAAGCTGCTGAAGCCGCATTGGCAGAAGAAGCCCGCCAACGTCGTCTGGCTGAGCAGGAAGCTGCAGACAATGCCCGCCAGCGTGTCGCTGAAGAGCAACGGGCTGCCAAGCTGGCCAAAGAGCGCCTGGAGATCGAAAAACAGGCGGTACAAGATGCTCGTGAAAAAGCCGATTCAGAACAACAAGCCCTGAGTGCCAGTGCCTTCCAGGCTGAATTGCTGAAACGCGCCAACCTGGCAGCCGCAGATAAAGCCAAAAAAGCCCAGGAATTGATGATGGCTGAAAAAATGCGCGCTGCAGCAGAACAAAAAGCTGCAGCCGCCTTGCAGGAAAAATTGGCCGCCGAACGCAAAATGACAGAAGAAGCGGAAGCCCTGGCCAAGGCAGAGCAATCTCACGCAGAACTCTTGCGCATGCAAGAGCAGGCAGAACATGCACGCCGCATCGCTCAGGAATCAGAATGTGTGGCAGAAAAACTGAGCCTGGAAAAAACCATGGAGCAGGTGGAATTGCAGCAAAAAATGGCCGCAGCCGCTGCCAGAAAAAATCAAGATGCCAGCGAACTTCTGCGCGTCCAACAGCAACGCACTAATGATGAGGTGAAAGCGATGGAACTTCAGGAAGAAAAACTACAGGCAGAACGTCGCCGTGCCAATGCAGTGCAACAAGTGCTGAAGGCAACACAGGAAAAGCTGCAACTTGAACAAGCCGCCCAGCAAGAAGCTGAAGCCAGACTGCGCGCAGAAGAGGAGTCCAAGGCAATTGCCGCCGCCAGGGAACAAGCTGAACGCGAAGAAAGACTGGCGCTGGAAGCCACACTTGATGCAGAAAAAACTACTCTTGAGCAAACCGAACTGCAAAAAGATGCTCAATGCAAGGCAGCCAAGGTCGCTTTGCTGATTAGCCATCAAGCCACAGAAATGGCACGCGCAGAGCAAATGCATCTGGAAGCAGAAAAGCAGGCGGCAAGAGCAGCCAAGGAAAAACTGGAAGCTGAAAAAACAGCCGCCGAGCAAGTCATTGCCCGCGCTCATGCTGATCGTGAGCATGCCAATGTCCTGAACGCACGCCAGCAACAAGAGGCAGAAGCCCGTGCAGTACGTCAGGCCATGATCGCAGCAGAACAAGTACGCCTGCAAAAAATGCAGGAACACGCAGATCTGCAAAAACAATCTGCGGTACTGGCACAAACCAAGGCTGTTGAAGCTGAAGAACTCGGCAAGACTTTGCGCTTGCGTGCAGAGTCCGAGCAAAAAGCCCTGAACCTGGTCCAGCAAAAACTGGAAGCAGAAAAACGCCTGACAGCAGAATTGCAAGCCAAGGCAGTAGTAGAGCAGGAACAACGTGACCAGCACCTGGCCCGTCTGCAATCTGAGCAAGCTTTGCGTGCTGCGATGGAAAGCAAGGTCGCAGAAGAAAAAAAACTGCTGGAGCAAAACAATCAACAAGCCAAGGCTGAACAACAAGCGGCAACTGCCGCTGCAGCAAGGGTGAAAGCTGCTACTCAATTGACGCAACTTGAACAGGAAAAAGCCAAATCGCAGCAGCAGGCAGCGATGGCTCTTGAGGAGCAAGCCAGGCTGGAAAAACAAAAAGCTGATGCTGCAGAATTGGAAGCAAAAGCTGCAACAGAAAAACTGGCCGCAGAAAAAATTGCCGCAGAAGCAGCGGCTGTCAGAGCAAAAGCAGAACAGCAACATGCACAGGCTGCAGCAGTCAGGGCCAGGGCAGAGCAAGAAGCCAATGAATTGACAGCGGCCAAATTGCAAGCCGAACAAGCCCTGCAAATCCAGGCGCAAGCGTATGCTGCCAGCCAGCATAAAGCCCACGAACTGGTCATTGAAAAGAATAAAAAAGTTGCTGAACTTGACGCTGTCTTGCAGCAACGCCTGGCAGATGATCAGGCCTTGCTGGACACCACAGCAGCCAGACTGCAGGCAGAACAAGAAGCGCACGCAGACGTGCAAAGTCGTTTGTCCAGCGAAGCTGAGGCACAACAGTTTGCTGAAGCTCGCGCACGTGCAGAAAAAATCATCCGCGCCGCAACCGAAGCAACCCTGGCATCAGAAAAAGCCCTGTTCCAGGAACTGGCTGCTCATGCTGATGCACAAAGTCTCATGGCTGAGCTGCTCGCACAACGTCTGCAACAAGAGCAGGAATTGTTGGCTGCACAACAACAACGTATCGCTGCTGAACAAGCGGTACTGGACAGCCTGACAGCCAAACAACAGGCGGAGCTGGCAGCTACTGCAGAAGCAGAAGCGCGTCTGGTGGCAGAACAAGCGCAACACAAATTGATCTCTGAGCGCCAGGCTGCTGAAGCCCAAGCACGCGAACTGGCAGAAAAATTCAATGAAACTGAAAAACAATGGTTGGCACAAGCGGCTCAGGAAGCATTGATCAAACTCCAGGCAGCCGTCGTACTCGAAGAAAAAACAGCCTTGTTGCTGGAATTGAGCCGTGCCAGCCAGGAAAAAATCGCTGTCGAACAGCAAATCAGTGCTGAGCTGAAAACCAAACTGGAACAGGAAGAATCAGCAGAAATCACCCTGCAAGCCAAACTGGCGATAGAACGTGAATTTGCCGAAGCCGCAAGCGAACGTGCCTATAAGGAGCAAGAAGCTCTGGAAGCCACATTGCGCCTGGCGAATGCTGAACAAGCATTGCTGGCCCGCTCTGCTGAACACGCAGAGGCACAGCGTCTGGCAGCAGAAGCGACAGAAACCAGATTGCGCGAAGCTGAAGCCCTGACCATGACTGAAAACCAGCGCGCTGCCACTGAACTTGAAGCACTGAGTTTGGTGCAGCAAAAATTGGCGGTTGAACAAAAAGCAGCACAAGAAGCAGAACAACGCAAACTGGCAGAGCAAGAATACCTGAGCCTGTGCGAAATTCGCGCAAATGCAGAGCAAGATGCCAATGTCGCCATCCAGGCAAGGTTGCAAAGCGAAAAAGAAGCAACTGAACTGGCAAATGCACTGGCAATATCCGAGCAACAAGCCACTGAAGCAGCGCAGACCCGTGCTGAAGAATTGTTCATCTTGCAGCAAGCAGAACAACAACGTGCAGAGCTGGCACAGCGCGAAATCATCACCATACAGCAGCAAAGACAGATGGAGATGGATAGCCTGCAAATGACGCAGGATGCCTTGCGCCTCATAGAAGAAAAAATGGAAGCTGAACGTCTGGTCATTACGGCGACAGAAGAACGCGTACGTCTGGAGTCAGAATTGGCAGAACAAAGCAAGCAACGCGCAGAACAACTGTTGATCGCCAACGCACTGGAACAAGAAAAACTGGCACTGGAGCGTGAAATTGCAGAAGCCACGGCCCTGCAAATCGCTGCCGACGAACAAGCACTGCCAGAACTGCGCGCCAAATTATTGGAAGAAAGCCAGCTTGAAACACTGGAGGCGCAAAGGCTGGAAAAAGAACAAGCACTGGCTGCAGCTATAGCCGCGCGTGTTGAAGAAGAAAACACATTGCTGGCCCACGCTGAGCAGGCATTGGCTGTGGAAGCAGAATTGAAAGCTGAATTCACATCGAAACTGCATACTGCTGAAGCCCAGAGACTGGAAAAAGAACAGGCTTTGGCCGCAAGCTTTGCAGCACGTACAGAGAAAGAGAGTGACTTGCTCAAGCAAGCTGAGCAAGCCCTGGCAGTAGAGGCAGTATTACAGGCTGAGCTGGCATCCAAACTGGAAGCGGCTGAAGCACAAAGGCTGGAAAAAGAGCAGGCACTTAATGCTGCTATCGCCAAACGCATGGAAGAGCAAGGTGTGCTGCAAGCCAAACTCGAAGAACAATTGTCATTGGAAGCGGCATTGCAAGAAGAGCTGCAGCAGCAATTGATTGCGGTTGAAGTTCAAACTCAGCAAAAGCAACAGGCATTAGCAGATGCGGCAGCAAAACGTATCGCCGATGAAAAAGCCTTGCAGGCGCAACTGGAAAAACAAGCTGCCGACGAAGCAGAACTGCAAGCCATGTTGCAACAACGTGCTGAGCAACAAGCTGCTGCTCAGGAATTTATTGAACAGGCTTTGGCATCCGCCAGGGAATGGCAGGAACAAAACAGACTGCAGATCCAGCAACAAAAAGAGGAGTTGCAAGCCGAAGCAGAAATGGCAAAACAAACACTGGAAGCTGAGCATCAGGAAGCAGAACAACTGGCGCAAGCCCTGATCAGCAAGCTGCTCAGTAACAGGCAAACATCAGAAGAGTGGCGCCAACAGGTTGAGCAAATGCTGGCGGCAGCACCGATCACTGTGGCTTATGATGCAACAGCTCAGCAAGACGAAGTACAAAAACGCTTCCGTCTGCGCCCATCTGTTATTGCCGGTTTGTTGTTATGTGCTGGTATTGCAGGTTTTGCCGGTTTCAGTAATTTTGCGTTGAGCGGCGCGACAGCTTCCCGTGCAGTGACGCAAAAAACGGCCGTGTTGGAACAACTTGCGCCAGTCGAGAAAGTGAATGGTGGCTTGCACATGACTTATGAGTTGGCTGCTCCTGCTGATCAGGCGCCCTCAAAGGCGGACGAAGGTAGTAAGGTCACGACCACTCAACTGGCTTTGGCGGGTAGTCGCTAATCAGAAGTATAGTATGGACAAAAAAGCCGCGCAATTTGCGCGGCTTTTTAACTATTACATGGTAGTGGGCGATTAATGTGCGAAGGTAATTAACGCAATTAACGCAATTCCAAAGTCAAAAATTCTACTCCCTGCGTCTTGGAAGACGCCATATTGAATTGCGACAGCGATCCCTGGCCCAGCAGTGGCTGGCAGGTTTTGCAAACTGCGGCCGTGACTTTGCGTAATTCAAATGGGCCAACTTTGATATTGTCGATCGTGACGACGCGGGCTTGTATGATCCTTCCATCCGCAGTCTGCATATTAACGAGAGGTTTTACCACTTTGTAGGACACTTTGGAGTCGTTAAGCATATCGTCGCTGAGCGTGGTTTTGGTGGCACCGGTGTCGACCATGAATGCTTCTATTTTGTTGTTGCCAAGTTTTACGGGAGCGTAAAAATGCTCTTTGGTCTTTGGCAGGCGCATGCTTTTCACTGTTGTGGTGGCAGTTTGCCCTTGGCGTTCCAATGACGATTCAATGGCGATGCGCTGGCCGTCAAAATAATGGCCGTGCCCCTGTGCTTCCAGTGACGAATCGAATGAGGCGAGCAGGGCCAGAGCTTCAAATTCGCGCTTGCGCATGACGAGATATTTCGCAACGTCGCCACGCACGTTCACCAGACTGGGAACTATTGCCAGTGTTTTATAGCCCCAGTCTATGGCTTCTTCTATACGACCGGTTTTTCCAAGGCTTTCTGAATAAGCAGCGAACAAGTCGTAGGCGCCTTCTCCCATACTGATGGCTTTTTCAGCCTGGACGATACTCGCCTCCGGTTTGTCTGCCCAATGATAGGTGATTGCCAGGCTGGCGATGGCTTTTGCGTCGGTAGGACGCATTTTGATATATTGGTTCCAGTTTTTTTCTGCGCAATCATAGCTGCGTACTTGCATGCACTTTACAGCGCCGTCTTTATAGGCTGAAGGAGGATAGGTTTCTGCAAAGGAAGGTGAGCTGATTGCAATGCAGGTGACGAGCAGGGCTGAAATTTGGTTACGCATGAGTTTATTGGTCTTTAAGAGCCCTAAAAATTGCGGCAATTGTAACATTTAAACTTTTCTGTAACAGAGGGTTTTATTGATGTGCGTCAGGCTATTTGTTTCGGTATTACGGTCTGGTTGTCGGATCAAAGCCATCCGTGAAGTCGGTAGGGGATCAGGCTTCTTTTGCTTCCTGTAGTGCTATCACGATGACAAAACCGCCTTCAGCATGATTGTAGATGCGCAATTTGCCGCCATGGCTTTTGATGATGCGATCGACAATGGCTAGGCCCAGACCAGAGCCATTGGCCTGGCTGCGCGAAGCATCACCACGGGTGAAGGGTCGCAGCAATCGGACCAGGTCTTGTTCTGCCACACCCAGCCCATGATCACGGAAGCTGATTTGTATGCCCAGCTTTCTGTCCTTGTTTTTGCGTGAGCATTGCACGTCGAGTGTGATGACGGGGGAGCCTGGGGTTTTTCCGTAGCGACAGGCATTTTCCACGATGTTGTTGAACAGACGCCTGAGTTCAGTCAGATTGCCATTGACATAGATATTTGGTTTGATCGCGGTGCGCAGGCGCAGGTTTTGAAAGCGAAAAGCCTCATCCATGATTTGCTGCATGACTTCGCTGATGTTGATGCGCTCGAATTCGACTTTGTCCAGGGGCTTGGCGTAATCAAGGAACTGGCTGATGATGTCATCCATCTGCTGCAGATCGGATTGCATGCCGGTCCGGGCCTCATCACTGAGGCTGGCCATTTCAACTTCAAGCTGCATGCGTGCCAGAGGGGTGCGCAAATCATGCGAAATGCCGGCCAGAATGATGGAGCGGTCTGTTTCTATCCTGACCAGGTCTTCCATCATGGTATTGAAGCTGACATTGGTCTCGCGGATTTCTTTTGGGCCTTTTTGTGGCAGAGGTGGTGGTTGTTTGCCTTTGGCGACAGCGCGTGCTGCATTGCTCAAACGTGATAATGGGTCATTAATGAGCTTGGAGATGATGGCTGCACCCAGCAAGGTCAAAAAGAGAGTCAGGATAGCCCAGCTGAATAATTGCTGCCCTATAGGAGGGTCCAGGCGGTCTTGCTCCAATCTCAACCAGTAATGATCTTCTTCAATATCAAAGCTGATCCAGAAGCCGCTGATACCGTTGAGCTTGCTGGCAAAGCGGGTGTTATTCCCCAGTCCGCGCAACATCAGGGGCCGGGATTCAAGAAAGAAGGGGGTGGCTTCTGGCTCTTCTACACGATCAGTATCTTCCAGCAGGTAGATCTGCACACCTTCTTTGTTGGCCAGGTCGCGCAAGAGTTCATGCCGTTTCTCTGGGGCAGAGTGGGTCAGGGCCGCACGCGTGATAGTGACAATGGAGACAATTTGCGCCGCCATCTGCTGAGCCCGCGGTGCTGTTTCCAGGGTGCGAAAATTGGACATCCAGGCCAGCATACTGGCGGTGACAAGCACGGCCAGCATGAGGAAGGTACGCCAGAACAGTCCGCTTTTTAGCCAGTCCAGACTGTTGAGGTAATCACGCATTCAAGTTTTGCAAAGAAAACAATCTGATGTAAAAATAGCCTGGATATCAATGTGATTGACCATCAGGAATAAACACATAGCCCAGCCCCCATACTGTTTGTATGTAAAGTGGATTGCTGGGATCAGGTTCTATCAGTTTGCGCAGACGTGAAATTTGTACGTCCAGGCTGCGGTCAAATACCTCATACTCGCGACCTCTTGCCAGTTCCATGAGTTTTTCCCTCGAAAGTGGTTGGCGGGCATGACGGGCGAAGACTTTCAATACAGAAAATTCACCTGTGGTCAGTGAAATATTGTCATCATTTTTTTTCAGCGTACGGGTGCCGAGATCAAGGACAAAGTCACCAAAGGCAAAAGTCTGTGGACCGTCGGAAGGTGCACCAGGCAATTCGTCTGGAGCTTTACGCCTCAACACGGCATTGATGCGGGCAACCAGCTCGCGCGGGCTGAATGGTTTTGGCAGGTAATCGTCTGCACCCATTTCGAGGCCGATGATGCGATCGACTTCTTCGCCTTTGGCGGTCAGCATGATGATGGGGGTTTTGTCGCCGGCGCCGCGCAACCGACGGCAGATGGCCAGGCCATCCTCGCCAGGCAACATGAGATCCAGCACCAGCATGTCGTAGCGTTCACGTATCCAGAGCTTGTTCATGGCCTGGGCATTTTCTGCACTGACGACTTGAAAACCTTGTTCTGTCAGATAGCGGCGCAACAAATCGCGCAAACGCAGATCATCATCAACCACCAGAATCTTGGCCTTGGGGTTGCTGGAATTGTTATTTGTGGAGTCTGGGGTAGGGGGCGTCGTGTTCATGGGCTTAATAGTACTGTCATAGAGTGAGCTTGCAAACAAAATTAATATTCTGGATTACAAACTGTTACACACTTTACGGAATGGGACTGCGCAATTCATGTGGCTATCGTAAACTAAATTCATACAAATTGATGCTGGTAAGGCACGGCCATTTGCACTTAGAATTGCAATCCATTTATATCTTTTTGCTTGCCTCACCGGTTTTGCTTGCAAGGCCATTCGTTTTCAAGTCGATGAATATACCGTACAAAAAAATTTCTGTCCTGCTCTTGTCGCTGATCGTGACTGCTGGGGCTATGGCGGATAATAAAGGTAATGGTGGTTCGGCACTATGGGGGCGATTTAATAACGGCAATGCCCAGCAAAAAAATGATGCAGCGCGCAAAGAAGAAAAACAGCGCGAGCGGCAACTTAATAAACAGGCTGAAAAAAACAGCTTGCTTGAACGCTGTAATGACGCTCGCCATATTGGCGAACGCGCTTGTGGCAGTGCTGAGGATAGCAAAAAAGCTGGTCGTCTCACGCCGGAAGAAAAGCGCGCCCTGCGTCGCCAGATTCAGGATGTCGGGCACGAACTATATCGTCCTGCCCGCTAAATCTTCCCAAATTCTCAATAAATATCAGCGCCTGTTTTGCTTCATTATTTTCTGTTGCTCGCGCTGCCAGTCTTTTTCTTTCTCAGTATCGCGCTTGTCGTGCTGCTTTTTACCCTTGGCGAGGCCGACCTGACATTTGATCCGCCCCTTGGTGAAATGCAGGTTCAGCGGCACCATGGTGTAGCCAGAACGCTCTACTTTGCCTATCAGTTTGCTGATTTCTGCCGCATTTAACAATAATTTACGTGTGCGTACAGAGTCAGGGTGAATATGGGTAGAGGCCGTCGGCAAGGCCCCAATATGCGCGCCAAACAGGAAAATTTCGCCATTCTTGACGATGACATAGGCTTCTTTCAACTGCGCACGGCCCGCGCGTATGGCTTTGACTTCCCAGCCTTGCAGGACGATGCCAGCTTCGTATTGTTCCTCGATAAAATAATCGTGGAATGCTTTTTTGTTATCAGCGATGCTCATGTAGGATGAAAATTGGTCAAATTAGAGTGCGGAAATGCATGAATGCATTTTGGTACTGCTTATGACTCGGTTAAAATGCGAACCTGTGATTCTACCAAATGGTTCTTCTTGATGGCAGTTGTACATAAAACAGTTTTCGTAGCTTACAGCACTGAGCAGATGTTTGCTCTGGTTGATCAAGTGGAAAATTATCCTCAATTTCTGCCATGGTGTGGCGAGGTAAGGGTGGCAGAGCGTACCGATCATGAGCTAGTTGCCACGCTTGCTATTAATTATCATGGTTTAAAACAGCATTTTACGACGCGTAATAGTAATAAACGCCCGCATTCTATTGAGATGAGTCTGGTTGAGGGACCATTCAAGCAATTATCGGGTTGCTGGAAGTTTACTGAGTTGCGCGCAGATGCCTGCAAAATTGAATTTGAACTTAACTATGAATTTTCCAGCAAATTGCTGGAACATTTGATAGGTCCTGTTTTCTCCAAGATCGCCAATAGTTTTGTCGATTCCTTTTGCGCCCGTGCCGAGACATTATATGGTTGAGCAAATCAACATGATTGTCCAGGTCTGTTATGCCGGACTGGATAGGACCAGTTTACTGGATGTCCAGGCGCCTGTGGATGCCACGATTCTGCAGGTGATACAGCAAAGTGGCATTGTGCAAGCGCATCCTGAGATTGATGTCAGTGTTCTCAAGGTTGGTGTCTTTGGCAAACTCAAGGCGCTCGACAGCCGTTTGCACGCAGGGGACAGGATAGAAATCTACCGTCCCCTGGTCGCGGACCCCATGGAGGCGCGCAGGCGCAGGGCTAAAAAACAGGCAGGTACCTGATTTTCTGCTATTTGCAGTCAGCCAGGGCTTTTTTTGCTGTATCCAGCTCTTGTTGACGCTCAGCATCAGATAAAAAACTACGTTCGCCATTTTTGTCTGTACGGCTCAGGCGTGCGCCGGAATTCAGCGACTGTTGATAATTACGGGCTCTTTCGCAATTTTTTGCCTTATCATCAGCGGCTGCCTTTTCTTGCTCTGCCTTCTTGTCTTTTTCAGCTTGCTCGGCACGGCGTTTATTGAAATCTTCGTTCTTGGTCGCCAACGTTACGGGTTTTTCCAGCTTGGGCGCAGCTTGACTGGCAGAAGCTGCTTTGTCATCTGCTGCTGGTGCCTGGACGGCCTTGGCACCACCTGGCGCTTTGAGGATTTTGTCCTTGGGCACGGATTTTGGAGGTGGCAAGTCCGAAAACTGCTTATTGCCTTTGTCATCAATCCACACATATTGCGCATGTGCGACTGCACAGAATGCTAACGACATTAAAAGTGCAGCGCCTGATCGTGATACTCGTAAGATAGACATAATTTGCTTTCAAGAAAAACATGGGATTATGCAAGAGTTTTACACGGAGCAAGACGACTTCGCAAGTTTTCTGTATAATTCGGTTTTGCGCCTATAGGAAATACTATGCGTTTACTCCAAAAAGCACTCACGTTCGATGACGTGCTACTCGTCCCTGCATACTCGAACATACTCCCTAAAGATACCTCACTTGCGACCAAATTGACTCGCAACATCAATCTGAATATCCCTTTGGTATCAGCTGCGATGGATACGGTCACTGAAGCACGCCTGGCAATTGCCATGGCTCAGGAGGGGGGCATCGGTATTATTCACAAAAACCTGACGGCAAAAGAACAAGCCCGCGAAGTTGCCAAGGTCAAGCGTTTTGAGTCCGGTGTATTGCGTGATCCTATCACCATCCCGCCGAACATGAAAATTCGCGAAGTCATTGCCCTGTCTCAACAACACGGCATCAGCGGTTTCCCGGTCGTAGAAGGCAAAACGGTTGTTGGTATTATTACCAACCGCGATTTGCGTTTCGAAGAAGAACTGGACGCAGAAGCGCGCGCCAAAATGACGCCACGTGAAAAACTCGTGTGTGTCAATGAAACGGCAGATCTGGCAGAAGCCAAGCGCCTGATGAACAAGCACCGCCTGGAGCGTGTGCTGGTTGTCAACGAAGCATTTGAGCTACGTGGCCTGATTACTGTCAAAGATATCCAAAAATCAACCGAGCATCCTTTTGCATCCAAAGATGAACAAGGTAAATTGCGCGTAGGCGCAGCTGTTGGGGTAGGTCCCGATAATGAAGAGCGCATAGACTTGCTGGCAAAAGCCGGTGTCGATGTTGTCGTTGTCGATACTGCCCATGGTCATTCCAAAGGCGTGCTGGACCGTGTGCGTTGGGTGAAAACCAATTATCCGCATATTGAAGTCATAGGCGGCAATATCGCTACTGCAGCAGCAGCCCTGGCACTGGTTGAACATGGCGCGGATGCAGTCAAGGTTGGCATAGGCCCAGGTTCTATTTGCACGACACGTATTGTTGCCGGTGTTGGCGTACCGCAGATTACTGCAATAGCCAATGTAGCCAATGCGCTCAAGGGCACTGGTGTACCTTGTATCGCTGACGGCGGCGTGCGTTTTTCCGGTGATGTTTCCAAAGCTCTTGCTGCTGGCGCATCAACTGTCATGATGGGCAGCATGTTTGCCGGTACTGAAGAGGCACCAGGTGAGGTTATCCTGTTCCAGGGCCGTAGCTATAAGTCTTACCGCGGCATGGGTAGCCTGGGTGCGATGGCCGATGGCTCTGCTGACCGTTATTTCCAGGACGCGGCCAATAATGCCGACAAACTGGTGCCTGAAGGTATCGAAGGGCGTGTTCCTTATAAAGGCAGTGTGCTGGCCATCCTGTATCAACTGGTGGGTGGCGTGCGTTCTTCCATGGGTTATTGTGGCTGCGCGACGATAGACGATTTGCATACCAAATCTGAATTTGTTGAAATCACCTCGGCAGGCATGCGTGAATCACATGTGCATGACGTGCAAATCACCAAAGAAGCGCCAAATTACCGTGCTGACTAATGTTTGAAATGCGCTTGAGAAGCATGACCCGAATTGAGGATGCCTGGAGAGTGGAATGTCAACGAACCTAGATCGTTCCGGCCCATCGACAACGACACCGGTCAGTTCGGGTTTTGAGCGCATGGTTTCTGAACGGATGGAGCTGCGCCTGGGCCGCTTTGAACGACTTGGCATCAAGTTGTTTGGGGTGGCTAACTGTCTGGTCAGTTTTGGCAAGCTGGTGCCAAGGTTTGACCATCTGGTGCATTCCATTACCAATATGGAAGCCGAGTTTTGCGATTCTGTTCCACCTGTTGATGAAATCCTGGTCATACCTGACCTGCGTCTGCATGAGCATCTGGGTAAGCATCCTATGGTGGCAGGTCCGCCATCCATACGTTTCTTTGCTTCTCATCCCGTTTTTGATCATGGCAACCAGTTAATTGGCAGTGTCATCCTGATCGACTATCAAACCCGTGACCTGGATGATGAGGAAAGACAGTCATTTGCCGATCTTGCCTCCATGGTTGAGCGTGAAATGGCTTTCAGTGCCCTTTACCAGACGCAGCTCGAAGTCATCAAACAAAACCGCAATCTCAAACGTGATTCACTGATAGACCCTTTGCTGGGCACCTGGAACAAATCTGCCATCATCCGTTCATTGAAGCTGGAGATGGAGCGCTGTGCCAAGGCCATGAAACCTTTGGCCCTGCTGATAGCCAGTGTGGATCAGATGGAACATTTGCGTGATCTGCATGGTATCGCCATCACAGACATGATACTGGTCAAGACTGTCAGCCGTATTCGCTCTTGCGTGCGTCCTTTTGACGCCCTGGGGCGTTTTGGCACTGACTTGCTGCTGGTGGTATTGCCGGGTGCATCCCACCTGGTGGTCACAGCAGTAGGGGAGCGCATACGTGCTTCTGTGCTCATGCATCCTGAAAAAATGAATGATGTCGATACAGCTTTGACGATCAGTGCTGGCACCGCATCAACTGACATCTTTCCTGATGCCGAACCAGAAACTTTAATTAGCCACGCAGAAAAAGCCCTGCTTTCCGCCAGAAATGCAGGAAACAATTGTGTTGTCCAGGCCACGCCTGCACAACCTGACATGATAATTTGATTTATGCACTCAAAAATTCTTATCCTCGATTTTGGTTCCCAGGTCACGCAACTGATCGCTCGCCGCGTTCGAGATGCTGGTGTTTTTTCTGAAGTTCATCCTTATGACGTCAGTGATGAGTTCATAAAGAACTATGGCGCAGCCGGCATTATTTTGTCTGGTGGCCCAAACAGTGTGACAGAAGGCGACACCCCTCGTGCACCTATGGCCGTATTTGAAGCCGGTGTCCCAGTGCTGGGCATTTGCTACGGCATGCAAACCATGGCTGAGCAACTTGGTGGCAAAGTTGAAAATGGCCTGGTCCGAGAATTTGGTTATGCCGAGGTCCGTGCCCGTGGCCATACAGCCCTGCTCAAGGACATCAATGACTTCGTCACGCCAGAAGGTCATGGCATGCTCAAGGTATGGATGAGTCATGGCGACAAGGTCAATGAAATGCCGCCAGGCTTTAAACTGATGGCATCTACCGACAATTGCCCTATCGCTGCCATGGCGGATGAAGAGCGCCGTTTTTATGCCGTGCAATTCCACCCCGAAGTCACGCATACATTGAAGGGTGAAGCCATCATCAGCCGTTTTGTGCACGAAATCTGCGGCTGCCAATCTGACTGGAATATGCCTGACTACATCTCCGAAGCTGTTGCGGCGATTCGCGCCCAGGTTGGTGAAGATGAAGTTATACTCGGTTTGTCTGGCGGTGTGGACAGCAGTGTTGCTGCAGCCCTGATACACCGCGCCATAGGTGATAAACTGACTTGTGTATTCGTAGACCACGGCTTGCTGCGTCTTGATGAAGGCAAGATGGTCATGGAAATGTTTGCCAAGAACCTCGGCGTCAAAGTCATTCATGTTGATGCGACTGCACAATTCATGGGACATCTTGCAGGTGTGACAGATCCGGAAGCCAAACGCAAGATCATAGGTCGTGAATTTGTCGAAGTCTTTCAGGTTGAATCTGGCAAGTTGATCAATGCCAAATGGCTGGCGCAGGGCACGATTTACCCAGACGTTATCGAAAGCGCCGGTAAAGGTAAAAAAGGTTCGCACACTATCAAGAGTCATCACAATGTTGGTGGCTTGCCAGATACCCTGAACCTGAAATTGCTTGAACCACTGCGTGAATTGTTCAAGGACGAGGTGCGCAAGCTGGGCGTAGCCCTGGGTCTGCCACACAGCATGGTCTATCGCCATCCTTTCCCTGGCCCTGGCCTGGGTGTACGCATACTCGGTGAAGTCAAAAAAGAATTTGCCGATTTGCTGCGCCGTGCTGATGCCATCTTCATTGAAGAATTGCGCAGCACCTTTGTCGATCCGCATGCAGAAAAGCCGCAAAGCTGGTACGACGCAACAAGTCAGGCTTTTGCCGTATTCCTGCCGGTCAAGTCCGTCGGCGTCATGGGCGATGGCCGCACTTACGAATATGTGGTCGCGTTACGGGCCGTACAAACTCAGGACTTCATGACTGCCCATTGGGCACACTTGCCGCATGAACTGCTGGGTAAAGTGTCGAATCGCATCATCAATGAAGTGCGCGGCATCAACCGCGTAGTCTATGACATCTCAGGCAAGCCACCTGCGACCATAGAATGGGAATGATTTGGATCAGGCAATATTAGGCAACTGAAAGCAAGAAACACCCCGAAAGCCCGCGTCATTGCGGGCTTTTTGCATTTTTGGTCTGGCAATGTCTGGCAAAGAAAAGTACGGCCAAGCAATTATTTTTAACGGCATAGTTGATGGTATTATCACTACACTTTTTCTTGATGTCGATTGATGCCATGTCATGGTTTTTTTGATGGACATGTTATTTTAATTTGCTAAGTCTTTGAATTTATTGATAATTATGAAAATAGACCGACTGTTTTTAATCGTGGTATTGCTAACAAAAAACGACGTTTTCTAATACTCATCGATACCAAACTACGCAATCTCAAGTCGCAAGAAAAAAATATAAAGTGAATGACCGTGACAGGTTGTATGTCGCTGTCACACCTACAGGTTCTATTTCATTTTGGCACAACAACACGATCAACGGTTATCAGGGAACTGTCACGTTGGGTCGGTGCGGGAATGGCGGCATAGCCACGTGGGCATAATAGGGTTGTTAGTGGTAACAAGGTTCCCCGCGCATGTGCGCGTGAGCGAATATCTGTTTTAGTAGGTTGTTCACTTTTTTTGCGCTCTCTCGTGTATCTATTACTTCTACGTTAAACCTACAATTACTTCGTGAATGTATTTCAGCCCGTGGGGCAACATCCTGCAACCAAGGTGCATGAGCTGACGCCTAGACTATTGAAGACGTTGTTTGCGGTTAATCCCTTGTGTTCGGATTTGTACGTTACTCCTTGACTTTGTCATATTTGTGCTAAATTATCGCATTCGTTTGTGGTTCCCCATGCTTCGCTCCGGCTGTACCTCACTTCCACGTTAGATCCCAATGCCCAAAGAAGAAAAACCATGGTTTGCCCGGCCATACGAGTCATGGCGCAAAGAATCGAAGAGTGCGACGGGGCATGTTGAGACAGATGTCTTATTTCAAAATCGCCAACGAAGAATGCTCATTGTTAGCTCAATAGTGATGGTCATGTCAATGTTGTCCATGTTTTGGACTATTTCCTCTGACGTGGTTCTTTGGGATAGCGAGAATGCAGACAACTTCGGCATTGGGATGTTTGTTCTCTTTTTGATTGGATGTCCATTGGGTTTATACCTTGCTACAAAGCTACCTTATGGTTTTTATTCTCTACAAATATTTGCAGCAACGATGGCAACCGTCGGTTCATTAGGATTGATTCTGCTGCCAGTATTCCTATACGCAAATTACATTCTGGATTTCTCGGAACCAGAAGTTATTGCCGTTAATGTGTCGGACATCAAACTGGTTGGAAATGTTGGGAAAAGAAGTCATAGATTTACATTCGTAATGAATCAGGCGCCTTTTGAAACCCGTAGCCTACTTGATCAAAATCGACGATACAAACATCTTAAGGTTGGCGAAAATGCTTTGTTGGTGAGCGGCAGGGGATTTTTCGGGCTCCGATATGTTCGTGAAGTCCGATCTAACTGATTGGTCAATCGGATTAGCCGTGACACGGCTAATCGGTAGCTTGCAACTGAAGTAGATCGTCATACTGATCAAGTCACAACATTCAAGTCCATAACGGGAAATTTTGGCTACGCGCTTACGTTGTTAGCCTTGATATGGGGCGGCCAATTTTTTTGTCTATGTGATATGGTTTAACAATTCTATTGTTGTCTTTGCTGCACGATCCTAATCGTTGTAGTTAACATGGTATTCTCTATATGGATGATTTGGAATTAGACGTCAATGCTACGGTTTCAATAGCAATTAATAAGTAGTGGGAATGATTTCAGGTCTGGCAACTCAGGCAACTTAAGGCACGAAACACTCCGGAAGCCTGCGTCATTGCTGGGGTCTTATTTTGCCTCGATAGTGATGTTTATTTAATAGTTGATATTAAATTCTCGACTAGCTTACGCTGGGACTACATGCAAGTTAGAAGGCCAATATGCCAGTCCGTGGTATCATGACGCCTTTTTGCGTTCCAAAAACGCACTGAATTTCATATACTGCATTTTCATGCCGTGTAAAAGAGAGCGGCTTTGTCAAAAAGCCTTGCCTGTGCAGCCTTTAAGTCGCTGCTGATCATCTTGCGGGAATAAGACGTGACTTATAGCGTCAAAGAAATTTTTTATACTTTGCAGGGCGAGGGCAATCATGCCGGGCGCCCGGCAGTGTTTTGTCGTTTTTCTGGCTGCAACTTGTGGTCGGGGCGCGAAGAAGACAGGTCAACTGCGGTTTGTCAGTTTTGTGATACTGATTTTGTTGGTACAAACGGCGAGGGTGGTGGCAAGTTCAAGCTGGCCGCCGAGCTGGCTGCGACGATCAATGCTTTGTGGCCAGTGTCCTATACTGCAAGCAAGTATGTGGTGTTTACCGGTGGAGAACCCTTGTTGCAACTTGATGCGGCCTTGATTGAAGCAATGCACGCAGTGGGTTTTGAGATCGCCATAGAAACCAATGGTACCTTGCCTGTTCCTGATGGTGTAGACTGGATTTGCGTCAGTCCAAAAATGGGATCAGAACTGGTTGTCAGAAAAGGTAGTGAGCTCAAAGTGGTGATCCCGCAGTTTGGTCAGGATATGGCTGCATACGCAAATCTTGATTTTGAACATTACTTTGTACAAGCCATGGATGGCCCTTTAAAAGACGATAATTTGCGTCTTGCAATTGAATACTGCAAACAGCATCCGCAATGGAAGCTGAGTTTGCAAACCCATAAACTATTACAGATTCCTTGAGTTTTCATGTTAACGATTACCAGAAAGTTGGAATTCGATGCGGGTCATCGCATTCCCGATCACGGCAGCCAGTGTCGCAATTTGCACGGTCACCGCTATACCCTTCAAATTACCCTGACCGGTGAGGTCGTTCAGAAGGATGGCGAGTCGGACAACGGTATGATCATGGATTTTGGTGATATCAAGGCGCTCGCTAACGAGCATCTGGTCAATTTGTGGGATCATTCCTTCATCGTTTACGAGAAGGATTACATCATCAAGAATTTCCTGGAGAAACTGCCAGGACACAAGACGGTGGTCATTGATCGCGTGCCTACCGTAGAAAATCTGGCCAAGATTGCCTTCGATATTCTGAAGGTGGTTTATCACGGCAGGTTTGGCCGCGCTTTGGAGTTGACCAAAGTCACGCTGTATGAAACACCAAATTGCTGGGCTGAGATTGACGGATAATGGCCGACGCGCAAAATCTGCCACCGCAAAGTGAGCGGAGCCAGCAGAGCCTGCATGATATACAGTTCATGCAAGCAGCCTACCAGCAAGCCCTGCTAGCCAGAAATGAAGGCGAAGTGCCAGTAGGTGCTGTAGTCGTCAAGGATGGTGTGATCATTGCTACAGGCTATAATCGTCCTATAGGCAGACACGACCCCACCGCCCATGCAGAAATCATGGCCTTGCGCGCAGCCGCTGAGTTCATTGGCAATTATCGCCTGCCAGGATGTGAACTCTACGTTACCCTTGAACCTTGCATGATGTGTGCGGGGGCAATGATGCACGCTCGTCTGGCACGCGTCATTTACGCTGCCACTGACCCCAAGACCGGCGTGGCCGGTTCTTTGCTGAATGTGTTTGAACACGGGCAATTGAATCATCATACGCAAGTGACGGGTGGCGTGCTGGCAGACGAATGCAGTAGCATGCTCAAGGACTTTTTTGCTCACCGGCGTGCCGTGGCCGCACAAAAGAAACTTGCTGCGAGTTCTGATGTCAGTACATTTCCTATACAAGACTGAAATACATTATGCCTGGATCAAGCACGCAAACCGGAATCGCCATCATTGCCCCCAGTGGCGCACCTCTCGACGATAGCCTGATTGAGCGTGGCTTGCAGCGATTGGCCGGACAAGGTTTTAAGGTGCATAGCTACTATGATGCTGATGCCAAATTTCAACGCTTTGGAGCGACGGATGCAGAACGTGCCAGGCAAATCCATGAGGCGGCGCAAAATCCAGATGTGCAGATCATCATGGCCTTGCGTGGCAGTTATGGCATGTCACGGCTGATGCCTTTGCTTGATTTTGATTTGCTGGCAAATAGTGGCAAGTGTTTTGTTGGCTATAGTGATTTTACCCTCGTGCATCTGGCAATGCTGGCGCGTGGCCGCACCAGTATTGCAGGCCCCATGCTTTGTGATGATTACGTACGTGAGCAGCCTGTTGAATATACCTTGCAGCAGTTTCATGTGTGTGTCAGCAATACCATGCATACAGTTGAATTTGAAACTGCTACCGAACAAGATTTGCATGTTGAGGGTAAGCTATGGGGCGGTAATCTGGCGATGCTGACCCATGCCGTCGGTACACCGTATTGGGCTGAAGTTGAAGACGGAATATTGTTCCTGGAAGACATAGGCGAGCATCCTTACCGCATAGAGCGCATGCTGCTGCAACTGCATTTCGCTGGAGTGTTGAGTAAGCAAAAAGCGATCGTACTCGGGAATTTTTCTGCCTACAAACTGGCTGTTCATGACAATGGCTATGACTTCAATGCCATGCTTGCTTACATTCGTAGTGTGATCGATGTGCCTGTCATTATCGGTTTGCCTTTTGGCCACATCTCAACCCGTGCCAGCCTCGTGGTTGGCAGCGAGGCGCAATTGGATGTGGAAGTTGGACGGGCCAGCCTGGTCATGAACTACAACTTGTAGCCGCTCACAATAAAAACGCCCGTCAACAGACGGGCGTTTTTTTCAATCGACGGTTTGCTTACTTACTGATCAATCGGCAGCATAGATGTCATTGTCTTTGGTTTCTTTGACAAATAACAGACCGATAACGAAAGTGGCCAAGGCAATGATGATCGGATACCACAAGCCGAAGTAAATATCTCCCTTGAACGCAACCAGAGCAAACGCTGTAGTTGGCAACAGGCCACCGAACCAGCCATTGCCGATGTGATAGGGCAAGGACATCGAGGTGTAACGTATGCGTGTCGGGAACATTTCCACCAGCATGGCAGCGATAGGGCCATACACCATGGTCACATAGATGACCAGGATGATCAGCAAGACCAGTACCATAGGCTTGTTGACTTGTGCAGGATCAGCTTTGGCTGGGTAGCCTGCAGCTTTGATCGCTTCACCCAGATCTTTTGAGAAGGCCTTGTCTTTTGCGGTGGCTTCATCTTTTGGCAAGCCATTTGCATTGTAAGAAGTAATGACTTTATCGCCAACTTTGACGGATGCAATGGTTCCTGGTGTAGCTATTTCGTTTGAGTAATTGACTGAAGCGGCAGCTAATTTTGCCTTGACGATATCGCATGAAGAGGTAAATTTCTTCGTGCCTGTCGGGTTGAACTGGAATTGGCAGTCATTTGGATCCGCCGTTACCACGACTGGTGCATTTTTCAATGCGGCTTCCAGAGCAGGATTGGCATAATGTGTGAGTGCGCCAAAAATTGGGAAATAGGTGGCCGCTGCAATCAGGCAGCCTGCCAGGATAATCGGTTTGCGGCCAATTTTGTCCGACAGGGTACCAAACACGATAAAGAAGGGCGTGCCTATGACCAACGATGCAGCGATCAGAACGTTGGCAGTCGGGCCATCGACTTTGAGTGTTTGTTGTAGGAAGAACAGTGCATAGAACTGACCTGTATACCAGACCACAGCCTGACCCGCTGTCAAACCCAGCAGAGCCAGGATAACGATCTTCAGGTTTTTCCATTGACCGAAGGATTCTGTCAGTGGAGCTTTGGAAGTTTTGCCTTCAGCTTTCATTTTGGCAAAAGCAGGTGATTCATTCATGGACAAGCGTATCCAGACTGAAATAGCCAGCAGGAAAACCGATACCAGGAAGGGAACACGCCAGCCCCAGTTGCCAAATTCTTCTTCGCCTATGGCCATACGGGTGCCCAGGATCACCATCAGCGAAAGGAACAATCCCAATGTAGCTGTAGTCTGTATCCAGGCCGTGTAGGCGCCGCGCTTGCCATGAGGAGCATGTTCTGCAACATATGTTGCAGCGCCGCCATATTCACCACCCAATGCCAGACCCTGCAAGATGCGCAGAGTGATCAGGATAACTGGCGCTGCAATACCTATGCTGGCATAGCTAGGCAGTAAGCCAACGCAGAACGTCGAGCCGCCCATGATCAGGATGGTCACGAGAAAGGTATATTTGCGGCCTATCATGTCACCAAGGCGACCAAAGACCAATGCGCCGAAGGGGCGCACGATAAAGCCCGCTGCAAATGCCAGCAAGGCAAAGATGAACGCAGTATTGGGGTCAGTGCCAGCGAAGAACTGTTTTGCAATGATGGCCGCAAGTGAGCCATATAGATAAAAGTCGTACCATTCAAAGACGGTTCCCAGTGAAGACGCAAAAATAACCTTGCGTTCTTCTGCTGTCATGCCGCCTGACGTTGCGATAGGTGCTGTCGCCATGCTTGTCTCCTGTTTTATGTATATTAAATATGCTAAAAAATGGCCGGAATCCCACTATCACATTTCCGACATAATTTTTATTGCAAGCAAAGTGTGCAAGTCGAAACTTACGGCTTGCTTGCTCGAAACTTACAGAAACTTACAAAAGCGCTATCCTGAATATGTAAAGAAGAGCAATATTGAGCACTGTAATTGCATGAAATTAATTTACGAACGGTCGTACTAAAATGTGATATTCTAGGTTTTGAGCTTGGTCTATATGCTTTTAATTAAGGCAATTCGGTTCAGGCAAAACAGGGCTATGGAAGTTTGTTCCTGCATGTTGGTTTGCAAAGGGCAAATTATTACTTATGATGGTTATCAGCAGTTCCAGCCTGTACACATACTTATATTAATCAGGAGATCTACATGTCTGACGCAGTTATCGTATCCACCGCCCGCACTGGCCTTGCAAAATCCTGGAAGGGTGCTTTCAACATGACGCATGGTGCTACCATGGGTGGCCATGTATTGAATGCAGCCATTACCCGGGCAAAGATAGAATCAGGTGAGGTGGAAGATGTCATCATGGGCTGTGCCACACCAGAAGGTGCAACTGGCAGCAATATTGCTCGTCAGATCGCTTTGCGTGCAGGTTGCCCGGTAACTACTGCTGGCATGACGGTCAATCGTTTTTGCTCTTCTGGCTTGCAGACCATTGCCCTGGCAGCACAAAGAATTATTGCCGGTGAAGGCGATGTCTATGCGGCAGGCGGTGTCGAGTCTATCTCTTGCGTACAAAACGAAGCCAATAGCCACATGATCGTTGAAACCTGGTTGAAGCAACACAAGCCAGAAGTTTACTGGCCTATGCTGCAAACAGCAGAAACCGTCGCCAAGCGTTATGGTATTCCACGCGAACGCCAGGATGAATACGGCGTACAAAGCCAGTTGCGCGCAGCCGCAGCCCAGGCTGCAGGTTTGTTTGATGCCGAGATCGTGCCTATGACTACCACCATGGGCGTCGCTGATAAAACGACCGGCATGCTGATCACCAAAGAGGTCACCATTTCTGCCGATGAAGGCATACGTGCAGATACCACGCTCGAAGGCGTCTCCAAAATCCGTACCGCAGTGCCAGGTGGTGTGATTACTGCCGGTAACGCCAGTCAGTTTTCTGACGGTGCTTCTGTTGCCATTCTGATGAGCAGCAAACTGGCTGAAGCAAAGGGCTTGCAACCATTGGGTATTTTCCGTGGTTTTGCGATTGCAGGATGCGAGCCAGATGAAATGGGTATAGGCCCGGTCTTTGCGATTCCCAAATTGCTGAAAAAAGCCGGCCTCAAAGTTGAGGACATCGGTTTGTGGGAATTGAATGAGGCATTTGCCGTGCAAGTCTTGTATTGCGCAGACAAACTTGGCATTCCTATGGATAAATTGAATGTCAATGGTGGTGCGATTGCCGTGGGCCATCCCTATGGTGTCTCCGGCGCACGCCTGACTGGCCACGCACTGATCGAAGGCAAACGCCGTGGCGCAAAATATGTAGTGGTCACCATGTGTATTGGCGGCGGCCAGGGCGCTGCAGGTTTGTTTGAAGTAGTCTAAGCTGGATGCATGTCGGGTGCCCAGGCTGTATGATGTTGTCATGCGGTTTGGGCAAAATGAGTACCTCATCTCTCTTGTCCAGATAAAGCCATGCAATCTAAAATTCTTTCCCGCCGTGATCTCGAATTCATGCTGTATGAATGGCTGAATGTAGAGTCACTGAATCAAAGGCCGCGTTTCGCCGATCATAGTCGCGAAACTTTCAATGCCGCCCTTGATACCTGCGAACAAATAGCGACAGACCTGTTCGCTACCCACAATAAAAAAAATGACCAGCAGGAGCCGCACTTCGATGGTGAAGAAGTGCACATGATTCCTGAAGTTAAGACGGCCCTGAAAGCATTTTGCGAAGCTGGCCTGATGGCGGCAGGGCAAGACTTTGATGTCGGCGGCATGCAGTTACCCTGCGTGGTTGAAAAAGCTGGTTTTGCTTATTTCAAAGGGGCGAATGTAGGGACGGCATCTTATCCCTTCCTCACCATAGGCAATGCCAATACCTTGCTCAAATGCGGCACGCCTGAGCAGATAGAAACCTTCGTCAAGCCCATGCTGGAAGGTCGTTTCTTTGGCACCATGTGTTTGTCTGAACCACAGGCTGGCTCCAGTTTGTCAGATATTGTCACCAGGGCTGAGCCTCAAGAAGACGGCACTTACCGGTTGACCGGCAACAAGATGTGGATATCGGCAGGGGAGCATGAGCTGGCAGAGAATATCGTGCACCTGGTATTGGCCAAAGTGCCGGATGCAAACGGCAAGTTGATACCTGGCGTCAAAGGCATTTCGCTTTTCATCGTGCCTAAAAAACTGGTGAACGAAGATGGCAGCCTGGGTGAACGCAATGACGTAGTGCTCGCCGGCCTGAATCACAAGATGGGTTATCGCGGCACCACCAATTGCATGCTGAATTTTGGTGAAGGTAAATTCAAGCCGCAAGGCAAGGCTGGTGCAATAGGTTATCTGGTTGGGACCTTGCACCGTGGCATGGCAAACATGTTCCACATGATGAACGAGGCACGTATAGGTGTAGGCCTGGGTGCTGTCATGTTGGGCTATACCGGTTATTTGCATGCACTGGATTATGCCCGTAACCGTCCACAGGGACGTGCACCGCTGAACAAAGACCCGGCTGCACCACAAGTGCCTATCATTGAACATACCGATGTCAAGCGTATGTTGCTGGCACAAAAAGCCTATGTCGAAGGTGGCCTGGCTTTGAATTTATTCTGCGCCCGTCTGGTGGATGAAGAGCGCACCGCGCCGTCGCCAGAAGCGCGTACCCATGCTGCGCAGATGTTGGAAATACTGACACCGATTGCCAAATCCTGGCCTTCACAATGGTGTCTGGAAGCGAATAATCTGGCGATACAGGTGCATGGTGGCTATGGCTATACCCGTGAATACAATGTAGAACAGTTTTACCGCGATAACCGCCTCAACCCCATCCATGAAGGTACGCACGGAATACAGGGGCTGGATTTATTGGGCCGCAAGGTTGTCATGCAAGATGGTGCAGCGCTCGAGGCTTTGGGCGAAATCATGCACAAGACGCTGGCGAGAGCTGCGGCTCATCCTGAATTGCTGGCCTATACCAAATCACTGGCACGTGTGCTGCAAAGACTGGCCAGCGTTACCCAGCAACTGCATGGCGTGGGAGATACCAACAAAACCCTGGCAAATGCCTCGGCTTATCTGGAAGTATTTGGCCATGCCGTGATTGCGTGGATGTGGCTGGAGCAAGCTACTTTGTGCCTGAATAAAGAAACTCACCATGATGCTGATTTCTATGCAGGCAAACTGCAGGCTTGTAAATACTTCTTCCACTGGGAATTGCCGCGCGTTCATCCTCAACTGGATTTGCTGTCGAATATCGATATGACGACTTTCGATATGCAGGATGCCTGGTTCTGAACCATAGCCCTGGAATAATCAAAAACACATAACAAACGATGCCCTTCCTGTCTGCGCGCAGACAGGTGGTGGCCGCATATACCGGAGACAAAAAATGAACAAAGCAATTCGCACCGTACAACAGTTATTTGACTTGCATGGCAAGACAGCACTGATTACTGGCGGCTCCCGTGGATTGGGGCTGCAAATGGCAGAGGCACTTGGGGAGCAAGGTGCCAAAGTGGTGCTATCTTCACGCAAACAATCTGACCTGGATGAGGCCGTTGCCCATCTGAAAAGCCGTGGCATTGATGCCAGTGCGATCGCTGCTGATTTGTCGAAAGAAGCAGCGGTACAACCATTGGTAGATGAAGCACTGGCCCGTCTGGGCCATATCGATATTCTTATCAATAACGCTGGCGCTACCTGGGGTGCACCGGCAGAAGATTATCCGGTTGATGCCTGGGACAAAGTCATGAACCTGAATATCCGCAGCATATTCCTGATCTCGCAGGCAGTTGGTAAGCGTTCGATGATACCGCGCAAGTATGGCCGCATCATCAATATCGCCTCTATCGCCGGTCTGGCTGGCAATGCGCCAGGTACCATGCAGACCATTGCCTACAACACGTCCAAGGCAGCCGTGATCAACTTCACCCGTACTCTGGCTGGTGAATGGGGTGTGCATGGCATTACCGTCAATGCAATTGCACCTGGATTTTTCCCGTCCAAGATGACCAAAGGCATACTGGAAAACCTGGGCGAAGAAAAACTCGCCAAAGAAGCGCCTTTACAGCGCATAGGTGATGATGAAGATTTGAAGGGTGTGGCCATGCTGTTTGCCAGTGACGCTGGTAAGCACATTACTGGCCAAACCCTGGCAGTGGATGGCGGAGTATCTGCTGTATGACAGATGCCAAGTCTGCTGCGGCGCTTCCCATTGCGCAACCAACGCCGGTATTGAATCCTTTCTTGCACGACCTAGGCGTTGAGTTCCTGGAAATGGAAAATGGTCATGCACGACTGGCGCTTGACCTGAGCGAACGACATATGAACAGCTGGCAAATTGCCCATGGCGGTGTGATTATGACCATGCTTGATGTGGTGATGGCGATGGCTGGCCGGTCCATGAGTAGCGACCTCAAGGGAGTCGTCACTGTAGAGATGAAAACCACCTTCCTGCAGCCAGGCGGTGTACCGGGTGGCCGCATGGAAGCGCGAGGCAAGGCTTTTCATCAATCCACCACCATGTGCTTTTGCGAGGGAGAGGTCTGGAATGGCGACAAGCTCATTGCCAAAGCCATGGGTACTTTCAAATACTTGCGACGCTTGAAGTCTGGCGAGAATATGAAAAAACTCTATGGTAGTGACTGATTAAAAATTGACGTCGTTTCTGCAAGTCTTATAAAAATAAATGGAGACCAACATGCAGCAGACCCGCTTTGCATTACTTTTTTCAGCTTTAATTTGTGGACCTTTCATGAGCATGTCTACGGCACAAACTGCCTTGCCTGATGCTGAGGCAAGCGATCCGCAAAAAATGGGCTGGATGCAAGGATTTCCTCCGGCGCCTGACAAGCTCATCAAGTTTGCCAATGGCAGCAACTATCAGTTTCCCCGTACCCGCTGGTCGTTTTCGCATGGGCGTGAACTGGGGCCGACCAGCAATGTCTGGCATGGCGCAGGCCCGGTTTCAGTTTTGCCGTTAGCTTTGCGTGATCTCGATAAATTGCGATTTGCCGATGAAAAGGGCAGCGATATAAGTTGGGCGGATATGCAAGCCCGCACTTATACCGACAGCATACTGGTACTGCACAAGGGAAAAATAGTCTACGAGCGTTACCTTGGTATTACCAAGAACTATGTGCCGCATATCGCGATGTCGGTCACCAAGTCCTTTGTCGGTACGCTGGCAGCGACTTTGGCTGCGGAAGGCAAGCTCGATCCGAGTGCGCCTGTTACGCAATATATTCCTGAACTCAAAGACACAGCCTATGGTGACGCGACTGTGCGCCAGGTCATGGATATGACCATCGGTGTACAGTACTCTGAAAATTATGCAGACCCCAAAGCTGAAGTCTGGGATTATGCCAGATCAGGCGGACTGCTGCCGACAGCACCAACTTATGATGGGCCTAAAACCTTTTATGACTTCCTGGTGAAATTGAAAAAAGAAGGCAAGCATGACGAAGCATTTGCCTATAAGACGGTCAGTGCTGAAGTGCTGGCCTGGATAGTCAAACGCGCTAGCGGGCAAAATCTGTCTGATCTCTTGTCTGAACGTATCTGGCAAAAACTTGGTGCCGAGAATGATGCCTATTTTTCGGTAGATAGCGTAGGCACCGAGCAGGGCGGAGGCGGTTTGAATCTGACGCTACGTGACATGGCACGCTTTGGTGAAATGATGCGCCTGAATGGCAAATTCAATGGCCAGCAAATCATTCCTGCCGCTGCAGTGGAAGATATACGCAAGGGTGCTGACCCGGCCAAGTTTGCCAAGGCGGGCTATGCCACTTTGCCAGGTTACTCCTACCGCAATATGTGGTGGATAGGGCATAACAGCCACCAGACATTTGAAGCCCGTGGCATACACGGACAACGTATTTACATCGACCCGGTGGCTGAAATGGTCATCGTTAAATTTTCTTCCCATCCCATTGCTGCCAATGGTGCGACTGACCCTGTCACCTACCGCGCCTTCCAGGCTTTGGCAAATCACTTGATGAAATGAGCAAATCATGACTACTAATTCTCAACTTTCTTACCAACGTATCGTGCTGGCCTCTCGTCCTAAAGGTCAGGTTGTGCCAGAAAATTTCCGCCTTGAATCCCTGCCTGTGCCAGAACTCAAGGATGGAGAGCTACTGGTGCGTAATCACTACATGTCACTCGACCCTTATATGCGTGGCCGCATGGAAGATGCAAAAAGCTATGCTGCCCCACAAGTCATAGGTGAAACCATGATAGGCGGCACGGTAGGTGAAGTGGTCGCCAGCAAAAATGCCAAATTCAATGTTGGTGACAAAGTCATAGGCATGCTGGGTTGGTCAGAAATGGGTGTGTCTGATGGCTTGCTGTTGCGTAAAGTTGATACGACGCATATTCCTTTATCTGCCTACCTGGGCTCAGTCGGCATGCCTGGCCTGACAGCCTGGTACGGCCTGACCCAGATCATGCAGCCTAAAGCTGGCGAAACTATCGTGGTGTCTGCTGCCAGCGGCGCAGTGGGCAGTGTGGTCGGTCAGTTGGGCAAGCAACTGGGTTGCCGCGTGGTTGGCATAGCCGGTGGCGCAGACAAATGTGCTTACGTTGTCAATGAACTGGGCTTTGATGCCTGCATCGATTACAAGGCAGGCAATCTGGAAACCGATCTTGCCGCCGCAACCCCAGATGGTATTGATGCCGTTTTTGAAAACGTCGGTGGTGGAATCTTTGATGCCAGCCTGGCGCGCATGAATGCCTTTGGCCGTATCGCCCTGTGTGGTTTGATTGCAGGTTACAACGGCGAGCAATTAAGCATCAAGAATGCTCGCGTGTTCCTGACGATGCGTTTGACTATGCGTGGCTTCATCGTCTCTGAGCACATGGATTTGTGGCCGCAAGGTTTGAAAGAATTGGGTGGCCTGGTTGCGACTGGCAAACTGAAATTCCGAGAATCTGTTGCAGAAGGCATTGCTGCTGCGCCAGAAGCATTTATTGGTCTGTTGAAAGGTAAGAACTTCGGCAAGCAATTGGTGAAGCTTATTTGAGTTAGTCGTATAAACCTGAAGAGCACAGAGCAATCATGTCCGACCTTATTTTCCATAATTTTGCGATTTCTCCATTTTCAGAAAAGATTCGCCTGATTTTCGGTTTCAAACAATTGAAGTGGAAATCTGTAACGGTACCCATCATCATGCCCAAGCCGGATGTGACGGCATTGACAGGTGGTTACCGACGCACGCCGATACTGCAAATCGGTGGAGATATTTATTGCGATACGTCTTTGATTGCCGAGGTGCTGGAAAAACGATCGCCCGCACCTGCTCTATACCCGGCTGCTATCAATGGTTTGGCGCGCAATCTGGCACAATGGGCGGATACTACGCTGTTCTGGACAGCAATCCCCTATGCATTTCAGCCCGCGGCTATCCCATCCATATTCGGCAATATCAGCGCTGAAGAATTGCAGGCCTTCAGTGCAGACCGTGCCACCATGCGTGGCAATATGCCGCGCACCAGCATGGGTGAAGCAAAAGGGCAGCTTTTAGAATACTTAAGTCGCCTGGAAAATATGCTCAGCGGAGATGCGCCGTTTCTGCTGGGTACACAAGCCAGCATTGCTGATTTCTCTGTGTATCAGGCTTTGTGGCTGATACGACTGGCTCCAACGATCAATCCTGTTTTCGACGCTTATCCAAAGCTTCTGGAGTGGATGGACCGTATCGCTGCTTTCGGTTATCACCAGTCTGAAGCTCTGAGCAGCGCAGAAGCACTTGAGATCGCCAAAAATGCGCATGGCTTTGATACAGCAGGGCGCGATTTTATTGACAGCCATGGCATAGCGTTGGGTGAGCAAGTTGCCATCATGCCGACCGACTATGCGCTGGATCCTGTCGTGGGGGAACTGCTCATTGCCAGCGAAAATGAATTGGCCGTGCTTCGTCAAGATGAACGGGCTGGAACCGTGGTCGTGCATTTCCCACGTGTAGGCTTCCAGATGAAACGCGCAAAATAAATTAATCCAAAACAAATAAATTTAATAAATCACATACAGGAGACAACATGAAAGTATTTAAAGACAGAGTAGCCGTAATCACCGGTGGTGCCAGCGGTTTTGGCCGTGAATTTGCGATTATCGGCGCACGCCTGGGTATGAAACTGGTACTGGCTGATGTGCAGCAAGATGCCCTGGATAAAGCCAGAGCAGAGCTGGAAGCGCAAGGTGCACAGGTGTTGGCCATGCGTTGCGATGTACGCCATGCAGAAGAAGTGCAGGCCCTGGCTGATGCCACCATGGAGAAATTTGGTGCCGTGCATCTGGTGTTCAATAATGCCGGTGTCGGTTCTGGCGGTCTGGTTTGGGAAAATACCCAGGCAGACTGGGAATGGGTATTGGGCGTCAATCTCTGGGGTGTGATTCATGGTGTGCGCATCTTCACCAATTTGATGCTGGAATGCGCAAAGAAAGATCCACAATTTGAAGGGCATATCGTCAACACGGCATCCATGGCTGGCTTGCTCAATGCACCGACCATGGGTGTATATAACGTCTCCAAACATGCCGTTGTGTCTTTGTCAGAGTCCCTGTATCAGGATTTGAAACTGATAGAAGCACCGATAGGCGCTTCTGTACTGTGCCCTTATTTCGTGCCTACCGGCATTTCACAATCCCATAGAAACCGCCCTGAAGATGTGCCAGGTTCTGCACCGACCGCCAGCCAGAGAGCGGCACAGGCCATGTCAGACAAGGCTGTGAATTCTGGCAAGGTAACCGCCGAAGAAGTGGCTGAAAACACCTTCAAGGCAATTGCTGACGAACAGTTCTACATCTTCTCTCATCCCGGTGCCCTGGGTAATGTGCAGGAGCGCATGGAAGACATCGTCCTGCAACGCAACCCTGGTGATCCTTACAAGGCAGCGCCGCATATCCGTGACATGCTCAGAGCCAAGCTCAAGGCTTGATTATCACTTTTAAGCATCATGGAGAAGCATAGATGACAGCAGAGATACTAAGTAATCAGTTTGCCACACTGGACAATGGAACCCGCCTGCATTTTGCCAGTGCGGGTGAGCGCGGCAGGCCATTGATCTTGTTCGTGCATGGCTTTCCAGAGTTCTGGTATGAATGGTCGGCGCAACTGGCTGAGTTTGGACAGGATTATTTTGCCGTGGCACCGGATTTGCGCGGCTTCAATCTTTCTGATATGCCTACAGATGTTGCTGCCTACAAGGCCAGGCATATTGTCGATGACCTGCGTTTGCTGATTGCACAGCTCGGTTATCAGCAAGCTACGGTCGTTGCGCATGACTGGGGTGGGGCGGTATGCTGGAATATGGCGATTGCCCTACCAGCTTTGTTTGAAAAACTGATCATCATCAATTCACCTCATCCTTACCTGTTCATGCAGGCGTTGGCGACTGATCCTGCGCAAAAGACTTCCAGTGAATACATGAACTGGTTGCGCAATCCAGGGTCTGAAGAAGCGCTTGCCAAAGATGATTTTGCTCTCATGGATGGCTTCTTCAATGGCATGGGTCAGGGTGAAGCTATCTGGTTTGATGCAGAGACCCAGGCGGCTTACCATGCTTGCTGGGCGCGTGGTTTGACTGGTGGCGTCAATTATTACCGCGCGTCACCATTACACCCACCGACAGAAAAAAGTCCCGGGCCTTTGCAGTTAAATCTGAATCCGGCTGATTTTCAAGTCAAGGTGCCCACCCGCGTCATCTGGGGTGAAAATGACAAAGCCTTGCCCAAGACCTTGCTCGATGGTATTGAGAGTTTTGTCGATGATATCCAGATACAGCGTATTGCTGAGGGTTCACACTGGGTTATCCATGAACAACCGGAGCGTGTGAATCGCCTTATTCGTCAATTTTTGCAGAGTTAGGGATTATGGCCAAAGCTGATTTTGCTTTTTTTCATCGCTTGCGGGTGCGCTGGTCTGAGGTAGATATGCAAGCCATTGTCTTTAATGGCAATTACCTCAATTATTTTGACGTGGCTTTTACCGAATACTGGCGTGCTACCGGTTTGCCGAATGTGATTACCCAGGCAGCCGAGGGCAAGGAATTGTTTGCCCGCAAATCTACTATCGAATTCATGGCGCCAGCAAGGTTTGATGATGAGCTCGATATTGGTGTGCGTTGTGCCGGCATAGGCAGGTCTTCTCTGCAGTTCGTCCTCGAAATCTATATTGGTGAAAACCATTTGATATCAGGCGAGCTGGTGTATGTGTATGCCGATACAGAAAAACGCAAGGCAGTTGCCGTCACAGATGCATGGCGTGCGATAATTTCATCCTTTGAAACGCATGCACCCGCTGATACCCGAACATGAATACTGAAAACCTCCGCCTGGTTATTGCTGACTGGGCCACGCTGCAAAAAGATGCGCAGGCCATACGCTATGAAGTGTTTGTCATAGAGCAAAAAATCCCGGCAGAGCTGGAATGGGACGCGGCTGATACAGAATGCCTGCATGCGGTTGCTTATGATGTGGATGGCCGGGCAGTGGGAACAGGTCGCCTGTTGCCTGACGCACACATAGGTCGCATGGCTGTATTGGCAACGGCGCGTGGTTTGGGTGTAGGTGCACAGATTTTGCGTACCCTGATGAAAGAGGCGAAGGCCAGAGGCGAGGTAGCTGTGCGCCTGAATGCGCAACAATCAGCAGAGAACTTCTATCTTAAAGAAGGCTATATCCGCGATGGCGAGATTTTTGAAGAAGCTGGCATTCCTCATGTCAGTATGATTTACCACTTTGCCTGATTAATTCAATAGCGGCCCTGATATGACAGGGCTGCATCTTGATTCCATGTTTTATGTCATGTTTTGCGCACATCCTCCTGAGAGGAAAAGCTGATTTCCCCACTCAGTAATTGCCAATACATGACCCAATCCCCCATGAAAGAGAACAAGGGCTGTTTGAATGAGGCCGGATGATTCTTTTCAAAAACAAAATGACCTAACCAGGCAAAGCCGTAGCCACAGACTGGTGCCGCCAGCAAATAACCAGTCTGACCCGTGATCATGAATGTGGCGACACACAGGAGAACAAGGCTGCTTCCCAGGAAATGCAATTGCCTGCAAGTTTTGTTGCTGTGCTCGGTCAGGTAAAAAGCATAAAACTTCGAAAAATCAGTAAATTTCTCTGCCATTTTTGTCTCCTCTTTAGCGACATGTCTTTCGACTCAGCATTGCATTGCTACAAGCATAGTAGGTTATAGGGCCGTGCCGGTCACTTAATTTTTAAAATCTTTAAATGATTTATTCCATTGCGCACTTGAATCGCGAAAATAATGGTGAATTGCAATATTGACATTGTAAAAAAATCTACTAATATTCATTGATATAAACTTTAAGCATAATCATATATGTTTTATGCTACTGGATATAAGTCCTTGATAGTTATATTTAATGATGTAAGTGATTGAAGTTAAAAGCTTTATTTTAAAGACACAATTTTTAATAATTACCTTGTGGCATTAAATTCCGTGTGGCAATATGAGTTTGTTGAACAAACTTATGCAAGCCCTGATAGTACAGACCAAGTCAAACATTTTTGTCGCTGACAACGTTTTTGGGGGAATCATGAATATTGAGAATTCGAAAGTCTCAACCCGTCTGATCACAGGTTTTGGCCTGGTGTTGGGCTTGCTTCTGGTTGTTTTGCTCCTGGGAATAACTTATATGGCGAAAATGCATCAGCGCCTTGATGAGATCGCCAACGTCAATAATGTCCAGTCCAAACTGGCTTCTACCATGTATCTGACTGTGACTGAGCGGGCACTGGCTTTGCGAAATCTCATTTTGTTGTCAGACGAAGCCGAAATCCAGATTGAAGTAAAAAGGATAGCGGCACAGACAAAAAAATATACTGAAGCCGAAGACAAACTCACCCAGATGCTGAATGCCGATCCCAATGCCACTCCAGAGCAAATTGCCCTGTTGGGTAAAATCAGGGACCAGGCCAAGCTGTCAGAGTCTTTTATTGCCAAAGGCGCCGATCTCGGCGTGCAAAAAAAGGGGGAAGAGGCTTATAAATTACTCCGCTTCGAATTTCGTCCTGTGCAGAAGAAGTGGTGGGATTTGCTGAATGATTTTATTTCTGATGAAGAAAAACAAAACTCAGCGGCCATAGTGCAGGCGGAGCAAGACTATAACAGTGCAAAAAAACTCATGTATCTGTTTGGCGCTGCAGCCCTGTTCGTGGGCATGGCGGCCGCCTGGCTGATTGTCAGGAGTTTGTTGAAACAATTGGGCGGCGAACCTCGTTACGCCGTGCAAATTGCCGAGAGGATCGCAGCAGGCGATTTATCCGTGCCTATCAGACTGGCCGACAAGGATGAACACAGTCTCATGCATGCCATGTATGAAATGCAAAAAGGCCTGGCCGACATTGTAGGCATGGTACGTTCTGGTACAGATACGATCGCCACTGCCTCCAGGCAAATTGCCTCTGGCAATATGGATTTGTCTTCACGCACTGAGGCGCAAGCCGGCTCTCTGGAAGAAACAGCGTCCTCGATGGAAGAGCTTACCTCTACCGTCAAACAAAATGCCGACAGTGCCAGGCAGGCCAATATTCTTGCGCAATCTGCTTCTGATGTCGCAGTCAAAGGCGGCACGGTTGTATCTGAGGTTGTGCATACCATGGGTTCGATCAATACTTCATCCCGCAAAATTGTCGATATTATCGGTGTCATTGACGGCATTGCTTTTCAGACCAATATACTTGCGCTTAATGCTGCTGTGGAGGCTGCCCGTGCTGGTGAGCAAGGCCGCGGCTTTGCCGTGGTTGCGACAGAAGTCAGGAACCTGGCACAACGTTCAGCCGAAGCTGCCCGCGAGATCAAGCATTTGATCGACGATTCTGTCACGAAGGTAGAAGTCGGTGCCAAACTGGTTGATCAGGCCGGTGTGACCATGGATGAGATAGTCGTCAGTATCAAACGTGTCACTGGCATCATGAGCGAAATCATGCTGGCCAGCCAGGAGCAGACGGCGGGGATAGAACAGATCAATGAAGCCATCGTGCAGATGGACGACGTCACCCAACAAAATGCTGCACTGGTAGAAGAAGCCGCTGCTGCCGCTACCGCCTTGCAGAACCAGGCAGACGACTTGTCTGAACTGGTAAGTACCTTCCAGTTGGCAGCAGAAAAAAATGCCCAGCCTGCATGGCAGGAGCCAGTCTTGGAAAACAAAAAAATCGTTCCTTTGATTAAAAAAGCTGCGCCCCAAAATAATACCCCTGTAAAGCAGATCAAGCGCGTGGCAAATGCGAATAGCAATCCTCAGTCCGGTAATACTGATTGGGAAGAGTTTTAATGAATTGAATTGATTGTTGGGCATCAGTGGTAAAACCGGGAGCAATCTATGCAAGCGAATACGAGCATGCTTGAAGACAAGCCTCAAGTTGAGCAGACTACGGTCAGGGTAGAGCGCAGGACACAATTTGGCCGTTTTGTGCAAAGCCCACAGACTAGTGGGGTGGATATCAAATGGCATTATGGCGTCGTCAATTCCAATGCACGTGAACGCCTGATGCGGCAAAGTCCGGCTACCTTGTGGCTGACTGGTTTGAGTGGCGCTGGAAAATCTACTTTAGCCTATGCTCTGGAAAAAATATTATTGGAACGAGGGCATTGCTGCTTCGTTGTTGATGGCGATAACCTGCGTCATCATTTGAATAGCGACCTTGGTTTTTCGGCGCAGGACAGACGTGAAAACATACGCAGGGCGGCCGAGGTTGCACACCTCATGAATGAAGCTGGCATGATTGCCATCACTGCATTTATTTCACCGTTCCGGGACGACAGGGCGATGGCGAAAGAGATCATAGGTCGGGAGCGCTTTGTCGAAGTACATGTCAACACACCAGGCATAGTTTGCGAGAGGCGGGACCCCAAAGGTCTGTATGCCAAAGCGCGCAGGGGAGAAATACCAGAATTTACCGGGGTTTCAGCGCCTTACGAGGCTCCCCTTGATCCAGACCTGGAAATCAATTCCGAGCAACACACTATAGAAGAAGCGGCGGAGAAACTCTACAGACACCTGATAGGATTATGCTATATCAAATAGCAGGAGGATGACGTCTGCCATGTCAACAGAGATCAATAAATCAGTAGCAGCCTATGACGTATTTAATGGTGACGCAGATGGCATCTGCGCATTGCACCAGCTCAGGCTGGCTGAGCCCCTTACGGCAGAATTGATTACAGGTGCCAAGCGGGATATTGATTTACTGAATCGTTTCTCCAGCAAATCAGGTGATAGGTTGACGGTGCTGGATATTTCATTGGACAGCAATATTGCCGCACTGCGTCAGCATCTCAAGGCAGGTGCAGAAGTCACTTACTTCGATCATCACAATGCAGCACAGGCCTTTGAACATGAGCATCTGCATTTGTATTGTGACATGGCGGCCGATGTATGCAGCAGCATTCTGGTCAACCGCTATTTAAACGGTCTTTATTGGAAGTGGGCCGTGGTAGCGGCTTATGGTGATAACTTGCCAGCAGTCGCAACTCTGATGGCTGGCGAGGCGGGCCTGAATCAATCGCAACGCGAGCAGTTGCAGGAACTGGGTACTTTGCTCAACTACAACGCCTATGGCGAATCAGTAGATGATTTGCATTTCCATCCTGCTGCTTTGTATCAGGCGGTGCATGACTATATTAATCCTTTCGATTTTTTGAATAGTGCGGCGCAATTTGCAGTGCTGCGTAATGCCTATGCCAGTGATATAGCATTCATGCAAGGCCTGCGTGCTGACAGAGAAAGTGAATTGACATCCATCTATATCTTGCCTGCCCAGGCCTGGGCCAGGCGAGTGTCGGGCATTCTGGCAAATCAATTGACACAGGAAGAACCTGGAAAATCATTTGCCGTGCTGACGGCAAAGCCGGATGGAAGTTATGTCGTCAGCATACGTTCAGGCGATGCAGATCATTGTCCTGCGGGTCAATTTTGTTCTGCGTTTGCAACAGGTGGCGGCAGGCGCGGCGCGGGCGGCATCAATCATTTGCCGGCATCTGAAACGAATACTTTTGTGCAAGCTTTTATAGCTTATTTTGAGAAAATGGAAATACCTCAGCTCAGTTTGACTTGAGCTTAATTAAGCTGACTGATACATAAGCGGTTTTCCAGATTCCTACCTTCAAGCATGGGGAGAGCATCATGGCAGAATCAGATAGTGCAAGCAGTATAGAAAAAACGACTACTTCCAATAAACGACCGACTCCTGTCCTGATGATACCCTTGCGCCGCTGTGGCAGTCATGCCTTGCGTCTGCGCCTGAATAACAGCAAGGAGTTCTATTCGCCTTATCCCCTGCATATCGTTGACTTCATGCCACTGGTGCCGCGCTATGGTGACTTGAGCGATGATGAGTCTTATTTCAGGCTGGTCGTTGATGTGGTTGGCTTGCAAGCCGCCAGCATGGTGAAATGGAAAAACATGGTGTTTGATCCGGTAGATGTGTTTGAATCCATCAAGAATGATCAGCGCAGTGTGCACAGGATATTGTGGGAATTGTTGTTGCGTACGGGCGAACATCACCATGCCAGTATCGTCATGGATAAGTCACTCGATAGTGTGCACTATGCAGAAGAGCTATTGCAGCTGTTTCCGAATATGCTGTTCTTGAATGTGGTCAGGGACCCGAGGGCGCAGGTTGCTTCGATGAATAAGGCCATCATTCATGATTATGATTCGACACTGAATGCGCTTGCCTGGCTGGAAGCGCACCAGTTATCGCGCGATATTATCCAGCGTCATCCCGATAGAGTGCTGACCATACGTTATGAAGATTTCCTGAGTAACCAGGAAACTGTCCTGCGGGCGATTTGCGATTTCTTTGGTATACAGTTCTTGCCCGAAATGCTCGATGTTACCCATTCCAGCGAAGCGCAGCAGATATCTCAGATGTCGGCATTGTGGGCAACCAACCGCTTCCCGCCCGTCATGGCCAACAAGGATAAATTCAAGCAGCAACTGAGCATGCAGGAAATTGAAGTCATAGAAAGCCTGACCAAAGAGTTCATGAAATTGTATGGCTATGAAATGATGACCGATGCCAGTCTGGAATTGAGCCCGGAAGTGCTTGCTGCAGCGAAAGACAAATCCAGCAAAGGCAGGGTAGAAGCCTGGGATAGCCTCAAGCATGACAATTACAAAGACTATGTCTTACGCCGCTTCAGGGCTGATTACCTGGCAAGCCTGAACCAGCGCCTGCCTGCACACGCATAAAAATTAAAGGCTACACCAGTGCAACCATGATGCCGGCACCTGTTACCAGAGTGCCGGCTATTCTTTCTGTAATCACTGCATACCTTTCCTGGGTTGCCCAGTGACTGGCTTTGCTGGCCAGCATTCCATATCCGAGCAGGATAAAAAACTCAGGAATGATGGAGCAGGCCGCCAGTATCAGCATCTGCACACCTACTGGTTCCCTGGGGTCTATGAATTGCGGCAATATCGCCACAAACATCAACAAGGTTTTGGGATTGGTCAACTGCAGCATCAGTGCGCTGCTGAATATCTTCCTGCCACTGAGTGCTACGCCATCCAGTTTGGATATGGTCAATGGCGATGGCTTGCCAAAAATGGCCGACAAGCCAAGATAGACCAGATAAGCCGCACCCAGGTACTTAATCGCCATGAATACTTTGGGTGATGCCAGTATCAGCGACCCTATGCCTGTCGCCGATACTGCAAAGTAAATCGCATTGCCCGTCAATATACCCAGCGTGACAAACAGGGATGTGCGCCAGCCCCTGGCTATGCCATAGGCAACCACCATCATGACTGCAGGGCCGGGTGACAGCGACAAGGCTGCCTCCGTGGCTGTAAACAAGGCCCAGCTTTCCAGATTCATTGCCATCGCTGCTTATGCCTTTACAAATTCATGAATGGCCGTCAGCACCTGATCGGCCTGTTCTGACATCAATGAATGGCCACAATTGTCTATGATCTTTTGTTGGCTATTTGTGATGGCTTTGCTCAAGGTCAGGCTGGCCTTTGCTGGTGTCATCATGTCTTTTTTACCGAGTATGAACAGGCTGGGGCAAGTGACTGATTGTGCGGCTGCTTCACCGTTGGCATAAGCATTGCAGGCTGCAAAGTCGGTATAAAAAACCTTGTCAGGATTGATGGCAGAAATACGCTGCATTAGACGCTGGCTGACACCCATGACATAAAAGCCAGGGCCGGGGCAGGAAGGCTTGTGTGCGATGGATGTGTGCGACCAGATATTCACTATATCAATTGCGGTCTGCTCTTCATCACGGGCGGCATTAAGCAAGGTATCGGATACTTTCATGGGATAAGCGGTACCAACCATGATGAGTTTACTGACACGTGAGTTCGCTTTAAAGCAACTCTCCAGCGCAATCAGGGAACCCATGCTATGTCCGATCAGCGTGGCTTGCGCTATGCCTGCCACATCCAGCAAAGCAAGCAGCCAGTTTGCCATTTGTTCTACGCTGGTCAGTGCCTGGCCTTTGCTGCGGCCATGGCCGGGTAAATCGACTGCCAGCACATTAAAACCGTGGTGTGCCAGGTAACGGGTCTGCAAACCCCAGACCGAGTGATCGTTCTGTGCGCCATGGATAAACACCAGCGTGGGCAGGGCAGAGTTGTAAGCCTTGCCACCGGTATAGCAATAGGCTGTCTGGCCATTGACTTCAAATAACATCTCAGGCTCCTTTCTGTGCAGCTTTGAGGCCACGGGACAGGTCTTCGATCAGGTCTTCGACATTTTCCAGTCCTATCGACAGACGCATGGTTCCTTCGGTAATGCCAGAGGCCAGCAACTGTTCTGCCGGCACGCGGAAGTGTGTGGTTGAAGCTGGATGGATGGCCAGGGACTTGGCATCGCCGACATTAGCCAGATGCGAGAAAATATTCAGTGATTCAATGAAGCGCTGTCCGGCAGCGCGGTTACCTTTGATGTTGAATGAGAATACTGCACCGCAACCTTTGGGTAGCAAGGTCTTTGCCAGTTCATAGTCAGGGTGATTTTCCAGTTCTGGATACGAAACGGAATCGACCGCCGGATGAGCCACCAGGAATTCGACGACTTTGCGAGTATTTGCCACATGCCTGTCCATGCGCAGGCCCAGGGTTTCTATGCCTTGCAGGATGCTGAATGCATTGTGCGGGCTCATGCAGGCACCAAAATCACGCAAGCCTTCTCGTCTGGCTCTGAGTGAAAATGCGGCGACTGTCGATTCTTCATTGAACACCATACCGTGGAAGCCATCATAAGGTTCACAAAGCTCAGCAAAGTGCCCGGTTTTTTCGTAGGCGGCCTGCCAGTCAAAAGTACCTCCATCGACAAGCAAACCACCTATGGCTGTGCCATGGCCGCACAAGAACTTGGTGGCTGAGTGGAACACCAGGTCGGCACCATGATCAAATGGCTTCAGCAGATAAGGCGTGGTAAAGGTCGAGTCCAGCATCAGCGGTAAATGATGCTCATGCGCAATTTCTGCCACTGTTGGGATGTTCAGCACATCAAGACCCGGGTTGCCCAGGGTTTCAGCAAACAGCACCTTGGTATTCGGGCGTATCGCGGTACGCCAGGCATCCATGTCGCGGGGATCAACAAAGGTGGTTTCTATGCCAAAACGTTTCATGGTGTAAGCCAGCAAATTTTGCGAGCCGCCATAGAGGGCACGTGAAGCAACAACGTGGGAACCTGCGCCAGCTATGGTTGTCAGACCCAAGTGCATGGCAGCTTGCCCGCTGGCAACGGCTATGCCTGCAACGCCACCTTCAAGTGCAGCAATTCTTTCTTCCAGTACCGCATTGGTAGGGTTGGAAATGCGCGAATAGACGTGCCCTGCTCTTTCCATATTGAAGAGCGATGCTGCATGATCTGAATCCTTGAACACAAAAGAGGATGTCAGGTAAATAGGGGTGGCACGTGCACCTGTGGCTGGATCAGGCGCAGCGCCAGCATGCAGGGATAGGGTATCAAAGCCATGATATTTAGGGCCGCTCATTGGTGAGAGTCTCCATATTGTGAGGCAGCAATGCTACCATCGCTGATGCCTAAGGTGCAAAAGGCGGACAAAAACTTAGAGCAAAGCGCGTGAAATGATGAATAAAATATTTTACATGCTGGATTTTTTGCAAGGCTTGCGATACATTGCAATGAAGGCTCACAAAAATGTATAAGAGGAGGGACATCATGAAAGTTTCAGAGATACTTCAAGTGAAAGGTAATATCCTTTTCACGATCACACCTGATATCCCCATCACTGAAGCCGTCAGCGTCATGGAAGAGAAAGACATAGGTTCTCTGGTCGTGATGGAATACGGCGATCTGGTTGGCATACTGACTTTCCGTGAAGTTATCCGCGCGATCCATAAAAACCAGGGCTCCCTTGGTAATGGCACTGTGCGCAAGTATATGGATGACCATCCACTGACTGTGACACCAGAAACCGAAGTGAATGAAGTGCGTCGCATGATGCTGGAAAAGCATTCACGCTACCTGCCTGTCATGGATGCCAAAACTCTGCTGGGCGTTATTTCATTCTATGACGTAGCCCGAGCCGTGCTGGAAGCGCAAAGTTTTGAAAACAAGATGTTGAAAGCCTATATCCGTGACTGGCCCGTTGAAGAAAACGAGCAGTAAGCACGAATGTTTGCGCATTGATCAATAAAGATCAATGCGCAAAGATCAAGGTGTGTCGATATCTATTTCAGGATCGCGAATGAAACTTAGCATGAAACTTAGCAGCGGCGCAGCAAGTTCAGGTTTCTCTGGGATACCTCTACCTTCTGCGAGAGTCATGCTCGATGTGCTTGACAGCAGGGCTGCCAGGATGCTGCGCCTGGTCAGGGGCAGTGTTCCTGACTGTACAGCACGTCGCGCCAGTCTGCATGGTCGCGAGAACGCTGTTCCTAAAGTAGATATCAATATGCACTAAACCAATTGACGCCCGCAAGCTTGTATAGCGGGCGTTTTTTATTGTCTGTTTGGACGCTAGATAAGGAAAATAATATGCATATCGCTGTTGTTGGAGCCGGATTAGCAGGGTTGACAGTTGCGCGGCAATTACAGACGCAAGGCCACCATGTCACCGTGTATGAAAAGAGCATGGGCGTCAGTGGCCGAATGAGTACCAGACATACGGAGCTGGGTGGTTTTGATCATGGCGCTCAATATTTCACTGCCAGCTCCGAACGCTTTAAAAAAGAAATTGCAGACTGGAAAAAATTTGGCTGGGTCGTTCCATGGACTGCCAAGCTGGCGACGCTGGAAGCTGGCAGTAGCAAGCCAGCAGGGCGCAGTGGTACGCGTTATATCGCTGTGCCTGGCATGAGTTCGCTTTGCAAGCAACTGGCGCATGGCCTGGATGTACGTGCAGAGCAGCAGGTGAGTGCTCTGGAAGCACACGGCAAGCAATGGCTGTTGTCCATCCGATCAGCCACGGTACCAATTGCCGCAACCGCGGGGCCGTTTGATGCAGTGATATTGGCTATTCCTGCTAACCAGGCTGAACCCTTGTTGAGTGTGGTGCCAGCACTGGCCAAACAGGCCAAGCAGGCTCACCTGGCACCATGCTGGACGCTGATGCTGGGCTTCCAGACTTCACTGGATTTGCCATATGACGGTGCCTGGATCAATAATTCCCGTCTTGGCTGGATAGCGCATGATGATGCCAAGCCCCTGCACAGGGCTGGCGAACGCTGGGTCTGTCACGCCACGCAGGCCTGGAGTATTGAACATCTGGAGGATGATGATGAAAGGGTCAAAGAAAAACTGACCAAGGCCTTTCATGAAGCGACTGGCTCATGGATACAGCCCATCCATGCTGTCGTACACCGCTGGCGTTATGCCGAGGCAGTGAATCCAGTGGCTTCTGATTTCTTGTGGAATGGCAAGCAGGGTATAGGTGTCTGCGGAGACTGGTTTGCTGCTGGTCTTGAAGGGGCAGGCAAAGTGGAAAATGCCTTCCTCAGTGCGCTGGCACTGGCAAAGGCAATTCCTGACTGATTGTCGGCTTGTTGCTGTGCTTATTTGAGTAACTTGGCAAGCCCGCGTGCGGGTTTGCCAGCATCATGCAGGGTCCAGCTCTTGCGTATTCCCTTAGGCACATGCCAGAGTGCTTTCGTGCCTGCACGGAAAAGCACAGTATCACCCGGTTTCAGGGAAAACTTTTTCCCCTCATATTCAATATCCACGCCGCCTTCCAGCACATAGATACTTTCATCAAGCTGGTAATGCCATTCAAAAGTAGAGGGGCCATCACACTCAAAAATGCCTGAACTGGTATCGCCATCATGGGATTTGAAAAATTCAGCCGCACGAAAATTCGGCTTGCCTTCCTTGATCCAGGACGGATCAACCTCAAAAGGTTTGACTGGCAAATTAACAGCCGTAGCACTTGCCGGCTGCGCCTGCGTGACATAGGCAATAGCCTGATAGGACGTGACGCCCAGCAAGGTCAGCAAAACGGCAGCTACGCCTATCGTCAGTGATTTTTTCATGCTTTATACTCTCCCATGTTGTAAGAGTAGCACCAAACTGCCATCCAGTATGAAAAACAAAGTTAAACATGAAACTGTTTAACTTTTTGCAATTTACTTATTGATTCAGATTATACATGAGCGCGTTCACCGGTCTGCAAGCGCCACAGAGCCGCATAACCGGCATCCAGTGCCAGCAATTCGTCATGTGTGCCACTTTCTATGATCTTGCCAGCTTCCAGCAAGTGTATGCAATCTGCCTGGCGTACGGTGGATAAACGATGGGCGATGACGATGGTGGTGCGGTTGCGGCTGACGACATCCAGGCTACGCTGAATTGCTGCTTCGGTTTCATTATCGACGGCACTGGTGGCTTCATCGAGTATTAGTATAGGTGGGTTTTTCAAAATGGCCCTGGCCAATGCCAGGCGCTGGCGCTGGCCGCCAGAGAGTTTTTGCCCGCGTTCACCTATGCGTGTGGCAAAGCCCAGCGGCAATTTTGAAATAAATTCCATGGCTTCTGCTGCCTGCGCCGCATCCCGGATGGCCGCATCATCAGCATCCTGCATGCCATAGGCAATATTGTCGGCTATCGTACCGTCAGTCAGGAAGCTGTCTTGCGCAACATAGCCTATGCAACGGCGCAGGTCTTGCAGGTTGATGTCATTGATCTCCATGCCATCCAGTCTGATTTTTCCTGCTTGTGCAGAATAGAAGCGCAAAAGCAATTTCACCAGGGTCGATTTGCCTGAACCGGTCGAGCCAACAAAGGCAATGGTTTTGTCTGCAGGTATATTTAAGCTGATCTGCTGCAAGGTCTTTTGGTCACCATAAGCAAAATCGACTTGATCAAATTGCAACTCGCCCTTGATCTGTGAAGCTGCAATATGCTTGCCTTCATAGGGAATATTGATTTTGGTATCCAGCAAACCCATGGCACGGTCTATGGCTGACATTGAACGCTGATACATGTCTGCGACTTCAGCCAGGCCTGTCATAGGCCACAGCAGGCGTTGCGTCAGGTACACCAATACAGAATAAGCGCCGACAGCCAGATCGCCCTGCAAAGTCAGCCAGCCACCGTAGACCAGGGTTGCGGTAAAACCAGCCAGAATCGCCATGCGGATGACCGGTGTGATGGCGGCGCTGATGGCAATGGCATTGCTGTTGGCCTCGCGATACGTGTTGCTGGCTTCGGCGATATGATTTTTTTCAAAGCTCTCAGTCGCAAAGGCTTTGATGGTGGCCAGACCCAGCAAATTATTATTCAGGCGGGCGCTGACATCACCGGCTGCTTCGCGTACTTCAGAATAACGCGGTGCCAGGCGTTTTTGAAACCAGAATGCACCTATCAATATCAGCGGTACTGGCAACAAGGAGATGACAGCGAGGGACGGCTGTAAAGTGAAAAACACTGCACTGACCATGATGGAAGAGCAGATAACCTGGATGATCTGGTTTGCGCCGCCATTGAGGAAACGTTCCATCTGGTTGATATCTTCATTCAAGATGGACATCAGGTTGCCAGTGCGCTGGTTTTCAAAATATGCCATCTCCAGTTTTTGCACATGGTCGTAGGTATCAAGCCGCAAATCATGCTGCAGGTTTTGCGCCAGCTTGCGCCACTTGATCGAAAGCAGATATTCGAACCAGGATTCACCGGCCCAGATCAGGGCATTCACCGTGCCAAGGAACATCAGTTGATGCCAGGTATCGGTGATCCCGAAACCACCCAGCACCCGTTTTGCCAAAAAACTCTTGTCGCCATTGATGACGATATCGACGGCGACACCAATCAAGACCTCTGGCAGGACATCAAAGAATTTGTTCAATATCGAATAAATGGTCGCCAGCCGATAATCTGTTCTATAGGCCTTGGCATAATTCAGGAGTTTTTTAAGTGGATGGACTGGTGGCATGGCAGGATTTACTTAATGGCAGAAATTGGCAGAAGATGAGCAGAAAACAAAAGGGACTGCAAATTCTACAGTCCCTTCCTTATTTATGTTTGACTATGTCAATTATTATTCTTCCCGGCGCAGGTGCGGGAACAAAATCACGTCACGGATGTTAGGTGAATCAGTGATCAACATCATCAAACGGTCTATGCCTATGCCGCAGCCACCAGTCGGTGGCAGGCCATATTCCAGGGCGCGGATGTAGTCAGCGTCGTAGTACATGGCTTCTTCATCGCCAGCATCTTTTGCTGCAACCTGCGCCTGGAAGCGCGCTGCTTGGTCTTCTGCGTCATTCAATTCCGAGAAGCCGTTGGCGATTTCGCGGCCCGTCATGAACAGCTCGAAACGTTCGGTGATGCCTGCAACTGTGTCAGAGGCACGCGCCAGTGGCGAGACTTCGACAGGGTAGTCGATGATATAAGTCGGGTCCCACAATTGCGCTTCTGCCGTTTCTTCAAACAGAGCCAGTTGCAATGCGCCCAGACCAGCGGTAGCGAAAGGTTTGACGCCAAACTTCAGCAATTCTTTTTCGATGAATTCAGCATCATGCAATTGTTCGTCGGTATAGCCTGGTGCGTATTTATTGATGGCTCCAACGATGGTCAGACGCTGGAAAGGCTTGCTCAAATCCAGTTCGCGACCTTGATAGGTCAATACCGCTGTGCCATGCGCATCTTCAGCCGCCTTGCGGATCACTTGTTCAGTAAAGTCCATGAGCCATTTGTAATCGACATAGGCAGCATAGAATTCCATCATCGTGAATTCCGGATTGTGGCGTGGCGATACACCTTCATTGCGGAAGTTGCGGTTGACTTCAAACACGCGGTCAAAGCCACCAACCACCAGACGTTTCAGATACAACTCAGGTGCAATGCGCAAATACATCTGCATGTCCAGCGCATTGTGGTGTGTGATGAAAGGCTTGGCTGCTGCGCCGCCAGGTATCACGTGCAGCATCGGTGTTTCCACTTCCATGAAATCATTGCTGTTCATGAAGGAGCGGATAGAGTTCATGGCTGCCGTGCGTGCCTTGAAGGTACGGCGTGTGTCTTCGCTCATAATGAGGTCGACATAACGCTGGCGGTATTTGGTTTCCTGATTGGCCAGGCCATGGAATTTGTCAGGCAAAGGGCGCAGGGACTTGGTCAGCATGCGCAAGGTCGTGACCTTGACTGTCAATTCATCAGTTTTTGTTTTGAACAGTACGCCTTCTATGCCCAGGATGTCGCCCAGGTCATAGTGACGGAAGGCTTCCATTTCGGTTTCACCGGTTTTGTCCGTGGTGACATACAACTGTATGCAACCGTTAGCCTTAATACCAGAAGCGTCTTGAAGTTCAGCAAAGGCGGCTTTTTTGCCAGCTTCACGTTGTTTCATCATACGACCAGCAATCGTCACTTCAACATTCATTACTTCCAGCTCTTCACGAGTTTTTGATCCGTATTTCTCATGCAGATCAGCGGCTTTATGCAGTGGGCGGAAATCATTTGGAAAGGCTATGCCTTTGGCGCGGATCGCGTCCAATTTGGCACGACGAATTGCCATGACGGAGCTTTCATCGACTGGCGTATCTCCATTTGGAGTTGTGTTATTGATGTTGGACATAATTTTCCCTAAGGGAGGGCAGGCATCTGGCCTGCAGGTTTTGATTCTTTAAGGCTGCGCAGGCGATCGCCTGCGCACTGTAAGCAATGTATTAAACGCCTTGCTTTAAGGATGCCGCAATGAATTCGTCCAGATCACCATCCAAAATTGCCTTGGTGTTGCCAGATTCAAAATTCGTGCGTAAATCCTTAATGCGGGATTGATCCAGTACATAAGAGCGGATCTGATGACCCCAACCGACATCGGTCTTGGAATCTTCCAGATTCTGCTTTTCACTCATGCGCTTGCGTAATTCAAGTTCAAAGAGCTTGGCCTTCAACATTTCCCATGCTTCAGCACGGTTCCTGTGCTGGCTGCGGTCATTCTGACATTGGACAACGATGCCCGAAGGGCCATGCGTCAAACGAACAGCGGAATCAGTTTTATTGATATGCTGACCACCGGCACCAGAAGCGCGGTAAGTATCGGTGCGCACATCTGCTGGATTGATGTCAATCTCGAACGAGTCATCTACCTCAGGATAGACAAACAGGCTGGAAAAGGATGTGTGGCGGCCATTGTTGGAGTCGAATGGGGACTTGCGTACCAGGCGATGTACGCCGGTTTCCGTACGCAAGAAGCCATAGGCGTATTCGCCCTCTACCTTGAGGGTCGCAGTCTTGATGCCGGCAACATCACCGTCGGATTGCTCCAGAATTTCAACCTTGAAGCCTTTGCGCTCACAATAACGCAGGTATTGACGCAGCAACATCGATGCCCAGTCCTGTGCTTCCGTACCACCAGCACCGGCCTGGATGTCGATAAAGCAATTGTTCGGGTCCATGGGGTTGTTGAACATGCGACGGAATTCCATGCCTTCGACCAGTTCGCGCAAGCCTTGTGCATCAGCTTCTATGGCTTCCAGGGTATCGTCGTCATTCTCTTCACGGGCCATGGTGAATAAATCATTGGCATCGCGCAGGCCACTGTCAGCCTTGATGAGGGTGTTGACTACGGCTTCCAGGGATTTTTTTTCTTTGCCTAGTTCCTGGGCGCGTTTGGGGTCATTCCAGACAGCGGGGTCTTCCAGTTCGGCGTTGACTTGTTCGAGTTTCTCTGACTTGATATCGAAGTCAAAGATACCTCCGGAGTTCGGCTTCGCGGACTGTCAGGTCGGCGAGCAGGGCGGACAGGCTATTGAGGCGTTCTGCTTCCATGATAGGTGTACTTTTCTAATGCAATCAAACCTTGCATTATACCTTGCTGTAAGGCGCTTGAAGTAATTTGCTCACATTGATATGTTTAAATGATATTAAACTCAGACTAAGCCCAGACAGATTTGCCTGGGTTTATCGCTCATTTTTGCGCATTTGCACAAAAGTGCATTTGGCTTAATGCCTGGTTTGTGCTGTTACCAGACCGAGTTAGTGATTGTGGGTTTCGATTCCCTGTGGCTTTCCATCCACTTCGCCAGATGAGTTTTGAAGCAGGATGGACAAATATGGTATTGCGTCTGGGTAGATTGGCCACCATGAGGGAAAGACTCTTCCTCTTCCAGTTGCAGGGTGGTAATGGATTTTTCGTGCTCTTTGCTTGCCCAGTTTTCATCCCACTTTGACTCTGCCCCACAGACATCACAGGTGAGCTTGTCGAAAACCTCTTCAGTATGCTCAAGTATCAATACTGTTTTCATGTGTTTCATACTTCCTCCCTATGTTGTTGATGACCTGGATTTGATGGTAAGTGATGATTTGATTCTACATCAGTGGCAGAGCATGAAAAGGGCAAGCTTGAAAAAAAGCTGTGTTGCCCGGTGCGGGCCAACACAGCTTTCATTTCCTGCACAACATTGTTGCTTATTAATTTGCTAGCGTCTGCCTGTCTTGCTCGTGGCTGCTTTGGATTTTGCTGACTTGTATGCAAGCGCAGGCCGTACAGAACTGGTCGGAGCAGGTTTGCCTGGTGTTGTTTTTGCATTTACTGCTGCGCGTGCATAAGACTTTTTGCCAAAGGTATCAATTCTCGGGGCGGCAACCCGCTTGCCATTGGCAACGCCACTCTCATCGATGGTAATCGGTATATGCGGCTGGCGCAGCGGGATCAGGTGCTTGGGCCCACTACCTATCAAATCACGCCTGCCCATGCGTACCAGAGCTTCATGGATGATTTCCCAGTTTTCTGGCGCATGATAACGCAATAACGCCTTGTGCAATTTGCGGATCTTGCCTGAGCGTGCTGTCTCCACCAGCTCAGAATCGGCAGTGACTTTCTTCAGCGGATTCTTGCGGGTATGGTACATGGTGGTTGCCAGCGCCATAGGAGTAGGCATGAAGGTTTGCACCTGATCCAGCTTGAAATCATTTTTCTTGAGCCAGACAGCCAGGTTCACCATGTCTTCATCGGTAGAGCCGGGATGGGCAGCGATAAAGTAAGGGATCAGGTATTGTTCCTTGCCAGCTTCTTTTGAATACTTCTGGAACATGGCCTTGAACTCGTCATAGCTGCCTATGCCGGGCTTCATCATCTTGGACAAAGTATCAGCTTCAGTATGCTCAGGCGCAATCTTCAGCAGGCCGCCGACGTGATGGGTGACCAGTTCTTTTACATACTCTGGCGAGCGCACGGCCAGGTCATAGCGCAACCCGGAACTGACCAGTATCTTCTTGATGCCGGGAAGCGCGCGCGCCTTGCGGTAAATCGATATCAGCTTGCTGTGGTCGGTGCCCAGGTTTGAACAGATGCCAGGATAGACGCAAGACAAGCGACGGCAGGATTCTTCTATTTTCTTGTCCTTGCAGGCCAGGCGATACATGTTGGCTGTCGGGCCGCCAAGATCAGAAATGGTGCCGGTAAAACCTTTGACCTTGTCGCGGATTTCTTCTATCTCGCGCAAAATTGAAGGTTCAGAGCGGCTCTGTATGATGCGGCCTTCATGCTCGGTAATCGAGCAGAAAGTACAGCCACCAAAGCAGCCACGCATGATATTCACCGAGAAACGTATCATTTCCCAGGCTGGTATGCGCGCCTTGCCATAGGCAGGGTGGGGCGCTCGTGCGTAGGCGCGGTCATACACGCCATCCATTTCGTCCATGGTCAGTGGCAGCGGTGGAGGGTTCAGCCATACGTCGCGGTCGCCATGGCCTTGCACCAGCGCCTTGGCATTGCCAGGGTTGGCTTCGAGATGGAATACGCGTGATGCATGGGCATACAGGATCGCGTCTTCCTTGACTTCGTCAAAGGAAGGCAGGCGTATGACAGATTTGTGTTGCTTGTTGCGCAGCATGAGCTGACGCTCTTCGCGGCTCATGATACGTATGGCTTGCAATTGGACGACGTCAGCCTTGGCTTCGGTTTTGACCTCTTGCCTGGCTTCTATGGATGTGGCTGCAGGAGCATCGCCGGTGGCACATTTTGCCTCTTTCTCAGGCACCATCGCATACGGGTCGGTATGCGCTTCTATCTTGCCCGGCGTATCAATTTTGACAGAATTGATTTCTGTCCATTCTTCATCTGGCAGCCAGCCTTTTGGTGTCATGAAGGCGGTACCGCGCAGGTCGCGGATATCCTTGATGGCTTCGCCACTTGCCAGGCGGTGGGTCAGGTCTATGAGCGCGCGTTCGGCATTGCCAAACAACAGGATGTCGGCTTTTGAATCGGGCAAAACCGAGCGTCTTACCTTGTCAGACCAGTAATCATAATGCGCAATACGGCGCAAACTGGCTTCTATACTGCCGACAACTACATTGGCATCCGGGTAAGCTTCACGGGCACGCTGAGCATACACCACCAGGGCACGGTCGGGGCGTTTTGTGCGGTCGCCATCGGGCGTATAGGCATCTTCTGAGCGTATTTTACGGTCAGCCGTATAGCGGTTCACCATGGAATCCATATTGCCCGCCGTGACACCAAAATACAGATTTGGCTTACCCAGCGCACGGAAGGCATCGGCAGATTGCCAGTCCGGCTGGCTGATGATGCCAACACGGAAGCCGTGATGTTCGAGCAGACGGCCTATCAGGGCCATGCCGAAGCTGGGGTGGTCAATATAGGCATCGCCAGTAACGAGGATGACATCACAACTATCCCAGCCCAGTACATCCATTTCGGCGCGTGACATGGGGAGGAATGGAGCAGTATTTTTCCCGCCGACTTCAGGACGAAAACGTGGGAAAGAGAATAAATTTTTAGGCTGAGCGTTCATGGGCCGAATTGTACCGGAAAGCTACTTGTTTTGTGTGTCGACAAGGAAATTCTTCTGAAAAATCAAAAGCTTGCAAGAAGTTGAGGTGGTCTTATTGCTAATTTCATTCACGATCAGGCTCCTGGCGCAGCAATGGTTCAACTTCCTGCGTACCTGCAATATTTACAGTTGCGCAAAATTCCTTATAAATTTGTTTGGCCTTTTTGCTGCTAATTCCATATTAGATATAGCTGTTTTCGCGTAAAATCGCGCCAATATTAATTTGGCAGGAGAAGCGCATGAGTATTAAATCAGACAAATGGATACGCCGTATGGCAGAACAACACGGCATGATAGAGCCGTTTGAACCAGGTCAGGTGCGTGAGCGTGATGGCAACCGCATCGTCAGTTATGGCACGTCTTCTTACGGTTACGATATACGTTGTGCCGATGAATTCAAGATTTTCACGAATATCAACAGCACAATTGTGGATCCTAAAAACTTCGATGAAAAATCCTTTGTCGATTTCAAGGGCGATGTCTGTATCATTCCACCAAATTCATTTGCGCTAGCGCGCACGATGGAGTATTTCCGTATTCCGCGCAGTGTATTGACCATCTGCCTCGGCAAATCCACTTATGCGCGTTGCGGCATCATTGTCAATGTCACGCCGTTTGAGCCTGAGTGGGAAGGTTATGTGACACTGGAATTCTCAAATACCACACCATTGCCAGCCAAAATTTATGCAGGTGAGGGTTGCGCCCAGGTGCTGTTCTTTGAGAGCGATGAAATCTGCGAAACATCTTACAAAGATCGTGGCGGCAAGTATCAGGGCCAGGTCGGTGTTACTCTTCCAAAGACTTGAGCTTTTAGTATAGATGTTGCCTGATTACGCAGCCATACTTCAGACCATTTTTGCTGAAGTCCAGCCTTTATTGACTCAGGGGAAAGTGGCTTCCTATATTCCTGAGTTATCCAAAGTATCAGCCCAGCATTTTGGCATGGCTGTGTATTGCCTGGATGGCAGCACTTACAACATAGGTGATAGCCAGCAAAAATTTTCTTTACAAAGCGTCACCAAGCTGTTTGCGCTGGCGCTGGCATTTTCCCGCGAAGGCGATGCAATCTGGGAGCGGGTAGGGCGCGAGCCTTCCGGTAGTCCTTTCAATTCCCTGGTGCAGCTGGAATACGAACGTGGCAAGCCGCGTAATCCCTTCATTAATGCGGGCGCGCTGGTCATTGCTGATATTTTGTCGGCTCGCTTTGTGCAATCTGATATTGCGGTTCAGCAGTTTGCCCGTACCATTTCTGGCGAACCTACCATCGATTTTGATATGGCGGTTGCCCAGTCTGAACGTCAGACCGCGCACCGCAATTATGCAATTGCCCATTTAATGAAAGATTTTGGCAATCTGCATAATCCCGTCAAAACCGTCATCGATAGCTATTGCCGCCAATGTTCGCTGACCATGACTTGTGCTGAGTTGGCCAAGGCGGGCAGCTTCCTGGCCAATCATGGCAGCATACCCTGGAGTGGGCAGCAAATTCTCGATGCCAGCTCATCCAAGCGCCTGAATGCGTTGATGCTGACCTGCGGTACCTATGATGCTGCTGGTGATTTTGCCTACCGCGTGGGATTGCCCGCCAAGAGTGGTGTCGGCGGTGGTATTCTGGCGCTGGTGCCGGGTGAACTTGCAGTGGCTGTCTGGTCGCCGGGGCTGGATGCCACCGGCAATTCGCTGGCGGGTACTTATGCGCTGGAGCGTTTCACTACGCTGACAGCCAGATCCATTTTTTGATTTCCGATATACACCACTGACACCACTGCAAGCATTGTGCATTTGCAGTGGTGCTTAACCTAAGCCAGGAATCCCAGATTACGGTTTGAAAAATTAGTGATATTCGGGAAAATATCATTGATCTGGCTTGTGCTCAGTCCAAACCAGTTTGCCAGTGTCGCACCATACTGATCAACCGATATCTGTGGCAGCAGGCTGCCGGAACCCACATCGAGGCTATGCTTGAGCCCCGTTACCGGGAAATCACCATAAATATTATTACCTTTGACCGCGCCACCAACGATGAAGTGGTGCGAGCCCCAGCCATGATCGGTACCATCACCATTGCTGGTAAAGGTCCTGCCAAAATCCGAGGCCGTGAACAGGGTCACCTGCTTGCGCATGTCAGTGCCCTGCAAGTTACCCATGACGCCATCAAAATAACTGATAGCATGAGCCAGCCTGGCCATCAGGTCTGCATGCGCCGTACGCTGGAAGTCATGCGTATCGAAGCCACCCAGGCTGACAAAGAACACTTGTCTTTGTGCGCCCAGGGCGCTGCGTCCGGCGATGATCCTGGCGATCGTTTGCAATTGGGAGGCCAGACCATTGTTGGCCAGATTGCCATTGTTGGGGTTGGTATATTGCGTGGGGTTGGGAACGCCAGTAGCGCCCGCAGGCGCCATTGCAGGGCTAAGCAAGCTTTGTGCGTTGATGGAGCGGTTGGTGACCGCCGCATGCTCTTTCTGAAACAGATTGGCAGAGTCTGATGCGATGATGTTCTTTAAAGGATTGCCAGCAGCACTGGAGCCAAACAGGGTGCCCGTCAGACCGCCAATAGGTACTGCGCCTGACGCGCTTACCTGATATTGATTGATGTTGCGCCCTGCAAGAAAAACAGCGTTGCCAGATGTTGATATCGCCGTAAATACGGGGTAGGCATTCGATGCGGCCAGCATATCACCCATGCGTCCGCCCCAGCCATAAGCTGCTCCTTCAGGTGCATACGCTTGCCACAGGGACTGCTGGTCATTGTGGGAAAACAGTTTCGGTGGCAGCGGTACGCTGCCAGCCTTGTATTGTGCCAGAGTGGTCGGCACGATCAACGGACCAACATTGCTGAGTATCGCTGCGCGGCCATTGTCAAACAGGCTTTTTAGTGGGCCCAACTGCGGATGTAATGCGAAGCTGCGGCCAGCTTGTAATGTGGTCGGGCTGATAGGCAAGACGCCGCCATTGCTGCCGACGGCGGGCAGGGCTATTGATCCTGCCTCGTTGGTGGTACGCACTGTCGTGTATTGACTCCAGGACGTGCTGTCAGTTGCCAGTACGGTATTGGCGTGATCATTGGCACCATACAGGAACAGGCATACGAGTGCCTTGTAGCCGCCGGAAGAGGTTTGTGCAGCAGCGGAACCCATGGTTGCCAGATTGATGGCAAAGGGCAGACTGGCGCTGCCTGCAGCACCGGCAACACCAAGTGCAGTGGAGAAGCGCAAAAACTCGCGGCGCGAAGTGTTCAATTTAGTCATGTTGGATCCCGTTCATTTTTGGACCAGATATTCAGGAGAGGCCATAGTCAGGAAAATTGACAAATAGACGCGATTCTTCTTCGCTGTATCCGCATTGGCTGTATTGTTGGTTGGTATCGTGACCGAATTAACAGCTGTCAAAATCTGGCTGCGCAAGTTGCTGGTCATCTGGTTGGACATCAGGGTCAGGTTCAGTTGATCCAGCAATTGGTCCGGCGTTGCCGCCAAATTGATGAGGCTGCTGTAATCCGCCTTGACGTCACGCGATGAACCGGTACCGTTGGGTATTACATCGCGCATGAAGTTCAGGTAGCCAACGACTGAGGTTTCACCTGTTATTTGCATTTCTGGCGACACCAGGCCTGCGCTGGCGATGCCTGAATTTGGTGGTACATAACCGGGGCGATAGAAATTGAATACCGTTGGTGAACGCATTGGTGTTTCTGACAGACCACTGAGCGGGTCATCCATGCTGGTCATCAGGAATCGGCCAGAAGTGGAACTTACATTGAATGCCCGCATCCAGTTCGCCAGGCGCAATACCGGCTCCCTGAGTTTGCCAGTGTTGGCAAAGGCCAGGGTAGTGTCATTGCGCGCTTCATTGTCCAGCAAAATTGCTTTTATGACGGCACGCATATCACCCCTGATACCCGAACCATTGTTGTTGAAAGCTGCCGCGACCCTGGAAATATATTGCGGGCTAGGGTTGCTGGTGACCAAGCGCTGTATCAATTGTTTGCCGATGAAGGGGCCGACATTTGGATGATTGAACAAGGTATCCAATGCAGTTTTCAAACTCGCTTCAGGGTTCGCTGGTGACTGTGCCGGAATCGTCACACCCAGGAAAGTCTTGGCCGAGACAGAATGGTATTTTGGGTAGCTTTGCATAGGCAACCAGTCACGGTTGGCGTCTGCATTGCCACCAAAGAAGCGGTTGTCACTCTTGTCCGGGCCTGCCCAGCTCCATCCTGTGAATACCTTGGCAAGACCCTGTATATCTGTGCTGGAATAGGTCTCTACTGGTTTGCCACCGTTCATGACATAAGTGCCGTCCTGATTCAACTGATACAAGCCGATAGTGAAGAGTTGCATGACTTCGCGTGCATAATTCTCGTCGGGAACTTGGGTGCCGGATTCTTTTTGATTGCGTAAAGAAGTCAGGTAGGTGCCCATCATGGGGTGCAGGCTGACTGATTCCAGCAAGTTACGGAAGTTGCCAAAGGCATTGGCTCCCAGCGTATCGTAATAGCCAGCAACACCACGCGGGTAATTGGCAACATTGCTGTCCTGGAAGGACACCACGAATATTTGTGACAGAGCAAAGGTAACGCGCTGTCTTAATTGATCATCGCCTTTGATTGCCTGCTGCCAGAATGATTCAAAAAAGTTATTCTGGCTTAAATCACTCAAGCCATTGATGAAGCCAGCAGCCTGGGCATCCATATAACTGCGGTGCAATTTTTGCGGCATGGCCAACTGCTTGTCTATCCATGCACTATAGCTGCTGTTCGTCAGACTATTGATGTCAGCATTGTTCGCGCCAAAACTGGCTTGTGCCAGGAAGCGGGATGCCTGAGCTGGAGTAGGCGCATTGGCATTATTGCTCGACTGAAAGCCTACCAGCGCTTGTATCATTCCATTGGCAATACTGGAGTCTGTTGGTGTGACCGTAGAGGCCAGCGCCATTCCCTTGGTGATGGAGTCTGCTTTGCTTATATAAGTGAAACCTTGCTGAATGGCAAAGTTCTTGGCGACATTGATTTTATTGTCGAGCAGGGTGCTTACCCAGCCATTGGCTGCATCACCTGCATAACCATGGGCGGCAATCAGCATCGAGCGAACGACTATTCCACGTGTTACCGTGCCATTGGCGAGGCTGCTCGTCCAGTAATCCAGCCCGGCCTTATCTGGTGGTGAGCGGCTCAATACATTGCGGTAAACATTGGTGACGAAATCGACATTGTTGGCGTCCGGTGCATAACCAGTCAGTGCCGCATCCTGTATGGCTGCAATGTAAAACGAATCCCCAATTTTTTCTATGGACATGCCATTTTTGAATTGGGTGATCCAGTAGGCCAGGCCATTCGCGTCAGGAATACGGTTGAAATAAGAGATGTACAACTCAATGATGTTGTTCAGGTCATTGGCTGCAATGCTGGTCGACAGGCTGGCAATCTGCAGATTGACCGAGACATCTTTAAATATCAGTTGCTGAATGCTGGAATTGACATCGGTCGTGCCATCAGTGCCTATATTGTCCTTGACTGAATAGCCTGTACTGGTCTGGGTAATCGAATAATTTGAGCGATTACCGCCAAAACTGATCGTCGTGCTGGTGACTACCGGTGCTGGCGCAAACAATCTTTCCAATATCGTTGGAGGGTTGGCAGCAGGTTCTGCCGATGTGGGACTGGTCTTTTGGTCGCCACCGCATGAGCTCAATACGAAAACAGATAAAACAAGCAAGCATTGCCTGATTGCGGGTAGCTTGATGATGGTCATGGTGACTCCTGATTGTCCACACTCAGATTTTACATTCTGGTAGGCAATTCTAATGCAAGCATATAGTGCCATTCACCATAAAGTGTAACAAAGGGTTAGGCACCACACAAACCACTATGAATGGTAAGTAAATGTAATGCGGCACCCGCTATTGGTGCTGGATTTGCAAATGCTGGACAGCATTTGATGAGATCAAAATAGGCGCACTGGCTTTGCCAGGCTAGTCCATTTCAGCCAGGGTTTGATGCACAAATGCTGACAAAATTAACTTGGATTGGGCTGAAACATCGACAAACTCAAATCCATGCCGGTATTCCAGGCCATTTTCAGTTTGTGCTTGTGAGCGCAAGATGACATTCAGAGTCAGATACTCGTCATTCCCGGCAGCGCTGACTCTGAATTTGATGACCCCGGCATCACCTTTTTTTCCAACAGGTTTTTTCATGACGCCGGAGGCGCCACCCATACTCAAATCACCGAGAGTGGCCGCAGCAGTTTGCTCTGGGTCGCCTATGGTGACGGACGCAATGATTTTGACATTGGCACGCGAGCCCTGGCGTATGGTGGTACAACGAACTTGCTTGGGATAAGAGATATGCAGGTAGGGATGGGGTGAATATACGGATTTGATCGCTGATGCGGTGAATGCATACGCTTTTTTACCTGGGAACGCCCGGACTATAAAGGTTTGTCCGTCACGAATAATGACGGCTTTGCCATCGATAGACGGTGCGGTCACCATGATGGACATATTTTTGACAAATCCGATCAACTTCACTGTATAACGCACAGCCGTATGGTCATGGACTTGCAGATACAGAATTTCGCCTACGTTCCAGCGTACGCTGTCCAACTCCATCAGCGTATCTTTGTGCGCGTCTTGCGGAGCAGGGCTGGAACCAGTTGCTGAAGATTGAGATGAAACTGTTTTGGAAATGGGCGTGAGTTTTGAGGGGATAGTGTCCCACATGGCATCTGGATTGCAGTAACCATGTTCAAGCAGGCCGTCGAGTTGGTGCTGACTTTCAATTTTGACACCAGATGCCATCAACAGATGGCCTTGCTCGTCATAGATAGGCCATGGCGCAGTCTGACCTACGTTGATTTCCGTATGTTTGATCGGCATTAGTCCTGTTGCACCACCCATTTACTGTATCCATAGTCTTGATTATCAATCTGATTGTATATCGAAAATTGGAGCAAATTAAGCATCTTGTTGTGCCTTTGTATAATAAAAAGCACTTATTGCCGGGGAATGGCAATAAGTGCTCTGTCAGGCAGAAAGACTAAGGTTTTTGACTACGCCTTATTTACCGCTTTCTGCTGTGGATTTGACGCAATCTACAAAATAGCCACGTTTGCCATCGACTTCTGCTTTGACCAGACCATGGCAATCGGTTTCGAAGCCTGGGAATTTTTCATTGAAATCACGCACGAAGCGCAAGTAATCAACGATAGTCTGGTTGAAGCGCTCGCCAGGAATAAGCAGCGGGATGCCTGGGGGATAAGGGGTCAACAGGATGGCCGTGACGCGGCCTTCGAGTTCATCGATCGATACCCGCTCAGTTTCACGGTGCGCCATCATGGCAAAGGCATCAGATGGTTTCATCGCCGGTTGCATGTCGGACAAATACATTTCTGTCGTCAGGCGCGCCACATCATGACCTTTATAGGCTTCATGTATACCCTGGCACAGGTCTTTCAGCCCTACGCCTTCATAACGGGGGTTGGCTGCTGCAAACTCTGGCAAGATGCGCCACATGGGCTGATTCTTGTCGTAGTCATCCTTGAACTGTTGCAAGGCGGTCAGCAAAGTATTCCAGCGGCCCTTGGTAATGCCGATGGTGAACATGATGAAGAATGAGTACAGGCCACATTTTTCAACAATAACGCCGTGCTCGGCCAAGTACTTGGTGACGATGGACGCAGGGATACCCGTTTCGCCAAATTTACCTTCCAGTGACAAGCCTGGTGTCACAATAGTGGCCTTGATCGGGTCCAGCATGTTGAAGCCAGGCGCCAGTTTGCCAAAGCCATGCCAGTCGTCTTCCGCACGTATCATCCAGTCATCGCGCGAACCTATGCCATCTGCTGCAAATTCTTCCGGTCCCCAGACCTGGAACCACCAGTCCTTGCCCCATTCCTGATCAACCTTGCGCATGGCGCGGCGGAAGTCCAGGGCTTCGAGTATGGATTCTTCTACCAATGCCGTACCGCCTGGCGCTTCCATCATCGCTGCTGCGATATCGCAAGAGGCGATGATCGAATATTGAGGCGAAGTCGAGGTATGCATCAGGTAAGCTTCATTGAAGCTGTCACGGTCGAGTTTGCGCGACTCTGATTCACGCACCAGGATTTGCGACGCTTGAGAAATACCCGCCAGCAGTTTGTGCGTAGACTGGGTCGAGAAAATCATCGATTTCTTGGCGCGTGGCCTGTCCTTGCCGATGGCATGCATGTCTTTATAAAAGTCATGGAAGGTCGCGTGCGGCAACCAGGCTTCGTCAAAGTGCAGGGTGTCGATTTCGCCATCCAGCAAATCCTTCAATACTTCGACGTTGTACAACACGCCGTCGTAAGTCGATTGCGTGATGGTGAGGATACGGGGCTTCTTGTTCTTGGCTTCGCGTGCAAAAGGATTGGCTTCTATCTTCTTCTGTATGCTTTCCAAGCTGAATTCTTCCAGCGGGATGGGGCCGATAATGCCAAGGTGATTCCGTGTCGGCATCAGGAAAACCGGTATCGCACCACACATGATGATGGAATGCAGGATGGACTTATGGCAGTTACGATCTACCACGACGATATCGCCAGGTGCAACAGTGGAATGCCAGACCATCTTGTTGGAGGTCGAGGTGCCATTGGTCACAAAGTAGCAGTGATCCGCATTGAAAATGCGTGCGGCGTTGCGTTCAGACGCAGCGACCGGACCGGTATGATCGAGCAACTGTCCCAGTTCTTCTACCGCATTACACACGTCGGCCCGCAGCATGTTTTCACCAAAGAACTGGTGGAACATCTGGCCGATAGGCGACTTCAGGAAGGCCACGCCACCTGAGTGGCCCGGGCAATGCCAGGAGTAGGAGCCATCATTGGCGTAATGTACCAGGGCGCGGAAAAACGGTGGTGCCAGGCCATCCAGGTAAGAGCGGGCTTCACGGATGATATGACGTGCCACGAATTCTGGCGTGTCTTCAAACATGTGAATGAAACCATGCAATTCGCGCAGGATGTCATTCGGGATATGGCGTGAAGTGCGGGTTTCACCGTACAGGTAAATCGGGATGTCTGCATTCTTGTAGCGAATCTCTTCAACGAAGGCACGCAAGGACTTCAACGCGTAATCAGTCTCTTCATCGGTGCCGTCACCAAATTCTTCATCGTCAATCGAGAGGATGAAGGCGGACGCACGCGATTGTTGCTGGGCGAACTGGGACAAGTCACCATAGCTGGTTACACCCAGTACTTCCATGCCTTCGGTTTCTATCGCGTCAGCAAGTGCGCGTATGCCAAGACCGGAGGTGTTTTCAGAACGAAAGTCTTCGTCGATGATGACGATGGGGAAGCGGAATTTCATGGAGGTCTCCAAAAAAGCTTGTTACAAGGGAGACGCCTGGGCAAGTTAAATCAACCGCTTGCGCGCCGAAAAATTCAAAGAAGCGAATTCTCTCAGATATGTGGGTGCTGATGTTAAAAAATCTCAGCTTTTAGCCATGAAATGCAAAATTTCATCTGATTGTCATCAAATCAGGAGTCGTACCATATCTTGCATCGTCAAATGGCGGTAGCGATAAATTTTATTTAACAAATCAGCGCCTTTATGCTCTCGCCTAGCCTGCTGCATAAATAAAAAAAGAGTGTTTCTGCAAACACTCTTTTATCTGATCATGCATTGCAAAGTGCGTCTTCAGAAGCGATAGCTTGCAGCAGAAAAGATGGTGACAGGGGTTTTCTGGAATACAAATGGACTCCTGCCAGCATCGCCATTCAAACGACTAACTGAGGCACCGGTTGTCAAAGACCAGTTGTTGTCAATATTCCAATGCCAGCTGGCACCAAGCTTGATATCTGAGATGCCGGAAGAGGGTGTGTACTGTGAGTAGCCACTGGAGGCAGATTGTGCGGCAGTTACACCGAAGTATGACTGCATGTAAGCAGAATTAACCCAGTTTGCACCTATGCTGGCAGAAAGCCTGTGTTGTGGGCTCAGTAAAGTAGTTGCACGCACGCCAAAGCTGACTTGTACACCGTTATGATCCAGACCTGATCCATAGCGTACAGACGATGCCAGAGAAAAATTTTGGTCTATGTTGTAGTTGAGGAAAGCGCCGGGTTCAACTGCCATGTTGACGTCACCCAAGCCACGCAATTTGCTGGAGCGCGACTCATCACGTGCGGCTTCCAGCGACATGCGCAGGCCGTACTGCAGACTGGCGTTCTTTGAGAAATTATAGCCAAGACCATTAACGGCGCTAAAGAAGGCACCATTTTTCCATTGCGCATCAAACATGGGATAAGCTGCCAGACGACGCTCATCAGAGCCTGTGTATTTAGGCATGCTGAGTGCAACAGCACCCAGAGAAAAGTTCACGTCCTTGGGCAGGTAGGTAGTGGGAACCAGTTGCACAAATTGCGAGGTCTGTGCTCCTGCGGAACAGGCCATCGCTAATAATGTGATACCGAGTATTTTTTTCATTATGTTCTCGTCTTTGTCATATATGGAGGGCAGCAAGTCCCGCCAGTACTACACCAACCCCAGCTACACCATAAGAAGCATACTGCAGCCATTTTTTCTTGGTCAGCAAGGTGATTGCTGCCAGGGAAATGGCAATTTGCACAGCAGTCATGGCCTGAGCCCAGCGATGATGCTGATGCAGTGCCTCTTTGGACTTTTCTTCCCGGTCCAGGCTTTCTTTTTCCAGGGCTTCTGCTTTTTTCTTGATATCTTCTTTTTCTACTTTGTAGCGTTCAACGTCTGCTTTGTATTTTGCAACATCAGCACCTGGTATCACCATTGCCAATTCGGCGAGATTTTGCTTGCTCGACTTCGACTGGTAATAATTCCATTGGTTCGATGCTTCGGTCTTTTTAATGGCCGAGTCATTCTTGAACATGGCTGCATCATTTTGTGTTGCGCCGCCTTCATAGCCAAACAAGGCTCCGACAGTTGCCATGATCGCAGTCATTACTGCAATTTTGCTGGCAAAATCATCATTGCCGTGGGCTGCATGTTCCAACTCATGATCATGCGGTCCGTGTACGTGAAACCCGTGTCCTGACATAGTAATCCTAAATCTTTTTGTAAGTGACAAATGCAAAATGTAAATTTTTTTCTTTGGAGAAATGTTTTTCTCTTCCCGTCTCTTTCCATATTAGCGGATTGATCACTGGGAAAAAAGCGTCACATGCAAACTCCTGTTGTATCTCGGTCACGACCAGTTCATTGGCCAATTCCATGCTTTGGCTGTAAATCTCGGCTCCGCCTATGATGAAAGCCAATTTCTGGTCCAGCAACGCCCGCGCTGCATCCAGCGATGCCACTGCTTCCACCCCTGCATGTTGCCACTCATGATTCCGCGTGACGACAATATTGCGCCTGTTCGGTAAGGGGCGACCTATGGATTCAAAGGTTTTCCTGCCCATGATGATGGCGTGTCCAGTGGTGGTCCGCTTAAAGTGGGCAAGATCCTCAGGCAAATGCCAAGGCAGCTTATTATCTATCCCTATGCCCAGCTTGGAGTCGGTTGCAACAATAATACTTAAAGATGACATGCTCATGAATCCAGGGTTTAAACAGCAACAGGTGCTTTGATTGCGGGGTGGAATTGATAATTTGCAAACTCAAAATCATCAAACTGATAATCAAAGATGGATTCAGGTTTGCGCTTGATGATCAATTGACCCAATGGCAAAGTGCTACGTGATAATTGTTCGTTAACTTGGTCCATGTGATTGGAATACAAGTGGCAGTCACCACCCGTCCAGATAAAATCACCAACTTCCAGATCGGTTTGTTGCGCCACCATATGGGTCAACAAGGCATAGGATGCGATATTGAAAGGCACACCCAAAAATATATCTGCGCTGCGCTGATACAACTGGCAGGACAATTTGCCGTCAGCGACGTAAAACTGGAACATCATATGGCAGGGTGGCAGCTTCATCTGCGGGACATCTGCAACATTCCAGGCAGAGACGATGAGGCGGCGTGAGTCAGGGTTATTGCGTATCTGCTCGATCACTTGTTTAATCTGGTCTATGTGTTCGCCGGAAGGTGTAGGCCAGTTGCGCCATTGCGAACCATAAACCGGGCCAAGATCACCATTGGCATCCGCCCATTCATTCCAGATAGAGACACCATTATCCGTGAGGTATTTGATATTGGTCGAGCCTGCCAGGAACCAGATCAGTTCATGCACGATGGATTTGAGGTGCAGCTTTTTGGTGGTCACCAATGGAAAGCCCTTGCTCAGGTCAAAGCGCATCTGGTAGCCAAAGACTGACACTGTACCTGTGCCGGTTCTGTCAGTTTTTTGGGTGCCGTGTTCTTTCACATGGCGCATGAAGTCAAGGTATTGATGCATGGGCTTAATAAATTGCTATGTTGAGTTGCTATCTTGTTCAGGCGCTAGTATACCTTAGGGAGAGATAAAACTCTTGGAGATTGTAATGAGTCTCATCCACTGCAGCTGAGAGCAAGCTACTGTTGCTTCAGTCTCGCTGACTCAGCGTTTGCTCAGCAGGGGGTTGCTGGATTCTGGTTCGCCCGGTGCCACGAGTGGCAATTTGATTTCAAAACGGGTTCCCTGGCCAACTATACTGCTCGCATGAATACTGCCGCCAAGTACATTGGAAATGATGTTGAAAGTGATGCTCAGCCCCAAGCCGCTGCCGCCCTGGCCAAACTTGGTGGTAAAGAAGGGTTCGAATATCCTATTAATAATTTCTGCGGAAATACCTTTGCCATTGTCTTCAAAAATAATGAGGACATGGTCGCCCTGTTGTGTGGCGGTGCAGCGCATGTGACCTTCTTCACGTCCTTCGAGACCGTGAGCGACTGCATTATTGACCAGGTTGGTGAAGACCTGTCCCAACAAACCAGGGTAGCTGTCAAGCTGGATTTCACCAGGAATGTCGAGTTCCAGGGTAAATGGGGTTTTGCGCAAGCTTGAATGCAGCAGGGCGGTGAGTTCCTGCAACATGACCAGCAGAGCAAATTGCCTGCGCTGGGCACTTGACTGATCAACCGCCACCTGCTTGAAGTCACCTACCAGATGGGCAGATTGCTGCAGCCCGCGTAATAGCAATTTGGTGGAATCTACTGCCGTGGTTGCATAACGTGTCAGGTCAGAGCGCTTCATCTTGCCTTCTTCGACCATCCTGACCAGGTTGCGGGTTTCTTCTTCCAGGGTGCTGGCAACCAGCAGGCAATTACCAAGTGGGGTATTTAATTCATGCGCTACGCCTGCGACCATAGAGCCCAGTGCCGCCATGCGTTCTACCCTTGCCAGTTCTGCCTGAGCAGAATTGACGTTATTCAGGGCCGCTTCCAGGTTCTGGTTTACGGTTTCCAGTTCTTGCGTACGCTGACGGACTTTGGATTCCAGTGTGCCTGAGTATTCAAGCAATTGTTGATTCTTGATCTCCAGTTCGCCAAATGATCTTTGCAAAGCCTGGCGGGTGGCTTCCAGACTGGTTGCCAGGTGGCCCAGTTCATCTTCGCGGTTCAGGGCGATAGGGTCATTCAGTTCACCATTTGCCAGTCTGTCAGACTCTCCCATGAGTATCCTGACTGGCTGCACCAGGCGCCATTGCAATACCACAAGAATAAACAGGATAGCCAGTATCAATGAAAGCACAGCTGTAGTGACATAACGCCGGAAATCAGATGCCAGGCTTTCTTGCAGCAAGTCTTCTGCAAGGGTAAGTCTTACCTGACCTATGACCTGACCTCCATGCTTGATCTCTCTGACCATACTGGTGAATGGCCCTCGCTGGTTTTTTTTCCTGGTATCGTTCTTGATGAATTCCTTGCGGTCGGGCAGGGTGATCACTTCTATGGTTGCTACCCTGGGGTCGGAATACACCACTTCGCTGGAGATATTGGCAATCTCGGGCGTGATTTGCCACAAGGGTTCACTCAGTATGACGGACAGGATTTCGACCAGACGATTATGATCCTCAGCATTTCTGAGCTGGGCCGCCGTTTCTATTGTGTGCAGGTGATAGGGGATGAGGATGGCAGCAGGGACGGTTAATCCGAATACAACAGCCAGAATAATCGCCAGTCTCAGCGTGATCCGGCTGCGTAGTGCAGATAAAAGATGTCTAAACTGCATTGCGAGGTCCTTGTGCAGCACTTCCCGGAAGGTATAGTCAGGCGGAACCGGATGCAATTTCCCACCAGACATTCATATACAGATCAAACATGGGTATCCGTGTCTGATGATCGCACAAACAAGTCAAAATACTAAAAGGTTTTTTGCGTTTCAGCAAGTTATGATTCTGGAGTGCTCACTCTGTGTGTCCAAATGTCCAAAAATGGGCAAATTGTTGTTTGAAGCAGTCGCTTGACTTGTCTGCAAGTGGGGTATGTTCAGGATCACTTGGTTTCGTCTATCCAGGCCATTTGTATGGCTTCAAGTATCTTCTCGCCACCGCGTGTATGATCGTCGTCAAATTCTTCCAGATCGACAATCCAGTTATGCAAGTCAGTGAAGCGCACCGTGAGGGGATCAATATCAGGAAATTTATCGCAAAGTGCTTCGGCGATTCTGGAGGTGTCTATCCATTTCATGTTGCGCTCCACTTAGTGTAGATGCCATGCAGATGCAAAATCAGTGTTAATGATTTTCGCGTGCGTGGTTGATGGTGTATTTTGGGATTTCTATGGTGATATCCTGTTTGCCCAGTTTAACCTGGCAGGACAGGCGCGAAGTTGCTTCCAGGCCCCAGGCGGCATCCAGCAAGTCCTCTTCATCATCCGTAGATTCATTCAGGGAATTAAAACCTTCGCGTATGACCACGTGACAAGTGGTGCAGGCGCAAGACATTTCACAAGCATGTTCGATTTCTACATCGCTTTCAACCAGTGCCTCGCATAAAGATTTGCCTTCGGGTGCATCAATCACAGTTCCTTCGGGGCAAAGCTGGGGGTGGGGCAGGACAATAATTTGGGGCATGTTGTTCTCGTAATCTGGCTATTTCAATATGTATCAATGTTGTCTGGGTCGGTAAGAGGCAATATCACTCAGGCAATCTCATCCAGTTTTTTTCCAGCCAATGCACTGCGCACGCTTTGATCCATGCGGCGGGCAGCAAATTCTTCTGTACCATCGGCAAGTGCACTGATAGCAGCGTGGAGTAGTTGATGATCTTTGCCATCCTTCAGCTTGCTGACTTCATTCATCAATTCTCTGATCTGTCCTTGCTCTGCATCATTCAGTAATTGAGCGTCACCATTCAGGGCTGACTGGGTCGCCAGCAAAATGCGTTCAGCTTCGACGATTTCTTCGCGCAAGGCACGTTCCTGCATATCGGCATCTGCCGAGGTGAATGAGTCTTGCAGCATGCGCGTTATTTCATCGTCGGCCAGACCATAAGATGGTTTGACCGTGATAGTCGCTTCTACGCCAGAGCGCAGTTCGCGTGCAGATACCGACAACAGTCCATCGGCATCTACCTGATAAGTGATACGTATGCGTGCAGCACCGGCAGCCATGGGAGGGATGCCGCGCAATTCAAAGCGTGCCAGCGAGCGGCATTCGCTCACTAGCTCGCGTTCGCCCTGCACGACATGAATCGCCATGGCAGTTTGTCCATCCTTGAAAGTCGTAAATTCTTGCGCACGTGCGCAAGGGATGGTGGAATTGCGCGGGATGACTTTTTCAGCCAGAGCACCCATGGTTTCCACGCCCAGCGACAGCGGGATGACGTCAAGCAGCAGCCAGTCATCGCCAGGAGCGCGATTGCCCGCCAGCAGATTGGCCTGTATCGCTGCACCCAGAGCTACCACTTTGTCGGGGTCAATATTGGCCAGTGGCGTGGTCTGGAAGAATTCACCAACAGCCTTGCGTACATGCGGCATGCGCGTGGCGCCACCTACCAGTACCACGCCATCGATATCATCTACAGTGAGGCCAGCATCGCGCAAAGCTTTGCGGCAAGGCGTCGTGGTTTTTACCACCAGGTTTTGCGTCATTTCGGCAAATGCTGCTGCACTGATTTGTAAATGGACAGACTCACCAGAATTGAGTTTGGCGTCGATATAGGTGCTGGGTTTTGTTGACAGGATTTCCTTGGCTTCGCGTGCCTTGACCATCAGGGCGCTGGTGTCTTCGTCTGACAGTGGTGCCAGTTTGGACTCTTGCAAAATCCAACAAAACAGGCGGTGATCAAAATCATCGCCACCGAGGGCAGAATCACCACCAGTAGCCAGGACTTCAAAGACACCCTTGCTCATTTTCAGGATGGAGATGTCGAAGGTGCCGCCACCCAGATCATAGACGGCATAAATGCCTTCAGATGCATTGTCCAGACCATAGGCAATTGCTGCTGCAGTAGGCTCATTTAGCAGGCGCAAGACATTCAGTCCAGCCAGTTTGGCGGCGTCTTTGGTTGCCTGTCTTTGCGCATCATCAAAATACGCGGGGACGGTAATGACGGCACCAACCAGGTCATCGCCCAGTGCGTCTTCCGCCTGCTGGCGTAAAGTGGCCAGAATTTGTGCGGACACTTCAACCGGACTCTTGATGCCAGCCACGGTCTTGATCTGTACCATGCCAGGTTCATCATGAAAATCATACGGCAGATTTTCGGCATAGGCGATGTCTTTCAAGCCGCGACCCATGAAGCGCTTTACTGAGGCGATGGTATTTCTGGGGTCATTGCTTTGCTCAGCCTGGGCCTTGAACCCTATATGGGCATGGCCATTTGGCAAATAACGGACGATGGAGGGCAGTAGCGGGCGACCTTCTTCATCGTTCAACACTTCAGGAATGCTATTGCGTACGGTCGCAACCAGTGAGTTGGTAGTGCCCAAGTCTATGCCTACTGCCAGCCTGTGCTGGTGTGGGGCGGTGGACATGCCAGGCTCGGAAATCTGCAGTAATGCCATGGTGAGGTGGGATGGCTTGGCATCCAAAAAAGGCAAATCAGCAATGACAGATTTGCCGGGTTATTCGAAATTACTCTTCGAGTGCAGCGATATCGGCAATGAATTTTTCCAGGAACATGCAGGTGCGGATTTGCAGCGCAGCTTCTTCAAAGTTACCCAGGTCTATTGAGTTGCCAACCGCATGCAATTGCGTTCTTAGGGCACTGTTCAGTTCACGCTCCAGGCGTAGCAAGGCAGCTTCATTATTGTCCTGGCGTGCGTCATCAAAGGATTCGCGCCACTCCATCTGTTGCATCAAAAATGCACCAGGCATGGAGGTATTGGATTCTGTTTGTAGATCCACACCCTGCAATTCACATAGATAGCGTGCGCGTTGCAGAGGCTTTTTCAGTGTTTGATAAGCCTCGTTGGCCCTGGTTGCCCATTGCATGGCGACGCGTTTTTCAGCTTCGCTGGCCTGCACAAACTTATCCGGGTGCACCTGATTCTGCACCTCACGGTAAGCTGCATCCAGTTGTCCCTGATCAAGTGCAAACTGCTGTGGCAACTGGAACAGCTCAAAATGATTCTGCATCTGCGCCAGCCTTAAATCCTAAAACTTTCGCCACATCCACATTCGTTCTTGACGTTGGGGTTGTAGAATTTAAAGCCTTCGTTCAAGCCTTCGCGGGCAAAATCAAGCTCTGTGCCATCAATATAAGGCAGGCTTTTAGGGTCAACAAATACCTTGACACCATGCGATTCAAAAATCTGGTCGTCGTTACCGACTTCATCCACATACTCAAGCTTGTAAGCCATGCCTGAGCAGCCGGTAGTACGTACCCCAAAGCGCAGGCCTATGCCTTTGCCGCGACGTTCCATATAACGGGTCACATGTTTTGCCGCTTTTTCTGTGAGTGTGATAGCCATATTTATTCCAGTTTTTTGCTACTAAACTTTTGTTGCCAGTTTTCTTGACGCGAATCTTGAAACTAGTTTCAGGCGCTTTGTTCAGCGCCGTGCTTGTTTTTGTAATCGAGCACAGCAGCTTTGATTGCATCTTCCGCCAGGATGGAACAGTGAATCTTGACTGGCGGCAGTGCCAGTTCTTCAGCAATGGCTGTGTTCTTGATTTCCAGTGCCTGATCCAAAGTCTTGCCCTTGACCCATTCAGTTACCAGGGAAGAGGAGGCAATTGCAGAGCCGCAACCATAAGTCTTGAATTTCGCATCCTGAATAACGCCATCAGCGCCTACCTTGATTTGCAATTTCATGACGTCGCCGCAAGCTGGTGCTCCGACCATGCCGGTACCTACTGTGTCATCGCCTTTTTCAAAAGCGCCGACATTACGTGGATTTTCATAGTGATCCAACACTTTTTCTGAGTAAGCCATTTTGATGCTCCTTATTTTTCTTGCATGTGTTTCTTACATGCGTTTCTCAAATGCGTTTTTTTCAAATACGCATTCAAATTGAATTAATGCGCAGCCCACTGGATCGTGGAGATATCAATGCCGTCCTTGTACATATCCCAGAGAGGCGACAATTCACGCAACTTGGCAACCTTGGTTTTCAGCAGGTCTATCGTAAAGTCGATGTCTTCTTCAGTTGTAAAGCGGCCTATGGTAAAGCGTATAGAGCTGTGCGCCAGTTCGTCACTGCGACCCAGTGCGCGCAATACATAAGATGGTTCCAGACTTGCAGAAGTACAGGCAGAGCCGGAGGAGACCGCGATATCCTTGATCGCCATGATCAGGGATTCACCTTCAACATAATTGAAACTGACATTCAGGTTGTGTGGTACACGGTGTTCCATGTCACCATTGACATAGGTTTCTTCAATTTCTTGCAAGCCTTTGGCCAGACGGTCACGCATGGTGCGCACATGTGCCAGTTCGCTTTCCATTTCTTCTTTGGCAATACGGAAGGCTTCGCCCATGCCGGCAATCTGATGTGTTGCCAGTGTGCCGGAGCGAAAGCCGCGCTCATGACCGCCGCCGTGCATCTGCGCTTCCAGGCGTACACGTGGTTTGCGGCGGATGTACAGTGCACCTATGCCTTTTGGGCCATAAGTTTTATGGGCAGAGAAGGACACCAGGTCAACCTTGGTATTTTCCAGGTCGATATGCACCTTGCCAGTGGCTTGGGCTGCATCGGAATGGAACACGATGCCTTTCTCGCGGCACAGCTCGCCAATTTCAGCGATAGGCTGGATGACGCCAATTTCATTGTTGACCCACATCACGGATACCAGGATGGTGTCGGGACGAATAGCCGCCTTCAGTTGTTCGACTGTGATGAGGCCATCATCACCTGGCTGCAGGTAAGTGGCTTCAAAGCCTTGACGCTCCAGTTCACGGACAGTATCCAGCACAGCCTTGTGCTCTGTCTTTACTGTGATGATGTGCTTGCCTTTGGATTTGTAAAAATTTGCCGCACCCTTGAGTGCGAGGTTATTGCTTTCCGTCGCACCAGAAGTCCAGATGATTTCACGCGGGTCCGCATTGACCAGGTCTGCCACTTGCGCACGTGCATCTTCTACGGCTTTTTCTGCATCCCAGCCGTACATGTGGCTGCGTGACGCAGGATTGCCATACTGCGCACGCAGGAAGGGAATCATCTTGTCAGCAACACGAGGATCGACCGGTGTCGTCGCCGAATAATCCATGTAGATAGGGAAGTGCGGTGACTTTAAAGTGTCGAGCAGGCTTTTTTCCAAAGGGGCGTTCATTCAAAACTCCAAATATTCAAGAGGCAATGTGATTGACATGCGTATGGTGCATGACGACTACATGGTTTTCTGATGCTTTCTGTCTTTGCTGATTGACCAGGTCCTGGAGTGAAACAGAGTCCAGGTAATCGACCATTTTGGCGTTCAGCGTCGCCCACAGGTCGTGCGTCATGCAGTGCAGGCCATTTTCATGGTCGCTGCCATGGCAATTGCCTTTGCCGCCGCATTGCGTTGCATCAAGGGGCTCATCAACGGCGATGATAATATCGGCAACAGTCACATTTTGTGCCTTGCGGGCAAGATTATAGCCGCCACCGGGCCCACGCACGGATTCAACAATTTCATGGCGACGCAGTTTTCCAAACAATTGTTCAAGATAGGAAAGGGAAATATCCTGACGCTGGCTGATGCCCGCCAGGGTCACTGGTCCCTTATCCTGACGCAGAGCCAGGTCTATCATGGCCGTCACGGCAAAACGTCCTTTGGTGGTCAGTCGCATATGTTACTCCGGAGATACTCCACGCAAGAAAAAGCTGAATGCCCTGAGTTGTTGAGCATTTTGGTCAAGTATAACAAACTTGAGTAATTTTATCAGGAATGGGCTTAGAGTGAGGAGGGTGATGCAAGATGGGCCTTACGCTCTGCGGTGTAGTGCCACCAGGCAAGGGGCGGATCACCGTCCATGAATTTTACTATGGAAATGAAAACGTCGTAGACGCAGGGGTCATGCCTGACTTTAGTCATGGCGCAAAGTTCATCATACATCTGGTAGGGATTGCGTCCCTTGAGTTGCTTTGGCTCGATAATCCCCAGCAGATGCAAGTCAGCAACCGTTGCCTTGCCGACATTTGGCAGTTGCTCCAACTGTTTGATGTCCTTGCAAGTGAGTGCTTTTTTCATAAGTCTTTTTATTCTTCTGGCTGCTTGGGTCGCTGAAGATGAAATATTAAAACTAATTTCTGTTCCTATAAAGTCAAAGACCGCCAAAAGGCGGTCTTCTTAAAACTAATCAATTTGATCTGGATCAAATATCAAAACTGATGCCTTGTGCTAATGGCAAGGAATTGCTGTAGTTAAAGGTATTCGTAGTACGACGCATATAGGCTTTCCACGCGTCAGAACCAGATTCGCGGCCACCGCCTGTTTCTTTCTCGCCGCCAAATGCGCCGCCAATTTCAGCGCCAGAAGGGCCGATATTGACATTGGCAATACCGCAGTCACTGCCAGCAGCAGAGACAAAGGTCTCAGCTTCGCGCATATCTGTCGTGAAGATAGAAGACGACAAGCCTTGCGGAACTTCGTTATTGAGGCTGATGGCTTGTTGCAAATCCTTGTAACGCACGATGTACATGATGGGCGCAAAGGTTTCATGATGCATGGACGCCGTCTGGCTTGGCATTTCTACCAGAGCCGGGCTGACGTAATAGCCGCCTTCATTGCCCGTAATTACTTTGCGTTCACCGCCAAATACCTGGCCTTGCTCGGATTTGGCAACTGCCAAAGCACTTTGCATGGCATCAAAAGAAGCCGCATCGACCAATGGGCCGACCAAAGTTGTCTTTTCCAGAGGATTGCCGACTGGCAGGCCTGCATAGATTTTCTTCAGGCGCGGTACCAGGGTGTCATAAATACTGTCATGCACGAACAGGCGGCGCAGGGTGGTGCAGCGTTGTCCGGCAGTGCCAACTGCAGAGAAAGTGATGGCGCGAACGGCCATTTCCAGGTCGGCACTAGGTGCGACTATCATGGCGTTATTGCCGCCGAGCTCAAGGATGGTGCGGGTCAAACGCTTGGCGCAGACTTCAGCAACCTGACGGCCCATGCGGGTGCTGCCAGTGGCGCTGACCAGGGCGATGCGCTTGTCTTCTACCATTTGTGCGCCAGTATCTCGTCCACCGATAATCAATTCTGCCAGACCAGCAGGGGCATCGCTGCCAAAGCGGGCGACTGCCTTCATGAACAGGGCGTGCGTGGCGATGGCTGTCAACGGCGTTTTTTCAGATGGTTTCCAGGTCACGCTATTGCCGCAAACGAATGCCAGCGCAGCATTCCAGGCCCAGACGGCAACCGGGAAATTGAAGGCGGAGATCACGCCAACGACGCCGATCGGATGCCATTGTTCCATCATGCGATGGCCAGGACGCTCAGAGGCGATAGTCAGGCCATACAACTGGCGTGACAGACCAACTGCGAAATCACAGATATCGATCATTTCCTGCACTTCGCCCAGGCCTTCTTGCAGGATTTTGCCTGCTTCCAACGTCACCAGTTGACCCAGTGCCAGTTTGTGCGTGCGCAGCTCTTCACCAAACAGGCGCACCAGTTCACCACGGCGCGGTGCTGGTACATTGCGCCATTGCAAAAATGCAGCATGGGCGCGATCTACGCGCTGCTTGACTTCTGCTGCGGTATCAGCGCGCAGGCTGGCCAGGTTTTTGCCATCAATAGGGGAAATGCTGTGTATGTCGCTACCCTGATAATCGCTTAAATTGATATCAAGTTCTTTCAGGATTGCTTGCAAAGTGGTGTTTTCCATCTTGTTTGCCTCGGTATGTTTTATAAAGGCAGGCTTTCTTTTGGAAAGCCTGCCTTTAAGTTTATTGGGTGGGTTTAATGCCAGTCTCTGTATTGTAGCTCTGGCAGCGATCTTGTGCCCAGTGCTACATTACCTCTGATTACGCGGCGTAATATTGACCAAAGCGATTTGCGAGGAAATCAGCCAGCACTGCCTGCTCCTGACGCACCAGACCATGCTGTGGCAATTTACCTGTAACCACCAGATCAACCATGGCACAAATGCCGGATGCAGTTGTCAGTTGTATGGCAGACAGCAATTGGCCATTGACTTGTTGCGCATAGATTTTCTTGGCGTAGGACTCTTGCTCCAGGCGGCCATCGCGCATGCCAACGACGCTGACAAACACCAGTACTACGTCCTGTTTGGTCATGGGTATCGCTGTTTCCATGACTTCTTTCAAAATTGGACGGCGTTCCAGCTTGCCCAGTTGCAGGTCGCGTATCAAGACTTTGACGATATCGCGGTGACCAGGGTAACGCACGGTTTTGTAGTTCAGGTTTTGTACTTTGCCTTCCAGGCTTTCGCACAAAGTACCCAGACCGCCGGAAGTATTGAAAGCTTCGTAGTCGATGCCGTCCAGGGAGAAATGCTCGATTTCTTCCAGGGCTGCGGTTTCACGCAATTCACCATCTACAATTGCTTCGCAAGGATTGCAATATTCATTGATCAGACCGTCCGTGCTCCAGGTCAGGTTGTATTTCAGTGCATTGTTAGGGAAGGTAGGCAGGGCACCAACGCGCATGCTGACATCACGCAGGGTTTCAAAACGCTTTGCTACATCATTGGCCACGATGGAGATAAAGCCTGGTGCCAGGCCGCATTGTGGAACGAAGGCACAATCTGCACCTTCAGCCAGTTGTTTGACGATGCGTGTGCTTTCCACGTCTTCAGTCAAATCAAAATAATGGGAATTGGCTTCGCGTGCTGCGCCGGCGATGATGGGTGTCAAAAAGTAAGGACAGGCAGACATCGTGACTTTATGGCCGCGTATCAATTCGGTGACTGCCGCTTTATCACCCAGGTCAGCCTGGACAATGCGGGTATTGGGAAAACCTGCTTGTTCTACATATTTCAAACGTTCCGGGTCACGGTCAGCCACTGTGATTTCGTAATCGCCAGTATGGGACAGCAAATTGAGAATTGCGTCGCCAATTTTGCCTGCGCCCAAAAGAATTAACTTAGTTGCCATGTCAGTCTCCAGTATCTGTTTGTGTAGTAAGTGAGTTGCAATTGAAAATATAAGATTGATACTGAAGTCTAGGCCTTAGTTTTGTCAGTTAATAGCGTCAAAGTTATCGTCATATTGTGTATTTGCGCGATAATATGTCTAAATAATTGGACATAATGACGACATGAAACCTGATCTTGATGAGATAGATGACAAAATCCTGGCATTGCTGATGGATAACGCCCGTTTGCCTGTGACCAGCATCGCCAAATCGGTAGGCATAGCGCGAACGACCGTGATTGCCCGCATTGCTGCGTTGGAGAAGCGCGGTGTCATTGCCGGTTATGGTTTGAAGTTGAATCAGAAAATGGTACAGCCTGCCGTCCGTGCGTATGTAGGCTTGTCAGTGGAGGCACGCTATGCTGCGGGGCTGATCAAATATCTGCAACAATTGCCAGAGACTGAGACGCTATGCGCAGTTAGTGGTGCCATTGACTACATGCTGACCTTGCGGTGTAGTAATACCGAAACGCTGGATAAATTGCTGGATCAGATAGGTGCGCTGGATGGTGTCAGACAGACTTCAACCTCAATCATACTGAGTAAGAGGATAGATCGCGGTGCTCTTTAGGAATATGTAGGGTGGCAAACCCGGATTTCATCATGGAATACGGGTTGTGAGGAAAGGTTAAGTACTGCTTGCTGACTTGGCTTGCGATTTTTTATCATCGGAAGCCGTTTTCTTGGCGTGCGCAGGAGTTGTTTGCGCATTGTCAGAAAAACGCTGGTTTGATTGCTGCAGTATTTGCAAGTGCACTGATGCGCGATCGACCCCGCTACGGTCCAGTTGCAAAGGTGCTGGTACTGCCGGTGTCTGTGCCTCCTGCATGATCTCTGTCGTCTTGTCCTGCTCGTCATGCTGAGTGGGAATGGAGGGCGCAAACATAAGATCCTGCGAAAAGGCAATGCCAGCCAGCAAAGTGGAAGACAGCAAACACAGGAAGATGGATTTTTTTAACATGATTGCCTGCAAATTAAGAAGTGCTGCGAATGTCAAAACAAATATCACTCATCACTACAAAACGAAACAGCATAGTGAATATGCAGTATGTGGTTGATGAGCGTTATGTTAATTTTTGCAAAAGTGCATCTTTTGGATAGCAGGGCTTAAACAAGCAATTGCGGTTTCTTGTGGACGCGCACTTTTGCCTGTTGAGTCTGTCTGTCGAGCTGGTCAAGAGCGAATTTTTCTTCTGCGCTGAGGCGTTTAGCCGCAATGAAGACGGTTTGCATCGTATTGCCAGTCTGTTCGATATCAAAAGCGATCTTTTGTTCTTCTGTCAGTCTTTGCGCTGTTATTGTGACTGTGGGGACACTTGTTTTTGCAGCAAGTTTATTAATATATGTAGCCACTGGCACTATGGTAGCAGCAAATACGCAAATGGTTAAGAGTGTTAAATTGCTTTTCTTAATGATATTCATTTTTTTCTCCCTGGTTTTCATTTGTTCTTGCGATGTGAGCACTTTAAGCAAGCTGCTCCCTGTCTGCCATGCGTTTGCGATGAAATGCAGAAAGTAAGGGATGAAATTCAAGAATTGAAACATGAGCAGTGAAGACTGCATTAAAAAAATCAGGTGATTTTTGCAATTTTCTGCAGGTGTGAGAGATACTGTAGTCCTGTCAGGAAACAAGGATTTGGAACCAGCATGCCAGCAAAACAGAACATGAAACAACTATTGGCAGTACTTGGCATTGTGCCTGCGCTGGCGCACGCCCAGTTGCAGGCCTGGGGTGATTACCCCGCACTACCCAGGCAGGTGGTGACAGAGCAAACCTCAACACTGACTGATCCTTATCGTTTCCTCGAGTCATTAAGTGACACGCAAGTTCGCTCCTGGATGAAAAAGCAGACGGACTTTAGTAATACCGTGCTGGCTCGCATCAGTGGGCGCGATGCATTGCTGAAGCGGCTCAAAGTTTTGCAAGCTACAGAGTTTGGCACTGGCAGGCTGATCGAGGTACGTGGCATGCAGTTTTTTGCCCGCACAACGGCTGATAACCGACAACAACTATACATGCGCAACGCGGCTACCAATGCTGAACGCCTGTTATTACTAACCGAGCCCGGACAGAGTCTGGGCTTTTTTACCCCATCTCTCGATGGCAGTCATGTGGCTGTTGATATCGTTAACACAGGACGCCAGCGGCATAGTCTGCGTATTATCAAAACCGGCGACGCTAGCATGCTGAAGGACAATCTGGATGCAATAGCCCCGGACAGCAAGGAGGTAGCCTGGAAACCTGACTCGACTGCGATTTATTATCGCAAGGCACCCACCAAAATTGGCGCGGACCGTGGCGCAGTCTGGCAACATGTACTGGGAAGCAAGCTGGAAACAGATTTGCCTCTCATAGGCTCCGGTGTCAGCAAAAGCCGGCGGTTTACCGCCACTGATGCGGTAGTAATTAAAAGTAGTCAAAATTCTCCTTACCTGTTGGCCGAGGTTCAACACGGACAGAGTCAGGATCGCAGTTTGTACCTTATCAAGCAAGATCAGCTAAAGGGCGCTGCAACTGCCTGGCAAAGACTGGTTTCGCCCACAGACAAAATCAAAAATGCATGGCTGGCAGGTGAGCAGCTTTATCTGCTCTCAACAAAAAAGAAAAGTACAGGAGCAATCCTGAAGCTGGATTTAAAAACACCGCAATTGAGTGCAGCCAAGGAAATAGTGCCGGCCAGTAGCGATGAATTGCTCGATATGGTAGTCGCAAAAAATGCGCTATATATTCATACTGCCGAGGCTGGCTACAGTAAGCTCATCAAGACTGAATTAGATGGCAGCAAAAAAGAAGAGCTGACTTTGCCTTATTTTGGCCGCATCAGTGAATTGAATGCAGATATAGACACCGACGGTGCTTTGTTTATATTGGAGGCGGCGAATGCCGCACCCTTGTCTTATCGCGCTTTGGCAGGCGGGCAAATCAGGAATGTAGAAGTTTTCCGTTCGCCGCAAGTTGGCTTTCACCGCATTGCCAGTAAAAACCTGAGCATCACCAAGCCGGGCAGTAACAAGCAAATTGCACTGACGCTCTTATATCCGCAAGGCATGGAACTTGATGGCAAACATCCTTTATTGCTGACCATGGAAACTGGTACGGGTTTGTCGAAATTGGCGAAGTTCGATGCCTTGCGCCTGGCCTGGCTGGAGCAGGATGCCGTGATGGCGATAGTCTATGTTCCTGCAAATGAGAATGTCAAACAAAGAAGCGCTAATGATGGGCTTGATGAATTTCTCGCTGCTGCCGACTATCTTGTGAGCGAGGCTTATACCAGCTCAGCCAAGCTGGTCACACAACAGACTAACCCCGGTAAGCGCTGGCTGGCGCAAGCCATTAGCCAGCGTCCGGAGCTATTTGCTGCGGCACAAAGTACGGCATTGCAGTCTGAGCCAACAGGCACTGGTAAATCCAAAAAACTCACTACGGCAGACAAGGCCCGGCTTGCAAGTAGCAACCCCTACCTGGGCTTGCGTGATGGGCAGCCTTATCCCGCTGCCCTGATCTCTGCACGTTTTGGTGTTGCCGATACACCGATTTGGATGAGCAGCAAATTCGTCGCACGCTTGCAGGCTGCAACTGTGAACAAGTCCAGGCCTGTTTTATTTCGTACTGATTTCGCGAATGCCTGGAAGGCGGACGCTTTGGCCGAGCAGGCAGATAACTGGGCATTCCTGCTTTGGCAGGCAGGGCAAAAGGGCTTTTCCTTGCAGCCCTGATGTAGAGTTGGCATCAATTGCTACTTATGGTTTGTCCATATTTCTCAAATGTCACCATGAGCCCACACTTGGGGTGATATTTTTTTGTATATTTCACATTTATTGTATTATATGTAATTAAATTATGAAAATAGCAAATGTGTGAAGCTATGGATTCTTTGCCTTTCCCCAAACCCTTGTTTTGTGTTTTTGCCTTATCTCTTTCCAGCCTCGCTGATCAGGCTAGCGCTGCTACTGAAACTATCATCAGTCCTCCGGTAGAAATCATAGGCATCACCGCCTTGCCTGGCACAGGTTTGAACAAGGAGCAGATCCCGACTGCTGTGCAGACTGCCAATAGCAAAGACATGGAGAAGAGTGGGGCGCTGAATATTTCTGACTTCTTCAACCGCTATCTGGGCAGCGTGCATGTCAATGATGTGCAGGGCAATCCCTTCATGAATGATGTGAACTACCGTGGTTACACTGCATCGCCATTATTGGGTACGCCGCAGGGATTATCTGTTTATCTGGATGGTGTGCGCCTGAATCAGCCATTTGGCGACGTAGTCATGTGGGATTTGATTCCAAAATCTGCTATTTCTTCCGTGACGCTGATGTCTGGATCAAACCCTTTATTCGGCCTCAATACACTTGGCGGTGCATTATCGCTGCAAACCAAAGACGGCCTGCACGATGCTGGAACTTCTCTGGAATTAGGCGCAGGTTCTTATGCACGTCGCAATGTCAGCATTAAGCATGGTGGGGCAAATGAGCGAGGCCTGGACTGGTACTTTACAGCCAATAATTATCAGGAAGACGGCTGGCGGGATGCCTCCCCATCCAGGCTCAGGCAATTCTTTGGCAAACTGGGCTGGCATGACAGCAAAAGCGAACTCAAGCTTGGCTATGCATGGGCCAGCAGTGAGATGACAGGTAATGGATCGCAGGAGCAGCAGTTGCTGGACAATCGCTATTCCAGTGTGTTCACGCTGCCTGATGTGACAAAAAACCGGGCCAGTTTTGTCAACCTTGAGGCCAGAACCAATCTTGGTGACACTTTTCAGTTATTCGGAAATGCCTACTACCGCAATACCCATACTGCCACCACGAACGGTGACCTGAATGAAGAAGCCCTGGGTGAATCCCTGTATTACACCGGACAAACGGCGGACAAGAACTGGTTGCTGGCGCATGGCTATAACCCGGTGATTGAAAGCAGCAACAGCCGGACTAGTTCTGCTTTCTCCTTTCCTAGTTTGCGCTGTATTGCCCAGGCTGGTACGAATACTGAGCCCAACGAAAAATGCACGGGCATTATTACCAATACCAGCACCCGCCAGCAAAACTATGGCCTCAGTGCGCAATTGAGTTCACTAATCAGAGCGCCTGGATATGGTAACCAGATGGTCTTCGGTGCTGCTTATGATGCCAGTCGCACCAGCTTTAATCAGGCCAGCCAGTTTGGCTACCTGAACCCTGATCGTAGCATCACTGCCGTCAATGCTTATGCAGATGGTACACAGAATTCTGAAAATGCTTTTGACCAGCGTGTCAATCTGGATGGGCAAACAAGAACCTGGAGCCTGTTTGGCAGTGACACCCTGACGTTGGCAGATGCCTGGCATTTGACGTTGTCCGCCCGTTACAATAACACCAGCCTCAAAAATACTGACCGACTCTACCCCTATAACAACGCTACTACCAAGGGTGCTCAGCGTGGTTCTCTGGATGGGGATCATGTTTTCAGGCGGTTTAATCCAGCAGTTGGTGTCAGCTATGTAGCAAATCCCGCCTTGAATATCTATGCATTTTACAGCGAGAGCAGCAGAGCACCAACTTCCATAGAACTGGGCTGTGCTGATCCTGACTTTGGCTGCCGCTTGCCAAATTCCATGGCGGGTGACCCGGCATTAAAGCAGGTGATTTCCAAAACCTGGGAAGCTGGTCTGCGTGGTAAGTTGCCTGGCAAGATGGTATGGAACGCAGGTGTTTTCAGGGGGGTAAACGAAGATGACATCCTGTTCGTGGCCAATTCTGCTGCAACTGGTTATTTCAAGAACTTTGGGCAAACCAGCCGGCAGGGCTTTGAGGCTGGCATTGCAAACAGTCAGGATAATTTTAGCTATGGATTGAACTATACCTGGTTGAAAGCAAGCTACCAGAGTGCAGATATCCTGGGTTCGCAGAATAACAGCCAGGCAAATGCCAGTGCCAATATCAGCGTTAAGCCAGGTGACTTGATACCGCTGATTCCCCGGCAAATTTTTAAAGCCCATGCAAATTATGAATTCAATGCGCAAACTTCGGCCAGCATTGAAGTGTTGGGAGTGGGCAAGAGTTTTGTACGGGGCAATGAAAACAATGCCCATGCACCTGATGGCCTGACAAATTTTGGGTCGGGTAATATGCCGGGTTATGCAGTCGTCAACCTGTCCGCGAGCTACAGGCCAAACCCGCAATGGAAATTCTCTGTCAATATCAGCAACCTGTCTGATCAGCGTTATTACACGGCTGGACAGCTTGGCCCTTATGCGATCACCGCCAATGGCGGTTACAGTAATACTGATACCAAGGGGACGACTTTCTACACTCCCAGTGCGCCACGCATGATATGGCTGGGAGTGCGTTACAGTTTTGGAGCCAAGGCCAAGGAATGAAGCACTATTGCAGTGCTTCATTTAACTTTGAGATATCAGCAGGCTGCGTAATTGACGGTAACCACATGCACTGCGAGGCCGCCTAATGAGGTTTCCTTGTATTTAGCTTGCATGTCAAAGCCTGTTGCGCGCATGGTTTCTATCACGTCATCCAGGCTGACATGATGTGTGCCATCACTACGCAATGACAGCGAAGCGGCAGTAATCGCTTTGACTGCCCCCATGCCATTGCGTTCTATGCAGGGGATTTGCACCAGACCACCAATAGGGTCGCAAGTCATGCCCAGGTGATGTTCTATGCCAATTTCAGCGGCTGATTCGATTTGCTCATTGGTGCCGCCTAATGCAGCGGTCAGGCCAGCAGCAGCCATGGCGCATGCTACGCCGACTTCGCCCTGACAACCAATTTCAGCACCCGAAATAGAAGCATTGGTTTTGCATAGCATGCCTATGGCAGAAGCGGCCAGCATGAAATTGCGAATACCTTGCTCCGGATGGCTGGGTTTGCAGTCTTCTGCGTAATAGCGCAGCACCGCCGGGATAATGCCAGCTGCGCCGTTGGTAGGGGCAGTGACAACACGGCCACCAGCAGCATTTTCTTCATTGACCGCCATGGCATAGAGGCTGACACGGTGCAAACCATCATGTGGCAATACGTCGGCAGTTTCATTGGCAGCACGCCACAGTTTAGCGGCACGGCGTTTGACATGTAAACCACCTGGTAATTCGCCAGACATTTGCAAGCCGCGTGAAATGCAACCTTTCATGACTGCCCAGATTTTATCCAGGCCGGCATCCAATTCTTCATCGGTGCAATACACATTTTCATTGGCGCGCAGCATATCTGTGATGGATAAGCCAGTACGTTTGCCATGGGCCAATAGTTCAGCCATGGTCGCAAAAGGATAGGGAAGAGGTTTTTTGTCGGCGCTTTCAGTTTTATTCGTATTCGCCAGTTCGTCTGCTGAATAGATGAAGCCACCACCAGTAGAGTAATAAACTCTTTCAAAACTGCTGCCGTCATTGCGGGTCAGTATGAACTTCATGCCATTTGGATGACCGGGCAAGACTTCTTGCTTGAACCACAGGATATCGGTGGCGACATCGAACTTGACGGGGTATTCACCCAATAAATTCAATTTCCCTGACGTCGCCAGGTTGGCGAGTTTTTCATCTACGCTTTCAGGTACCACGTCCTGCGGGGTTTCACCCATCAGACCCAGCAAGGTTGCTTTGTCGGTCGCGTGGCCGTGACCTGTCAGGGCAAGAGAACCATATAAAGCAACCTGTATTTTGACAGCTTTGTAAAGATCGGTGGATTCAAGTAAAAAACGGCGTGCGGCAAGCATGGGCCCCACCGTATGGGAACTGGACGGACCCACGCCTATTTTAAATAATTCGAATACACGCATGTCCATCAATTCACCTCTTTTTTACTAGTCTCTGATAATTATTTATGCGGCCTGGTTCAACTCCTTCAACCCCTTCAACTCCTTTTGATCGACACGAATATTCTTTAGCATGTCTTCCACCAGTTGTTGCAGGCCTACTTGTGCTTGCCAGCCCCAGTCTGCTCGCGCCACTGAGTCATCCAGACTCTGTGGCCAGGATGCGGCGATTGCCTGACGGCTGTCAGGCGCGTAGTGTATGTCAAATGCAGGCAAATTTTGTTTGATTGCAAATGCTAATTCCCGTGGATTAAAGCTTAAACCTGCAACATTGTAAGAAGAACGTATAGAAAGTTTGGCCGCTGGCGCATCCATCAATGAAATGGTGGCGCGTATGGCATCTGGCATGTAGATCATGGGCAAACTGGTTTCTGACTCCAGGAAGCATTCATAGGTTTCGCCGCGCAGCGCTGAGTGGAAGATGGCAATAGCATAGTCCGTGGTGCCACCGCCTGGAGGAGATTTGTAGCTGATGATACCCGGGTAACGTATGCTGCGGACATCAACACCATATTTCTGAAAGTAATATTCGCACAGTCGTTCGCCTGCCAGTTTGCTGATGCCGTAGATGGTGCTTGGGTCCATCACGGTATATTGTGGCGTATTGACTGGGGGCGTGTTCGGGCCGAATGCAGCAATCGATGAAGGCCAGAATACTTTCAGGGGATTGCCAGCTTCATTGCGAATACGCGCCAGTTCAAGGATATTGAGCAGTCCATCCATGTTCAAGGTCCAGGCTTTCAATGGTGCTTGTTCACCCGTAGCCGACAGCATGGCTGCCAATTGATAGACCTGGGTAATGTCGTATTGAGCGACGACTTGCGCCAGTCTTTCTGTATTTAATACGTCGATGACTTCATAGATTTTTGCGCCGTACAGGCTCTCTGGCCTGATGTCAGCGGCGACGACGTTATCTGCGCCATGCTGGTTTGCCAGTGCTTCTACCAACTCACTGCCTATCTGGCCGTTGGCGCCGATCACTAATATGCGTTCCATGGATATCCCTTACTTAATGATGTTTAATTCGCGGCCAGCCTGGGCAAATGCAGCCAGGGCAGTATTCAATTGTTCAGTCGTATGTGCAGCAGACAGTTGCACGCGCACACGGGCTTGTCCCATCGGCACCACTGGGTAAAAGAAACCGGTTACCAGTACTCCAAGTTCATACAGGCGTGCAGCAAATTTCTGCGCAACTGGCGCATCAAACAGCATGGCGGGCACGACAGGATGGGTGCCAGGCTTGATGGTAAAGCCCAGTGCTTCAATTTCACGGCGGAAATGCGCCGTATTTGCGTGCAGGCGGTCACGCAGCTCGGTGGAGCTGGACAGGCGTTCCAGAACAGACAGCGAGGCACCGGCTATGGATGGCGCAAGAGTATTCGAGAACAGGTAAGGCCGGGATTTTTGACGCAGGGTGTCGATAACCTCCTTGCGTGCTGCCGTGAAACCACCCATGGCACCGCCCAGCGCCTTACCCAAAGTACCTGTAATGATATCAATGCGACCCAGTACATTATGATGCTCATGGGTGCCGCGACCCGTTGCGCCCATGAAGCCGGATGCATGACATTCATCGATCATGACCAGTGCATCATATTTGTCGGCCAGGTCACAAATCTTGTCGAGCTGGGCGATCGTGCCATCCATGGAGAAAACGCCATCAGTTACGATGATGCGGTGGCGCTTGTCGGCAGCGGCAATCAATTGTTTTTCCAGGTCGGCCATGTCGTTATGGGTATAGCGGAAACGTGCAGCCTTGCACAGGCGTATTCCATCAATGATGGAGGCATGATTCAGCGCATCAGAGATGATGGCGTCATTTTCATCAAACAAGGGCTCAAATACACCGCCATTGGCATCAAATGCGGCTGCATACAGGATGCAATCTTCTGTGCCAAGAAAACTCGACAATGCTTTTTCCAGTTGCTTGTGTACAGTTTGTGTACCACAAATAAAGCGTACAGAGGATAGACCGTACCCGTATTGCTCAGTCGCCGCGATGGATGCTTGCACCATGGATTCGTCACCAGACAGGCCCAGGTAATTGTTGGCGCACAAATTGATGAGCTTGCGGCCATCATCGCAAGTGACCTCAGAACCCTGACGGGAGGCAATCACACGTTCTGGCTTGTACAGACCTTGTTCGCGCAAATTGTCCAGATTGCCAGCTAAATTGCTGATGAAGTCTGTCCTGGAAGTGTTCTGGCTCATGACGTCCCCTAATTATTGTTTACTGTTTGTTGTGTTGCTGTGCGGATTGATTGTTTTCAGATAATTATTGCTTAATCACTGGCAATTTCATGCTTGCATATCAATCGCACTGCTACACTATTGTTAGAAATTTCTAAAATGATCAAATAATTCAATATATGGAAATAAATTTCGATATATCGAATATTAAGCTAGCTTTTTTACTGATGCAAGAGTCTCTATGAAAAAAGTTTTATCCAATACGCCGCCAGAAGTGGGCGCGACTTTGCAAAAAATGCGTCTGGAACGTGGTTTGACCCTAGAGGATTTGTCGCGTACCGCTGGTGTGTCAAAGTCCATGCTGTCCCAAATAGAAAGAGAAAAGGCTAATCCCACTATAGCCGTTGCATGGCGATTGGCAAATGCCCTGGGCGTCAGTATCGCTGAGCTATTGTCATCAGAATCACCCAAGCCAGACGCGATACGAGTACTGGAATCGCATGAAACGCCTACCTTACCGGGCGAACACGCAGGCTATATCTTGCGCATACTTGGCCCTATGGAGCTGGCAGGTAAATATGAATGGTATGAGCTGACGCTGGCACCTGGCGGCGCACTGGTGTCGAATTCTCATGACCCCGGAGCATCCGAGCATCTGACATTGCTGCATGGCAGTGTTGAGGTGGAAGTCGATGGTGTATGTAAAAAGTTGAAGCTGGGTGCAACCGCACGTTATAACGCTGATAAGAATCATGCTATACGCAATTTGGGTAAGACCGAGGCCAAAGCTTTGCTGGTGGTGATTCATCGATAACGCTCAACAGCTATGCCGACGCATGGATTCTGGTAACATTTGGATTGAAAACTTGTTCGCCACATAATATTTTTGCCATTTGGCTGCAATAATGTTGGTCGAATCAAGCCTTGGTAGTGTGGAGATTAAGCAGTATGAGTAAGAACGAAACAATTAAAGTCTATGACAGGCCAGCAGGTGGCTGGGGCGCATTAAAAAGTGTCGCTCAGCAAATCATAGAGCAAGGCATACCTGGCAAAGGGGCATTGACCCTGATGTCTGCCAATCAGCCAGATGGTTTTGATTGCCCGGGTTGCGCCTGGCCAGATGCCGATCACACATCGACTTTTGAATTTTGTGAAAATGGTGCCAAGGCAGTGGCGGCTGAATCGACAGCACGCCGCGCCACACCAGAACTGATCGCCAGTTTGACGGTGAGTGAACTGGCAGAAAAATCTGATCACTGGTTGGAAGCGCAGGGGCGTTTGACCCAGCCCATGCAATATGATCGCGCCAGTGACAAGTATAAAATCATTAGTTGGGATCAGGCTTTTGAGTTGATCGCAACTCGCTTGAATGCCTTGCCAACACCTGATGATGCCATTTTCTATACCTCAGGCCGTACCAGTAATGAGGCTGCTTTCCTGTACCAGCTATTTGTACGTGAATTTGGCACCAATAATTTCCCTGATTGTTCAAACATGTGCCATGAGCCTTCTGGCTTTGCCATGCGTGAAGCCATAGGTGTAGGCAAGGGGACAGTATTGTTGTCTGACTTTCAGATTGCCGATGCGATTTTGATTTTTGGTCAAAACCCTGGTACCAATCACCCGCGTATGTTGGGGGAGTTGCGTTCTGCCGCCAAGCGTGGCGCTGCCATTGTCTCTTTCAATCCCTTGCGTGAGCGCGGTCTGGAAAAGTTCCAGAACCCGCAAAATGCGCTGGATATGCTGACAGACCAGTTTTCGACTATTTCATCTGATTATTTTCAGTTGAAAATTGGCGGGGATCTGGCAACCGTCAAAGGCATGATCAAATGTGTGCTGGAGGCAGATCAACTGGCGCAAGCCCAAGGGCGGCACAGAATTATCGATGTAGAGTTTATCTCTGAACATACCGCCAATTTTGAACAATTTGCTGCTGAGGCGCTGGCAGAATCATGGGATGTCATTGTCAGAGAATCTGGACTGGACCGGGCGCAGATACAACGCGCAGCAGATACTTATATGGGCGCTGGTAAGGTCATCGCCTGTTGGGGCATGGGCATCACCCAGCACAAGCATTCTGTGGCTACCATACAGATGATTGTCAATCTCTTGCTTTTGCGTGGCAATATCGGTCGCCCTGGTGCGGGACCTTGCCCTGTGCGGGGCCATAGCAATGTGCAAGGCGACCGCACCATGGGCATCATAGAAAAACCAAAGCAGGCATTCCTTGAGCGCTTAGGGCAGGTTTTTGATTTTACGCCGCCCCAAAAACATGGTCACGATACCGTGGGCGCTATTGAGGCGATGTTGAAGGAAGGCGGTAAAGTGTTTTTTGGCATGGGCGGGAATTTTGCCACAGCAACGCCAGATACAGAAGTTACCCACAAAGCCCTGAAAAATTGCGCTTTGACCGTGCATGTGACTACCAAGCTCAACCGTAGTCATTTGATTTGCGGTCATGAAGCCATCATCTTGCCTTGCCTGGGACGTACTGAAATAGATATCCAGGAAACTGGGCCGCAGGCGGTGACCGTGGAGGATTCCATGAGCATGGTACATCTGTCATCTGGTATCAATCCACCAGCTTCTACAAATTTGCTGTCTGAAGTGGCGATAGTTGCGCGTCTGGCGCAGGCTACTCTGAAAGACCGTAGCAAAACACCGTGGGCGTGGTTGCTGGCTGACTATAGTCGCATACGTGACAAAATCGCGGCCGTGTTTGATGATTTTGCTGATTTCAATGCGCGTGTCAAAGTGCCGGGCGGCTTCCATCTGCGTAATACCGCCGCTGAAAGACTATGGTTAACAGCAACTAATAAAGCTAATTTCAATACCCATGCTGTGCCTGTTGATTTGCCTATACATCAGGCGCGCAGGAACAGGCAATCGCCTGTTTTTAATCTGGCTACCATGCGTTCGCATGATCAATATAATACGACTATCTATGGCATGAATGACCGTTACCGTGGCGTATTCGGTGAACGTCGCGTGCTGTTCATAGCTCAGGAAGATATCAATGCTCTGGGCATGCAGGCAGGTGACTGGGTAGATATGGAAAGCCTTTGTGACGACGGTGTAAAGCGTCAGGCAAAACGTTTCATGCTGGTGGCCTATAATATTCCTCAGGGTTGCCTGGCAGCCTACTTCCCAGAGACGAATGGTCTGGTACCTTTATCAAGTTTTGCTGATCATGCACGTACGCCCACATCCAAATCTATACCTGTGATCATCCACGCGCATCAAGTGCAGGTTTAATGCAGGTCTTAATGGAATCGCTTAATTATTCGCAGGATAAACTCAGTCATGCCCTGATGGCTGAACTCGCTCAGCATACAGAAGCTTTATCATTGCCACGTCTGTGCAAGCGGCTAAGGGTGCGGCAAAGTACCTTGCTGCGCTGCATTGCTTATCTTGGTGAAGAATCTATCGGCCAGCATAAGGGGGCAGGGTGGGTTCATCTGCAGCAGGACGGTGAACGTAGTTTGGTCAGTCTGACTAAAGAGGGGCGAAGGGTTTGCGAAGCGACGACGGGCAAGTCTGATGGTGAGTCTGCGACGCTGGCGGGCGTTGTAAGTCGCAAGGTGCAAAGGCATGCATTCTCCAATCATGTCGCCGAGGACTTGATGGACCAGATTGCACAGGAAGTACCGGTTGCGCTGGTCTATAACGGCATTTCACATGCAGTCATGCTGGCAACCCCCCTGGATATGGAAGACTTTGCGCTTGGTTTCAGTTTGTCTGAAGCCATAGTCGATGATGTTAGTGAAATCTATGACATGGAATGCCAGCAAAATCCAGAAGTGCAGGGCATAGAAGTTCATGTGCAGATATCGACAGCGAGGTTTGCTGCATTGAAAGAGCGTCGCCGTCATCTTGCAGGCAATACAGGTTGTGGCTTGTGTGGCAAAGATAGTCTGCAGGCATTGCAAATGCATCTACCAGCGATCAAGACCGGGCCCGTTCAGCAATTGTCACGCGCTAGTTTGCTTAGAGCACTGGGTAGCCTGAGTTCCTTGCAAGCCGTTAATTTGCATACCGGTGCCGTTCATGCTGCGGCCTGGGTTGATATGCAAGGGGAAATCCTGGTGTTGCGTGAAGACGTAGGTCGGCATAATGCCCTGGATAAATTGCTTGGTGCTTTGGCAACTCCAAAAGTAAAACCTAAATCGTCGGCCGAAGGTTTCGTTCTCATGAGTAGCAGGCTTAGTTATGAGTTGGTACAAAAGGCGGCACGAGCCAATATTGCCATATTGGCTGCGTTATCGGCTCCGACCGCACTTGCCATCGAACTTGCGGAGCAGGCGGGCATTTGCCTGATAGGCTTTGTGAGACAGCATGGTTACGTGGTCTATACCCATCCTGAAAGACTGCTGGCCGAATGAAGCAGGGACGAAATTGGATTTTCACCAAATTTACAGAGGTTTTAAGCCTGTAAGAAAGTTATAATAGGAAGAATATTCGTTTTATCCTTCCAATCAATTTCCCTCATCCTGTCGACTTATGCAATACGCTTCAACACGCGGGCATACCGCAGCACAAAATTTCTCGGAAATTCTCTTAGGTGGCCTTGCTCCCGATGGTGGCCTCTATCTGCCTACAACTTACCCTCAGGTAACAGATGTAGAGCTAGACGCATGGCGCAAGCTGTCTTACGCCGGGCTGGCATTTGAAGTCTTGAAAAAATTTGCCACAGATATTCCAGAGGCCGATTTAAGGGCGCTAGTAGACAAAACTTATACGTCAGATGTCTATAAAAACGCACGCAGTGATGAATCTGCTGCGCAAATTACACCCTTGCGTATATTGCAGGACAAGGATGGCCGCAAGTTGGTTTTGCAAGCCTTGTCGAATGGCCCAACCCTGGCATTCAAGGATATGGCCATGCAATTGCTGGGTAACTTGTTTGAATATACCCTGGCCAAGAATGATGCAGAGCTGAATATCTTTGGAGCCACTTCTGGTGACACTGGCAGCGCTGCTGAATATGCAATGCGCGGCAAGAAGGGCATACGGGTTTTCATGCTGTCCCCGCATAAGAAAATGAGTGCCTTCCAGACTGCCCAGATGTTCAGTCTGCAAGACCCGAATATTTTTAATATCGCTGTCGAAGGTGTGTTTGATGATTGCCAGGACATGGTCAAGGCGGTGTCAAATGACCTGGAATTCAAAAATCGCCAAAAAATAGGTACGGTCAATTCGATTAACTGGGCACGTGTGGTTGCCCAGGTAGTGTATTACTTCCGCGGTTACCTGAGTGCGACGACCAGCAATGAGCAAAAAGTCTCATTCACAGTGCCATCTGGTAATTTCGGTAATATCTGCGCCGGTCATATTGCCCGCATGATGGGTTTGCCTATCGATAAGCTGGTCGTAGCGACCAATGAAAATGATGTGTTGGATGAATTTTTCCGCACCGGCGTCTATCGCGTGCGCAAATCAGCAGAAACCTGGCATACCACCAGCCCATCGATGGATATCTCCAAGGCGTCGAATTTTGAGCGTTTTATCTATGACTTGCTGGATAGGGATGCTACCCGTGTTGCGGCTCTGTTCAAGAAAGTTGAAACCGAAGGTGGCTTTGATTTGTCAGGTAGACCAGGCAGTGATGGCGATGAGTTCAATAAGATTGCCAAGTTTGGTTTTGCGTCAGGCAAATCTGTTCATGCAGACCGCTTGCAAACCATACGCCAGGTAGAGAAAGAATTTAACATCACCATTGATACGCATACTGCGGATGGCATTAAAGTCGCGTTTGAGCACTTGCAAGAAGGTGTTCCTATGGTTGTGCTGGAAACAGCCTTACCGGCCAAGTTCAATGAAACCATCAAAGAGGCATTGGGGCGTGATGCTGAGCGCCCGGCTGGCTTTGAAAATATAGAAGCGCTGCCACAGCGATTTGAAGTCATGGCTGTCGATGTGAATGCGATGAAAGCTTATATTGCAAAAAATACTGGCCTGTAATGAACCTTTTCAGACTGTGATGCCCAATAAAAAAACCGCTTGATGCGGTTTTTTTATTGGGGGACTGGAAAAACAATTCATTATTGCTTAGTGCAGCTAATCCTTTGCATGGGAAAATCGATTCCCTTTTCCTGATCTTTCATCTTGCCTTCTATGCGTCCGAGCAAGCTGCCATCAGCATTCAATTGATAGATGATGCGCTGTGGAAATTCAGATCTGGGATTTTCAAAAACCACTCTTTGCTTATCCAGCGACAGCAATTGAAAACTGGCCTCTGGTTTACCTGAGGGGAGGGCTGTAAAAACCAGGCTATCTGCATTTTCTTGTATGCGCATGAATTCCCATGCGACGGTTTTTGATTTGCGCACTGTACGGCCCATGCCCAGGATGGAGCCACCTGCCGGTGCCAGCCAGTATTCTTCCGAGCCTGCTTCTGCACCTGCTGCCTGCCAACAGCCTTGCAGCCATTGCAGATCTTGTATGGTATTAGCCGCCAAACTGTTATTGGCCATTATCAGGATGCTGGCAAATAATGCAAATTTAAAGCACATGCTAGTCTCCAAGGTAAGTATCTTTTCTGGTGAAGGAATGTTTAAATTTATTATTGATGGAGGGCGGGGCTTTTAATCATCAAATGAAAACCATCAATTATCACCAAGTACTTAAATGGCAATCAATTCGTGTGCCAAAAGGGAATGAAAAAGGAAATGATAGTGTAGTTGTTGAAGAGTGAACAATTCGGCGAATCCGTACAATTACTCTGTAAATATTTTTCACATTTTTAATTAATGTGACTTGCGTCACATTGAAAAACAGACTCACATGCTAATCTGCAATCGCTAAAAAAGTCCAGCTCTAAAGAAATTTAGAATTTTGTATTTTTCGTATTAATAATTAAATAAACAGGAAACTTGACATGGCAAACACAGCAGCAGACATCCAAAAGCTTTACATCGCTTATTTTAACCGCCCAGCAGACCCAAATGGTCTGGCCTACTGGATGGCCCAAGGTTTGACACTGAACCAAATCGCCGACAGCTTCTCCAAACAAGCAGAATACGCCACCGTATTCGCTGGTAAAACAACAGAAGACACCGTCAACACCATCTACAACAACCTGTTCGGCCACAAAGCTGACGTAGCCGGTCTCAACTACTGGACAGGTCAACTGTTGAACGGCAAAGTCACACTGGGTCAAGCCGCTCTGGCCATCCTCGGTGGTGCTACTGGTGCAGACAAAGTTGCCGTTGACTCCAAAGTTGCCGCTGCGACATCCTTCACAACGGCCATCGACACCAACGAAGAAATCGTTGCCTACTCCCTGCCAGCCAACACAGCCCTGGCCAAGGACTGGTTGAGCAAAGTGTTGGATTCCGCCACACAAGCATCCCAGATCGCAGTTCAAGATGCAGTCCTGACATCCATCGTCAACGGTGGTGGTGTTAAAGACTTCGCACTGACCAGCAACACAGACATCGCTACAGCAGAAAACTTCACAGCTGGCCTCGTCTACACACCAAACGGTGGTTCCCGTGTCAACGCCCTGCAAGACGAAGACGTCCTGACAGGCTCCAACACATCCGCCACAGCCAACAACAAATTGACAGCCACACTGGGTAACTCCAATGACAACGGCGCGCCAATCATCACCCCAACGCTCAAAAACATCCAGACAGCGAACTTCACGTTCACTGGCTCTGCTGATGCACAAAACGTCAACAACAACGCCGTTGTTGCCGTTGACTTGCAAGATGCCACTGGCTTGAAGAATGTTGGTATCAACCGTATCGCCTCCACAGCAGGTACAAACGTTGCCCGTATCGAAAACATCAAATCCGTTCTCGACACACTGTCCCTGACAAGCACCAACGCCAACAACGCTGGCGTCGTTGAATTCTCCTTCGGCAACGGCACACTGCTCGGCGCCAATGCAGGTACACTGAACCTGTCCGACGTCCAAGTTGGTACCGTCAACATTGGTCAAAACACCTCCGGCACATCCGCCGCAGGCGTAGGCAACCAAGGTTACGAAACACTGACCATCAACAGCACAGGCAACACCAACAACATCGGCACGTTGAACCTGCCAATGGACACAGGTACAGCAGGCAAAGTCATCATCACTGGCGACAAAGACCTCACACTGGCCCAAACATCCAATGTTGTTAATGGTGTAACAACCATTGAATCCACCAACTTCTCCGGTGGTATCCTCCAAGCAGCAGGCCGTCTGTCCGCCATTGATGCATCCGCATTCAAAGGCAACCTGACCCTGAACCTCGGCAATGGCATCTTCACCACTGGTAAAGCTGACACATCCGGTTCCGTTCAAAACGTCACCATCACTGGCGGTTCTGGTAACGACACATTCTACCTGGCAGACACAGTAGAAACAGGCGACAGCATCACAGGCGGCGACGGTACAGATACCCTGGTCATCGTCAACGGCGGTAACGTCACAGCCGGTGCAGCTGGTTCCTCCATCATCACCAAAGTAGAAGCAGTGCAAGTGTTGTTGAACAACGCCGCTTCCACAGTTGACTTCGCCAAACTGCCAGACGTCACAGGCGTACTGGTTCGCAACGTCTCCAACACCAACGTCGCAGCTCCTGCGAACTCCGCACCAGTCGCTGGTACAGACGTGTTCACACTCAACAACCTGAGTGTTGGTCAAGCTGCAGCCATCACCATCCGTCATAGCGACACAGGCTCCAACGCCATCGGCCAATCCACCATCAACGCCAACCTGGCGACTGCGACTGGTGCATCCGATACCGTTGCTGTCACGATCGCTGAAGGCTTGAACGTTGACCCACGTTTCAACTTCGTATTGAACACCAACGCTGTTGAAAACATCACTCTGGTCGATGCTGATACAGAATCCAACACAGTTGCTCTCGCCAACGTTGCTGCCCACACAGGCACCATCACGATTGGTACAACAGCAGGTGCTGGTTCCACAACAACATTCCTCAACCTCGACACCACAGTCGCTGGTAACGGTGGTTTGTACCGTATCGACACAACAGGCGGCGCCGCAGCCAACATCGCTGGCGTACAAGAGTTGTCCAAAACAGCTGGCCAGATCAAACTGATCGCCGCTAACATCGATGCATCCGCAGAAACAGCCAGCGTTATCGTTCGTGTTTCCACCAGCGGTGCAGCTAACGGCGCGCAAAACATCAAGATGGGTGCTGGTAACGACACAGTCACTTTCGATAACCTGCAAGACACACGTGCTGGCCTGACAATCTCCGACACAGTCGTAGGTGGTGCTGGTACAGACACACTCGTCATCGACGGCGACCTGACAGGTGCAGCACTGGGCGACACCATCGCTCTGGGCGCGTCTGAATGGACTAACGTTTCCGGTTTCGAAACAATCCGTCTGGTTGGTACCTCCAACAACGCCGGTGTTGACGGTGCAGGTAACTACCGTCTGACATTGACAGATGCCCTGATCGCTGCCAACAACAACGGTGGTGTTCTGGCTATCGTCAACGACAACGACACAGCCAATGATGCAGCTAACGCCGCAGACACAGCTGGTACAGCCGTTGAAAGCGCAGTCGTCATCGACGCCCGTAGCCTGAGCGCCACAAGCCGCTTCAGCTACAACGGCGAAGAAGGTGCAAGCCGCACAGCAGACCGTATCATCTTCACAGATGCCAACTTCAATGGTACACACGCCATCAACGGCGGTGCAGTGGACAACAACACCACCAACAACAGCCAGAAGAATGATGACGTCATCGAACTGCGCAATGCAACAAACGCAGCGATCGGTGACTTCAACGGTATCAGCAACATCGGTAACATCGAACTGACCAACGACACAGCAGTCACCCAAGTGTCCCAAATCCAGTTGAACGACACGATCGTTGATGCACTGGTTGACGGCTACCAGGCTGCTAACACAACAACACACGTAGAACGTCTGACTATCCGCGCACTGGACAACGTCAACGTTGCTAACGCCACTGTTGGTGTATCGATCGATGCAGGCGCATTGACAGCACAATCTGCTCTGGACGTGACTCTGGCCCGTGGCGCCAACTTCCTGAGCCTGGGTGCTGGTGCTGACCGCGTTGTCTTGCTGGGTAACTATGTTGCCGGTACTTACAACACGACAGAAAACGGTGTGAACCTGAACGCACAATCCACAGCAAATGCCGTGGCACGTGTTGTGACAGACACGATCAACCTGGGTACAGGTAACGATACACTGGTCACTTACGGTGCGATCAACCTGGCTGGTGCAACTCTGTCCGGTATTGAAAACATCACAGCAAACTCTGCTGTTGTGATCACTGCTTCCCAATACGCTGCTCTGGTTGCTGCCCGTGCTGCTCTGTCCCTGAGCACACCAGTCATCACATTCACAGGCAATGTTCCACATCAACTGACTATCGTTGATGACATCGCTGGCGTGAACAACATCGATCTGTCCCTGATCTCTGTCACTAGCGGCACATTGGTCATCGACACAACATCTTCCTCCAATGCAACTGGTGGCAGCGTCAACAACATCACTACATCCAATGCAGTGACATTGTCTGGCGGTGCAACAGTAACAACAGGTGTTGTTGGTACTAACCCAGTCAACGGTGGCGGTACAGCATTGAACCCAACAGCGCTGGTAGCTGGTCAAACATTCAATAGCACATTGAATGTGAACGACAACTTCACAGGTTTGTCTGCAACTTTGAGTGGCACAACTGTCAACGGTAATGCTGCTGATACAGATGTCATCACTTTGAGTGATGCACTGACTGTTAATATCGGCAACACTACAACAGGCGGTACTATCACCAACATCAAGACTCTGAACCTGGCTAACGCAGCTAACAGCTTCAACTTCGGTGCAACTACCACTGGTATCACTACAGTGAACGGTGGCACAGGCAATGATACTGTTGACCTGACAGGTGCTGGTACATCCTTCGCAGCTGGTAATGTAAACCTGGGTACAGGTACTAACCAACTGACATTGGGTGCATTCACTTACACTGGTACTTTCAGTGCAGGTGCAGGTACAGATACATTGGTATTGGCAGCTGGCGCTAACGTTGCTGGTTCCAACATCACTGGCTTTGAAAACCTGACATTGGCAGCAACTGGCGTGTACACCATGACAGCAGCTCAGTACAATGGCTTCACAGGTGCATTCTCTGCTGGTAACACAGAAACTATCGCTCTGACTACAGCTGGTACTATCGTTGCTAACGCAGCGCTGGAACGCTTCACACTGGCTAACGGTACTAACACATTCACTGCTGGTACTAACACAGTGAGCGTTGTTGGTGGCACAGGCAACGATACATTCAACTACACAGCAACACAAATCGCCAGCGCAACAACACTGGACGGCGGCTTGGGTGCAGATACACTGAACATCGGTGCTATCGGTGCTAACTTGAATATCAATGCTCTGGTCACAGGCGTTGAAACTCTGAACGTGACTGGCTCTGCTGCAACTGGCTACACTTTCACTAACGAAAACGGTGCTGGTGTAACACTGAACTTCAACAAAGGCGCAGTAGCCGACGTAGTCGCTCTGGGTACAGGCGGCCAAACTCTGAACTTGGCTGGCACAGCTGCTACAGCAGTATCAGTAGTCGGTAACACAGGCGTTGATACAATTAACCTGTCTGCAACTGCAACTGGTGCTGAAACTATCGATGCAACTACTGCTGGAACACGTTCCAACATCGGTTCTATCGATACAGTGGCAAACTTCAAAGTTGCTGGCGCTGACGTGTTCAAAACAGGCGTTAATGCAACAACATTGAACGCACTGAACATCGCTAACGCTGACGTAGCAACTCTGGCAGCAGCAATCGCTACAGCAGCAACTGGTGCTGGCGCGGCTCTGGCAGCGAACACTCAGGCTTACATCATCACTGTAGCCGCAGGTACAGCAGCTGGTACATACGCCTTCCAAAACATCGGTGGCACTACTGGTGCAGTTGATGCAACTGACTTTATCGTTAAAATCACTGGCGCAGGTTCCATCGTCGCTGGCGACTTCATCGCTTAATTCAGTAAGCTATGCAGGAAAATGGGTAGCTTGCTACCCATGCAGCAGGGAGGGAAGATTCTCCCTGCTGTGTAAAAATAAAAAACCCACCTCTGTACAGCGGTGGGTTTTTTTATGCTTTATTTTTGCTAATTATCGGTAAGCGTCCAGCCGCCCCACCGTAAGCGTCCAGCCGCCCCATCTAGCATTGAACGATGACCTCATCCAGACTCACGCTCCCATCACAAGTAAAGAGGAGCAGTATGAAACGAGATCAAGCCAAGCGGCAGCAGTGGCAACAGCACATCACCCAGTGGCAGCAGAGTGCACTGAGTCAGCGCGCCTTTTGCGAGCATGCAGGCCTCAAGTTCTCCACCTTCGACTATTGGCGGCGCGCACTCATCGCCGAACAGTCTGTTGAGAATAAGTCAGCATCCCAAGCGCAGCATCCCGGCATTGCGCTATTACCCGTGCAAGTAACATCTGCTCCTTCTGCTCCCACAGGGCTGATGTTGCGCAGCCCGCAAGGCTGGGAACTGCGTCTGCCACCCGAGGTCAAGGCGGACTGGCTGTCCGACCTGCTGCGTGGCCTGTGATGCAATGGCAGGCAGATGCCATCTGGCTGGCGGTGCAGCCGGTCGACATCCGCGCCGGGATCGACCGCCTGTCAACCTACGTCCAGCAAGCACTGGGGCGTATGCCTTGCGACGGTACTGCCTACGTTTTCAGCAACCGGCGCCACACACGCCTCAAAGTGGTGTGCTGGGATGGCAACGGCGTGTGGATGTGCGTGCGCCGCCTGCACCGTGGTCAATTCGTCTGGCCCAAGCCTGGCGAGCTCAGTTGGCAATTGACCGCCGAGCAATGGCAGTGGCTGGTGGCCGGCGTCGATTGGCAGCGCTTGTCGGCACCGGCTCCGGCAGCCTGGGCACTGTAGCAAGTCCCTGTTAACTTCGACGCGAATCTGTTAACATGGCGCCATGGATCTGCTCGAACAACTCGCCCATACCAACGCCGACCCTGCGCTCCTTGCGCAGTTGCAGGCCATGCTGGCCCAGAAGGACGAGTTGATCGCTGCGAAGGATGCCCAACTACACGTCCTGCAGAGACAGCAGGATGCGTTGAGTGCCGCTGGGCACGCCAAGGACATCAAGATCAAGGCACTGACGCTGGAACTGGCGCATCACAGGCGCATCCGTTTCGGCAAGGCCAGCGAAGCCTACAGCGGCGAGCAACTGGATATGTTCAACGAAGCCGGCGATGCCGACCTGGCGGCGATGGAGGCCGAACTGGAGGCGCTGCAAGCGCCGCGTCCGGCCAAGCCGCGCAGCCGTGCCGGTCGCCAGCCGCTGCCCAGCGAACTGCCGCGCATTGAGTACCGCCATGAACCAAGCTCTTGCCAATGTGCAGCCTGCGGGCGCGACCTGGTCAAGATCGGCGAAGACGTCAGCGAACAACTTGATGTCGAACCAGCACGCTTCTTTGTGCATCGCCATATTCGTCCTCAATATGCCTGCCGTGGCTGCGACACGGTCACCGCTGCGGCGATCCCGCCAGCGGTGATCGATGGTGGCCTCGCCGCTCCCGGCTTGTTGGCCTGGGTTGCGGTCAGCAAGTTTGCCGATCATTTGCCGCTGTACCGGCTGGAACAGATCGCCGCCCGCCAGGGTGTGCCGCTGGCGCGTTCTACGTTGGCAGGCTGGATAGGTAAGCTCGGCGTGGTATTGCAACCCTTAAGCGAGCGACTAGCCGGGCTGCTGCTGCAGCGGCCTTGCCTGCATGCCGACGAAACCCCGGTACGCCAACTTGATCCCGGCCAGGGCAAGACCAAACACGCCTATTTGTGGGCCTATCGCTCCAACCATCTGGACCAGGGGCCACCCATTATCGTGTTTGACTACCAGAGCGGCCGTGCCGGTGCTCACGCACGCACCTTCCTCGGTACATGGCGCGGCCATCTTATGGTGGATGACTATGCCGGCTACAAGGCACTGTTCGCCGATGGCGTGACCGAACTGGCTTGCCTGGCCCACGTGCGGCGCAGGTTCTTCGAGCTACATGCGGCCAACGGCAGCCCGGTGGCGGCCGAGGCACTACGCCGCATCGCAACACTGTACGCCATCGAGCAACAGGCCGCGAGCGCGACGGCCGAAGCGCGCCTGCAACTACGGCAAGTGCAAGCCAGGCCGGTACTGGTTGAACTGCATGCCTGGCTGCAGACGATGCAACAAGCTGTCGCACCAGGCAGCGGCACGGGCAAGGCCATTGAGCACGCACTCAAACGCTGGCCGGCGCTGGTGCGCTATATCGATTCGGGCACGCTGCCGATTGATAACAATGCGGTCGAAAACGCGATACGTCCGATTGCCATAGGCAAGAAGAACTGGCTGTTCGCCGGCTCAGAACGCGCCGGCCGCCGTGCTGCCGCCATCCAGACCTTGCTGGGCACCGCCAGGCTCAATGGCCTTGATCCGATGCAATGGCTGACCAGCGTCCTGGAACGTCTCCCGACGTGCCCTAACAACCAGATCGATTCGCTGCTGCCATTTCCGAACTCTACACAGCTATAACTTCTTTTTATAGGTGGGGCGGCTGGACGCTTACCGAGGATGAGATTTGAAAATTAATCATCTAAACTGTTCAGCCGAAGGAGGTGCTGAAAAGTGACTATTCCAAATGCGCCTGAATTGCCTTGTCGAGCCAAAACCAGACGCCTCTGCAATTCGTTCTATTGACCAATCGGTATTGGCCAGAAATTTTGTCGCCAGCGATAAACGCAGCGATGTCAAATAGGCTTGTATTGACACTTCAGCGTGCAATTTGAACAGCCGGGTAATATGCCGCGTACTGCTGCAGGCGATATTGGATAATTCAGTTAAATTCCACGGGTGAGCAGGATCCTTGACCATGGCATCCTGTACTTTGTGAACAATGGGATGCAGATGATTACGGTATTTCAGCCAAGGTGACAATTGTGGGTCATTGCCAGAGCGACGCGTGTACACCACCAGATTGCGGGCAACGGCACTCGCAGCAAAGGGGCTGGTAAGTTCACTGACCAGATGCAAGGCGAGATCTATGCCTGCGGTAACGCCGGCACTGGTACTGATGCGTCCATCTTCAACAAAAATGCGGTTTTCTTCTATTTTGATTGAACTGTCTATTTCTGCCAGCTCGTGGCAATGGTTATGATGTGTCGTCGCCTTGTGCCCGCTCAGTAAACCAGCATGCGCCGCCATCAGCGCGCCAGAACAAATGCATACCACCCTGTGGCTTGTCTGCACTTTTTCTGACAACCACCGGATGGCAATCTGTGCATCTGGCAAAGCATAGACTTCATTGCCACCGATCAGACCAGGCAAGATCAGGATGGCATCTGGAGTCAGTTGTTCCGGCAAAGGCAGCAGCGGGCCTAGTTGCAGGCCCACGGAAGAATTCACGCTTTGCTGCGGGCTGATAAAGTGCATTTCAAACCGCACTTCATCCTGGTGGCGATTGGCAAACAAGAGGGCATCTGCTGGCCCGGCAATGTCCAGCAATAAGGTGTCTTGCAATAACAGAAAATAAACTGGTTGAACACGGGGCATGATGAATCAGGCGAACATATTGCGCAAGTTATGAACCAGTTTTGTGCCGAATACATTAATGAGCAGGCCTGCCATTACGATAACTGCCCCCAGTAATTGGGTATGGCTTAATGCCTCATCAAGTATCAGCCACGCGGCTGTCAATCCAATCACAGGCACCATCAATGTCAGTGGCGCAACGAGATGGGTAGGCAAGCTGGCCAGTAGTTTTCCCCATAAGGTATAGCCGATCAGGGTAGCTGCGACGGCCAGGTACACGATGGTCAGACCAGATGACAGGCTCATATTGCTTAAACTGTGCAAAATGACATCGCCACCTTCAAACAGATAAGATAACAAAATAAACGGCAGTATAGGTACCAGGGCACTCCATGACACCAGACTCAGTACGTTGGTCACGCCTATCTTTTTATTAATGACATTACCGCTGGCCCATGAGAATGCAGCGCATAAGGTGAGGGCAAAGCCAGCAAGCGTTACCTGACTGGCCGAACTGGCAATGCTTGCGCTGCCTAGCAATATGAGACCTGCGCTGGCGACCAGCATGCCTAATAAATTGCTAGGCCTTAACTTGTCGCCAAAGACCATGGCAGATAAGCCCACAGTAAAGAACGCCTGTGCCTGCAAAACCAGTGATGCCAAACCTGCTGGCATACCGACTGCCATTGCTGAAAACAAAAAGGCAAATTGGCCAAGGCTGATGAACATGGCATACGCCAATAACAGTTTGAATGACACTTTTGGGCGTGGCAAAAACAAGACAGCGGGAAACGCCACCAGCATAAAGCGCAAAGCGCCCATCAAGAAGGGAGGGATGCCTTTCAATCCTATTTTGATTACCACAAAATTCATTCCCCACAACAAAATGACGATGGCAGCGATCAGGATGTGACGTGTGCTAAGGACAGATTTGGACATGGCTTGGCTAAGGCTTAATTTGTTTTGCATGTACACGTTTGGTCGATGCAGGGTTATTCAGCAGCTTATTTTGCGGCCTGATTGGCCTTGAGACGAAATTCCCACCACAATTCGGGCATATACCTTGTAAGGGACCCTCCACGCAGTCAACGCAAAAGGTGCATTCAAAAGTACAAATGCGGGCCTTGTCAGAATCCGGTGGTAAATCACAGTCACAGCGCTCGCAATTCGGTCTGAGTTCAAGCATGATACATTTTCTTTCTGTTGTGGGTGAATATTAAGCAGAATATCAGTTTGAATGGTATATGCCAGCATAGATAGCGACCAGAGTCGGTCATATCCGGACATCTGCCAAATCTAAATCACAAAGCTTTATGGATTTCAATTTTACATATCAACAACTAGTCAGTATTGCTACGCGCAAAGAGCGCGTGCTTAGTCGTCAATTGACAAAGCAGGAAAAGCTGCAAGCTGTGGAAGCACTTTTTAAGCTGCTGGAAGCAGCGGCGCACAATTCAGGTTTGCAGGATATCTCAGAGCTGGCACAACAGCGGGAAGCCATAAAGGTGGCGGATGCTGCTCAAAGATTGGTCAAGAAAGTTGCACAGCAAAAGAGTAAAAAAGATCGAGATTTAACTTTGCTGCCTGCAAATACCTGGCTGGCCTGGTTCGATGGCTCGGCTGTGCCTAACCCGGGGAAATGCCGGATTGCTTGCATACTCAAAGCGCCCGACGGGCAAAATTTCGAACACATAGCTCACATGGAGTACGGCGACAGCTGTGACGCTGAATACAGTGGTTTGATACTGCTATTACAGCAAGCGGTACAACACGGGATAGTGAACTTGCTTGTGCATGGCGATAGCCAGGTGGTCATTGATGACTTTAACCATATCAAGTTGAGTAGCTTGTTGCGCATACAGAAGTATCGTCAGCAAGCACAGGAACTGGCCTCTGCATTTGAGCAGTTGCGTGTGTCTTGGGTGCCCAGGCACAAAAATCAATTGGCTGATGCACTTACTCAGATGCGGTCAGATTAAGACTTGATTTTCAATGATCGCAGCAACATGCCCAACATTGCAGGTCGCGGATGTTGCGTTTTGCTAAGTAAAACAAGGTTACGTGCATAGGCAGGGTTGGGGATGGGCGTTAATACGCAATGTCTCGCCAATTTTACCAAGCCTGACCAGTGCGGTACCAAACTGACGCCTACATCATCTGCGACCAGCATGGCGATGGTTTCCAGTGCATCGAGGTCGCACATGGCTTCCAGCGCCAAGCCCTGGTCTTGAAGAAATTTCTCAGCATACCGGCCACCCCATGCTGTCGGGTCATAACGCAAATAGGGCTTTGATTGTAGCGTGGACAAGATATCGTTTTGTGGTGCTTGTCTGGAAAGTAAGACCAGGTGCTCTGTTTTTATGTGGTGCGCTATCAGGCTTTTAGGCAAATCAAATGGAGGAGCAACCAGTATTGCCGCATCTATCTCTTCATCCTGCACAGACTGATATAAGGAGCGGGACGTGCCAGGCACGATGCCAGCCTTCAATTTTGGTGCATGTCTGGTCAAATACCTTAAGACGGTTGGCAGCATGCCTGTCATCGCGGTGGAAATGGCGCCTATCTTGATTGTGCCTGTCAAGCCATCAAGGTCGGCGTCACCAGCCAACAGGCTAATCTCGCGCACGATATTTCGTGCCCGTGGCAGCAGATAAAGGCAAGCCTGGGTCGGTTTTGCCGCATGCGTCTGTCTCGACAATAAGGGAAAACCCAACCCCCTCTCCAAAGCCTGAATTCTCTGGCTGATCGCTGCTGCGGTCAGGTTCTCAATTCTTGCGGCTTCGGCAATAGACCCATGTTCTATCGTGGCAATCAGGCTTTGTAGATAGCGGCTATCCATAAAAAATTCTTTCGAATGGATTAAAAATAATATGCTATCTCTTATGAAAAAATGACGCTAGCATGCAATATTGTGAATCACCATCTGAGCAGCGATAATGCAATACGGAACTATATCCATGAAAGCTTTATTTCATCTTGCCTATCATGTGCATGATCTTGATCAGGCACGGCAATTTTATGCAGGCATATTGGGCTGCAAAGAGGGGCGCAGTACGGCCACCTGGGTAGATTTTGATTTTTTTGGTCATCAAATTTCCTTGCATCTGGGCACGCCGTTCGCTACGACTAATACAGGCAGGGTAGGGGATCATCTGGTGCCCATGCCGCACCTGGGTGTAATACTCGCGATGAAGGACTGGACGATGCTGGCCGATCGCCTGCGTGGTCATGATCTCGACTTTGTATTGGAACCATCGATTCGTTTTGCTGGCCAATCGGGTGAGCAAGCGACCATGTTCTTTCTTGATCCCTCAGGAAATCCCATAGAAATCAAAGGTTTCAACAATCTGGAAAGTATTTACGACAAATGAGTTCAACTAAAATTCCATTCCTGGCAGCGCCTGCTTATTCCCATACCCAGGCTTGGGTAGATGCGCTGCAAAAGAATCTGCCAGACGAACAGATTGTCGCCTTTGACAGCATGAGCGATGAGGACAAAGCTACTTGTAAAGTCGCCATCGTTGCCAATCCTGATCCTGCGCAGTTGAAGCAATTACCGCAATTGCAATGGGTGCATAGTGTCTGGGCGGGAGTAGAAAGACTGATTTCAGATTTGGCAGACACTGAGCTGAAAATCGTCCGCTTGATAGACCCACAACTGGCCACCACCATGTCCGAAGCAGTGCTGGCCTGGACGCTGTACCTGCATAGAGATATGCCAGCTTATGCGCGACAACAAAAGCAGCAGCTCTGGCAACCACTTGAATATTTGCGCCCTCAACAAAGAACCATAGGTTTGTTGGGCCTCGGTGCATTGGGTGAGGCGGCGGCGAACAGCCTGCTGCGTGCAGGCTTTAATGTCGTAGGCTGGAGCCGCAATCGTAAAGAATTTGCCGGTGTAGAATGTTTTGCAGGTACAGATGAATTGCCAGTCATGCTGGCAAAAACCGATATCCTCGTTTGTCTGTTACCACTGACATCAGATACCAAAGGACTGATCAATGCCCAAATCCTGCAAGCCTTGCCGCGAGATGCATCCCTGATCAATTTCGCACGAGGGGCTATCATCAATGATCATGATTTGCATATCGCCCTGGATAGCGGGCATATCGGTCATGCAATTCTCGACGTATTTGAAACAGAACCTTTGCCCGCCATTGCATGGCACTGGCAGCATCCGTCTGTGACAGTATTACCGCATTGCTCCGCACCCACAGACAGAGAAACGGCTTCTTTGATTGTGGCCAATAATATCCGGCGTTATAGATCTACGGGGGAGTTGCCTGTGACGGTAGATAGAGTGAAAGGGTATTGAAGGAAGAACTTTTAATGATATGAATGCCTGTCGTTTTCCATTCATACCATTGCAGGGCATTGATTGATTCATCGGCCAAGGTATTGATCAATGCATTCATCAAAGCATTGATCAACATGGCTCAGCCGCCGCTCTAAGCTGCAAGCTTGAATCAGAAACCCAGCAAACCTTTCAGGACATCTGTTGCCTTGACCTTGGGTTCTTCTTTTTGTTCAGGCCTTTGCTGTTGCTCTGCTTGTGATGCATTATTGGACCTGCGTCCACCCATGTCGCCCATACCACCTAGTATGGAGCTATAAGTCGATTTCATACGCAGCTTGGTTTGCCAATCTGGTTCCCAGGCAATTTTTGGATCGCTCGGACGAGGAGGGTAGGCAAAATAAGCATCTGAGCCGTAGGCAATCATGCGCAGCATGCCCGCTCCCTGATCACCAAAAATACCTTTTGGAACATCGCATTTGGTCGTACTGGCGGGCAGGATGACTTTTTCATTAAGCCACTTATCGACATCTGCATTGGCTTGATAATCCACCAGGCCAAAGCCAAAGTCTGGCAATTCACTGGATGTCCAGACTATGACTTCGGGTTATCGCCACTCCCCGACTGTCCACCCATGACACTGATGAAATAGCCACGCGCATTTGGCACTGATTTCCACTCCAGTCCAACCCCGCCAGCCTTCTTGGTTTGTACCAGTTCAATCGCTGCCATCAAATCATTGTTTGACGCCAGATTGAGTTTGAAGCTCTCAGGTATGCCATTACCGACAAAATGATGCTGGCCAACCAGTGAAGCAGTGTCAGGCACTTTTCTGTCATCGCTCTTGTTTGGCCATGCCGGGTTGCCAGGTTGTGAACGCGCACCCTTGGTGACTTTGCCGCGCATGGTAAAGAATTTTGCATAATCTTCTGGCGATGCCTTGGCTGCATCGAGAGTACGCGGCTGCCCCGGCCTTATGGTTTCGCCGCAACCCCAATAAATCGAAATTTTGCCTTTGGGTTTTTCATAGCTGGGCTCGGATGGTGTTTCTTCAGAAGGTGTGTATTGCACTGGTTTTTCTGGGGCTGGCGCTAGCAGCTTCAAACTATCACCGAGGTTCATGCCAGCAGGGATCATCTGGTTGGCATCTGTCAGCGAGGTATTCTTGTTTGTGAATACGGATACATCCATGAATCTGCCACTGGCAAAACCCATGGAATGCGTATTTCCGAAAACATTACCTCTGTCATTGTTACCGGTGCCACCGCGAGCCATGCCACCCAGGGCACCAAAGAAGCCACCAGATTGCGCACCCTGCATAGCCCCGCCCATCATGCCACCCGGCATATCACTGGCATTGGTCGCCAGATCGATATACGCAAATGCAATCGGCGGCTTGACCACTTGTGTGCCAGATTTTGTAGCAGCGACTTTGCCTTGTGCACTGGCGGCTGGTTTGGTTTGTGATGTCGCGATCAGTGGAGTAGCCAATAAACCGCAGACAATGAGTGTTGTCCTCAAAAAAGGTGTGCTGTACGTCTTTGTCATCAAAGTCTTCATGGAATAACTCCTGTTATCTATCAGTTACTGAAAGAGAAAACCAGAAATTTTTTTGACACTGAGGATGTTCTGGCCAAAATCCTTGAAAGGATTATGTTAGCGCAAAATAATTGCAACAATAGGGATTTGCCCCAAACATTTGCTGCAAGAATTTATTTTCCTTGCAATTTGAGGATCAATATTTAATTTCCACGTAGATGTGAATGCGGAAAATTAAAACAAATACTGAGTATTTGTTTGCACAGCGCTGTGCCCGCAAAAAAAATGAATTTGCCAAAAACGACAAATTTATTTTTGATTCATTATTGTAGAAAGCAGAGGCTCCAGGGCGCTTGCCCAAATTTCGTATCCTTCAACGGATAGATGCAACTTGTCTTTACTGATGCCTTTCCAGTTGTCACCGGCAGGTGGGAGTTGCGCCGCGAGATCGAGATAATAAATGTTTCTTTGGTCATCCAGTGGCGCCAGCAGCTTATTGGTTGCAGCCATTTTTTCTGTCGCACGCGCATTAGGTAAAATACTCAACAAAACAATCTTGATGCCATTGAATTTCTTTTGAGTGGCGGCGATGACGGCTTTCACACCGTCTGCAATTTCTTCCGGTGTATCCTGTACATTGTTTGTGCCAATCAGGATGATAGCGACCTGGGGAGTAAAGGCTGACAGGTCGATATTTTCCAAGCGCCAGATAGTATGTTGGGTTTTGTCCGATCCCAACCCAAAATCGATCGCGCGCTCTTCAAAGTGTTTTTTCCAAACAGAAGAGCCCGCTCCCCATCGCCATTGTTCTGTAATCGAGTCACCAATGAAAATCAGATCAGACGGGCGATTTTTCCTTAATGTTATATAGTCATTAAAGTAGATTTGATAAGCCAATTTGGGACTGTAATTCTGATCACTTGCAATCGTAGTAGGCTGTTTGACAGGTAGCGAACTTACTTGTGCATGACAAATAGAAGTAAACAGAAGGGCAGATAAAATCAAGCGTTTCATGAGGTGAATATATAGGATTGTGAGTTATCAGAGAATTTCACTCAGGCTGAGGTGATATAAGGCCAGCTTTAAGTGAAAGATAGTTGTTCAATCCATTGCCTGAGAGACCTTTGATGCCCGCAATGACGGATTCTGCATTAATCCTCGCGCCGGTGACGTTGGTATGGGTGCGCTGGTCGCTAAACAAGGTATCGACTTTTTCCTTGCCCAGGACGTCGTAAGTTTTGCCAGTTATGGCTGTAACATCAATCAAGGCTACCTGGGTTTCATTGGCGACTATGCTTGCCAGCTTGCGATGCTCGGCAAAATCATTAGTCCAGTCCTTGTGTGGCACTGGAGTTGCGATAATGATGGAAATACCCTTCGCCCTGGCATCTTGTATGTATTTTTTCAAATACCAGCCGTAGCTGTGCACGATTTCAACGCTGCCATCTGGTCTGTTGATGATTTCGGTATCTTCTCCAGTGCTGCGCAATGTGCCTCTGAATTTGCCTCTGGCATCAACCGGACCAACATCATTATGCCCAAACTGTACCAGCAAGAAATCACCAGCTTTCATTTCGCCCAATACCTTGTCCCATCGACCCTCCTGAATATAGGTGCGACTACTACGCCCGCCTATGGCACGATTGATGACGTTGATTTTTTTTGAGTCGAAATAGGGTGCTATTTCATCTGCCCAGCCACGCATGGGTGCGTCACTACGAGCTGTGGAGTCGCCAACGATAAAGAAGGAGGGCAATTTAGGGTCAGCCGCCTGATTGATGATCTGTTTGCTTTCTTCCACAACTGGTCTGTCATCTTCTTTCACAGTCTGTGCTGAGGCTACACTAACTACCGCCAGAAGGATTAAAGCCTGCAAGGCCTTATTCCACGAGATAGGGATTGCGCTATGTATAATCATGAAAAGTCCTGTAAACGGTGTCATGGCAGTCATTGAATCAACTGATTATAAGGCGCGCCTCAACGACAACTCAACTGCCATCTGGCTTTTTTATACTGACGATAGCCGGACTGGCCGGCATGAAAAATGACTCTGGCACGTCCGGCTTTGCAGGATCAAAACTTTCCGGCTGAGCCAGGATGAATTTTTTGAGAGGTAATTTGCTTTGCCGCACACCTTCCACAATGCACCTGGCCAGTTCATAAGCGCCGTAGGCATTGTGATGGGTACCATCCCCCGGTTTAAATGCCAGCAAAGACTTTTCTGGCCCCAGTGCTTCATAAAAGACCTTGCTCATGGCGTGCAGATCAATCAGAGGCAGGTTTTCTTCTTTGGCGACTTCACGTACCGCATCCGGATAGCCCTTGTGAGAATTGGTGATCGTCATACCTTCAAATGTGTGGCGTTGTACCTGGGTGACCAATACCACCTGCACATGTTTCTCAGCCAGTGCTGCGGTATAGGTCTTCAGATTATTTTTGTAAGTGGCGACATCCACCGCCTTCATGTCATTGTGCCCAAATTGGATCAGCACATAGTCGTCAGGCTTGACCAGGCTGAGTACTTTGTCCAGCCTGCGTGCCGTTTTAGAAGATGCCAGGGATTCGCCTGACTGCGCATAATTCGCGACACTGATCTCTGCTGAGAAAAAGCGTGGCAGCATTTGCCCCCAACTAGCGTAAGGTTCGCCTGGTTGATCGGTGACAGTAGAGTCACCCAGCAAATAAAGAGTGGGCACATTTTCTACGCGCTCTATGCTGATGACATCTACGCTGGAGCGCGGGCCATTGAATTCCAGCGTCAGTTTGTCGTCCCAGGTAAATTGTTCTTCTCCTGTTTCTCGCTGCTTCAATTTGACTTCGCCACCGCCAGCAATACCAGGGCGGCGTACGTTGACGATGAAGCTTTTTTCTATGCGTTCACCTTTCCTGGTTTTGATTTTTTCCAGCATCAGACGGCGGGTTTCTGCTTTGACGGTCGTCTCAGATTCGCCGTCATCATCACCCAGCATGAGTTTGACGCGATAATTTCCCTCGGGTACGGCAACGGAAAACAGGAAGGGTTTAGCGCTGCTGATGCCATTGCTGGTAGTGCTGATCTGAGCACCATTCTCAAAGCCAAATCCGGTCTCTGCGGAATAGATAGCATCTGTTTTCACCGCTTTGGACTGCGCTGCAGGCTTTGTACTGAAATCAAATGAATATGTTTGGGCGTAGAGCATATTACTAAAGGCGATGCTGCCAATAAAAATCAATAGCTTGAAAGTCGGTATTTTTTTCATCGGAATCAGCTCAGGAAATTCTTGCAGTAATAAAAGCTGTGGAAATTATTGATGCATTTTAGGGTAGCTATGGGGCAAAGGCCGTTTTTCAGAAAAACAATCAGAGTCGTGATTGGCATTCGATGAAAAACGGCCTGTCGATAGTATTCGACAGGCCGTTGATCGCCGGATTGCGGTAAGACCGCATCAGGATTGGCCAGGTGGAGGCGGGCGGCGCATTTCCTGACGATTATTGCCCTGGCCGCCGGCTGTATTGCCGCCAAAGCGATAAGACAGCCCGACATATATCAAGCGACCGTCATAACGCCGGATATTGTGTTCTTTGAGTGTGTCTGTATCGACGATGGTCTCAATTTTGTTTGAGTTAAAGATATCCGTGACGTTCAGAACCAGATTCAGGCTAGGTGTAATTGTGTGGCGCAGGCTGAAATTAGCAGTGGAATTGGGTTGCCGATAACCTTCGCCCGAGAGCGTTTTCCCCTGGGAATTTAGGCTGATTTGCAGCTGATCTTGCTCGCTGAGTTGATAATTAAAGCGTCCGCGCAAACTTAATGAAGATGCTGAACGCTGAATTTCCTGACCGGCGGTATTCAGGATTTTTTGTTCGATGAATAACAGGTTGCCGCTGGTATTGATGGAAAGCTTGGGCGTTAGCTTGCCGCTGAGCGTGAATTCAACACCGCTGGAGTGATTGCCTCCACCGTTTTCCAGTGTGGTCAGCACTACAGTGTCGTTGATCGGGATTTTTCGAGACAAAATACTGTCGCTTTCTGTGCGATAGTAGCCACGGATATTCATATCCAGCCCGATGACTCTGGTTTCATACGCCAATTCAAAGGAATCTGTTTGCGCCGGCTTCAATTTTGGGTTGCCGCTGGAGTAATTCAACTCGTCACGATAGACAACAAAAGGATTGAGCTCATTGGCATTGGCGCGACGTATGCGATGTGCATAACTGAAACGCAGGGTGGTGTCGTCACTGGCCTTGTAACTGGCAAAGAAGCTGGGAATATAGTTAATGTAGTGATTGGTCGCCTCTATGCGTGTAGTCAGCTGTTGGATATCGATATGCGTATACTCCGTCCTCAGGCCTGCCAGTACACCCCATTTTTCATTCAGGCGCAATTGATACGAGCCGTACAGGGCAATATTGGCTTCATCCAGATTATAGCTATTGGTTCGTGACGGATTCAGGATGGCGGTGTTACTGATGGGATCAATATTAAAATAGCTGGTATCAAATTCACTTTTGTTATTGGCTATCTTGTAGCCCATTTTCAAAAGACCCTTTTCATCGGGGCGTTCATAGTCACCGGTAAAATCGACGATCTTGATATTGTTGGCATTATTTTGCTTGCTGTGTACATCGGTAAAAATAATCGGACTGCTCGCATCCACGTTGGAGTATACGTTGGAATACGCGTTGGAGCTGGTATTGTCCGAACCTGATACACGCAAGTCCAGCCGCATTATTTCGCCGTTGATGTCGCCTTTGCGGTCATAGCGACCGCCCCAACTGTAATTGGTGCTTTCGCCACCGCGCTGGGTAGAACGCACATAGTCACTATTGATTTGGCCGATGTTCAGGTAGTGGTCTGTCGATTTTTGGTCATTGTTGCGTCTGGCATAAGAGAAATTGGCCCCGAGGGTATCCTTCGTGCCGATGTTGTACGTAATCGCAGCATTGACACCGGAAGAATTATTCAAGCCAGCAGAAGCAGATTCCTGAGTACTGTGCTGACCGAGATCAAGCCGGTCGCGGACAGCCTCGCCCACTGAATTTCTGCCATCGTGGCGGAAGTTGACACCACCCTGTATGCCAAAAAGGCCCTCATGATAACTGCCAGATGCAGCGCTGTTATAGCGACCCGCTGATCCGGCATTGGCATTGACGACGCCGAAGCCGCCAGGCTGACGATTGCGTCGCATGACCAGATTGAGAATGGGCCCACCACCACCTTCGTTGCCAAATTGCGCGCCAGGATTATTGATCACTTCTATAGACTCTATGTCGTGCGAGGGCATGGCATTTAGCGATGCGCCACGATTGTCGCCCTGCATCATGGCGGATGGTTTTCCATCGATCAGGATTTGAACTTTAGTGCTGCCGCGCAGACTGATTGTGCCATCTGGATCTACGGATACAGAGGGGATATTGTTAAGAGCATCAGCAGCTGTACCATTGGTACTGGCGACATCTGATTTGACATCATATACCTGACGATCAATGCGATTGCTGGGGCGTTCTGCTTGTACGGTCACCGATTGTGGTTCGCCACTACTGCTGGCTGGCGCATCAGATGTCACTGGCTTGCTATCTGTTTTGCTTACCGGCCCAGTTTTACTATTTGTTTCTTCTGGTTTGGGTTCTGCAGGCTTGACTGGTGTTGCGGCTTTGGCCGGTGTGGCAGGTACAGCTGGCTTATCCGGGGTTTGAGCATAAGCAATTGGACTCATGCAAAAAGCTTCTGTGATCAGCACACCCACTACCAGGTTACGCGTTGTCTTGCGACCATGGCGGACAAATTGCGTTACTGTCTCTGGGCAAATTTTTTTACGGCGTGTAGTCATGATTTGGGTCTAGTAGAGTGCCATTAGATGAAATTGCCAACACTATGACGTAAAAATGTCTGCCTTGTTCAACTTGCTTTGTATCAGTTTGTTGTCAGTAGATACGGATGCTTCATTTGTTCAATCCGGGTCTGCACCAGTCATTTTTTTCAGGTCCGTCACTGAGGGAATATGCACACCGATCAGTGCCAGATTTTGTATCGCAGCCAGGCCCCATTGGGCAGTGTCATTGGTGCTAATCCATGGCACTTCATCGACGGGATTGAGGCTATTGACACCCTGAACGCGTGTGGTTTTCAGCAATGGGCCGGGCACGCCACGGTTACCAAAAAACTCGCGCCAGGCACGCTGTGCCAGTGCGGGATTTTTGTTTTTCCAGGCGACGTAGGCGGTGAGTCTGGAATGGCCGTTACGCAAGGCATTGCCCGCACCATGTGGCATGCCCAGTGCATTGATCTGCTCCTGTTTACCAGCATTGAAGAGTTCACAATACTGTAACCATGCCTGTACAAACCCGGGTTCGTCAGTCAGGGTCACCAGTTCGGCAAAAATTTCTACTGCGCCAAAGACAGCATTCAAATGGCTGGCCGATGCACGCTTACCAAAGACATTGATCAGATGGCTGGTGTCAGCGTCATAGGCAAAGCTGTTACCATTGAAAAAGCCGTGGGGCATGCCGGCAATGTCACGCATGCCGGTCAATATCTTGTTGCGGTATTTGATGTCACCGCTGCGTTCCCATTCGGTCAGCCAGTTACCAGCGAGTGAACCCCAGTCTGTACCGAAACCGGCATGTGCCTTGATATTGCTGATGTCTTCCCTGGGCTTTAGTTTGCGCGCCGGGTCTGTGCTCTCCAGTTTTTTGTCGGCGTCTATTAATGAATGCATGATGTCGCCTATGCGTTCATCTGCTGTCAGGTAGTAATAAAAGCGGCGATAGACGGCGGCACTGATGCGCAACTGCTTTGCGCTACAGCCCCAGTGCTGTACATTGTGGCGAGAACCCAGGCCGGCAAATTGCCCCAGGTGATGGGTATCGACTTCGCTGGTGTGCCTGACCATGGCTTCGGCAAAACGGAAGATGTCTGCCCGTCCGGTGCGCAGAAAGGAATACCAAAGCCAAAGGTCTGGGGATAGTTCAGAATTATCCCAGGCAAAGCCACCGACGTCATAACGCCATTCATGCCGGTCCAGATCATAGCTGTGGCGGATATCACCAAAATCCCAGAAGCCATACCAGTGACGTTGTTCTACCTGTTCCTTATAGAAATTAAAGCGGAAATCGAGCTGGTCTTCAATCGCGGCTTTTACCGGATGCGAGCGATCAGGCAAACTCCACAATCCGCCAAACACGCCGGTCGCCAGGAAATGGCTGGGCTTTGCCACCAGTTGCGGTGGTGTTTGTACCGCTTCGGCAAATTGTACCAGCTTTTCTCTTGAAGGCGTGGCCGCACATACCCATAGGGTTATTTCGCTACTGCGTGCCACACCCATGGGGCTGCCAAAGCCTTTTTCATAATCTTCATAAGTGATTTCCAGGCCTTCGCGTTCCTGATCATGGGTTTCCATACCCATGCCATCATGATAAAAGCGCAGATCCATAGCCGGTGCATCGGGCGACCACATCCAGACGGTGACCTGGGCGGTGTCGGTATGCGCTTGACGGATATCCAGTTGAGTAGGGTGACGCTGCCAGAAATCGCGCAAGCCAAAAGCGACGCCGCCACTGATACCACCTATATAGCCGGTGCCGGGTGATCTGTGTCCCCAGGCGGCTTCTACCCAGCCGTAACCGGATTTAGTTCGTTTGCGTATCTTGAAGCCGTCTGCTGATTGTTGTGACAGGGTGTAATCACCCCATGCCGGTACCAGATGGATCAGGCGCTGTATAACATCAGGGAACTGTGTCAGTGGTGGGCAGGCAAGCCCTGCAAGTTGGGCATTGCGTACTGCGGGGCCAGGGTCACGGCGCAGACCGGTCATATTACGCACACCTTCTGCCCATAAGCCGGCATTTTCACCGGCAAACCGCACATGCCTATCATACAGCGCATCACGCATGGGGACGTCGAAGCGCAAGCCTATGCCGCGCAAGAAATCGCGTTGCTCATCGCCATTATAAACAAAGCTGTGCATGACACGTATGGTGTCCGCGCCTGCATAGAAATACAGCCTGAGCACGAAAGGTAGCCAGGCCCGTTTGGCATCCTTGTGCATGCCTTCCACCTTCAGCACCGCACGTACCGGGCCATTTTGTTCAAGACTGACCTGACTGATATCGCTGATGTAATTGTGCTGGCGGGTGGTGCCGCTTTCTCCATTTGGCTGATCATCGCTGATGACGACCAGATGGCCATTGCGCATGATTTCTTTGCCATCACGCTGCACACTGCGGATAAACTGTGCACCCTGACTGGCTACTTCACATACCATCACGCCGGTATCTATCAGATACCCATCTTTACTTTGCCTGACGCTGACGAATTTTTCAGGGGATAGGGCAGTTTTTGCTACAGGTTTGACCTGCAATTCCGAACCCAGGCTGACACCTGCGGCTACGGCATGAGCAGTCCACTTCAAGGTGCCATCAGGCCAATATGCCAGAGGCCAGCTTTGAGTAGGCAAGTCTTTGCCATCCTGATTAATCAATTGAAACTGCTGGCTTTTGGCTATCTTGCCTCGTGGCCATGGCACGCCTACTGTTGCGCCTGTCAATACTTGCGGTGGTTTTCCTTCCAGCCAGTTCAGGCGTATAAACTCATCTGCCTTTACTTCCATGCCTGTATTACCCGCAGACAGATTCTGCGCCTGCAGAGTGGGCAAATGACTGACAAGCGCTGTGGCTGCCGTTGTTTTGATGAAGCTGCGACGTGTTAATTTATACATTATCCGTTACTTATAAATCTGGAGATAGCTGTGCCTGTTGCTTGATCGCGCATGGAAAATCAGGGTGTATGTATGAGCTCTGGTTTGGTCACGACCATGCCATCACCGAGGTAGAAACTGGGGTGTGGAGGTTGGTTGTACCCGGCATTTTGTCCTGCCACCTGCATCCTGTATTGTGGATTGTGCATCAGGCTGGTGATACGATGCGTTGTCGGTATGGTGGTGCTGAATATCAGCAGGGCAGTGCTGTCATTATTTCTCCATACGACTTCTTCACGCCAGTCACCAAACAAGTCAGCCGACAGCACAGGCGTTGCTTTGGTACCATTATTGGATGCGGCATTATAAGTCGCACCATTCAGTAAACGTTCGAAGACGAAGGCTTTTGGATTCCATTTTTCTATCAGGGTGCCATCCAGCGATTCACGCAAGAGATCACCATCCCACCATACTGCGAAGTTGACGCGCCGTGGATGCTGGGGTGAAATTTCCACGCCTGCGGCGCTCATCAGTCCACCGACTGATCCCCAGCATTCTTCACCGGGATAAGCAGGATCTATGTCCATACATACGCCACGACCGACATCGGCACCTTTGCCATCTACGCTCCAGAGTATTTTCCCGGTAGCGGCATCATGCATTTCCAGTCCGTGTGCGCCATAGCAGCTTGGCGTTTCATGTACCATGTAAATTTGCTGTCCTGGGCGATTGGGGGCAAGCTTGCCTACATGCAGTGCATCACCATGGCACAGACCAGTGCTGTATAACATTTTGCCGTTGCTGCCTATAGTGGCAGCACCATAGATGAGATCATCCTTGCCGTCACCATCGACATCGGCCACCGACATCCAGTGCGCACCCTGGTGATTGACCGGGCCGCCTTCGATATCGCTGTCAAAGGTCCAGCGGCTGGTGAGTTTGCCATCGCGCCAGTCCCAGGCCGCAATCACTGCACGGGTGTAGTAGCCACGCGAAAAGACAGCGCTTGGACGTTCTCCATCCAGAAATGCCACCGCGCCAAGAAAGCGATCTACCCGGTTGCCATAGACATCACCCCAGGCCGCAACATCGCCGCGTGCCGGGATATAGCTGGTGCTGGCCATGGCAGCACCGGTCATGCCATTGAAGACTGTCAGGTATTCTGGTCCAGATAAAATATAGCCTTTATCATTACGATAATCGACAGCAGCATTGCCGATGACTTTACCCTTGCCATCTATGGTGCCATCAGCAGTTTTCATCATGACTTCTGCCTTGCCATCACCATCAAAGTCATACGTCAGGAAGGTGGTGTAATGTGCGCCGGCGCGTATATTCTTGCCCAGATCAATGCGCCACAATAGTTTTCCATCAAGCTTGTAGGCATCCACGTAGGTATTGCCGGTGTAGCCTGCCTGGGAATTATCCTTGGCGTTGGTGGGTTGCCATTTAACGATGAGTTCATACTCGCCGTCACCGTCGAGATCTGCTGCAGAGCCATCATTCAGTACATAGCTGTAACTTGATCCATCAGGGGTAATGCCATCGGCCGGTTTTTGTACGGGTATGGTTTTATACAAATTCCTCCACGTACTTTTGGGCGCATCTGCGAGTAATTCAGCACCGTCAATGACTGGACGTATGGTGTAGCTGCTGGCAGGTGTACCTGTGTCATCGGCGTAATTGGTTACTTGCTGGGGTACTCGGTTTAATTTCTCCTGTCCGCGATAAATATTGAAACTGATATTCTCTGGATCGGTTCCCAACAAGCGCCAACTGATGAAATTGGCCTTGCCAGTGTTGATGGCGATAACCCCGCGATCGAGTTTTTCCATCTGCTTGCCACGCAGCGATGCGCTGGCAGGGCTTATGGTTTTCGCTTTAGCAGCGACAGTGGTCGCTTCGGCCTGCACCTGACTGCTGCAAACACCAGCCAGGCTGGCGACTACCAGGGTGCCGGTCAATACATGATGGATTTTCATAGGTGCAGATTTCCCGTTTGTCATCAGCGTTGCAGGTTGGAAGGGCTTGGGACCAGCTCCAGCGGTACGCCGCCACGGGCGGCGCGTATCTTGACCAATTCCAGCGGCTCCAGTGCATTGGCAGCCTTGCCATCTGTACTGACTGCCAAGGTAAGCGTATTTTCACCATTCGGATTCAATATGCCTGGTGGCAGGATGAAGAGACGCTGCGGGCCTATATGAGAAATGAAATTTCCCATATTCCAGCCATTGACGAAAATCAGGACACGGTTTCTGCGGTCAGAACGTGGCTGGCTGGTATCGCCTATGGCCAGACCCAGTTGTACATCATGACCTGTCGGCATATCCAGGGTGAAATTGGTACGTAACCAATAAGTACCTGCCGCTGGTGGCGCCGCATCTGGACTGGCTTTTCCCCAGCCGCCGTTGTCTGGTTTGGACTCAGCCTTACTGCTGACCGGCAAATACCAGCCTGCACGTTCACCATAGAGGCCGCCGTTATTCATGGGACCACGTACCAGGTCAGCAATTTCTTCACCGCCTTTATTGCCCTGGATTTTCCAGGTAATTGGTGTGGCAAATTTCTCTTTGATGTCATGCGTCAGTGACGCACTGATCAAGCCACGTGCAACTTTATGTTCGTCATCCGCTGCCAGATCCCAGTTGTGGGAATTATTTCTGACCATGACCGACAGTACGTGTTCGCCCACATGCAATGCTTCGGCAGACAGCTTGAAGCTGGCCGTGCCCCAGTTATCTGGCTTGGGTTTTCCGGTTGGCATTTCATTTTCACCGATGTAGACACCGTCCAGCCACAGTTGCATGAAACCTGCACCACCACCGCCATAGCTTATTTCCAATTGTTCAGGCAGTGGTTTGCCAGCCTGCACTTTGAAATTGCCACGGTACCAGACATCGCCATGGTGAAAGCCATAATCACTCATGCTGAGTATGGGTTGACCAGCAGGAGGTGTGGTCTTCACGGTTGCAGCCGTGGTGGTCAGGTCAGTCTTGCGCCATTTGCTGTCGTCAAAGACTTTGGCTGCCTCTGGCGAATCCATGCGACGCATCCATGTCTGTTGCATCAGTTTTGGTAAAACAATGTCAGCAGGGCCAGCCAGGGGCTCAGTCGACAAACTACCATCGGCATTTTTGTTGCTGGTGATGGAGGCAGTATTCCAGGTGATTTGTGTGACGGCTTTTGGTGCCCATATGTCCAGCTTACTACTTTCGTGGGTATCGCCGCTCAGGTGCAGGGTGTTGCCTTGCACATTGGCCTGGCGCACCAGTGCTGGAGAACGCTCAAGGACAGGGCCGTGTGCGGTTTCCTGACGCCAGAAGTTACGACCTGTTTCATCGTCTGCAAGCAACAGCAGTAAATCTGCTTTGCCACCACCACTGATGCGTACGCGTATCAAATCCTTGTGTACATAATTCAACCGCAGATCGCCGTTTTTAGGATCAAACACTGCATTGGCTGCACCTTCCAGTACTTCGACCTTTGGCTGTGATTGATAACGCAATACGGTTTCGCCATCTTCGCCTTTGCGGCCATACAGCAAGGCGATATCGCGCTCATCCTGTCGCAGGTGGGTCTGGGTATCGGATGTGGTGTAGACCAGATGCTGGCGCTCCAGTGCATAGTCTGATAACAGCAGTTTGACGTTCTGGTCCTTGATACGCAAAGTACCCGCTTGCGGGATCTGGTAGCTGCCATCGCGTGTAGTGAGCTTGAAGCTGAACAGTTCTTCTGTGGTTGAATCGGTCTTGGTATGAATGGCGAAAATCAGGTGCGCGCCGTTGACAGGACTGATATTGTGATAAAGCTTGACCGCAGGATTGGATGCAGTGATTGCCTCGCCTTTATCCATGGCGCTTAACACGGATTTGGCGGCATCCACAAAGTGCCCCATCTGCTTCAGTGTCAAGGCTTTTTCGCGCAAGCCACGGCCTTCGTCGATGGCAGCACCGTAATCGTAAGAAGTATACACGACCTGCGCTGGCAGCCAGCCCCATGATGTGCCGCCATACATCATATAAATGGAATGGATGGAAATGCCATTGATCAAATTAGCGCCGTAGAAAGTGCGTACATAATTCGATCCGGTGCGTTGCGCGGTACAATCATAGGTGCCGACGCTGCCCCAGAAATCAAACCAGCCGCCGCCCATTTCTGCCGCAAAGCCTGGCGTATTGGGAGACGCGAGGGCACCAATCTTGACCGGCCCGGATCCGGTATTGGCGGGAATTTCACCATACATGCCCCAGTTGGGCACGACATTCGGTTTGCCAATTTCTTTGGTATTGGTACAGCCACCACCCGGGTAGCCGTCAAAACTGTACAAATCGGTGGGGCCTGGCACCGCATAGGGTGCGCTGGAATTGGGTGGCGTCCAGTTCGGCAGACGACCTGCAGAATTGTGGAACAGCGGTACGCTGATGCCATCGGCCCTGGCTTTGTCTGCCAGGTGTTGCATGTAGCGCTTATGCGTATCCGAGGTATTTGATAACTCGTTTTCCAGCTGATAGGCAATGACAGTGCCGCCACCAGTGGTGATTTGATGGCGCGCGATAATCGCGTCAATCTGGGTCAGCCATTCATCTGCAGACTGCATGTATTCGGCAGCATCAGTACGGGCAATCGCTTTTTGCCTGGCCAGATAGCCAGGGAAACCGCCCAGTGTCAGTTCCGCATTCACATAGGGGCCCGGGCGGGCAATGACATACATGCCTTCCTGTTCGGCCATTTCTATCGCCAGTTCTACATTGCGTATGCTGGAAAAATCATATTGATTCGGGCGTGACGAGTGATAACCCCAGTCAAAGTAGATGGCTACAGTGTTCAGGCCGGTGGCTTTCATTTTTTGTATGACATCACGCCACAGTGAGGGATTGGGTAAGCGGAAAGGGTGAAATTCACCTGCCCAGATCATTTCCCTTTTGCCGTCTATCATCAGCGAGTGTTTATCCCAGGTGATCTTTCTCGCTGGCGATTTTGCGGCAGTGGCCTGTTCCAGGACTTTGGTAGGTTCGCTGATGACAGTGAAGTGGCGCACCGCGCCCGATACACCCCCCAGTTCCTGCTTGGTTGTCCAGGTTTTGAAATTGTCCTTGCTGTCAGAATACCAGTAATGCTTGGTCGTATAGTCGTCAAAGTAAATGCGCCAGCCGCCATTTTTCAGCTTGACCAGAGCCTGACCTTCCGAGGGCTTGCCCCAGCCTGCCCAGTCGCCAGTTTTTTCCACTTTCCAAGGGCCAGCAAGGGCAGGGGCTGTCGCCATTTCTATGTATTTGCTGGTTTCATTTTTAGTGAAAACCACATAGCGTGACCCGTCCTTGACGGGGAAAGTATCAATGTAATTATTTTGCAGACCTGCCATGGCCTGGGCTGGCGAGAAATTGGCGTATGTCTTGTCCAGCGCATGCAGCACATAGGCCCCAAAGGGACCTTTGGTTCCCTGTGTAGATACGGACACGACGATGTGGACCGTGCCATCGCTGTCGGTGAACCATTCGGGTGCCCAGACATTGCTGATTTTGGTATTCGCGTCCGGCAATTGCAGGCGCACGTCACGTACATGCTGCCAGTGGCGCAGGTCGCGACTTTTGGCGACACCAAAGGTATCGCCAGTCCAGCCGGTCGTGTAAATCACATAATAATAGCCATCATCTGCATGCAAAATCGATGGATCACGTAGCAGGCCTTGTGGTGGTGTATACGCTTCTGAGGCAAGTGGTGCAAAGCTGGTGCCATCATAAGAAGTAAACAGGCTGAGCTTGTTTTGTGATGTAGAAGGAAAGGCCGACATCAGGAAGCTGGTGTCACCCTTCAGCGGAATCACTTTGGGGTTGGCATTCGGTGGGGCAACCGTACTATTGGTCTGGACCTTGTTGGTACTGGTCAGCCCGAAACTATCCATCAGGGCATCACCAGTGACTGGTGGATTTTGAGACGAATTTTGCGGTGGTGCAGTATTCTGCATTTGCGCATGTGCCAGGCACACGCTGCAGGTCAATACCAAGGTCGTCAATCCTGACCGTACTACTGAGTTCATCATTTTCCTTCTGATCATGGTCAAACAAAGAATTGGGAATGAGTAGATGTATGCCCACACCGGGCGATGCGCTATGTCTGTCTGGCTCAGGTACTTGATTGGCCTGGGCTTGGTGTGAGATGCCTCTGTTTTTATCGCCACATTAATAAATAAAGATGCAGCTTATTGTTTCGAGTATCAATTTCGCGTTAAAACCTGTCAACTGCAGCGAGTGATGTAATCACGCTCATGAGCAATAGCAGATTATTTCGGCTTTTTTCAGGCAATTTACGGTTTGTTATATGTTATTCACCAAATCAGCTCACGGTAATTGATGCTTTTTTTTGGAATACTCAGAGATCTGCTCATTATTAATCATCAAGTTGAACATTTTGACTGGACGTTCCCTGGTTTTTTAATGGTAATCTCAATCGATACCGCCATGTATAAAAAGAAAACATATCCAGAAAAATAAGTAGGGGACAAAAAAATTGAGTAAGCAGACATCATCGCCATTGCGACGAAACTTTTTGCGTATATTTGGTACTGGAGCTGTAGCTACCGTGTTGCCTTTGCATGCTTTACCGGTAATGGCGCAAGGAAAAATTGTTGGAAAAGTCAATCCGGCAAGCAATTTTAATGTCCGGGGTTTTGGTGCCAATGGCAATGGTAAGAAGCTTGATACTGATGCGATCAATCGCGCCATCAAAGCTGCTGCTGCGGCAGGTGGTGGGACAGTATATTTCCCTGCTGGCAAATACCTGAGTTTCTCGATTCGCCTGCAAAGCCATGTCACTCTGTATCTGGATGCAGGTGCCACACTGATTGCTGCAGACCCGGCAAAGCATGGTGGCAGCTACGACGAGGCAGAGCCTAACGAATGGGATGCTTATCAGGATTTTGGGCACAGCCACTGGCACAATAGCCTGATCTGGGGCGAAGATCTTGAACATATCGCTATTCTGGGTAGCGGACTCATCTATGGCCAGGGTCTGACACATGCTGGCCCTGGACCGCGTCGCGTGGCCAAGCCTGGTGATATGCCACTCAGCCTTGGCAATAGCGATCCGCACGGTGAACGCAGTGGTAACAAGGCTTACGGCGCTGATATGGTGGGCAAAGCCAATAAGGCGATTGCTCTTAAAAACTGTAAAAACATTATCTTGCGTGATATCAGTATTTTCAACGGCGGACACTTTGCCTTGCTGGCAACTGCTGCTGACAATATGACGATAGATAATTTGAAAGTGGATACCGACAGGGATGGCTTTGATATAGATTGCTGCCGCAATGTTCACATATCCAATTGCAGTATCAATTCTCCCAATGACGATGCAATCTGCCTGAAAAGCTCATTTGCACTGGGTTATAAGCGCTTTACTGAAAATGTCAGCATCACTAATTGCCAGGTATCAGGCTTTGATCTTGGTACTTTTCTGGATGGTAGTTTCCAGCGCAAGCAAGAGTTTGCGCCAGATAAGGAGGGTGTGACTGGACGCATCAAGCTGGGTACTGAATCTAATGGTGGTTTTCGCAATATCGCCATTTCAAATTGTATTTTTGAGCGTTGCCGCGGGCTGGCCATAGAAAGCGTTGATGGTGCCATTATTGAGGACATCAGTGTCAGCAATCTGACCATGCGCGATTTGACCAATCCCCCTATATTCATCCGCCTGGGTAGCCGTTTGCGCGCACCGGAAGGTGCGGTGACCGGGGCTATCCGGCGCATTAATATCAGTAATATCACGGTGTCAGGAGCTGATTCACGTTATGCATCCATCATTAGTGGCGTGCCTGGCTATCCTGTAGAAGATGTGCGTATCAGTAATATGCACGTTCTACATCATGGCGGTGGTGAGCTTGGCAAAGTAGCTGCCAATCCACCAGAAAATGCTGGTAGTTATCCCGAACCCAGCATGTTTGGCCTCAGCCCCGCACATGCGGTGTTCGCACGTCATGTCAATAATCTGGAGTTGCATCATGTTGATATCAAATGTGCGCAGCCAGACAACAGGCCAGCCTTTGCTTTGCATGATGTGAGCCGTGCTTATTTTGACCACGTGAACTTTCCTCTTCAACCTGGTACACCGGGTTTTAGTCTGCAGGACGTAAAAGATTTCTCTGTTAAAGATTGCAGTGGTCTGGCAGATATACAGCGCAAACAGGTGGATCGCGAAAGCCTGTAGTTGTGTGCTGCGGCATTTCTATTGATGGGTCTCTTGAATTGTGCATGTCAACAGCTATGCCAAATTCATATACTTCCGGTCAGTTAATTCATATTTCTTATCGTGTGTGCCCATCTACACTCATGACTTCATTTGCTTAGCCATTGCGTCATGAAAATAACAAAACTGACTACTTACCGTGTTCCTCCAAGGTGGATGTTGCTGAAGATAGAAACCGATGAGGGTATCGTCGGTTGGGGCGAGCCTGTCATAGAAGGGCGGGCGCGAACTGTAGAAACCGCAGTGCAGGAATTTGCGCCTTATCTGATAGGGCAAGACCCGGCCCGCATCAATGATCTCTGGCAAGTCATGTATCGCGGTAGTTTTTATCGCGGTGGAGCCATACTCATGAGCGCCATGGCAGGCATTGATCAAGCACTGTGGGATATCAAGGGCAAAGCCCTGGGTGTGCCGGTGTATCAATTGCTGGGTGGCCTGGTGCGTGACCGCATGAAAACCTATAGCTGGGTCGGCGGTGATAGACCTGCTGACGTGATTGCTGATATTCGTCGTCTGCGCGAAGCGGGCTTTGATACCTTCAAGATGAACGGCACAGAAGAATTCGGCATCATTGACAGCGCTGCGGCAGTTGATGCCGCGGTAGGCCGTATTGCCGAGATTCGTGAAGCGTTTGGCAGTCAGATCGAATTTGGCATTGATTTTCATGGTCGCGTGGCTGCGCCCATGGCCAAGGTTTTGTTGCGTGCTCTGGAGCCATATCGTCCTTTGTTTGTAGAAGAACCTGTATTGGCAGAACAGGCTGAATATTATCCACGCCTGGCAGAAAGCACGGCTATACCATTGGCCGCTGGCGAACGCATGTATTCCCGTTTTGAATTCAAACGGGTGTTTCAGGAAGGAGGCATTGCCATCGTCCAGCCTGATCTGTCCCATGCTGGTGGTATTTCTGAATGCCATAAAATTGCCGCAATGGCAGAAGCCTATGACATTGCTCTGGCACCGCATTGTCCTTTGGGGCCGATTGCGCTTGCAGCATGTTTGCAACTCGACTTTGTCGCTCACAATGCAGTCTTGCAAGAACAAAGCATGGGCATCCATTACAACAAGGATGCAGAGCTGCTTGACTACGTCATCAACCGCGAAGATTTACGCATTACGGATGGCTATATAGCTGCCTTGCCGAAACCAGGTCTGGGTGTGGAAATTGATGAAGAACGCGTGAAAGAGGCCAGCTTGCGCGCTCCTGACTGGCGTAATCCTTTGTGGCGGCATCCAGATGGCAGCGTTGCGGAATGGTAGAAATGAATATCACACAAAGCAAAGCAGTTTTGCCTTTGAATGCTAAAGAAAATGTGAGCCTGATCGGTATTGACTGGGGTAGTACAGGCTTGCGGATTTTCTTGATCGGACAGAATGGTCAACTTATCGATAGCCGGGAAGCAGCTTCCGGTATTTCTGTCATGCAGGGCGGGCAAGCTGCTTATGTGCGGGAACTGCAGGAACTGGCCGGTGACTGGCTGACAAACTGGCCTGATGTTCCTTTGCTGGCTTGCGGCATGGTTGGCAGCAAGCATGGCTGGCAAGAGGTGCCCTATGTGCAAAGTCCGGCAGACGCACATGATATTGCCATCAATATTCTATCTATAGATGCCGGAAATTTACGCTCGGTGCCTTCACGCCTGGGTATTGTGCCGGGCTTGTTATATCGCGGCGATGCGCCTGACGTCATGCGTGGCGAAGAAACCCAGATCGTAGGTGCACTGCAAGGTCAGCCAGACTGGGCCAGCCGGTCATGCATAGTCATGCCCGGTACACATTCGAAATGGGCCAGTATTGTGGATGGAAAAGTACAGGCTTTTGCCACACACATGACGGGGGAATTGTTCGCCGTACTCAAGCAGCATTCGGTTCTTGGCCGTTTGATGCCTGCCGTGCAGGGGGAGAGTAGTGATGCCAGTTTTGTTGCCGGCCTGGATGTTGCCCGCAAGATGATGGCGCAAGGCTTGAGTCATCAATTGTTCAGTGTGCGCACCCTGGGCTTGATGGGTGATATGCCACCTGATGGACTGGCGGATTACTTATCTGGTTTATTGATAGCCAATGAGTTACTGGCTGGTTTGCATTGGCGCTCTGAGCACGGTCTGGCACATGCGCCATTGATATTGATAGGGGACGCGTCTCTTTGTGGGCGTTATTCCCTGGCGCTGTCACGTTTTGGCTTCAAGCCAGATGCTGTATTGCTGAATAGCGCACCGGCGGGTTTGTGGCATCTGGCGTTCACCGCAGGCATGCTGAGATCCTGAGTATGGACATTAACACCACCCGAAGGAATTTCATGAAAACCATTCCCGCCACATTCGATCAGGCATTTGCTGATTTACCCTTGATTGCCATCTTGCGCGGCATACATCCTGAAGAAGTGGAATCCATCGCTGCAAATTTATATGAAGCCGGTTTTCGCATCATTGAAGTCCCGCTGAATTCACCATCTGCGCTCGAATCGATAGGCATGCTAAGTCGTTGTCTGCCATCTGATGCGCTGACAGGTGCAGGTACTGTGTTGACGCTGGATGCCGTCCGCCAGGTACGTGATGCGGGTGGACGTTTGATCGTCATGCCGCACGCTGATGTAATGGTCATCAGGGAAGCAAAAAAACAGGGCCTGTATTGCGTACCAGGGGCAAGCTCACTGACAGAGGCATTTGCGGCGATGTATGCAGGTGCAGATGCAGTCAAGCTCTTTCCTGCAGAATTGGTCACGCCGCCTATAGTACGGGCGATGAGGGCTGTTTTGCCTGTCAGCTTGCGTCTCTTGCCAGTGGGAGGGATTACCCCTGACAATATGGATGACTACCTTCGTGCAGGTGCCAGCGGATTTGGTCTCGGCTCAGCTTTGTATAAACCAGGAATGGATGCTGTAAAAATAAGAGCCAAGGCACTTGATTTTATAAAAGCCCTCAGAGCAGGTATGGTAAAAAAATCAAATGAGGTTTTGCAATGAATCATCTGCAACAGGCTCTGGCGCATACAGCTACATTGGGTGAGGGTTTGAGCTGGCAAGATAATACAGAAAGCTGGTGGTGGACTGATATTGAGGCAGCGAGTTTGCAAAACTGGAAACCTGGTCAGGCTGTAGTCACTTACAGATTGCCAGATAGATTGGGTTCTTTTGTTCATTGTCGTTCAGGCCGTATTTTGCTTGGATTGGCAAAGCGCCTGTGTTTTGCCAGCTTGCCAAAAAATGCAGCAGTGCCTGCATCATTGGCGCAGTTGACGACGAGTCCGGCTACGACAGTCCAGTTGCCAGTACAGTCGCTGGTTGCTGTTGATCCGGCAGAGCCGCGCACACGTGTGAATGATGGGCGTACCGACAGGCGCGGTTACTTCGTATTTGGCACTATGAATGAAGCGCCGGAAAAACGTCCTATTGCCAGCTTTTACCAGTTTTCCATACCTTACGGTTTACGGAGGCTGGCTTTGCCAGCTGTAGCGATTGCCAACAGCATTTGCTTCAGCCTGGACGGCAAGACCATGTACTTTGCCGACACATTAAGCCGTCGCATACAGCAGTGTGATTATGACGCTGAAACTGCCAGTGTCAGTAATATCCGTTTGTTCGCCATACCGGAGGGCGATGAAGCCTATCCAGATGGCTCTGTCATTGACAGAAATGGATGCCTGTGGAACGCAGAGTGGGGCGCTGGCAGCGTGGCGCAGTACGCGCCTGACGGGCGTTGCCTGCAGCGATTATCGGTACCAACAAAAAATCCTACCTGTCCTGCATTTGGCGGTGTCAATGGTGACTATCTCATGGTTAGCAGCGCACGACAGGAAATGAGTGTCGAAGAATTATCCCGCATGCCAGCTGCCGGTAGTTTGTTTGTGACGCAGATGGATGCGCCGCTCGCAGTTGCCGATACCTTGTTCGACGACAGTGATGCAGGCTCAGTATTGCCCTTGCCCCCTAAAACAATAAAGAGACAATGATGATGAAAAACACAATAAGAGATAGATGCTTGCAGTTCTTAAATGCCGCTGGCTTCACTTTGGTAGCTGGCTGTTTCAGTCTTGCAGCTGTATCCGCAGCGCAGGCGGCCGATCCAGTGAAAATAGGTTTTTTGGTCAAGCAGGCTGAAGAACCCTGGTTCCAGGATGAATGGCGTTATGCAGAACAGGCAGCTAAGGAAAAAGGATTTTCCCTGGTGAAAATAGGTGTGGCTAATGGTGAAAAGATGATGGCTGCCATAGACAACCTGGCTGCACAGAAAGCCCAGGGCTTTGTGATTTGTGCGCCGGATGTCAAACTGGGTATGGCAGTTGAACGTGCCGCCAAAAGAAATAATCTGAAAGTGATGTCGGTCGATGATCAGCTTGTCGATGGCAGTGGCAAACCGATAGCATCTATCCCGCACATGGGTATCTCGGCCTATGAAATTGGCAAGCAGGTTGGACAGGGTCTGATGGAAGAAATGAAGTCACGTGGCTGGAACATGGCTGAAGTCGGTGCCATGCGTATGGCCTTTGACCAACTGCCTACGGCACGTGAACGTACTCAGGGGGCGCTGGATGCCTTAAAGGCCGGCGGTTTTCCTGTTGCGAACATAGTTGATGCAGCACAGGCAAAAACGGATACGGAAAGTGCCTTCAATGCCGCAAATATTGCTTTGACCAAACAAACAAAATTCAAACGATGGCTGGTATTTGGCATGAACGATGAAGCTGTTCTTGGTACAGTGCGTGCAGCTGAGGGCAGGGGCTTGCGCAGTGACGCTGTCATAGGCATAGGCATAGGTGGCAGTAAAACTGCATTGAATGAATTTGCCAAACCCAGCCCAACTGGATTTTATGGCACAGTATTGATCAGTCCCAAGCGTCATGGCTATGAAACTTCAGTGAACATGTATAAATGGATAGCAGAAAACAAGACTCCTGCACCGCTGATACTGACTACAGGGGTCTTGATGACACGCCGGAATCAGAGTGATGTACGTGCGGAATTCGGACTTTAGGACATAGCCGATCATGTCATCATCTCAGCCCCCATCTCTTCAGTTTGAAGATGTGTGTAAATATTTCCCTGGTGTGAAAGCACTCAATGGCGTCAGTTTTGACGCCCATGCAGGTACGGTGCATGGCTTGCTTGGTGAAAATGGCGCAGGCAAATCAACGCTATTGAAAATACTGGGTGGTCAGTACAAACCGGATGGCGGGCGCTTGTTGTTGAATGGACGCGCGTGTTATTTCTCGTCTGCCGGTGATGCCATCGCAGCGGGCATCGCCGTCATTCACCAAGAATTGCAATATGTTCCGGAACTGACTGTCGCAGAAAATTTGTTATTAGGGCGTTTGCCGCAAAAACTGGGTTTTGTGAACCGGGTTGAGGCGCGGCGTCAGGTAAGCCTGCGCCTGCAACAAATGGGTGTTGATCTGGATCCTGGTGCCCGGCTTTGTGATTTATCGATAGCTCAAAGGCAAATGGCAGAAATATGCAAGGCCCTGCTGCAAGATGCACAGGTCATTGCTTTCGACGAGCCGACCAGCAGTTTATCTTATCGCGAAAGTGAAATTCTGTTTCGTCTGATACGTGATTTGCGTACTGCGGGTCGTACCATCATCTATATTTCTCACAGGCTGGAAGAGTTATACGCCCTATGCGATACCTGCACGATTTTTCGCGATGGTCAAAAAATCGTCACCCATCCGGTAATGGCCGATGTGCCACGCGATGTACTCATTAATGATATGGTGGGACGTGAGCTCAGCGATATTTACGATTACCGACCACGCCAGCTCCTGGCTGAAAGACTGGTAGTCAGACAGATCAAAGGCGAGACGCTTACGGTGGCTCAAGATTTCAGTGTACGCGGCGGCGAAGTGCTAGGCTTTTTTGGCCTGGTTGGTGCTGGCCGCACTGAGTTAATGCGTCTGTTATATGGTGCGGACAAAAAAGCTGCGGGTTCCAGTGTCGTGCTGGATGGCGTTAGTGTGCCTGATCATGGACCTGCTGCCGCCATAGAGGCAGGCATAGTCTTGTGCCCTGAAGATCGCAAAGAGCAAGGCATTCTGGCAGAGGCATCTGTCGCAGAAAACATCAATATCAGTTGTCGCCGCCATGGTCTGCTGGCAGGTCTATTTTTAAGACATAAACATGAAGCAGAACTGGCTGATCGTTTTATTCAAAGATTAAAAATAAAAACACCGAATCGCGAACAGGAAATTCGTTTGCTGTCCGGTGGCAATCAGCAAAAAGTCATTCTGGCACGCTGGCTGGCAGAACCGGGTATGAAAGTACTCATCCTGGATGAGCCGACGCGTGGCATAGATGTGGGCGCAAAAAATGAAATTTATCGCATCATTCATGAAGTCGCCGAGCGCGGTTGCTGTGTGATCGTGGTGTCCAGCGAATTACCTGAAATATTGGGCATTTGTGATCGCGTCATCGTCATGCGTGAAGGGCAGATCAGCGGTGAACTTGAGCGCAGTCAGGCGAATGAAGCCGCAGTCCTGCAATTGGCGCTGCCTGACTTGCACGCAGCATAATTATTACAGGAATCTTTCATGTCTTCCCTTACTCCTGCACAGACAGACGATGTATCAACAGTTCAGCAAAAAAAACCGGGACAAAACAATAGTATGAACAGTAAGAATATTATGAAGACGACCCGGCACTGGTTGCATGAGCAGAGTATGCCATTGGCATATGCCTTACTTTTTATTGTGCTGTCCTTTTCAGTAGAAAATTTTTTCTCAGGTACCAATATTGTCGGATTGATGCTCTCTGTGGCACAGATAGGCATGGTCGCTTGCACCATGATGATGTGTCTTGCTTCACGTGATTTTGATTTATCTATAGGATCGACCATTGCCTTCACTGGCGTGCTGGGTGCGATCATTCTCGAGCGTAGCGGCAGCATCACGCTCGCTGTTGGCGGTGGTTTACTGGCTGGCGCACTGATAGGCGCAGGTAATGGAGTATTGATTGCCTATTTGCGGGTAAATGCCCTGATTGCGACTCTGGCGACCATGCTGATGGTGCGCGGCCTGGCATTCATTGTTTCAAAAGGCCAGGCGGTGGGGATTTCCAATGAGACTTTCATCAGTTTTGGTGACGGTCGTATTTTTGGCTTGCCATTTCCAGTATTGGTTGTTGCAGCCTGTTTTTTGATATTTGGTATTTTGCTCAATCATACTGTGTTTGGAAGAAATACTTTGGCAATTGGTGGTAATCCAGATGCCGCACGTCTTGCGGGCATCCGCGTCGAACGCCTGCGTATCTGGATATTTTTGTTGCAAGGATTGGTGACAGCACTGGCAGGACTGATACTCGCCTCCCGCATCACCAGCGGGCAACCAAATTCGGCGCAAGGTTTTGAACTGGATGTCATCTCTGCCTGCGTACTGGGTGGCGTGTCCCTGCAAGGTGGAAAAGCCAGAATCACCGGAGTGCTGGTCGGTGTTCTGATCATGGGGACGGTAGAGAATGTCATGAACTTGCTGGATGTAGATGCTTTTTATCAGTACCTGATGCGTGGTTTTATTTTGCTGGCTGCGGTATTGTTGGATCAATTAAAAAACCGGTCTGCGAGGAAATCATGAACGATTCATACTCAGTCAATAATAATCAGATGTGCGAAAGATTGCGTGGTAAGGTCGCCATCATCACTGGCTCCACCTTGGGCATAGGGGCTGCTACAGCACGTCTCTTTGTACAGCAAGGCGCACGTGTCGTACTCAATAGTCACATTCACGACGCTGCTGCTGAGTGCATCTCGTCTGAATTGGGCTCCGGGCATAGTCTTTTTGTCCAGGCAGATGTTGCCGATGCTGGTGCCATGCGGGCCCTGGTCGATAAGACGGTAGCAAAATTTGGGAAAGTGGATGTTCTGGTCAACAATGCTGGCATGAACGTGTTCGCAGATCCCTTGCAGATGACAGATGAAGAATGGCAACGTTGTTTTTCTGTCGATCTCGAAGGTGCCTGGAATACTACTCGTGCAGTGCTGCCGTTCATGCTTGAACAGGCAACTGGCAGTATCATCAATATCGCTTCTGTACATGGACATAAAATCATACCGGGATGTTTTCCGTATCCGGTTGCCAAGCATGCTTTGATAGGCCTGACCAGGTCTCTGGGGATAGAATATGCAGCGAGAGGGATACGGGTTAATTCCATATCACCCGGCCTGATAATGACCGAAGCCATACAATCCTGGTTTGCCAGTTGCCCTGACCCGGCGGCCGAGCAACAACGTCAGGCCGCGCTGTTGCCTTGCCGTCGCATAGGAATGCCAGAAGAAGTCGCTTACACGGCAGTTTTTCTGGCCAGCGACGAAGCACGTTTCATTAATGCTACTGATATCCTGATTGATGGAGGGCGCTCGCAGTTGTATCATGATTGATCTTTGTCTTTACTACTGACGGCATGAGCAATAGCAAGCCCGATCGCTTTGTACGCACACACCTGAAAACACGCCATCTGGTGTTATTGGTTGAGTTGGGACGCCATGGTTCGATTTTTCATGCGGCTGAGGCTGCGCATCTGACTCAGCCAGCAGCCTCCAAATTGCTGACAGAACTTGAGTATGCCCTCGGTGTGCAGTTGTTTGAACGCCTGCCACGCGGCATATCACCTACCTGGTATGGCGAGATCATGATACGCAGAGCAGGTGCAGCGCTGGCAGAAATGAATGCAGCCCATCAGGAAGTCATGGAGTTGTTGTCCGGTTTAAGCGGTTTTGTCTCGATAGGTTCAGTCATGACACCATCGATGAATCTCATCCCGCAAGCAGTAAGCCTGCTCAAATCCCGCCATAAGCGCTTGCATGTTGCCATACAGGTTGATACCAGCAAGATACTGATACAGCGTTTGCGTGCCGGAGAACTGGACATGGTCATAGGCCGCATTCTCGATTCTGAATCTGCCGCAGAACTGAATTTTGAGCCCTTGACCGACGAGCCTCACAGTCTGATTGCACGCGGCAAGCATGCCCTTGCACAGCGAAAAAAACTGACTCTGAATGATCTTGCGAAAGAGGCCTGGATACTGCCACCAAATGGCAGTATTTTGCGTGATCGCCTCACCTCTCTTTTCTTGTCACACGGCCTTGATCAACCGGTAGAAACGGTAGAAACCTTGTCGCTACCGGTGATTGCCAGCTTATTGATGGCCACTGATATGGTGGCTGCTTTGCCGGAAGACCTGATTCGTACCTATCTCGATGCCGAGCTGCTATCCGTGCTGCCATTTGATCTTGGATTGCGTATGGATGCCTATGGTATTGTCACCAGAAAGCAACATCGTTTGTCGCCTGGAGCACAAGCCATGCTTGATATTTTGCGCGAGTTGGCAGTGCAAGATACGGACAAGTAAATAGCAAGACATTTCAATTATGCATTTCCCGCATTTCTTAATGAGGGATTTCGAATGCCTTGTCTGGCCTTGCTCTTGAGGCGATGACAAACTCCCATCCAAATTTTTTCAGTATCTTTTTGATGTGTTTTTATCTCTGATGTCGAATGTTGCATCGCATAAAATGCCTTGAAAATCTATAATCAGTTTCGATCAGTTTTTCATCTTCTCGTCTGAAATGATCAAATTTCTGCTTAAAAACCAATCACTTTCTTGATTCTTTTTTTTATGTGCGTAATTGGATTTCATCATCACTTAAAATCTTTTTCATTGAATCAGCTGGATTGAATGACAGACCAAACAAAATGGTCGGATGCAGCTAATAACACAGGCTATACATGGCCGATAAATGGAGGAGATAATTGTGTTGAACAATCGCGGTAAAAAAGAATTTTTTAATCCCAAACTCAAAGGTACAGCCCTGGCTGTACTATCTGTCATGGCTGCCAATTCAGTCATGGCACAAGAAGCAAAAAAACCTGCAGACACCAAAGAGCAGGCTGATCATGTTGTCGTTGTGTCTGGAACCCGCAAATCAGTAGCCTCCGCAATTGACAGAAAACTGCGTGCGGACACAGTAGCTGATTCCATTGTTGCTGAAGATATCGGTCAATTCCCGGACAAAAACGTCGGCGAAGCACTTTCGCGTGTTACTGGTGTGCAGCTGGAACGTTCGTTTGGCGAAGGCACTAGTGTCTCCATTCGCGGTGTTGAACCGGATTTGAATCGAATTGAAGTCAATGGCGTTTCAGTACTGAGCACTACCGGGGGCGCCGGTCGTGGCGCTGATTTGCGTGAATTGCCCGCAGAATTGATTTCTTCGATAGATGTCATCAAAGGTGTGACAGCCAATATGACTGAGGGGGGTATTGGCGGCTCAGTACAAATTTCGACACGCAAGCCACTCGATTTCAAAAAAATGACTGTTGTTGGCAGTGTTGCCGGTGAGCAGGCTCCACAGCGTGGTGGCGTGCAACCACGTGTCAATCTCTTTATCACCGACAAATTTTTTGATAACCGCCTCGGGCTGATGGCGAATGTTATCTACGACAAGGTCTTGACGCGTGGTGATTTTTCCCGAAATACTTCATGGCGTTACTTCCGTGACTGGGACTTTTCTCCGCAAAAAACGGTTCCCAGTATTGATCCGGTATTGGCAGGCGTAAGTTCCAAAGCTGACTGTTCCAACCTGAGCAGCCCCGCCAATGCAACGCAGACGGCAGCTGCTGCTACCGCCGCATTGCAGGCTAGCTGTGTCTCGCAATGGAATGACTATTCACCACAGATTGCCCGTTATGGTATCTGGGAGCGTGATCATGAAAGAACTTCTGCTGAACTGACGGCGCAATACAAATTTACTGATCGTTTGAACGCCTGGGTAAGTTACCAGACCAATATCCAGAATCAAAAACTCCGGGATTACAACTACGGTACAGACTTCAGTGCGGTCACCCGCTTGTCCAGTACAGGTACTTTGCCAACCTATGCTGCGGCCACTGCTGTGCCAACCGGCGGCTCATGCACGCCGGTTTCAACAACCACGACACCGGCTGGCATGATCGTTGAAAATCATATCGTTACCCAGTATGTGTTGGGTAACTGCCTGGTACCGGGTAGTGCGGCTTCGCCAAACGGCGGGCAGGCCGGCTTTAGCACATCCTTGCGCGATTTTGGTTTAAAAATTGATTCCAAATATACGACAGCCGGCTTTACCTATAAGGGCGAACGTCTGGATGTAGAAGGCCTGGCATCATCAGCTAAATCCACGTACAGCAGTGATTCGAATAATCTGATATTGACGCAGAATGCCCCTGGTTTGCAGGTCAATCTTGATTCTTCAGGGTTGCCGCGATTTACTTTTCCAACAGGCTATAGTCCTTCGAACCCTAATTCCTATATTTCTGCTCAATTGCAGTACCGCCCTTCAGAAACGATCAACAAAGAAGATCAGCTCAAGCTTGATTTCAAATATAAGCTGAAAACTGACTTTTTGTCCCGCATCTGGTTTGGTGTTCAGTCGCAGCAGGCAAAGTCCAGTCAGTATAACGGTGGTGGTTATCTTGCCAGCGCTGGCAATGACTTGAACAGTAATGCTGACGATGTGTATGTGCAAACAGCAAACATCAACCAGACTTATAGTTACGACCCATTGAATACCACCAATGTGGTGCGTGCAACAGTAGGCCCGACAAATCTAGCTGACGCAAATGCTTGGACCAGGTCGGTCAACAGCTCTGCCATGGCTGCGCTGGCGCAATCTGTATTCTCGACTTCGCCTGGCACCTTCTTCAAGGGCTATAGTGGTATCAGCAATGTACCCACAAACTGGGTTGCTCCTTCATTTGCAAATGTGGGTTCCAATTTTGATCTGACCCACTTTAACCATGACTACCTGTATAACGCGCCTGGCAGTGACGGTAAAATGTATGCGCAGATTCCTGCTTATGTTGTCGATGAAAAAGTCAAATCCGTTTATTTACGTGCAGATTTTGATACTGAATTGTTTGGCAAAGACATCTTCGGTAACATCGGTGTCAGATATACACAAACGCGCGATGTCTCTCAGGGCCTGTTCAAACAACAGATCAATGTCGAGAAAACACCTGGTTCGACAACTTTCAATACAGTCATTTTGTCGAACTCCATTACCAGCATAGACAATACTTATTCGAATGTATTGCCAAGCTTTAACGCAGGTGCATGGTTGATACCAAATCAATTTCTGGTGCGCATTGGTTGGGGCAAGGTTATGTCTCGTCCAAGAATCACTGATATTGTCCCAAATGCTACTTGTACCAAAAATAGCGGTGCAGCGCAATTTGGTGGTGATGGAACAGATGATTGCACGGCAGGTAACCCTTCTCTGAAGCCGTTCCAGGCCACCAATACAGATTTGAGTTTGGAATACTATCCAAATTCAGATAGTCAGCTTAGTCTTGCTTTGTTCCGTAAAAACATCACGGTTGGTAACGCGGTAAAAACAAATGTCAAGAGTGTGGATTTGTTTAAGGACGGGACTTTGTGGGACGTCAATATGCCCGTCAATTTCCCTGGTGCAGTTACGCGAGGGGTGGAAATTGCAGGCAGAACAGCACTGACTTTCTTGCCGGGTTTCCTGAGTGGATTTGGCGTGGACGCTAACTATACCCGTATGGGCTTTACTTATGCCCCTGGTACTGAGCGTTTGAATCCCTTGGATGGTTCGATTCTGCCTTATGCTGGGATGTCTAAGAATGCCTACAACCTTGGCTTGTGGTACGACAAAGACAGATTCAATGCTCGTCTTGCCTACCATTATCGTGATCGTTACTACACTGGCACTGAGGACGTTTCCAAAAACCCGGTTTATAACGAAAAGACTGGGTATCTGGACGCCAAAATTCAATATCGTTATAACCAGTTTATCACTTTCTCTTTTGAAGGCAAAAACCTGACTGATCAGGCAAATATCACGGATGCAGGTGATCTGTCGCGCCCGAATGAACTGGTATGGTCTGGCCGTCGCTACTTCATCGGTGTATCGATCAAGAATTAATCAGTAAGACTTTTGTTAATCGCTGTATTTGATCCAGCCATGCTAGTGCAGATGGCTGGTTTTTTTTCAGGTTCGTATTTTCAAACTATTTCTCATGACTTCACATGCAAAGTGCAGGATGGTTTTCATTAGCCTGATATGGACAGTATTCATGTCTGTCCCTGGTTTATCGTTTGCCCAGCCTGTTTTTAATAATCCATTAGTCAAGAATCGGGCAGATCCACAAATATTTTTGCATACAGATGGCTATTATTACTTTACCGCCACAGCACCAGAATATGATCGCATCGAATTGAGGCGTGCACGCAGCATCAATGAACTTGCCATGGCAGATGCCAAAGTCATCTGGCGCAAACACGCTAGCGGCCCCATGAGTCATCACATCTGGGCTCCGGAATTACATTTCATTGATGGGAAGTGGTATGTGTATTTCACAGCTGGCAGGGCTGACGCGATCTGGGATATACGACTGTATGTACTGGAAAGCAGTGCGGCCAATCCTGTTGACGGCGAGTGGCTGGAGCGGGGACAGATCAAGACCGGTTGGGAATCATTTTCACTGGACGCAACCACGTTTTCTCATGCTGGCCAACGTTACCTGGTGTGGACGCAGCGTGATCCTGCGTCGGATAAAAAGAATACCAATATCTATCTGGCGAAGATGGATACGCCTTTGTCTATTGCAGGGCCAGCGACTTTATTGTCGCGCCCCGATTATGAATGGGAGAAACGTAAATATGAAGTCAATGAAGCGCCGGCAGTATTGATCAGAGATGGGCGTATATTCATCACCTATTCAGCCAGCGCCACCGATGAAAACTATTGTATGGGTTTATTGACGGCACCGGCAAACGCAAATTTGCTTGATGCAAAGGTATGGAGCAAATCTTCTCAGCCGGTATTCAAGAGCAATGCTGCAAGTAATCAGTATGGTCCCGGACACAATTCCTTCACGACCACGGCAGATGGTAAAACAGATGTACTGGTTTATCACGCCCGTGATTATCGGGACATCAAGGGTAATGCACTAAATGACCCGAACAGACATACCTGTGCTCAGACATTCAGCTGGAACGCTGACGGAACACCAGATTTTGGACAACCTGGTGCACCCATGATTAATCAGGGCAAACTGGCTGCCAGGCCCTTGTTCAGAGATCCCATCATGGATGGAGCTGCAGATCCTGTGCTGGTGCGCAATACCGCATTGGGTAAATGGTGGATGTTTTACACCAACCGACGGGCGAATGCTAATGATGTCCCTGGTGTCGCATGGGTGCATGGAACACGTATAGGCATAGCTGAATCAGATGATAATGGTGCCAACTGGCACTACTTGGGCGAAGCCGACATAGAGTTGCCGCCATCCATGGGCGGGCTTGAGTCTACTCATTGGGCGCCCGAGATCATCCGGGCTGATGATGGCAGCTATCATATGTTCCTGACGGTGGTACCCGGTATCTTTAATGACTGGAAACATCCTCGCTACATGGTACATCTGCGTAGCCAGGATTTACGTCACTGGCGCAATGCCAGGGTATTGCAGCTTGCTTCTGACAGGGTGATTGATGCTACGGTACTGCGTTTGCCTGAAGGCGGATATCGCATGTGGTACAACAATGAAGTGGACAAAAAATCTATTTACTATGCTGACAGTGTTGATCTTGAAAAATGGATAGACAAAGGCAAGGCCGTTGGCGATCAAAGTGGGGAAGGGCCCAAGGTTTTTCGCTGGAAAGAGCAATGGTGGATGATTACTGATGTGTGGCGTGGGCTGGCTGTATATCGTTCAGATGACTTACTGAGCTGGAAGCGCCAGGTGGGTGGTAATCTGCTTGAAATACCAGGGCATGGCGAAGATGATGGCGTCATCGGCGGGCATCCCGATGTTGTCGTCAACGGTGACAGGGCATTTTTATTTTATTTCACCCATCCTGGAAAACGTGGTGCCGACCAGAAAAAAGATGGCAAGGAACAGCGACGCAGTTCCTTGCAGGTCGTTGAGTTATTACTGACTGAGCAGGGATTGCAGGTTGACCGTGATGCACCTGCTTATGTCCGTTTATCAAATGATTAGCGGCTGAAGAACGCAAAATGGGAACCAGGTAACAGGTTCCCATTGATGAATTTCTGGATCGATTCTGACTTATCTGGACGTCACCAATTCGTGCCACTTCGCCTTGTAAGTGAGTAATCCGGGCAGTTCCAGTTTGCTCACGGCACCAGCTTGTGAATCCAGGTCAGGCAATTTTTCCCAGTGATGCAACATCCAGGCCCCGTAAGTGGTACCACTGGTGTCATTTGACAGCTCGATGTTTTGCTGCTGCCGTAAGCTAGCCAGCAATGCTGCCAGATAGGGATTGTTGGTGAAACTTCCCTCAATAATGATATCGCCTTCTGACCCCAGTTTTTCCAGGCAATAATCTGTCATGAGTACGCAATACAGAGTGGCGAGAGCATATCTTTCCTGCATGTTTTCTGGTGCCTGCCCTGATATTTTGGCCAATTGTCCAGAAAACGGGCCACCTGATTCGGCAAAGCAGGGCAAGGCAAAGGTATTTTGGCTGATTAGTTTGCTGATATCGGATGGCGTACAAGTCACTGGCTCCTGGCCTGCCAGAATGGCAAATTCCCGCCCGCCCATAAAGCGCATGCAGGAAACTGCTTCACCAAGCACATTGGTATTGGCCAGCATATCCGCATGTTCGTCCAGCCTTTCCTGATCTGCGCCCAAGGCGGCAGCGATCGTCCAGGTGCCGGTCGATAGAACTGTACGGTGCTTGTTACCCGCATCTTTCAGATGACGTAACAGAGATGCATTGCTGTCATGCACACCGCATATTATTTGGCAATCTGCTGGCAAACCGGTTTCCCTTGCTAATGTGGGATGTATCGTTGCCAGCCTGGTCCAGGCTTTTTGCATGCGAGGGAAAAGGGAAGCCCATCCCTTTTTCTCCACCAAAGAAGAGTATTTCTGCTGCCCGGTGTCCCACAAGTCTGTATGACAACCTAGTGAACTGACTTCAGTTGCTGCAACACCGGACAAGCGCCATGCCCAGTACTGTGGATACATCAGTATATGTGAGGCTTTGGCAAATTCCTGTGGGTAGTTGTTTTGCAGCCAGGCCAGTTGACGACCCAGATTGAGGCCTGCTGGCAAATCAGGAGAATAGCTTTGCTGGTATGGCGGCCGTAGCGGCTGATATTGATGATTATCCTGCTCAGGCAATTCTGACTCATAGTCCAGAACTGGTAGCACCAAACCTTTGTCATTCACCAGCGCAGCAGTCGCACCATGGGTCACTGGGATGATTGCTGACACATTGGCAATCTGGGAAAATTCACCGAATATCTGCAGCATCCACGACCATATCCTCTCGGTATCATGATGTGGATAGACGCCGTCCTGGACGATGTTATTGGCGCAGCGTTGCTCGGCCAAAGTATTTGCCTGCGCATCGAGCAGGCTGAGCTTTACATTGGTCTTGCCTATGTCAAGGACGATACTGGCATTCTGCTTCATTTGCTTTTTATTTTCTTTGTTTCTTAAGATTCATCAGACGGGGCAGGGCAATCGTGACTAGCAGCAGGATGCCGACGATGATGGTCATGATAATGCCGGGGATGTTTGCCAATGCCATGCCATAGTTGACGATACCTAATGTCAATACAGCCAGGAACACGCCGATAATGGTTCCTGCGCCACCCGCGATGCTGACACCACCCAAGATCACCATGGTAATGATTTCCAGCTCCCATCCTGTAGCAATATTCGGGCGAGTACTGCCGATGCGTCCCGTCAGGAAAAACGCTGCGAGGCCAGCCATGGCGCCGGTCAGTGTAAACAGCATGAAGCGGTATTTATCGACAGCCACACCAGAAAATCTGGCCGCAACAGGGTTGTTGCCAATCGCATAGATGCGGCGTCCCCAACTGGTTGCATGCAGCAGAATCGCGAACAGTACAACAAAGAACAACAGGACGATGAATTGTCGGGGAATAAGATCAAAGAAATAGCCCTGGCCCCAGTCGATTAATAATTGCGGATAAGAAGTAAATGCCTGGTCGCCAAGAACCACGCTGGCCAGACCGCGAAACAGTGACACACTGCCTATCGTCACGACGATGGAAGGCAGGGCAAAGCGCGTCACCAGCAAGCCATTCAAACTGCCGCAGGCAGCACCGGTAAATATGGCGATGAACAATAAAGTGTAAGCAGGGAAACCATGTGAATTCGCCAGACCCATGGCAACTGAACACAATGCCAATATCCCGGACACAGAAATATCGATCTCGCGGCAGATGATCAGCAAGGCCATGGGCAAGGCGATCAGTGCTTTTTCACTGAAGTTGAACGTGCCATCAGCCAAATTGTGCAAATCAAAAAAATTCGGCAACACCAGGCTGTTGACAATGAAGGCTGCGACAAACAGTATGGCCAGCAGAGTTTCCCAATGCGAGAAGATTTTTTTTAACTGAAAATCTTCCCGGTCGCGTATGGTGTAGCGTGAGCTGTTATTTGAGGGTGTCATGGTAGTCGTGTTCACGTACTGCTCCTGATTGCATTTTTTTGCAGCAGTTGCAAAGGCAAAATCTGGCGGCTGCTTTTTTTATTGCTACGGGCATTGATCATGACGGCGGTAAGTATCACAACGCCGGTCAGTGCGCTTTGCCAGAAGGGCGAAATTTTCATGATGGGCAGGGCGTTGTTGATGACTGCCAGGAACAGTGAGCCCAGTACTGCACCAGATACTGTACCCGCACCACCGGCGATATTGATACCACCAATGACGCAGGCTGCAATCACGGTAAATTCAAAGCCATAGGCAATTTCCGTATAGGCCACTGCGTAACGTGCCACCCACAGGTAACCACATAAGCCAGCCATCAATCCTGACAAGCCATACGTCCAGAACAGGCGGCGCGGGGTAGGGATGCCTATATAGTTGGCAGCATTTGGTTGATTGCCAATGGCATACAAGTCCCTGCCAAAATGCGTATAGCGGGCGAGGTACCACATCACAGCAATAACGATGACGGCAATCCAGACCAGGTGCGTAATTCCCAGTAACTGACTGAGTGGAAAGGCGATGAAGGCGGCAGGCATCTGGTGTGACGATACCCAGGCACCACCAGACAATACAAACACCAGGCCGCGATAGACGCTCATGGTGCCCAGCGTTACGACGATAGGCGGCAGACCCAAGTAACCGATCAGGTAGCCATTGATCAATCCCAGGCCAAGGCCTATGACGATTGCCACCAAGATAATCAGTAGTAGAGGCAGATCAGGAAATTTCGAAGCCAGCAAGGCAGACATCATGCCTGATAGCGCCAAATTGGATGCCACTGATAAATCGATGCCACGTGTAATGATGACAAACATCTGGGTCACCGCCAGCATGATCAACAGCGTGCTGTCGGTCATCAAGTTGGACAGACTTGATACACTGAGAAAAACAGGCGCACGTAGCCCAACAAGGACTATCAGAGAAGCGATCATCAATCCCAGCAGAACTTCCCTCTGCTGCAAATACTTCAAACGGTTCATGCTATTTCCTCTGCCATTTCCCTTGCTATCTCCACTATTGATGCATCACTGCCAGACGCCGCAGCAACTACGCTCTCTGGCGTGGCATGTGCTCTGTCAAATATTTTTTTGATATGTCCCTGATGCATGACGATAACGCGGTCAGACATGCCCAGTACTTCCGGTAATTCGGATGACACCAGTATCACTGACAATCCCGTTGAAACCAGTTCGCTGATGAAACGGTGCACCGCAGCCTTGGAACCGATATCGATACCCTTGGTTGGCTCGTCCAGGATGATGACTTTGGGTTTGGTTGCCAGCCACTTGCCCAGGATGACTTTTTGCTGGTTGCCACCAGATAGCTCGGCGATCAGTTGCGTCAAATGACTAGCCTTGAGTTCTAGTTGTTCGCTGTAGTGTCTTGAAATTGCTGCTTCTTCGCTGCGTCGCCTGCCGAGCAGGAAGCCTATGCGATCCAGGATAGGCAAGGTGATATTTTGCTGCACCGACATGGTCAGATGGCCACCTTGATGTTGCCGGTCTTCCGGAACATAAGCTATGCCAAGGGATATCGCATCTTTGGCTGATTTAATGGCCAATACCTTGCCTTCCAGGCTTACGCTGCCAGTGACGCCACTGCTGAGTCCAAACAGGGCTTGCATGACTTCTGAACGGCCCGCACCCACCAGACCATAAAACCCCAGAATCTCACCTTTGCGCAAAGAAAAATTGACCTTGTCAAACTCGGTAGGGTGACAAAAATCTTTTACCTCAAGCAAGGTGTCGCCTATGACCACAGCTTGCTTGGGGAAGGTTTGATGAATGGAGCGACCTACCATGAGAGACACCAGATCCGGTTCAGAGATATCAGCCAGTGCACCTTCAGCAACAAAATGACCGTCCCGTAAGACGGTGTATCGATCGGCAACAGCATAGATTTCATCAAACTTGTGTGAGATGAAAATCACTGCGGTACCAGCAGCGCGTAATTGCCTGATGATGCGGTACAGCTCTTGAATTTCCCGTTGTGACAGCGATGCGGTCGGCTCATCCATGATGACCACGCGTGCATCTTGCGACAGGGCGCGGGCAATTTCGACAAAGTGGCGCTGTGCCACACTCAAGTCCTTGACCTTGGCTCGTACCGGCAGCGACACTTCCAGCCTTGCAAACAGTCTTTCAGACTGAGCTTCCATCAATGCCCAATCTACCCGTGCCGGAAAGCCGCACATGGGCTGGCGGCCTATGAAAATATTTTCTGCCACCGTCAATTCGTCAAACATGACGGTTTCCTGATGAACAGCAGTAACACCTGCCAGCATGGCATCTTGTGGATTGGCGAAGCGAACTTGCTTGCCCGCGATATGTATACTGCCGCTGTCCGGCTGATAAATGCCAGTCAGTGTTTTTACCAAAGTGGATTTGCCAGCGCCGTTTTCACCTATCAGCGCCATGACCTCACCTGCACGCACATTGAGTGCAACTTCGTGTAATGCAATGATGCCTTGAAAGCGTTTGCAAATACCGGTCAATGTCAGAATAGGTGCCGCAGGTGAACCATCCGGGGCGATGGGAAACGGGTTGTGCTCGTTCGTCATTAAGGTCATTAATATAAGGCAAGGCAATAATAGAAAAGAAGTCAGTTGCCTGCGTAAAAAACTGGCAAGCACAAGCATGTGCTGCTGGCATAAATTTTCACATGCAACTGGTTCTATTTCCAGACAGCCCGTTGAAGTGCATCACGGGCCGGTACTGAACAAGTGTCTTTACTTAAAATATCTTGGAGAATTGTTCTACGTTCTCTTTGTTGTAAGTGAAGGGTGGGGCCATTGCTGCATCACCGTTGGCATCAATCTTGATCGTACCCATGCGGCCTATGGTAAAGCTGCCACCTGCCTTGGCATCTGGATTGCCTTTGATAAATTCATTGGCGATATAAGTCGCAGCGTAACCAAGGTCAATGGGATTCCAGATGGCGAATTCCTTAACGGCACCGCTTTTGACGTGTCCCGCCATTTCTGATGGCAAGCCCAGTCCGGTAACGAATACCTTGCCGACCAGTTTTTCATCGACCACGGCCTTGCTGGCAGCGTTGATGCCAACAGTGGAAGGGGAAATAATCACTTTTAGATTTGGATTGCTGCGCAACAGGCCTATCGCTTCGCGGTAACTTTTATCGGACTGGTCATCACCATACACAGTTGCCACCAGTTTAAGGCCGGCAAACTCAGGTTTTTCCAGGCCTTTTTTCATGACATTAATCCAGATGTTCTGGTTGGTCGCCTGGGCAGATGCAGACAGGATGGCGATTTCACCTTTGCCACCAGTCGCATTGGATGCCATTTCCAACTGCTTGATCCCTATCAATTCAGCATTGGATGGATTGAGCTGCATCAACCGGCCTTCTGGTGCTATCCCGCTATCGAAAGAGATGACCTTGATGCCGCGTTGCATGGCTTTTTTGGTGATAGGAACCAGCGCATGGGCATCATTTGCTGAGATGGCGATGGCATTGACCTTTTGACTGATCAGCGAGTTGATGATTTCTATCTGGCCTTCAGCACTTGGGGTGGTTGGGCCTGTATAAATGATTTCTACATTACCAATTTGCTTGGCCGCCTCTTTGGCACCTTCGTGTGCAGCGTCAAAAAAACCATTGCCCAGATTTTTAACCACGATGGCAATTTTTATTTTGTCTGATTTCTGTTCGCAACCCTGCATGGCACCCAGCATGCTCAATGCAATTGCTGCCAGTATCACTTTTCTTCTTTTCATCAAACTGTCTCCGTCTGGAACATGCTTGCAGACTCAGTGTCATAAGCATTTGTAAATTTATTTAATATGTCTTTTGCTGGCAATTCTTCCGGTGCTACGGTAATGACCTTGACGCCAGACTGCTCAAGCAACTGTACGGCAGAGTCAGACGCGTAATGATCAGTGATGAGGCAAGATACGCGATTCAAGCCACATAGGATGAGACCAGCTTTTTTGGCGAATTTGGAGCTGTCTGCCAGAACGATCAATTCTTCAGCCTGGCTGATCAAGCGTTTTTCAGCCTGTATCAAGAGCGGATCTACTTCCATCAGACCCAGCAATGACAAACCATAAACACTCATGAACATTTTTCCAGCGTAATGATGCTGAGTGATGTCGTTGTCAAAAGGGCTGAGGATGACATTCTGTTCGCGATACACGCGCCCGCCAGGAACGATGATTTCATTTTCACTGGAGACCAGCAGGCGCTCTGCCATCATGAAAGAATTTGTCAGTATCTTGAGCTTCTTATCGACCAGGAACTCAGCCATCATGAAGGTCGTCGTACCGCCATTGATGATGATGGTTTCACCGTCATTGCACATGTTTGCCGCATAGCGTGCGATTGCCCGTTTTCTGTCGGCATAACATTTGATATTGTTCTGGAAGGTCTCGCTGGTGAGCGCAATTGATCGTTTTACCTGCTGCAGGTTTTCTGCGCCACCACGCGTACGGGTAAGCAGATTACGGGCTGCAAGCCAACTGATATCGCGCCTGACAGTAGCGGGGGATGCGCTGAGCCATGTTACCAGTTGCTGAACGCTTGCTGAATTATGCTCGGCGAGCAGCTTCAGCAAACGCTTACGGCGTTTGTGATTTACCATTTTTGTCTCCGTCTGTTGCCGTCTATTATCTTTATTGCGGCATGCTACCAGTCATTATTTCGTAGTAATTTGCTGGCGTATAGCGAGACTAATCACTTAAAAATCGCGCGTCAATCATAAATTGATCAAATAGCTGATTATTTTCCTATGCATTAATCTGGCTATGAAAATTTCAATCATCATGCTGACTATTGTGACTTCGATCAGCTTCTTGATTACTTCTGTATTGACACTCAAAGCTGGCTGTTTTCTACTGACTGCCACTGCCAAAACGGACAAAATGCTTCACATGAGCAAGTGATGTGATTGATCCGCTCAGCTCTTGATCACTCAAGGCTTCAGGCTAAAGAATTTGTCATAAAAACACTAATTAATCACGGAGAATGTATGACCTCAACGATGCAAACCGAGCAGAAGAAGCCTATTACTTCACTTTGGGACGATGCATACGCAGCTGGCCTGACTGAGCCAGAATTATTGCTGTATCGCTCAAATCTGCTCGGCTCTGATATGCGCATTACCAACTTTGGTGGTGGCAATACCTCTGCCAAGGTGATGATGCCGGATTACCTGACTGGCGAGCAGGTAGAAGTACTGTGGGTTAAAGGTTCTGGCGGTGATCTGGGAAGCATCAAGATGGATGGTTTCTCAACGCTGTACATGGATAAACTGCACTCACTGAAAGGCCGCTATCGTGGTCTGGCGCTGGAAGATGAAATGGTGGCTTATTTGCCACATTGCACCTTCAACCTGAACCCACGCGCTGCCAGTATTGATACTCCACTGCATGCGTATATCAATCGCAAGCATGTTGACCACATGCATCCTGATTCAGTCATCGCTATTGCGGCCTGTGCCAATAGCAAGGATTTGACGCAAAAAATATTCGAAGGTGAGCTGGGCTGGTTGCCATGGCAGCGCCCTGGCTATGATCTGGGCTTGAAACTGGAAGCGGTCTCCCAAGCGCAGCCGAATCTGAAAGGCATCATCCTTGAAGGTCATGGTCTGTTCACCTGGGGTGATACTGCCAAGTCTTGCTATGAAACCACGCTGGCAATCATCCAGCGTGCCGAATCATGGCTGGAAGAAAATAGCCGTAAGCCAGCATTTGGCGGTGCCAAATACAGCGCGCTGCCAGCCGCAGAGCGTGCCAGCCTGGTTGCCCGCCTGATGCCGGTGCTACGCGGTAAAATCAGTAAAACAGAATTCAAGCTTGGTCATTTTGATGACAGCACAACTGTGCTGGATTTTGTCTGCAGCAAAGACTTGCAGGCATTGGCAGCGCTGGGTACATCTTGCCCTGATCACTTCCTGCGTACTAAGATTCGCCCGTTTGTGATTGACTTTGATCCTTCCAATCCTAACTTTGATCAACTTTTGAGCGGCCTGGATGAGGGCCTGAATCAATATCGCGCAGATTATGTCGCTTACTATGAGCGTTGCAAGCACGAAAATAGCCCGGCAGTGCGTGATGCCAACCCGATTATTTACCTGATCCCTGGCATAGGCATGCTGTCGTTTGCCAAAGACAAGGCAACTGCGAGGATCGCTGGCGAATTTTATGTGAATGCCATCAATGTCATGCGCGGTGCGAATGGTGTTGACAGCTATGTAGGTTTGCCAGAGCAGGAAGCCTTTGATATCGAATACTGGTTGCTGGAAGAAGCCAAACTGCAACGCATGCCAAAGCCAAAAAGCCTGGCTGGTCGCATCGCACTGGTGACTGGTGCTGCTGGTGGCATCGGTCAGGCAGTGGCACGCCAGTTGTTGCAGGAGGGCGCTTGTGTCATGTTGACAGACATCGATGGCGAGGCATTGAGCCAGGCACATCAGGTCTTGTCCAAAGTGGCAGGTAAAGACAACGTAGCCATCGTCAGTGCCAATATCACCCGTGAAAGCGATGTCGAAGCCATACTGAGCGAAACTTCCCTGCGATTTGGTGGTATCGATTTGCTGATCTCGAATGCAGGAATTGCATCTTCAGCACCGCTGGATGAAACGACACTGGAAATCTGGGAGCGTAATCAGGACATCCTGGTCAAGGGTTACTTCCTGGTCAGTCGCAGCGCATTCCGTATCATGAAGCAGCAGCAAATCGGTGGCAGCATGGTGTTTGTGGCCAGTAAGAACGGCCTGGTTGCTTCTGCTGGTGCATCTGCGTATTGCACGGCAAAAGCGGCCGAAATCCACCTGGCACGTTGTATCGCCCTTGAAGGTGCGGCACACGGCATACGCGTCAATGTAGTCAATCCAGATGCCGTGATCCGTGGTTCCCGTATCTGGGATGGCAAATGGAAAGAAGAGCGTGCTGTCTCGAATAAAATCGATGCAGATGATATCGAAGAATTTTATCGTCAGCGCAGTATGTTAAAACTCAGCGTATTGCCGGAAGATATCGCAGAAGCAGTGTATTTCCTGGCCAGTGACAAATCTGCCAAGAGTACAGGTAACATCATCAACGTAGATGCGGGCAATGCCGCTGCATTCACGCGCTAAAATATAAAAATTAGATTGACCTGAATTAGATATCTGATCAGGTCAGCAATGAGACGGAGACATAAGATGGATAAAGTAATTGACCACGGCCAGGTGGCAGAACATAACGCCAAACTGCAACAGAATCTGGATGCCGACTATGCTGCCCTGGGCAGCATCCTGGCCAGACGCGGACAGGATATCGAACAACTGACAGCCAAAGCCCAGACCTTTGCCGTAGCCTTGCCAAGCTGGGGTGTTGGTACCGGTGGTACCCGCTTTGCACGCTTCCCAGGCAAGGGCGAGCCACGCGATGTTATGGAAAAACTGGAAGACTGTGCTGTCATACATCAACTGACACAGGCTACACCTACCGTGTCCCTGCATTTTCCTTGGGATAAAAGCAGTGATCCGGCAGCCATGCGTGAATTTGCCAGCAAACATGGCCTGGGATTTGACACTGTCAATTCAAACACTTTCCAGGATCAGGCCAATCAGGAACAGACCTATAAATTCGGCAGCCTGACAGCCAATGCCAAAGCCGTGCGCGAGCAAGCGGTAGCACACAATATCGAATGTATAAAATTGGGTCGTGCACTGGGTTCCAAAGGTTTGACCGTATGGGTGGGCGATGGCGCCAATTTCCCGGGCCAGCATAATTTGCGTGGTGCGCTCGAACGTTATCTGGACAGCATGCGCGACATCTACAAGGCACTGCCAGCAGACTGGCTGATGTACATCGAGCACAAACTGTTTGAGCCAGCATTCTATGCCACCACGATTGCTGACTGGGGTACCAGTTACGCCTGTGCTACCGAATTGGGCCCCAAGGCAAAATGCCTGGTTGATCTTGGTCACCATGCGCCAAATACCAACATAGAAATGATTGTTGCCCGCCTCGCGCAATTCGGCAAACTGGGTGGTTTCCATTTCAATGACAGCAAATATGGTGATGACGATCTGGATTCCGGCAGTATCAATCCTTTCCAGCTGTTCCTGATCTTCAATGAACTGGCCGATGTAGCACAGCGTGACGGTGACGCCTTCAAACCATCTTACATGCTGGATCAGTCACACAATGTGACCGATCCTATAGAAAGTCTGATGTCCAGTGCTATCGAGGTACAACGTTCTTTTGTACAGTCTGCACTGGTAGACCGCAAGGCATTGAGCGCATATCAGGAAAACAATGATGTGCTGCTGGCAGCACAAACACTGAAACAGGCGTTCCGCACTGATGTCAGTCCTATCCTGGCTATGGCACGCGCCCGTTCCGGTGCGGCTATTGATCCGGTTGCCTGCTATCGTGCAACTGGCTATCGTGAAAAACAGGCTACACTCCGTCCACCAAAGGCTGGCGCCAGCGGTAGCGGTATTGTCTGATTCAACTCCCTCTGAAGCATATTTTCTGTTGCGCATTTTTGCGTAATGGTGATCTGCTTCAGGGGGATTTTTTCATAGCCATGTCCCCGGATGGAATAGACTTAGCAATAAGCTGATGTCCATTCAGGATAGACGCCTGTTCTCTATTTGTCTGGATTATCATTTTCTATGACCAAGTCTACCTTGCCTGCATTTGCGCTTAACAAATTGCGCACCTGTGTCCTGCTTTCTCTTGCCATGCTATGTGCTGCACCAACAATGGCACAAACCAGGGCAACAGGGAATTCCCCATCTGTGAAAGAAGTCGTCAAAGCCTTTGCCACGCCGCCCGATGACGCACGTCCCATGGTGCGCTGGTGGTGGTTTGGACCATCCGTGGAAAAGAAGCAACTGGAACGCGAAATACTGGACATGAAGGCAGGTGGTTTTGGTGGTTTTGAGATTCAGGCCGTTTACCCCATGGAACTGGATGACGCGGCCAAAGGTACATACAATTATCCGTATTTGTCGAAGCAATTTCTTGAACATGTAAGTTTTGCCAATGACAAGGCACGTGCCAACAAACTCAGAGTTGATATTACGCTGGGCAGCGGCTGGCCATACGGCGGCCCACATGTCACTGTAGCTGATGCTGCCGGTCGTTTGCGGGTAGCCGTGATTGAGCTGCCAGCCGGTAATGAGAGTTTTGCCTTGCCAGCCATCATGAATGGTGAGAAATTATTGGCCAGCTTCGTGGCCGATGGTACGCCCAAACAGTTGGATAGCAGCAAATTGCAATTATTTGAACCACAGCTACTGGCAAGTAAAAGTGGCCGGGCGGGCGTCAAGGCTGCAGCCGCTGACCGCGTAGTGGTGTGCTATATCGCCAGCCGTACCGGTCAGCAGGTTAAACGTGCCGCTTTAGGGGCAGAAGGTTTTGTACTTGACCATCTGAGTCGCAATGCCATTGATCATCACCTGAAAACCGTGGCGGAACCACTGTTGAAGGCTTTTGGAAAAAATCCGCCTTACGCCGTATTTTCTGACAGCCTGGAAGCCTATGGTACCGACTGGACAGATGATTTCCTGGCCGAATTTCAGCGTCGTCGTGGCTATGACCTGAAACCACACCTGCCAAAAATCGAATCTGGCATTGGTGCAGATGCTGCCGCCATACGGCGTGACTGGGCATTTACCCAAACCGAACTGGCAAACGAACGTTATCTGGTGCCCGTAAATCAATGGGCAAAAGCGCATGGCACCCGTTTCCGCTCCCAAACCTATGGTGAACCGGCTGTGACCATGTCCAGTAATAAACTGGTCGATTTGCCTGAAGGCGAGGGCTATCAATTCCGCCAGTTTTCATTTACACGCTGGGCAACTTCGGCAGGTCATCTGTATGACCGTCCCGTCATTTCTGCTGAAACCTGGACCTGGCTGCATTCACCTGCATTCAGCGCGACACCGCTGGATATGAAAGTCGAAGCTGACCGCATGCTGTTGCAAGGCGTTAATCAGTTCGTTGGCCATGGCTGGCCGTATACTCCACCAGGCACGCTGGAACCTGGCTATGCATTCTATGCAGCAGCGGTATTCAATACCCATCTGCCATGGTGGAATGTCATGCCGGACATTAACGGCTATCTGCAAAGAATGAGTTACCTGATGCGCCAGGGGAAACCGGCAAATCAGGTTGCCGTATTCCTGCCTGTGGATGACGTCTACGCGACCCTGCCTTTGGGCAAGGTGTCTGTGTCGGCAGAAATGGGCAAATATGTGACGCCGGAGTTAAGCGCGCAGGTACTTGATGCCGGGCATAACATTGATTACGTTGATGCTGAATCCGTCATGGAGCTGGGCATCAATTATCCCGTTTTGATTTTGCCGCATGTGAACCGGCTGTCACCGGCAGTGATTGCCAAATTGAATGATTATGTGCGAGCCGGTGGCAAAATCATTGCGGTTGGCAGCAAACCATCACTGGCACCAGGCTACCTGAATGCAGCGCGCATCAGTGCAGAAGTGCAGACTGCATCAGATGCCCTGTTTGCCAATCAGGACAAGGTCAGCCTGGTCAGCGGCGACAGTGCCGTGGGTGCCGCTTTGAAGGCTGCAGTTCCCGCAGACATGGAGTTGAGTGCTGAAAAAGAAAACATAGGTTTCATCCGTCGACAACTGACTGATTCTGATGTCTATTTCATCGCCAATACCAGCAATCGTGATGTGACCGCGAATGCCGCCTTCCGCAGCAAGTACAAAACAGCTTACTGGTGGAATCCGTATGACGGCAAGATCAGCAATGCCGATGTCAAGCCGACTCTGCGTCTGGCACCTTATGAATCACGGGTGCTGGTACTGACCGATACACCGCAGAATGCAGCGCCGGAACCAAAACTGGCAGATGCCACCACCGTTGTCGATTTAAGCCGTGACTGGAAAGTGCAGTTCAGCGAAAAATCACAGGTGGTCAACATGTCCAGTCTGCGTTCATGGACTGAAGATGAGGCAACGCGCTATTTTTCTGGTATCGCAAGCTATACCAAAGACCTGGAATTGAGCGCAGCACAATTAAAGGACAGCAGGCTGACACTGGATTTCGGTCCGGGGACGCCACTTGAGGTCACACCCAAAGTGCCCAGCGGCATGCGTGCCATGCTTGACAGCCCGGTACGGGAAGCTGCGGTCGTTTTCGTCAATGGTCAGCGTGCCGGTTCGGTATGGAAACCACCGTATCAACTGGATATCAGCAAATTGCTGCGTGCGGGTAATAACCGTCTTGAAATACAGGTCGCCAACCTGGGATTGAATGCGCTGGCCGGCCATGCCTTGCCAGATTATCGCCTGCTGTCTGCCAGGTATGGACAACGATTCGTCCCACAAGATACACATCTGATACAGGCTCAACCTGCCGGCATTCTTGGACCGGTCAAATTGATAGGCGCGAAGCTGCAATGAAGTCCTTGGCCCGGCGCTGGTTGCGCGATACAAGCATGGTATTTGTCTTGCCAACGCTCTTACATCTGTTGGTTGCCGCAGTATTGATGTTCTTGTTGATGTTGTCGTCACTGACTGCAGTTGCGAAAGAGATCAGTGTCGAAACCTATGGTGCCAAAGGTGATGGCAAGACGCTCAACACCCAAGCCATACAGAGCGCCATTGATGCTGCTGCCAAAGAGGGCGGTACGTTGACTTTTCCGGCGGGCACCTACCTGACCGGTGCCCTGTTCCTTAAAACAGGTGTGACGCTGCGTCTGGATAAGGGCGTGACCTTGCTGGGCTCACAAAACATACGGGATTATCCTGTCATGCCTACCCGGGTTGCTGGCATAGAGATGAGCTGGCCAGCAGCGCTGATCAATGTGTATGAACAAACCAAGGTTGCCGTTACCGGTGAAGGTGTGATTGACGGTGACGGCAAGGTATTCTGGGAAAGTTACTGGAACCTGCGCAAGGCCTATGAACCACGTGGCCTGAGATGGGCATCGGACTATGATGCTGGTCGCCCTCGATTGTTGCAAGTCTATAAGGCATCCGACGTGCGTGTGGGCGATGGCTTGCTATTGCGTCGCTCAGGTTTCTGGACTTTGCATATCTGTTACTCGAGCAAAGTGGTTGTAGATCATCTCACCATCCGTAATAACGAAGGCGGACATGGCCCATCCACTGACGGCATAGACATCGATTCATCCAAAGACATTCTGGTACAGCATGCAGATATTGCCGTCAATGATGATGCAATCGTCTTGAAAGCCGGGCGCGACTCTGACGGCTTGCGGGTCAATCGTCCAACAGAAGATGTGATCATACGCGACATCATTGTGCGTGAAGCAGTAGCTGGATTAAGTTTCGGTAGTGAGACTTCAGGTGGATTCCGCCGTATTGAAGCATATCGCTTCACGGTCATGAAAGATGTACCAGTAGGCATATTGTTCAAGTCGGCACATACACGTGGTGGTTTTGGCGAAGACCTGAATATTCATGACTTTGTCCTCAATGACGTGCCAGTGGTATTGCGCGTGATCATGAACTGGAATCCGCAATACAGCTATGCCAAGATTCCTGATGATGTGAAGGATGTACCGGCTTACTGGAAAGTACTGGTCACGCCGGTACCAGAAAAAGACGGTATATCCAGACTGCGCCGTGTCAATATCTCCGGCATCAAGGCACGTGGCGCAAAAACCGCCTTTGAAATTGAAGGATATGCGCAAGCTCCGCTTGAGGATTTTAAGCTCAGTAAACTCGATATTGAAGCAAACACCGGTGGTTTTATCCGTTACGTAAAACGCTGGGAAATGTCGGATTCCAGACTGGTTTTTGAGGATGGCAAACCGGTAAATATTTCCGCAGATTCTGAGGTATCCGGGCTGACCGTCAATGGCTTCGGACCTGCAAAATAAGAATGAAGTAAACAACAATAAAATGAAGGAGAGCACTTTGAAATTTCAAAAAAAATACCTGATGCTTGCCAGCCTGGGTTTTGTCGGCAGCATGTTGCCAGCCCTGGCCTGGACGCAGAACTATCCGCTTCCTACACCAGCCATGCAAGCGATCATCGACAAGGATACTTCACGTCATTTTGGTGATGCACCTGCTGATGGCGGGCCTCTGGCAACCGATCTGTCTGCAGAGCTGGAACCAGCGGTGATAGAAAAAGTCTTGCGCAAGGTGGCGGATTGGCAGTTGGCCCGTTCACAGGCACACTTCGGGCGTATCTGGACATCCAGCGTGATGTACACCGGCTTCATGGCAGCGTCGGAAGCCACAAACGACAGCAAATACAAAGACGCCATGCTGGCCATGAGCCAGCAACATCAATGGCAACTGGCGAAACGTTTGCCGAATGCGGATGACCAGAGTGTGGCGCAGACTTATCTGGATTTGTATTTCATCAACAAGCAGCCTGAATTCATCGCCCCAACCAAAGGCGACCTCGATACCCTGATTGATCTGAAGACTCTTAAACCAGGTGACGATCGTCTGCCATGGTGGTGGTGTGATGCCTTGTTCATGGCACCGCCGGTATGGGCGAAAATGTATGTGGCAACAGGTGAGCGTAAATACCTGGATTATGTCCATACCCAATGGAAAAACACTTACGATCTGCTGTACGACAAACAAGAGCACCTGTATGCCCGTGACGTCAGCTATATCAACAAGACTGAACCCAATGGCAAGAAAATTTTCTGGTCACGCGGCGAAGGTTGGGTCATGGGTGGTATAGCCAGGACACTGGACTATATCCCCAAGGATGATCCACAACGTCCATTCTACATACAGCAGTTACGTGAAATGTCAGCCCGCATAGCGCAGTTGCAGGATGAAAACGGCCTGTGGCATGCCGGTTTGCTGGACCCCGCTACGTACCCCTTGCCTGAAATCTCTGGCTCAGCCCTGTTTGTATATGGCATGGCTTATGGCATCAATCGCGGCATTCTCGACCCCAAGGAATACCAGCCAGTAATCGCCAGGGCATGGAAGGGTATCCTGAAGCATGTCTATGCAGATGGAAGGTTGGGCGGCATACAGCAGACCGGTGCCGAACCAGCCTTTTACAGGCCCGCATCCAGCTTTGATTATGGTGTCGGTGGCTTCATGCTGGCCGCTGCCGAATTGAAAAAGATGGTCACAGTCAAACCAGCGAAATAACAGCAGGAGAGCCATTCATGATAACGCGTGCTTTCCGGATGAAACTGAAACCAGGCAATGTAGAGGAATATCACCGCCGCCACGATAATTTGTGGTCAGATCTGGCAGATGCATTGCGCGCTGCCGGTATCTATGATTATTCCATTTTTCTGGATGAAGAGACTTTGCATCTGTTTGGCGTACTCAAATTGCATCCTGATCACCAGATCGATGACTTGCCCAAACATCCTGTCATGCAACGGTGGTGGGATTATATGGCAGACCTGATGGAAGTCGAGGCGGATAACCGTCCCAAACAATTGGCATTGAAACCTGTGTTTTATTTCGAGTAAATAAAAAATCGCCAGCCCATAATCTGATATGGGCTGGCGATTTTGATATGTGTTTTTCAGTTTATTTTACTGCTTATTTCCCTTGTGACTGACTGTCGGCTTGCAGTATTTTTCTGTCCCTTAGCCATTCTTCGGCACGATGAGGCCAATCGGATGCATTGCCGTTACCAAGCCGCATAGCCATGCCATGTGTACCGCGTTCAAACAAGAGCATTTCCGCCGGTACGCCAGCTTTGGTCAGTGCCTGATAAAACAGGATGCTGTTTTCGACCGGAACGGTTTTATCATTCTGGGTATGGATCAACAGAGTAGGGGGTGTCGTGCCGCTCACCTGTTTTTCCAACGACATCAGTTGCATGGATTCTGCACTGGGTGATGCACCCAAAAGGGCTTTGCGGGATCCTGCATGTACCGATGGGTCTTGCATGGTAATCACGGGATACATCAGTATCATGAAGTCAGGGCGTCCATTGACGCCGTCAAGTGCGGCACCAGTGCGGCCCAAAGGGTGATCGAACAGGGTGCCAGCGCTGGCTGCCAGATGGCCGCCAGCAGAACTGCCCATGACACCTATGCGTTTGGGGTCTATGCCATATTGCGCAGCGCCGGAACGTACCAGGCGAATGGCGCGCAAGACATCTTGCAGGGGAGCCGGATGGCCAAATTCTGCCAGGCGGGATTTCAGCACAAAGCTGCTGACACCCAGGGTACTGAGCCAGTGCGCATATTGCTCACCTTCGCGCAGGGTAGACAGACGTACATAGCCGCCGCCGGGGCAAATGATCACGACGCTGCCATTTTTTCTGTCGACAGCGGCGGGATAAAAAGTCAGGTTCGGTTCGCTGACATTCGACGTGCGGCCATCAGCCACTTGTTCTGGCCCTATGTTTTTCGCGCCCGGTACGCCTTCTGGCCACAAGCTGATGGCACTGGATTGTGCATGAGAAGAAATGGCCGACAAGGCCAGTAACAAAGTGAAAAAAAGTCGTTTCATGGCAGTAAATGAAGTATGTTATAAAAAAATCCGGCTATCCTGTGTAAAGCGGTTTTGAATCAATGCAAAAAATATCGATTCCATTTGAGAAAGAACATCATGCGTCAACTTTCCCGTTTTTTGAAGCCTTTCCAATTGTCAGTATTGTCTGTTGGATCCATTCTGTCTGTCATGGCCGTTCCTGTTGCCAATGCGGATGAACTGTTCAATGGTCGTGATTTCAAGGGTTGGGAAATTCAAACTACACCGGCAAGCAAGATTGAAGAAGCCTTCAGTATCACAGCGGATGGTGTGATTGCTTCTGCTGGCAAACCTTCGGGTTACATCGCTACGACGGAAAGCTATAAAAATTTTGCGCTGCATGCCGAATGGCGCTGGACCGCTGCACCTGGTAATGGTGGCGTGTTGATACACATCAGTTCTGGTCCCAAAGACAAAGTCTGGCCACTGAGTCTGCAAATCCAGACCAAGTACAAAAATGTTGGCGACCTGCTGCCCATGGCCGGTGCCAGCTTTGCCGAATCCCTGACAACGGCCGAGGGGGCGTATCCTCCAATCAAAGCAAAACAGGCCGATAGCGAAAAACCCGTTGGCGAATGGAATAGCTGCGACATTCTTGCCAAAGACGGAGCGGTTGAAGTCAGGATCAACGGCGTAGTGCAAAACAAAATAAGCAAATCAAACCCAGATTCTGGTCACATCGGTTTTCAGCTTGAAGGCACCGCGTATGAATTGCGCAATGTACGCATTCAAAAACTCGATTGATGCTACCAAGTCAAGCCATGTGGGTAACATGACCTTGATAATCAATCAATTAGGCACAGGGATAATACAGATATTCAGTGTCCGGTTATCTGCAGACAGCATGGCCGACTGGATTTCTATCTTTTTCCCATCCGGGCTAAAGGTAGGGTGAGGGTGGTCTGCCGCTGTATCCTTGTGCCCGGTGCTGAGCAGACTCATCTTGCCGTTTAAGCGGTCTATCAGATAGATGCTGCGGCTGAAATCATCGCCGACCGCCCAGCGGCCATCGCTTGATCCATGCACATGCCATAAGCCGCTGCCTGATGGTGTTTGTCCTGCGATACGTATTTCACGTGTACGCAAATTCACAATGGCAAGGCCACTGGGTTTTTCGCGTGTGCCGGCATTGCCCCAACCCGTATCTTGCCCCGGATTGGCACCTTCAACGGCAGTGCCCTTGTTGGCACTATTATTTGTTCCGCCTATATTGCGATGTCCCATGATCGCCATCGCCACTTCATCTTTTGAAATGACGGCTTCGTGGGTCACCCATTCATAATCAGCTTCAGGATACAACGGGCGCAAGCCACTGCCGTCTGCCATTACCACCCAGGTGCGCTGAGGTGATTTGCCACCAGTCTCCCAGCAAAAAATGATTTCGCCCGGATTCCACAGGTTAGCCTGGATATGACCGATCTGGAAGGGTACTGAAACAACGTGGCGTATTTCACCCGTCTTTACATGCATTTTTGCAATGCCGCCAGGGCCGGCACCCATGTTTCTGGGGCCGAAGCTTTTTTCTATGCGTGTATTTTTAGCAAGGTATTTCGCGGCTTCCTGCGGTGTCTCGCGGAAGTATATCCATTCGTCGGCAGCATCCAGCGCCAGGTCGGCAGCTTGTCCGACTTCAGCAGGTACTACGCCGCATATGCGCTGGTAGCTTTCTGCTGGCTTCATCTTGCCAGCTTTGCTGTCTGCAAATACAGCAGCAAGATCAACCTCCACCAGTTCAAGTGATGTAGCCTGGCGTGGTTGGACAGATTTTCCTTCGCGTGGAGACTTATCCTTACTACGCATGAAATACAGTTTCATGGCACGGGTCGATACATTCAGCATGCCGGTATAGCCGCCTTCAGATACCTGTACGATATCCCCGGTTTGTTCATTGACGGCCATCGCTTCACCTTTTGCGATACCTGAGCGAAAGATCACCCATTGCCCATCGAAAGTCCATTGTGGATGGGTAGGATAGATTTTTGAATCACCATGCGGCTGGCTGGTCAGAAAGGTCAGCATGATCCCAGTAACCGGGTCTTTGACCACTTTGCGTTCACTGGGGAAACGATGCCCTATTTGCGCAAAGGCTGATGTGGACAAAAGGCAGAACAGGCACAGGAAAAGATTCAGAAAAAGACTGGGCATGCGAGCAGGCAAGATACGAACAGATAAGCGCTTCATGGAATTTTGATATGTGTGAGAGTAATCGGTTAAATCCCGGATGCGAATTTTCTCAATACGCTTGAGTGGAATGGCATCAGTGCCGCCTATTGTGCTTGGTTTTCAGGCAGTTTTTTCATAATTTGCACTGCACAATCAATAGTGATCATTTTTTTGATTCTTTAAGCAAGTCTTGCAGTCAGTTACAAGCTCTCGAATAAAATGAAATCATGTGTCGAGGCTGTTGATTTCCCCATATGCACTCACGTGTATGATGACCTTCAGTCTTTCGCTACCCGACGATACTTAACCATTATTCCTGTCATCCATTTATGAATACCAGTATGTCTGCGGTACGCCGCCTGATCTGTGTAAGTGTGCTGGGCTGGACTTGTTCCGCCCTGGCGCAAACTACGCCGCCGCCAGCGGTGAATACCGACCCCAATGCGGCAGCGCGTATTGTGTTACCCGAACCGGCGAATCCGCAATTGCCTTCAGTATTTTTTATCGGTGATTCAACCGTGCGCAATGGCCGGGATGATGGCCAAAACAAAGGCGCAGAAGGGCAGTGGGGCTGGGGTAATCCTATTAAGGCCTATTTTCAGGCGGATAAAATCAATGTCGTTAACCGTGCCATCGGCGGTCTAAGCAGCCGTACTTATCTGACTGGTGGGCACTGGCAAAGAAGCCTTGCATTGATGAAGCCAGGTGACTTTGTCATCATGCAATTCGGTCACAATGACAACGGACCGCTTAACGACACCAGCCGTGCGCGTGGAACCATCAAAGGCATAGGTGAAGAGGTCGAGGGTATCGATAATCTGCTGACCAAATTGCCAGAAACAGTACATAGCTACGGCTGGTATTTGCGCAAATTTATTGACGAGGCCCGAGCTAAAGGCGTGCAGGCCATCGTATGCTCTCCCATACCCCGCAAGAACTGGGATGCAAATGGAAAAATCAATCGCAGCAAAGCCAGTTATGGTGGTTGGGCTGAACAGGTGGCGAAACAGGAAAAAGCGGATTTCATCGATCTGAATGAAAACATTGCCGCTGCCTACGATGCCATGGGCAAGGATGAGGTGATGAAAATGTTCCCTGTAGTGACACCAGATGAACATACACACACCAATCTGGCTGGTGCAGAATTCAATGCACGTGTTGTCGTGGCGGGTATCAAGACTTTGCAGTATGCCCAATTGAAAAACTATTTGAATGATAAGTCAGTCGATCTTAAATTGCCTGCTGCATCACCAAAATAGTCATTTATAAAATGATACTCATGCTTCATGTTCGAACAAACCTGCGACCGGTTTGCACGGCTATTTCAACTCTCTTTGTCATGACCCTGGCTGTACCTGCAGCTGCACAGTCTCTAGAGGCTACTTGCAGCCAGTGGGGCAAGCCTGGTAAATTAATTTACCAGGATGATTTCGATACCGATCTGAGGCAATGGCAGGTAGAGTCTGCCGACACAAAAAATTCCGATATCAGTGTTGCCAATCACCAGCTTTTGATCGATGCAGCGAAAGGTGCAACGGTGTGGTTCAAACAAAAATTATCTGGCGATATTTTGATCAGGTATACGCGCAGGGTCGTCATGGAGCAGGGACGCAATGACCGGCTGTCTGACCTGAATCAATTCTGGATGGCGACCGACCCGCGTGATCAAAACATCTTTATCCGCAAGGGCGTTTTTGAACAATACAATGATTTACGTCTGTATTACTCAGGCATAGGCGGCAACACCAATACCACGACCAGGTTTCGCAAATACCAGGGCAATGGTGAACGTACCCTGCTGACCGAGTTGAATGAACGCGATACCTTATTGCAGGCAAACCGGGACTACTTCATAGAAACTGCGGTGTACCAAGGCTGCACGCGCGTTGTGGTCGATGGCAAAGTGTTCTTTTCATACAAGGACAAAGATGCACTGAAGGATGGCTACTTTGGGTTCCGCACGACACAATCCCGGCAACAAATACGTGACTTCAAGGTTTACCAGTTGGAATGAATACCCACAAGATTTATTTATAGAGCAAAAAAAGATGATAAAGATGAGACAGAAAAACCAATCCGGCCTACGTTCAACATTCAAATTATTGGCCATCGCAGGCATCAGCTGCATGCTGCCATTCAGCATGAACACAGTAGCTGCCGCCGGTAAAATAAATAGCGCAAACAACGCAGCCAAGCCCGTCAATGACGTCACCGCGCCCCTGCATTTGATGCAACCTGATTACCCAACGCCGTATGGGCAACCGACAGCAGAAGACGTCAAGAAAGTGCTGTACCGCGTACATGCCTATCTGGACAATGTTACGCCTGCCAAAATTATTGATGGCAAAACAAAAAAGCAGATTACTGATTTTTCCCAGATCAATGACGATACGATACTGGCCCCGGGCGATTATCGCCTGACCAGCTACGAATGGGGTGTCACCTACGCAGGCATGCTGCTGGCCGGCAGTGCCACGGGTGATAAACGTTTCAGCAATTACGCCAGTGAACGCCTTGGATTGCTGGCTGATCTGGCACCGCATTACATTGCCCGTCTGAAGGCTAATCCGAAAAGTCCTTCACCTATCCGTTCATTGTTGCAGCCCCATGCACTGGATGATGCAGGTGCCATGTGTGCCGCCATGATCAAAGCTACCAGGGAAGGTGTGTCCAATAAACTGTCCAGCCTGATTGATATTTGCAGCAGCTACGTCAGCACCAAAGAGTTCCGTCTGCCGGATGGTACCCTGGCCCGCAACCGTCCGCAACCGAATACCTTGTGGCTGGATGATCTGTTCATGAGCGTACCAGCCCTGGCACAAATGGGTAAATTAACGGGCGACAGCAAGTATTATGACGATGCTGTGAAGCAGGTCAAACTGTTCTCTGACCGCATGTTCAACAAAGAAAAAGGCGTGTATATGCATGGCTGGGTGCAGGATATGGGTGTGCATCCGCAATTCCACTGGGCCAGGGCTAATGGCTGGGCCGTCATGACCATGGTTGAATTGCTGGATGTCCTGCCACCAGATCATCCTGGATATGCCGACGTATTGGCGCAATTGCAGGCCCATGTTAAAGGTCTGGCGTCCTATCAACATGGCACAGGCTTCTGGCACCAACTGCTGGACCGCAATGACAGTTACCTGGAAACATCTGCCACTGCCATCTACACCTATGCCATGGCACACGCCATCAATCGCGGCTTTATCGATAAACGTGCTTACGCACCAGTAGTCATGCTGGCATGGAATGCGGTAGCCAGCAAAGTGACACAAAAAGGCCAGGTGGAAGGTACTTGTGTCGGTACTGGTATGGGCTTTGACCCGGCGTTTTATTACTATCGCCCGGTGAATGTATTTGCCGCGCATAGCTACGGCCCAGTATTGCTGGCCGGTGCAGAGGTCATCAACCTGATGAAGACCAATACCTTTGAAATCAATGATAGTTCATTGCAGGTCAAACTAGCGAGGCCATGAATAAACCATGAATAAGCCTTGATTTAGTGATCTTCGAGGCTAGCCTGGAATAAATTGGTATCGACAATGCCTCATAAATAAATAAGGTAATCCCCCGGCTCTGCCGGGGGACTCCTCAAGGTTTGACCTATACGGCGGTCGGTTTGAAACTTCTATCTCTACCAAAAGAAGGAGTTTCAAGATGAAAGAGTATCAAAGTTTGAGTCATACGAGGTGGAATTGTAAGTACCATATAGTGTTCATTCCGAAATGCCGAAAGAAGTTGATCTATGGGGCATTGAGAAAGCATCTTGGGGAAATATTTCGGGAGTTGGCCAAGCAAAGGGAATGCAGCGTAGTTGAAGGTCACTTAATGATTGACCATGTTCATATGTGTTTGAGCGTTCCGCCAAAGTATTCAGTGGCAAACGTTGTGGGATTCATGAAAGGCAAGAGTGCAATTTCGATAGCCAGACACTTTGGTGGGAGGCAAAGGAATTTCACAGGAGAAGTATTTTGGGCAAGAGGTTACTTTGTCTCAACGGTGGGACTAGATGAAGAAGTGGTTCGAGCTTACATCCGAAATCAAGAGCAGGAAGATGAGCGTTACGACCAAATGAAATTGGGACTGTAGCCGCCTTTAGGCGGTTCAAGGGTTACCAGCGCCTTTGAGGCGCCCCAGCAATAAACCTCCGGCTTTGCCGGAGGTAATTTAATTTCAGGAGGAGAAATGTTTGTGTTGAAAGCCAGCATAAAGGCAGGCATATTTTGTTCGGCAGTGCTTGTATTTGTAGCCATTGCCGTTCCGGTTTTTGCTGGCAATCAAGTCAGTATCAGCATTGATGCGAAAAAACCTGGCTCTGTCATTAATAAAAATGTTTACGGCCAGTTTGCAGAACATTTGGGCAGGGGTGTTTATGAAGGTATGTGGGTAGGACCAGATTCAACTATTCCAAATACAAAGGGATGGCGCAATGATGTTGTCGCTGCGCTAAAAAAGATACATGTTCCACTGGTACGCTGGCCAGGTGGTTGTTTTGCGGATGAATATCATTGGCGGGACGGCATAGGCGTACGTGAGAACCGTCCAGTCAAGATGAACACCAACTGGGGCAATGTGGAAGAACGCAATGCCGTTGGTACCCATGAGTTTTTTGACTTGATTGATTTGCTCGGTGCAGATGCCTATGTGAATGGCAATCTTGGTTCTGGCACGCCGCAGGAAATGGCAGAATGGCTGGAGTATATGACGGGTGACGGCAAGTCAACTTTGGCAGAATTACGCCGCAAAAATGGCCGCGACAAGCCATTTAAAGTCGCTTTCTTTGGTATCGGTAATGAGGCCTGGGGTTGTGGCGGCAATATGAAGCTTGAGCACTACACCAGCCTGTTCAATCAATACGCCAGTTTTTTGAAAGCTCCAAAGGCTTATATGCCAAAAATCATTGCCAGTGGTGGTCATGATGATGACACCAGCTGGACAGAGTATTTGACCAGGAACATCCACGAACAATGGAATATGCGTTTTGATGGTGTCAGCTTTCATTATTACACTCTACCAACCGGCACTTGGGAAAAGAAAGGCAAGGCGCTTGGTTTTGGGGAGGATCAATGGATATCCACGCTAAAAAATACACTGCGCATGGATAGCCTGATCAGGAATAACGTTGCCAAGATGGAGGTCAATGACCCCAAGAGCAAAATTGCTTTCAATGTGGATGAGTGGGGAACATGGTATGACGTGGAACCGGGTACGAATCCTGGATTTTTATATCAACAAAACAGTTTGCGCGATGCTCTGGTTGCTGCCTTGAATTTCAATATTTTTCATGCCCATGCAGCGCGTGTGCGTATGACCAATATTGCCCAGATGGTTAATGTCTTACAGGCCATGATATTGACTGATAAAGACAAAATTTTACTAACGCCAACTTATCACGCATTTGAAATGTATGTGCCATTCCAAAATGCGACAAGCTTGCCACTCACGATTAGCAATAACCATGAATACAGTTTTGGCAAAACCAGTATCCCTGCAGTAAGTGCCTCTGCAGCTCGTGCGCTTGATGGAAAAGTATATTTGTCGCTGGTGAACACTAATCCTAATGAGAGTGTTGAGATAGATATTGATGTTGCAGGCGAAAAAATAGAAGCTGCCAAAGGCCGCGTACTGACTGCAAAGACCATGGATGCACACAACACTTTTATCCGGCCACAATCAGTACAGCCAGACAATTTTAATTCCAGTGTAAAAGCAGGCAGGTTGACATTGAATGTCCCAGCCAAGGCGATAGTTGTGGTGGCGCTTGAATAAATGCCAGATACCTGTTGTTCAGCTATCTGAAATCATGCCGATGATGAAGTTGGTGTAGGAAGCAGAGCCTCTGTCGTAATGTAATCAGGCAAATAGTTCAGTTTAAAGGCGAATTGCGTGAAATTTCTCTGTTTGTACTTAATTGTTGGCATTTTTTATTTGCAACCGCAATGTCAACTTGCCGCTGCAGAAGTCAGTGCGCACGACCCTGTGATGGCAAAAGAGGGAGATACATATTACCTGTTCAGCACCGGGCCAGGTATTACGTTCTATAGCTCCGCCAATATGAAAGACTGGCAGCCAGAGGGCAGAGTGTTCGCTGGCGAACCTGTCTGGGCACGCAATATTGTGCCAGACTTCAATGGTCACATCTGGGCGCCAGACATACAGTTCCACAGTGGGAAATACTATTTATATTATTCAATATCTGGATTTGGCAAGCTGACTTCAGCAATTGGTGTCACGGTTAACAAGACGCTCAATCCTCACTCGCCGGATTATCGCTGGGAAGACCAGGGAATGATATTGCAGTCTGTCCCTGGACGCGATTTGTGGAATGCCATTGACCCGAATATTGTCACCGATAGCGAAGGTCAGGCCTGGATGTCATTTGGGTCCTTCTGGTCTGGTATCAAGCTGGTGAAATTAAACGAGGCATGGACAGGTTTGGCACAGCCACAGGAATGGCATGCGATTGCAAAGCGTGCTCGTCCGGCTTTTACACCCGATGAATCAGCTGGGCCCGCAGAAATTGAAGCACCTTATATTTTTAAAAGAGGGGATTACTACTACCTTTTCGTTTCCTGGGGCCTATGCTGTCAGGGAGAAAAAAGCACCTATCATCTGGTTGTCGGACGTTCCAAAAGTCTGACTGGGCCGTATCTGGACAAAAGCGGGAAAGGAATGCTTGAAGGTGGTGGCTCTCTGTTTTTAAATGGCACTGAGCACTGGAAGGCGCTGGGACACAATAGCGCCTATCATTTCAATGGCAGGGATTATCTGGTATTACACGCGTACGAGACCGCTGATAAATATCTGCAAAAACTGAAAATTCTTGACATGCAATGGGACGCAGAACTATGGCCATTCGTTGATGCCGCTCAACTCGATACTTACCGCAGCGTACAGTTGCCAGGAAAATAGCATGAATTATCCATCATGATTATTCATATGGCATCATTGTGGGGCAAAGCTTGCTGCACGCATTGAGTTAACTTTAATAACTCACATCAAATAAAAAAGGCTTGCGGATAAGATATCTGCAAGCCTTTTTGTATTCATTGGTCGGGGCGAGAGGATTCGAACCTCCGACCCCGTGCACCCCATGCACGTACGCTACCAGGCTGCGCTACGCCCCGACACTGAGCGAAAGATTATAGTATATCGTGGCGAATTTTGCTATGTTTGGCCAGAAACTTCTTAAATGCTTGCCTTGGTGAAAATATTTGTCCGATTTTATTCATTATTTGACTGAAATATTTTCATAATTCGGGAAAAACTGTGAAAATACCAGTCCTAGGTCGCCGTATTGCTACGGTGCTTAAAAACATTTCTGAATAAATACAAGATGACAATTAAAATCAGTCAGAACTTTGACGCGGGAGCGATCGAAGTCGTCAAGGCGGAACAGGCGGGGGCCATCGATTTAAATTTGCGCAAGGATTCACATGCCGATATCTGGCAGTGGTTTCACTTTCGCTTGCAGGGTGCGCGCGGTCAGGAGACCGTCATGCGCATCCTCAATGCCGGTAATGCCACCTATGCCAAGGGCTGGGAAGGCTATCGCGCGGTAGCAAGTTATGACAGGGCCAACTGGTTCCGTGTGGATACCGAGTTTGATGGCAAGGTCATGACCATACGCCATACACCTGAGCGTGACAGCGTGTATTACGCTTATTTTGAGCCTTACACCTGGGAGCGTCACCTGGCTTTACTGGGCGGAGTAGAAAATTCTTCTATTGCCCGTGTTGAAGACCTGGGCAATACCGTCGATGGCCGTGACCTGAACGTGATCGCTGTCGGTGACCCCGCAGCTGAAAAGAAAGTCTGGATCATTGCGCGTCAGCATCCTGGTGAAACCATGGCTGAATGGCTGGTGGAGGGCACTTTGAATGCCTTGCTGGACCCGTCCAATCCAATCGCACGCAGCATTCTGGAAAAAGCGGTGGTGTATATCGTCCCGAACATGAACCCGGATGGTTCTGTACGCGGCAACTTGCGCACCAATGCAGCCGGTGCCAACCTGAACCGTGAATGGATGACACCATCGCTGGAAACCAGCCCTGAAGTGTATTACGTCAAGAATAAAATCCATGAAACTGGCTGCGACCTGTTCCTGGATATCCATGGGGATGAAGCCTTGCCTTATATCTTCGTGGCTGGCAGTGAAATGCTGGCAGGCTTTAGCGAAAAGCAGGCGCAGGAGCAGCAGCATTTTGTCGATAGTTTTTGCAATGCCAGTCCTGACTTCCAGACCAAATACGGTTATGAAGCATCCAAATACAATGAAGATGTGTTGAAGCTGGCATCCAAGTATATTGGCCATACCTTCAAATGCGTTTCGCTGACTCTGGAATTGCCATTCAAGGACAATGCCAATTTGCCGGACGCAGAAGTGGGTTGGGACGGTTCACGCAGTATCAAACTCGGTGAAGCAATGTTGCAACCGATTTTGGCGACATTGAGTGCATAATTCCGGTATTTATTGATCGGAGTAGTAATGGGCGTAGAGATTGAACGCAAATTCCTTGTTGTGAATCAGGATTTCAAGCAACAGGGGCAGGGCACATTTCTGCGCCAGGGTTATATTTGTTCTGATCCGGGTCGCATCGTACGGGTACGCATAGAAGCAGAACGTGCGATGCTGACCATCAAGGGTATATCGACCGGCATTAGCTGTGGCGAATGGGAATACCCCATTCCGCTGGCTGATGCGCAAATTTTGCTGGACACAGTCTGTCAGCAACCTCTCATAGAAAAAACACGTTACCGCATTCCTCTTACCGATTTGATCTGGGAAGTAGATGAGTTCATCGGTGATAATCATGGTCTTATCGTGGCTGAGGTTGAGCTTGAGTCCGAGCATCAGCAATTTGAGCGTCCTGCATGGCTGGGTGACGAAGTCAGTCACGACCGGCGTTACGCAAATGCGAATTTGCTCAAGCACCCCTACAAGGACTGGGCATAATCATGGCCAGGCTGATTTTTACCCAGCAGCTCAGTCGTTTTACTGAGGTTCCTGAGGTGGAAGCCCTGGCTGATAATTTGCGCGATGCGCTGGAAGCAGCATTTCAGGTCAATCCTGCTTTACGCGGCTATATCCTGGATGAACAGGGCGATCTGCGTTTTCATGTGGTGGTTTTTATCGACGGCAAACGCGTCATGCAGCGCAGTGGCTTGCGTGACCCTTTAAGTTCAAATAGCCAGGTCTATGTCTTGCAGGCTCTTTCAGGAGGCTAATGATGAAAGCAATGGTAGCGACCCGCAAGGGTTTGTTTGAACTGATCCATATTGGCGGCAAGTGGAAGCTGGATCAGATCAGTTTTCTTGGCGAGCCTTTGAGCATGTGCCTGCATGACAAGCGCGATGGTGCTGTGTATGCAGCCTTGAACCTCGGGCACTTTGGGGTAAAGCTGCACAGGCGCGATGAAGGGCGTGATGACTGGACAGAGATCGCCGTGCCAGCCTACCCTGAGCATGCCAAGACTGAAGACGATGTCGAATGGAAGCTCAAGGCCATCTGGTCTATGGAAACCGGTGGTGGTGACGAGCCTGGCGTGTTATGGGCCGGAACCTTGCCGGGTGGCTTGTTCCGCTCAGCAGATCGTGGCAATAGTTGGGAATTGGTGCGCAGTCTATGGGATAAGGAAGAGCGCAAAGAGTGGATGGGTGGCGGCTACGACACGCCAGGCATACATTCGATATGCGTCAATCCGCGCAACCCTCAGCATATCTTGTTGGGTATCTCCTGTGGTGGCGCCTGGAAAACTGAAGATGGCGGTAAGTATTGGAAATTATGTGCGTCCGGTATGCATGCTGCCTACATGCCACCTGATTTGGCAGACAAGCAAAATATCCAGGACCCGCACTTGATCACACGCAGCAAATTCGCCAGCCATGTTTTGTGGTGCCAGCATCACAATGGTATCTGGCGCAGTGAAGATGATGCAGCAAGCTGGCAACAATTACATTTACCTGAAGGTATTCCAGACTTTGGTTTTGCTGTAGCGGCTCACCCGCGCAACCCCGACGTCGCCTGGTTTGTGCCTGCCGTGGCAGATCAAAAGCGTGTACCCCTGCATGGTGCCATGAGTGTCACGCGTACCCGCGATGGTGGCAAGACTTTTGAGTCTTTGCGAAATGGTTTGCCACAACAAGATTGCTATGACCTGGTTTATCGCCATGGCTTGGCTGTTTCAGAAAATGGCAAAAACCTGTTGATGGCTTCGACTACCGGCAATTTATGGGCAAGTGAGAATGAGGGGGATGACTGGTACCAGATATCAGCTAATCTGCCACCGATTTACGCCGTTAAATTTTATTAATCTGGTCCACATGAGTCAATAAGGCCAGAGTATATACTTTGGCCTTATTGCATTTCAGGCGCTGGGTCTTTGTGGAATTCGCTGTGCCGGATCATAGAAGAAAGTTTCTTCCGCTATGCATTCACCTTCCCAGCGCTGATAGGCAAGTTCTTCCATTTGTGTAACACTGCCGTCCAACCACTCGAATCTGAAAATCCAACGGATGACGACATGATCGCCATTCACCAATACCGGATGCACGCAGGTAGATGTTACTGATCTGGCGCGTGACATAACGGCATGTTCAGCGTTCACATGCGCCGCACGGCCTATTCTGGGCTTGGCCTGGTTTTCCTGCATGCTGGAATTTTCGGTATAAAACTCTTCACATGCTGCAGCATGTTCGTTCGCTTCAACTTTGGCGATGAAGCGCTTTAATGTGTCTTGACTGGGCATGAGCTCATTCCCTGAGAAATAGGGTTTAGCGGGATTAATAGACGCGTGAAATTGATTCTGCCACGCACACTGGTTTATCCTGGCCCTCACGTTCTATTGTTACTTCCCATGTGAGTTGCGCACCATCCTTGATGTCCTCAATTTCCAGCAGTTTTAAGCGCGCGCGTACCCTGCTGCCGACAGGAACAGGGGAGGGGAAGCGTACTTTATTGAGCCCATAATTGACTCCCATTTTGACGTAAGTGAGCTTGATGGCATTGGCAACCAGCATGGGCAGCAAGGACAAAGTCAAAAAACCATGCGCAATCGGCCCACCAAATGGCGACTCAAGTTTGGCTCTTTCTACATCGATATGTATCCACTGATGATCGCCAGTCGCATCAGCAAAAGTGTTCACTCTTTCCTGGCTGATTTCTACCCACTCTGACTGAGCAACTTCTTGTCCTATCAAGTCTTTTAATTCAGCAAGGCTATTAAATTCTCTCATCATGTCTCCTTATTGTTTATTTTTTACTCTGGGCGGCGACCAAACATGCCCATACCGGTAATCGTGCAAACCAGTTTGCCTTCCTGGTTATGCGCTTTCCATAAAGTATTGATGACGCCGCGGTCTGGCTTGGATGTAGAGAGTTTACTGCCCGTGGTCTCTGCTGTGACAGTCAGGGTGTCGCCAGGGCGTACTGGCAGTATCCAGCGTATCTCATTAACGCCAGGCGAACCCATGCTGGATGAATTGGCCAGAAAGCCATCGACCACCATGCGCATGATCATTCCGCAAGTATGCCAGCCGCTGGCGATGACGCCGCCAAAGATGGAATGGCTGGCGGCTTCTTTATCGACATGAAAGGATTGTGGATCAAATTGTTTGGCGAAAGTGATGATTTCTTCTTCTGTCACTACACGCTGCCCCAGTTCTATGACGGTACCGGGAATGAAATCTTCAAAATACCAGCGATCTGTTTTGATACTCATAGTGTGTCCTCGTTGTTTCCTTATTGTCTTAAAAGGCAAAAAAAAATCCCGAACGCAGTCGGGATTTTTCTACAGCATTCAGGCTGCGCTTTTAAAGCCGGGTTGTGCGACAAATCTGGCCAGATGATGATCAGTGTCACCCAATGTCAGCTCTATCGTGGTCAGGCGTTTGAACATGTGGGCAACCGGCAGCTCATTGGTGACGCCCATGCCGCCATGCAATTGCACGGCTTGCTGGCCTATGTATTTGGCTGCCTGACCTATCCTGACCTTGGCGGCAGATACCGTGCGGCGGCGTTCTTCCACATCATCAGAGGCTATCTTGACGGCAGCCAGTGTTGCCATCGAGCGTGCCTGTTCCATTTCCATGAACATTTCAGCCATGCGATGTTGCAAGACCTGGAATTTGCCGATAGGTACGCCAAATTGTTGACGGGTTTTCAAATAATCCAGCGTGGCTGCGGTAATTGCTTCCATGATGCCTATGGACTCTGCGCACAGCAGGGTAACGCCGTAGTCAGCCACCGCATCCAGTAATTCCCAACCACCATCCACTGCGCTTAACAAGGCATCTGCACCGACTTGTACGTTGCTGAAGCTAATATCAGCAGCACGATAACCATCGATGGTGCGGTAATCGCGACGGCTGACGCCTACTGCATTGGCATCAACGATAAACAGGCTGATGCCATTCGTATCGCGTTGTGCTCCGCTGCTGCGTGCAGAGACAATCAGTTTGTCTGCCTGGGCGCCGTGCAGCACCACGGTCTTGCTGCCATTTAGTACAAAGCCATCACCATTTTTGCTGGCCGTGGTGGCAATGTCAAACAGTTCGTGACGTGACTGTCTTTCACCCAGTGCATTCGCCAGCTTGACTTCGCCACCAGCGATTTGCTCCAGCACATCTGCATGCTTGCCGGATTTTTTCAAAAACTCTGCACCCATGACAGTGGCAAAGTAGGGCTCGATAACAATGCCGCGCCCCAGTTCCTGCATGATCACCAGCATGTCGATGGCAGAACCATTGAAGCCGCCTTGCTCTTCTGGCACAGGCAAGGCCAGTGCGCCCAGCTCTGCCAGACCACCCCACGCTTTATCGGATATACCTTCAGCCGATTCTATAATCTGTTTGCGCTGCTCAAAGCCATAGTCTTTTTCTACCCAGCGACGCAAGGCATCAGCAAACTGTGTTTGTTCTTGTGTTAAGTTGAAATCCATTTTGCTCTCCTCACAGGCCCAGGATCATCTGGGTGATGATATTTTTTTGAATTTCGTTGGAACCACCATAAATGGAAGTTTTGCGGAAATTGAAGTAGTACGGCGCCAAAGGCGCAGCATCATCGTCACCGACTATGCTATGTTCAGTCGCGCCTTCGAGGAAAGCCGGGTCAAATGGCAGGCCATAAGGGCCAACCGCTTCTACCATTAACTCTGTCAGTCTTTGCTGGATTTCTGTACCCTTGATCTTGAGCAGCGATGCTTCCGGGCCAGGACGACCACTGTCCTGGGAAATGACACGCAGCACAGTAATTTCCAGCGCCATCAATTCCACCTCCAGGCTGGCAACCTTGCTGGCATACACCGCATCATCAATCAGCGGCAGGCCGTTCTTTTGATGTTTGGCGGCGATGCGCTTGAGGAATTGCAATTCACGTTTGGCACGGCCTACGGCTGCGATATTCGTGCGTTCATGGCCGAGCAGGTATTTGGCATAGGTCCAGCCCTTGTTTTCTTCGCCTATCAGGTTCTCTACCGGAACTTTGACATTATCGAAGAAAACTTCATTTACTTCATGCTCTTCGTCGAGCATGATGATAGGGCGCACGGTAATGCCAGGCGTTTTCATATCGATGAGCAGGAATGAGATGCCTTCCTGTTTGCGTACACCAGTGTCAGTGCGCACCAGGCAGAAGATCATATCGGCGTGCTGGGCCAGGGTGGTCCAGGTTTTCTGGCCATTGACGATGTAATGGTCACCATCGCGTTCGGCGCGGGTTTTCAGGGATGCAAGGTCTGAACCTGAGCCTGGTTCTGAGTAACCCTGGCACCACCAGTCTTCGCAGCTCAATATGCGTGGCAGGTAGTAGTCTTTTTGTGCCTGGTTGCCAAAGGCCATGATGACAGGGGCTACCATATTCACGCCAAAGGGCAGGATGGCGGGCGTGCCAGCACGCGCGCATTCTTCTTCAAAGATATGGCGTTGGGTGGCTGTCCAGCCTGTGCCGCCGTATTCTGCTGGCCAGCCTGTTGCTACCCAGCCCTGCTTGGCTAATATTTTGTGCCAGCGAACAAAGTCTTCCCTGGACAGACGTTTATGATTCAATACTTTTTGCTGCAGGTCTTGTGGAAGATTGGCTTCCAGGTAGGTGCGCACCTGATCCCGGAAGGCAAGGTCTTCTGCCGTATAGTTCAAATCCATGTTGTCTCCTGTTTTATGATGGCCGCAGCAAGCAATTAATAAGAAAGCAGAAAAAAGCACGACCGTTCAAAACTAATTGTACAACGGATTTTCACAAATGTGCCAGGCAAAATTGGCAGCCAATATTTGAGTAGTAAAAACTTGTTACAGGTGGGCTTAAGGCATTTGCATGGGCAAGAAGGCAATGCCATGCATTTCTACTATCTCGCCTTTAGCCAGGAAGCCAAAGCGCTCATAAATAGGAACGGCCTTCAGGGAGGAATTGACAGTGAAATTGCCAGTATGTCCTTGTGTGACTGCATATTGGCGGGCACGCTGCCATAGCTTGCTTGCCAATTTTTGCCCCTGATATGAGGGATGAACGAACAGATGGAACAGATGGCTCAGGTCTCGCATGGCGATGAAGCCAGCCAGCGTTTCACCGTGCAATGCAAGAATATAGTGGTAGCGTGAATCAGAGAGATAAGAAAGTTCGGCAGATTCTGATACTGACTGTAAAAATAAATCCGCACCGCTGCCATCCGGATTGACGCAGAAATCCAGCGCAAACTTGGAGATTAATTGGCTAATGGCTTGTGCGTCAGTAGTCAAACCATCTCTGAAATGAAAATCAGAGTCTATTCCAGAGATGGTTTGTTCACTTTTATGTGCAGGGTTACCTGTTGTCGCCATCTATTCCACCAAACTAGACAAATTCCGACGTTTAGTGGAAGTGGGTTGCACCTGGTGTTGGTGCGTCATCCGGCATTTCGGTATGAACCAGATCGCTATCTCTGTCTGCAAATAGTGGTGTTCCGCAATCATCACAGAATTCCATCGCGAAAATTTCTTCCAGCTGAATAATGTCGGTAACACCGCATTCTTGCAAAATGCCGGGGATTTCGCCAGCAAGTTGCTCGTTTTCATCCAGATTAACAGCAATGATCTGGTCTTCTGCCTGATAAAGCGGCCAGACTACGCCATAGATCACTTCAGGAGCATCACGCAGGCAAAAACTGATGCGGTATTCATCAATTTGCCCGGGATTTTCCTGCTCACCAAAAGATGCAATGATGACGGTGAACTGATCTGCCTCTTTACTCAGAGTTTGCGTCAAATAGAACATGGCAGAGCGTATGGTCGCCGGACGTATTCTGATATCTGCTTCACGACAGGCGGTGTAATAGGCTTCGGGCAGTAAAAGCTCTATGCCGCATCCAGGTAACAGGCGCTTGATGGTTGCATCGGTTTGTTGCTGCCATTCCATTAAAGCATCACTTTTGGCTTGTGCGCAATCATAGGGCGCGTCAATAGTTTGCCACTGGAAGAGTGGGGCGCCTTTTTTGACAAGCAGCACACCAAGCACATACCGTATATCTGCCAAAAATGGAATGGTATGAGCACGTTCAGCTTCTGCCGGTGCAGGCAGATGTTTTAACATGGCCAGACTATGCCGCTCCAGCAAAGCATAGGTTTCTACGTGGCTGCGCGGTAATTGATCGATGGAATACAATCCCGGCAGCAAGCGCAGTTGTGCTTCTTCAGCCAATAAATGCGTCTGCAATTGTGTGTGCAGTATACCCAGCGCTTCTGTGGGAATGCTGCCCGAGGCAATTTCAAAACGCGTCCATGCCAATATGGGGGCAGCGATCAGCAAGCTGGTATATGACTGTCCATCATTCTCAAACTGCGCGCAGGTGCTCACAGATTCCAGCGTTTCGGTCAGGACCTCATAGCCATTGGGATGAGTTTGGAACAAGTGTTCAGTGGCTGCCTCCAGCATATCCTGATGGTGTTGCTTGAGGCTCTTGGTCACCAGTGCATCCAGTTTGGCCTGCCAGTCCAGGTCTTCAATACGGCTGGCAGATTGTGCAACTGCGAGCGCAAGATTGGCGACGCGCTGGCTTTCAGCGGCGAGTTTGAGGCGATTTCTTTTTATAGGGCGACGCATACTGAAATAGAGTAGAGGGGGTTAAGCCCATTGTAACGGCAATTTGCCTCGCCCCCGGTGAATGAGTTTATTTCTTTGCGTACTGTGTTTTTCCAAACAAAACTTCCCTTGCCTTGTCATTATTTTCCAGCGGTTTGCGCAAGTCAGCCAATACTTGCACACCGCGTTGTACTGCAGGGCGTTGGCTGATGGCATCAAACCAGCGCTTGGCATTCGGGAATTCTGCCCAGTCTATACCCTGATTCGCGAATGAACGTGTCCACGGGAAGGTGGCTATATCAGCGATGCCATATTCCTCTCCTGCCAGATAAGTGGTTTTCTGCAGCTGTTTATCGATAACACCGTAGATGCGCTTTGTTTCGTTGGTATAGCGGTCAACGGCATAGGCTATTTTTTCAGGCGCATAGATGCGGAAGTGATGGGCTTGACCCAGCATGGGGCCAACACTGCCCATCTGGAACATCAGCCATTGCAGCGCTTCATATTTTTCCCTGTCGGTTTTCCCAAGGAATAAGCCCGTTTTACCTGCTAGGTAAATCAGTATCGCGCCAGATTCAAACAAAGCGATAGGTTTGCCGTCAGGGCCATCTGCATCAACGATGGCAGGAATCTTGTTGTTAGGTGAAATTGCCAGGAAATCGGCTTTGAATTGATCGCCAGCGCCAATATCAACTGGAATGGCGCGGTAAGGCAAGCCGCATTCTTCCAGCATGATGTGTACTTTGTGTCCGTTTGGTGTCGGCCAGGAATAAACGTCTATCATTGCTTCCCTCTTCAATGGGTTGATGAAAACAGCAAGCATCCATTATGCATAGATTCATGCATTTGCGCTTTAATCCAAAATAAAAGTGCTGCAACAGCTCTGATATGTTGCACTACGACTTTATATTTCGGCTTTATACTCAATGCTCGCCAAGCATAAAGATAATATGAAAAAAACTGCACTGCCTGCTTTATTTGCCCTGCATATTGCCGTGTTTTTATTCGGTGCTGCAGGTGTGCTTGGCAAGTCGCTGGCCGTCAGTTCTTTAATGCTGGTATTTGGACGTACCTTGTTTGCCGCCTTATGCCTGATACCTGTGCTGGCATATCAGCGGCAATTGCATGTTCGAGATGTTTCAAGGAGCGTCGTCCTTTGCGGTTTTCTACTAGCGGTGCACTGGCTGACTTTTTTTGCCTCACTCAATTTTGCACCTGTTGCTTTTGGCTTGATGGGCTTTGCCAGTTTTCCTCTATTTGTGGCATTGCTGGAGCCGTGGTTTTTTAAAGAACCAAGAAGGGCGCAGGACGCGTGGGCTGCCTTGTTCGTTGTATTGGGCATGGTGGTGATGGTTAGCGGCACTTCTTGGGGTAATGGTGCACTCCTTGCTTTGGGGCTGGGAATAATATCCGGTTTCAGTTTCGCTTTGCTGGCGATGGTAAATCGCTGGCAGGGTAGCCATATCCCGCCATTTAAATTGGCCTTTCTGCAAAATGCTGTGGCCGCTTTTTTGCTTTTACCTTTCGTATTATTGGCTGGTGACCTTGCAGGCAATAGTACACAAATCTGGTCGGGGTTGATATTGCTGGGAGTGGTGTTTACCGCTTTATCTCACGGCTTGTTCATGTTCAGCCTGCGTCATTTATCGACCAGTTTCGCCAGTATCATGACTTCTCTGGAACCAGTGTATGGCATGTTGCTGGCATTTCTATTTTTGCGTGAAACACCGGGAGTGCTGGAATTAACCGGCGCTTTCATCATCATGGCAGCTACTGCTTATGCCAGCTATCAGCATCAGGCGCACTAACTTGTTTGCCGTCAAGTTCTGTCCCTGTCTTTTCCATTAAGCCCTTTATTTGTATCTTTTTTGCATCTGTTTTGATTTTGCAAAGAAGTAGATAAAATAGTCTAGACAAAATGATCTAGACCATATAATCTACATCTTAATCAATTATCTACAAGAGCGCGACATGGGCAAAATCATTTCACGTAAACCGACGACTGCAGAGCTGGATTTGTTGCGTCTGATGTGGCAATTGGGACCATCAACTGTCAAGGATGTACATCAGGCAGCGGTGCAGGACAGGCCGGAGTTGTCTTATGCAACCATATTGCGGCTCATGCAGGTCATGCATACCAAGGGCTTGCTCAGCAGGGATGAAACTCAGCGCTCCCATGTCTATGCTGCGGCCCAGGCACAAGATTCTCTACAGACAAATCTCTTGAAAGATTTGATCCACAAGGCTTTTTCAGGCTCAGCCAAAGACCTGGTGATGGCAGCCCTGCGCGGCCATGTCAGCAAAGAAGAGCGCGAAGAAATTCAGAAATTGCTGAATGAGGATGAAAAATGAGCCCATTTTTTCAACACCTTGTCACTGCCTTGGGCTGGGCCTTATTGCATTTTATCTGGCAAGGTCTGTTGATCGCATTGCTGCTGGCTGTGTCCTTGTATCTTATTGGTTCTAACCAGGTAAGAGCACGTTATGCAGTTGCCTATATTGCCTTGCTTGCCTGCATTAGCCTTCCTGCCAGGGAGTTTTTCCTGAGGATCGATGGGGCTCATGTCAGTAAAGGAATCAATGTGCTGGGTGAAGTTCCTGCCTACTTGGGATTTGATGCTTCGTCAGCGTGGATGGGGTTTTTTCCATGGGTAGAAATGCATTTGAGCGATATAGTGGGCGTATGGCTCATCTGTGTCGCGACACTGGCAATACGCTTGTGCATGGGCTTGTTCTGGATTTCTGCCTATACCCACCCTCATCGCAGCACATCAAATTCTCTATGGCAGTGGCGCATTGATCAAATGAGCGAAAAATTTCTCATCCGCAGCAAGGTGATATTCAGGGTAGTTGATGATCTCAAGGGCCCTGTCACTGTCGGTATAGTCCGTCCCATGATACTCCTGCCCAGCGCAATGCTTACGGGCATGCCAGTTGATTTGCTGGAAATGCTGGTGGCGCATGAGATGGCGCACATCAAACGGCATGACTATTCGTTGAATTTGATTCAATCGCTGATAGAAATCATCTTGTTTTACCACCCGGCAGTTTGGTGGATATCGAGGCAGATTCGTAATAACAGAGAAGAAATTGCGGATGATCTAGCCGCAAGAGTTACAGGCGAACCGCGGCGTCTTGCTCTTGCACTTTCTGAATTGGCTAATTTCCAATTCATAACCCCTCAACTGGCCCAGGCGGCCCAAGGAGGAAATCTTATGTCCCGTATCAAACGTCTCATCAAACCTGAAGTAAGAACCCTGAACTGGAAAGCCGCATTCCTTATTCTTGGCCTGGTATCAAGTTCCTTGACCTTGTTTGCTCATGCCAATATATCGTCTTCAAATGCTGCAAAAGAAACTGGCACTGCGAAAGATACCAGTGCTGCAAAAATGCTTTACCGGGATGATGACAAGAAAGGTGATAAAAGACCCGTCATTGATTTTGCCAAATGTCGTCCCATGTATCCCAAAGAATCCATGGAGAAAAAAGAATCCGGAACGGTATATATGTCAGTTCTGGTTGGGGCAGATGGTGACATACTGAATACTAAAGTAGATCGTTCCTCCGGTTACCGGATGCTGGACAGTGCCGTGGTAGCTGCGTTGAGAAGCTGTAAAGAAAAAGCGATACCAGGCAAAATCAATGGCGAGTATGCGCAAATTTGGACGAAAGTGCAGTTTGTCTGGAAATTAGCGTAAGCATGTTTTAATGGTGGCAGACTGACTGCCACCAGCTTTCAACTGGGAGATTGTCAGCATATCCCTTTACACATATCAACTGAAGTGCCTTGATGACTTGCAGGCAAATATTGCGGAGGCGGATGTTGAAATCCATTGAAATGCCAGTGTCAGACATCAATGCATGCGACAAATCTATCGCGAGCGAGTTGTTTTTGCCGGGCGCATTGATGTGTAAAAGAATCCCTTCATTGTATTAACATGACCATGCTTTATAAATATCAGAAAATCATTTATGCAATTAACCCATTTTACTGACCTGGGACTACGCGTGCTCATGTATCTGAGTCACAAAGACAGACAAGAGCCTGTGACAATCAGCGAGATTGCCAGTAAATTCTCCATCTCCCGTAACCATCTCGTCAAGGTGGTGCATTTTCTGGCGCAAAAGGGCTGGATCATTACGACCAGAGGAAAGGGCGGAGGCATGGCCTTGGCGCAAGACATAAAGTCTTATAGGCTAGGCAGCATTATCCGCGAACTTGAAGGTGTGGATGCCTTGATAGACTGCGCCGCCCCGCCATGTGCATTGCGTGGCAATTGCCAGCTTAAGTCTTTACTTGATGATGCATTGCTGGTGTTTTACACTAAGCTTGACCAATACACACTACAAGACGCTCTCGGTGGACGGACGCAGGAAGCTATCATCATGTTGCATCAATCCGGGTTTATCGATAGTGCAAAATTCAAGCATCTTCCTTAAATGCCCTGGTAACTGACCAGCTATCTTCATGGGCGATATACCATCTCTTTCGTCATTGAATCTTGTATTGCTTATTTCTCATTATTGTTTTTTAAAAAATGCTAATATGCTTACAAGGTCATGTAATAAGACCATCTGGCACGTAGGCATGATGTTTTTGCAAGCAAGATAATTTCTTGGCAAGAAATAGCTACGGCTGGGACAGCGCCAATATGAGCATTTAGCCAATGCCAGGAGTTCAGATGACAGTATCCCAGATGCAAGCCCGCATTTTGATAGTCGATGATGAAACCGCACACATGCAGGCATTGTGTGATTTGTTGCGTGACCATAACTATGAAACTACAGGCTTTGCCAATGGCATCGAAGCGCTGGCATATCTTCGCAACAATACATTTGACTTGTTGCTGACAGATTTAATGATGCCTGATCTTGACGGCATTGCCATGGTTGAGTCTGCCCGCAAGATTGATGCTGATCTTGCCTGTATAGTCATGACGGGTGAAGGTAGTATCACCTCTGCGGTCAGGGCGATGAAGGTCGGCGCACTTGACTACATTATCAAACCATTCAAAATTTCAGCAATCCTGCCCGTGCTGGTGCGTGCCATGGAGACGCGTCAGCTGCGCATGGCGAATGCCAGACTGGAGCAGCAACTACGCGAACATACTGCCGAACTGGTAATCTTGAATCAGGACCTGGAGCAAGCCAGGATGCAGGCAGAAATTGCAAATCGTGCAAAATCGACATTTTTGTCGAACATGAGCCATGAATTGCGCACACCCCTGAATGCCATACTTGGTTTTGCACAGATTCTGGCATCTGATAGTCTGCAAACCAGTCTCGATGAGAAAAAAGAATTCGCCAAGCACATAGAGGAAGCTGGCAGCCATTTGTTAGCACTGATTAATGAAATTCTTGATCTGGCAAAAGTAGAGTCAGGAGCGATGAAATTGACTGCAGAAGTCATCACTCTTGATGAGGTATTTGCAGAGTGCAAAACAATGATAGAACCGCTGGCCCAGAAACGCGGAATTAATGTCAGTTTTGCAGAAAACACGTGCCTGCATGTGAATGCTGACCGGATTCGCCTGAAGCAAGTATTGATTAATTTGTTGTCGAATGCCATCAAATATAACCGTCAAAATGGCACAGTCAGTGTTGTAGCACATCTGGAAGATGATCTGCATGTCTGTATTCAAGTCATCGACACTGGCGTTGGCCTTAGCACCGTTCAACTGGAAACCATTTTCCAGCCCTTTAACCGTCTTGGGCGCGAAGTATTCAATGAAGAAGGAACCGGCATAGGTCTGTCACTGGTCAAACACCTTGTCGAGGAGATGAATGGTCGCATAGGCATCAATAGCCAGGTAGGTTCAGGCAGTACATTTTGGGTCAGATTCCCCGGTTCTGCCGCCGACAGCCAATACCGGCAACCAGATATTAAAATGATGTTTTATGAGTCTGCGCAGGGCCCAAAATCAAGTACACAAAAATGTCTGTTATATGTTGAAGATAATCCTACCAATCTGAGGCTGGTCGCCGAATTGATACGCCTGCGCTCTGACCTGATTTTATTGACCGCTACGGACGGCTTGCTAGGTATAGAGCAGGCACGCCTGCATTTGCCAGACCTTATTTTGATGGATATCAACTTGCCAGGTATAGACGGTATAGAAACCATGCGGTTTTTGCAGAGCGACCCAAGGACCGCGCACATCCCGGTCATTGCTGTGACAGCAAATGCAATGCCTGCGGATCTTGAAAATGGAAAAGCAGCTGGTTTTTTTTCTTACATTACCAAACCCATCAACATTGAAGAGTTTGGATTGGCTGTGGACAAGGCACTGGAGTTCGTTGCAAATAAATCCCCGATTTAAAGCATCAGCATCGTCATGCTGATGAACACTTCTTAGTGTTTTACATCAGAAAGGATGGCCATGGAGCAGACATCAACAAATAACCTTGCACACATAGACAGGTGGCAAAAGAACAGACAAAAGGCATTCAAGACCATCTCTCCTGAAGGAAAAGTGGTGAAATACCTGGGGAAAGAATTCCTGGTTTTTCCTGAAACCTTCTGGCCATTCACAGATAGTCAGCCGTTGGTGAAGAGTTTTAAAATCAAACCGGGTGAAAGCGTGCTTGATGTAGGTACGGGCTCCGGGGTGATTGCTATTTTTGCCTGCTACGGTGGCGCCAGCAAGGTGACAGCTGTCGATATTAATCCTGCCGCTATTAAAAGTGCCAAACACAATGCAAAGCTGCATGGTTTTGACAAACTCATGAGAGTCAAAAAATCCAACCTGTTTCAGGCACTGGAAGGAGAGCAGTTTGACGTCATTACTGCTAACCTGCCATTTCGCAACAAGCCCGCACATGACGTAGTCGCCAGCTCGCAATGGGATACTGATTTCAAGACGAATACACAATTTTTTGCGGAGGTTGGGAAGTATCTCAAGCCGGAAGGGCGTATTTATTTTTCTCAATCCAATTTTGGTGCCACTGATGAGATCAAGGCATTGGCAAAAGCTGCCGGTTTGACTGTCAGAACACTGGCGAGTGCAGCGGCAGACAAGGCAGAGACAAAAAAATTCTATGCCTTTGTCATGAGGCGCGCAAAGCAGCCGGGTGAATGATGGACGTCATAGACGCTGTCAATGATTTGCGCCGGGTGACGCATACGGATCTGGCCGCGCGCGTCAAGAATGTTGCTGTTATCCTCACATCTCCCAGATCAGGCTCCAGCCTGCTTAAAAGCGTGCTGTCATCGCATCCCGAAATCGCCTCACTTGATGGTGAAATGGAGCCATTTCTTGCTTTGACGAGAAATGGTTTTTCCTTTAATGCAGGCAGCGACGCGCTCAAGTCCATCGATAATCAGGGCGTACTGCTGGATAATATTTTTGATGACATGACTTTGCCTGCAGGAGGCGAGTCTGACTATCTATTTCTCAAGGACAGATGGAGGAAGCGCCTGCTATTGCAATTCCCTGCCTTATTCTCTGAAGATCGAGCTCATGAACAGCTCATACATGATCTGGATGCAGTTTTTCGTTTGGCCGGAGAAAAGAAAATTCAGAGTGAAGCCATGCTGCAAGATTTGGTATTGTCGCGCGTTTTCAAGAGCGAAATCTGGCGGCTGGATTATTACGACGGGAAAAAAAATCCTGCAGCCAGCCATAGTTTCAATGAACCTTTCAAACTGGAAGAACCGCCATTTGTAGTCCCCAGACAGCATCGAAGGCAGTTAGAGCCCGACGATGTTGAGCAAAAAATCTTGCTATTCAAGACTCCGCCCGATGTTTACAGGATAGGCATGTATGAACAGTTGTTTCCAAATGCCAGAATCCGGTATCTGCATCTGACCAGGGGTTATGCGCAATCAGTGAATGGCTTGATGGATGGCTGGTTATCACCCGTTGCTTTTTTTTCACATGATCTGGAACGCATAGGACTCAATTTATCAATCAGGGGATATTCCGATACCGTGAGTTTTGGCAAGCGCTGGTGGAAATTTGATTTACCACCGAACTGGCAAGAATATTTGAATACCAATCTGGAAGAAGTCTGTTTGAATCAATGGTTGTCTGCACACCAGGCCATCATTGATAGCCGGGTTACTTCTTTGTCTGTCTCATTTGAAGAATTTTTATCAGACCCCGCTGGAATCATACAGAAAATTACTTCTTATCTGGGCTTGCCAGAAATGCGAAGTTTACCTGTTTTTCCAGTGACGATGGCGACTGAGGCACCCAAAATCCGACGCTGGCACAAGCGTGAAACCGATTTGCTACGCATGGGAAAAAGAAAGGATGTGCAAATGATGATGGATAGCTTGGCTTATTCCATGAATCCGGAAACCTGGCTATGAATAAACACTTACTCATTCCCTTTCTGACCGGGCAAAGAAGGGACGGTCTTGGCCGCGTCAATGACGTCAGCGCACATCCCTGGGAAATAATGAATATCCCTGAGTTCAAAGAAACCGCCATTGCTGACGCGAATGAAAAATTGCGCAGAATGGGACAGATTTATGCAAATCTGGCTACCAGGGTTCAGCAAATCACTGAAGACGGCGACAGGGCAGTCTGTATAGCTGGCGACTGTTTTTCTACTTTGGCTGTAGTGACGGGACTTCAAAAAGCGGGCAGGCAACCAGACCGTATATTGTGGCTGGATGCACACGGAGATTTTCACACCTGGGAAACCACGCTTACCAAATACCTGGGGGGGATGCCTCTGGCCATGCTGGTTGGACGGCGCGACAGACGCAGGAATGAACGCAATGCCATTGGCACTTTTTTAAAAGAAGTTGGTATCAAGCCTTATCCAGAGGAGCAAATCATTCTGTCTGATGCCCGCGATCTCGATTCCGGTGAAAAAGAGTCACTGGAAAGTTCAAAGATACTCACTTGCAACATCGATCAGATAAGCAAGCACCTGTCACCGCATGAAAACATATATCTGCATTTTGATACCGATGTGATTGATGACAGGACTAAATTACCTGCTCTTAAATATCACGTCAGGCAAGGCCCCTCGCATGCTCAGATGAGCGCTCTTTTTTCTGTATTGCGTCAATTCAAGCTGGTCGCAGTGTCTGTTTCCGCATGGCATGAAGAAGAGGATCTGGACAATAAAACCGCTATTGCTTGCTTAAATTTACTTGAAGAACTAGAATAAAAAACAATGTTTCATCATTGCATGACGTGATGCAAGTTGCAATTAAAAACACATACTCATATCACTCTGCAATGTTCAGCTCGGCTCTCACGCTTATTTTGGATATTGCTATATGAGTTGGTAAAGTGAATGCGGAAAAGAGGGAAGCGGCATGGCAGGCATAAAGCTCGGGCAATTTTTTCACAAGACAGTTCTCATCTGGCTTGCCTGTATGCTTGGTGCAATTCTTTTCTTGAGTTTGATTTATGTCTGGCTCATCCGCGCACCAGTGTCCAAAGTGCCGCTGGAACAAGTCATCATTGCTACCAATACTGAATATGTAGGCACCTGTTCCATCACAGCAGCCCGTGAGAAGGGTTACTTCGCCAAAGAAGGTATCGTTGTACTCATACAGTCACATTCCAGTGGCAAAGCCGCTATGGAGGCTGTCGTTCAGGGGCAGGCACACCTCGGGACCGTAGCCGATATTCCAGTCATGTTTGCCGGGCTGGACCAAAGACCGGTTGCGGCGATAGCCACGATTTTTAAAACTGACAAAGACCATGGCATAGTCGGACGCCGTGACCGGGGCATACTGCAGCCTGCGGACCTCAAAGGCAAGCGAGTTGGCGTCACGCTTAGCTCATCGAGCCATTTCACCCTCAGCGCTTTTTTGAACCGCCAGAAACTGTCGGTCAAAGACGTGACCATGATCAATTACAAGCCGGAAGAATTTGCTGATGCGATAGAGCGTGGTGAAGTCGACGCTGTCGCTACGTGGGAGCCGTTCCTGAATACCATGATGACGCGACTTGGTGACAACGGTGTGATTTTTTATGGCAAAGATGTGTATGAAAGCCTGTACAACGTCGTTGGCATGCGCAGTTACATTTCTGCTGAGCCTGAAACGATCAAGAAAGTATTGCGTGCTCTTGATCAGGGGAGTAATTACTGTAACGAAATGCCTGATGCCGCCCGGATATTGCATGAGGCAGGTAAAAAAACCAATACCAAAGAACAAAGAACAGCATGGGCTACCTATCGCTTTGAAATTGGTCTCGATCAGGGATTATTGCTGGCACTGGAAGATCAGGCCCGGTGGGCAATCAAGAACAAGCTGACCAATAAAACTGAAGTGCCAAATTACCTTGACTATATATATTTGGACGGTATGGAAAAAGTCAAGCCGTCGGCAGTGACCATCATTCATTGAGATTCCAAAGTGAAAATTTCGACCCGACTGAAATTTGCGGAATTAATATCTTTAGCCATCGTGGCAATGATTGTTGTGATTTTGTTGTCCACGACTTTGCAAATGAAGCGGGAAATTGCCAAAAATGAAGCGGCTGGCGAGTTATTGCAGGCAGTAACTTCTTTGCGCTATCTGACGTTGGAGTATGCCTTGCGCCATGACGAGCGCACTAAGTCTCAATGGCAATTGCGCAGTACTTCTTTGAGAAAGCGCCTGGCTGGCTCTGAAGAATTTACCGAGTCAGCGGATAAAGAGGCAATAGCCGAATTGAGAGATGGTAACGAAAATATAGCGCAACTCTTTACTCTATTGGTCGGCAATCATCGAGAGCTGATGAAGGAAAAAGATAAGGCCGAGATACTGGAGGAATTGGAGTCCCGTTTATTGGGGCAAATCACCAATAAAACCCAGGCCATGATTTCTGATGCCTTGAGTTTGTCTGAACAAAGCCGAATCGGTGCCCTGAACGCCCAGCAGCGGGCCTTTAATGCGGTGATTCTGTTTGGTGGCATAGTGGTATTGGTCGTGACTGTCACTATCTATATTACGCTGCGCAGTGTCAGCCGGCCTCTGGAAAAACTGCGTGAAGGCACAGCGATTGTCGGCGCAGGCAATCTCGATTTTTCCCTGCGGTTTGACAGCCAGGACGAGATAGGGGATTTGGCACGCGCATTTGATGGCATGACAGAAAAACTCAAACTGACCACTGTCTCTCGTGATTCCCTGGTTGATATTAACGAAACTTTGCAGGCAGAAATCATAGAGCGTCAGCAAATCGAGAAAAAAGCACAGGCACAGCTTGCCCGCTTGAATTTACTGCATCAGATTACCCGTTCGATAGGAGAGCGGCAAGATTTACGGAGTATCTTCCAGGTTGTCATCCGTAGCCTCGAAGACCATCTTCCTGTGGATTTCAGTTGCGTTTGCCTTTATGACCAAGGTAAAAACCAGTTGCAGGTCACCAGCGTTGGCTTGCACAGTGAGTCTTTGGCGCAACAATTATCCATGACCCAGAATACCCAGGTCTCTATAGATGAGAACGGCCTGTCGCGCTGTGTGCGTGGTCAACTGGTCTATGAAGCGGACATCAGTATAGTCGATTTTCCTTTTCCACAAAGACTGGCTGCTGGCGGACTCAATGCCCTGGTGATGGCACCGCTGAGGGCAGAAAGTACCGTGTTTGGCGTGCTGGTCGTCGCCAAACGTGAAGCTCATAGCTTTAATAGCGGTGAATGTGAGTTTTTAAGACAGTTGAGCGAGCATGTGGCCCTGGCTGCCAATCAGGCGCAACTCTATACCGCGCTACAGCAAGCTTATGATGATTTGCGCCAGACCCAACAATCTATCATGCAACAAGAACGTCTGCGGGCCCTGGGACAAATGGCCAGCGGTATAGCTCACGACATCAACAACGCAATCTCGCCTGTTGCACTTTATACTGAATCCTTACTCGAAACAGAAAAAAACCTGAGTGTTAAAGGCAGAAATTATCTGGAAGTTATTTCGCGCGCAATAGATGATGTTGCCGCAACTGTCGCCAGGATGAGGGAATTTTATCGCCAGCGTGCGCCACAATTATCTCTGTCAGCTGTCAATGTAAACAGCCTGGTTCAACAAGTCATAGACCTTACCCGTGCCAGATGGAGCGACATGCCACAGCAGCGCGGCATTGTCATCAATGTGCATACCGAGCTTGCACAAGATTTGCCGGATATCATGGGTGTGCACGGTGAAATAAGGGAAGCATTAACTAATTTGATCTTCAATGCGGTGGATGCCATGCCGGAGGGCGGGGTACTCACTTTACGCACCAGTGTCGTTCAGGATTTGCTGGAATCGACTAAAGAAGTCATCTTGAAACAAGTTCACATCGAAGTCAGCGATTCAGGTGTAGGCATGTCTGACGATACCAGGCGCAGGTGTCTGGAACCGTTCTTTACCACCAAAGGTGAGCGCGGAACCGGGCTGGGCCTGGCCATGGTCTATGGCATGATAGAAAGACATAGTGCCCATATCGACATCCTGACTGAAGTTGGCAAGGGTACTACCATGCGCATGAGTTTTCTTGTGCCCACTACGGTCAGTCCGATTGCCAGAACACCGGCTGCAGAATCTGTGCCTACGCACAGGCGCATACTGGTGGTTGATGATGATCCCATGGTTTTAAAGTCCTTGCGCGACATATTGGAAATTGACGGCCATAGCGTACTCTCGGCTGATGGTGGTCAGGCTGGGATAAATGCGTTTAATGAGGCACATGAAAGAGGGGATACTTTTGCCGTTGTCATCACCGATCTTGGTATGCCATATATCGATGGCCGCAAGTTGGCCAGCTCCATCAAGGAAGTGTCACCCACGACTCCCATCATCATGTTGACAGGTTGGGGACAGCGCCTGGTCGATGACGGTGACTCACCCTCGCATGTGGATTGCGTGCTGAGTAAACCCCCCAAACTATCAGAGTTGCGTGAGGCGTTGAGGAAGATACTGTGATCTTTTGATATTCAAGCCAATACTGTCATGACTTGCTTTTAATGCCTGCTTGCTCGCGAAAACAAAAAAATATCTGAATTGCAATTTACTGACATTTAATATCAGTTTCTAAGCCTCCAACTGCCAAAATCCACGTAATTCATCAAAGTTCGTACAAAATAGTGAACTTTCCCCTGTTTTTAAGACTAAACTGTCGCGCCTTGGACTTGCTCCAAGGTACCAAGAGGGAATTACTCATAATTTTCACATCTTTTTATAACAATATGATGAAAAAAACACTTACCACGCTGGCGGTCATGAGCCTATGCCAGATAGCTAGCGCAGATGAAGGCATGTGGATGCCTCAGCAGTTGCCACAGGTTGCCAAGCAACTTAAGGCAGACGGTTTAAAACTGGATCCTGCAACATTGACCAAATTGACTGAGTTTCCTATGGGAGCAATTGTCAGTCTCGGCGGTTGCTCAGCTTCCTTTGTATCCCCACAGGGCTTAGTCGCAACCAACCATCACTGCGTCTATAACAGTGTTGCCCACAATTCAAAGCCAGAGCGCAACTTGCTGGCAAATGGTTTTCTGGCAAATAGCCTTGAGGAAGAATTGCCTGCTTCTCCTGGCTCTCGTATTTTCGTGACGAAAGAAGTCAACAATGTCAGTAACAAGATCATCGACAAAAATACTGCCAAATTGAATGGCAAGGCACGTGTCGATGCCATTGAAAAAAATTCCAAAGCCATCATCGCTGAATGCGAAAAAGACGCCGGTCATCGCTGCAATGTCTATCCTTACTATGGTGGCCTTGAGTATTACCTTATCAAGCAACTGGAAATCAAAGACGTACGCCTGGTTCACGCACCGCCTGAAGGTGTAGGCAAATTTGGTGGCGATACCGATAACTGGATGTGGCCGCGCCACACCGGTGACTACGGTTTTTACCGCGCGTATGTCAGTAAAGACGGCAAATCTGCCGACTACAGCAAAGACAATGTACCGTACGTACCAAAACATTTCCTGAAACTGGCCAAAGACAATCTCAAGGAAGGTGACTTTATCATGGTGCTGGGTTACCCAGGCCGCACCAACCGTCATCGCCTGCCATCAGAAGTCGCTTACACATTTGACTGGAATTATCCGACGTTTGTGAAGAGTTCAGGTGACATGCTGGCCATCATCGCCAAAGAAACCAGCAGCAATCCAGATGCGAAACTCAAATACGCCGGTCAGGTTGCAGGCATCAACAACTACTACAAAAACCGTCAGGGTATGCTCGACAGCTATGCAGGCAGCGATATCCTGGCACGCAAAACCAAAGAGCATGAAGAGCTGAAAGCCTGGATCAACAGCAATCCTGCACGCGCCAAAGAATTTGCCAGCGATATTGATCTGGTAGAGAAATTGATCGCAGAGCGCGATGCTCTGGGTAAGCGCGATTTTTATCTGGCCAGTTCTTCTCCACGCTTCTTGTCTACAGCGCGCACTTTGTACCGTTTGTCGAATGAATCAACAAAAGCGGATGCGGAACGCAAAGCAGGCTTCCAGGTACGCGACCTGCCTCGCTTCAAAGCGTCAGTAGATGCGGTCGAACGCAGTTATGATGAAAAAGTCGATAAGGCTCTGGTCTTGTACAACCTGAGCAAATACGCCGCACAAGCCAAGGCGGACCGTAATGCCAATTTCGATGCTGCATTGGGTATCAAGGATGGCATGTCTGAAGCTGATTTGAAATCCCTGCTTGACACCTTGTATGCTGGTAGCAAACTGGGTGACAAGACAGCACGCAGCGCGTGGTTGACTGCAAAACCAGAAGACTTCAAAGCCAGCAATGACAGCTTTATCAAAGCAGCCGTGGCGATGTATGAAGGTGGTTTGAAGCGTGAAGCTGAAGATGAAGAATTGATGGGCAAAATCCAGCAAGCCTACGGCAATTACATGAAGGCAAAAATCGCCTACATGAAGAGCAAAGGGCAGGCAGTATATCCAGATGCCAACAGCACCTTGCGCGTTACCTTCGGCAAAGTGACTGGGCGTGATCACGGTACTGCTGATGGCTTGGCATGGAGCGCCTTCACGACAGTCAATGGTATCCCGCCAAAAGCAACCGGCACTGGCGAATTTAATGCACCAGCTGCACAATTGGCTGCGATCAAGGCCAAAGACTTCGGCAAATATGTTGATCCGCAACTGAAGACAGTTCCTGTGAACTATCTGGCGACTTTGGATATCACCGGCGGTAATTCTGGTTCCGCTGCTCTGAATGCCAAAGGCGAATTCATTGGTCTGGCATTTGACGGCACTTTGGATTCCATTATTTCTGACTGGGATTACAACAAGGCCAACTCTCGTTCCATACAAGTTGATCTGCGTTATATGTTATGGCAGATGAAGCATGTAGATAAGGCTGATCGTCTGTTGAAGGAAATGGGCGCAGAGTAATCAAGCAACTGCCTCAAAGTAAAAAGCCCTGCAAGTCACATTGCAGGGCTTTTTTATCTGATGATGTTAAAGCTCGTATTTATTGCCTGCAGTGGAACGGATAGAGTGCGTGTCATAAATCAAATCCAGATACTTTATCTTGTTGCTATCAGCATCAAACGTAAACAGGTCCATGACTTTGAAGGTGATTAAAGTCCCGTCACGAACTGTCCAGTCATATTGGAAATAAGCTGTTGCATGATGTTTCTTTGTTGTGCTGACAAAGATGTCGATAGGGGTAATCACATTGCGGCTGGACGCTTCTGCCAGTCTGTCAAAGAAAGGGCCAGCTGCCATTTCTCCAAGAAACGGCGAAAGAACCTTTCCATCTTCTGCAAACAAGCTCTTGATGGTGCCGTAGTCGGCATCACCAAGCGCCCTCATATAGATTTGCAAAACAGAAATGTACTCTGACATTGATGTCTACTTTTGATTAATGCCTCACAAATGTATCACTTTTTGTGCAATCGCCAGGTTTGCTCAGGCCAAATCTACGGTTTTCATTGATGACAGTTCCTGGCTAAGCAAAAGCATGAGCTCACTTTGCTCGAATTGTTTTATCAGTAAAGGAACAGCAAATACAAACTCGGATCCATCGCGCTTGAGTACATACGCTAATTGCAGGCGGGACAGAGCATGACGCATGGGTTCTGGTTCTACAGTCAGACCATTGTAAGCAAGCAGGGCGGCAAGTGCAGATAAACTCGTTTTGCCTTTGAGCGCCGTGTGATAGACAACGATGCGGTCAAGGCGGCAAGAGGCTTCATCGTTGCTTAATTTACCCCAGCCAGCCAAAGCATCCTGCACAGCTTGCGAAGTTAGCGCGTGCGTGACATGGCGGACTTCTATGGCACGCTCTCCTGGCTGCAAGGCTTCCAGGCATTCTTGACAAAGAATGGCGAGCAAATTGGCGCGCTGGCCACTGGCTTCCACCAGTTGATCGACTAACTGGTTGCTGGAAAACCCGAAGCGCAAGCGCGATAGAGGTACGGTGACCAATTCTTTACAGGCATCTTGCTCCAGCCCACCGATCGTCAATACCTCACCAAAATTGCGCAGTGGGGATTGATAATCAAGCACCGCAGTTGCATATAAGTCCCAAAAACCCGCCAGCATGAACCAGCAACGGCCTTCATCACTCAAGGAGCGCAGGGCAGATAATTGTGGGTAATTATTGATGGACTCATCACGGAAAAAGAGATCAGCTTCGTCGATCAACAGGAATAATCGTTTACCTGAGAAGTTGGCTTCCAAATGAGAAATAATATCTTCGATAGGCGTTGTTGCATCAAGGCCAAACTGAAGTGCCATGCGAGGAGCCAGACGATGATCGCGCAAAGAAATGTAATGACAGACTATGTGTGGATGCCCCTGCAGGCTACGCTGGACAGCTTTCAAGAGGCTGCTTTTGCCAAGTTGGCGCCCACCCACGACAAGGTAATTGGAGGGATCGCGACCGATGACGCGTGACAGCAATTTTTCCCGCCCAAAAAATGCACCCGCACTGGTAACCGCCCCTCTGGTCTGATAGGGCGATATGCGCGTTACACGTAATTGCTCAGCAAGAAGACGCAATAGTACAGTTGCAGGTTGTCTGCTAAGCATGCACTCAGTCTGACTCGCGCCGTCGAGCATCACAAACATATTGGCTTTATCTTCGCAGTAAGCTTGCAGCGCAATATGTTCTGTTTCACTCTCGGATCTGGCAAGTATCAGCATCACATCCGAACCAATTTGCGCGGATATTAGCGCACCTATCAGTACCTCATCGTTGACATCAACATAGGGGATGAACACCAGACATCTGTCCAGCGACACGGGCAGATTGCTGGCAAACTGCCACTCAAAAACCTGGCCAGGAAGTGACCAACCTGTACTGACTTTGCTTTGCACTGACAGCCGGGTAGCCAGGTATTCCTGCTGTTTGTTTGCACCTTCATTGACATAGGCAACGGCGCGCTGCCAGGAGGCAGTGGAGATGCCCGCAGCTTGCAACGTCGCCTGTCTTCTGCCGGTAATACCCAGCAAACGATCGAGTTTGGGCAAGATACGGTAGGGTGTTCTTCGCAGGCGGTCAGGGCGCAATTGTGATGGCCCCAGTAAAGGGTGTCTTACAAGCGCAAAAATACCAGCGACTATGAAAATCAATACGCAAACCAGGGGCAAGGTCTTTAGCTGGCTCAGAGTTACAGTGTCTGAAGTGGCACCTTCGCAATTCATTGGCATGAATTTGGCAGGCACGGGAGGCGTGCCGGCACGGCATTTCCATGAGTGATTTGATGGAATGAACTCAAGTATCAATTGTGTCCCCGACAGGGAGCCTAACTGGGCATATTTTATTAAATTGATCTGCAATATATTTGACCGGGGTGAGGTCACTACGAGATATGGTGTAATTGTTTGTGGTTCTAACTTTTTAATGTCAGAAGGCCATTCATCGTTAATGTTACGCATCTCAGACAAAGCAAGGCGCCACTGGTTTATATCACTCCAGATAGGGCCAACGTTTTCAGCAGCAAGCACACCATCCCTGGTAAAGGGATTCAGCTTTGGTGCAAGCAGCGCAGTTCCAAGCAATAATGTCAGCACGATAATGAAAATAGTGCGTAACATTTTCTTTGGCAGTCGCAACAAAAAATTTCCCTGCATCATTCAAGCACCATCAAGCCAGCTTCACGGATAATGTCGCAACGCCAGCAAAGCCGGGCCTGATCACCTTGCCCACGGACGTGTATCAGGTTTCCCCAAAAAAGGCGGCGCAAATCTTCATCCTGAAGATAGGGACGAGCCCGTCCCAGATCATCAGTCTCAAGCAAGTTGCGCAGACGCAGCAGAGAAGCTGGATTTCGTGTCAGCGGCAAAAAGGTCTGCCACAAGCGAGCACTATGAGTTAAAAATGTGCGCAATGCTGCCGCATCGTTTTCCATCGAAGCCTGATTATCAACCAGCCATTGCATACCTTCTTCAAAGAGCGCCGGATGGCCGCCACACATGGATGCCAGTGCAGTCAGTCTGGAAGATGCAATGACATGGTCTGGCCAGCTTTGCTTGACGAGTATATGCAAGTCTTCTGTGCCCGCATCTGGCCAATGGCTGACCTGGGCAATATTCAGTAGCGACAAATCGCCGCTGCGGTATTTCAAGTCGGCCAGCGCCTCTCCGCCGCATAACAAAAGGTGCAGGCGACCGCCATGCATTTCGCTCAGACTGCGCAAGATGCCTGCCAATGCTTCGCGCAAGACTGGAGTGCCTTGTTCAAACCGGCTCACCAGGCAAAATACGCGTTCACCTGCTTGCAGTCTCTGTTCCAGTGCCGCTTCAAATTCATAATCTGAACTGACATTTTCAAACCCACATTGGCGTCCTATAGCCGCAAAATATTCACTGCTGTCTGCACTGATACTGTAAGGGGGCTGTATATGAAGTGTCGCTTTTTCACCGTACTGTACACGTGCTCGGGACAGTAATTTTTCACGGAACGGGGGTTGTCCCCAATGCGCTTGTGACAGTAACAGGGTGATAGGGTAGGGCGTAGATTGAGCCAATCGCACAAACAATTGATCCATGAATTCCGCAAACGGTGTTTCATTGATTTCTTCGTTTTGTAATGGGAATTCAGGTGCAAGACCCGCAGCAGCAAAAAAAAGATTGGTTTCAGTTTCTGTCAGTCTGAGATAACGCGCACAGGCATGCAAGCTGTCGCGCGATCTGGCACTGGGGAGCGAAGTGCCATTCCTCCAGTTATTGACTGACTCCCGGCTGAGTCCAATTTCTGCGGCAACACCGGCCGCACTGGCACGTATCCTGCGCATGTATTGCGATAGCAGATGAGAGAAGGTGTCTGGAAACATGAATAGCCTGTCTTAATAAGCCAAATAAGGCTATTGATTTTGGTGAGCAATATTAAATATGCGCCTGTTTGCGAGCGCCATTTTATCAGCGTGCGGTGTGGGTGCAGATATTGATGCTGTCAGCCGGTCGCCGTATCAACTTGACATACTGTCAGCCGGGCCTTCGGTTTTTGCGGAATGGTTTGGGATTGTAGATTGCAGCTTTGGCTTTATCTTGATGTGTCTGCCTATGTTTTCTCGTTCCCTGCATTAACAGTATCAATAACATACACATGTTTAATGTCAGGCTGAGGACTAAAATTTCGTCTTTGTAGATTGCAAATAGAGCAATCAGATGGTCAGTGATTTTGATGAGTTCATTCATATGAAAGCGGTTATTTTATTTTTTTGATGCAATACGGTTGTCGTACTTCGATAGGGTGTTTGATTAGTAATGCATGCCCGTCAGGTTTCTATTTATCGCCTGCCTTCCCTGTTTGCGGCAACGAATGACATTGTATATTTGGCATTATAAGTGCAATTCATATCAAATTGACAGACTAAAACTAGTCGGATTGGCCCGGCGTAATGCTTTACCAAGCACTGTTACTTAACTGCGGCTTAACTGCTAATTTCGCAATAACGGAAAAGTAGTTGACACGCCCTCAAAGGTAGCGTTACCATTAATCTCATGATTGGTAGCGCTACCATTGATTTAAGCGACTACGTGGACAATAAATAAGGTAGTCCCCCGGCTCTGCCGGGGGACTCCTCAAGGTTTGACCTATACGGCGGTCGGTTTGAAACTTCTATCTCTACCAAAAGAAGGAGTTTCAAGATGAAAGAGTATCAAAGTTTGAGTCATACGAGGTGGGATTGCAAATACCATATAGTGTTCATCCCGAAATACCGAAAGAAGTTGAACTATGGGGCATTGCGAAAGCATCTTGGAGAAATATTTCGAGAGTTGGCGAAGCAAAGGGGATGCAGCGTTGTTGAAGGTCATTTGATGATTGACCATGTTCATATGTGTTTGAGCGTTCCTCCAAAGTATTCAGTGTCGAATGTTGTGGGATTCCTGAAAGGTAAGAGTGCAATTTCGATAGCCAGACACTTTGGTGGGAGGCAAAGAAATTTCACAGGAGAAGTATTTTGGGCAAGAGGCTACTTTGTCTCAACAGTGGGGCTGGATGAAGAAATGGTTCGGGCATACATCCGAAATCAGGAGCAAGAAGATGAACGTTACGATCAAATGAAATTGGGACTGTAGCCGCCTTTAGGCGGCTCAAGGGTTACCAGCGCCTTTGAGGCGCCCCAGCAATAAACCTCCGGCTTTGCCGGAGGTAACTTAAATGCTGGCGCTTGTTTAGCGATGCAGATTGCAAGGCCATATGGGATACCAGTATAGACAGCGTTAACCGCTATCTTGGAGATGAGGTTGATAGTGGATACTGGTACGGGCGTGCAAACATGCAAAGTGGGGCACGCACTGCAAGCCGTTATGGCGCACTTGATGCGTTCATGCCCGCGCTATTGGTGTTGAGTGGGGATGTAGAACGCGCCAAGCGATTACAGGATTCTGGCTTGAAGATGTGGCGAATACATGGCATTGAGCCAGAGTCGCTTGACTATAAGACTATGACCGTTACTTCTGCCAATTATCATTTGCGGCCAGAAATTATTGAATCAGCATATTACCTGTATCGCACTACTGGTGACACAAAATACCGCCTCATGGGTAAGGAATTTTTTGAAGACTTCGTGAAATATTGCCGCAGCGAGTCTGGTTATGCAGCCTTGAAAGATGTGCGAAGCAAAGAAAAAGACGATTCGATGGAAAGCTTCTTGTTTGCTGAAACCTTCAAATATTATTACCTTTTGTTTGCGCCAAAATCTGCCCTGGGTTTCGATAAAATTACTTTTAATACTGAGGCACACCCTTTACAGATAAAGTAAATTTTTCTCTGAAATGTAAATTTGTAAAAGTATAAAACGCTTAGTGATTTCATGAGTTCATTCTTGCTCTCGTCCTCACTAAGTTGTGACGTCACATCAATTTTATACTTTTCAATTAATCGTCAGCATAAGGTTTATATCAGGACCAAAGCGTGGAACGTAAAAAACGCGCATAAAAGTATAAAAATATAAACATGCCTCTTGCAAATATTAATGAGAATCATTATCATTTGTTTGTTGCATTTGTTTATGCCATTCTGGTCGCGCTTAGCCAATTGCACTCCTTACAGGCATGTTTGAATGGTAAAAATGGAAAAGAAAATTAGACTCAACTCGATGAATTCGGGAGAAATACCGGGTCTGGCCGAACAGTTACAGCGTGCAGGATTGCGCCCGACTGTTGGCCGCGTAGGAATGCTGGCGGCAATTATACAAATTGGCGAAGGCTATCATTATCCAGAAGATATTTTGAGGGAACTGCTAAGGCAGGGCAGGCTAGGTAGCATCACAACAATTTATCGCGTACTTGCCGATTTGACGTCGATCAATTTTTTGCAACGCTCTTTTGATGTGGAAGGTAAAGCTAAATATCGATTAGCCGATGCAAGCTTCGCTGCCGAAGAAATATGCCTGGTCTGTGAGCAATCAGGGCGCAGTATCACTGTCCATGAAAGTGAACTCCGAAGGAAATTAGATCAACTGGCGCGTCAGCATGGTATGGAAACATCGTCATCACCTCTATTGATACGAGTCAATGCAACGACAAAACTGGAAAGTGCCGGGCATAAATAGCGTAAATCCAAAATGACATCTGCATTTGCTATGTCTGTTCTGCCAGAGATGCCAGCAACATGGGGCTAGTAAATTTCAAAGCTTCCGGCGTAATATCCTGCCTTAATTTTTGCAGATCAGGGATATTCCTGTATCTGAAAACAGGGTATCCAGCGGCTAGCAAAAAAAATTCTCGTACTGCATCTTCTTTTTCCCGTCCATTGTGGCTGGAGTCGTCATATTCGACGATGGCAATTGCCCCAAATGCCTTGGTGCAGATGACGAAATCTGCATATTTTCTGCAGTATCTATTCCTGACCGCCTGATCATTCGTTTCAAGCAAAGCACTGAACGACACCTGCGCCAACACCACGTAGTCAGGGAAGGCTTTTACCAGTTGCCCATACATAGGCTGCTCCCGCATAGAGAGCACCGGCCTTTTCCGTGTTGATATCCCAACAGCGCGCAATGACGCAAAAACTTCTGCAGTTCTGTACTTGTCTGGATATTTTCTTTGTTTAAGTATTTGCCAGTAAGTAACGGCCATCGCCACAAATAGCAGTCCGATGATCAAGATCATCACTGCGTTGAAAATTGACAAGGGAAGTGCTTCCAGGATTTGTTTGATTGTGCCCGGCATAATGTGAATTAAATATTTGGCAATGTTTAATTATAAACAATTAACTTGTTGTAATGCGTGATTTTGGATTTGATGCGTTGCCTTGTAGTGACAAGCTTGATTCGATTCTATGTTGCGAGAATGGATCAACTGCATCTACATAGCGCATCGCGCTTTGTACGCTTTTCCAGCCCACATACTCCATTAGCGTTTTTAAATCCCAGCCATTGCTGCTCGCCCAATTAGCAAATCCACGCCTGAGCGAGTGAGCCGAGTAATCATCTGCATTAATTACGCCCGCATCTTTGAAGATGGTGCGGAGCAGGGGGATCAGGCTATCCATATGCAACCCATCATCCCCAATACGCCCCAGCGATTGATAGACCTGAATACTGGCCCTGATGCAAGCCCCGTTAATTCCTTCCAGGCCGTGTAAGCGGCAACAGGGCAAAGCTGCTTTAGCGCAGGTGCTTTAAAAGTGCTCCCCTTATTTTGGCGATCACTTTTTGTATGCGGCAAGAACAAACGCATACCTTGGCCTGGGACGATTTCTATGTATTCAATCTGCAGCCGCGTTAGTTCATCGCCACGAAAACCTCTCCAAAACCCAAGCAGCAATAAAGCACGGTTTCTGGTGTGCCTTAATTCTGCAGTACGGTCGCCAGATGCGTTTGCAGCGGCGATTGAATTCTCCAGCCAACGATCAACCAGAGCAAGCTGCTCAAGCTGAAATGGTTTGGCTTGTTTTTCCTGGGCAGGATGCTCTCGTTGTATGCCGCGAAGTATTTTTTTAATGAGAGGTGCTTTGGTTGGATCAGCAAAGCCCTGATCTATATGCCACTGCGCCAATGCAGCAAGCCGCTGACGCAAGGTATTCATTGCCAGCGATTCTGCATGATCAACCAGGTATTGAGCGATATTTTCGCTTGTCGCGGGCAAAAAGCCACCCCATTCGATTTCGTAATGCCTGACCGCTGCCTGATAAGCGGTGCGGGTATTGTCACGTGTGCCAGCGTGTAAATAATGATCGATTTTGCTCATGAGCCTGCCGATGCCGTTTTCGCCATAGTCCGTCCAAATTGGATGTGCAGTGGTTGTGGGGCGAATTTTAACGGATTTTCAGCTTAACACAGGATAATATTAATTTATCCGGCGCTAATTTAGTAGATTTTATCTATAAGTTAAAGTAATATTTTAGTATGTAATTACGTGGTACGTAATACATTATGATATTTCATGGGAAAAGTCATGGCAAGAGCTGGGTTATACAAGTCAGAAGTCGAAAAAGCGCGTAATACTCTGATAGCGCAGGGTCGCCATTCGTCAGTCGATGCGGTAAGAATTGTCCTTGGCAACACCGGCTCCAAGACGACAATTCACAAATACCTCAAAGAGCTGGAGGCGGAGGGTGGCGGCAATTCACGCAGCAAAGCGCCCGTTAGTGAAGCCCTGCAAAACCTGGTGGCACAGTTGGCCACTCAACTGGAAGCTGAAGCAGATAATCGCATTGCTGAAATGGCAGCTCAATGCAATGAAAGGGACCGTCTTCATGCAGTAGAAATTGCCGAGCTCAAAGCCAGCAATGCGCAGACAAAAGAAAAACTCGACCTGACAATTGCCGCCATCAAGCAAGAAATAGCATCGCACGAGCAAACCAGGGAAGCCCTGCAAACCGAGTCCATGGCCCACCACACTCTGGCCCAGCAAGTCATTGATCTGCGGGAGCGTCTGGCAGAAAATGAGATTCACCGGCAATCACTGGAAGAAAAACACCAGCACGCCCGCGATGCGCTTGAACACTATCGTGCATCCGTGAAAGAGCAACGTGATCAGGATGTCCGGCGCCATGAGCAACAAGTGCAGCAACTGCAGGCAGAGCAACGTCAATTGCAGCAAAACCTGATCAATAAACAAAATGAAATAACGCGACTCAACCAGGACGGTGCCCGCTGGGTGGCAGAAATAGCGCAAGCACAAAAAACCATCTATGAAGAGCAAACCAATTACCGCAAACTCAATAGCCAGGTAGAAGCATTACGCGTGATCGAACAACGCGCCAAATTGCTGGAACCACAACTGAATGAGAAGGACGTTTTAATCGAAGAACTAAAAGCGCGCATGATAGGCTTTTCTTCTAGAGAAAGCGAGCATCAGCAGCAACAGCGTCAGATAGAATTGGAGCTGAATGCCGCGAAAGCCAAGATCAATGCGCAAGAGGCAATGATGGCGGAGCTAAAAAACTTGATACGCGAAAGAATGATACCTGGGAACAAAGAGCCACAAACAGGCAAGTAAAGCAGACGCAGCTTGGATGCCGCATTTACAATGGATGGTCTTGGCTTTCGCGAAGATGTGAGCATACTTAACTACAAGGATGACGTGATCAAGATGTACAAGGAGAAGATAGACTGGAAACCCGGGGTCAAATCCAAGTTTGATGGCGCAAAAGACATTACTTTCAACCTTACCGATGACTTTTCGATCCACTGGCCACTAAGGCGACCTTGCAGGGCTGCGTAACTCTGGGCGCATTGCCGTCTATGCCGTCGACGAGGAGCGCTACGTGTTCGACGTGCCGGGAGAGCGTTATGTGTTCCGCGATGATCCCACCGTGCTTGGGGGAGTGGCTTTTGACCACGGGCGTGTGTTCTTTTTTGTGGGCGACACGCTGCTGGTCGGAGATCTCGAGTCCGGTTCGATGCTGTTCGAAATCAAGTATCTGTTATCTGCAATAATAAAGGCGTTCCAGCAAGAGTTCAGCTATGACGGACGCAATGCCTACAACGGGGTAAAGATTGTCCTTATTGCCGATCTATTTTTTGACAAAATCCATGCCTTCATTCTGGAGGCTATTTTACATAATATAAATTATGCGAAATTTGTAAGGTTTTTAAGAAGGCTGCAAATGAGTCAGCGGAACTAAATATTGCACAATTTTGGAACTACATTTGGTACAAACACGTTTTGCAGCTTTGTATAAAAATTAAGTTACCTCCGGCAAAGCCGGAGGTTTATTGGTATCCCCTACGGACTAACGCCCCTTCCGTACCCCCGGGGAAAAATTCCGCCGTTATTCAAAATAAGTGACCCTTCTGGTAAGGGGTTAGACGGCGATTCGATATACCGAATCATCAAAACGGCAATGGGTGGAGCGGCGAAAATGGCAGATATATGCAAGTAAATGAACCACGTTCTTAGAACGTGGTTTTGCTTTTTGCTCCCCAGAGGGGAGCACACGTGCGAGCCCTCTGAGAAGGCTCGCTATCTATTTCTTAAAGTTGTAGTTGCTGCTGTCGTGCCTCTTCCTGCTCCTGGAATTTGACGTACTTTCGGATCATTTCAACATCCAGCCCTACCGGGTCTACGCAATATCCTTTTGCCCAGAAATGATTCCCCCAATAGGGCTTCTTTCTCATTTGAGGAAATACGTTAAACAACCTTATTGCCGTACGCCCTTTCAGGACACCCATCAATTCCGATATCGATAACTTTGGCGGCACTTTCACCAATAGATGCACATGATCAACTTGCACGTTCAGTTCCACTATCTCACAACCTAATTGCTGACTATAGGTCATCAAACATTTTTGCACTTCTCGTCCAATTGGACCTCTTAATATTCGGTATCGATATTTGGGCACCCAGACCAAATGGTATTGACAATGCCATATTACGTGCGATGCTCTTTTAAACCTGCTCATTTTCGTTTCCTTTCTTGATTGTTGTGGGGACAACATCACGAAAGATACTTCTTTGAGCAGGCTCCTTTCGCTCTAACAGGCAAAGCCAGTTAGGCGATGACCACGTCCATAGGACGTGGTTTTTAAAGTGTTAATAAATTTGATATAATCGCCCAACTTAGGGCAGCTTCATCATATTGGTTGCGACATACATCGATTACTCATCAAATCAAATCAAAGCAGGCGTCGGCCTAGTGAATGTAAAAGCAAATGCCAGACATTCGTCTATTCTCACCACACTACGTTATGTTAGTGACGATGAAATTCTCCCAAAAAGAACACCCAAAGGGTGACATGCATGCACTACTTCGATGCCTACAACATTTGCAAGTGTCGTAAGCACAAATCAGAAAATCGGTAAATTTAGGTATTCGGAACGAAGTTGCGTAGGCGTTAGCTGCGCCCCCTACCCTCAAGGTAATCGTACTTTTATGCAAAATTTGATTCTGTTATAGAAGAGCCGTTTATTTTTTTCACCTAATATCCTTTGCTTCGACGCTCCGATATAGCCCCGGCATTATGTACCACCGTAATCCAAAAGTGCCCTGGTTGCCAACTGGGCCAGAGGGGAAAGCGATGTCTCCCTATTTCGACCGTGTTTGGGACATAATCCGCGGCGATTGGGATGACTACCAAAATGAAAATAGTGAGAGAGTGCAGGCATTAAATAGTCCGCGCACCCGCGCCAGTCAGATTCATGACTTCATGCGAGATCGCGCTACCAGGCTTGCAGAATTGGATTCAACGATCAAGGCAGTCATTCGAAATCAAATAACGGTTGTCATGATTTACGTAAAGTGAGCGCATTAACGCTCACTAATATTTATTCCAATGTAATCAGAGGCCAGTCAGTTGCTCTTTCCGTGCCGAATCACAAATATGTAATCCAGTATGAGCATGATAAGCATAGAAATCCCAACTAAGGGAAAAATAACACCACCAATAAAGAGCAAACCGAAAACTATTTGAAGCGATCGAGAATTTTCTGGCAATGTTGGAATACCCAAGGTTCTATTGGGGCGCCGTTTCCACCAAATGATCACGGCAGACACACACAACAATATAATTGCAAAACAGGCGACTAGCATCACCAATTGATTGGCAAGTCCGAACTCCTGTCCCAAGTGGACATTGATACCCCATTCAAGCCCCTTTCCGAGCGGGCCATAATCAGCGTAGCCCATGTCAAGTAAGACTCGTCCAGAAAACTGATCCAAGTGTACAACTCGTTGCTGAGCAAGATCATTTGGATACACCGAGCCAGTAAATACACCACCTGGTTTATTAGGCAAACTGATTCCATAAGTCTTGGCCATGCCCAAGCCATCAAATATAGACACTGCTTTTTCCAGACTAAAGGGCGACATAGTAGTTCCCGGAGTAGCATCGGTGTGCGCATGTGACTCCGGAATTTTAGCTTGCTCCAATGACCAGGTGACCGGTGCAACATGATTTAAATGCTCATCCGACATCGGAACACTTACACGCACACCAGCTGGATATCCAAAATTACTGCCGTTAGCCCATTGGTTCACCTTGTCACCCCAAACTATGGACCAAGGCATACCGGTAGCGGCGAGAAACACAATGAAAAATCCCGCGACAATACCGGTTACTGCGTGGATATCACGCCAAAACATGCGTTCTCTTGGCTTGCCTCGGACTCTCAATACGCCGTCTAATGATCCTGTTTTTTGACGTGGCCACCACAAATATATACCGCTAAAAACCAGCAAAATACTCCAACCAGCAGCGACCTCAATAAGCGCGTTTGCAACGGGACCAAAATACGCCAGGCTGTGCAATCGTCTTATTGTTCCTGAAAAACCACCTTTGTTCGGCATCGCACCCAAAACAGTTCCGCGAAACGGATCGACGAAAACTGCCATGACGTTACCGTTGCTAGATTTGATATCAACCTCAACAGAATTAAGATTACTGGATGGAGGAACATAACGAAGTGCAATGCCAGGATGGACAGCTAGCGCGACCTGTACCACTGCTTCATGCGACAGTGCGGGCTTGGAAATGATTTGGACGGTTTTTATATCTCGGTAAATAAAATTGTCGATTTCCGTATGGAACAAATAGATTGCACCAGTCACTGCCAGAATAAATAAAAATGGCAAAACCAATATGCCAGCATAAAAGTGCCACCTCCATACTGCTCGATAAAAATCAATTGGTCGTACTGTATGGGAAAGTGCTTTCATGCTTGATTCATTTAAAGTGGCTGTCGACCAATAGTAGTGCTAATTTTGGCGATATTAAAATACATGAGACTGATTGAGTGAAGGTCAGGAAGCACTCTCCTCAATCAGGTAATCTCAATTCCTAAGTGCTCAGAACTTCATATTTGCTGACATATAAAATGCCCTGCCGTCGCCCGGCGAGTGCCTTGACTGATCATTTATCCAGACGTACTCGTAATAGCGATTTGTTATATTTTTCGTTTGAAATTCCAACTCTAACGCCGGTGACACCTTGTATTTTGCACTCATGTTAAACAAGGCATACGCTCCAAATTTGCTTCCAGTATTGGTCGTCGTTAAATAGTAGTCTCCCTGACCATTGCTGGATACAGATAACTGAAGCGCAGGCGTAATTTGTAGATCGTAACCTGCCGAAAAGACATAGCCCGGCACATGGTCAATTTCTTTACCTGCGGTCGCTGGAGCCGTTGGATCAGGTACTAAAATTTTTGAGCGTTGACGAGAATACGAAAACCAAGCATTGCTACGTTGATCAGGCCGTACGTTCACTTGAATATCGAAACCACTTCGTCTGGTTCTACCGACATTCTCAGAGTCGCCCGTTGGATCATTCAGTCTGCGCTTGACTTCGTCTGAAGCGCTTTGTTCCCAAGCTGCAATACGTCCGTCAACCCATCCGGCGGGACTGAATTTAAGACCGGCTTCCCATCCATCATTGATCGATGGACGCAGATCGTTCCTATTTGATTTATACGAAGCGGCCCCTGCGCCAATCTGGAACGTTCTTCCCCAGTTCCCATAGACACTGGCCGTTTTCAAGGGTGAATACACGACACTCAGCTTCGGCTGGCCGATCACACCATAGTCTTGAATCTCATAATGCAGGTTTTTTGACAGGTCGTTGAAGCTCCCGTCAAATTTATCAATTCGATATGCAGGTATGATCTTCAGGGTGTCAACGGGCTTTACTATTGCTTGCAGGTATGCACCGTAGTTATCCAGCTTAAAACTTTGGTCACGAGTAGTCGTCACGCGCACCTTGTTCACAGTGTTGTAGCGTGGACTTTTGTCGTCCTGATGCTCAACGTTAACACCGCCCTCAATCACGAAATCCTTTATCCAACTAATGCCTGTCAAATTAGGGCGATAGGTAACGGAGCTCAATCCACCGAAATGCGTTTCATCGATAATGCGTTCCTGCTGCGATGTTGTACTTGAATATCGTAACCAGCGTTGGTCACTAACTTGATTCAGATAAAATTTGGTCGATGCCGACAGGTTTTCAGTCATATCGCCATCAATATGAAAACTCAATTGGTTCATTTGACGATTTGCGCCCTGCGCCTGAGCATACGGATAGGAGAGTGTTGGATTACTATAAGCATCACTGGCAGTCAGGTACCCCGGTTCATCACCATTGCTAACGGTATGTCGCGCAATAACGCCCAAACGCAGCTTTGCATCATTTGTTGTGTAAAACCATTTACCGCCAACCGTATATTTATCAAAAGTCGCATTGTCACGATATCCGCCAGACTTCAAATAGCCAATGAAGTAATTCTGAGACCAGTTGTCGTTCTCGAATCCTTTCGCTGCTTGAATTTCTTTGGTATCAAAACTACCATAGGTGATTCTTGCGTCGCTATAGTTTCCGCCCGTTCGTGTGACTACGTTGGCGTTGCCTGCAATATTGTGCAGTCCATAGCGAGGATCATTGGTGCCACGTACTACCTCTATCGATTTGATTTCCAAGGGAAATATCATGTCCAAGAATGGCATACCGCCTGCATTGTCATTGCTGGGAATACCATCGATGAGTAATTTGACGGCATTCACTTCACCTTCACCATTAAACCCACGGAATGACAATTTCCCTGATTCACTGCCTTGCCTGAATTGGGTAAGCATGACGCCAGGTGCCTTTGCAAATAACTCCCAGGTATTAATTACCTGTTGCGTTTGAATAAGGTCAGAACCAAGGATATCCACGGAGCTAAGCACGTTTTTTGAAGCGACTGGACCAACCCGCTTGCCGGTAATCTCTACACGGCCTAATTCAAGCGCAGAATTGTCTGAGTCCGTCATAGTTTGCGCCAAAACTGGGATAGGGTTAACTGCAGTAAATGCGCTTGCAATCAGCATTGCAATAGTAGTTCGAGTAAAGTGTCTTCCTGATGTGACGTCGCGGAAATCACTACCACTGATAAGAAGAAAAGAGCTAAAAAACATAAAGGTCCTAAAAAATGAACATTCGAAATTGACCAAGCGACGGTGGAGCTTTCCTGGTCGGTTCTCCAATCGGTATCATCTGCCCTTGTTGGAGAAATTTCTAATAGCTCAGACAAATTTAAAATGTCCGTCGGGCACCCTATCTGCACGAGGCGCCGCTAAGGTGCACAAAAAATAAATCGAGTTAAGGTAGTCAGATAAACGTCTGAGAAATGATTGACGTTAAAGACGTTACACCACTAACAAAGGCGGTTCATGTCAAAAACTAGCTGATACACCCATTTGCCCATTGCGACCCGGCATTGGGTAACCTGGACGATAGGCATAGCTACGATTCAACAGATTTTCGACTGCAACAAATACCTCTCCTTTTTTCCCAAGAAATGGCAGTGGGTAGGCTACGCGGGTATTCACAACGCTAAAGCCGCTAACTTTCTCTGTATTCAATGCTCCAGCGGTACGCGCCCGGTTCAAGGCCCACACTTCGGATTGATATTGCGCGTCAAGGGCAATACGGAAAGCATCAAGCTGCCCATTCAGGCCAATAGTCACTGCCTGTTTGGGCGTGTAAGGTAGATTATCAATACTAGAGTTGATGAAGCTCAGTCCGGCGAAGATGCTCCATTGTGAAGATATCGCTTGGCGCACTGCAACTTCAGCACCCCTGTTGGTGTAGGAGCCCAGATTGATAAATTGCGGTGGCGGTGGCACATCTGGCGGGAAGCCAAAGATGTAGCGGTTTTTGACTTTGTCGCTAAACAGGCTGATGTCGATTTGTGTATCTTTGCCAGGTGAAAATTTCATGCCGACCTCAGCATGATCCAATTCTTCTGCTGACAATTTTTTCCAGCTATCGCCCAGCGGCGCAATCAAGGATGAGAGAACCGTCGTTTCCAGACCTGGATAGTTAATGCCCCGTGACAAATTTGCAAAGAAAGTGACTTTGTCAGATATTAATGACAGGCCTGCATGGGGAGACGATTTGGAAGCAAATTCACTATGCTGGTAATAGCGCACACCAGCCGATGGCAGCAAACTCCATTCGTTGCTAAGCTTGAATTCCTGATTAAAGGCTATGTAAGGCGAAGTAATTTTAAATGTGGGTGCAACATAGCCGGCCTTGGGAGCGGGAGCAAGGCGATTAAATTGCAAATCACCGCCGATACGGTCGTGATCAATCCCTGCTATTACTGTGCCGCCAGTCCATGCCGAAAACTGTTCTTTCCAACGCAAGCCACTCATGGAAAAATTGGTCAGCGTGTCACCGTCCAAACCCGCCTGCGATAACCAGTTACCTTCGCCGCTATCACGATATACACGGAACTCACCACGCCAGTCACCGTGCTGATGCGTCACGCCTGCTGCGATCATACTGGCTTTGGTATTGTATTCTGGAGCTCTGACTGGAAGTGCACTGCGGTTGTCGCCCGGATCACGGGCTTTGTTGTCGACTAAAATGAAACTGGCATTGGCTGTCCAGTTCTGGTCAATTTGAACATTAACCCGCCCCATCAAGTTCTTGAGCTCTCCATCGGCATTGTTCCTGTGACCATTCGATTTGGCGTAGCCTTGTGCCAGGCTATAGTCAAGACTACCCTGACGCCCGGTCAAATCTGCCTGTTCTATGACAGTGCCAAATGAGCCGGCCGACAAACGTACATTGCCATGAATGCCGTCTTCATTGGCACGTTTGGTCTGCAAGTTGACTGAGGCAAAGTTGTTGCCGTTGACTTGTGGTTGAGGGCTCTTGTAAACGCTAATGGATTGCATCCCGTTCACAGGCAGCAAGTCCAGCAAAGGATGATTCCACACCCCCATATAGAACGGAATACCATCTATGTAGGTCTTTATTTCACTACCAGGGCGACTTACACCCATGCCCCGTATAAATACAGCGCCACCCTGATCGCCACCAAATGCACCAACCGGATTGTAGCGGGAGATTTGCACGCCGGGCGTACGTCGCAACGCAGACGCAAGGTCTACTGCGTTCTGATCGCGTAATTGTTCTTCGGTAACGACAGCTGCGGTGCTCGAATAGGCATCAAGCCTCACTTCTTCGATCACTGGTCTGGCAGTAATCACTACGGCTGGGACGCTGGCAATTTGGGACTGCGCGTTGTTGCTAAATGCTATCAGGATCGCTGTTGCCAGTGTGTGGTGTTTGAATTTCATCATGATGATCTGGTAGATATTAAAAAATTACGTCGGCAAGCGCCAAAATTCGTCACTTGTTTATTAATGCTTGCCAGTGTGGGCGCCACTTTGAAGTTGGACATTGCTGCCAAACAAGCTAAATTTCTTGATCTTGTCCTGACTGACGTTTTGCTCAGCTTTGTTCAATTGGCTGACCAGCGCTTTCGCAGTGCTCTCTGGTATTCCTGCATCTTTAAGTGCATTGATATCTTTTAGGCCATCGCCACCACACACAATGATTTCCCACTTTCCTTTGGAGCGGCGTAGCAAAGCACGTCCACCTTTGTCTGCCTGTATCCAGTCGGCAATGGCGACATCGTTGACAACGGCGATTGGTGCAGTGTCGACCTTGTTGCCAGGCTGGTCGAACTGATGGGAAATCAGCGTTTGGATAGCTTTTTGTTCAGCCCCGCTCTCTGCAGCGGCCTTGACCTGGCCAGACGTCAATACAAATAGCGTCAGCGCGCAAGCGACAATTTTCTTCCGGCATGATGTAGTGTTCATAGCGAGTCCATACTTGATTAATGTGGATTAGAAAACTTGGGGTTTTTCAGGAACTTCTCATCCGTCAAAGTCCCCAGAAAATTGATCAGATCAATTTTTTCCTGTTCTGTCAGATTGATGCGTGTGATCAAGTCGCTTTTGTAGGGATTGGTTCTGCCGTCCCCGGCGTAGATACCAGTAGTGATCTGACGGCCACCTGCTGCATAGAAGTCCAGCACGTCCTTTAAGCTCATGATGGAGCCGTCATGCATGTAAGGGCCAGTCACAGCAACATTACGCAAACTTGGTGCGCGGAAAGCGCCCATGTCTGCTGGCTTTGAAGTAAATTCAAACAAGCCACGGTTAGGGAAAGGGAAGCCGCCTTTGCCGTCGATGTTGTATAAACCTGTATTGTGGAAAGGCGTATCAACCTGGGCCAGTCCTTGAAAACGGGTCTGGTCATTGAAATTAAAACTGCCATGACAATGGAAGCATTCGGCTTTTTCACCCATAAACAGATTCATGCCGCGCAACTCAGATTCGTTCAGACTGGCCTCCTTACGCAGGAATTGGTCATATTTTGAATCACTGGAAATCAATGTTCTTTCGAAAGTCGAAATAGCGGCAATGATATTGGCAAAGCTGACAGGATCACTGTCTTTAGGAAATGCCGCCTTGAACAAATTGACATAAGTGGCATCCTGCTTAAAGCGATTCAGTACTTCTGCCCGGTTCTTGTCATTGATTCCCATTTCAACTGGATTCTCACCAAACATCGGCACTTCCATCTGACGTTCAAGTTCTGTCAACGCAGGATTAGCCCAGGTCAGCGTGGCGTGATACACCACATTCGCCAGACCCTGTGCATTTCTTGGATGCGTTTCGCCTGTAGAGCCAATCGCCAGGGCACGTCCGTCGGTGAATGCCTTGTCTTGCTGATGGCAAGATGCGCAAGACTGTGTACCGTTGCCAGATAGCCGTGGCTCATAAAACAATTGCCTGCCCAATGCAATCTTTTCATCCGTAGACGGATTGCTGCTTGATAGCACCGACGCAGGGAAGCCATTCAAAGCTGGTGTCGTGGCTGTGGCATGGGTATGTGTTGCGGAGGGGCCGCCTCCGCCGCTACCACCAGCTCCACAAGCTGCTACCAGCAAGCTGGTAGCAATGAATGCGGCATAGGTGACGCTATATCGGCTAAATGGCTTGATCACTTGTTGCGAGCAACAAAGACTGACTGTACACCAGCCGACGTTGGATTACCGGTAGGCAGATCGATTTTGAATGCATTAAAGATGGCCTTGCATTCATCGTCGGTGGTGCCAGACATACAGCCCGCTGCACCCGCTGTGTCTGTCGTCAAATCGCTTCCGGCAAACAAGGCATTCAAGTCCAGCGATATTTTTTGCTTGGTGTAGTCGAAATTTGCTAGCTTGACTTGCATGCGATTGGCATTGGTACAGCTATAGGCTCCCGTGGTGGCGTTGGTTGTGCAACCACCAGAACCAAGATGCAAATTCCAGGTAGCGGCATTGCTTGTGGTCGTCGTAGCAGGCGTGGTTGTGGTGTTGGTGCGCACTACGTTGACACCCCCTTGAGGGTTCAGCTCCAGCTTCAGGAACTTGCGACCGGATGTCCAGCTCCAGGCCATAGCTGCGACATTCAATGGCTTAGCTGCAGTGGCGTAGTCGGTGTGATTGAGTGTTTCTGGCACACCAATTTCATACGAAATACCGGTGTAGGCGGCACCAGGCACTGTCCCCACAATGACTGCATTGGTCGGCAAGGTCGTGCCGCCGCAGGCAGTACCCGTGCCATCAATCAGGCTGATCAAACTAACCTGCTCATTTTGCCAGTCGTTCGCGGTCAATGTTACTGGTACCTGTTTGCCGTTCGCGTCGATCAAATTAATATTGGACACATAGAAACGTGCGTCTTTCAAGTCTGCGGTCGTACCTCTACTACCCAGGCCACTGATGGGTGTGCCGCATTTAGCGACTCCGCCATTGGCTAGCAGGTCAAAATTGATACTGACTGGCATGGTTGCCGGATAGACAGGCGCGCTCGGTGCAGCTGTGCTACCAGAGCCACCGCAAGCTGAGAGCGCTAATGCTGATGCAATAATAGAAATGGAAATGCTGGCTTGGCGTAAAGTGTTCATGTGCGGTCCTTAAAATGTAGATTGAATGCCGATGGTGGCTGCCCATTTAGGGCTGAGTTGTTCGCCATTCACGCGTTGATGCAAAGGGATTTGTACAAAGCCATAGATGTGCGCTTGTCCGGCAAGCTTGTAGCTAAGTCCGGGGCTAATGGACAAGCTGTCACCGCCTGAATTTTCTGGCTCGGCATTGAAGCCAGAATCACGTTCACGACTTTGGAAATTGAGTTGCAGCATGGGAGAAAAATTCCTGCTCCATTCGGTACGAATGCCTAGGTCAAGGCCAAATTTCTTCCCGGGCTTGTAGCCGTCTTTTTCATTTAATGGCGCTTCGAGATTAGCCTGGACGAACCAGCTCGTTGCCAGGTCAGCCAGTACGCGGCGGTAATAAACACTGGCGACCAGATCGGTTGTTCCCGTACCTGGTTGCAAACTGCGTTCAGCCCTGGTACCAGTATCGTTTGCAATATCAGTTTTGCCCGTCGCCAACTTCAAGCCTGCATTTGCGCCAAAGACCGTACCACCACCAGTCGCGGTATCTTGCAAGGCAGACTGGTAGCGGGCGGACAGGCGCGCATCGCCAATCTGGCGAAAATTCCAGGTCACTGGCGCACCGGCTTCCGTATGCAGATGACTGCGATCAATAAACGGGATGGACGCTGAAATGCCCCAATGTTCGTTGATGCCGTGATCAACGTTGAGCAACCAGCGGTGACTAGTGGTTTCGACTTCTCGATTGCGCAGATCGACTTCATTAGCAGCAAGTTTTCGTGATCCGCTCATCAATTGGTCTTGCCTGACTTGCTCATAGCGCAGATCAAGACGATTTCCGCGATCGAGCCAGGCGCCTTGTACTACCCAGTCGGTATTGACCAGGCAGAAACTGGCTCCACATGAAGCCAGAGCCAGGCTTGAATAGCCTATCGTTTGCGCGGTTACTGCACATAGAATTACAACTCGCAGCGATGATGGTGTATTGATTTTTTTCATTTTCTTTGCGACGAAGCCGCATCCTTTCTTTGCTACAAGTCTGTTTCAGACCTGTAGAAAACATTCATTTGCACTGTTGTTATGACGGGTTTTTGGCAGATACGTCGGCGACAGATACTGGTACCAATTGCATTTCAACTGGCTGTAGCGATGGCGCTTGTTGCATGGCCTGATTTAGATAAAAGGCATAGGAGTTCCATACAGCCAGTGCGCAAATGGCAGCGACGTTTAAGCAGCGAAATGCTGCGAAAATCATCGATAACTTATTTTTTTCTTGCATTTTTTTCTCACTCTCAATGAATGATGCTTAATAGAAGTCTTCTAAAACTACTTGCTGGATTCAGTCGGCATCGTGCCTATATGCAATTCATGCATCATGACCAGATCATCAGTTTGCATTCGTTCAGAATGGCTGGAAGGGGCAATTTGATATTCCAACACTTTGGAAATGGGTTGATGGGACCGGTTGGACACTGGTGCTGGATAAGAAATGGCTGCGCCAGTCACCTGAGATGATGCCTGTGACTGCATACGCTCACGATCTTTCGAGAAGGCGTACAACAAAATACAGATCGCCGCGCAATTGAATGCGACGGTGACTTTGAAAGCGGTTTGCATGGAATATTCCTGAACGCAATACAACACGCCCCGACACACGTGATCGTGTGTTCAGGGAACTGAGCGATAATCAGGAGAGTGCTGGCGGGGCTCGCGGTTGTGCGCTTGCCCAGGAAAATAGGGTTTGTGGAGAATGATAGAACAGCGGTGGAAATGCTTCACTCAAGCCAGCGTTCGGCGCATCAGAGTCATTTGTAGGAAGCAAAAAGTGGTGATCGGCATGCGGCAGGCAGTTGGCGCAATGTACTTTGCCATGTTTGGACTGCTGGCTGTCGGCGTCCGGACTGGTTTTCGTAAATTTGCCGGTAGCAATTTCAAACAGTTTATTACCGTCAGCACTACAAATTTCGATAAACCCTGCCTTCACCTTTGTGGGAACTACAGTGCTTGCCATAGACGGCACAATGCCATTGAACAGCATTGCAAAGCATGCCAGCCAAATAGTCAGGTGTCGGAGTCTATGAGAAATTCGCATGGGCGGATTATAACCAAACTGTTCGTAATTGAAAAACAAGTTTCGAATTCTATGCAATTTTTATTGAGCTGCATTTGATATCCCTCAACTCATTTTCTGCAAAGTATCTGCCAACAAAACTCAATTGAAAAACTTGAAATTGTTAATTATCAACACTTGCAATTGAACCAAGTAGTGCAGGCTTCACTGGAAAAACTGCTTGTAAATGTTAAAATGCCGAAATGAAACCACATTCCCGCGCACAATGATACACAGCCTTGCTCGCATGCTTTGCGATCTTGCTGGCATTGTTCATGCCATCGGTTTCATCAGCACTCGCTGCAAGAAGTGGGGATGCCAGTTGGTCAAAAATTTGCACGACCAATTCAGGCAAAGCCACAAAGTCAGACGCAACACAGTCAGGTAAAAGTGCGCCCTTATCCAACGAGGGTATGCACGGCAAACACTGCGCGTATTGTTTTACGAAAGGCGCATCGTTCGCTCTGCCTCCGGCACAATTGCTGACTTTACCCGTTACTGTCCAACAGTTGCAAATGCCTGCACTGTTCTATACCTCTCCTTCTCCTCTGTTCGTCTGGGCCTCGGTTCAGTCACGTGCTCCGCCCCGTCTTAGCTAATAACTCCAGCTCTTCAAGTCGCAATTTTGTGTTAATCGGACAACTGTATCTGTCCATTAGACGCGTATCAGACCAGTATGAGTTCATTTTTCAGGCTTCCCCAGAAACTCTCCATAGGCGCATTGTCATAGCAGTTTCCTTTGCGTGACATGGATGCCTGCATGCCAAATTGCTCTAGCAATTCTCTGTAGCCCAGTGCGCAGTATTGGCTACCACGGTCTGAGTGATGAATCAGACCAGGTGGTGGTCGTTTATTGCTGACTGCCTTCCACAGTGCCTTTGCTGTCAAGGCCTGCGTCATGCGTTCTCCCATGACATAGCCAACAATCTCGCAGGTATAAACATCCTTGATTCCTGCCAGATAAAGCCAGCCTTCTCCAGTGCTGATATAGGGGTGAGTAGACCGCGGGAATTGCACCCGCGGCCCCTCTCAGAACCGGACGTGAACCTCTCAGCTCATCCGGCTCCCATCATCCAGCATTAGGCAAACATCCCAGTTTCCAATGCCAGAAGGCCTCGGGATACTTGCGCGCAAGCTGCCCAAGGGCGTGACGTGCCCGGGTCTTATGCCGGACCACGTGCTTGTACTTGCGCATCATCCAACGCGTCAGGTAGTCATTCAAGTGTTTCCACACGGCAGACATGGCCGATTCATAGAACCGACCGTAATATTGATGCCAGCCACGAAGTATCGGATTGAACATGGCCGACAGATCGGCCACATTCTTGTCACATTTCAGCTGCAGGTGCCACCCTCGTATCGTCTGCCGCATTGTCTTGAGGGCATTACGGCTAACGGCGGGAGCGAAGTTCACATAAGCGCGACCATACTTATCCATCGCTTTACGCGGTCGAAACGTGTAGCCAAGGAAGGTGAATTGCACGCACGGGAATTCTCCCTGCCGATTGATGTCTTTGCAGTATACGATTCGTGTTTTCTCTGGATGCAGCTCAAGCCCGCATTCTCGGAAGCGGGCGTCAATTTTTGCCAATGCAAACTCGGCCTGCGCTAGACTTCGACAGTGGACGACGCCGTCATCGGCGTATCGGCAGAACCGCACGCTTGGGAGATGGCGGCCTACCCATTTGTCAAACGCATAGTGCATAAACAAGTTGGCTAGCAAAGGACTGACGACACCACCTTGAGGCGCGCCCCGAGTCCTCTCCACAAGAGTGCCATCTGGCGCTTGCATTGGCGCTTTAAGCCAACGCTCGACATACAGCAGTACCCATGGAATCTGGCAGTGTTTTCTAACTGCTCGCATGAGCAGTTCATGATCGATGTTATCAAAGAGTCCCTTGATATCGAACTCGATCACCCAGTCATATTCCCAGCTTCGCCGCCTCACCATGGCAATCGCGTCGTGCGCCGAGCGCCCGGGACGATAGCCATAGGAATTAGTGTGGAACATGGGATCAATGACTGGCTCCAGCAGCCGCTTGACTACCGTTTGCGCCACTCTATCCGCCACGGTCGGTACACCTAGCATGCGCACTCCGCCAGACTTCTTCGGAATGGGCACACCTTTGACCGGAGGTGGCAAATAACTTCCCGAACACATACGGTTCCAGAGCTTATACAGGTTGCCACTGAGATGGCTCTCGAATTGTTCCAGTGATTCACTGTCTATACCTGCTGATCCTCCGTTCGCTTTCACACATTGATAAGCTTCCCAGACAAGCGCCTTGGGAATGTCATAAGGCTTGGTCATTAGGCTACGCTCCTCCCGCTTACGCGGTTGACGCAACACAATGCCGGGATGACGCAGCTCCTTCGCTCCACCGTCATTACAGCGGTTTCGACGCTACTACGAGCTGCTCCGTCCCTTGGTGGCGCATCGCTACTATCGGCCTCGCCTTTCGGACTTGTGCCTTTCGCTTCGCATCGCCACCGAAGGTTCCCGCAGTTCAACGTAAGAGCCCGGAGCAGGATCACGCTGCCTCTATGCCGGACACCGCCTGGCCCGTAAGCAGGTAACGGCCAGACTGATCGCGGGGCAACATCACTCCCCGGTTTTGATGTCATCTGAGTACTTTCGACACTTGAACGGCAGTTCACGGTTGTTCGTCTTCCTGTTCCATACCTGACGCCTTGAGGCGCCTTCTCCATAACGCTCACGACAAAGGCTTTTGACCAGTGCCGCTTATGGTGGTTTGCAACCCGCTCCTGCAAGCCGATTGCGAGGGGCCATACCCTCATCTCTTACGCCGCTTGCTGCGGCACACTGATATCGGTCACCCATACTTCATTTGGGCTGCTTGGGGAAAATGTCTGGTTCAACAAGTTTTCTGCTACAGGAAGCTGGTGATTCGAGTTGGTTGTCGCCTTAAATTTCTGCTTCTGTTTGCAACGCAAGGCCAGTACCCGGCGCAACCGGATAATACGGTCACGACCCGCTTTAAACCCTTGCGCTGCCAGCTCCGGTTGCATACGCAGGGGACCATAAGTCTCCCGGCTTTGCTTGTGAACCGCTGTGATGGCCAGCTTGAGGCGTTCATCCACCTTGGCACGTTCCGACGGAATGCTGTTTAGCCAGGCATAGAAGCCGCTACGGGAGACGCCAAAGCTGCGACACAAGCTGGCAATGGGATAATCGAGTCGCATGGTCTTCATGAACGCGTATTTGGCAGCGACTCCTGCGCAAAGTACGCTGCCGCCTTTTTTACGATATCGCGCTCCATCTTTGCCTGGGCCAGCTCCTTGCGTAGTTTGGCGACTTCCGCTTCGAGTTCCGGCACCGTCCGACTTCCTGGGGCAGTCTTCTGTATCTGCCCACTCTTGGCCGCATTCACCCAACCAACCAAAGTCCCTTTCGGAATGGCGATACGAGATGCCGCTTCCTCTAGTGTCAATCCTTGTGCCAACACAAGTTTCACTGCTTCTTCCCGCAATTCCGGTGTATATCTCTTTTTCTGTTTCATTATTTCTCCTGATCGTTTATTTTAACAAACAGGAGTGTCCGTAAAAGTCAGGATACCTCATTGGCTTTGGGGCCGCCATCGTGGACATCTCCATCTTGACGACTGGCAAATAAATTGCAGATTATACAAGAATTTAAACAACTGACTGATTTGTATTATGAGGGGCGCTTGTTGGTGATCAATACCCCTGCCCTGCATTACTACACAGCTTTCATTGAAATGTTCTTTGTTTTTCTATATAGCCCGTTATGCATTAAAGCTTAAGGGAGACCAATTGAAACAAAATAATTCGTTACGCATATTTCCCAAAGATGGATTTATCAAAATGGTAAACTGGCACTTTAGTTGTGATTTCTCAACATGAGGAAGTATTTGGCTTTTGGCGCCAAAATTTAGCCTATATTAAGTGACCTTTCTCTTTCAGATTTTTTATGCAATCGTTTAGCAGCACAAATACAATAACAAACCCAGAAATTTTGTACGGTGAGGAAAGGCACGATTTTTTACGAGAGGAAGTGCTGGCTGATTTGCTGGAGGCAAGCGCGGTCGCTTTCCCTGACAAGAACGCATTAATCTCAGGTGAACTGTCTGTCAGTTATGGGCAATTGAATGCTGATGCAGATCGTGTTGCCTCTGTTCTGATCGCTGCCGGTGTGCGGCCCGGACATATTGTTGGCTTGTGGCTTCCGCGAGGCATACATTTGTTGATCATGCAGGTGGCCATTGCCAAAACTGGTGCTGCCTGGTTGCCGTTTGACGCAGATACTCCGATAGACAGGATTGCTGTTTGCCTTAATGATGCAAGTGCTTTTGGCATATTGAGCTGTCAGGCTTTTGAAGCGCAACTGACTGTGCTGGACTGCCAGAAATGGCTAGCTGAAGATGCATTGGTCGATATTGGGCACACCATCTTAAAGCGTGGAGCCGTTAAAGGCAGTGACCCTGCTTATGTGATTTATACCTCGGGATCAACCGGCAAGCCCAAGGGAATATTGGTAAACCAGGCCAGCATATGTCATTTTTTGCGTAGTGAAAACCATGTGCTGGGCATACGGCATGATGACCGTGTATATCAGGGATTTTCATTGGCATTTGATATGTCATTTGAAGAAATCTGGATCAGTTACCTGGTTGGTGCGACCTTGTGGCTGGCGCCAAAAGAAATTACGGCTGATCCAGATGCCCTGCCGCTGGCCTTGAATGAAAACCACATCAGTGTTTTACACGCGGTCCCCACCCTCCTCGCTTTATTCAGCCATGAGGTTGACAGTCTGCGCTTGATCAATCTTGGTGGTGAGATGTGTCCCGAGGTGTTGGTCAAGCGTTGGTCGCGCCCTGGACGGCAGATGTTCAACACTTATGGGCCAACTGAAGCCAGCGTTTCTGCCAGCCTAGCGCAATTGCAGCCGGAACGGGCTGTGAACATAGGCAAGCCTTTACCTAATTATTCTTTACTTGTCATTGCTACCGATGTTGAAAACGGTTTGCGTCTTTTGCCTGCGGGCGAAACCGGAGAGCTTTGTATCTCTGGTCCCGGTGTGGCGATTGGTTATCTTGGGCGCCCAGATCTGACGGCTGAAAAATTCCTTGCCAATCCTTGGGCCAGGAATGCGCATGAGGCCAGATTGTATCGCACAGGTGATCTGGCCTGTTTTAACCCAGATGGCAGTGTGCAGTGCCTGGGGCGGGCTGATGATCAGGTAAAAATCCGTGGATTCAGGGTTGAGCTGGGCGAAATTGAATCTGTTTTGGCCAAACAAGCTGGCGTGGGTGCGGTTGCTGTTGTCTTGCGTAAAGATGAAGACATTGATCAGATCGTGGCTTTCATCGTCAATGATCAGCTTCCCGCCGATACTGATGCCAGCGTGTTTGCGCAGCATGCGGTTGTCTTGCGCACCGAGTTAAGCAGGGTCTTGCCTATTTATATGGTGCCTGCCCGCTTTGAATACCTGCCTGAAATGCCCAGGCTGACCTCGGGCAAAATTGACCGCAATACGCTCAAAAAGCTGACTCTGGCAAAGCAGGCTGCAAACGATGCGTCAGATACGCCGGAAAATGAAACTGAGGCCGTGCTGTTTGATGCCTTGGCCAGTCTGTTTCCTGGGCAGGCGATACAACGTGGATCTGATTTTTTTATTGATCTGGGCGGCCATTCTTTGATGGCAGCAAAACTGGTGTCGATTTTGCGCAAACACCCACGTTTTGCGTATTTCAGAATAAGCGACATTTATACACACAGGGTGATTGCCAGGATGCTGCAAGTACTGGAATCCACTGGTGTAACGCAGGATGCATCAGCAGCATCAAGCAAGCAACAATGGAGCACTGCACCTGAATGGAAGCGCTGGTTTTGCGGCATAGGGCAAGCAGCAGCGATACCCTGGTTAGTAGCCATGCGCATGGTGCAATGGTTGGCACCGTTTTTTGCCTATCACTTCTTTACGGGCGACCCTGAAGATTCCATTGCCAGAGCTGTGTTCTTGTCTGTTGGTGTTTTCTTGTTGTTGACACTGGCTGAATTTGCCGTTGCCATTCTCGGAAAATGGGTCATTGCCGGGCGGTTGAAGGCCGGACGCTACCCCTTGTGGGGTTTGACCTATTATCGCTGGTGGCTGGCTGACAGGCTGGTAGAAGCTGCGCCTACTTACATGTTGAGCGGCTCCTCCTTATACAATTGGTGGTTGCGTGCACTGGGTGCAAAAGTAGGGTCTGACGTCGTGATAGGCTCCATGACTTTGAGGACGCCTGATTTGCTACGCATCGGTGACCGTTGCAGCATAGGTAATGCCAGCAATTTTGAAAATGCCAGAGTGCAGCATGGCGAGTTAATTCTGGGGACAATTACGCTGGAAGACGATGCCTATGCCGGTTCGTATGCTGTGCTGGAAGGTAATGTACATATTGAAGCTGGTGGCCATCTTGAAGGGCAATCTGCTTTAAGTGAAGGGCAGCGTATACCAAAATCCCGAATCTGGAAGGGTTCTCCGGCAAGAGATGTGGGTGCATTTGATGCTTCGATTTTTCCACCCCGGCCACAGGTTTCACGTTTGCGTCTGATTGGTGAAACTGTTTTTTTTGTATTTGGTTCGCTGTTGATCAGCGCCCTGTTTTTCATGCCGGTCTTCCCCAGCTTTGTGACAATAGACTGGTTTGATAATTCTGAGCTTTTCCCTGGTCTGCAAAGTAATTCCGTGATTTTCCAGCTCATGAAATATTTCTTGCTGGCTTTCCCTGCCACTGCGGTACTGATTGTATGTACGGCCTTGCTCTCTGCTGGCATACGCTGGAGTATTTTGCCGACCTTGAAGGAGGGGCAATATCCGGTTCATGGCAATACTTATTGCGGTAAATGGCTGGTTAATCAGATCCAGGAATCCAGCCTGAATGTCTTGCACGGGGTATATGCAACGGTATATGCACCCTTCTGGTATCGCTTGCTGGGTGCCAATGTCGGGCGTGGCGCTGAAATTTCTACCGCTTTGGGTGTCGTGCCAGACATGCTGACTCTAGGTGATGAAACCTTTATCGCTGATGCAGTGTTGCTGGGGATGAGCAAATTGATTGCGGCTGGATGAGCATGCACCCTACCGTCATTTCTCGCCGCAGTTTTGTGGGCAATGGTGCATACGTGCCTGATGGCACGATCTTGCCTGAGAATGTATTGATAGGTGTACATTCCAGTGCGCCAGACAATGAACAAATGCGTGAGGGTGATACCTGGCTGGGTTCGCCAGCTATCCATTTGCCTGCCCGTGAGGAAACCAAGGGCTTCCCTGAGAACCTGACTTTCCGGCCGTCTCTTATTCGCCGTCTGGGACGTGGTTTGATTGAGGCTTTCCGCATCATTGCGCCGCATGCAATGGTGATCGCTGTTGGCTATACTATTGTTCTGGATTTGATGCCTTTGGCCGGGGATGATCGCTGGAGTGAGGTTGTGTATTACCTGGTGGTTGCTGGTCTGCTATATGGGGTAGGCAGTTTTGCCTTTGTGCTGGTGTTGAAATGGATACTGATTTTCCGCTACAAGAAAAGCAGCGTGCCTATGTGGACACCTTTTGTCTGGATATCAGAAGGCATCACCAATCTGTATGAAGGTATTGCCGTACCAAATTTCATGCGTTACTTGCGTGGTACACCCTGGCTGCCCCTGGTATTCAACTTGTTGGGCTGCAAAATTGGACGAGGCGTGTACATGGACACCACTGACATTACCGAGTTTGACTGCGTGAGCATAGGTGAATATAGCGAAATCAATGCTTTGGCCTGCCCACAAACACATTTGTTTGAAGACAGGATCATGAAAATTGACCATGTCAGTATCGGTGAGCGTGTTTACATGGGCCCGCGCAGCTCGGTTTTATATAGTGCCGTGGTGGCAGATGGTGCCAGTCTTGGTGCGTTGACGCTGGTCATGAAGGGGGAATATATTCCCGCTAATTCCAGTTGGCGTGGGTGCCCTGCTGCCATGACGGGTGCTTGATTTGTACATGTGAACTGGCCTTGCGCAGTCGCGTTCGGCCAGGTTTGAGCGTGTTAATTTAAGTGACTAACCCGATTCCGCTATTCATGTTGGCGAATGTGAAAGCTGGGTGCGGGATAACGCACAGTTGCTGTCAGGGTAGTCTGTCATGATGAAACAGACTTTATACAGATTCACTGAATTTGTGCAGAAGTGGCACAGAATACAAGCGATGATATGACAAAAAATCCAGAAAAATTTGCGCCAAAACCCGCCACCCCAATGGCTAAGAAAACTATCCGCGTTGAATTAGCGAAATCTACCATTGTAGCGATTGTTGCCGTAGTGCTTGGCTTCGCACTGCTTTCGCAATTGGTTCCCGTCATTCTCGTATTGATCACTGCGCTGATGCTGGTTGGCACTCTGAATCCGGCTGTTGACTGGCTGGAGCGTCGTAAAATCCGTCGCTTTACCAGTATTGCGACGGTGTTTACGGTGCTGCTGATCGTTTTGGTTGTATTGGCTGTTTTTACCGTGCCACCGTTTATTGCACAAGTGGTTAGCCTGATTCAGCAAGAGCCAGAATTGCGCGGACGCCTGATTAAATTTCTTGCTGCTTATCCCGTTACTGAATCTCTGGCAGATGGTTTGCGGCATATTCAATATGCCGCACTCTTCAAATCCTACAGCAGCGAAGCAATGGCTTTTTCAAGAGGTTTCTTCGAGATTATCGCGTATGGTGCAGGTGCCTTCTTTCTTGCCTTGTACATCATGATAGACCGTGACCGGTTGCGCGGCGCATTGTTTGCTGTGATTCCGCGCGCTCACCATATCAAACTGGCGCGTATCATGCTCAACCTTGAGACTATTGTTGGTGGCTATGTGCGTGGCCAGGTTCTCACTTGCGCGATGATGGCAGTTTTTCTGTTTATTTTGCTCACAGCATGTGGGGTGCCTAATGCAATAGCAATTGCGGCTTTTGGCGGGATTGTGGATGTGCTTCCCTTTGTCGGGATTTTTTTGACCATGATACCTGCTGTGCTGGCAGCCATGGCTGTTGGTGGCGTTGCTGCGACCGTAGTATTTGTGCTATTACTTTGCTATGAAGAGTTTGAAAGCCGGATATTAATCCCTGTCGTTTATGGGCGCGCGCTACGCTTACCCTCTTCCATAGTACTGTTTGCATTGATCGCAGGAGGTTCGCTATATGGTATAGGAGGTGCGCTGCTCGCATTGCCCGTTGCGGCGACCTTGCTCATGCTGATAGATGAGTTGAAAGTTGAATTACCAGGTGAAAGCCCGCAACCCAGGGATTTGGCCGTGCAGAGAGATGATATTGTTGGGGAGGCCGAATATCTAAGGCGTACTGATGGCATGCCAGCAGAAGCCGCCGCTGGAATCGCACTCGAAATTTCGGGTGATAGAAAATTCAGCGAAGAAGACAAGGCAATAAAAGATTTGACCCCGGTAGAGCATTCTGTAGAGAATACTTAGAGGCTGTTGCAAAATTAAATTAGCGTTGTTGCGCCTCCAGAATGTAAAACCCGGTACTAAAGTACTGCCTGCGTCGGCGACGCCTAGCCGGGGGCGCCTAGCCATCTTAATTTTGTAACAGCCTCTTAAGCTGGTACGAATTGATAAACTTCGACTTGATACTGCATTATTTGTATTTCTTTGGGTTACTATCAAGTTCTTTGGGGTGCCCCAGCACTTGTCCCATTAATGCGGTACCAGGTGTTTCCTTACCACCTGGGCCTGCTTCAAATCGTATATCTTCGAGTATGCTTATATCGTTGAGAACAAACTTCGTAAGACCTTTGCCGCCATCAACGCAGGCGACGTCGGCCTGATGCTGGATAGTCTGGCTGCTGATTTCACTTATCGCTTTGAAGGAGATTCTCCTATTTCTGGATTGCGTAATTCACGCGGATCTATGGCTTTATGGTGGGAACGCTTATATCGTCTGTTTCCAGGACTGCACTTTGAAGTAAAAGAAGTTGCTGTCATCGGGCCACCGTGGGATACCCGCATCCATGCTGTACTGGATTTTATCGTGCCACACCAGCCAGATGGCCCCTACAAGAATGTCGTGATGCAATTCATGCGTATGCGCTGGGGCAAAATCACCTACATCCACACACTGGAAGACACTCAGCGCTGCAGCCGCTATCTGGCGTGGAGTGTGAGCCAGGGATGTGATGAGGCACTGGCTCCGCCTATTGCCGATCAAGCCTGGCCAGACCCTGGTCCTTTCTTGCGGGCTTAGATCTGAATATCCAGATCGACAGAAAACTTATCCTGATGGGAGCAAACTCTACAGCACATAACTGGGTTTTGTTGCGGTAGAAGTTTGCTCATTCTGCTAAAGGATAAATTGGTAGCCTGATTAACATCATAGCCTGAACTTACCAGTTGGCTTTAGACAAAATAATCAACCACTTACGTAGTACCAGTACTTCCAGATGTCCGGCTTGTATGCCTGTACTGCAGTCCAGTATCGGATTAACATGGTAAGAACGCTGCCTGAAGTCGCGGCAGACGAATATTTCGCGACGACCAAGGCGCATCAAAAATGATGTTGGTGCAAATTGCAGGCTGAAACGCGTATCAAAGGACTGTTCGAGGTTTGCCATAATTTCAATCTCCATATCGGTTGGTATGTGATAGAGGAACTTCATCAAAACAGCCATGCGTTCATCCATAGGTCGAACTTTAACACAAACTACTGTATGCGCAATCAGTATATTGTAAACTGTGGTTTTCTCGTCTTCCTGTGATTTCTTGCTCCAGTCTCATAGTACTGACACATAAAATAAACTTTGAAGTCTTTCACCATATTACATATACTGTATATTTAATCAGTATATGTAATATGACCCACGTTTCCTCACTTCCTCCTGAACGCATACACCCCGCACTGTGGCGTGCATCGCAACTGGCGCGTGGTCAGGGCGGCTATTTGCCCAGTGGTTATGCAGAACTCAATAATGAGCTACCTGGCAATGGCTGGCCACAGGGGCAATTAACCGAAATTTTGCTGCCACAGGTTGGCACTGCCGAACTCAGCTTGCTCAAACCCGCCTTAAGCCAACTTGATGGGCGTCCCATTGTTTTGTTGACGCCACCTTATGTACCGCAGGCATTGGCTTTTTCATGCACTGGCTTGCAGGCATCGCAATTGATATGGATACGCTGCCAGAAGCATGTCGATGCCTTGTGGGCGGCTGAGCAGGTGTTGCGCAATAGCAGTTGTGGCGCGCTGTTGTTCTGGACATCCAGCATCCGTAGTGAAGCTTTGCGTCGTTTGCATCTGGCAGCACAAAGTTCGGAGACTTTATTTTTTTTGATGCGTGACATGCGGGCGGCACAGCAAGCCTCTCCTGCCCCCTTGCGATTGAGCGTGCAAACCAGCCAATATGGACTGGAGCTGGGCATACTCAAACGCCGTGGCAGCCAGCGTGATGCGCCGCTGACATTGCATGTGCCCGATCATCCTTATTTGTATGCCTATGCTCATCCAGGCAAAGAAAAAATTGCGACAAACTATGGCAACTTGCCCACCACTGTGGATAGCCGTTCACCTGCCTTTACTCCAGCTTGAGGTCTTTGTCACTCCCTTGTTTGCTCAGCAAGAGACACAAGTCAGTGTGATACTCCATCAAGGCCGTGTGACATCCATGTCTGCATCAGCCGATCAGGCAGGCATACGTCTGGGCATGCGCGCAGGGAGTGTGCAGATGCTGTCTGCTGATGCAGATTATTATCAGCGCGATCACAATAAAGAGAAGCTGGCATTACAGGCGATAGCAACTGCATTGCTGCAATACTCACCACAAGTCTGCCTGGCAGAAGATGATTGCATACTGGTTGATATCAGTGCCAGCCTGAGTTTGTTTGGTGGCATACGCGCTTTGCGTAAACGCGTGCAGGAAAGCATGCGCATTCTGGGTTATACAGCAACGACAGGCATTGCTCCCATTGCCAGGGCTGCCTGGCTATTTGCCAAGCAGGCATCGCGCAAACTCCCCAGAGGGCAGCATGTCTTTAAACTGCAAAGATTAAGCCAGCGCCTGGACAGGCTACCGGTCAAATTACTCACCGCAGCTGAACCTTTGACTGAATTACTGCAAGGCATAGCCTGTTATAGACTCAGAGATTTACGTCAATTACCACGCCCTGGCTTGCAGAGACGTTGTGGCAAAGCTTTACTCATAGAGCTGGATCAAGCCTATGGTGAGCAGGCAGAAGTACACGAATGGTATCTGGCAGCGCCAGAATTCAAAGTCAAAATGGAATTACCAGACCGCATAGAGCAGGCAGAGTCCCTGCTCATCTTTGCTCGCAGCCTGCTGGCCCAATTATTGGGATGGCTGGCTGCGCAGCAACTGGCGGTTACGCATATACACATGGAGTTATTGCATGAACGTGGTCGCCAGGCCATTCCACCAACTATGTTTGATCTGCAACTGGCACAAGCATGTTGGCAAGAATCGCATCTGCTGAGTTTATTCAAAGAGAAACTCAGCCAGCTCAAGCTACATAGTGCCGTCATCGGTATGTTGCTGGAAGTAAAACAGACTATCTTGCGCGAAGCACAAAGCTATACCTTGTTCCCCGAACCTGGTGGACAAGCAAATGAACACAAGCGCTTGCTTGAACTCCTGGTCGCCCGTCTGGGCGAAGAGAATGTCTTGCAGCCAGCACCACAGGCAGACCATAGAGCCGATGTTGCCAATCACTGGATTTCTGTCATCAAGAAAGCTCCGTCGCCCTGCCCGGCATCCGCTTTGGCCGGCTATGCCTTGCGCCCTAACTGGTTGTTGCCCCAACCACTGGCGCTGGATATCCACGAGCATCGTCCTTATTACGGCTCAGAACTCAAACTTGTTTCTCCGGCTGAACGCATAGAAGCCGGATGGTGGCATGAGCAGATACAAACCCGGGATTATTACATTGCTGTTGATAAGCGCCATGTGCGTTACTGGATTTATCGCGAGCGCGCCAATGATCCTGACAGTGAAGAACCTGTCTGGTTTTTACACGGTGTTTTTGGATAGCATTTTTGGGATAAATCAGCATGAGTACCTTCTTGCCCGAATATGCCGAATTATTTTGCATGAGCAATTTCAGCTTCCTGCATGGGGCATCACATTCAGAAGAACTGGTGGAGCGTGCGATTAAACTGAATTATCGCGCCCTGGCCATTACCGATGAATGTTCACTGGCTGGCGTGGCAAGAGCGTATGCAGCAGCAAAAAATACCGATTTACACCTCATCATTGGTGCTCACTTTAGACTGGAAGATACAGAGGCTCCTGAAAATAATGTGCACCTGATTGCCCTTGCACAAAACCGTGAGGGCTATGGCAACTTATCTGAAATGATCACTCTTGGCAGATGCAGAGCGACCAAGGGTAGTTACTTATTGACGCCCAAGGATTTCGTCACGCCACCGCCGGGTTTGGAACATTTGTCTGGCTTGCCAGATTGCCTGCTGATACTGGTACCAGCCTACCCTGCAGAAAGCGATGCACTACTGAAACAGGCCAAATGGCTAAAGAAAAACTTTCCTGGCCGTGCCTGGGTAGGCTTGAATTTATTGGTGCAAATTGCAGATGAATATCAAAAACAGCAAGTTGAGGCTGTGGCTGAAGCCGTGCAATTACCCGTTGTTGCCATTGGACAGGTCACCATGCATGTCCGTTCTCGTAAGCCCTTGCAAGACACGATGACGGCCATACGCTTATGCCAGCCCATCACTGAATGTGGTTACACATTGGCGATGAATGCAGAACAGCACCTGCGTTCACGCTTGCGGCTGGCAACGATCTATCCACGACATACTCTGGCCGAAACAGTGAGGATTGCAGACCTGTGCAGTTTTTCATTGAATGAGTTACGCTACGAATACCCGCACGAACTGGTGCCTAAAGGCTATACGCCTGCCAGTTATTTAAAGTTGCAAGTCTATAAAGGAGCCGATCTACGCTATCCAAAAGGTTTGCCATCGTCGGTAAAACATAAAATAGAGCATGAACTGGCACTGATTAATGATCTGGCTTATGAGCCATATTTTTTGACGGTATTTGATATCGTTAATTTCGCAAGGAATGAAAAAATACTTTGTCAGGGGCGTGGCTCGGCAGCCAACAGTGTGGTCTGCTATTGCCTGCACATCACAGAAGTCAACCCAGAAACACATACCCTGTTGTTTGAACGTTTCCTGTCCAAGGAAAGAGGTGAGCCCCCAGACATCGATGTCGATTTTGAGCATCAGCGTCGTGAAGAAGTCATGCAGTATATTTATGATAAATACGGACGTGACCGCGCTGCCATAGCTGCTGCTGTGCACACTTACCATCCACGCGGTGCCTTGCGCGATGTCGGAAAAGCCCTGGGTATAGATTTGGCGATCGTCGATGCGGTGGCAAAATCGCATCGCTGGTTTGATAGCAAACAGGAGTTATTTAAACGCTTTGCTGAATGCGGCCTGGATACCAGTTCTCCTGTTGCCCAGCAATGGGCTTCGCTGACAAGAAAATTACTGCGTTTCCCGCGTCATTTATCGCAGCACAGTGGCGGCTTTGTTATCGCACGCGGCAAATTATCCAGGCTGGTGCCTATAGAAAATGCAGCGATGGAAAAGCGTAATGTGATTCAATGGGATAAGGATGACCTTGAATCTCTGGGCTTGCTCAAGGTTGATGTGCTGGCTCTTGGCATGCTGTCGGCATTGCGGCGGGCTTTTGATTTAATGGCTAGCTTGCCAGGCAAACCTAAGTGCATGCAGGATGTTCCACGCGAAGATACTCTGACCTATGACATGATCTGCAAGGCAGATACCATAGGAGTGTTTCAAATAGAATCGCGGGCGCAGATGAGTATGTTGCCGCGCCTGAGGCCCAGAAAATTCTATGACCTGGTGATACAGATCGCCATTGTTCGGCCCGGCCCTATACAGGGTGGCATGGTCCACCCTTATTTGCAGAGGCGTCAGGGCAAGCAGCCTGTAGAAATTCATAAAAATCCGGGTATGCGGGCGGCGTTGGAACGCACTTTGGGAATACCCATTTTCCAGGAACAAGTCATGCAGATCGCCATGCATGCCGCCGATTTTACCGCAGGAGAAGCAGATGGCTTGCGCCGCGCAATGGCAGCCTGGAAGCGCAAAGGTGGCCTGGAAGGCTATGAAACCAGAATAGTAGAAGCCATGGTCAAGAATGGTTATGAGCGTGATTTTGCTCAAGGTATCTACGAACAAATGAAAGGTTTTGGTGATTATGGTTTTCCTGAAAGCCATTCAGCCAGCTTTGCCATCCTTGCGTATTTCAGTAGCTGGATCAAGCGTCATGAACCTGCGGTGTTTTTGTGTTCGCTATTGAATTCTCAGCCCTTGGGGTTTTATTCGCCTTCGCAACTGATACAGGATGCCCGTCGCCATGATGTGCAAGTCAGGGCCATCGATGTGACTTGCAGTGACTGGGATTCTTCGCTTGAGACAGAGACGCTGCATAATAGATTTACCGGCACCATGCAGCCTGTCGTTCGCATGGGCTTCTCTTTGCTGTATGGCATGTCCGAGGACGCTGCCTCGCGTATCATGCAGGCGCGTCAGCAACAGGCATTTGTTGATGTGCAAGATCTGGCAAAACGTGCTCAATTAAGCCAGCACGATTTACATGTGCTGGCTGCAGGTAATGCCTTGTCTGGTCTGGCTGGGCATAGAAGGCAGGCATTGTGGCAGGCAGTGGGTGCAATGCCGGATAAGGACTTATTGCGCGTCACTAGCATACAGGAACAGGTGCCGCAACTGAAAGCCCCTTCAGAGGCACAGGAGATTTATAGTGACTATCACGCGACCGGCTTCAGTCTGCAGCGCCATCCAGTTGCTTTGTTGCGGCCACAATTATTGGCCAAGCGGTTCTTGCCAGCAGAAATGCTGAACACCTTTCAGCAAGGGCAATTTGCCCGCGGCTGCGGTCTGGTCACGGTAAGGCAAAGACCGCAGACAGCCAAAGGTGTCATCTTCATCACCATAGAAGATGAGACCGGCCCAGTAAATGTGATTATCTGGCCAAATGTGCTGGAAAAGCAGCGCAGTGAAGTCTTGAGTGCGCCGCTGCTCGGTGTATATGGTATCTGGCAATGTGAAGCCGAAGTCAGGCATCTGGTTGCCAAACGCCTGGTGGATATGTCGCATCTTCTGGGACAATTGGAAGTAGGTAGCAGGAATTTTTGCTAAGCTTCCCCTGCCCTGCAAAGACGCAATAATTACTCTTGATTATCCTCAGGCAAAGTCAGCCGACCAGTATGATAATCATATTCATAAACCTCGCCATAGCGCCCCCATTCGATGGCGACTTCTAGTACGCGTTTTGCTTCGTCAGATTTCAAAAACTCTTCCAGCAAATCTATCAGCGGTTGCTCAGACAGGCTGCCACTCGTTTCCGACTCCAGATTGCGGCGTATATGTGCTGCCAATGGAACATGCGTCAGCAATTGCTGGCCAAACAATTCCTGCTTTTGCGCCTGCTCTACCTCTACATATTTTTTACCCAGTGGCGTCAGCATGATGTCGCCTTTTTCCAGCACGGCAAAACCCAACAGGCTCAGGGCTTCATAGGTCGGGAATAATTCTTCATCCGACAGTTCAGCTTCTTCTGCCAGTTGCGGCAAGTCGGCACGGCCATTGAATGGGGCTTCTGCCAGCAAATCAAGAATACCTTCGATGCGGCTGACATCCGTCTCAGGTAAACGATATCCCATGTGGCGGGCATTTGGCGTATCAGCGGCTGCCTCATGAGTGGCGCGCATGGTCATCAAACCATACACTTCATCAATCAGGGCGCGAACTTCAAGCGAATCGACATCACGCGGTCTGGGTAAATCTATCTTGATCTCACATCTTACTGAACCGGGGTCGCTGGACAGGATAATGATGCGGTCTGCCATCATGACGGCTTCTTCAATATTGTGAGAAACGATCAAAATCCCCTTGGTGGATATACGGTCTTCTTCCCACAATTCCAGCATGTCATTACGCAGGGTTTCACCTGTCAACACATCCAGTGCAGAAAAAGCTTCATCCATCAGCAGCACGTCAGGATTGGTGACCAGTGCCCTGGCTATACCCACACGTTGTTTCATGCCGCCAGAAAGTTCACGAGGCAAGGCACCACCAAAACCGGCCAGGCCTATCAATTCGAGAACCGCGTCAGCCCTTTGTTCACGCTCTGCCGCTGGCACACCCTGGGCTTCGAGACCCAGTTCCACATTCTGTTGTACAGTCAGCCAGGGGAATAAGGCAAAGGACTGGAAAACCATGGCTATGCCTGCCACCGGCCCGCCAATTGCCTTGTCGCGATAAGCCACTTTGCCTGCATCTGCTGGTATCAAACCAGCCATGATGCGCAGCAAAGTAGATTTACCGGAACCAGATTTACCGAGCAAGGCGACGATTTCGCCATCTTTGAGTTGAAAATCAACCTTGTCCAGTATCAGGCGCGATTTACCATCTGCTGCCTTAAAGGATTTGGCTACCTGATTCAGATCGAGTAATAAATTTTGTGTCATCTTGAACTCCGTGATGAATGATCCAGGCGTAAGCTCACTGGCTCAACGCAGATGGTCTTCTGCCAGCAGATACAATTTGCGCCAGAAAAAGCGGTTCAGCAGCATGACGAATACGCACATCACGCCTATACCCAAAGCAATGCGGTGAAAGTCCCCGGTTTCTGTCATTTGCTTGATATAGCTACCCAGGCCATCGGCCACCAACGTAGTTTTACCCCAGGTGACATATTCAGCCACGATACTGGCATTCCATGAGCCACCACTGGCTGTGATTGCCCCTGTGATATAGCTGGGGAAAACAGCAGGCAAATATACGCGCTTCCACTTCAGCCAGCCTTTCAGCCCCAGGTTGTCTGCTGCCAACCGCAGTTCATTGGGGATGGTGGCAGCACCAGCCACGACATTGAACAGGATGTACCACTGCGTACCAAACACCATCAAAGGGCTGAGCCAGATATTTGGTGTCAGGTTGAAAGTCACCATGGCAAACACCACCAGGGGGAACATCAAATTGACAGGGAATGCAGCCAAAAACTGCGCCATTGCCTGCACTTTTTGCGAATACTGTGGGCGCAAACCTATCCAGACTGCCACCGGCACCCAGAACAATGAAGCGAGGGCAATCAACAACATGACGCGCACCAGGGTAATCAAGCCCAAGCCCAGCACATGCGCCACTTCAGCCCAGCCCACCACACTGTGTATGAAAATGAACAGGCTGTACATGGCAAAAACAGATGCCAGCAACAAAACTGCATCCAGGACTTTAGGCCAGGCAGGATGGTTGAAACGCTGATTTACCTGCACGGTAGTACCATCACCTTGCACGCTAAACCATGACAAGCCACGCCCGAGGAAGAGCCAGAACCTGGCAATCCAGGCACGAAACAAACGGCTGCTACGCATCCAGTCCAGCAACCAGGATTGTTGTGCCGTTTCACCCTGAGATTCTTCAAAACGGAACTTGTCGGCCCAGGCCAGCAGAGGGCGGAAAAATAATTGGTCGTACAGCAAAATACCGATCAGCATGGCAGCAATTGCCCAGGTGATCGCCATGCCATCCCTCGCTTCAATCGCTACCGCAATATAGGAGCCTATACCTGGCAATTTAATGTCTTGCCCAGCCACAGAAATAGCCTCTGCCGCCACCAGGAAAAACCAGCCGCCGGACATGGACATCATCATATTCCAGAGCAAACCTGGCATGGCAAATGGCAATTCCAGGCGCCAGAAACGCTGCCAGCCAGATAATCTGAAAATCTGCGCCGCTTCTTTCAATTCAGGTGGTACATTGCGTATCGATTGATACAGACTGAATGCCATATTCCACGCCTGGGAAGTGAAAATCGCAAAAATGGCGGCGCACTCCACACCCAGCAAATTACCAGGAAACAAGGCAATAAAAGGGGCAATCGCAATCGCCTGAAAACCAAGAATAGGTACAGATTGCAAGATATCCAGCGCCGGTATCATGACTTTTTCAGCCGCCGCATATTTGGCTGCAATGGCTGCAAATACCAGGCTAAAAACCAGAGAAAAAGCCAGTGCCGTGAACATGCGCAAAATTGTGCGCAATAAATAGTAAGGCAGATAGGCAGGATCAAGACTGATCTGCAAAGCCTCGCCTACGGCAAAAGGACGGCTCATCTGCATGGCCGCAAATGCAAAAATTCCTAGTACAGCCAATACCAGAGGAAGCAAAGCCCAATCCCAGCGATTTGGCCCTTTACTTTCGGTAACGACATCACGTGCCTGGAAACGGAACAATTCAAACATGAATGCTCCTCAACTCATGCAAAACGCAAAAGAAAAAATGAGACATACCATACCTCCTGTCACAAACACAAAGTCTGGACAAAGATAAAACGCGCAGCTACGCACATGCATACTGGTTGATAGCCAGCGCCACGCGAAATTTAAGATAGGGGTAAAAGTAGGGAGCAGCGTGTTTGCTGCAAAAGACTACTACCCGCCAAATGGCAAGGTAGCAAGAGGAAATCTGTGCTTACATTGCCAAGTTGAGTGAATATCTACAACTATAACTGTCCACAGATGTGCTCCGAAAATGAGATGCGCGAACTTTAACATAGACTTTGTTTCGCAGGCAAGATGTTGCAGCGCAAAAAGCTTATTTTTTTGTAGCTTGCATGCGTTCTTTCAAGACAGCGGCAATTTCTCTCTGCTCTACTTCAATTGCAAAATCAAGAGCGGTTAGACCCAGATCATTCTTGAGAAATGGGTCCGCCCCCTCTTCCAGCAAAAGATTGACAATAAGGTGCTTGCCCGAACGGGCAGCCATCATCAACGGGGTGGTCTTGTTGGGGGATTCGGCATCTATGTAGGCCGATTTTTCCAGCAATAAGGCAACGATCTCCTTATTGCCACCAGCAGCGGCATAGTGCAAGGCACACCAGCCCACCTGATTAATCTCGGCATCATGCTCAACCAGGGTTTTAACGAAAGGAGAATTACCCAGGTAGCTGGCCAGCATCAGGATAGTATCGCCATTGCTGGCCCTGGCCTCAAGATTGATATCTTTATGATTGAGCAAGGTCTGGAAGACTTTTTTTGAATCTTCCCGCAAGGCGATCATCAGCAGGGTTTCACCGCGAATGGGTTCAGTAATATCTATACTTACACCTCGCCCTAATAACTCCTTAACCCTATCTACCTGGTCAAAACGCACAGCAAAAATCAAATCCTCGCGGTCGTCAGCAAAAGCGCAGGAAGAAATTAGCCACAACAAAAAACAAGCAAGGCAACGCCAATAAACACTTCTTTGCAAGCTTGTTTGCATGCCTGACCTCATTGAGCGAATTGAAACAATTGAAAGAAATTTCTGGTAGTGGTTTCCTGCACTTCTTTGACAGATATGCCTTTCAAATCTGCCAGAAATTCACCGACATGGCGCACAAACCCGGGTTCATTCATCTTGCCACGATGGGGGGCTGGCGCCAGGTAGGGTGAATCAGTTTCTATCAAAATACGATCGAGCGGCAAGGCTTTGGCAACAGCCTGCAAATCTTTGGCACTTTTGAAAGTCAGTATGCCTGAGAATGAAATATAAAAGCCAAGGTCCACTGCAGCTTGCGCCACTTCCAGAGATTCGGTGAAACAGTGCATGACACCGGCCACGCCCCCCTGCGCCGTGCCTGCACCTTCTTCTTTCATAATGCGTATGGTGTCTTCAGCTGCAGCGCGGGTATGAATGATAAGTGGCTTGCGGCAGATGCGTGAGGCGCGGATATGTTGCCTGAAACGCTCTCGTTGCCACTCCAGGTCACCCTTGAGGCGAAAGTAATCGAGACCGGTTTCACCGATGGCAATAATTTTGTCGTGATCCGCCAGCTTAACCAATTGCTCTGCCGTTGGTTCTTCTGTTTCTTCATAATCAGGATGCACACCTACGGATGCGTAGATATGTGGATACTGCTCTGCAAGTGCCAGCACCTGGGGAAAATCAGGCAAATCAACAGAAACGCATAGCGCATGGGTCACACTATTTTCCTGCATCTTGCTCAGTATTTCCGGCATGCGCACGGCAAGTTCAGGGAAATTAATATGACAATGGGAATCAACGTACATGCTTGCTACTCATAAGGAAATTTGATGCAATGATCAGTCAATAAATGAAGGACTAAGCCTCATTTTGCTGAAATCAATTGTAATACGGCTTGCGCCGAGACGTTAGCAGTGTCACGCAAAAGAGAATGATGCATGTCGATGAAGCGCTGTTTCAGGCGTTCCTGCAAGGTTTCGTCACTTAACTGCTGCCACAAAGCATCAGCCATCGCGTCTGGCCTCGCCGCTGACTGCAAAAATTCTGGGACCAGGAATTCACGCGCAAGTATATTCGGCAAACCTATCCAGGGCTGGTAACCCATGTGTCGCAAAATCTGCCATGAAGCTTCCATCATCTTGTAGGCAATCACCATGGGCTTTTTAAATAACGCTACTTCCAGTGATGCAGTGCCTGAGGCAACCAGTACCGCATCCGCCGCTGCAATGGCCGTATGGGAGCGGCCATCTATCAGCAACACCGGTACATTATCGAGCTTGGCTTCAACCACCAGCTTGATGTAATAACTGCGTTGCTTGTCACCAGCCATGGGGACCACAATCTGCAGATGAGGATCACGCTGGCATAGTATTTTAGCTGTTTGGATAAAAGCTTCAGTATTGTATTTGATCTCGGACATACGGCTGCCCGGCAAAATCGTAACGACTCTGGCGTTCTTGTCCAGACCCAGCTCGTCCCTGGCGGCGGCCATGTCCGTTTCCATGGGAATGACCTGGGCCAGCGGATGACCAACATAGGTCACAGGTATGCCCGCATTGACGTATATCTCTTCTTCAAACGGGAACACCACCAGCATGTGGGAAACTGCTTCCGCTATCTTTTTGATGCGGCCACCACGCCAGGCCCAGATTGAGGGGCTGATGTAGTGCATGGTGGAAATACCAGCCCGCTTTAACTGGATTTCCAGATCCAGATTGAAGTCTGGTGCATCCACACCGATGAAGACATCCGGCTTTTCAAGCAATAACCGTTCACGCAATTGCTTGCGTATGCCACTGATTTCACGGTAATGCGCCAGCACTTCAAACAGCCCACGCACAGACAGTTTCTCCATCGGCCAGTCATTAATGAAACCGTGCTCAGCCATACGCGGACCACCTATGCCGTGCATGTGAGCATCAGGCAAGGCCGGACGCAGACCTGACAGGAGGCGGTTGGCCAGCATGTCGCCGGAAGTTTCTCCGGCAACCATCGCGATAATGGGACGATTAGCTTGATTTGTCACAACGAAACTTAACGGACTATGCCACGTGTAGCAGCATCGAGAAAATGACGCATGGACTGCACGTGAAGAGCAACATCAGTTTCCAGCCCGGCAATCTGCTCATCTATCGCTGACTTGGCCTCTTCCAGAGTCAGGCCAGATTTATAGATCAGCTTATAAGACTGACGTATCGCTGTAATTTGCTCACGACTAAAACCACGGCGCTTCAGGCCTTCGACATTGATGCCATGGGCGCCAGCCGGATTGCCATTCAACATGACAAACGGAGGCACGTCCTGCAACAAGGAGGTACCCATGCCACACATGGCATGTGCACCTATCTTGCAGAACTGGTGGACATTGGTAAAACCACCCAAAATCACCCAGTCACCGACATGCACATGACCAGCCAAAGCGGCGTTATTGGCGAATATGACGTTGTTGCCTACCTGGCAATCATGTGCCAGATGCACATAGGCCATGATCCAGTTATCGTTACCCAGACGGGTGACGCCGTTGTCCTGAACCGTGCCCAGATTGAAGGTGCAAAATTCACGAATGACGTTATTGTCACCAATTTCCAGGCGCGTAGGTTCACCCGCATATTTCTTGTCTTGCGGAGCAGCACCTATGGAAGAAAATTGGTAGAAAGTATTGTTACGGCCTACTGTCGTATGTCCTTCAATGACAACATGCGGGCCGATCTTGGTACCCTCAGCTATCGTCACATTGGGGCCGATAATCGAATAGGCACCGACCTCAACGGAGCTATCCAGTTGGGCTTTGGGGTCTATCAGCGCGGTCGGGTGGATATGCATAGTGTGCCCTCCTAGGCTTCATCTTTCGTACGCATGGTGCACATCAGTTCGCCTTCTACTGCCAATTGGCCATCGACTGTTGCCCTGGCCTTGTATTTCCAGATGCCGCGTGCAACCTTGATGATTTCGACTTCCATTTTCAACTGGTCACCAGGTTCAACCGGACGCTTGAAACGCGCGCCATCAATGCCGAGGAAATACACAATAGTATTCTCGTCCGGCTTTTGCCCCATGGTCAGGAATGAGAGGATGGCTGCAGTCTGGGCCATCGCTTCTATCATCAATACGCCGGGCATGACGGGCTTATTCGGAAAATGTCCGTTAAAAAATTCTTCATTCGCCGTGACATTTTTGATGGCGGTAATGGTCTTGCCATTTTCCCAGCTCAGTACGCGATCCACCAGCAACATCGGGTAACGGTGTGGCAAGTATTCTTTGATTTGATTAATGTCCAGGCTATTCATGATCTTTTTCAGTCAGTGTTTTCATTGTTTTTTCGAGATAACGCATTTTTTCGCGCATACCCGATAAATTACGCACGATGGCAGCAGTTTTTTCCCAATCAGCATTTTTCGCCAAGGGATAGAAGCCAGTGTATTGCCCCGGCTCCAGTATGGAGCGCGACACCATGCTTGCAGAAGAAATATGTACATTATCGACGATGGTCAGGTGCCCCAGCACCATGGCCGCACCACCAAATGTGCAATATTTGCCTATCTTGGCACTACCTGCCACACCCACGCAACCTGCCATTGCTGTATGCGCGCCTATGTGGCAGTTATGCCCTATCTGTATCTGGTTATCCAGCTTGACGCCTTCTTCTATGATGGTGTCAGCCAAAGCGCCACGGTCTATACTGGTGTTTGCACCGATTTCCACATCATCACCTATCAGCACCCTGCCCGTTTGTGGAATTTTTATCCATTGACCTTTTTCATTGGCAAAGCCAAAACCATCAGCGCCTATTACTGCACCAGAATGGATAATGCAGCGCTGACCCAGAACACAATAGTCATAAATGCTGACATTTGCATGGATCAGACTATGGTCACCGATCACTACGCCACGGCCAATCACGACGCCTGGCTTGATGACAACGTGCTCACCAATCACTGCCTCGGAATCAATACTGGCATTAGCCCCAATACTGGCGGTGGCAGCGACTATTGCGTGGGGACTGACCCATGCCGCAGGATGCACGCCTAGTGTTGCCGGTATTGCATTGAGTGAAGCAAAGTACTGCGCCGCACGGGCAAAATACACATAAGGTTGCGGGACAATGAGACAAATGCCAGCATAGCCTTTGCCAATTTGCTCGAAATCGGTTTGCGTCAAAATCAAGGCAGCAGCCTGGGTAGCCGCTGCCTTGTGCCGGAACTTGGGATTGGACAGAAAGGTAATATGCTGTTCACTGGCCTCATCCAGAGGGGCAATGCCAGTGACAGTAATATCAGGTGAACCAGTCAATTGACCACCGAAGCGATCGACCAATTCACCCAGCCGAATGCTCGCGGTCATAGGAATTATTTGGAGAGTGCTTTGAGAACTTTATCAGTGATGTCGATGCGGGCGCTGTGATACACAGAATCTTGCAAGACCAGATCAATTTTTTCGGCTTCTGCGATTTGTTTGATCACTTTTTGCGCACGTTCCACCAATGATGCAATTTCTTCATTCTGACGCTGGTTCACATCTTCATTGTAAGAACGCTGCTTACGCTTGAAAGCCTGGTCCAACTCGGTAATTTCACGCTGACGGACAACACGGTCAGATTCTGACAATAAAGGCGCATCTTTTTCATATTTCTCTGCCGTCGCCTTCAATTTCTTTGCCAGGTTTTCCAGTTCTTCGCCACGCTTTTGAAATTCAACTTTCAGTTTAGCCTCAGCCGCTTTTGCCGGAACGGATTCGCGCATCACTCTCTGAGAGTCAAATATCGCTATTTTGGTATCTTGCGCCTGAGCTTGAGCAACGCTGAAAACGCAAGCCGCACAAACCATCAAGCGTTGCAACAATTTGGTCGGGGTAGTATGTTGACTCAAAATAATCTCCGTAACACGTACTAAAACAAAACACAGCCGAACATAAGCAATTAGAAACCAGTACCCATCTGGAACTGGAATGTCTGCTTTTTGTCGTCCGGTTTGGCATTCAAAGCTTTACCAAAACTCAGTTTCAATGGGCCAACCGGCGATATCCAGCTTATACCTATACCAGCAGAAAAACGTAAATCTTTCGCTCGGATTTTTTGACCTTCATCAAATACATTACCACCATCCACAAAAGTGAACCAGCGCAAGGATTTGTCAGCGCCTGGGAAAGGAATCTGTAATTCTACATTAGCCAGCAAGCGGGTTGCGCCGCCAAGTGCATCACCATTTGGATCTTTGGTGCCCAAGGACGATGGCTCATAACCGCGCACCGAACCTATACCACCAGCATAGAAGTTCTTAAACAATGGATATGGTTTGCCACCCAGGCCATGTCCATAATCAATTTCACCGTTCAATGCCAGCACAACAGACCGATAAACCGGCTGGAATAATTGCGCATTATAAATTGCACGATAATATTTAAAGCTGCCCACTGCTGCCAATTCCAGGTTGGCACGTTGATAACGACCAATTGTTGGGGTCAATACGCTGTCGCGGCTATCCCTTTGCCAGGCGGCTGTCAATGGGAAGGAGTTTGTCACGGCCTCGCCTATACCATAATCAACAGCAACCGTATCCTTGGAGCCAGTACCGTAGTCAGCAACATATTTCAGGTAACGGTATGGGCTGCCATAGTAAGTTTCAACCTTGGTACGCTCAAAACCGAGTCCAAAGAAGACTGTATCCACTTCAGAGAATGGCACACCAAAACGCAAGGCGCCACCGGTAGTCTGAATCTTATAATCGCCGACACTGCCGATAATCGGACGCGTTGTGCGAATATAGGCTTCCACGTTGCGGCTTACACCATCATCCGTAAAATAAGGATCTGTGTGGGACAGCGCAATTGTACGGTTTTGACGGCTGGTATTGATATCCAGACCTATCGTATCACCACTACCAAAGGCATTGGCTTGCTGGATGGAGCCAGTTAACGTCAATCTCTCGGCACTGGAGTAGCCAGCACCGAACATCAGGTTACCAGTAGGTTTTTCAGTCACAGTCAAATTGACATCGACCTGATCAACACTGGTTGGCACCTCAGGTGTTTCTATAGTGACATCTTTAAAATAACCAAGACGCTCGACACGGTCACGTGAGGTTTTGATTTTCTCGCCGTCGTACCATGAGCTTTCAAACTGGCGGAATTCGCGGCGGATAACTTCATCACGTGTGCGGGTATTACCTGCGAGGTTAATGCGGCGCACATAAACACGCTTGCCTGGATCAACAAAGATGGTGAAAGCAACTTCTTTCTTTTCCTTATTCAGGTTAGGATTTGCATTCACGTTGGCAAACGCATAACCAAAATTACCCATGCGTTCAGAAATACGCTTGGTGCTTTCAGTAAGACGAGCTGCATTATAAATATTACCTTTTTTGAGCAACAACAAAGAGGCCAATTCCTCTTCCCTACCCATAGTATCGCCTTCAAGCTTGATATCGGAGACAGTATATTTATCTCCCTCATCAATATTGATGGTGATGTAAATGTCTTTTTTGTCCGGTGTAATGGAAATCTGCGTCGATAAAATCTGCATTTCCAGATAACCACGGTTTTGATAGAACGAGCGCAAGGTCTCGATATCACCCGACAGTTTTTGCTTGGAATATTGATCTGCCTTGGTATACCAGGTAAACCAGCCAGGTGTCGTCAAGGTTAACAGGTCACGGATTTCACCGTCAGAAAAATCTTTGTTACCGATGATATTAATCTGGGCGATCTTGGCTACTTCGCCCTCATCCACAGCAAATGTAACGTTTACACGATTGCGCTCTATCGGCGTGATGGTGGTCGTGATTTGCATGCCATACAAGCCCTTGGACAGGTATTGGCGTTTGAGCTCTTGCTCAGCACGATCAACTGTTGCCTTATCAAAAATACGTGATTCACCCACACCTATGTCTTTCAAGGCTTTGACGAGTGCATCTTTCTCAAATTCTTTAGTGCCAGTGAATTCTACGCCAGCAATGGTAGGACGTTCTTCCAGCAAAACGATCAATACACCGTCTTGCACTTCAATCTGAACGTCCTTGAAAAAACCCGTTGCATACAGGGATTTGATCGCAGTTGTACTTTTCGCGTCATCAAATTGCTCGCCGACTTTGACAGGCAAATAGCTAAATACAGTACCAGCTTCCGTCCGTTGCAAGCCTTCTACACGTATGTCCTTGACGGTGAAGGGCTCAATCGCCAATGCATTTCCGGTGCAAAGTGCCAATGCAGCCAGAGATAAAGCATGACGACGAAAATGGGCTAAAGTGAACTGCTCAATATGTAATTTCATTGGGTATAAATTTCTTTCAATACTCTCAATATTGCTATCTAAAATGAGTTTCTGTCATCAAGCCAGCTATTATGACATTAGTCGGGCAATGTCATTAAAAAAAGCTATTGCCATCATCGTCAATAACAAAAAAAATCCGGCACGCTGTCCCATTTCGACATAACGGTCCTGCAAAGGTTTCCCTGTCAAAACTTCCAGCGAATAATACAACAAATGCCCCCCATCCAAAACGGGTATTGGTAGTAAATTCATCACGCCAAGGCTAATACTGATCACCGCAATGAAGCCCAGATAGACAATCATGCCAGTTCTGGAGGTTTGCCCGGCATAATCAGCAATGGTCAAAGGTCCGGTTATATGCTTCAGAGAAACACTACCCGTCAACATTTTCCCCATCATTTTCAGGCTGAAGATACTGGTATCCCAGGTTTTTTCAACAGACTTGATAAATGCCTGTGGCAGGCTAGCCTGCACCACCGTCATTTCTGGAACCATAGGCTGCAATTTTACCTTCATCAACCCCACTGTCTGCCCACTTACCTCTTGACTAACAGGCGTAACCTCCACCTCAAATTTGTTGCCATTCCTTTGCACCATCAACTTCAACGGCTTATCCGGGTGGGCGTTGACGATTTGCCGGAAATCTATTGTATCAAGCAGGGGTTTCTGTCCTATCGCCAGAATACGGTCGCCAACCTGCAAACCGGCCTGCTTGGCGGGACTATCCGGTAAGAAATCCTCCAGTACAATTTCAGTACTTCCCGCAAGATTCAAGCCAAGGTGCTGCAAAATATCGGTATCAACTTCGCTCGAACTCAGTTGTTGAAGTGGGATTTCGACAGAAATTGGTGTGTTATCACTAATATTGCCGGTATTGGCATGCTGTACTTCAAGTACCGGATTACGCCTACTGACACCGGCTTGCATCATTTTCCAGCGGAACTCTGACCAGCTTTGTACTGGCTCACCATTTATAGAAGTAACTAGGTCACCGTAGCGCAATCCCGCTTTATAGGCGATAGAGGATTCAGATGCTACGCGCACTTTGGAAACTGCTTCTGGCACACCATGCACAAACAAGGCGGTATAAAGGAAGATAGCCAATAAAAAATTGGCCATAGGGCCAGCCGCCACTATAGCTATACGCTTCCATACAGATTGCTGGCAAAATTCGCGGGACAGTTCATGTTGGGCGATTTTTTCTGCCCCCATCTCACGGGCGTCCAGCATTTTGACATAGCCACCTAGCGGCAACAGGGAAATAGCCCATTCAGTCTGGTCTTTACCCAGGCGCCTGGAGTAGATAACCCTTCCCATTCCCAGGGAAAAACGCAGGACTTTGACGCCACACCAGCGGGCAACAATATAGTGTCCAAATTCATGGATAGTAACCAGTATGCCCAGGGTCACCAGAAAGGCTAGTGCGTTTTGTAGCCAAGTCATAAGGAAATCATTGCCTCTGCAACCCGGCGTGCTTCAGCATCGCAGGCAAGTATGCTTTCCAGATCTGGTGTCTCGCTCACAGCAAGTTTGTTCAGCGTATGCTCTATGACCTGATTGATCATGCGGAAGCCTATTCTCTTGTCCAAAAACGCTTGGACAGCAATTTCATTACTTGCGTTCAATATGGTTGCAGCCGACTTGCCCTCTTTCAAGGCATCATAAGCCAGTTGCAAGCAAGGGAAACGCTGGAAGTCTGGCTTGATGAAATTCAGACTGGCGACCTTTAACAGATCAAGTGGTGCGACTCCCGAGTCTATACGCTCAGGATAGGCCATACCGTAAGCGATGGGTATGCGCATGTCAGGGTTGCCCATTTGTGCTATCACTGAACCATCGGTATAAGACACCATGGAATGAATCACGCTCTGCGGATGGATGACTACCTCAATCTTACCTGCTGGCGTAGCAAACAGCCAATGCGCCTCGATGACCTCAAGTCCCTTGTTCATCATCGTCGCTGAATCGACAGAGATTTTTCGACCCATGACCCAGTTGGGGTGAGCAACAGCTTGTTCAGGCGTAACATCATCCAGGGTATTGACATCCCGGTTCAGAAAGGGGCCGCCAGAGGCTGTCAATAATATCTTGTGTACGCCATGCTGGCCGGGTTGACGGTTGTAGTTGCCGGGCAAGCATTGAAAAATGGCGTTGTGCTCGCTGTCAATAGGCAGTAAAGCAGCGCCACTGTCTTTGATGGCATCGATAAATAGCTGGCCAGACATGACCAGTGCTTCTTTGTTGGCCAGCAAGACTTTTTTACCTGCTTTTGCAGCAGCCAAAGACGCAGGCAAACCGGCAGCACCAACAATGGCTGCCATCACACTATCACATTCGCCTGCGCTGGCAACGGCACACAAGGCCTCTGGGCCAGACAATATCTGGATTTGAGGCAAATGCAATTCTTTCAACAGACTCGCCAGCTCATCAGCCGCCTGCGCAGTGCCAACCACGGCAACCTGAGGTAAAAACTGCGCGCATTGCTCAGCCAGTTTTTTAACCTGGGTGTGTGCAGTCAAAGCAAAAACGCCATAGCGCTCAGGATGGCGTGCAACAACATCCAAAGTCGATACGCCTATGGAGCCGGTAGAACCTAGTATGCAAAGCTGCTGTTTTTTCTGCATGTATTTTATCGCCACAAATCGACTAGAGCTGCCAGGGGAAGCACTGGTATCAGCGCATCTATCCTGTCGAGTACACCACCATGCCCGGGCAAGAGGTTGCTACTGTCTTTCATACCGACGCGGCGTTTCAATGAAGATTCAAACAGATCGCCCACTACGCTGGCCGCAGTAATCAAAGTCATGGCACCAATAAAGATAAGCCAGCCTTTTCTGGCAACTAATTGCGCAGTGAAAGTATTTTCCAAAGCAGGGATAAAGCTTGTCGCTGCCGCCAATAGCAATACGCAGATCCAACCACCGATAGCACCTTCCCACGATTTACCCGGAGAAATTGTGGGTGCGAGTTTGCGCTTGCCAAAAGTTTTACCAGAAAAATAGGCCCCAATATCAGCAATCCAGACGATGGCCATAACAGAAAACAGATACATCGGTGAGCGCTGAAAGAACACCGCAATCGCGATGAAGCAGGCAAAAATACTGATGCCATACAAAGTACTCAGCATGCCACTGGAAAAATTATGCGTTTCCGGCAAGCCCCTGGCTAGCGTGGGGACTAACCTTAAAGCCCAAAATGCCGTGCTCAGCGCAAACAGCAAGGGGTGAGAAAAATCTGCCAGATGGAATAAGCAATACACCAGCAGACCAACCCACAACGCAGCCATGATGATGGGGCCAGGTTTTTTGAACAGGCGTTGGCATTCCCACATGGCAGCAGCAAAAAAAGCCACCGCCAATACAGAGAAAGCATAAAAATTGGCCGAATACAGGACTGGCAGCAAAATGGCCAGCAGAACCAAAGCAGTCAGGACACGGGTTTTAAGCATTACTTGCTTTCTTGCTGGGCAGATTGCTCAGACACCTGAGCGCTGGTACGCCCAAAGCGACGTTCGCGGTTTTGATACGAGGATATGGACAAGTCCAGAGCTGCTGCGTCAAAGTCAGGCCAGAACGTATCAGTGAAATACAACTCACTATACGCCAGTTGCCAGAGCAGAAAATTGGAAATGCGCGTCTCGCCGCCGGTACGGATAAACAAATCCGGCTCAGGCGCATAGGCCATTGAAAGATAGGCGGAAAGCTGATCTTCTGTGATTTCCTGATCGGCCAGTCCAGCAGCGGCACGCTCTTTTTGCAGGCGGTTCACGGCCTGCATGATATCCCAGCGCCCACCGTAATTAGCACAAACAGTCACAGTCAAGCCTTGATTGTTGGCAGTTTTTTGCTCTGCTGCCAAAATCATGTTTTGCAGTTGGGGATCAAATCTGGCGAGATCACCAACGACCTTGAGACGTATATTGTTGGCGTGCATTTTCGCCACTTCTTTTTCAAGAGCGGTGACAAACAAACGCATCAGTAGCGAAACCTCTTCAGCGGGCCGGCGCCAGTTTTCTGAACTGAAGGCAAAAAATGTCAGGTAAGAAACACCGCGGCGGGCACAGGCTTCTACGATGCCCCTGACCGCCTCAACGCCCTTTACATGCCCGGCGACTCGTGGCAAAAAACGCTTGGTTGCCCAGCGTCCATTGCCATCCATAATAATTGCTATATGTTTAGGAATTGCGCCAACTGCCGGAATTTCCTTGGTGGAACTTGTATGGGTCATGTAAATCCAGAATGTGTTGATACGCGGGAGACGGCTTAAACTGTCAACACTTCTTTTTCTTTGTCAGCCAGGAGTTTATCCACTTCTGCAACAAACTTGTCTGTCAGCTTCTGGATGTCGTCTTGCGCACGACGTTCATCATCTTCAGAGCATTCTTTTTCTTTAAGTAACTTCTTCAGGGACTCATTGGAGTCGCGGCGAATATTGCGGATAGCGATCTTGGCACTCTCACCTTCCGTCTTGACCAGCTTGACCATTTCTTTGCGACGCTCTTCAGTCAGCGGTGGTGTTGGTACACGAATCAGTTCACCCTGTGAAGATGGATTCAAGCCAAGATCGGCATCACGAATCGCTTTTTCAATTGCATTCAACATTTTCTTTTCCCAAGGCTGCACACCTATTGTGCGCGCATCGATCAAAGTAACATTGGCAACCTGGGTGATGTGGGTAGGTGTGCCGTAATAATCAACCTGGACATGATCAAGAATGCCGGTGTGGGCACGGCCAGTGCGTACTTTTGACAAATCAGCCTTTAAAGTCTCGATGGACTTTTGCATACGCTGGTCAGAACTTTTTTTGATATCTGCTACGCTCATCGCGCTCTCCTGTACATCTGGGCAAGAGCGGCGGCTCTGGCCGCGCTCCTTGCCGAATTAATATGAAACAATCCGAAGTGCAGGATTATACGTGCACTAAGGTGCCTTCGTCTGCCCCCAGAATGACATTCTTCAATGCACCCGGTTTAATAATGGAAAATACCTTGATAGGCAATTTTTGATCACGGCACAGAGCAAACGCAGTTGCATCCATGACTTGCAGATGGCGGGCAATAGCTTCGTCGAACGAAATCGTTGTATAACGTGTCGCTGTGGCATCTTTTTTAGGATCGGCGGTATAAACGCCATCAACCTTGGTCGCCTTCAGAACGATTTCGGCGCCTATTTCCGAGCCGCGCAAAGCTGCTGCTGTATCGGTAGTAAAGAAAGGATTGCCGGTACCTGCAGCAAAGACGATGACCTTACCCTCCTCCAGATATTGCAAGGCTTTAGGGCGAACATAAGGTTCAACAACCTGGTCGATGGCAATAGCTGACATGACGCGCGAAGTCAGACCTACCTGGCGCATGGCATCTGACAATGCCAGAGCATTCATGACTGTCGCCAACATGCCCATATAGTCTGCAGTAGCCCTGTCCATACCTTGTGCACCAGGTGCCACGCCACGGAAGATATTGCCACCACCGATAACGATGGCCAACTCAACGCCCATTCTTGATACTTCGGCCACATCAGCCACCATGCGCTCTATCGTCGCACGGTTAATGCCAAACGGATCATCGCCCATCAGGGCTTCGCCAGAGAGCTTCAAGAGCACACGCTTGTAAGCAGGTTTTGTCATGATAGGACTCCTTCTGGTAGTTTAAATAATTGATATGAAATGCGTACTGGATGAAGTCACCTGGATAAGGCTCTTCAATGACCATTTGATTTGCAAACTAGCCCGGTCAGGCAATACACAAAGCAAATGGAGCACCACTCACTTATCACACACTCATATTTACACCTGAATACACAAATTTGATGCTCAGACACAAATACTTACAATCGCTGGATTTAAAAAAACGGGCCTTTCGGCCCGTTTTTTTATTTCGCCAATTACGCTTGTTTTGCAGCAGCCACTTGAGCAGCCACTTCTGCGGCGAAGTCATCTTGCTTCTTCTCAATGCCTTCACCAACAACAAACATGGTGAATGCTTTAACAGTTGTATTAACAGATTTCAACATCTGTTCAACTGTTTGCTTGTCATTCTTAACGAATGTCTGATTCAGCAAAGAAACTTCTTTCAGGAATTTCTGTACGGAACCTTCAACCATTTTTTCAGCGATATCTGCTGGCTTGCCAGATTCTGCAGCTTTCAAAGCCGCTACAGAGCGCTCTTTTTCGATCAGATCAGCAGGCACCTGGTCAGAAGACAGGGATACTGGTTTCATCGCAGCGATATGCATTGCCACGTCTTTACCAACTTGCTCATCTGCGCCGTCGAATTCGACAACCACACCGATACGTGTGCCGTGCAGGTAAGAAACCAGTTTGGCAGTTGTGTCAAAGCGGACAAAACGACGGAAAGACATGTTTTCGCCGATTTTACCAACCAGTGCTGCGCGCACTTCTTCAACTGTTTTGCCATCCAGTGGCAATGCACCCAAAGCTGCAATATCAGCAGGATTGTGTTCAGCAATCAGTTTTGCACAAGTATTAGCCAGCGCCAGGAAATCATCATTCTTGGTCACGAAGTCTGTTTCGCAGTTAACTTCGATCAGGGAACCAACATTACCAGAGATATAGGATGCGACAACGCCTTCTGCAGTAATACGGGAGGATGCTTTGGAAGCTTTGCTACCCAGTTTTACACGCAGAATCTCTTCCGCACGGTCCATATCGCCTTCTGCTTCTGTCAGCGCTTTTTTGCATTCCATCATTGGCGCATCTGTTTTTGCGCGCAGTGCACCTACCAAAGCTGCTGTAATCGCCGCCATGTCATTCTCCTAGTTCAAAGGTGTTTAAAGAAACACCGATATCAAATTTTGTTTAAAAAAAAGGGCGAACGACTGTTGCCCCATTTTTTGTTTCAAGCCACCATCGGCGACTTGAAACCATGTGCCAGAACAGGCAATTAAGCTTGTTCTACTTCTACAAACTCATCAGAACCTGGCTTAACAGCTTCCAAAACTTCGTTCACTGCGTTTGCACGGCCTTCCAGGATGGAATCGGCAACACCGCGAGCATACAAAGCGATTGCTTTGGAGGAGTCATCATTACCAGGGATGATGTATGCAACACCTTCTGGGGAGTGGTTAGTATCAACCACGCCGATAACCGGGATACCCAGTTTCGCTGCTTCAGTAATTGCACCTTTGTGGTAACCAACATCGACCACGAAAATTGCATCAGGAACGCCGCCCATATCCTTGATACCACCGATGGATTTTTGCAGCTTGATCATTTCGCGCTGGAACATCAGGGCTTCTTTTTTGGATAGCTTCTCAACAGAGCCGTCTTCGATGGAAGCTTCCATGTCTTTCAGGCGCTTGATAGATGTTTTGACTGTTTTGAAGTTAGTCAACATACCACCCAACCAGCGTTGATCAACGAAAGGCATGCCAGCACGTTGTGCTTCTGCTGCGATGATGTCACGGGATTGACGCTTGGTGCCAACCATCAACACTGTGCCGCGATTGGAAGACAATTGACGGATGTACTTCATCGCGTCCTGGTACATTGCCAGTGTTTTTTCCAGGTTGACGATATGAATCTTGTTGCGATGACCGAAGATGTACGGTGCCATTTTTGGATTCCAAAAACGGGTTTGGTGACCAAAGTGCACACCAGCTTCCAGCATTTCACGCATTGTTACAGACATAATAACTCCAGGGTTAGGTCTTGAATCCAGCCAGTGATCTCAGCAGTCCAGGCTCAATAATTAAGCGCTGCGAGACACCCTTTTCGACCGGATTCGATTGATAAAATATTAATTAGCAAGTACCGCATTTCTATACATCTACAAGCTAACCATCTATTCTACTATGAAAATCGCATTTCCCTCAAGTGCTGTCTTCGGTCGCATAATATCGCAAGGATGTCGGCCCGATACGGCAGCGCCCTTCATGGACTATAATTCCGGTTCTGCAACACTTTCGCAATTTTACTCAAACCAAGACTGTAGCGGATAAGCAAGCCTGGACTTGCCTGGCACAGAATTGCCAGGATTACTCCATTTGCGCGCTATACAAGTCTTGGTAAACGACAAGAAAACGTATGGAAGCTATTACTATCAAAACGCCGGAAGATATCGCCGGCATGCGCATCGCTGGCAAACTGGCTTCGGAAGTTCTCGATTACATCACGCCTTTCGTTAAAATTGGCGTGACAACGGGTGAACTGGACCGCTTGTGCCACGAATTCATGACCAATGTGCAAGGCACCATCCCCGCCCCGCTGAATTACTGCCCACCAGGTTATACACCTTATCCCAAAGCGATATGCACATCGGTCAACGATGTAATCTGTCACGGCATACCCGGCGACAAGGTTTTGAAAGACGGAGACTCAGTCAATCTGGATATTACCGTCATCAAAAATGGCTATCATGGCGACACCAGCCGCATGTTCCTGCTGGGCGAACCATCCATCCTGTCCAAGCGCCTGAATGCCATTACTTATGAATGCATGTGGCTGGGCATAGATAAAATCAAACCAGGTGCGCATCTCGGCGACATCGGCCATGTCATACAGCAGCATGCTGAGCGTGCGGGCTATAGCATAGTGCGTGAATTCTGTGGTCATGGCATAGGCAAGATATTCCATGAAGCACCGCAAGTCATGCATTACGGCAAGCCCGGCACCATGGAAAAACTCTTGCCAGGCATGATTTTTACGGTAGAACCCATGGTCAATGCCGGCCGACGCGACATCAAGGAAATGCCGGACGGCTGGACCATCAAGACCAAGGACCGCAGTTTGTCAGCGCAATGGGAGCATACTGTGCTGGTAACTGAAACCGGTTATGAAGTGCTGACCTTGTCGGCAGGCTATCCGCCTCTTCCGGACTTCATCAAACTCGCTTAAATCAAACTCGATTAAGACCCTGGTCACATGCAGACACCGGCACTCTCTTTCAAGGAAGAACTGAAATCAGCGCAACTGATCGTCATCAATGCGTTCAAGGAAAATCATAAGGCAGAGCAACTGCTGCATGATTTGTGCCGCAATGTCGATCAGCAACTCAGTAAAATCTGGCGTCACTTTGAGTTTCCGAAAGAGGCAGCGCTGGTCGCTGTAGGTGGTTACGGACGCGGTGAGCTTTTCCCCTACTCTGACGTTGATGTGTTGATACTGTTGCAGCAAAGGCCGGACGCCGCCATGCGCGACAAACTGGAAAAACTGGTACAGCTGTTCTGGGACATCGGCCTGGATATTGGTCACAGCATACGTACCATTGATGAATGTCTGCAGGAATCTGCAGCTGACATCACCGTGCAAACCAGCCTGCTGGAAGCACGCCTGGTTACCGGCAGCCGTAAATTATTCAAGGAAATGCAGCAACGGTATGCTGAGGCCTTGAATCCACAGAAGTTTTTTCAGGAAAAACTGCTGGAACTGCAACAGCGCCATGTCAAATACGAAGATACGCCCTATAGCCTGGAGCCCAATTGTAAAGAGAGCCCGGGTGGACTCAGGGACTTGCAAGTCATACTGTGGGTAGCCAAGGCAGCCAATCTGGGCAACTCCTGGCGTGAGCTAGCAGAGCGCGGCCTGATCACCGATATTGAGGCCCGCCAGTTAAAGCGCAATGAGCGCGCCTTCAAAGATATACGCATACGGCTACATATTTATGCAGGACGCCGTGAAGATCGTCTGATTTTCGACGTCCAGACACCAATAGCAGAAACCTTTGGCTTCAAGACCACAGAATCGAGGCGTGCCAGCGAATACCTGATGCAGCGCTATTACTGGGCCGCCAAGGCAGTCACGCAGCTCAATACCGTGTTGCTGCAAAACATAGAGGCAGTATTGTTCCCCCAGCCTTCTGTGCCCCGCCCGATTAATGAGCACTTCAACGAAGTGAATGGCTTCATTGATATCGCCAGGGATGACACGTTTGAAGCAAATCCATCGACCATACTGGAAGTATTTCTGGCGATGGCCAAGCATGGTGAACTCAAGGGCATGACGGCCAGGACCTTGCGTGCATTGTGGCATGCACGTTTGCTGATCGATGCCGAATTCCGCCACGATATTTTCAATCGCTCACTGTTCCTGCAAATCCTGCAGTCGCCGCAAGGGATTACCCATGCCCTGCGGCGCATGAACCAGATGAGTATTCTGGGACGCTATCTGCCCAACTTTCGCCGCATCATAGGCCAGATGCAGCATGACTTGTTTCATGCGTACACGGTGGATCAGCATATTCTCATGGTGGTGCGCAATTTGCGTCGATTCACCATGCCTGAGCATGCGCACGAATACCCTTTCTGCAGCCAATTGATGGCGAATTTTAATCAACCCTGGGTTTTGTATATCGCGGCCTTGTTCCATGATATTGCCAAGGGCCGTGGCGGCGATCACTCCATCCTTGGCATGGCTGATGCAAAAAAATTCTGTTATGACCATGGACTCAGCAAAGCCAATACCGAGCTGATTATTTTCCTGGTACAGAATCACCTGACCATGTCGCATGTGGCGCAAAAGCAGGACTTGTCTGACCCGGACGTGATACAAAATTTTGCCAACATCGTCAAGGATGAACGCCACCTGACGGCGCTGTATTTGCTGACGGTGTCCGACATACGTGGCACCAGCCCCAAGGTCTGGAATGCGTGGAAAGGCAAGCTACTGGAAGACCTGTACCGCATGGCTTTACGGGTACTGGGTGGAGAGGCGCCTAGCAAAGACAGGGAATTAAAAAATCGCCAGGAAGATGCATTGAAAGCCTTGCGCCTGTACGGCCTGGCACCTGACGCACATGAAAAATTCTGGCAACAACTGGATGTCGCCTATTTCCTGCGCCATGATGCATCAGATATCGCCTGGCAAACACGCGCCCTGCATGACCGTATAGACAGCCAGACACCCGTGGTGAAATGCCGCCTCTCACCCATAGGCGAAGGTTTGCAGATCACAGTCTATGTCAAAGACCAGCCCGACCTGTTTGCGCGTATCTGCAATTATTTTGACGGCAAGAACTTTGGCATTCTCGATGCAAAAATTCATACCAGCAAAAATGGCTATGCCCTTGATACCTTCCTGGTCATAGAACCGGCTTTTGCCAATAATTATCGTGACATCATTAATTTGATCGAACATGAGCTGACAGAGATACTGACACGCCAGACTCCCCTTTCCCCACCTAACCGGGGGCGCTTGTCACGCATGTCACGCACTTTCCCTATCGTGCCCACAGTCGATTTACGACCAGATGACCGTGGCCAGTATTATTTACTGTCGATCTCTGCGAATGACAGAAATGGCTTGCTCTATGCAGTGGCAAATATCCTGACTAAGTATAAAATCAATTTGCATACGGCCAAAATCATGACCCTGGGCGAAAGGGTAGAAGACGTTTTCATCGTCGATGGCCAGGCCTTGCAAGGTGCGCGTAGCCAGATACAGTTTGAAACCGACTTGCTGGATGCACTCAGAATTTAAACGCTGGCAACGCAATATTACAACCGAATAATCAACACCCTCGCCTGACCCACAACCAGACTCAGGCGAGACTACTCTAAAAGCATCATGACTGAACTTGTAAGACTCTCCAAACGCATGTCCGAACTTGGCCTTTGCTCCCGCCGCGAGGCCGACGAATGGATAGCGCGCGGCTGGGTCAGGGTTGATGGCAAAGTCATCTCTGAACTGGGCAGTAAGGTACTCCCGCATCAAAAAGTAACAGTGGAAAGACAAGCCGCCGCCGAGCAATCGAAACGTGTCACAGTACTCATCAACAAACCGGTAGGTTATGTCAGCGGCCAGGCTGAAGATGGCTACACACCTGCAATCGCCCTGATCAAGCCAGAAAACCGCTGGGTTGAAGATGAAGTTGATACCCAGTTCCACCCTACCCAATTGCGTAGCCTGGTACCCGCTGGCCGCCTGGATATTGATTCCGTTGGCCTGCTGGTATTGACCCAGGATGGCCGCATCGCCAAGCACCTGATAGGCGAAACCACGGTGGTGGAAAAGGAATACCTGGTGCGTGTGCAATACAGCAAGCCCGGACGCCTGCCCGATGCAGACCTGCGCCGCCTGAATCATGGTCTGTCACTCGATGGCAAGAAACTGCTGCCTGCCAAAGTCACCTGGCAAAATGAAGACCAGTTAAACTTCATCCTGCGCGAAGGCAAGAAACGCCAGATCAGGCGCATGTGTGACATGGTAGGCCTGAAAGTCATAGGCCTCAAACGTGTGCGCATAGGCAAGATCAAACTGGGTAAATTGCCAGAAGGCCAGTGGCGCTATCTGCGTGAAGATGAGCAGTTTTAATTTGTGTTCATCAAAATAAACAAAGGGCAAGAATTGAAATTCTTGCCCTTGTGTTTTGAAGTTACTGACTCAATCGTCGTCGTTAGGATCAAGCTCAGGAAACAGGACTTCAGTAAAACCAAACTGCGTCAGGTCTCGTATGCGCATGGGATACAGTATGCCATTCAGGTGATCGCACTCATGCTGTACGACACGGGCATGAAAACCATCAACATCGCGAGAGATACGCCTGCCAAACTGATCGAAACCTTCATAGCGAAGGGCGCTCCAGCGTGGCACAAGGCCGCGCATACCTGGTACCGAGAGGCAACCTTCCCATGCGTCATCAGTTTCTTCAGATAAAGGCGTGAGTACAGGGTTGATCAGTACAGTTTCTGGCACGACAGGTGCATCAGGATAACGGGGGTTATTCTTGAAACCGAAAATCACCAATTGCAGATTCACACCTATCTGAGGCGCTGCCAACCCTGCGCCATTAGCAGCAATCATGGTTTCAAACATGTCCTTGATAAGTTCATGCAATTCTGCCGTATCAAAGGCGGTGACTTGCTCCGCAACCCTTAACAGCCGTGGATCGCCCATTTTCAGGATAGGATGAATCATGGCGCACCAAATGTAGTAAGAGTAAATGACTTAATACAAATACGGCCAGTTTGTAGCTGGCCGCAGAATTGCATTATTTATTCAAAGATTGCAGGAATTCGGTAAATTCTGCACTGGTTTCCTTGTGTTTCAAACCGAGAGCAACACTGGCTTTCAGGTAGCCAAGCTTGGAGCCGCAGTCATACCGTGTTGCATTCGGACGGAAAGCATAGACAGGAAAATCTTTCAGCATGGCAGCTATACCATCGGTCAATTGAATTTCGCCACCCGAACCTTTTCCCAAAGTTTCCAGGTAAGAGAAAATACGACCAGACAAAATATAACGTCCAACTACTGCCAAGGTGGATGGCGCAACATCAGGCATAGGTTTCTCGACTATGCCCTGCACTCTTTCCAGACTTTCAGTATAAGGGGTGCCACTGACAATACCATATTGACGGGTAAATTCACGTGGCACGTTTTGCACGGCAATAATGCTTCCACCCTCTGCCTCATACTGGCGTGCCATTTGCGCCATGACAGAAGGTTGGCCGGCGTCGGCATCCATCAAGTCATCTGCCAGCAGCACAGCAAAAGGATCGTCGCCAATGACAGGACGTGCGCACAATACCGCATGACCCAAACCCAATGCAGCTGTCTGGCGTATGTAGATGCAGTTGATATTCTTGGGGATCACATTCCTGACCAGATCCAGCAAGGCTTCTTTACCTGCTGCTTCCAGTTCGCTTTCGAGCTCATAGGCTTTATCAAAATGATCTTCAATCGCCCGTTTATTTCTACCAGTGATGAACACCATTTCAGTAATGCCAGCTTCCACTGCCTCTTCAACCGCATATTGTATGAGTGGCTTATCAACGATAGGCAACATCTCTTTTGGTTGTGCCTTGGTAGCTGGCAGGAAGCGGCTACCCAAACCTGCCACTGGAAATACGGCTTTTTTAATTTTTCTCATTTCAGCTCCCGGAACAAAGTTGAAGCAATTCTGCTTCTGTCAAAATACTAATACCCAATTCTTGCGCTTTTACCAGCTTGCTTCCCGCATCGTCACCGGCAACCAGATAACTGGTTTTTTTTGATACTGAGCCTGACACTTTTCCACCAGCCTTCTCTATGACCTCTGTCGCCTGATCGCGACTCAGTGTGGGCAGTGTACCTGTCAATACCAGCGTCTTGCCTGCCAATACCTGCTCGCCTTTTTCCTGCACCTCAATAGCGGGCCAGTGTATGCCGGACGCCAGTAATTGCTCCACCAGTTCCACATTAAGTGGGTCAGAGAAGAAGCGCAAGATAGATTTTGCAACGACGGGCCCAACATCGGACACTTCCAGCAATTGTTCTTCCGTCGCCTTCATCAATGCATCTGCATTGCCAAAATGCGCAGCCAGATCTTTTGCTGTAGATTCACCGACATGGCGTATGCCCAGCGCATAGATAAAGCGAGGGAAACTGGTCAGCTTGGAAGTTTCCAGCGCACTCAATACATTTTGCGCAGACTTCTCTGCCATGCGGTCCAGTTCTACCAGTGAGCGCAACCCAAGCTTATATAAATCTGCGGCAGTTGTAACCACATTCTTGTCAACCAATTGATCAATGAGCTGCTCGCCAACGCCATCAATATTCATGGCCTTGCGGGAGGCAAAATGAGACAGCCCCCCTTTACGTTGTGCCGAACATTTTATCCAGCCACCGCTGCAGCGGGCAATCGCCTCATCTTCCGGCTTTTGTATGGGTGAGCCACAAATCGGGCATTCAACTGGCATGACAAACTGGCGAGAGTCTGCCGGACGTCTTTCCAATATGCTGGCGACAACCTCAGGTATGACATCACCAGCACGGCGCACAGAAACCGTGTCACCTATGCGTATATCCTTGCGCTGTATTTCTTCTTCATTGTGCAGGGTCGCATTGGTTACCGTGACGCCACCGACAAAAACCGGGGCCAACCTGGCAACTGGTGTAATGGCACCAGTTCTGCCAACCTGCACTTCTATATCCAGTACTGTCGTTAAAGCTTCCTGGGCCGGGAATTTGTGAGCAATTGCAAAGCGTGGCGCGCGTGATACAAAACCTAGCGACTGCTGACTGGCAAAATCGTTAACCTTATAGACTACGCCATCAATCTCGTAATCCAGGTTGTCGCGCCTGGCTTGAATTGTCTTGTAAAACGCCAGCAAACCAGACGCACCACTGACCAGGGCATTTTCTTCGCAGACTGGGATGCCTGCCTGCTTATACCAGTCCAGCAAGGCGCGATGTGAGGGAGGCACATTCATGCCTTCCAACAAGCCTATGCCATAGGCAAAGAAACGCAGGCTACGCTGGGCAGTAATTTTTGAATCAAGCTGACGCAGGCTGCCAGCAGCAGCATTACGCGGGTTGGCAAACTCTTTGGCACCGGCATCTCGCTGGCGCTGATTGAGTTTTTCAAAATCGCGTTTGAACATCAATACTTCACCACGCACATCCAATATCTTTGGCGGATTTTCTACCCGCAAGCGCAATGGGATGCTGCGTATGGTGCGAATATTTTCAGTGACATCCTCGCCAGTAAAACCGTCACCGCGTGTTGCTGCCTGCATGAACACGCCATCGACATACCGCAAGTTGATGGCCAGGCCATCAAACTTCAAATCTATCGCATAGACAATATCATTTTGCGCATCAAGCCCCTCACGGGCACGGCGGTCAAAATTAATGACATCCTCATCTTCAAAGCCATTATTCAGGGACAACATGGGCACGGCATGTTGTACCTGACCAAATTCAGGCAAAGGTGTTCCACCTACCCTATTCGTCGGTGAATCCAGGGTCTTTAATTCAGGATGCGCTTCTTCGAGATGCTGAAGTTCCGAAAACAGTCTGTCGTACTCAGCATCGGGGACACTGGGGTTATCCAGCACATAATAGGCATGGGCATGCCTGTTCAACTCTGCGCGCAGACTTTCTGCCTGTGCTACCAATGTTGAAGTATCTGCCGCCATGGCGGCAGCATCCAAAAGATCATTCTGCATGTCTGGAATAAATTAACTAAATAATCGCTGGGCACGCAAAGAGCCCGCAGGAATCTGCGCCTCTGCCATTGCCGCATAAAACTCATGAACCTGACCAGATATTTCATCCAACGCCAATTTGGAAATGGGTTGATTGCCATCATCTACGACCGTACCGCTCAGGCGAGTTGCCAGTGAGCGCGCACAAGCCGCCATGGCGCCGAAACCGTCGCGAGCAGGAGCAACGCAAGGCACATCCAGCAGCAAGGTCAGACGTGAAGTCATGGTCTCACTGACGCTGACATTCGTGGATAATGTGAACAGGCTACCACCATCACCGTCTGGCATCATCAGGCGGCCATCAGGACGCTGATCAAAGCCCATTTTTTCCAATGCTGCGAGCAAAGTATTCAAGGCCCATGGTGCCCCATTGGCAGCGATATTCACGCTCAATTGCGCATCGTGTTCAGCGACAAATTGATGCAGTTCACGGGCATTGACCATCACCTTGTTCATGTCCGGGATATCAGGGTGCGCACTCAGATTATCAGCAATCGCCCGCAACTTCATAATGAACTCGGAATATTCCAGCTCGTTCAAAGGTCCATTGCGGCTGACCATTTGCACACCGGCAAACAGGCAAGTGTAAGCACCACCGACGGCAATCACGTCACGCTCACCACTATGACTCTGTCCAATAAAGTGCACAGGTTTTTTACCCACGTATTTAAGGTCAGCAATTTCTGCCAGGATTTTTTCGCCGCGCACTGGTGTTTCAAACTCAAGCGGAATCACGCAATCGATTAACTCATCGACTGGCAGTTCTTTATTTTGTATCGCTACCGGTGCTTCCATTTCAGTGTCAGCATTTGCATGCATGGGCGCATGGTGTTGCGGCACATCTGCAACAGGCTGAACATCCCCATCAAGACTGGGTTCGTGTCTGACGATGGAATCGACAGGCGTATCAGGATGCATGAGGACATCATCATGTCCATCGCCAAACGCATTTTCAACGGTTTTCTTGGCTTTATACTCTTGCCATTTATTAAAAATCAGGACGCCAACCACCAGCGTTCCACCTATCGCTAACAAGCTGATTTGTAGATCTGTCATGCTGCTTGAACCTCAGTAGCAAAATTGACGGCAGATTCCATATCTACCGCCACGATTCGTGAAACCCCCTGTTCTTGCATGGTGACACCAATCAATTGTTGGGCCATTTCCATCGCAATCTTGTTATGGGAGATAAATAAAAATTGTGTGTTTGACGACATGCGTTTCACCATATTACAGAAACGCTCGGTGTTTGAGTCATCCAGCGGCGCATCAACCTCATCCAACAGACAGAAAGGTGCAGGATTCAACTGGAACATCGAGAATACCAATGCTGTTGCCGTCAGGGCTTTTTCACCGCCAGACAGCAAATGAATGGTGGCATTCTTTTTGCCAGGTGGTTGCGCCATGACTTGCACGCCAGAATCCAGGATTTCATCGCCTGTCATGATCAGTTTCGCCTGGCCACCACCAAATAAAATCGGGAAAAGTTCAGCGAAATGATGGTTCACCTTGTCAAAGGTATCTTGCAACAAGTCGCGTGTTTCAATATCAATCTTGTGAATGGCATCCTGCAAAGTCGTGATTGCCTCAGTCAGATCAGCATGCTGGGCATCGAGGAAGGTCTTGCGCTCGGTTGCCTGCGCCAGTTCATCAAGGGCAGCCATGTTCACAGCACCCAAAGCGGCAATCGCATTGGTCAGACGGGTAACCTCACCCTGCAGATAGGATGGCTTGAGATCATCATGCAGTTTTTGCGCTAAGACTTCTTCATCGACTTCAAAATTGCGCAATTGCTCTGCGTATTGTTCCTGGCTCAGACGTGCGGCCTGTTCTTTCAATTGCAATTCAACGATACGGTCACGCTGTGGTTGCAGGCTGCGTTCCACCTGCATTTTGGATTCTTCGTGATGGCGTAATTGCTGCGTCAGTTGATCGAGTTCATGGCGTGCGTTTGCCAAGGCAACTTCCTGAGAGCTGCGGCGGTCCAGCAAATCTTGCAGACCTGCTTGTGCTGCCTGATCATCCATGGATTCCAGTTCCAACTGGCCTTGCTGCATGCTGGCAAATAATTGCGCAGATTGTTCGAGAGCAGTCGCAATACTGCGGCGTAATTCTTCCAACTTGCTGCGATGGGATTTTTCTGCAAAAGCAGCTTCTTGCGCAGCCAGTTCCAGATCGCGCAAACGCTGCCTGGCTTCATTCAGTTGCTGTTCTTTTTCAAGATAAGCTGTTTGCCCTTCTTCATGGGTTTCCTGCAGCTCCGCCAAATCCATGTCCAACTGTTCAAACTTTTGTTCAGACTCAGCACGAATTTGTTGCTGTTCGGCTTCTTGCGCAGCAATCTCCGCTAGGTCACTGCCTATCTGTGTGCTGCGCTGATTAAAGCGCTCCTGCACTTCAGACAGTTTCATAAATTCAATTTGCAGGCTATGGGTAGTCTGCGTCAGGCTGCCCACACGCTGGCGTAAGTCCTGCAATTGCTGGGTTGCCTGGGTATAGACAGATTCAGCACGCACTGCGCGGGTCTTGGACTCATCTGCCAGCATGTGCTTGGCGCGGCATTGCTTGGTGATGTTTTCAATCTCTTGCTGACGTCCCAACACGCCGTCCTGCTCGGAATCGGAGGCGTAAAACCGTACACTGGAGCGGGCAATGACATGGCCTTGTTTGGTGATAAAACAGGCACCGGCTGGCAATTTAATCCTGTCCATGAAGGCAGAAGTAATATCTTCGGCGATATACACCTGATGCAACCAATCCTGCATCAAACCACGCAAACCAGCGTCATTAAGTTGCAGCAAATCAATGAAAGGTTTGAAGCCAGCCAGAGGCACTGTAGTTTCTGCTGCTATAGTTGGCGCACAAACAGCCAGCTTGGCAGGGGGCGCATCACCAAAAAAGGCCTTGGCCCAGTCCAGATTCGACATTTCCAGCGCTGCGGTACGTTCGCGCAGGATGGATTCCAGCGCAGTTTCCCAGCCAGCTTCAATATGAAGTTTTTGCCAGATTTTTGGCAGACCACTCAATTCGTGTTTTTCCAGCCAAGGCTGAACCTTGCCCTGACTTTGCACTTTTTCCTGCAATTGCTTCAGCGCCAGCAGACGTGCTTCCAGCTGCGCATATTCAGCACTATCCTGGTTCACTTGCTGCTGCGCCTGTTTCCGCTCATCCTCCAGCAAAGGCAGGCGCTCTTGCGCTTCTTCCAACTGCATGGTCAGTTCTTCCAGCACCTGCTTTTTCTCTTCCAGCTGCATGGACAGATTGTCCAGGTGCGTCGTATCCGGCAAAACCAACCCTTGCTTTTCCTGCATCAGGCGTTCACGCCTGGATGCCAGGGTATTCAGGATGTTCGAGGCATTACGCTGATGCGCAGATTCCAGCTCTATCTGCTGTTGCATCTGCATGATTTTGGCGCGTGATTCTGTCGTCTTCAGTTGCGACTCACGCCATATTTGCTCCATCGCTGGCAGTTTGTCTTGCTGTTGCTGGCTGACTTCCAGCGCCTGCTCGGCGCGCATGGCCAGTTCCTCTACATGGATTTCGCCTTCAGACAAATCATCCTGAAATTGCTTGCCCTGGTTTTGCCATTGATCGCGCTGTGCAGTCAGCGACTGCAATTGTGATTGTAAGCGGCTGCGTGATTCAATGACGAATTTGATTTGCGCTTCCAGGCTGCCAATCTCAGCGTTGGTCTGATACAAATGACCTTGCGCCTGATGCATGCGGTCACCGACTGCATAGTGCGCCTGGCGCATTTGCTCCAGCTCCAGCTCGACATGGCGCAGCTTGGCGGTTTGCTCTTCGAGGTCGGTCTGGGTCTTTTCTATCTCGGCGAAATGCTTTTTCTGTTCGTTTTCTGCTTCTTTTTTGCGCAGCAACCACAGCAGTTTTTGTTTTTCTTCCTGATCAGTCTGCAATTCTCGGAATTTATTGGCAACAACAGCCTGCGCCCCCAATCTTTCGAGGTTGTTATTCAGCTCACGCAAGATATCCTCAACGCGCACCAGGTTTTCATGGGTGTCGTGAATGCGGTTTTCTGTCTCGCGGCGGCGTTCTTTATAGCGGGAAACACCGGCAGCTTCCTCAAGGAAAATCCTTAATTCTTCTGGACGGGCTTCAATGATGCGCGAAATCATGCCCTGGCCGATAATCGCATAAGCGCGCGGACCCAGGCCTGTACCGAGGAAGATGTCCTGGATATCACGACGGCGCACAGGCTGCCCGTTGATGTAATAGGTCGAAGTGCCATCTCGCGTCAATGTGCGCTTGACGGCGATTTCAGCATATTGACTCCATTGACCGGCAGCTTTCCCCATACTATTGTCAAAAACCAGCTCGACCGATGAACGTCCAGCGGGTTTGCGATGGGTAGAACCGTTAAAGATAACGTCCTGCATGGACTCACCACGCAACTCAGAGGCTTTGGATTCACCCAAAACCCAGCGCACGGCATCAATAATATTGGATTTGCCGCAGCCATTAGGGCCGACGACACCAACCAGCTGGCCAGGAACCTGAAAATGAGTGGGATCTACAAAAGATTTAAATCCCGATAATTTAATAGAAGTTAATCGCACTTTATATAATTTTATTATCTTTTGCAGTCAAATCTACCGCGTATCGTATTAATGCCAAGGCCATCACTACCAGCCACGCTCCTGTATCGCTGCATCATACCATCGTAAGAGCAAAATTTTCAGTTTTCAAACTTATGACACAATTTACATATTAATCAGTATTTCGCACAAGTACAGATGAAAGCCTTTCTCTGTAGAATCCTCAGGACGCTATAATACGGATTGCAAATAAGAAGTAACAAGCTCAAGCAGACCAAATAAAATGCCGGAATACGGCCAACAGACCAGAGAAATTAGCTAAAAAGCCTGTTTGGCATCGACAACAATTCGAAAAATGACATTCAATCCCTACCTTAGTAAGTTGCAGCCGTATCCGTTCGAGAAACTGAAACGCCTGTTTGCCGATGTTGTGCCAAATTCCGGGTTTCCAGCCATCAGTCTGGGTATAGGCGAACCCAAGCACCCCACTCCCGCTTTGATCAAGGATGCCATAGTAGATAATATGGCAGGCTTGGCCAGTTACCCATCCACCGCTGGCTCGGATGCCTTGCGTAACTCCATTTCTGCCTGGCTGGGACGTCGCTACGGCATACCACCGCTAGATGCAGCAAACCAGATTTTACCGGTGATAGGCTCACGTGAAGCCTTGTTTGCCCTGGCACAAACCATCATAGACCACAGTGTCTGCAAAGATGGCTTGCCATTAGTGGTGTGTCCCAATCCTTTTTATCAGATTTATGAAGGAGCAGCATACCTGGCCGGGGCTGAACCCTACTTTGCCAATGCTGATCCTGAACGCAATTTTGCACCTGACTACAAGAGCATCCCCGAATCAGTCTGGCAACGTGTACAACTGCTGTACATCTGCTCGCCTGGCAACCCTACAGGTGCAGTGCTGAATCTGGACGACTGGAAAGAGTTATTTGCCCTGTCGGACCGTTATGGCTTTGTTATTGCCGCAGATGAATGCTATTCAGAGATTTACTTCAAGGAAGAAGCGCCACTGGGCAGCCTGCAGGCGGCACGTGCGCTGGGAAGAAATGAATACCCGCGTCTGATTACCCTGTCGAGCCTGTCAAAACGCTCAAATGTGCCTGGCATGCGTTCAGGTTTTGTGGCGGGAGATGCCGAAATCATCAAAAAATTCCTGCTGTACCGGACTTATCATGGTAGTGCCATGAGCCCAAACATACAGGCCGCCTCAGTCGTAGCATGGAATGATGAGGTGCATGTACAGGAAAATCGTGACAAATACATACGCAAATTTGCCCAGATCACACCCATACTGCAAGAAGTGCTGGATGTGAAGCTGCCTGATGCTGCCTTTTACCTTTGGGCAAGAATTCCTGATGCCATGGGTTTATCAGATACAGAGTTCGCCCGTCGCTTGTACGAGGAATATAATGTAACGGTTCTACCCGGCAGTTATCTGGCGCGCGAGGCCCATGGCATCAACCCTGGGCAAAACCGCATACGCATGGCCCTGGTGGCTGAACCTGAAGAATGCCTGGAAGCAGCACAAAGGATAGTCAGCTTTTGCAAGAATTTTACTCCAGCAGCAGTCTGATACTGCAGCCAAAAAGCAACCAAACGCAGACACAAGATTATTTCGGTTTTTATTTTTACATTTTCATTTGAAGACACTCAACATGACTCAACAATTACAGCAAATCATTGATCAAGCCTGGGAAGACCGCACAAATTTCTCGCCTAAATCTGCGCCGGCAGAAATCCGCGAGGCGGTTGCCCATGTCTTGAGCGAACTTGATGCAGGCACTCTGCGCGTAGCGCAAAAAATTGAGGGTAGCTGGCAAGTCAACCAATGGATCAAAAAAGCTGTATTACTGTCTTTCCGCCTGGAAGACAACATCACCATGCCTTCTGGTGAACATATGCAATTCTTTGACAAAGTGCCGACCAAGTTCGCCAATTACACGGCCGAAGACTTTGTCAAAGGAGGTTTCCGCGTAGTGCCACCAGCAGTGGCGCGCCGTGGCAGCTTTATCGCAAAAAACGTGGTGTTGATGCCTTCTTATGTCAACATCGGCGCTTATGTTGATGAAGGCGCGATGGTTGATACCTGGGCGACTGTCGGTTCCTGCGCACAAATCGGTAAAAACGTGCATTTGTCTGGCGGCGTTGGTATTGGTGGCGTACTCGAACCTATGCAAGCCAACCCGACCATCATTGAAGATAATTGCTTCATCGGTGCTCGTTCAGAAATCGTTGAAGGCGTGATCGTTGAAGAAAATTCCGTGATTTCCATGGGTGTATATATCGGCCAATCGACCAAGATTTATGACCGCGCCACAGGTGAAGTCAGCTACGGTCGCGTACCTGCTGGTTCAGTGGTTGTTTCCGGCAACCTGCCATCTGCTGACGGCAAATATAGCCTGTATTGTGCGGTGATTGTGAAGCGTGTCGATGCACAGACACGCTCCAAAACCAGCATCAATGAATTGTTGCGTGGCGCTTGATTAAGTTTTTATTGACGCCTTTTTTTGCATTTTATTTTAATAATTAGCTCAGTTTAGGGACACATCATGGCAGCGATGGAGAGGTTATTTCAACTGATGAAGGAAAAACATGCATCTGACATGTTTTTCGCGATGAATTCGCCCATACATTTGAAAATCAATGGCAATCTGCTCCCTATCAATCAGCAGAAGATGGATCAGGCAAACATCCTGTCGCTGCTCAGTGAAGTGGTAGATCCTGAGCACATGGAACAGCTGGAAGTAGAAAATGAACTGAATGTTGGTATTGGTGCTGCCGGCATAGGCCGTTTCCGCCTGTCGGCATTCCGCCAACGTGGTTCCATCTCAGCTGTCTTCCGTTACGTGCCTGGTGACATCCCAAAACTCGATACCCTGCATTTGCCTCCGGTATTGTCTGAGCTGATTATGGAAAAACGTGGTTTGATCTTGCTGGTCGGCTCGACCGGCTCAGGCAAGTCGACCACGATAGCATCCATGCTGGATCACAGGAATGAAGTCAAGACTGGTCATATCCTGACGCTGGAAGACCCGATTGAATTCTTGTTCCGCAGTAAAAAATCCATCGTCAACCAGCGTGAAATTGGGAGTGATTCTGAAAGTCTGAAAACAGCACTGAAGAATTCGCTGCGCCAGGCACCAGACTGCATCCTGATTGGCGAAATTCGCGATCTGGAAACCATGATGGCAGCGATTGCCTATGCGCAATCCGGCCATCTGGTCTTGGCGACCCTGCATGCGAATAATAGTTACCAAGCCTTAAACCGTATCATCAGTTTCTTCCCCATGGAAACGCGTAATGCCTTGCTGCTGGATTTGTCTTCTTCCATACGCGCGATTATCTCGCAACGCCTGATACGTGCAAAAGATGGCGGCCGCTGCCCTGCAGTCGAGATCATGCTCAATACCCGCTACGTTGCTGAATTGATAGAACAAGGTGACATCTTCCAGATCAAGGAAGCGATCGAGAAAAGCTTGTCACCTGGTTCGCAAACCTTTGAACGCGCCCTCATGCATTTGATACGTGAAGGTTTGATCACGCAAGAAGAAGGTTTGGCCAATTCTGATTCTGCCAATAATCTGTTATGGCTGTTGAACAATGAAGCATCCACTGCTGTAGCTCCAAAGCCTGAACCAGAGCCAGAAACCAAAGAAGAAGCTTCTTTCACAGAATTTACCTTGAACGTATAAAAAAGTATGACGCGAAGCATTACCCTGTTTGGCATTCCAAACTGTGACACCGTTAAAAAAGCCCATACCTGGCTGCAAGAGCAGGAACTTGCTTTTGAATTCCACGATTTCAAAAAACAAGGCTTGAACCGTGCCACCATAGAAACATGGCTGGAACATCAAGGCCTGGATGTGCTGATCAACCGCAAAGGTACCACCTGGCGTGCGCTCAGCGATGCAGAAAAAGCTTCGGCTGAAGATGCAGAACAGGCCATCGCACTCATGCTGAATAAGCCATCTGTCATCAAACGCCCGGTATTGCTGATCAATAACGATGGCAAATCCCAAGTGAATGTCGGTTTTTCTGTGCCGCAATACCAGTCCATTTTCCATAAGTAAACATGAGCAAAACACTTGCCCTGACCGAACAGCTGATTGCGCTGGATTCTGTCACACCTGAAGACAAAGGCTGCCAAAACACTTTGATCGCCCTGCTGGAACCCTTGGGCTTCCAGTGCGAAACCATACAGTCTGGTGACGTAACCAATCTGTGGGCCAGACGTGGTCAGACCCAGCCCTTGCTGGTGTTTGCTGGCCATACTGATGTAGTACCTACTGGCCCTGTCACACAATGGCAGTCAGCCCCATTTACGCCTACTCACAGGGATGGCAAGCTGTATGGCCGCGGTGCTGCTGATATGAAAACTTCCATCGCCGCCTTTGTCGTGGCAACAGAAGAATTTATCGCTGACCACCCGGATCATAAAGGCTCTATCGGTTTTCTTATCACCAGTGATGAAGAAGGCCCGGCGACGGACGGCACAGTGGTCGTTTGCGAAAAGCTCAAAGCTCGTGGCGAACTGCTTGATTACTGCATCGTTGGCGAACCAACATCCGTAGATAAACTGGGTGACACCACCAAGAATGGCCGTCGCGGTACCATGTCAGGCAAGTTGATCGTCAAAGGTGTGCAAGGCCATATCGCCTATCCGCAACTGGCAAAAAACCCTATCCACCTTGCGGCACCCGCAATGGCAGAACTGGTAGCTGAAGTCTGGGATGAGGGCAATGAGTATTATCTGCCCACATCCTGGCAAATGTCGAATATCCATGCCGGCACCGGTGCTTCCAATGTTATCCCTGGCGAAGCGGTTATCGATTTCAATTTCCGTTTTTCCACTGCCAGCACAGCCGAGGGTCTGCAACAACGTGTGCATGCAATACTCGACAAACACGGTCTTGAATATGAGTTGAAATGGACAGTCGGTGGACATCCCTTCCTGACACCCAAAGGCAGTCTCAGCGATGCACTGGGTGATGCGATACGTGCTGAAACTGGCATAGAAACCGAACTTTCCACTACTGGAGGTACATCTGATGGCCGTTTCATCGCCAAGATCTGTCCACAGGTTGTGGAATTTGGTCCGCCGAATGCCAGCATCCATAAAATTGACGAACACATAGAGCTTCAGTACATAGACCCGCTCAAGAACATTTATCGCCGCACTCTGGAAAACCTGCTGACCTAAGCTTTAGTTCCGCTCACCACTGGCCGATACGGAAACAATATGACTACACCCGCTACCACCTTCCTGACCCTGCGTGATTTATTGCGCTATGCCGTCACCCGTTTCAACAAAGAGAAACTGTTCTTTGGTCATGGCAGTGCCAATGCCCTGGATGAAGCTGCTTATTTGCTGCTGCATACCCTGCACCTGCCACTGGACAAGATAGACCCCTTCCTGGATGCGCATTTATTGCCGTCAGAAATAGATGCCGTATTGCGCGTGATTGACAGACGTGCAGTAGACCGTGTGCCTGCTTCCTACATTACTAATGAAGCCTGGCTCGGCACTTATACTTTCTACGTAGATGAGCGTGTTATCGTGCCGCGCTCTTTCATCGCTGAACTGATACCTGAACATTTTTCACCCTGGGTGTCGAACCCTGAGGCCATCACCAACATCCTGGAACTGTGCACTGGCTCTGGCTGTCTGCCCATCATGCTGGCCGATATGTTCTCTGAGGCGCATGTCGATGCCGTCGATATTTCCAAAGATGCGCTGGAAGTGGCAAAACGTAATGTCGCAACCTATGAATTGCAGGACCGTATTACCCTGATCGAGTCTGATCTGTATGCAAATGTGCCCGACAAGAAATATGACCTGATTATTACCAACCCACCCTATGTGAATTCTGGCTCTATGGCAAAATTGCCCAAAGAGTACCTGCACGAACCACAGATCGCACTGGCCGGTGGTGATGATGGCATGGATCTGGTACGCAAGATAGTCGCAGGGGCAGCACAACGTCTGACCGAAGATGGTTTGCTGATGGTGGAAATTGGCAATGAACGTACCTTTGCCGAAGCTGCCTTCCCTGAACTGAACCTGACCTGGTTGAGTACCAGTGCCGGTGACGACATGGTATTTTTGGTAGAGGCTGAGCAGTTGAGCAATTTCACTGCATAAATCTGTGTAGTGCCGTGTAATAAACATCATGAAGACGGGCAAAACCAGTTTTGCCCGTTTTTCCATTTTTTCGCATCAACAATAGTATTACCCATTAATTAAGTTTATATGATACGTCTTCAACAAGTCGTCCTGGCGCGCGGCATTAAACCTTTATTTGACAGCGTCGATGTGACGCTCAATCCCGGCGACAAGATAGGCTTGATCGGCTCCAACGGTGCAGGCAAGTCCAGCCTGTTTGCCATGTTGCGTGGTGAATTGCATCCTGATCAGGGTAGCATCGATTTCCCAGCCAAGTGGCAGCTTGCGCACGTCGCGCAAGAAACACCACCGCTGGAACGCAGCGCCATTGACTACGCGATAGATGGCGACGTCGCCTTGCGTAAACTCGAAGCACAACTGGCCGAACTCGAAGCCCAACCAGAAAGCTATGAAAACGGTATTGCCATTGGCAATATGTATGGTGCACTGGCCGATGCCGATGCCTATACCGTACGCCCGCGTGCCGAACAATTGCTATTAGGCCTGGGTTTCAAGATCAATGAACTGGAACAACCAGTCGCCAGTTTTTCTGGTGGCTGGCGCATGCGTCTGAACCTGGCACAGGCACTGATGTGCAAATCCGACCTGCTGTTACTTGATGAACCAACCAATCACCTGGATCTCGATGCCATCATCTGGCTGGAAGACTGGCTGAAACGTTATGAAGGCACGCTGATCATCATCTCGCATGACCGCGACTTCCTTGACGGTGTAGTAAATGTCATCGTCCATATTGATGAACGCAAGCTCAAGCGCTATGGTGGCAACTATTCCGGCTTTGAACGCCAGCGTGCAGCACAGCTGGAGCTGGCGCAAGGCATGCTGGAGAAACAAAATCGCAAGCGCGCCCATTTGCAATCCTTTATCGACCGCTTCAAGGCCAAGGCATCCAAAGCCAAGCAGGCACAGAGCCGCATCAAGGCACTGGCACGCATGGAAGAAATGGCGCCTTTGCGCGCCGCTGCTGAATTTTCTTTTGAGTTCCGTGAACCTCTGAGTGCACCAAACCCCATGCTGGTGATGGAAGATGTGGATTGTGGCTATCGCATTGAATCAGAAACTGATCATAGTTTTACTGAGAAAAAGATCGTCGGCGATGTCAAGTTTACACTGCAAATTGGCCAGCGCATTGGCCTTCTCGGTGTGAATGGTGCGGGTAAATCAACGCTGATCAAAACCATCGTCGGCGATATTGCACCTTTGAACGGTGTCATGCAAACCGGCAAGGGCTTGTCCATCGGTTATTTTGCACAGCACCAGGTAGAGATGTTGCGTCATGACGAATCACCACTGTGGCATTTGGCCCATATTGCGCCTGATGTACGTGAGCAGGAGTTGCGTAACTTCCTCGGTGGTTTCAACTTCCCAGGTACCATGGTGACCAGCCCTATCAAGCCATTCTCAGGAGGTGAAAAAGCCCGCCTGGCGCTGGCGATGATCGTCTGGCAGCGTCCCAACCTATTGCTGCTCGATGAACCAACTAACCATCTGGACCTGGAAACCCGCGAAGCCCTGACTGATGCCCTGGCGCAGTTTGAAGGCACACTGGTCGTCGTCTCCCATGACAGGCATTTGCTGCGCGCCACGACGGACCAGTTCATCATCGTGGCTGATGGCAAGCTGCAGCCATTCGATGGCGATCTTGACGATTACAAAGACTGGCTGTTCAAAAACAAACTGGAAAAGGCCAACCCCGCCCTGCCAGAAAAAACCAAGGCTCAGGAAGCTGCTTTACCTCAGGCGAAACCTGTTCCCGCTGCAAAAGTCGATGACAAGGAACAGCGTAAACGCGACGCTGACGAACGCACGCGCCTTGCAAATCTGCGCAAGCCAATAGAAACACGCATCAAACGTCTTGAAGAGCAAATGGCCAAGTTGAACATCAAAAAGAAAGACATCGATGCGCAGTTGGAAGATGGTGAAATCTATAACGATGCCAATAAGGAAAAGCTGAAGGCACTGTTACTTGATCAGGCTTATGTCGTCAAGGAACTGGGGCAAATCGAAGCTGACTGGCTGGAACAGCAGGAATTTCTGGAAGCAGTAGAATAAAGCAAAGGGGCGCATTTAGCGCCCCTTGTTTTTTGATTCAAGGATTAAATCCAGTCACATGGATCAACCTGGTAATACACCCGCAACTGTTCATACAAGGCGGGGTGATACTGAGCAAGGTCGCGGCTTTTTTTGAAAAAGGCTTCCGTCACGACAGCAAAAAACTCTGCCGGATTAGTCGCACCGTAAGGATCAATGATGGTAGCAAGATTATTGGCTATCGCCTGATGCAGTTGAGCATACTCTCTTTCCATCAACGCCGACCATGCCTTGTAAGCTGCGGCTGACTTCAAAGCGGGTGCGCCATTAGTCGTTCCCGTTTCGCTATCAAGCTGGTGGGCGAATTCATGAATAACCACATCTTGTCCCCGCGCTTCATTATCGGAATTATGCGCAACCTGATCCCATGCAAGTATAACCCTGCCATCACTCCATGATTCGCCACTGAGACCCTGATTAGTATGCGTGACGATACCGTCGGCATTCATTTGTGTCCGGGGTGCCACGAATGCTGATGGATATACCAGCACATGCGTAAGCTGCGGATACACATCCGATTCACGGTTCAGCAGCAGCAAACAGGCCTTACCCGCAATCGTTACCCTGATTTCATCAGTAATAATCAAACCACCGCAACCGACAAAGGTTTTTTGATAGAGGAACTGCCGTATGCGTTTCTTCAATTGCATTTGCAAATCGGTTGGCATACGCGTGTATCCAGGCAGGTTTTTGCGTAATATTTTTGAATAATTTAGCGGAAAAGCCTGCGACAGCACATGACGCAAACGCAGCTTGGGCAAGACAACGATGCCAAGTACGAGTAAAACAAGAATAAGGAGTAACCATTCCATATCGACAAGCCCATGAGGATTGCGAATGTGATTTGCATCTGACATTCGTTGATCAGATGCAAATGGGCGCAATGGAGGCAAACTCAATAGCAATTAATATATAAGTGCCCGCCTCTTGAAAACCAGCTTATCAGATCACAGGGTATAAAATAATATGAATTAATCAATTTCATGAAATGCAACAAACACTGTTTTTTCTTACCAGCTTGAAGCAATAATTATGAAACATTGGGAAACCATAAGCTCAACAATATTGATCAACGATGCGTGGCTAACACTGACAGCAGATACCTTCCTGATCCCAAATGGGCAAACAATCACGCCTTACTATGTGCTTCACGAAGCAGACTGGGTGCATGTGTTTGCCCAGGCAGATGATGGCCGCATATTGACGGTAAAACAGTTTCGCTATGCAGCCAAAACGGTCTGCATAGAATTACCTGGTGGCGTCATCGACAACGGTGAGACACCTCTCTGTACAGCACAAAGGGAGTTATTGGAAGAAACCGGCTATACCGCTACTCATTGGCAGCCACTGGGGAAAATGTACGCTAACCCAGCCCGCCAGACCAATACCATCCATATATTTTTTGCCACTGGGCTTAAATTAAAGGCCAGGCAACAACTGGATGCATCAGAAGATATAGAATTCAATTTTCTGTCGCTTCCTCAAATACAGCAAAAAATAGAAACCAATGAGTTCTCTCAAGCACTGCACATCGCCTCATTTTACCGAGCGTTGCAGTCATTAACCTTGAATACAAATAAATAATGAGAAGCAGCCTCAAAAAAAAGATCATCGAAATATGCAATAACAAAATAGAACAAAAAGGCAGCAATGTTGGTCTATCCTTTTATGCCTTCTTTGCCAACAAAAACGATGACCCGCAATTACTGATGGAAGCTGCCACATGGTGGATCATGGAAAACAAGTTTGATCACTTCGAAAAGGCAGTCAAGATCAAAACCATCGTTGAAGCTCTGGAGGCAAGCTGAACAATTAGAAGCGCCCTGCAACAATAGAAAAGCGCAGGCATAATAAAGAAATCAAACAACTTCTTCATTCAGGCATTTCTCCAAGACATGAGCGCACTCTTCTCCCCCATTAAGCTTGGTTCGCTAAGCTTAAAAAACCGCATCATCATTGCCCCCATGTGCCAGTACTCTGCAGAAGATGGCAAGGCGACTGACTGGCATCTTATTCATCTGGGTGGGCTTGCCTTGTCTGGTGCCGGCTTATTGATACTGGAAGCCACTGCTGTAGAAGCGATAGGCCGTATCTCTCCTGGTGACCTGGGTTTATGGTCAGATGAAACAGAAGCGGCGCTAGCGAAAGTATTGACTTCGATACGCAAGCATTCTGCCATGCCCATTGCGATACAGCTGGGTCATGCCGGACGCAAAGCTTCCAGCCAGGCTCCGTGGCATGGCGGTCAATTGATTGCACTGGAAGACGGTGGTTGGCAAATGGTGGCACCCTCTGCACTGCCGCATGCGCAAGCTGAGCGTGCACCATTGGCACTGGATGAGGCTGGCCTGCAACGCGTAAAACAGGCTTTTGTTGATGCGGCGGTACGCGCACACCGCTTGGGTATCAATGCAATTGAGATACATGCGGCGCATGGTTATTTGCTGCATCAATTTTTATCTCCCATATCCAACCAGCGCACAGATCAATATGGTGGTTCAGTGGAAAACCGCTTAAGGTTTCCCCTGGAAGTATTTGATGCTGTGCGGGCAGCGGTTCCTAAAGACAGCATGGCAGTTGGCTTGCGTTTGTCGGCAACCGACTGGGTGGAAGGTGGTCTGGATATCTCACAAAGCAAACTCTTTGTCCAGCAATTGCAAGAACGCGGCTGTGACTTTATCCACGTTTCCAGCGGTGGGGTTTCACCTGATCAGAAAATCCCACTGGGACCTGGTTATCAAGTGCATTTGGCTGAAGAAATCAAGCAGCAATGCAGCATACCTGTAATTGCAGTGGGCTTGATCACGGATGCCCATCAGGCAGAAGAAATTATTACTACCGGCAAAGCTGATGCCATCGCCATCGCTCGTGGCATATTGTATGACCCACATTGGCCCTGGCATGCAGCGGCGCAATTAGGCGCGACAGTGGATGCGCCAAAGCAGTACTGGCGCTCTCAACCGCGTGATCAGAAAAACCTGTTTGGTGACACCCGCATAGGGCAAAGATAAACAAGAAGTAGGTAACGTCACAAAGCTGCGGCACTGCAGCTTTGTGACGCGTGATCAGGCAGTCACCTGCTCTTCTGCCCATTGATTACGCATGGAATCACTATCCGGACGTCGGCCCAACCAAGATTCATAAGCACCTGCATCAAACTGTACGACGTTGCAGTTTTCTACCGAGATCAGATGCGCAACCACAGACTGCTGTGGCCTCCACATGATTGATTCACGATACGGCAAGGTGCACCAGTCTTCAAAGCTGTCGTACCAGACTAGTGCTACTGGTTTTTTGCTGACCCCGGGCGGCATTTGCAGGTAGTAGGTTTTTATCGCTGTCTGCGTATCTGTAATTGCCTTCTTGCGGCACACCATGAGGTAATTAATCATGGATATCACATCTTGCGGTATCTTTTGCGCTCCTGCTTCCCAGTTACTCCAGGTGCGTACTGAGACACCGCCAATCAGTTCTGCCGCTTCATGCTGGCTGAAATGCAGCAAACTGCGCATAGCCTTCAAACTTACACCATTCATATTTATTCTTTACTCAAAATTTTATTGCTGCTAATGAATAAAAGCTTAGTTCAATTTTTTTAGCGCTTCTTTGACATAATTGGCATTCGAACTATTTGGCGATAATTCCAGAAAGCTCATGTAAGCTTTTTTGGCTTTCTCATTTTCATTCAATAACGCCCGGGCATCACCCAGGTTCAAGTAAGCAATTGAGCGGGAAGGATCAATCTGCAAAGTATTTTCAAACCAGCGCGCTGCCTCTGCATATTTTTGCTGTTTAAAATAAACAAAGCCCAGATTGTTTGCCGCCAACCCAAAGTCAGGCCTGTATTTCAAAGCTTCAGTGAATGCAGCTTCTGCCTGTGCATATTGCTTCTCTTTATATAATTGCAGCCCATGGTCATTGGCTCTTTGTGCGAGTTGACGTGATGAGCCATCCACCATTTTGGGTGCAGCGATTTTCTGTTCGCCACCTGTCAGGTTTTTGATGACTATCGGCGCATCTGCACCTGCTTTGGCTGCGCCATCCAGTTTGTTATTGAGAGCAATGGCATCAGCAGATAACTGATTGGTTTTTGCATTCAGGAACTCTCCCTCTCCTCTTGTTTCAAAAACAAATTCACCACCTTCAGAACCTGGCAAGCTGCCAAATGCAGGTGTTTGCTGCGACACGCTGGACACAGCGGGTGCAATATAGGCTGCCAACTCTGTCGCTGTAATCATGCCATCGCCATTCATGTCTGCCTTGCCACTCAGGGCTTGCAGCAAAGTCCAGGTGAAGACGGAGTGACCATTCGGTCCGCCATCGGCAACCAGTTGATCGGCACCACCCGCCGTCAGCATTTGACGGCCCAGTCGCTTGCTATTTTCACGCAGGAATGCGCTAGTTCCGCCACCGCGCGTCAGCCCCAGCCCGCTGTAACAGGCATCCATGACAAACAGAATATGTTTAGCATTGAGACTCTCTGCGATATTCTGCAAATCCGTCATGGGGATGGCATCGACAGACAATTGTTCAGGGTCAGAATCAACGGGAATGATATAACCCAGGTTACGTCCAGAACTCAGCTTTCTGGTTGCACCATGGCCTGCAAAGAAGACGAAGACCCTGTCATCTTTTTTCAATTGCCCATGTCCCAGTTTTTCATGGAACAAGGCGAGGATATTATTGCGGGTCGCATCTGCATTGGTCAGTGTCAGTACTTTGTCACCGGCAAAGCCCATGCGATTAATCAGTGTATCGCGGATAGCATTGGCATCCTGCACTGCATATTGCAGCTTGGGCCATTTTGCATAGTCATTGATGCCAATGACGATAGCCCAGCTATTTTGATAGTCGGTACTGATACTGACTTTTTCTGGGGTTGGCTTGCCACCTTTGGCAATCTTGAAGTCCACGCCATCCCAAGAGGCAAAGCTATAACCATCGGCAATCAGTTTATCGAGTACCAGCGGCAAGGCCTTTACCGTGCGTTCATGGATATCATGGAAAAGAATGATGCCGCGCTGCTCTTTTTCCAAAGTGCCAAGTACACGGCCTGCAATCGAATTAGGCACAGGGTCAGCCCAATCCAGGGAATCAATATTCCACATGACCGAGCGCAAGCCCAGCTTGTGCAGGATTTGCATACCTTCTTTATTCTTTGCACCGTAAGGGAAACGGAACAGAGCTGATCGTGCCGGGTCTATGGCCTTCAGCAGTTTATCTGTCTGCTCAATTTCTGCGTTCAGATTATCGCCGCTTTGCTTGGACAGCAAAGCGTGGCTGAAACTGTGATTGGCCAGCACATGGCCTGCGCTCAACAGTTTCTTGCTGGTCGCCGCATTTTTATTCAGCGATTCTTTGCCCTGTGCATCAACACTGCCGACGTTCTTGCCAACCTGGAAAAACACGCCTGGCACATTGTATTGCTTGAGTATCGCTGCAATTTCATCGGTATAGGTTGCATGTGGGCCATCATCGAAAGTCAACACCACGGTTTTTTGTGGCAAGCCTTGACCGAAAATTTCTTTGTCTTTTTCGTCGGCTGCTTCCGGTTTTTCCGGGTAAGGCAGGATGAAGCCGTAATCCTTGAGGATTTGTTCGCGGTTATACAACTTGCGCAATTTGACGATGTAGTCATCCCAGCGTTCACGCTTAAGTTCTATGGAGCGGGATTCAAATCGTGAGAAAATTTCTTTGAGTTCTTTGTCGTATTCTTTTTCAATATCACTGAGTGCATTCAAGTCATCGGTAACACGCTTGTGCAGCTTGATAGCTGGCAGGGTCTGCTCTGTAGCTATCAATGTTTGCATTTTAAGCAAAACTTCGCGGAATGCGAGACGATCTGCATCGTATAAATCTTCGCCAGATTCTATATAGGTCAGGATAGTGTCAAAACTGGCTTCGCGTTTGGCATTGCTGAGTGACTTCAGCTTGCCGAAAAAAGTATCCAGATCATTAAGCCTGACCAGATTTTCATGGAACAATGCCTGCCCTACCCGGTTTGCCTCATTGCGCTCTTTGGTAGTAAGCTTTTTCTCGTCAGCCAACAAGATGATAATCTTGCGATACGCGACCAATAAACCATTCAAATCTTCTGGCAATTTGGCAGGATCAAATGTGTCTTTTTGCTCAAGCTGAGAGCTTACTGCTTTGCTCTCTGGAGACTGGCTAGTTTTTTGAACGACAAAATAAGAAGCTACAGCTACGCCGACTACTGCAACGGCAGACAAGATAAGTTTTTGAGGTTTCATCAGGAGAAATGCAGACTGGCAATTAACAAACAAGCGATATCATATTGCAAATGCCGTGCTGCATGGTGGCTTAATGTGCTGCTGCAGAATGAACTGTAAAGTTTTTTTGTAACTATTTACCCAGTTTCTCCAAGTTTTTAGCGGCCTCACGGTAGCTCAGGCCAGAAAACCGACTCTGATTTTCTTGCAAAAAGTTTCTTACGACAACTGGATCATGCCAGGCATAGTCACGCAAGGCCCAGCCTATCGCTTTACGGATGAAAAACTCTTTTTCGTCTGCCAGCGCCAGAGCATAGCTAAATAATCTGTTCACATCGGTCTGTTCGCGCCAACCTAACTGATGTAATAAGGCGATGCGCCTTACCCAAAAATCGGGATGTCCAAGAGCTTTATCCATGCCAGCTTGTATATCCCGGCTCGCCGTCAAATTTTGCTGCAATACGTCGCCGACAACACCAGCCAGACCATCGACAGTATCCCACCAGGATTTTTGCTGCACCAAAGTGAGCAAGGCTGGCACATCTTCCAAACGTAAACGCCGGTAATGCTTGGCCAGGATATCCACTGCCAGATACTGATATTCGCGCTGTTCACAGGACCACAAGCCATTTGCGATCTGTAAAAGTTCATCCGCATCAGCCGTTTTCAATTGCTGGATAATATCAATACACGCCTTGCGCCTTTCAGGTGCGGGAATACCCAGAAATTCACAACGGTTTTTCATATAGGCACGCATGGCTTGTGCCCTTACCGGATCGGCAAGCGACGATAAGCTATGCTGACATTGACTGATAATTTCTTTCATACCAATTGCTCCAAAAATTGTGAAGATGCCGCAAAAAAAAAAAACAGTCTTAAAAGAATCAGGCGCGCTCAAATTCTTTCAAGCCCATATTCTTTTATGTTAAAGTCATCACGTTTTGTTCATTTTTTACCGCCGCTTTTCGTCTGCACTTCCCCCAGCGCAGCAGTCGTCTCATGTTCGCGGCCATACCTGAAACACCGCAGCACGCCATCAAGAATCGTCCCCTGTCAGAATTCAACACCGATGCCGCCGCCGTAAGGGCCATTGCTCAGGCGACTGTCAGCGTGGAATTGCTTACGATACCGCTGTACATAAATTCCATGTATTCGATCTACGGCACGCATCAAATTAATTCCAAGGGTAACAATTATTATAAAGGCCGCCAATGGCCAGGAATGGCGACCACGGCAGACGCCAGCACAGCCAATGAGCGTGGCTGAATTTGTTACGGGCCAGACAAGCACACCATACCTTGCATTGTTGATCTGAGGGACACCAACAGCTATAAGGATGTCAGGGTCAATCTGGAGTCCCTGAACAAAAATCAGATAGAACTGTTTTTGGCAATCGAGCAGCCAGAGAAGCAGGCGCGCGAAGAATTGCGCCACAATGCCGATAAGTACTTCCCTGATGTACCACTGGCCGACTGGAACTCTGACAAGGGATTTGCTGACCTGCCGCTGTTCGGCACCATTGGCTATATGTATGAATGCTATGCCAGATACATCAGCATGGAATATACAGATGGTCAGACACTATGGGAAAAACTCTTTGATAACAACGCAGTGCAAAAAGACATGTTCAATGTCCACAGCACACCCAAACAGCCGAACGACTGTCATCCGCAAAAAGAATACCCGCAATTTGACACCTTGTTCGGCCCTGAAGATCTTGATGGCGGCATGGCAGGTTCACAAAACAAGGCCATCGATATGATGTGCGCCATTACCGATCAGGGCGAAGGTAATTCCGCAGGGATCAAGCACTACCGTCGCACTCAATTATTGCGTGCCGTACAGCCTGACTATCGTGAGTCCGACGAAGCCTTGAAGCTTGATTATCCTGCGTATGACGGTGACGGCGAGTTAGCGGCATCGAGAGATGCTGCAGCACGTTTCCACAGCGCGGCATTTGATCACTATGAGCACTTCCAGGAAATCAGCAAAGACATACTGCACCCTAAAGTAGCTACATCTGAGCAGTTGTTGACGTGGGAACAATGGCATGCGGTTGCAGGCAATCAGTGGACTGCCTCCATGTTGATCAATGAGGAATATGATGCAGCGTCAGCGCCGCAAGATATCCTTACACCTGATGACGTTGCCGGCGCACTGAATCGCCTGAAAAGTGAATGAGCAAAAAAAAACTGTGCAGATGTTAAGCAGCGTATCTGCAGGTGCCATTTATGGCATTACCTCGGTACTGGACGAGTACTGGACAAACAAGGAAACGAACTTCCCTTATCCATCCATGGTCGGGTCAGGCGACCGCATGTCGATTTGCTGGGCGATCACAGGTTGCTCGCCAGATTTGTCAGTCAGTGTTCCACTACCAGACAAGAATATTTTGTACCACTCTTGCCAGTGCCTGGATTTCAACGCCAACAAGGTAATAGCGTCAGAAGACTCCAATAATCAATGTACTGCCATTGCGATTTATCATAGCTGCCGTGGCTCAAACGGTTGCGAGGCACAGGGTGGCTGCGGTTTTGCCCAGATAGATATAGTTGTTAAGCCGGAAAAAGAAGCGGACAAAGAAGCACTTGTAGCCGCAACTCCAGACCGTGGCTCGCATGGTAATTGCTGCGCTCCTCCTGGACCACCGCCTACAGGCACCTTATATAGCGCACCAAGCGACAACCGCTGTAAGACCTATGGTGGCTGTGCCATGCCCATCTCTGCGTCGCAACTGTTTCCCGCAAGCGGCACAATGACTTTGTATACTTTTGATGATGCGCCATCACATGCAGAGCATCTATTGAACAAGAACATCAATTTCAAGCAAGGTGACAGTGTGTTTGACACGGCCTGGGCGGCCTACAGCACGGTAATGAGCACGCGCCATAAAAACCTGGGGGAAAAGCCCAAGCCAAATGATTTGCGACTGGCTTTGCCACCATCAACCTGATGATTAGCATGCTTGAGCAGCACTCTATGTACATTTTGCAGCCACGTCTGGGCCTGCCCAATCTGGGTCTGGGCGTTGGTCTGCGCAATACCCATTTTGAGCACATACTTGAACATGGTGCCGGAGTCGCCTGGTTTGAAGTGATTACAGAAAATTTCATTGATAACCATGGTTATGCACGTCATGTACTGGAACGCGTAGCGCAAAGCTGTGCTATCGTCATGCACGGTGTTTCGCTATCGATAGGCAGTGCAGATGCGCTGAATTTCGATTATCTAAAGAAGCTCAGGCAACTCGCGAAGGAATTGCAACCTGCCTGGGTATCAGATCATTTGTGCTGGACGGGTGCTGCAGCCATGAATACCCATGATTTGCTACCACTCCCCTTGAATGAGGTCACGCTAGCGCATGTGATTGAACGTGTACGCATAGTGCAGGATTTTCTGGAACGTCCATTGATTATAGAAAACCCCAGTACCTACGTAGAATTTGAACAGTCCAGCATGGTGGAGGATGAATTTCTAAGTCGCTTAACTGAAAAAAACGGTTGTGGGTTACTACTGGATGTCAATAATGTCTATGTGTCTGCCTACAATCACGGCTTTGATGCTGAACGTTATATACGCAACCTGCCTGCGGACCGCATCGTGCAAATTCATCTGGCGGGACCAAGTCATCATGGAGACTATATGATAGATACGCATGATCAGCCAGTACCAACACCGGTCTGGCATTTATATGCAATGGCACAAACCTTGACGGGCGGTGTTTCTACACTGCTGGAATGGGATGCCAATATCCCGGCTTATCCTGACTTGCTGGCAGAACTGGACAAGGCACGCTTGGTCATGACTGGTCATTTTCCAGAGATGAAAATCAATGCTGCATCGGGTTCAAGCATTTCCACACCCGTGCATTTTCAACTGGAAGTACTCAGCACTTCATGAGCCAGCCTGCACCTGATCCATCGCTATCGCAATTACAGCACTGGTTTTTAACGGTGATGACTGCGCCCGGCGGCCTGGCGAGAGGCTTGTCGCTGGCGCAGGAACATCTGGGACTGGAAGAGTCAAGCGTAATCAAGATCACGCCAGGCAAGCGATCGCGCATGCATATTTATGCACGCGGCTACATCCTGCGATTACAGGAATGCCTGCAAGCTGACTTCCCGGTTCTACATCGTTTGATGGGCGATGAATTGTTTAATTTTTTGCCCCTAACTATATCTGGCGACATCCTTCCCGTGCGCCGTCTTTGTATGATTTAGGTGCTGGTTTTGGCAGCTTCCTGCTGCAGAGTCAACCCCAAAATACAGACGCATTAAAAGCTGGCGAAGCAGACCCGCTATCGCAGTTTCCGGTCGAGATAGCAAAACTGGAACGGGCATTTACCGAGGTAATACGGGCACCCGGACTGGAAAATAACCGTAACATCAAAACCCACAATGCGTTTGACCTGCTCATGGGGCTCCATGCAGACATCCATATCCCGGCTTGCGTACGGCTACTGAAAACCAGTTTTCCTTTACTGGCATACTGGGAGCAGGCAAAACATGCACCTGCGGATCAGGATCTACCAACTCCGCCACAACCAGAAACCAGTTATCTTGCATTTACCCGACAGAATTACCGAGTGCAACTGATCCCCCTGCTTGCATGGCAATATCATTTTTTACAGGCTGCTTGCACCAATCCAGATATGCATGAGTGCGCCGTAAAGTCATCACAAGAAACCGGCCTGGATATGAAAGTACTGCTGGCAGATATTTGTCTGTGGCAGCCACAAGCCCAGGCGCATGGCCTGCTGAAGACAGAAGAAGTGACTTTGACCTGATCAAAGCCACTTCTCGAATACGAGATTAACCGGCATTAATCATTGCGGTTTTCCCCTCCCCTTTATTCAACAGGTCTTTTGCAGCGAGTGCGAGGAAAGCATCTACGGCGGAGCTGCTACCACTGCCACCAGTCTGTATGCTTGGCACCATGGCGATGTGACCTTTTTCTATCGCTTCAGCAAAGCGCAGCAAGACTGTTTGCTGGAATTGCAGTTCTGGACCGCCATATGCTTCTACGTTCAATTCAGTTGCTTTCGCCTGCGCTTCACCTATCTGCTGGATTTGGTAAGCCTCGGCATTGGCCAGGGTACGTTTGGCATCAGCAGCACCCGAGGCAACCTGACGTGCTTCCTCAGCTGCCTTGATCGCTTTCTGCACGGCTGCACTACCTTGATTTTCTGCGATCTTGACGGCCAGTTCCGACTCGGTGATGGAAGTCTGTTGCTTTGCCCTGGCCTCTGCCTCACGCAGGATGCGCTCTTGTACAGCGGCGGTTTCTTTGGTTTTGTAAGTTTCCAGTTGCTCCCTGGAGACCTGGCGCTCACGCAATTGCTTCAGAATCACTTCAATCTGCGTGTCGCCAGTCTTGGCACGCGGCGTGCCTATCAATACTTCATTCAGAGTCAGATTATAACCTTCAAAATTCTTGCGCATTTCTGCTTTGGCTCGCTCCTGTATGTCTGAACGTTCTTGCAGTAACTCGATGAGTGTTTTGCCCTGGCCTATGTTCTTGAAATACGCGGCAACCATAGGGTCCAGGGTTTGCTCTACCAGTTTCTGGATATCGCCAAACCTTTGTATGACCAGCGGCGCCATTTTATAGTCGATATTGACAACGACGGATAAAGGCAGGTCAGGTTCAAATGCGTCTTTGGTAATCAGTGAAACTTCACTAAGGTGCTTGTCCAGCTCATGTGAACCCACCTGGCCTGACTGCCATTTCAAAATGAAGTTGGTCGTAGGCACATCGATAACACGTTTAGCATAGGGGTTCAGGGCATATTTGCCAGGCAATAATGGGCTTACCTGTACACCTTTTTCATCACTGCTGACCAATTCGCCGTGACGATAAGCATCCCCTGTTACGTCGTTACCAGCCTTACCGGTATAAGACACCACTACACCTACATAGCCAACCGGCACTACACGTTTTTCCACTATTTCATAACTGGCGAAACGGGCATTCAGATAATAGGTGCCTTCCACCAGCACCTGCAACTGCCGTCCTTTGTAACCGCCTGCTTCTATAAACACTTCTGGGTTTTGAAAGTCATGGTGATAACTATTACCCTCATGCGGATCAGCGCCCACTACAGGTGCAACGATAGTGCCCTCGGGTAAAGACTGCCCTTCATGCGTAGTGATGACTGCCAGCTTATCGTCACGTATCACCAAGGGCAGGAAACCATTACGTGTGCGCAGTTCATCCAGCATTTCTGCCAGTTGTCCGACCACGATGCCATCGTTACTGATATTGCCATCACCAGGCAAAGGTAAGGCATAAACGCGCTCAGCAGTCAGCACCACAAATTGTGCAAGGTTGATCGCGTAAGTACCTTCACGCAGTATCTTGCGTTGCAAACCTTTTTGGCCAGCATTGGTCAGGAAGCTGCGGACATCGGTAAAGTCATTTGCCTCCTTATTGCATGCCAGATTCTGGGTTGGTGCCATGGCCTGCCCATCTCGGGCAAATACATAGGCCAGGGTGCCCTGTTGTATGGTTACCAGGTCATGTCTGTGTATGGAATATTGAAATGGGAAGAACATATGAAAGCCACCGCGCAATACTTCGGGCTGGAAACCGGCTTCGCCATTTAGGGCAATGAATCCATGCTGGACAGAACCGCTGGCCGACCATTTCTTTTCGACGATACCAATTTTTTCATTCGAGATATATACGAGCACATTGCTGCTATACAACAGCCAAATAAGAATAACAACGATGCTTGCCAAAATAATTTCAAACATACATAGCCTCTTCTTTTTAAAAGTTCCGGTTTGTTCCGGACATGCAGCAGCCCTGCTGGCATCTGGTAGATGCCAGCAGTACAACGGGATTTGTTTGGGTAGAGTTACGACATGAGGAGCCTCTCACGCTCCTCATTTGATCAGACGGGTCGTCGTGGCGACTCGATGACAGCAGGTTTTTGAGACTTGACAACTTGCATGGCAGTAGCGATCAGGCCACTCATATCACCCAGGTTAGCTGGAACAATAATGGAGTTATTGGTTTTAGCCAGGTTGCCAAATGCACTGACATATTGTTCTGCGACTTTCAGATTGACCGCATCTGCACCACCAGGTGACTGTATCGCCGCTGCTGTCTTGCGTATCGCTTCTGCACTGGCCTCTGCGATCGCCAGTATGGCTGCAGCCTGACCTTGTGCACGGTTAATCGATGCCTGTTTCTCACCTTCAGACTTGGCAATCGACGCTTCACGCTCACCAGTCGCAATATTGATCTGCTCTTGCTTGCGGCCTTCTGACGCAGCGATCAAGGCACGTTTTTCACGCTCAGCAGTAATTTGCGCCTGCATCGCATGCAAGATTTCTTTTGGTGGTGTCAAATCCTTGATTTCATAACGCAAGACCTTGACTCCCCAGTTGGCTGCCGATTCATCAATCGCATTCACGATGGTGGTATTGATGTGATCACGCTCTTCGAAAGTTTTGTCTAGCTCCATCTTACCGATGACAGAACGCAAGGTGGTTTGCGCCAGTTGCGTGATGGCAGAGATGTAGTTGGACGAACCATAAGACGCACGCATGGCATCAGTAATCTGGAAATACAAAATACCATCTACCTGCAATTGCGTATTGTCCCTGGTGATACAGACCTGCGGCGGAACATCGAGCGGGATTTCTTTCAGTATGTGTTTATAAGCGATGCGATCAACAAAAGGCACCACGATATTCAAGCCTGGCCCCAGCGTGGCATGGTATTTACCTAAACGCTCGACCACCCAGGCGTGCTGCTGCGGCACGACGTTAATGGTCTTGAATATAAACACTATGCCCAATACCAGTAAAACCAGAGCGACTGTACCTATGTTTTCCATTTTTTTACCTTTATTGTTATTCAGATTGTCTTATGTGATTTCAATTATTCTTTGCACTGCTACGACGGTCTTACGATCAAACGGCTACCTTGTACCTCTTCAATAATATAAGCACCGGGATAGCCTGCCGAGTGCTGTAATTCGACATCCCACATCGCGCCGCGATACATGGTTCTCGCGGCAAACTTGCCATTACCTAATTCCTTCCATTCATTGACTTGCAAGGTTTGCCCTATATCCATGTTCACATTTGGGTCTCTGGCCGCATTTGCATTTTCTTTCCAGCCATATTTACTCTTGTGCAAGGCTATGGTTGCGAGCGATCCAACAACAGCAGCAACTATCATTTGTCCTGCTGAACCCAATTGGAAAACAGCAGCCAGAGCACCGGCAACCAAACCAATTGAAATCATCAACAAGTAAAACGTGCCAGTGAACAACTCAAAGATCACAACTACACCAGCCAGTATCATCCACATCATCCATCCGTTCATATTCTTATTCTCCTTATCAGTTTTTGTACTTATTTACTTTGCGACATTTGCATTTTCTACGACTGGCTTATATTTTTCATCGGTAATCGTCATAGAAATTTACCCACAAAAAAGCCCCCGTTACCTGGCGTGGTAACGAGGGCTTTCTCAGGAATTTTGTTGAAGTATTGATTTTCTTTTTCTTAAGTTTCGACATCGGTAGTCTAGTCTTAATTCTAAAAAATACAAGGGGGTTCAATTGAATTATGTTGCGGCGCACCAACAACAAAAACGGGAATTCTTTTGCAAGAAATTCCCGTTTTTTACTTCCAGAGCAGATCTATTTATTTTCCGACTGCAGCCAGTTTCTGCCAGGTATCAATAACAGAATCAGGGTTCAGGGAAATCGATTCTATCCCTTCCTTCATCAGCCATTCAGCAAAGTCTGGATGATCAGATGGTCCCTGGCCGCAGATACCAACATACTTGTCGAGTTTGCGACAGGCGGCGATCGCACGTGACAACAAGGCGCGTACAGCAGGGTCACGTTCATCAAAATCCGCTGCCAGCAATTCCATGCCAGAATCGCGATCCAGACCAAGCGTCAACTGTGTCAAATCATTGGAGCCAATAGAGAAGCCATCAAAGAATTGCAGGAATTCTTCTGCCAGGATTGCATTCGATGGCACTTCGCACATCATGATCAGGCGCAAGCCATTTTCACCACGTTTGAGTCCATTTTTTGCCAGCAGGTTCACGACTTTTTCTGCCTGACCCAGAGTACGTACGAAAGGAACCATGATTTCTACATTGGTCAGCCCCATCTCATTACGCACACGTTTCATGGCCTGGCATTCCATTTCGAATGACTCGGCAAAATCCGGTGCAAGATAACGCGCAGCACCGCGGAAACCCAGCATAGGATTTTCTTCATCCGGTTCGTAGCGCGATCCACCTATGAGCTTTTTGTATTCATTCGATTTAAAATCTGACAAGCGAACAATAACTTTCTTGGGCCAGAATGCAGCCGCAATAGTCGCGATGCCTTCTGCCAGTTTATCTACATAAAAGGCTCTTGGAGAGGCATGCCCACGTGCAACAGATTCCACGGCTTTTTTGAGATCGGCATCAATATTCGGGTATTCCAGTATCGCTTTTGGATGCACGCCGATATTGTTATTGATGATGAATTCCAGGCGCGCCAAACCAACGCCATCATTCGGTACAGACTGGAAGTCAAATGCCAGTTGTGGATTACCGACATTGAGCATGATCTTCAAAGGCAATTTGGGCAATTCACCGCGTACTTCTTCTGTGACCTCGGTTTCCAGCAAACCATCGTAAATCTTGCCTTCATCACCTTCTGCACAAGACACTGTGACCAGGGTGCCATCTTTCAGCACATCCGTCGCATCTTCACAACCGACTACGGCTGGAACACCGAGTTCACGCGCAATAATCGCTGCGTGACAAGTACGACCACCACGATTGGTGACGATAGCGGCAGCGCGCTTCATGACAGGTTCCCAGTTAGGGTCTGTCATGTCGGCTACCAGAACGTCGCCTGGCTGCACTCTTTCCATCTCGGAAGGATCATGAATGACGCGCACTCGGCCGGCACCGATTTTCTGGCCAATCGCACGGCCAGACACCAGCACAGTGCCACTACCTTTGAGCTTGAAGCGCTGCTGTGCATCAGTATGTTTTTGCTGGGATTTGACGGTTTCCGGACGTGCTTGCAGGATGTACAGCTTGCCGTCACGGCCATCCTTACCCCATTCGATGTCCATAGGGCGGCCATAATGCTTCTCGATGATGGTCGCGTATTTAGCCAGCTCTACTACTTCTGTATCATTCAGGGAATAACGGTTACGCAATTCGACCGGCACATCGACTGTCTTAACCGAACGACCAGCCTTGGCTTCTCCTGTGAATTCCATTTTAATGAGCTTGGAGCCAATATTGCGGCGTATGACAGGCAATTTGCCCTGTTCCAGCATAGGCTTATGGACATAGAATTCGTCAGGATTAACCGCGCCCTGTACTACGGTTTCACCCAGACCATAGCTGGAAGTGATGAAAACCACATCCTTGAAACCAGATTCTGTATCTATCGTGAACATCACGCCAGCGGCACCCAGGTCTGAACGCACCATGCGCTGTACACCGGCAGACAAGGCTACTTCAGCGTGTGTAAAACCTTTATGGACACGGTAGGAAATTGCCCTGTCGTTATACAGCGAGGCAAATACGTGTTTCATTGCCTCCAGAATATTGTCAATTCCGACAACATTCAAGAAAGTTTCTTGCTGGCCTGCAAACGAGGCATCAGGTAAATCTTCTGCCGTAGCCGAAGAACGCACGGCAAACGACATTTCAGCGGTAGAGTCAGAAACCAGCTTGTTGTAGAACTCTTCTATTTCCTTGAGCAAACGCGGCTGGAATGGTGTGTCTATGATCCATTGGCGGATATCGGCACCGGCTCTTGCCAACTCTTTGACATCGTCGATATCAAGCCCCTCAAGACGGTCAGCGATGCGCTTTTCCAATGGCAGACCGCCATCGATACTATGTGTCAGGAAATCACGAAAAGCTTGTGCCGTGGTGGCAAAACCACCAGGAACCCGCACACCGGCAGTTGCCAGTTGGCTGATCATTTCGCCTAAAGAAGCATTTTTTCCGCCGACGGATTCAACATCCGTCATGCGTAAATGCTCAAACGAGGCAACATAAGTTGCTTCGGTATTTGCTGCGTTGGACATAACAACCTCTTTTTGATGGTAAGAAATCTTTGCTGTTTAATGCCGTGTTGCTTCGTATCCCGCTGGTTTTTTGTTATTCTTGAGGCGAGCCACGCTTGACATGCTGTTGCAGCATTTTACATTGTGTCCTGCAAGATTTATCTAAACGGAATAAGAATTTGCAGTCTTTTTTGTTTCTAAGAGTACAAATATATTTCGTCCAGTCTATTGCCATTATTTATATAAAATTACTATGTCAGATACTCCCCAGCAAGCACGGCCTGCAGCGAACCGTACCGTTTTTTTCGTCTCGGACGGTACCGGCATCACTGCAGAAACCTTTGGTCACTCGGTATTGACACAATTTGACTTGAAATTTAAACAAGTTCGCTTACCCTTCATAGATACTCTGGAAAAAGCCCACGATGCCGTGCGCAAAATCAATGACGCCTATACGGCTGAAGGCAATCGCCCCATCGTCTTCTCTACTCTGGTTAAAACTGACCTGGCTGGGGTTGTTTTTAAATCCAAGGGTTTGCACATGGATTTGATACAAACCTTTGTGTCACCACTTGAGCAGGAACTGGGTGTCAAGTCCACTCACACCATAGGGCGCAGCCATAACATTACAGATTCTGAAGAGTATAAAAACAGGATAGAAGCCATTAATTTCTCTTTGGCACATGACGATGGTCAGTCCAACAAGAATTTATCAACGGCAGATGTGATACTTGTCGGTGTTTCGCGCTCAGGAAAAACGCCAACTACCCTGTATCTGGCCATGCAATATGGCATCAAGGCAGCAAATTATCCTTTGATCCCGGATGATTTTGAACGCGGTAAGTTGCCATCTGCATTGCCTGAATTTAAAGGAAAGATTTTTGGCTTGAGCATTGCACCTGAACGTCTGTCAGAAATTCGCAATGAACGTCGCCCAGGTAGCAAATATGCATCACTGGAAAACTGCCGCTATGAAGTCAACGAGGCGGAACTGATGATGAAGCGTGAAGGCATACGCTGGTTATCATCGACTGCAAAATCGATAGAAGAGATATCGACCACGATTTTGCAGGAGATTAAATCTGACGTGCGGATTTACTAGGAGGCTGCTGCAAAATTAAGATGGCTAGGCGTCGCCGGCGCTGACAGTACTTTAGTACGGCAAGACGGCGCAACAACGCCAGGTCAATTTTGCGGCAGCCTCTCAGTTTTTGCATCCAGTTGCTGCCGTACTTGTTCAAAAAAACAGATGGCAGCGCTGGCAGCCACATTCAATGATTCTATCGCCGCTTGCTGGGGTATGGTCACTGTACTGGTGGCCATGGACATCAATTCTGGTGAAACACCCTGTCCCTCGTGACCAAATAGCCAAACCACTTCCTGATTCAAGTTGCTTTGATAAATGGTTTGCCTGGTGTGCGAACTGGTCGCCAACACCTGGATAGTGGTATTTCTCAATAGTGCTGGCAAGTCAACATGTTCAAAAATATTCAGTAAAAAATGTGCACCCATGCCTGCGCGCATGACTTTGGGCGACCAGGCAAATGCAGTGCCCGGACTGCAAAATACATTTTTTATGCCTGCCGCCGCCGCGCTGCGCAGGATAGAACCGAGGTTGCCAGGGTCCTGCAAATTGTCCAGCACCACGGAAGATGAAGCCAAAGCGGTTGGAAATTCAGGCGCAGGCGTAGTAATGATAAACATCACACCCACCCCGTGCTCGACCTGGCTTAGCGCCTTGTACAAGGCATCTGGCAGGCAAATGCATTGCGTTCTCTGTTGCTCGCTTTGCGCCAGCACTGCTGCCACCTCGGCATGATGCAGGCTGCTTTCTGCAACGATGCAATACTCTGGTGCGCCAAGATGTTGAAAATAAGCTTCGCAAAGATGCACGCCATCGAGCAAGGTGCGGCCGGCCTTGCGCCTTGCCTGAGAACTGGTGGCTAGCTGTTTGAATTCCTTGTACAGAGGATTATCGCGGGAAGTAATCGATTTCATTTATTTGAGTAAAGCTTTGACAGGCGCGTAAGATTTTCTGTGTATCGGCGATACACCATGCTCGCGCAAACGCTCAAGATGCAAGGCCGTAGGATAGCCCTTGTGCTGATCAAGCGCGTATTGTGGGTAGGTTTCATGTAATTGCATCAAGACATGGTCACGGGCAGTTTTTGCGAGTATGGATGCAGCCGATATTGCAGCTACCTTGTCATCGCCCTTGACAATGGCTTCCGAAGCAATAGACATTACCGGGCAACGATTGCCATCAATCAGTGCCAGTGTCGGTGTGACAGACAAACCTTCAACTGCACGGCGCATGGCCAGCATGGTGGCCTGCAGTATATTGAGTTCATCAATTTCCTGTTCAGAACATTCGGCAATACACCAGGCCAGGGCGTGTTCCTTGATCTCTATCGCCAGCAACTCGCGCTTTGCTTCGCTGAGTTTTTTTGAGTCACGCAAGCCTGCAATGGGCCTATTCGGGTCAAGGATCACTGCTGCGGCCATGACAGGTCCGGCTAATGGCCCCCTGCCCGCTTCATCCACACCGCAAATCACTTCATTTTCATAATCAAACAGGGATAAACCAGTTGTCAGGTCATGCATGGAAAAAGGCTTTCAGTGCCGCAGGGTCTAGATAATAGTGGCAAATTCTTTGCTGGCTCTGCCCATTTTTTTGGCCTACCAGGACGGGCACCAGCTCGTCATACAAGGCCAGTACCTCATCATCCTGATCGACATCGATCACCTTGACGGTGAAGCCATATTCAGGGCTATAGGCTTGCAGTTGCTCAAGCATGTCATCGCAGAGATGACAATAACTGCGTGAATAAAGGGTAAATTGAATCATCATTCCTGCCTAAAGTGGTTGAGATTGCTAACATCATGCGCGTAATGCATTCTCCATGTCTATATTATAAGTCGCCAATATCAGACCTACAAAAGAAAAAAGGCCACCCGCAATGCAGGTGGCCCTCACTTTACTTGAAAAGCTTATTGATTGGTCGGACGTACCGCAACGAATTTAGATACGTCGCCACGTTTGACCAGTAGCAATACTGGTTTCTTTTGATCAACTTTTGCCATAACAGCGGCGAATTCCTTGGCATCCTTGATATCTGCATTAAAGATACGTGTGATGATATCACCAGCTTGCAGGCCTGCACGGGCTGCACCGCCCTCGGCACCTTCCAGTATCACGCCACCACTGACATGCGCATCACGCTTCTGGGCTTCAGTCAGGTCGGTCACTGTCAATCCAAATACATTGGAAGCAGGTTCGGCCTTTTGCTTTCCAGTTTTTACCGGTGCTTTTTCTGCATCTGCTTCGGCGACAGTGACGACTATATCTTTTACGCCACCTCTGCGCCACACCGTCACTGTTGCCTTGCCACCAGGTTTGATGTCGCCGACGATACGATTCAAGTCCACTGCCTTGTCAATGACAATACCGTTTACTTTTTGAATCACATCCCCTGGCTCAATACCCGCCTTCTCAGCAGGAGAACCAGGCATGACACGTTGTATCTGTGCACCCTGCGCTTTTGCCAGGCCCAAACCATCCGCAATTTCTTTGGTTACATCAATACGTTCTACACCGAGATAACCACGCACTACTTTACCGGCAGATTTAAGCTGTTCAACAACACGCATGGCCTCGTCTATGGGAATCGCAAATGAAATACCCATATAGCCGCCAGAGCGGCTATAGATTTGCGAATTCACGCCTATCACTTCGCCGCGCATATTGATCAATGGGCCGCCAGAGTTACCTGGATTGACTGCCACGTCAGTTTGTATCAAAGGCAGGTAATCACCAGTGTCGCGCGCCTTGGCAGAAATAATGCCAGCGGTCACGGTATTGTCGAGATCAAAGGGGGAGCCTATGGCGATTACCCATTCACCAGCCTTGATCTTGTCTGAGTCACCGATGGTGACGCGGGGTAATTTGCTGCCGTCAATTTTTAAGACGGCCACATCAGTACGACGGTCCGCACCAATAACTTTAGCCTTGAATTCGCGCTTATCTGTCAGCTTGACATAGACTTCAGATGCTCCATCGACGACATGAGCATTGGTCAACACATAGCCGTCCTGGGAAATGATGAAGCCAGAGCCAACGCCGCGCGGAACTTCTTCCTCTTGTTGTTGAGGTGTTTTACGGCCTTTGGGCGTAGGCTGTTGTTTTGGTGTTGGCATAGGCGTGCCAAAGAAGCGGCGGAAAAATTCCTGCATCTGCTCATCTTCAGCGCTCATGCCATTCTGGTTTAACTGAACTTTTTCTGTGGTCCTGATATTTACGACAGCCGGGCCAGATTTCTCGACCAGTTCGGTAAAGTCAGGCAAGCCAACTGTGGCAGCGGCTTCTGCAACAGGAGTGGCATTGATTGCGGTCGGTGCAATAAAACCCACGCAGGCACTCAGGACCAGGGTGGAAGCAATTTTTTCAATTGGAAAAAGTTTATTCGCTTTCATGGTGTCATTCGCTTATTTAGGTTTAAATTCAATTGAGTTCATCACTTGCCGGATCGCGCTGGCGGGTACTTCACCCACGACTGTGACCCAGTATTCAGCATGGCGCTTGCCCATGATGGTCATCGCCCCTTGCTGCAAACTGCCTTCAGTACGGTTTTCGCTATCCGGTTCAATAAAAACAGAAATCGCTGCCAGTCCATCAGAAAAAATCATTTGCACTACCTGATGCGATTTGATCGCTGTTCCATCGCTGTTTTTTGCATTCCCGGCAGCGGGGATCAACCGTTTCATCTCGCGGGTTTTCTTGAAACCGGCTGGCAGGGATTTAACAATCCAACCTGAGTGAATATTGGACTGCACCGTCAGATTTTCAACCTGCCACTGTGCAGTATTTTGAAAAGTAGGTCTTACCCTCTGCTTATCGATGTCGCCAATAGTCAACTGAGTAAACGCGATTTGCTCTATGACTTCATTTTTGGTATTGACCGTTTGCGCACGCAGCAGCAAGCCAGAATTTTTTTCTACACAGAGCCGGTAGCCATAGCGGAAGCCATCACGAGGGTCCAGCAAGTATGTCTGGCAGTCAATACCGGCCACGCGGCTGAGATCGGCTTTTTTTATTGCGTAAGATTCTGGGAGAGATTGCGCATTCGAGGTCAGCAAGGCAGGGAATACTTCTTGTGTTGCATTTTTCTCCACCTGCAAGGTTTTGCTGTCGGGGAGATAGCAGGTTACTTCTTCGTTTTTTCGCAAATACTCACGGGGCTGACCATCCAGAATTTCCAGTTTTTCCAGTTCATTATTTCCATCAAGAACGTGCGTGATTCTGGAGGTTCGGATTTGATTGGCCTGTTGATAAACAAAAGTACCTGAATAATTCATTTTTTGCGCAGAGGCCTGCATTTTACGCAAAACACTGTGCACTTCACGCTTATCGTCAATCGTGTCCTGTGCCATGGCTGGTGCCAACAAACCCAGCAGGCACGCGGACCCAGCCAATGCGATGTTAAAACGCCATACGCACATCATATTTATTTTTCCGAAGCAGATGAAACAGCGTTAGCGTGTGTAACGTATTGCGCTCCGTTATTGATGGCAGGAGAAAAACGCTGATGTGCCATCAGATAGCTGTCAATTCTGGGGTCCCGCAACATATCCAGTTCTGCGACTTTTTTATCGCTGCCTTGTACAAGTTGGGCAGGCTGTCTGGTCTGCTCATTTGCTGCCAGGGTATTGGCGCTCTGATTGCCGCTATGATTGGCTAACTGAACATTACCCGAGGTTACCGCTCGGCTGCTGATCTGACTCGCAGTATCAGGCTTAGTCTGGAAAGACTGCAATTGCGGGATCATGATAAAAGCAAACACAGCAGCGGCCGCCATACTGGCCACGGCTGCATAAGCGCCGAGGAACTTGTGTTTTCTTTGCTTGTCCTTAGCATCTGCTTTTTGCATGGCCGCTGGAGCCAGGATGACCGGTTCAGCATTCAATTTTGCAGAAAACCGCTGAGAGAAATCAGCACTAAAAGTGACCGCCAATTCTTCTGAACGCAGTACATCGCCGATCTGGTGATAAATTTCCCAGGCATCCTTGCTTTCTGCTTCATTTAAACTCGCAAGCAGGGAATCCAGTTGAGCATCACTCAATTCGCCATCTGCCATGGCTGAAATGCTCTCGTGTTGATTTGTGCTTTTGTTCATCATTTTCACCTTTTACCACTATTTTTAAATTCGTTTGCACTGCTTTTCATTTGGATACAGACTTTGACCCATGCTTTACCAGCGTTGTTCCAGTGTCGTACCCAACAAGGGTCGCAATTTCTCTGCTATCGCTTCTCGCGCCCTGAATATTCTGCTTCTGACTGTCCCTATCGGACATAGCATGACTTCTGCAATTTCATCGTAGCTCAAGCCTTCTATCTCCCGCAGGGTGATTGCATTACGCAATTCTTCTGGCAGAGTGGACATGGCCGAATTCACGGTTTCAGCTATCTGCTTGCTCGCCAGCAAGGATTCTGGCGTATTAATATCTCTCAAGCCATCTGCATCAACAAAGGACTCCGCTTCATCCACATCAGATTCTGTCGATGTGGGGGCTCTGCGCCCTTGCGTAACCAGATGATTTTTCGCGGTATTTACCCCAATACGGTACAACCAGGTATAAAACGCTGATTCGCCACGAAAATTCGGTAATGCCCTGTACGCTTTGATAAATGCTTCCTGTACTACATCTTCCGCTTCTGCGTGGTCATAGACGAGCCGGGACACGAGCCGCATTAATTTCCTTTGATATTTGGAAACCAGAAGCTCGAATGCTTTTTTGTCACCACGCTGGACGCGCTCAACCAATAGCTGATCAATTTCGCGTTCTGTCGTCACTCATTCGTTCCTAAATTTGCATGGGAAGAGAAAAGCCCTTCCCAAATGCATGTTATTACCGTCAACATACGCGATTTATATACTGTCAGAGTCCGCATGATTCCTAAAAGTTCCTCAGCAGAAGTAAAATTCACGTCAACTCGCCTGATGTTGACTAATCCATATCAAGCTCACTCTTAATGCCTGGAATGCAGCAGGGCTCAATGAATCTGGCAGTATAAGCAACTTATGTTCCTTACCAGCTTCATCAAGCAAAAAAATTGATAAAAAGTATGGCCAAATACGGGTTTTGTGACTTAAACGCACATTCAACCCCGTCAGCGGTCCAGCTTTCCTCCTCCGTAAGTCCTTGTGCACTTCTTTTTCGAGCAATAGATGCAATACGATGTCCCCCGTCGCAGAAATACTCAGTTGCCGGCTTTGTTGCACGCGCTGCCAATATTTGAAAACAAGATAGCAGTTGCTGCAAAATGAACTGGCGACAATCATGCAAATAAACACGAACGACATTGCCTTGTAGCTCAATAAAAGCCAGATACTCAGATGCACCAATGCCAGCATGCAAATACATGCCGTTAGTAGCGTGCGTGAAGCGCGGGTGATTATATGTAGCGCTATCGTCATGGCAAAAAAAATGGCACTTCATTCCATCAGAAATGAAGTGCCAAGGCTAATTTTTTAAAATCAGACTTTTGCAAATATCAGCGTGCCATTCGTTCCACCGAAGCCGAACGAATTTTTCATCGCATAATCTATGCGCATATCACGTGCAACATTTGCACAATAATCGAGATCACAAGCCGGATCCTGATTAATGATATTCATGGTCGGTGGTGAAACCTGGTTGTGCAGAGCGAGAACCGTGAACAAGGATTCCAGACCACCAGCACCACCCAGTAAATGCCCAGTCATCGACTTGGTCGAATTGATGGTCATTTTGTATGCATGGTCGGCAAAGGTAGCCTTGATTGCGTCCGTTTCGTTCTGATCACCAATGGATGTAGATGTACCGTGTGCATTCAGATAGCTGATTTGCTCAGGGTTAATCTCGGCATCTTTCATGGCATTGATCATGCTGCGGCGTGGACCATCCATGGTCGGCGTCGTGATGTGATAAGCATCACCGCTCATGCCAAATCCTATGACTTCCGCATATATCCTGGCGCCGCGCGCCTTGGCATGCTCGTATTCTTCGAGCACCATGACGCCAGCCCCCTCACCCAGGACAAAGCCGTCACGGTCCTTATCCCATGGACGAGATGCTGTAGCAGGATCGTCATTCCTGGTAGAGAGTGCTCTTGCCGAAGCAAAACCACCCAGACCCAGAGGAGAAATCGTTGATTCGGCACCACCGGCAATCATTACATCAGCATCGCCGTACTCAATCATGCGCGCCGCAGAACCTATGCAATGCAGGCCGGTCGTACAAGCCGTGACTATGGAAAGATTTGGGCCCTTCAAGCCATACTTGATCGACAGATTGCCAGAAATCATATTGATGATCGAGGCTGGAACAAAGAAAGGACTGATGCGGCGTGGTCCACGCGCCATCAGTGTTTCCTTGGTTTCCTCGATCAAGGGCAAACCGCCAATACCGGAACCTACGATGACACCAATACGTTCTGCATTTTCTTCGGTGACAGCAAGACCAGAGTCTTGAAACGCCTGCATCCCTGCGGCAATGCCGTAGTGGATAAAGGTGTCCATATTGCGCGCTTCTTTTGCCGGAATATAATCCTCGACATTGAAGCCCTTCACCTCGCCCGCAAAATGCGTAGTGAAAGGAGTTGCATCAAATTTGGTAATCGTTGCGATGCCGGATTTACCTGAAGTGATGGCACTCCAGGCATCTGCAACGGTATTGCCAACTGGCGAAATACAACCGAGCCCGGTTACAACGACTCGACGTTTAAGCGAACGACTCAAGCGTTTCTCCTGGATTTGAAAAAGTTTGACTATTAAGCCTTCAAATGGGCTTTAGCGTAGTCAATCGCTTGCTGAACAGTAGTGATTTTCTCTGCTTGTTCGTCAGGGATTTCCATTTCGAATTCGTCTTCGAGTGCCATCACCAGCTCAACTGTGTCCAAAGAGTCTGCACCCAAATCATCTACGAAAGAAGATTCGATTTTGATGTCAGCTTCAGCGACGCCCAGTTGTTCAGCGACGATTTTCTTAACGCGTTGTTCGATATCGGACATGTGTGTCTCCAGTGAAAAAATCAAAAAAATAAGGGCCTACAGAAAGTGCGCGCATTTTAGCAGGTTTGTGAGCAAAAAAAGCAAGCCTCTGATCCTCGGCAACAACTCCTGCTATTTTCGTCGAAGTTGCCTATAAAAATCAACAAAATGATTAGGCGAGGTACATCCCACCATTCACATGCAATGTCGTGCCAGTGATATAACCTGCATCTGGCGATGCCAAAAACACTGTTGCTGCGGCAATATCTTCCGGCCGGCCGAGTTTGGCGAGTGGAATTTGCTGCAAAATTGCCGCTTTCTGGTCGTCATTCAAAGCCCGGGTCATGTCAGTATCGATAAAGCCGGGAGCAATACAGTTAACGGTAATATTGCGGCTGCCGATTTCTCTTGCCAGAGCGCGACTCATACCAGCCACTCCTGCTTTGGCAGCAGCATAGTTCATTTGCCCAGGATTGCCAGAAGAGCCCACCACCGAGGTAATATTGATGATACGGCCATGTTTGGCCTTCATCATGCCGCGCAATACAGCACGCGACAAACGCGCAACAGAAGTCAGGTTGGTAGAGATAACACTATCCCACTCCTCTTCCTTCATGCGCATGGCCAATTGATCCTGGGTAATGCCAGCGTTATTAACCAGGATGGAGAGGCTGCCAAATTCCTTCTGGATTTCATCTACCAAGCCATTTGCGCGCTCTACGTCATTGACATTGAACGCAACACCCTTACCAGCACCTGGAGCCAATTCTTCCAGATAAGCGGTAATTGCCGCGGCACCTGATTCTGTCGTTGCCGTACCTATGACTTTGGCGCCAGCCTTGGCAAGGCCAATGGCAATTGCCTTACCAATACCACGGGATGCTCCAGTGACCAATGCCACCTGATTTTCCAATTGTTGTGTCATTTCAAGAGTTCCAATACTTTTTCCAAACTTGCCTGATCAAATACAGTATCACCTGTCAATTCGCCCTGAATGCGCTTGGTCAGGCCGGTCAAGACCTTGCCTGGACCGCACTCAATCACATGGCTAATGCCATCAGCATGCATCTTGTTAATAGTTTCCACCCAACGCACCGGACGCGCCGCCTGCCTGACCAAGGCATCCTTGATGGCTGCAACATCATTCACGATTGCAACATCAACATTATTAATCAATGGGATTGCCGGTGCAGAAAACGGAATGCCAGCCAGATACTCACTCAACTTATCCGATGCAGGCTTGAGCAAGGATGAGTGAAACGGCGCAGACACCGACAAAGGCAAGGCACGCTTGGCCCCTTTTGCCTTGGCAATTTCACAAGCGCGATCCACACCGGCTTTACTGCCAGCAATGACAACTTGCGCTGGCGCATTAAAATTGACGGCCTCAACCACTTCCCCTGGCATGGCAACCACTGCCTCTGCACAAGCTGCCAGCACCTCCTCATCCGACAAGCCAAGAATAGCGGCCATGCCGCCCTGCCCCACCGGTACAGCATCTTGCATGGCTTGCGCACGGAAACGCACCATAGGTACCGCATCCCTGAACGCGATAACACCGGCAGCGACTAACGCCGAATACTCGCCCAGACTATGCCCGGCCACCAGCCTGGGCGCTGCTCCACCTGCGGCGATCCAGGCACGGTAGCAAGCTACGGCTGCTGTCAACATGACAGGCTGGGTATTAGTGGTCAGATCCAGCGCTTCTTTTGGACCCTCATTAATCATCTTGCCCAAATCCAGTTGCAGTGCATCAGATGCTTCAGCAACGGTTTGTTGCACGACAGGATTATCAGCAAAGCCATTCAACATGCCTATCGCTTGCGAACCCTGCCCTGGGAATACAAATGCAAATTGCGTCATTTCTTATCTCTAATGTTTATTATTGATTGCCCAACTCTCGTTCGGGAACACTCACATCTTTACGATGGCCGCGCCCCAGGTAAAACCACCACCTACACCTTCCAGCATCACTGTATGACCAGGCTTGACCCGGCCATCACGCACCGCCAGATCCAGTGCCAGCGGTATCGACGCGGCAGAGGTATTACCATGCTGATCAACCGTGACCACCACCCTATCCATAGGCATGCGCATTTTTTTTGCGGTGCTTTGCATGATGCGTATGTTCGCCTGGTGCGGAATCAGCCAGTCGATCTGGTCTGTCGTCATGCCTGCGATTTCCAGTGCTTCATTGGCGACTTTTTCCAGCAAATTAACCGCCAGTTTGAAGACAGCCTGACCATCCATATACAAAAATGCGCTACCCTCAACTACACCACTCTGCACATTGCCTGGCACACATAAAATATTGGCATAGCTGCCATCAGCATGCAATTTGGTGGCGAGCACCCCCGGCTCTTCTGAGCGGGACATGATGATCGCACCAGCGCCATCACCAAACAGTACACAGGTAGTGCGATCTTCAAAATTCAGGATACGGGAAAATACCTCAGCACCGATCACCAGCACATTTTTATGGTTGCCCGCCTTGATCATGCTATCAGCGATAGACATGGCATACATGAAGCCACTACATACCGCCTGCACATCAACAGCCGCGCCGCCATTCGTGATACCTAGCTTGTTTTGCACTACGCATGCAGTACTAGGGAAGCCGCCGAGAAAATCAGGGGTCGAAGTAGCCAACACGATCAGGTCAATATCGTTGGCTTGCATCTTTGCAGCATCAAGCGCACGCTTTGCAGCTTCCACTGCCATATCACTGGTTGCAACAGAAGGCTCAGCATAGTGACGGAAAGAAATCCCACTGCGGGAAAATATCCATTCGTCCGAGGTTTCGATTCCCTTCGCCGCCAGTTGATCCGTTAATTCCTGATTGCTTACTTTTTGGGGGGCAAATAACTGCCAGTCCCTTTAATTTTGCTATAGAAAGTCATGCAGTTTTCTGTACCAAGAGTTCATTGTTGTCCGGAGCGACTACCTCAGCAACTGCGTCAGCATCTGCCATTGGCATCAGTTTCGCCATTGAAGTCGCAATGCGTGACAATACATCATTTTTCGCAGCATCGAATGCGCGCTGTATTGCCCACTCATAACTATACTTGTCTGCGCTACCGTGGCTCTTAAATACCAGGCCACGCAAGCCCAGCAAACTGCCGCCATTGTAGTTGGATGGATTCATCGTGCGCGAAATGGATTTCAAGGCGCCGCGCGCAAAGATGGCTCCCAGAATATTCAGTGGATTACTCTTGAAGGCAGCCGTCAGGGTGATCTTCACAAAGCGCCCCATCCCCTCAGCCGCCTTCAGGGTGACATTGCCGACAAAACCGTCGCAGACGACAATATCGGTCGTGCCTTCAAAAATGTCATTACCTTCGACATTGCCATAAAAATTCAACAGGCCGCGCTCATGATCTGCACGCAATAATTGCGCCGTTTTCTTGACGACATCATTGCCCTTGATATCTTCCTCCCCAACATTCAACAGGCCTATGCTCGGTTTATCTTTACCTTCCAGGGCAGATACCAGGGCCGAACCCATGATGGCAAACTGGTGCAGATGCAAAGGTTCGCAATCGACATTTGCCCCCAGGTCAAGCATGTAGGTGGGAAGATTTTTTTGGTTCGGTAAAATGCTGCAAATTGCCGGGCGGTCAACGCCCGACATGGTTTTCAACACGTAACGGGAAACGGCCATCAATGCCCCGGTATTACCGGCAGAAACGCAAGCTTGCGCAGCCCCTTCTTTGACCTGACTGATGGCGACACGCATGGAGGAATCTTTCTTGCGGCGCAAGGCAACCTCTATCGGATCATCCATCTCCACCACTTCTGTGGCATTGATAATTTTCAAACGTGCATGCCCACTGGCATGAAGCTTTTTCAGCTCGGCCTGTATAACGGGCTCAGAACCCACCAGGAGAAATTCGACATCAGGTTCGCGATTGGCAAAAGCAACTGCTGCTGCCACTGTAACCGCAGGGCCATGATCTCCGCCCATGCAGTCTATGGAAATTTTAATTGTCATGTAGTGATACGAAACTTCAATCCGAAACAGCTAGTGTATCAAACCGGGACAGACATCACCCCGAATTAATTCTTGCAAAAGCAGGATTATCTCAAAAATCCAAAGACTCACCACCAACAATTCAACCAAAAAGCAAATTAGACGCCTGTCTAATTCTGCAAGTATGCTCTACTCAAGAAAGCACAGGAAAGTTAACGCAAAAAAGCGGCGGCAAGTCAGGGACTCGTCACGCCGCTTTTTCACCAGGAACAGGGATTACTCGTCGTTCTTGGTTTTCAATACTTTACGACCACGGTAAAAGCCGTTAGGGCTGATGTGGTGACGCAGATGTGTTTCACCAGTTGTTGGCTCGATACCCAGTTGTGGTGCAACCAGGAAATCGTGGGAACGGTGCATGCCACGCTTGGATGGGGACTTTTTGTTTTGTTGAACTGCCATGATAACTCCTAATACTTCAAAAAATGTTTCTAAAATTTAACACGCCTGGTTGAAGAATGCGAACATCGCCAACCAAGAATCCCTAACAATACTTCGACCTGAGTGTTTTTTCAGAATAATGCCACTAGGTACGCCCATTAATTTTCTTCAGCACGGCAAAAGGTGATTCTTTTTTGCCGACTTCCGCGTCAATCGCTGCAGTAGTATCTGCTGAAGCCAACGGTAAATCCGGGCATACTGCATGTTTGGGCGATTGGGGTATTGCCAGTAGCACCTCATCCTCTATCAACTCCATGACATTGAATGTTTTACTACCCACTACAACATCGACCTCGTCATCTTCGAGCAATGCTTCAATTTCATCAGCATTTTCTTCGTTTTTGGCGAGTATCAATATGGATTCAGAGTCAATATCAAATGCAAACGGCGTCAAACAGCGCTGACACATCAACTGTACCGTGCCATTCACAGATAACTCCAACTGTGCATGACCCAGCTTGCCTTTACCACCTTGCAGAGACCAGTTCAAGGCACCTTCGGTGTTTGCACTTTCTTCTGACAGGCGAGGCAAATCTGCGACTAAAATGCTTCCCGAACGCTGCTCTTCGAGCCGGGAGAACGTGAAAGCGTCAATCACAAATACTTGCATAGGATTATTTGAACCCAGAAAACCTGCGATAATAACAGGATTACACCTAAGTAGTCAAAGAATTGGCGTGATTTTTTCATGCCATGACGATGAAAATCATGGGAAATGTTTTCACAATGCAAAGAAAAATACAAGCCGCCAGGCTGATACTGGCATCCAGCTCTGTTTACCGCCGTGAATTGTTATCCAGACTGCAATTCGATTTCGAAAGTATAGCACCTGAACTCGACGAAAGCCCTGCGGCCGGAGAAAGCCCGAGCAAACAGCCCTGCGATTGGCGCAACAAAAGGCTGAGGTGATAGCCAAAAGTCAGCCAGAGGCCATTATTATAGGTTCAGACCAGGTCGCAACACTGGATGGCCTGCAAATTGGCAAGCCCGGCAATCATGAAGCCGCTTTAGCGCAGTTACAGCTCATGCGCGGGCGGGATGTAGCATTTCATACCGCCTTGTGCGTCCTGGACAACCGTCAACAGGCAGCCTTTCCCCTACAAATTCGGGATGTCTGCACGATGGTCAGGTTCAGGGACTTAAGCGATGTTGAACTCGAGGCCTACTTACGCATAGAACAACCTTATGATTGCGCAGGCAGCGCCAAGAATGAGGGCCTGGGTATCGCCATCATAGAAAGCATCAATAGTGATGACCCGACAGCGCTGACTGGCCTGCCGCTTATTGCCCTGACCAGCATGTTGCGCAATACTGGTCTGAGCTTCTTCAATCTTTGAATTGATCACTTCATTCATCGCAATAAATAAAAAATTAAAACTCCATGACAGGCACGCTCTATCTAATCCCCAATACCCTGGGTCTGAACGAAGATCAGCAAGTTAATTTACTTGCCGGCATCATCCCTGACACCGTACAAAAAATGACGGCCGAACTCAGTCATTTTGTCGCTGAAAATGCCAAAACCACGCGCGCTTATCTGAAATACCTGTCACAGGCACACCCTCTTCAAAAAGCCATGCAGGAAATCCAGATCAGCGAGTTGAATATCAACACCCCTGCGCAAGCACTGGAAGGCCTGTTACAACCCCTACTACAAGGTCATGATGTGGGCTTGATATCTGAAGCTGGTGTGCCTGCCGTTGCTGATCCTGGCGCTAACCTGGTCAGGCTCGCTCATCAGCGCAATATCAAGGTGCGCCCACTGGTTGGTCCCTCCTCGCTACTGCTGGCTTTGATGGGCAGTGGACTGAACGGCCAGAGCTTTGCCTTTCATGGCTATTTGCCGACAGATGCCGCGCCGCGTGCAAAGCGCATTAAAGAACTCGAAGAAAGATCAAAAAAAGAGAAGCAGACACAGCTACTCATAGAAACTCCTTACCGCAATGCTGCCATGCTGGAAGCATTGAGCAATCACTGTAATCCAGGCACCCTGATATGCGTCGCAACAGATTTGAGCCTGAACACAGAATCACTGCAAACAAAAACCGCGGCTGAATGGAAAAGCAGTTTAAACAAGCAGCAAGGTCCTGATTTTCATAAAAAACCGACAGTTTTTTTATTCTTGAGCAATTAAAAAGTGCACGACCGGTCAATTTTTTCTATTTGCGCTAAGATGTCTTTTTTCTGGAGGAATGCACATGCTGAATTTTGATTTTTATAACCCCACACAAATCCTGTTTGGCAAAGGACGCATAGCCGACCTGAATAAAGCCATCCCGGCTGAAGCTCATGTGTTGATGCTGTATGGTGGTGGCAGCATCAAACAAAATGGCGTCTATGATGAAGTCATCGCTGCACTTGGCACACGCCAAGTGACAGAATTTACTGGCATAGAACCAAATCCCAGCTATGAAACCCTGATGAAGGCTGTTGAACTTATCAAGCAAAACAAGATAGACTTTTTGCTTGCAGTTGGCGGCGGTTCTGTCATCGATGGCACCAAATTCATCGCTGCTGCAGCCTTGTTTGAGGGTGATGACCCCTGGATCATCATGGAAAAACGTGGCAATAACGTGACCAAGGCCATGCCATTTGGCAGCGTACTGACTTTGCCTGCCACTGGCTCCGAAATGAATAACGGCGGCGTTGTCACCCGTAAATCCATCAAGGCAAAAATGGCTTTCTCCAGCCGTCATTGCTTCCCGCAATTCTCGGTACTGGACCCGACTAAAACTTACACTTTGCCAGTGCGCCAGATAGGCAATGGTGCCGTTGATGCCTTTGTCCACATAATGGAACAGTACCTGACCTACCCGGTGAATTCGCCAGTGCAAGACCGGTTTGCTGAAGGCCTGTTGCTGACACTGATAGAAGAAGGCCCGAAGGCCCTGGCGAATCCAGAAGATTACGATGTGCGCGCCAATCTGATGTGGTGCGCCACCATGGCCCTTAATGGCCTGATCTCGACCGGCGTGCCGCAAGACTGGGCCACGCATATGATAGGTCACGAACTGACCGCCTTGCATAACATTGATCACGCTCAAACCCTGGCCATCGTGCTGCCTAGCATGCTGCGCGTGCGCAAGGAAGGTAAACGGGCAAAGCTGCTGCAATTTACCGAACGCGTCTGGGGATTGCGCGATGGAGACGAAGACAGCCGCATAGAAACGGCCATCAGCCGAATGCAGGATTACTTTGAGCAAATGGGTGTCAAAACCCGCCTCAGCGACTATCAACTCGGCCGCGACGATATTGCACCTATTCTGTCTGCACTGGAAACCCATCGCATGGTCAGTCTGGGTGAAAAGCGTGATGTGACTTTGGATATCAGCCGCCAGGTTCTAGAACTGAGTCTGTAATATCCCTCTAAATGGCATTGCTCACGCCCCTGCGTAATGCAGTGTGAGCAATGCCCATCAACAATATGAACCTGACAAACTTTCGCGTCCGCGGCTCCCGACGCTTCCACTCTCCGGTTGAAAGACTTTACCACGCCTATAAAAGGCCGCACATGATTATTGCCCGGTGCAATCGCTGCGAACACCATATCTCGTTCAGGCCAAATGAAATTCTGGGCATGGTCTTCGACGAGCAATCGGGAGGTTACACCTTACTCAAAGGCGATATCTGCGGCGCGATAAAGGGGCGCGGCGCCTGCACCAATTGTGGATACATCACCAATTTAATCCATTGGCCACAAGCAGCCTATATTCAGGTTACGGTACCAGGCGGCATGGTCTGGGCATGGAGCCAGGATCTGTTGTCTGCACTCCGCGCACGAATCGGCGGCGATAAAGTCCAACTCAGACGCATGCTTTTAGGCAATCCCGATTTGGCAAGATTTGTCAACAGAATTCCAAAAGCGGCACTACTGACAAAAAACCGGGCTCGCCTGCTATATAAATTGAAAGAGTTTGAAAGAGAATTAAGCAAATAACATTTGCGCCAGTTACGATGTGTATTAACCACATCCTCATCTCGCCTCATAGTGCCCAATCCAAGTCCGAGCCCGCTTGCCCAACCCGTCACTTACGATATTCCTACACGTGCGAAGAGAAGAGGTTTACATATCTACGCACAAAAAAGTGACATATTGATTACTCCAGACTAGAAGTCACATTCTAGAAAAAGTGCTAAGACTTTGTTTTGTTACCATGTTAAAAAGTCAATGCGCTGAAATTATTTAATTTCCATTAGTTGCACATGCCTGCCACCACTCCAATTTTCGCTCTGCAGGGAATAGGAGTGGTGGCTACATGTATTTCAGCGGTCTCAGTTTCGCTCCTTTTTACAAATCAAACCTGAAGGACGTTCCATGAAATCCGTTTTCAAACTGGCTGCCGTCACTGCCCTGCTCTGTTGCCTTACCCCTGCACATGCTTTCTTGCAAGAGACTCATCGCCGTATCGCTATTGATGCCGTCAACTTCATGAAAAACAATCCCGACAAAACCAACTACAAAGCACTGGCTAGTGGCTTGGCGCGGGCAGGTATTACCGTGGATCAGTTCGCCACGGCCATGGGCCAGGGTGCCTATGATGTTGATGATTTTGCGGATACTTATATTTGCGGTGCCGTGACCGGCGATTGCCAGTTGGCACCCATCTGGGGCGCAGCACAAAGTATCGTCAAATATACTTCTTACTGGCATTTCCAAAACCATACCGCTGGCCCTGATGTGCATGGCAATCCATTTGGTGGCTATAACTATGCCAAACTCACTGTCGCTGGCGATGTGGATAATCTGGCAGCGTCCTGGCTGGTCGGCGATTATCTTGATGATGGCCCTGGCGGCATGAAGGGCTGGTTTGGCGACAATAGCAAGTACAACACTTACGGCGTCACCGAAGCGCATTACCGTCTGGGCGGCTACTCCACACCCAGTCAGTATGCTGATTTTGAAAAAATCCCATTCCAGCCCATAGACAACCTGGCGCAATACTGGTTTCAGCAATTTTTGAGCAGCCCCAGCCTGCAAAGTCTGGGGTTTGTCATGCATTCCACCGACTTGCTGCAACCTCATCACACCTGGACTACATCAGCTCGCAATCATTCAGGCTGGGAGCAATGGGTCAGCAGCTATTACGATAGCCAACAACTGAATGACCCAGCTCTGGTTGCCGCAGCAATGGCTGACTTCACTCCCCTGGCTGCAAATGCGACCGACATACGTCAGTTGCTGACACAGGGTGGCACATATTCATACCAAAACGGTGGCATCGTACTCTCCTCCACCGACCAGAATGACCGCGCCCGCGTTGGTCGCCTGGTAGTGCCGCACGCCATTGCCATGATGGTTCATGTATTGAACCGCGCTGCCAACCGTCTCAATAGTTGAGGTTAACATGTACAGACCAGGTCATAGCCTGCAATGGAGTATACGTATTACAGGCTGTTGCCTGTCTGTACTGTGCCTGACAATATCTGCCGCCGTGGCGGTAGATATTGCCCCGGCAACGAAACTGAATCAAGTAGCACTGCAACCAGAGCTGGCCGCACATCTCAATGGCGCACCGGTTTACAGGCTGACACTGGACGTGCTTACCCAGATGGCGCAATTGGAGAAACCCAAAACCAGAAGCACTGACATCCTTGATAACATCATCAATAATCGTCTGCTCACTGACAAAATGCGTAGCCAGTTTTCTGATGAAGAACTGCAAGCGTCACGGCGGGTAGCCTTTGAACCTGATGTGGTGCTGGATAATCAGTTAAGCGGTTATTTGCGCACCGTTTATCGCAAGGATCTGGAAGCTTCGATCAGCAAGCTTCCGGGCGGCAAGCTAGATGCACTGATTCAGGAGCAGGGCAAGCTGGGAGAAGATGAACTGAACACTGTTTTCGGCACTAGGAATAGAGTGATACTCGATTACACCCTGGGCACAGCCCAACAGGCTGCCGCCGCACAAGTGACCGTCCTGCGCTGCAACTTTGCAGCCGCTACCAGCATCAGCCTTTATGACGTGTTCCGCCGCCAGAATGTGCAAGGGCGAGTAGAGTTTTTTAACCGCAACCGTGACTTCATACGCCAGCAAGCCCAGCTTTATCTGGCCAACCGGTATGTGCTTGACTGGGCGCGCCTGCGTTTTGGCGAAGCGGCACTCAAGGATTTGCGGCAGGCAGTTGAAGAGCAAAATTCAGTCAGAGCCATCAAGAGTCTGCATGGCATAGGCGCTGATACCGATTCAGAGAGCCGACTTTTAAACCAGCTCGCTGCCGAGGTAAAACCAAAAGAAGTGTCAGTTTATTTCCGTAACCACAAGGAAGAATTTAAACGCATTGTTTCTGTCAGATCACGCCATATCCGCCTCGACAATGAAGTACAGGCAAGGCAGGTTGCCGAACTGGCGCGCCAGGGCAGCAATTTTGCCAGTCTGGCACAGCAATTTTCCACTGCAGCGGATGCCCGGCAAGGCGGTGACATGGGCATGATTGCACACAACGGGCAATTGTCCTGGCTGGAGCAATTGGCTTACATGCAGGAGCCAGGCAAAGTGTCCGCCCCTATTCGCGCCGCCGTTGCACCTGATGAGAAAGCCCATTGGGAAATCGTGCTCGTGGAACAACGCAACGAAGGCTACCAGGACCCAAGCTCAGAAGAAGTACGTTATCAAGCCAGCCGGGCACTGGCGCAGGAAAAAGCGATTCGTCAGCTGACTGATCTGCAAACGCAATTACGTAAAAACGCAAGAATTGACGTTAATAAAACCGTACTGACAAATTAATTGAAATTGTGAGGTAATGTACTTATGAACAAAGGCATACTCATTGCAATGACCATCCTTGCAACTGCAACACTGATGATCTGGCAACTTTGGCCACAAGCTGAAGATGGCCAAGCCAGTCACCCAGAAGCAGTTTCCACATTAAGCACCACCTCAACCGGCAAACCTGAGCAGATGCGGACATCTTCCTGGCCGCCACCATTTCCTGAATCGATAGAGGAGAGAAAATTTGTTCCACTACTACCTACTGGGCCCGAGCTTTCTGCGGCCCAGAGCCTGGTAGCCACCCGCGATGGCGATCCGCGCACGCCGCCCATCCAGCATGAGGATGCGATGCAGGAAACACCCACGGCGGCCGAACTTGCTGATACCAAGGCTTACCAGCAATATGAAGCCAGACAAAATAGCCGCCTGTATGCTGCCTATGTGAAAGCCGCGAATGAAGAAATACCACGCCTGCGTGAAGCGATAGTCCGGGCGCGCGATATGGGCATTCCTGCCGCAGAAATTGCCAAGGGCGAAGAAAAACTACGCCGCATCACGGCCATGCAAGGTCAAATGCTTGCCGAGCACCCGGAGCTGCAAAATACTGCAACTGCAAAGGACGGTCAGAAATGAAGTATTTAAATTCAAATCGAAAGATATCGACTTGATACGGTGTCTTGTCGGGCCCGAAATGACACATAAGCATGCCGAATTAAATTGCAACAAGAACTCAATCCGGCGTTGGGATTTATTTCTTGACTGTTTTTTGAATATGACAATTCGCATCGAGGAAACGCATGGCCCCGGTGTAATTGGTATCCCAGTCATCCATTAAATAATTACCTGCTTCTTCGACGAAATTATTCCAGTCTTCCAGCAAACCTTCCTGCTTTTCGTGAGGTGCTGCTGTTTTAATCCAGTCTGTTGCCAGCTGAGGATTAAAGCCCTGATCACGGAATTTCTTCACCAGGCTTTTTGCGGTCTTTTCTGGTAAAGTCGTTTTAGGTGGTATTTCACCAGTAATGCAAACGAACAGGGTAATGAGTGAATCAATATCGGTTTTACCCTTGGTCAGTTTGGTCCACTCCTTGGACACCAGGGCATCGTATTCAGAAGTATCTTCGACTTCATGGTCGCGCAAATAGTAGCGGTCCTTGAGCTCAAATACCAGCCTGTCGAGAGATGCTGATTTATCCTGCAGACGCGGCAAATCATGGGATTTGATCTCACCCATTATGCGCTCGACGATGGAATGAAATTTCTCAGGGATATCAGCCAGATCAATGGCTGACTGAGCTTTCTTCAACTTCGCCGCAGTAAATGTGCGAATAGCATCGATCAGGCTAGCGAACTCTATCTGGTTTTGCAGTGTCGCATCAGGCCTGCCAAACATTTGCAACAACAAGGCAGTGCGGACTACGGAGACAGCCTCGACATCTTCTTCTTTCAGATAACTGGCAGATAAACCCAGCTCTTCACCAAACCAGTAGCCAGCCTCGATTTCCAGCGCATTCATTTGCCGGTGTTCGAGCGTGTTCCTGTATTCAATCGGCTTTTCCTTGAGTGACCAAGCTTCCAGAAAATCTTCTACCTTGCCCTTGGCCTCGTGGCCCAATAAGGCATATTCCGGCATGGCGAACAAGGTTTTCAACAAGCTTGATCCGCCGCGTGACAAAGTCAGAAAGGTGTTATCGCGTATCATCTTGGCAGCCAGCTCAAGGTCACCCTTTGTGGTCTCGATCAGATACAAACTAGCCAGGTTGACGATACGTTTGCGTGCCGCTTCAATTTCAGGACGCAGGTATTTACTGCCAAAAGTATCCGCTATCTGCACCATGCCTTTTGGGGCTTCTGCCTCAATCGCAGCAATCTTGGTGGTGGAAATAATCGCCTTTTGCACGCCATAACGCAGCGCCGATTCAAAATAGGGGCGATTATCAAGCAGGGCAATTTCAAAAGTATTTTCAGGCATAAATACCAGAATAGAAGCAGGCTATGGAAATGAAAGGCAGGCAGAAAAAATCCTGCCTGCCACGTGCATCAAAATAACATCAACAATTACAATGCCGACTCTTCGTCATCATCCTTGTCGTCGCCATCATCATTGTTTTTAGGGCGTTCTTCCTGCTCTTCTTCAGTGCCGCCCTCGCCGCCTTCCAATAATTCGTCTTGCGCCAGGCTCGCTTGGTAAGCTTTGTAACGCGCACGCAATTTCATCAACACTTCGCGAAAGATTTCTGGCAATTCATAACGCAGGATGTAAGTCACCTGCATCCAGTCATGATCTTCCAGATTTGCCATGTCCAAAGGCGATGCCAGACTCTCGGTGTCACGCGTCAAATTGAGTAAATCATCATCACGTGCCTGGGTTTTGTTGTCGTCACCGTATTCATACAAGTCGAAAGTCGCGTAGCGGTAAAAATGCTCTACCATTTGCGCCCTGTCGAGCAGGTAATCGACGAGAGCGTCATAGCCGCCCTCCACTTCGGCGATTTCATACAAAAATTCTGCCGGGTCAGCACCTTCGCGGAAAATGACGGAATTGACCATGCCACGCAATTGCTCATGGGTCTGGTCGCCATAGCGACGTTCCAGCACCACTGCCTGGGCAAATTGTTCAGGCGTGACCAGCAAGTTCACCAAAGACTCTTTCGATGCATCGTATTCGCGGATAATCGCCAACAAATCCTTGGCAGGGAATTCATCTAGGGCAGCGACAAGTGCTTTGTCGCCTTCGGTTTCGGCCAGATTGGCCAGTGCATGTTCAGCACCGGCGATGTCACCCGCCTTGACCAGGCTTTGGGCTTCGATTAATGCAGGATAATTCATCTGTACTCCTTATTCTTTACGGTCAAAACCTTGCTCAGCCAACCAGTCTGCACCGGCTTCGCCCAGATCATAATCATCACCATCATCACCGTCATCGCGACCATGCCTACCATATTGGCCATCAAGATCGCCATGTTCTTTCAGCCCTTCATTTTCCTCATTGGCTTCTTTATCCTCATCATCGTCAGCACCAGCAGCATCGCTGGCACCAGCTTTACGCGTAGTATTGCTACGGTTCAGATATTCCAGTGCTGCCGCCGTCACCAGGAAAGCTTCGCCGTCAGGGTCTTTCAGGACGATGCGGCTCAGTGGTTCAGCCCAAGGTTCCAGCTTGACTGCTGCAGACAGAGTTTTCCAGGATGGGAATTTGCCCGCTTCTTTGGTAATCAATGATTCCATCGTCAATGGATTCATGAAGATGAAGCCCTGATGGAAAGCCACTGCCAACATTTCAGGGTTGCTGGCCATCATGGGCAGCAACATGGGCAATTGTTCAGCCTTTTCACGCAACCTGGCCTTGAGCACGTTTTTACCCTCGGAATCGGATTTCAAATCCTCCAATTCAGCTTTATAGAGCGGAATAATATCTTCAAAAAAACGTGACAATTTCACTGCAATACTCCTGATAAATAGTTTTTCCAGATTTCAGTCGCTGTCTCGATAGGAGAGTCCAGCAAATTGCGCCTGCGATTTTCATCATAGGCAGTACGTGCCGCCTCATCCGACAAAATATCGTAAGCTTCTTTGACCGCATGGAATTTTTCCGGCGCCAGTTCAGAATCATTTCTGTCTGGATGAAACTCTGCAGCCTTTTGACGAAACGCCTTCTTGACGTCTGCCAGACTCGCATTGGTGGCAATACCGAGAATAAAATAATAGTCTTTCATACACACCCTTGGCTTGCACTTGGACTTGAATTGACACTGCAGATCAGCAGCGAAGAACAAGGGAAACCATGTACATGATTTCCCTTTGCAGGAACAAGCCAGAATTCAGCTATTCCTGTGCATGCATCTTAATGGTGATGACCGTGCTCACCATGCACGTGACCGTGCACAACTTCTTCATCAGTGGCTTCACGAACTTCCAGAACCTCTGCATCGAAACGTATGGTCATGCCAGCAAGGGGATGGTTACCATCGACAGTGACCACGCCTGCATCGATGGCAGTAACGCGGAACTGCATGGTTTCTCCAGTTTCTGGCTCACGTGTTTCAAACATCATGCCAACTTCGATATCAGGAGGGAAAGCGCTAATATCTTCTTCACGCACAAATTCTGGATCAAATTCGCCAAAGCCTTCTTCTGGCGCCAAAGTTACAGAGACTTTGTCGCCAACGGCTTTGCCGTCCAGCGCGGCTTCAACTGCTGGCAAAATATTATCATATCCACCATGCAAATAAACGATGGGCTGCTGATTCTGGTCTATAACCTCGCCCTCAGCACTGAACATAGTGTAATTCAAAGTGACAGCGGTATTTTGTGTGATTTGCATGACAAATAAATAGAGTAATTGCGCATTATTGCGACAAGATTGAAATGAGAGACCCATAAGTGGCCCAGATAACTAGCCATATATAGCCTATAAGCACCCATTTCAATAGGCTAACCGCGTATTGTAGCAGAGCTACTCCCTATTGTTTGCGTTTGCGATCTTTGTTCTTTTATCTCTTCCGTTCGAGATACTTTTTCTCCAGGAGACGCTAAGTGTTTGGCTTCGCGTGGTTATCGCGCAATCTTATTTGCTATTAGGCAATAAAAAACCGCCAGCGGCGGTTTTAAAAGCGAAACGGGATTGATGAAGGCCTCTCAAACACCAATTTTTTCAAGCATGGTACCCAGTTCACGCAAAGCTGGTTCCAGCTTGGGGTGCTGTGCGGCAAATTTTGCGGACAGTGCCTGCGAGCGTTCACTCAAGGCCGCGAACACAGGGTCATCATGACTCTGCGTAGTCGCCAGGACATGTTGGATATCCTCATTCAATTTCTCCAGCAAGGACTTCAATTCATCATCAACCGCTTCAGTACTTGCCAGTTCTTGATGCAACAGGCCCAGCAAATGTTTCAATTGTTCTTGTTTCATATCTTATCTCCTTGATGGAACATTCTTAGCTTTTTGCAGCTTACTTGCAGTTTAGTTGCTGACTCGCGGAAACACCAGTACCACTGCTTCGGCTGCTATACCCTCTTCCCTACCCAGGTAACCAAGACGCTCATTGGTTTTTGCCTTGACATTGACCTGGCCGATATCAACCTGCATATCCTCTGCAATATTTGCAACCATGCCTGCAATATGCGGTGCCATCTTCGGTGCCTGGGCAATGATGGTGGCATCCAGATTGCCCACCTCATAACCTGCGGCATGAATACGTTTGACAGCCTCACGCAATAAAACACGCGAATCGGCACCGGCAAAACGGGTATCGGTATCCGGAAAGTGCCTGCCTATATCACCCAGAGCCACTGAACCAAACAGCGCATCGGTAATAGCATGCAATAACACATCCGCATCTGAATGCCCAAGCAAACCTGTGGTGTGCGGGATAGTCACCCCACCAATAATCATTTTGCGCCCGGGCACCAGTGCATGACAGTCATAACCTTGACCTATTCTGAACGGTAACATCTTATTTTGCATCAAGCTTCCTCTATTCTTGCGGGCTATTCAAATACTGGGCGATTAATGCCATGTCGCTGGGCAAAGTTAGCTTCATGTTTCTCACATGACCTTCAACCAGTATGGGGATATGACCAGCAGCTTCAATGGCACTGGCTTCATCTGTGACCTGATCCGCCGCATCCAGGGCGTCGCACAATAGCTGAAAACGGAACATTTGCGGGGTTTGCGCCAACCACAAGCCATCACGAGGTATGGTTTGTACTTTGCCGTCTTCCACCCGTTTGACGGTATCAACCACAGGCTGTGCCAGCAGGCCGCCGACTGTATCGTCAGCAACACTATCAATTAAATGCTGCAGCAGGCCAGATGTCAAACCCGGTCTGGCGGCATCGTGCACAAGTACCCAGTCAGCATTACCCAAAGTACTGGCTAGCTCGCTCAAGCCATTTCTGACCGTATCACGGCGACTGGTACCACCACAGCGCAAGACGCTCAGGTTTTCTGCCTTATGCAGATATTCATCAACATAAGCATCATCCGGGCTGACGACGACATAGGTGTGCTGTATTTTGGAAAACTTGAGGAAGGCATCGACAGTGTGCTGCAAAACTGATTTACTACCTATACGCATATATTGCTTAGGTGTAGTTGCCCCCATACGCGAACCCACGCCCGCAGCAGGAATCAGCGCAACATAGCGAGGCGTATTTGCCACCTTTTCAGCGTCAAAATGATGTTCTTGCAATTGTTTTTCCATGAATATCACAAGCTCTTGAGGTTGCCCCGATAAGAAAGAGCCCCTTCGTTTATAATTAGGCGCTCATTTTAACCGCGTATCTTGTTCCGTAAGCAGCTTTTACGGCATCCCACATGTATAGCCGCAATGTCATTTGATTTCAGCAAATCCTTAGCAAAACCCGGCCATAAACTGGCACTCCCCAATTTGCATGGTTCTTCCGATGCTTATGCCCTGGCGCAAGCAGCGACGGCGCTCAAGGCTGACAAGCGCATGCTGACCATCTTTGTCGCCAACCCGGGAGATGCCCAGCGTCTGCTGGATGAAATCCCCTGGTTTAATGCAGAACTGCGCTGCCATTTGTTGCCAGACTGGGAAACCCTGCCTTACGACGCCTTTTCACCGCACCAAGACCTGGTGTCTGAACGCCTGGCCAGCTTGCATGAAATCCAGAATGGCAATTGCGATGTCTTGCTGGCACCGGCAACTACGGCTTTGCTACGCATGGCGCCGCCCTCTTTCCTCGCAGCCTACACCTTCTTTTTTAAAAAAGGTGACCGTCTTGACGAGGCGAAGCTAAAAACCCAGCTGACACTGGCAGGTTATAGTCATGTCAACCAGGTTATGTCTCCAGGCGAATATTCTGTGCGCGGTGGTTTGATAGACTTGTTCCCCATGGGTTCGGCCCTGCCTTATCGTCTGGACCTGTTTGGCGACACCATAGAAACCATACGCACCTTTGATGCTGATACCCAGCGTTCGCTCTACCCTGTGCCAGAAGTACGGTTGCTGCCAGGGCGTGAATTCCCTATGGATGAACCAGCCCGTGCGGCCTTCCGTAGCCGCTGGCGCGAAACTTTTGAGGGTGATCCTTCGCGTTCCAGCATCTATAAAGACATAGGCAATGGCATACCCTCAGCCGGTATAGAATATTATCTGCCGCTGTTCTTTGAACAAACCGCTACCCTGTTTGATTATCTGCCAGAAGGACCGCATTTTGCCTTGATAGGCGATATCGATGATGCTATCCGACGCTTTTGGAACGATACAAGATCACGCTATCAGTTTTTAAAGTCTGACCGCGAACGCCCGGTGCTGGCGCCAGAAACCGTATTTTTACGCGACGAAGACTTCTTTGCGGCGATGAAACCGCTCGCGCGCTGGACTATTGCGGCTACAGATAAAGCCGCTGCTGCCTCAGAAATATCGAGTTTCCTACCAGATATTGCCGTCAATCGCCGCGCTGATGACCCGCTGACGAACTTGCGCTCCTTCTTGCTGCAAACAGATAAACGCGTCATGATTTGCGCCGAAACGCTGGGCCGGCGCGAAACCCTGCAGCAATATTTCACTGAATACGATATCCGCCTGAGCCTGTGCGAAGGTTATACCGACTTTGCCACGGCAGAGGCCAAGCTGATGCTGGGGGTTGCGCCTCTGCACGCTGGCTTTGTGCTGGCAGATGGACTAGCCTTCATTACCGAAGCCGAGCTTTATGCCGGTAGTGGCAAGCGCATAGGCCGTAAAAAACAGGAAGCTGTTACGCAGGTCGAGCACATGGTGCGCGATCTGTCAGAGCTCAAAATTGGTGATCCCGTCGTGCACAGCAACCATGGCATAGGCCGCTACATGGGCCTGATCAGCATGGATCTGGGCGAAGGTGAAACCGAATTTCTACATCTGGAATATGCCAAAGATACCAAGCTGTATGTACCGGTATCGCAATTGCATGTTATTTCACGTTACTCCGGTGCTTCGCCAGATGATGCACCTTTGCACAGCCTGGGTTCAGGCCAATGGGAAAAAGCCAAGAAAAAAGCCGCGCAACAAATTCGCGATACTGCCGCCGAGCTGTTGAACCTGTATGCCCGTCGCGCCGCGCGCCAGGGTCATGCCTTTGAATATTCTGCGCGTGACTACGAAGCCTTTGCAGACAGCTTTGGCTTTGATGAAACGCCAGACCAGGCCGCCGCCATCACCGCCGTGATTGGAGACATGACCTCAGGCAAGCCCATGGACAGGCTGATTTGCGGCGACGTTGGCTTTGGCAAGACAGAGGTCGCCCTGCGTGCCGCCTTTGTAGCAGTCATGGGTGGCAAGCAAGTTGCCATCCTGGCGCCCACCACCCTGCTGGCAGAGCAACATGCCCAGACTTTTGCTGACCGCTTTGCCGCCTGGCCGGTGAAGATTGCTGAACTATCACGCTTCCGTTCTGGCAAGGAAATCAGCACCGCCATGAAAGGCATGGGCGACGGCACTGTTGATATCGTCATAGGCACGCATAAATTACTGTCTGATGACGTCAAATTCTCGCGCCTTGGCCTGGTGATTATTGATGAAGAACACCGCTTTGGTGTACGCCAGAAAGAAGCCTTGAAGGCCTTGCGTGCAGAGGTCGATGTATTGACGCTGACAGCAACACCGATACCACGTACCCTGGGCATGGCACTGGAAGGCTTGCGTGACTTTTCTGTCATCGCGACTGCACCGCAAAAGCGTTTGGCAATCAAGACATTTGTACGCGGCGAAGATGATTCTGTCATCCGCGAAGCCTGCTTGCGTGAACTGAAGCGTGGTGGTCAGGTGTATTTCCTGCACAATGAAGTGGAAACTATTGAAAACCGCAAGGCCATGCTGGAAGCCCTGCTGCCAGAGGCACGTGTCGTCGTGGCACATGGCCAAATGCATGAGCGTGACCTGGAAAAAGTCATGCGTGACTTTGTGGCCCAACGCCATAATATTTTGCTGTGTACCACGATTATCGAAACCGGCATCGACGTACCAACCGCCAATACCATCATCATGCACAGAGCCGATAAATTTGGCCTGGCACAGTTACATCAATTGCGTGGCCGCGTCGGTCGCTCGCATCACCAGGCCTATGCCTACTTGCTGGTGCATGATGTACAAAGCCTGACCAAGCAGGCAAATCGTCGTCTGGAAGCTATCCAGCAGATGGAAGAACTGGGTAGCGGCTTTTACCTGGCCATGCATGACCTGGAAATTCGCGGTGCTGGTGAAGTGCTGGGTGATAACCAGTCTGGCGAAATGCATGAGATAGGCTTCCAGATGTATTCCGACATGCTCAGTGAAGCAGTACGCTCACTGAAGAATGGCAAAGAACCCGATCTGGCTGCACCATTGTCGACGACGACAGAAATCAACCTGCACATCCCTGCTCTGCTGCCAAATGAATTCTGTGGTGACGTGCATGAGCGCCTGTCCATCTACAAGCGCCTGGCGAATTGCAGTAGCGCCAATGGCATAGATGACATGCAGGAAGAAATGATAGACCGCTTTGGCAAACTGCCAGAACCTGTAAAATCGCTGCTGGAAACACACAGACTGCGCGTTGCCGCCAAGCCGCTGGGCATCATCAAGATTGATGCGCATAGCGAAGCTGCGACCCTGCAGTTTGAACCCAAACCGCCAATAGATGGCATGCGCATCATAGAACTGGTGCAAAAAAACAAAAACATCAAGCTCAATGGTCAGGACAAACTGCGCATCACTGCCGCCATGCCCGACCTCGCCAGCCGCGTAGCCCAGATCAAGGCCACCATCAAGGCACTGCACTAATTAGTTAAATAAAATAAGTGAATAAAATAAGTGAATAAAAAGAGACTACTATGCATTTGACCATACAAGGCTTGAACAACACGCTCAGCAATAACACCGCACTCATCAAGGATATCGTCAGCCAGACCAGGACAAAACTGGTGCAATTGAATGCCCAGGCAGTGCGTCTTGATGATGCAGAATATGATGAACATATCTTGAGTGCGATACGTGAAAGCTGCTTTGCTGCTCAACTGGATATCACGGCTCTGGATCAGCAACTTGCCATGGCAGATTTCAAGCTGGTCGCCATGGACATGGATTCAACCCTGATCACCATAGAGTGCATCGATGAAATCGCCGACATGCAGGGTTTAAAACCGCAAGTGGCAGAAATCACCGAAGCTGCCATGCGTGGCGAGCTGGAATTCCAGGAAAGTCTGATTCGTCGCGTCGCCCTGCTAAAAGGCCTGGACGCCAGCGCCCTGCAACGCGTATATGACGAACGCCTGCAATTATCCCTGGGCGCAGACCAAATGCTGAAGACCATACAGCAAGCTGGCCTCAAGACCTTGCTGGTATCCGGTGGTTTTACTTTCTTCACCGACCGCATGAAGTCCCGCCTGAATCTGGACTATACCCACTCCAATGTACTCGAAATCGAGAATGGCAAACTGACTGGCAAAGTCATAGGCACCATCGTTGATGCTGACGAAAAACAAAAAACCGTGGAACGTGTCTGTGCTGACATGGGCATTTCAACCAGCCAAGCTATTGTCATGGGTGACGGCGCAAATGATTTGAAGATGATGAAAATTTCTGGCTTGTCAGTCGCATTCAGGGCCAAGCCTGTGGTGCGTGCACAGGCCGATGTGGCGTTGAATTTTGTGGGCCTGGATGGAGTATTGAATTTGCTGTAGACAGGTCCTGAATCAAAAACAGGCAATAATACAAACAGGTTTCCTCACAACCCAAATAATAGTACGAACGTTCTATTATTTGGGTTAGAATAGTTTCAGCTCATCCAGCACATCCACCTGTGCCAGGAGTAAGATCATACAAAAACTGAAACAATTGGGAGACACCGATGTTTGAAGAATTCATGGGCACCATGCCGGTGGCCGAGCGTCAGAAATTTGATGTGGCGGCACTGGCAGACTATATGCGTCAGCATGTGGAAGGTTTCGACGCTGCGCTGGCAGACAAGCTGGTCGTGGAACAATTCAAGGGCGGGCAGTCCAACCCTACTTTCAAACTCAGTGCAGGTGATCAACGTTACGTCTTGCGTGCCAAACCTGGCCCAGTCGCAAAATTGCTGCCTTCTGCCCATGCCATAGAACGTGAATTCAAGGTCATGAATGCCTTGAACAAGGCGGGTTTTCCGGCAGCACGCCAATATGCATTATGTACCGATGAAGATGTCATAGGCCGCGCCTTCTACGTCATGGAATTTGTCGATGGCCGCGTGTTGTGGGATCAGTCACTGCCCGGCATGACGCCAGCCCAGCGCGGTGAAATCTACGACGAAATGAATCGCGTCATCGCACAGTTGCACACCATCGACTATGCCGCTATTGGTTTGGCCGACTATGGCAAGCCTGGCAATTATTTTGCCCGCCAGATAGACCGTTGGACCAAGCAGTACCGTGCTTCCGAAACTGAAAAAATCGAAGCCATGGATAATCTTATTGAATGGTTGCCGCACAATATTCCGCCCGGTGATGACACCAGTATCGTGCACGGTGATTACCGTCTCGACAATATGATGTTCCACCCGACCGAGCCACGCATCATGGCGATACTGGATTGGGAACTGTCAACACTCGGTCATCCACTGGCTGACTTCTCTTACCACTGCATGAGCTGGCATGTAACCCCAGGCCAGTTCCGTGGCATCGCTGGTCTTGATCACAAGGCATTGGGCATCCCCAATGAGCAAGAATACATTGCCAAATATTGCGAACGCACAGGTAAAACCATACGCCAGGAAGATTTCAATTTCTACCTGGCCTACAACCTGTTCCGCATGGCAGGTATTTTGCAAGGCATCATGAAACGTTATGTCGATGGCACGGCATCCAGTGCGCAAGCCAAGAAATCAGGCGAAGCGGCACGCCCCATGGCTGAACTAGGCTGGAGCTACGCTAAAAAATAGTCACCCATTCAGGCAGCACATACTCTCAGTTCCAAAGCAGCGCAAAACGGCAATATTATTGGAGACAACATGGAATTCGAATACTCAGATCGCTGTAAAGACTTGCAAGCCAGGCTCTTGCGTTTCATGGATGAACATATCTATCCCAATGAAAAAGCCTATAAAGAAGAAATTGACCGCAATGGCCTGGAAAAAGGTAATCGCTGGATCGCCACCCAAATCATTGAAGATTTAAAACCCAAAGCACGTGCACAAGGTTTGTGGAATTTATTCTTGCCAAAATCGGTACGTGCGCCAGAAGGCTTGTCAAATCTGGATTACGCCCCGCTGTGCGAAATCATGGGCCGCGTAAGCTGGGCACCAGAAGTGTTCAACTGCTCGGCTCCTGACACTGGCAATATGGAAACCATAGAGCGCTATGGCAGCGAAGAGCACAAAAAGCAATGGCTGGAGCCACTCTTGCGTGGTGAAATCCGCTCTGCCTTTGCGATGACCGAACCTGGGGTTGCCTCATCAGATGCCACCAACATCGAAACCCGTATCGACCGCGACGGTGATGACTATGTCATCAATGGTCATAAGTGGTGGATATCTGGCGCAGGTGATCCGCGTTGTGCCGTGTATATATTGATGGGCAAGACCGATTTCAACGCTGCGCGCCACTCACAACAATCGATGATACTGGTAGATGCCAAAACTCCGGGCATTACGGTAGTCCGCCCTCTTCCCGTTTTTGGTTACGACGATGCACCACATGGCCATTGCGAAATCCTGTTTGAAAACGTGCGTGTGCCCGCATCGAATATTCTTTTGGGCGAAGGCCGTGGTTTTGAAATCGCACAGGGCCGTCTTGGCCCTGGCCGCATCCATCACTGCATGCGCGCCATAGGTGTCGCAGAACGAGCACTGGAATTGATGTGCAAACGCCTGAACAGCCGCACTGCCTTTGGCAAGAAAATTTCAGAACAAAGCATCTGGCGTGAACGCATTGCCGAATCGCGCATACAAATTGACACGGCACGTCTGCTAACCTTGAAAGCGGCGTACATGATGGATACCGTCGGTAACAAACATGCACAGGCAGAAATCGCCATGATCAAGGTATTGGCACCGAATGTCACCCAGCAGGTGCTGGATTGGGCAATACAAGCCCATGGTGCTGGTGGTGTTTCTGGCGATTTCCCGCTGGCGGCGCAATGGGCTGGCAACCGTACTTTACGCCTGGCAGATGGCCCGGATGAAGTGCACAGAAATGCGATTGCCAAACTGGAGTTGGCCAAACATATCAGCCTGACTGAAGATATGGGATTGCCGATTACACGTTCCTGAGTAAATTCAGATTGAGTCAGTGCGCAATTCGTTGGCAACATGAGTTGCGCACTGTACCCTCACCTGATTTTATTTGATCTGAAAAATCACATTAATACAAGAGCTACAGCAAGGCAATACCATAGGCTTCAAATCACACAAAGCCTGACATTGCGGTGGCTCATCAGTGTGCGAATCCGCCACTCACAAAAGCCTCTTTATGAATACGTGCAGATGCAATGCCCAGACTCTGCAAACTGGCGATTTGTTCCTGCATGAACGGACGCGGTCCACAAATGTAATAATCAGCTTCAGGTAAAATAAAATCACTCGCCACAGTCTGCAGATCCAGTCGCCCTTGCTGATCATAATCTATGGACTGCAGATCCTCTGCACGCGGCGCCTCGTAATATGTCAATGATTTGATTTGTTCGTATTGCTCGTTCAATTCGCGAACTTGTTGTTTGAATGCATGCACTCCACCATGCCTGCAAGCATGCACGAAACGTATTTTGCGCTTGGTGTTTTGTTTGAGTAAATGCTCCAGCATGGCAAGTTTGGGGGTTACACCTACACCGGCACTGATCAGAACCACGGGTGTATCCCTGTCCTCATGCAAGACATAATCCCCCATAGGTGGCGCCACATCAATTAATGCACCTTCATGACAATCCCTGTGCAATACATTGGAAACCAGGCCTGCAGGTTTGGTCGCCATTGCAGCCTCGCGTTTGACGGATATACGCAAATAGGCTTGACCAGGCGCACATGAAAGGCTGTATTGACGTGGTTGCATCATGCCCAATTCAGGCACAAATACTTTGACTGAGATGTATTGACCAGGCTTGTAATCAGGCACCGATCCACCATCGGCAGGTTGCAGATAGAAGGACGTTATTTCTTCACTTTCCACTACTTTTTTGCTGACGATGAAGCCACGCCATCCTGTCCACCCACCTGGGGTCATTGCCGCTTTTGTATAGATGGCGGTCTCTTGCGCAATCAATATATCTGCCAGTTGCCCATAAGCTGCGGCCCAGGCCGCCAATAACTCATCATTGGCAGCGCCTCCCAATACCTCTTTGATCGATGCCAATAGATGCAAGCCAACAACAGGATAATGCTCTGCCCTGATGCCAACGCTAACGTGCTTGTTGGCTACCAGGGTCAAAACCGGCATCAGGACCGAAGGGTCATCAATGTGTTCGGCATACGCCAATACAGCCATTGCCAAAGCTTGTTGCTGGCTGCCAGATTGCTGGTTACCCTGATTAAAGACAGGTTTCAATTCTGGGTTATGTGAAAACATGCGCGCATAAAAATGGCGGGTCAAGGCGACTCCATGTTCTTTCAATACCGGTACCGTGGCTTTTACTAGATTTCTTGTATTAATGTTTAACATATTCAATTATATAAGTGCATTATAAATACATGTTTAAAGCTATATTAAAATGAAGACTTTAAACAAGCGGTGAAATTCAAAGTTAATGTGCAGCCATCATACTCGGCATAACATGTATTGTAAATACATTTTATAAATTGCATTGACAAATATGCGCCTTGAATTAAATCCTGGATTTAAACAGGCATGAATCCACTGACATACATTAAGGACTCATGCCCCCCCCCACGCGCTACAACAGACGACTGTGCTTGGGTAATTTCGCTGAAAGATATTCCAGCTGATCAGCAATCACATTCCTGCCGCTCAGGATGAAATGCTCGAAACGGCAAGGTGCATACGGCACATAAATCAAAGGTTTGAAGTCATGCACGAACTTGTTACCTTTGGCGTGATTGCATTCCTTGCAGGCGGTTACGCAATTTTCCCAGACATCTTTTCCACCACGAGAAGTTGGCAGAATGTGATCGCGTGACAATTCCTGATAAGGAAAAGTCTCACCACAATAGGCACAAATATGTCTGTCTCTTGCATACAGCAGGCGATTTCCATCTCCCAAAGGTATCTGGTGACGGCTGTTCCTGGACATGCGTTCACTATTACGTATTGAAATGATGGGCTTGATGAAGATCTTTGATTGCACGCCATCCTTGTTATAACCACCGCGCAGCATGATGACCTGATCACCAATATCCCATGCCACTTTTTTTGCGGCGTACTGAGTCGCAGCATCATTCTGACTTATCCAGTCATAGGGTACTCCTGCTATATCCAAAACCAATATTTGTTGCATACATCACCTGTTTGTTTGGGATGTTTTTCCAATTTGAGAAGACGGATTGATAGGTGTTCACCAACGACATGCTCTTTCATTGTAGCCACGATTTGCTGATGCTGTAAGGCATGATGATCAAATTTCAGCCGAATTAACTTTCAAATGCATTTAACGACGCTTTTTCCAGGAGTATTCAGGTCCTGCGTCAGCAACACCTGCATAACCAACGGAATCAGGATTTTCACATGACATGGTGATATGGCGGATTGCTGCCCCCTGCCGCCGCTCTGCCCGCAAGGACTCAGTGAATCGCAATGCATCCGCCATACTTTCACCACCAAACTCCTGCGAGCATGCCAGCTCTTTTCCATCTACGCAAATGGACCAATAAATCATAAACATAATTTTCTATTTTTCTTGTTTTTATAGGATGACAAAGTGCTGCTGTATTCCGGCATGGGTAGTTTTCTCTAACGAAGAGTTATCCATGTCTCGAAGTATAGGCTTCATCGCAAAATGAAGTGCAGCAGCATGTTAAAAGTAACCTGCATCACCTGACTCAGGTCACTTTTAACATGCTGTGAATACCACATGATATTCACAGCACATCCCTTCCCTGCTGCATGCTTTGAACACACAGTGGCAAGGCCTCTCGATACATCTTCCCGAATTGTTAAAGAATCCCGTGTTATCCGGCGTTTCCCGGCACGACCGCCAAACGGCGGGTTCTACTACTCGGCTTTTAAGGTTCGCTTCTCAAAGCAATATCTCTAAAAACCATTAAAGGCAAAAAGCCCGGAGCTTTAAGGGCAACCGGGCTTTTCAGCTTTTGATTCAGCAAGCAGCTTGTCTGCTGCCCTGATTTCAAGGATTGCTCCCCCGAATGTCCATCATGATAGTCCTGCGCAGCGCCAGCTCCCAGCCGCCATCCTGTGCGCAAAAATCTGTGGTTGTGGCAGGCTTGCCAACAGGCAGCTGCGCAGCGACTTCCTCTGTCGTCAAGTCATTAGCTGAAACCGTACCTCCACCAATGCGTATCCACATGCGCAAATGGCTTACAGCCCGCGCCATGTAACCAGCGTTGGTCTGATTCAGCGACTGATGATTAATCTGGGTGTACATTTCTTGCCAATTTCCAAATATTTTTATTTTTACCATGCCATCTTGTCACAGTTTAGCTCAACAAACAAGCCATTTAAAGAATAATTTCTTCGTTTAAAGAAGAATTTAAATTGAATGTGGCATTTCAAACAGGTTTTATGAGCAATTTTTCAACAGCCGCTCAGCCACCTTCCTGAGCTCATCCTGTAACTGCGCTGGTTTGCGTACTTCAAAATCGAAAGGCAAGGCCGCCAGTTGCCTGGCAAACCAGCTTAAATCCTCTGACTGGTTGTATAGCAATACCCCTCCGGTCGTTTGCTCGAGAACGGCAATTGCATCTGACAGATATCTGCGTGCATACTGCATATCTGTTTTGAGCAGGAGTTCTACGCTATAGGCACGAGGAATACTCGCCACAGCGCTGCGCAAATAACTGATCACGCTGAAATCAGGAGGAGAAGTGAATTGTTGGCTCAGTAATTCGGCCCGCATCACCCTGTCTAGTCTGAAGCTGCGTATGTCCTGCCGTAAATGGCAAAAACCGACGACATACCAGTGCGTGGCATGAAAAGCCAGACCATAGGCGTCAAGCTTACGCTCACTTACCATATCGCTGACACTCCTGTACTGCAAATTGATGCTTTGCTTGTGCGCGACTGCGTGGCTTATTTTTGCCAATACCTCCTTGTCTGCCGGCATGGTCGCAGGCTGGAGATTAAGTTCTATTGCGGTATCCGCCGCCCGCAGTCTTTGCCTGAGTTGGTCTGGCAAAATTCTTTGCAGTTTGGACTGAGCACTTTCTATGGATGGCGCGACATCCAGCAATTTCAATTGTCGCGCCGCAGTCAAGGCAATGGAAATGGCAAAGCCCTCTTCTTCATTGAACATCATGGGTGGCAATTTAAAACCCGGCATGATGGAATAACCCCAAAGCGTCCGCGTGAAGTCATGATGGGTATGCCCATTTCCTCCAGGGTCACAATATAGCGACGTAAACTGCGCCGGTCTATCTCCAGCATCTGCGACAGTTCTGCTCCGCTGACTTGCCCATGATTTTGCAAGAGTTCCAGCAAGGCCAGAACACGTGTGGTTGGCTGATAATTTTGAGACATGTGGCTAGTTTATATTTTAAATAGGATAACTTATGTCCTATATACACTTTATCCTTCGTTCTGTCACTTCGCCCGGAGTGTGATCATCAAAAGGAGAACACATGAACACAACAATAAATACTGTCAGCGTCGCAGACGGAGCCAGGGATTTTGATTTTTTTATAGGTAACTGGCAGGTAAGGCATCGCCGCCTCAAGGAGCGGCTTGCCAGTTGTGATGAGTGGCTGGAGTTTAATGGGAGCACGTCCGTCATCGCTATCCTTGGAGGGGCTGGCAATATGGATGACAATGTGCTTGACATGCCGGGCTGCACATATCGTGCAGCAACTCTGCGTTCGTTCGATATAGAAAAAGGCATCTGGTCCATCTGGTGGCTGGATGGTCGCTACCCCACGCATCTGGATACTCCCATGCAGGGACGTTTTGAGAATGGCGCGGGTAAGTTTTATGCTGACGATACTTTTACGGGAAAACCGATACGTGTGCGTTTTATCTGGAGCATGCCCGCTCCCGATCAGCCACGCTGGGAGCAGGCATTCTCTGTGGACGGCGGCATCAGTTGGGAAACCAATTGGATCATGAATTTTCAAAGGGCAGAATAAGTTTGCAGACTCGCCACCAGTAGCGCCTGTTTCATACCAATACCTGGGCTCAGAGAATAGCAGGATGTGGGCGGGAGAATTTTTGTTCCAGGACTTCTTCCCCCATTGCTGCCCCCTGAATTCTTCAAGCAATACAAACCCAGCTTCTTCATACAAGCGCCGCGCCGCGTTCAACCCTTTAAAAGTCCATAGATGTATTTCGCTGAATTGTTGTCGGTCACAAAAAGAAATAGCTTCAGCAAGCAAGCGCCTCCCTATGCCACTGCCACGCAATTCGTCATCAACAATAAACCAGCGAAGATGGGCAATATCGCCACCCAGGTCTTCGGCATCAATCGCGATGCTGCCAAGGATAATATTGTCGCGGATTGCAAACCATAGTTGATTGCCTGGATTTTGCAGACGCCCTGCAAATTCAGCTATGCCGCTGGCAACTTTGGCCTCAAAAAAATGCCCGAAACCAGCATAGCGTGCATAGTAACGAGCGTGCATTTCAACTACACGGCCAAGTATGCCAGGGTGATAACCTGACTGGATGTAGGTATCATGTGCGGTAGCGGCTGAGTCACCTTTACGCGCAGACGCCAGCGCTTCTGCATACATGTTCAAACCTGTCTGTACTTTGCCATGCGCCGAAACCGGAATACGTTCAAGAGCTTTGCCAACCTGTAAACTGGCAAACTGGTTAATCGCAAGCAGGGTCTGCCTGCCTTTCGGGCTTAATATAAGCTGTTTTTCCCGGCCATCTTTCAAATTGCCAGTCTCTGCCAGTTCGCCACCTTCTATAAGTTTTCTAACCATGCGGCTGACGCTGGATTTTTCCAGACCCAGTATTTCGCACAATGCAGTCGCGCTATGGACACCGTGGTCCCCTATTTCAATTAATGCATGCACAGCGGACGCAGGAAGCATAGTGCCAGCCAAAGTGGGCTTCATGAAACCCAATTCACGAACCAGCCTGCGCGATGCGTCGCGAATTCCCTGAACAGTTAGCGAAGATATTGAAGCTTCCATTACCCACTCACTTATAGTTGTACAATGCAACTATATTCCTGGGATGGTAATTGCGCAAGAATTTATATGAAGGCTTGCCTGAAAAATAAAGTAATGGGCGGATATATTTGCAGATTTGTTACATAAAGAAAAATAATTCACTTTACGCATGAGGAAACGCAAAGCTGAACGCTCACAGGCTGTATGACGATTGAAACATAACTGGTATTGATATATATTCTCATTATCATTTAGAGTTGCATTTTTTGGTCACGGGAAAATAGCGATGAGCGGTTCGCCATTACAGCAAGCAGTTTCTACTACATTGAACCTGATGAAAGTCGGCGATTCTGGCGTCGTTGTCGATGTGCAGGAGCAAGGCGATGCAAAAGACGATAGCCTGTTCAATATTACCCGTCGCCTGAAAGAATTAGGCTTTGTCAAAGGTGAGCCTGTAAAAATATTACACAAAGGATATTTTGGTGGAGAACCACTGGCCGTCAGGATAGGCCAATCGACCTTTGCGTTGCGAAATTTTGAAGCAGCTCTCATAGGCGTTACCAATCTCGGTGTTAGTCATTCAGAAAAAGTAGGAACATAGTGAACGAATTGTTTTCTCCGCTCATCGCTCTTGTCGGTAACCCTAACTGCGGAAAAACTGCACTCTTCAATCGATTGACAGGTGCTCGACAAAAAGTAGCAAACTATGCAGGCGTGACCATAGAACGGAAAGAAGGAAAATTCCGCTCGGAAACAGGGCGCCAGTGGCAGGTTTTGGATCTGCCTGGCACTTACAGTCTGCACGCCATCACTCCTGATGAAAAAATCACCCAGGAAGTGGTCACCGGCCAACACACAAACGAAACCATGCCGGATGCAGTGGTATGTGTGGTTGATGCCACCAATTTGAAGCGTGGCTTGCGCGTAGTTTTTGAATTACTGGCGCTTGGTCAGCCACTGATACTCGCAGTCAATATGATGGATATCGCAAAAAAACGCCATATCCATATCGACATCGCTGCATTAAGCCAAGCACTGAATATCCCTGTCGTAGAGACTATTGCAGTTGATCCCAAAGGGGTCGATGCGTTGCTGACTGAACTGGAAACGCTCGCGCAAACCCTGCAACCAAAAGGCAATATTACGCCGCACACACTTTCTGCACAAAGTCCGGAAAGTTTGCAGCAACAAGCCAATGCCGTTCTGGCATCCTGTGTCACCCAGGATGCCGATGCTGCCAGCGACCGTGCCGCCAGCCTGAGTTATCGGCTCGATAGCTGGATTTTGCATCCTGCTGTTGGCCCTGTCATTTTCGCCACCCTGATGTTTTTGGTATTCCAGGCAGTGTTTGCCTGGGCCCAGGCACCGATGGACTTGATCAAATCGACTATCGATGCCACCGGGACGGCTGTCGAATCAGCATTGGCGCCCGGCATCTTGCAAGGCTTGCTGGTGAAAGGCGTAATAGGAGGCGCTGGCAGTGTGCTGGTATTTTTGCCGCAAATTGTCATCCTGTTTTTCTTTATCCTGGTCCTGGAAGACTCTGGCTATCTGCCACGCGCAGCATTCCTGCTTGACAGGATCATGGGTAAAGTTGGATTGTCTGGACGCGCCTTCATTCCCTTGCTGTCCAGCTTTGCCTGTGCGATTCCAGGCATCATGGCAACCAGGACCATACAAAATCCGCGCGACAGGCTGGTGACCATCATGATCGCCCCGCTGATGACCTGTTCCGCACGCTTACCTGTGTATGCGCTCATCATCGCCGCCTTCATTCCTGACCAAACCGTTCTGGGCATGTTGAATTTGCAGGGGCTGGTATTATTTCTTCTGTATCTCGGCGGCATAGTATCTGCCATGCTGGTGGCTTATTTCTTCAAGAAGAAATGGGGTAGCGAAGTACATCAACAGGCCCTGATGCTGGAATTGCCCGATTATCGATGGCCAAACGTCCGCAACCTGCTCCTCGGCTTATGGGAAAGAATCAAGATTTTCACGACCCGTGTTGGCACCATCATCCTGTCTTTAATGATCTTATTGTGGTTCCTCAGCAGCTTTCCTGGCGCACCAGAAAATGCAACCCAGCCGCCAATTTATTACAGCATTGCCGGTTACCTGGGCCGTGCACTGGAAGTGATATTTGCGCCGATTGGTTTTAACTGGCAAATCTGCATTGCCCTGGTACCAGGACTGGCAGCGCGTGAAGTTGCCGTAGCGGCTTTGGGTACAGTATATGCACTCTCACAATCAGGCGAAGAACTGAGCCGCTCGCTGGAGCCATTGATAGCGCATTCCTGGAGCGTCCCAACGGCCTTGTCCCTGCTGGCCTGGTATGTTTTTGCTCCACAATGCGTGGCGACCTTGAGTGTGGTCAAACGTGAGACCAATACCTTGCGCTACCCGGTCATCATGGCAGCTTACTTATTTGGTCTGGCCTATTGCGCGTCTTTCCTGACCTACCATATTTCCAGCTTTTTTCTGGGGAGATAAGGCCTATGCAAAACCTGATCGCCGCTTTATTGCTGGCTATAGCTGCTGCTTATCTGCTATTAAAATGGATGCCAGCAGCCGCCAGAGAAAAAATCAGGACAACTTGTGCCCGCCACTTTCCTGCCCTCGCCCCACGGTTGACTAAAGCAGTCGAACAAACCGCAGGATGCGGCACAGGTTGCAGCAGTTGTTCGTCCTCAACAAACGACACATGTACCAGCTCCTCCGAATTAAAAACTGTCAAATTGGTTCGCAAGCTACCGAACTAAAGATAGGAGCGGTATTTACCCTCATTTCATTGGCAGTCCGGCTGAATTGATGTATCCTCAAAAAAAGCAGGAATAATTTCTGACATATTGAGACAAGCAAAGGCCGTAGCTGGATATGAACGCAAGCATCTACGACAAGACCGAAAAAGGCCGGGAAGAAATTACAACCAGGAAGCATCAACTGGCATCCAGATTGCGCACCTTACTGGTCATGATAGACGGCAAACAAAGCGCCGCAGACATCATGAAAAAGGTGTCTGCACTGGGTTTGACAGAACAAAACCTGCAAGAACTTCTGGAGCAAGAGTTCATTGTTGAAATTGGACAGCAAGCAGAGTCTGCTGATGGCACCGCAGAATCACCACCACACTCAACTGCAGCAGCAACGTCTCCGGTTGCCGATAGTTCTGCAACGCTTGCGATGACAGATGCAGAGCGATTCCAGGCGCTATATAACTTCTACAATGAGACCATTAAAAGTGCCATAGGCTTGCGCGGTTATGGGTTGCAACTCAAGGTGGAACGTGCAGCAAACATTGACGATTTCCGCGCACTAAGACAGGCCTATATCGAAGCAGTTCAAAAAGCCAAAGGACCAGAAATGGCGCGCAGCCTGAGTGACAGACTTGATTTGTTGCTAGGAAAGCCCTGAGCCGATAAGCAGATATCAGGGCCATAAAAAAGCCAGGTGAACCTGGCTTTTTGCTTTTACTCGATACCCTGACTGCTCAGGTACTCTTCATAACTGCCCTGGAAGTCGATGATTTCATTTTCCTTGATTTCCAGAACACGTGTCGCCAAAGAAGAAACAAACTCGCGGTCATGTGAAACGAAAATCAGGGTGCCAGCATATTTTTCAAGCGCGATATTCAGTGACTCGATAGATTCCATATCCATGTGATTAGTAGGCTCATCCAGCAACAGGACATTGTGGCGACCCAGCATCAGCTTGCCATACATCATGCGGCCTTTTTCACCACCGGACAATACCTTGACCGATTTTTTGACATCATCACCACCGAACAGCAAACGACCCAGAATGGAGCGAACTGCCTGGTCATCATCACCCTCTTGCGTCCATTGACCTATCCAGTCAGTCAGGTTTTTATCAGATGCAAATTCTTCGGTAGGATCTTGCGGCATATAACCGACATTGGCGTTTTCTGCCCATTTGACAGTGCCATAATCCGCATTCAAACCAGTGATATCGCCACCACCTATGCATCGCAGCAAAGTCGTTTTACCAATGCCGTTGGCACCGATGATCGCGATTCTTTCGCCTGCCTCAACCATCAGGTCAATATTTTTGAACAAGGTCTTGTCGTAAGCTTTGCTCAGGGATTGCACTTCCACTGCAAGACGGTGCAATTTTTTCTCGCCATCAAAACGCACGAAAGGATTCTGGCGGCTTGATGGTTTGAATTCTTCAATCTTGATCTTATCAATCTGTTTGGCACGTGAAGTTGCCTGGCGCGCTTTGGATTTATTCGCAGAAAAGCGACGGACAAAATCTTGCAGCTCTGCGACCTTTTCCTTGGCCTTGGCATTGTTCGCCATTTGCTGTGCACGCGCCTGTGACGATGCCAGCATATAGTCGTCGTAATTGCCCGGATACACTTTGAGGGTACCATAATCCATATCCGCCATGTGTGTACATACCTGATTCAGGAAATGGCGATCATGGGAAATAATGATCATGGTGGAATTACGTTCATTCAGAATGTCTTCCAGCCAGCGGATGGTATTGATGTCCAGGTTATTGGTTGGCTCATCAAGCAGCAAAATATCTGGGTTGGAAAACAGGGCCTGCGCCAGCAAGACGCGCAGTTTCCAGCCTGGTGCAACGGCACTCATGACGCCCTGATGCTGATCAGTTGGTATACCAACGCCCAACAATAATTCACCAGCACGTGCTTCTGCGGTATAACCATCATATTCAGCAAACTTGGCCTCCAGATCAGCTGCTTTCATGTAGTCGTCGTCAGTTGCTTCAGGATTCGCGTAAATCGCGTCCCGCTCCGACATGGCTGCCCACATTTCTGTGTGGCCCATCATGACCACATCCAGTACGCGCATATCTTCAAAGGCAAACTGATCCTGGCGCAATTTACCGAGGCGCTCATTCTGATCCAGCATGACTGTACCTGAAGATTGCTCAAGGTCGCCACCGAGAATCTTCATGAAAGTGGATTTGCCGCAGCCATTGGCACCGATCAGGCCATAGCGGTTACCTTCGCCAAATTTGACAGAGATATTTTCAAACAGCGGCTTGGGGCCGAACTGCATGGTGATATTAGCGGTAGAAAGCACAGAAAACCTTTTGCAATAAAGATGGGAATTAACCGCACATTATAGCATTGTGCTTTTGGTGACTTCCAGACAAGCCCATGATTTATAGAGAAATTATGGGATCTGGGAGGTGGATATTGGTAGCCCGCCAGTTTTTTGCAGACGAGATTACTTCTTTACCAATAGGAAATGGCTTGCCTGAAGGCTAATTCCTCAGGCAAGCCACTTATTAATTTCAATTAACTTTGTTTAATTGAAAGTTTTTCCTTCTGCAGCCAGTTTTGCCAACAAAGGTGCCGGCTTCCAGGCATCGCCATGGCGGCCTTTCGCATATTTCTCCATGGCCATGACTACATTAGGCAAGCCCACGGTATCTGCATAGAACATAGGTCCGCCAGTATGCAATGGGAAGCCATAGCCAGTCAGATACACCATATCGATATCCGATGCGCGTGTCGCGATCCCCTCTTCCAGGATGTACGCTGCCTCATTGACGAGAGCAAATATCAGGCGCTCGACAATTTCCTGATCAGAAATCTTGCGGCGTGTAATACCCAGGTCAGCAGAGTGCTGAATGATCATGTCATTCACAATGGAAGACGGATAAGCTTTGCGGTCACCCGGTTTATAGTCATACCAGCCTGCACCGGTCTTTTGCCCGAAGCGGCCCAACTCGCACAGCAAATCTGCTGTTTTGGAATAAGTGATTTGTGGTTTTTCTACGTAACGGCGTTTGCGGATATACCAGCCGATGTCGTTGCCAGCCAGATCACCCATACGGAATGGCCCCATGGCAAAACCCATTTTTTCTACCGCTTTATCAACCTGCTCAGGTGTGCAACCTTCTTCCAGCAAGAAGCCTGCCTGACGGCTGTATTGCTCTATCATGCGGTTGCCAATGAAACCATCGCAGACGCCAGATACCACACCGGTTTTCTTGATTTTCTTGGACAGGCCCAACACCGTTGCCAGCACGTCCTTGGCAGTTTTTTTACCGCGCACGATTTCCAGCAACTTCATGACGTTTGCAGGACTGAAAAAATGGGTGCCGATGACATCTTCAGGCCGCTTGGTGAAGTCAGCAATCTTATCGACATCCAGCGTAGAGGTATTCGATGCCAGAATGGCGCCCTGCTTCATGACTTCATCAAGCTTTTTGAAGACTTGTTCCTTGACGCCCATGTCTTCAAACACGGCTTCAATGACGATATCTGCCTGAGCAATATCTTCATACGACAAAGTGCCTGTGATCAAGCCCACACGCTGGTCAAACTTCTCCTGAGACAGCTTGCCTTTTTTAAGTGTGTTTTCATAATTCTTGCGGATAGTCGCCAGACCTTTGTCCAGTGCTTCCTGTTTCATTTCCAGAATTTGTACAGGGATGCCCGCATTGGCAAAGTTCATCGCAATACCACCACCCATGGTGCCGGCACCGATAACAGCAACCGATTTAATGGGGCGAGTTGGCGTGTCATCTGGCACATCCGGCAATTTGCTGGCAGCACGCTCTCCGAAGAAGGCATGGCGCAAGGCTTTGGATTCTGTGGTTTGTACCAGATCGACAAACAATTCACGCTCAAACTTGATGCCATCATCAAATTTCCTGGTGACTGCGGCTGCGACTGCTTCCACGCATTTCAAAGGTGCTGGGAAAGGGCCGGCCATGGCGCGTACTGTATTACGTGAGAATTGCAGATAGGCTTCATAGTTCGGATAATCAATCTTGATATCACGTACTCTTGGTAATGGGCGTACATCAGCAACTTTTGCAGCGAATGCAAGTGCAGCTTCCAGTACATCGCCTTCCACAACTTCATTGAAGATCGCTGTCTTGGCCAGTTTTTCAGAGGGTACGGGTGTGCCCGAGACGATCATGTTTAATGCCATTTCCAGGCCCAGCACGCGCGGCAGACGTTGCGTGCCGCCAGCACCCGGCAAGATACCCAATTTAACTTCAGGCAAGGCAATTTGCGCACCTTTGGATGCGACGCGGTAATTACAACCCAGCGCCAGCTCCAGGCCACCACCCATGCACACTGTGTGAATGGCAGCGATGACCGGTTTGTCAGATCCTTCCACCACATTGATCAGCGTATGCAGGCTGGGCTCAGCAGAAGCTTTGGGAGAATTGAATTCCTTGATATCCGCACCGCCGGAGAATGCCTTACCGGCACCAGTGATGACGATGGCTTTGATAGCATCATCATTCAAGGCTTGTTTCATGCCGTTCACCGCTGCTGTGCGGGTGGCATGGCCCAGGCCATTCACAGGTGGATTGTTCAGGGTAATTACGGCAATATTGCCATTCACTTGATATTCGGCGCTCATGTCTCTTCCTATAGGTGAAATACTGCTTGGATTTGCCAGTTCAGTGCTTTTAAAAATCTGGTGTAAGCTTATTTTTGCTTACTATACCGCAAAATAGTACGAGCGTATTATTTTATTTTAGTTCCTGTGCTGATGGGTAGAAAATAATCTTGAGCCCCAAAAAAAGTGCATGCAGCACCGACTGTCCGCAACAGTACTTTAGTCTATTAAGCATGCCCACATTGGAAAATCTGGTCGCGCAAGCCGGATTCAAACTATGATGAGATAAGAAGCAGCTTATACCTTGTAAAGCCAACGGGCACCGGAGTCTTGGAGTTAATAATGCATCCTATTCCAACCTGGACTGAACAAATCAAAGCAGCAGCCGTCACTGGCCTCATCGTGTTTGCTGCATGTGTACTGGGATACTCAGCCGCCCCTTGGGACATCTTGCGGCACTATGGCCAGCCAATGCCATCATAATAGGCCTGCTTGTACACTTCCCATCGCTAAACAAGTCCTGCGGATGGCTAGCCGCGATATCGGCGTACATAGCAACCTTCGAAATGATGGGCAACAATTGGTCATTCAGTTTATTGTTAACTGGCGGAAATCTGGTTTGCGTCATCACTGGCGTACTGCTCTTTTCATGGCTGGATGAAGAACATAGACGCTTAAAACACCCGCTTTCTGTCTTTTATCTTGCGCTTGTAGCTTCTTGCGCCGCCGCGGCGGCCGGTGTCTTTGGCACCATGACTGATACTAGCCTGTCAAATGCTGGCCCGCTCAAAGGCCGGGCATTCTGGTTCGTGAATGAATTGGTCAATTTGATGGCAATTTTACCTGTCATGCTCAGCTTGCCAGATTTATCAGGATTCAGATTAAACCGTCGCCGTGCTTTCAAGACTTACAGCATCCAGCCTGGCAAGATTCTACCTGTCTGCGCCCTTCTGGCGTCCTTTGTGTTGGGCATCATCATAGGCGGCCCGGGTGCCCCGGTTTTCTCTATCCCTGCTTTACTGTGGTGCGCACTCAGCTATGACATTTTCATCACTAGCGTACTGACCTTGTTTTACAGCGGCTGGGTATTGATTTCCATGTCCATGGGCTACCTGCCCATCTCCATCGTCAACATGAATTCACGCCCCATGCTGCTGTCAATACGCACAGGAGTAAGCTTGCTGACAATGGCGCCACTGACTGTAGCCTGCGTCATGGCAGCGCGCGAAGAACTCTTGCGTCAACTCAAGTACATTGCAGAGCACGACCAACTGACCAGCCTCTTGAACCGGCGGGCATTTAATGAGCGGGCTTCCAGCAAATTGTGCGCCTTGGCTGAACAAAGGCGCCCGGTAGCAGTACTGATGCTGGACATCGACAAATTCAAGGATGTCAATGATACGTATGGCCATGCTGGTGGTGACCGTGTGCTGGTGGCGTTTGCGCGCATAGCCAGCGCTGGCTTGCGTGAAGTCGATACACTGGGTCGTATCGGTGGTGAAGAATTTGCGGCCATATTGCCCGGCTGCAGCCGCAAGGATGCTGAAATGATAGCCGAGCGGATACGTAGCAAACTTGCCAGTACTCCGATAGCCATTGGTGATGACCAGCAAATCAAGGTCACTGTCAGCATAGGAATCAGCCTAATCCACCAAGCCGTGCCTGATATTGAAGCACTATTGTTAATCGCAGATAAAGCACTCTACCGCGCCAAGGAAAATGGGCGCAATCGAGTAGAAACGGACGATCTTGATGATATAAAAAATAAAATGATCAGGTTCCAACCTAATTGAGGCAACCAGGTTAGAAACTGATCAAGACATACCATAGGCAGAAGCACGCAAGTACCCAAGCATTTATCAGCATGAGGCAGGAAGCTTTTACACCTCCAGCCATTCTTTACGGATATTGTCGTTGGCACGCAAATCTGCAGGTGTGCCTTCAAACACAATGCTGCCATGTCCCATGACATATACGCGCTGTGAAATTTCCAGCGCAATTGCCAATTTTTGTTCTACCAATAAAACGGAGATACCGCGATTTTTCAGCTCCTTCAAGTATTCGGCTACCAGTTCAACAATCTTTGGTGCCAATCCTTCTGTGGGTTCATCAATCATGATCAGGTCAGGATCACCCATCAAGGTGCGGCATAGCGTCAGCATTTGCTGCTCACCGCCGGACATCACCCCTGCCTGGGTATTCCTGCGCTCACGCAGACGCGGAAACATCTGATACATGTCTTCCATACTCCAGCGCGGCTTGCTTCCCTTGGGGCGACCAGATTTTTCACCCAGCATCAGATTTTGTTCCACCGTCAGACCAGGAAAAATATCACGGTTTTCAGGTACATAGCCCAGGCCTTTATGGGCAATCTGGAAGGCTTTCAGACCGATGATTTCCTCGCCCTTGAACAAGATGGAACCAGTCGCATCGACCTGTCCCATGGTTGCCTTGACGGTAGTCGAGCGCCCTACGCCATTGCGCCCCAACAGGCTGACAATTTCACCCGCATTGACCTGCATATCAACACCATGCAGGACGTGGCTCTTGCCATAGTATGCATTCAGATTTTTTATCGTCAGTAAGCTCATTCAACCTCCACCGGCGCATGACCACCCAGATAGGCGTCTTTGACTTTTTGATTATTGCGGATATTGGCAGGCGTGTCGCAGGCAATGACTTCACCATAGACGACCACGGCAATTTTATCGGCCAGGCCGAAGACCACGCTCATGTCATGCTCCACCATCAACAGGGATTTGCCGACCGTGACCTTGCGTATGAGCTCAACTGCTGCATCAGATTCTGACCTGCTCATGCCGGCAGTAGGTTCATCGAGCAAAATCACGTCAGCACCGCCAGCGATGGTGATACCAATTTCCAGCGCACGCTGCTCTGCATAGGTTAGCAAACCGGCCGTGACATTACGCCTGCGTTTCAGGCCTATCTGTTCCAATACTGCTTCTGCCCTTTCATGTGCATCCTTCAATCCATTCAGCCTGTGCCAGAATGAGTATTTATATCCCAATGACCACAATACTGCGCAGCGCAGGTTTTCATATACGGACAGACGGTGAAAAATATTCGTAATCTGAAAACTGCGTGACAGGCCACGGCGGTTGATTTCATACGGTTTCAATTGCGTGATGCTCTCGCCATTGAGCAGGATATCTCCGGAAGTAATAGGAAAGCGGCCAGAAATCAAATTAAACAGCGTGGATTTGCCTGCACCATTAGGGCCGATAATGGCAAATCGTTCGCCTTTTGGCACCTGCAAATTGGCACCCTTGATGATTTCCGCACTGCCAAAGGATTTTCGTACGTCTTTTAATTCAAGCGAAAAGCCTGTCATGCTTGCGCCCTCCGCATTTGCTCTTCAATTTCAGTATTGACTTCGCCCCAATGTTCGGCAAAACCATTCTTCAACTTCGCGCAGGCAAAAATACCCAGGGCGATAACGACAGCTGTCACTCCCCAGGAAACGCTACTGGCCGTGTCAATGGAAACGCCAAACATCTCTATGACAGCACTCTGGCTGGCCTCCAGTGTGCGTTGATACAGCATTTCCACTGCCAGAATGGTTCCAGCCGTGGTCGCTGCCGCTGCCAGCACCAGTTTCCACATACTAGGCCATACCCGCTTGAACATGCCAAACTTCGCCACGCGCAAATTCATCATGATGATGCTGGCCATGCCGCCAGGCGCATACATGACGATGAGGATGAAGAAAACACCCAGGTACAACTGCCATGCCTTGGTCAGGTCTGACAGCATCACGGTCAGGAACACCCCTATGATTGCCCCTATCATTGGGCCAAAGAAGAAGCCCACGCCACCAATGAAAGTGAACAGCAACACAGCACCTGAACGTATGGCGCTGACATTTTCTGCAGTGACGATTTCAAAATTGATGGCAGACAAGCCGCCAGCAATACCTGCAAAAAAAGCTGACAATATCAATGTCAGGTAACGCACCCATTGGGTATCGTAGCCTATGAACTCAACGCGTTCAGGATTATCGCGAACCGCATTGACAATGCGCCCCAAAGGCGTTTGTGTAAACGCATACATGCCTACGGTACTGATAAACAACCACATGGCAATCAGGTAATACACCTGGATTTGCGGACCGTAAGTAATACCAAGGAAGGACTGGCCTATGACGCGATTGGTCGAGATCCCACCCTCGCCACCAAAGAAACTGGGGAACATCAGGGAACAGGCAAACACCAGCTCCACCATACCCAAAGTAATCATGGAGAAAGTCGTACCAGACTTCTTGGTCGTAACGTAGCCAAACAACACCCCAAAAAACATGCCTGCAACGCCACCAATCAAAGGAATCAGGGTGACCGGGAAAACCAGGCTGCCAGCAGTGATCATATTCATCGCATGGATGGCGAAGAAAGCTCCCAGGCCAGAATAAACCGCGTGACCAAATGACAGCATACCGCCCTGCCCCAACAGCATATTGTAAGAAAGGCCGAAGATCATCAGTGTACCGATTTGCGAGAGCAGAGATAATGATCCACCGCTACTGAATATCATCGGTGCCAGAATAAGCAGCATGGCAAAGCTGCCCCAGATAATCCAGCGTGCCAGATTGATAGGTTTGAATACTAAAGCTTTGCTCATCTTTTATCCTTCACGAGTGCCGAGTAAACCTCTGGGCCTGAAAATCAGGATGAGTACCAACAAGAGATAAGGCAAGATAGGTGCTACCTGTGCAATCGTCAGACTCAGCAAGGCATAGCCAGGCGCTGTGGCACTGATGATCATGCCCAGTTTTGCGAACACGGAGACGAAGGAGTAATCCAGCGCTACGGCAAATGTCTGCAATACCCCTATCAGCAGCGATGCCACAAAAGCACCTGCCAGCGACCCCATACCGCCAACCACGACGACGACGAAAATTATGCTTCCCAAAGTCGCTGCCATTCCTGGCTCGGTGACAAAGGCATTACCGCCCACAACGCCGGCAAGCCCGGCCAATGCGCAACCGCCGCCAAATACCAGCATGAAAACGCGCGGGACATTATGTCCCAGCGCTTCCACAGTATCAGGATGAGTGAGAGCAGCCTGTATCACCAGACCTATGCGGGTACGTGTCAGCAACAGGTAAATCGAAGCCAGCATTACCAGCGCAACCAGCATCATGAAACCGCGATAGATGGGGAATGTCGTCGTGTAAAGGGTAAACAAGGGGCCATCCAGAGACGCAGGGATGGGATAAGGAACAGTAGATCTGCCCCAAATCAGTTGCACCAGTTCGACAATCACATAAGACAGCCCGAAGGTAAATAGTAATTCGGGGATATGCCCGTATTTATGCACGGAACGCAGGCCATATCGCTCTACCATTGCACCTAGCAAACCAACCAATAACGGAGCCAAAAACAAAGCTGGCCAAAAGCCGATTTTGATACTGATGGTATAGGCAAAGTAGGCGCCCAACATGTAAAAACTGGCGTGGGCGAAATTGAGTACGCCCATCATGCTGAAGATCAGCGTCAGTCCGGATGAAAGCATGAACAACAGCAATCCGTAACTGACACCGTTCAGCAAAGTGATCAGTGTGAATTCCACAGCCAAGATCCTTTTCAGAAAATTCTTGAACGATCGTACTATTTATAGGAAAAAAAAGAGAGTGCGCATGAAGCGACTCTCTTTTTTTTAAAGGACTAGCCTGGTCGTTTCATCTGGCAAGAAGATGGCTGTGACGCGACAAATGCATCGATCTTTTGATTGGTTTTCCAACCCATGCCGGTATTTTCCTGGTCAAATTTAACATCCTTGCCATTGGTTTTAACCCAGGTTGCTATGTACAATGGCTGTTGTATCTGGTGATCAACCTTACGCATGTTCGCGTCACCGTTCAGGCTCTTGAAGTTCAAGCCTTCCAGTGCGAATGCAACTTTGACTGGATCAACAGATTTGGCCTGCTTGACAGCCTGCCCCATGGCAGCCAGGACAGAATAAGTCGCCATGGAATAGTAATCATCCTTGTACTTGGTCTTGAACCCTTCAACGATGTCTTTACCTGCAAAGGTTTCGTTATTCGCATTCCAGTAACCGACATACTTGACCCTGTCCATACCCGCCGCACCCATCGCCGTAGGCACACCCGTTGTTGATGCGTAGTAGGTGTAGAAATTGGATTTCAGGTCAGCATCCTTTGCGGACTTGATCAGCAAGGCCAGGTCGGCACCCCAGTTGCCGGTAATAACGGTGTCCGCGCCGGAAGCCTTGATTTTTGCCACATAGGGAGAGAAATCCTTGACCTGGCCAATAGGATGCAGATCATCGCCAACAATTTGTATATCTGGGCGTTTGCGTGCCAGGTACTCTTTGGCAGCGCGGGTAACCTGATGTCCAAACGAGTAGTTCTGGCCAATGATATATACCTTCTTGATGTTTTTATCAGCAGCCATGAAGGTTGTCAGCGCTTCCATTTTCATGTCCGAGTTGGAATCAAAACGGAAATGCCAGAAGCTACATTTGCTATTGGTCATGTCAGGATCAACAGCAGCATGGTTCAGATAAACAATTTCCTTACCGGGATTGCGCTCATTATGCTTGTTGACGGCATCCTGCAAAGCCAGGCCTACCGCCGAGCCATTGCCCTGTGTGATATAGCGAAAACCTTTATCAATGACTGTTTTCAATACATTCAGTGACTCTTGTGGACTACCCTTATTATCAAAACCGACAACTTCAAATTTATGTTCCCCCGCCCATTTTTCAGCATTGGCTTTATCAGCAATGTATTGATAGGAGTTCAGAATATTTTGCCCAACTGGCGCAAAAGCACCTGACAGTGGATCGATGTAGGCGATCTTGATGGTATCAGCCATCACTGCGGGTACGGCGAAGGTTAAAGCGACTGCAGCAAGGCTGGCACGTAAAGGAAATTTCATTTGTCTCTCTCCGGTATTCTCATTGTTGGAATCTAGATTTTTTTCGTTTTATCGCTACTTCCAGAACCTGAACTATACATAGTCAGGTTCTGCACTTCTTATGCAGTTGGTAGTTTATATTCCTTGAATTGCTCCCTCAGTTTATTTTTCAAAATTTTCCCTGTTGCGCCTAATGGCAGGCTTTCTATGAAAACCACGTCATCAGGCAGCCACCATTTCGCAACTTTTCCGTCAAAAAATTGCAGTAATTCCTCTTTAGTGACTTCCGCACCAGGCTTCTTGACCGCCAGCAGCAATGGGCGCTCATCCCATTTGGGATGGAATACACCGATACAGGCCGCTTGCAGGATTGCCGGGTGTGAGACCGCTACATTTTCCAGGTCTATCGTACCTATCCACTCGCCACCCGATTTGACCACATCCTTGCTGCGGTCAGTAATCTGCATATAACCATCATCATCGATGGTAGCCACGTCACCAGTCGGGAACCAGCCATCTTCAAGAACATCACCGCCTTCATTCTTGTAATAGCTATTGATAATCCAGGGGCCTTTGACCAGCAGGTTGCCATAGGTTTTGCCGTCCCATGGCAATTCCTGGCCAGCGTCATCAACGATCTTCATATCTACGCCATACAGGACATGGCCTTGTTTCTGGAGTATCGCTTGCTTGTCTTCTTCGGCCAGGTCAGCATGTTTGGTCATCAAGGTACCAGCAGTGCCAAGCGGTGACATTTCTGTCATGCCCCAGGCATGGACTACCTCTACACCATAGGTATGACGCAAGGTCTTCATCATGGCTGGCGGGCAGGCAGAACCACCAATCACTGTGCGTTTGAAAGTCGAAAACTTCAGATTATTTTGTGCCACATAAGTCAGTAGACCCAGCCAGACGGTAGGTACTCCTGCAGAGAAAGTGACTTTTTCCTGCTCAAACAATTCATAGAGAGATTTGCCGTCCAGATGCGGGCCCGGGAAAACCAGTTTGGCACCGTTCAATGGTGCAGAATAAGGCAGGCCCCATGCATTTACATGGAACATCGGTACTACCGGCAAAACAGAATCGCGTGCCGATACGTTCAAGCCATCTGGCAAGGATGAGCCATAAGAATGAAGGATGGTTGAACGATGAGAATACAGAGCCCCTTTAGGGTTGCCTGTCGTACCTGAGGTATAACACAGACTGGAAGCAGAATTTTCGTCGAAGAGTGGCCAGACAAAATCGTCACTATTGGCTTCGATTAAATCTTCATAGGCCATCAGATTCGGAATTTTGCCATCTGCAGGCAATTTATCCCGGTCACACATCATGATATAGCCTTTGATACCAGGGCAATGCGCAGCAATTGCCTGCACGATAGGCAGGAAGGTCATATCAAACAGCAAGTACTGATCTTCTGCATGATTGGCTATATAGGCGATTTGCTCTGGATGCAACCTGGGATTAATGGTGTGAAGAACAGCGCCCGAACCTGAGACAGCATAGTAAGCCTCCAGATGACGATAGCCATTCCAGGCCAGCGTGGCAATACGGTCACCGATTTTAACGCCCAGTTTGGCAAAAGCATTCGCGAGTTTTTTTGAACGTTTATGGCATTCGCTGTAGTTATAGCGATGGATGTCCCCTTCTACCCGGCGGGAAACTATTTCATTCTTTCCAAAATAACGGTCAGCATGTTCAATGAGGCTGGAAATAAGCATGGGCTTGCTCATCATTTGCCCCATCAAGGGACTCTTCACATAAGACGACATTTGTTCTCCTGAAATGTGCAGCGTTATTGATTACTTTGGCAATCGCGCAAATTGCTGAATATTATTCTTTACCGATTTTTGTACGACCGTACTAATCCGTCAATCAGTATTTTTTCTGCAATGCACAAAGTAGTCTCTTTTCATCCTTTCCGTTTTAGCACCTCCACAAACAAAAATGCGGGAGATAAGCTCTCCCGCATCGCACCATTCAACAAATTTACTTTGTGTCGAAAAAAGAGTCCGACACCTCTAGCCTACCGCCTTCTTAACGCTTGCCTGGTGGGCCACCTTCCCCCGACTCCAGCACAAAACCTGCTTTTGCATCTTTTCCCAATATCTTGACCAGATAGGGCATGACTTCTTTTAGAGTAGCCAGCAAAGTCCATGGCGGATTAAGGATGAACATGCCGCTACTATGCAAGCCAAAACCATCTGGCGTTGGGCCGCTGATGGACAAGGTAACATTCAGCCAGCTATTCGCTTGCAGTCGTTTAAGTTTTTCTGGCAAAGAACGGGACTCCTGGCGTTGCAGTACCGGATACCAAACAGCAAAGGTACCGGTAGGGAAACGTTTCAAGCCATCCTCCAGAGATACCTTGACGCGTCGGTAATCATCCTTGACTTCATACGGCGGATCTATCAACACCATGCCGCGTCGTGAAGGTGGTGGCAGCAATGCCTTCAGACTTTCAAAGCCATCGCCAGCCGAGATAATCACACGCTTGCCTCTGACCGTCTGGCGCTTACCCTGCTCAGCCGCATGGGCATCAAGTTTGCGGAAATTTTCACTGAGTATCTTGATTTCGCTAGGGTGCAACTCAAACAGGCGCAGTCGGTCTTGCTCGCGCATGACTATATTGGCGCAATAGGGTGATCCTGGGTAATAGCGCAACTTTCCACTGGGATTAAGCCCTCTGATCAAATCCATATACGATGCCAAAGCTTCGGGCATGTCTTTTTTGTCCCACAAGGGAGCAATGCCAGTCTCAAATTCAGCATTTTTACTGGCATAACCGCTGTCAAGGGCGTACAGGCCAGCACCGGAGTGCGTGTCTATATAAGTGTAGGCAGTGTCTTTTTGCCCCAGATATTCCAACAATTGAATCAAGACAAAGTGCTTCAGGACGTCGGCATGATTACCGGCATGAAAGCCGTGGCGGTAGCTCAGCATAATAAAATCTTTCAAGAATGAATAGGCAACCTGCCGCTGGCAAGTCGCCCGAAAATGGTAGCAAGCGGTGACAGGTCGTGGCGGGCCAGCTAATTTAGCCAGCTAGCTTAGCCTACCCGTTTGCCGAGTATGATCAAATCGCGCTCTATGCCGTCCAGCGTTGCCACCTTTGGCATATTTGCCCAGGTTGCAAAGTCAAATGCAGCAAATAACTTCAAACTAGGCACATTGTGACCAAAAATGAAGCCCAGCAGAGTGTGAACCTTGATTTCAGGGGCATGCGCAATAGCCTGCGTCAGGAAATAACGCCCCAGACCCTGACCACGTGCAACCTCATGCAAGTAGATGGATAATTCAGCAGTGCCGGAATAAGCAGGCCTGCCATAAAAATTTGAGAATGATAACCAGCCTATGATTTGACCATTCTGTTCAGAGACCCAGAGTGGACGAGATTCAGGCTTGTGCTCATGAAACCATGCATGACGCGACTCTACCGTAATTGGCTCTGTATCGGCGGTAACCACGCGCGAAGCAACTGTGGAATTGTAAATGGCAACAATTTGCGGCAAATCTTCAAACTGCGCCAGTCTATGAGTAAATTCTGCGGCCATCGTCATTAAATTGTATGAGTAGCCCGGGAAGAACGTACTGCCGCACCTAGCAATTCTTCTACACGCAAGCGTATGCGGTTACCACTTTCATCTTCCGGAAAATGCACGCCTATACCCTGTGACTTGTTATTGCCTGCACCGGCAGGTGTAATCCAGGCAACCTTGCCGGCGATAGGATATTTATTAGGGTCATCCAACAAAGTCAAAATCAGGTAAATCTCTTCACCCAAGCGATAAGTCTTATTGGTAGGCACGAAAATGCCGCCATTTTTTAAAAATGGCATATAGGCTGCAAACAAAGCAGCTTTTTCTTTAATCGCCAGCGACAACACCGAAGGACGATTCGGTGAAGGCATATTAAGCGGAGCACCGGGATCTGCTGGTAAATCTGACATGTTCTGGCTTTCGCAATTCTTTAATCAAATAGTGCCGAATAATGCGGAATATTCAAGCAGCATATCTTCCAAAAATAATTTGGCCGACAAAGGGTGACTGGCAATCGCCTGTCTTTCATTGCAATTCTTAATGAATTGTTGCAAGGCTGGCTCATCAACCTGCATGGACAACGACTTCAACTCCTGCTCATAGCGAGGATGATACCGGATTCTGCCGCTTTGTTTATAGGAAAATATATCGTAGAGCCAACGTTGTAGCCAGCCGACGACGACTGGCATTTCCATTTTCTGCATCTTGTCGGCAGTTTTAAGGCTCAACTCAGTACCAGGTTTACTCAAAAACCGTATAAATTCATCCAGATCAGCACGCAAGTCTGAATGTGCCATGTCGAATGCTGCCAAAGGCGCTCCGCCCTGTTGAGCCAACCAGACATCGGCATCCTTGATGCCCTGCTTATGCAGCCATTCCAGCGCAATACCAGCATCCGGCAAGCCAAGTCCAAACTTGTGACAACGCGACAAGATGGTTGGCAGCAACCTGTCTATGCTGTTTGAGACCAGAATGAATACCGTATTGGCATTGGGTTCTTCCAGGGATTTCAACAAAGCGTTTGCCGCAGGCACATTCAGCGCCTCGGCAGGATACAGAACGATGACGCGCCGGCCGCTACGGTGGGTAGAAATATTCATGAAATCCGACAACGCGCGGATTTGATTAATGACGATTTCCTTGGAAGGCGCTTTGCTGGCCTTGCTGGTTTTGGCAGGAGCTTCAGCCTCTTCACCAGCTGGCGCATCTTCTTCGTCCAGCAGTTCTGGCCTGACGCGGCGATAGTCGGGATGGCTGTATTGAGCAAACCAGCCACAAGAACCACATTGCTGGCAGGCGTGCCCACCCTGCCATGGGTTTTCGCAAAGCAGTGACTGCGCCAGATGCTCGGCAAACACAGTTTTACCTATCCCTTGCGGCCCATGCAATAAAAAGGCATGGGGCAAGCGTTGTCCCAAAGCCTGTATCTGCTGCCAGGCATCTTCTTGCCAGCTATATAGGGGATGTTGCGTCATCTTGTTTGCTGAGCAGAGCCCAGTAACTCGTCAATCAATATATCCAGTTGCGAACGTATGATCTCTATGCTTTGCGTGGAGTCGATAATCCTGAAACGTTGAGGAAACTCTTTGGCGCGGCGCAGATATTCATTGCGGGTGGCAGCAAAAAAATCTGCTTTTTCCTGTTCAAATTTATCCAGATCACGGGTTGCATCAAGGCGTGCACGCGCCACTTCCAGAGGAACGTCGAACAATAGAGTCAGGTCTGGCTGTAAATCAGGGTGTACCCATTGTTCAAGGGCATTGAGTTTATCCAGTGACAAATTCCTGCCGCCCCCTGATAGGCAAAGCTGGCATCAGTGAAACGGTCAGAAATGACCCAGTCGCCGCGCGCCAAAGCTGGCTCTATGACCTGGGCAATGTGTTCGCGCCTGACAGCAAACATCAGCAAGGCTTCTGTCTCCAGATGCATTTTTTGCTTTAATAGCAATTCGCGCAAGGTCTCACCTAGTGGTGTCCCCCGGGCTCACGACTGCAAATCACTTTTACATCTTCGGCTTGCAGCTTGTTTTGCAAACGCTCTGCCACATAGGCGATATGGGTGGACTTACCCGCACCGTCTATGCCCTCAAAACTGATAAATTTTCCTGAGTGCTTCATTATTTAATTCTATGTTCTATTAATGCACCTTGACGCAATCAACGTTGGTACTTGTTCACTGCGCGATTATGGTCATTCAGGTTATCGGAAAACTGACTGGTACCATTTCCACGCGCCACGAAGTATAAAGCATCACTATGCGCAGGGTCCAAAGCTGCAGAAATGGATTCCATGCCTGGCAAGGCAATCGGTGTGGGTGGCAGACCAACCCGGGTATAAGTGTTATAGGGGGTATCAGTCAACAAGTCACGCTTATATATCTTGCCCTGATAGCGCTCGCCCATGCCATAAATGACAGTAGGATCGGTTTGCAGTAACATGCCAGTACGCAAGCGATTCACAAAAACCGAGGCTATCATGGGGCGTTCTGATTTTTGCCCGGTCTCTTTTTCTATGATGGAAGCCATGATCAGGGCTTCGTAGCGATTCTTGTAAGGCAAGCCATCAACCCGCTTTTTCCAGGCCTCATCAAGTTTTTTCAATAATTGGCTATGCGCCTGCTGATACAGCTGCACGTCTGTACTACCCTTGGCAAACCGATAGGTATCAGGAAAAAACAAGCCTTCAGCTTGCGGAAAATCAGGCGTGATCTTGCGCATCAGCTCGGCTTCACTCAAACCCTGGGTTTCATGTTTGATGGCAGGATGCGCATCTACCAGTTTGCGCATTTGCTGGAATGTCCAGCCTTCTATGACCGCCAAGCTGGCCATGGAAAAATCGCCATTGACGATCTTGTTCAGCAAGTCCACTGGCGTTTTACCTGCCTCGATTTCGAAAGAACCAGCTTTCAGGCGATTTTCCTTACCCATCACTCGTGCCAGCGCTTCAAACATCAAGGGTTGAATGGGAACGCCAGCTTCATACACCTGACGGGCGGACGCACGCACGCTACTGCCTGGCTTGATGGTGAACTCCTTGACCTCGCCCTCTGTAAAAATGGCTTGCTGCATCCAGTAATAGAAGCCGCCACCTGCGGTCAGCGCGAGCAGGATCAATAATACAAATAGTTTTTTTATGAAACCCATGTAGGCAGCTTAATCAAAATTGAGGGAGTTCTGACGAGATTTTACAGACGCTACTATAATTCGCCTGAACAGGTGCAGGCGGTATTGTAAAGCCAGCGCTGACAATAAGCGAATCAGCAAAGAAGAGTGAGTATAACAATATGACATGGGAAGACTTTTTATCCAGCCAGGGTGCCACTGTGGAAGATCTGAATACAACCGGTTTTGCCCCACATTGGCAGTCAGATGCCCTGCAAACAGGATTTATAGCCGCTTTAACCGACCTTGGCATGATCAGGGTTAGCGGTGAAGATGCCCCGTCATTTTTGCATAATCAATTAAGCAATGATGTAGAGCATCTGAGTGCTGCCGAGCTGCGACGTGCTGCTTACTGCACCCCCAAAGGGCGCATGCTGGCCAGCTTTATATATTGGAAAGATGGCCAGGATATTTTCTTGCAGCTATCAAAAAGCATACAAGCTACTGTACAAAAACGCTTGCAAATGTTTGTTTTACGGGCAAAAGCCAAATTGCACGATATCAATGCCGAATACGTCGTTCTCGGGCTGGGCGGTGCTGCTGCCCCGGCGGCACTGCAAGAATGGTTTCCTGAATTACCAGCCAGACCCGACCAAAAGCTGAGTAATGAGTATGGCAGCTTGCTACGCGTTGCTGACGCCAACAATGCACCGCGTTATCAATGGATAGCACCTGTAGAGATTGCAAAGCAAGCGTGGCCAAAATTAAGCACCCAATTGCGTGCGGTAAACACCAGCGCCTGGCGCGTGACTGAGATTCAGGCTGGCATTGCCATCGTCATCGCCAGCACACAAGAGAAGTTTGTCCCGCAGATGATCAATTTTGAACTTATCGGTGGTGTGAACTTTAAAAAAGGCTGTTACCCAGGGCAGGAGATAGTCGCTCGCAGCCAATATCTGGGCAAGCTCAAACGCCGCATGGCAATAGCCTTGGTGCATGCGACAGATGTAGTAGCAGGAACCGAAGTATTTCATAGCGATGATGTCAGCCAGCCTTGCGGCATGATCGTTAATGCAGAACAACATCAGGAAGGCAGTTCCCTGGCCTTGATAGAAATGAAGCTAGCCGATCAGGAGAGCGGTCAGCTCACCCTAGGCTCGGCAACTGGCGCAACGATAGAACTGCAGGCGCTGCCGTACGAGATTACAGATATTACCCAATAATCGCGCAATAAAGAATCAAAAGCAGGCATATGAATTGCTATATCTATTTTAAAGCCAGCGCTAGCAAAGAAGCAGAAGTACTGCAGCAGGAACGGCTGTTGCAAAATCTGATGCGCCAGGCCTATCAGCAAAGCCCAGGCTTGCAGAGACGCCCGACAGAACAGGATGGCATGCATACCTGGATGGAAATTTATCATCAGGTCACGTCCGATTTTGAACAGCGGCTTGAGTTGGCTTACGCGCAAACTGGATTGAAGCAATTACAGTCTGGTGAGCGACATATGGAATATTTTTTGGATGTAGACTTATGTGCCTGATCGTCTTTGCCTGGAAACTGATACCCTGCACACCTATCGTGTTCGCAGGTAACCGCGACGAATTTTATGACCGGCCGGCCGCTGCGGCTGATTGGTGGCAAGACTACCCCAACATATACGGCGGGCGTGACCTGCAATCTGGCGGCACGTGGTTGGGCATGACTACGATCGATGGCGCAGATAGCCTGACCAGCAAATTTGCCGCCATTACCAATATTCGTGCACCTTCTGAAAAGCGTGAAGATGCCCGATCGCGCGGAGAATTGGTTGCGAATTACCTCAAGGGTGATTTGAGTGCGCAAGGGTATATCGCCAGTATTCGCGACACTGTTGCTGACTATAACGGCTTCAATTTACTGATCGGCGACAAGGAAGACCTGATCTGGTTTTCGAATCGCAATCAGGATGATGTGCGCAACGGACAGCCCCTGCCTCCGGGTATTTATGGTATTTCGAATGCATCACTGGATACGCCATGGCCAAAAGTTGTCAGAACCAAGGCAGAATTTGCCAGCATGATATGCCAGCGTGCGCCAGTGGATGCTTATTTTGAAGTACTGGCCAACACCACCCCTGCCCCGATTGCCGCTTGCCTGACACTGGCGTTTCATTTGAAATGGAACGTTTGCTGTCATCGCCCTGCATAGTCTCGCCGAATTATGGCACCCGGGTTTCTACGGTAGTCAAAGTCCATAAAGACTATCCGTCAGAATTCAATGAAAAGTTATTGCGTTAAGTAAGTGTGGGTAGTCAGCCCACAATTTGTAGTCTTATACTTTTTCCAGCCTGGCTTTCCACAGCAAGGCAGCCGCCAGCAACTTTAATAGGCAAGGTAAAGCGGCGTAAGCCAATGTCAATGCCTGCATGCCACTCTCGCTGGCAATTCCAGGTACATAGCCCAGATACTCCAGCGCTGGCAATGCCAGACCTGCGGCCAACGCCAGATTCATCTTGCTGGCCCAGTTCCAAACGCCAAAATAACTGGCTTCGTTCTTGTCACTATGTCCTGCTGCATGAATGACTCCTGCCAGCAAGGCTGGTGGCAAAGCGAGGTCTGCTCCCAGGCTCATACCTGAAAAAATACAAATCACGGAAAAAGCCCACGCATCACCAACACCCAATGCAAGTACGCCAACAAAACTGAGTACAGACAAAAGCATTGCTAACAACCATGCTTTGACTTCACCTTTCCTTTGTGCCAGGCGAGTCCATAAAGGCATGGATAAAGCAGCCGCCAGAAAATACATCAGCAATAGCACCCCGGACAAATGCGCCAGATGCAAACGGTCTTTGGTAAAAAACAGGAACAAGGTTGCTGGTATTGCGACGGCAATGCCATTGACAACAAAGACTAGGAACAAGGCCCGGAAACTGCGGTTGGCGAATAGATGACGCAAAGATAGCGGTACATGAGCCACACCTGCCACCCCGGACTTTCGCGGTGTATGGCGTATCAGCAACGATGCTGTTATCAGCAGACTCAAACTCAGCATGCCAGACAAGATCGTAACATTGCCAAACTGGATAATGATGGCTGTTGAGATCACACCTGCCAAGCCACATGCCTCACGTACACTGGTCAGTTTTACTCTCTGCCCGGGCTCTTGCGTCAGGGCCGCACCCCAACTCTGGTAAGCAATACTCGCCAGGCTGAACCCTGCATACACAACCACCAGCGTGCCAAAGAACCAGAGAAAAGCAGGATTGCCTGATAACTGAGGAGGGTGAAACAGACCAATGAAGCCAGCAATCAATAATGGCAATGCCAGAGCGATATACGGCGCGTAACTACGGCTATGCGGCCTGCGGTCTATCACCGCACCAATAAAAGGATCAATGAAGGCATCCATGATACGGGTCAGCAATAGTGCTGTGCCTATCGCAGACAAAGACATGCCCAGGCGGTCTGCATAAAACTGCGGTACATAGACATAGATGGGTAATGCCACCATCGCCAGTGGGAAGCCAAACATGGCATAGGACAGCAATTGCGAGAGTGAGAGACGTTGCATATCATCCTGTTCGTGCTGTCTTTAAAAAATAAAAAAGCGCGATCATTATTCCATGACCGCGCTTTTTCGTTTGAAGCATGATGATTTAGCTTAGTTCTTCCAGGCGCAGCTTCGTCACTGCTCCAAAGACGGAATCGAGTTTTTCGATTTTTTCTATGGCCGCAACGATATTTTTTTCCTTGGTCTGATGCGTCAGGATGATGATATCTGTCTGCGTCTCGCCTTCTGCCGGTTCTTTTTGCAACATGGCATCGATAGAGATCGTCAAATCTGCCAGGATGCGCGTGACATCCGCCAGAACACCAGGCTTGTCTGCTACATGCATGCGCAGATAGTAGCTGGTGACAATTTCAGCCATAGGCAAGACTGGCAAATCACTGAGGGAATTAGACTGGAAAGCGAGGTATGGCACACGATGCTCAGGATCAGCCGTTGCCAGGCGCGTGATATCAACAAGATCGGCAATCACGGCAGAAGCAGTAGGTTCAGAGCCTGCACCCTTGCCATAGTAAAGCGTAGCCCCCACAGCATCACCGTGCACCAGAACCGCATTCATGGCACCTTCCACGTTGGCGATCAGGCGTTTTTCTGGGATCAGGGTTGGATGCACGCGCAGCTCTATACCGTCTTCAGTGCGTTTGCTGATACCCAGCAATTTGATGCGATAACCCAGTTCTTCTGCATAGCGGATATCGCTGGCTTGCAGCTTGGTGATGCCTTCGACGTGGGCTTTATCAAACTGCATGGGAATGCCATAGGCAATGGATGCCATGATGGTCGCTTTGTGTGCAGCATCGACGCCTTCGATATCGAAAGTAGGGTCTGCTTCTGCATAGCCCAGTTCTTGCGCCTGTTTTAGCACAGCGGCGAAGTCCAGACCCTTGTCACGCATTTCAGACAAGATGAAATTGGTCGTACCATTGATGATGCCAGCAATCCACTGTATGCGATTGGCCGTCAAACCTTCACGCAAAGCCTTGATGATAGGGATGCCACCAGCAACCGCTGCCTCAAAAGCAACCATCACGCCTTTTTCTTCTGCCGCCTTGAAGATTTCATTACCATGTGTTGCCAGCAAAGCCTTATTGGCGGTAACAACATGCTTGCCATTGGCGATGGCTTTCATGACCAGGTCCTTGGCAATGCCATAGCCACCTATCAATTCGATGACGATATCGATATCAGGATTGCTGACCACCAGATTGGCATCATTGACAACTTCACATTCACCATTGGTCAACTCACGTGCCCGTTCAACGTTCAAGTCCGCCACCATGGCAATCTCAATCGAGCGACCTGCGCGACGCGTAATCTCTAATTGATTGCGCTTCAAAACGTTGAAAGTGCCGGAGCCGACGGTGCCTATGCCTAACAGGCCTACTTTGATGGGTTTCATAAGTTTTCTAAACAGTAAATTAAATTAATTAATTGGTGCCGTGACGCTTTCGGTATGTTTCCAGAAAACTGGCAATACGTCCAAAAGCATCAGTCAAATCATCCGTATTGGGCAAGAACACCACACGGAAATGGTCGGGATTAATCCAGTTAAATCCCGTTCCCTGTACCAATAACACGCGCTGCTCGGTCAGCAGTTCATGGATAAACTCCTGGTCATCCTTGATGGGATACATCACGGGGTCCAGTTTGGGAAACATATACAGCGCAGCCTTGGGTTTGACGCAAGTCACACCAGGAATTGCCGTCAACAGCTTGTGCGCCAGATCGCGCTGCTTTAACAATCGCCCTCCCGGCCCTACCAGGTCATTGATGCTCTGGTAGCCGCCAAGCGCAGTCTGAATGGCAAACTGGCCCGGTGCATTTGCACACAAACGCATGGAGGCTAACATATTCAAGCCTTCAATATAATCCTTGGCATGGCGTTTTTCACCTGACACGACCATCCAGCCAGCGCGATATCCACAAGAACGGTAATTCTTGGAAAGCCCGTTCAGCGTCAGGAACAGCACATCATCGGCCAGCGAGGCAATGGAGGTATGCTCTTCGCCATCATACAAAGTCTTGTCGTAAATTTCATCCGCAAAAACGATGAGCTGGTGTTGGCATGCCACCTCAACTATCTGCTGCAAGACCTCAACCGGGTACAAGGCACCGGTAGGGTTATTTGGATTAATGACGACAATGGCCTTGGTGTTTGGCGTGATCTTGCTCTTGATATCGTCGATATCCGGCATCCAGTTAGCACTTTCATCGCAGACATAATGCACAGGCTTGCCGCCAGACAGGCTGACAGCTGCCGTCCACAAAGGATAATCAGGCGCTGGCACCAATACTTCATCACCACTGTTGAGCAAGGCATTCATGCCCATGACGATCAGTTCAGAAGCGCCATTACCGATATAAATATCTTCTATGGTCACACCACGGATATGTTTTTCCTGGGTGTAATGCATGATGGCTTTGCGCGGTGCAAACATGCCTTTGGAGTCGGTATAACCGGCGGCATTTTGCATATTGCGTATCATATCCTGCACGATTTCATCGGGCGGATCAAAATTGAAGACTGCCAAATTACCGATGTTGAGCTTGATGATCTTGTGACCTTCATCCTCCATCTGCTTGGCTTTTTCCATGACAGGACCACGGATGTCATAACAAACGTCTGCCAGTTTTTGTGATTTTTGTATGGGGCGCACCGCAACAATCCTTGATAATATTCATGAGTTGGCTGCATCCAGCTTCCAAGCTGAGCTGAAATTGAATGCAAGCGCATGATAAGCTGCAATACAGAAATGCTGCACTGCCAAACGTTCCATTCTGCACAATGCGCCGAATTTTATCAATCAGAACTTAGCAAAAGCTGAATTCCAGAAGAGATTTACGTCGATAGAGTCGCATCATGTATCGTAAATGATGGTTTTGCAACCTAATTGGCCCGAACAAACATATCGGTCAGAACAAAAACCAAACTTGTCGGTCTGAGCATCACATATTGAATATTGAGTATCGGCCCCAAGTACACATATATAGACTGTGTACTTAATTCAGTAAAAACCAACATGAAAAAACTGCTCTTATCCCTATTGTTCAGTATGGTCAGCGTGAATGCTGCTTTTGCACAGAATGTGATCGAATCCATTGCCATGGACAGTGGCGGCAGACTGGGAGCCAGCCTTTTGGTACTGGAAACGGGGCAGAGTTTGTGGATATTGCCTGACACGGCTGCCCCCATGCAAGGTGTCAGCAAGCTGCCTATCGTCATGGCAGCATTGGCCGCAGTCGATAAAAACAAGCTGAAGCTGGATCAAAAAGTCACTATCAACAAAGAAGATTTGATCCCTGCGGACTTACCCAGCGCATTGCGTGATGAGCACCCTGAGGGCAATTTCAAAATTACCGCCAAGGAATTAATGCACCATGCCATCGTCGATAACGATGGAACTGCCAGTGATGCTTTGCTACGCTTGCTCGGCGGGCCACCTGCTGTCATGCAATATCTTGCGCAACTCGACATAAAAGATATCAAAGTTCTGGACACAGAAAAGGACCTGGCAAAATCCTGGAATATGCAATACCGCAATACAGCTACCCCCAAAGCCATGATTAAATTGCTGCAAACTGTTCAGGAAGGCAAAGCCCTGAGTCCCAAAAGCCGTGAATTATTACTGAAATGGATGACAGACACTGAAGTCGACCTGAAATCCACGTCAAACGCCTCCCCGAATCCCAATGCTGCCCGCATCAAGGCTTTACTGCCTGCGGGCACAGCCGTAGTTCACAAAGCTGGTAGCTCGCCTACGCATGGCAGTCTGACTGCTGCGCATAATGATGTAGGCATTGTTACCTTGCCAAATGGTCACCACATGGCAGTAGCTGTATTTTTGACGGATAGCAAGGCTCCCCATGCATCCCGTGATTTAACGATCGCCAAAATTACCCGCGTTGGCTGGGATGCATGGTCAAAAAAATAGACCCGCAGCAATTGAATGCCCCATGACAGCGTACAAAAAACGTTACAATGCGCCACTTTACAGTCTTAACCTTGAGCTATATCGATGAAGTTGCACTCTACTCCTACGCAGCAATACCAGACCATCACTGCTTATGAAAAAGACAGTGTAGAAATTAATGCAATTACTTACACTTACAGCCTGATCGTGTTGCCAGAGACCAAGCCGCAGCAATGGTCGGCCACCGGTTTCGAGCAGTTGAGCGCTGAAGATTTTGCGCAAATTGAAGCCACTATTCCCGATGTTGTCATTTTAGGCACAGGCAATAAACAGCGCTTTGCTCATCCCAAGCTGACGGCTGCACTGGCTGCCAAACGTATAGGCGTTGAATGCATGGACAATCAAGCTGCCTGCCGCACCTATAATATTCTAATGGCCGAGGGCCGTAAGGTTGCGCTGGCACTGATTATGGAAGCTGCATGAAACAGACCTCCCCTTTTGACTCTCCACGCACGCTGTGGGCATTGACGATCGCCTTCTTGCTGGTCTGGTTTTACATGCTGGGCGCCAGGACGTTGGTTCCAACCGATGAAGGCCGTTATGCAGAAATGGCACGTGAAATGCTGGCATCAGGAGACTGGATTACCCTGCGCCTGAACGGTATCAAGTATTTTGAAAAGCCCCCCTGCAAAACTGGATGAATGCCCTGACCTTTGCCATCTTCGGTCTGGGCGACTGGCAGGCTCGTTTATGGACTGGCCTGAATGGCTTGCTTGGTGTTGCCGCTGTGGCTTATACCGGCAACAAGATATTCAGCCGGCGCGTTGGCATCGTTGCCGCTCTGGTACTCGGTTCAAGTTTCTGGTGGGCGGGCATGGGCCATGTCAACTCACTGGACATGGGCCTGTCTGGCATGATGACTCTGGCTCTGTGTGGCTTGCTGGTCGCGCAAATGGCTGGTGCCAATAGCAAGACGGAGCGCAATGCCATGCTGGTTTGCTGGGCCGGCATGGCGCTGGCGACGATGTCGAAAGGCTTGATCGGATTTGTATTGCCGGGAGGTGTATTGGTTATTTACACCCTGGTGACGTGTGACTGGGGCTTATGGAAACGCCTGCATATGGGCAAGGGTTTAATCCTGTTTTTTGCTATCACGGCGCCCTGGTTTATCTTGATCGCGATAAAAAACCCTGAGCATCCACATTTTTTCTTTATCCACGAACATTTTCAGCGTTTTACCAGTACTGTACATAAGCGTGGTGGCCCATGGCATTACTTCATTCCTTTGCTCATCGTCGGTATCGTGCCCTGGATAGGTGTTTTACTTCAAGGCTTATGGTCTGGAGTCAAAGATAAAACACCGGGTTTTCAACCGCAAAAAATGCTGCTCATTTGGGCAGCCTTCCTGTTTTTCTTTTTTAGTATTTCAGGCTCAAAATTGCCTGGCTACATCCTGCCCATCTTCCCCGCGCTCGCCCTTCTTATCGCTTGCCATCTGGAGAAATCAGATAATCGCCCAGTGAAAATAGCGGGCATTCTGTTCATTATATTTGGCATAGCTATCGCGGTCGGCCTCACAATCTATCTGGGCAAATTACATGAAGCAGACGCATTCGACCAAGCCTTGGCGATTGCATACAAACCCTGGATAATTTGCGTAGCCGTGTTGGCGATCATCGGCGGGGCACTTACATGGCTACTGGCACGTAAAGGCACGACAGGAAAAGACTGGGCAATTATTTGCCTCGCTGCAAGCGGTTATCTGGTAGGCCAGATAGGTTTTCTGGGACATAATCCATGGGGAAAATATATTGCGGGCAGCGAATACATACCTGCAATCAAAACGGAACTAATCTCACCAACTACACCTTTCTATGCAGTTGGTCGCTATGAACAGGCCTTGCCGTTTTATCTGGAGCGCACCACAACACTGGTTGAGTTCCCCGATGAAATGCAGTTTGGTCTTGAGCATCAACCTGAATTATGGATACCCAAGCGTGAAGACTTCGTCAAACAATGGCAGATGCATCAGGACAAGGGCAAAGCTGCAGTTGCCATCCTGCGCAATGATATTTATGAAGACCTGAAAAAAACCGATTTCCCCATGCGCGTAATCGCCAAGGACCCACGCCGGGTCATCGTCGCCAATCTGGTCAATAAAAACAAATAAATTATTATGAATATCAATACCTTTGGCTTTATCTTCACCGGCATCATGCTCAATGCTGTCGCCCAGCTTTTGCTTAAGAAAGGCACCAACGCAGTTGGCGCGATTCATCTGACAGCCGAGAACTGGTTCTCGACGGGCTTGCAACTGGCAACGCAGTTACCCATCATTGGTGGTCTGACCTGCTACGTCATTTCTGTCGTGGTCTGGATCATCGGTTTGTCGCGTGTTGATGTCAGCATTGCCTATCCCTTGCTGTCCTTGGGCTATATCGTCAATGCCATCGGTGCATGGTATTTCCTGGGTGAAGTCATGTCCATGCAAAGGATGCTGGCAATTGGTGTCATTATCATTGGCGTGGCCTTGCTGGTAAAAAGTTGAATTGCTTCATTGGCACGCCCCTCATATTCCAGAAGAATAGCTTTGTTTTATTGAAAGGTTCACCATGAGTGACACATCCAAATTCCTGCCATTCACCAAACCGACTATCGATGAAGAGACGATCGCTGCCGTCACGGAAGTCTTGCGTTCTGGCTGGCTGACCAGTGGTCCCAAAGTGCAAGCTTTAGAAGCGCAATTGTCTGAATATTTTGGTGGCCGCCCTGTGCGGACTTTCAATTCTGGCACCTGCACCATGGAAATTGCCCTGCGTATCGCTGGCATAGGCGCAGGAGATGAAGTCATCACGACACCAAATTCATGGGTGGCAACCGCCAATGTCATCATAGAAACTGGTGCGACGCCGGTGTTTGCTGACATTGATCCAAAAACACATAATATTGATCTCGACAAAGTTGAAGCTGCCATAACACCACGTACGAAGGCGATTATCCCCGTGCACATGTGCGGCCTGCCTTGCGACATGGACAAGCTTTACACCATCGCCGACAAATACAAATTGCGTGTCATAGAAGATGCAGCGCAAGCCATAGGTTCCAGCTGGAAAGGCAAACGCATAGGCTCTTTCGGTGACTTTGCCTCATTCAGCTTCCAGGTCAATAAAAACATCATGACTGGTGAAGGTGGTTGCCTGGTGTTGAACAATGCAGAAGAAGTGCGCCTGGCAGAAAAATACAGACTGCAAGGTGTAACGCGCAGTGGTCTGGACGGCATAGACGTTGATGTACTCGGTGGCAAATACAATATGACCGACATTGCCGCTGCCATAGGTCTGGGGCAAATGAAGCATCTGGCAGAGTTCAATGCCAAACGCGCGGCCCTGGCAAAGCATTATTTCACCAACTTTGGTGCTGACTTTGAACAAAAGACAGGGGCAGAGTTACCCGTTGCCGACTTTGAAAACAGTAATTGGCACATGTTCCACCTGGTCTTGCCAGAAAGCGTCAATCGTGCAGCTTTCATGCAGCAAATGCTGGACCAGCAAATTGGCCTGGGTTATCACTATCGCGCGATCCATTTGTTCAGCATGTACCGCGAGCGCGGTTTTACCGATGGCATGTTCCCGATTGCAGAACGCATAGGTAAGCAGATTGTTACTTTGCCATTATTCCCAGCCATGAACACAGAAGATGTCGAAAGAGTCGTGTCTGCGGTAAAATCCTGCCTTCTCTGAAATCGGCAGAACAATACCAATGAAACCCGAACTCTCTGTTGTCATACCCGTCTACAACGAAGAAGCTGGCCTGGCCAAGCTGTTTGAACGCCTGTACCCTGCGCTTGACACGCTGGCCGCGCGCGGTGTCAGCTATGAAATAGTCTTTGTCAACGATGGCAGCCGCGATAACACGCCTGCCTTGCTGGCTGACCAGTATCGCCTGCGCCCGGATGTTACGCGTGTCGTGCTGTTCAATGGCAATTATGGCCAGCACATGGCTATTCTGGCTGGATTTGAAGCTACACGCGGTGAAATCGTCGTCACCTTGGATGCGGATTTGCAAAATCCACCAGAAGAAATCGGTGCCCTCGTCGATAAAATGCGTGAAGGCTATGATTACGTGGGTTCCATACGCCGCAAGCGCCAGGATTCTGCCTGGCGTACTTATGCGTCCAAGGCGATGAACCGCTTCCGTGAAAAAATCACGCGCATCAAAATCACGGACCAGGGCAACATGTTACGCGCCTATGGCCGCAATGTGATTAATCTGATTAATCAATGCAGTGAAGTGAATACCTTCGTCCCTGCCCTGGCTTATACCTTTGCGCGCAAGCCCACAGAAATCATCGTTGAGCACGAAGAACGTTCTGCCGGTGAATCAAAGTATTCGATTTACAGTCTGATACGCCTGAATTTCGATTTGATGACGGGCTTCTCCATCATGCCCCTGCAATGGTTCTCCATGCTGGGCATGGTGCTGTCGGTCTTGTCTGGCGGCCTGGTATTGCTGTTGCTGATACGCCGCTTTGTGCTGGGCGCTGAAGCAGAAGGTCTGTTCACGCTATTTGCGATCGCCTTCTTCCTGATGGGTGTGATCCTGTTTGGCATAGGTTTGCTCGGTGAGTACGTAGGCCGGATTTACCAGCAGGTGCGTGGCCGTCCGCGCTATGTAGTGCAGACCATCTTGGAACAATCCACCCCGGATTTGCCTGAAGTTAATTAAGAAAGCAGAGATGACAACATCAGCATCCTCCCCTGCAACAGCGGTGGTTTTTGCCTATCACAGCGTAGGCGTGCGTTGCATCAAGACTTTGCTGGCACGCGGTATAGACGTCAAACTGGTTGTTAGCCACACTGATAACCCGGCAGAAACCATCTGGTTTGAATCAGTGGCCGATCTTTGCCGTGAGCAAGGCATAACCTGCATCACACCTGATGACCCAAAATCAGCTGAATTGAAAGAGTGGGTAGCAGCCATAGCGCCAGATTTCATTTTCAGCTTTTATTATCGCCACATGTTGCCGCTGGATGTGCTGGCTTTGGCCAAACGCGGTGCTTACAACCTGCATGGTTCTTTGCTGCCTAAATACCGTGGCCGCGTGCCAGTTAACTGGGCAGTCTTGCATGGCGAAACTGAAACTGGCGCCACCCTGCACGAAATGGCCCTGAAGCCGGATGCTGGTGAAATCCTGGCCCAGGTAGCTGCACCTATTTTGCCGGATGACACAGCCTATGAGGTGTTTGGTAAGTTGACGGTGGCAGCAGAACAATGTCTGTGGACTGCGCTGCCCAACTTGATCGCAGGCACAGCCAGGCGTTTGCCTAATGATTTGTCCGCCGGCAGTTACTTTGGCGGCCGCAAACCTGAAGATGGCCGCATCAACTGGGAACAGACTGCGCAACAGGTATATAACCTGCACAGGGCCGTTGCCCCTCCCTATCCTGGTGCATTTACCGATCAGGCTGGCCATCGATTTATTATCGGAAAAGCACGTTTATTCAAAGGCAACGCGGCAAATTTGCCGACAGGCTTACATGTAGTAGATAATAACGTCCTTGGCGTGTGCGGCGATGGCCGGGCACTGCATATTATTGAATTGTTAATGGATGGCAAAATCGTGGGCGCGCAGGAATTGGCGGCCCTGTTAAAGCAAGCAGCATAAGCCTTTGTTTTGCACATCTGAACTAGCAATCAACATTTACTTTAAAAAGAATTCATTATGAAAAAAGTCCTCATACTTGGCGTGAACGGTTTTATCGGTCACCATTTGTCCAAGCGCATCCTCGAAACCACAGACTGGGAAGTGTATGGCATGGACATGCAAACCGAGCGTCTGGGCGACTTGCTCAATCACCCGCGCATGCATTTCTTTGAAGGCGACATCACCATCAATAAAGAATGGGTGGAATACCATGTCAAGAAGTGCGATGTCATCCTGCCCCTGGTGGCGATCGCTACACCTTCCACATACGTAAAACAACCTTTGCGCGTATTTGAGCTCGATTTTGAAGCCAATCTGCCTATCGTCCGTTCTGCTGCAAAATACGGCAAGCACCTGGTATTCCCATCCACTTCTGAAGTGTATGGCATGTGCCATGATGAAGAGTTTGATCCAGAAGAATCTGAACTGATTTGCGGCCCTATCAATAAACCACGCTGGATTTATTCTTGCGCCAAGCAGTTGATGGACCGCGTGATCTGGGGTTATGGTATGGAAGGCCTGAACTTCACCCTGTTCCGTCCATTTAACTGGATCGGCGCTGGCCTGGACAACATCCACACACCAAAAGAAGGCAGCTCACGCGTCGTGACGCAATTCTTTGGCCATATCGTTCGTGGTGAAAATATTTCCCTGGTCGATGGCGGCGCGCAGAAACGTGCATTCACCTATATCGACGACGGTATCGACGCCTTGATGCGTATTATTGATAACAAAAACGGCGTAGCCAGCGGCAAGATCTATAACATCGGTAATCCATCCAATAATTTCTCCATCCGCGAGCTGGCACACATGATGCTGGATCTGGCTGCTGAATATCCAGAGTATGCTGAGACAGCCAAAAAAGTAGAGCTGACAGAAACCACTTCTGCAGCCTACTATGGCAAAGGTTATCAGGACGTGCAAAACCGCGTTCCAAAAATCACCAACACTTGTGAAGAACTGGGCTGGAAGCCAGTGACCACCATGCCAGACACCATGCGTAATATTTTTGATGCTTATCGCAGTCAGGTAGCTGAAGCACGCGCCTTGATGGATTGATGGACTAATACTGGATTACATGCCTACCATCGTTCTCAAGATCGACGTCGATACCTATCGCGGCACTAAAGAAGGCGTACCTAATCTGGTGCGCATTCTCAAGAAGCATAATGCAGGCGCAACTTTCCTGTTTTCCTTGGGCAAGGACCACACTGGCTGGGCCTTGCGCAGGGCATTCCGCCCTGGTTTTTTCCAAAAAGTGTCACGCACCTCGGTTCTTGAACACTACGGTTTCAAGACCCTGATGTATGGCGTGTTCCTGCCTGCCCCGGATATAGGTAGTTGCACGACCGAAATGCAGGCAGTACGTGATGCTGGTTTTGAGTGTGGCATACATACCTGGGATCACGTAGTCTGGCAAGATAATGTGCGGGTGCGGGACCTGGATTGGACGCGCAAGCAGATGCTGCAAGCTCACCAACGCTTCCAGCAGATTTTCGGCGCAACACCAAAAACCCATGGTGCGGCTGGCTGGCAAATGAATGATCACGCTTTTGCCCAGCTTGACCAGTTCGGCATGCAATACGCATCTGACGGACGCGCCATGCTCAATGAAGATGGCGGTCTCAGCGATCCGAAGGCTGGCCCTTACCGCCTGCAAGTGGGTGCCAATGTTATGTCCTGTATACAGATGCCAACTACCCTGCCTACTCTCGACGAGTTGCTGGGACGCGACATTGCAGGCAATGTCATTAGCGAGTCAAATATCGCTGCGAATATACTGGGACTGACAGCAATTCCAAAAGATCATGTATTTACCTTACATGCAGAGCTTGAAGGACAGAAACTCGCCCCCATATTCGAGGAATTGCTGACAGGCTGGCACAAGCAAGGTTATCGTTGCATTTCCATGGCGGATTATTATGAATCCATCAAAAATGAGGATTTACCGACACGTCCATTATCATGGGCGGGCTTGCCAGGCCGTTCCGGAGAGCTGGTCGCCCTGATCTAGTCAGTCAGCAACATTTCTCCACCCCTAACCAAGGAGATGAAAGTGGCTGAGACCCCTTCTGCACTGCAATGCCAGGTACCTGAATTTTCCGCCGCAATGACTGGCGACAAAGCGTTTAAATTAAGTAACTACATTGGTAAAAATATCATTATTTATTTTTACCCAAAAGACAACACCCCAGGCTGTACTACGGAAAGTATCGCCTTCCGTGATCTCCACCCACAATTTCAGCTAGCCAATGCTGTCGTTTTTGGTATCAGCCGTGACAGTCTGCGCTCTCACGAAGGCTTTAAGAGCAAGTTAGGTCTGCCTTTCGAGTTGATTTCTGATCCTGATGAAACCCTGTGTCTGTTGTTCAACGTGATGAAAATGAAGAACATGTATGGCAAACAGGTACGTGGCATCGAGCGCAGCACATTTGTGATTGACGGCAACGGTAAATTAGTGAAAGAATGGCGTGGAGTCAAAGTAGCAGGACACGTAGATGAAGTACTCGAATTTGTGAGCGCCCAAACTTAATTGAACTCTCCAGAATTACTCTTGATAAAAGCCGCGAAAGACAGTGCCAGCAGCAATGTTGGTATGTCCTCAGCGGCTTTTAACTTTTCAGCTCTCACTTTTTGATTGAGGTTTTCATGCCATTGCCAAAAATGCCGACCAAACCAGCAGCACTGCTTTCACCCAAGGATTTTCCGAAGGCAGAAAAAGGCAAACCAGCCAAAACAATAAAATCCGCAACGCCAGAGAAAATCAAAGCTATTGATGTCGCCCCGGCACCACAAAGAAAGAAAATCGCAACGGTTCCCGCTGTTGTGAGCAAACCTGTTGCAGGGAAACCGGTACCGGCAGCCATCGCCAAAAGCTTGCCTGTCGTTGCTGCCAGCAAGGCCAAAACCCATGACAGCCGGGTCAAGTCAGGTACCAGCCGTGCTGCGGATAAATCTGGCACGACCAAATTGTTTGTACTGGACACCAACGTCCTGATGCATGATCCATCATCGCTATTCCGTTTTGAAGAGCATGATGTCTACCTGCCTATGATCACGCTGGAAGAATTGGATGATCATAAAAAAGGCATGTCCGAGGTCGCCCGCAATGCACGTCAGGTATCACGCTCGCTGGATGCCCTGGTAGGTGATATCGATCATCACGATATAGAAAAAGGCATCTTGCTGTCCAAGCTGGGCAACAAGGATGCCAAGGGTCATCTGTACTTCCAGACCAAGCTGCAAAGCGCCGACTTGCCGGTTGGTCTGCCTAAAGGTAAGGCAGATAACCAGATACTTGGTGTAGTCCGTGCGCTGGAAACAGAAATGCCGGGCCGCCCTGTGGTACTGGTGTCAAAAGACATCAACATGCGTATCAAGGCGCGCGCCATGGGCTTGCCTGCCGAAGATTACTTCAATGACCATGTATTGGAAGATTCTGATCTGCTGTATTCCGGCATCGTGCAGTTGCCTGATGACTTCTGGAACAAGCATGGCAAGGGTATAGAAACCTGGCAAGAAAACCGCAATGGCCTGAGCACAACTTTTTACCGCATTACCGGCCCTGTCATCCCATCCCTGCTGGTGAATCAGTTTGTGTATCTGGAGCCCAAGAATGGTGAAGCATCTTTCTATGGCCAGGTCAGGCAGATCAATGGCAAGACTGCGGTACTGCAAACCTTGCGTGACTATGGCCATGTCAAGCATAGTGTCTGGGGCATCACCTCACGCAACCGCGAGCAAAACTTTGCATTGAATCTCTTGATGGACCCGGAATGCGATTTCGTTACCCTGCTGGGTCAGGCTGGTACAGGCAAGACCTTGCTCGCTTTGGCTGCAGGTCTGGCACAAGTGCTGGAAACCAAAACCTATAATGAAATCATCGTCACGCGCGTTACTGTGCCTGTAGGTGAAGACATAGGTTTCCTGCCAGGTACAGAGGAAGAAAAAATGTCGCCATGGATGGGCGCTTTTGACGACAATCTGGAAGTGCTCAACAAGTCTGATAATGATGCCGGTGACTGGGGTCGTGCCGCCACTCAGGATTTGATACGTTCGAAGATCAAGATCAAGTCCCTGAACTTCATGCGTGGCCGTACTTTCGTCAATAAATTCCTCATCATCGACGAAGCGCAGAACTTGACACCCAAACAGGTCAAGACCTTGGTAACACGCGCGGGCCCCGGCACCAAGATCATCTGCCTGGGTAATATTGCCCAGATCGATACGCCTTACCTGACTGAAGGCTCCAGCGGTCTGACTTATGTTGTAGACAGATTCAAAGGCTGGGCGCATAGCGGCCATGTAACACTGGCTCGCGGTGAACGTTCACGTCTGGCAGATCACGCGAGCGAGATTTTGTGATCGAACTCGCGCAGTAAAAAACGCAACAAATAAAAAAGGCGCATTCAATATTGAATGCGCCTTTTTTCATCTTAATCAGCTTGAATCAGAATAGAGAGCAAGCTGACATCCGAATATTATTTCCACTCACCACGCAACTCGCTGACTTTTTCCTGTAGCGTTTGTGGCGTCACATCCTGAGGCTGCATAACGTCGCCCACGACCAGTTCCAGTTTGGAAAATGGTCCGCGACGGAATGCGCGTCCGAATGAATTGCTTTTATCCCTTGAAAATACACTGCCCCATAGCCCACGCAAAGCCAGTGGATAAACCGGAACGGGGCTACGTTCCAGTATTTTCATAATCCCGCCTTTGAATTCATTCAGTTCACCTGTGGCGGTCAATTTACCCTCCGGGAAAATGCAGACCAGATCACCTTCATGCAAAGCCTGGGCTACGTCAATAAATGATTTCTCCATCAACCACGGGTCTTCTTTAGCCGGTGCAATCGGGATGGCCTTGGCAGTACGGAATACCCAGGACAGGAAAGGTATTTTAAATATCCGGTGATCCATGACAAAGCGTACCGGCCTCGGGCTTGATGCCATGATGACGATGGCATCCATGTAGCTGACATGATTACAGACGAGGATGCCCGCACCTTCATCGGGTATCCGCTCAGTGTTGATAGATTTGACCTTGTAGATAGTGTGTATCAACAGCCAGGCAATAAAGCGCATCAGGAATTCTGGCACCAGGCTGAAGATATAGATCGCCACGATGGCATTCAGGATGGCTGTTGCCATGAAGATTTGCGGTATCGTGAAGCCTTTTTCCAGCATGGCTACTGCCGACAAGGAGGCTACCACCATGAACAGAGCGTTCAGGATGTTCATGCCTGCTATTGTGCGTGACAAATGCTTTGGATCGCAGCGTGTCTGTATCAAGGCAAACAAAGGCACGATGTATAAGCCGCCAAAAATACCTATCATCGTGATATCGAACAGAATGTGCAAACTGCCAGCCTGCTTGATGAAATCCATTGCGCCAACAGTTGCCACATTGGTATAGCTCAGACTGGATAAATACAAATCAAAACCAAATACCGACAAACCTATGGCACCAAACGGCACCAGACCAATTTCCACCTTATGACCAGACAGTTTTTCACATAACAAAGAACCAGCACCTATACCGAAAGAGAATATAGTCAGCAAAAGCACGAAGACGCTATGGTCGCCATGCAGGTAATTTTTGGCATACAAAGGGAATTGTGCCAATACGATGGCACCATAGAACCAGAACCAGGAATTACCCAGCAAGGATAAAAATACAGGACGGTTCTGTTTGCTAAAGCTGATGTTCCTGATGGTTTCAGTCGCCGGGTTCCAGTTGATTTTCAATTCTGGCGCAGGGGCTGGCGAATCAGGGATACGCAATGCAGTCAGGTAACCCACGATAGCAACAACTATCGCGCCCCCTGCTACCAACTCAGTACCCCATGGCTTGTGTACGACCAGCATGGCGCCCAAAATTTCACCAAGCAAGATACCGACAAAGGTACCCATTTCTATCAGACCATTGCCTCCTACCAGCTCATCTGTCTTCAGATGCTGGGGCAAGTAGGCATATTTGACAGGACCAAACAAGGTGGAATGTATGCCCATGCCGCAAACAGCGGCAATCAAAAGCCATAAATTATGTGTTTGCCAGCCAACTGCAGCAACCAGCATGATGCCGATTTCGAGCAACTTGACATTGCGGGCCATACGACCTTTTTCAAACTTGTCGGCCAGTTGACCTGAGGTTGCTGAGAACAGCACGAAGGGTAAAATGAATAAGCCTGGTATCAGGTTATTCAGCAAGCCGACATCCATATTCGTCCAGGACAATGCGTCATAGGTCAGTATGGTCAGCAAGGCCGTCTTGAATACATTGTCATTGAATGCGCCAAGAAATTGCGTCCAGAAGAAAGGGGCAAAACGACGCTGTGACAGCAAGGTAAACTGGCTATGTTGGCTCATGGATGTTGTCTGCTACCTGAAAATTAAGATTAAAACCGCAAGAATTGTAACTTACCCAAGTCTGAATTGAGTAAAAACCATGTGCACCGTCAGGAAAGAAAAAAATCAATTGCTTTTTGCACTGGTAATATCTGGCAACTTTCTTGTGCTGCTGTCTGCAAGGCACTCTCCAACAAAGCGGGTGTTGTCCCCCATGGCCCCGGTGTTTCACTGACTTCATGGCTGTATAAGATCAACCAGCCACCTGTTGAGGCAGTGTGTTTGATCAAAGCACCAATCTCATCCTGATTGTTGTTGGCTGAGTACAGGGCCTGCGCACGCAATGCTGACAAGTCGGCACGCCCAGTCTGCGTGCCACCACCGGTAATGCGGTTATATGAGAAGCGTTTGGTTGCTGCCAGTTTGCTACTCAGGTCATAGGCACCAAAAGGAAAAGCAAAACCGTGATTAGCGATATTGTTCTGCTTAAAAAAAGCCTGATTGCGTTCCCAGTCAGCTACTAAAAAATCGGAAGTAGCATTGGCGCAATTGGTGTGCGAGTAGGTGTGACAACCAATTTCATGCTCATTTTGCAACAAACGCTGCAAGTCCTCGACGCTATGACAAGGCTGATTTTGCTCGACACCATCAGTCAGGCTGCCACATATATAGAAAGTACCGCGTGCCTGGTATAACTCCAGCAACATGGCACCCTGATGGCAGGCACTGGCTGGTACATCATCAAAACTGAAACTGACCACCCCCCTACCCTTATTGAGTGGCAACCAGCGATTTGCTGCGTGGCGCGCCGCGAAGCGGCTTAATTTTTGTGTCAGCCCCATGATCAGCGCAAACTATCCGAGGCGCTAAGGGAATGCTGGTAGCGTTTCAAACCCATACGCGAATTACTCCCCGGCAAATTTTCATAGGTATATTCCAGACCCAGTTTAATCACGGCCTGCTTCAGATTAACACCATCAGATTCACGCTGGACTTTTTCATAAAAACTGTCCAGCACCATACGGAAACCCCTCTCAAACTCATAAGCCCCACCCAAACCGACGCGTATCAATTTCTCCTTGCGCGATGTGCCATCGGCCAGTGTCGCCAGGCGTGGCACCAAAACATTGTCGCTATTTTGAAAAAGCGTAGAGAAATTCATCTGCGATTTGTCTGAATACTTCCACTGTGCATCAAAGCGTAATGCCTTGCTCAGCACATAGACGACAGTGCGGTCAACAATGGTAAAAGGCCGGTCCCACAACTGCAAATCCAGGCGCAGTTTTGGTGAATAATGATAGGTACCACGCAATAAAATATTCGACAAATTGGTGTCGCGTTCTGTCAGCACATCGTACTTGCGTTTGATCACCCCCAGATGCGCACTGGTAACAGACTTGCTGCTGTAACGCCATTCAGCATCGAGAAAGACCTCTGACTCTTTATATGCCTTATCCAGGTCGGCAATATCCTGCTCATTACGGTCCGGGAAATTCGTTTCCGACAAACGTGTCCCGATTTCAACACTTGATCCGGTTGGAGAGTAGTAGCGCCCACTCAATTGCCTGCCACGCTCGTCAAAGTTATATAGCTGATTCAGGGGCAAATCATAATTCAGGCCAGCCCTGTCCAGACTGGCATTCAAGGACCATTCATCAGTCAGTTTAAAATTAACATTGGCAGAAGCACGTTTTTGGTGCGAGATATCTTTATCTGTGAGACTGCCATTGATGTATTGAAATAATCTGTCTTCTTTACCCGCAGTGATTTGGCCATTAATAATCTGTCCTGCTGCCCATTGGAGCGTGGCATCGCCTGCAGTCAGGTGGTGATCGAGTTCTTTATAGTTTTTATAATGCCGGTTACCTAGCGAGCCAGTCAGTATCAGGCGGGTACGGTCCGATAGAATGGTGATGATGGCGCCAGCCCGCACATCGGTGCCGGTTATGCTATCGCGATTACGAAACTTTTTGTCGTCGGCAACGCCAGGCTGACCTGACTGCTCACCTTGCCCCTGGTCACCTTGATCAGGCTGTGTGGGCTTGGCTGTCTGCTCGTAAAAGCGAAACGGATTACTGTCGCTGGTCAGCGAAGTTTCCAGTTGCAACACCAGCTCTACTGTATCTGCCGCATACACAGCCGATGTAGGTAATGCGAGCACAGATAACAGACCAAGCATGACCCAGCCACCTGGTCCGGTAGAAAAATGAGCTATGGAAAACGCAGGATCACGTCTCCTGAAATTCATTTTGCTGGTTTTTCGCATGCCATTTCTATTGTTGTTGCAAGCCGCGTTCAGTCAAACGGAAAACACGGTCACAGCGACCGGCCAACTCCGCATCATGGGTAACAATCACAAATGCCGTACCCAGAGTTTGCGATAATTCCAGCATCAAGGCAAACACCTGTTGTGCTGTACTACCGTCGAGGTTACCTGTAGGCTCATCTGCCAACACGCAGGCAGGCTGGGTTACCAGAGCGCGCGCCAAAGCCACACGCTGTCTTTCACCGCCAGACAATTCACCAGGAACGTGCTTGAGTCTATGACCAAGGCCCACTTTTTCCAAAATTGCCTGTGCTACTTTTTGCGCTTCACTTCTTGCCATGCGACGGATGATAAGAGGCATGGCCACATTGTCCAGCGCAGAAAACTCAGGCAACAGATGGTGAAACTGATAGACAAAGCCCAGCGCATGATTGCGCAACTCTCCGCGCGCGGTCTCATTCAGACTGGCAAAATCCTTGCCCTGCAAGGTAACCGTTCCTTTGCTTGGGGTATCAAGTCCGCCCAGCAAATGCAATAAAGTAGATTTGCCGCAACCAGATGCACCGACGATGGCGATTCGCTCACCCTTGTAGATGCTCAGATTGATTTCATTCAGGACATTGACAGATTCCAGCCCTTGCGAAAACGTCTTACCCAGGCCGCTGCAGGATAAAATCATTTCTTGTTTATTCTTTTCTTGATTCAATACTTGATCATTCATAACGCAATGCCTCCGCAGGTTTCACGCGCGAAGCACGCCAGCTAGGATAGATAGTGGCCAGCATGGCCAGAATTAAAGCGACACTACCAATAGTCAGCACGTCAAACAACTGCACATCCGATGGCAGTTTACTGATGACATACACTTCTTTGGACAGCAGTTGTATACCCAATATGCTTTCTATGAAAGGCACGATGACGTCAATATTAAGAGAGATCAGCAGGCCAAGCCCCACACCAGACAGCGTACCGAGGCAACCAACGATGGTGCCTTGTATCACGAATATTTTCATGATCGATGAAGGTGCCGCCCCCAGGGTGCGCAAGATGGCAATATCAGCCTGCTTGTCTGTGACCGTCATGACCAGAGTAGAAACCAGGTTAAACGCAGCCACGGCGATGATCAGGGTCAGGATGATAAACATCATGGTTTTTTCTGCTTTTACGGCAGCGAAATACACCTTGTTCTGTTGTGACCAATCACGGATCAGCAAATCGCCTGACAAAGTGCGCGACAACTCCAGCGCTACCTGTGGTGCCTTGAGCATCTCCTTGATGCGCAGACGCAGGCCGGATGGCGAATTAAGGCGGAAGAATTTTTGCGCATCTTCTATGTGCATGAATGCCATGCCAGAATCATATTCGTAGTGCCCAGCCTCAAATATGCCGACGACATTAAAGGCTTTCAGGCGAGGAACAACGCCCGCAGGCGTCATCTGCCCCTCGGGCGCAGCCAGGGTAATTTTTTCGCCTATGCGTACCCGCAAACTGTTGGCCAGTGCAGATCCCAGTACGATATTGAATTCGCCAGGCTTGAGGTCTGCCCATTTGCCATACTTGATTTTGCTAGCGACATCCGAGACCTTGGGTTCTTCTTCAGGCAAGATGCCTCTGATAATAACGCCGCGCATGACATCTTCACGGATGATCATGGCCTGACCATCGACATAGGGAGCGGTTCCCGTGACAGCAGGATTTTTTTGCACTTCCAGCGCTGTTGAACGCCAGTCAGGCAAGGCACCGCTGGCATCAAAGACTTCGACGTGGGCCAGTACGGACAACATGCGGTCCCGTACTTCTTTCTGGAACCCGTTCATGACTGAAATGACAACAATCATGGCTGCCACGCCCAGCCCGATACCTGCCATCGAGATTAGCGAGATAAAGGAAATAAAACCATTACGACCACTACGCCGGCCAGCACGCGTATACCGCAAGCCAACCAGCCATTCAAAAGAGAGATTTTTCACTGCATTTACACTTGTTGTGAAGGCAGCCAGCAGTTTGCCACACGTTTGCCATACAATACAGCACTATGAACCATTTAGAATTGATAATCCCCTTCGGGATTCCGCCAGCAAGCCTTGCCAAAGACCTGTTAAAAGAAATGCACACCCCTGGTTTAGCCAGGCTAATCGCTTGCGCAGGCAGTGCCCGGACGCAGACGACAGACGATTTCTCGCGCGCACTCAGCTATGAATACTGGCTTGCAGGCCAATTTCCTCCCGCAGATAAAGCAAATAGTCCGGCGATAGCCTGGAACCGCATGCAAGCATATGGCCTGAGGCCTGAAGCCGGAAACTGGTACGTCTTGCAGCCTGTCCACATCCATATTGCCCGTGATCATCTGGTACTGACAGATCAGCGGCAACTAAATATCAGCGAAACCGAATCCCGTCCATTATTTGAAATGGCTAAAGCAAGTTGCGAAGAAATGGGCTTGCAAATCTTGTTTGGCGATGCACAAACCTGGTTTTTACGTGCTGATGAATGGGCAGGTCTGCTAACGGCCACAGTAGATGCCGCTTGCGGTCACAATATTGATATATGGATGCCAAAAGGCGAGTTTGAGCGTCCCTGGCGCAAACTGCAAAATGAAATACAGATGCAGTGGTTCACCCATGACATCAATGCTCAGCGTGAAATGCGCGGTGCCAAAGTCATCAATTCTGTTTGGATATCCGGCGGTGCGCAGAATCTTGATCCAGCGCTAAAGCAAGTCAGTACCGCTAAGGAGTACGCCCAGCATCTGTCTCAGTCGCAGGGACAAGTACCAGTATTGCTCAACAATCTATGCGAAGCTGCCATCAATAGCGACTGGGCTCTATGGCTGGACAATATGCACGAACTGGATAAAAACTGGTTTTCCCCTCTGGTAGCAGGTCTGCGGAATAAGCAAATCACCAGCCTGAAACTCAATTTCAGCGATGCGCACAAGATCGCCAGCTTTGACCTGACGCCCTGGTCCTTGCGTAAATTTTGGGTCAAACCCTCATTACATCATTTATTTTCGATTTCATGACACGCATTACAGTACGCCCCTGCCCTTTCCGTGAATCTGAAATGTTGCGCCAGAATGGCTTGCACCCTGTACTGGCACGTCTATACGCATCACGCGGTGCAACAGGTGAAAAAGAACTCAGCACAGAATTGAATGCCATGTTGCCGCCTGCCGGGCTCTTGCACATAGACCAGGCTGCAAAGTTTTTAGCCGACGCAATTGCACAAAACAAAAAACTCGTCATCGTCGCCGATTACGACTGCGATGGTGCGACTGCCTGTGCGGTAGGCTTGCGCGGCCTGCGCATGCTGGGGGCAAATGTCGATTACATCGTCCCGAATCGTTTTGAATATGGTTATGGCCTGACACCAGAAATCGTTGCGCTAACACAAAAAGAAAAGTCGCCAGACGTCATCGTCACTGTCGATAACGGCATTGCCAGTGTGGATGGTGTGGCAGCGGCCAATGCCCAGGGCATAGCCGTGGTCGTCACCGATCACCATTTGCCTGGTGATCATTTGCCGGATGCTGCTGTCATCGTCAATCCAAATCAGCCTGAATGCGGCTTTCCCAGCAAGAACCTGGCCGGTGTAGGCGTCATGTTTTATGTCTTGCTGGCTTTGCGGGCAGAACTACGCCAGCGCGGCGTGTTCGACCAGCAAAATCAACCCAAGCTTGATACTTTACTGGATCTGGTTGCGCTAGGTACGGTTGCTGACGTGGTTAAACTGGATGCCAATAACCGCATCCTGGTGGCGCAAGGCCTGAAGCGCATGCGCGCTGGCCGGATGTGTGCGGGCATAGCTGCACTATTCCGCGTAGCTGGTCGCGAACCACACAATGCCAGCCCTTTTGATCTTGGCTTCGCTCTTGGCCCCAGACTCAACGCTGCTGGTCGTCTGGCTGACATGGCCCTGGGCATAGAATGCCTGACCACGGATGACGAAGGCCGCGCCTGGCAAATCGCGCAGGAATTAAACAGCATCAATGCTGACCGCAAAGACATAGAACGTGAAATGCAGGATGTGGCGCTGCTTCACCTGGATGACTTCCAGCCACAAGATAGCAATACCATTACCGTGTTTGATGAAGGCTGGCATCAGGGTGTCATTGGTATCGTCGCCTCGCGCCTGAAAGACAAGTTTTATCGCCCCACGATTACCTTTGCACCTGGAGGCGAGGGATTGATCAAAGGTTCGGGTCGTTCCATACCAGGCTTTCATTTGCGTGATGCGCTTGATCTGGTATCCAAGCACGCACCCAGCCTGATACAAAAATTTGGTGGTCATGCAATGGCAGCAGGTCTGACCTTGCGGTCTGAAGACTTCCCGACATTCCAGCAGGCTTTTGAAGCCGTAGGAAAAAGCTGGTTACAGGCACACCAGCTTGAGCGGGTGGTAGAAACTGATGGCCCACTGGAAGAGGCCTATTACACGACAGACTTTATCCGCCTGCTGGATACGCAAGTATGGGGGCAAGGTTTCCCTCCCCCCATATTTTGCGATGACTTTAAACTGATATCGCAGAGAATATTAAAAGAGCGCCATTTAAAACTGGTGCTGGAGAAAAACAAGCTGCGCTATGATGCAATCTGGTTTGGCCATACCGACACCCTGCCTGAAAACGTCCACGTTGCCTTCAGGCTCGATGCCAATGAATACAATGGTGTCACCAGAGTACAGTTAATGGTGGAGCACATAGATTAACGCCGTATTGGTGGCACTCAATTTACTGAAGCAAGAAACCCTGGATGTGGCAGGCTAGCAAAGCCAGGTTGCGCTCCAGTTTGCTGGTAGCCACCGTCGTATCTTCATCAGGTATCTCCATACTGTGATTACCTTCCAGCACGACAATTTTGAATCGTGCTGCCATGGGCCCGGCAAACTCCCGCAGAGTATCGAGTTCGCAATAAGGATCTGCATTCCCGGCCAGCATAAGAACTGGCCTTTTTTCTAGCTCAGCGCAGGGATAATTCTGTTTCACCAGGCTGAGTTCATCCCCTCCAGATTTGTCTGCCACACATAAGGGCGTCAATAGCACACAGCTTTTCACAGCAGGCTGTTGCTGAAAAAAGCGCCAGGCGACTATGGAGCCAAAAGATTTCCCTGCGATCGAAATATTCTGCTGTTGTATGCGCCCATCATTGGTTGCCAGGCGCAACACTGATGTCATGTCCTGCAACTCCGGTATTAAATCTGCTAAAGGCTGTCCACGGGCCGCGTCAGAAGTATAAAAAGACCAGTTGAATCTGAATACAGCAAAACCTTGCAACAGCAAGTGATGGGCTACTTGTGCCATGACTGGCCGGTGCATGTCATAGCGCAGACCTGGTGCCAATATCACTGCAGGAAACGGACCAGACCCTGCCGGAAACTCTGCGATAACATCGGGGATTATGTCATCCGACCAGTTGATTTTTTCTAAGTCAGTATGCATGAACCGCTGAGATGAATAGTGAAGTGCATTGTTTTTGTAAATTGCTTATACCTGAAACGCATATCGATTTTGACGGCACAAGCAATCTTTTGGTTCCGCGCAAAAAAAGTGAAAAAATTTATTCTCTACTATGCATCATATTTGCAACACTGAGCAAATCTTCTTTGTAAGAGATTGCATTCCATGGTGGCTATGTGATTTGTCGATTTTGTTTTCAAAATTTTCTTCGGCCTTGTAACAAAAAAATACAAATCTTATCGAATTACTGCACAATACAAAAATCTGTGCGGGTCTGCTATGGCACAATCGTTTTGTCGTTTTTACTGGTATTTATTCACTGTGGAGAGTCTGGATGAAAAAAGGTAATTGGTTATTGAAGACTGGCACGTTGGTTGTGATTGGCGCTTTTGCAGGTTTGCATGCAGGCGCGGCAATGGCCGCCAAGACTTTGGTTTTTTGCTCTGAAGGTAGTCCAGAAGGTTTTAATCCCCAGTTCTTTACCACAGGCACCACGGCGGATGCTGGCTCAGTGCCCATGTATAACCGTTTGGTGGAAATGGAAACCGGCACCACCAATATCACTCCTGCACTGGCAGAATCCTGGGATATTTCTGCAGATGGACTGACCTATACCTTCAAGCTGCGCAAAGGTGTCAAGTTCCACAGCAATGCCAAGTTCAAACCCAGCCGCGACCTCAATGCCGACGATATACTTTTCAGCTTCTATCGCATGGCAGATGAAAATCATCCCTTCCATAAGAACACGCCAGGTCAAACCTATGCCTACTTCCAGGATCTGGGTATTAACAAAATAGTTGATAAACTCGAAAAAGTCGATGACCTGACCGTACGTTTTAAACTCAAGCGTCAGGAAGCGCCTTTTCTCGCCACGCTGACGATGGATTTCATGTCTGTTCATTCAGCTGAATATGCGCAGAAAATGAAGGCAGCAGGAACACCAGAACTGATCGATAAGGAAATCATAGGCACAGGTGCCTTCCAGTTCGTCTCCTATCAAAAAGATGCCATCATCCGCTACAAGGCACATGATGGTTATTGGGATGGACGTCCGAAAATCGATAATCTGATTTACGCAATCACGCCGGATGCGTCGGTGCGTTACGCCAAACTCAAAGCAGGCGAATGCCATGTCATGGCCTTGCCAAAACCGGCAGATGTGGAATTGATGAAGAGCGACCCAAATATCAAACTGTTGTCACAACAAGGTTTGAATATTGGTTACGTCGGCTTCAACGTCGAGAAAAAACCCTTCGATAACAAGCTGGTGCGCCAGGCTTTGAATCTGGCTGTAGATCGTGCATCGATATTGAAATCCGTCTATGCGGGTACGGGTCAAATCGCCAAAAACGTTATCCCGCCTACGATGTGGTCGTATAACGATAAGATAAAGGAATATCCTTACGACATCGCCCAGGCAAAAGATTTGCTGGCAAAAGCTGGTTATGCAAATGGCCTGGAAGTTGAACTCTGGTATTTGCCTGTATCCCGCCCCTACAACCCGGACGGCAAACGTATGGCTGAGTTGATACAGGCAGACTGGGCAAAAATTGGCGTCAAAACCAAGCTGACAACTTACGAATGGACAGAGTATAAAAAGCGCAGCAAGACTGGCGAGCAACATGCCATGATGTTTGGCTGGTCCGGCGACAATGGCGACCCGGATAATTTCTTTGAGCCAATTTTGGGATGCGAAGCTGTCAAAGGTGGCGGCAATATTCCAAGATGGTGCAATAAGGATTATGAAGAACTGATCCAGAAAGCCAAATTGACACCTAAGCAGTCTGAAAGGGCCAAGCTTTACGAAAAAGCGCAAGAAATAGTCAGGGAAGAAGCGCCTTTATTGCTGCTGGCACATTCTTTGCGTTATACACCGGTACGCAAAAATGTAATTGGCTTCAAGATGGATTCAACTGCCCATCATTACTTTAAAAAAGTAGATTTGGATAAATAAGTACTGCTTACTGGTGAACAACACGTGGCACCAATTTTGCTGAACAATTGCAATTTGGTGCCATCGTTGTATCTGCTTGCTGCTTTTTCAGTCTTTATGATGCTGTTTGTAGGCTTGTCTTAAAAAAAGGTTTTTCGATGCTGGGTTTTATTCTCCGACGCCTGGGTGTAGTCATCCCTACTTTCCTTGGCATCACGCTGCTGGTTTTTTCTTTGATACATCTGATACCCGGCAATGTCGTCGAAGCCATGACAGGTGAGCGCGGCATGGATGCAGAACGCTATGCCAGTCTCATGCATTTGTATGGGTTGGATCAACCTTTGTACCAGCAGTATTTTTCTTATCTGGGCAAAGTTCTGCAAGGCGATCTGGGTCGTTCCATCATCACCCAGGAACTGGTCAGCAAAGAATTTTTTACCCTGTTCCCGGCAACGCTGGAATTATCGCTATGCGCGATTATTTTTGCGGTTGTGCTTGGATTGCCAGCGGGCATATTGGCCGCCCTGAAGCGCAATAGCTTTCTTGATTACTCTGTCATGGGAGCATCCCTGACTGGTTATTCCATGCCTATCTTCTGGTGGGCGCTTTTGCTCATCCTGATGTTTTCTGTGACCCTGGGCTGGACGCCAGTGTCTGGCCGTATCGATATTCTGTTTGACCTGCCGCATGTGACTGGCCTGATGCTGATCGATAGCCTGCTGTCAGGTGAAGAAGGTGCTTTCAAATCAGCCGTCATGCATCTGATCTTGCCGGCGATTGCACTTGGCACAATTCCACTTGCCGTGATTGCCCGCATGACCCGCTCTGCCATGCTGGAAGTACTCAAGGAAGATTATGTGCGTACTGCTCGTGCCAAAGGCATGTCATGGATGCGGGTAGTCTGGGTGCATGCCTTGCGTAATGCACTTATCCCTGTCATTACGGTCATCGGCATGCAAGTCGGCACCTTGCTGGCTGGTGCCATTTTGACTGAAACCATCTTCTCCTGGCCAGGTATAGGCAAGTGGTTGATCGAAGCGATACAAAGGCGTGATTACCCGACCGTGCAGGGTGGGATATTACTGATCGCCACCATCGTCATCACCGTCAACCTGATTGTCGATGTGTTGTATGGCGTGATCAATCCGCGCATACGCCATTAATGTGATGTCCAATTTCACTCATCGTTTAAAAGACTTGATCGCAGAATTATGAGCAATACCAATTTACCTGCAAATACCGTAGCTGCTACCGCAAGCTTGTCGCCACCACATCCCTTGATTGAGTTCTGGCATTACTTCAAGCAAAACCGCGGTGCCGTCATCGGCCTCGTGCTGGTTGGCATAATGAGTTTATGCGCCCTGTTCGCGGAATGGATAGCACCACATTCCGCCATAGAACAGTTTCGCGAATCCACATTGGTGCCGCCCGCATGGACAGCAACGGGCAGTAGTAAATTCATACTTGGCACTGATCCGGTTGGTCGCGATATCTTGTCCCGCCTCATTCATGGCTCACGCTTGTCGCTGTTTATAGGCCTGGTCTCTGTCACCCTGTCCATGGGCGTGGGTGTGACCCTGGGTCTGATCGCCGGTTTTTCACGTAGCTGGACCGGGCGCTTTGCTCGCATGCTGGAAACGATCATTGTGCGCTTCATGGATATCCTGCAAGCCCTGCCCAGTCTGTTGCTGGCAATCGCAGTCGTCGCGATACTCGGCCCCGGCCTGATGAATGCCATGTATGCCATTGCCATCGTCCTCATGCCTTCGTATGCCAGGTTAACGCGTGCAGCAGTCAGTGGTGAGCTGAACAAGGATTATGTCAATGCCTCACGCATAGCTGGAGCGGGCAACTTGCGTTTGATGTTTAATTGCGTGCTGCCCAACTGCGCGGCTCCTATCATTGTGCAGGCTACGCTGGGATTTTCCACGGCGATACTGGATGCGGCAGCACTAGGCTTCCTGGGTCTTGGCGCGCAGCCGCCAACACCAGAATGGGGCTCTATGCTGGCCAGTGCCATGGAATTTATACAAAGTGCCTGGTGGGTGGTCACCTTCCCTGGTCTGGCTATTCTGATTTCCGTACTAGCCTTTAACCTCATGGGTGATGGCTTGCGCGATGCACTGGATCCCAAGTTAAAACGCTGAGCAAAGATTCAACATGAAACCATTATTGGATATTAAAAATTTACGCGTTGAATTTGGCTCGGAAGCTCAGCCATTCAAGGCAGTTGATGGTCTTGATCTGTTCATAGAACAAGGTGAAGTGGTTGGCATCGTCGGTGAATCAGGCTCAGGCAAGAGTGTCACCTCACTGGCCTTGATGGGGCTGATCGATTTCCCTGGACGTGTGCGGGCAGACCAGATGGAATTTGATGGCCGCGATCTGCTGAAGATGAAGGACAAGGAAAGACGGCAATTGCTTGGCAAGGATATTGCCATGATCTTCCAGGACCCCATGACCAGCCTGAATCCTTGCTACACCGTGGCTTTTCAGTTGATGGAAACCTTGCGTCTGCATCAGGGCGGCAAGGAAAAGGACTTGCGCGCCAAGGCGCTGGCTTTATTGAAGCAGGTTGATATCCCTGACCCGGAAAGGCGCATGAACGCCTATCCCCACCAACTATCGGGCGGCATGAGCCAGCGCGTCATGGTGGCTATCGCCATTGCCTGCAACCCACGCCTGCTGATAGCGGATGAACCTACCACTGCGCTGGACGTTACTGTACAAGCGCAAATGCTAGAATTATTACTGCAATTGCAGCGTGAACGTGGCATGGCCCTGATGCTCATCACCCATGATCTGGCCGTCGTTGCCCAGACTGCGAAACGCGTTGTGGTCATGTATGCAGGCCAGGTTCTGGAAACTGGTACCGTGCCAGAAATATTCGATGCCCCCAAACACCCTTACACCCAGGCTCTGCTGGCAGCCCTGCCCGAACATAATCTGGGTAAAGCACGCCTGCAAACCATACCGGGTGTAGTACCAGGTTTGTATGACAGGCCAACAGGCTGCCTGCTCTCACCGCGATGCAGTTATGCGACAGAGCGCTGCCAAACTGATAGACCACAATTACAAGGACAGGCAAATGCCCGGGTGCGTTGCCATTTCCCTCTGGATGCGCAAGGTGTGCCGGGTAATGGATGGCAAGCACCACAAATTGATCAGGCAGCATGATGCAAAATACCACGACTACCCCTGTTTTACTGGAAGCAAAGAACCTGGCCAAGCATTACGCTGTGTCGCAAGGTTTTCTCAAACCCAAAGCGCTGGCAAAAGCACTGGATGGCGTCTCATTCCAGCTGACTGCTGGCAAAACCCTGGCGGTGGTGGGCGAATCAGGTTGTGGCAAATCTACCCTCGCCCGCCAGGTCACCATGATAGAAACGCCTAGCAGCGGCGAGTTGTGGATGGGCGGAAAGAATATTGCCCACGCTGACAAGCTCACACTCAAGCAAGTGCGCCCGCTGGTGCAGATGGTGTTCCAGAATCCTTATGCCAGCCTGAACCCGCGCAAAAAAGTCGGGGCCATGCTGGAAGAACCCTTGATCATCAACACTCACCTGCCATCTGCCGAGCGTGAAGAAAAAGCGCGTGCCATGATGGCAAAAGTAGGTTTGCGGCCTGAACATTATGGGCGTTATCCCCATATGTTTTCGGGTGGACAGAGGCAGCGGATCGCTATCGCCCGGGCACTGATGCTCGATCCTGAAGTCATCGTCGCCGATGAGCCAGTCTCTGCCCTCGACGTGTCCATACAGGCACAGGTCCTGAACTTGTTAATGGATTTACAACAGCAGAATGGTGTCGCCTATCTGTTCATCTCCCACAATCTGTCAGTGGTTGAGCATATTGCTGACGATGTGCTGGTCATGTATCTTGGGAAAACCGTTGAGCATGGCGACAAGCAAAACATATTCAAACGCCCTCTGCACCCTTATACCCGGGCATTGCTTGCATCAACACCTCGTATTGACCCCGCGCAACGCCAGCAGAAGATGATGCTGGATGGCGAATTGCCGTCCCCGCTGGCGCCACCACCCGGATGTGCCTTTAATAATCGCTGTCCACACGCCAATGAAAGATGCCGTCAAGAAATCCCAGTACTGCGTCCGTTTGACAACACCTTGGTCGCCTGCCACAGAGTGGAAGAAATTACCTGAAACTTTTATTAAATCTCGCGAACTTCGTTAAACTCTTGCAGTCTTAAGCAGACGAGGAATTGTTGCAAACGATTTATTTATTTTGCAATAATTACCAAAGACAGCCTAAAAGACTGTCATATTTTTATTCCTACCTTCACTCTCAGGAGACCCCAAAGTGAAAGCACATGTACTTAGCGCTATCGCGCTGATGATCGCCGGCACAGTTGGCAGTCAGCTCGCAACTGCTGCAGAACCAGCAAAAGCGGCTTCAGCGACACCAGTTCTGTTGTCAGGCATAGAATCCAAGCATAATGATGCCGCAGTGCGTGCCCAGGATGATTTTTTTCGCCATGTTAACGGTCATTGGTTAAAAAATACCGAAATTCCTTCAGACAGGTCCTCTGCGGGTGCTTTCATGGACTTACGCGAAGCGACTATCCCGCATTTGCATTCACTCATCGAAGCTTTGTCCAAAGCCAAAAATAAGCCTGGCACAGACGCGCAAAAAATTGCGGATATGTATGCCAGTTACATGGATACGGCACACATTGAATCCCTGGGTCTGAAACCTTTGCAAGCTGAATTTGCAAAAGTAGATGGCATGACCGACAAAAAACAGATCCCCGGTTTGATGGCATGGCTAAACCGAGCCAGCATAGGCGCGCCATATGATTTTCAGATTCATCAGGACAACAAGGATTCCACCAAATATGTTTTTGACATAGCCCAGGCTGGATTGGGTTTACCTGATCGTGACTATTACCTCAATAATGACGATGCGAAATTAAAAGATTTCCGTATCAAATACCAGGCGCATATAGAAAAAATGCTGACGCTCGCTGGTGACAAAGAGGCTGGCAAACATGCTGCAGACATACTGACCCTGGAAACAGAGCTCGCAAAAATACAATGGACCAAGGTTGAATTGCGTGACCCTGTCAAGGCCTACAATAAAATTGAGATCAACAAGCTCGATGCCTTGACACCAGGCTACGACTGGAATGCTTATCTTGCAGAAATGGGCGTCAAAGGCAAGGTAGATTACATCATCGTCAGCCAGCCTAGCTACCTGACTGGCCTGAACAAGGTTTTGCAAGATACGGCCCTGGACAATCTCAAAGTCTATTTCAAATGGCATATCCTGCGTTCTGCTGCGGCTCAACTTCCAGCAAAATTCAGCGACGAAAGTTTTGCGTTTAACTCCACCGTCCTGGCTGGCGTTCCAAAACAGGAGCCGCGCTGGAAACGTGGCGTGCGACTGGCGGATTCCGCACTCGGCGAAAGCTTGGGAAAACTTTATGTAGCCAAGCATTTTCCAGCTGAAAGCAAAGCAAGAATGGAGAAGCTGGTTGGCAATTTGCTGCTGGCCTATAAACAAAGTATAGACACGCTGGACTGGATGAGTCCAGAAACCAAGAAAGAAGCACAGGCAAAACTGGCTACTTTCACGCCCAAGATTGGCTATCCAAACAAATGGCGCGACTATTCTGGCTTAAACATTACTAAAGGCGATGCAGTCGGCAACTTGCGCAACGCCCGCATGTATGCCGCACAATTTGAATTGAATAAGCTTGGCAAACCAGTAGATCGTGACGAATGGGGTATGACACCACAAACTGTCAATGCCTATTACAATCCTGAACTCAATGAGATCGTCTTCCCGGCGGCGATACTGCAACCGCCATTCTTCAATGCCAAAGCTGACGATGCAGTCAACTATGGTGGCATAGGTGCCGTCATTGGTCATGAAATCAGCCATGGCTTTGATGATCAGGGTGCGCAATATGACGGCGTTGGCAATTTGCGTGACTGGTGGACCAAAGAAGATCATGACAAGTTCGCGGCCAAAACCGCTGTCCTAGTCAAGCAGTATGGTGCCTTCAGTCCTATCCCCGGTTACAACGTCAACGGCGAGTTGACTTTGGGTGAAAATATTGCAGACAATTCCGGCCTGGCAATTGCCTACAAAGCCTACAAACTGTCACTGGGTGGCAAACCAGCACCAGTCATTGGTGGCCTGACTGGCGATCAGCGTTTCTTCATGGGTTTTGCACAGGTGTGGCGCGGGAAGATGCGTGAAGCAACCATGATTGCGCGCTTGAAAACAGATCCACACTCCCCGGGAGAAATCCGCGCAAATGGCAGCCTGCGCAACATGCAGGGTTTCTATGATGCCTACAAACTCAAGGAAGGTGACAAGATGTTCCTGGCACCTGCTGAGCGTGTCAGTATCTGGTAATCCAGACAGTAACTGAGCAGAAAAGCAGCGCTGTTTTCAGCGCTGCTTTTTCATTTGGTTATTACAGGCTATTTAGTTTTCCCTAGCATTGCAGTTTACGCGGGACTGTTGATCTTCTTGAAAAAAGCCTGTACATCTGCCAGCTCCCTGGTGCGCGCGAAACTCGGCAAGCTTTGCCAGATACGTTTGCCATAGGGTTTTGAGATCAGACGTGGATCACAAATCATCAATACGCCTTTATCACCTTCATCCCGAATCAGGCGACCGGCGCCCTGCTTTAAATTGATAATCGCTTCTGGTAATTGATGATGAACAAAACCGTTCAAGCCCTTTTTCTCCATCGCAGCGATGCGGGCGGACAATACCGGATCATCAGGTGGCGCGAAAGGCAGCTTATCGATAATCACCAGGGACAAGGCATCGCCACGTACATCTACTCCCTCCCAGAAACTTTGACTACCTATCAGCACGCCATTGCCTGCGGCCCTGAAGCGGTCAAGTAATTCGGTTCTGCCAGCATCGCCATGTACAAACAAAGGAAAATCCAGGCCGCGCTTCTGGAATTCTTCGCGCAAACGTTCTGCGCTGTACTTCACTGCTTTCAAGGTAGTACATAGCAGGAAAGTCTTGCCACCAGCCGCTTCTATGACTGGTAACGCAGCATCAATGACTGCATCCATGTAGCCAAAGGAATTGGGCTGTGGCATGCCGTTAGGCACATACAAATAACCCTGCTCCTGGTAATTAAAAGGACTGGGCCAGGTGCACGCCGGTTGGTCCCACAGCCCCATTTGCGACACATAATGGCTAAAGTCATTCTTGACTGCCATGGTAGCGGACGTAAATATCCAGGCACGAGGTACTCCTTCGCGCTGCTTGTTAAAAATCGGGGCGATTGACAAAGGGGTGCGATGCAATTGCAAGGAAGTAGAGAACGCTTCTACCCACAATACATAATCACCTGATTTACCGTCATCTGCGGCATTCCATTTTTCATATTGCTCAGCCAAAGTAATGGCGCGTGCACGGCACTGCTCAAGTGTCTCCGCACGCTCGGCCTGCTTCTCCAACACGGCAATCATGGCATCCATACTGGATTTCAAGGCTTCCAGGGCTTCAAAGAAAGGGCTGGATGGCGCAATCTGGTCTATGGAATAGCGCACGATATCTTGCGGGAAGGCCAGACGTAAATCGCGTGCAGCCCTCTCAACTGGGGCAACCAGCTTGGACCACTCTGCTCCATCGCGGGCATGCGACAAACCTTCTGCCTGTACATCGCGGCAAAGCTCCAGCACTTGCGAAGTTGAGACGGTATCGCCAAAAAACAGGGTGGCAGTTTCCGGCAATTGATGTGCCTCATCGAAGATGACTGTATTGGCAGAGGGTAATAGCTCTGCAATTCCAGTATCTTTCAAGGCCACGTCGGCAAAGAACAGATGATGATTCACCACGACCACATCCGCCTGTTGCGCCTCTTTGCGCGCCTTCATGACGAAGCAGTCCTGATAATACTGGCACTCTGATCCCATGCAGGTATCTTTGGTCGAGGTCACCAGACTCCAGACCGAGGCATTTTCCGGCACCCGGGCCAGTTCAGCCTTGTCCCCCGTCATTGTGGTTTTAATGAAACGGCTTATGTCACGCAGATAACCAACATCTTCACGCGAGCTCAAACGGCCATTTTGTATAGTTCTCTCAAGATGGTAATGACATAGATAGTTTGCCCTGCCCTTCAGCAAGGCAACCGATACTGGTGCCTTCAACACTTTGCGTATCGTAGGAATATCTCGTAAAAATAACTGATCCTGCAGGTTTTTTGTCCCCGTAGAGACAATAACCTTGCCACCCCACAATAATGCCGGAGTCAGGTATGCATAAGTTTTCCCGGTTCCGGTCCCCGCCTCTGCCAACAAGGTTTTTTGCCCTGCAATGGCGTCGGCGATGGCTTTTGCCATCTCTGTCTGCGCTTGGCGCGGGCGATAACCATTAATAGACGCACTTAATGGTCCGGTCAAGCCAAAAATATGTTCTACTTCTGTATCGTGAATGCCGTTTGCATTCGGTGTGGCGAGTGGTTCAGTCAAAATGAGGCAATCAGAAACTAACTATAAAGCTAAGGAAAAGTGGATAATTATGCAGGGACATCAGGTGTCAATTGCATTCTTAGTAATGTAATATGGTCTTTCAGCTGCAATTTGCGTTTTTTAAGGCGCCGCAGTTGTAACTCATCATGAGAGGGATCTTTAATCAGGGTCTCGATTACCACATCCAGGTCTCTATGTTCAACCTCGAGCTCGATAATGCGTTGTTGTATTTGTTCAGGGTGGCTCATAGTCTTCTGGTTGCAGTAAAATAAAGTTTAATTAAGGAAAGACCATTTTTGGGTTTATCCCGTTAGTTTAATCTACCAAGACGTATGAGCCAATATAAGATCGAAGCTGGAACCGGACAACATATCGGCGACAGGCAGGAACAACAAGACCGCACTGCACTTTTTGCGGCACCACATGCGCCAGGTTATGTCATGGCCGTGGTTGCCGATGGCATGGGCGGCAAAAGCGGTGGCGCACTTGCCGCTGAGCAGGTCGTGCGCACGGCAAAACAATTATTTGATGAATTTTACCCAGGAAATGATGTCCGCAGTCTTTTAGAAAATATCGTCAATGAAGCACACACTGTCATTAAATTGTCTGGTGTTTCATCAGAAAAAGAACCACATAGCACGGTAGTCGCACTGGTAATTACCCCGCAGCAAGAAGCTATCTGGGCCTATGTCGGCGATTCCCGTCTGTATCGGTTCGACGGTCCGAATTATGCCGAAAAAACCAAAGATCACTCTTATGTAGAAAAATTGGTGGATGAAGGCAAGATTACCTCAGAAGAAGCCAAGACCCACAGGCTATCAAATATCCTGGTAAATGTACTTGGCTCAAGCACCGCAGCCCCCTATATCACCTTTGGTGAGCATACGCCTTTAAAGGCGCATGACAGCTTCTTGTTGTGCTCAGATGGCCTCTGGCATTATTTTGAAGATCATGAGCTATCAGCAGCTGTTGCGGCCAATAGCCCTCGTCAGGCTTCAGAGTTCCTGATCAGAAAAGCCAGGGACAGGGCGAGTGGCCGCGGTGACAATTGCACCTTTGCGATTGTCAAACTGGTAGAGCCACCCGCACAAGCCAAGACATATACAGTACAAAAAATGCGCAGAGCAGTCTAGATTTGCGCTGATGGCGCTACAAATTAGCTCTGTAGCGCCATCAAATTCATTTACCCTTGTTTGCCATCAATTCCTGATTTGCCTTGCGATCAGCATTGATCTTTTGCATGGTTGGCCGCTCTGAAATAAACTTCACATAGTCGCGCGTAGGCAACTCCGCCAGAAAATCCTTGCCATAAACAATCTTGGTCGCCATGGATATCAGTGGAAAATGCACAACGGCAGCGCAATCGGCCAATGTAAACTCCTTACCACCGACAAATGGGTCAAACTTTGCCAGTGTTGCAAATGCGGGGATATTGCGGCTCAGTTGCTTTTCTACTTTTGCCTTGACCTCATCAGTGACCTTGCCTCCGAAAAAAGCTTCGGCATAAAGCTCGCGCGCAGGCAACTCCATGTGCAGCTCAATAAAGGTAATCAATTCGCGTAATTTAGCGGCTGCGAACGGGTCTGCTGGCATCAGGGGATGATCAGGAAAGCGATTTTCCAGGTATTCAACGATCACTTGAGATTCAAACAGCGAGCCGTGCTCAGTTTCTATATAGGGAATTTTTCCTAAAGGTGAATGCTGCAATAATTCAGGCGCTTTTCCAGTCCAGACTAATTGCTCCTCAAAGGGAATAGCTTTCTCCAAAAGCGCCAATTTAACTTTATTGTAATAATTACTGACTGCAAAACCGCAAAGCTTGATCATATATCTCCATTCTTTATTTTTATTTGCACAACAAAAATTTGCAGTCATGCCAGTAGAAACTGGCCTGCTACATTCGGACTTACCCGGATCACCAGGTGTTATTTTTCTTTTGGGAAGTCTATCAGCTCAAAATCGATGACATTCGACTCTGGCTCCGCTTGCTGCTCCTGACTGAAAGGCTCGTCTGGCGGCAAACCTGGCACATTTGCCCAGGCGCGATTTCTTTCAGGTGCACCAAAAGAATTCGACTTCTCAAGCTCATTTGCAACCGAGATCAACAACAGGATATCGCGATAAACCGGCAATTCGAACCCCATGCGCTTACCATCCCTGTCATCAACCAGAAGACTTTCAAGGAAAGGCAAAATGTCATTTGAATTCCACATAGTGCAGATGCGGTTCATCAAGTGCTCAAAGTCATCAAGATGTCTGCTAGGCAAGGTCGCCGGATCGACTTCAAATTCAGGGACATTTGCATTAAAAAATACAATGAACTTGTCTCTTAGCGTTTCGTATTTTTCTTTATTCGCAGTGACCCTGTATAAATCGATCAGGTATAGCCACGGCACGGGCGACTCGGGGTGATCAACGTCAGCCAGGGGTTCAAGAATTTCAATCGCCCTTTGCGGGTCGTTGACAGAAATCCAGAATTCAGCTTCCTGAGTCACGTCAGAAATTTCTTCTACCTTGACCGACTGGCCTTTGGTAGAAAAGAAATTAAAGGTACTGCTATTACTGTCCTCCAGCGTCGGGACATAGGCTTTACTGAATATGGAAGGGGTATCGAGCTTGCCAAGACTGCTATCTGCCGCAACTTTTCTGGATGGCTTTGTTACCGGGCGACTGGAGCCAGGCTCGTCGTCATCATGAACCTGATACAGTGAACTGGTCGTTGTAGGTCCATAAGAAGCCTGGATACTATCAACAATTTCTTCTATATTTTTTTTGGATTCAGGCTCAGAAGCAGGTTCTTTTTGCTGCCACCAACTCTCATGCAATCTCTTACGCATGCGACTGACGTAGAGCAGGAGCAAAGCAATGATGGCCAAGCCTGCAGCGATGAATACGCTCAGACCCATCACCCAGTTGCGTGAAAAACTGTTTTCACGGGCCTCTTCCAGGGCTGCCTTATCCAGTTGGCTCTGGCGCTTGAGTTGCTGCGCCTCTTGTTGCAGACTCAGAATTTTCTGTTGCTCATTCTTGAGTTTATCAACCGCAGGCTGCGCTGGTTTTTCATCCCGCAACATTGCAGCAAGCTGTGCCTGCGCTGCGCGCAACTCTTCAATATTGGACTGCGGTGTGCCGATAGACAAGCTATCACTGAGACGCAAACCTTGCGTTTGTTCCAGCACCGGCAAGTCATCCGATAGTTTCAGAGTATCTCTGGGCTTGCTGATTGGTTTGTCAGTCGATTTGGCAGGCTTTTTTTTTGTTGCAGATGCATTACCCGGATTAGCGACAATTTCTGTCAACTCACTGGCGGGCTTGTCTTTCCTGGTGCGTGGCCTGATTTTTACCTGAGGAGTTTGATCGCTTGTCGCGATGTCTTTGCCAGCGATATCTTTACCAATTAAAGCTGGTGCAGGACTTGCTGTCCCTCTGGTAGAACTAACAGTAGGTGCTGTCAAAGTTGGCGCAGACAGAGGTGGGTCTAACAGGATCAGAAATTCTCTATGCAACTGAATTTCGCAACCCATGTTCACCAGTATCTTGACTGCGGGCTCGGCGATGGTGCTTCTGGTTACCAGAGTCAGGAAACGTGCGCCTCCCTTTTGCACCAAAGTGACATTCACTGATGCGATGGCGTAACCATCTGGACTCTCGACTTTTGCCTTGAAGCAGGACTGATCGATTTCTGCCGCATCATTTCCCGTCAACTCCAACTGAGCCCGCAATTGCTGCCCCAGTGCTGACTGCACAGTCAGATTGCTAAACCCCAGTGCATACGCATTGCCTGTTGCGCCGAATGCCAGGGCACCAAGGCAAAGCAGATATGACGTTGATCGGCGAAATGGAACAAAAATAATAATGACCTCAGAATGAAAGTAATTACTTCAGAAAATCAATTGTTATTCCTGAATGTATATTAACTGCAATCTTACTGGCTTTATAACAATCCTTGAAGTCGTTACCAAATGTAAAACGCAAACAAAGGTAACAATGTTTGTTGATTTCAACATATTTATCAATTGCAACAACAATACCTCCTGCTGTTTCCCTCAGCATACATCAAACTCTTAATGTATTTTCGATACATTTGAAGGAAAACTACGAGTCAACATCATTGTAATATTGATGATGGAATGTACAATTTAATTTGCCAAAAAGACACAAAAAATAAAAATCGAAATTATTTATGTCTTATCCCAGCTTGCTTTGCATCTTATTAATTAAAGTATTAAAGCAGAAATTTTATTATTTTTCAGGCATTGCCTGTTTTTTGCTGACATCCAATATTTTATTTGCAATTCCACGCAAGATATTCACCTCTTCAACTTCCAATTGCGTACGTGACAACATGCGTTTCAGGCGGGGCATCAGCTTCTTGGGCTTATCCGGGTTCAAAAACTCTATCGCGACAAGTGCCTGCTCCAGATGCGTATACATTCCATCTATTTCATTCACGGTTGCCAATTGCCCCTGAAAACCGACATTACCGGCAACTGGCACACCGGTATCAGCAGCCATGCGGCATTCATAAGATAGCAGTTGTATTGCCTGCGCCAGATTCAATGAAGAATAGGCCGGATTGGCGGGAATATTGATCAGTGCATGGCAATTCATGACGATCTCGTTAGGCAAACCAAATCGCTCGTTACCAAATATCAGCCCTATTTTAGCGTGCTGACTTTGCACCATGGATTCAGCGAATATTCTTGGACTAAGGATAGGCGGGGAAAACTCCCGCAATCTGGCACTGACGGCGGCCACATATTCACATCCATCCAGGGCTTCATCGATATGTTCGACGATACGGGCACTGTCCAATATGTCTTGCGCACCGCTGGCAAGGGCTATCGCTTCCGTATGCTGCAGAGCATCGGCAAAGCGTGGCTTTACCAGGATCAACTCGTTAAACCCCATGGTTTTAATGGCTCTCGCGGCCGAACCTATATTACCCGGATGACTGGTTTCAACCAGGATAAAGCACAGGCGTTGAAAAAGAGATGTGTCAGTTTTGGGCAAGTTCATTTAAAATAGCGGTATCCCGCGTTAATTTTTTATTCGGTTGTGCGTCTTGTTGTGCGTCTTATTGATCAGACGGATGGCAGTCGGACAAGAATTACGCACGCTCTTTATCATTTTTGTCTAGCATCTTAATGACATCCTTACTCTTTTTTGAGGGATAGTCGTTTGCATGCTGCCATTTTATCGGAAACCTTATGCACCCAATGCTGAATACGGCAGTTAAAGCCGCTCGTCGTGGCGCGACTATTATCAATCGCGCATCTTTTGACCTCGATCGTGTCCAGGTCACAGAGAAACAATTCAATGATTTCGTGACTGAAGTCGATCAGGCTGCTGAAGCTGCCATCATTGAGGTGCTGACTTCTGCCTACCCTGACCATGCCATCCTGGCTGAAGAATCAGGTGCATCCGCTAATTTGCACGACGAAAATGATAATGTCTGGATCATTGATCCACTCGATGGCACGACCAACTTCATCCACGGCTTCCCACAATATTGCGTTTCTATCGCGCTTCAACAACGCGGCGTGATTACACAAGCCGTTATTTACGACCCTACGCGCAATGAAATGTTCACGGCCAGCAAAGGTGCCGGCGCTTTCCTCAACGATAAACGTATCCGCGTTACCCGTTGCGACAAACTGGCTGATGCATTGATAGGTACAGGCTTCCCATCCCGCGACTTGTCGGGCCTGGATGAGTACCTGGCCATGTTCAAAGTCATGACCAGCAAATGCCAGGGTCTGAGAAGACCAGGTTCTGCCGCGCTTGACCTCGCTTATGTCGCAACCGGCCGTCTTGATGGCTTCTTTGAAAAAGGCCTGGCCCCCTGGGATATCGCGGCAGGCTCACTCATCATCACCGAAGCTGGCGGTATCGTCGGCAACTTCTCTGGTGATTCCGACTATCTGCACAAAGGTGATGTATTAGCTGGAACACCGAAAGTATTTGCCCAGATGGTCAATGCATTGCAAGCGTTTTCAGCTAAAAAGTAATTTCTCACGTCCCGCTGGCATTTGGCGGGACGCCCCTCTCTCTGGACTGATGAAAACCAGTCCGGTCATAAAGAAACACAGTAAAACCACATGGCATCATTCAACGAACTCGGCTTATCCGAGAACATTGTCCGCGCAGTCAGCGAACAAGGCTATACCTCTCCAACCCCGATACAACAGCAGGCAATTCCTGCTGTCATCAAAGGCGGCGACTTGCTGGCTGGCGCGCAAACCGGTACTGGCAAAACAGCGGGTTTTACCCTGCCTATCTTGCAGCGCCTGTCTACCTCAGCCAATGCTCCAAAAGACAAAACCAGCAGACGCCCTATCCGCGCCCTGGTACTGACACCTACGCGCGAACTGGCAGCTCAGGTAGAAGAAAGCGTCAATACCTACGGCAAATATGTACCACTGAATTCCGGCGTGATTTTTGGTGGCGTTGGCATTAACCCGCAAATCAAACTGTTAAAGCAAGGGGTCGACATATTGGTGGCAACGCCAGGCCGCCTGCTTGATCATCACCAGCAAGGCACGATAGACCTGCGCCATATAGAAATCCTGGTATTGGATGAAGCAGACCGCATGCTGGACATGGGCTTTATCCATGACATCAAAAAAGTATTGGCGATCTTGCCTGCCAAGCGGCAGAATTTGCTGTTCTCTGCCACTTTCTCCGACGACATCAAGGCACTGGCAGACCGCTTGCTGGACAACCCGGCGATGATAGAAGTCGCGCGTCGCAATTCCACGGTTGAAGTCATAGCACAAAAAGTGCACCCGGTTGATCGCGATAAAAAACACCCGATGCTGGCACACCTGATCAAGACCCATCAATGGTCACAAGTGCTGGTGTTCACCCGCACCAAACATGGTGCCAACAAGCTGGTAGAGCAATTGGGCAAAGATGGCATTGCCGCCATGGCCATCCACGGCAACAAGAGTCAGTCTGCGCGCACCAAGGCTCTGGCCGAATTCAAGGATGGCAGTCTGACCGTACTGGTAGCGACTGACATCGCGGCACGTGGTATTGACATTGACCAGTTGCCTCACGTCGTCAATTACGATTTGCCGAATGTGCCAGAAGATTATGTGCATCGCATAGGCCGCACTGGTCGCGCCGGTGCGACTGGCGAGGCCGTATCTCTGGTTTGCGTCGATGAATTCAAGCTGCTTGCAGACATAGAAAAACTCATCAAGCGTCAGATACCACAAGAAATCATTGATGGTTTCATTCCTGACCCGCATGCCAAGGCTGAACCTATACAATTGCGCAGCTTTGATCATCGTGGTGGTGGCGGAGGTGGCAGAGGTCAACGTCCTGCAGGTAACGGCCGCGGACAGCCAGCCCGCACACCAGGTAAGGCATCTGCGCCACAGGCAGCCAAACCTCGCCCAGCAGGCCCAAGACCGACGGTAAAGCAGTCCGCTCCACGCAGGTCTGGTAGCCGTGGTAACGGCTGATCCTTAGCTGGCAGGATTAAAAGCACAAAGGGCAATTTTTTGGCCCTTTGTGCTTTATACAAATTCAATTACTGCTTTGCATGTACTGACTGCTGTAAATTCAGCATGCTCAACTGACTCACTTGTATAAAACCACGTCGTGGGCGATCCAGGTCTATGGTTAAAAATACCGCCATACTGATCAAAATCTGCAAAGCCAAAGTTGCAAAGACCGCCCTTTGCCCAGTCAGGCCAGAAGCATAACCTATGGTCGCAGCTGTCATGATGATGGTGATCAACAAGAGCAACACAACTGTCTCAGGCACATGCCTTTGCAAGCCAGCATCCCTTTTACCAAATGCATCGATAGTATCATTCAACGACTGTACAAACATGCCAGTGGTCACAGCACTCTTATCCAACTCGACAGACTTCATGGCGAGCGCCCACAACTGATCCGAGATTTGGCTGGTTTTTTTTATTAAGACATCACGTTTTTCCACATCTGCGAGACTGACCTGCCCTTCTTCTACTCTTAGGTCTATATACTGCTTCAACATGGTCTGCGTATGCTCGCGCACGCTCAAGGGTAGCAGCTGGGTGCGCAAATACGTGGTGCCAATTGCATTCGCTTCATTGACTACCGATTGATTGCGCTCATCAAACCTTTGCAGCGCCAGAGAAAAAGCAAAACTCAACAATAAGGCGAGCAAGCCCAGCATAGAAGCCTGCAGGGTATTGATCTGTGATTTGGCCGCATCATTTGCTACCATTTGTTTGCGCAGGCCATTTCTATATGCAAGCTCGGTGGCAATCAGCATACAGGCAAGAAGAAGGAAAACGATCAGGGCAGTGCTTTGTCCATACATAAATTCATTTGTCATCGGTCAGCGCCCTTTCGACACAAAAAAGGATATTGCTACAATCAGATTTTTGATTTTAACAATATCCTGGATAGTTTTTGCTTTTACCTGACAATTCTGCAGCCTATAAGTTATTGATATTCACAATAAAGCTAGGCAACCGTAGACCAAGGCAATCGTCTATGATATGGTGCGCACCAAATTTGAACTGACTGGGTATAAATTCCAGTGCTTCAGCAGGCGAAAACAAGAAAACAAAACGAATAAAATCAAAGTCTTATGACCGCAAAAGAAACACAACACACCCCCATGATGCAGCAATATCTCCGCATCAAGGCAGACTATCCAGAAACCCTTGTGTTTTACCGGATGGGCGATTTTTATGAACTGTTTTTTGGCGATGCCGAAAAAGTTTCGCGTTTGCTGGGCATCACCCTGACCCAGCGCGGCAGTTCTGGCGGCGAACCGATCAAGATGGCGGGCGTGCCCTTCCATTCCCTGGAGCCTTATCTGGCCAAGCTGGTCAAGATAGGTGAATCAGCGGCAATCTGCGAACAGATAGGTGATCCGGCGACCAGCAAGGGGCCGGTAGAGCGCAAAGTCATGCGCGTAATCACCCCGGGCACACTGACTGACACTGATTTGCTGCCAGAAAAATCTGACCGCCCGCTACTGTCGCTGTGCATGCTGCAACAAAGAAAGACCGTCAGCATAGGCCTGGCATGGTTGTCGCTAGCCAGTGGTGCCTTGAAGTTGATGGAAGTATCGACTGACGAAAAATCCCTGCCACAACGGCTACAACAAGAACTGGAACGCATCAGCCCAGCCGAAGTATTGCTGTCTGCTGGCACGCTATTGCTGGATGAGCATTATGCTCAACTCCCGGGCAAATTCTCTGAATTGCCTGACTGGCATTTCGATGTCAAGCAAGGGCAAAAAGCCTTGCAGGATCAATTGGGCACTGCCTCATTGACCGGTTTTGGGGTAGAGAACCTGAGTGCGGCACTGGGCGCCGCTGGTGCATTGCTGCGCTATGCGGAAAGCACGCAAGGCCGTGGCCTGAAGCATGTCAATACGCTCAATGTTGAGAGCGAGCATGAATTCATAGGGCTGGATACCGCGACACGTCGCAATCTGGAGTTGACAGAGACCTTGCGTGGCCAAGAATCGCCCACCCTGTTTTCCTTGCTTGATCATTGCCGCACCGCCATGGGCTCGCGTCTGCTGCGTCACTGGTTACACCATGCACGGCGCGATCAAGCCGTCGCCAGGGCACGTCATGACGCCATCAAGGCACTGATACAGGCAGACTCCACTGATGGCCTGGCTACCACTTTAAAGGCTATCCCCGACATAGAGCGCATCACCACACGCATAGCCCTGCAATCTGCGCGACCACGTGATTTATCTGCACTGCGAGATGGCCTGCAAAACCTGCCCGGCCTGCGCAATTATGTGAGCTTGTGTATCGCCGATAACCAAACCAGTTTGCTGACCAAGGTTTTGTCTGATCTGGACACACCGACAGAATGCTTGGACCTGCTGGAACGTGGCTTGATGCTGCAACCCGCCACCATGGTACGCGATGGTGGCGTGATAGCCACCGGCTTTGATGCAGAGCTCGATGAATTGCGTGCACTGTCAGAGAATGCCGGGCAATTCCTGATAGACCTCGAAGTGTCTGAACGTGAACGCACAGGCATTGCCAATCTGCGTGTTGAATATAACCGTGTGCATGGCTTTTATATTGAAGTCACGAACGGACAAAGCGATAAAGTGCCGGATAATTACCGCCGTCGCCAGACCCTGAAAAATGCTGAGCGCTACATCACACCAGAATTGAAAGCCTTTGAAGACAAGGCATTATCGGCACAAGAACGTGCCCTGGTACGTGAAAAGATGTTGTATGAGCGTCTGCTACAAGATCTGGTGCCGCAAGTGCCTTTGTTGCAAAGAGTGGCAAATGCGATTGCCCAACTCGACACTCTGGTCAGCTTGGCCGAGCATGCGACCAAGAATAACTGGTGCGCACCGCAATTGGTGGATGAACCTAACCTGCATATCGTCCAGGGTCGCCATCCTGTAGTTGAAAACCAGATAGAACGCTTTATCGCCAATGATTGTGATTTTTCTGCCGAGCGTAAATTATTGTTGATCACCGGCCCTAACATGGGTGGTAAATCGACCTTTATGCGTCAGGTTGCCCTGATCACCCTGCTAGCCTACGTTGGCAGTTATGTGCCTGCCGCCGAAGTGACGATAGGTCCGATAGACCGCATTTTCACTCGCATAGGCGCAGCGGATGACCTGGCAGGTGGCCGCTCTACCTTCATGGTGGAAATGACAGAATCAGCAGCCATCCTGAATGGTGCTACTGACCATTCTCTGGTATTGATGGACGAAGTGGGTCGCGGTACATCGACATTTGACGGCTTGGCTTTGGCCTGGGCAATTGCCAAGCATCTGATACAGGTATCCAAGAGCTATACCTTGTTTGCCACGCATTATTTTGAGCTGACGCAATTGCCTGAAGTGCACCCATCGGCAGAAAATGTGCATTTATCTGCGGTTGAGCATAAGGAAAACATCGTTTTCCTGCATGCTGTACAGGCTGGCCCTGCCTCACAAAGCTATGGCTTGCAGGTGGCGCAACTGGCGGGCATACCTCAGCCAGTTATCCGCTCTGCACGCAAGCATCTGGCTGATCTGGAAGCTCAGTCGCTGCAATCAACGCCTCAGTTTGATTTATTCTCTTCCTCGGCTGGCGCACCTGAAGTGGAAGTTGTGGAGTCAGCACCCGTTAATACTGAGCTGATGGAGACTCTTGACACCATGGACCCGGATAGTATGACCCCAAGGGAGGCACTGGCAGCCTTGTATGAATTGAAGAGCCTGGCAAACAAGGCCTGACCAAAACATATCCAGCTAAAAAATGCCGTTGAAGTCAACGGCATTTTTTATGGCTACTTGTCAGTGCAACTGGTGACTACGATATTCGTCGCCTGCACCATCATCCTCATCATCGTCATGATGATGGCCATGAGCGCCATGCACGTGACCGTGAGCGACTTCTTCTTCAGAAGCAGCACGCACGTCTTCTACCGTCAAACTAAAGCGCAAGGCTATGCCTGCCAGCGGGTGATTGCCATCCAGTACGACCTTATCATCCGCGATATCCGTGACGGTAAAAATATGGGCATTGTCTTCATCGGCAGCATCATCCGACTCTTCCGGCATGCCTTCAAACTGCATGCCAACTTCCAATGGTGAAGGAAAGCGATCACGCGGTTCCACTTTCACCAGGGCGGCATCATAGTCACCAAAGGCATCTTCAGGGTTTAACTGGATAATGGTGCTGAAGCCCTTTTCCTTGCCTTCCAGGGCTTCTTCTATCTTGGGAAACACATTGTCATACCCGCCATGCAGGTAAACCATAGGCTCCTGACCTTCTTCTATCAGATTGTCTTGTGCGTCTTTCAAGGTATAGACTGCAGTAACAACTGAATTTTTGCCTATCTTCATAGCAATTCCTTAAAAATTTATTTGCCCTGAGATTATACCCGTCTAGTCGAGTCCTTTGCCTCAGCCTATAATGCGGGCATGAAAAAAAATACCATCCCCCTGCCCCTGCTGGGCGGCATTACAGCAGAAGAGTTTCTCAGCGAATACTGGCACAAGAAGCCCTTGCTGATACGCCAGGCTATCCCTGACTTTCAGCCTCTGATCCCAAAAGCTGACCTGTTTGACATGGCTGGCCGTGACGATGTTGAGTCCAGGCTCATCAGCTTCTTCAACAAACACTGGGAAATGAAGTCTGGCCCGCAAGCCGACATACCTGTCAAGGAAAAGAAAGACTGGACGCTGTTGGTACAAGGCGTTAATTTGCATGATGACAAGGCTGATTCCCTGCTCAGGCAATTCCGCTTCATCCCTGACAGCCGTCTTGATGACCTGATGATCAGCTTTGCGGCAGATGGCGGCGGTGTTGGACCGCATTTTGATTCTTATGATGTATTCCTGCTACAGGCGCATGGTCAACGCAAATGGCGCATCGGCGCGCAAAAAGACCTGACGCTGATTGATGGCATGCCTCTCAAGATTTTGCGCAACTTCAAGGCTGAGCAGGAATTCGTGCTTGAGCCGGGCGACATGCTGTATCTACCGCCAAAATATGCGCATGATGGCATCGCCATCGGTGAATGCATGACTTACTCCATTGGCTTCCGTGCGCCGTCTTACCAGGAACTGGGGGAGTCCTTCCTGCACTTCATGTCTGACTCGATAGACTTGCCAGGAAGATATGCAGACCCTGATTTGAAAGTCAGCACCAAACCGGCAGAAATCAGCAATGAAATGCTGGAACAGGTTGCTGAAGAAATTGCCAAGATTCAATTTACTGACGATGACGTACTCATTTTCCTGGGTGAGCACCTGACCGAACCCAAACCCAGTGTTTTCTTCACTGGACCGGAAAAACCACTGACGCCTAAACGTTTCCATCAGTCAGCCCTGAAAAATGGCCTGAAGCTGTCACGCAAGTCGCTGATGTTATATAAAGGAAAACATATTTTCATCAATGGCGAATCATTCGCGGTTGGCAAGGAAGACAAGATTTGCCTGAGCAAATTGGCAAATCAAAGAGAGCTGGATGGCGCAGATCTGGCGAATATTTCCGCAGATGCGATAGAAACTTTCTGCCTTTGGTATGAAGACGGCTGGCTGGATCTACGTCAATGATTGCTGCAACGCGTCATTATTTTGAAATATGAAAGAAAATTTTCTTCCGAAAAGTAGTTTATTTTCATGGAAAACCTGAAATTTCCTACTAAAAATAGCGTCTTGTCTAGAAATAATGATTGATTTGAGTGCAAAAATGCATCTATGCCTATTCCATTAATGGAAAAATCATTATAATTCCGGGTTAGGAAACTTTCGTAGGGGCCGAATGTCGTTTTGGCGAGAAGCTCGCGAATTAACCTATAGAGCGATAATTACCGGTAATTATTCATCGCAAAGTTTTGATCTTCTTTTTTGATCTATTTATTGAAAGTACAAACATGAAAAAATCACTCTTGCTCGTTTCCCTGTTGGCATTGACTCTGGCTGCTTGCGGCGAGAAAAAAGCTCCTGAAGCATCCGCTCCAGCAGCATCCGCATCTGCAGCAGCTCCTGCACCAGCATCTGCTCCAGCAGAAGCCCCAGCAGCAGCTCCAGCTCCAGCAGCAGCATCTGACGCAGCTGCAGCATCTGGCGCAGCTCCTGCAGCATCTGCAGCAGCTTCCGCTCCAGCAGCAGCTTCTGCATCTGCTTCCAAGTAATTTTTAATTACTTAAGAAAAACCGGCTTTAAGCCGGTTTTTTTCGTCTTGAAATAGGCAAACAGCCATGACAAAGAAGCAGGCGTCCTAAAGCGCAAAGATACAAAAAAAGCCACGAATCATCGTGGCTTTTTTTGTATCAAGCAAAAAACTGCATTTGCAAGAACTTATTTCTTCAACACCAGCTCGCTTGGCAAGCTATGCAGGTACGCGGCGATATTTTGTATATCCTGATTTGACAATGCCTTGGCCTGTGTAGCCATGGTTGGATTGGAACGGCCATTTGCTGCATCACCTCCACGCTGATAAGCGTGCAAAGCCTGGGCAATGTAATCAGCGTGCTGACCAGCTAACTTAGGATAGCTTGGATCGATAGGCTTTGAGTAATTGTCGCCATGGCAAGAAGCGCAATTGAATTTTTTTGCCGCTTCTTTACCAGCTTCTATATTGCCACCCGCATAAGCTGCGAAAGACAAGGTGGACAACAAAGTTGCCATCAACAGAGTTTTCTTCATGATCCTGTCCTATTCTTATTTTTGTTGAGAGTAATATGCCGCCAGATCTGCGATGTCCTGTTCAGTCAGGCTGCCAGCAATACCGCGCATGGATGGATGCTTGCGATCGCCTTTTTGATAGGCTTTCAAAGCACTCTCTATGTATTTGGCGGATTGTCCGCCTATCATAGGCACCTGATACACCTCAGGGAAGCTCGCTTTGTAGCCAGGAATACCATGGCAACCAATACACATCGCGATTTTTTTATCAGCAGCATCTTTAGGATTGCCAACCGGATCTGCCGCAGTAGCAGCTTGAGCGAGGCTCGCTATAGCGAGGAGTGCAAACAATTTTTTCATATTAGCGATTATTAATTAGCAGGCAGATCAATAAATTCAGTGTTTTGATATAACTCAGCATTTTAGCTGATTACAATCAAATTTGCGTAAAAAACCTAGTACACACGCCTCTCCAAAGGGTAAAAAAGCTGCACTTACGCAACTCCAGGCAAAAAAATTATTGCCTTTCTGCGTTGCCTGCACAGAAAAAAGAACAGCCGTTCACAAGAGTGCAAATTCTCGCTTATACTCTTTACACTCTCAAGCAACCCTACACGTCGAGTTTATATCCATGACACAAGCGCCAACTACTTTACGCTTTGACGGTGCCGACAATTATGTCGCTACCGATGATTTGAAACTGGCAGTCAATGCCGCCCTGAGTCTGCAACGCCCACTATTGATCAAGGGTGAACCAGGCACAGGGAAGACCATGCTCGCCGAAGAAGTCGCTGCTGCCCTGAACATGCCCCTGATGCAGTGGCATATCAAATCCACTACCAAGGCGCAGCAGGGTTTGTATGAATACGATGCGGTCTCACGCCTGCGTGATTCCCAACTAGGTGACGAACGCGTCAAGGACATCCACAACTACATCATCAAAGGCGTACTGTGGCAGGCTTTTACTGCTGACGAGCCTGTAGTTTTGCTTATCGATGAAATCGATAAAGCCGATATAGAATTCCCGAATGACTTGTTGCGTGAGCTGGACCGTATGGAGTTTTATGTCTATGAAACCCGTGAGATGGTGCGCGCCAAGCATCGCCCGCTGGTCATCATTACGTCCAACAATGAAAAAGAACTACCAGACGCCTTCTTGCGCCGCTGCTTCTTCCATTACATCAAATTCCCTGACAAGGAAACGATGCAAAAGATCGTCGATGTCCACTTCCCCAAATTAAAGTCAGACTTGCTGGCGCAGGCACTGCAAACCTTTTATGAAATCCGCGACGTTGCCGGCCTCAAGAAAAAACCTTCCACTTCAGAGTTCATAGACTGGTTGAAGCTCTTACTGGCTGAAGATATACCCGCAGAAGCCATGCGCAGCAAGGACAATAAAGCCATCGTCCCTCCCCTGCATGGTGCCTTGCTGAAAAATGAACAGGACGTGCATTTGTTTGAGCGCCTGGTATACATGTCACGCACCAATCGCTAACAAGATGCAATGACAAAAATGGCGCAGCACTGCAGCGCCATTTTTTTTACTCCTCAACTAATGCATTTGCTGCTTGCTTATTGCGCTTGCTTCAGTTGCTCCAGAATAGCTGGATTTTCCAGTGTAGAAATATCCTGGGTGATCTCTTCACCTTTTGCCAATACCCGCAGCAAGCGACGCATAATCTTGCCAGAACGTGTCTTGGGCAAATTATCACCAAAGCGGATTTCCTTGGGCTTGGCGATAGGGCCAATTTCTTTCGCTACCCAGTTGCGCAATTCGGTCGCAATTTGCTTGGCTTCATCACCAGTTGGGCGTGCACGCTTCAATACCACGAAGGCGCAAATCGCCTCCCCTGTTGTTTCATCAGGCTTGCCTACTACAGCAGCTTCAGCCACCAGTGGGTTCGCCACCAGGGCAGATTCGATTTCCATGGTGCCCATGCGGTGACCGGATACATTCAGCACATCATCAATGCGGCCAGTGATAGTGAAATAACCGGTATCTTTATTGCGTATCGCACCGTCACCAGCCAGATAGACTTTGCCACCGAACTCTTCCGGGAAATAGCTTTTCTTGAAGCGCTCAGGATCGCCCCAGATCGTGCGTATCATTGACGGCCATGGACGCTTGACAACCAGGATACCACCCTGCCCGTTCGGTAAATCATGGCCTGTCTCATCAACAATAGCAGACATGATGCCTGGCAAAGGCAAAGTACAGGAACCCGGTACCATAGGCGTGGCACCTGGCAAAGGCGTTATCATATGACCACCTGTTTCTGTCTGCCAGAAGGTATCAACAATCGGGCAATTGGTGCGACCTATATTATTGTAGTACCACATCCAGGCTTCGGGGTTGATAGGCTCGCCGACAGAGCCCAGCAAGCGCAAGGATGATAAATCAAATTTATTGGGATGAATATTGGCGTCAGCATCCGCAGCCTTGATCAGCGAACGTATCGCTGTTGGCGCAGTATAGAAAATGGTGGCCTTGTGTTTTTCTATCATGCTCCAGAAACGCCCGGCATTGGGGAAAGTAGGTACGCCTTCAAACACGATTTCAGTGGCGCCTGCTGCCAGCGGGCCATAGGTAATATAGGTGTGACCTGTTACCCAGCCTATATCAGCAGTACACCAGAACACATCTGAGGGCTTGACATCGAAGGTCCATTTCATTGTCAGGATAGCCCACAACAAATAACCACCCGATGAATGCTGCACACCTTTTGGTTTACCGGTAGAGCCTGACGTATACAGTATGAAAAGAGGATGTTCTGCGCTGACCCATTCAGGCTCACACACTGCCGCCTGGGCGACTACCAGTTCATGCATCCATACATCACGTCCTTCCGCAACATTGATGTTTCCACCAGTGCGTTTGTAGATGACAACGTTTTTCACTTTCTCGCAATCACCCAGAGCGAGCGCTTCATCCACAATCGCTTTTAAAGGCAAATGCTTGCCACCACGGACTTGTTCATCAGCCGTGATAACAGCGACGGCCCCCACATCCACAATGCGCTCTTGCAAAGATTTTGCCGAAAAGCCACCAAACACCACAGAGTGTGTTGCACCTATGCGTGCACAGGCTTGCATGGCAACCACGCCCTCAACAGACATGGGCATGTAGATCACAACACGGTCACCCTTGCTGATACCCAGAGACTTCAGGCCATTGGCAAACTGGCAGACTTTTGAATGCAGCTCCTTGTACGTCACTTTGGTGACTTCACCACTATCCGCCTCAAAAATCAGCGCTACTTTATCGCCATTACCCTTTTGCAGATTCACATCCAGACAGTTGTAAGACACATTCAGCAAACCATCTTCAAACCATTTGTACAAGGGTGCTGTGGATTCATCCAGCACGGTATTGAAATCTTTATGCCAGTGCAAATTTTCGCGTGCCAGACGTGCCCAGAAGCCCTCATAATCTTGCTCAGCTTCTTTGCATAGGGCGTTGTACGCTTCCATGCTTGGGATAGCTGCATTGGCAACAAATGCGGCAGGTGGGTAAAAAACGCGGGATTCTGTTTTAGTTTCAGCTTGCGCAGCGTTGATGTCAGACATTGTTATCTCCAGCTTGTTATCGTTAGATTAAAATCTTCACTACAGCTTTACCCCAAGCTGGCATTGCACCAGATCGTGGCAATAATTATCATCCTTAAACACAGGGCAAACCTTAAACTTGGAGACTTACTCAAGCCTTACGCTTGCACTTTTGAAAAATGATACCACAAAGATACCATTACATCTCCACTACATACCTGATATTGAAATAGCTATATCTGCCGCGCTACACGAGCAGGCCGTGCACATGTAAAATACGGGCTTGCGTTAAAAACTGCCCTTTCCACCACCGATTGCCGACATGACCAAACCAGTTTCTCCAGCCAAACTATCCCCCCTTGCCAGCCTGATATTCTTTAGCCGCTGGCTGCAGCTACCACTTTATCTCGGATTAATACTTGCGCAATGCGTTTATGTATTCCACTTCTGGGTTGAACTTGTGGATTTGATCGGGGCTGCAATGGGCAATGAAACTGCGCTAAAACACATCATTGATGCTGTTTCTACTGGCAGCGTCAGACCGACAAAACTGACTGAAACGACCATCATGCTGGTTGTGCTGGGCCTGATAGACGTGGTCATGATTTCTAACCTGCTCATCATGGTTATCATAGGCGGCTATGAAACCTTTGTCTCACGCCTGGGGCTCGATGGGCACCCGGACCAACCTGAATGGTTATCTCATGTCAATGCCTCTGTGCTGAAGGTTAAACTGGCCATGGCGATCATCGGCATTTCATCGATACACTTGCTAAAGACCTTCATCAACGCAGCTAACTACGAACCACCTGCCATCATTGCGCAGACTTGTATTCATATCGTATTTTTGATGTCCGCTCTAGCCATTGCCTATTGCGATCAAATCATGACCAAGACTGCCCAAGCCAGCAACGATCATTAACTTCACCATTTAATTTTTACTACTTAGTTTTATTACCTAGCCAAGAGCCAAATCATGACAGTCATCAAGCAAGACGATCTGATCGAATCCGTAGCCGCAGCGCTGCAATACATCAGTTACTATCATCCAGCCGACTATATCGCCCATCTGGCTCGCGCCTATGAAGCCGAGCAAAGCCCGGCAGCAAAAGATGCGATTGCACAAATCCTGACCAACTCGCGCATGTGCGCGGAAGGCCGCCGTCCTATCTGCCAGGACACAGGTATCGTGAATGTATTCCTGAAAATCGGCATGAGCGTGCGCTTTGAAGGTTTCAGCGGTTCCATCATTGATGCAGTCAATGAAGGTGTGCGTCGTGGTTATAACGACCCCAACAATAAACTGCGCGCCTCCATCGTTGCTGACCCGCACTTTGAACGCAAAAACACCAAGGACAATACGCCTGCCGTAGTACATATGGAGCTGGTTCCTGGCGATACAGTAGATGTCAAAGTCGCTGCCAAGGGCGGCGGTTCTGAGAATAAAACCAAATTCGTCATGCTGAACCCTTCTGATTCCCTGATTGACTGGGTCATGAAAACCGTGCCTACCATGGGTGCAGGCTGGTGCCCACCAGGGATGCTCGGTATAGGCATAGGTGGCACTGCAGAAAAAGCCATGCTGATGGCGAAAGAATCCTTGATGGATGACATCGACATGTATGAGCTCAAGCAACGCGGCCCACAAAACAAGACTGAGGAATTGCGTATAGAACTGTGCGACAAGATCAATGCACTGGGCATAGGCGCACAAGGCCTGGGTGGCTTGACGACAGTACTCGACGTCAAGATCAATATGTACCCTACCCATGCGGCATCCAAGCCGGTTGCCATGATCCCTAACTGCGCGGCGACACGTCATGCGCATTTTGTACTCGATGGTTCTGGTCCCAGCTATATAGAACCACCAAAACTGTCTGACTGGCCAGATGTAAGCTGGGCACCTGATACAGAAAAATCCAAGCGCGTCGATCTGAATACTCTGACAAAAGAAGAAGTCGCTTCCTGGAAACCAGGCCAGACCTTGCTTCTGAACGGTAAAATGCTGACTGGCCGCGATGCAGCCCACAAGCGTATTCAGGACATGCTGGCCAAGGGCGAGTCATTGCCTGTCGATTTCACCAACCGCGTGATTTACTACGTAGGCCCGGTTGATCCCGTACGTGATGAAGCAGTTGGCCCGGCTGGCCCGACTACTGCCACCCGTATGGATAAATTTACCGACATGATGTTGGAAAAAACCGGCCTGATCTCAATGATAGGCAAGGCAGAACGCGGCCCGGTCGCCATCGAATCCATACGCAAACACCAGTCAGCTTATTTGATGGCTGTTGGCGGTGCGGCTTACCTGGTTTCCAAGGCGATCAAATCAGCTACGGTAGTTGGTTTTGCTGACCTGGGCATGGAAGCGATCTATGAATTTGATGTCGTCGATATGCCAGTCACGGTTGCGGTTGATTCCAGCGGCACATCCGTACACAATACCGGCCCGAAAGAATGGCAAGCGAAGATAGGCATCATCCCTGTCAGCGCATCCTGATCGCACCCCGACTATCACTGACTATTACTGGCTGAAGCAAGAATAAATACTCCTTATGGCATCAGAGGAATTTGCACGCTCTGCTCCGATTGGAGTATTTGATTCTGGCCTTGGTGGCTTGTCAGTATTGCAGCACATACGCCAGACCCTGCCACATGAAGCATTGCTGTATGTGGCAGATTCAAGTTTTGCACCCTATGGTGACAAGACCAGTGCAGAAATTCTGAAGCGTAGCATCGCCGTCACAGATTTTTTGCTGAGCAAGAAAATCAAGGCATTGGTAGTTGCCTGCAATACAGCTACTGCTGCGGCCATCAAGCATCTGCGATTGCATTACCCAGACCTCATCATTGTTGGCATGGAGCCCGGTTTAAAACCGGCCAGTCTGCTCAGCAAGACAAAAAAAGTCGGCGTACTGGCTACTCTGTCCACCATACAAAGCGAAAAATATCAGCACTTGAACACAAAGTTAAGTGCAGAGACAGGAGTGGAATTCATCCCCCAAGCTTGCGTAGGCCTGGTCGATCAAATAGAGAAAGGCGAAGCAAATGCAGATCGAACCCGGCTTTTGCTGGAAAAATATCTGAACCCTTTGCTTGATGCAAAAGTCGATACCCTGGTCCTCGGTTGCACCCATTATCCCTTTGTAGCCAGACTCATACAGGAACTCACGTCTGCGTATATTCCTGACAGCGTACCCATCACACTCATTGATACTGGAAAAGCCGTTGCATCCCAAATACAGCGTTTGCTAACTGAGCGTGATTTGACAAATACCAGCAGCGATATTCCCCACATTAACGCTTACACCAATGGAAGCCCAGAAAAGCTGAAACACGCTTGCACCCAGTGGATTAACATACCAGAAGATCAGTTAAGTGTTTCCACCTTCAGTACCTGATTTCAGCACCAGATGCATCCGGCTTCGACTGCACTAATAAAACCCAATCATAGAAGCAGGTAAATCCACAATAAAGCCAAGCACAAACAATTTAATTAGGACTCCTTTACATGTCCATTTTATTGCGCCATAATACTCAAATGAAAAAGACAGCCAGCCATCCTTGGGACGAAACGCCAGCAACCAGTGAACGCATACTGGATGCGATTGCCAGAATTGCCGGAGTATTGCGCTCGGGCACTTGGCAGTTTGCCACGTCTGAAGGTTTGAACCCTACCCAAGTCGACATCATAGACATGCTTGCGGCGCGCAAAGATGCTGTCAGGCTATCATGGATAGCCGAGCAATTGGGCGTCAGCACGGCCAGTGCCAGCGACTCAGTGAGTTCATTGACTGCCAAAGGTCTGGTAGAAAAAGCCCGCGCGCCAGACGATGGTCGTGCTATAGCCCTGAAGCTTACTACCGATGGTCATGCGCTGGTAAAAAAAATAGCTAGTGCAACCGGTTTTGCCAGCGAGGCCATAGCGCAATTATCACTGGCAGCACAAGAGCAAACTTTTACCAGTCTGTTAAACCTGATAGGCAAATTGCAGCAAGCCGAACATTTTCCAGACATCCGCGCCTGTGTCACTTGTGCACACTTCATGCCGGACAGACACGAAGATGTGCTCGCCCCCCACCATTGTGCCCTGGTGGATGCACCTTTACGCAAAGAGCAATTGCGCCTGGATTGTCCTGAACATCAACAAACAGCAAACAACATCATTCGCAATAACTGGAAGAAAATAGAAATGAAATAAAAATGGATAAGCAAGAATGGAATAGCTGAAAATGAGTTAACCAAGGCAGATCGCCTATTTTTTGACCCAATAAATTAGGACTCCTATTTATAATATTTGATGCTGTGGTTCTTGCATCGGATGTGAGCAGTACGCGCGTCAGAAATTAGCCTGGCAATGCGTGTCGATAAACAGAACCGTCACATGACATTTGAAAGATAAACATGGAACACAGATACAAAAAACTCTGCCTCAGTCTTGGTTTAGGTCTCAACCTGACCATCGCCAGTACAACGCACTGGGCCGCGGCTCATGATCACGCACATCAGGGTGGCATACAAACTGAAGCCAGCAGCAAAATCAAACCTGACTTTGATATTTTCCATACCAAGATTACGACTGAAGGCAATGTGGCAATTTTTCATATTGCCGTCTCCGGCAAGGCTGGCAAAACCAAGCCTTCTAAATCAGGCAAGCTCGCGGGCAGCTCTGTTTTCTCTTATGTTTGGCCAACCACTCTGGATCCATCCATAGTAGGTTTCGAGCCTAAAAGTGGCATCCTGGCTTTTGCCGTAACTTCTCACCCTGACTTTGATGACACCCCGCTGTTTGATGAAAACGGCGATGGCAATCCCAACAATGATGGCAATGTCTGGCACTCACACTGGGTAGTCTTGCAGCCCGATCAGGCTTGCGGCAAAGATGCGCTGAAAGTTGTTGATATTCCTGAGGGTAGCAAACCCCGCCTGCCCAAAACCTGGCCGGGCTTGCCAATACTCATAGACAGCCCGGGCTGGAACCCTATATTCAAAGGCAAAACGCTGGAAGTACGCGTGCCTTTTGATGATATAGCCAGCATTCAGTCTGCTGGCTTTGATGGTGTTACCACTGCTCTGCGCGTCAATGCCAGCGTCCATGCACCACTACTTTGCGTCAGCAATGTTTTCAAAGTCGCCTCAGGCAATCTCAGCCTGCCAGGTAAATTCAATCAGTAAGCCAACATCGCAAACCCAAAAGGAATCACCATGTCTCATATTCAACTCATCAATCTCAAAGAAACTTCTGGTACTCGTCATGCCATTTTGAATGACATCAATACTGCCTTTGGTGCTACGCCAAATATGTTCCGCGCTGTCGCCAACTCTACTGCAGCCCTTAATAGCATGTGGTCTGCGTTTGCGGCCCTGGGCAATGGCGTCATCCCGGCAAAACTGGGAGAGCAAATTGCAGTTGCCATAGCAAATCAGAATCAGTGCGAATACTGCCTGGCAGCACATACCGTATTGGGACAAAAAGCAGGTGCCAGTGCCGCAGAAATGGCGGCAGCCCAGTCAGGCAATTCACATGACGCGAAAACCGACGCCGTACTGAAATTTGCACTGAAGGTAGTCAGCAAGCGAGCCCAAATCAATAGAGACGATGTGGAAGCTTTACGGTCAAATGGTTATAACGATGAACATATCGTTGAAATTATGGCGCACGTCGCTCTCAATCTGTACACCAACTATATCAATGTGGCGCTGGACGTACCGGTTGATTTTCCCAAAGTCAAGCTGAACGCAGCCAGCAAAAATTAATCAGTTTTTAAAGGTGCGGATAACTCCGCACCTTGCTCAGATAAATTCAAATAAAACGGAAAGAATAAAAATGTCTATGATCAATAGCATAGCAGCTGAACTTATCACATCGGATTGGCTTAACACGGATACTGCTATCAGCCTGCAGTCTTTACGCGGCAAGGTTGTACTCCTGCATAGTTTTCAAATGCTATGCCCCGCCTGTGTCACACATGGCTTGCCACAGGCAAGTGCGGTAAGGAATGCATTTTCGCAGCAAGAACTTGCTGTTATAGGATTGCACACAGTATTTGAGCATCACAATGCGATGGGTAAAGAAGCCTTAAAGGCCTTTATCCATGAATACCGATTGCGCTTCCCGATTGCCATCGACATGTCAGATCCTTTCAGTGGAATACCTTTGAGCATGCAGAAATATGGCTTGCGCGGCACGCCAAGCATCTTGCTCATAGACCGGCAGGGGCGCATCAGATTTCACCACTTTGGTCACATTGATGATCTCAAATTAGGCAGTATGCTGGGTCAGTTGGTGGCAGAGACAGATGCTACAGAAGAGCTTGTCAGCGCGAATCAAGGCAAACCCAAGCAGGCCGTGGGATGCAATGAAGACTCGTGCAGTTTGTCTTAAAAAAATCGGCTTCGGAATATGCCAAGTAAGCTTCAAGAATTCATGACCGGTACAGACAATACCAGATTGGTCGCCTTGGAAATTGCAGACCAGAGTACGCCTACAACTGCATTCCAGACTTTTTCTATGGTGACCATCAGCAAACCCCGTAAGGTTTTAGCGAAGCTTAAGGCCATATCCTCCAGCCCATCCAGGAAAAACTGCTGGGTTTCAGGCGTAATCTGCTTGGTCAATATGCCGGTACTGACCAGCCCAGCCTGTTGTGCTATGGCTTTTAATTGTTGTTGCGTAAATCCGCGCAAGGTTGTTACATCAGCCTGTAAAACACCAGAAGCTGCGGCCTGCATGTCAGCGACGAGTTGATCAAGATCAAGTGCCATATTTATTCCCCAAATTAACGCTGCAAGAAATTTTCATACGTAATTGCCTGATCGAGATAGATCACGGCCTGCCCCTTGAAAGCCTGCGCCTCATAAGCAGTCACGCCTTGCAGACGGTCAACATCACGCATTTTACTCAAGGTTTCTGATACTTTTTTGATGGCATACGCGCTAGGCGGTGTGCTGTCGTCACCAGACATGGCTGGGCTGCCACGTTTATCAAGTAATTGATTAATGGTATCGGTCACCTTGTTTTTTGGCATGGGCCGGGCACCAGCCTGCAAACTCAGTGCGTCCAGCCGTCCAATCAGTGAATTGTAATTATCAACGCGGGAGGAGAAGCTGTTTTTATCGCTGCCGTTAGACACGCTGGCGAGCAAAATCATGGTGTCAGTATTGACGGCGGCCAAACCATCAACCACCGTTTTGTCATAAGCGGGTGCAAGTTGGGTCGCGCACCCTGAGAGAGCAATACAAAGCCCCAGCAGGTATACACGCATCCACCACAATAATTGCACAGCTGGCTTCATGACTACTCCGCATGGAATGAAAATGACAGAAATGCCATATTAACATTTTGAGTTGAATTTATCATCGCAAGAATTATCTTTTTTGATATTTTTTTGATGATTTTTTTATTTCAGGATAGAAAGATCAGGGCTTGAAAGAGTTGGCGATGAGTCTGGTTGCCTCATCATATTTTTCTTTGTTACTGACGGCGTAATTCCATTGGAAGAAAGTACACCAGTTACCAGTCGTCAGTAATTTATCGTAATAAATCTGCTTGCCCTTGGTGCCAGAGACAACGGCAAAACCTTTTCCTTTGGCGCGATAAGAAATGACCCTGCCTTCTTTCACTTTTTCTGTTTCTGCCTTTTTAAGGAATTCTGCCGGAGTCGTATCCCATTCCTCTATGCAGGCCCTGGCATAAACACGCAACTCAGCCTCACCATCTTTGGATAAAAACACCTGGCCGTCACCATTGGCAGCTTCACCTTGCGGGATAAGGTAGTCTGGATAATCTATCGAAAAACCATATCGACCATTCACATAGGTTTTATAAACCAGCTCAGCAGAAGAAGCATTTGCGGTCAAAAACACCAGTAAAGACAACAGGTAAGTATTTTTCATATAAAGCCACAACGATGAAAGTCCCTGCCCGCAAGACGTGCGGACAGGGACAATGACAATCAGCCTAAAACAGCCGCGATTGCATTCGCAGTCGCTTCAACATTGCCAGTATTCAAACCCGCAATACACATACGGCCAGAACGGACCAGATAAACACCGAACTCTTCTTTCAGGCGATCACATTGCTCAGCAGTCAAACCTGTGTAGCTGAACATGCCGCGCTGCGTCAGGAAGTAACTAAAGTCACGGCCTGGCAATTTCGCACTCAGCACATCATGCAATTTACGGCGCATGAGCTGGATACGGTCACGCATAGCGACAACTTCTGCTTCCCACATAGGACGCAGCTCAGGGTCGCTCAATACACGGGCAACCAACTGGCCGCCATGCAGCGGTGGGTTGGAATAGTTGCGTCGTATCGTTGCCTTCATCTGACCCAGTACATTGACTGCCTGTGCCGCATCCGGGCAAACGACACTCAGGGCACCGCAACGTTCGCCATACAGGCTCATGCTCTTGGAGAAGGAATTCGCAACGAAGAAGCTCAAGCCCCGGTCAGCCAGCAAACGCACGGCATAGGCATCTTCTACGATACCATCGCCATAACCCTGGTAAGCCAGATCAAGGAAAGCAATCAGTTCACGCTCTTTCAATACCGGCACCAGTTGTTGCCACTGCTCTTGCGTCAGATCCACACCTGTAGGGTTGTGGCAGCAGGCATGCAGCAGGACGATGCTTTTCTTTTCTGCGGCTTTCAATGCTTCTATCATGGCATCAAAACGCAAGCCACCAGTTGCTGCATCATAGTAAGGATAGGTTTTGACAGTCAGACCGCAACCTTCGAACACAGCTTTGTGATTATCCCAGGTAGGATCGCTGACCAGCATGATCGATGTCGGGAAATAACGTTTGATGAAATCACCGCCCACCTTGAGGCCACCACTGGAACCGACAGCCTGTATGGTCACGACACGGCCAGCTTTGACTGCTGCGCTGTCTGCGCCAAACAAAAGTTCCTGCACAGCCGTGCGGAAATTTGCTGCACCTTCCATAGGCAGATAAGGACGGGCACCAGCATCTGCCACGACCTTGTGTTCTGCTGCACGCACAGATGGCAGCATGGGAATCTTGCCAGCATCGTCAAAATAAATACCGATAGACAAATTGATCTTGTTGGTGCGAGGGTCTTTACCAAAGGCCTCGTTCAAAGACAAGATAGGATCGCCAGGATAGGCTTCGACGTGCTGAAACATGATAGAACTCCAGATGGTTGGACATAGAATCAAGGCTGCAAAGCCGGCAATTTAATATCATTAAAGCAATATAAAATGCACCAGACTAATGCGTCAAGCCTCTATTGTGACACATGCCACCAGCAACTTAGGATACAGGCTGTTTGAATAGCCAGATCAAACTGTATGTTTGCCTGACGAAAGACATAAAAAATGCAGCTATTTTTCAATAGCTGCATTCTTCATTCCTGATGAGGTCAGTGATTTTTATCAATATCAGTGACCGTGCGCATGTCCATCGGCTTCTATGGGCATTTCGCCAGCACTCTTACCCTCAAAAAAGAACGGCTTGCGTGCTTTTTTGTTTTTACCAACTTCATTCAAGGTAGCAGATTCATACAAACGTCCATTCAGCATGACATGGCTGAGTTTGTCTGATTGCTGTATGTCTTTGAGGACATCGCCATCAATAATCATTAAGTCTGCCAGCTTGCCGACTTCCAGAGAGCCTATGTCCTTATCCATGCCCAGATAACGTGCGCCATTGATGGTACCGCTGCGTATGGCCTCCATCGGTGTCATACCGCCTTTGACCAGGGTCCATAATTCCCAGTGTGCTGCGAGGCCTTCACGCTGACCATGTGCTCCCAGATTGACGGGAACACCGGCACGTTGCAAGGCGGTTGCAGTCTGCGCCACCTTGATGACATTGAAGTCTTCTTCCGGTGCAGTCTCACGCCTGACGCTACGTGGCTCCAGTACTGAACGCGGAACATATTTACTCAGCAGAGGATGTTTCCAGACATCGGTATGGGCATACCAGTAGTGCTCGCCATCGAGGCCACCGTAGGCAACTCCCAGCGTCGGGGTATAGCCTACCTGCGTCTGCGACCACAGTTGTTTGACGTCGTCATAGACTTTTTCAACTGGCAAGGCATGTTCAACACCAGTGTGACCATCAACTACCATGCTCATATTGGTCTGGAACAGCGAACCTCCTTCAGGCACAACCATCATTTGCGTCAGGCGGGCAGCCTCCAGCACTTGCTGGCGTTGCTCACGTCTTGGCTGGTTGTAGCTCTTGACTGAAATCGCGCCCGCTGCTTTGAGACGCTTCAAATGTGTCATGGCGTCATCGAGATTATTGACGATGGCGGCGAAATTGCCCTTGGCACCATAGAGGATAGTGCCGGTAGAGTAAATACGTGGCCCCAGTACTTGTCCGGCTCTTTGCAATTCACTTTGCGTGAATATTTCGCCAGTATCGTTCGATGGATCATGGATGGTCGTCACACCAAAAGCAAGCGAAGCATAATTGACCCAGCTTTGCTGCGGGATAATACCGCTCTCACCCATGCTGCCATGCCAGTGCACATCAACCAGGCCCGGCAAGATGGTTTTGCCCTTAGCATCGATCTGGGTTGCGCCTGCGGGTATGGCGACATCAACAGATTTACCGACACTGACGATGCGATTATCCTTGACGACGATACGGCCATCTTCTATGACTTCTTCGCCTTTCATGGTGACGATTCTGGCGCCGGATATGACTGTGTAACCACTCGGTTTGTCAGACGTCTGGCGGAAGCCTATCTTTTGCCCCTGCTCTGCTGGCTTAGGCAACTCGGCAGGTGCGCCCGGCACGAAAGCAAAAGCATCTTTCAATTCACGGCTGAATAATTCATCGCCGAGTGAGAAATTGATACGCTTGCTGTCGCCAGACCAGTGCAGGTATTGACCGGCATTCACGTCCAGTTGCTTGACGGGCAGTGCATCCATTTTCTGCCCTATGGTGACCGCCTTGCCAGCCAGAGGGAACGGCGTTACATAAGCATGGTAACGCTCGCCGAAAGCCAGCCATTCACCATCTGGCGAAATCGCAAATTCACCGGCAAATTCACTTTTTGCGACTGGCTGTTCAGGTTTGCCATCCAGAGGCACGCGTACCAGTGAAGTAGTCCAATCGACTTCACCAGTATATTGTGTGCGTGTGACATACACTGCCTGCCCATCTTTGCCAAATTGCGGTGAACCACCCTCCTCCGTCAACAGGCGAGGTTCGGATTTACCGTCTGTATTCGCCAGGAACACGCCCGTTTCCATGCCATGCCAGGGCGTAGTCAGGTAGCCACCCTTGGCTTTGACGTAAGCAACTTGTTTGCCATCAGGTGAAAAACGCGCCTGCAGATATTTACCCGGGGCCTTGGTCACTATGGTTTCCTTGCCGCTGGCAAGCTCAACCGTTCTGACTGCACCGAGCTTTTCATCATTCCAGCTACTGAATACGACCGACTTTCCGTCACGCGAAAAGCTGGGGAAGAATTCAAAATGCGTGCTTTGCGTAGTCAAGCGGCGTGGTGTGCCATTTGGCAGGTCCTTGACATAGATATGTCCCAGCGCCGAGTAAACAACTTTATCCCCCTGCGGCGCGACATTCACCCAGCGCAATTGATGCACATCGAACTGATCAGGCGCAACTTCTTGCGGGAAGCGCAAGGCACTGCGCACTTCCCGGGTATCTTTCACATGAAAAGGAATTTCGACTGCCTTGTGGCTGAATGGGTCTAGACGCCAGAGTTTACCCTTGGCCCAGACTACAATCTCCTTGCTACCCGGCATCCAGGCAAAGGCTGGATATACACCTTGTATGGCCCAGGCTTCTTGCATGTCACGTTCCAGCTCTGGCCAAGCTGCTGTTTCCTCGCCTGTCTGCAAATTTTTCAGGAACAAGGCAGACTGATTGCGGATGCGGCGCACGAAAGCCAGGTATTTGCCGTCTGGAGAAGGTACGGGGCGCACTGCTCCGCCAGGGCCGCTGACGAGCGCTTTGACCTTGCCATCTTGCAGGTCACGGCGGAAAATCTGATAAATCTGGCCGTTAGAATTTTTATTGTATTCAAAGGACGTACCTGGTGTTGTGTCTTGCGAATAATAGACATAGCAGCCATCAGGTGAAAATGCCGGTTCACCCAGGTCTTTTTGCCAGTTGGGTTTTTCATTCAATTGCACGCCTGTGCCACCGCTCTGATGATACAGCCAGATTTCACCAGAACCCAGTGAACGGGTGCCGGTATAGTGCTTGCGTGCGGCAATGTACTGGCCATTCGGGTGCCAGACAGGATTATTCAATAACCGAAAATCCTCTTTGCTGACTGCATGTGCGTTGCTGCCATCGACATTCATGACCCAGACATTGTCACCACCACCCGCATCAGACATATAGGCGATCTGTTTGCCATCTGGCGAAAAGCGCGCCTGCATTTCCCAGGCGATAGAGTGTGTCAGAGCCTTGGCTTCACCACCGGCAATGGGTAGCGTATATAAGTCGCCGAGCAAATCAAACACCAGTTGTTTGCCGTCGGGGCTGACATCCACGCTCATCCACGTGCCGGTGCGGGTGTCAATATTGACTGTTTTGCTTTCGCCGGGTGGATGATTGACATCCCATTTCTTTTTTTCTATATCCGGCTTGGTGACTGGCTCTGCCGCCAATGCTGGCAAACACAGTACGACAGCCCAGGCCAGAGGCAACAGTTTTGACACACGCATAGATTTCCCCTCTTTGATTATTATTTAAATTTCAATTATTGATCGATTCTGGACTATAGCGTCTCAAGATGCAGGCGATAATATATCAATAGAATATCAATCAGTGGGATCAGATGAATCCGGGCTTGAAAAGTTCCTGGTACAAACCTGTTCTGCATGCATATCTGTGAAGATTGCAACACAGTGGGACTCTTAATCCGCCAAGCAGACTCGCATAAGGTATGATTTGAGCAATTCTATTTCGCTTGCGACCATGAATCTATTTGCTACTGACGAAGAAGTAAACCAGCTTGCCAACAGGCTGACTTCAGCACAGGGGCTGGATAAATTCATCAGTCAATTGACACTGGCCTGGTATTTAAGGCAAAGGAATAGCCAGCAGGCCAATACACTGGCGATGTCGGTTTTGGCCGATCTTGCAGACCTCGATGCCCCGGAAACCCTGAGAAGACAGTTCCATGCCCGCCTCTGCCTGATACGTGCAGAAATCGCTGCCTTATTCTGCGACAAAAAAAATGCCGAACTCCTGTTCAGTGAAGCTGTCACGGTCTTCACTGACTTGAATGACAATACAGGCCTGGGGGACGCCAGTCTGACCGAAGCCCTGCTGGCGCTGGAGCAAGGAGACCCTGCCAGAGAAGCACGGGCATGCGCAGCAGCGATGGGCTGGTACACCAGGGCAAATGACAAACTCAGGCTCGCCATTGCAGAGTCCTGGGTCATCTATGAGCTGGCATTTTATGATCCACTCGCTGCCTCGGTCAGGCACATGGCGTTTGACAAGCAATACCAACATCGTGAGCACCCAGCCGTTGCTGCCCATTTGACAGCAGCGTCAGGAGTCATTCAAGGCAGGCGGGAACCTGCGCGGGCATCTGTGTATTATCTACAGTCGAGTGAACTGGCCCGCCAGGCAGGCTTGATCAGGCTGGCCATCATTTCGGCAGGTAATTCTGGTGAATCCATGCAAACTGTGGGTGACCTCGAAGGTGCTGCCGGTGTCTTTGACTGGGCTGCCGAGCGCGCACATGAAACGGAATGGCCAGCCCTGATAGGCTATGCCATGTCCCATCTTGGCAGCCTGCTGCGACAGTTGGGCCAGTATGAACGCAGCCAGAAAACCCTGGAAGAGGCGCTGAATGGTTTTTCCAGGACGCCAGGTGGTATCAACAAGGCCATCGTTCATGCGGAACTAGCGGAATGTCTGCTGATGCAGGGAAAAACCGCCGGGGCAATCGCGGCCTTCGGTGAAGCAATTGCGCTGTTCCGCGCAGCTCATTCCATGGACGACTTGCCTCAGGCCTTGATACGCTATGCGCGGGCATTGTCAGTATCAGGCCAGGCCGATGCTGCCCTGGCAGCCATAGACGAAGCCAGATCCCTGATACACCAGCACCAGTTCACCGCCCTTGGCGTCAACCTGAACCAGACGCTGGCCGAAATACATGCGCGGCATATCATCACCATGCCGGAGAAAATGGATGCTCCCAATGCCATCATCCACTACCTGGAAGAATCCCTGCAGACAGGTGAACTGACCGAAGGCTGGCAAGCCAGTACAGAATTACTGATGGCCCTCAGTGATGCCTGGGCCGATGTAGGTGACAGCAATAAAGCCTTGTTGTATGCGCGAAAAGCCGTTGCAGCAGAACAGCGTGAGAGCAAGAAGCAGGCAAATAACCGCACAGCCATGGCCCAGGTAAGACATGAAACAGAATTGATACGTGCCGAGGCTGAACAGCACAGGCTGGTTGCCGTATCCGAAGCACGCCGGGCAGCTACCTTACAGGAAGCCGGTGCTACGCTGGAACGTCTGGGCAGGATAGGTCAGCAAATCACCTCCAACCTGGAGCCCGAAGCAGTTTTTGAAGCAATCCACTTCCATCTCAAGGATTTGCTGGATGCGACCACCTTCATCATTTACATGCTGTCACCAGATGGACAAATGCTGACCCAGGCATTTGGCGTAGAAGAAAACCTGCCCCACCCCTACCATGAAGTCGCGTTGACAGATGAACGTGCCTCGAGTGCTCGTTGTGTTCGCGAACGACGTGAAATCAAGCTGGAATTACGGCCGGATAATGATTTCCCTGTCGTACCAGATACACTGGAAACCCTGAGCCTGTTGTTTGCCCCACTCAGCATCGGTGACCGTATCCTCGGTGTCATGAGCATACAGACACCGCGCGAATATGCTTATGGCGAGAGGGAGTGCCTGATTTTTCGCACGCTGTGCTCTTACGGCGCGATTGCACTTGACAATGCCAACGCCTATCGCGAACTGCGCCTGACCCAGCAACAGCTGGAATCTGCCAGCATGACAGAGAGACAGGCGCGCAGGAAGGCTGAAGATGCTACGAGATTAAAGAGTGAATTTCTGGCCAATATGAGCCATGAAATCCGCACGCCCATGAACGCGGTCATAGGCCTGGCCCACCTTGCCCTGCAAACCAGGCTAACACCCAAACAATATGACTACGTCAGCAAGATCCATCATGCTGGCGAATCGCTGCTGGGCATCATCAATGACATACTGGATTTTTCCAAGATAGAAGCGGGCATGCTGGATGTGGAAAAAATTCCATTTTCCATCAAGGATGTGCTCAATAGTGTATCCACCCTGACCAGCCAGAAAGCCATAGAAAAACAGATAGCCTATATCGTCAGCATCGCTGAAGAAGTACCTGCACACCTGCGTGGAGACCCGCTGCGATTGGGGCAGGTGTTGACCAACCTAGTCAATAATGCCGTCAAATTCACCCCTGCAGGCGGAGAAATTGAACTCAGTGTCAGCCGACCGCCAACCACATCTGCAACGACGGACCTGACATTCTCGGTACGGGATACCGGCATAGGAATGTCTGTGGCGCAGCAGCAAAGCCTGTTCCAGCCCTTTACCCAGGCAGATGGTTCGACAACCCGTAAATATGGGGGAACCGGCCTGGGATTATCCATCTCACGCCGCCTGGTGGAACTGATGGGTGGGCAGATTGAAGTCAGTAGTCAAGAGAACCAAGGTTCTACATTCAGTTTTACCTTACCACTGGAAATAGATTTTACCCTGCATACTGCATCTGACACACATGCAGAATCACACCATAGTCATAACAGTAATTTTGCAATACAAAACCATGCTGGCCGTCGGGTCTTGCTGGCTGAAGATAATCCAGTCAATCAGCAAATTGCCATAGAGCTGCTGAGCATGATAGGAATTACTGCTGACGTTGCCGACAATGGTGAAGAGGCAGTGCGCCTGATCATGGCAAATGAGCCTGGATATTACGCCATGATATTCATGGATTTGCAAATGCCTATCATGGATGGTCATGAAGCTGCTGCAAAAATCAGATTAGATGCCCGTCTGGATGACACGCCCATCATCGCCCTGACTGCGCATGCAGTGGGTGACATTCGCGAGCGCTGCATGCGTGAAGGCATGCAGGATTATCTGACCAAGCCTATACAACCGGATGCTTTGTTCAGCATAGTCTCGCACTGGATGGATACCGAACATGAACTACCGGTACCCGGCAGCCTCATCACCAGCACCGTGTTTGATGATGAGGATGCCGGATTCCCTCAATTCAACGAGCTCGACACCAGCCTGGGCCTGCATTACATGGGTGGGCGTCATGAGTTTTATATCAACATGCTGCACCGGTTTGAACAAAGTCAGGCTGATACCTTACATGAATTGAACAGACTCATACAAATTGGGGAGTATGGTAATGCAGAGAGGTTAAGTCATACCCTAAAGGGTCTTGCTGGTAGCATAGGTGCCACAAAACTGCAAAAAATAGCGGCCGAACTGGAATACAAGCTAAGCAAAGAAGAAGACAGGGAATTCATCCTGGAAACCCTGGAGCCACTTACTCAGTCACTTAATGCAGTACTGGATGAGTTAAAAACGGTATTACCAGGAATTTTGCCCCAGCACGAAGAAATCATCGTCGACGAAGCCGAGGCAAAAAACATCGTGACAGAGCTGCGGAGCTTGCTGGCTGCATCAGACGCTGATGCGCAGAGCCTGTTTGAAGAAAACGAAACCGCAATTGCTACTCAATTCAACCCGGATGCCATGATACAACTCAGGCATTATATGCATCAGTTTGAATTTGAGTCAGCGGCAAAACTGATAGAACAGCAATAAATAAAATAGACAGCAAACACGAATTTAAATCACCTGATTTTCTTTCAGGCTGGATATGCGGTCTGCGCTGATTCCCCAGTCATGCAAAATCTCAGCACTATGCTGGCCAGGTGCTGCCGGCGGTCTGCTGACTTCTGGCGCGGTCCTGCTGAATCGTGGCGCAGGTGCTGGCTGCAATATGCCTTCGATATCAGTAAAATTAGCCCTGGCCTGATTATGTGGATGCTTGGGGGCTTCTGCCATATCCAGTACCGGGGCAAAACAGATATCCGTCCCTTCCATCAAGTCACACCATTGCTGGCGAGTTTTGGTCTTGAACAACACCGCACATTTTTCTTTCAACTCTGTCCATTTGCGGCTATTCATTTGCGCATTGAAAGCGGTATCGGTAATGCCGGCACGCTCCAGCAACAAGGCATAAAACTGCGGCTCTATCGCGCCTATGGAAATGAATTTGCCGTCAGCGCAGGCGTAAGTGTCATAAAAATGCGCACCACCATCCAGCATATTCGCTCCGCGCTGGTCTGACCAGGCACCAAAGGCACGGAAACCGTAAATCATCGCGCCCAACAAGGCCGAACCATCAACCATGGCCGCATCCACCACCTGCCCTTTGCCAGAACTACGTGCCTCCAACGCAGCACAGACCACACCAAAAGCCAGCATCATGGCACCGCCACCAAAATCGCCAACCAGGTTCAAAGGTGGTGCTGGTGGCGTATCTGCCCGCCCCATCGCATGCAACATGCCGCTGAGGGCGATGTAATTCAGGTCATGCCCCGCCGCCTGTGCCAGCGGACCATCCTGGCCCCAGCCGGTTATACGTCCATATACCAGACGTGGATTGCGTTGCTGGCAGACGTCCGGCCCCAGGCCCAGTCTTTCCATAACGCCAGGGCGGAAGCCTTCCAGCAGGATATCAGCACTCGCTACGAGATCCAGCAAGACGGCTTTCGCTTCTGCCTGTTTCAAGTCTAGCGCCAGCGAGCGACGGCCTCTGGCCATGACATCATATTTGGTGCCCAGCATGGGAAAAGGATTATTCGCACCCGGAGCCAGCTTGCGGTCTATGCGTATGACTTCTGCCCCCATGTCAGCCAGCATCATGGCGGCAAAAGGGCATGGCCCCAGGCCCACCATTTCTATGACACGTATACCCTGTAAAGGTCCAGCCATGTTTCGCTCTCCGCTTTTTTCTGGTTTATAAATTACGAGAAATGATTTCTTTCATGATTTCATTGGCGCCGCCATAGATGCGCTGTACCCGTGCATCGACGTACATTTGCGCTATTGGGTATTCCAGCATATAACCATAACCGCCAAATAACTGCAGGCATTGGTCGATGACCTTACACTGCAAATCAGATATCCAGTATTTGGCCATTGATGCGAGCTCGGTATCCATGCGCCCTTCCATCATATCGACTATACAGCGGTCGATGAAGGTACGGGCTATCGTTGCCTCGGTCTTGATCTCCGCCAGTACAAAGCGGGTATTTTGCATTTCTATCAGGGCCTGACCAAAGGCCTTGCGTTCACGAGTACGCGTGATAGTCAGATCCAATGCGCGCTCTATCGCAGCGACGCCGGATACGCCCAGTATCGTACGCTCATAAGGCAGTTCAGTCATCAACTGGGTAAAACCCTTGCCTTCGACGCCACCGAGTACCCTGTCCAGCGGCACGCGCACATCATCAAAGAACAGCTCGCAAGTATCCTGGCCCTTTTGCCCTATCTTTTCCAATATGCGCCCCACCCGGTAACCTGGGCAGTCTTTGGTTTCCACCATGATCAGTGACACGCCCTTGGCACCAGCTTCAGGATCGGTCTTGGTGACGACCACTACCAGGTCGGCCATATAACCATTGGAGATAAAAGTTTTGGAACCGTTGATGACATAGCTGTCGCCATCGCGTCTGGCGATGGTCCGTATGCCTTTGAGGTCAGACCCGGCACCTGGCTCAGACATGGCGATGGCAGCGATCATTTCACCTGAGGCCAGTTTGGGCAGATACTTTAGTTTCTGCTCTTCTGTCCCCTGGTTCAAGATATAGTGCGCAACGATGGCATGTACATGGATACCAAAGGCCATGTCACCCGCATAAGTCAGTTCTTCAAACACAATGGATTGATGGGCAAAGCTGCCGCCAGAACCACCATATTCTTCAGGTATGTCAGCCAGCAAGATGCCCATGGCACCGCCCTTGTCCCAGACATCGCGGTCTACATGTTGCTGTTTTTTCCAATGTTCCTGATGCGGAGTGACTTCAGCATCGACAAAGCGACACAGCATCGCGAAAAGTCTCCAGCTCAGGTGTCATCCAGCGTGGTTTGATTTGCATACTGTGTCTCCTATGTAATGAACTCAGGCGTTTGTGCCTGATTTTTATTGCTCTGATTGATAGCAGCTTTGTTTCAGGTTACCATCAAGAGCTATCAGAAAAGCACGCCATCCTATTTTTTAGAAGACTATCCCCAATAGCAATGCCTAAAGAAATTACCACAGACACGGCAGGGAGGGCATTGCCAGGTACACAAATTGCAAAGAAACGCGGCCGCCCAGTGCTGGACGAATCGGAGAGCATACGCCAGGATTTGATCAGGAAATCAGCACAACTATTCAGGAAAAAGGGTTATGACAATACCACCGTGCGCGACATCGCTGCGGCGGTAGGGATACAGTCAGGCAGCTGGTTTTATCACTTCAAGACCAAGCAGGACATCCTGGTCGCAGTGATGGAACAAGGCATGAAAAAATCACTGGAAGAAATAGAGAAGCTGGCTTTGGCAGATTTGCCACCGCGACTGGCCTTTCAACACCTGGTCAAAGTCCATCTGAATACCTTGCTGGCCCCAGAGCATGATTTTATTGCGGTACTGTTGTATGAATGGCGAGCACTCGACAAACCCGCACGCACACGTATCATTGCCCTCAAAGACAGGTATGAAGCTGCATGGGAAAAAGTCATCCTGGACCTGCATGCGTCAGGGGATTGGGCCATGCCAACGCGCATAGACAAGTTGTTGATGTTTGGCACGCTGAACTGGACAGCGCAATGGTATAGACGCGGTTCAGGCATCAGCATAGATGAACTGACAGAACAGGCGCTGCAATTCATCTTGCGCACCAAATCTAAATGACAGGCAGCACGAGGCTTATTCTTCCAGGGCAATCTCCAGCTTGCGGGTATCAATAATGAGCTTTTTGCCCAGGAAAAGCTTATTCCCAACCATCCCACCTGCACCCAGGCTGCTGATTGCCAGTTCTTGCAAGAAACCCATATCCTGGATGTAACTGATCTCTTTCACAGGCAACTTGATGCCTGCTACTGTTGCCTCTGCACTGGTTTCTACCGTATGTGCAGTTAATACCTTGTCCCATGAACGAATAGGATAAACCACAGGTCTGGCATCCTGCTTTGCCAGTCGCTGGAAAGTTTTTTCATTGCTTAGCCAGGAAAAAGCGCTGGAACCGCTGTCATACATCACCGTTTTCTCTTCACCATCAAAAGTAACAGGCATGACTATCCTGCGGCCAGAAAAACTGAAAGGCTGGAATTTGCTGCTTGCCAAATGCAAGCCTTTGCGTTCACGGGCGAATTGCACTATATCTTTTTTGAAGTCCAGCACCACTACCCTGCCGTCAATCAAATCTGAACCTATGGTGCCGATTACTTCTACGCTGTCCTTGCTCCAGTCAACACCTGTTCCTTCGCGCTGCATGATGGAAACATCTTTGGCTAGCACTTGCATGTCCCCAAGTTTGAAATTAACAGCGGCCAGCTTGTCACCAGAATTTACAAATTGATATTTCTCGGCAATCGCCTTCCATTTATGGGAATAAAAGACGGTGGAAGGATGCCCCAGATCAAACTGCATATAGAATATTTTTTCCTCGCTGCCACCAAAATGCACTGGCAAAAGCAAGGCTGCATGATCCAGTGGCGGCAAAGGTGCCGGGCGCGGTATGGCACTCCACAGTATATTCACATCTCCACCGTCGCCCGACAACTCCACTTGCGCAGGCGAGAGCTTGTAGCCAGTTGCGCAGGCTGAGAGGAACAAGGCCAGGCTCAAAAGCAAAAAGGAAGCAAGCCACTTCCTGTATTTGCCTGGCTTGACGGTGCTGACAGTGTCAAGCATGTACATTTATCGACTCCACAAACTATGCATATATCCAAAATCAGGTTCAAGTAGTTTTGCGGCGAGAGAACAGAGCAACCAACCCCACTACCAGTAATACAGGGAAAAGCAAAGGCAACATTGCCAGCGCCAGCGAACTCAGTACTACAGCAAAGATCACGCATAACAATATTGCCACGCCCGCTAGTACCATGCCAGTCAGGCCAAGGGCAAACACCACCGCCACTACAGCAATACCGCAACCGAACAAGACACCAAAAAATCCACCTACGCCATCAATGTCGTCACCGTCCATCTGCACATCCATGCCGTGAAAGAATGACATGACTATCATGGCAAAAACCAGGATGGACAAGAGGATGATGGCGATGCGCTTGTTGGATGTAATATTTGAGGTGGTATTAGATGTCATGATGGGCTCCCTTTAGCTCAATTGTAAATTTGATGATTTCTTGTGTTCTGTGATTCGATGTAAGCATCTTATAAAAGAACATCAGGGGCTTCCATGGGCTTGCGACAGAATGCGCAAATCACGGCTTGAACAGTGATAAGGAAGGAGGAATGCGACAAAAACAGACAAAAACAGGCGCTAAAAGCAAAAAAGCAGCCGTTAGCTGCTTTTTTGCCTGCTATAGAGCGACTACAAGATCAGCTACCGATATAGCTGGTCTTCATCGTAGTAAAGAATTCCACAGCAGCACTACCCTGTTCACGGGCACCATAGCTAGATGCCTTGCTGCCGCCAAATGGGACATGGTAATCGACCCCGGCCGTAGGCAGGTTGACCATGACCATGCCTGCACGGGCATGGCGCTTGAAGTGAGTCGCGTATTTCAATGATGTCGTGCAAATACCAGCTGTCAGGCCAAATTCAGTATCATTTGCCAATTGCAGTGCGTGCTCATAATTTTTTGCGGGAATGACGGACGCTACCGGGCCAAAAATCTCTTCCCTCGCATGCTGCATGGCAGGATCGCAATCAACAAACAGGGCCGGGTTCAGGAAATAACCATCGGTATCACGAGACAGGCGCTCACCACCAAAGACCGGTTTGGCGCCTTCATCTTTGGCTATCTGTATATAGCGCAAGTCCTGGTCCAGTTGAGACTTGTCGACTACCGGGCCTATATCTATGCCTGCCTGCAAGGCGTGCCCTACTTTCAGGCTCTTCAATTTATCGATCATCGCGGCCACAAATGCCGGGTAGATTTTCTCTTCAACAATCAGGCGCGAAGATGCCGTGCAACGCTGGCCAGTAGAAAAATAGGAGCCCTGAATTGCTGCATTGACTGCCACATCCAGGTCAGCATCTGCCAAAATCACCAGCGGGTTCTTGCCACCCATTTCCAGTTGCACCTTGGCGCGGCGTGCGGCGCAAGCTGCCAGCACCCTGCTGCCAGTACCGACTGAACCGGTAAAGCTGATGGCATCTACCCTGCTGTCTTTGCTCAAGGCTTCACCAACAATACGGCCAGGGCCAGACAAGAGATTGAATACGCCTGCTGGCAAACCAGAACGGCTGATGATTTCTGCCATGGCCCATGAGCAGCCTGGCACCAGCTCTGCCGGTTTCAGGATCACGGTGTTGCCATAAGCCAGCGCAGGTGCGACTTTCCAGGCTGGAATTGCGATAGGGAAATTCCAGGGTGCGATGATACCGACCACGCCTACCGGTTCGCGGGTGACATCAACGTCCACACCCGGGCGCACCGACGCCAGTTTGTCGCCGCGTATGCGCAAGGCTTCCTGGGCAAAGAATTTGAAAATGGCGGCGGCACGCCCTACTTCACCTATGGCCTCTGGCAGGGTCTTGCCTTCTTCCCGTGCCAGCAGGCTACCGAGTTCGGCTTTGCGTTCATTGATTTCTGTGCCTATCTTGTCAAGCGCATCTGCCCTTTGCTGCACACCAGAATTGCGCCAGCCTTCTGCGGCATCGCGCGCAGCAGCAATTGCCAGTTCTACCTGCTCATTACCCGCACTGGCGTATTCGCCAACCACCTCACTCAAATCAGAGGGACTGTGTGTGACAGTTACGTTCGCACCGTCATGCCAGCTACCATTGATATACAGTTGTTTCATTTTTATTTTTCCTTGTTTTTCAATCTTGTTGTTCAACCTTATTCTTCAACATTCCCCGCCGTACCACCCAGAGCGGCAAGAGTTGATGTTTTTGTCGGGAAAACCGGTTGTCTCAGCCCCGGCGCCTCCCAACCAAACATGAACTGGCAGGCTGCACCACAAATACGCCCCTGACATGCCCCCATACCTGCCCTGGTCATCAGCTTTGCTGTGCGCCAGTCGTCATGTTCACGCAATTGCCTGGCACTGACGTCCTCGCAGCGGCACACCAAAGTATCTGACTTGCATAACTTGCGCAGACTGTCATCTGTGGCAAAACTCTGCTTGAGCAAATCAGCAAATTGCCTGGCATGGGCGCGGCGCGTCATATCATCTTGTTCAGCCACCTGCCCAATCGCAGCCATACCGGCAATGTGCCCTTCTGCCAAAGCCTTGTCAACACCACCTATGCCGCAAGCTTCTCCTGCCACCCAGACATCGGCACGTGTACTCGCCTGATTGGTATCAACAACGATACTGCCATCCCTGATCTGACATCCCAACAAGGTGCCAATTTCAAGATTGGGTAATAAACCAAATCCACAGGCAAGTAAATCGCAGCTCAGGTCAATTTTCTTGTCACCATGTTGTACGCTGATACCCAGCAAGTGCTGCTCACCATGCGCCTTGACTACCCTGGCATCATGTCGGTAGCGTACGCGCTTAAGCTGCCAGAACAGTTTCAGTGACTGTAGCAGCTTGCCGCGATGCGATTTGAGCAAGGCCCAGAAAAATTGACGTAAATTTTTACTGCTTTTTGTTTCTATGATACTGACGACCTGACCGCCAGCACGTATGACTGTCTCCGCTACTGCCAGCAACAAGGGCCCGCTACCGGCAACGGCTATACGCTTGCCTTCCACTGGCATGCCGCCCTTGATCAAGGCTTGCAAGCCACCTGCACCAGTGACGCCGGGCAAAGTCCAGCCAGGGAAAGGCAAGAGCAACTCACGGGCTCCGCTACAGATAATCAACTTATTCCAGCTTAATTTCTGCGCACCATCTGCTGTCTCCAGCAAAAACTCCTTGTCAGAAATAGCAGCAACAATGCGCACGCCATACATCATGCGTACATTCAGGCAATTTGCCAGAGCCTGCCAAAGCTCATGTGCCCGCCGGTCGCGCCATGTTCTTGGACTACCGCGCCAGATTTGCCCGCCAGGCGCGGGATTTTCATCGATCACAGTGACGGTGGATGACAATTCAGCTGCGGCCAGTGCCGCTGCCAGGCCCGCAGGACCGGCACCTATGATAAGAATTTCCGTCGAAAACGGTGAAATCGCCGACACCATCGTCACACTCCCAGACCGGTGGTTTCGGTATTGATCACCATGCCTGAGCGACAGTATTCCTGGCAAGCCAGCTTATGTGGGTGACCATTAATGCGCACCCTACATTCCTGGCATACGCCCATGCCACAAACGGCAAAACGCGGCTGGCCAGAAACCGACTGGCGCGTCTGCATATTGTCATGCCGCATCAGGGCCGCAGCTACACTCATGTCCGTCGTCGCCTCAAACGGAGAGCCATTAATCCAGATTTTTGCAATTTTTTCTGGGCCTGGGCCTTGCTCACGCATATTTCAACTCCTGCACAGGGAAAAAACGTTCAGGTGAATAATGCTGATAATCTATTTCTCCTGCTCGCCCGGCAATCTGGTCTGCCAGCATTTTTGCTGTCGCCATGGCCATCGTCACACCCAGGCCTTCATGCCCTGCTGCCAGCCACACACCAGCCAACCCCGGATGAGGCCCGATAATGGGATGACCATCGGGTGATGCCGGACGCATGCCTGCCCAGGCACGTATGATTTGCATGTCGGCCAGGCAAGGTAATAAGGTCATGGCGGACTGCAAGACCGCCCCGAGCGCCTTGGAATCCAGGCTATTATCTGTCTGCCCATCCTGCCTGCAAGAACCAATCAGCCATTGTCCGTTACTACGTGGTTGTACATTGGCAGCCACGGCCAGTGCATCAGCAGAGACTGCGGCTTGTCCATAATTCATGCTGACAATCTGATGTGAAAGACGACCGGGATAGCGGTCAGTAATAGCAAGATGGCCTTTGCGGCCAAACACGGCAATTTCAGGCAAGAGCTTGGCTACTTCGAGGCCAGCAGCGACGATGATGATATCGGCATCAAGTTTGCTGCCATCAGCAAAAACCAACTGGTTTGCTGTTAGCTGTGCAACACGTTTGCCCAAGATCAGATTACCACCGCGCTTGACCAGAAGCTGAGCCATGAAATGCGCCAGTTTGGGTGGATAGACCACGCTATCGCCAAATACCCTGACACCACCGGCAAGGCCAGGTCGCAATGCCGGTTCCAGTTTTTGTACCTGTTCGCCAGTCAGCGTTTCAGCACGCCATAGCCTCGCATTCATTGCTTGCGCGCGATGATGCGCCTCAGAAAGCTGGTCTTCGTTCTCTGCCACCCATAAGGTGCCACACTGGCTGACTTCTCCTATACCAGGAAATTCAGTAAAGAAGTCTTTCCACATGCGCAAAGAAAGCAGACACAAGTCCAGCTCCTGCTCGCTTTCATCCAGAGCAACCAGATGCCCCATACCTATAGCGGTGACTCCGCAACCTGGGGATGCAGCATCAATCAAATTGACCTGATAGCCCTCTTCCTGCATTTTTAAGGCGCAGGAGGTGCCGACTATGCCAGCACCAATGACACACACTGTTGTCTTCATAGGTATGCTTCCTGCGCCATCACATTCACTAAAACAAACTATCAGTTCAACGTTGGCAAAACCGGACGATTGGCAAGAGAAGCGCTGACCACTTGTTCTACACGGGTACGCAAAGCACCTTCCAGTGGCAGGCGCGGTGCACGCACGCGGTCATTCGAATCGATGACCAATGCTTCTACCAGTTTGATGTTCTGTACCAGATAAGTAGAAACATCCAGGTCCAGCAAAGGACGGAACCAGCGATAAATATCCAGGGCTTCGTTATAACGGCCAGCCTTGATGAGGCGGTAAATGGCCACCGTCTCATGCGGGAAAGCTACCACCAAGCCAGCTACCCAGCCAGTTGCACCAGCAGTCAAGGCTTCAAAAGCCAGATTATCTACGCCAGTGAACAAGTCATAACGGCGCCCCAGGCGGTTGATGATTTCCGTAGTGCGGCGGATATCATCAGAAGATTCTTTTACTGCCACAAAACGGGCATCATCAGCCAGTTCTTCCAGCATGTCTGTCGTCACATCAACGCGATAAGCCAGACGGTTGGAGTAAATCATGATGGGCAAATCACCGGCAGCGGCTATGCTGCGCAGGGTTGCTACCGTCTCACGATGATTAGTGTGATAGATGGTGCTAGGCACAACCATCAAGCCATCGGCACCAGCTTTGGCGGCTTTTTCAGCCAAGGCACAGGCGTCCCGTGTTGCCGCCTCGGCGACAGTCAGGATGGCAGGCTTGTTGCCTGTCACTTCTTTCGTCAATTTCAGCACATCGATACGCTCGGCATGGGATAACAAAGGGCCTTCACCCAGAGAGCCGCAAGCGATCAGGCCATCGCAACCGGCATCCATCAAATAACGGAAGCAGCGTTCCATTTCCTTGAAGTCCAGCGTATCGTCCTGGTTGAATTTTGTCGTAACTGCGGGAATGACGCCTTGCCACATGATATTTGCCTTGTCTCCGGATCAAACCGGTCAATTTTTGAAAATCAATCAAAGAACCTGATGCTGACAAATCGCGAAGAAATCGATCACAGTAAATATAAGCCTTTTGCAAACTTATTTCACGCGTTGCCAGATTGAGCATGACAAAGTGTAAGCCTGCAAAGAGGCCTAGTCTTGATGTTTGTATGCATTTTGAAAGACGAAATCGGCACAGTCGATTATTACTGTGCGACAAGGGGAAACCGGAGCCAGCAAGGAGAAACGTCTCTCCTTGCATGGCAGATAAAATTTAATTAACCATTATTAAATATCAAGCAACTGCTGAAAGGAAAAAAGCACCTGCCAAAGTGATCATCACTCCTGCATACCGTGGCAATGTACTGGTCAGCATCTTTTGAGCCGCATTGCTGGCAAACCAGCCAGCAGCATGAATCAGTGCTGTCGCCAGCACAAAACCGGCACCATACAATACTGCAGATTCATTCGCTGGCATCTCTTGCCCATGTGCATAGCCATGCGCCATGGCAAATACAGACACCACAGCCACTCCCACACTAACAGGCAGCTTGACCGCAAAACTGATCAACAAACCAAGGATAAGCACTGAGGCGGCGATACCATGCTCCACGCCCGGCAAGACTATGCCTGCAAGAGCCAATGCGCCGCCAAAGACCATCATCAAGGGAAAACTGGCTGGTATCAACAAGGCACGCGCATGTTTTTGTTGCGCCGCCCAGATGCCTATTGCCAGCATGGCCAGCAAATGGTCAAGTCCGGTGAAGGGATGGAAAAAACCATCCTGCAAAGCATTCATGGAATGCAGCACACTGTCATGCGCCAAGGCTGGTAATGAAATCATGGCACTACCAAGTGCCGCGACCGTACACAGGCAGCGCAATTTATTAAGTTTCATATTGATCTCCAGATTCCAGATTGAAAATTAGTTGTTGACTTCATCCAGCATGCCTTGCTGGCGAATGAAACTGACTACTGCTTCCAGCCCGTCACCAGTACGCAGATTAGTAAATACAAAGGGGCGTTCGCCACGCATACGCTTGGCGTCTTGCGCCATGATGTCGAGATTGGCCCCCACATGCGGAGCCAGGTCGGTTTTATTGATGATCAGCAGATCAGAGCGTGTAATGCCAGGCCCACCCTTGCGCGGGATTTTCTCGCCACCGGCAACATCGATGACGTAGATGGTCAGGTCTGACAGCTCGGGACTGAAGGTCGCCGCCAGGTTGTCACCGCCAGACTCTACCAAAATCAAATCAAGGTCAGGAAAGTCTGCACTCATGCGGGCTATCGCTTCCAGGTTGATGGAGGCATCTTCGCGTATGGCGGTGTGCGGACAGCCACCTGTTTCCACCCCCATCAAACGTTCTGCGGGCAAGGCATCGGCACGCAAAAGGATTTCCATGTCTTCCTTGGTGTAGATGTCATTGGTGATGACGGCCATTTCATAATGATCACGCATGCTTTTGCACAGCATTTCACAGAGTGCCGTTTTACCGGAGCCAACCGGGCCACCTATGCCTACGCGTAAGGGATTTGGTTCTGGCGAGCTTAAATTTTGGGTGTTCATCTTTTCGTTTCCTGTTTTTAATTTTTATGATCTGTACAGACGGCTGTACTGCACCTCATGCTGCATGGACAGCAAAGACAAGCCTGGTGCCCAGTTCGATAACTGGTCATCTTCCAGTTCTTGCGCCAGCCTCGCTGCTTTTTCCAGCTCGGGTCGCAGCGATAACAGCAAACGTTGTCCTGAAACCTGGCCCAGGGGGATGGATTTCACGCCCACCAACACCTGGTTTTCTGTCCATGAAAACAGCATGCCCAGCAAGACCGATTCTGGCGGCACCTGCAATGCAACTGCTGCGGCTGCCATGGCCGTGGGCAAAGGTAATTCATGCTGTGCCAGCAATATCGCCAGTAGCTCAGCATCTGCAATCTTCAAGTCATTCACCAGCTTGCCCAGCGAATAACCCATCTGTATGCTCTCTGCCCTAAATTCTGCAGTGTCCCTGGCAGCAATGAACAAACCTGTCCAGTGGGATACTGCAGCCAAGTCCCTGCCCTCAAAAGCCTGCAACAAACGCCATAGAACTGGAGCTTCAAAACGCGCCACCACTTCGTGCAGGCAATTGATGATCCATTCCTTTGCTGTGGCTTCGTTGCGTACCAGGTCCTTTTCTATCGCCGCTTCCATCCCTTGCGAATAGCTATAGGCACCAATAGGCAAAGATGGGCTGGCCAGTTGCAAGAGATGGAGTAAGGCTGCAGACTGCATGCTCAAGCCTTGCTGTCTGAAGGACGGTGTATGCGCTGGCGCAAAGGTATTGGTGCCAGTGGATTATGCGGATGTCCTTCATCACCGTCATGATGATGTCCACCACCATAAGCGCCTGATTCCGGCTCAAAACTGGCCTGTTCTTCGGTGACGACTGCCCCTAGCCCCTGCAACATTTCCTTCAACACGGGGTCTTTGCGTATGCGCAAGAAACCATCGCCGACCTGTGCCTGAGTATGCCGGTTACCCAGATGAAAGGCACAGCGCAATAAATTAAAGGCGGTATCACATTCCACTTTGTAGGTTGGTTCAGCAGCCGCAACGACTTCTATCACGCGGCCATCATTACCCAGCATCAGGTCACCATGGCGCATGACCGTGCCGCGCACGGTAAACACGGCCACATCTTCACCACTGACAAGCGTGGCGCGCAGGCGGCTTTTTTCACGTAATTCATACGGCAAGACCAGTTGCCCGGCGATGCTGTCGGCAGTCTCGATTTTTGTTTGTAATGTCAGCATTGTTTAAAATAAGAAATAACGTTGGGCCATAGGCAGGATTTTTGCCGGTTCACACACCAGCAATTCACCATTGGCACGGACTTCATAGGTTTCTGAATCGACTTCCATTTTTGGTGTCAGGCTATTGTGTATCATGTCCTTTTTGCGGATATGGCGCGTGTTCTTGACGGCAATCAGGGTCTTGTTCAGCTTCAGTTGTTCTGCCAGCCCCGCATCCAGCCCCGCCTGCGATACAAAGGTGAACGACTTTTTCAGCCCGCCACCAAAGGCACCAAACATCATGCGGTAATGCACAGGCTGTGGTGTTGGTATCGATGCATTCGGGTCACCCATCTGGGCAGCGGCGATCATGCCACCCTTGATAATCATCGATGGTTTCACGCCAAAGAATGCTGGCTTCCACAAGACGATATCGGCAATCTTGCCCACTTCGAGTGAACCGACAGCATGGGCAATGCCATGAGTCAGCGCCGGGTTGATGGTGTATTTGGCGATATAACGTTTGACACGGAAGTTGTCGTTACGCGCATTGTCTTCCGCCAGCGAGCCGCGCTGTTGCTTCATCTTGTCTGCCGTTTGCCAGGTACGCATGATGACTTCGCCGACACGGCCCATGGCCTGGGAATCGGACGACATCATGGAGATGGCACCGATATCATGCAAAATATCTTCAGCCGCTATGGTTTCGCGTCGTATGCGTGATTCGGCAAAGGCGATGTCTTCGGCAATAGCCGGGTCCAGGTGATGACAGACCATAAGCATGTCGAGATGCTCATCCAGGGTATTGACGGTGTAAGGACGGGTAGGATTGGTGGATGATGGCAGTACATTCGCCTCACCCACTGCCGCAATAATATCTGGCGCATGGCCACCGCCAGCACCTTCGGTATGGAAGGTGTGGATAGTCCTGTCCTTGAATGCGGCCAGGGTGTGCTCCAGGAAGCCGCCTTCATTCAGCGTATCACTGTGGATGGCAACCTGCACATCCATAGCGTCTGCCACAGTCAGGCAATTGTCGATGGCTTGCGGCGTCGTGCCCCAGTCCTCATGCAGTTTCAGGCCGATGGCACCGGCCCTTACCTGCTCTTCCAGCGGTAAAGGCAGGCTGACATTGCCCTTGCCCATGAAACCCAGGTTCATGGGAAACGCATCTGCCGCCATCAACATCGAATGCAAATGCCAGGGGCCAGGTGTACAAGTGGTGGCTGCCGTCCCGGTTGCCGGGCCAGTGCCGCCACCCAGCATGGTGGTGACGCCGCTCATCAACGCTTCTTCAATCTGCTGCGGACAAATAAAATGGATATGTGAATCGATGCCACCAGCGGTCACAATCTTGCCTTCACCTGCAATGATCTCGGTCGCGCCACCAATGGCCATGTCAACGCCAGACTGTATGTCTGGGTTACCTGCCTTGCCTATACAGGCAATCAAACCATTTTTAATGCCAATGTCTGCTTTGACGATACCCCAGTGATCAATGATGACGGCATTGGTGATGACAGTATCCATGACTTCTGCATGTGGTCTTTGCGACTGGCCCATGCCATCGCGTATCACCTTGCCACCGCCAAACTTTACCTCTTCACCATAAATGGCAAAGTCTTTCTCGATTTCTATGAATAGATTGGTATCTGCCAGTCGGATGCGGTCACCCGTAGTTGGCCCAAACATTTCAGCATAGGCATGACGTGTAATTTTCATAGCGCCCCCATGACTTTACCGCTAAAGCCATATACTTTCCGGTCACCCGCCAGGGCCACCAGTTCTATGCTGCGTTGCTGCCCCGGCTCAAAACGGATGGCAGTGCCAGCAGCAATGTTGAGCCGCATGCCATACGCCTGTTGGCGGTCAAATTGCAAGGACGGATTAGTTTCATAAAAATGAAAATGTGAGCCCACCTGTATCGGCCTGTCACCGCTATTGGCCACAGTAATGCTGACCACGGGGCGGCCCACGTTCAATTCGATATCCCCATCTTCTATCAGGGTTTCGCCTGGTATCATGGTTTTCTCCTAAGGAATGGGGTGATGGACGGTAACCAGCTTGCTACCATCCGGGAAAGTTGCTTCAACCTGTATGTCCGGTATCATTTCCGGCACGCCCTCCATGACATCGGCACGGCTGAGTATTTGCGTGCCTTCCGACATCAGTTCAGCCACCGTCTTGCCATCGCGCGCGCCTTCCATGATGGCTGCGGTGATCAGGGCAACTGCTTCAGGATAATTCAGCTTCAGGCCACGCGCCTTGCGTCTTTCTGCCAACAGGGCGGCGGTGAATATCAGCAACTTATCTTTTTCTCTGGGTGTCAGATCCATATCTTCTTTCGCTTATTGTCTGTGCTATCACCAAACTTATTATTTATCGACATTTGCAAAATAACAAGCAAGTCCACTAAGGCGACAGGCCAGTCCTCTAAAAACATTATAAAAAGCAACACAGCAAGTTTTGAACCAAGGGCAAATAGCCTGAATTACCGGAATACGCACCAAACAAAGGCGCAAATTCACCAAGTTAGTGCATTTCATATAAATGCAGATAGCGCGAAAATAATAGGAACTTTCAAAGCATCTCAAGGTAATACCTTAAAACAACCTACAAATAAACGTGGATAACCAAGAGACAGATTCCAGCTTGCTGACACAAATGCGCGACGGTGATGTTGCCGCATTTCAACGTCTGTACCAGCGCCATCAAGGGTCTATTTATCGCTACGCCCTGATGCGATGTGGCCAGAGCGCGCTGGCGGCTGATGTGGTGCAGGATGTTTTCATGGGTTTGCTGAGCAAGTCTTACCGTTATGACGCAGGCTTGGGCAGCTTGCAGAATTTTTTGTTTGGTGTAGCCAGGAATTTATTGTTGAAACAAGACCAGGCAGAACGCCGCCACCAGCCTCTGCCAGCGTTTGGCAAGGAATTTGGTGAAGAAGATGGAGAAGAAGTCTTGATGAGTGAAACAACAGAACCGGCGGACGTCATCTTCCACCAGCAAATGACTGAGCATGTGCGACAAGCCGTCGCGGTACTGCGCCCCATTATCGTGACGTGATTATTTTGTATGAATTGCAGGAACTGTCATACGCAGAGATAGCCGTGATTTGCGACATTGACATAGGAACAGTTCGCTCACGCCTGTCACGGGCGCGGGCCGCGATATTACAGTACAGCGAAAGACTGGGCTGGCGACCCGATGCAGCAGCAAAAACCGGAACACAGAGATGAAAGACCCTATGAATACCCCACAGGATGCCAGCAATGCAGATGCCTTGCTGGACCAGCAGTTCAGCCTCTTGCGCAAAGATTTGCAGGAGCTGGATACGCCAGCGGCGATTGAGCAGACTTTATTGCAAGCTTTCGCCAAGCAACAGGCCAAGGAGAAAAAGCAGGCACGCCGCAGACGCTTGCGTCCGTGGCTGGCAGGTTTGCTGACGCTGAGTGGCAGCTTTGGCCTGGTCATGCTGACGGTCTTGTTCCCTGCATCGCAGCATCCATTGACGCCGGATAGCACCACTGTTTCAGGTACAGAGCTTCCCCCTTTCGTCGCTCTGGTACCGCTGGAGCGCCTGAATAATGAAACGCCAAGCTTGCTGGAAGCAGAAGTCCCGGCAGCCTGGCTCGCCAGCCTGGGTATGCCAGTCTCGCCAGAAATAGCCGGTGACATGGTGCAAGCGCAAATGCTGGTCGCTGCAGATGGCGAGCCATTAGCCATGCGACTCCTGAAATAAGCAATTAGCTACTCAATAACTAAGCAGCATCGAAAAACAAAATTGACACACAGAAAAGGACGCATCATGAAAACCAAACTGCCACTCTTCATATTGTTAAGCTCTGCCTGGGCAATGGCACATGCCAATACAGACAGTGACACTGCAAATCCAGCCGAAGAAAAACCTGTGCGTCGCCACGTGGAAATCATACAAGTGCCTGCGATTCCACCGCTGCCGCCCATTCCACCCATGCCCGCGATCTCACCTATGCCACCCGTGCCACCTCTGCTGGCACTGGCAGACATACCCGATACAAAAAACCTCAGCAGGATAGTCTCCGACGCCATGAGCCAGGCATTTGTCAGCATGCAAGGCATGCACAGTATCCGGCCAATAAAAAATGCGCCGTACAGCGCAGAAATCGTCACAGAAAAAACCCAGACCCTGGCTGATGGCAACCAGATCAGCAACAAAACCACTAGCTTGAACTACAGGGATGCAGCTGGCCGCACCCGTCAAGAGATCCGCGACAGCAAGGGCAATGTCCAGCACATCGTCATCGTTGATCCGGTTGAAAACCTGCGCTACATACTCATGCCAGAAAAAAAGACGGCAACAAAAATGCATATGGGTAAAGACCTGGATGAAAAAATGGCGAGTGCCAGAGAGAAGCTTGATGCCGCCAAAGAAAAGCTGGACAAGCTGAAACAGGAAGGCAAAACAGTCAGCGTAGAAACCCAGCGCAACGGTGACGAAGTCATCGTCAAACGTATAGAACGCAAAACCAGCGGCGACAAGGCAGAAGGCAGCAAAGACGTGCGCGAAGAAGTCCAGGTCAGGGTCATCCGTGCAGGTAACGCCAGCGACATGCCTGCCCTGCATACCAGCCTGAGCACAACATCAGGCAATTTCACCAGTCTCATGGCCTTGAGTCCCATGTCCATGGCATTCCTGGATAATCGCTGGACAGCAAAAGGCAATACCAAAGACCTGGGTAGCCGTGACATTGATGGGGTACGCGCAGAAGGCAAAATGCGCTCCTACCAGATCCCGGCTGGCGAAGTCGGCAATAAAAACCCGATTACCGTCAGCTCAGAAAGCTGGTATTCACCAGAACTGCAAATGACCGTCTACGCAAAACAGACGGACCCACGTACAGGTGAATGGAATTACAAGCTGAATAATTTGAAACGCACTGAACCGCCGGCGAATTTATTTGCGGTACCAGAGGGCTATACTGTGAAAGAGATGCCTGCAACACCAAAAATTGTTGTTGAGAGGCGTGAGGAAAAGAAACCTTGAATTGAATAATTGGTTTTTCATATAATTTGACGATGACCGAAGTTAAATTCTGGCATCGTCAGATCACATTTGCTTATATATATAAAACCAACAGACAGAAAATATGAGCATAGAGCTAATTATCGAAAGACGGGATAGATTGACAGCACCGATCTCCATCGAAGAATGGTTGCAGTTCGTTGCAACACAAGCAGACCTTAGATTCCGAACTGAGGCGCACATCGGAGTCAATCCAATAAATGCATCAAAAATAAGTGTTTTTGCTGGCGATGGAGAAGTTGAAATTCTGGTCAAGGACAGGTGGCTTCCTTTTTTCCGACACAATAGAGGAAAGCTAATCACCAAATATCAAGAGAACTTCGAGGACCCATTGAATGAAGTTCGAATTAAAATTATTGGCGTCGCTAAGGCCATGAACGCAGTTATCAGAACTGATGCTGACGATGAAATTTTAAATTGGATACCTCTGTGAATCGTCGTCTTGCAAATCCTTGCGAGATGAATTTGTAAAAATACCCTCTTGCCATCGCTAGCAAGATCGGTTACAGTTTTCCCATGCACGCAATTACCCGTCCCCTGCTGAACACGAACTTATGCGCAATTAATGCCGCATCTGCTGTCGTGCACGCGATTGCGCTGCCTGCTGCCTCCATCTGCGACATTTCCATTATTCGAATTATCCGGGGTCGTTAAGCTACGGCGTATGCCGGTGCCTGGCGGCCCTTCAGCTCATCCTATTCTGATGTCCTGAGCGCTATTGTTGTAACTATTGCGCCCAAGCCTTCTTTGATTTTTTCTGCTGATTTTTATTCTGGAGTTTTTATGTCCCATGTCGCCACAGACAGACCTGTGCACTCCCCTGCGTCCTTATCGTCCACCTTATTGAGTGCAGGTTTTCCTTATCCTTCGCTGGCAGATATCCGCAAGACTGCAGCCGAGTTGTCGCAACAGGTTTTACATACCCCTGTCTGGCATTGGCAAACCGGGTCTGCGCTGGACAAGCTGGAACCAGATACCGAGGTCTGGCTGAAGCTGGAGCTGTTTCAAAAAACCGGTACATTCAAATTGCGAGGCGCTTTGAATTGCATTTCTGCGCTGGATGAAGCTGCGCGAGAGCGTGGTGTGGTAGCTGTCAGTGCAGGCAATCATGCAATGGCGGTTGCTTATGCGGCCAAGCTGGCGGGAGTGTCTTGCAAAGTGGTGTTGCCACGTCATGCCAGCCCTACCCGCATCAAGGCCTGCCGACAGGATGGAGCAGAAGTAAAACTGGAAGCAGATATGCATAAGGCATTCGCACTTGGACAACGCATCGTTGAAGAAGAGCAGCGCACCATGATACACCCTTATGATGGACCACTGACCGCATTGGGTACAGCAACCGTAGGTTTGGAGTTGATGCAGCAAGTGGTGCAACTGGATGCCGTGATCGTGCCTATCGGTGGTGGTGGTCTATGTGGCGGCATTGCTTCTGCCGTCAAACAACTGGCACCGCATTGTGCCGTCTATGGAGTTGAACCCTATGGCGCAGATGCCATGTACCGCAGTTTCCAGTCTGGTCAGCCAGAGAAGTTAAAGGAAGTCGACAGCATAGCCGACAGCCTGTGCGCGCCTTATGCGATGGAATATAGTTTCAGGGTATGCCAGCGCTTTGTGGACGAGATTGTCAGGGTCAGTGACGATGAAATCTGTACAGCCATGTCGGACTTGTATCACGACGTCAAGCTGGTGGCTGAACCTGCTGCCGCGGTTGCCACGGCAGGCTTGTTTGGCCCCTTGCGCCAAAGACTTGCTGGCAAACGGGTCGCTGTGATCGTTTGTGGCTCCAATGTCGATCCTGCCAGATATGCTGAATTACTTGCCAGGGCAGTATCGTCAGCGCATGGGCTGGCTGCCTGATCTGAGAATCTGGACTACAGTTGGAAAGTAACTGCTCAGTTTGCAACAGGCTTCACACGTATGATATGCAAAGCCTTGCAATGCCCTACAATAGGGGTTAAATCAGGCATAAACATATACGGATTTTACTTTTACCGTTCCATGCCTGTTCACTGCATGATTACTCATGATTACTAACGGAATTACATATGCAACAAGGCTGGCTGGCAGATTTTTTTCGCCAAAACGATAGTTTGATGGTGTTTGTCAATGTCCTGTTGCAGCAACTGGGCTTGCCTGTGCCAGCAGTACCGACCATGATGTTCAATGCCAGCCAGGCCACACAGTCCGGGCAATTGCTTGTTTTGTTGATGGCAGCAGTAGCCGCTTCGCTGATTGCCGACCTGATCTGGTATCAGGCAGGCAAGAAATTTGGCTATAGCGTACTGAAGTTTTTATGCAAGATGTCGATTAACCCTGGGTCTTGCGTGAACCAGACCGAAGCACGTTTCCTGCGCTGGGGCGTATGGTCGCTGGTCGTGGGTAAATTCATCCCCGGCTTTTCTACCGTGGCACCGCCGGTAGCTGGTGCTTTGGGTATGCCACGTACTTCTTTTATGTTGGCTTCTGCCGCAGGTGCTGCTTTATGGGCTGGACTGGCCCTGTTGGCGGGCTTTGCCTTGCAGGCGCAAATTGAAGCAGGCCTGGTGTTTTTGTCGGCGCAGGGTATACGTATTGCGGCTATCTTCATTGCCCTGGTATTGAGCTGGCTGGCCTGGAAATTCTGGCAAAAGAAACGCTTTGAAAAGCTCGCGTCCATTCCTCATTTCAGTGCAACTGAGATGTCAGACACACTGAGGACCAGCGCCCTGCCCCATATTATCGACTTGCGCAGCCCGGCACTGATTGCAGAAACAGGTACCATACCCCATGCCATGGTCAGCGAGGTGAAGCAAGTTGGCAATGCGGCCCAACATTGGCCGCAGCATGAAATGATCATCACGATATGTGCCTGTCCTGGCGATGCTGGTGCCGTGCATGCAGCTCACACCCTCAGGCAATTGGGGTTTAAAGATGTCCGGCCTTTTGCGGGCGGTTTTGATGCTTGGCAGGAATTATCCACCGTACACCCACACTTGTTGATCAAAACTTGAGCACTTCACACCTGTTGTAGCAAGGCTTGTAGTTCTTTAACCAAATGATCAAAGGTAGTCCGGTATCGCTGGCTGGACCGCAAGTCTTCATGCATGACTACCCAGACAGGCAAATCGATTTGGAGTTCATCAGCCAATACACGCTGCAGATAGGAATGCTGCTGAGCGAGCCCGACCTGACAAATTCCTATTCCATAGCCTTTACGTATGGCAGCAAACTGCACCAGATCACTATCGGCACCTAAGGCAAAGTCAGCACCTTGCAACTGCGGGTAACGTTTTTGCAAAGCCCTGATATAGGGAAATTCGCGGTCAAAGCCGATCACGCTATGCTGTTTCAACGCCGACATGTCGGATGGTACGCCGTGGCGTGACAGATAATCGACATGTGCGAAGAATCCTAGCGTTACATTGCCCGTGCGGCGCGCGATCAATGCATCTTGCAAAGGCTCAGTCATGCGAATGGCAATGTCCGCATCGCGTTTAAGCAAATCCTGGGTGTGGTTGGATATTTGTAGTTCGATGCTCAACTCCGGACAATTTTGCCGCAAACCTGCCAGCATACCCGGCAATATCTCTACCCCCATGACTTCTGATGCGGTAATGCGCACTTTACCCCTTACCTCATTTGCTTCCGCAGAGACACTGCGCAACAAGGCGCTTTCGGTGGCCCGCAAGCTTTCTGCATAAGGTTTCATAGCCAGCGCGGCAATGGTAGGCGACAGGCCGGACTGATTGCGGACAAACAGACTCGTACCCAAGGCCTGTTCCAGTGCCTCGATATGCCGCCCTACTGTCGGCTGCGTCAAACCCAGCGCACGGGCAGCGCCTGATAACGAACCTTCTTCCAGCACTGCCAGCGCAGTGCGGTAGTAGTCCCAGTGAATATTTTTGTCATCCATACAGAAATGTATATCACCTATGCAGTTTTAGAGAATTGTATATAGCCTGGCAAAGATACACAATGGCTACATCAACCAAACATTAAGGAATAACAAAATGAATCAGCAAACATTCAGCAATAAAGTAAATGCACAAATCAATAAGCAAGCCCTGGTATTGGGCGCAACTGGCGGCGTAGGTGGTGAAGTGGCACGCTTGCTGATGCAACGCGGCTGGCAGGTCACTACCTTGCATCGCAATCCTGATCAGGTGAAAGATAAAACAGCAGCCCATATCTGGATGAAAGGTGATGTCATGGTGCAGGATGACGTGGTGCAAGCTGCAGCAGGAAAGTCTGTCATCGTCCACGCTGTCAACCCGCCTGGCTATCGTGACTGGGAAAAACTCGTGCTGCCCATGATAGACAACACGGTCGCAGCAGCCCAGGCCAGCGGCGCACGCATACTGCTGCCAGGTACTGTATATAATTTTGGTCCGGATGCCTTCCCGCTGATTGCAGAAAATGCGTCACAGTTCCCTATCACCAAGAAAGGTAAAATCCGGGTAGAGATGGAACACCGTCTGCGTCTGGCTGCCAGCAAAGGCGTCAAATCTCTCATCGTCAGGGCTGGTGATTTCTTTGGTCCCAAGGCAGCCAACAACTGGTTTTCACAAGGGCTGGTAACACCAGGCCAGCCAGTGAGTGTAGTGCGTTACCCTGGCAGTGCTGGCGTTGGCCATCAATGGGCTTACTTACCGGATGTAGCAGAAACCATGGTGCGTCTGCTGGAACGTGAAAATGAACTGGGTAATTTTGCCCGCTTCCATATGGAAGGCCATTGGGATCATGATGGTAAGCAAATGGTTGCCTCAATTGGTCGCGTGACTGCACAGCCTGCATTGAAGGCTAGCTGGTTCCCATGGCCTGTGTTCACTCTGCTGTCACCTTTCAAGCAAACTTTGAAGGAAATGTTGGAAATGCGTTACCTGTGGCGCACTGAAGTCAAAATGTCGAACCAGGCTTTGGTAGACTTTTTGGGTGAAGAACCACGTACACCTCTGGATGTGGCTGTTCGTTCCAGCCTGGCAGGCCTGGGCTGCATCAAACGTAACGCAGGTTACGAATCAGGTGTTCCAGATGCGCGGAATTTTGGCATCACGCCCAATCACGACAGGGCGTAAATGCTGCCACACCAACTGCATCCAAAGCCGGGCAACTTCACTGGAGTTGCCCAGGTAGCGCGCGACAATGACAGACTTCATTTGCGTGACGCCACGCAAGGCGTCCGCTTCACGGTCAGACAAAAAGGCCGATGTTTGTTCACGCAATGCCTGCAATTGATCGCCAGACAGCATGGCACCTGAAGCCAGCACCATCGCCGACACTGATTTGCCATTCAAACCCAGCGGACTTTGCATGGCAGGGCTGCCACCTTGCAAACTGCCCTGTTCATGCCAGATCATCTTATCTTCACGATAGATGCTGCAATGCTGTTTGATCCGGCCACTGTTATAGGTTTCGCTAGAGGCAGTGCGGCCAAAGCAAAAAATATCAGCCGCAATCAATCTAGCATCTGCGGCAAGGTGTATGGTCTGGTGCAAATCGACACAAGCATCGTCAAAAAAAATGGTTTCTTGCGGCAGCCATTCCAGCCTGGCACCTGCATCGAGTTTGAGATTGATATGTTGTGCTGATACATATCCATTACTGCGATACCATTTCGCCGCACCTGGTGTCGTCACCAGTGCATGCGTGTCAGCCGCCAGCTTCACATCTATCTTTAACTGGTCGCCACCGACTACTCCACCTGGGGGATGAATGATGATGGCATGGCAAACCTCATCCCCTTCAGGATACAAAGGCTTTTGTACACGCAGGGGGCCATTGTGCTTACGTTCCGTCAGGCGCGTGACATCGCCATCCTTGCTAAAGCCCAGTTGCAGGCTGGCTTGCCAGTGTGATTTTGTAGCGCTTGGGGGTAATGCCGGACTGCAGACATCCATATTCAGCTAGCGATAGGTAAAGACTGCACTATACCGCCAGATGCCGCTTGACGTCATCCCCATCCATCAATTCTTGGCCGCCATAGGCCACCACTTCACCGCGCGACAGCACGACAAAATGATCTGCCAGTTCACGGGCGAAATCGAAATACTGCTCGCATAGCAAGATGCCTATGTCGCCTCGCTCACGCAGCAGGCGGATGACGCGGCCTATATCCTTGATAATGGACGGTTGTATGCCTTCAGTAGGTTCATCGAGGATGATGAGCTTGGGTTCTGCCAGCAAGGCGCGGGCAATGGCGAGCTGTTGCTGCTGGCCGCCAGATAAATCACCGCCACGCCTGTGCAGCATTTCTTTCAATACCGGAAAAAGCTGATATACCTCATCCTTGATTTTGCCAGCCTTGCGTGCAGGCAGGCTGGCCATGCCCATGAGCAGGTTTTCTTCTACGGTAAGACGGGCAAAAATCTCACGCCCTTGTGGCACATAAGCGATCCCTGCCCTGGCTCTGTCATGCGGCGAGAGTTTGTTGATGTCGCGGCCCTCAAAGCTGACCGTACCTTCGGTAACTGGCAAAACACCCATCAGGCATTTCAGCAAGCTGGTCTTGCCGACGCCATTACGGCCCAGCAAAGCCATACACTCGCCTTTTTTGAGTGACAGTGAAATACCACGCAAGGTGTGGCTGGATCCATAATGCTGATGTAGTTGTTTGACTTCAAGCATGCTTGGCTTTCATTAACGTCCCAGATAGACTTCAATCACGCGTTCATCGGCTTGCACCTGCGCCATTGTGCCTTCGGCAAGTACAGATCCCTCATGCAATACCGTGACTTTGCCCTGCTGCGCAATTTCAGTGACGAAACCCATATCGTGTTCGACCACCATGATGGAATGTTTGCCACGCAGTTCATTGAGTAATTCAGCAGTGCGTGCAGTCTCTGCATCTGACATGCCAGCCACTGGCTCATCGAGCAAAATCAATTGCGGTTCCTGTATCAGCAGCATGCCTATCTCCAGCCACTGCTTTTGGCCATGCGATAACAAGCCAGCCTGCCTTTGTTCTTGCCCATTCAGGCGTATCAATTGCAGGATGGCGGCTATCTTGTCTTTTTGTTCACTGTTCAAGCGGGCAAACAGGGTGGTCTTGACGCGCTTGTCCATTTTCATGGCCAGTTCAAGATTCTCAAATACGCTGTGCTGCTCAAACACTGTCGGGCGTTGGAACTTGCGGCCTATGCCAGCATAGGCGATATCGACTTCGCTCATGCGCGTCAGGTCCATGGTCTGCCCGAAGAATGCGGTGCCGGATGTGGGTCGGGTTTTACCGGTGATCACATCCATCATCGTAGTTTTACCCGCGCCATTGGGGCCGATAATGCAACGTAGTTCCCCCACCGATATATCCAGGTTCAGATTATTAATGGCCTTGAAACCGTCAAAGGAAACGACGATGTCTTCCAGATAAAGGATAGCGCCGTGGGTGGTATCCACTCCTTCCTGTTTGATACGGCCATAAGACACACCCTGGTCACCAGTAGCACTCTCGTATTGCTGCCCTGGTCGCAAGACGCCACTCATCATGTAAGAGGTCATGCTGGCTCCCGCTGTTTTTTGAATTTACTCACCAGACCCAGGACACCCTGTTGCATGAACAAGGTCACCAGTATGAACAGCAAACCCAGGGCATACAGCCACAAATCCGGGAAAGCGGCAGTGAACCAGCTCTTCAGGCCATTCACGGTAAAGGCACCAATAATAGGCCCGAGCAAAGTACCGCGCCCGCCAACTGCGGCCCAGATCACCATTTCTATGGAATTGGCTGGCGACATTTCAGAGGGGTTGATGATGCCCACCTGTGGCACATACAGGGCACCGGCAATACCGCAAATTATGGCGGACAAGGTCCAGACAAACAGCTTGAACCACAAGGGGTTGTAGCCGATGAACATCAGTCGCGATTCTGAATCACGCACAGCTTGCAGCACGCGCCCCAACTTGGAAGTGACTATCCAGCGGCACAGGAACAAAGCCGACAGCAAAATCACCAAGGTGATAAGGTACAGCGCGGCCTTGGTACCAGGAGCAGTGATGGTAAAACCCAGAATACGCTTGAAGTCAGTAAAGCCATTATTACCGCCAAAGCCGGTGTTATTACGGAAGAACAGCAGCATGAAGGCAAATGTCATCGCCTGGGTGATGATGGAGAAATACACACCCTTGATGCGTGAGCGAAAAGCAAAAAAACCAAAAATAAAGGCCAGCACACCAGGCACCAGTATCACCAGCGCCATGCAATACCAAAAGCTGTCGGTCATGGCCCAGTACCAGGGATAGGTTTTCCAATCCAGGAAAACCATGAAGTCTGGCAGATTGCTTTGATAGACACCATCACGGCCAATCGCACGCATCAGATACATGCCATGTGCATAGGCGCCCAGCGCAAAAAATACGCCATGCCCCAGAGACAAAATCCCGGTATAACCCCATACCAGATCAAGTGCCAGCGCAGCCAGGGCATAGCACATGAACTTGCCAACCAGGGCTATCGTGTAGCTGGAAATATGCAGGGCATGGCCAGCGGGGAAACTCAGGTTAAGGATAGGCAGCAATACTGCGATCACAGCACACACCAATATGCCTGTCCATGCAGGCTTGGAAAACAGCCCCTTTGCAGTTGCAAACGCTGTAGTTGTAGTCATAGTCGCACTCATTCCACACTCCTGCCTTTGAGCGCAAACAAGCCTTGCGGTCTGCGTTGTATGAAAATGATGATAAATACCAGGATGACGATCTTGGCCATGACAGCACCAGCCACCGGCTCCAGGAATTTATTCACTTCGCCCAGGCCAAAAGCCGCAATCACAGTGCCAGCCAACTGCCCTACCCCGCCCAACACCACGACCATGAAGGAATCGACGATATAGTTTTGTCCCAGGTCAGGGCCAACATTACCTAACTGCGACAAGGCCACACCACCCAGACCTGCAATGCCCGAACCAAGACCAAAAGTCAGCATGTCTATCTTGCCGGTTGCGACACCTACGCAATCAGCCATGCGGCGATTCTGTGTCACGGCACGCACGAACAGACCCAGGCGTGTCCTGTTCAGGATCAGCCAGACTACCAGCACGACAAACAGCGCAAAGAAAATAATGATGATGCGGTTATAGGACAGCACCAATGAACCCAGCACCGTGATACCGCCCGACATCCACGAAGGATTGGCAACTTCGACATTTTGCGCGCCAAAAATCGAACGCACCGCCTGCATCAGTATCAGGCTGATACCCCAGGTGCATAACAAAGTTTCCAACGGGCGGCCATATAACCAGCGTATGACCGTTCTTTCCAGCAAAATACCAACGGCGGCAGAAACCAGGAAAGCCGCGGGCAGAGCCAGCAACAAATAAGCATCTACAGCGCCAGGCATGAATTTGCGGAACAACATCTGGCAGACATAGGTAGTGTAAGCGCCTATCATCAGCAATTCGCCATGCGCCATATTGATGATGCCCATCAGGCCAAAGGTGATTGCCAGACCCAGAGCAGCCAGCAATAGCACACTACCCAGCGAGACGCCATAAAACAGATTGCCGACAAATTCCATGCGCGCCAGGCGGCCATCGATAGCATTCAGGGTATTGGCAGCCTCGAGGCGTATGCTGGCGTCGGCTTCGTTGTAACTACCATCGGGATTTTGTGCCAGCATTTTTTGCAGCACAGGTTTTAAATTGGGATTGGGGCTATCCAGCAATGCCTTGATGGCAGCCTTGCGCACTACCGGATCACTGGCCTGCAAATTAGCGGTGGCAATCAGCATTTGCAGACGGGATTTGATTTCGCTATCGTTTTCTTTCAGATAGGCTTTGTTCAGCAAGGGCAATTGTTCTGGCGTTGCTTCTTTTTCCAGCGCAGTTGCAGCGACAAGGCGGGTATTTTTGTCTGCTGAAAATAATCTCAGGCCTGACAGCGCGCTGTCGAGCGCAGCACGCAGTCGGTTATTGATGGTGATTGCCTCGGCATCATCCGGCAGCTTTTGCATTTTCCCTGTGCTAAGGTCTTTTGCCTGTTCACCATCGACCAGGTAAACAGCTACGCCCCTGGCAAACAATTGCTCATTTTTGAGCGCAGTCAATACTTCCACAGCCTCTTCATTGCCCATGGCCGCGATGGAATTGACAGCAGTAATACGCGCGTCAGGATCATCACCTGCCAGCGCCTGCAAGAGCCTGCCATCGATAGCCGCATGCGCTGTCAGACTGAACACGAACAAGACTATGCTCGCGCAGATTTTACGAAATATCATAGGCAACCAGGTCAGGGATGGGAAATCCGGAGCAGCACTCAGGACGTCGTGATAGAAGTCCTGAGTGTCTGCATCACTCTTTAAATATCAGTCCTTGAATTACAGTTTTTGTTTACCTTCATTACCCGGAATGTAAGGGCTCCATGGTTGCGCACGGATAGGTGTCTTGGTTTTATAGACGACGCTGAACTGACCATCAGCCTTGATCTCACCTATCATGACTGGCTTGTGCAGGTGATGATTGGTTTTATCCATCGTCAATTCAAAACCGGAAGGTGCCTTGAAAGTCTGCCCGCCCATGGCAGCAATGACTTTGTCGGTATCTGTAGATTTGGCTTTTTCAACAGCCTGCTTCCACATATACATGCCTACATAAGTCGCTTCCATAGGATCATTGGTCACCACTGTTGCTGCATTAGGCAGTTTTTTGGCGACTGCATAGTCTTTCCATTTTTTGATGAATTCGGTATTCACCGGATTTTTTACAGACTGGAAGTAATTCCAGGCGGCCAGATGCCCCACCAATGGCTTGGTATCTACACCGCGCAATTCTTCTTCACCGACAGAGAATGCGACGACAGGTACATCCGTAGCCTTCAGGCCAGCGTTACCGAGTTCTTTATAGAATGGGACATTGGAGTCACCATTGATGGTGGAGATAACTGCTGTCTTACCACCCGCAGCAAATTTCTTGATATTGGCAACGATGGTCTGGTAATCAGAGTGGCCGAATGGGGTATACACTTCATCGATGTCAGTATCCTTGACTCCCTTACTATGCAAGAAGGCGCGCAGGATTTTGTTGGTGGTGCGTGGATACACATAGTCAGTACCCAGCAAGACAAAACGCTTGGCACCGCCTCCCTCTTTCGACATCAGGTATTCAGTCGCAGGAATAGCTTGCTGGTTAGGTGCGGCACCTGTGTAAAAAACGTTTTTCTCAAGCTCTTCACCTTCATACTGCACCGGGTAAAACAGCAGGCTATTGAGTTCCTTGAAAACGGGCAGGACGGATTTACGTGATACCGAAGTCCAGCAACCAAACACGACGGATACTTTGTCTTGCGATATCAGTTGGCGGGCCTTCTCAGCAAACAGCGGCCAGTTGGAGGCTGGATCAACGATCACCGCTTCCAGCTTTTTACCCATGACACCGCCCTTGGCATTGATTTCATCTATCGTCATCAGGGCCACATCTTTGAGAGATGTCTCCGAGATTGCCATAGTGCCAGACAGGGAATGCAGAATGCCGACCTTGATAGTATCGGCGGCTTGCGCCTGTGTAAGCCAGCCAGAAGCGGCCAGGGTCATTGCGGCGACAGCAGTTGCTTTCAAAACAGTACGACGTGACATGTTTTCTCCTGATAGTGGTGAGGTCATGGAACAAATAAAGCAAGTTTCTCACCACTGTTAGCAGATAACGTGCCAACCAACGAATTACACTAGTTATTGGCTGATAGGCCATTGAGTTGTTCAAAGATATTTAGTAAATTTAGACCAAAAAAATTTGAAACATTTCATTCAGAATTCCGTCCAGAAAGGACATAAATGCAATACTCAGACGCAATGTAGGAATAGCAAAATTGGGACTATCCCTCACCCAAATACCTAGTATCGACAACTGAAACTATGCAAGCAAGATTGCATTTTAGCCACGACGTTAGATCTCGACTGATATTCGCGCAGAAGCATAAGCAACTCACTCATTCATTGGAAATAGCAGTGATTCATTCTTGATTCGACATTTTCGATGGGCGCATATGGTGACCGATCATAATATTTAAGTGCGCAAACAATTTCCGCTCATTAGAAATGCGCGGGAAACTTCATTTTTAAGTGCACAAACGCACCCAAACCGTGCAAAAGCATAATTTTTCAGCGTTTTTGTGTAGCCTTAATGATTGTTAACAAAATTTATTTCCACACGGAAAATTCGACACAGGCTTCTACAAATCTGGAACCTGGAATTCGAGACGAAAAAATAAACTTATAAGCGTTTGATTTTATTGAATATTTTCTTGACCGCTAGGACTTATCGCCATTATGGCGTTTTATACCACTCTGATAAACATTGTTTTTTAGAACGCACAATTACTTTTTTCAGTGCAACATACGCAACTCCAAACTTCGCATTTATCAAACGATTGTTCTACTATTTAGACGTAGGGCAATAGAAATTGATTCCATTAACATTCTTCAGGTGTGGTAATCATGATCAATCAATTTGATGAATTCAGCGCTTCGCCGTCAGCCGAGGCGAGCGACAAGGTTCCCGAGACAGTCAAAGGTGTTTCTGATGTTGCCAGATTGCAATATTTGATCGATAACACGCCTGCCATTATCTACAGTAGTGTCCCTACTGGAGATTTTAAAATGACTTTCGTCAGTAACAACGCACTCAATGTTCTCGGCTATCACCCTGAAGAAATGCTAGCCGATCCAAATTTCTGGTTCAATCACATTCATCCAGCAGATGTACCCCAAATCTTCTCAAGTATTGCAAAACTATTTACTGAAGGTGAGCGCGTTTACGAATACCGTTTCATGAGTCGTGCTGGACAATATGTTTGGATGCATGACATGCTCAGGTTAATTCGCGATGAGGATGGCAATCCGGTGGAAGTGATCGGATCTTTAACCGACATCACAAAACGCAAAGAGATGGAAGAAACCTTGTTCAAAAAAGGGCAAGAGCAACAATTACTCATCAAAAAATTGCAAGAAGCGCACGAGCAATTGTTGCAATCAGAAAAAATGGCCTCCGTTGGCCAGCTCGCGGCTGGAATAGCACACGAGATCAATAACCCTATAGGATTTATCAATTCGAATATTGGGAGCCTGCATAACTACGTAGAGAAATTGCTTGAAGTTATTGGTGGGTATGAAGACTTAATTCCCCAATCTTTAAGCGAGAGCCAGGCACACTGCAAGATGAACGAAATCAGAGAAAGGGCTGATCTTGATTTTTTAAAAGACGATATACAAGATCTTGTACAAGAATCGATGGATGGACTCAAGCGTGTCAAGGATATTGTTCAGTCATTAAAAGATTTCTCCCACGTTGGCGAAACAGATTGGCAGGAGGCAGACATTCATCATGGCATAGACAGTACCTTGAATATAGTCAAGAACGAAATCAAATATAAAGCGAATGTCGTCAAAGAGTATGGACAATTACCACCTGTAAAGTGCATCATTTCACAGGTCAATCAGGTCATTATGAATTTACTGGTTAACGCCTCTCATGCGATTAAAGAGAAAGGGATTATCAAGGTCAGTACAGGTTGCGAAAAAGACCTGATATGGATCAAAGTACTCGATACTGGAAGCGGTATATCACCCGAAAATCTTAATCGCATATTTGAACCATTTTTTACTACCAAGCCAATAGGAAGTGGTACAGGCTTGGGCCTTTCACTCTCATACGGAATCATAAAAAAACATGGGGGTAAGATTGATGTCAATAGTGTTCCAGGAAAAGGCACATGCTTCACGGTGTGGCTCCCTTTGCGTCAGGAAAATAATATGGCGCATTAACCGCTTCAATGCCTGACGCAGTGCTATAAGGCAGCGTAAGCACAGAGTGAGATCAAATCAAATGGATACGGCAACAGTCAACCAGATTGATATCGCGAACGAACTGCAATTAGCTATCAACACGAATCAATTACAACTGCACTATCAGCCAAAGGCTGATTTGCAAACCGGCTTACTTGTAGGAATGGAAGCGTTACTTCGCTGGAATCATGCCAAATGGGGTGCAGTTTCTCCTTCCTTATTCATCCCTGTGGCGGAAAAGAATGAACTTATCATTCAACTGGGTGACTGGGTAATTAGACAAGCATGTCTGGACATTATTAGCTGGTCCGAAGCCAATCTCGTTACACCATGCGTAGCAATCAATATCTCCCCTATACAGTTGCAGGACCCTGACTTTATTGGTCGAATGTCCTCTATTTTACAAACCATGCAGGTAAGACCTGAACAAATTTCGATCGAGATTACAGAAGGAATACTGATTGATCACGACTCTGGCATGAAACAGCTACTAGATAATTTTAAACAGCAAGGTTATAGACTTTCACTCGATGACTTTGGCACAGGATATTCGGCACTCAGCTATCTGAAACATTTTCCATTTGACTTTGTAAAGATAGATCAATCCTTCGTTCGCGATTTGCCAGATAACTCTGACGACATTTCAATTTCCAAAGCCATTATCGCAATGGCGCATAGTATGGGATTAAAAGTAATAGCGGAAGGCGTTGAGACCGAGGCCCAATGTAAGTTTCTGAGTGAAAATATGTGCGACCAGATACAAGGCTACTTTTTTTCTCCACCTCTCTCCTTTACGCAGATGACAGCCTTACTGAACAATTGTCCCGCACTGGAGAAACATTTATTGCGCATTGCAAGGCCAGATCGCACCTTACTGCTTGTCGACGATGAGCCAAATATACTGAGCTCGTTGAAGCGACTTTTACGCCGTGATGGATATCAAATACTGACGGCGGGAAGCGGAAGCGAAGGACTAGAAATTCTGAAAAATATTGCTGTCGACGTTATTATCTCTGATCAGCGCATGCCCTCGATGACCGGTGTCGAGTTTTTGCGTAATGCGAAAGAACTCTATCCCAATACTATCCGCATGGTTTTATCTGGATATACCGAATTGCAATACATCACGGATGCCATTAATGAGGGTGCCATCTACAAATTTTTAACGAAGCCTTGGGATGACGAATTAATACGCGCCCATATTGCAGAAGCTTTTCAGTACAAAGAAATGGCTGATGAAAATCAGTCTCTTAATCTGCAAATAAAGACAAAGAATCAGGAACTGATTGCCGCCAATCGTCGGTTATCTGAGATTGTCAGGCAAAAACAAAGGCAGATCACAATAAATGAAATGAGCTTAAGCATTGTTCGTGAGGTGTTGCAATATGTGCCATTCCCAATTATTGCAGTAGATGATGAAAATATGGTGGTCTTCCTCAACAACACTGCCGAAGAGGTTCTACCTGAATCAAAAATTGAATTAGGCTGCCAAATTGAACACCTGATTCCAGGAGTGGACAGCGGAATCAAGGAGCACACAGAAGGCTTGTGGTTCCCTGTTTATGTATACCAAAAATCATTTAAGGCCCAATGGAAGAATATGGGGAGGAGAAGTCAACCAAGTGGGAAGATCGTCATGTTAATTGACGACAGAAAATGTCATTGACTCCAAAAAGAAGAGATCAATTACCAAGACTTTGCCCCCAACGATTGAGAATAGGCATCGACGGTTACGTAACTTTGAAGCACATATAACATATTGGCAGAATTAGAGGCTGTTGCAATAGAAGAAAAAACTCTCCTTTTTGAGAGATGTTGCGTCTACGGATTCACACTATTCAGGGAAAATAACACATCATGTCAAACATTAGAATTGATGAAGTCGAGATTCCTAAAGTAGATAAAAATCGCATTTTTTATCCGTTTTCTGCTATTAAAACGAAAGATAGAGATGCCGGGGAGGGTCGTTCACTTTCCTCTGGGATACTTCAAAAGCAGGCCGAGGAACTCATTTTCAAACGCGAAACTGGATCATTTCAACTAGGCCGAACCCCGCACCTCTTCAGGTATGTCAACAGTAAAGTCATATTGCAAGGAGGCATACAATGAGCGATGGCATATGCTCTGACGCACCGTCGGTTCTTCTCTTTGTCGATGATGAGCCAAATATTCTTTCTGCACTACGTCGCTTGTTCAGACCCTACCCTTATAAAATACTATTGGCCAATAGCGGTCAAGAAGCCTTAGACTTACTTGAAAAGGAAGCAGTAGATCTGGCTATTTCCGATATGCGTATGCCAGTCATGGATGGTGCAGTATTTTTGGCACACGTAAGAGCGCGTTGGCCAGACACTATACGATTGTTACTAACTGGTTATGCTGACATGCAGTCCACCATAGATGCCATCAACAGAGGAGAAATCTTTCGTTATATAACAAAACCTTGGAACGATAATGATATTGTTCTAGTAGTTAAACAAGCGCTGGAGCGCAAGGCATTAGAAGCAGAGAAAAAAAGGCTAGAAGCACTAACTCTGCGCCAAAACGAAGAACTTAAATCCCTTAATGCCAGTCTGGAAATCAAGGTAGATGAGCGAACCATAGATCTTAGGAAGGCTCATGCGTCGCTTTTAAGCGTCAACGACAAATTGAAGACCAACTTTCTCACGTCTATCAAAGTTTTTTCTAATGTTATAGAAATGCGCGGTGGCAAACTTGTTGGACACTCGAGGCGGGTAGCCGATTTATCAAGAAAAATTGCAAAAAAACTCAACCTTGATTCTAAGGAGACTCAAGAAATTTTTGTCGCATCCCTATTAGCGGATATTGGCAAGATCGGTTTTTCAGATGAGTTATTGGCAACCCCTGTCAGTCAAATGAATGGTGAGCAGCTAGGACAATTTCATAAACATACCCTACGTGCAGAGCAATTATTGATGCCACTCCAAGACTTGCAAGGTAGTTCAAAGATTATACGTGCGCAGCATGAACGATTTGATGGCAGAGGCTTTCCTGACGGCCTGGAAGGAGAAAATATCCCAATAGGCGCACGTATTTTGTCGCTATCAAGCGATTATGACAATCTACAGAATGGCAGCTTGCTTCAAAAAAGAATGCACGCGGAAGATGCGCAGGCATTAATTATTCGCGGTGCCGGAAATCGTTATGATGAAAAAGTTGTTGCAGCTTTCAAGCAAATTATTAGCAACAAGACTGACGAGATTGACGATCAAGAAATATCAACAGCGCAAATACAGCCAGGAATGATACTTTCTGCTGATGTGATTTCCAAAGAAGGTATGCTGCTTCTGCCTACCGATTACGTACTGGACCAGCACGTCATCGACAAATTGCGATTGTTCGAGCACCCCGCAGGCTCCAAACTAGTCATACGTGTACACAGCAACAGGAGAAAATAATGTACAGGATATTATTGCTCGATGACGAACCAAATGTTCTGCTGGCACTGCAAAGGAGCCTGAAAAGCGTCGCAAAAGAGATGGAAATGACAATGGAATTGCTTAATTCTCCTCAGGAAGCGATCAATCGCCTGAGTAATACAGCTTTCGACTTTATCATCTCTGACTACCATATGCCTGGCATGAACGGCATACAGTTCTTGTCCATTGCCAAGGAAATGCAGCCCCATGCAATACGCCTGATGCTGAGCGCATCTGCCGAATTCAAGACCATACTGGGTGCCATCAATGATGCCGAGGTGTTTCGCTACATCGCTAAACCCTGGAACCAGGAAGAATTGCTGGAAACCATACAACTGGCAGCAGCGCGTCGTCAGCAAATCATGGAAGACCAAAAACTGGCAGATGAATTGCGCCTGCAACGTGGCATGATAACGCCACAGGAACATGAGATGAAACGGCTGGAAGAAACCGAGCCAGGGATCACCAAAGTGAAATGGGGCCCCGATGGCTCGGTATTGCTTGATTAACTCAAGCTGAATCAGTCATCACAAGTGAGTATGTCACTTTTATTGCAGGATTTTTTATAGCGCCTTGACAGGTATGCATAACAGACAAGAAAATATTCCTGTCTGAGGATCCAAAGCAGAATTTGCCGAAAACTGCTCAAAACAGGGCCTGTCATCACATTGCATGCCGCTGGCTGGCAAGTATTCGCGCATCAACTCCATCCATGCATCATTCACAGCCGTCACTGGCCCATTGAATTGGGCAACAGCATAAGCACCGCCTGGCAATGTTTTGACATTTGCATGAGCACCTGGCGCGAAGCCCTCAGTGATAGTGACGCATGCATCATAACGACATTTGTCCGCAACCGTGACGCTGGGATCGTCATACCCTATTCCATAACAGACTTGATCTTGTAAGCCATGGACTTGCATCCATGGCGTAACTTTACTGCGCCAGAACTCAGTAACGCCTGGGCCATACGGGCCTATATAACGTTGGTAAGCAACGCGTACTGCCGGCAATTGAACAATATTTACTTCCATAAGATACTTTCGACGTGGCTGATAAGAGCCACTATCTTCGCAAATACCGTTCACGTTTACCTGATCAGAATTGCTGAGTACCTGACTCAGATTGCTGTCATGTCTTGCACGGTTTTCATAACCTGCCCGCACCTGAGCCAATCTGCGCTCATCGCTACCAGCCCGCCATTGGCTTGGGGTGCAGTCAAACCGGAGCTTGAATGCGCGGGCAAACGCTTCGCCAGAAGCGAAACCGCATGCGAGCGCAATGTCCAGTACCGATGCTTGTCGATCGCAGGATAAACGCCAGGCTGCGGTTTCCAGACGTCGCCGCCGCGCATAATCTCCCAGTGTTTCACCCATCCAGGCAGCAAATATACGATGAAAATGAAAACGTGAAAAATGTGCCACTTCAGCCAATTTATCCAATTCCAACGACGTATCCAAATGCTGGTCTACATAGTCAAGAACACGGTTCAGGCGCCTGGCATATTCAACTTTATCATAATTACTCAACACTAACTCTCCCTATCAACTTCGACTTTCGACATCAACTGCTGAACATCTTTGGCAACTGCATCCGCTTTCGTCTGCAATAAAAAATGAGGTGCATCGTATCGGCATATTTCCATTTCATGCAATTGCGTTTTGATATCTGCATGGGCAGAGACTGGTATCAGTCTGTCCCTGTTGGCTTGTAGATAGAGTACAGGCACTTTGATGCCCTGGAGTTTTTCTCTGACATCGCAACTCAACACCGAATGCAAACGGGCCTTTAAACTGGCGGGCCTGACACCTGCCAAAGCATCTGCCAACTGCATGCACAATTCTTTGCTGGAAAATCGCCCCAGTAACATATGGCTGAGGACCCGCAACGGTGCCAGTCTGGTCGGTAAATAAGGCAGCACAAATCTGAAACCTGCCATCCAGGGATAAGGATTACATGCAAAAGTCACACAAAGTATCAAGGCCTTCAGCCGCACTGGCTTTGTGGCAGCGATGGAAATGGCAATCGGGCCTGAGAACGATTCGCCCAGCAAAATATAATCTTCATCCTGCGGTAGTTGCGTCTGAACCAAGATCTCCAGTTCTGCGTAGCCCAGCGCTTGATCTGGCGGATATGTCAATACCAGTAGTTTACATCTACCATTCAATGCCTTATGCAAAGGCTCATAGAGTGTGCCTGTACCATCCATGCCAGGCAAGAGTACTATTGTCGTCATGCGAATAATGATAGCAGGCCGAGCACTATCAAGTTACGTCAATGCATTTTCGGATATCCGGTGATTTGCTGTATCTCTTTATACAAAGGCTGCAAACGGGCATACATCTTTTGATAAACCCGGTGATACAGCTCATTGTAGATCTGGTGATGATGGGCGATAGGTTCAAAGGTTTTGCCTATGCGCGTCATCTCCTTGATCGCGACGTCAAAACTGGGATGCAGGCCCAAGCCTACCGCTACATCGATAGCAGCACCCAAACCTGAGGTTTCATAGATATGCGGGCGCGATGTCGGCAAGGCAAAGATATCTGCCGTCAATTGCATGGCAGCGTCGCTCTGAGAGCCGCCGCCTGAGATTCGCAATTCAGTGATCGCCACACCGCTACGCTTTTCTATACGCTCTTTGCCTTCTCGCAAGGCATAAGCCAGTCCCTCAAGGATAGCGCGGTACATGTGTGCACGAGTATGCACATCGCCAAACCCGATGATGGCGCCCTTGGCTTCTGCACCCGGCACTTTGATACCGGGCGTCCAGTAGGGTTGCAGCATCAGTCCCATGGAACCCGGCGGCACAGCATTCACCAGCTCATCAAATAAGGCCTCTGGCAAAACGCCCTGCTCTGCCGCTTGCAGTTTTTCATGATGACCAAATTGTTCCTTGAACCAGTTCACCATCCAGTAACCACGGAATATCTGCACCTCGGTACTGTAAGAACCGGGGATTGCTGCTGGATAAGGTGGTATGAATGGTGTCACTTCCAGGTATTTCTTGCTGGTGGTATTGATGGTCGCAGTCGTGCCATAACTGAGGCAGCCGATATTAGGTTGCTGGCAGCCAGCTCCTATCACTTCACATGCCTTGTCCGCCGCTGCAGCCAGTAAAGGTGTGCCAGCCAGTATGCCGGTTGCTGCCTCAGCCGCGTGGTTGATGTGTCCCATGACTGTACCGGGTGGCACCAGCTCAGGCAAGCTTTCGGCCTTTACCGCCAATGCTTGCCATTTCCAGTCCAATTTCCCAGCCCATTTCAAGCCTTTATAATCAAATGGCAAATAACCGACTTGCGAACCTATGGAATCAATGAAATTGCCGCACAGGCGATAATTCAGGTAACCGGACAACATCAGGTATTTATCCGTCTTGTCCCAGATGTCTGGTTGATGCGCCTTGATCCAGTTGGCTTCGGCCTCACCGCGAAAGAAATTAATAGTGCTGGCAACGCCCGCCAGCTTGAAGGCCGTCATCCACAAGGGGTTAACCGGTGGGACTATGTCGGTACGCCTTTGATCCAACCAGGTAATCGCGGGTCGCAAAGGCTGGCCTTGCTTGTCCAGGTTGATCATGGTGCCGCGCTGGGTGGTCACGGCAACACCTTGTACCGTCGATGGAGAAATGCCATGTTCATTCCACAGACGCTGGCAGGCTGTACATACTGCCTGCCAATAATCTTCAGGATGATGTTCTGCCCAGCCAGGTTGATCTGAAAAATAAGCTTCGAGATGCACCTGGGATTTGGCGACAATATTGCCCCGCAAATCAAACAGGATAGCCCTGACGCTTTGGGTGCCGTTGTCTATGGAAAGAATATATTGCTTGGACATGATTTTTTATTTTATATAGACTGCCGCAGATTTCGCCATTCAGGGATACTACTCTTGTCTGGCAAAGCATAATACTTGTTCCACAGTTGCAGATAGGCAGACTGTTCATTTTCCCATCGCTCGTCATTCCACTTTAGTTCAGGCTGACAAATTGCCCTGATGCGCGGCAACAATGCCAGGCCACCCTGGCGTACCAATAAACCCAGCCTAGTTCTGCGCAACATCAGGTCTTGCAAGTGCTCTACCGCTTCATGCCGCGCTGCCCAGCGCAATTCCACCCACATGGTCAGTGTCCCTGGTATGAAATCCAGTTCACCATCTTGAGCAATTTGTACAATCTCAGCAGCGGATTGACCATAATGGCCTTGCAACCGTGATTTTTGTGTATGGTTTAATTGTTTTTCATTAGCTAAATCTGATGGGCGGGCAAATAAATTGCTCACCTTTTGATCAGACTGATGGCCAGGAAATAAATGAGCAATGTGCTTTAGCGCATCTTGCGCAATCAGCCTGAAAGTCGTCAACTTGCCGCCTGTGACTGTCAATAAGCCTTTTTCCAGCCAGATGGCATGATCACGCCCTTCCTTCGATGGGTCGGCCTTGCCGGTATCAATCACAGGTCGGATACCTGCATAGCTGGCGATAATGTCATCCAGCTTCAGTTGCAATTGCGGGAACTGGAAGTCCATCGCTTCCATCAAATAAGCGACTTCATGTGCGGTGATGGCAGTTTCTTGCTGCACATCATCGCTGTGATCCACATCTGTCGTCCCCACCAGGCTGACACCTTCCCAGGGATAAACAAAGACTGGCCGGCCATCACGCGGGTGCATCAAACTTACTGCCTGCGCCACCGGCAAGCGCCAGGCAGGTATTAGCAAATGGCTGCCGCGCAGAGGGCGCAATCTTGCACTTGCCCCTTGCTGCTGACGCAGGTCGTCAGCCCAAGCGCCAGTTGCATTGATGGTGACTTTGGCGTTGATCTGGTATTCCTGCATGCTCAATGCATCTTGCAAAACCACGCCAGTGGCATGCCCGTTGTCATACATGACACTTTTTACTGCAAGATAGTTCAAGGCGATAGCTCCGGCAGCACGCGCCTCCTGCAAGACCCTGAGCACCAGACGGGCATCATCAGTCTTGGCATCCAGATAGCAAGAGCCGCCTTTTAAATCAGCCGCAGGTATATGCGGTGCCAGCATCTGGAAGTCTTGCGCCGAGAAATAATGTTTGCCACGCAAACCAGCCAGAAAATCATAGATGACCAAACCGAGCGCAAACATCCAGCGCCCAGGCTTCCGTCCCTGATAGTCAGCAAATGCAAAACTCTGTGGCTCAACCAGACCTGCCGCAGCTTGCATCAGTCCCTGCCTTTCACGTACAGAATCCCGTGTCAGGAAGAACTTGCCTTCTTTAATGTAGCGCAAACCACCATGCACCAGTTTGGAGGAGCGGCTGGATGTACCCCAGGCGAAGTCTTTTTGCTCGACCAGCAAAACCCTTAAGCCGCGTCGTGCAGCTTCCAGCAATATACCTGCACCAGTAATCCCACCACCAATGACGATGATGTCCCAGTCTTGCTCTTGGTTGGCAATCGTCCTGAGTAAGTCGGCACGTGATTTGGCTATTTTCATTGCTTTACGTCTTCTGCAGGCAATAACTTGCCAGGATTCATGATGCCCTGCGGGTCGAAGTGTTTGAACAGATGACGCAGCCCAGATATTCCCAGACTGCCTTTTTCAGCTTCCAGATAAGGAGCATGGTCACTGCCCACGCCATGCTGGTGGCTTATGGTGCCGCCATTGTCAACGATAGCGGCAGAGACTGCAGATTTAAGCCTGCGCCAGCGCGCAAGGTCTTGTTCATAATCGCCAGTCAGGCGATACACAAAAGTCGAGTACACGCTGGCACCCTGAGCATATAAATGGGACAAATGCGTATAAGCATGCACTTGTTCATTTTCTGTTGCCATGGCATCACGACCCGCCTGCTCCATGCTCAGCATCATAGTTTTCACTTTGGGCCAGTCGCAGGCTGTCTCTACGGTATCTATCGCATAACCCTGCTGCCAGGCGCTATTACGCAGATACACATTCCTGAAACGCCCCTGCTTCCATTTTTTACCCATGGTTTTACCTACATGCACGCCTTGATGCTGGCTTGTCATCTTCAATGCAGATTTGATGGCATGGCGCACCTGAGATTTTTCGCCGCTAGCACCGATGAGCAAAACGCATTTACCCTCATCACAGCCACGCAGGCGCAAATAAGATTCCAGCAAGCCTATCAACTTCTTGTGGCCTGCCAGTGTCAGGCTGGTCAGGGTTTCAGTGGCATTTGACAGCCGCAACATCGATAAACCGAGCTTGCCCTGGGCGATAGTCCTCACAGCAGTTTGTGCTGTATCCCAGTCAGGAAAGAACACCGCGTGAAATTCTTCACATGCAGGTAAAGGCGTAATGCGTACGGTCACTTCCGTCAATATGCCCATGCGCCCTTCTGATCCCATCAACATTTCCCGCAAATCCAGCCCGGCAGCGGATGCAGGAAAGGTCTGGATATCCAGCCTCCCCGCAGGGGTCTCCACCCTGGCACCTGCCAGTAATTGTTCTATACGCCCATAGCGTAACGACTGCTGACCAGATGAACGGGTAACCACCCAGCCGCCCAGCGTTGAATATTCAAAAGACTGCGGAAAATGCCCCAGCGTATAGCCATGGGCACGCAATTGCGCTTCCAGATCAGGACCAAAGACACCTGCACCAAAGGTCGCCAGTTGCGCTTCCTTGTCCAGATTCAGCAATTGCGACATGCGTGACATATCGACAGACAAGACCGGCTGCATATTCTCTGTGATGGCCAGATGCCCAACCACGCTGGTGCCGCCGCCATAAGGTATCAAGGCGATGTTGTGTAATATGGCGTAATCCAGCAAGCTGCGCACATCCGCAGCACTTTCTGGGTAAGCCACACCATCAGGGAAATGGCTGATCTTGCCAAAGCGCATTTTGAGCCAGTCTGGCAGGCTTTGTCCCAGAGTATGCCTGACACGCCCAAGCGCGTCTGTATCTGTCAGTGGATGTGGTGGCAAACGGCTTTCTGGCACTTGCTGGCATACCTGATCCAGTTCTGCATCTGTCTGCGGCACGCCATGCCCTATGCGTGCCTGCAAAAAACTCAGGGCATCTGCATTGATCGCATAATGAATACTGTCATCCCCCCAACCATTCCAACGTCGCATTTTTTCTATCCCTGAATTAAGCCCGAGCTTGGTATACTCAATAATTAACTTGTAGCTTAATCAAGTGTCACCTTCAGGTATTGCGCTTTCATGACAGGGTTCTTGTTTTAATATGCCAAATTCACATACAGGAGCAATCGCTGGCCACCATACCAATGGACGGGTTGCTGCTGCCTACCTGCAACCTTTGCTTGAACTGGTGAACGAACGTAGTTTGAATTTGCGAACACTGGCGACCATGGCTGGCATGGCTGAAGATGCCCTGAGCAGATGGCAGGAAAGCATAGCTGCTGCAGACTATATACGCCTGCTTGATGCTGGCGCAGAACTGAGCATAGATCCGCACTTTGGCTTGCATGTAGGCGAGAGGGTCAAGCTTGGCACCTACAATGTGTATGGCATGATACTGATGAGCTGCAAGGACTTTGAACAAGCCTTCCAGCAAACCATGCGCTATGAAGGTCTGGCGCATGACCTTGGCCGCTCGGCACTGGTCGTCGATGATGCGATGACCGAATATCAGTGGCATAGCCACTATCCGCAGGCCAGCAGGCACCTGGTAGAAAGTGTATTTGCCGGCATACGCGTGTTTGGCAACTGGTTCGCCGGCACTATACTGCCTGATGCACCGGTGTATTTCAGGCATGCGGCTCCAGATGATTTGAGCGAGCATCATCGTCTGTTTGGCCAGGAAGTACACTTTGAGGCCATCATCAATTGCGCACGTTTTCCCACAGCCCTGCTTGGCTGGCCTGTGCCCAATGCCGATGTCAGCATGTACCCGGTCTTGCAACATCATGCCGAACTATTGCTCAAACAAAAACAGCAGGCACAGCAGGATGGTGGCATCGTTGCCCAGGTCAGGGCAGCTATCAGCAATAATCTCGCACAAGACCAGGCCAGATTGCCGCTGATCGCGCAAGAACTATTGCTGAGCCAGCGCACGCTACAGCGTAAATTGAGCGAAGCAGGCATCAGCTTCCAGCAAATTCTGGATCGAACCCGGAAAGACATGGCCATCGATTATTTGCAGCAAACAGGTTTCAGCCTGGCTGATATCGCCTTCCTGCTGGGCTACCAGGAGCAAAGCGCCTTCAATCATGCCTTCAAGGAATGGACGGGAGTGAGCCCAGGCGCGTACAGAGAAAAACACCAGCGCCGGAAATAAATCTGGAGTAAGCTGAAAATAAAAAAACGGAAGCCGCTTACACGACTCCCGCATTTTTTGAATTCTGGACGGTGGCTTGTCTGCTTGAACGCAAACCAAGCGCACCTCACTACCGTCATACATATCGGTTGTATGTACAGCAGCTGGACATACTATAGCGCAAAATTATGACGGCTGCATGAATCGTCTTTTGTGCTACATCAAACCCCTGCACTTTTATTTTCAGCGCTGACACCTGAGTCTTTATCCTGCGCAGCCGCATCAGCAGAAGCCTCAATGGTGGCGAGTTTTTCAAATCGGAACAAGTCTTGTACCGAGCAATTAAAAAGCTCGGCAAAAGCTTCAATGAACTCCACTTTCCAGTGTTCTGCCTTGTTATCGACGATACGTAATAATTGGGAATGCGAGACGGTCACCCGCCTTGCTATCAGCAGGCGGTGCAAGGCAGAAACCGAACGAATCTTGTGCTCAACCATCAACTCACGGATTCTGAGCTCGGCTTTTATTTTGTGTCCGGACATGGGGAAAAGAGTATTGTTACTGGGTTTGTCATAAGCGTGATTGAACCTCAATCAACGGCTGCGATGATACAGGATATAGGCAATTTTTGCGGTCACCGCATAAAAACAACATGAAACATTCAATTTTCTCCACGCCATGCTGGATTTTTTCCAAAAGCTGTGGCAAGATCAATTCATCGAATTCAGCAAGACTTGTTAAACATTTTTTTTAGGAACGATACGTGAAATCTACCTGGCTCCCACAACTGCAACAAGACATGTGCTTAACCGCACAAGGCTTGCTGTCAGCATTGTCGGCCAAGGCAGTGGCGGGACTGAATTATCGTGATGCACGAACAACTCTGGCGGCGTCTGGCACTACGTCCAAACGCGATGATAGCAACAGCATTATTCGCACCATCGCCAAACATGTGAGTACCCACAGCGAGCAGTTCAAGTCAGTTAATTTTACGTTTAACCCTAACCCGTATCACCGCATCCGAAGGCCAGCCCTTCAGGTAGCAGGAGCAAATTAAAACCCGCTCTGCCCTACTTAAAGCTGAAAAGCCCGGATGCCCTTAAAAGCTCCGGGCTTTTTGTTTAATCATCTGCTGTTTTTATCAAAAAAACACAGACCCAGCAGTAAAACCCGCGCAAGCGGTCGTGGCCAGTAGTTAGCAGTCTGGCCACGGAAACACCGGTACTGATCACAGGCCCGCAAGTAACAATATTCATTTAATCAAGCTTTTCCTTGCTTACCTGAATCGCAAGGACAAGCCCGGGCTTAAAGGGAAAACCCCGCCAGCCTGACGTTATTTCTAAGGAAGGGAGGTAAACATGTTTGCAGTATTCTGGATAGAAATCCACAAGCAAATTAAGATGTCTCACTGCAGGGAATTTGATACCGGCGACATGATTGCCGCCCTCAAATTTGCTGACAATCTGAGACAAAGACAGGCCGCAGGAGAATATATACGCCACATCAGCATGTCTTCAGAAAATACCAATTCTGTCGGCGTGCCAAGTGCGGCAATAGATTATCACTGGGCCGACCACAAGATCGCGGCATGATACAAAAACATATCAATGCCACTATCAATATGACACCAGCAAATGCAAAGACCTGAGCTCGCTCAGGTCTTTTTATTGGCACGACTTACTTCATACAATTGATCCAGGACGCCAAAGGATGTGAAGAATTTGGTTCTTGCACTAAATAACGTGGCACCTGGACCAGCTCCTTTTGGTCCTGCATCGCTTTCGAAGCCAGCAAATCACTGATGTTCTGCGACAGGTTTCCGCGATGATTTTCTTTCAGCCATGTCACCAGCTTGGTGCTGGAGTCAGTATCCGTAGTCATCAACACCCTTGCCGCTTCAAAAAGAGAATTTTGTATCGGGATCTCATCGCAACGCCCGGGCCCGTTCAAGGCAAGCTTGTAATTCGTTTGTATGGAATTGACAAAGCGGTCAAGTCTGATGAGCTGGTTATCCCGATAGGAATCATCCCTGTATTCATCCGCCGCAGCTTGCTGAAAAAATGCATTGCGCTTGCGCGGATTTCCCTTCTTGGTCAGCTCAAGCAAACGATCCAGACCTATATGCCAAACCGCGCAATTTGCATGATTGATGGAGCGACCCGGCGTCAGGGCGGGAGATTCGTCCACAGCGAAATGACGCCCACGTCCTACCGAATTCCCTTTTCCAGAAAATGCATAATTCTTTAAAGGGATATTGACGTTAGGATTGAACCTGAATGACTGATCAGACGCCAACGGCACGCCCAGCATCTCCAGTTGCCATTCCCTGCGTTGCTCAAGCAAGGAATCGAAAGCGCGATAGATAGACGGGCTGATGACATAATCTATCATACTGCTCCTGGTATCTGCCAATGAACCGCTCAAGTCTCCCCTGTCATTGACGTGCGCATCTACCAGTATCAGCAGGCATGACAAATCCTGAGTGCCCACCAAAATTTCTGAATAGGCACGGATCAAGGCATCGACGCCCAGATTATCAGACGAACCCGCATCATATAAATGCAAAAATTTCGGGCTGGCCTGATGATAAATATCACTGTCAGCGTTAAAGTTTTTTAATGCCAGAGGCACGAACAAGCCCGGATAGGCAGCAGATGCTGCCACTGCGTCTGCCAGGCGCAACTGATTTAAATCTGAACCAATTTCCTTGAATGCAGCATCTGTAAAAGTAAAACCCTGCAAGCTCGCATCTGAAGAATTAAGCCCCCTGGTCGTCAAGCTGTCGGCACCGACAAAACGGTGTGCATGCGAGCTGTTGATATACAGCGAGGGCTTGCCCGGCTTACGTTCACCCAAATCGCCATACACCGCACCTTTGTATATCCCCGTATCAAACACATCTGCCAGGATACGGGTGGCATTTTTACCGGATGTCAGCGTAGGTACAAAATTGATAGGGTTAGCCGAACGGTATACCCATGATGACAAATAGTCCCTGCGTAATTGGGACGCCATCACATCAAAATCCGCCTCACTGGTCAATGGCTTCAAGCTCACAGCCGCAGCCGCAAGTGAACCGCCAGAGACTGATGACAACGCCGTGACCTCATCAAACAAACCAAAATGGCGCAACTGCGACATCACCCCAGGCCAAAATTTGCCGCCCGCAATCCACCACCAGAAATCGCTACCCCACAAACATGGGATGAGGACAAGGATCGCTCTCAGCCACAGTACTTGTTGCACATCCTAGCCTGGACGCGTAATGCGCCCGTGGAACACTGGTGTCACCACCAACAGCCTTGACATTTATATGTGGATTTCTTTCATCCAGGTGCAAAGAAGCACAGCCTGATAAAAGCATCGTCGCCCAGATCGAAGAGCCAATAATGGCATTTTTTATCGGGGAAATATTCAACAATTCAAACTCCATGATTCCCTTGAAACCTTGAATTCCACAGTCAACAGAAAGAAATTGACGGCCAGAACTCAAATGCAAACTTGATAGACTATTAATTATTGCACAGGTTCCAGAATATCTCACAAAGACGCTACGAAGCTGCCCCGCCCCTCCTAGCAAGTTGCGGCAAAAAACCGGTGCTGTATCTGCGCAACTGGCCAGGTATTCATAAAATGAACTTGTCTTTTTAACCACCATCAACTACATTGTCAAATCGGAATTTAAAAACTGATTTGCCCGACACACGCATTGGCACATCCCGGACAAATCTGCACGCATGTCAACCCACATCTACCAGGAAAATACCATGAGTACATCGATAGGCAATGCATCCGACCCCAATCCAGGATTAGCAATGACGCTGGCTGCAGTAGCGTATTGCCCCGATCCGGCTTCAACGCTAAAGAACATGAACAATGGCTGGAGTGCCGTCTGGGTGGCGCAAAACGATATCAACGGCAATATTGCCTTCGTTGCCTACAATGGCAGCTCGCAATACGTGGTGGGCATACGCGGCTCTCTGCTCAACTTTAGCTGGCAGGCTTTTGACAATTGATTTTATCAGGATTTGAATGTGTTTGAACAAACTGCCTGGACTTATCCAGCCAGCGACGCAAATCCTATGATCTCGCAGGGCTCGTCAGATGGCCTGAATGACCTGACACAGTTGGTCAATGCGTCTGGCCAAACGATATACCAGTACCTTGCCGCAAATGCTATCGGCAGTGACATCTCCATCGGCGTGGTTGGGCACAGCCTGGGCGGTAACCTGACGACGGTTTTTGCCCCCTGGCTGCTGTATCAATTCCAGCAAAACAAAATAACGCCTCCCGCACTTCTTCCCATACTGACCTTTGCCGCCCCCACCGCTGGCAACCAGGCATTTGCAGACGCCTATGACAAAAGCTTCCCCAATTCATGGCGCTACTATAATGAGATAGACCTTGTCCCCATGGCATCGGACGATTTGAGTTCTGGAGGGCTGCTGTATTCACCTGCACCGGAAGCCAGCAGCATAGAAACCACCTACGACAACGTCACCGTCACACTCAAGGAAGCAATTGACCTCATCGCAATTGCGATCGACACTGCCGAATTTGGTTACGGCTCGTATTACACCCAGACCAATCAGGCAAGCGGCAGTGTCGCGCTGAATACCTCAAAATCACTTCACCCGGTGGATACCAGCAAGCCTCTGATAGAACAATGGTTTGACCAGGTCGCCGCCCAGCATGAACAGGGGAATTATTTATCCTTCTTCGGCTTGCCACCAGTCAGTTGCACGATTTCCTGAACAAACGGTACACACCGGATCAACAAAAACAAACAAGCCCTTGTCCAGCAAGGGCTTGTTTTCATAAATAAATCCCGTGACGATGCCCGCCCTAGCGCGTATCCCGCGACATAAAAAGGCTGGCAATGCTCAGTATCGCCATTGCGCCAACGATGAGACTGCCCAGGGCCTGAAAATCAAAACCTCCATCGTTGGGTGCATCAATACTCAAATACGAGGGCATCAGGCAGCCTATGATCAAACTACCCGCTATGCCAACCAGCACATTCAGATAAATATTCTGGTGGTCACCCGTAGAGGTCATCAAAATGATCCATCCGACTATGCCACCGACAAAAATCCAAAAAATCAAATCCATATGCCCTCCGTATTGCTTAGCGATCCCTGTCCTGCTATCTAGAACTCATTTCATAAATAAGATGAGATGCGTTCCAGTGGACTATCACCTTGAAAAATCAGTGACCAAATAATTTTTGCCTTTGCTCATGACGTTGCTGTGCCTCCAGCGACAACGTTGCGGTAGGTCGTGCCAACAAACGCTCTATGCCGATAGGCTCGCCAGAGTCTTCGCACCAGCCATAATCCCCTTCCTCTATGCGCACCAAGGCAGCCCTCACCTTCCTGAGCAACTTGTTCTCACGGTCACGCGCACGCAACTCCAGCGCATGCTCTTCTTCTATCGTGGCACGGTCAAAAGGGTCTGCAATGATGTCGTTTTCCTGCAGATGGGCCGTAGTCTCATTGGCATTCTGAACCAGGGTTGATTCAATTTCCTGCAAGCGAGATTTAAAAAACGCCAGTTGAGCATCATTCATATAATCCATCTCCCCCATGCGCAGAATTTTTTCTTCTGTCAGCCTCGGCTTTGAACCAAGTGCACGGGATTTGATCGCCGTTTTTTTAGATGCAGTATTGCTTTGCATGGTAGTCATCGTGATACTCCTGAATCAAGTAGTGAGTCGATTGTCCATTTAAATATTTCCCAAAAGAACATCGCAACAAACCAGCAGATCCACTGCATTGGTTTTTTCTTTGCTGCTGAAGAAATATTTAAAACCTAAGGCAAGATACCAATCAATGCACGCCACATCTACAAGACCAAGGCCACAAAACTTGTCAGCGAGTTCCTACGCTGGGCCCAAAGTCGTTTTTCATGGATACATAGACTACATTGCGCCAGGAAGAATCAATAGAGCTTGCGTGACAGGTTTATGGATTGGTAGAGAAATGCAATATGGATAAAGCTCTGTTATTTCAGGCTGAGTCGCTGACCATTTTTAAGAAGTATTATTTGTTTTATGTTGATAGCGATTGCATATTTTGGGGTGATTGATTACCGGATTCTGGATGTACTTTTAAACCGGATTTCAGATTTTCTAAAACATGTTCAGTGCTGGTTTTACAGCTTCAACTGGCACAGGCAGGAATATGCTTCTGCCCTCCTCCCGCCAGCGAAGCAGTTTTATGCGAAGAAGCACAGAAGGCGGACTGGCAGTCCCAAACCACGCTGGGCTCTGCAATTTGTGTTGGAGAGATTTGCAGAGCGCAAAAGCTATCGGCAGATCATGATGGAGTTTAACCGGCTCTATGCACACAAGGGCATGACGATCAGTCTGGGGACGGTGTATAACTGGGTACAGAAATACCGTTCAGAGATGGCGGTGATACGTAAGGAAACACGGAATCGTTTTCCGGAACCTAGTCCTGCGAATTTGCGGTGGTGTATCGATGGTACGGGTAAAGTGACAGCAGATGGCGTGAGCCATTTTATCCTGGGTATTGTGGATCATGGCACTCGGATGAACTTATTGTTACGGCGTCTGGAGCTGGCGACGTCAGCAACGATACTGGAATGCATCAAAGAAGCAATACAGTTATTTGGTCAGCCTGCAATTATCCGCACGGACAATGCTTCAGTGTTTCGCAGTAAAAAATTTAGGCGGGCTTTGAAGGAACTGGGTATTCGTCAGGAATTCAGTGAACCTGGCAAGCCGTGGCAAAACGGGAGGATTGAGCGTTTCTTTTTAACGCTTAAAGAGAAGTTGAATTTGATTACTCCTCTTAATGGCTTGATGCTCGATTGTTTGCTGGGCGATTTTACTACCTGGTATAACTTAGTCAGGCCGCATCAACATTTGCATGGGTATACACCTGCGGAGGTGTGGAACGGTGTAAATCCTTACAGGTCAGCACCAAAAGCCGTTCAGTATTTTAGTGCTTGGGATGGTTTGCTGACCGGTTACTATTTACAGCGTTAGCCACCCCAATAAAACAAAATAGCTGTCGATCTTGAACATTTTTAGGTGTTCAGGGTGGTGCTCGTCTCAAGTAAATAATTTGCCTGTATTTTAATCAGGTGAACAATTTTTACTACTCGCGATGAGCAAAAAATGATCAGTTCAGTGTTCAACTGAATCAAAACCTTTGCCAGATTTTGCAAAAAATGCTGATCTGGCGAAAGGACTTGGTTTAACTGAACACTGAACAGGGCACGAAGGGATTTTGTTTAACTGAACACTGAACAGGGCAAAAAGGCACGACGGCATTTTGAAACAAGCGTGTGGTGGCGCAGTAAATATTATCGCGGTGTGTTGCGAGTATGTTGTTCGGCTACTTGACTACCGGGGGCTAATGGGTGACCCCTTCTTTGTGCAAAGCTTCCTTGGGCAAATGTAGTCTGTCTCATGGCTTTAATGATTGACGGTGGAACATGCTTCTATTAACGTTTCTGAATCGGGTTGCGTTTACTTAATCAGAGATTCCTTAATCAAATACTGAACAAGGCAATGACGAATTTCTCCAGTATTCAGTATTTTTCTTGAAAAGCTCAAAGCCAGGCGGTGTAAATTCCGATTCTTTATATTCTCCATAAATATCAAGAAAATAAGCGATACAGGCGCGCTCTTTTGGATTCATGATTTTGTATAAATCCAATCGACTTTCCCATTCATATTCCAAACGAGAAACAAGTGAAAGCTCAGAATCCATGTCAGCAAGTAATTTTTCGTCCTTGGATGGTGGCAAAATCAAAGCCTCAACCAAATCAATTGGATGATTCGATTCAACATTATAGTAAATCAATATTGAAGCCACAATTAAGTGGCTTGGCAAGTAATATCTGACGACATCTAAGGGTAAATCCCTTAACCAAGCAATGAAATGAAGGTTTAACCCACCATCATATAAACGCAACCCAATTACTTCACTCCATGTCCTGCCATTCAACAAAACCCATGCTTGAGCTTTAAAATCCGATTCCGTATTTTCAGGAATAACAGGAATTGGCTGCATTGGAAAAATCTCATATACGGCTTCCTCAAAATAACTTGTGATACGAAGGGATTTATTAAAATTCATATTTGCCCCTATTTATTTTATACATTGCCGAGCAGATATATTAGCGATGCAATCTGCACAATTCGCCAAACTATTTATCCTTGTTATCACTTCATCCCAGTGTGATTTATTTCCGCCTTTAAAACACTGCTGCATGACATCAATCCGCGCTTGAATACATTCATTTCCATTTGCAACGTTCCCTTGAAGAACACTCACATTACACTCATTTCCTTTACATTTGCTTGGCTTTTCACAGGCTCTTGTTTGTATTTCTCTTAATTTATCAAGTAGATTTGTTGTACAAGTAAAATTGTCTAGCTCACGTGAGAGACCATAACCAGGATAACTAGTTTCAGGCATACCGCTTGGTAATTTTCCATATATCCGACCAAAGGTGCTTTCCCAGACTTTAGTTCCACCTGGTGTAAGTTGAATATTTGGAGGAGGTGCTGAATTTGAAACGCTTGCAACAACTAGCATTGTTACACCAAAAAGTGCTCGACCTATTGCCACTTCAACAGCTGCTCCAACAACAAATGGCGCTGCTAAAATGGCAATGGCTGCAAATGCGATAAGCATATAAATACCATAATGCGGTTCAGCAACCGGTGTGGTTACTGGGGCAGTCGCTGTTCCATCGTCATCACAGCCAGGCTCATCTACACCTCCGTTATAGCCTCCATTGATCATGTATGCACCAGCACCTGTAGTAGGGTCAGTCAAGATGTATCCAATCCCGTGCCAACTACCGCTCATCACACCCTCTGGGACGATTGCTTCTTTTCCTGTTGCGATTGCATTTTGAATATCCGCTTTTACTTCTGCAGGTATTGCCAATGCTTGCAAATCAGCCTGATTATTCGATGTAATCCTTAGAATGGCTAAACCACTCTCTCTTGCACGGTTGATTAAACGTGTTGCTGAGCCACCTGAACCAACAGGCCGATTGAAGGTAGCATCAAATGCAAGCCCCTCAAAATCTGAGCCTTGTAGTCCACTTTGCGCCATGAAAGAGACTGGGACTTTTCCATCGTTTGTTGTAGCAGCAATCAAAACTCTTTTAACATCGGCATATCGACCTTTATATGCTGCCGATCGCGGGATCCCAAAAAAATAACTTGTTGTAAGCGGTGAACCAAATGCGCCTACAGAAGGCAATCTGAAAGCAGTGACCTTTTGCGTCGCTGCGATAATTTGATCATTCGTGTCATGCAAATACCAAAACATCAAACTGACTGTCTGCAAATTTTCAGATGCATTATTTGAAGCAAATTTGGCTAATCTGTCATCCAACATGGCCTGAGAAACTCCAGATGAATTGATTGCAAATACGGTCTCATCACCAGTTGTGATTTCATAATTTATAGCTTGACCATGAGCACCAATTGGATCTGTCATCGTCAATACTACGGTTTGCCTAGTACCAAATTGAACAGCCTGGCCAGAAGCAATGGATGCGCCATCTAGGGTTAATTTAGGTATTCCGCTTACAAGGTAGGCTGGCAGACTCGCAGCATTTTCTGCTCGCAAACTCTGGAGTAATGCTGCATCAGCATTGGTTGCTGCATCGAATGTCAAACCGAGTTTTTTATTTCCAAGCTGAGGCAATGAAATCGATTTCGAGAATACTGCGCTTTGCAAACCATCGTTTTCACCTGCAAAATACTCGAGGGTAATTCCCCACCTTAAGTTTGCAGGTAAATTTTGGAACTCACTTGCCTGCACTACAATCTTGTAAGGCAACGCCCCATACAAAATGGGTGAAGAAATTGACCTGATTGTCTTCTTGCCCTGCAATTTATCCAATGCTTCAACATCCCCAACAGATTGCCTCCATGCTGTTACCTTGCTTTGAAATTCTTCTATTTCATTTGCAATAGCACTGCTATCTCCTCCAGAGAACCTGCTTCCGTTAGCGTCAACTACTGCCGTTTTCTGGAATGTCTGCTTAAAAGCAACTGGATCGAATTTTACGGTCTTTAACAAATCAACTTGTGGCGTAAACTCATACTGCTTAAAGCTCGCATCCATCGGCACCCAGGTACTCGGGTTTTTATTGATCGCACCCCGGCTAGGTGAGTAGTCCACAAAGGCCTCAACCCACACATGCTCCATACGGATCGCTGCGATCGTGCCGCCATTGATCAGTCCAGTATTAGGAATACCGCCCTGCCCCAATAAACTCTGTGCAGCTTCTATCTTGGTGACACCACCTACCCAGTTCATGACCTTGTCTGCTGGTACGTCAATGGTGCCGTACACATAGCGCGCAGGTATGCCTGCTGACCTGTACAGAGCGATCAGCAAACTGGCTGTATCAAAGGCATTACCACGTTTGTTTTGTAATGTCAGTTCACTGCCTTGTATGCTGCCGTAGCTGGGGATGAAGCTGATGTTGTTCCTGACCCAGTTATAGATTTGCACAGGGTTGTTGTTCAAGGCGGCAGCCTGTGCCTTGATGGCAGGCGTCAGTTGCACATCTTCTGTCTCTGCGATGTCTTGTGCAGTCGGGATTGCGGGTAAAGATGGCTGTGCTGAGCCTTGCGCATTCACTGGCGGGCCAGCGGGCATGAGTTTCTCAGTTTTTGGCTTGAACAGGTTAGCCTGGTATTGGGCCTTGCTTTCATTCGGTTTTCTGACGTTGTTGCTGGGGCTGCGAAACGGCAGTTTGTTAGGGTCAGTATATTGATGCGGCTTGGCATTGGGGTATTTGTCCATGAAGCCGCTGAGGTCAGCCAAGGCTGTCTGGCGGTTACTGGTCTGCCCTTTGTCATCGGCCTGGACTACTCTGTCCATGATCTGGTTGAATTCCGTCTGGCGGCTTTGGTAGTCGGCAACGGCCTTGCGATGGCGTGTCAATATTTCTGCGGGTAGCTTCGCATCTTTGAGACGTTGTTCAGTATCTTTGAAGCTTTGGTCTATGTCGCTGTATATCGCGTTGATTTGGGTGTTGGCACTGCGTATGCTGCTGACGCGCTGGTTGAGCAATGTGGTATTGCTGTTGGTCGTGGCGGCTAACGCGAGCAGGCCCGCTTTGGCGGGTGTATTGCTGGTCGTTGTTGCGGTAGATGAGGTAGCTTTGACGTCATCCTGGATTTGATTGAGTAGCTGGCTCAGGCGCTCTTCTGAATTTGTTGGTTTGGTGGCTGCACTGGTGCTGCTTGCCAAGAGCGGCAATGTTGCAGCTCTGGCTAGAGGAGTAACCTGCCCCACTTTGAGCAAGCTGCTTTTTCGCTCGGCCGCAGCGCGTGTCTGGGCTGATACAGTACATGGATAGAGCGTCAGGCTGCTGAAGGTGACTAAAACCAGGCTAGAGATGGCGCGTTGTACAGTGATGTTGCGGAACATAGTGTGCTCTTCTTAATGGGTCATTCAGGCGAACCAGGTCGCTTTTTTAGTGCTTGATATTTTCTGAGACTGTCTGTTGAGACGGTCTTGTTTTTGCTTAAAGCCTGCAGTCTTAATTGGTCGGCACAAACAGAGTTGACCCGACAGCCAGATTGGTATCCCAACTGGCTGCAATGACAGTGCCTTCAACTTTACCGCCCGAATTCTTGATGCAGGCATAGGGAGCCAGGACGCTACCGAAGAAACCGGAATTATTCAGATTGAGTAATTCGGTATCGTACATATTGACGAGCACTTTGCTGTTACGGTTAATCAGTTCTGTCATGGTGATGCCAAACTTGAGGGTGCGTTGGGCATTACTTGCCACATTCAGGATGATGTAGGCACTTTGTTTGATGTTCGCCAATGCAAAGTCATGGGTGCTGGCGACATGGTCTGCCGTCACGTTAAAGATTTCTACATCGCGGTTGCTGCCTGTCAGGGTGACCTTGGCATAGAGCTGGCTGACGGTACCCGTTGCTGGCATGCTGCGTATCTGCTGCGACAAGACACTCAGGTAAGTGCGTTCGGCCTCGAAGTCGATGGGGCTAAAGGCCACTTTGCGGAAATCAAGATAAGTCGCGGCCTTGGAACCCAGCGTGCCTGCATACACGGCGTAAGCATTGTTTTTGTTATTACCGAGGCTGCCACCATAAGAAGTCAGGTTACCGGCAACTACCATGACGGGGTTGGTGTCGTTGTAGTTGACGCTGCCACCGACCGTGCCACCCGGCGTATTGAGTATGCCGCCCACTGCGAGGCGGCCATCGACGTTGGTGATGTTGCTGACATTGCCAAAGACAAAGGCTGAATATTGTCCGGCCACACCCAGATCAATCTGTTGTGCCTGGCTTAAGGCGGGCGACAAGATCAACCCTATCAGCAAGCGAGCGCCGATGTTTAAAGAACGTTTTAAATTTAGTTTCATGATCATTCAATTATTCTGTTTTGTGCATCGTTGCGCTTAACGCGCCATTTGCCGTTCAACCACCGCAATCAAGTTGGCCAGCGATTTGCTGGCCGGGCCGACGCCGGTTTCTATGTTTTTGAGCTTGGCCTGTACGGTGATCAGCAAGCGCAGGGCTTTGTCCATGCTGTTGCTGCTCATGGCAGTATTGACCTGGTTGAGCAAATCAATAATGGCGGTACGTTGTGCAAGCTGTGCTGGCGTTGACAGGCTCAGGCCTTGTATCAAGGTGATGGTCTGCGCATTGATCTGGCTGGCGCTTTGTACTTTGATGGCCTGGTCTTGCGACTTGTAAGGCGTGGCATTGCCCCCGCTGACCATGCTGAGGGCGAGGTTGGCGTTGTAGGTACCGGCAGATACCGGCGCCTGCCATCGCACTGAGACGATGGTGTCGGCAGCAGAAGCGGCTGTCAGGTTCCAGGTGGCGGTGACATCACCATTGCCATTACTGCCTATGGTAGCGGCTGGCGTACTGGACTTGATCACTGATCCGGCTGGCAGGCTTTGGACTATGCGTACAGGCTGGGCGGCACCGGCATTGGTGATGGTGCTGCTCAGCGTGCTGATGTCACCTGGCAGCAGTGCATTCAAATCTGCGGCTGCCGGTGTCAGGTAATCCAGGCCTTGCTTGATCATGAGCGACCAGCGGTTTTCGCTGCCTTGCGCTTTCAATGTGTCATTCCAGTCAAAACCAAATGCCAGGGTTTTGCCGTTGCCATAATTGGCGCTGACGATGCCTGGGCTGGTGGCTGTGCCTTTCAGTGTTGCTTCGACAGTACCACCCGCAGTTGCCAGTTTGGTCTGGGTAGCAGGCCCTGCGAGGTCAGCACCACTGAACACGCCGCCAGACAGGCTCAGCTGTTGCAGGGCTGTGGCATAGGCACCGTTATTGGTGACACCTGAACATTGGGCGAGTTGCGGGTTGGTTGCCGTCACCAAACTGTCAAGCATGAAGCCCTGCCCGCGTTTGACCGCTGCCAGCAATTCGGACGCTGCCGGTTCTGGCAAGGCACTGGCGCCATTACTGATCCAGTAGGTGCTGTAGTTACCGCTACGCAGTTGCGTCAGGAAAGTCGTTGCATCGGTGCTGATGGTGTGGCTGATACCCTGATTAGCGAGGACAGTGTCGAGTACGCCTGCCCTGCCAGTGTCACATTGAGCCAGGGTCGCGGCATTTTCTGTCGGGAACTTGGTGGCTGCACATTTGCCCAACAATTCGTCCGCAGCGCGTTTGCAGGCGCTGTAGACGAGCACGTTTTGCCATGGCGTTGCGGCCTGCTTGATGGTCAGGCTGACGACGGATGAAGTAAGCGTAAAGCTGACCTGGCCCAGCATCAGGGTATTGCTACCGACTTTTGCGCTTAACACGGCAGTATATTGCGCACCTGCTGTACCGGCACTGGTCCAGTCAGTGTTGCCAGCAAAACTGGCTGTCATTGCCAGCGTGGTTTTGTAAGGGAAGCTGGCGATGACTTTTTGTGTTGCGTCTGTAATGCTGACGGTCAGGGGCAAATCCGTCAAAGCGGCATTGCCTTCATTGGTGACATTGAAAGGGAAACTGATGAGGTTGCCCACTGACACTTGCGGTGCAGAGGCAGTGATGCTGCCTTTCAGGCCACTGCCTGTGCTGGCGGTGGATGCTACTGTGAATACACCACTGGCTTGTGAGAGCACGGTGTTGCCTGCGATGCTGACTACGACAGAAGTTGTGTACTGACCTGCCGGTGCTGCACTGAGATTAATGCTGTAGTTGTAGTCTTGTGCGGCATTGGCTGCCAGGCTGATCACGGTTTCGGTTTTAGTGAAACGCGTGCTGCCATCCGGGTTTTTGACTGTAACCACGACCTGCAGATTATTGGCTGCCTGGTTGCTTGTGGCATTGGTCAGGCGGTCATGCAGTTTGATGATATCGGTCGGTGCATAACTGCTCTTGTCAGTATCAATGACGGTGTTCAGCTTGATTTGCGGTGCAGCCAGGGTGAAGTTGGCTTGGGCCAGGGTCACGGTGTTGGCACCGAAAGTAGCAGTCAGGGCCGCCACATAGGTCGAACCCACGCTGCCAGCGGCTGTCCAGGTTGTGCTACCGCTGAACGTGCCGCCTATTGCAATGGTACTGGTATAGGGGAACTGGGCGACAACTTTTTGACCAACCGGGTCTATGATGTTGACACTCAATACCTGATTTGTCAGCGCGCTGTTGCCCTGATTGCTGGCACTGAAGTTGAGTGCCAATGCACTACCCACTGCAACCTGTGCCGGGTTGACGGCGACAGTACCTGTCAGACCACTGCCATTACTGGAAGAGGCGGTCACCACAAAACTGGCCACCGATTGTACGGTGGTACTACCAGCAGTTGCGATTACCTTGACGGCATACTGGCCTGGTGCTGCGCCATTCAATGTCAGGCTGTAAGCATAGTTTTTGCTATTTGCTGCAGGCAGTTGTGCCAGGGTTTCTGTTTTACTGAAACGTACTGAGCCATCCGGGTTGCTCACAGTGGTGACAACCTGGATGTTATCAACCGGCAGGTTTTGTGTGGCATTGCTGATGACATCACTTAACTGTACGGTATCTGCCGGCCCATAGCTGGTCTTATCGGTACTGAGTTTGGCGGTCAGGACAGTATTACCACTGCCTATGGTGAAGGCTGACTGTGCCTGGGTAAATGCTACGCCATTTGCATCCAGCAATTGCGCAAGGACCTGATATTTACCGGCAATAGTGGAACCGGTATTCCAGACACCAAGCACCTGACTTTGTGCAGTTGCGGCTATTTTTACTACCTGTTTGGGCAGTACGGCTACGTTAACGCCATCGATAGTTTGCACAATGAACTGTACCTGGGCATTATTATCGAAACTACCAAGATTTTTTACCGTAGCAGTAAGCTGAACATTGGTATTGGACGGATAGCTGCTTGCATCTGTGTTGACTGCGATAGCAAATGAGCCCGCCAAACCATCCAGGCCAAACGACACAGTGTTATTGCTGATATCAAAATCACTGAGCGTGTGAGCGCCCTTGCCGTCGTCATCTGCGACAACAGCGAGGGTTTTGATACTGGCCATAGAACCTGAATAATTCAGGGTGACGTCCTGATATTCGTTGGTATTGAGGTCAACGCCGGTGACTGCCGTACCGAGCAAATTGCCGCCTCCCGCTTGCCCGCTGTAAAACGCGATTGGTGTACCCGCAGCTATTGGCAGCAAACCGGCATTACCTATCCTGACGGTGAGGCCAGACGACTTGACACCACCCTGATCATTGATCCGTATAAAGGATGCAGTCACATCAGGGGCAGCTGTCGCTGAAATGTCTACTCTCGCGTTCAAGCGATAATTATTATTGACTTCCCAGCTATTTTTTTCAACGCGAGGAACTGTGCCGTCATCATTGATATTTGTAATGTGATAGCTATGTTGGTTCCATATACTGCGCACGCCTACCCAAGCATTATTCACATCCTGATAAATACGCAAGCCTACGGCAGAGCCAGAACTTTGCGGAACGATCAAGTCAGCATGTCCATCGTTGTCCACGTCGGCAACAACAGCCATTTCAAAAGAGGTGTCGGATGTGTTTGGGATACTGAATAGTATCTTGGCACTGGCGCTGTCATATACTTTCAGATTGAACTGATCGGCATATACCACCTTGGCTTTGTGGTCACCCGCAAAGTCAAACACGCTGGAACCTGTGGCAGATGAAATATCATAAGTCGGAACATTCCATTTGATACTGCCATCTGCGCCGAATACCGTATACGCAAAAGCACCTGCTATGCCAATTTCAGGAATGCCATCACCATCCATATCAGCAATGACAGGCACACCACCATGACCACCGCCAGGGAGGTAAACAGGGCCCCAGATAATTGCGCCATTATGGTCAAGCAAATGCACTTTGCCGCTGTTGACTGAGACGATCTGAGGATAACGATCGCCTGTGAAATTGGCGACTGCGGTAAAACCGTCTCCAACTGCATTGTTTTGCCATAACAAACGACCATCTGCATCATAAGCAGATGCGCCAGCAATAACCGCTGGGCGGCCAGTCCGGTTGATATCAGCAACGATAGAGTATGGGGCAACGACGTCAGCATAACCTCGCTGATAATTATCGCCAATAAAGTCACCGCCGCCATTCCAGCGCAAAGTGCCGTCGTAATTGAAGACGGTTTTGCCATAAATAATCTCGGCCTTACCGTCACCATCAAGATCAGCAATACTGATGCCGCCACCATGCCATGCAGAGACAAATTGTGTCCCAGGCACCATCCATTTGACGGCGCCAGTGCTGCTGAAAGCAATCAGCCCGTTATCTGCCTTTTGAGCAATGATGGTAATTTCTCCAGACCCATCAATATCTGCGGCTGCCATATGGCTTACAGAAGAAATACGATAAGCCGGGTCAGTTACGGTGACTACTTCACTGCCGTCTTTGCCGTTGACGATACGTAGTATTCCGTCACGATAAGATGGATGACGGAACGATGCAAAAATGATGATAGACGACTTGCTGCCCTTACCGGCAGGCATAACCAGAGGTGCCATTTCGACCTGATTATAGTCAGGCATGGTCGTGCCACCTGCCCACTGCCATTTCAATTTAGGTTGAAATAATGTGGAATCAGGTTTGATTTCAATAAAGTCTGCACTGGATTTCAGATTATCGTCCTTGCTAATCTGTACCAGGCCTTGTTCGCTATCTGCCCAGACAATAATAGGGGCATCTCTGAATGGCAAGATGCCGCTCACCGGAACCTGGACCACGACTGTTTGCCCCGGTGCTATTGAACTCGCCAGGCTGGCTGAGCCCAGTTTCAGGTCGATATTACCGTCAAATAAGCGATTTTTATTGGTATCGTTAAACGCCAGTAATTTGATACCTGCCGGGACATCAGCAGTACCCGTATTCTGCAAAGTAACATTGAGGAAGCCTGACAATTCCAGTGATTGTGGATTGGTAATTGCGTTTTTCCGGTCTATACGTGCAATGGAAATTTGGGGCAACAGAACTGCTGCCTTGACCTTACGCATGCGTATCTGTCCCATATCGACAGTGGACTGGCCATCTATGAATGCAACGGTGTTGGTATCAAGGTATTGGCCAAGCTTGAATGTCATGCTGACCATGCCGTTCGCGTCTTTTAGTACATTCCCTTGAACGAATTTACCATTGGCATCAGATTTCAATGTATGAGGCCCGGCTGCATCCACTATCGTAATATCAACGCCAGCGAGAACCTGGTTGCTTCCTGCATCCATTACCTGACCAAAAATGCTGGTGCTGGTCACATCAGAGCTATTACCAGAAGCAGAAATCTTAGGTGAGTAAACAGCCGTAGCACCCGCAGCAACGCGAATAGTATTGTTGACCGTTTTGTAGCCCAGTTTGCTGACGGTCAACGGCACATCTCCCGCCAAAACATTGACAAACTGGTAGCTGCCATTCATGTCTGTCACGGTACTGAACGTAGCACCTGAAACAAGTACCCCAGGCACAGGTGCTCCGCTAAGTGCATCAGACACCACGCCATAAATAGTCGCTGTTGTTGCAGTACTGATTTTGGATAATTTGAGCACGCCCAAGTCCATGACCTGGCCTGCATTCACTTTGGTAGTAGCACTCAAGCTGGTGTAATTCGCCAGCGAGAAACTCAGGGAGTAGTTACCGGGAGTCTGGTTGGTGAAGCTAAAATTACCATCGGCACCGGTCGTCAGCTCAACTGTTTTTGAACCGACAAGCACGACACGCACACCAGCGACGGCAAAGCCGGTCTGACTCTCAAGCAATTTACCTTTGATGATTGCCAGGCTTGGATCGGCTGGAACATACTGGCTGATACTCAGGGCACGCAGTGCCAATGCCGTTTGATAGGGATCACCTCCCCAGCTACCATCTGGCAACTGGGCATTCAGCAGATAAGTTTGAACGGCAGTAGCCGTAGGTACTGCAGGAATAAAATCATGCAAGTTTTCATAAGCAAGACAGCTAAGGAAAACTGAGCTGTTCCAGCTACCAGGCGACGATTGCTGTGCCATGAGGTAAGTCGTCAACACTTGTATGGATGCAGTAAGCGGCACTGCACTGGCGTGAGCACGGTAAGCGGCGAGTGCATAAATGCTGCTATAAAGGTCTATCCTGCCATTTAGCTGGAAGGAGCCATCTGTTCCCTGCACTGATTGCAAGTAAGCGAGAGCCGCAACGACACCATCTGTGCGGTCTGCCTGTTTCAGAGCAAGCAAAGCCAGGGACGTATCCAGTACATTACTGGCATAGCCTGGGGCACCGCCAAAACCACCGTCAACATTGATGCGATTAAGCATTTGTGCCATCAGCGCACTGGTATCAGCTTTGGCAGTAGCAAGCGTTATGATTTTACGTGCCAGGTATTCCGTACTGGCATCTGGTTCAGATGATATGGAAGTTAACAAACTAGCCGGAGTGCTTGCCAGTAACTGCAATGTCTGAGCTACTTCTGCTCGTGCTTGCAAGGGAGTTGCAATGGACTGAGCCTCATTACCCAGCTTACCGTCTGAGAGTATCTGCGTATTAAGCCATTTCAGGCCATTCACCACTGGGCCGGTGGTTTGCGCATAAGCGCCATGTACTAATAAGGTGACCAAAAAAAGAGCACCAACCAATAGGTTTCGCACAAAAGTACCGACATTTTGAAGCACAGCAGACCCCTGAAATAAACGCACTGAGCCGAACCTCAGTAGTTAATTTGAGAGATCGCAGATAGACGTTAGAAATTTGAACCCGGATAGTAACGATTGTTACAATTTGTGGCAAGCAGTAAATTTCTGATAACTAGTATCACCAATAGTGATATCTGAAGAGGGCGAGGAAAACGTTTCCGATAGATCAATTTCCATAAGACAATGTTGATTTAAAAGAATTATTTAATCAAGCTGTCTTTACGAAAGTGGTATTAGTGCCATACAAATTTCATTTGTAACATACAAGGTATTCATGCCAGGTTTAAAGGCCCTTGAACACCCACTCCTGGTAGCTTTTTTTATTCTCAAAACCCTTCAATGCGGCAGGAAATTGGGCAAGCTTGATTGGTGCGCGCTCAGACTTGCTATATATGCCTATGATACCTTTTCCATCTGGCGACAGTATCAAACCCCAGTCTGCCTGCAGAGTAATGGGGTCCAGGTACAACTGGCGTATGTGGCGGCGCGGCATGGGGTAACGTGGGTCGCGCAGCAAGTCATTAAGCGAGGCCGGAGCGCGCAGTGTGCCGGGTGGCGATGCATTGGCATAGCTTAGCAAAGCTTGCTGGTATTGTTGCCCGATGAAAAGCAAGTCTTCTTCTGCAGCACGTCTTTGCATAAGGCTGTGAACTTGCAAGGTGGCTAGCGCTGCGATCGACAACAAGGCCACACTCAATAGCAGGCCAAGGTAAGCCATGCCATTTTGATGGCAGGCTGGTTTGCGTGGCCTGATACTGAGGCTGGTATGCTTTGGCACGCGCACTTAGTCAAAGAGATTGATAAGCCGTGCCATCTGCACGCTGGCCTTGCGCGCCGCTTTGTATATTATAGACTTGCCCCTGTGCGCCATCTATGGGCGCGATGATTTGCCAGCTTGTTGTGCTTTCGGTGATGGGGTCTATGGGCATGCTCTTCAAATACTTGCGATCTACAAGCTCTTCAAGATTTTCTGGGTAGCGGCCGGTATCAGCATAAAATTTGTCTATGCTTTCTCTGGTGGTGCGCAGGTTTTCGACCAGAACAGCTTCTTTACCTTTATCCAGGCTTTGATAATAGCGGGGTAAAGCCAGAGTACTGAGCAAGGCGACGATGGCGAGCACCACCAGTAGCTCTATCAGGGTAAAACCATCGTTTCGCTTATACGAGGAGTATTGATTTATTGCTTGTCGCATATTTTCACCATTGCGTGTAAGCGATGCCGTTCAAGCCTTGCCGGGAACTGGTCGAGTAAACGTCATACACATCATCCCCTTCTTGCGGGTCATTTGCCTCGCTTGCATAACTGCGCCTTCCCCAACTGGCAGCAGGCTCCAGATTGACATTTACTTGCATGGGGTCACGCGGCAAGCGGCGCAGGAAATATATTTTTCTGTGGCCAGGGTCGCGTTGATCAACGACGCCCTCAATCAGTATATCAAGGGTAGCTGGATAACCGGTTGAATTGAAGTTTTTGGGGATGCGCCCTTCATCACTGAGACGCTTGTATTGATCGATAGCAGTGCGTATTTCGCGTAGTGCCAGTTTTAGCTCTTTCTCTTTACTACGCTGCACAGCGATCTGCGCAACGGGCATGGCAATGCTTGCAAGCACCCCTAGAATTGCCAGGGTAATCAGCAATTCTATCAGGGTGAAGCCATTTTCCGGTGTGCGTTTCATGTCGCTCTATATTTGTCTTGCATATATCTATCAACCTGATGTTCAGGGTTGAACTTCAACATTGAATGGCAGCAAGGCTTGTGCGGGCAGATTGCGCCCCGCTGCACCTACAGGGGCGACAGACAATACTTTAAGCGGTGTAGATTCTGCCGCAGCCATGGCCCGGAAGTTGATGGTCATCAAGCTGCCAGGGCTGCTGGCACCGCCAGAACTACGTGTATTACTGATAGTCACCTGCCCTTTGGGATCAATCGAAGCATTAAAATTGGTAGGTGCCCCCCCTGCTTGAGGAATATGCCTTCATTGACATTCACTATTTGCAGAACTGCAGGATCAAAACCTAGTATAAGCGGCACACTGGTTACGGGTTGATCAGATTGCATGATCAACTGCAAGGAAAATACGTCGCCAATTTTTACACTGCGTGGGCCCTGCCATTCCATTTGTGGCATACCGACATTGGTGATGCCACCGGTTCCGGCTATACCACCTATACCCCCATTGATGCTTCCGGCATTATTGGCATTGTTACTGCCGAGGCCATTCGCCGGATTGTTCGCCGGGCTGTTGTCCGTTTTGACTGAGCTCCTGGCTGCATCATTAGATAATGCACCGGTGTTTGTATTTGATCCTGGCGCAGTATCAGACATGTCAGGCCTTACCCTGAAGCTGGTGTCCGTACCAGACTGGAATTCGGCATTACGTATTTCTGGCTGCTGGATATTGCGTATGAGGTGTGGTGTTATCGACAGGACGATTTCTGTTTTCTGACTATCGTCAAGCTGGCTGCCAAACAGGCGGCCAACAATAGGCATTTCACCGAGGCCGGGCACCTTGTTACCAGAACTGCGCTCTTCATCATTGATCAGGCCTGCCAGTATTTGCGTCTCGCCATTTTTCAGGCGCAGGACTGTACTGGCTGTTCGGGTGCCAATCTGGTAGGCAACCGAACCAGACTGCGTTTTCAATTGATTGGTCAGGCTGCTGACTTCTAGAGCGATCTTGATACCCACGTCATTGTCCAAATAGATAGTGGGCTCAACCTCAAGCTTTAAACCTACTTCTATGTAGTTGATGTTTTCTGAAACAAAACCAGTGGAAGTGGCGGTGGTCGTGATATTCGGCACGCGCTCGCCTATCAATATCTTTGCTTTTTCATGGTTTTTTGCACGTATGCGTGGGTTGGCCAAAAGATTGGCGTCACCTGTCTCACGTCTGGCCTTGACCGAAACCGGGCCAACCGTCGCACCTATGGTGGATGAATTGAGGTTATTTTTGAGGTCACGCAAAGTCAGGGCACCGCCAGAAGCGGATGGCAATGGCGCCAGACTCAGGCTATTTGGCCATTGTATGCCCAGGTCCAGCAAACGGGTGCGTTTGATTTCCAGTATCTCTACTTCCAGCATCACCTCGGGTTCTGGCAGGTCTTGCAGAGCGATGATTTTTTCTGCCAGTTTTATAGCATCCGGGCTATCCCTGAGGATAAGCATATTAAGTTTTTCATCGACAACGATGTCGCGCGTCTTGACCAGAGTCTTGAGCGAATTCGACACGGTTTTTGCTTCAGCATTGGTCAGGTAAAAACTCTTGACGACCATCTCCTGATATTCTTTTTGTTTGGCAGCAGTATTTGGATAAATGAGTATCGTATTGCCGTCCAGGACCTGTTTTTCCAGCTGATTGGTCAGCAAAGTAAAATGAATCGCCGATTCTATGCTGCTGTTTTTCAGAAATAAGGATGTGCGCTGATCAGTTTTTACGTCGCGGTCAAATAAGAAATTGATACCTGATGTACGGGAAATCACTTCAAAGACCTGCTTGACCGGTGCATCACGGAATTCAATATTAATGGTTTTCCGGTAGGCGGCATTTAACCTGGTTTCCTGCGGCACCTGCGCGACAGACTCAGCAACCATTCTGGCAAGCTTGTTGGCTGCGACATTAGCGGGATTTTCTGCCAATACTTTTTTAGTCAGCGCCTGAGTGCGGCTGTAATCTTTCTTGTCGAACGAAGCTTGCGCTTCAGCCATCAAAGCGGTGTGCTGCTCAAGTTGCTCGAGTCTGGACAAGCCTGCCCTTGCCTGCTCATTTGCCGGATCGATATTCAGGATTCTTTGAAAATTTTCTCTGGCAGCAGCAAGTTTTTCCAATTTTATGGACAAATCTGCCTGCTCTTGCAGCTTGTAGATGATTTGCTCACGCGTTTTAAGATAGGCTTTGCGATATTCAAGCTGACCAGGTGCCTCGTTCATGGCAAGCTTGAATTTCTCAAGCCCATCTTCGAGCTTATCTTGTGCAATCAAATCTTTGCCATCACGATAGGCCATCTGTGCTGCGCAACCAAACAGCGACATGCAGATTATCATCAGGGCGAGCAGCCTGCGGGGCGGTAAATATTGAGTTGAATTCATGAATACTCTTTTTTAATCTGTGCTACCAATTTGCAAAGTCTGCACCTGATTTAAAGGCAGGTAAGTGATGCTCATCATGGTCGGTTTGATGGCATCGACACGGTAGATATTTTCAATAATGGTTTTTTCCTGGACGATAAAAGTCCTGTCGCCGCTAGACAAGTACACTTCTATCTGGCCATCATCTGTCTTTTTACCCAGATAACGAAATGGTAGCGGCGGCGCAGTTGGTGGCGGAGGTGGTGGTGGTTTGGCTGTTGGTGGAGGTGGCGGTGTCCAGCTTTGCGCATCAAAAAAGTTTCCATTCGCTTTGTAATCAGCAGCAATTAATTGTTTCCTGTCGATGACAGCAGCAATCGTCTGTACCTGGCTTGCAGCGGGCAGCTTTGCGTTGGCGCCCACTGGCTTGGTGCTGGCAAGATTTGTTTGCGTTACCTGTGTTTTCTTGGCAGGTGTCACGGCCTCGACGACATCTGCATCAGGAGTTTTATCTGCAAACAGGGCCAGCCATGCAGCAACAACCAAACAAACGCCCAGCAATATCTTGCGCGCGTTCATTCAAAACCTCTGTCGGGTGCTGCGATAGCTGCGCTCACGTAGATAGTGAATATCATTTTCGATTCTATCGTAGTACCGTTGATGGCTTCACGTTTGAATGAAATTTCATCCAGCGATGCAAATGGAATAGTCAACAAAACCTGTTCTGCAAATTTCCGGATTTGCTGGTAACTTCCCTTCACAGGCAATTGCACCTTATAGGTATAAAATTTACCTGCACTATTTTCTGCCAGTTGATACTCGCCAGCTTTCAGACTAACACCTGCCTCATTGGCCAGATACAGTATGGTTTTAACTTGCTGTTCTACATGCTTCTTTTCACCCAGCAATTCATAAAACGCGTTCAGGCGTAGTAAATTATCATCCGGCGCTGGAGTTTGCTTTGCGACATTCAATTGCTGGCGCCTGGCCTGCACATCAGCCAGTTGCTCTTCCATGCTATAGATTTGCTTTTGCACATAAGGTACTCCACACCACCAGGCTGCACTGGCAGCAAGCAACAAACTAAACAACAGCAATGTAAACCAACCCAATCTGTGCGCCAAAAGCGCAATGGCGAGTCGAATTTGTCTTGCTGAACCGGGGGCATGTTGTAGAGTTGTCGTCATTGCCTCACTCCGTCACGCCATTGCACTTCAAATTGAAACCTGTATGGTTTGTTCTGGTCTTGCTCGTTGATCTCATGTTTTTCAAGAACCACGGTGGTAAACAGTTTTTGTTGTTTCAAGACTTCGATATACGCAATCATATCGTCGCCATTCTTTGTCTCTGCAATTGCTTTCAAACTGGCTTTTTGACTATTCGGTGTCACTTGCAACAAGGCGACTTTGTCAGAACTGGCTTTTTCCAGCGCATCAAACACATCCGTCCAGGGCAGATTGAGTTTGGCAACGGCCTGATTGATCGCAATCACTTGCTCCTGAGCTAGCTTGGCAACTGGCGTCTTGATTTGTCTTTTCTCTACCCTCTCGATATCGGCTTTCAAGGCCTGTACTTTTTCAGTAACATGCATGCTGGTTTGCATCAGTTGCTTACCACGCCATACCAGACCACAAAGCAGGATCAAGGTGAATACAGCCAGCAGCAGCACTGGAAATGAAGTGTAATGCAAGCGCTTTGCTATCGAATCTGGAGCAAATTCTATTTGTAGTGATCTCATGAAGCGACCTCCTCCATGCTTCCCAACGCGGTCTTGGCAGTAGCTATTTTATTTGCGAAGTCTATTTTTGCGATTTGATACTGATTAGTACGGTGCAACAGGCTCATTTGCCATGCTGCCGGGATTCGACCAGCAAGCAATAATTGCGCAGGCGGGGTCAAATGATGCAGCATTGCCAGCCTTTGCAATTGAGTTTGCACCCATACGTTATCGCTATCCTTGGGCAACAGTATGCTGGTGATCATATTCACACTTCCGCCCCGGAATGCAGCCAGCGTCATGATTTTCTCATCAACAGATGCAAACCAACCATCCATTGGGAGCCTTTGCTTGCATTGGTTCCATAACCACACAAAGCGAGGCTGCAAGCTCAATATTTGTTGACCTGATTGTTTACTTGCAATGCCTATTTTTTCCAGAAGCACCTTGGGAATGGCACAAACTAAAGAAGGTTCATTACCTTGCCAGTCCGCGCTAATGAGCCAGTCATCCCCGGACACGCCAAACAAAGTTTCCAGGCGCATCTGCGCTGCCGCATGAAGATCTTTCAAAGACCGCGCCTGCGCAGGTGGTGCCAACACAAAATACTTGACCAAAACATCGTCCACTATCAATTCGAGCAACAATTTTCTATCTGGATAGCTGGTAAATACCGACTGCCAATGCGCGCAAAAATGATGGTCATCCAGCTCTATGTCGAAGGGAACTGGCGCTGTAGCCTCAAGTGTTGTCGTGCGACGGATTTTTGCTGTCTGCCGGCTGATATGAAACTGGCTGGTGTTGATATCAACCAATAAGGACGAACAAAAGAATTTAAGCATGCAGCGTAATCCTTTTTATTTCTTCCAGCGTCGTGTCGCCGCGCCTGACCATTGCCAGCGCAGCTTCACGCAGGGTGGTTGTACCATTTCGTCTTGCAGCGTCCTTGATCTGCCTGATAGGACGTTTTTCGATAATCATTTCACGGATTTCATCAGTCAAAGTCAGTATCTCTGCGATGGCGCGCCTGCCTTTATAACCGGTTCCGCGACAATCACCACAACCCTGTCCTTGTCTGAAATGGTAATCGTGAACGTCTTCCACAGTAAGATTGACTCGCTTCAACATATGTTCATCAACAGTGATTTCTGTCGAACAATGCGGGCAATTGATACGGACCAGCCGCTGTGCCCAGATGCCGTTCAACGCAGACACAAAGGCATAAGGATCTATACCCATATGAGCAAAGCGCCCAAATACATCGAATACATTATTGGCGTGCACTGTGGTGAGCACCAGATGGCCGGTCAGTGCAGACTGCACGGCTATTTCTGCCGTCTCCTGGTCGCGAATTTCACCCACCATGATCTTGTCGGGGTCGTGGCGCAAGATAGAACGCAGGCCCTTGGCAAAGGTGAGTCCTTTTTTCTCATTTACCGGGATTTGCAAAATGCCGGGCAATTGATATTCGACCGGGTCTTCAATGGTAATGATCTTTTCGCGTCCGCTATTGATTTCTGACAGTGCTGCATAGAGCGTAGTAGTTTTACCCGAGCCAGTAGGCCCAGTCACCAGCAACATGCCATACGGCTCTTCTGTCAGCATGCGCAAGGTAACCAGTGAGGCTTCATCAAAACCCAATGCTTCCAGACTGAGGGCACCATAAGCTTCTACCATTGCGCGTTTATCGAGGATACGGATAACCGCATCTTCGCCATGTATACTGGGCATGATGGAAAGCCGCAAATCGATTTCCCTGTCATTGACCTCAATACAAAAACTGCCATCTTGCGGCACCCGGCGCTCTGAAATATCAAGCTCAGCCAATACCTTAAGCCGGGAAATTACCTGTTCAGCATCAGCGATACCAGTTGTAGAAGTGACGTGATCTAACACACCATCAATCCGGTACTTGACGCTCAAACCATGTGCCGTGCTCTCCAGATGGATATCTGAAGCACCAACTTTTAAAGCATCGTACAAGGTAGTATTGACCAACTTGACCGCAGGGCTGGCCGCTTCAGAAACAGATTCAAATGACAACCTGGTGGCAGCTTTGCTTTCACGCTTGGCGGCAGTATCAAGGGACGCAGTATTCGCCAGGCTATCCGTAGTGCGGGTAGTATCTTCATGGCGCGACAGGTATGCCTGTATGTCGGTATTTAATGCTAGCCGGAACTGTAGAGGCGATTTAGCGATGGAACCAAGCCATATCTGGGCATCAGGATCAAAGGGATCAGAGATGACAGCAAATAAGCAATTTTGTGTATCACGCAGTATCAGGCTTTGCTTTTGCATGGCACGATTCAGCGGCAACAAATCAAAAGCAGGCACGTGTGCCTGCAACTCCATCGTCTCCATCACTGGCATATCGCAATAGTGGCCCAGCATTTGCAGCAGCTTCCTGGGCTCCACCTGGGTCAGGTTATGCAGGGCAAGCCACATGCTGACATGATGTTGATTGGCATAGTCCCTGGCTTGCTGCAGCAACTCAGGCGTAACCAGGACGCTGGTCATATTATCGGAAGTTGTATTCATGAAAGACCATCCGCCAGATCAAAGATAGGCATATACAAAAGCACTACAATGGTGCCAACAATCAGACCAATGACAGCCATCAAAATTGGTTCAAAACTACGGATGAAACGGTCTATCCAGCGCGTGATTTCGCCTTCATAAAAATTGGCTGATTGCGTCAGCATCTTCCCCAATTCGCCAGTGCGCTCACCAACTCTTAACAGCCGCTGGGAAATCGGTGTCGTCAATTCATAGTGCTCAAAAGCCTCAGACAGCATGACACCGGATTCAATCGAAGCAGTTGCCTGAAGCAAAGCGGTTTGCATATTGCCCCCTGCCATGTTGGCAGCTGTATTCAAGGCAGCAACGATGGGGATTCCACCGTCCAGCAACATGCCCAGGGTCATATACAGTCTGGATAAAGAATAAATACGAATCGACTCGCTAAAACCCGGAAATTTGGCGACAAGACCCAAAGCGCCGTTTCTTTGCCAGATACCTTTGATGAAGATGCCTGAAAACAAAGCGCCAGCCAGGCAAACCAAGGTAAATACTGAGGCATGCTCTGTCACGAACGCCCCCCAATTCAACAGTAGCTGAGACGACCAAGGCAGAGAACGTCCAGTACCGCGATAAACCTCAGCAAAACGAGGGACCACATACACCAGCAAAAAAAATGTAACCGCGCCGCCAACAAGAAACAGGATGGCGGGGTAAATAAGGGAGCTGATAATTTTATTCCAGACGACATCAATACGCTGCTGGTATTCAATAAACCGCGCCAACGATGGTGGCAAGGTACTTGCGCTTTCTGATGCCTGGACAATGCCAACAAATAAATCCGGAAAGTATTCCGCCTGTTCGGCCAGCACCTGTGAAAAACGCTTACCTTCCTGCAGACCTGTCAGAATGCTAGAAAGTACACTACGAATTTCCTGGTTTTGCTCTTTTTCAAGCAAGGCTTCCAGTGCTTCTACAATAGTCAGGCCAGCATTAAGCAAAGCCAATAATTCCTGGCTAAACAGTAACAATGAAAATTTTGTAGGCTTTAAACCGGAGTGACCGGCCTTCAATAACGACAGAGCACCAATTTGCTGCAGTGAAGATATCACCCAGCCACGGTTCTTTATCATCAGGCGCACATCGGCTTCAGTGCGTGCATCGATGATTTCTTCAATGATTTGCTGATCAGGTGTCAGTGCCCTTATTTTGAAGCGCATAATTTGATTTAAAAAGTTTGCGCCAAAAGCACCTAGTTACTGATATCGGCATCATCACCTGTGCCGCCCGCTTGCCCATCTTTGCCGTAAGAAATGATCTCAAAATCCTTGTCCTTGGCTGGCGACAGATAGCGATACGGACGCCCCCAGGGATCAACTGGAATGGATTTTTTCAAATAGGGTCCATTCCATTTTGTATTTGCAGATGGGTTTTCAAGCAAACCAGCCAACCCTTCTTCTGTCGTTGGAAACCGCCCCACATCAATGCGGTAGGTATCCAATGCCTTTTCAAATGCAGTAATTTGCGCTTTTGCAACCGCCGCCTCAGACTTGCCTATTTGAGCAAAGTATTTAGGTCCGACATAAGAAGCGAGCAGGCCTATGATTACTACGACAACCAACAATTCCAATAACGTAAAACCTGCATTTCGTTTTTGAAAATACTGGCGTCCCTTAGCTTTAAGCATGAAATTCACTTGATACCTGATTGTCTAACTAATATGGAATATTGTTACAGAGAGTCGCGATTTTCGGACACTCCTTAATATTTGTCAAAAATTCTACTCACCAATTTATCTATGTGAAATAATGTGTCTAAATTTTAAGCAGCCCGCGAGGGTAACATAATTTAGATCGCAAAGAAAGAGCAATAAGATAACAATTTATTCTACGTCCCGTTTTACGTCTTGACTTTGTAGCCGAAGAAGGCTGGGGGCAGCACCTAATCGCCCTCCAGGTTGGAGATGCATGGATGTCAGACTTGGCCCTCCACCCTGCGACATAACCCGACAATTAGCGGAAACTACGGAGACTTCAAATGGAAAATTGTTTGACTAGGATGCAGGCGCGAGACGCGATCCGAGACACTTGTGGTGAAGGCTGGCTGCCCTTAGTCGACGAAGTCTTCGAGAATTTACCTCCACATATATCGATAACGTGTGCCTTCCAAAAATGGGGCATTAAGATTTGATCTTGCTCCACACAACGACACGGCGTTCACCGACTACTTAGACGATGTGGCCGAGCGAAGTCTGGCAATCTGTGAGACTTGTGGCGCAACTGGGCTTGAAATAATCATTGATAGCTGGGTTGTCACGCGATGCAACTTGCATTCTGCAGGATGGGTATGGCGAAGCGACCAGCCCGCAAAGGGGCAATTAGCAGCACGTAATCGCCCGCTGGGTTGGAAATGCATGAATGCCAGACCTGCTCCCTTACCCCTACTACCCCTACATAATCACCTCGCGCTCTATTCGGATGAAATCTTCGTACTCACCAAATTCAGGCGCCGCAGCCCTCTTCTGCATCGTCAAATACAAAGACGCCGTCCACCAGGTCGATAAACTCACCGCCCAGATTGCAAAGGACCAAGCCCAGGCCAGCGAAGCAGCCAGAGAAAACGAAAGGCTCATGTCCCGCAGCCTCGCCATCATCGCCACCACCCACCAAAAAGAGCTACAAGATGAAAAATCCAAACGCGACCAGTTTATTAACAGCGTGCGCACTTGCACTGTGCGCCTGTCAATCCCCGTCCAGGCTTGCAGCACCAGTGCCGGCACAAATACCCCCACTAGCCCCGGCAATAGCCCAGAAACGCGAGCCCATCTTACGCCAGAGGCTGGAGCAACTCTTGCAGCCATCGCCGCAGACGGCGACGACGCCAGCCACATTTCATGATGTGCAATTTGCGTCAGCTTTTCGCGGTCTCGTAATATTTTGCAAACTAATTTACTATTTTCTATGCGCGCACAACGAATCCAATTAATTAAAGGCAAGAACATGCAAACTCAGATTATTCCAGTCCCGTTTTATGAAGACACGCTGACGTTCGTCAATGACAACAATGAGCCTATGGTGCCGATGAAACCCCTTGTTGAAGGCATGGGCCTTGCCTGGGAAAGTCAGCGCCCTAAGCTAAATGACCGGTTCCAATCAACTACCATGATCATCATGGCAGTTGGTGAAGATGGTAAAAATCGAGAAATGGTCTGTCTGCCATTACGCAAACTTGCCGCTTGGCTTACTTACCATCGCGGTGGCGACAGGCCAGTTGAACAGCGTTTCAGCGGCATAGATGAAATCACTTTCCAGAACACAAACAGCACTGCGACTGCGGAACAAGTCGTCTCAGTTGTTCAGTTCTTGAGCAAGAAGTTAAAGGCGATTTCATTAACTATACCAAGTGCGGGTGAAGTCGATCTAGCAATGGCAGAAAGTGCGGCAATTCACACCGCGACGCTGACACGTCTTGAACAATTAAATGAAGAATTGATCAAGAAAGGTTCGGAACAAAATCTCGAATACAGAAAGAAATTGGATGAAGAATTTGATACTCGCATTTCAAAAAGACTGGAAGAGTTAGAAGAAGAGCGGAAAAAATTTACATCCGAAATTTTGATTCAACAGGCTGAATTAACTGATAAGAGTATAGCTCTCGACGAAAAATTAAAAACAATTGACGACAGTAACAACACACATGCACGTCGCCAAAATCGTGAGAACATACTTAAAGATGTACAAGATCAATTTGCGCAATTTGGTGTATCAGAAAAGACTGAAAAAAAACGAGAGCCTGTTCAAAGGGGCATGTTTGCGCTGTTTATCGTCTTTATGGGAATTCTAGCTTTATCAATTTCTCAATTGACAGCTATAGATATCACAAGAGAAAAAACTAGCGCGTCTATAGCTGCAGTGGATAAGTCATCAAAACAAGCAGTTGATAAAGAACAACCAGCCTCTATTCCTGCAGCGAACATATCTCCTGATAGGTCGACATCACCTGAAATTTATGCACTATGGATCCGCATTACGCTTCTGTCATTTGGCTTGGTAGGAACAACACTTTATTACATAAAATGGACAAATAAATGGGCGGAACATCATGCGAATCTTGAGTTCCAATTGCAGCAATTTAAGATGGACATCAATCGCGCAAACTGGGCAATCGAAAGCAGCCTTGAATGGCAAAAAAATACTGCAACGTCAATGCCAACAGAACTTCTTACCAGTATCACAAGGGGGCTTTTTATAACAGAAAAATCAGAGCCAGAACGTGTCATACATCCAGCAGATGAGCTTGCATCTGCGTTATTGGGAAGTGCTTCTAAATTGACGCTCAAGTCTGGCGAAAATCAATTGGAATTTAATAACCCAGGTAAAATACCAAATAAAACATAATTGCCCGAACGCGTGCATGAACATACGAGGGGGTTGTTATTTGAAATAGCACCCCCTCCCCGCGTGACTGGCTAGCCCGGTCACGTCACCATAGACGGCATGGAATTCACCCTTGCCGACCTCTCCCGCCGCCTGCAAAATCTCGTCCGCTTTGGCACCATTGCCGAAGTCAAGCACGGTCGCGTACCGCAGGTGCGCCTGCAAATTGGCGACATTAAAACCGGCTTCTTGCCAATGGCAACGGCACGCGCTGGCAAAACAAAGACATGGAACCCGCCCACAGTTGGCGAGCAATGCGTTTTGCTTTCGCCATCCGGTGAATTTGCAGGCGGTGTGGTCTTGCCAGGCATTGCCAGCAACCACAACCCTGCACCAGACACCAACCCAGACAACACCCGCATCCAATACCCAGACGGCGCGACCGCTGATTACAACCACGCAGAGCATCACTACATCATTACCTTGCCTGCTGATGGCAAGTTTAGTTTTGTCGTTGGTGCTACCACGCTGGAACTGCGCAACGATGGCGTGACCTTGCGTACGCCTAAATTTGAGGGCGTCAAATCATGAGCTATGGCATCGCCGTAAAAGCCCTGGACCGCGCAGGCGGCCCGCACCGTGCTGGCGGGCAAGACTTCTTTGCTGTTGATGGCGCGCCTGTCGTGCTGCTGGGTGACCGCATCGTCCCACATTGCCCGGTGCCGCATGCTAACCCGGTGATGGTAGAGGGTTCCACATGGATGACATTAAACGGCATACCCGTATGCCGCGCCGGGCATCACGCCAGTTGCACCCACCCCAGCATCGGCCGTAGCTGGTTTTTGATACCGGATTAAGGCAAGGCAATGGCAGGCATGAATCTCTCAACTGGTGAACGTCTGGTAGGCCTGGCGCATTTGCGCCAGAGCATAGCCGATATCTTGCCTCGTGATGAGGACATGGCGAGCATAATTTTGCAGTTTAAGTTTAGGGATATCCGCCCGAAGGCTGCCAGCGAGATATCAAATTTGCACGATGCGAGTAAATTATTGGAGCACGGTGACAAACAGATAACAAAAAAGGTGTATCGACGCATCGGCGAGACGGTAAAACCGACCCGTTAAGCAAGAGTTGCGGAAAGGCTTTCCGCATTTTGTTAAATACTGGTCCAAAATCTTGCATGCAAAGCGCCCTCCTCCCAGTCGCTGAAAATAAAAAAGCCCTTGATAATCAAGGGCTTTTTCGTATTCGTTGGCGGAAGCTGTGAGATTCGAACTCACGAAGGCTTTAACACCTCGCCAGTTTTCAAGACTGGTGCATTCAACCGCTCTGCCAAGCTTCCGAGCCGCTTAGTATAACCTGAGTGGCGGGCTTGGGCAAGGATCAAATTTCGAAATGGAAATTTTTATCCAGCAAAGCGAGCAATTGCTGGGGGCTGACGGGTCTGGAGTAGAGGTAGCCTTGCACTTCGTCGCAACCGGCGTTGATGAGGAAGGCCAGTTGTTCGCGGGTTTCTACGCCTTCGGCGATGACTTTGTGTTTGAGTTGCTTGGCCATCATGATGATGGCGCTCGCGATGGCACAGTCATTCTGGTCTGCGGGGATGTTGAGGATGAAGGAGCGGTCTATCTTTAGGGTATCGATAGGGAAGCGTTTGAGGTATGAGAGGCTGGAATAGCCTGTGCCAAAATCATCAAGGGCCAGCACAACGTCCTGGGCAGTGATTTGCTCCATGATGGCGATGACACTCTCGGTGCTGTGCATGAGCATGCTCTCAGTGATTTCGAGTTCCAGCCATAGTGGTGATATCTGGTAGCGTTGCAGGGCCTCTTTAACGCGCAGTGGCAGGCTGCTGGTGAATTCTCTCGCTGTGACATTGACCGCGATGCGGAACGGCGCTATACCCTTGTCTTGCCATTCCCTGGCCTGGGCGCAGGCGGTTTCGAGTACCCAGGCATCGATTTGCAGGATCAGACCGGTTTCTTCTGCGACGGGGATGAATTCTGCTGGCGAGATCAGGCCTTTTTCTGGGTGTTGCCAGCGCAGCAAGGCTTCTGCCCCGATGATTTTGCCGCTTTTGATATCAACCTTGGGTTGGTACTGCAAATAGAATTCCTGGTTTTCCAGCGCCTTGCGCATGCTGGATTCAAGATACAGTCTGCCAGCGATGCTCTGGTTCATGCTGTCGCTGTAAAACACAAAGCTGCCGGATACATTGCCGGCGCTGCGCTTGGCCTTGTACATGGCGATGTCGGCTTTTTGCAGCAAGGCATTGGCGTCATTGCCGTCTTGCGGGAAGACGCTGATGCCTATGCTGGCACCAACGCGCAGTTCATGACCTGAAACGATGAAGGCGTCATTCAAAGCCTGCAAGAGTTTTTGCACCACCAGGCTGGCATGAAAATGCTGGTTGATGTCGAGTACGGCGATGGCGAATTCGTCGCTACCGAGGCGGGCTACGATGTCATTCTCGCGCAGGGTTAACAAGAACCGGGCTGCGACCTGGCGCAATAACTCATTGCCTATGTCGTGACCAAGCGTGTCATTGATGAGTTTGAAACGGTTCAGGTCAAGAAAGATAATCGCAGCGTTGCTGCTGTTTCTTTGTGAGTGCAACAGTGCATTATCGACGAGTTGCCGGAACAGACTGCGATTGGGCAGATTGGTCAGCGCATCGTAGTAAGCGAGGTGATTGATTTTTTGTTCTGCTTCTTTGCGAGCAGTGATATCGCTGAGATAGCCTATGATGCCTATGGGCAGGCCCTGGGCATCACATAATGGTGACAGGCTGAGACTGGCCCAGAATACTTCACCCGATTTTTTCTTGCGGCGCACTTCCATTTCGCGGCCACCATGCTCAAGGAAGCTGTCATACAAATGCGTATCCGGCTCGCCCTCATCGTCGTATAAGAACAGGATGTTTTTGCCTATGACTTCTTGCGCGGCATAGCCAAAGAGTTTTTCTGCGCCACGGTTCCAGCTGAGGATGAAGCCTGCCAAATCCATGGTAATGACGGACTCGTGAATCTGGTCGATGATCTGAGTCTGTTGCCATTGTGCCTGGGCAGATGCCTGCAGCTCCTGGTCAAGTTTTGCGCGTTTGGAAAACAGCTTGGCCGTGAGACTGGCAAGGGTATTCAGTTTTGCCAGGTCGGCTTCGTTGATCTGACCTTTTTTACCGGACAGGATGTAATAGGTTTCGGGTGATGCCATGCAGAGCACATCAGTCTGTGTTTTTTGCTCATCCAGTTTGCCACGGCGGAATGCCGCATTGGCGTCACGAAAAACTTCTTTGACTATGCGATTTAAAGCGGCATCAAGCTCCTGGCCTTGCAAGCACAAGACAGCCTCGCCGAGACTGGCACCAACTTCGAGTTCATGTATCGCAGCTTGCCTGGTCATTGGCTACATATCCTGGCAAACCTGATTCACCCATGCATAAGCAGTGATCATGCAGTCGTAATAATCATCGGCACTCAAGCCGAGCTCTTCTATCAGGCCAACATCAAAGTCTTTGAGAGGACGGTCTGCCCTTTCTACCAGGTCCAGGCTTTTACCTAGTGTGCCTGATTTATGCAGCAATGCGTCGAGCACGTCTGTATTCAGGTTTAAAGGTTGCAGCACCTCAACCAAGGGGTTGCCGAACAGTTTGTCAAGCAAAGAAAACATGCCTACCATGAAGGCACAGTCGAGCTCATCTTTGTTGCCGCCACGCTTGAGGCAAATTGCTTCCATCAGGCTGGCGCGAAAAGCGGCGCGCGGCATCAAGGGGTTCAAGCTGCCGCTGTGATCTTGCTGGCGTGCATACAATAATAGCTGCAGCCATCTTTGCAACTGCCTGCGCCCCAGCAGGTTAATGGCCTGACCAAAGCTGGACACCCGCACGGTTTGCGCAAAGGCGGCAGAACTGACGAGCTTGAACAACATGAAAGACAGGGTTGCATCTTGCTTGAACAATTCTTCCAGTTCGCGCGATTCTGCATCGCGGGCGACCAGACCCAGCAACTTCAACAAGCGCGTTCTGGCGGTGGCATCTGCGGCTTTATTGCTGGCGGGTGGATGAAATGCATAATCGCCAGAGAACCATTTGAAACCAGCTTCATGCGCCTGCTCTTGCAAGGCTGCATGGGGCAGATGTTGCGCCAGGTGGTCTCCGCCATGCAGGCGAAACAGCAAGGGTTTGATGTGGGCAGGAATATCCTTGCTGCAATCAACACTGATTTTCTTTGCACCTTCCCATATCGCATTGTCGTGCGCCTGCAAATCATCCATGATGATGCGGGCACCGTGGGAGTTGAAATACTTGAGCCTGGTTTGCACATCCTTGTCTTCGGCCGCTTTTACCGGTACGGCAAAGAGTATGCGTGCCAATGGCAGGCGTGTATCGATGTCTGCCGGGACAAGCAGAGGGTCTGCAATCCTGACCAGAACAGAAATGCCAGAAAGTCTGGAAAAGATTTCTTTTTCATGCAAAAACTGGAGCAAAGCAATGACATCACCGATTGGCAAAGCACCAAAATCAGCTTGAAGTGCAAGCAATTGTTGCTTGCTGTTCATCACGGGCAAAAAAGTGCCTATTCCACGAGCCTGAGTCATAAAGAAGGACGTCAAATGTTACAAAAATTGGTAGAGATATTAGTTTGGGACTTAACCAATTGCAACACAATTTAAAGCGACAGGTGAGGTATTTTGATACTTGATGAGTGCAATCTGACACAATTGCCATAAATCGGGCTTAAAAGCGTCAGGCTGCTGATTTTGCAACAGACATATTGAATGCCGATACCCTGCTATCAGCATAGGAGATATTTTAGATTTCACCAATAAAGCATGTGGTAAAAATGCCATGCTTTGCTGGATTCACATCAGGCCCGTATCAGACCCGCATCAGGCAAATAAATTATTCACCACCAAGGAAAATCTGTTGCAGGTCATTCAAAAATTGCTTGCCCAGGGGTGTGGGGCAAATGATTTCATGGTCGCGGTAAAGCAGACCTTTGTTCTCAGCAATCAGCAATTCTTTTTCTATGCTGTTGAGCAGCATGCCAGTGCGCTCCTGAAACAAATTGACCTTAAACCCTTGCTGCAAGCGCAATGCATTCAACATGAATTCAAAACCCATTTCATCTACAGGAATTTCATGCGACTCTTGCACGCAATTACCAGCAGCCATGGCGTCCATGTAAGCCTTGGGTTGCTTGTAGCGTGCCTGGCGTACTACCCGGTGCGGGAAAGATATTTTTGAATGTGCACCGGCGCCTATGCCGAGATAGTCACCAAAGTTCCAGTAATTGAGATTGTGCTTTGATGCCCTGCCCGCCTGAGCATAGGCAGAAACTTCATAATTACCATAACCTGCTGCAGCCATGCGCCCGTGAATGAGGTCTTGCATTTCTGCGCTGAGATCATCATCGGGTATGGCTGGTGGGAACTTGGCGAAATAGGTATTCGGCTCCAGCGTCAGGTGGTATAGCGACAGATGTGGTGGCGCGAAAGAAATAGCTGTTTCCACATCCTCCCTGACTTCATCCATGGTCTGCCCTGGCAGGGCAAACATCAGGTCCAGATTGAAGTTATCAAAATTTGCCAGCGCGATTTCTATGGCCCTGCGTGCCTCGTCACCGTCATGAATACGCCCCAAAGCAGCCAGGTGTTTGGAGTTGAAACTTTGTATACCAATCGACAAGCGGTTGATGCCGCTTTGACGATAAGAGCGAAATTTTTCTGCTTCAAAGGTGCCGGGATTGGCTTCCATGGTGATTTCTGCATTGCCATCCAGTGGCAACAGCGTACGCACGTCAGAAAGCAACCTGTCCAGGCCTGCCGCTGACATCAGGCTGGGCGTGCCACCACCGATGAAGATGGTGTATATCTTGCGACCCCAGATCAGTGGCAAGGCGGCCTCAAGATCAGCGCGCATGGCATCCAGATAGGCGGACTCATCAAAGCTGCCTTTGACTTCATGCGAATTGAAATCGCAATAAGGGCATTTGCGTACGCACCAGGGAAAATGGATGTACAGCGATAGCGGCGGCAATTGCGTCAGGTTGAGGCTGCCTGGTGCAAGATATTGGCTGGCCACGTCACCGGGTATATTTGATAAATCCGGTGATTTTTTTTGTACTGGCTGGCTTGCCGCTATGGGCTTGATGGGTATCATTTCAGTTTTTCTACAAGGGCGCGCAAGGCTTGCCCACGGTGCGACAATTGATTCTTTTCTGCTGCAGCAAGTTCAGCCACGGTCTTATTCAAACTCGGGATGAAGAAATGCGGGTCATAGCCAAAGCCGTTTTCACCACGGGCATCGGCAATAATCTCACCTGTCCAGACGCCATCAGCAATGACAGGTTGCGGGTCAAATTCTGAACGCACAAAGACCAGCACACAGTAATAATAGGCGGATTTGTCAGCCATGCCAGCCAAATCCGCGATGAGCTTTTGGTTGTTGCGCACATCAGACTTGGGCTCGCCAGCAAAACGGGCCGACAATACGCCCGGCGCGCCTTGCAGGGCGTTGACGCAGATGCCAGAATCATCAGCCAACGCTGGCAAACCGGTCAGGCGCGATGCATGCCTGGCCTTGGTCAGGGCATTTTCGACGAAGCTGGGATAAGGCTCCTCAGCCTCAGGCACGTCAAATTCAGATTGCGCCCTGAGGTCTATGCCCAGCGGTGACAGTATCTGGTAAAACTCTATGAGCTTGCCCTGATTATTCGAGGCCAGGACTATTTTCTGGTTCTTGCTCATACTCATATACTCATACTTCCAATCAACTGACCTGCAAACCCAATACTTCTTTTTGCAAGGCGATCAAATCGGCGATGCCGTCATGCGCCAGATTCAGCAAGGCATTCATGGTCATGCGGTCAAATGCTTCACCTTCTGCCGTGCCCTGTACCTCAACAAAGTGACCATGTTCAGTCATGACGACATTCATGTCAGTGTCGCATTGAGAATCTTCTGGATAATCCAGGTCCAGCACAGGCTGGGATTGATACACGCCAACCGAGATGGCCGCCACGAAATGGCGGAGTGGTACGGCGGGAATGACTTCGCGCTCTACCAGTTTGGAAAATGCATCATAGGCAGCAACCATGGCACCAGTGATAGATGCAGTACGGGTACCGCCATCCGCCTGGATCACGTCGCAATCGATATGCAGGGTACGTTCGCCAAAAGCCTCCAGGTCAAAGGCAGAGCGCAGGGAACGGCCTATGAGGCGCTGGATTTCCTGGGTGCGGCCAGATTGCTTGCCCTTGGCAGCCTCCCTGTCCATACGGCTATGGGTGGAGCGTGGCAGCATGCCATATTCGGCTGTCATCCAGCCCTGCCCTTTGCCTTTCAAAAAGCCTGGCACCTTGTCTTCTATACTCGCAGTACAGATAACACGGGTGTCGCCAAATTCGATGAGGACAGAGCCTTCTGCATGCTTGGTGAAATGGCGGCTGATAACCACCGGACGCAGTGCGTCCGGTGAACGCCCGCTAGGGCGAAATGAGTTTGACATGATTTAGTTCTTAGAAGTAATGCGTGATGATTTGTGTATCGCGTTGCGAATTTCTGCTATGGCTTTTTCAATTTCTGCATCATTGAACACGTCACCATCGGTGGTTTCAATTTCTGCATCGACTGGTGCCTGTATGGTGGTCGTGACTGAACCTATAGGCAAGGTATTGGTCGAGATGATGGTGGAATTATCCATCCTGTCATCGCCTTCCCACATCATGGCCAGGGCCGTGACATTGTCACTTTGCTTGCCAGCGATATCGACCGCCGAGCGTATCAACTCAGGCACGGCACGCACGATGGTGTGATCGTGCAGACGCTGCGCCAGCATATGATCGGGCAAGACTGACCACAGACCATCAGAACACAGTAACAGCAAATCACCAGGCTGCAACACCGCACGGCGTGACAGTTCAACGATAGGTGCATTAGGTGCGCCCAGGCAGTTGAACAGCTTGTTACGGTCAGGATGGGTATGTCTTTCTGCCGGATCAACCTTGCCTTGGGCGATCAGGGTTTCCAGACGTGAGTGATCTTTGGTGCGCAACAAAATCTGACCTTGGCGCATCCAGTACAAACGTGAATCACCACAGTGCGCCCAGTAGGCATAGCCATTCTGGATCAGGCAGGCAACGATGGTCGTGCGTGGCGTTTCTGGCAAATTATTGATGGCGCGATAACGATGTATCTCTTGATGGGCAGCCAGGAAGCTGTCTTCCATAAAGCGTTCAGGCCTCCCTATCATAGGGTGTGCCTGCTGCTGAAACAGGTTACCTATAGTCTGCATGGCAATGGCTGCAGCCATTTCGCCCATGATGTGACCACCCATGCCGTCCGCCAGCAAAAGCAAAATCGAATCGCGGGTAAAGCTGTAACCCATTCGATCCTGGTTGACCTTGCGGCCACCAATATGACTTTCTTGATAAACGGAAAAACGCATGAGATTTTTTAAACTTCATAATGGTTATTGATACAAACAAGCCAGGGAGCGCATACGTTTGCTCCAGAGCCTGGCCAGCGACGAAAATACTCAGCCAAAACAGCCTTACCAGCTTAATGCAGCCTTAATTCAGGGTGCTTTCCTGTATGGTCGTATGGTCGCTTTCGACTTTTTTTCTTTTTCCAGCAAATAGCGTCTTGAACTTTAATGTCATTTTTTCCATAAAGGTCAGTTCTCGCTGCGGCTGCGCCTGAATCGCCAGGGCTTTTTGCAGGGCGAACACACTTTGCGGCCGCTCCAGCGGATCCAGTTGCAAACACCAGCGCACTACCTCTATCAATTCTGAAGAGTATAAACCTTCCAGCTTGCGGTAGTGCCCTTCCATCTTGTCACTGGTCTTGCGCTGGTCTGACGGTTGCGGCGGCGCACCTACCATGCAGGCAAAAATTGAAGCACCGATGCTGTAAATGTCAGTCCAGGGGCCCAGATTGCCGTTCTTCAAATACAACTCGGGTGCAGCAAAACCCGGAGTATACATTGGGTAAAGCTTGGGTATGTCAGTTTTGAGGGTCTGGCGGGCTGCACCAAAGTCCAGCAAGATAGGCGTACCATCCAGGCGCAGGTAGATATTGGCCGGCTTCAAATCCAGATGCAGCAGCTTATTGGTGTGCACTTCGCGCAAGCCATTCATGACCTGGTTGAACATACGACGGATGAAGCGCTCTGATACCAGCGGCTTTTCACCCTTGTCGCGACGACGCAGGATATGCTCCTGCAATGAACGGCCAGATTCATAGGCCATGACCATATAGACGGTCTCATTGGCGCGGAAGAAATTGATAACGCTGACCACGTTCGGGTGCGAGATGCGTGCCAGTGCGCGCCCCTCTTCAAAAAAGCACTTCAATCCTATGCGGTAAATCGGCAAATTCTCATTCGAGATTGCCGGTACCAGCTCACCTTGCTGGCGTAAGGCCAATGAGCTGGGCAAATACTCTTTAATTGCAACTGCGTTGCCATCTTCGTCAGAAGCCAGATATACAATACTAAAGCCACCGGACGCAATTTTCTTTACAATGCGGTATCCGGCAATTTCCAGTCCATCTGGCAGAGGTGCGTTATTTTGTGCGGCCATCAATCGTCCAATTCACTATACAAAACGGATTGTGTTGATTATTGCGGTATTTGTAAAGAATATCCTAGTGTCTAATGCACAATTTAGCCAATCCAATGCACAGTAATACACAGTTCACGCCTTTTTAAGGAAATACCTTGAGCATTTTCAGCATGACAGGTTATGCCAGCAGCACCAATGAAACAGATGCTGGCACCATTACCATAGAGATCAAAAGCGTCAATTCCCGCTTTTTGGACCTGCAATTTCGTATTAATGACGAGTTTCGCTCAGTTGAATCACAATTTCGCGAAGCATTAACACGCAAGCTGGCACGCGGTAAAGTGGAATGCCGTTTCAGCTATGGTAAAAAACTGACAGAAACACATAATAAAAGCCTCAATACCAGCTTGCTTGAGCAGCTTGCCAGTTTCCAGGCCAGTTTGAAGCAGCAGTTTCCGGATGCGGCGGCACTGAGCGCCAATGAAATCCTGCGTTGGCCCGGCGTCATAGAAGAAAGCGAAATCAATGCAGAGTTTCTGCAGACTGCTATCAATGACACCATCAACAAGACGTTGGATGCATTTATCATCAGCCGTGAACGTGAAGGTGCGGCGCTGGAGCAAGTACTGCTGAGTCGTATCGCTGCAATGGAAGAAATCGTCACCCGCATCACGCCACTGATGCCGCAAATTGTTCAGCAATTCCAGCAAAAAGCTACTACCAGGCTGGAAGAAGCCCTGGGCCTTGCTTTGCAATCCAGCGGCTCCAATGCAGGCCAGACGATCACACGCGAAGAAGCGCTGGACCGTATCCGCCAGGAAGTGACCATGTATGGCATACGTGTGGACGTGGCAGAAGAGCTGGCGCGCCTGTCAGCCCACCTGACAGAAACCAGACATATACTGAAGAAAGGTGGTCAGGTTGGCAAAAGGCTGGACTTCATGATGCAGGAATTGAACCGCGAAGCAAATACCTTGGGTTCCAAAGCTGCATCCAAAGAATTGTCGGATGCGTCCATGGAATTGAAGTTATTCATAGAACAAATGCGCGAACAAGTGCAAAACCTTGAATAAACAGGCGCATTTGCTTATACTCCCGCACTCTTTTTCTTGGGAAATATTGCGGGACGGTGAATTATGGGAGCATGCAGCCCAATTTGTCTTGCTGATGACCTGAGATGACCTGAATTAAACCTACCGGAGGAATGCCATGAAAACCAATAATACGACTGCAGGCAGTCTTTTTGTGGTCGCCGCCCCCTCCGGTGCAGGCAAGTCTTCACTGGTCAATGCCTTGCTGGCACAAGAACCGGCGATCAAATTATCGATCTCCTACACTACCCGTGCACCGCGCCCGGGCGAGCAAGATGGTCGCGAATATCATTTCACGACACCCGAAGATTTTCTGGCGCGCAAGGCACAGGGTGAATTTCTGGAATCAGCAGAAGTATTCGGTAATTACTATGGCACTTCACGCATTACCATAGAAGACCAGATGCGCTCAGGTACCGACGTTCTACTCGAAATAGACTGGCAAGGCGCGCAGCAAGTCAGAAAACAATTTCCCGGTGCTGTTGGCATTTTTATATTGCCGCCGTCGATACCCGCCCTGGAAGAGCGCCTGAAGAAGCGCGGCCAGGACGAGCCGCACGTCATTACCAAGCGCATTTTGGCTGCTGGCGGTGAAATGGCGCACTCCCCGGAGTTCGAATATGTTATTATTAATCAAGACTTTGCAACAGCCTTGTCAGAATTGAATGCAATCGTGAAAGCCACGCGCTGCCGGTTTGCACAACAGGCAACACGCCACTACGAGCTGTTTACCCAACTTGGCATTCACGCCAACGCGAATTAATTCGCAAACCCAATTGAGTATTTTTTAGTATTGAGGAAGAAATATGGCACGTATTACCATTGAAGACGCATTGAAACAAATCCCTAACCGCTTTCAGCTGACACTGTGCGCCACTTATCGCGCGCGCCAATTGCTGCAAGGCCACACTCCCAAGGTAGATTCCAAGGATAAGCCTACGGTAATCGCCCTGCGTGAAATCGCTGAAGGTAAAGTCGGTATAGAAATGTTGAAAAAAGTGCCGGTGTAAGCCGCTGCACCTACATTCTTAGCCGCCCCTTCTTTAAGCCTTTATCCGGCCGGGAATCACAGAATGAACCTCAATGACAGTCATTCATCTCTGGAAAGCAAACCGGCCGATTCTGCTGCAGTCGCGCTGGCTGCCATACGCAGCCCTGCGAACAGCATCAACAAACACAGTTCTCCCCTGGATGAATTAGACAGTATTCGTGCGTCATCGACGAATACCGGTGTCGCCTCCATTACGGCACTCACCAACCGCATCAGCGAATACATGTCGGCCAGTGAATTAAAACTGGTCAAGGAAGCCTATCGCTTTTCTGATGAAATGCACCTGGGTCAGGTACGCAAGTCTGGCGAGCCCTATATTTCCCACCCGATTGCCGTGGCAGAAATCTGTGCCGAATGGAAGCTGGACGTGCAAGCCATCATGGCCGCACTGCTGCATGACGTCATGGAAGATCAGGATGTCAAGAAGGATGAACTGATTGAGCGCTTTGGCGCACCAGTTGCCACCCTGGTTGATGGTCTCTCCAAGCTTGAGAAGATCGAATTCCAGAGCCAGATTGAAGCGCAGGCAGAGAATTTCCGCAAGATGCTGCTCGCCATGGCGCGGGATGTACGCGTGATTCTCGTGAAGCTGGCAGACCGCCTGCACAATATGCGCACCCTGGGTTTCATGTCGGCGGAAAAGAAGCGCCGTATTTCACGCGAAACCATGGATGTGTATGTGCCTATCGCACACAGGCTGGGGCTGAATAATATCTACCGCGAGCTGCAGGATCTGGCGTTTTCGCATCTTTACCCTATGCGTTACCGCACACTTTCAAAAGCGGTCAAGGCAGCGCGTGGCAACCGCCGGGAAGTCGTCAACAAAATCATGGATGCGGTAAAGACCGCCCTGTCCGAAGCTGGCCTCAAGGCCGAAGTGTATGGCCGCGAAAAAACCCTGTACGGTATTTACCGCAAGATGCACGACAAGCACCTGAGTTTTTCCCAAGTGCTGGATGTGTATGGTTTCCGTATCGTGGTCAGCGATTTCCGTGACAGCTATTATGCGCTGGGCAGTTTGCACGCCTTGTACAAGCCCATGCCGGGCAAGTTCAAGGACTATATTGCGATCCCCAAGACGAATGGCTATCAATCCCTGCACACCACGCTGATTGGGCCTTACGGCACGCCGGTGGAATTCCAGATACGCACGCGTGACATGCATCATGTCGCAGAATCGGGTGTTGCTGCGCACTGGCTGTACAAGAACGAAGAAGGCAGCCTGACTGACTTGCAACAGCGCACGCACGCCTGGCTGCAGTCTCTGCTGGACATACAAAAACAGACAGGAGACTCTGCCGAGTTTCTCGAGCATGTCAAAATTGATCTGTTCCCTGACTCTGTTTATGTGTTCACTCCAAAATCCAAAATTATTGCCCTGCCCCGCGGAGCAACAGCTTTGGACTTTGCCTACACCATCCATACCGATATTGGTGATCAGGCGATTGCCACACGCATCAATCACGAACCAGTGCCACTGCGTTCTGAATTGAAGAATGGTGATATCGTCGAAATCATCACTTCACCCAATTCGCGCCCTACACCAAACTGGCTGACTTATGTGCGTACTGGCAAGGCCAGGTCGGCAATACGCCATTACCTGCGTACGATCAACCTGAATGAATCGACAGAGCTGGGCAAACAATTGCTGGCGCAGGCTTTGGTGTCAGTGAATTTGAACCCTGACCTGCCAGACAGCCTGGTCGATAAATTGCTCAATGAATCCAGCGCCAAATCACTGGATGAAATTCATACCGATATTGGCATAGGCAAGCGCATGGCTGCGCTGGTGGCGAGGCATATACTGGACCTGGTGGAAGATGACTCACCGTCAATCCCCTTCCAGCAATTTGGCGACAAGATCAACAACAAGCGCGACCCCGTCATTATTTATGGCAGTGAGGGCTTGTCGGTACAATTGGCACCGTGTTGCCTGCCTATCCCGGGAGATGGCATAGTTGGTCAACTCAAGCGCGATCAGGGTCTGGTCGTGCATACGGATGATTGCGAGCATGCCAAGCGCCTGCATATCAAGGAGCCTGACCGCTGGATCGATGTCAACTGGGGTGAAGACCTGAACCGCCGCTTTGATTGCCGCATTGCGGTGACTGTGACGAATGAGCGCGGCGCCCTCGCCCGCATTGCTGCCGAGATTGGCGAATCAGATGCAAATATCAGCCATGTCAATATGGAAGATGGCGATGCCAATGACATGACCAATATTCACTTCACAATACAGATAGAAGACCGCACCCACCTGGCAAAAATCATGCGTAACATCAAGCATCTGGCTGGTGTTACGCGCATAGTCAGAGAGCACGGCTAACAATACTGTCAGTGTATGGTCTTGTGCAATTTGCGCAGGCCCCACCAGACCACACCAGCAATCACAGGCAAGGACAAACCAGCCAGAATATCTGGATTAATCGGTAATCCGATAGCCTTCAGGCCTTTGCCTGCATAATAGACCAGACCAGTCATGTAATAGCTGATCGCCACGACAGACAAACCCTCGACCGCTTGCTGCAAGCGTAATTGCTGGCCCGCCCTGGCATTCATGCTTTGCAATATCTTGCGGTTTTGCTGCTCCTGTACGATGCCTACCCTGGTGCGCAACAGATCATTGGTATTGGCGATACGTTCTGCCAGTGTTTCCTGCCGTCTTACGATAGCTTCACAGGTGTTCATGGCTGGTGCCAGACGTCTGTCCATGAATTCACCTATGGTTGGCACGCCTTCTATCCTGAATTCACGCAACTCGGCAATACGCGACTGCACCAGCTTGAAATAAGCCTTGGAAGCCGCGAAGCGATAACTGTTTTCCAGCGCCAGTTTTTCAGTGCGGGCAGCCAGGTCTATAATTTGCCGCAGCAAGCTTTGTTCAGCATCAGTCGAACTTGCCTCGCCTTGTCCATTGCCTGCCATCGTCATTGCTGCAGTCAGAGCAACCAGATCCCTCTCTATGTCATTCAATACAAAAGAAGAATTTTGCGCATGCGGCAAACCCAGCAGTGCCATCATTCTGTAGGTCTCGATCTCGAGTAGCCGCTGCACCGTCCGCCCCGCCTGCTGATCGAGAAAACCATTGTCCTTGACGACGAAGCGACTGAAGCCATCTGCCTGTATCAGAAAATCTGTCCATACTTCACCACGGCTCAAAACCTCACTACCCACCACCACCCCACCCTCAAATATCTGCTTTACCGGCGAAGGTGGATTAAATTCCCGGGCTGCAGGGATAAGGGCAACATGGGTGGCGACCATAACCTTTTCTTGCAATTCAAACAGCCATTGCTGAGGCAAATGACGGATGGGGGCGTTGGCAAATACCTGGGCCAACTCCGTCTCATGCTGAACGCTATCGTGTGGCTCGGCCTGGTTTTCGACAAAGGTATAGGTGGCAAACTCTGTATGGCATTCCCATTTAAGGCGGAAACGACCAAAATCATGGAAGAAATACTTGGCATCACCCGAGGGACTCGCCACAGCAAAATGACGGCAAAAATCACCCAGTATGACTTGTTGGGTCAGCAGGTTATCACCACCCAGATGGGCATCATTTCTGGCAAAAATCGCCAGATGGGTCAGCGTCTCTGGCGCATGCAAGCGCAACGAAGGCCTGGAATGAACTTCTGCGGCCAGAGGCACACGTAAGGGATGGTTGAGTTTGGAATATGCAAGGGACATGTGGATTCATAGGGAAATTAAAAATCTTATGCCGGGTAATTGACCTCAAGTATGGTCAACTCCTCTATCCCTCCTGGGGTACGCAATGTCACCGTATCATCTACCCTTGCCTTGATGAGTGCTCTGGCAACAGGGGAAATCCAGCTGATCTTGCCTTGCAGGGGGTCAAATTCATCAACACCGACAATTGTCACAGTATGCGCTTCACCATGCTGGTTTTCATAGGTGACAGTGGCGCCAAAATAGATTTGATCAGAACCATGATGAATACGCGGGTCGAAGACTTCTGCAATATCGAGGCGCTTGGTTAAAAACCGTATGCGCCTGTCGATTTCACGCAAGCGTTTTTTGCCATAGATATAGTCGCCATTCTCAGAGCGGTCACCATTGGAGGCAGCCCAGTGCACTATATTGACGATCTCGGGCCGCTCCACATCCATGAGTTGCAAGAACTCATCCTTCATGCGCTGATGCCCTTCCGGCGTCATATAGTTTTTTACACCCGCAGGAATGGCTGGCGCGCCGAACTCCTCTTCGTCGTCGGAATCTGATTCTTTGATAAATGCTTTGCTCATTACTACATTGTAGCGGAGTTGATCAAAATAATTTCTTTTGTGCCACCGAAAGCCCACACTTAGCTTATAAAATAGAAGAATAGTTTGCTTGCCGTTACCATTCAATATCACTCCTGATAGGATGCTGGGTAATGTCAGGTTGCCTGATTAAGAAAATGGATTTTGCATGACAGAAAAAGCAGCAATCAATGTACTCGTCGTCGATGATCATGCCGTTGTGAGAGAGGGAATAAAAAGCATTGTCTTAACCACAACAGATATGTCCATCATCGCAGAGGCAGAAACCGGCCTGGAGGCAATACGCCTGAGCCGCCAGCTCGATTTTGAGGTCTTGTTGCTGGACATTGCCCTGCCAGACAGGAATGGCATAGAGGTTTTAAAGCAAATCAAGTCCGAAAAACCACATATCGCAGTCCTGATGTTCTCCATCCACAGAGAAGATCAGTATGCAGTCAGGGCATTGAAAGCCGGCGCCTCTGGTTTTCTGAACAAGCAATGCAGCAGCGTGCAAATCCTGGAAGCCATACGACAAGTCGCCCGTGGCTTGAAATACATCAGTACGCAACTTGCCCAGGAACTGGCAAACAACCTGAACCAGGAACATGAAGATGCACTGCACAAAACCCTGTCTGACCGTGAGTTCCAAACCATGACCCTGATCGCTTCAGGCAAGTCAGTTAGCGACATCGCAAAAGAATTGTCACTTTCTGTAAAAACCATTAGCGAATACAGGTCGAGAATTCTATTGAAGATGAAATTGCGGCACAATGCTGAATTAACGCACTATGCAATAAAAAATCAGCTTGTAGATTAAACGGCAATATTAATGTCGTGGGCAATACTCTTGTTAGCAAGGTCATTGGCAAAGCAAAATGTCGAAAACTCCAAATAATTCGCAGTTTAAAAGTCCTACAGATATTGCGCGCGAGACATTCAGACAATTGGCAATACAGCGCATTGCGCCAACACCAGAGGCCTACCGCAAACTCTATAATGATATAGCTGGTATTCCGGATACTCCGGTAGAAGCCCCGCCTGAAGTGGAGGCAACTCCAGTCATTCCGCAAGCCGAGATTTTACTTGCCAATTTTGCCAACAGCCTGCAGATTTCGACAGGTGAGATGTCCACTTTTGGGCAACGCTTCAGCCGTGCGATCAAAACTGGCAACTGGCAAGATTATGGCCGTGGCCTGACCCAACTGGCTGAACGTATTACGGCTCCGCCGCCAACTGCCTCGAATAACATCAGTCTCGTCGATCCGCTGCCAACGCCTGTTGCCAGCAAGAGCATCTCCCTGGTTGATGATGGCCCGGTTGAGGATGGCAGGTTGCGCATCCTCAAGGACTTACTATACCGCACCCTGACACTTGCCCTCACCTCGCTACTGAAACCTAGCCCGCAACTTGCCGAAGAGTCGGAAAGCCTGGGCACGGCGGTCAAGGTTGCGGTCAATGAAGGTGAGCTGAACATGATCGCTGGCAGACTCAAGCAATTGTGCTTTCAGATTGAACTGCAAAGCGGTGACAGCGCTGAACAACAGGAATTGCTGCTGCGCCTGTTCGACCTGCTGCTGACCAATATCCACGATCTGCTTGATAACGATAACTGGTTACGCGGCCAGATCGAGGTGGTACAAAATCTCATCGCGGGCCCGATTGATCACCGTGCCCTGCAAGAAGCCACGCGCAGCCTGAAAGATGTCATCTACAAGCAAGGCGTATTGAAAACCAGTATTGACGAGTCAAAAACCTCAGTCAAGAACATGATGACGGCATTTATCGACAGATTGAATGCCATGGCAGACAGCACCGGTGCCTATCAGCACAAAATGGGAGCGTATTCACAGCAATTAAGTACAGCCAAGAATGTTGCCGAGGTCAGCGATCTGATCAGGAATATCCTCAACGAAACCAGGGAAGTCCAGAGCGAAACCCTGCGCTCGCGTGACATGATAGTCGCCGCCCAAAAAGAGGTCAGCGAAGCAGAAGCACGCATCAAGGAACTGGAAAACAAGCTTGCCCACATGAGTGAACTGGTCAGGGAAGACCAGCTGACAGGCAGCCTGAACCGCAGGGGTATGGACGATGTATTTGAACGTGAAGCCGACAGGTCTGACCGTCGCAACACCCCACTTTGCGTAGCCCTGCTGGATCTTGATAACTTCAAAAAGCTCAACGACACCCATGGCCACGCCGCCGGTGATGAGGCGCTGGTTCACCTGGTACGTATTGTCAAGCAAACCCTGAGATCCATAGACGTGGTAGCACGCTACGGCGGTGAGGAATTTGTCATCATCATGCCAGAAACGCAGCTGGAAGAAGCTGCCCAGGCCATGATGCGCGTGCAAAGAGAACTGACCAAGCACTTCTTCACGGCCAATGATCAACGCTTGTTCATCACTTTCAGTGCGGGCGTTGCCTTGCGCAATCCACGCGAGCCACAAGAAGAAACCATCAAGCGTGCTGATAAGGCGATGTACGAGGCAAAACAGTCTGGCAAAAACCGCGTCATCAAGGCGGGCTGATATCAAGGGATCAGCAGATCAGTGGAAATATATCACTGTTCAGTATCAGTAAAAGAGTAAAAGCGGATACAAAAAACACGGAGAACAAAATGATGTCCTCCGTGTTTTTTTTGAGCTTTTTTTAGCTGATCCGTTTCAGGAAGCCGTCAGGTGCCACGGTAATCTGCAATTTATAGTCCATAGCCTTGTCTATCACGAATTCCGGATGAGTTTTCAGATATTCATGCACTGCTGTCTTCGGGCTATTTCCCGGCTGCCATGGGCGGTTATCAAATACGTCTGCCGGCACATCTTCTACAAATGTATCAAATACGACGCAATAACTGTCTTTCGTTACCAATGGTGCGTAAGCCTGCAACTCAGCCAATACATGTTCGTGGGTATGGTTGGAATCCAGGAAAACCAGGACTTTCTGTTTACCCTGTGCAATGGCCTTCACCTGGTCCACAATCTCACTGGCGACGCTTGATCCCTGCAGCATCTGTATACGCCTGGACATAGGGTGCTGCAGAATTGCTTCCTTATTGTGTTCGCGGATATCAATATCGATACCAATAACTTTAGCGTCAGGATTACCGCCGCAAGCAGCGTTTAACTCCAGCAAGGAAGCGGAGTAAATAATAGAACCGCCATGAGCAATACCGGTTTCTATGATGAGATCGGGCTGCACCGTCCAGATCAGCTCTTGCATCGCCATCATGTCTATCGGGTTTTGTATGATGGGTCGGCCCAACCATGAAAAGTTGTAAACATACTGACGACGCATGCTTTGTTCCAGCCAATCGCGGGACTGCGCCTGGAACTCAAGGTCTTTGCCCAATTGCTCTATGCGGGCATCGCGTTCTGCTTCAAATTGTTTAATCGGATTCATGGTTTTTTTGTGTAATGATTAAAAAGCGCTGGTAATTCACTTGTTATATCCAATTCCGGCTGCCCGGACAGGGACTCCAGCTTTAATGTGGAAATAGGCGGGAAACTGATGCATGGCGCATGATTTTCGAATTCACAACGGACGCCAAACTGTTCCAGCAATGCTGCGATTCTGGCATGCGTAGTATTCCTGCCCCTGGCTAAATTGTATATGCCAATCTCGCCTTGTGTGGCAATTATGGGCAAAAAACGCACGACATCTGTGATGGAAATGTAATCTTTTTCCGAATCAGGGCTGCTGCGAAATACCACCCTTTTCGTTTTTGTTGCGGCATTCAAGATATCGGCCAGGAAATTCTGCTCTGGCATCCCTGTCCCATACACATTCGATAAACGAACTACACGCACATTGCGACCACCATGCAGGCACAGGCTTTCACCCATGAGCTTGGAAATATTATATAAATCGCCAGACAAGTGAGCGCTGACGGTCAATGCTGCGTCTTCTTGTGTATTTAGGGCACCAGCGTAAACACGGGTACTTGACAAGTAAGTCAGGCTGGCAAAACGAGTATGTTGCAAAATACTTGATAGCAGCTGCACATGGGCATCTACTGTGGCATAGGGACGTTGCCGAAAATCGGCCGTCAGGCCAGCGCAATAAAAAACATGGCCCAGGTCATCCGTCGTCAGCCGCGGATCATCGCGTTCTGCCACATAACTGTCCCATCCCTTTGCTTGCAAAGCCTGATGCAGATGCCGCCCGACAAAGCCCTTGCCACCTATCAGGGTTGCGCGCAAAGCCTCGCTCATTTGCGCATCCCGATTTGCTTCAAGGGGTTGCCAACATTGATGGAGTACGCAGCAACCTCAGAGCGGACGATAGAACCTGCACCTATGACACAGCCCTGCCTCAAGATGGCACCATCAAGTATCACGCAATTTGCCCCTATCCAGACATCGTCTTCAATGATGATACCGCCTTTGCCAGGCAAGAAACCTTGTTGATTGATGCGCCGGCTTTTGTCGTGATAGGCATGATTGACTGGCGCAAAAGTACAATTGGCGGCAATCGCGACGTCATTCCCTATCAAGATGCCGTTTCCCGTATACAGGACGCAGCCAGAATTGATGACACTGCGCTCACCAATCACAACATCGGCCACGCCACCGGCAGGCTTGAATTTGACAAAGCTGTCTATGCTGGAAAAGGCACCTATGATAATGCGCGTCCCCCTGACTGAATCTTCAATATCAGCTAGTTTGGAAATTCGCGCGTCAGGATGTATCTCTATCATGCTGAGCTCTTACAACACCGTTAATTGAGGAATCGCAACGACGAACTGCGCACCCCAGTTTTTTGCCTGGGGGAGGTCTTGCATGATTTCTGCCTGCAAATTCCAGGGCAAAATAAGGATGAAATCCGGCTTATCTGCCAGTAAATGCTGAATATCAACAATAGGTATATGGCTGCCAGGCATGAATTTACCTTGCTTATGGGTGTTGATATCCACGACATACGGCAAGAGATCAGGCCGGACACCAGAAAAGTTCAGCAAGGTATTGCCTTTGGCAGCAGCGCCATAAGCACCCACGCGCTTGCCATTGCGTTTTGCATTAAGCAAAAACTCGAGCAATGCAAACTTGGCAGATTCTGCCTTAGCCTGTGCTGCCTCATAAAAGCCGGTATTGAGAATACCCGCTGCCTGCTCTGCTTGCAGTATTTGTGCGACACTGGCTTTTTCTTCGCGATATCTGATATCCATTCTCTGCGCAAGCACACGCAGGCTGCCGCCATGCGTTGGCCACTCCTGCACATCAAATACATGCAAACCATTTTTTGCAAACACCGTTTTGACCGCATGCAGTGACAGATAAGAATAATGTTCATGGTAAGCAGTATCAAACTGGTTTTGCTCCACCATATTCAACAAATGCGGGAATTCAAAACTGGCGACACCTTGCTCGCTTAAGACCAGGCTAAAGCCAGCGACAAAATCATTGATGTCAGGCACATGCGCCAATACATTATTTGCCACCGATAAATCAACGCGCTGACCACGTGCCAGTATCTCTTTCGCCAACTCCACACCAAAAAAGCGTTCTATGACATTGATGCCTTTTCCCCTTGCTGCTGCAGCTGTGCTGGCAGTTGGTTCCACACCCAAACAGGGGATGCCGGCCTCCTGCACATATTGCAGCAAATACCCGTCATTTGCCGCGACTTCCATCACCAGGCTTTGCGAATCCAAGCCCAGCTCCTGGCGCATCGTTTCAACAAATTTCTTCGCATGGGCCAGCCAGCTGGAAGAAAATGAACTGAAGTAGGCGTAGTCAGCATCAAATAAATTTTCACGCCCGGTAAAATCCAGGGTTTGTGCCAGCCAGCAAGCATCACAAACCATTACTTTCAAAGGCAGCCAGATTTCTGCCTGGCTCAGGGCTTCTGGTTTTAAATAGGCATTCGATGGCGGTGCTGAACCAAGATCGAGAAAGGTTTGCGTCAACTCATGCGCGCAATGCCGGCACTTCATACAATCACTCCTTGAAATTCTTTGCTTAACATGGGCCAGTCGCGGTCTTTATCCGACATCTCGGTTGCCCCCAAAGGCCATTCTATTGCCAACCGGGCATCAAATGGATTTAACCCCATTTCATCTGCCGGTACGTAAGGCTTGCTATGACAATATAGCATTTCAACCTCATCCGACAGAGTTTGAAAGCCATGGGCGAAACCGGCAGGTATTAAATACGAGCGCTGATTCGCTTGTGACAACAACACAGCATGCCATTGCAAGAAAGTGGCTGAATCAGCGCGCAAATCTACGGCTACATCCCAGACCTCGCCTTTCATGCAAGTGATTAATTTCATTTCTGCACTGGGGGGCAATTGCAGGTGCATGCCACGTATAGACCCCTTTACTGAGGTATAGGTATGATTTACCTGCGCTATAGGTTCATACCAACCCAACCCGGCCAAATCCGTTGCACAAAACATGCGTTGAAAATAACCGCGCTGATCACCCATCACTTTTCTTTGCAGCAGGTGCAGACTATCCAGAGGCGTCGATAAAATTTCGAAACGGCCTGAGGCTGAGAGCTTCATCATGCATTACCTGCCATGAAAGCGGCGATGTCACGGTCACACAATTCTGCGGCAGACTGAGCTTGCGCAAAATCACGATACCAGTGCATGCTGCGGCTGACCGCCTGCTCAAGATTCCAGCGCGGGGTAATTCCCAGGGTCTGCTTCAATTTGCTGGCATCCAATGCCAATAAGCCTGCTTCATGCGGGCCAACAATATCAGTCGCAAATTCAGTCTGTCCACTACCGTAAGCAGCCTGAGCCAGTTCTACCACTGTTCTGACACTTGCAGCATCATCGGGGCCTATATTCCACGCATGGCTAACTTGTGGATTTGCATGGGCATACTGGGCAAGACACAGATAAGCTGACAGCGGCTCCAGTACATGTTGCCATGGCCGGACAGAGTCGGGACGGCGAATCTGCAAAGTCTGCCCGCTTTGCCAGGCTTTTACGGCATCTGGCAGCAATCTGTCTTCAGACCAGTCGCCACCGCCAATCACATTCCCAGCCCTGGCTGCCAACACGGCAGTACCCTGCCCGGCCAGAAATGAAGCGCGATAGCTTGCCAACACCAGCTCTGCTGCAGCCTTGCTCGCACTATAAGGATCATGGCCACCTAATTCGGCAGTTTCTGGATAGGGCTTGATCTGCTCAAGATTGCGATAGACTTTATCCGTCGTCACGATCAGCGCAAGTTTTACATCGCTGCGTCCCCTGATTGCCTCCAGCAGATTGGCCGTGCCCATGATATTGCAGGCAAAAGTCGCCAGAGGCTCACGATAACTCGCACGCACCAAGGCCTGCGCCGCCAGATGAAATACAAACTCTGGCTGACATTTATCCATCGCGGCAGTCACGGCATGGATATCGCGTATGTCGCCAATGTGACTGCTGACCTTGTCTTCAATCTTCAGCAAATCGAACAAATTAGGCTCGGTTACCGGAGCCAGAGCCAGGCCATGTACCACGGCACCCATGCCAGACAGCCAGTGTGCTAGCCAGACTCCCTTAAAACCAGTGTGCCCGGTCAGCAAGACACGACGCCCGCGCCAGAAGGCCGGATCAACGATGCTTGTTTGTGTGGGGTGATTTACCATACTCGCCACGGTGCTTTTCCGGATTGCCACAAGTCTTCCAGCAGATTTTTTTCACGCAAGGTATCCATGGGCTGCCAGAATCCACTGTGCTCGAAGGCCATTAATTCCTGGCGCTTTGCCAATTCGGCAAGTGGCGCGGCTTCCCAGCTGATACTGTCATTTTCGATAAAATCAAGTACTTTGGGAGACAGCACGAAATATCCGCCGTTGATCCAGCCACCGTCACCACGCGGCTTTTCAATAAAACCGGCGACCTGATTACCGTCACGTTCCAGTGCACCATAGCGTCCTGGAGGCAGAACTGCTGTAACGGTAGCCAGTTTGCCGTGTTGCTTATGGAATGCGATAGAAGCCGCAATATCCAGGTCTGCAACGCCATCGCCATAAGTAAAGCAAAAAGCTTCCTCGCCCTGCAAATAACGTGCAACACGCTTGAGACGCCCTCCAGTCATGGTGTCTTCCCCTGTGTCGACCAGGGTTACCTTCCAGGGTTCAGCATGGTGCTCGTGCACCTCCATACTATTATTCTGCAGATCGAAGGTGACATCTGACATGTGCAGGAAATAATTGGCGAAATATTCCTTGATCAGATAACCCTTATAGCCACAGCAGATTACGAATTCATTCACACCATGCGCCGAGTACGACTTCATGATGTGCCAGAGTATGGGGTGCCCCCCTATCTCTATCATGGGTTTGGGCTTGAGGTGGGTCTCTTCAGAAATACGGGTACCCAGACCACCAGCTAAGATAACGGCCTTCACTCTTCCTGTCCTTCACAATAAATTTGCCACATCTGGCGATAAGCTTTTTCGACTGAACGTGCGAATGCCGGTTCGTTCATGAGCAGGGATTGCTCCATTTCCTGGCGCAAACCAGCCCTCAGGCTGCGCAGACCGTCCAGATCATGTGCGAGGATAATCGCTTTTTGCGCATATTCATCTTCTGTATAAGCCTGCCACTCTTCATGCCCGATTGCTGTCAATATGCTGGCGCCGATGCGACCAACTGAAGGCCGGTCTGCCAGAGAGATAAATGGTATGCCCATATATAATGACTCAAGCAGAGTCGTTCCCGAATTATGGGGAAAACAATCCAGGCTGATATCGATGTGTTTCAACACTTCCCAGGATGGTGTACTGAATCCTATATGTAATCGTGAGCGGTCTATACCATAGCGCATGAAGCGTGATGCCATTTCTTCTTGTACTTGTGGGTCTTTAAAGTCACCACTATTGATTATTAATTGTGAATTTGGCATTGCATCCAGTATCGTTGCCCAGACGCGCACTACACGATGATTTATCCTGGTTGAACGCGATAAACTGCCAAAGGTAATCAGACCCGTTTTTTCAAAAGGTGAAGGTGTCAGCTCTGCCCTGCGCGTATCCGGTCTGTAAACATAGGCCGGGCCATCCAGACACCAGACCTTCTCAGAAAATAAATGTGCGCAATTGTCCGTAATTGTAGGCTTGTCAGTCAAGTAATAATCTATGGCACTTAGACCCGTCGTGTAACCATACTCCAGCCAATGCAAGGAAACAGGAGCCGGTTTGCGCGCAAAGACCGGTAAACGATTGCCATTGGTATGGCCTGCCACATCCACCAGGACATCAATCCCGTCGGCACGAATACGCTCTGCCAGCGCCTCATCCGTCAGATCCCGGGTTGGCACCCAGTGATCTACCTGCTTCTTATAATAGGCAGTCACTTCATCTTCGAAAGGCGGATTTGCATAGGCATAGACCTCAACCTGATCCTTGTCATGCGCTTCTATCAGCGGCAGCAAGAAATACTTGCAAACATGATTATAAAAAGCTTGCGTCACATAACCTACCTTGAGACGCCTACCCGGCACTCGGGCATTTTCAAATTTCTTCCATGTTGCCTTGAGCGGCGCAGTAAAACGCAGATCAAATTCATGGTAAGCGTTATAAATCACCCCAGGCGTTAAATCCGGATGGTAATTCAGACAAAATAAGAGGTTAGTGTAAATTTTCCGGTTGAAAGAAGACAGGCTATCCTGCTTGAAAGACAGGGCTTTGATATAAGCTTCGATCGCCGCATCCAAGTGATTCGCCTCGCGCAAGGTGTCCCCATAAGCCCCCAGATTTCAGGAATATCGTGGGTCAGCGTCAGCGCATGCTGCCCGCACTCTATGGATTCCTGCACTTGCCCGTTCTGGCGCAGTGCATCAATCAGATTGGGATAAACCTGCACCAGCTCTGGCTGCAGTTGCAAGGCGTGCCGGTATTGTTCGATGGCGACGCTATACATACCGTGCTCACGATAAGCGAGGCCCAGATTATTGTACAGATAGGGCAAACCCGGGTCTAATTGAACTGCTTTCGATATACTCGCTATCGCCTCCTCTGTCTTGCCTATGAAACGCAATGCATTTCCCAGATTATTGAGGCCAACAACCATCTCTGGCTGAATAGCCAGTGCTTTTTCCAGATACACGATGGCATCGGAACAACGCTCGAGAGAAATCAGCACATTGCCCATATTCGCAAGTATGTGGGGGTTATTTGGCAACAAGGCAACAGCCTTGCTCAACACTTCAAGTGCTTGCGGAAACTTGGCCTGCTCTATCCTCGCTATCCCTATATAGTCCCAAACGATGCCGTCCCGTGGCAAATAAGCTGATAGCCAGAGGCCAGCCTCTTCCAATTGGGGGTACTGTTTCGCCAGCAAGTATTTATTGAATATGCCGAAAGCAATCTTCCTGTTGTCAGGAAAGTGAGGCATGACGTCAAAAGCCAGTTTCAAATATCCCATGGCTTCATCACTCTCACCCGCATCCCCAGCCATCCTGGCCAGGGCATATAAAGCTTCTGCGTGACGCGGAAAATGCCTGATGATAGTCAGGCAGCCTTGCCTGGCCTCGGAAACAGAACCAGCATCGAAAAGTCGATGAACATCGCGCATTGCTTTTCGCGCATCAAAACTCGTTTTTGCCATGTCCAGTCCCCAGGTCAGCTTCTTATCATTAATCTTTTTTACAATTACCTCATCTGACTTACAAATTAAGTAAGCAAAATGAATAAAACTGCATGTCCAGACTGGAAAATACCAGAAACCACCATGCTCAGGCTTATTTTATAGCTAATGATTTTGTTTCCATGTGTTAAATAAAGCCTGAAAACTAAATCAAATTTGACCCTAAAGTATTTTAAAAAAGCGTCGACAAGCGGAAAGAGTTAAAAAACTTGAGCAAAAAAAATAAGATTTATTTTCAGAAACACGCTAAAACTTTTTTAGTCTCTACCGATACCCTTTACAACGGCGGTCCAATAGTCAGCACGAAAGACCAAAGTTTCAGGCTACTACGCCAAAATTGTATAACTTAGGTAAGGAGAATCACCATGGCTGTTATTAATACCAATATTGCTTCGCTGAATGCGCAACGCAATTTGAGCACATCTCAATCCGCTCTGAATACGTCCCTCCAACGTTTGTCTTCTGGCTTGCGTATCAATAGCGCAAAAGACGATGCTGCTGGCCTGGCGATTTCCGAACGTCTTTCTTCACAAATCGGTGGCTTGAATCAAGCTGCACGTAATGCAAACGACGGTATCTCCCTGGCGCAAACCGCTGAGGGCGCGCTGCAACAAATCGGCTCCAACTTGCAACGTATCCGTGATCTGGCCGTACAATCCGCCAACGGCTCCAACAGCGTTTCTGATCGCGCCGCTCTGAACAACGAAGCAAGTCAGCTGATTTCTGAAATTAACCGCGTTGCCAGCAGCACTAACTTCAACGGCGTGAACCTGCTTGACGGTAGCTTCTCTGCACAAACTTTCCAGGTCGGTGCCAACGGTACAGCAAACGATCAAATCAGTATCGCTTCCATCTCCAGCGCAAAATCTAGCGCCCTGGGTGTTGGTGCATCTTCCAGCTACGCTACGACAGTAGCCGGTGCCGGTGCAGTTACCACAACAGCTCTGGCTGCCGGTGACTTGTCCATCAACGGCTTCCAGGTTGGCGCATCCGCTGCTGACGGCGTATCCTTCTCCAACTCTACCGGCAGCGGTATCGCTAAAGCAGCAGCCATCAATGCGATCAGCGGCAGCACAGGCGTAACAGCAACTGTAGGCTCCACAACTATTGCTGGTACTGCAAGTACTTCTGCAACTGCGATTGCTTCTGGCGACATTACCATTAACGGCGTAAATCTGGGCGCCTTGAATGCATCTACTTCTGGTGCGCAACGCGGCGCACAAGTTGCTGCAGCCGTTAATGCAATCAGCACACAAACAGGTGTTACAGCTACATTCAACACAACAACTGGTGCAGTCGCACTGGCTGCTGCCGACGGCCGTAACATCACTGTAACAGCCAGCACTAACGCTGCTGCTGCCGCTGCCAATACAGGTATTACCGTGTCTGCAACAGGCGCAACCGACGTCAGCACTTCGACACTGTCCCTGACTTCTACCAGCTCTGCAGGTATCACTCTGGCTAACGGTACTGGTACTGGTTTGGCAGCTGCCAACCTGACAGGTGGTTTCACTTCTGCTACTGTAACAGTAGGTGCAGGTGTATCTTCACTGAATCTGGGTACCGCTGCCGGGGCCACCGCCGCGTTGACGACCATCGATGCGGCGCTGCAATCGATCAATAGTTCCCGCGCTTCTCTGGGTGCTTATCAGAACCGTTTCTCTTCTGCGATTGAAAGTTTGCAGACCAACTCTGAAAACTTGACAGCATCCCGCAGCCGTATCCGTGATGCAGATTTCGCTCAAGAAACAGCATCTCTGACACGTGGTCAGGTCTTGCAACAAGCTGGCACAGCGATTTTGGCACAGGCTAACGGCTTGCCTAACGGCGTCCTGGCCCTGTTGCGTGGCTAATAGCAGTAGGCTTATGTAAATTAGGTCTATACTTAAAGCGTAAAGCATGTCCCCCTGGTCATCTTTTTGACCAGGGGTATTTTTCTTGAAGGAAAAGATCATGGACATCCGGTCGATAGGGAGCGCATCTCCATCAGGACAACTGATCACTGACCGTGCAACAGGCCCCGATACCAGCCCCCCCGTTTCAAGGTCTGCAGCAGCATCAACGCAAACCATTGATGCCGTCAAGGCAGCCTCTTCTGCATCCGCACCACCAGAATTCGATAAAGTGACCAAAGCTGTCGATGATATCAACAAGACAATCCAGTCTCTGTCACAATCACTAGAATTCAGTGTGGAAGAACATAGTAATAAAGTAGTCGTTAAGGTGGTTGATTTGCAAACCAAAGAAGTTTTGCGCCAGATCCCGTCCGAGGAAGCCCTTGAAATCTCGCGCTCTCTGGATAAACTACAGGGTTTACTGATCAAACAACAAGCGTAATTAGCTAATCATATAGTCAGTCCTGCATCTAAGTTTTAAATTGGCATGTAAATTCCCCTCTAAAGTCTGGTTTGTCTTTGCCGATAATTTAGTACAGTACGGTCTGACAAGGGGAACAATGTGGGCATACAATCGACAGGCTTAGGCGCCAATCTGGACGTCAACGGCCTCATTACCAAATTAATGCAGGTGGAGAGTCAGCCTCTGACTACACTGGCGAAGAAAGAAGCCAGTTTTCAGGCGAAGCTGTCTGCTTATGGCACGCTTAACAGCGCGCTCAGCGTTTTTCAGTCCAATGTTACCGGCCTCAGCAATCTGGGCACTTTTCAGTCGCTAACTGCTACAGCTGGCGATAGCTCCATCCTGTCTGCCACTACCACCAGCGTTTCTACCCAAGGCAACTATAACGTCAATGTAACAAAACTGGCACAGGCACAGACGATTTCCAGCGCTGGTCAAGCCAGTTCTACAGCAAGTATCGGCAGCGGCACCAGCACAACCATCACCTTTGAGTTTGGCACTATTACTGGTGGCACTTCTGCAAATGGTGTGTATACGGGCTCTACCTTTACCCAGGATGCCACGCAATCGATAGGCACAGTCACTATTGATGGTGCCAACAATTCTCTGCAAGGCATCCGTGATGCAATTAATGCCGCGAAGGTAGGCGCAACTGCCGCCATTGTTGGTGACGGTAGTGCCACACCTTACCATCTGGTGCTCACTTCTGCCAAAACTGGAGCGACCTCTAGTCTTAAGATTTCTGCAACGGGCGATGCCGCCATCCAAAGCCTGGTCAATTATGATCCTGCCGGCACACAAAACTTTACTGAAACCACCACTGCACAGAATGCGGCACTGACAGTCAATGGTATTGCAATTTCCAGCACGTCCAACGCAGTAACGGGTGCCATACAGGGCACCACCCTGAACCTCAGTAAAGTAGGCACGACCAGCCTTGCCCTGAGTGCCAATACCAGCGGCATACAGTCTGCCATTAATGGTTTTGTCAAAGGTTACAATGATTTTCAGGCAACCTTAAAAACCTTGACTGGTTACGATGCCAGCACAAAAAAAGGTGGCATTCTGATTGGCGACTCTACCGCCAGGAATGTGCAAAGCCAGATCAGATCGACACTCAGTACTGCTGTCAACGGCCTGGGCGGAAACATCACCAGCCTTGCCAGCATAGGCATCAATTTTCAAAAAGATGGCACACTCTCCGTCGATTCGACGAAACTCAGTGCTGCCTTATCGACAAACTATAATGAAATCAGCGGTTTGTTTGCCTCCGTTGGTAAAGCGACGGACAGCCTGGTCAGTTACAGCAGCTCCACCAGTGCGACCAAGCAAGGCGCTTACGGCCTGGAAATAACTGCCATTGCTACGCAAGGTGGCTTGCAAGGCGATCTGGACCTGAGCACTGGCAACACCACCATTGCAGCCAGCACTGCCATCAATGTCACCCTGGATGGGAAAACATCCCTAGTGTCACTGGCCGCCGGCACTTACACGGCGTCTTCACTGGCAACCTTGCTGCAAACCTCAATCAACGGGAATTCCACTTTCAAAGACAATGGTTCAACCGTCACTGCCACCATTAACAGCGGCGGCAAGTTGCAATTGCAATCAACCAAATATGGCAGTGCTTCGAATGTGAACCTGGCAGATGGCACCGGCACTGGTGCAGCCAGTTTTACCGGCACCGTCCTCAACGGCACTGCAGGCGTGGATGTGGCAGGCAAACTGAATGGCATTACAGCGGCTGGCAGTGGGCAGTTCCTGACAGGTGCTACTGGATCTGATACCGAGGGTTTGAAAATATTGGTCAGTGGCGGCTCACTGGGAGCCCGTGGGACAGTGAATTTTTCCAGGGGTTATGCATCTCAGGTATCGTCTTTGCTATCTACTGTCGTTGGCACTTCCGGCTCGATATCCAGTGCTACAGACGGTATCAACCGCAGCATCAAGGACATAGGCAAACAAAGAGATATTTTGAATAGCCGCCTGTTCGATACAGAAGCACGCTACCGGGCTCAATTTACAGCCCTGGACTCGATTGTAAGCAGTTTGAATAATACAAGTTCATTTCTTACACAACAACTGGCAGCACTGACGTCAAGTACGAAGTGAATGTAGTTAGCAGTATCAATAATTTCAGAGAGGATTAATCGCTATGTTTGGCTCATCTCAAGTACGTGGTGCAAATGCCTACGCAAAAGTAGGCATAGAGACTGGCGTGATTGCTGCCAGTCCCCATAAATTGATCGTGATGCTTTTTGAAGGAGCAATCGTAGCGATCTCCAATGCATCGCAGCACTTAAGCAATGGTGAAATAGCCTCTAAAGGTCAATCAATTTCGAAAGCTATCGCGATTATCGAAAACGGACTGCGCGCCAGCCTGGACAAGAAGGCCGGTGGAGAAATAGCCAATAATCTTGATGCCCTTTACGAATATATGAGTGCCCGCTTGATTCGCGCCAATCTGGACAATAACGATGAGATGCTCAATGAAGTAAAGAATCTATTAAGGGATTTAAAATCTTCATGGGAAGCAATTGCCCCCAGCAACGAGCCTGCTGCGGAAGCACCCAAAATGAATGTTGACCCATTGTCCCCTCGTCCTGCCAACTTTGTTGAGGCTTGAATCAAGATGAATAGTCTGGAACTGATCTCATTGTATGAAAATGTTGCCGTAATTACAGGCAATATGCTGGAAGCTGCGCGCTCAGGAAATTGGGAATTGCTGGAACAACTGGAAAGTGACTGCTCCAGCCGAGTACAAACCATACGTGAAAGCGAAATCCCTTTTGATCTGCCCGCAGACATGCGTGACAAAAAAGTCCGCATCATCAAGAAAATTCTTGCCGACGACAAGGAAATTCGTGACATTACCGAGCCATGGATGGCGCAGTTGTCAGACCTGATGAAAAACTCCAGTACCAACAGAAAATTATCCAATGCGTATGGTGCAGGTAGTTCAGCCTGATTTTTATGGCGACCCGGCTCGATATTCTGTCCAAACCAGTTGCCAATATCGAGGCACCGGCAGCAGCACTGTCCATTAACGAAACCCGGCAGGACATCACCCCAAAACTGGCGCAGCTGGTTACCGGGCAATTGCTCAAGGGTGAAATCCTGTCAAAGTTAATGGACGGCAGTTTTACCGTCAGAGTGGCAGGCATTACCGCCAAGATGATGCTGCCCGAAGGCAGTAAAACAGGTGACCAGATTCCACTGCGCCTGATCGCGACCGAACCCCGCCCCACATTTCTGCTGGAACATGACGGGGACGCGCATTTCCCTACCCCGCTACCGCAAAACTACGCAACAGGCGCAGAAAAGCGCCCACAACTCCAGTCCAGTAATTATCTGGGTGCAGCAACTGACGAGGTAGATACTCTAGGCCTTCAAACTGCCAGCAGGCCAGTCACTCCAGAAACAGGTGCCAAAGCCGATACTTCGAGTATAGTCAGTTTGTCAGTAAATGAAGCTGGCAAGAAGATCAGCAACGATGCCACTGTCAACTCACCCAAGGTCGGACCACAGGAAGTAACCACGGCCAAACCGACAGAAATCAACGGTAAGCTCATCCCCGGCAATAACAACGCCTTTGATACGACACCAGACCATCTGAGCAGCGCACCAACATCATTGAGCAGCACCGGGAAATTCATTACACAAATTTTGCAGGCAACCCCCAGTCAAGGGGAGAAACTGAGTATTGCCAGCCAAACCCCGGTCGTCGCGACAGCAACGGAATTGAAAGACACAAGCGCCACCGCCAGCAAGCTCCAGCACCAGATCAACACCAGTGGTTTGTTTTATGAGTCACATGTTGCAGAATGGGCACAGGGTAAACGTCCTATTAATGACATCAGGGCTGAGCCTCAATCTCAAATTGCCTCTTCTGATGCCACCGCCAGCAACTCTGCTTCAGCTTTAAACCCGGCCAACAAAGAAATGGGCCAAATAATTCACCAGCAACTAAATGTTCTGGAGCAAAATATCGTACGATGGCAAGGAGAGCTTTTCCCCGGACAAAAAATCGAATGGGAAATTAAGAAAGAAAGCCAGGGGAAACGCAATCAGCAAGATATTGAGGACGTAAACTGGCAATCGGTGGTTCGTTTTGATTTGCCTAACTTGGGGCCAGTCACGGCTATCATCAATCTGCAGTCAAGTAATCTGGGCCTGTCCTTACGGGCTGAGCAAAGTAGCACTGTCTCCGCCCTGAAGGATCATGCAAGTGAACTGGCAACTGCGATGCAGGTGGCCGGTTCACCACTGATGTCTTTTGTGGTGAATAAAAATGAGCGCAGCTGATCCACCTGTCAAACCAGTACAAAATGCCGTTGCGCTGGCTTACCAGAATGGAGATGCAGCGCCTAAGGTAGTTGCCAAGGGCAAAGGATTAATTGCCGAAGAAATCATTGCCAGGGCAAAAGAGCATGGGGTCCATGTGCATCAGTCCAAAGAGCTGGTTTCTTTGCTCATGAAGGTCGATCTTGACAGAGATATTCCACCGGCCCTGTATCGGGCAGTTGCAGAACTGCTCGCTTGGCTTTACCATATTGATACGGAAAAGTCTGAGACAATTTCGGAGACTTCAGGGCGACAATAAAATAACAGCCCCAATTTTAAATACCACTATAAAAATATGCCATCGACACCTCCGAGTCTGGGTACAGAAAATCAAAGCCCGTTTCAAGTTGATTCCCGTCGGGAAATCATCGGTTTGCTGCGCGGCCTGAAAGAAAGCAAGCAATTGATCAGCATGTTGATCAATAGTGGCTCGGAAGTATTCATTACCTCTATACTTGATGTCGATGACAGCAGCAATCTGGTGATCATAGACAGCGCTCCTGGTCAATTGGCAAATCAACGTATCATTGAAGCGCCAAGGGTGTCGTTTGAAGGCCTGCTCGACAGGATCAGCATACAATTTTCCGCATCGAATCTTGAACGCATAGAGTTTGAAGACCGCCCTGCACTGCAGTTTGAGATACCGGCAAGTATGATACGCCTGCAAAGGCGCGAATATTATCGCATCAACACTCCGCTATCGAACCCCATCCGCGCGCTGATACCAGTACATCTGGAAGAGCGCCAGGAAACACTGAAGCTTGCCCTGGTAGATATCAGTTGTGGTGGCATAGCCATACTTGATGAAAGAAAAGTCCTCGATAGCACCATAGGCACCATCTATGAGCATTGCAAACTGGATTTGCCAACCATAGGCCTGGTGGATGTGATACTGCAAATCCGCAATTCTCAGGATCTGGTTCTGCTGAATGGAAAATCAAACCGCCGCCTCGGCTGCCAGTTCATTAACATGTCGAACAGCGTCCTGGCAAGCATACAGCGCTACATCATGAAACTGGAACGGGAACGCAATGCCAAGTTGACTGGCATACGCTAAGAAAATTAGCTAAACAATTAACTAAACAGTCAGATAGTTGCAAAGACAGGGCCCGATTTCCAGCAATCGGGCCTAATTTTTTCGAGCCCAGGCAAGATACAGGTGCAGAGGCTAGCCTGCTGCAAGTCTTACCGGGAAGCTATATCTGCATGTTCATGATGTCATGATACGCCGATACCATCTTGTTTCTGACCTGCACGGTGGTCTGGAATGAGATATTGGCTTTTTGCATGGAAATCATGACGTCGGACAAACTGACTTTATCATCGCCCATGGCAAACTTTTGCCCCAGTTGTTGCGAGCTGACCTGCGACTGATTCACGCTTTCCAGCGACGCCTTTAATGCCTCTGCGAAATCCAGCCTGCCAGGCGGAGCTGCACCGTCTGCCGGGCTCACTCCCAAGCCCGAACCTGCCTCCATCCTGGCCGCAGTTGCCTTTAATTGCGCAACCATGGCTTCTATGCGACTGGCGTCTATGCCCCCCATTTTCATTTGATCACCTATATTGTGGACTTTCACATTTGCTACATTAACAGCCAGATGGCAAACGGGAGCTTGGAAAAGAACTGTAAAGGCATCGTTTTTCCTGCGTTTGATTTTAGTAATTAAGTGGAAAATCGCTATCAAGGAAAAAACCATATCTGGAATAGCACGCATGCAATCCGCTGACACATTACTTAGTACAAGGTGAACTATGGCTACCGCAGAAAATATAGCAATGGCCCCGCCTGGCCCTGCCTTGCCAGGCATATTTGGCTTGCCGCAGACGCCTGCCACGCGCAATATCCTGCTGGGGGTAGGCGCAGCCATTACTTTGGCCATCATGGTTGGCGTCTGGCTATGGAGCCAGACTCCTGACTACAAAGTCTTGTTTTCCAATTTTAATGACAGGGATGGCGGCGCTATCGTTGCCTCATTGCAACAGTTAAACATTCCTTACAAATATTCTGAAGGTGGTAATGCCATTCTCGTCCCTGCCAGCCAGGTGCACGATGCGCGCCTGAAACTGGCTTCGCAAGGCTTGCCTAAGGGCGGCAATGTCGGTTTTGAATTGATGGAAAACCAGAAGTTGGGAATCTCACAGTTTCTGGAGCAAGTGAATTTCCAGCGTGCACTGGAAGGCGAGCTGGCCCGTTCCATTCAAGCAGTCTCTGCCGTCCAGACTGCGCGCGTGCATCTGGCCATTCCCAAATCACAGGTTTTCATCCGCGATCAGCAAAAACCAACCGCCTCGGTTTTATTGAATCTTTACCCCAGCCGTGTGCTTGATCAGCAGCAAGTCAGCGCCATCATTCACCTGGTGGCCAGTAGCGTGCCTGAGTTATCTGCCAAGAATGTCACTATTGTCGATCAGAATGGTAATTTGCTGTCCGATCCTGCCAAGCAAATGGCAAACAACAGCCTTGATCCCTCACAACTTAAATATGTGCAGGAATATCAGCAAAACATTATCAAACGCATAGAATCGATTATTTCGCCGATTGTAGGTGCCAATAATGTGCGTGCCGAAGCGACCGCAGACATCGACTTCTCCCGCTCAGAACAAGCTGCTGAGACGTACAAACCTAATTCACCGCCAGAAGCTTCAGCCATCCGCAGCCAGCAGACCAGCGAGTCGTACAACAAAGCAGGCAATCCGTCTGGCATCCCTGGGGCATTGAGCAATCAGCCGCCTGTCCCGGCGACAGCACCTATCGTCGCCAGCGGCGCAGCCAATACGCAGAGTGCGGCATCCAACGCTGGCCTGATGCAAAAAGACTCCACCATGAACTTTGAAGTCGATAAGACCATACGCTATACCCAGCAACCTATGGGCGGCGTGAAACGTCTGTCTGTCGCCGTAGTCATCAATTACAAAACAGAAACAGATAAAAATGGCAAAACCACGACACGTCCATTGACAGATATAGAAAAAACCCAGATCACTGATCTGACCAGAGAAGCCATGGGCTTCAACAAAGACAGGGGCGATACTTTGAACGTGGTCAACAGCCCCTTTGCCAGCCCTGAAAAAGAGCCTATAGTAGATTTACCACTGTGGAAACAGCCTGATGTATTGCAAATGGCTAAGGAAATCGCCAAATACATAGGTGTTGCCGTAGTCCTTGCCTACTTGTTTTTTGGCTTCCTGAAACCCATGTTACTTAAGATGATGGGCAAGGACAAAGAAACCCTGGAAGCAATCGAAGCTGAAAAACGCGCTCAGGAAGAAGCAGAAAAAGAGGAAGAAGAAGCTGCCATTGTGAATTTGTCGAAAGAAGCAGAATTGCAAAATACCAGGCATGGTTCCAGCTATGAAATGAACCTGGAAATGGCGAAACAACTGGCAAAAGACGATCCCCGTATTGTAGCTAACGTAGTAAAGGCATGGGTCAGCAATGAGTGAAGATGGAGTCCAAAAAGCCGCCACCCTGATGTTGGCACTGGGTGAAGATGGCGCTGCCGAGGTCATGAAATATCTTGGGCCACGCGAAGTGCAAAAAATCGGTGCAGCCATGGCTGCGATTGGTGCCATCCCGCACGAGGCCATCGCCAAGGTGCTGGAAGAATTCAAGGCCGCGGCCGACCTCAGTTCCTCGGTGGGTCTGGATTCAGACGAATACATCCGCAACGTACTGACCAAAGCCCTGGGTGACGACAAGGCAGCTTCTTTATTAAACCGTATCCTCGGTGGCAAAGATGCCAGCGGCATAGAAAGCCTGAAATGGATGGATTCTCCCTCAGTTGCAGAGCTGATCAAGAATGAGCATCCACAAATTATCGCCACCATCCTGGTTCATCTGGAAAGTGACCAGGCTTGCGAAATCCTGAACCAGTTTACTGAACGCCTGCGCAATGACATCGTGCTGCGTATTGCTACCCTGGATGGTATCCAGCCAACTGCCTTACGCGAACTGAACGATGTATTGACCAAGCTGCTGACCGGCAACGAAAGCCTGAAGAAAAAATCCATAGGTGGCGTACGCGCTGCTGCAGAAATTCTGAACTTCATGAGTGGTGAGAATGAGGCTTCAGTCATGGACAATCTGCGCAAATATGATGGCGACATGGCTGAAAAAATCATGGATGAGATGTTTGTCTTTGATAACATTCTTGAGATTGATGACAAGGGTATACAGTTGCTGTTGCGCGAAGTACAGTCCGACTCCCTGATCGTGGCACTGAAAGGTGCAAACCAGGACATGCGCGAAAAAATCTTCAAGAATATGTCGCAACGTGCGGCTGAAATGATGCGCGAAGACCTGGAATCCAAAGGTCCGGTACGTTTGTCAGAAGTGGAAGCACAGCAAAAACAAATCCTGCTCATCGTCAGACGTCTGGCTGATGAAGGACAAATCATGTTAGGAGCAAAAGGTGAGGACGCCTATGTCTAATGCCACGCGCAGTGGTGACATGACTGCTTTCCAGCGCTGGGAAATGGCTTCGTTTGGCGATAACCGGCCAGCCCAGGTCGAAGAAGTCAAGGCTGCGAACGCTCAGGTCGCTGCACGGCAACGCCTGGAAGCAGAACATGCCAGGGAAGCTGCAAGGCAGGAAGGATTTGCTGCGGGCTATAAAGAAGCTTATGAGCGTGGCCTGAAAGATGGCCAGGAAACTGCTTATGCAGAAACCATGGAACAAGTGCAACTGGAAATCCTGGCCCTGCAACAAATGGCACAAGCATTTTCAGGACAATTGCATTCAGCGTCACAACAAATGGGAAATGAGCTGATGCATCTGGCCCTGGACATGGCGCAAGCCATGCTCAAGGCCAAACTGGATACCGACCCTACCGTGATCCTGCCCATCGTCGAAGAAGCCATTGCACTGCTGGCCAGCGTACAACAGCCAGCGCAAATCCTGCTCCATCCTGACGACGTAGCATTGGTGAAAAATCAACTGGGAGAAGCTCTGTCTGAAGATGGCTGGCGCATCGTGGCTGACACCAATATGGAACGCGGTGGCTGCAAGCTGGTCACCCAGCATAACCTGGTGGATGCCAGTTATTCCACTCGCTGGAAAAAGCTACTCGACAGTATGCAAATCAGTGACTACAAAACAGATTGATACGCATGCAGGATACCTTCATCAATGACTGGAAATCCAGGCTCAGTTTAAGCCGGGAACAGATTTCGCATGTACAGACTACCTCCATGTCTGGCCGCGTCACCCGGGTCACGGGTCTGGTCATGGAAGCAGTTGGCTTGCGCTTGCCAGTAGGCAGTGCCTGCACCATCCATTTACAAAGTGGTGCAAAGATAGATGCCGAAGTAGTCGGTTTTGATGGCGACAGGTTATTTCTGATGCCACATAGTGATCTTGACGGCGTCACACCAGGAGCACCGGTCTTCCCGGCGGAACCTGAAGCACATGAAATCGTCAATCACCCACGTCGCCGTCCCAGTGACCGTAGCCGTCATCTGCCAGTAGGTTACGAATTACTGGGTCGCGTGCTGGATGGTAATGGCCGCCCTCTTGATACCCTGGGCCCTCTCGGCACCCACGAATCAGCCCCCCTGGGTGCGCGCATCTATAATCCGCTGGAACGCGCTCCTATCGTTGAAACGCTGGACGTGGGCGTCCGCGCCATCAATAGCATGCTCAGCGTAGGCAAGGGCCAGCGCCTGGGTCTGTTTGCCGGTTCTGGCGTGGGTAAAAGCGTCTTGCTGGGCATGATGGCGCGCTATACCGCCGCCGACATCATCGTGGTTGGCCTGATAGGTGAACGGGGTCGTGAGGTGAAAGAATTCATCGAACAAATTCTTGGTGCCGAAGGCCTGGCACGCTCAGTCGTGGTGGCAGCACCAGCCGATGCCCCGCCCCTGATGCGCCTGCAGGGCGCTGCCTACGCGACCACCATCGCTGAATATTTTAGGGATCAGGGCCGTAGTGTATTGCTGATCATGGATTCACTGACGCGCTATGCAATGGCACAAAGGGAAATTGCCCTGGCCATAGGCGAACCACCAGCGACCAAGGGTTACCCGCCATCCGTATTTGCCAAGCTGCCAGTCCTGGTAGAAAGAGCGGGCAATGGCAAATCTGGTGGCGGCTCAATCACTGCCTTTTATACTGTCCTGACCGAAGGTGACGATCAGCAGGATCCGATAGCAGATGCCGCCAGGGCCATTCTGGATGGCCATATCGTCCTGAACCGGACCCTGGCTGAAAGCGGGCATTATCCCGCTATCGATATAGAACAATCGATCAGCCGCGCCATGCACAGCATTACATCACCAGAACACCAGGCGCTGTCCAGAAGACTTAAACAGCTGTATTCCCGTTACGAACGCAGCCGTGATTTGATTAGCGTAGGCGCCTATTCGCCGGGATCAGACCCACTACTGGATGAGGCAATCCGCCTGCGCGACCGAATCGTTTCATTTTTACAACAAGATATTACCGAAAAATGTAGCATTCCCGAAAGCTTGGGGCAACTTCAGGCTCTATTCAACGCTTAGAAAATCCTGCCAGCGACTATACTTAAATCACCATGGCGTTGAAATCACCAATTAGCACACTGATAGAAATGGCAGAGAAAGAAGTTGACGATGCCGCCAAACTTCTGGGTAAAGCCATACGTGCACATGAAGATACAGAAAAAAAACTGAGTTTATTACAACAATACCGCGATGATTACGCGCAGAGACTACAGGATGGTGCAGCAAAGGGCCTGACTGTATCGCAATACACGAATTTCTTGTCTTTCCTGGCCAAGCTGGACTCGGCTATTGATGGACAAAAACAAGTCGTCATGGATGCAGAACATCGCATCGTGATGGCAAGAACAGAATGGCAGGCCTCTGAGAAAAAGCGGCTCTCTTACGATACTTTGCAGAATCGTGCGCTTACGGTCCAGCAAAAAAAAGAAGCCAAGCGAGATCAGAAGCAAACCGATGAAATGGCTGCCCGCGCCCTTTTTTATAAGCGCTAATTTATTTACAGGTACCGCAAATGCAAGCTAATCCCATACTGACGGCAACAGACAAGACGGCTGCGGCTACCAAAACGAGCAAAAGCAACTCGTCTGGCAATACCGAAAACAGCTTCAATCAAATGCTGAATAAAGAAATCTCTGGATCAAGAAGGCCAGAGATGGATGTGCCGCACCCTGCCAGCAGCGCTAACAAACCTCCACAGGCGAACAAAAACAATAATAACGCGACAAATAACAACACCAACAATAACGTTAACAACAACGGCAATAACCAGGCCAATACTGGCAATAAGTTGGCAAAGAATGACGACAATGCTCCTGGCAATGCCGGTGCAGCAAAAACAGACGCGGCAAGTACTGATGGCACAGTCAGCAAAGAAGACGAGACTGATGTCAAAAAAGAAGATGGACTCAGTATCAGCGAACAAATTCTGGCCTTGGTAGGCAATCTCAATCCTGCACCTGTGGCTGCAGATGTAGCCAAAAAACCTGTTGCAAGCGATGTTGATACCAGTAAAAATGATAGTCTTGCAGCCATCGCCAGCGCAGACTCAGCGGCAAGCGATCTGATCGATAGTAATACGGTCGCCAGCCTGGCAAAGTCAGGCGCAGAAAATCAGGATCTGGCCACTACCCAGCTTGATGGCAAATCAACGGGCAAGGAACAGGTCAAGTCTGAGGACCCTGCCGGCAAGGCTGATGTTGCAGCAATTGCTGCGCAAATGATTGCCAGCAAGGCTGATGGCAAAACCACGGGCAGTCTGGCAGAGACTGGGCAAACTGCGGTAGCGTCACCTCTCGATAAAGAGGCCAGCAAATTGACGGATGCCATTAGCCGCGCGGCTGAGCTCACCTCTCCCGCTCCAAAAGATACACTGACAAGCAAGGGCGTAACTACAGTCGGCGCAGACACACCATCTGAAACGGCAGTTAGTGACGCCAAGATCAGCGACCTGAGTTTGGCTAAAGCCACCAACGACAAGGCAGGGGATGCACGCACTGTAGCAAGTGCGGCGGACACACCAAAATCGTTTGCCACTGATATTGCACAGGCAAAAGATGCCATGGCAGAACGTATATCTGAAGTCAAGACGGGTGCAACTACCAAAGACAGTCAGCAAGTCATGGCACCACCTGCGATTGCAGCCAATGCGGTCAGTAGTACGCAATTAAATGCCGCAGTGCTGGCGGCAGAGCAAATTGCACCACGTGTTGGCAGCAATGGCTGGGATAAAGCAGTAGGCCAGAAAGTTGTCTGGATGGTCGGCGAAGGCTTGCAATCAGCAGAGCTGACATTGAACCCGCCGGACCTCGGCCCCTTGCAGGTCGTGCTGAAGGTCAGTAATGAACAAGCCAGCGCCAGTTTCTCTTCCGCCCAGCCAGAAGTCAGGGAAGCACTGGAAGCGGCCTTGCCGCGCTTAAAACAAATGCTCAGCGATGCGGGTGTGCAATTGACAGGTTTCTCTGTTAATTCACAGGCTGCAGGCCAGGGACAAAATTTCGCGCAACAACAGCCACGCAGTCTGGGCTCAACAAGAACTGGCGTTGACTTACCAGACAATACGATCAGCACAACAAGTACAGCGCCGGCCAGGATACAGACAAATAACGGCTTGGTGGATACCTTTGCCTGAGTCTTTTGGCATGACTACCATTTCTTGAGCTGACACCTTGCAATGGTCGCCGGATTTGCACACCGGCCCATTGTTGCAGACCTTATTTCACTCTCTGACACAAAAGTATTGCTCATACGCAGCAAGATCAGCTTCTACTCTCTGGAAAAAAACTTGTACATGCATGTAGAATGATCATGAGCAGGCTGATCCAGGCAATGAAGTGAGTTCACTCATTTGCAAATATCAGAGATAAGCTGAAATACGCCCTCTTTTTCCCGGATCTTAAATGCCTGCCATCAAGCATAATACGTAAAAATCATGGCATTTATTGCCTACAGAGAGGAAAACCATGGCGAAAGCACCAGCCAAAGCAGCGGAAGCAAGTGATGCTCCAGCAGGAAAGTCGAAAAAAAAGCTCCTGATCATCATCGCCGCGGTTGTCGTCTTACTGGTCGCAGCAGGTGGCGGCGCAGCTTTTTTTCTGACTAAAAAAGCCCCGGCCAACAAAGAAAAAGAACATAAGGCAGAACCGGCCAAAGCCCCGGTATTTCTTGCTCTCGAACCATTTACAGTCAATCTGCAATCAAACGATGGCGACAAATACCTGCAAATCAGCATGACACTGCAAGTGCAGGATGAAGAACAGGTCAATCTGATCAAGGCCAATATGCCACAAGTGCGCAGCCGCTTATTGCTCCTGCTGTCAAGCAAGGATGCGTCTGAAATTTTATCGTCCGAAGGCAAGGAGAAACTGGTTAATGACATTATCGAAAAAGTTGCCCAGCCTTTTACCGCCAAGGGAGAGCCACAAAAAGTCAGTGGTGTTTTCTTTACGTCTTTTGTAGTCCAATAAAATCATGTCAGATAATTTTCTCTCCCAGGAAGAAGTTGATGCCCTTTTGAAGGGCGTCACGGGAGATCAGGACGATTCGCAATCTCTGGAGGATACCTCCGGTGTTCGGCCCTACAATCTTGCAACGCAAGAACGCATCGTCCGTGGCCGCATGCCGACGCTGGAAATTATCAATGAACGTTTTGCCCGTTTGTTGCGTATAGGCTTGTTCAATTTCCTGCGCCGCAGTGCAGAGGTATCCGTCGGTACTGTCAGGGTATCAAAGTACAGTGAGTTCATCCGCAACCTGGTAGTACCAACCAATCTGAATCTGGTACACATGAAGCCCTTGCGTGGCACCTCATTGATTGTGCTTGATCCTGGCCTGGTGTTTTTGCTGGTGGATAATCTGTTTGGTGGTGACGGCCGCTTCCATACCCGTGTTGAAGGCCGCGATTTTACCCAGACTGAGCAACGTATCATTCACCGCATCCTGGAAATCATTTTTGAAACCTATTCCAAATCCTGGGAACCTGTCTATCCCATAGAATTTGAATATATACGCTCAGAAATGAATACCCAGTTTGCCAATATTGCGACTCCGAATGAAGTTGTGGTATCCACCACCTTCACAATAGAACTGGGGCCAGTCAGTGGTGAAATGCATTTATGCATGCCATATTCCACCATAGAGCCAATACGCGACATTCTGACCAGTAGCCTGCAAGGCGAAACCCTGGAGGTGGATAAACGCTGGGTACGTCTGATGACGCAACAGATACAGATAGCAGAAGTTGAAATAGTTGCAGATCTGGGCACCACGCGCGTCACTCTGGGCGATATACTGAATATGAAGGAAGGCGATATCATTCCGCTTTCAGTACCAGAAATTATTTCAGCAAAAGTCGATGGCACTCCAGTCATGGAGTGTAAATACGGCGTGTTTAACGGGCAATATGCCTTGCGCGTGGAGAAGCTGATCAGCTCCAGCGTACAGGAAGTAGTACAAGGAGAAAATCATGGATGACAACGGCGATTCACCCATCAGTGAAGATGATTGGGGCGCTGCAATTGCAGAGCAAGAAAGAGCAGAAGCTGCGGCAGCCGAAAAGGCTGAAGCACCACCGGCCAGTGCTGCCATTTTTAAAGAGTTCAGCGGCAAGAGCAGTAACGCACCTGAAACCCATAATGACATCGACTTTATTCTGGATATCCCGGTTCAACTGACGGTAGAGTTGGGCAGAACCAAGATTGCCATCAAAAACCTGCTGCAACTGGCACAGGGTTCTGTCGTAGAGCTTGATGGTCTGGCGGGTGAGCCTATGGATGTGCTGGTCAATGGCTGCCTGATTGCCCAGGGTGAGGTGGTTGTGGTCAACGATAAGTTTGGCATACGCCTGACCGATATCGTGACGCCTGCAGAACGCATACGCAAGCTCAACAAATGAGGACTACTTCAGCTTATTTTGCGGCGGTAACGCTGGGAGCATTGGCAAGCCTGAGCAATCCTGTTTTCGCTGCCGAGAATGCGCCTGTTTCAACTGGTGGCGGCGTTATACAAATTGCCACAGCATTACTCCTGGTACTGGGCCTGGTTGTCATGGCCGCCTGGCTGATGCGTCGCCTGGGGCCCATGATGAGCGTGGGAAATAAGATCCCCGTCAAGATCATTGGTGGCGTCAATGTTGGAAGCCGCGAACGGGTAATGGTAGTCGAGATTGCAGATCAATGGCTGGTCCTTGGCGTCACTGCCAGCAATATCAACACGCTAGCCAGCATGCCCAAACAGGAAGAGCTGCTGAATCAGTCAGCACAAACAACTGCCAATGATCCTTTTTCTGCATGGCTCAAGCGCACACTGGAAAAACGGACTACCGAACGATCTGCAGAGCAGTCTGAGAACAGGTAATTACATCGCATGAAAACTTTGCGCGCTCATCTGCCGCTCATCTGGCTGGCACTTTTGCTGTGCGGACTTGCTCTGCCAGAAGCCGCCGTGGCACAGGCCAATGGTGGCCTGCAAGCAATCACCAGCACGCCCGCACCTGGTGGCGGGCAAAACTATTCACTCAGCATACAGACGCTGCTATTCCTGACGGCACTCAGCTTTTTGCCGGCGGCCTTGCTGATGATGACCAGTTTTACCCGCATCATCATCGTCCTGTCTTTACTCAGGCAAGCGCTGGGTACCCAGTCTGCGCCACCGAATCAGGTGATGGTGGGCTTATCCTTGTTCCTGACTCTGTTCGTCATGGGACCGGTGTTTGACAAAATCTATGCTGAAGCTTATCAGCCATTTACTGAAAACAAGATCACCATGCAGGTTGCCCTGGATAAGGGAGCAACCCCGCTGAAACAATTCATGATGAAGCAAACCAGGCAGACTGACCTTGCCCTGTATGTAAAATTATCCAATACTCCTGAGTTGCAAGGGCCCGAAGATGTGCCTTTGCGAATTTTGATCCCTGCCTTCATTACCAGTGAATTGAAAACTGCTTTTCAAATCAGTTTTGCCATCTTCATCCCCTTCCTCATCATCGACATGGTGGTTGCCAGCGTGCTGATGTCCATGGGTATGATGATGGTCTCACCTGCTATCGTATCGCTGCCCTTCAAGCTCATGCTTTTCGTACTCGTCGATGGCTGGCAGTTGTTGATAGGTTCACTCGCACAAAGTTTTTACTGAGGTTCACCATGACACCCGATAGCGTAATGACATTAGGTCGCCAGGCCATGGAAGTCACCTTGATGGTGTCTGCCCCCTTATTGCTGGTGGCACTGGGCATAGGTCTGATCGTCAGTATTTTCCAGGCAGCCACGCAAATCAATGAAACGACCCTGTCTTTCATACCCAAGCTGATAGGTATCTTTGTCACGCTCATTATTGCAGGGCCCTGGATGCTATCAATCCTGATGGATTACATGCGCCAGATGTTTTCCAGCATCGCCACCATGGCAGCCTGATTTGCGTACCATCGCAATTCCATGATTTCTTTTTCCAGCAATGAGCTGATTGCACTGATCAACTCCTTTATCTGGCCCCTGACCAGGATACTGGGGCTGATTGCTGTTGCCCCGCCATTTGGCAATAACACTGTTCCGGTACAAATCAAGATCGCGCTGGGAATAGTTTTATCGCTGATCGTCGCCCCTACCCTGCCAGCCATTTCCAATCTTGACCCGGTTTCGCTGAATGGCATTTTGGTGCTGGCGCAGCAGCTCATCATAGGATTGGCAATGGGCTTTGTCATGCGCGTCGTCTTTTCTGCCATAGAGATGGCTGGTGAGATTTCTGGCTTGACCATGGGGTTGGGCTTTGCGACTTTTTTTGATCCACAGACGCAGGGGCGATCGTCGGCCATTGCACAATTCCTTGTGCTGACATCCACTTTGCTGATGCTGACACTGAATGTGCATCTCTCCATGCTGGCGGCGCTGGTGGAAAGTTTTCATACCATACCAATTGCCACGACTTATCAATCTGGTCTCAATTATCAAAAGCTGGCAATCTGGGGGGAGCAAATTTTTAGCGTAGGCATGCATCTCTCTCTGCCCATTGTTGCTGCCCTGCTGGTAACCAACGTCGCTCTTGGCATATTGACGCGCGCTGCGCCTCAATTGAATTTGTTTGGTATCGGCTTTCCTATCACCATAGGTGTAGGTTTTTTGATGGTCGCCCTTATCATGCCTTACCTGCTACTACCGCTGCAAAATCTGTTCCAGAGTGGCCTGGAAATGATACAGTCTTTAAGCCAGACTACACCGCTCCCTGTAAAGAGGTAAATCATGTCATGCGGAGTATTTACCGACGAAGCCAGACTATATAACGTAGAACAGATACGTGAAATAGAGACCCGTGCACTGGCACATCAGGGCGATGTCACGCTCATGCAAAAAGCCGGACTGGCGACGGCAGAACTGGCAGCAAAAACTTGCGCGAACAAGCAATATCCCATATTGATACTGGCAGGACCGGGTAATAATGGAGGGGATGCTTATGAGGCCGGATATCACTTATCCAGACAGGGTTTCAAAGTCGTTTGTCTCATGTGCGGGGTATTTGAGAAATACTCTCCAGATGCACAGGCTGCACTGCAAAGAGCACGGGGCTCTGGACTGGAGTTTGCGGACCGTCACACATTACTCAATACCCCGTCACAAAACTGGGGCCTGATTATTGATGGCTTATTCGGCATAGGTCTGAAACGGGCACCAGAAGCTGACATCGCCAGGCTGATCAACCTCATCAACCAACTCGCATCTGAAAAAACTATCCCAGTACTGGCGATTGACGTCCCCAGTGGTTTGAATGCCGATACCGGGCAGCCAGTGAGTCAAGACAGCGTGCTTATTCAGGCCAGCCATACTATTACTTTTATTGCCAACAAACCTGGCTTGCATACAGGATCAGGCAAAGACTATGCGGGTCACGTCACCGTTAACCAACTGGATATTTCTGACGATTTTTTTCCTGAATGCCACAGCTATCTGAATGAACGCACTCCCCTGCTGCAAATTCTACAACCTCGCAAACAAAACAGTCATAAAGGCAGTTTTGGTGACGTCGTCATACTTGGCGGTGCCAGGGGCATGGCAGGCGCTGCCATCCTTGCGGCCAGGGCTGCACAGTATGCAGGTGCCGGGAGGATTTACTGCAGCATGCTGGCAGAAGCACCCGCTTACGATAGTCTGCACCCAGAAATCATGTTCCGTCATGCTGGAGATATAAGTCTGGCAGAGGCAACTGTGGTCCTAGGCCCAGGGCTAGGCACTTCAAACGCTGCGCATGCCTTACTCAGCAGTGCGATTCAGACTGCGCAAGCACTGGTCATTGATGCCGATGCCTTGAATCTGATTGCTGCAGACAGCAAATTGCAGGCCCTATTACACGACAGAAGTACTCCATGCATACTCACACCACACCCATTGGAAGCAGCGAGATTACTGCACAAGAGCGTCGCTGACGTACAGAATAATCGCCTGCCTGCAGCACAAGAACTGGCAAGTCGATTCAATGCAGTAGTAATACTCAAGGGTTCCGGCAGTATTATCTGCAACCCTGATGGCGAGCTGCTTATCAATACGACTGGCAATCCGGCATTGGCCAGCGGCGGCACTGGTGATGTACTGGCAGGCGTGGCAGGTGCCTTACTGGCGCAGCTTGGCAATAGCATGGATGCGGCAAGAATCGCGACCTGGGTGCATGGTCATGCAGCCGATGAACTGGTAAAAAACGGAACAGGGCCTATAGGTTTGACTGCCAGTGAGTTATTGTCAGAGATTAGGCTTCACATCAATCAATTTGCCTATCACGCTAAAACCTAAAACCACCAATTAATTCCCGACTGGACCAGGAATCAGTCAACCAGGCTATTAATCTGTTCCGGTATCAGTTTACCGACTTCAGAGCGGGCATCGCAGGCAATACCAGATTGTGCCAAGGCAGCGGACAATTTTTCTATCTGCTCTTGCTGTGCAGCAGCATGATCAATCAGCTTGTGCAAAACTTTGGAAATCGGGTCATCACTATTTTGTGTAACGCCATAAGCTGTGAACAAATGCGCAGTTTCTGAATCTGCCGAAGCAACTTCTTTTTTGATCACGTGAGCAGGGTTACCAACTGCCGTACCACCAGCAGGCACAGGCTTGAGCACCACAGAGTTAGACCCTATCTTGGCACCCGCACCTATGGTAAAACCACCCAGCACCTTGGCACCAGCACCGACAATGACACCCGCCTCCAGCGTAGGATGACGTTTTGCGCCACGCGACAGGGAAGTCCCCCCCAAAGTCACGCCCTGGTAGATCGTGCAGTCATCACCAATTTCTGCCGTTTCACCAATAACCACACCAAAACCATGGTCTATGAATACCCTGCGGCCTATGGTCGCACCAGGATGGATTTCTATACCTGTCAATACGCGGGCAATGTGCGAGATAAAACGGCCCAGCCATTTCAGGCCACGCTTCCAGCACCATTGTGCCCAGCCATGCATGAGTATCGCCTGAAAACCAGGATAACAAGTGATCACCTCCCAGGCATTACGGGCGGCAGGATCTTTCTTGATAATACTGGCTATATCTTCTCTCAGGCGGCTAAACATGAACTTTTTATGGATATGACGGAAGGGAATAAGATAGTAGCGTATTTCTGAAAAAGCTGCGTCCGCTGCCCAAATCACCGGGCACCAGACGTACAGGTTTACAGAAACTATGGCTTACAGACGCTGGCGGCGGGCTTCGTACAGGCAAACACCTGAAGCCACGGAGACATTCAGGCTTTCTACAGAACCGAACATGGGGACACTGACCAGCATATCGCAGGTTTCGCGGGTCAGGCGGCGCATGCCCTCACCTTCAGAACCCATGACGATGGCGCAACCACCCTTGAAATCGACATCGTAGATATTTTTTTCGACTTCATCTGAGGTACCAACCAGCCAGATATCACGGTCTTTCAATTCACGAAGGGTGCGTGCCAGATTAGTGACGGTGATGTACGGCACTGTTTCAGCAGCGCCGCTGGCAACCTTGGCTGCAGTGGCATTCAAGCCCACCGCCCTGTCCTTGGGAGCGATAACTGCATGCGCACCCGCGCCGTCAGCCACGCGCAGGCAGGCACCCAGGTTATGTGGGTCCGTGATGCCATCCAGCACCAGCAACAATGGTGGCCCATCAATCGCGTCAAGCAATTCATCGAGGTTACGTGCCAGTGACAATTCACTGGCCTTCGCTACTACGCCCTGATGGCGCCGTGTACCGACGATATTGCTGAGGCGCTGATCATCTGCCGGGATGATGCGCACACCAGCAGATTTTGCTGCTTGCAAGAGGTCTTTCATACGACCATCAACGCGAGAAGAATCTACATAGATTTCTTCGACGGAAGAGGCTTCATGGCGGATCCGGGAGGTGACCGCATGGAAACCAAAAATCATTTTACTTTTCATTTCATTCTTTTCTTTACATGCATTTCTTTGAGGTACTTTGAGGTACTAACGTCTTTTCTTCGCTGACTTACCGGCGGCAGCTGGTGCTTTTTTCTTTGCACTGGCAGCAGCAGGCGAAGATTTCTGGCGACGTCCACCAGAAAAACTTTCTTCTTTTACTTTCCTGGCTGAAGCAGCTTTACCGCCTCTGCCATAATTTGCCACGGCTTTTTCTTCCGGAACCAGCACGGCTTTCTTGGCGCTGGCTGTACCTTTGCGATTTTTTTCATTGGCAGTTGCACTGCGGGTATCTGCCAATCCTGCAGAGCGTGGTGACACAGCCTGGACTATGGCCAGATCAATCTTGCGCGCATCCAGATCAACCCGGCTGACTTGCACTGTGACTTTGTCAGTCAACTGATAACGCTTGCCCGTGCGTTCGCCACGCAACTCGTGACGTGCTTCGTCAAACTGGAAGTAGTCAGCACCCAGCTCAGTGACATGCACCAGGCCTTCGATGAAAATGTCATCGAGCTGGACAAAGATACCAAACTGAGTCACGCCCGTAATCATGCCGGTGAATTCTTCACCAACCTTGTTACGAATGAAGTAGCATTTGAGCCAGGCTTCGACATCACGTGAAGCTTCATCGGCACGACGCTCATTGGCAGAACAGTGAACACCCAAAGCATCCCAGATGGTCTGTTCTTTTTCTTCCTTCTTCTTGCCCGCTGCCTTGTCAGCAATTTGCTGTTTTCTGGCGGCATTCGATACTGAAGTATTCAAGAGTGTCAGGTCTATGCCCTTGGGTTCATATTTACGCCCCTGCAAAATGGCCTTGATCGCTCTGTGGGTCAGCAAATCGGGGTAACGGCGTATAGGGCTGGTGAAATGGGCATAGGCATCATACGACAAACCAAAATGGCCAATATTGTCCGGGCTGTAAACCGCTTGCTGCATGGAGCGCAGCAGCATGGTTTGCAAGAGTGGCGCATCTGGTCGCCCTTTAATTTTATTCATCAGCTCAGCATAATCCGATGCCGAAGGCTTGTCGCCGCCATTGAGGAACAGACCTACCTGTTTCAGGAAATTCCTGACCTGGGTCAGCTTCTCTTTGGTCGGACCTGCATGAATACGATAAGTGCCTGGATGCTTATAGGTTTCCAGCAAATTTGCTGCGCAGACGTTGGCTGCCAGCATGCATTCTTCAATCAGCTTGTGTGCATCATTGCGTGTACGTGGCAGTATCTTTTCTATCTTGCCAGATGGATTGCAAACGATATAGGTCTCTGTCGTTTCAAAATCGATGGCCCCACGCGCATGGCGTGCCTTCAATAGAGACTGGAAGACCTCATACAAATGCAGGAGATGCGGCACCAGGGTCAGGCGCTTGGCAGCCTCTGGTCCCTTGGTGTTACCCAGTATTGCTGCCACTTCGGTATAAGTGAAGCGCGCAGCAGAATGAATGACCGCCGGATAAAACTGGTAAGCCGTGACTTCACCGTCTTGCGTAATTACCATATCGCACACCAGCGTCAGGCGATCAACGTCAGGATTAAGCGAACACAGGCCATTCGACAGGCGCTCAGGCAACATCGGTATCACCCTGCGCGGGAAATACACCGACGTACTGCGCAACAGCGCCTCTTCATCAAGCACATCGTTCGGATTGACATAGTGGCTGACATCGGCAATGGCGACGATCAGCCTGTGACCTTTACTGCGGCCTATCTTGACTGGTTCACAATACACTGCATCGTCAAAATCGCGGGCGTCTTCGCCATCGATAGTCACCAATGGAATGTCACGCAGATCCACACGGTCAGCCAGATCAATATCGCGTACCTCGGATGGCAATTTGGCTGCGGCTTTTTTTACCGCTTCAGAAAACTCATGAGGCACACCAAATTTGCGGACAGCGATTTCGATTTCCATGCCGGGGTCATCAACATCACCCAGAATTTCAACGATCTTGCCAACCGGTTGTGCGTAGCGGGTAGGTTGTTCGGTCAACTCGACGCTGACAACCTGACCAGCCTTGGCTTTGCCCGGTGCGCCGGTCAATAAAATATCCTGGCTGAAGCGTTTGTCTTCAGGAGCAACTATCCAGACGCCGTTTTCATTTAACAGCCGCCCGATGACATGAGTATTGGCACGGTCGAGTATCTCAAGTATGCCGCCTTCAAGACGACCACGCCTGTCAGTACCTACCACACGCGCCATGACACGGTCACCATGCAAGACCTTTTGCATTTCGCGCTCTGGCAAAAACAGGTCTTCACTGCCATCATCAGGAATCAGGAAACCATAACCTTCGCGATGACTGCTGACTTTACCGCTGATGAAGTTATCGTGATTGGCGATGGAAAAATTTCCACCTTTATCTACTTTGACTTGCCCATCTCTTTCCATCGCGCTTAAACGTCGTGTCATGCCATCTAACTCCTCAGGTTTTACTGACAACGCATCTGCTATTGCAGTCGCCGTCATTTTTGCCGTGTTAGTACGTAGAACACCCAGTATCTCTTCGCGACTGGGGATGGGGTATAAATGCTTGTTCAAATTTTGTATTTTTTCTTAAAAAAGTTAATTTGGCTCACGCCAAAATCTTATCAGGCCATAGTTTACTGTAGCAAACCTCTTTCGCCTAACAATTCTTGTATCCGCAAGGTGGCTCACCTTGACAAATGCTTCAATTAATCTATAATGTTGTTCTCCGTTGCCCACGTGGCGGAATTGGTAGACGCGCATGGTTCAGGTCCATGTGCCTTCGGGTGTGGGGGTTCGAGTCCCTCCGTGGGCACCAAAATTTGAGAGCCCGTTGATGAAAATCAGCGGGCTTTTTCAATTCCACTTCGAATTTCACATTCGGCACATCCCACGTATTCAGTTTTGCAAGTATAAGCAAGAAATCCCCTGACCCTGCACTTCCTGCCCAAGCTGCCGACGACTTTCTACCTGCCCGCACCATAATGCGAAATTTTCTCCGAAATATTTCCCCAAAGCCAGTCAAATACTCTATAATTACGCCTTCCGTTGCCCACGTGGCGGAATTGGTAGACGCGCATGGTTCAGGTCCATGTGTCTTCGGATGTGGGGGTTCGAGTCCCTCCGTGGGCACCACAAATTTGAGAGCCCGCTGATAAAAATCAGCGGGCTTTTTCAATTCCACATTTGCTCCATTTGCCTCATTTGCTTTCATCATTAGCGCAAGCTGCATCATATCTGCATTATCCAAATCAAGCGAAGTCTGGCGGGAGCACCCCCTCCACAGAACACAAGACACCCATCGCAATAAAGCACTAGATAATCACATAGCGTAGCCATAAAAAAACGGAAGCAAATTGCTTCCGTTTTCATAACTGTCAGTTAGGCTGCGCCCTTTTTCAACCAGGCATTCAACTGATGAGGCCTGATACTGTCATACTCTTCAAAAGGCTGGTGTATCCATGGATTGTTCGCCAGATAGTCCAGATAGTAATCCGGAGCCACTGATGAACATGCCTTGTACCAGATCACAGCCGATTTTACTTCAGTCACAGCCGGGAAATTCTCACGCAAATGCACAAGTACTTTTTCCAGAGTAACGCCAGAATCGACCAGATCATCGACCACCAAAACTTTACCTTGCAACGCACCCTTGGTCATGGAAATATACTTTCCTATATCCAGAGTGCCCTGTACGGTACCTGACTCTTCGCGATAGGAACTGGTCGATAAAATCGCCAGAGGCACGTCAAATATCCTGGAGAAAATATCACCAGGGCGCAAGCCACCACGGGCAAGACACAGGACTTGATCAAATTTCCAGCCAGACTCATGCACTTTCAATGCAAGCTGCTCGATGGAACGATGATAGGCTTCCCAGGAAACCCATAAGTCCTTGTCTGTAGATGCAGGCATATTCATGTTTTTATTGTTCCTTCTTAGATAAACGGGTGCCTTAACACGATGGTTTCTTCGCGATCTGGTCCGGTAGAGACCATATCGACAGGAACACCAACCAGCTCCTGAATACGCATGATGTAATTGCGGGCATTGACTGGCAGAGCATCCATGCTTTGCGCGCCAACTGTGGTTTCAGACCAACCCGGCATTTCTTCATAAATGGCTTCGCAGCGCGCCGCCTCTTCAGCACCAACCGGGAAGATATCAACGACTTTGCCATCGACCTTGTAGCCGGTACACAGCTTCAGTGTTTCCAGACCATCCAGCACGTCCAGCTTGGTCAGGCACATGCCTGATACACCATTGATTTGCACAGAACGCTTCAACAAGGCTGCGTCAAACCAGCCGCAACGACGCGCACGGCCAGTAACCGTACCAAATTCATGACCAACGCTAGCCAAGTGCTTACCTACGCCGGCATCGGTTGGCAATTCAGATGGGAATGGGCCAGAACCTACACGTGTCGTGTAAGCCTTGGTGATACCCAGGATGTAATGCAACATATTAGGGCCAACACCAGAACCTGCCGCTGCATTGCCAGCCACGCAATTGCTGGAGGTAACGAAAGGGTAAGTACCATGATCGACGTCCAGCAAACTGCCTTGCGCACCCTCAAACAAGAGGCTGGCACCAGCTTTATGCGCCGCATACAAGGCACTGGATACGTCTGCCACCATGGGGCGGATACGCGGCACGTTGGCCAGAGTATCGTCCAGTGTTTTCTGGAACTCAACTGCAGGCGCCTTGAGATAATTGGTCAACACAAAATTGTGGTAATCCAGGTTTTCACGCAGCTTCTCGGCAAAACGCTCTTCATTGAGCAAATCAGCGACGCGTATCGCACGGCGGGCAACCTTGTCTTCATAGGCAGGACCTATACCCTTGCCAGTCGTCCCTATCTTGGCGGCACCACGGGCAATTTCACGCGCGGCATCAAGTGCAGTGTGATACGGCAAAATGACTGGGCAAGCTTCTGAAATTTTGAGACGGGAAACAACTTCAACGCCGTTTGCCTGCAGCTTGTCAATTTCACGCAAGAGATCAGGCACAGACAAGACCACACCATTACCGATGTAGCAGGCCGTACCAGCACGCATGATGCCGGAAGGTATCAGTTGCAAGGCTGTCTTTTGACCACCGATGACCAATGTGTGACCAGCATTGTGACCGCCCTGGAAACGTACGACGCCCTGGGCGTGATCCGTCAACCAGTCAACGATTTTTCCCTTGCCTTCATCGCCCCACTGGGTACCGATTACGACTACGTTTTTTGCAATTTTAGTTTGTGTCATCACTCAACCTACATTTTGAAGAATCCATTTACCTGCATCGAAAATGAGCGCGCGATTGCAGTCAAATTCGTCTTGTTCGTTCTCGTGCCCAGGCAAGCTTTGAATAACGATCTCACCTTCACTACGCAGCTCTACGATCTTTGCCCGCAATGCAGGGTCACTACCCCAGGGAGCCCGGATCGCATCCTTTCTCTCTGCGGATGGCAGCAGACGCGCCAGCTCACGCAAATCCAGGGAAAATCCAGTCGCCGGACGTGAGCGTCCAAAAGCCTCGCCCACATGGTCGTACCGACCACCACGGGCCACCGCGTTTGGCAAACCTGGTACAAACACATTGAACATCACCCCACTATGATAGTGGTAGCCACGCAAATCAGCGAGATCTATCGTGACATGGGTTGTGCCAGTCAAACGCACCAGATGCTCCAGTTCGTCGAGCGCGGTCTGTATGCCTTCAAATGCAGGCAGTACCGCACGCGCTTTCTGGATAACGGAAATATCGCCATATAAACCTGGCAAAACCATTAATGCAGCACGCACCTCGGGTGAAAAATTCTTGCTCAGCTTATCGATGCTAGGCAAATCCTTTGCCTCCAGCAAGGCATACAGAGTATTTTCCTGCGCTTTGGCGAGCGGATCTGCCGCCAGCAAGGCACGCAAGACACCGACATGACACATATCCAGCCTGACATCTTTTACATGCGCAAGTGCCAGACAAGCCAATACCAGTTCCTGGATTTCAGCATCCGCCTCCAGGCCAGCATGGCCATAAATTTCTGCGCCGATTTGCAAAGGCTCGCGTGTGGCGTGCAGACCAGAAGGCTTGGTATGCAGGACACTGCCCGCATAGCAAAGACGGGTAACAGTACGGCGGTTTAAGAGATGCGCATCAATACGGGCTACTTGCGTGGTCATGTCAGCCCGCAGGCCCATGGTACGGCCAGAGATTTGATCTACCAGTTTGAAGGTACGCAAATCCATATCCTGACCGGCACCGGTCAGCAAGGACTCTATGTATTCCAGCATGGGCGGCATGACCAGCTCGTAGCCATACAGTCTGAAATTGTCCAGGAGAACACGGCGCAATTCTTCTATCTTGCGCGCTTCGGACGGCAGGATATCAGCAATATTTTCAGGTAAAAGCCAATTCGGCATGAAGAACAATCAAAAAAACAAGAAATTGGTTGAGTCTATCCGACAAACAGCGATCTGCACAAAATTTGTGCAGATCGCTGTTTGTCACTACAGTCACTATTTACAGTGGCGAGTGTTACTTACCCTTTGCAGCAGGAGCATTACCACCTACCGAAGAAGGGCTCTTAAAATATTTAAAGAACTCAGAGTTTGGATCCACTACCAAGACATCACTCTTGTTCTTGAATGACGCAGTATACGCCTCAAGGCTGCGATAGAACTTATAAAATTCTGGATTTTGACCAAACGCCTGCGCATAAATCTGTGAAGCTTCAGCGTCACCTGCACCGCGTATCTTTTGCGCTTCACGATAAGCTTCAGCCTTGATCACCAATCTTTGCTTATCAGCATCTGCGCTGATTTCTTCTTTTTCAGCTGCACCGGTAGAGCGCAGACCATTTGCTTCACGGGTACGCTCGGCCTTCATGCGTTCATACACCGAATTATTGATTTGCTCTACGTAATCAACACGCTTGAGGCGCACATCTATAATTTCCACACCTATCTGCTTGGTTTCGTCAGAAACCTTTTTCTTGATGGCGTCCATGACCTTGCCACGCTGTGTAGATATTACTTCGCCTACTTTACGCTTGGTAATTTCATCATTCAAGGCAGCCTTGATGATTTGCAACATCCTGTTTTGCGCTCTGCGTTCTTCGCCATTGAAGCTGACGAAATACAGACGTGGGTCCTTGATACGCCACTTCACATACGAATCAACCAGGATGTTCTTCTTTTCGGACGTGACAAAACGATCACCAGTATTCGTATCAATAGTCAGGATACGTTTATCCAGCAACAAGACATTCTGAAATGGTGGTGGCAACTTGAAGTGCAAGCCAGGCTCACTGATGACAGACTTGACTTCACCCAAAGCAAAGACAATCGCGTGCGAACGCTGATCAACAACAAAAATAGTCGAATAAGCAATTAAAATTGCACCACAGATGGCAATGAGGAAAGTAGCAAACTTATTCATTATCTGCCCTCCCTTTCGCGTGTATCACGGTTATCTTTTGATCTTCCATCCTTGCCATAACGCATTTCCACGGTAGGTATCTGCTCTGCTGCAGGAATAGTTACCTGTGCAGGAGCCGCCGGCGCGACTTTCGCTGCCTGATCACCCTGGATTTTATCCAGAGGCAGATAAATCATATTATTACCAGTCTTGGTATCCATCATCACCTTGCTGGTATTGGCAAATATTTGCTGCATGGTTTCCAGGTACATCCTGTCCCTGGTAATGGCAGGCGCTTTTTGATACTCAACCAGCACTTGTTGGAAGCGTGAAGCATTACCCTGAGCATTGGCAACGATACTTCCTTTGTATGCTTCTGCCTCTTGTATCATGCGGGACGCCTCACCACGTGCCTTTGGAATAACATCATTGGCATAAGCTATGCCTTCATTTTTCAGGCGCTCTTTATCCTGCTTTGCTTTTTGCGCATCTTCAAAAACAGCCTGGACCTGCTCAGGTGCCTGCACGTTTTGCATGGTCACTTGCGCCACCAGCACACCTGAACCATACGCATTCAGGATTTTTTGCATGCCTGCACTGACATCAAGTGCTATTTTTTCACGACCTTCATACAAGACAAAATCCATGGAGCTTTTACCGACGACCTCGCGGACAACAGTTTCTGCGACCTGAAGTATCATCTCTTCCTGATCACGGTTGTTATACAGCCAGTCTGCGGCATTGTTCAAGGTGTACTGGACAGCAAACTGAATATCGACGATGTTTTCATCATCAGTCAACATCAGGGATTCGCGCTCTTTTGAGCCTTTTTTGTAGCCTATCTCCACCGTTCTGACTTGCGACAGATTGACTATCTCATGTCCTTGGACAGGATAAGGCCAGCGCCAGTTAAAGCCGGCAGAAGTCTGATGGCTGAATTTACCAAATGTCGTGATGACAGCAGTTTGCCCTTCTTGCACGATGAAAAAACCACTGGACAACCATACCAGCGCGATTACGGCAACAATCAGGGATGCGCCAACTTTAGCGCCAGATGAGTCTGGTGAAAAATTGCCACCATTATCGCCACCACCATTTTGCCCAAACAGACGCCCCAATTTCTGGGTAAAGTCTTTCCATAACTGATCAAGATCAGGTGGGCCATCCGGTGGTTTTTTGCCATCGGGCTTATTATTATTTTGATTATTGTTTTGTGAACCACGCCCCCATTGCGGATCATTTATGGACATGGTCAAACCAATTCTTTTGAGAAATGAAACAAGCATTCTGTCGCTATCCAATGAATAGTGGGTTGGACTACTGAAAATCAAAGCGTGCATCAACTGCCTCTGGCGTTGCCGTTTGCGCAATGCCAGACGTTTTTGCCAGTGCGAATTCGGCGATAGCTTCGCGTAACAAACCTATACCTGCTCCGGTGCGGGCACTCAAAAAAACCCTCTGGATTTTATCACACTCATCTACCTCGACCGAAGGCTCCAGCTCAGCAAGATCTATCTTATTCCACACAAGTATCTGTGGTATGTGATCCGCGCCGATTTCTTCAAGCACCTGATTGACTTGTTGTATCTGGTCAAACCTTACAGGACTACTTGCATCTACGACATGCAAGAGCAAATCGGCATGTATCGTTTCTTCCAATGTTGCCCTGAACGCTGCAACGAGTTGATGAGGCAATTCACGAATAAAACCAACCGTATCAGAAATGACGATATTACCCGCATCGCCCAGGTACAAGCGGCGCGAAGTAGTATCCAGCGTTGCAAATAATTGATTGGCGGCATAAGCGCCTGCCTTGGTCATAGTATTAAACAGACTGGACTTACCCGCATTGGTATAACCGACCAGAGAAACCGACAAGGTATTACTACGGCCACGCGAACGTCTCTGGGTTTCCCTTTGCTTATGTAGCTTATCGAGCTTTTGTTTGAGCATTTTGACACGCTCCCCCAGCAAGCGGCGGTCAGTCTCAAGCTGAGTCTCGCCTGGGCCGCGCAAACCTATACCACCTTTTTGTCTTTCCAGATGCGTCCAGCCACGTATCAATCGCGTGGCCAGATGTTGCAACTGAGCCAATTCCACCTGAACCTTACCTTCATGACTTTGGGCACGTTGAGCAAAAATATCCAGGATCAGGCTGGTACGATCAACCACCCTCACCTTCAGGTGGCGCTCCAGATTCCTCTGTTGCGCCGGCGAGAGTGCATGATTAAAAATGACTATATCCAGCGTAGCGTCGGCAACAGCATGCGCAATCTCATCCGCCTTGCCGCTGCCGACAAAAAAAGCAGCATCAGGGCTTGATCGTTTGCAAGTGATGGTTGTAACCGGCTCTGCCCCCGCGGACTGCGAAAGCAAAGAGAGTTCTTCCAGGCTGGCGGCAAAGTCGTCCTTACCAAAATCCACGCCGACTAAAGCGGCGCGCATGGACGGCTTCTTTATTTCATTACTCAAAAATTACTCTGCCTCTGGCTCGGTGTTAATGCTGACTGCGCGTGCTGGTACAACGGTAGAAATAGCATGCTTGTAAACCATTTGTGTCACAGTATTACGCAGCAAAACCACATACTGGTCGAAAGATTCGATATGGCCCTGCAATTTGATGCCATTGACCAGATAAATTGATACAGGAATATGTTCTTTACGCAAAGCGTTCAGAAATGGGTCTTGTAATAATTGCCCTTTATTGCTCATAACAGCTCCATTGTGTTGTTGTGATTAGGAGTTGGGGACTACTTATCATAATACAAGTATTCCCAGAAGTTGATTACAAAGTAATGTAATCTATTTTCATCTTAATTGCATATCTCTTGCTTAAATTTCACTGCAAAAGGAGATCAACCAAGCATTTTCTTACATTTTAATACTTGCCAGCAGACTTAACTGAACGAGCTTACTTCGACGACTTGTCAAACGGATTCTTGCCAGAACGCATTTCTATTCGCAAAGGAGTACCAGTGAGTGAAAACGTTTCGCGGAAGTGTTTTTCGAGATAACGCTTATACACATCACCCACTGCCTCAAGTGCATTGCCGTGAATGACAATAATAGGCGGATTTTGCCCACCCTGATGCGCATAGCGCAACTTGGGACGGATAGAGCCCTTGCGCTTGGGTTGTTGATGTTCTACTGCTTCAATCAGGGCACGTGTGAGTTTGGGCGTAGATAAATTAACCATCGCAGCAGCATAAGCAGCATCAATGGATTTCATCAGAGGACCTATACCAGTCGATTTCAAGGCTGAAATGAAGTGGAATTTGGCAAATGTCAGGAAATTCAGTTTGCGCTCTATGTCCATCTTGATCTCATCGCGCCTGTCACTTTGCAAACCATCCCACTTATTGACGCCAACTACCAGCGCACGACCAGATTCCAGGATGAAGCCTGCAATATGGGCATCCTGCTCTGAAATGTCCTGCTGTGCGTCCAGCAACAACAAGACTACGTTGGCTTCCGACACCGATTGCAGGGTTTTAACGACAGAGAATTTCTCTATGGCCTCAAAAACCTTGCCACGGCGACGTATACCAGCGGTGTCAATCAGGGAATAATGCACGCCATCACGCTCGAAAGGGATTTCTATCGAGTCGCGAGTGGTACCAGGCATATCGAAAGCGATGACCCGTTCTTCACCCAGCAGGGTATTCACGAGTGTCGATTTACCGACATTGGGACGGCCAACGATGGCAATCTTGATGCCGCGAACCTGGGATTCAGGCTCTTCAACTTCCTCAGGGCGCTGGGCGAAGGCGATATCAACCATTTCTTCGACCAGATCTGCTACACCATCACCGTGTGCGGCAGAGATCACATAAGGATCGCCAAGACCCAGTTCATAAAAATCTGCAGTGACCGAGGTATATTTCATGCCCTCGGCCTTATTTACCACCAGCATGACGGAGCGGCCTGATTTGCGCAGGAAATCCGTGATGGTTTTGTCATGCGGTGTCAGACCCTGACGACCATCGACGATAAAAACAACAACATCTGCTTCAGCCACAGCCTGCTTGGTCTGCTTGGCCATTTCATGCATGATGCCTTCTTTGGCGACAGGCTCGAAACCGCCAGTGTCAATCACCAGAAAAGGGCGTTCACCAACACGGCCTTCGCCGTAATGCCTGTCCCTGGTCAAGCCAGGTAAATCTGCGACCAAAGCGTCGCGTGAACGGGTGAGCCGATTGAACAGCGTGGATTTGCCGACGTTAGGTCGGCCTATAAGTGCGATAACCGGCTTCATTATTATTACTCGGTTGCAAGAGCAACCACTGATCCTGATTTTGTTTGAACGATCAGTTTAGCATCGACCACCAAAGGCGCTGCTAAAATCTGACTACCATCGGTAGTAACACGTCCGATGAAAGAACCATCTTCCCTTGACAGGAAGTGGACATAACCTGCGAAATCGCCGACCGCAACTGCACGGTCATACGAAATTGGTGCTGACAAACGACGATAGCTGAGCTTGTCATTCCGCCAGGCACTTGCGCCACCGTTGCGGGCAAAGGCATTTACGGCACCAGCAACATCTGAGGCAAACACAAAGCGCTCGTCAACACTGACACCAACCTCGCTGGACAAAGGTTTGGCCCAGCGCAAAGCACCGGTAGCCACATCAAAACAAGCCACCCTGCCCTGATAAGAACTGGCACAAATATCGTTACCCAGGATCACTGGCGCACCCGAAACGTCGGCGACACGCTCGAGTTCAGTAGCACCCTTGGGCTCGCCGACTGTTGCCTCCCAGCGCAAACCGCCATTATTCAGCGCCAGTGAAGACATACGTCCACCCGGCATGGCGACAATTGCCTGCTGCCCCTGCATCACGATGCCAGGAGCAAGACGCAAAGTCAAAGGAGGCAAAGGACGCTCTATTGACCACTTGCGTTCACCGTTAGTGAGATCATAAGCACTGACCTTGTTGTCTATACTGCGAACCACAACCAGACCCTGACCAACCGCTGGGGCAGATAAAATTTCATTTGTACTCTGGGTTTTCCAGCGCAATTTGCCGTCCAGATCAAATGCCAATACCTGGCCTTTTTCACCTGCAACAGCAACAGTTGTACCATCAACGCCAACACCTGCCGTCAAACGGGTACCCGCATTGATACGCCAGACCGTGCGGCCAGTCGCCACCTCTATGCGTGCCAGCGTGCCGTCAGCCGCAGCCACATAGACATTTTGCGCATAGGCTGCAGGAGTAAAGAGGTAGTTACCCGCAGTACCAATTGCCACTGTCCAACTGGGTTTAATCGCCAGACTGGACTTGATCTCAGTCAAAACTGCTGGCTGATTTTTTGCGTCAGATTTAGATGAAAATGGATTCAGCGAAGACAGCGTGGAACAGCCCGTCATTGCCATGAATACAGATGACGCAACGAGCAGTTTGGCAGAAAATTGCATATATGATTCCCCTTATTTACTGACAACTTTAGTATCTGCCGCACCACCGATGACATCCAGCTTCATTTGCAAAGCCTGACGACCTGGACTTTTATCTGCCATTTTTTCCAGCGCTGACTTATACACAGTACGCGCATCTTCGATCTTGTTTTGCGCTACATAGACATCGCCTTTGGCATCCAGCACATCAGCATCGAATTGTGCGGGGAAAGTACCTGACAATTGCTTCAGGGCCTCGTCATAGGCTTTTTCATCCAGCGCTATACCAGCCAGGCGTATTCTTGCCACAGCCTTGTATTCATCAGCCTTGGAAGTATCTGCCACCCATTGCAACTGGCTCTTGGCAGCCTTCAGATCGTTCGCATCAAATGCGCTCTTGGCTGCTACCAGCGCAGCCATAGGTGCATATGAAGTAGAAGCAAATTTGGCTTTCAAATCCTCTGTCACTGCCAGCACCTTGGCATTGTCTTTGGCAACAACCGACTTCTGCATTTCTTCATACAACTGAGAAGCTTGCAAAGTCTGGGTGTTTTGACGCGATGTCCATGCGGTCCAGCCAGCATAAGCAGCAAGGGCAACGATCAGCCCCCAGGTAGCCATGTTGCCGTATTTTTTCCAGATTGCCTTGAGGTTATCTAACTGCTCTTGTTCTTCTAAATCGTATGCCATAGTATCTTTGTCTATCTATGTTATAAATATTTTTAATATGGATTAATGGTGTACATGGTGATGATGAGGATCATCACAGCAATCTGCTTCAGCGCTACCGGCAATTTGATCAACCAGGTAATCCACCGCAGTATCGAACGGGACGTTAACCTGATTATTTTCAGCGTCAGCCGCGCGCAACTCCTTGATACTCACTGTATTATTATTTGCCTCATCTTCACCGATGATGACAGCATAAGCCGCACCGCTGCCGTCAGCCTTTTTCATCTGGGATTTGAAACTGCCTACGCCATTGGCAGTTGCGCAATGTAACACAACATCCAGACCTGCATCACGCAAACGCTCACTTAATACCATCGCCTGCATTTGTGCTTCTGCTCCCTGATGCACCAGATAAGCATCGCACATTGCAGGCTGATGTACGTCGCCATTGGCTTTCATCAATTCCAGCAAACGTTCTATGCCCATGGCAAAACCACAGGCTGGTGTTGGCTTGCCACCAAAAATACCAAACAAGGCATCATAACGACCGCCAGCACAAACTGTGCCCTGGGAACCGAGGTCGTCAGTGACCCATTCAAAGACAGTGCGGTTATAGTAATCAAGCCCACGCACCAGACGCGGATTGATGGTAAATGGAATGCTGTTATGACGCAAAATCTTTTGCACGCCTTCAAAGTGGGCCAGTGACTCTGCACCCAGATAGTCGAGCAATTTAGGTGCCGCATTGACCATCTCTTGCATGGCAGGATTTTTGGTATCCAGAATACGCAAGGGATTCGTCAGCAAACGCCTTTTTGCTTCGGCATCCAGAATGTCCTGATGTTGTTCAAAATAAGCGATCAACGCGGCCTTGTGCTGATTGCGTTCTTCTGCATCGCCAATGGAATTCAATTCCAGACGCACATTTTGCAGCCCCAGGTCATCCCAGAAACGCTGACACATCATAATCAGTTCGGCATCAATGTCCGGGCCGGTGAAGCCCAGCGCCTCAGCGCCCACCTGATGGAATTGACGATAACGACCACGCTGCGGTTTTTCATGACGGAACATGGGACCGGTATACCACAAGCGCCTTGGACCATCGTAAATAAGATTATGTTCAATCGCAGAACGTACGACACCGGCGGTACCTTCCGGGCGCAAAGTCAGCTTGTCGCCATTCATGGAATCTTCAAAGGAATACATTTCCTTTTCGACGACATCCGTTACTTCACCAAGGCCACGCGCGAACAAATTAGTAGGCTCGACAATAGGTGTACGGACTTGCTGGAAGCCATAACTCTTCAATACAGATTGCACAGTATTTTCAAACAACTCCCACAACGGGGCGTCATCCGGTAAAAGGTCATTCATCCCTTTCACACCAGCGATTTTTTCTGCTTTTTTTATTTCCGACATACTTGCTACCTGATTTAATTATTTGTTACGCCATGCACCGGGGCATAGTGGCTCTTGACATAGTCCAGCACAATTTCCTGGAACTCTTCTGCAATACGGTCGCCGCGCAAGGTGAGCGCCTTGGCACCATCAATAAAAACTGGCGCAGCCGGTGATTCACCCGTACCTGGCAAACTGATGCCAATATTGGCGTGCTTGGATTCACCTGGGCCATTAACGATACAGCCCATGACGGCGACATTCATATTCTCTACCCCTGGATACTGACTCTTCCAGACTGGCATTTGATTCCGCAGGAAACTCTGGATATCATCAGCCAGTTCCTGGAACACAGTCGAGGTAGTCCTGCCACAGCCGGGGCAAGCAATGACCATGGGCGTAAATTTTCGCAAACCCATAGTCTGCAAAATTTCCTGACCAACGACAACTTCCTTGCAACGGTCACCACCGGGCTCCGGTGTCAGGGATATGCGTATGGTGTCGCCTATGCCCTCCTGCATCAATACCGACAATGCTGCAGTCGAAGCGACGATGCCTTTACTACCCATGCCAGCCTCGGTCAGACCAAGATGCAAGGGGTAATCGCAACGTGCTGCCAGTTCGCGGTAAACGGCGATCAAGTCCTGCACACCTGAGACTTTGCAAGACAGGATAATCTTGTCACCTGCCAGACCCAGTTCTTCAGCTTTTTGCGCACTTTCAATCGCAGAGGTGATCAATGCCTGATACATCACGGCTTGCACACTCCATGGCTGAGCACGCTTGGCGTTATCATCCATGATGCGAGCCAGCAAGGCCTGATCCAGGCTACCCCAGTTGACACCGATGCGCACTGGCTTATCGTAGCGGCAAGCCATTTCTATCATCTGGGCAAACTGGGTATCGCGTTTGGCGCCCTTGCCTACATTGCCAGGATTAATCCGGTACTTGGATAAGGCTTTGGCGCAATCAGGAAAGTCATTCAACAGCGTGTGGCCGTTGTAATGAAAATCACCTACCAGCGGCACATCTATGCCCATCCGGTCCAACTGTTCACGTATCGCTGGTACGGCTGCTGCCGCTTCTGCGTTATTGACCGTGATGCGCACCAACTCAGAACCAGCCCGCGCCAATTCCTTGATTTGAATTGCAGTACCTATCGCGTCAGCAGTATCAGTATTCGTCATGGATTGCACCACGACAGGTGCGCCGCCACCTACCAGAACTTCCCGGTTGCCATATACCACTTTGGCAGCACGGGATGCACGCCTGAGCTTAGGACCAGAACCGATTTCCGATAAAAAATCCGTCATCTTTACTTCACATTCAAATTAATGACATTACTATCCTTGCCAGGCGCAATCTCCATGGATTTGCCACGCAACCAGCCATCCACACCTGCAGCATTACCTATCCTGAGCTGCAAAGCCTCTTTCATGTCAAACACCTCTTCAGTGCCCGCTTTGGCGAGATGAGAAGTCACAATACTGCCATTTTCACGCTTGACCTGTATCCAAGAGTCTTGCCTGAATTTCAGTTTCAACTGATTATTTCCCGCATCTGCCACTGCTGGCGCGGCAACCGCAACAGGCACGGAAACCGGGGCCGGAGCTACTGCAACCACAGGAGCTGAAGCCAGGGCCGAAGCTTGTTGAGCAACCGCTGGCGCAGACACCGGAGTTTGTACATCCTGATCCACTTTGGGTGGAGGAACGATATCCTGAGCTTCTGGTTTTGCACCATTGAGCGTACCAAGCACTGTGGGAATAGTCGATGCCGCTGGCTTATCAGCTTCTGGCTTGATAGATGCCGCGCCTGGATTTTCAACAGGTTTTTCAGGCTCTGCTTCAGTCGTTTTTTTTGCAGACTGCCCTGAGATCAGGCTCTTGATGTAATCGTTTTGCTCCAGCTTTTGCACCGCCACAAAGATCAGGGCACATGCAGCCAGCACTATCGCACCTATCACATACTTGCGATTATTATTACTATCCTGACGTCCCAGAAAAGGCGTACGAGACTCCATGAAAGGTGTCGCAAGGGTAGGACGCAAATCTGCATCCAGCCCAGACAGGCCCTTTTCTGCAGGGAGGCAGTCGATCACTGGCGCAGGGTCAAGCTTGAGAAGTTTCGCATAAGAGCGCACAAAACCTCGCACGATCACCATCTTGGGCAAATCATCAAATTGATTACTCTCCAGCGCAAGTATCTGGCGTTGGGACAATTTGAGTTGATCCGCCACCTGCTGCACACTCAAACCGAGTTGAACGCGCGCAGCAGACAATTGAGAACCGGCAGTCTGCACTACAGACAAAACCGCTTTAGTCTCAGATATCTCGGAAGCCAAAGGTTCTACAGGTAGATTCGCGCCCGCATCACTCATCAAACACTCCACGTTGATACAGAGAAAATTCTGTTGAATTAGGATGGCGGCGACGCAGTTGCGTAGCCAGACTATTTACCGCAGCCTCATCACCCAATTTTTTTTCAATTTTGATGGCAAGCCAAAATACATTTGCTGCCAACACGTCCAACTTGAGTACACGGCCAATATAAAACTTCGCCTGTTTATATTCACCGCGTTTGTAAAGCACATCGGCCAGATTCGCATTGATTTGCGGATTGCCAGCATCTTCACGCAGACCCTGCATGAAATAGCGTTCTGCAGCAAGCGTATCCTTGATACGCAAACTGCACAATCCAGCATTATTCAATGCCTTAGCTGGCGCATTATAGGCGGGATCCTTGACAGCGCTCTCAAGATACACAAGCCCTTGTTTCTCACGTCCGTTCATACACAAGAACCAGCCATAATTATTGCCAATATCACTATTACCTGGTGCGAGTTTCAGTGCATGCTGAAAATTATCTTCGGCCAGTTGCTTCTCACCCATATCCATGAAGATAAGTGCCCGCAGGCTGAAAGCATCAACCAGATCAGGCGCAATCAATAACGCCTGACGAATCTCTTCAAGAGCAACCTTCTGCTGCCCCTGCTGATAATAACCAACAGCCAGCTCCATGCGTATGGATGCACGTTTTCGCGCATCCTGCTTTTCGGCAGACATGTTTTGATCTGGCCTATCACCCTCCAGGCTCTTGGATGCACATGCTGACAAAGAAAGTGCCAGCACCACCAGCACTCCATTCAAAAAACATTGACGCATTTGAGAAATTTTCACTGAGTGATCTCCACGATCTTGCCAAAATTTTCGCCAAACTTCTTTTGATATTCCGCCATTTTTTGCATGCGCTCTTGCACACGCGTTCTGTCCTGCACTTCACCAGCCAGTTGACCACAAGCCGCATCGATATCATCGCCACGGGTTTTACGGGTGGTTGTTACCAAGCCTGCGTCGAGCAAAATCTGGGCAAATGCCTTGATACGCGGATTCGCTGATCGTTTCAGGCCAGATTCCGGGAAAGGATTAAAAGGAATCAGATTGAACTTGCACGGCACATCACGCACCAGCTCGATCAACTCCCTGGCATGCGCATCAGTATCATTGACACCATCCAGCATGCAATATTCAAATGTGACAAAGTCGCGCGGCGCAAACTCCAGGTAGCGCTTGCAGGCCGCCATCAACTCCTTCAATGGATGCTTCTTGTTCAGTGGTATCAGGCTGTCACGCAAAGTATCATTTGACGCATGCAGGGACACCGCCAGTGCCACCGGACATTCTTGCGACAGCTTGTCTATCATGGGAACCACACCACTGGTAGATAGCGTCACGCGGCGACGCGACAAGCCATAAGCATTATCATCGAGCATGAGACGCAAGGCAGTCACAGTTGGTTCAAAATTCAGCAAAGGCTCACCCATGCCCATCATGACCACATTGGTGATCTGACGCTCACCTTTAGGGCCAGGTGCAATACCTTTGGTCTTGCGCAATTCAAATTCTGCCATCCAGAGCTGGCCTATGATTTCGCCTACACTCAGGTTGCGGTTAAAACCCTGCTTGCCAGTAGAACAGAAACGGCAATTCACCGCACAACCAGCCTGGGTAGAAATACACAGGGTGCCACGGTTTTCTTCAGGGATAAATACAGTTTCTACAGCATTACCCTGGCCGACATCAACCAGCCATTTTCTCGTGCCATCTGCAGAGGTATGGTCACTGATCACGGCGGGAGCGGCAATCATCGCCCGCGTAGCGAGCTTCTCGCGCAGGGATTTCGCGAGGTCTGTCATTTCATCAAACGAACTGGCACCAAACTGGTGTATCCAGCGTTGCAATTGCTTGGCACGAAACGGCTTCTCACCCAAGTCACCGCAATATGCGACGAGCTGCGCTGGATCCAGATCCAATAAATTTGTGAGTACCGTCATGATCTTCTCTTTCGCACCTCAAACAGCACCAGACTGTATGAGGTGCATATCTTAATTCTTTATTCTGTTACATGCAGACAAAGTCTGAATTAACGGGAATAAACGTTCAACGCCGGGAAGTAGTAAGCAATTTCCACAGCAGCTGTTTCTGGAGCATCAGAACCGTGAACAGCGTTAGCATCGATAGAGTCAGCGAAATCAGCGCGGATTGTGCCAGCTTCTGCTTTCTTAGGATCTGTCGCACCCATCAGGTCGCGGTTTTTCAAAATTGCGCCTTCGCCTTCCAGAACCTGGATCATCACTGGACCGGAGATCATGAAATCAACCAGATCCTTGAAGAAAGGACGTGCGCTGTGAACAGCGTAGAAACCTTCAGCTTCAGCACGGGACAACTGCGCCATACGGGCAGCAACTACTTTCAGGCCAGCGCCTTCAAAGCGGCTGTAAATTTGACCGATGACGTTTTTTGCAACTGCGTCAGGCTTAATAATAGACAATGTACGTTCGATAGCCATCTAAAAACTCCAATAAAAAGAAAGGGTTAAGAAAAATTTCAAGAATTCATCTAACCTTAGATTTTACCATGAAACCACCAGCTCAGATATGTCTTTCAAGAAATACAATTGGTCGCAGACTGAATCAATTGAACTTATGTCATCTGAAGCAGGGATTTCATTGCAATAAGGCAAATCCATCAGAGATGGGCAATCATAACGACAGATTTGTTATTGCAAAAATCTAGATCAGATCAAAAACTGCCATGGATTCCACGTGAGAGGTATGCGGGAACATGTTAATGACACCAGCACTGCTAAGACGATAACCAGCCTGATTCACCAGCATGCCAGCATCCCTGGCCAGGGTGGAAGGGCTGCATGAAACATAGACCAGACGCTTGGGCTTTAATTCAGGCGCGATATCACCCAGATCAATCAAAGCCTGACAGACAGCCATGGCGCCATCGCGCGGCGGATCGATCAGGAAACGATCAAATTTACCAAGCTTGACGAAGTCTTGTGCCGTCACCTCGAACAGATTGCGCGTACTGAACGAGGTCTTGGCCGCCAGACCATTGTGTTTTGCATTTTCCAGAGCACGCTCAGTCAAGGTATCACTACCCTCTATACCCACAACCTCTCTTGCCAGCGTGGCGATAGGCAGGGTGAAATTGCCCAGGCCGCAGAACAGATCAGCGATACGCTCATCTTTTTGCACATCCAGCATGCGCAAAGCGCGTGCGACCAGTACCCGGTTGATATGATGGTTCACCTGAGTGAAATCAGTCGGCTTGAACGGCATTTTGACGCCAAATTCTGGCAACAGATAATGCAATTCGCTAGTCACAGGGTAGTATGGCGCGGCTGTTTCCGGCCCCTTGGTTTGCAACCACCATTGCACCTGATATTGATCAGCAAATGCCTTCAACTTGACTTCATCTTCTTTGGTCAATGGTGCCATGATGCGCAATACCATGGCAGTCACGCCCTCACCTATTGCCAGTTCGATTTGCGGCAAGGCTTCAACGATGGACAGCGAAGCCACCAGGCCACGCAAAGGCATGAGCATGGCAGACACATGCGCAGGCAAGATGTCACAGGTTTCCATATTCGCGACATAACGCGATTTTTTCTCATGGAAACCAACAAGTACCGTGCCCTTTTTGATCACATGGCGCACAGACAGACGTGCGCGGTAGCGGTAACCCCAGGTCGGACCTATGATGGGCCGGAGCATGATTTCGGATTTAACCTTGCCAATATGCCAGAGGTTGTCTTCCAGCACACGCTGCTTCATGGCAACCTGGGCGCTGGCATCCAGATGCTGCATGGAACAACCGCCGCAAGTGCCAAAAAATTCACATTTAGGCTCCACCCTTTGCGAAGATTCGCGTACCAGGCTCATCATGGTTGCAGCTTCCCAACTGGCCTTCTTTTTGTAGGTACTAAACTCAACCAACTCACCTGGCAGCGCACCATCAACAAACACCACCTTACCAGTGGAACCATCTTCATTTTGCAAGTTACCGACGCCACGTGCGTCCATATCCAAAGAGCGAATTTCTATTGTATTCATGGAAATTAACGGTGCGAGATATATCGCGCCGGGAGGAAGTGAGATTTAAAAGACGGAATTATAAGAGATGCGCGGACGCGCACCTCAAGAAATATGCGAATTGAACTGGCTGCTATAACTTAAGATGCCGCCAGCCAACTAAAGCACAGAGTCACGACCCACGCCACGTGAAGCAAACGAACGCTTTAGTTTGATCAAAGCCTCCTGCTGTATCTGACGCACACGTTCACGGGTAATCCCCATTTCATCGGCCAGGGTTTCCAGAGTTGCCGGATCATCATTATCAAGTCCAAAGCGGCGCACGATGACGATACGTTGCTTGTCAGGCAATTTTGACAGCCAGTCCCTGACCAGGATCGTCATTTCATGCTGCTCGGCACGAATGTCTGGCGCATCATCACTATCACCTGGCAGCATATCCATGAGACTGGACTGGGGATCATTGTCAAGTGGCGTATCCAGCGAGGTGGCATGCTCGGACAGGGTCAGAATATCCTGCACTTCATCAACTGGCCTGTCGACCAGCAGGGCAATATCTTCCAGTGCCGCATCCCTGCCATCGCGCCTTTGCGATTCAAGATGGTACTTGGCCCGTAGTATCTGGTTCAGTTCACGCACCATGTGCACAGGCAGACGTATGGTCCTGGCCTGGTTCATGATTGCGCGCTCTATACTCTGGCGTATCCACCAAGTTGCGTAGGTCGAAAAACGAAAGCCGCGTTCGGGCTCGAATTTGTCGATGGCATGCATCAGACCCAGATTACCCTCTTCTATCATGTCGAGCAAAGCAACGCCACGGTTGATATAGTGTTTGGCAATCGACACAACCAGGCGCAGATTGTGCTCTATCATTTTTTGCCTGGCCTCAAAATTACCTTGCTTGGCCAGAGTCGCATAATGCAGCTCTTCAGCAGAGGCAAACAATGGCCGAGTACCTATCTGATTCAAATAGTATTGCGTGGTATCTGTAGAAAGCTCGGCAGCAAGTACGTTTTTCAGCTCATCAATAGGGGCAACAATGAGCGCCGCAGGATCTTCACTTTGCTCGTCCTGCCCCTCCTGCGCCAGATCAGCCGCATCATCCATATCCACAGCATCCGAGGCAGGATGCGCATCACCATCAGCGCCGTCCGGCGACATATCCGGCTCATCGCTAGCGGAAGAATTTTCCAACTTGTAGGTGCTTAAATTGTTATGCATGATCTGAGCTGGTTTGCGAATCCGGTAAGTGAGTCCTGCTTGAACAAATTATTGTCGAAAATGGCAATATTAATTTACCAATACAGTTTTTCTGGAATTACCCTACATAAAAAATGTCAATTTACGCAAAACATCGGCACTTGCTGCATCTTCACAACAAAGGCGCGCAAAAGCTAGCGGGCTGGCAGATATCTTGCCGGATCAACCGGCTTACCCTGGACCCTGATCTCAAAATGCAGCTTCACCGTATCACTGTCAGAATTTCCCATTTCAGCAATTTTTTGCCCTTTGCTTATACTCTGCCCTTCCTTGACGAGTATGGATTTGTTATGCGCATAGGCTGACAGCAAGGTGCTGGTATGCTTGATAATCACCAGATTACCATAACCACGGATGCCACTACCTGCGTACAAAACTTTACCGGCACCTGCGGACAATACATCCTGCCCCATCTTGCCAGCGATATCGAAGCCTTTATTCTTAACATCGTCAAATGTCGCCAGGACTTTACCGTCAGCCGGCCACATCCAATCCACACTTTCGGTTTCAGCCGTAGCAGGTTCTGCTGCCTTGGCTGGTACAGGACTTTCAGGCTTAATGACTGGCACTGTCGGTGCAACCGAGGCGACTACCGTGGCATCTGCCTTCTGCAACTCAGCGAGATTAGCCTCTGAATATGGCCGCTTGTCGCCGCGCGGGCTGGTTTTGTTGGTAGCTGCGTTCACTGGCAAAGGTTTGACTTCAATTCCGGCATTTGGTGCCACACCCGTAGTTTGCGCCCCCTGGACAGCGTCCGGTGGAGCAACCCGCAGAACCTGCCCCACTTTGATGTCGTTCGGGTTTTTCAAGTCATTCCAGGCAACCAGGTCACTATAGCTTTGCCCATGATCAAGTGCGATTCTGTACAGGCCATCACCACGTTTGACCACATAGGTACCGCGAGTATTATCGGGAGCCTTCACCACTGGCTTGACAACCTCAACGACAGGAGGAGGATCAACTGGCTTGGGATCAAAGCCCCGCTCCACAACTGGCGCCTTATTCTGGACATTGGTGGTACATGCAGTCATGACCGCCAAGACTGTTATGGATAAACCAGTTTGTAGTATTTGCTGTATTTTCTTCATTTCTGTTTTAATCTATCAAATTCATTGTTGCCATGGGCAAAGCTAAATTACGCCGGGATGCAAAGGCACAAAATGGCAGGATTCGAGCACAGAACTCTTCCATTCATAATTGGATACACGTTCTATCAATTGCAACACCTGATTACGCCCGCCCACAGGTGCAACCAACCTACCACCTACCCGCAACTGTTTTAACAGGGCCTGCGGCACTTCCATTCCCGCTGCTGCCAATATGATACCGTCAAAAGGGGCCTCGCCCGGCAAACCCTGCATGCCATCGCCATATAAAAGCCGGATATTAGCGATACGCATGGGACGCAGATTGCTTTTGGCCAGTTCATGCAAGGCCTTGATACGCTCTATGGAATATACCTCTTTGACCATCACAGACAGGACGGCTGCCTGGTAACCGCAGCCAGTACCAATCTCAAGTACACGCTCCAATTTGCCACCATTACGCATGATTTCCAGCATACGGGCCACAATATACGGTTGCGAAATGGTCTGGTGATGGCCTATGGGCAGGGAGGCATCCACATAGGCCTGGCTGGCCATGCCAGATTCCAGAAACAAATGTCTGGGCACGGCTTGCAAAGCTGCCAGCACAGTCGCATCCTTGACCCCTTGTTGCGCAACCCGAGCGACCATGGCACGCCTTACGCCTTCAGACACCAGGGGGCCAGACAATAAAGAAGGCGACAAACCTGCGGAAGAACCTGCAGCCCCCTGCGGTACATTCAATTGCTGGGATTTTGCAGCTTTAGCTGCAGCCACACCACTTAAATGATGGGCGGCATTGCGCATGGCAGTTTGCGGCATCGCGGTATGCCGCACTGCCCCACCACCGGCCTTGTCTTTTTGATTGACCACAGAAGACAAGGGCAAAGGAAAGCGCTTATCCTTGGTTGTCATGCAAAATCCATATCCAGGTCAGCCAACTGGCGGGTATTCGTCAAATCTATTTGTAAAGGTGTTACCGAAACAAAATGCCTGGCCGTCGTATCAAAATCCGTCCCCGCGCTGGCATCCCGTGCTGCTCCTGGCGGGCCTATCCAGTAAATATCCCGACCGTGCGGATCAGTCATGTGGATGACAGGCTCAGAAGTATGACGCTTACCCAGGCGCGCCTTGCGCACTCCCTTGATGTCTTCAAACGGCAGATTAGGAATATTCACATTCAGCAGGAACGGTCTGGCCAAGTCTGAGAAACCACGCTTCACCATATCCAGCGCAATGCGTGCTGCTGCATCCAGATGCGTCCAGCCTTTTTCAGTTTGCGAAAAGGCAATTGCCGGGATACCAAACAAAAATCCTTCAGTCGCTGCGGCTACGGTACCAGAATACAAAGTATCGTCCCCCATATTCTGCCCCTGATTGATACCAGAAACGATCAGGTCAGGTTTTTCTTTCATGATGGCGGTCAGGGCGATGTGCACGCAGTCAGAAGGAGTACCATTCACAAAGTAAAAACCATTGCTGGCTCTTTGCACACTCAAGGGCCGGTCCAGGGTCAAGGCATTCGATGCCCCGGAACGGTTACTATCGGGAGCCACCACGGTAATCTCGGCAATTGATGCCATGGCCTCAGCGAGCGCCACGATGCCAGGAGCCAGATAACCATCATCATTACTGATCAGAATTTTCATGTTTTGTATTCTACCTGATGCTGAAATATAAATTTCTACAGAGAACAGATTTTTACGGCATAATCACAAAATCAAACGGTCGTACTATTTTATGGAGACATCAAAATGAAAGCTGTTGTTTGCAAGGAGTGGGGATTGCCAGACACTTTGGTGATAGAAGATTTACCAGATCTGGTGCCAGCACCTGGCCAGGTGGCCATCAATGTCAAGGCAGCAGGCGTCAACTTCCCTGACGTATTGATCATACAAAACAAGTACCAGTTCAAACCTGAACTGCCATTTACGCCAGGCAGCGAATTGTCCGGGATAGTCTATGCCGTTGGTGAAGGTGTCAGCCATATCAAGGCTGGCGACAAGGTGATTGCCTTTATTGGTAATGGTGCGTTTGCACAACAGGTCGTTGCCCCTGCCAATGCCGTCATGCCCATGCCACCAGGTATGGACTTTGACGTTGCAGCAGCGATCACCCTGACCTATGGCACTTCCCATCACGCAGTGGTAGATCGTGCCCAGTTAAAAGCTGGTGAAACCATGCTGGTATTGGGCGCTGCCGGTGGTGTCGGACTTGCCGCCATAGAAATTGGCAAGGCTCTGGGTGCCCGTGTCATTGCAGCAGCATCGACCGATGAAAAACTCGATATCTGCAAGCAGCATGGTGCCGATGTCACTATCAACTACAGCAATCAGGATTTGCGCGAAGCCATCAAGGCCGCTACAGATGGCAAAGGCCCGGATGTGATTTATGACCCGGTCGGTGGCATTTACGCAGAACCAGCTTTTCGCTCCATAGGCTGGCGCGGTCGCTATCTGGTGGTAGGTTTTGCCAATGGCGAAATACCCAAGCTGCCATTGAATCTGACCCTGCTCAAAGGTGCTTCTCTGGTTGGTGTTTTCTGGGGTGAGTTTGCCAAGCGTGAGCCTAAAGCCAACCTGGCTGCCATGCGTGAGCTGATGGGATGGCTGCATGAAGGAAAAATAAAGCCACATATCTCTGCCCGCTATGCACTCAAAGACACACCAGCAGCCTTGAACGACCTGGCAGCCCGCAAGGTGACAGGCAAGATCGTCATACAACCTGAACAATAAAGTCCGGGACCTCGCCTGCGTGCGAGGTCTTTTCCCAAAAAGGGACTACTTGTTAGCGGTTGTTGGCAGCCTCACCGAGCCAATAACGATTGATGTCCTTGATACCCCATTTGGCAGCATCTTCACGTGAGGCGATCTTGTCATTCATTCCCGGACGTGACAAGTCAATCAGTTCTGGAGCAATGTAGGCCATAGATTTAACAGAAAAGAATACTCTGACCTTTGGCAATAACAGAGACTTGCCAACCTGTTGTTCAACGACGACAGCCAGCCTGCCAGACTCCAGCTTGACCATTGTACCCACAGGATAAATACCTATACTTTTGACAAAAGCCTGAAATACTTTTTCATCAAAATGACCGCTACTCCACTCAGCCATTTTGCGCAATGATTCAGCAGGGCACCAGCCTTGTTTATAGGGTCGATCTGAAGTAATCGCGTCATACACATCGCATACCGCCCCCATACGTGCGTACAAACTGATCTCATCTCCCTTCAGACGTCTTGGGTAACCGGTACCATCAATTTTTTCATGATGATGCAGGCATACATCCAAGGCAATTGCGCTGACACCCTTGGCCTCTTTCAACATTTTGTAGCCAGCTACTGGATGCTCCTTGACGGAGACAAATTCAGCTTCCGTCAATTTTCCTGGTTTGTTCAAAATATCAGCATCCACCATCATCTTGCCTATATCGTGCAACAAGCCAGCCAGACCGGCTTCCCTGGTTGCCTCTTCAGACAAGCCCAGTTGCTTGGCCAATGCCACCATTAGTGCGCATACGGCAATCGAATGCATATAGGTGTAATCATCCTTGGTCTTGAGTCTGGCCAAACCTATCAGGGCACCAGGATTGCGCATGACGGAATCAGCAATTTCTTCCACCATGTTCTGGGCATTACCGACATCTACCGCCTTGCCCATGCGGGCTTCACTGAACATGCTGAACACGGCTTGCTTGGATTTGCTGACAATGGCAGAAGCACGCCCCAGTTCGTCATCCATGGAGGCTGAGGTGATCTGGCGCGGCGATGGAGCAGGCTCTGGCAACGGTTCTGGCGCAGGCTCGGGTTGCGGCTCTGGCTCGGCGACCGTTTTTTCTACCGCTTCGGGCAGGACATCAAGGCCCTTGCTGACATCAATCCAGGCATGACGGATTTTGGTTGCCTGGATTTTTTTTAACTCTTCAATTTCTCCAAGCAAGAAAGACTTTTGCCAGAATGGCGTATCTATCCAGGAACTGCACAGTTCCTGCACATACATGCCAACCCTCAGTTGAGCGACTTCAATTTTCTTCAACATAGGCAGGGGAAAGTTATGAATTGGATAAGCAAAAAAGGCTTCAATACGTGTCACCCAATTATTCTACAAAGCTCGTCCACAAGCCAGTAGTAAAACCGTATATTACAAAATTTTTCCTTCAGGCAAGTTACCCAATAAATTCATAGGACGGAAAAAATCCTGCATTGTCTTGTTAGCAATAAAACTCAGGTTGTAGGGATGCTCAGCACTGATCTGCTCGTACAGTGCGGTCTCGGGCATGAGACGAAGCTGCTCGGCAATCTTACCCCACAAGACTAACACTGCCTTTTGCTTTTTGTGCGAACTTTGATATTGATCTAGCGCAGATAAAACAGTTTGCAAAAATGGCTGCCATGCTTTTGCATCTTTTACCGGAGCTGTGTCTTCACGAAATACCAGACTGGCATTCAATAGTAAAAATCCTTGTGCAATGAGCTTGTGTTGTAAATCGTCCAGCGTCTGTATAAAACCGCCCTCAGGCAAACGCGCCTGTGTGGCAACAGCAGCCATGGCGTCACCAGCAGTTGCCTCTTGCTGCAAATGACCAGAAGCGACCAGCAACATCTTCATGAAGTTTCTGAGTGACGTGGCGCGATTGACTTTCTTGGATAAGCCACCGCCCTCTTCATCAGACCACAAGCTTTTTACCGCCCCGTCCATGAAACAATAACCTGTAGCACTGTCTACCCTCGGATAAGGTCCCTCACCCATCAGGATGTAACGTACATCATCCATAGGCATGGAGAAGGCAGCAAATAATCTGGCCTGGTTGGGCAGATAGTCAGACTTGGTCAAACCCGGGAAATAATCCGGATTGGCTTCATGCACTCGCTGCAATCCCCTCTCTATGACAGGCCGCCAGGATGAGTGTGACTGTTCTATCGCCAGACGCACATCTTCTGGGCACACATCTTGCCATGAACTCATTGCTGCCCGCCCGGCATTGCAGATGGCAGAGAGGCCGTAGGCAAGCCAGGTGTCACCATAGGTGGTGGCGGGCTGCTGATAGGTCCGCCTGGTGCATCATTGTGCTTGGCAGAAGGAAATGCGACAGGCGCCACTTGTGGCGGCACTGTATTGGACTGATTCAAGGGCGGTATTTGTACCGGACCACGATTCATATCCGGCATTTGCGGCAATTCTACGCGGCGCATGATGCCGGATTCAGACACCATCACATATTTTTCATGCACTTCTTTCAGGAGCACGCCAGGAGCAACCTCCTTATCCATGGCCACAGCTACAGCTGGTTTTCCGTTGGCACTGATGATGGCCAGGCTTTTCTCAGCCTGCTTTGCCAGCACAATGCCTTTTAACTGGTAATTGGTGGCAGTAGCTTGCGCGACCTGGCTATTACCGAAAATACCACCCCATTGCCCAGTACCTGGTTCATAACTGTTTTGCTGAAACCCGGCAGCAACCGCCCTTGCCTGCGGCTTGAATAAACGCAGCGCCCAAAAACTCAATGACGCACATAGTGCGATAAACAAAAGAAATGTCACAAGGACAGGTAAGCGTTTCATTTTTATCCTTTTAGCGTACCAATTGATTTATTTCTATGATAGGCATCAGTACCGCCAGCACGATGAGCAAGACGACGATCCCCATGGTCAGGATCAATACCGGCTCCAGAAAGCCAGCCATGGTCATTGCCCGGCGCTCAAGGTCCTGCTCCTGGGTATTTGACGCGCGCTCCAGCATGGCGGGCAATTCACCAGTCACCTCACCAGCTCTGATCATGTGTATCAGCATAGGTGGAAAATGCTTGTGTGCGGACAAGGCGCGCGCCAGACTGACGCCCTCCCTGACACTGGCCGTTGCCTCTTCCACCTGCGCACGCATGGCCACATTGGACAAGGTTTCGCGGCTGGTTTGCAGGGCCCGCAAGATAGGCACACCTGAGCCAGTTGTAATCGCCAGGGTACTGGCGAACCTTGCCGTATTCAGGCTGCGTTCAAACTTGCCATACAAAGGTGCGTGCAATAACCAGCGATGCCAGCGCATCTTGAAATCAGGATTACGCAAAGCCAGCCGCCACAGGGAATAAGCAGCCACCAACAGAATTGCAACGATCCAGCCATAAGCCCGCACAAAATCTGAAATTGCCAGCATCACCAGTGTCAGGAAAGGTAGCTTCTGCTTGGTATTGGCAAAGACAGAAACAATTTGTGGCACCACATAAGTCAACAAGAAGATCACGATGGCAAAAGCCACCACCGTCACGATTGCCGGATAAGTAAATGCCAGCCTGACTTTTTGCACCAGCGCATTACGTCTCTCTATGTAATCAGCCAGTCGCGACAACACCCGCGACAGATGGCCGATATGCTCGCCCGAAGCCACGAGTGCGCAATAGATATCAGTAAAATCATTGGGATGCTGCTTCAGCGCGTCAGACAGGGAATTACCGGCCATGACTTCCGAGCGTATAGAACCGACCAGGTCACGGACATAAGTGCGCTCTGATTGCTCCAGCAAGGCAGACAGGGATTGCTCAAGCGGTAAGCCAGCCTCCAGCAAGCTGGACAATTGCCTGGTAAACAAGGCATTTTCCACAGTAGAAAGATGATCGGCAAAGAAGCTGGTCTTGCGCTTGCCACCCGCATCCATTTGATTGGCAATGGACTCTACAGTAACCGGCACCAGGCCCTGAGCTCGCAAGTCACTGCGGGCAGCCCGGGCACTATCGGCATTTAATACGCCTTTACTGGTATGGCCTGAGTTATCAACAGCCTCATATCGAAATGCTGGCATGTACTTATTCCTTAGTCACGCGCAACAATTCTTCTGGCGTAGTAACACCAGTTTTCAGCCAGCGATCACCATCTTCACGCATGGTTTTCATGCCATCCGCCTGGGCTGCCGCACGTATTTCTGCTTCTGCCGCCTCATGATGTATCTGGGCACGAATCGCGTCCGTGGTTTGTAATAACTCATAGACACCAACGCGCCCCTGATAACCGGTATGACCGCAATGCTCGCAACCGACCGCATGCCACGCACCATCTTTTTCAACACGGCAATGGATACACAGTTTACGTACGAGTCGTTGCGCGACAACACCCAGCAATGAAGAAGACAACAGGAAAGGTTCTATCCCCATATCCAGCAAACGTGTCACTGCGGCGGCAGAATCATTGGTATGCAGGGTTGCCAGCACCAGATGGCCTGTCAAAGAAGCCTGCACGGCAATTTGCGCAGTTTCCAGATCGCGTATCTCACCTATCATGATGACGTCAGGATCTTGCCGCAAAATTGCCCGCAAGGCTTTGGCAAAAGTCATTTCGATTTTTGCATTGACCTGTGTCTGGCCTACACCGGCCAATTCATATTCGATAGGATCTTCTACCGTCAGGATATTGGTGGTACCGGCATTTACCCGTGACAGCGCTGCATACAAAGTGGTGGTCTTGCCCGAGCCAGTTGGCCCGGTCACCAGCACGATGCCATGCGGCTGAGCAATCAGCTTGTCGAATTGCGTCAACACATCGGCGCTCATGCCCAGATGACTCAAATCCAAACGTCCCGCTTCTTTATCCAGCAAGCGCAATACAGCACGTTCTCCGTGGCCGGTTGGTAAAGTGGATACCCGCACATCAACAGGCTTGCCACCTATGCGCAAGGTAATGCGACCATCCTGCGGCAGGCGTTTTTCGGCAATATCAAGCTGCGCCATGATTTTGATACGTGAAATCAGGGAAGCATGGATTGCCTTCTTCGGACGCACCACGTCACGCAAAGCACCATCGACGCGGAAACGCACGACAGAAATCTGTTCGAACGGCTCGATATGGATGTCTGATGCGCCATCACGCAGGGCCTGCGTCAGCAGCGCATTGATCATGCGTATCACCGGCGCATCATCAGCCGACTCCAGCAAGTCCTCAATCGCTGGCATATCCAGCATGAGTTTGGCCAAGTCCAGGTCAGACTCCACTTCGCCGACGACATCGGCTGCATCACCACCAGAACCGGCATAAGCCTTGGCGATTGCCTCGGCTAACTCAGTATGCGGCAGCATGACCAGTTTAACCTTGCCAAACTTGCGGCCGACTTCAGATATCGCTGCAGACGGCGTCATCTTGGAAATCTGGATTTCTACGACGCCATTGATGACAGCATTGTCTCTGACTGCCAGCACAGAGAAATCCCTGGCAAAACCATAAGGCAATAAACGATGATCAAGCATGGCTTATTTGCCTTCCTTGCCTGTGGTCGGTGTTTTCTCAGGAGAGATCAGCAAAGGGGTGGTCAGTAATTTTCCTTTTTCTGCAGACGGCCACAAATTCTCTGCAACGCCATCCTTGGAAGGTACGATCTGGGTACGCATATAGTCATAGCGATCAACAGAAATATTATTGCTTTGCTCTGCGTTGCGTATCACGGTAGGACGCAGGAACACCATCAGGTTAGTTTTAGAGCGCTTGCTGGTCTGGTATTTGAACAGATTACCAATCAAGGGAATATCACCAAGACCTGGTACTTTTTCGCCACCATCAGTAGTGCTGTCTTCAATCAAACCACCCAGCGCAATAATCTGGCCATCATCGACCAGCACATTGGTAGTGATCGAGCGTTCCTTAGTGATAATGCCTGCGGCATTGGTCGTATCATCCACGCTCGATACTTCCTGATAAATCGCCAGCTTGACTGTGCCACCTTCAGAGATTTGCGGCTTGATTTTCAACTTCAAACCTACCTGTTTGCGGTCTATGGTCTGAAAAGGATTGACACCAGCAGTACCACTGGATGCAGTCGTAAATTGACCAGTAATCAGTGGGACATTTTTACCGACGATAATATTGGCTTCTTCGTTATCCAGCGTGACGATATTTGGTATCGACAAGACATTGGCATTGCCATCTGTCTGCAACACGCGCGCCAATGCGCCCAGGCCCAATTGACCATTGACTTGTTTGAACAAGCCAAGGGACAAGCCTGAGCCCGGCAACACCGAGCCTAAAGTAGTGGCATTGCCTGCAGCAAGGTTAAGGATATTATTTCCCTTGGTAGAGAACGACGTGCCGCCGCCTATACGATAATTACTGGTACTGTCACCTGACAAACCCAGCCATTGCACACCCAGCTCATTGGATTTGTCTGCACTGATCTCAACAATCAGGGCCTCTACATAAACCTGGGCACGGCGGGCATCAAGCTGTTCTATCACCGTGCGCAAATTGCGGTAGACAGGTTCACTCGCGGTAATGATCAGGGTATTGGTCGATGCGTCAGCCTGGATATATCCCGCTGCACCTCCACCACTAGAACTGCTGCCTGTGCTGTTATTACTGAATGATGGCATGCTGCTTTGCGCAGTGCCGGTAGTATTTGCAGATACAGGGCTGTTGGTACCATTGGCTGCGCTGCCTGCATTGGAAATCGTGCTGCTTGAACTACGCGAAGAAGATGTATCGCCAGTAACGATGGAGCGCAAGGTTTGCGCCAGCTTCTCAGCCTCAGCATTCTTTAAATAAACCACATGGACATTGCCAGGCTGTGAGGTAGGCTGATCAAGCTTGGCGATCAGCGACTTGATCTGGTTTGCCTTCGCCACAGAAGAAGCACGCACCAGTATGGCATTGGAACGCGGGTCAGCCAGCAATACCGGCTTGGTAGGATCAGCACCGCCGCCGCCCGAATCTACGACCTTGGAAACCATGGTGGCGATGTCAGAAGCGATTGCATGCTTGATCAGGACCACATCCATATCTGTGGTTGCAGGTACATCCAGGGCAGCGATGATCTTGTTCAAGCGCTTGATGTTGTCTGCATAATCGGTAATGACCACCGTATTATTGCTGGGGTTACCATTAATCGTATTATTCGGCGAAATCAGCGGGCGCAATATCGTCACGATATTGGCGGATGACTCATAATTCAGCTTATAGATCTGGGTGACTACCTGGTCACCCTTGGCAGTTTCTGTTCTTTCTGAACTTGTATTCTGGGTAGGGCCGGGCTGCAACTTGGCATCTGACTCTGGCACCACCTTGGAGTAACCGTCCGCCGTCACCACTGAAAAACCTTGCAGACGCAAAGTGGAAGTCAGTAGCTTATAAGCCTGGTCCTTGGTCAGCGGTGTTTCCGACACCAGATTGATCTGTCCCTTGACGCGTGGATCAATGATGAAAGTCACGCCGGTATAGTGACCTATCGCCTTGATGGCCGACTCTATATCCGCGCCAACCAGGTTGATATCGACCGTATTTTTTGACGGGTCTTGTGCCATGGCCATAGGTGCCATCAAGAAACCGGCTGTCAATATTGCCGCACCAGTCAATGCAGACAATTGCTGGATAGGTTGGCGTAGCGAATTTCTAGTCATGGCGACCCTGTGCTTTAATGGAAATGTTTTCATTTGAACTCTAACGCAATTACATCTTTTTCACCGTCATTACGACGCTGCCCAAGCAAATTCAATAAATTTGCCAGCCTTGCTTCTTGCCCTGCCTCTGCCCATGCCTTGCCAGAAAATTGGAAACGACCATTTGTCATCTTCCCACTTCCTGCCAGCATCATCGGGCCCTTCATCGTCAACAACTGCATATCTGCTTCTGTTCCGCGCAAATCAAACGCCATCTGGTAACTACCCAGAGGCTTGATAGGCGACAGGCGTGATGCCATTTCTGCCAGCTCCAGTTGCATATGCCCCGTCATACTCAGTTGCGCATTCTTGCGCGAAAACAGCAACTCATTCCAGGACAAATGCAATAAACCGGTAGGCCCTACGGTATTCAAAGGAGCCCCCAAACCTTCCAGCCGCTCTGGCGGCAACAACAACACCGACGGACTGACTTGCCACTGACTGAAGTTACCTGCAATCTTGACAGGGGCAGACAAGGCCGCAGAATTTTCCAGCTCAACCTTGATTTGCCCCAACATCAGCAAAGGCGAAATTCGCCACTGAAACCGCCCGGGGAACAAAGGCGTCACCGGCCCGACTTTACCTGCTGCCACACCCACAAATGCCGAGCCTTGCCAGAAACTGCCTTGCACATCGCCCAGACTCAACCTGCCCTGGCTTTGTCTTTCAAGCGCAAAGCCCAGCCAACTGGCAGGCAAAAACACAACTACAGTCAAAATGACACTGATCAATGCTGTCAGTATCCACGTCAAACGCCGGGTGATTAACATCGCTGTATTCCGGCCTCAGGTAGAACTTCTTTGCTGCCGCAAAGTCAGGGTCGCACTTACCTGACCACTTTCGAGCAGGGACACCAGCTTTGCTTCTTCCACGGTCAGTCTTGAGGCTTTTTGCATTTCCACCAGACATTCCATCAAACTTGCATAAGAAGCAGTTGGAATTTGCAAACGTACCAGATCATCACTGACTGCGACAGTTTGCACCTTGATACCACGCCGCCCCAACACCGCCTCTATTTGCTCGCGGCTCACAGGCGCAACAAATTCAGACAAATTGGCAGTCAAGCCGGCCTGCTGTTTGCTTAACTCGGTAATTTCTGCCAATTGCTGATTCAAGACAGGCAATGCAATACTCAATTGCTTGCGGCCGTTCAAGGCAGGAGCAAGAAAAAAACCATAGACTATGGCAGCAATAATGAACAAGGCACAAATGATCAGCATTTTGCGCTCGCGCTCTACCCTGGACTGCCAAAAGAAATTGAACTGTTCTCTTATTGCACTGAACATTATTCTTTACCCCCGGTGGAAACACGCAAAGCACCATCTGATGCGGTAGTGATTTTCATGGATTGCTCGCCCAGTGCAGAACGCAAGGCATCCATCGGCACTTGCACATTCGGTTTGATTCTGACGAACAATGACCTGTCTTTGTATTCTATGGACGCCACACCACCAGGCACGCCGACCCTGTCCCATACTTGCGAGAATTGCGCTGCAATCACGGCAAAGTCATTGATTGCAAACTGTCCGGCTGCCCGTTTTGATATGTTGATTTTTTGTTGCATCTGTTTCAACGGGTCAGAAATGACGGTTTCTTTTGGATAGGTATTACGGAATACCTGCAACAAGGCACTCTTCTGATCTTTTTCTTCACGCCTCAGATTGAACCATTCAATATTCAGCGCCAGCAAATTGACTACCGCCAAGGCTATTGCCAAACGTAGCGGCCAGCGCCATTTGCTCCAGTCAAAACTGGCCATGTGTTCTGCCGCCACGCCTGTCATCAGGTCGGGCGTATTGGTATTGATACCCGCTACCCGGTTGACCCAGCTTACTGGCAAGATTTCTATCTTGTCTTCCAGGCCATCTGACTTCAATGCCAGTTGACATGCTTCGATTGCAGTTGCCGGAACATAAGCAGCAACTTTGGTGCTATTGCTCAATTGCGCCAGCATGGAAAGCGCATCGCCCATGCCTGCACTTTCAAGGCTCAGGCCCAGGCCATGCTGAACACCGTCACGCAGGCTCAGCTCCAGTCCCTCATCTTTCTCTTCTATCAGGGCTGAGGCAGTCTGGCTGGCCTCATCATAGGCAAGCGACAATTGTGCTGGATAGGCAGAAAATTTCCTGGTCGGCCAGTCTTTTACCCGTTTGGCCAAGCCTTCAAGCCAGGCTTTATCCGTGACGGCAACAGTGACTTCTCCATCCTGCACATCACCACCGACCAGCACCAGGTCTGAAGGATCGGTAATCAACTGATCTTCGAGCAAATTCGGCAATGCCTGTTTCAACCTGGCTGCCGACATCGGTGGCACTTTGGTTTTCAGCAAACTGGTGTCACTGGCAGCCAGGATAAAAGCCACCTGTTTTGCGCTGATCGCCAGCGCTTTTAAATCGGCGAGGCTGGAATGCCCTTGCTGTTGCAGGCGGCCTTCTGCCGATATCAAGGCGAAAGCCAATGCTTGCGCAGACCAGTCTGGCCTGTGTTGTGCCGCCACTCTGGAGGGCAAAGAGATATACAGTGTGCTTGCCATTTTTATTTAATTTTCCCGTACCCAAAGCACCGTTGTTGTCATTGCCGTTGACCCTATATTATCGGCACGCTCTATCAATGCACTGACATCCAGTGCCGAACGATTCATTTTGACCTTGCCATTGACGATGAAGTATCTGGTGGCGACATCCACATCCTTGTCCGTCAGTGTTTTGAGCCTGTCTTCAAAGCGCGACTTGAATTCTGCCATCGTGCGAAAGTACGCACGGTCGCGACTGGCGATCATGGCGGCAGCATCACCCACGCTAAGTCCGTCAATTCTGGCAGCCAGCACTTCGGCAAATGTCGTATTGACATTAATACTGGTCTTGCCTGGCAACACCGTGACAAAGCCTTTCAGCTTCTCCACCATCTCCGGCGTAAATCCATTAATTGCCAGCAAATCATCTACTTGAGTAAAGCGCAGGAATTGTACTTCAGGTTGCACGGAATCGGAGGTGCTTTTTCCTGCCCCTGTTTCAGCGGAAGAAGAACCTGGCGCAGCAATCGCCCGGGTTTGTGTCCTTGCCACCATATCTGCAACAGCTTCTGCGAGTTGCCCATCAAAACGCAAATTCACCAGCAGACGGCTGAACACGGCCACCTCACGTGCATCCACATTGCCATCTGTCGCCAGATTATTCAGGTTATACATTCCTTGCGCATCAACGACCTGGCCTGACAGCGTGGCATCGCTATCTTCATTTTCAGTCTTGGCATTTTCCACATATTGATCAAGGCGGGTATCTGCCAGCTTGACAGCCCATGGCTCTCCCAGGTGATCGACATTGGCAGACTGCTTGCCGTCTTCACGCAATATCAGTCTTGCCCAGTCTATCGCCCCGCGCAATATCCATTTCTTTTGCAATTGCATGCGCTGGTTTTCTATCGACCTGACCTGTACTTGCTGTTGCCAGAACAGGCTGGCAACAATGGTGATAGCAAGGGTTGTCAGCAACAAGGCAGTAATCACAGCTACGCCACGCTGTTGGCGGGTATTTTTTGAGTTCATACCGCGCCCAGCAAGAATACTTTGGTGACAGGCAGCTCACGGCCCGATAGCTGCACGGCAATTTCCAGCCCGGTCAATTTACCGGCTCTGCTTGGAATGCCTGGCGCTGCTGGCGTGGGATTCGCACCAGCTTCGCTGCCACCGGCACGCCAGCCATTTTCACCTTCTTTCCAAGTGCGCATTTCAAACCCTGTCACCTGGGTCTGCAAGCCGATCGAGGGCGTAGTCTCGGCATCAGACATGGCATTTTGCCAATCATGCTCCAGCACTGCCAGTTCACGGGTGGGCAGCATTTCGCGCCTGCCAAGTACGCCACCACGCACGCTGTAGACGACAACTTGCAAGCGGGTGGGTTGATTCTCTTCAAATACAGTGCGCACCAATGCCAATCTCGGCCCTTGGGCGCTGAAAACTTCGCGACCCGGCAAATTACTGGCATCGACAATATGGGCGCAATCATTCTCCAATTGGGCAAACGCCAGTTGTATGCCGCGTGTCTGCTCCATTTCCTCGGCCAGCACGGTCCGGGCGCGGACAATACTATCGAGGCCACGCCAGCCGAGCACGGCAATAATCGCCAATATGGTAATCGCTACCAAGAGCTCTATGAGGGTAAAACCGGACTGTGGCAAATTGGCTGTACGGTCTTTCCGGTATGGTTTACATTTAAAGTGCATTCGGCACCACCTGCGTCAGCTTGATGATGCGGCGCTCAGGGCTGTCTGCTTCATACACAAACACTTCAACTCTTCTGAAAGAAGGATTGGGAGTGGCAATGACATGCTCTTCGCACATCAGGTGCAAGTCGCCTTGCGGGCAGGCAAAGGTACGTTCACCAAAGGCGGGCCACTCATGCGCCAGACGTATTTGTGCCAAACGGTTCTCAGCCGACCAGGTCGCCATCATGGAAGCGCGCAAGCTGCTGCTGTTTTGCGTCAGGCTACCCACTGCACGCAAGCTCGCACCCAGGGCAGTACCGACGATGACCAGTGCCACCAGTACTTCCAGCAAGGTAAATCCAGATTGTGAGCGCAAGCGCGGCATCTTATGCATCTTATTCCACTGAAAAATGACCTATACCGTCGGCCCGTACACTGACATGTTTGTCATTGGACTTGATGGTGAGCACAAAGGGTTTATCGACGGGTTCACGGCCAAACAGTATCCTGATCACCGAGCTGTCTGCCGCTTGGGGCTGCATGGATAATTCCACTGGCGCAGTTTGAAAAAACCGTTCGCGCAGCATGTCGTCCTTGATAGGAGACCAGATTCTGTCTTCCCTGACCAGAAAGCGATAACCATTCTGATCCACCTCAAAAGCCACCGGCAAATTGCGCACGATCGCTTCATCACGGGCAAGTTGCAAAAGCAGGGAAATACGCTTGGCGTCATTTTCCAGGCGTTGCTGCTCGCCCGGCATGGCGTTAATACTGATGGCCCCCAGAATGAGGCCAAAAATGACTAACACCACCAATAACTCCAGCAAGGTAAAACCTTGCTGCCCATGCTTCATCTTCATGTTTGTTTCTTATAAGTCCCAGGAGCCTATATCGGCATCTTCTCCGCTGCCGCCGGGCTGGCCATCAGCACCCAGAGAAAATACATCAACATCACCTCTGATACCAGGCGAAAGATATTGATATGGCTTGCCCCATGGGTCATTGCGCAGTTTTTCTATATAGCCACCCGTCTGCCATGCATTTGCTGCAGGGCCAGACGTTGGTTTTTCTATCAGTGCCTGCAAACCCTGCTCCGTAGTCGGGTAGCGCTGGTTATGCAATTTGTACATCTTCAGTGCACCCATGATGGTGGAAATATCCTGCTTGGCTGCAGTCACCCTGGCTTCATGGGTAAAACCCGTCAGCCTAGGCACCATGAATGCGCCCAAAATGGCGATGATGGTCACAACCACCATGATCTCGATCAGGGTAAAACCGCGCTGGGAATTCCTGGCCTTGCCTGCACGTAATGAAACTGAAGGAACTGAAAAATTAAGCATGGCGTAATTCTAAAAAATAAAAACTCTAAAAATAAAAAAATGCGTGGCGTACATACTAGCTGCACGCTGACGCAGTATAAATCCTGAGATTATCCCTGGGGCCACTTTCTGTATCGAATAGTAACAAAAAATGCCTTGAAGACAATATTTAAACACAAAATTGGAAATTAATATGTATGAATTCTGTTGAATTGCACCTCATACTACCACCAGTATGTGTCAACTCAATTTCAGCGGCAGACTACGCAGACGTTTGCCCGTTAGTATAAATACCGCATTGGCAACGGCCGGGGCAATTGGCGGAACCCCTGGCTCACCTATTCCCTGCGGAGGCTCTGCACTCTTGATGATGACAGTTTCGACTTCTGGTGCCTCATTGATGCGCAAGACCTGATAGTCGTTGAAGTTACTCTGCATGACCTTGCCGTCCTTGATCGTGATCTCGCCATACAGGGCGGCACTGAGACCAAATACCACGGCAGACTCCATTTGCTGGGCAATGATATTGGGATTAACCGCGATACCGCAATCCACAGCACAAGTGACCTTGTGCACCCGGATTTGGCCACCCTGCACCGAGACCTCAGCTATCTGGGCGACTATACTGCCAAAGGATTCATGCAATGCCAGGCCATGCGCTCTACCCTCTGCTGGCTTGCCTGCTTTTTGTACTGCGGCATCCAACACGGCAAGGTGACGTGGATGCTCTTTCAACAAACCACGGCGAAATATCAGGCTATCCTGCTTGGCTGCGTGGGCAAGTTCATCGATAAAACTCTCTTTAAAAAAGGCATTGTGTGAATGGCCTACTGAGCGCCAGAAACCCAGCGCCACCGGGCTTGGAGCAATGACATGCCGGATACGCTGATGCGGGATTTCGTACGGCATGTCAAATTCACCTTCTGCCGTGGTTTTATCAGGACCTGCCCCCATCAAACCAAAGGTGCGCGCCAATACCTGATGGGTAATTGAACCCGACACGGACTTGTTGTCATAAGCCAGCAATTTGCCCGCACTATCCAGCCCTGCCCTGAAGCGTGCCAGGGCGGCCGGGCGATACATGTCGTGCGTAGTATCTTCTTCCCGGCTCCAGATCAGCTTGACCGGAGCACCCCTGGATTCCAAGGCAACACGCGCGGCTTGCGCGACCATATCTACTTCCAGCCTGCGGCCAAAACCACCACCCAGATAGGCCATGTGCAGAGTGACATCTTCAGATTTAAGCTTGGTGACTTTAGCAGCTACATCTGCTGCCACGCCAGGTACTTGAGTAGAAACCCAAATTTGCAGCTTGCCATCCTTGAGCTGTGCGGTGCAATTGATAGGCTCCATCGCTGCATGTGCAAGAAACGGCGCACGATATTCTGCCTCCACGGTTTTTGTTACGCCCTTGCCAGCCAAGGTTTCTTCGACATCTCCGGTGTTGTGATAGGCAAAACCAGATTCACTATCGAGTTTACTGGCAAAGTCCTTAAAAATACTTTCTGTAGAGAGTTGCGCATTCTCACCCGCATCCCAAGTGATGGGCAATTTATCCAGTGCCTGTCTGGCTTGCCAATAAGACTGAGCCACCACGGCAACACCTGCAACCGCCCCTTCCATGGAAAAATCAATGACCTGCATAACGCCGGGCATGGACTTGACTGCAGCGGCATCAAAAGACTTGATGCGACCACCTATGGTCGGGCTTTGTTTGATGGCGGCATACACCATGCCTTCTGGTCGCGCATCAATACCAAACTGGGCGCTGCCATCGCCTTTGGGGACGGCATCAGTACGCAGCTGCGGCTGGCCTATGATTTTGAAATCTTGCGGACGCTTGAGTTGTATCTCGCCAGGTTTGCTGTTGACAGCATCGGCAGCCAGCTCAGCATAGCTGGCGTGCTTGCCGGTTGAATGGCTGACCACGCCATCCTTGGTTGTACATTCTGTCGCAGCCACATTCCATTTTTTTGCTGCTGCGGCAATAAGCATGGCGCGGGCCGTAGCACCCGCTTCACGCATAGGTTGCCAGGCATCTTTGACGCTGGAAGAGCCGCCGGTCATTTGCAAACCCAGTTCGCGGGCAAACTTGAGCGTCACCCATTGCGCGGTGCGCTTGAGGCTACCGTGATCATCCGGGTGAAAAGGCAGGCCATCAGCCAATGCGGCCATGTTTCCATAGATTTTGTCAGCGGGCACATACATGGGCCTGACCATGCTCATGGGCACATCCAGCTCTTCGGCTACCAACATTTGCAAGGCAGTGTGTATGCCCTGCCCCATCTCGCTCCTGTGCATGGCAACACTGACTGTGCCATCTTGCGCAATCTTGATCCAGCCATTCATGGCAACTTCGCCATTTGATACCGGCAAGGGTGTACTGGTGTTCAGTCGCTGGCGCGGCGGCACGACGCCCCACCCCACCAGCAATGCACCCGTCAAGCCCAAGCCACCCAGGATGAAGCGGCGGCGTCCTGATTTTTTTTGCTGCGACATGCGCTGTCTCCCTTATTTTTGCCGCCTTCACATTATTTCTTATATATTTGGCGTGCTTATGTATTCCGTCTTGGATAACCTTCTGCCAATATCCTGGTCCAAACGATTTCCTTTTGTTCTGCCGTCATGAACACCCACTCTGCCACCTCAGCCACAGTGCGGCCACAGCCACGACAGACATCATCAAATGTTGTTGAGCAAACAGCAACACAGGGTGTGTCCGGGCGCTCTTTGCCTTCCATCTTTATTACTGACATATATATGTACTCTTGTTTTCAGGAAAATCTTGCTTGAGAGCTTGGCACTCTTATAATAAAACGAGCGTTCGCATTTTCCCCGGCTAATAGTAAATGTTTTTTTGTTTACTGCGTTGGTGGCCTTACTCTATTTTGCCCTCTATTTTTCCAGAAACAGAGGGACTTTGTTGACAGCCTACAGGCTTCAGCGGGAAAATTGGCTGCTTTCTGTCTATCCCTCACAAATATAAAGGTACATCATGAAAGTAGCCGTCGTTCTTTCCGGTTGTGGCGTCTTCGATGGCGCTGAAATTCACGAGAGTGTGCTGACTATGCTGGCTCTCGTCAGAGCCGGTGCAGAACCTGAATTCCTGGCACCCGATATCCCGCAAGCCCATGTTGTCAATCACCTTACTGGCCTGGTCGCTGAAGGTGAAAGCCGCAATGTATTGGTAGAGTCTGCCCGCATTGCCCGTGGCAAAATCAAGGACATCGCGCTGGCCAATGCCAATGATTATGCCGCAGTATTTTTCCCTGGTGGTTTTGGTGCCGCCAAAAACCTGTCTGACTTTGCCAGCAAAGGAGCGGACTGCCAGATACAGCCAGATGTATTGCGTTTTGCCAAAGCCATCGCTGATGCAGGCAAACCAGCGTGTTACATCTGCATCGCTCCCGCCATGATGCCCCACATCTACGGCAATGGTGTTGCCGTCACCATAGGCACAGATGAAGGCACAGCAAGCGCTGTCACAGCCATGGGCGGGCAGCACATCAATTGCCCGGTCAAAGAATTTGTCATCGACAAGCAAAGAAAAGTTGTCAGCACACCAGCCTATATGCTGGCAGAAAACATTGCTGAAGCTGCCACTGGCATAGAAGCGGCCGTCAAAGCGACGCTGGCATTAATCTAAAACACCAAAGCCCCAGGTCTCATTTTTCAAACAAGGTCTTCATGACTCAAGATTTTTTCCAATCCCTGATGTTGCTGATACTGGTCACCGACCCGTTTGGCAACGTCCCCATCTTTGTCAGCGCCCTGTCCCATGTTGCGCCCGAGCGGCGCTGGCGGGTCGTCGTGCGCGAATGCGCGATAGCCTTTGGCCTGCTTTTGCTGTTCATGTTCTTTGGCAAACACTTCCTCACTGCGCTGCAATTGACCGAAGTGTCCTTGCGCATAGGTGGCGGCGTGATCCTGTTCCTTATCGCCTTGCGCATGGTGTTCCCGCAGGAAGGTGGTATTTTTGGCGATGTGGAAGATGGTCACGAACCCTTTATCGTGCCATTGGCAATACCAGCCCTGGCTGGCCCGTCTGCGCTGGCAACAGTCTTGCTGTTTTCATCCGATAGCCGTCAGGACATGGTGGTACATCTGGCGGCATTGACTGCCGTTGCAATAGTCTGGCTGGTGGTATTGTTGAGCGCAGAACGCATGCAAAAAGTACTGGGTGTGCGCGCGATGACAGCCTTCGAACGCCTGATGGGCTTGATACTGACGGCGATGTCGGTCGAAATGCTGCTGGCGGGGATCAGGGATTATCTGAAAACCCTGAACTGACAAAATACAGCTGACCAGGCATTGAGGTCTTGGTCAGCCACACCAGACGATTTATCAAGCGCCTTCAGTGATTAAAGCTAAAGTAACCGAGCAGGAACAGCGCCAGGGCGATCAGGAATTGTTTAAGCATCTGACGATTCATGGTTGTCCTTTAAATTATTTTATCTTCAGTCATTTGCGCGATCTCGGCATCACTATAACCCAGCCCGCTCAATACCTCCTGATTATGTTGTCCCAGGCGTGGACCCAGCCATTGTGTCTGACCAGGAGTTTCTGACATCTTCGGTGTAATCGCAGGCAACTTGACTGGCGTGCCATCTTCAAATGCATGTTGTTCAAACATCTGCCGCGCCAGGAATTGCGGGTCACTCATCATATCGCGTACGGAGTAGATTTTACCCACCGGCACATCGGCTGCTTTAAGTATTTGCAAAGCAGTTTCTATATCATGGCCTGAGCACCAGGCTTGAATTGCCGCATCGATTTCTGCCGTACGCGGAACGCGGCCATCATTGCGCACCAGGCCAGGGTCTTGTGCCAGGTCGTCACGGTCTATGGCTTTCATGAGCCTGTGGAAGATCGCGTCACCATTGCCCGCAATGACGATATTTTCACCTTCCGCCGTGGTGTAAGTATTCGATGGGACGATGCCAGGCAAGGCCCCACCAGTACGCTCACGCACGACACCAGCATGATCAAATTCTGGCACCAGCGATTCCATCAAATTGAATACTGACTCATACAAAGCCACATCCACCATTTGCCCCTGCCCAGCGACACATGCCTCGCCCTGCTTGCCATTCCAGCGTCCGCCAGTAACATCGCGATGACGCAAGGCCATCATGGCACCAATGACACCATGCAAGGCAGCGACAGAGTCACCTATCGATATGCCTACGCGCACAGGTGGGCGATCAGCATGGCCAGAGACATAACGCAAACCACCCATGGATTCACCGATAGCACCAAAGCCGGGCAAGTCTCTCAAAGGCCCGGTCTGGCCATAGCCAGATAGACGTACCATGATGGTGGCGGGATTGATCGCTTTTAAATCTTCAAATCCCAGCTCCCATTTTTCCAGTACGCCGGGACGATAATTTTCTATGATGATGTCGGCATCCAGAGCCAGGCGTTTGGCAATTTCACGCGCCTGCTCCTGCTTCATATTCAGGGTGATGCTTTTCTTATTGCGTGCCTGCACACTCCACCACAGTGAAGTACCATCTTTCAGCACACGCCATTGACGCAGGGGGTCACCACCATCGGGTGACTCTACCTTGATCACTTCGGCACCAAATTCAGCCAGCATGCGCGAGCAAAATGGCCCAGCGATCAGTGTGCCCAACTCCAGAACCTTGATGCCCGCCAAAGGGCCATGTGCTTTAGCTTGTGACTGCATAAGAGAAAATGCGCTCAGAAAAGTTACGGGACCGACCTATACAAAAGTCAGCTTCTTGATTTCCCATTCGATATTTGCGCGTGCCTGCGCATCAAACTGCGCCGCCATGATGGGATGAAAATATAGTTGTTCGCGGCCTGCAAAGCGCTTCAGCACTTTCAGGCGCCCTGCCCTGTAAGCAGGTGCTTCCAGCCAGCGGAATTCATTGCGGATCGCCCGGCTATATTGCTGATACACGTCCTTGGGTGCGCCCAGGATAGTCAGTGCGATATCGAGAAACAAGGGAATATCTGCCGCACGGTTTTTAAAATCAGCCACTTCATGTCTGGCCGTGGCGAGTATGCATTGCTGCACATGCATGATGACGGTAGGATTGATCTCCATGCGCATCATCAACTCCCCTGCCAATTCTGCACTTTTCAGTTCATTATTGTTGGCATGGGTGTCATACACCATGTCATGAAACCAGATCGCCAGAGACACAACAGGGAAATTCTGGATATCTGCGCGCCGCTGTTCAGCATGCCTGAGCATGGACTGGATATGCGTGAGATTATGAAAACTGCGTTGAGGTTCTGAGTAGTGTTTGTCCAGTAAAGCCCAGACTTCTTTGGCATGCCGGGGACTACCCGCCAAGCCCTGTATCAGGTCTGACCATTGCAACTGCAATTTGCTTTTTTGTTCGGCGGGGATCAGAAACATGATGGCTTATTATTATCTCAGTTACTGTATTAAGTAGTCCGTCTATCCAGCATGGCGCGGGCAATCGTGCCTGCATCCACATATTCAAGCTCACCACCAACCGGCACACCACGTGCCAGGCGGCTGACCCGCAAGCCACGTGCCTTCAGCGTTTCGCTGATGTAATGCGCGGTTGCCTCACCTTCATTGGTGAAATTGGTGGCCAGCACCACCTCCTGCACTTTACCGTCGGTAGCCCTGGAGACCAGCTTTTCCAGGTGTATGTCTTTTGGGCCTATGCCATCAAGCGGAGAAAGCCGCCCCATGAGCACAAAGTACAGACCCTTGTAGGTCATGGTCTGCTCTATCATCATCTGGTCTGAGGGTGTTTCTACCACACACAGCAGGCTGGTATCGCGCACCGCATCCAGACAGGTTTCACAGACTTCGCTCTCGCTGAAGGTATTGCAGGATGCACAATGCTGTATCCGCTCAACCGCGTGAGTCAGCGCCATACCAAGGATGGCGGCGCCTTCCCTGTCATGTTGCAGCAAGTGATAAGCCATGCGCTGCGCAGACTTTGGCCCAACACCGGGTAAGCGGCGCAATGCCTCAGACAAGGCTTCCAGACTACCGAGTTTTTTCACACTCAGAATGGCATCTTGAAGCCGGGTGGCAAAGGCATGCCAGCTGTCAGTGCGGACATTTTTTCTTGTGAAGTGGCTTCTGCCTTGCGTACTGCATCATTGAATGCAGCAGCAACCAGGTCTTCCAGCATGTCCTTGTCATCACCCAGCAGAGATGGATCGATGGTAACGCGCTTGACATCATTCTTGCAGGTCATGACGACCTTGACCAAGCCAGCACCAGCCTGGCCTTCTACTTCTACCAGGCCCAATTGATCCTGGGCTTTTTTCATATTGTCCTGCATTGCCTGGGCTTGTTTCATCAGGCCAGCTAATTGATTCTTCATCATAAAATTTCTCCGAAAATAAAAATGGAATATTGATTAAATTTGGTCACGCGGACTTGCATTATTTTTGCATATCACCGACATCAGACCGGCCTTATGCTACCCGTGACGATAGTGGCACCAAATTCACGCATCAAAGTCTGCACGAAACTGTCGCCCTGTATGGATTTTTCTGCCTGTTGCTGGCGCACTTCACGCTCAGCCACAGCCTGTGCGTTGGCTGTATGCTCAACCGCACCTATCTCGGTTTCTACCCGTATGTTTTTTTCAAAACGCTCAGTCAGGGCTGCACTAAGTTTTTCTACACTGCCCGAAGACAGGAGAGTCGCCAAAGGCAGGCGCAGGCGGAACACATGAGCATTACCATCCTGCTTGCAACTGACCAGCTCACTTTGCTGTGTCATTTGCTGCGCTACACCACGCACTGGCAAACTGGCAGCCAGCGTAGGCCAATGACCATCCCAGTTCAACTCAGGGACTGGCGCATTCGCGATCAGGCGATCAGCAATCAGGGTGATCGATTCCCTAGGCTTGACCGCTTCTGCAGCGGCGGCTTGCGGTTCCTGGTCAACAGATGCAGCAAATGCAGCAGCATCAGCTAGCACGGCCACTTCAACTTGCGCGGCTTGCTCCTGCTGCACAATAGGGGCAGAAGCAGGAGCAATCAATCGTGGTTGCATCGCCAGTTTTGCAGGCTCTGCATCGAAGAACATTTCTTCATCCCAGGGTGGCGGCATATCATCCATACCCATGGATTGCATATCCTGCTCGGCAATCAAAGGCGCGGGCGCAGACACTGGCTGGGAAGGCTTGACTAATGGCTGTGCGGACGGCGGTGCGACTTTGACAGTTGGCGTGGCAGCCGGAGTAACCGGAGCGACCAGGGCCACGGGCGCAATCACAGCCTTGACTTGTGGTGCTGGCGCAGCTTCAAACTGAGCAGAGCGGGCTGGCGTACCGCCCTTGGCACCTGCACGCGCAGCAGCCAGGGCCGCCATGACAGGGCTTACCCGGGCACCATTAGCTGGCACTGGTGCTGGTGCGGGCGCATCTATTTTTTCCTGTACTACCGGTTTCGCTACTTCTGCAGCAACTCTGGCAGGCGCAACTGCCTGTACTGCGCTTGCGAGCGGTGCGGAGCCACTGACATTTACGACTGCAGGACCGGGAGCAGGAGCAGAACCGGGACGACCAGCGCTTTGCGAGGGAGCCTGATTGTTAACATGATTCACTGGCAAAGCCGGACGCCCACCAGCCGGTGGTGTACCGGCGGGCGGCTGCGCCCATTGCTCACCACTGACAGGTTTGAACGCCAGCATGCGCAACAGCGTCATGCTGAAGCCTGCATATTCATCAGGAGCCAGTGCCAGCTCGTTACGGCCATGTACTGCAATTTGATAAAACAGCTGTACTTCTTCTTTGGCAAAGCTTTGTGCCAGACGCAAAACCTGCTCACGCTCGGGAATATCTTCTGCCACTGCCGCAGGCACCATTTGCGCCACGGCGATCTGGTGCAACAAACTACCCAGGTCTTGCAGGGCAGCTTTATACGACAGGCTGCGCGCTGCCATTTCGTCGGCAACATCCAGCAAGGCCTTGCCATCCTGGGCCAGCAAAGCATCCAGAAGACGTATCAGATAAGACTGGTCCAGCGCACCCAGCATGCCTTGCACGGCATCAAGGCTGACTTTACCGGCAGCATAGGCAATTGCCTGATCAGTCAGCGACAAGGCATCACGCATGGAACCATGGGCACCCTGCGCCAGCAAACGCAAGGCAGGCAATTCAAATTCGATTTGCTCTTGTCCCAGAATGTTTTCCAGATGGCCAACGATGTGGCCAGGCGGCATTTGTTTGAGATTGAATTGCAGGCAACGTGACAAGACCGTGACAGGGATTTTCTGCGGGTCTGTCGTTGCCAGAATGAATTTGACGTGCTCAGGCGGCTCTTCCAGCGTTTTCAACATGGCGTTGAAAGCGTGGTTGGTCAGCATGTGCACCTCGTCTATCATATAGACTTTAAAGCGTGCATTGGACGGTGCATAAATCGCCTGTTCGAGCAGCGAGGCCATTTCATCGACACCACGGTTAGAGGCGGCATCCATTTCTATATAGTCAACAAAGCGCCCGGCATCAATTGCCGTACAGGCTTCGCAAACACCGCAAGGATGGGCAGTAATGCCGGTCTCACAGTTAAAGGATTTGGCGAGGATACGTGACAGCGTCGTCTTGCCGACACCACGGGTACCGGTAAACAAATAGGCGTGATGCAGCCGCTGCTGCTCTAGCGCATGCGATAAGGCACGGACCACGTGCTCTTGCCCCACCAGAGTTTCAAAACTCTTGGGGCGATATTTTCGGGCGAGGACTTGATAGGACATCCCGCGATTTTACCTTATTCGGGCACTCTGATCAGTGATTTGCAGATATCCCAACACCAAGTTTTTCATCTGGGCAAGAAATTCAGGCTCTTGCAGGCTTTGTGGGGACAACATCAGGGTCTGATACAGGACACCGTAGACAGCCGCATGGACGATCGCCGGGCTGGTATCGGGATACAGCGCACGGTCTGAGCTTGCCGCAAAAGCAGATTCCCAGATATCAACAACCTGCCCATACAAAGCGCTATAGGCTTCCATATTGGAAATTTGCCGCTCCAGGAAAATCAGGGCTGACCACTCCTCGGTCTTGTCGGCATGCAAGAGTATGATGCGCTCCAGCAGATCCGTGACGATGTCTTGCAAGGGCTGACCGTGTTGCAACTCTACCCAGTTGCGCATCTGCGCGCCTATATTCTTCATGCGTTCATGGATGCAGTGCGCCGCTATCGATTTCTTGCCAGGGAAGTATTCATACAAGGTACCCAGACCTACGCCAGCAACCAAAGCGATATCGCGCATGGTCAGATCGGCATAGCTTTTTTCGACCAAAAGCCGAACAAAGGCATCGAGGATTGCCAATTGTGTCATTTTTGAGCGTTGCTGCACTGGCTTGCGGCGTAGTTTCAAAGGGCTGGCAGTCTCGCTCATGGTGTTTCTTGTTTTATAAGTTCAGGTACTTGGGGGAATGCTAAAAGGCGAACATCTTGATTACTTCATCAGACTACACTATTCATCTGGCTTACTTATTTAGCTTACCCATATCAATGAGGCACCGATGCAGTGGCAAACCCATGAAATAAGCAATCAGGTCGCAGACCTGCAAGATTACAATATTTTCACTAGTGATGCCGTTCTAATGACCAGCCTGGCGCAGTATCAGGCTGACTGGTATCAAAACACGCTGGCAGAATCCGGGCAGGAACTGGGCAGCAGCGCTGTGCTGGAAGCTGCTGCGCTGGCCAATACGCATTTGCCCGAGCTGCATACCCATGACAGACAGGGCAAGCGCATAGACAGGGTAGATTTTCACCCAAGCTGGCATCAGTTATTGGTAATATTGCGCAAGCAAGGTCTGCATGCCAGCCCCTGGAGTCAGCCGCGCATGGGTGCACATGTTGCGCGCGCTGCCGGCTATTTCATGCAGTCACAAGTAGAGTCTGGCTCCTTATGCCCCAGCACCATGACTTTTGCCTCCATCCCCGTGCTGCAAAACGAAGCTGTGCTGTTCGCTGAACTCAAAGACAAACTGTACTCGCTGGAACATGACCCGCGTGACTTGCCTATAGCCCAGAAAAAATCCATCCTGATCGGCATGGGCATGACAGAAAAACAGGGCGGCTCGGATGTACGCACCAATAGCACCACTGCTGTGGCGCTGGGTGCTGAAGGACGAGGCCAGGCCTATGCATTGACAGGTCACAAATGGTTTTTTTCTGCGCCCATGTGCGATGCCCACCTGGTGCTGGCCAAAACTGAGAATGGCTTGTCCTGCTTTTTCGTGCCGCGCTGGCATCCTGATGGCAGCAAGAATTCTATCCTGGTACAAAGGCTGAAAGACAAGCTGGGCAACAAATCCAACTCCAGCAGCGAAGTCGAATTCCAGGATGCCTTTGGTGTCATGGTAGGCAATGAAGGCAGAGGTATACCAACCATCATAGAAATGGCCAACCTGACCCGGCTTGATTGCGTCATCGGCAGCGCAGGCCTGATGCGGCAGGCACTGGTGCAGGCCATTCATCATGCACGCCATCGCACGGCTTTTGGCAAGAAGCTGGCAGATCAGCCTTTGATGCGTAATGTACTGGCTGACCTGGCGCTGGAAAGTGAAGCAGCAACCCGCCTCATGCTGCACCTGGCTGCTGCCCTGGATGCACCAGATGACGCCTTGCAACGCGCCTGGAAACGCATCATGACGCCTGCCGCGAAATTCTGGATTTGCAAGCGTGCATTGGAATTTACCGGTGAATGCATGGAGGTCTGGGGTGGCAATGGCTATGTCGAGACTGGCCCCATGGCGAGGTTATATCGTGAAGCGCCAGTCAACTCTATCTGGGAAGGCTCAGGTAATGTCATGTGCCTGGATGTACTGCGTGCGTTAGAAAGAGACCCGGAAGGCTTGCAATTGCTTCTGCAATTATGGAGCAATTCAACATCTGAGCGAGTCAGGCAAATGGTGGTGGAACTACAAACAGACTTGGCACTCGTAGAATTCAGAGAAATGAACGCCCGCCGTATTACCCAGAAACTGGTACTGACGGCACAGGCTTTTCTGATGGCAGAATATGCCGAAGAAGATATCGCTCTCGCCTTTATACAAAGCCGTGCAGATGCTGAATGTGGTCGTGTATATGGAAGCTTGCATGGACAGGTGAAGAGCGCTTTGCTGGACCGTATCATCGCCCGCTCATTCACTTACCAAAAAATCAATTAACCTGCAGGCTGCCGGACATTACTCAGTTTGCGCAGCCTGTTTCAATTCCCTAGCCTTTTCCTTCTCCAGGAAAAGACGATCCCGGCTGCGCAACTCTTCCCTGAGTGCAGCCACTTCCCTGCTCAAGTGGCGTATATCAGCATGCAGTTGCTTTTCCAGATTCGCTTCTTCTTCCTCCACAAACAAGGCGGCGATATTGGCCGTTACGATGGAAAACATGGCATAACCAAGCAAAACGATGAAGACGGCAAATATCTTGGACGCGGGTGTAGATGGAACAATATCTCCATAACCCACGGTAGCTATCGTCGTAAAAGCCAGCCAGACACCATTTGCATAGCTATGCACATTGGGTTCCAGCCAGTAAAACCCGGCACCTGCGGAACTTAGCATCAACAAGGCCAGCACTATCATTTGCACCAGATGACTGGGTTTCATATGCTGCAAAACCAGGGTGGCAAGACGCAGCAGAATGACGGCTACCAGCGCCAGGCGCAGCAGCCATTCCAGCGTACCCCAAGCCTCGCCGGTAAAGACGATGCTCAGCAGGCAACCTGCGATAATCACGCCATCCAGTGCCAGCTTGCCACTACGTCTTTTTTGACTCCTGTTCTTTTGCCATTGCAGACCAGTATCGACCAGCATCAACAAAGCTGAGGCCGCATACAGGCTGCGCCCGGCCAGCTCGGTGATGTCAGTAGTACCACCCAGCAACAGATAAAATGCCGGGATGGTCAACAGCAACCCCATCAATAACAAAGGACGGGTAAACCAGGTCCAGAAGCGTTGAGTCACTGGAAATTTCATTGTATTTTCACCAAAAATCTTATCAAGACGAACACGCGACAGCATCTGTAGGATCTGAATCCTGCTTTATCGCTTTTTGGCAATCATCAATGGAAAAAATTGAACACACCTTGCGATCGCGCAAATTTTATAGAAAGTCGAAGAATAGGCGGGAGAAATTGCGGTAAAAAAATCAGGCAGGCAAATGAGCCATGCCATAAAATCAAAGCCGCCTGCCTTAAAGGCAAAGCGGCTTTTATGGTTTTGCAAACAGCTTGGAGTGCCGCTATTTTAGAAAGCAGCGATTCCAGTCTGCGCACGGCCCAATATCAGTGCGTGGATATCGTGCGTACCTTCATAGGTGTTGACGACTTCCAGGTTCACCAGATGACGGGCAATACCAAACTCATCGGAAATACCATTACCACCCAGCATATCGCGCGCAGTGCGGGCGATATCCAGGGACTTGCCGCAAGAATTACGCTTCATGATGGACGTGATTTCAACGGCTGCCGTACCTTCATCCTTCATACGACCCAGACGCAAACAACCTTGCAGTGCGAGTGTGATTTCTGTTTGCATGTCTGCCAGTTTTTTCTGTACCAGCTGATTTGCTGCCAGTGGGCGGCCAAATTGCAGGCGGTCCATGGTGTATTGGCGTGCTGTATGCCAGCAGAATTCTGCCGCACCCAAAGCACCCCAGGCGATACCATAACGGGCTGAATTCAGGCAAGTGAACGGGCCTTTGAGGCCTTCTACATTCGGCATCAGGTTTTCTTCTGGCACAAATACTTCATCCATGACGATTTCGCCAGTGATGGAAGCACGCAAGCCGACCTTGCCATGAATGGCTGGCGCTGTCAGGCCTTTCCAGCCTTTTTCCAGGATAAAGCCACGGATACGGCCATCATCCGTTTTTGCCCAAACCACAAAGACATCAGCGATAGGGCTATTGGTGATCCACATCTTCGCACCACTGAGGGAATAACCACCCGGCACAGTCTTGGCACGAGTCACCATGCTGCCTGGGTCAGAGCCGTGATTAGGCTCGGTCAGGCCAAAGCAGCCTATCCATTCACCCGTTGCCAGCTTGGGCAGGTATTTTTGTTTTTGTGCTTCGCTACCAAATTCATTGATAGGCACCATGACCAGCGAGCTTTGTACGCTCATCATGGAACGGTAACCAGAATCAACACGCTCCACTTCACGCGCCACCAGGCCATAGCAGACATAGTTCAAACCAGCACCGCCGTATTGCGTAGGGATCATGGAACCCAGCAAACCAAGCTCACCCATCTCACGGAAAATGGCTGGATCTGTTTTTTCATGACGGAAAGCTTCCAGTACGCGCGGCGTCAGTTTTTCTTCGCAATAAACACGCGCTGCATCCTGCACCATGCGCTCTTCATCGCTGAGTTGCGAGGACAATAACAAGGGATCTTCCCAACTAAATACAGCCTTGGCCATCTGTTTCTCCTGATTTGAATATGTACCGTTATATATTTATTTACATGTCACTTTTCTACATTAAGAAGTGACATGTCTGCTTTCATGCAGCCTTATCCTGTTACAGTCCACTATTGTGGCAAATGCAGCAAGGACAAACCCAGCTGCGCCCTGCGTACCAGCCAGGGACTGGGGCGATAGCGCGGGTCGCCAGTGCTGACATACAAGTTCCGCAAAACCAATAGTATACGCGAACTGCCGAGTTTGTCGCCCCAAGCCAGTGGGCCTGCCGGATAAGCGAGGCCTAATACCACTGCCTTGTCCAGGTCTTGCGGGCTGCAAATACCCTGCTGAGCTATGTCGCTGGCGATATTGATGATGGTCGCCAGAATACGCTGAACCACGAAACCGGCACTATCCTGTATCAGGCTGACGCCCTGCCCGCTTTTTTGCAGCAGGGACTGGCATTGTGCTGCCAGATTTGCATCTGTAGCGGGATTCATCATCAGGCTCAGATGCCCCTGGCAAGCAGTCAGTGCGTCTATGCCAAGGGTGCGACGGGCATCCAGGCCCATTCTTGCTACACAGGTACTGACATCTTCGCCATAAGGGCTGACTATGCATATTGCTTCCGCAGATGGCAGAGCTCCATTTTCGACGATGACGCCGCAACGCTCAAACAAGGCAAGCAGCGCTGGCACCGCGTCCGCGTTTTCCTGGCTGAGCCATACTGGTCCTGCCCAGGCTGGCAATTGTTCAGGGACCGCTGGTACGTTCTGGTTGCCAGTATAAGTATAAAAACCGCGCCCGGTCTTGCGACCCAGCACACCTGCATATACCCGCTGCGCAGTAATGACACTGGGGCGATAGCGTGGCTCTTCATAATACTGATGATAAATCGCTTCCATGACCGGGTGCGACACATCCAGCCCGGTCAGGTCCAGCAATTCAAACGGGCCCAGCTTGAAGCCCGCCGCCTCACGCATGATCTGGTCGATCTGGCGAAAGCTGGCGACATTCTCTTGCAATATCCGCAGGGCTTCCGTGCCATAACCACGGCCTGCGTGGTTGACGATAAAGCCTGGTGTATCCTTGGCACGCACTGGCAAATGCCCGGTTTGTGTGGAGAACGCCATTAGCTGCTCTGCGACCGCAGCATCGGTCAGCAAACCATCGATGACCTCAACCACCTTCATCAAGGGCACAGGATTGAAGAAATGCAGGCCTGCGACACGCTCAGGTATTTTTGTGCCCGCCGCAATAGCGGTCACTGACAAAGACGAAGTATTGGTCGCCAGTATACAAGTGTCGCTGACGATGGCATCCAATTGCTGGAACAAAGCACGCTTGACGTCCAGCTTTTCAACAATAGCCTCTACGACCAGATTGCATTTGGCCAGTTCCTGCATGCTATTGACGACTTGCAGGTTTTCTACAGCACGCTGATATTGTTCTGCGCTGAGTTTTTCCTTGCTCAGCATTTTTTGCCATTGTTCAGCAATCAACTGACTGGCTTTGCTGGCGGCATCTGCCTGCACATCAAACAAGAGCACAGTAAAACCTGCCTGTGCCGCAATCTGGGCGATGCCACGCCCCATGGCACCGGCACCGACGATGCCAACAGCGCCAACATCTGCAATACTGGTCTTCATATTTACTCCGGTACGATGGCGGTGACTTCTATCTCTACCCTGGCTCTGTCTTCTATCAAGCCTGCCACTTGCACGGCAGTCATGGTTGGGTAATGGCGGCCTATGATATCGCGATAAGCTTCACCAACTTCTTTATAGGCACCTACATATTCTTTTTTATCGATGACATACCAGGTCATGCGCACGATATGCTCAGGTTTGGCATTTGCCTCTGTCAAGACTTCTACGATATTCTGCAAGGCCTGCCTAACTTGCCCAGCAAAATCATCTGTCTGAAAGGCGCATTGCGCATCCCAGCCCACCATGCCACTGACGCACACAGTGCGGCCACTGGCAGAAATGCCATTTGAATAGCCACGTGGCCTGGCCCAGCCCGGAGGTTGCAAAATGTCCATCATCTATCCCTTTCATTGATGACTTTTCACAGCCTTGAGCCTGAAAAGTCCATTATATCTATCTTATCTATCTTATGTTTCGCAATACTTCAGCATGGCAGTACGCAGCTCATCAGGTATCGCTATCGCTTTGCGCAATTTCAAATCCATCATAACCAGCACCAACTTCGCTTTGAGACGCACATCCTGTTGCGGTCCGCTAAAGCAAATTTCCAGTTCGACTGAACTCTTGCCCAGTTTCGTCACGACCAATTCTGCCAGCAAGCTTTCGCCCAATTCTGCCGGCTTGATGAAATCCGTTTCCAGATGCACGGTAGGCAAACCTATGCCACGTGCAATATGCATTTCATGAAAACTGCAAGTCAGGCCTTGTGCGCACCAGTCTTCCACCACACCATTCATCATTTCAAAATAGCGCGGATAAAACACAATGCCTGCCGGGTCACAATGGGCAAAGCGTATAGCTAATTCAGCGGTAAAAATCATAATTAAAGCTCATGATGCGGCAAACTCTTTGAGCAATTCACGGCCTATGATCAGTTGCTGCACTTCGGTCGCCCCTTCATAAATACGCAGGGAACGAATTTCACGATACAAACGCTCTACCGGCACTTCACTGACGACACCAAGGCCGCCAAACATCTGCACCGCTGCATCTATCACTTGCTGCGCACCTTCAGTCGCAGTCAGTTTTGCCATGGCGGCTTCTTTGGTGACTTTCCGGCCCTGGTCTCTTTGCCAGGCTGCGCGGTAAATCAACAAGGCTGAGCTATCTATCGTAGTAGCCATCTGCGCCAGCTTGGCCTGCGTCAGTTGGAAATCGGCCAGGGTCTGGCCAAACATCTTGCGTGTCGTTACCCTGTGCATGGCTTCGTCCATGGCACGGCGGGCAAAGCCAAGTGCAGCGCCAGCGACGGAGGTACGGAAGATATCCAGCGTCGCCATCGCCACTTTGAAACCCTGCCCTGCTTCACCCAGACGCTGCGCTACCGGGATACGGCAATTGCTGAACTTCAGGCGTGCCAGCGGATGCGGGGCTATCACATCGATACGTTCGGCAATTTCAAAACCGGGTAAACCGGCATCAATGATAAAGGCTGTGATACCGCGTGCACCCGGCGCTTCGCCAGTGCGGGCAAACAATACATAGAAATCAGCAATGCCACCATTGGAAATCCAGGTTTTCTCACCATTCAAGACATAGTGACCACCATCTGCATCATCGACAAATTCTGCCGCACATTGCATGGCTGCCACATCAGAACCAGCCTCAGGCTCGGACAGGGCAAAAGCTGCAATCGCTTCTCCTTTAGCTACCTTACTTAGATAATTTTGCTTTTGCACTTCTGTGCCATGCAGGCTAATCGCGCCAGAACCCAGCCCTTGCATGGCAAAGGCAAAATCTGCCAGGCCGGAATGACGGGCCAGGGTTTCGCGTATGAGACAAATGGCGCGGGTATCGATGACTTCAGCATTACCACCATACGCACTGCCACCTATGGCATTTTTGAGCCAGCCAGCCGCGCCCAGTTGTTTGACGAGATCGCGGCAAACCTGATCGACATCAGCCGCATGATGATCAGGCAGATTCTCCGCAGACCAGGCATCCAGCGTGCGTTGCAATTCCCGATGTTTGTCATCAAAGAAGGGCCAGTCCAGATAACTAGTGTCAGACATGATATGCGTCATGTTCAATCCCCTTCAAAGCCAGGTTTTTGCTTGGCAACGAAGGCATGGTAGGCACGATGGAAATCATTGGTCATCATGCAGATGGCCTGTGCCTGGGCTTCCGCCTCTATGGCTTCGTCAACCCCCATATTCCATTCCTGCTGCAGCATTTTCTTGGTCATGCCGTGAGCGAAGGTAGGGCCGTCTGCCAAGCTGCGCGCATAAGCTTGCGCCTCTTCCCAAACTTGCTCAGGCTCTACCAGCCTATTGAAAAATCCCCAGCGTTCTGCCTCTTCGCCCGACATGGAACGCCCCGTATATAAAAGATCAGAAGCCCGCCCCTGCCCTATGATACGCGGCAAAATGGAACAGGCTCCCATATCACAACCTGCCAGACCAACCCGGGTGAACAGGAAGGCTGTCTTGCTGCGTGCTGTACCCAGGCGTATATCAGACGCCAGTGCCAAAATCGCGCCAGCACCAGCGCAGACGCCATCAATTGCCGCGATAATCGGCTGTGGGCAGGCACGCATGGCTTTGACGAGATCACCCGTCATGCGGGTAAAACTTAGCAGACCTGGCATATCAAGTTTGGTCAATGGACCTATGATTTCATGCACGTCACCACCAGAACAAAAATTCTCGCCTGCGCCAGTAATGACAATGGCCTTGACATCGTCCCCATACGCGAGTGCACGAAACAGGTCGCGCAACTCGGCATAAGAATCAAAGGTCAAGGGATTTTTGCGCTCAGGCCGGTTCAGGCTGATCGTGGCAACACCAGCGACTACGGCGTATTTGAAATGACTGGCTTCATAGCCCGCCAGTTGTTGACGATTGCCAGGCAAATTCTGAGGCTGTCCAGGTAGGTATTTCATGTTTATTGTTCCTGCTTGAGGTTGTCCGTATTATTGTCGGCAATGCCATCAACACCAGGTTCATGCAAATGCGTTTTCACCTGCGACAATAATTCAAATAATTTACTTTTTTGTTCAGTCTGCAAACCGGAAAACATATCGGCTATCCATTCTTCATGCACAGCCGCCATACGTTTGAAGGCGCGGCGGCCAGCAGGTGTCAGTTTGACGCTGTAAGCACGCCTGTCTTTGAGATCGGCGACACGGGTTACCAGTTTTTCCTGTTCCAGTTGATCGGTAATGCCGGTGATATTGCCGCCAGTGACCATCATGCGCTTGGACAGTTCACCCATGCGCAAGCCTTCCGGGTGGCGCTCCAGTTGCGCCATCAAGTCAAAGCGGGGCAAGGTGATCCCGAACTCGCTACGCAAGCGGCTACGAATTTCGCCTTCTATCATTACAGTGCAAGACAGCATGCGCAACCACAGGCGCAAGGACTGATGGTCATCTTGCGTCAGACGGGTTTCCATATCGAACACAGGGTTACTATCTTCTTTCATACCTGATTTTGTCTGCTCTTCAGATTTCATCACATCACTTCGCCACCAGCGACAGCAATGGATTGTCCATTCATTGCCGATGCACCGTCCATGCATAGCCACAACACCGCATCCGCGACTTCTTGCGGTTGCACCAGGCGTTTTTGTGGGTTACCCGCAGCCAATTCAGCTTTCGCTTGCTCTTCTGTCCGACCGGTTTTGGCAACGATATTGGCAACGGCCTCCTTGACGATATCGGTTTCGGTATAACCAGGGCACACCGCATTCACGGTCACGCCTTTGGCTGCAACCTCCAAAGCCACTGCCCGCGTCAGACCGATGACGCCATGCTTGGAAGCACAATAGGCAGAGACATAGGCATAACCCTTCAAACCTGCTGTGCTGACCACATTGACGATACGCCCCCAACCCGCTTCGAGCATGGCAGGTAAGGCTTGTTGCATGCAAATGAAGCTGCCGTTCAGATTCACATCCAGCATGCTTTGCCACAGTTTGGCATCGGTTTTCAGAAAAGAAGCTGAACTGGCTTGCCCAGCATTATTGATGAGGATGTCGATACGACCATCCCTGCCTTGCGATAATTGAAAAGCTGCCTGCACTGATTCCACATTGCTGACATCCATGACGACATACTGCACTTTGGCATGGATCAGCGAAGCCACAGCCTCCTGCAAGGTCGCTTCACTACGACCTGCCAGTGTTACTGTCGCACCTTCGCTGAGCAAGGCTTGCGCTATCGACAGGCCTATACCCTTGCCACCACCGGTGACCAGTGCATGCCTGCCTTGCAATTTTTCCTGATGCACAGTCATGCTCATCCTTCCAGCAATTTGGCGGCAACTTGCTGTGGTGTCAGGCCAGCGCTGGCTGCGGCGACTTGCCGATCACGTTCGAGATTGCGTTCCAGTTGCATTTTTCCAGCGAGATATTGCTTGGGCCAGGGCATATCATTAAAGCCCAGTTTGGCTGCCTCATGCAAAGTCCAGGCAGGGTCAGCCAGGTGTGGCCTGGCGATGGCGCACAAGTCAGCACGGCCGGCGGCGATGATGCTGTTGGCATGATCGGCCTCAAATATCGCACCAACGGCGATAGTAGGGATTTGTGCTTCGTTGCGTATGCGGTCAGCAAATGGCGTCTGGAACATGCGGCCATAGACAGGTTTTTCCTGCTTGCTTACCTGGCCGGACGAGCAATCTATCATGTCTGCACCCGCTGCCTTGAACAGTCTGGCAATGGCAACTGCATCATCTGGTGTAATGCCGCCCTCTACCCAGTCATGCGCGGAGATACGCACAGAGATAGGTTTATCTGCAGGCCAGACCGCACGTATGGCTGCAAATACTTCCAGCGGATAACGGCAACGGTTTTCCAGCGAACCACCGTACTCATCTTCACGCTGATTGGTCAGTGGCGAAATGAAGCTTGATAGCAAGTAACCATGAGCGCAATGCAGTTCCAGCCAGTCAAAGCCTGCTTCTGCTGCTGCCCTGGTCGCCTGGACAAAATCATCTTTTATGCGCTGCATATCTGCCACTGTGGCAGCACGCGCAACTTGCGAAATGCCAGGCAGGTATTGTTGCTCAGACGCTGACACCAGCGGCCAGTTGCCTTCTTTCAATGGCTGATCTGTTCCTTCCCAGGCCACGCAGGAGGAACCTTTGGCTCCGGCATGGCCGAGCTGCACGGCAATCTTTGCATCAGTATTGGAATGAACAAAATCAACGATACGCTTCCAGGCTTGTGTATGTGCAGCTGCATACAGCCCGGGGCAAGCTGGCGTGATGCGGCCATCGGCAGAGACACAGGTCATCTCGGCAAATACCAGGCCTGCACCGCCCATGGCCCGGCTACCCAGGTGCACGAGATGATAGTCTCCGGCCACGCCATCAACCGCAGAGTATTGCGCCATCGGTGAGACGACGATACGATTTTTCAATACTACATTGCGCAGCTTGTAGGGCGTCAGCATGGGTGGGATCGCTGTTTTTGTTTTGGGCACAGGCAAGCCAGCTTTGGCATAAGCCTGCTCAGCTATCCAGTGTTCAAAACTGCGTACATAGCCAGCATCCCTTACCCGCAGGTTTTCATGCGACAAACGCTGGCTGCGTGTCAGCATGGAATAGGCAAACTGCGGCGCTTCCATGGCGGTATAGCGCAGCACATTTTCAAACCATTCCATGGAATTGCGGGCAGCACTTTGTATCTTCAAGACTTCGATGGAACGCAAGTCCTGATAGGCTTCCAGCACGGCATCCATACCTTGCTCACCATGTTTCTCAAAACTGCGTGCCAGTTCTATGGCATCTTCCAGTGCCAGCTTGGTGCCGGAACCTATGGAGAAATGTGCAGTATGGGCAGCGTCCCCCATCAGGACCACTGGCACGCGTTTATTGTTCAATTGAACCCAGTGCACCCAGTTCTTGCAGATAATGCGGGGGAACTTGATCCAATTGGCCGAGCCACGCAAATGCGTCGCATTTGACATCAGCGCATTTCCATCAAGGTATTTGGCGAACAGGTTTTCACAAAAAGCGATGGCTTCTTCCTGGCTCATTTTATCTATGCCAGCCTTGAGCCATGTCTCTTCTGGTGCCTCGACAATAAAGGTCGCCGTATCGCCATCATATTGATAGGCATGTGCCTGGAACCAGCCATGCTCGGTTTCTTCAAAGGCAAAGGTAAAAGCCGAGAACAGCTTTTTGGTACCCAGCCAGACAAAGCGGCATTTACGTGTGTCGATATCGGGTTGATAGCTTTGCTCGTAGCGAGTACGCACGCGGCTATTCAAACCATCGCAGGCAATGACAAGATCAGCATCATATTCCAGCGCCAGTGCCTGATCATCTGTCACATCGGTTTCAAACACCAGCTTGACATCCAGTTCTTCGCAACGCTCTTGCAGGATATTCAGCAAACGCTTGCGGCCTATGCCGCAAAAACCGTGACCACCGGAGGTAACAACCTGCCCCTTGAAATGCGTGTCGATATCATCCCAGTGATTAAAGGACTGCAAGATGGAACGGGCAGTCTGTTCATCTGCATTCACCAGGTTACCCAGGGTCTGGTCAGAAAACACCACACCCCAGCCAAAGGTATCGTAAGCGCGATTGCGTTCGACGATGGTGATCTGGTGTGCCGGGTTTTGTTTTTTCATCAGCAGGCTGAAGTACAGGCCAGCCGGACCACCGCCTATGCATAGGATGTTCATTTAATTACCTTGGAAATTAATTTTTTACTTGATCAATCACACTGCGCTACTGCATTTTGCAGGAAGCTACATAGGCATCGGGATGATTAGTGAACACCGGACTCAAAGTTTTGTTGGTCACCCTGCCCTGTGCATCCTTGCTGACAATGCGGGCATAATAATTTTGCACAGGATAGTGATTGCTGTTGAACTTGAAGTCACCACGCACAGATTTGAAGTTGGCGGCCTTGATGGCCTTGCCCAAAGCATCCTTGTCTTCTATCTTGCCCTTGACACCCCGCACGGCGCTATCCATCAGCATGGCAGCGTCATAACCTTGTGATGCATACAATGATGGCAAGCGGCCATATTCTTTCTGGAAGTCAGCTACAAAACGTTTGTTTTGCGGATTATCCATATCATGCCCCCACTGCGATGCATTGAACATGCCCAGCATGGGTGCGCCTACTGCCTTGATGATGTCTTCGTCGGCAGAAAAGCCTGGGCCGAAGAGCTGGGCATTCTTGGATAAACCGGCATCCACAAACTGCTTGATGAAATTGATGCCCATGCCACCTGGCAGGAATATATACACAGCATCAGGTTTCAGGTTTCGTATCTGCGCCAGTTCAGTCGCATAATCAAGTTGCCCCAACTTAGTATAAATTTCTTCAGCAACCTTGCCCTTGTAGTAGCGCTTGAAGCCAGTCAGTGCGTCTTTGCCAGCCGGATAATTAGGTGCAACCAGCGCGACATTCTTAAAGCCCTTGTCATTGACCTGTTTGCCGACAGCTTCATGCAGGCTATCGTTTTGCCAGGCCACATTAAAGAAGTATGGATTACATTGCTCACCCGCATATTGGGACGGGCCAGCATTGGCACTGATGTAATGGACTTTGGCACCAAAAATTGTTGGCCCCACTGCCAGCATCAGATTGGAAAACACAATGCCGGTCATCAAATCGACCTTGTCTTTTTTGATGAGCTTATCAACCAGTTGCTTAGTCGCGTCGGGATTTTGCTGGTCATCACCTGTGATGACTTCGACCGGAAAATTGCCGAATTTATTGTCCAGATGCTTCATCGCCAGGGAAAAGCCATCGCGTATATCAACACCCAGGCCAGCGCCCGCACCAGACAAGGTGGTGACCATGCCCACTTTGACTTTATCTGCGGCAAAAGCACAGGTCGCATTGGTCGCAGCAATACTGGACAACAATAAACACAGCAAGGTCTTTTTCACGAACGTCTCCTTCGGGTTAATGGGCATGGGCGAATCTTTTGTATCTGATACTTAATCTAATACCTAGCTGGCAGCAGGTGTACGCAATTTATAACGCTGCAGTTTTCCGGTTTCCGTTCTAGGCAAACTCGTCATGAATTCTATGGCGCGCGGATACTTATAGGGGGCGATGCTATTCTTGACGAAATCCTGGATTTCCCTGCGCAGTTCTGCTGATGCCTGCTCACCGGCTTTCAACACCACAAAGGCCTTGACGATCTGGCCGCGCTCTTCATCAGCCAGACCTATGACTGCGCATTCAGACACTGAGGGGTGCTTCAGCAAAGCTTCTTCGACCTCAGGCCCTGCAATGTTATAGCCAGCAGAAATAATCATGTCGTCAGTACGGGCGCGATACCAGAAATAACCGTCGGCATCCATTTCATAGGCATCGCCCGTCAGGTTCCAGCCTTGATGAACATAATTTTTTTGCCTGTCATCTGCAAGGTAACGGCAACCTGTCGGCCCCTTGACTGCCAGACGACCAACCACGCCAGGGCCAGCCATGTCGCCATGCTCATCAAATATGCATGCCTGGTAGCCCGGTATGGGCTTGCCAGTTGCCCCTGCCCGCACTTCATCACCTGCCGCAGAAATAAAGATATGCAGCATCTCGGTCGCGCCTATGCCATCTATCATGACCAGGCCTGTCGCCTGACGCCAGGCTTCACGGGTTGCAGCAGGCAAGGCCTCACCGGCAGAAACAGTTTTCTTGAGACTGGATAAATCAAAATTCTTTGCCAGCGTGACCATCTGGCGATAGAAAGTCGGGGCAGTAAAACAGACTGTGGCCTTGAATTCGTCTATGGCTTTCAGCAAGGATTCTGGTGTCAGTTTTTCCAGCAAGACCGCTGTTGCACCCACGCGCAAAGGGAATAGCAGCAAACCACCAAGGCCAAAAGTAAACGCCAGTGGTGGTGTACCTATGAAAATATCGCTTTGTGCAGACTGCAAGGTAGAACGTGGGAAGCAATCGCAAATCGCCAGCACATCCCTGTGGAAATGCATGGTGCCTTTGGGCATACCTGTCGTGCCGGAGGTAAAACTGATGAGACAGACATCTTCGGCCAGGGTATCGACAGCGGCAAATTCAGGCGATTTACCAGCCATGAGTGCTTCCAGGCCATCATCGCCCTGATGATTGAAGTACATCACCTGCGTCAATATGGGATTGGCTTGCACTGCCAGCACCATCTCTTCACGCAGATTTTCTGAGCAAAGGGCGGCGGCAATTTCAGCCTTGTTGGCGATCACGCCCAATTCCTTGGCACGTAGCAAGGGCATGGTAGGCACGGCGATGCAACCCGCTTTGATGACAGCCAACACACAAGCAGCCATCATGGGGTTATTGGCACCGCGCAGCAAGACCCTGTTACCGGGCTGCAAATGCATATCATCGAGCAAGACGTGAGCAATACGATTGACGGTAGCCAGCAGATGGGAATAAGACCAGCTTTCTGTCTGGCTACGAATGGCAATACTGTCGGCATGGCCGGTTGCACACATCTTGTCCAGCAGGTCGGCGACACAATTCAGGCGTTCAGGGTATTGCAACTCAGGCAAAGAAAAAATCAGTTCAGGCCATTGCTCGCGCGGCGGCAAGTGATCAAAAGCAAAAGTATCCAGATGGGCAGACCCTGGTAGCACAGTTGAATTCATTTCTTCTCCGGCTTTGGTACACAATATAGATACAGCAACCCTGAAAACACCAAACTACTTTAAACCTAAACTATTTTTAGGTAAAGTGTTTTTTTGCATCAAAACCCAGTTTTTCTCAAAGAAAATAATTTCAATTGCGTCGCTTATAGTATATTTTAGGCCTAAAGTAATTTCACATCTGCACCACCATCAGCATTTAGGGATCAGGGGATGAATATCACGCTTTTGCTTGAACACGGCTTAAACGGCCTGCAGTTTGGCCTCATGCTTTTCCTGCTGGCAGCAGGCCTGACGCTGATCTTTGGCATCATGGATTTCATCAACCTGGCCCACGGCTCCCTCTACATGGCAGGTGCTTATTTCGCCGCCAGCTTTACCGCCATGACAGGTTCTTTCTGGCTCGGCTTGCTGGCAGCGGTGATAGCGACTGCTCTGCTGGGCGTGATACTGGAAGTAGTCATCTTCCGGCATTTATACCAGCGCGATCATTTATCGCATGTACTGGCGACTTTTGCATTGATACTGATCTTCAATGAAGGTGCACGCATGATCTGGGGTGCACAACCGCTGATGCTGAATATTCCGCCGCAATTGGCACGACCAGTGGAATTGCTGCCTGACTTTTATTATTCCTCTTTCCGCCTGTTCATTATTGCGACCGGTCTGGCTGTAGCTGGCTTGCTGTATTTTGTGGTCACCAAAACCCGCATAGGCATGCTAGTGCGGGCTGGGGCATCGAACCGTGAAATGGCTGTCACCATGGGTATCAATATCAAGCTGGTGTTCACGCTGCTGTTTGCCTTTGGCGCGGCTCTGTGCGCCATCGCTGGTGCGCTACTGGGTTCAATACTTGCAGTACAGGTGGGCATGGGTGAAAGCATTTTGATACTGGCATTTGTGGTCATCGTCATTGGCGGCATAGGCTCGATACGCGGCGCACTGGTAGGCGCATTGCTGGTAGGTCTGGTCGATACCCTAAGTAAAACCTTGCTGCCTGGTGCACTAAAACTACTAATGCCAATGGAGATGGCCGCCAACCTTGGTCCTGCCCTGGCATCGATACTGATTTATGTATTGATGGCAGCCGTGCTGTTTTACAAACCCCAGGGCCTGTTCCCTGCGCGCGGCTAAGGGAGTAATCATGCAAAGCAGCCTACATCACACTATCTCGCGCAAGTTCAGCATAGGCATACTGCTCCTGCTGATTGCCTTCCCCCTGCTGGCGACCTACTTAGCTCAGGAATTTTATATAGGCCTGTTAAGCCGCTTGATGATTTTCGCACTGGTAGCCAGCAGCCTGAACCTGATACTGGGTTTTGGCGGCATGATCAGCCTCGGGCATGCTGCCTTCTTTGGCAGCGGTGCTTATGTGGTGGGCATACTGATGCAACACGGCATCACTTCTGCCTGGATCAGTTGGCCAGCGGCGATGCTAACTGGCTTTATGCTGGCACTGGCAATAGGCAGTGTCTCACTCAGAACTCGCGGCGTATATTTCATCATGATCACGCTGGCATTCGCGCAGATGTTGTACTTTTTGTTCGTATCACTGAAAAACTATGGCGGTGATGATGGCCTGAGCTTGGCACAACGCTCGGTGACCGGTCTGGACATGAGCAATGATAGCAACTTTTATTATCTGGTTTTGACTATCTGCGCCACATTTCTCTTCGTTTTGTACCGGCTTATCAACTCCCGTTTCGGGCGGGTGATACAAGCCATCAAGGAAAATGAAACTCGCATGGAAGCCATAGGTTACCCTGTGTTTCGCTACAAGCTGCTGTGCTTTGCAATTGCCGGCAGCGTCGCCAGCCTGGCAGGTACCCTGCTGGCAAACCAGAACATGCTGGTCAGCCCTAACCTGCTGCACTGGACACAATCAGGCAGCCTGATGGTGATGGTCATACTCGGCGGTGTAGGCTATCTGTCTGGCGGCATCCTCGGTGCGGTAGTGATGTTGATGCTGGAAGAAATTCTGTCCGGCTACACCATACACTGGCAGT